>NZ_JAAQQR010000003.1 GCF_011742555.1 Luteibacter jiangsuensis
TCGTAGCCACCGGTCGCCTCGATCGTGATGTGCCGGACGTCCAACGTCGCCAGGGCAAGCAACAAGGCCCGGTGCCCCTGGGCGGTGTTGGCGAAACACTCGTTGCGGCCGGTGGGATAAAAACCCACCTCCAACAAGGATTTGCCGGTATCGATACCTACATAGATGCTCATGAACTCACTCCGGAGTACGATTGGAAGTGAGAGCACCTCCACCATGCCCCGGCTTGTGAATTCGAGGTACGACTCGAGCAACTGTTCGGGCTATAGCGGAGGGAGTGCGGCGGCCCTAGCTCCCACACGTGCTCGCAGCACCGCCGCTAAAACGGCTTGCCGCACTCCGCTCTCACCTCAAGCCTACCCCGACGCAAAGACACAAGCCGCTTCAGCGGCGATGGGTGCTCGCGGCAAGCCTGCCCGCTACCGCGGGATCGCCGCTGAAGCGGCTCCCACAAGGATGGCTGCCGTCAGAAGTTGTAGACCAGGTTCGTCGTCGTCAGCTTGTCGGTGCTCTGCGTGCCGGGCTGCGTGTCGCTGTTGTAGCGGATCTGGTAGCCGACCTTCAGCGCCATCTTCTTCGTCATGCTGACGGAAAGACCGATGTCGTTCTGGTAGTACTGGTTCTTCGAGCCCGCTTCCACCAGCAGCGTGTCTTCCAGCGCCGTGTTGTCGGTGAGGCGGTACTTCGCGTTGACCAGGCCGCGGCCGACCACTTCGCTTTCCGCATCGGGCTTGTACGTTTCCGACACCGCGTTGCCATCGGCGTCGAGGATGGGCGTGCCGTCGGGATTCAGGGCGGCACGTTCCGATTTCGCCGGCTGGTAGCGCTTGAAACCGGGGCCGATTTCGAAGGACAGCTCGGCACGCTCGTTCTTCAGCGCGATGTAGCCGTAACCCACCGAGACGATGCCCTGCCACAGGTTGGCGCCGAAGTCGTCGTGCTCATAGCGTGCCGCCGTAACGATGTAGCTGCGCGGGTCGAACTTGTAGCCCACGGACGCACCGGTGTCGTAGCGGTTGGCCGTGGTGCTGAACTTGTCCACGGTATTGCCGTTTCCGTCCTCGACCGATACCTCGCCCTTGGAGCGCAGGCCGTTGAGGAAGAAGTTGTTCTTCCAGACCTCGTTTTCCTGGCTCAGGCCCAGCTTGGCGTTGGCATTCTCGGACCGCGAGTTGCCGCGCGAGGAGGCGAAACCGAACTCACCCGAGCCGGTCCAGCCGCCGTTCTGCGCGGCGTCCGACGAATTGGCGTTGGCCGTGGTGTTGGCGTTGGCGTCCTGGGCCGATGCCGTGAAGGGCAGCGCGGCGAGGACGAGCGTGGCGATAAGGAGCTTTTTCATCGTCTACCTGGAAGTGGAAGGGAAATCGTCATGCCTGGCCCGCGACGAGCCGTCCATATGCGTGGCCGTAGAGCCTCTGCTCGAGGCATTGACCGACAACGCAGCTTAACGCGGCCAGACCGGCGGCCATGGCCTGGGCCGAGCCGCCTGGATGGGAAATGAGGAGCAGGCTGGGCAGGCCCACCGACAGCATGGCGACCGCGACGCGTCCGCCGAGGAGCGTCATGGCTCCACGGCCCCCGGCCAGGTGCCCGCTCATGCCCCGGTCCTGCGCCAGCTGCCGCAGCGCCCGCCAGCGCATGCCCTCGACGATGCCGAGCGCCAGTGCCACGGCGAGCAGGGCCAGCCGCCAGGGGTTGAACGGCTCCATGGGGGTGTCCGTCTGCAACGCCACGCAGAGCCAGAACCACAGCCCCCCGGCGAACAGCGCCCAGGTGGCGCGGCCAAGGGGCAGCGTGTTCGCGACCGAGGCCATCGCGACGGACAGACCGCGGGACAGGCCGCGGGCGGTCTGAATCAGGGTGGCCAGGCTGCACAGCATGAGCGCCGCGCCAGCGAGGCGGGTCGCCCAGAAATCGTTCCCGCCGCGGGCCAGTCCCGCCAGGGCAAGCATCGGGAGGAAGTTCACCATCGCGACCATGCCTTCGACGGTAGGCATCATCCGCTTGGCCGGATTCCACCCGTGCCAGTCCGCGGCGAACGGCAGGCGCAGCCACGTGGCCACGAGGCCGGATGCCACGAAGACGAGGCCGATGCTGAGGGGCACGAGAACTTCGCCACGGCCGTCAGGGTAGGTGCCGAGCGCCAGCGCGGTACCGAGCACCATCCACAGGCCGTAGCCGGTCGCGGTGGCCGTCTGGACGACCACGCTCGGGATGGAAAACAGGTCGTGGGCAGCCCCCGCGCCGTCGGACTGTCCATGGTCCATGACGGCGGAAGAGGTGTCGTTCGGTTCCGCCATGGTCGGGGAAGGCCTTCGGCGAATCGCAAAGCAGCATTTTTGCGCCTTACGCCGCCGGGCGCAAACTCGGGGGCTCTTCCGGGCGATGCTCCCTTGCGGAGCGGCCCTGCCGACGCCATGCTTCGGGCCGTAGATACGGGCGTCACGCCCACGCGGACACACTTACCCGAAGCTCCATCTGCCGGCGACACCCATGGACCGCTACGAGCGCATTCTCACCCTGCACCGCCTGCTGAAGTCCGCCCATTATCCGGTGCCGCTGTCCCGCCTGATGGACGAACTGGAATGTTCGCGCGCCACGCTGTATCGCGACGTGGCTTTCCTGCGTGACGCGCTCGGCGCGCCGGTGCAGAGCGTCGCCGGCGAACAGGCTTCGTTCCGCTACGAAGCGGGCGAGGGCGACAGTTTCGAACTGCCCGGCCTTTGGCTGACCAGCGACGAACTGGCCGCGCTGATGGCCCTCAACGAGTTGATCGGGCGCTCCGATCCGGGCGTGCTGGCCGGCGCGCTCGCGCCGTTCAAGGCACGCATCGAGCGCCTGCTGTCCGACCACGGCAGCGGCAAGGCCCTGCCCGTCGACCGCATCCGGGTCATTTCCTGGGGCGCGCGCAAGATGGACCAGCAGGTGTTCCGCATCGTCGCGGGCGCCGTGCTCGAACGCCGGCAGCTCAGCTTCCGCTACCGCGCGCGCACCACGAATTCCGACACGAAGCGCACGGTGTCGCCGCAGCGGCTCACGCATTACCGCGACAACTGGTACCTGGACGTCTGGGACCACGATCGCGAGGCGCTGCGCAGCTTCGCTGTGGATCGCATCGCCGATCCCACCGCACTGGACGCAAAGGCGAAGGACGTCGAGGAAGCCGAGCTCAACGATCTCCTGGCCTCCAGTTACGGCATCTTCGCCGGCAAGCCGAAGGCCTGGGCCACCATCCGTTTCTCGTCGCACGCCGCGCGCTGGGTCGCCGACGAGCACTGGCATTCGCAGCAGAAGGGCGAGTGGCTTCCTGACGGCCGTTACGAGCTGAAGGTGCCTTATTCGAATTCGCGGGAACTGCTGATGGACGTCCTGAAGTACGGGCCCGATGCGGAAATCGTCTCGCCGTTGCCGCTGCGCGAGGAAATGAAGATCCTCCTGCAGCTCGCGCTATCGGGCTACCAGGCCAACGGAAACCACCACTGAAGGCCGGTTCGTGAGCGACTTCGACATCGCCGATCCGGGCGCGCTTCCCGTCGCGAACGCGGTGTCGCGCAAGCCCCGCATTGCCCTCGCGCTTGGTGCCGGCGCGGCAAAGGGGCTGGCCCACATCGGCGCGATCGAGGCCCTCGAAGAGCACGGCTACGAAGTCGTGGCCGTGGCGGGCACCTCGATGGGCGCGCTCATCGGCGGCATCTACGCCATGGGCAAGCTCGACATCTACCGCGATTGGGTGTCCACGCTGGCCCGCTTCGACGTGCTGCGGCTGGTCGACTGGAGCTTCTCCGGTGGCGGCTTCATCAAGGGCGACCGGATCATGGCCGCGCTGCGCGAGCTGATCGGCGAAGTGAACATCGAGGAACTGGAACTCGCCTACACCGCGGTGGCCACCGACATCGACAGGGAGCGCGAGGTCTGGCTCACGCGCGGGCCGCTGTTCGACGCCATCCGCGCGTCCATCGCCATCCCGACACTGTTCCGGCCCTACACGCATGAGGGCCGGCGGCTCGTCGACGGCGCCCTGCTGAATCCGCTCCCGGTGTTGCCGCTGATGCGCGAAGACGCCGACTACGTGGTGGCGGTGAGCGTGGATGGCGCCGCGGAAATGCAGAAACCGCCGGAGAAAGACGTCGCCGCCGTGGCCGACAAGGGCTATGCGGCGAAGCTGGGCCGCCTTATCGGGCGGGTGCTGCCGCAGGCAGAACAGAAGATCCGCGATCCCGGCGCCTTCGAGTTGATGACGCAGTCGATGGACCTCATGCAGGCCAATCTCTCGCGCCTCCGCCTCGCCGCCTACCCGCCCGACCTGCTGATCGAGATCCCCCGCAACGTCTCCACGGTGTACGAGTTCTACCGCGCGCGCGAACTCATCGAGCTGGGGCGCGAGCGGACGGTGCAGGCGCTGGAGGCGTGGAAGCCGCGGCTGCCGGCGACGCGCTGACGAGACGACGAGGTTTCTCTGTGGGAGCCCCTTCAGCGGCGATGAGTGCTCGCGGCAAGCTGGCCCGCTGCCGCGGGATCGCCGGCACAGCCGGCTCCCACACAAACAAGATTCCCCAAGCGAGGCAACGCCGCGAGCTTTGTGTGGGAGCCGCTTCAGCGGCGATGGGTGCTCGCGACAAGCATACCCGCTGCCGCGGGATCGCCGGCATAGCCGGCTCCCACACAACAAGATTCCCCAAGCGAGGTAACGCCGCGAGCTTTGTGTGGGAGCCGCTTCAGCGGCGATGGGTGCTCGCGGCAAGATGGCCCGCGGCCGCGGGATCGCCGGCATAGCCGGCTCCCACAAACAGCCAGCGCCTCCGATCAGACTTCCTCGGTGCGGGTGACCTTCGCGCGGCGCATCAGCCAAGCCACGCCGCGCAGATCGGCAAGGCCGACCCAGAGGCGATCGAGCATGCCGTACTTCGACGTGCCCGCCGTGCGGGGGCGGTGACCCACCGGCACGCTCTGGCTGGCAAAACCCGCACGCTTCACCAGCGCCGGCAGATAGCGGTGCATGTGGTCGAAGTAGGGCAGGCGCAGGAAGGTCTCGCGCTCGAACAGCTTGAGGCCGCAACCCGTGTCGGGCGTGTCGTCGCGCAACATGCGGGAGCGCACCGCGTTCGCGATCTTCGAGGAAATGCGCTTGTTGAAGCTGTCGCGGCGCGTGACACGCCATCCGGCGAACAGCTTCAGTTCCGACGTGGCGCCTTCGCGGGCGGCCAGCAGCTTCGGAATGTCGGCGGGATCGTTCTGGCCGTCGCCATCCAGCGTGGCGATCCATGGCGCGCGCGCCGCGCGCACGCCGTTCCATACCGCGGTGCTCTGACCGCTGCGGGTGATGTGGCGGATGATGCGAAGTTCCGGGTACTGCGCGCGGGCCGCCGTGAGCACGGCCACGCTGTCGTCGGTGCTGTCGTCGTCGACGTAGATGATCTCGAAATCGATCCGTCCGCGCAGTGCCGAGGCGATCTCGGCGAGGAGGGGCGGGATGTTGTCGCGCTCGTTGAAGACGGGCACGACCACGGCGAGTTCGGTCATCGCGGTTCCGGGGGTAGCGGGATTCGGGCCGCATTATCGCCCAAGCGGCCGACGGGGGACACCGGCCTCTGCGACACCGGCCCTCTGTGGGGGAGCCGGCTGTGCCGGCGATCCCGCGGCAGCGGGCATGCTTGCCGCGAGCACCCATCGCCGCTGAAGCGGCTCCCACAAGGTGGCAGGCTAGATCTGGCCTACGGTCGGGGCCGCGGGGCCTTCGATGGCGGCGCGCCAGCCGCGCTCCACGGCCGCCATGGTGCTGCGGCTGGCTCCCTGGGCCAGCACCACCAGGGTGCCGCCGCTCAGGGGAACCTCGCGGCCGTCCCAGCCATCGCGATGGAAATCGCCGCCCTTGTCGATCATCTTGCCCGGCATGTAGAGCGCCACGACCGGCTCGTCATTCATTCGGGTGACCGCGTGCACCGCCGGATACGGACCCACCATGCAGTCGTGCACATAGGTGACACCGGCCGGCGCCGGGCCCCTGAGCCGGGTGGCCCGGCCTACGAAGCCGGCTTCCACCTGCGCATCGGTGATCGGCTGGGTGAGGTTCAGCGCGCCCATCTCCTCGGGCATGTGCGCCACGGCCAGCGCGGGCAGTGACCGGAGATCGGCTTGGCGCCAGAAGAGGCCGGCGCCGGTGAAGGCGATGAGCAGCGAGGCGGCCAGTGCCATGAAGGCACGGCGGCGCCCCACCTGCCGCCGGCGTTCGCCGGTGGCCTGGGCGAGCAGGATGCGGTCGGCGAGGCCTTCGGGCACGGGCACCGCCAGCGCCGCTTCGAGGTCGTCTTCGAAACGCTGGGCGCGCTGCCAGAAAGCGGCGCAGCCTTCCTTGCAGGCGTCGCGGTGGGCGAGCAGTTCGGGATCGCGCGAGCGCGGCTCGGCGCCGATGCGGCGGCGAAAGTCGAGGCAGTTCATTTCCGGCCCCCCTCGGCCGCGGCGCGCCCGCCGAGCAGGGCCTTCAGGCGCTGGCGGGCACGGAACAACTGGGTCATCACGGCGCCGGGCTGCTGCCCGGTGCTCTCGGCGATTTCCTCGCACGTCATGCCGCCCAGCACCTGCATGGCGAGCGGATCGCGATACTTGTCGGGCAGCTTCAGCATCGCCTCACGCACCTGCGCGGCGTCGCCGCTGCGCTCGGGGCTGGCGAAGGCGGTGTCCTCGGCCACGTTGTCGTCCAGGTCCACCAGATCGAGCCGCTTGCGCTCGTACAGGCGGGCGTGTTCGCGGCGGAGGATGGTGATGAGCCAGGGCTTGGCCGCATCCACTTCGCGCAGGGCGTCGAGGTTCTTCCACGCGCGCAGGAAGGTCTCCTGGACCAGGTCCTGGGCGACGGTTTCGGAGCGCGACAACCAGAAGGCGTACCGGTAAAGGTCGGCCGACAGGGCGCGCACCATGGCTTCGTACTGGCGCTGCTTCGGATTCACACCCTCTTTGACCGGCGCCATGGCGTTTCTCTTACAGGCGATGCCGCGCTTCAGCGGACCTTGCTGAGAATGCCGTCCAGCTCGTCGAGGCTGTGGTAATGGATGACCAGCTTGCCTTTCCCGCCGCGGCCGTGGGCCACTTCGACCCGCGTGGCGAACCGTTCGGCCAGTTCGCGCTCGAGGTTGGCGATGTTCGGGTCCATCGGGGCCGACTTGGCCTTGCCCTTGGGTGCCAGTTGGGCCTTGCGCGCGCCTTCTTCCAGCTCGCGCACCGTCCAGCCGTTGCGCGCGGCCTCGAGTGCCAGCGGCTCGGCGACCGTCGAGGGCAGCGTGAGCAGGGCGCGGGCGTGGCCCATTTCCAGCTTGCCCTCGTCGAGCAACTGCTTGATGGACGGCGGAAGCTCCATCAGGCGAAGCAGGTTGGACACCGCCGCGCGCGAGCGGCCGACGGCGTCGGCGGCCTGCTGGTGGGTCAGGTCGAACTCGTCGATGAGGCGCTGCAGTGCCTGGGCTTCTTCCAGCGGCGTCAGCTCCTGGCGCTGGATGTTCTCGATGAGCGCCATGGCGAGCACCGACTGCTCGGGCACGTCTTTCACCAGCGCCGGAATGTCGCTCATCGACGCGCGCTGCGCGGCGCGCCAGCGGCGCTCGCCGGCAATCAGCTCATAGCTGTTCTTGCCGATGGCACGGACCACCACCGGCTGGATCAGGCCCTGGGCCTTGATCGAGGCAGCCAGTTCGTCCAGCGCCTCGTCGTTCCAGTGGCGACGGGGCTGGTACTTGCCGGCCTGGATCTGCTGGATCGGCAGCGTGCGCAGCTCGCCCTCCTGTTCGATGACCGAGGGTGCCGCTGCGGGACCCGCGCCGCCGCCGAGCAAGGCGTCGAGGCCACGGCCAAGTCCACGTTTCTTCGCTGCTGCCATGGGTACGGGTGCTCCTTAAGAGGTCGTCGGGGCGGCGCCCGGGGCCGCCTGTGCTGCGTCGTCGGGACCGGCCGCGTCCGCTGTTTCGGCACCGGTGCCGCCGCTCATCGCCCGCTCGCGACGGATGATCTCGCCGGCCAGGCCAATGTAGGCGATGGCGCCGCGCGAGCCGCGGTCGTACAGGTGGATCGGCTGTCCGTGGCTGGGCGCCTCGGCCAGACGCACGTTGCGCGGAATGATCGACCGCAGCACCTTTTCGCCGAAATGCTGGGTCAGCTGGGCCGAGACCTCGTTGCCGAGGTTGTTGCGCACGTCGTACATGGTGCGGAGCAGGCCTTCCACTTCCAGCCGCGGGTTCAGGCGCTGGCGCACGGCCTCGATGGTGTCGAGCAGGCTCGACAGGCCCTCCAGCGCGAAGTATTCGCACTGGACGGGGATCAGCACGCCGTCGGCTGCCGTCAGGGCATTGAGGGTGAGCAGGTGCAGCGAGGGGGGGCAGTCGATCAGGATGGTGTCGTAGCGGTCGGCCACCTTCGCCAGCTGTTCCTTCAGACGCTGCTCACGGGCCAGGCCGTCCATCAGCTTCAGTTCCGCTGCGGTGAGGTCGCCGTTGCCCGGCAGGAGGTCGAACCCTGCTTCCGTCCGCACCAGCACGTCGGCGATCTGCGCTTCGTCGAGCAGCACCTCGCAGCCATTCGGCTTGGCCTCGTGCTTGTCCACGCCGGAGGCCATGGTGGCATTGCCCTGCGGATCGAAGTCGACGAGCAGCACCTTCCGCTTCGCGGCGGCCAGGGCCGCGGCAAGGTTCACGGAGGTGGTGGTCTTGCCGACGCCGCCCTTCTGGTTGGCGACTGCGATGATGCGGGCCATGGGGTATCGGTAGCTGCCGTGCGCGGAAAGGGCGCTAGGTTAGCATCGACGGGGCGCCGCGCCCTAGGCGAGCGCCGGCTACCGCCCGACAAGGTGGCGTCGTCCGTGGCGAGGTAGGGGATGTCCGGGTCTCGTCCGTGTCCGGTGTCCGCGGACACGCTTCTCGTCCGACGGCCGTGGGCCAAGTGCTGCGCCAGCGGGGGCTTTCCCGGGTTTGCCGCGCATGGCACGACACTTGCTCCGCAGCCTGGGCGGACACGTGTCCGCGAGGGGACTCTCATGCTTGGTTACTACGTTGAACTGGCTTTGCGCAGTCTGAAGCGCAGTCGGGGCCTGACGGCACTCATGGTTCTGGCGATCGGCTTCGGCGTGGCCGCATCCATGACCACCTACTCCGTGTTTCGCGCGGTGTCGGGGGATCCCATCCCCTGGAAATCGTCGCGGCTGTTCGTTCCACAGCTCGATGCATGGGGGCCGAGCACCTTCGGTAACCCCAACAACGAACCGGTGGACGCGCTGACTTACACCGATGCCATGGCCTTCGTGCGCGATCACCGGGCAAAGCTGCAGTCGGCGATCTACGTCATCTATCCCTCGGTCGTGCCGTCCCGGCCTGGCGAACATCCGTTCAATGTGGGTGGCCACGCGGTCTACGCCGAGTTCTTTCCCATGGTGGAAGCGCCGTTCAAGTTCGGCGGCGCCTGGAGCGACGACGACGACCGGCAACGCTCCGCCGTGGCGGTGATCGGCAGCAAGTTGAACCAGAAACTGTTCGGCGGCGAGAACAGTGTGGGCAGGTCGATCGATGTCGACGGCAAGAGCTATCGCGTGGTCGGCGTGCTGGACAACTGGAACCCGCAACCTCGCTTCTACGACATACAGAACACCGGCGGATTCTCCGTTGCGCCCGACGAACTCTTCCTGCCCTTCACGCGCGCCATCGAATCGGGCGTGGCGAACGACGGCAACACCAACTGCGCCAAGCCTCCGAAAGAGCCCGGCTTCGTCGGGCTGCAACGTTCGTCCTGCGTGTGGGTGGGCTACATGGCGCAACTGGACGATGCCACGGCCGTCGCCGCATACCGCAGTTACCTCGAGAACTATGCGCGCGAGCAGCAGAAAGCGGGGCGGTTCAATTGGGCGCCGAACTACCGCCTGCGCGATATTCCCGCCTGGTTGGAGAGCCAGCAGGTAGTGCCGTCGGACACCAAGGTGTCGCTGCTGGTGGCGCTCGGCCTGCTGGTCGTGTGCCTGGTCAACACCTCCGGCCTCTTGCTGGCGAAGTTCCTGCGCCGAAGCGGAGAGATCGTGGTGCGGCGCGCCTTGGGCGCCGCACGCTTCGCCATCTATGCCCAGTTCCTCACAGAAGCCGGACTGATCGGACTGGCCGGCGGGGTTCTGGGCCTCGCGCTTACCGGCGTGGGCACCCTGGGCGTGGGGCTCGTGCTGCCGAGAGATATCGCCGAACTGGCGAAGGTGGATCTTCCATTGTTGCTGATGACACTCGCGATGGCTGTCGGCTCCACCCTGGTGGCGGGCATCTACCCGACGTTCCGAGCCGCGCGCCTGCAGCCGGCCCTGCAGCTGAAGTCGAACTGAGGACAAAGGCATGACTCTTCATCCCATACTCGCGGCGCTGCGCAAGCACAAGGCGGGCGTCACGCTGATCGCATTGCAGATCGCCTTGACCCTGGCCATCGTCTGCAATGCCCTTTTCATCATCGGCCAGCGGTTCGCCAGCATCAACCAGGCCACCGGTCTGGACGAAAGCGATCTGGTGCTCGTGTCACAGCAATGGGTCGGCGCGCCCAACCCCGACCTGCCCGAAGGCGTCGAAAAACTGGACGCCATGTTTAAAGAGGATCTGACAGCCCTGCGAAACATGCCGGATGTGCAAGCCGTAACGTCCACCAATTCCTTGCCGCTATTTACCTCGTCGCGGGCCGGTTCCGTCGGTATCAACCCTGGCGACGGTTCTTACGACGGGACCAGCCCGGGCACCACGCGCACCAGCTATTTCTTCTTCGACGAGCAGGGAATCGCCGCGCTCGGACTGAAACTGGTGGCCGGGCGCTACTTCGACGCCGGCGAAGTGCAACATTACTCCCTGCGCGAGGATCGCCCGCCGGCAGTGATCGTGATCACCAAGGCCATCGCGGACAAACTGTTTCCGGGCAAGGACGCGGTGGGGCAGGTCCTGTACGTCGACGGCACCGCCAAGCCGTCGAGGGTGATCGGCGTCGTCGACCGCCTGCAGGGCGCCGTGTGGGCAAAGACGTTCGCATGGAATGTCGTGGTGATACCCGCGCGCCAGAACGGCAACTTCTCCCGTTATGCCGTGCGCGCAAAGCCGGGACGGAGGGATGCGGTCATGAAGGCCATACCGTCATTGCTCTACGGCATCAATCCCATGCGGGTGCTCGACGAGCAGACGGCGGTGATGTCGTTCGAGCAGATCCGCAAGAATGCCTACCGGGGCGATGTAGGCATGGCCATCCTGATGGGATCGGTGTCCATCATCCTGATCGGCGTGACCGCCGCGGGCATCGTTGGTCTCACCAGCTTCTGGGTGGGCCAGCGGCGCAAGCAGATCGGCATCCGGCGTGCCTTGGGTGCAAGGAAGGTCGACATCCTGCGCTACTTCCAACTGGAGAACCTCGCCATCGCGAGCGGAGGCGCCACGGCGGGCATCGTGCTGGCGGTTGCCCTCAACTTCTGGCTCATGCGGGACTTCGGGATGGACCGCATTCCGGTGCCATGGGTGCTGTTGGGCGTGGCGACGGTGCTGATGCTGGGCCAGTTCGCCGTGTTCGTTCCGGCTCGGCGTGCTTCCACGGTGCCGCCAGTGGTCGCGACGCGAACGATCTGAGGTAATTCAGGCCCGGCGGATGACCACCAGGTGCCGCTCGCCTTCCACGCCCGGCACGGTCAGGGCGTGGATCGCTTCCACGCGAAAACCTTCCGGCACGCCGTCCAGTTCCTCGGCCGGGTGCCTGCCCTTCATGGCCAGCCAGACGCCGTTGGGCGCCAGCAGGTGCCCGCCCCAGCCGAGCATGTCGGCAAGCGAGGCGAAGGCGCGCGCGGTGACGCACTCGAACGTGCCTTCCACGTCTTCCACTCGGCTTTGCAGGGCGCGAGCATTGGCAAGCTTCAGCGAGCGGATGGCCTCGCGCAGGAAGCGCACCTTCTTGCCGTTGGAATCGACCATGAGCACTTCACGCGCCGGTTCGGCGATGGCGAGCGGGATACCGGGAAGCCCCGGGCCGGTGCCGAGATCGGCCAGGGAACGTCCGTGCACGTAGGGAAGGATGGCCAGCGAATCGAGCAGGTGTCGCGCCACCATTTCGCGGTCGTCGCGAATCGCGGTGAGGTTGTAGGCCGAGTTCCAGCGCTCGAGCAGTTCGCGATAGTCGAGCAGTCGCTCCACGGCGCCGTCGGGTAGCGACGCACCGAGGGTGGCGATGCCATGTTCGAGCTGGGTTTGCAGGGCTTCGCGCGCGGTCATGCGACTTCGCTGTATCGGAGGGGACGGAGAGTATGAGCGGCGCCCCGCCGCACCGCCAGCGCCGATACCGACACATGGCTACGACGCAAAATACGCCATTGGCCAGTCGGCCAATGGCGTTGTTCGAGCGTCGAACGAATCAGGCGGCGTCGAGTTCGACGCGGGTGACGAGCATGCCGCGGGCGCGGAGCGAACCGTTCACGGCGTGCTTGAGCTGCGTACCCACGGCGCGGCGGTCGGCCGCGTGGGCGGTGGCCGTGTCGCGCAAGGCGGCGACGACGTTGGTGCGGATGAGTTCCGGCGCCTCGTCGATGACCTCGTCGGCCACTTCGGGCTCCAGCACCTGCCAGTAGACGGTGCCACCCTCGAAACGCAGCACCTGCCCGCCGAGATCGATCTTGTGTGCCACGCGGTCGATGACCGGGAGCACGACATGGGTGCCGGCGGTAAGGAGGGCGGGAGCGCGACCCAGGCGGCGAACCGAGTAGACCTGACCCTCCGGAATGCGCCGGACCGAGATCGCCGCAAGGGCGAAGGCAACGAGGGTCGTGGCGATGAGGGCGGTCGTCAACATGGCTGCTACATCAATGGGTTATCGGCTTTTCCTGTCGCATCGCGCAACGAGATGTTGCAGAACGATGAATCGATGGGGTGTTAATCCTAATTTAACGGCATGGGTTAACGCAAGTTTTACCCGGCACCGTTATTCAGTTAACGGCCGGGTTGGTCACGACTTGAGCAGCAGGCCGGCACCGTCGGTTTGACCGGCCGGACTCAAATGATAATAATTATCAATCAGTCAACGACCCGGCTTTCGCCCATGGATATCCTCGGCTGCGTGGCGGCCCTCGCCGCCATGGCTCTCGCCTACCTTTCCGCCCGCAACCAGCGGCTCCTGACGCGAGCGCTCGGCCGTCCGGCGAGGTTCGCCGCTGGAGCACTCGCGGTTCTGGCGTTGGCCCTGTGGATCGCCGGCGAGACCTCGCTTCCCGGGGTCTTCGCGACGCTGACCGCCTTGATGCTCGGCGCTGTGGCCTTGCCCTACCTCACGTGGTTCTTGCGTCCCGCCACCGAACGGAAGCCGCGCTGATGCTCGCCAAGACCTTCGCCGGCGTGCTACTGGGCCTGCCGCTGTCCATGGCACTGGTGTCCCTCGCCATCTGGCTCTGGCCGCACAGCGAATCGGTCGTCATCCCGATGCTCGTCCTTTTCTTCCCCGTGTGGATCGGCATCATGGCTGCCACCTTTCTCTTCCGTAGCGGCCCCCGCGCATGGGCATGGCTCGCGGCGGCCAACGCCGGCGCGTTCGCCGCGCTCTTCCTCGCCAAGCACATGCTGCCCGGGCTCTGACGATGAAAGCTTCCACGATCCGAACGTTCACCACGGTGCACACCTGGGCCGGCCTGCTCGCCGGTTTCGCCCTTTTCATCGCCTTCTATGCGGGCGCGTTGACCATGTTCCACGAGGAGATCGATGCCTGGGCGCTTCCGCAGGCGACGATGGCCCGTGCCGACACCATGGACCGCGCGCATGCGATGCTCGACGACATCGTGGCGAAACACCCCGCCGCGCGCGACCAGGTGGGCGTGACCTTTCCCGCGGACCATCCCTCGCACGAGGTGGCCGCGTACTGGATGGAGAAGGACGGCTCGTGGAAGACGCAGTCGCTGGACGAGGCGGCGCCGCGCGACTCCGAAGATCACGAGCATGGCCTCGCGGACTTCATCTACGAACTGCATTACGACCTGGGCATTCCCACCGTCGGCATCTACCTCATGGGTGTCGTCAGCATCATCTACGGGCTGGCGCTGCTGACCGGCCTGCTGATCCACCTGCCGAACCTCGTGCGCGAACTGTTTGCGCTGCGACCCGGTCACAACCTCAAGCGACTGTGGCAGGACGCGCACAACGTCATCGGCATCCTCAGCCTGCCCTTCCACATCATTTTCGCCATCACCGGCGCACTGCTGTGCCTGACGCTGGTGACCCTCGTCGCGTTCAACACGGTGGCGTTCGACGGCAAGCTGATGGGCGCGTTCGAGCGGATGACCAGCTCCCTGCCCGAAACAAAGGACAAGGGCGGGAGCGCGGTGATGCTCTCGCCCGCCGAACTGGGCGCGCGCGCCCGGCAGGCGGCACTCGCGGCAGGCGCCGCGACATTCGATCCCGACTACATGCGCTATGTGCATTACGGCCGGCAGGGCGCCACGGCCGAAGTGCGCGGCACCTCGAAGAAGACGCTCGGCGAATACGGCTCGGTGTCGCTCGACGCCGTGGACGGCCGCGTGCTGAACATGCAACTCAGCGGTAAGCGGGATGCGAACCACGCCACGTACTCGGCCATCTTCGGACTGCACTTCGGTACCTTCGGCAACCTCTCCCTTCGCTGGCTCTACTTCCTCCTGGGCTTGGCCGGCGCTTTCCTCTTCTATTCGGGCAACCTCCTGTACATCGAAAGCCGGCGCAAACGCCGGCAGGCCGACCAGCCGTTGAAGGTGCGCGCCATGGCCACGGCCACGGTGGGCGTCTGCATCGGCGCGTGCTTCGCGATATCCATGACCTTCCTCGGCAACCTGCTGCTGCCCCTGTGGGGCGCGTCGCCCACCGCGATCGTGCAGCCGGTCTGCTTCGCCAGCTTCGCCGCCGCGATTCTCTGGACCTTCTGGCGGCGGCCGGCCCGGGCGGCCGTGGATTTGCTCTGGGCGACGGCGGCCGTGAGCATCGCTGTCGGGTTGCTCGATGTGGTGATCCATAGCGATCGCCTGGTGCGCACGGTCGGCGAGGGCGACTACGCGGCGCTGGGTGTCGATCTGGTCGCCATTGCCATGGGAGCGGGCTTTGCGTGGCTCGGCATTGCCACCCGCAAGCGAACGGTGGAGGGCGACCCTTGCAGTGTGTGGTCGTCGCGGCGCGGGCAAAAGCCGGCCGTGCCTGAGTTACAGGAAGTCTAAGAACTTCCCCAGATGTAACGCGCGTTACGTAGTTCTATGCATGACAGGTATTTAGCTGGGTGAACGTTTCGTGTGCGTTCACTGCGGCGGCGCAGCAATTTGCCGAATACCACTCATCGGCCTGATAAAACACGAATTTTTAACTCACGCTGCAGAGTGGTATTGCGACTGCCTGGCGATCTTGCGGCGGCGCAGCAACCGGTTGTTTTTGCACGCTTTACAAGCTCGTGTGAAAACGTTTACGTTCCGCGCCGTCGAGCCCCGGGAGGGGTTGGCTCAAGGGCGAGAACCACGTGAGTGTGACGATCAAAGACGTCGCGAGAATGGCCAACGTATCGGTGGCCTCGGTCTCGCGCGCACTGAATGGACACGGCGGCGTGACCGCGGAGACGCAGAAGCGGATCCGCGAGGTGGCCGCGCGCCTCCGCTACGTGCCGCACAACGCGGCGCGCAGCCTGATCACCCGCCGCACGCAGACCATCGGCGCCCTCCTGCCCGATCTGCACGGCGCGTTCTTCTCCGAACTCATCCGTGGCATCGACCTCGCCGCCCGTGCCCGTGGCCTGTACATGCTGGTGTCCAGCTCGCACGGCGACGCCACCGAGGCCGCCATCGCCCTTCGTGCCATGCAGGGGCGGGTGGATGGGCTGCTGGTGATGTCACCGCATGCGGACGAGGTTTTCCTCGACGAGAACCTGCCGATCGTGCTGCCCACGGTGCTGATCAACAGCCATGTGCGTTCCGATCGCCACGCCGCGCTCGATGTCGACGACTACGGCGGCGCACGCACGATGACCGAGCATTTGCTGGGCCTCGGCCGCAAGCGTATCGCGTTCATCGCGGGCCCCGAGGTGAATCACGACGTGCAGGAGCGCTGCCGCGGTTATCGCGAGGCGCTGGCCGCGGCGGGACTGGCCGATCGCGCCATCGTGCTGCCGGGCGATTTCACCGAGGAATCCGGCTACCACGCCGGCAAGCAGGCGCTGGCCATGGTGCCGCGTCCCGATGCGATCTTCGCAGCCAACGACATGATGGCCATCGGCTGCCTGTCCGCTTTGTCGGAAGCCAAGGTACGCACGCCCGAGGACATCGCCGTAGCCGGCTTCGACGACATTCCGATGGCGCGCTATGTCACGCCTCCGCTTACCACTGTCCGTGTGCGCATCGCCGAACTGGGCGAAGCCGCACTGGAACGCCTCGTTCGCATGATCGAGGCACCCGACGATGCCGCGCCCGAGCCGCGCACCGTCGTCGGCACCGAACTCGTCGTACGCGCCTCTTGCGGCGGTAACGACGCTGTACGACGACGAGCCTGATCGCTCGTTTGATTAGCGGGGCTGGCCGGGCCCTGGAAGGATTCTGCAGGACGGCGTCTTCACAGGATATCCGCTTTACCGGCCGCGCCGCCCTGCAGGGGAGGACGCGACACACGGGGAAGAACGTTTGCATAAGAGTGGCCAGACCACCGCGTCGCGACGAAAGTCGACCACCGTGTTTCGCGCTACGGCCGGGATAAGAAAACACACACGGGACATTTGGGAGAGGGGAACAATGAAAGCCTCGATGCAGTTGAAGAAAAAGATTCTCGCCAGCGTCATCACCGCGTCGGTCGCCGCCGCGGCCATGACGCCCTCGGCGTTCGCGCAGTCCGCCATCGCCACCCTGCGCGGCAAGGCCGCACCGGGCGCCACGGTCACCGCGTTCAATCCGCAGACCGGCCTGAGTCGCAAGGCCACCGCCGGCGCCGACGGTACCTACGTGATCAACGGCCTGCCGCCGGCCACGTATCAAGTGGACGCGGGCCCGGGCACGCAGCAGAACGTGACCCTGACGGTCGCTTCGACCGCCACGCTGAACCTGGCGGCACCGGCCTCTGCCGCACCGGCTGACGCCTCTGCCGCCACCGCGATGGAAGGCGTCACCGTGAGCGCCACCACGCTCAACGAAGTGCGCACGCCGGAAGTGGCCAAGACCATTTCGCTGCACCAGATCCAGACCATTCCGCAGGTTTCGCGCAACTTTCTTGAATTCGCCGACACCGTGCCGGGCATGGTGTTCAGCGTGGACGACAAGGGTCACACCTCGCTCCGCGGCGGCGCCCAGAACAACAGCTCGGTGAACGTGTTCATCGACGGCGTGGGCCAGAAGAGCTACGTGAAGGAAGGCGGCGTCTCGGGCCAGGTCAACAGCCAGGGCAACCCGTTCCCGCAGCTCGCCATCGGCGAGTACAAGGTCATCACCTCGAACTACAAGGCCGAGTACGACCAGGTGTCGTCGGCCGCGATCACCGCGGAGACGAAGTCCGGCACGAATGAGTTCCACGGCGAAACGTTCTATACCTACACCTCGGACAAGTACCGCAGCCGCACGGCCGCCGAGGAAGACGGCGACAAGGCGCGCTCGTTCGAGAAGGAATATGGTTTCGCGCTCGGCGGTCCGATCATCAAGGACCAGATGCATTTCTTCGTGACGTTCGAACAGAAGAAGTTCGACACGCCGGTCACTGTGTCGCCGGGCGACGGCGCTCCGCTTGATTCGATCAACTATCTCCCGGCCAGCGTCCGTGCGCAGCTGGGGCCATCGAACCTGCCGTTCGACGAGAAGCTGTACTTCGGCAAGATCGATTGGGAACTGACCGACCGTGATCGCATCGAGATCAGCACCCAGGTACGTCGCGAAACGCAGGCAGACAACATCGGTGCCGGCACCGCCCGTTCGGCCTCGATCGAAACCGAGAACCACGACACTCGCGGAACCTTCCGCTGGCAGCACAGTGGCGAGTGGTTCTTCAACGAGTTCAAGGCCAGCTACGAGAATTCCTCGAACGATCCGCTGCCGGTCAACTACGGCAATGGCTTCCATTACGTGTGGCGCCCCAACAACGACACGGAAATTGTGAAGGTCGGTTCGGCGGATGCGCTTGCTACGCAGGTCAAGGGCCAGGAAGGTCCCATGATCTCGGACGATTTCACCTTCAATGACCTGACCTGGCATGGCGATCACATCGTCAAGATGGGTTGGAAGTACAAGGAAGTGACGCTGCATGCGCAGGATGCGCAGAACGTTAACCCGCAGTTCTTCTACAACGTGGGCACAGACGGCGTGGAGCCGCTCCCGTACAAGGCGCAGTTTGCCAATCCGGTACCGGGGCTCAACCCCGTTTCCGAGACGAACAGCAAGCAGTACGGCGCTTACATCCAGGACGACTGGTCGGTCAACGACCACCTGACCTTGAACCTCGGTGTGCGTTGGGACAAGGAAAAGACGCCTTCATACCTCGATTGGGTCACGCCGCAGAACGTTATCGACGGCTTCAACTCACTTGATCCTAACGCGCAGGACTTGTTCCCCGGCCAGACCTACGCCCAGACCCTGGCCAAGGGTGGCATCAACTATCAGGACTACGTCAGCAACGGGCACAACCGTCACGCGCAGAATCAGTGGGCCCCGCGACTTGGCTTCTCGTACGATCTCTTCGCCGACGAAGAGCACGTGATTCACGGTGGTGCAGGCCGTTCCTACGATCGCAACCTCTACGACTATCTTCAGCTTGAGCAGACGAAGTCCGCGCTGCCGAACCAGGAAATCTTGTTCAACATCCCGGGACGTTCGTGCACGGTGGGCCCGAACACGAACTGCGTCGAGTGGAATCCGGCCTACCTGAATGGTATCGAGAACTTGCAGGCGCTCGTCGCCGGCTCGAACAAGGGCCAGGAAGTCGACATGCTCAACAACGATCTGAAGGCGCCTTATTCGGACCAGTTCAGCATCGGTATGGCGAACAAGCTGGGCGACTGGAACACCGATGCCACGATCACGCGCGTGCTGTCGTATGACGGCTTCGCGTTCACGCTGGGCAACCGTTATCCGGACGGCTCGTTCTTCCAGGGCGGCTCGCAACCTTGGGGCAATGGTATCCCGGGCTTCGGCTCGATGATCATCGGTAACAACGGCATCCGTACGCGCAGCACGCAGGTGCTGCTGTCGGCCGACAAGCCGTACACCCGCGAATCCGGCTGGAGCGCCAACTTCGCATATACCTATACCCGTGCGAAGCAGAACCGCGACATCGGCGAGCACTACTCGTTCGACGAGGCGACGATCAACGACTACCCGTTCATCACGTCCAATGCGGCTTCCAAGCATCGCTTCGTGGCGACCGGTTCGATCGACGGCCCTTGGGGCTTCAGCTTCTCCGCAAAGCTGACGCTGGCCACGCCGCTGCCGTGGAACGGTAACTATGGTTATGGCGCAATCTTCCCGGACGGTTCCCAGAACATCCCGAGTGCTTACACCCCGCCGGGTTCCAAGTTCCTGGTCGGTGGCAAGATCTGGGGCTATCGCGACCTCGACGTTCAGGCTACGAAGGATTTCCCGATCGGCGAAGGCGACATGACGAAGTTCTACATCCGCTTCGACATCCTCAACGTCTTCAACTGGAAGAACTTCAGCCAGTACACCACCAACTTCGGTGCAAATGGCATCCCGAGCAACGCCAGCGATCCCGTGGTGTTCAACAAGACCGGCAACATCCAGTTCGTGCCGCGCACCGCGCGCTTCACGGCTGGCTTCAAGTTCTAAGCGCTTCACCGGCGCATCCGGTTTGCATGGCCGGATGCGCCGTCATTGGCGCCCGCGAGTCTCCCCGCGGGCGCACTTCTTTTTCCCTTGCGTGCGACGGTCATGACCTACGGCATCACCCATATCGTCGTTGTCGGTGGCGGTACCGCCGGCTGGATGGCGGCATCCGCGCTTGCACGCGTGCTCGGCAAGCAGGTCACTGTCCGGCTGGTCGAATCCGACGAGATCGGCATCGTCGGCGTGGGCGAGGCGACCGTTCCGCACATCAAGCTGTTCAACAACCTGCTCGGGCTGAACGAAGCCGAATTCGTCGCGCGCACGCAGGGCACGTTCAAGCTCGGCATCCAGTTCAGGGACTGGGGCAGTCTGGGCAGTTCCTACATCCATGGATTCGGCACGATCGGCCACGACGTGGGCCTGACGCCGTTCCACCAGTATTGGTTGAAAGGACGGCTCGCGGGTTTCGCGGCCGACCTGGACGAGTATTCCGTGAATACCGTGGCGGCGGCACGCGGCAAGTTCATGCCGGCACCCGTCGATGTACCGGCGAGCAATCCGCTGGCCGGCATCGGCTACGCCTACCACTTCGACGCCGCACTGTACGCGCGCTTTCTTCGTGCCTACGGCGAGGCGCGCGGCGTGCGCCGCACCGAGGGTAAGGTTCAGCACGTGGAGCTACACCCGGAATCCGGCGATGTCGCCGCCGTGGTGTTGTCCGACGGCGAGCGGGTGGAAGGCGATCTCTTCATCGATTGCTCCGGCTTCCGCGGCATCCTCATCGAAGGCGCCCTGAAGACGGGCTACGAAGCCTGGACCCACTGGCTTCCGTGCGACCGCGCGCTCGCCGTGCCGTGCGAGCGGGTGGCCACGCCGACGCCCTATACCCGCTCCACCGCCCGCGAGGCGGGATGGCAATGGCGCATTCCGCTCCAGCATCGCACGGGTAACGGCTATGTCTATTCCAGCGCGCACATCGGCGACGACGAGGCCGCCGCGACGCTGCTGGCCAACCTCGATGGCAAGGCGCTGGACGACCCGCGCCCGCTGCGCTTCACGACCGGCCTGCGCAAGAAGGCATGGAACCGCAACGTCGTGGCGCTCGGTCTTGCGAGCGGCTTCATGGAGCCGCTGGAATCGACCAGCATCCACATGATCCAGATGGGCATCTCCCGCCTGTTGCAGCTTTTCCCGGCCGACGGACGGATCGATCCTGTGCTCGTCGATCGCTACAACGCGCAGACCCGCTTCGAAGCCGAGCGCATACGCGATTTCCTCGTGCTGCACTACAACGCCACGACGCGCGACGATTCGCCGTTCTGGAACCATTGCCGCACCATGGCCATTCCCGACTCGCTGCAGTCGTACATCGATCTCTTCCTTCACAGTGGACGCTTCTTCCGCAATGCCGATGAAATGTTCGGCGTGGTGAGCTGGGTGCAGGTGATGATCGGGCAGGGCGTCATGCCGCATGGCTACGATCCGCTGGTGGACCAGATGCCGGAACAGGACCTCCCGAAATTTCTCGCGAGCGTGCGCGACGTGGTGTCGAGGAACGTCGACCTGATGCCCACGCACCAGCAGTTCATCGATCGCGAATGCCGGGCGCCGGCGGTCGCGGCTTGATGGCCGTGGCAATTGCCACGCGGCGATTCGGCCCGTATGGTTCCAGAGTCCACCAAGGCCCTCCGGGGCCTTTATCCGACCTCTCGATGTAAACGTTTACGCCATCAGGAATTCGCTTCATGCAAGCCAAGACGACCAAGCGCCTTTCCCTCGCCCTCGGGCTCGTGCTCGCCTGCACCGCACCGATGGCGATGGCCCAGAAGGCAGTGGCAAAGCCGAAGCCCGCGGCGGTCGGTGTGCGCGACGTCCATCCCGTGCCGCCGATGATCGCGGACCTTGAGAAGCGTACGTTCCAGTGGTTCTGGGACAGCGCCAACCCGTCCAACGGACTGGTGCCGGATCACTACCCGACCAATTCGTTCGCCTCCATCGCGTCGGTGGGTTTCGGCCTAACGGCATACGGCGTCGGCGTCGAGCGCGGCTACATCACGCGCGACCAGGCCGTGGAGCGCACGCTTGCCACGCTGCGCTTCTTCCACGATGCGCCGCAGAACGACTCGGAAGACGACGCCACCGGGTACAAGGGATTCTTCTATCACTTCCTCAAGATGGACACCGGCAAGCGCCACGACCGCTGGGTGGAGCTGTCCACGGTCGACACCACGTTGTTGCTGGGGGGCGTGCTGTTCGCGCAGAGCTATTACGACCGCGACGATGCGAAGGAGATGGAGATCCGCCAACTCGCCGACGACATCTACAAGCGTGTGGACTGGACCTGGGCGCAGAACCACAAGCCGCTGATCAGCATGGGATGGACGCCCGGCGGCAAGTTCATTCCGCACGACTGGGCCGGCTACAACGAGGGCATGCTGGTGTATATCCTGGCCCTTGGCTCGCCCACGCATGCCGTGGGTGACGATGCATGGCCCGCCTGGACGAAGACATACGACAAGACCTGGGGCGAGTTCCACGGCCAGACCTTCCTGAACTTCGCACCGCTGTTCGGTCACCAGTATTCGCATGCGTGGGTCGATTTCCGCGGTATTCGCGACGCATGGAACACCTCGCACAACCTCGACTACTTCGAGAACAGCCGGCGCGCCACGTACTCGCAGCAGGCCTATGCGGTCGCCAATCCGGGCGGCTGGAAGGGCTACGGCAAGAACGTGTGGGGCCTCACGGCGAGCAACGGCCCCGGTGGCCTGATCGTGAAGCAGGGCGACAAGGAGCGCACCTTCTACGGCTACACCGCCCGTGGCGCGGGCCGCGACTATATCTCCGACGACGGCACCATCGTGCCGACCGCGGCCGGCGGCTCCGTGGCGTTCGCGCCGGAAATCGCCATTCCCGCGCTGGAGGAGATGAAGAAGAAGTACGGCCAGTACATCTACACGAAATACGGTTTCGTCGACGCGTTCAACCTGAGCTTCGACACCCGCACCGATCTGCGCACCGGCCGTCTGGTGCCGGGCTTCGGCTGGGCCGACACGGTGCACCTCGGCATCGATCAGGGTCCCATCGTGCTGATGATCGAGAACTACCGCAGCGAGTTCGTCTGGAACGTCATGAAGAAGAATCCGTACATTCGCAAGGGCCTGGAGCGCGCCGGCTTCAAGGGCGGCTGGCTCGACGACGACGCGGCGGCCGACCTGTGGTGAAACGCGGCATGCGCGCGGTTTGCCTGAGCGTGGCGCTTGCCGGTGCCGCGTTGGGCGGCTGTGCGAAGGAGGAACAAGGCTCGCGCACGCTGCAGTTCTGGACCATCGGACGCGAAGGCGAAGCCGTCGCCAAGCTGCTGCCCGATTTCGAACGCGAGCATCCCGGCCTGCACGTGGCCGTGCAGCAGCTTCCGTTGACGGCGGCGCACCAGAAGCTGCTCACGGCGTATGCCGGCGATTCCACGCCGGACATCACGCAGCTGGGCAATACCTGGATTCCGGAGATGGTGGCGCTTGGCGCGCTCGAACCGCTCGATGCGCGCGTGGCCGGTTCCAGGGTCGTGGATCGCGACGATTACTTTCCCGCCATCTGGTCCACCAACGTCATCGACGGGCATCTGTATGGCGTGCCCTGGTACGTGGACACGCGCCTCCTGTTCTACCGGAAGGACCTGCTGGCGAAGGTCGGCTACGACCACCCGCCCCGCGACTGGGCGGAGTGGAAGGCCATGATGGCGAAGCTGTCGCAGCCGCCCGGCAAGACCTACGGCGTGCTGCTGCCGACGAACGAGTTCGAGCAACTGCTTGCACTCGCCCTGCAGCAGGACGATCCGCTGCTGCGCGACGACGGCCGCTACGGCAATTTCCGCAGTCCGGGGTTCAAGAAGGCGCTGGCTTTCTACGTTTCCCTGTTCAAGGATCAGCAGGCGCCCATGATGACGAACGTGGGCATCGGCAATCCCTGGGCCGCGTTCGGCCAGGGCTTCTTCACGTTCTACCTCTCCGGCCCCTGGAACATCGGCGAGTTCCGCAAGCGCCTGCCGCCGGAGCAGCAGGGCGGCTGGGGTACCACGCCATTGCCGGGTCCGAATGGCCCCGGCGCGTCGAACGCGGGTGGTTCGAGCCTGGTGATCTACCGCAGGTCGAAGCACAAGGACGATGCCTGGGCGCTGGTGGAGTTTCTTTCGCGCCCGGAGATCCAGGACCGGTTCTATCAACTCCTCGGCGACATGCCGCCGCGACGTTCGTCGTGGAATGCGCCAGCCCTCAGGAACGACGACAAGGCCGCCGCGTTCCGTGACCAGCTCGAGCGCGTGAAGCCCACGCCGCCGGTGGCCGAATGGGAACGCATCGTCACCGAGATGCAGCTGGTGGCTGCGCAGGCGGCCCATGGCGACCTCACCATCGATCAGGCCGCGGCGGAAATCGACCGCCGCGCGGACCGCCTGCTCGAGAAACGGCGCTGGATGCTCGACCACGGCCACAAGGCTTCCCCATGACCACTTCCCGTGCCGCCTGGTGGTTCATCACGCCCGCGCTGATCGTGCTGGGCGTGTTCTTCCTTCTGCCCGTGGTAGCGGCCCTGGTGCTGTCGCTCACGGACTACGACCTCTATGCGCTGGCGGATATCCGCAACCTGCGCTTCGTTGCCCTGGAGAACTACTGGGCCCTGTTGCAGCGTCCGCTGTTCTGGTCGGCGCTGGGGCATACGGTCTACTTCGTGGTGGTGGGCGTACCGTTGTCCATGGCGGCGTCGCTGGGTGCGGCCATGCTGCTGAACTCCCCGCTGGCTCGTTTCAAGGCCTTCTTCCGCACGGCATTGTTCGCGCCGGTGGTGACCACGGTCGTGGCGGTGGCGGTGATCTGGCGCTACCTGTTCAACACCAAGTACGGCCTCGTGAACTATGCCTTCGACTCGCTCGGCATACCCACCGTGGACTGGCTGGGCGACCCGCACTGGGCCATGCCCACGATCATCCTGTTCGCGGTGTGGAAGAACTTCGGCTACAACATGATCATCTTCATGGCCGGACTCCAGGCGATTCCGGGCGATCTCTATGAAGCCGCGCGCATCGACGGCGCGTCGGCCATGGCGCAGTTCCGCCATATCACGCTGCCCATGCTGAAGCCGACCATGGTGATGGTGAGCATCCTCACCGTATCGGGTTATTTCCAGCTGTTCGCCGAACCTTACGTGATGACCGAAGGCGGGCCGCTGCAGAGCACCACCTCCGTGCTGTACCTCATGTACGAGGAAGGCTTCAAATGGTGGAACCTCGGGTCCGCTTCGGCGGTGGCGTTCATCCTCTTCGTCATCATGTTCGTCGTGACGGCAGCGATCCTTCGCGTCTCGAAGCAGGGAGCCCCGGCATGAGCCCGCGCGTGGCGAAAGCCCTCATCAATGGCCTGCTCATCGGTGGTGCGGCCATCGCCATCGCGCCCCTGCTGTACATGGTGTCGGTGTCGTTCATGCCGCAGGGACAGGCCAGTTCGCTGCCGCCGCCCGTGCTACCCACGCATGCCACTCTGGACAACTACCGGCAGCTTTTCATGAACGCGGGCATGGGTCGTTACCTGTTCAATAGCCTGCTGATCTCCACCTGTATCACGGTGATCTCGCTGGCGTTCAACCTCATGGCGGGATACGCGTTCGCGAAGCTCGAGTTCAAGGGCCGCCAGCGCATCTTCCAGGTGCTGCTGGGAGCCCTGGTGATTCCCGCGCAGGTGGCGATGCTGCCGTTGTTCCTCCTGCTGAAATACATGGGCCTGGTGAACACCTATGGGGCCGTGATCGTGCCCGCGCTGGCGACGATCTTCGGCATCTTCCTCGTGCGCCAGTACGCCAGCGGCATTCCGAACGACCTGATGGAAGCCGCGCGCATCGACGGCGCCGGCGAGTTCCGCATCTTCGCCACCATCGTGATGCCGCTGCTCAAGCCGATCATGGTCACGCTGGCCATCTTCACCTTCCTGGCCGCGTGGAACGACTTCATGTGGCCGCTGATCGCATTGACGGGGCAGGAACACTACACGCTGCCCATCGCGCTCGCCTCGCTCTCCCGCGAGCATGTGCAGGACAGCGAATTGATGATGGCGGGCTCCGTCGTCACGATCCTGCCGGTGCTCGTGCTGTTCCTCGCCTTGCAACGTTACTACCTCGAAGGGCTGCTCATCGGCAGCGTGAAGGGCTGAGATGACCAAGACACGCCGTAGGAGCGCGCCCTGCGCGCAACAGCCTTTTGCGAACACGCTGGTGACCCTGTCACGTCTCGCGAAAAGATGTCGCGCGCAGGGCGCGCTCCTACTTTTGCTTTCGTTCTCCGCGCATGCCGGCGTGCTGGATACGTTCGACACCGCGAGCGGCTGGGAGGCCACGCACACCGACGACGTGACCGCCAGCTTGAGCACCGTGGCGGGGGCGACAGGGCAGGCCGTGTGCCTGAACTACGACTTCAACGGCGTGTCCGGCGCGGCGTCCATCCGCAAGACGCTTCCGATCGATTTTCCGGACGCCTTCGCGCTCAGCTTCGACGTGCGCGGCAGCATGCCGCCGAACACCCTGCAACTGAAGTTCATCGACGACAGCGGCGACAACGTCTGGTGGTTCCAGAAGACGTCGTTCTCACCGCCGGCAAAGTGGCAGACGATCGAAGCGACCAGCCGGCAGGTGGAATTCGCCTGGGGGCCGACGAAGGATCGCACCCTGCGACATACGCGTGAGGTGGAGTTCGTCATCTACAAGGAAGCGCTCCCGTCGTCTTCGCGCGGGCGCGATAACCGGGGCGAGGTGTGCTTCGACAACCTGCGCATGGTCGCGCGCACACCGGAAGCCGTGCCGGCCCCGCCGCCCACACCGAACGCGGTTTTCGAAGCGCGCGCGAAGCAGGTTCGGCGCGGTCTGTATCCGCGCGGCTTTTCGGGCGAGCAGTCGTACTGGACGATCGTCGGCGTGGACGGCGGCAGTCGTGATTCCGCGCTCATCTCGGAAGATGGGGCCGTCGAGGTGGCACGTGGCGGGTTCTCCATCGAGCCCTTCCTCATCGAAGACGGCAGGCTGGTCACCTGGGCCGACGTCAGATCCTCCCAGTCGTTGCGCGAACGCTACCTGCCGATGCCATCGGTGCGATGGGATGCGGGTACGCTGGCTCTGACCACGACGGCGTTCGCGCAAGGCACGCCGGGGCATTCGCAGCTGGTGGTGGCCTATCGCGTGGCGAACGACGGCGATGCGCCGCGCGATGTCACCCTCGCACTGGCGGCCCGGCCGTTCCAGGTGAATCCTCCCACGCAGTTCCTCAATGCACCGGGCGGCACGAGTCGCATCGACGAGCTTTCGTGGGACCGCGGCGTGCTCACCGTCAATGGCACGCGCACCGTGCTGCCGTTGCAGCGGACGACAGCGTTCGTGGCCAGCGGCAACCAGCCGAAAACGCTCGCCGAGCGCCTCGACGCGGGCGAGCGTCCCGTGGTGAAAAAGCTGCATGACGCTGAAGGCTTCGCACAGGGTGCGCTTCTCTACGACCTGCGTGTGCCGGCCCATGGTCATGTGGACCTCGGCGTGGTCGTACCCGCAAACCCGGCGGAGCGTATTCCCCAGCCCCGTGATGCCGGCGCGTGGCTGGCGACGCACGCCGACGCGGTGGCCGCGGCCTGGCGCGACAAGCTCGATCGCGTGACCGTGGAGGTACCGGCAGCGGCACAGCCGCTGGTGGACACCGTGAAGAGCGGCATCGCGCAGATTCTCATGTCGCGAGACGGCCCGGCCCTGCAACCCGGTACGCGCTCCTATTCGCGCACGTGGGTGCGCGACGGCGCGATGATGCTCGAGGGCCTGCTGCGCACTGGACACGAGGACGTGGCGCGCGACTTCATCCGCTGGTATGCCCCGCACCAGTTCTCCAACGGCAAGGTCCCGTGCTGCGTCGACGCGCGCGGCTCCGATCCGGTGCCGGAGAACGACAGCCACGGCGAACTCATCTTCAGTGTCGCGGAGCTATGGCGGTACACGCACGACCGCGCCACTGCGAAGGCCCTCTATCCGCACGTGCAGAAGGCCGTGTCGTACATGGACCGGCTGCGCGCCAGCGAGCGACAGCCCGCGAGACTCGGCGGAACGGATCGCGCGCTTTACGGGCTGATGCCGGCGTCGATCAGCCACGAGGGCTATTCGGCAAAGCCGATGCATTCCTACTGGGACGACTTCTGGGCGCTGAAGGGCTACGACGATGCGGTGGATCTCGCCAGGGCGCTGGGGAACGAAGGCGACGCCGCGCGTTTCGCCGCTTCCCGCGACGAGTTTCGCGGCGACCTGCACGCGTCGATCGCCGCCGCCGTAAAGGCGAAGGGCATCGACTTCATTCCCGGCTCGGCCGAACTCGGCGACTTCGACGCCACCTCCACCACGATCGCCTTGTCGCCGGGCGGCGAGCAGTCGCGCCTGCCGCGAAAGTTGCTGGAGAACACCTTCGAGAAATATTGGCAGGGTTTCGTCGCCCGCCGCGACGGCAAGACGGCATGGAAGGATTACACGCCGTACGAGCTCCGCACGGTGGCCACGTTCGTTCGCCTTGGCTGGCGCGACAGGCTGGACGAACTGCTGGCCTTCTTCTTCGCCGATCGCCGGCCTGCCGCGTGGAACCAGTGGGCGGAAGTGGTGGGTCGCGACCCTCGCGAACCGCGTTTCGTCGGCGACATGCCACACGCGTGGATCGCTTCGGATTACGTGCGCTCGGCGCTCGACATGTTCGCGTACGACCGCGAGGCCGATGGGGCACTGGTGATCGCCGCGGGCGTGCAGTCGTCATGGCTGGAAGGCGAAGGCATCGCCGTCCGCGACCTTCGCACACCGTACGGGCGGTTCGGATACACGTTGAAGGCGAAGGGCGGCGAGGTACTGCTGACCGTGACCCAGCCGGTGAAGGCGCCGGGGGGCATGGTGCTGTCGCTACCCTCCGGCGAGATAAAACTGCCCCAAGGGCAGTTAACTCTCCGCGCACCGCTTTAGAGGTGCCTACCCTGTTGAAGCCGCTTCAGCGGCGATGGGCGCTTGCGGCACGCATGCCCGCTGCCGCGGGATCGCCGGCACAGCCGGCTCCCACATAGAGCAGACTGGCTTTTTGTTGAAGCCGCTTCAGCGGCGATGGGTGCTTGCGGCACGCATGCCCGCTGCCGCGGGATCGCCGGCACAGCCGGCTCCCACATTGAGCAGACTGGCTTTTTGTGGGAGCCGCTTCAGCGGCGATGGGTGCTTGCGGCAAGCGTGCCCGCTACCGCGGGATCGCCGGCATAGCCGGCTCCCACAACAGTGGGGCGGTTCCCGAGCCCGGTCAGTGCGTCGCCACGCGGGTGCGGAGCAGGGCGTCCACCGCTTGCTGCCACTCTGCGGAGCCGGGCTGGCTCTGCGGGGCTTCCTGACCCAGCTTGCGATTGACGGCCTGATTCCATTCCGCGGTGCCGGCTTGCGGACCGTGCCCGTCGTCGCTGACGGCGAGCACCCTGTCCACCCAGGCATACCACTCGGGCGAACCGAGCGCGGCGTTGGCCGGGGCCGTCTTGCCGGGAGCGGGCGACGCAGCCGTGGACGCCGCCGCCGGGGAGGCGACTGGCGCGGTGGGCTCGGAATGCGAGCAGGCCGCGATGATGAAGGCGGCGATAAGAGGAACCGCAGTGAAGACAAAGCGCATGGTCGGTCAAATCCTTTTCTTACGGGCCAATGCTACGAACCCCTACCCGTCCCCCGGCTAAACGCCGTAGGGAACTTATTGAATCCGTTCAGCTTCGCGCCGCGATTTCGTCGATGTGCCGGAGCATGTCCGCCGGGTCTTCGAACACCCGGTAGGCCCCCGCCCGTTCCAGTTCGTTCTCGCCGTAACCGCCCGAGAGCAGGCCGATCCCGAGGGCCCGGGCCCGCTGGGCGGCCAGCATGTCCCAGATGGCGTCGCCGATCACCATGGCGTCGCGAATATCGGTGCCGAGGCGCTGAGCCGCCGTGACGAACAGGTCGGGGTCGGGCTTGGCATGGCGCACCTGGTCGCGCGTGACCACCGGCACCTTGGCCGGATCGACGCCCAGGGCGGCGATGTTGTGCGAGGCCGTTTCCATGCGCCCGGAGGTGGCGATGGCCCAGGGAATGCCGGCGTCCGTCAGCCAGGCAAGCAGTTCGACGGCGCCCGGCAGCGGCCGCACGGCACCGGCTTCGGCCAGCCGGCCATAGGCCGCCGCGTGGTTGCGACGCAGGCGGTCGATGCGGTCCGGGGTGATTTCCGTGCCGGTCTCGCGCAGCAGGATGTCCGTGAACAGGCCACCGCTCATGCCGATCTTGCGATGGATGCGCCACACGGAAAGGTCGATGCCCTCCATGTCGAGCGATTCCTTCCACGCGAGCACGTGCTGGTAGACGCTATCGACCAGGGTGCCGTCGAGGTCGAACAGAAAGGCATGCTTTTGTCTGGACATGCCCATCAGAGTACAGGCAGGCGGGTGGTTTTGTCGTGCGCGGCCAGGCGAACCGGGAGATATGGCCCCTGCGATGGCGCACTGCGAAAAGCGCTCCCGGTCCTGGGAGCGCTTCCTCGGGGTCCGTCAGAACTTGCCGGCCCGGAAATCCGCGATCGCCTCGTGGATCTGCGCCGGTGTGTTCATGACGAACGGGCCGTACCGAGCCACCGGCTCGGCGAGCGGCCGCCCGGCCACGAGCAGGACCCGGGCGGGCTGCGCGGCGGCGAAGCTCACCGAATCGCCCTTCGAAAGCACCGCCAGTTCGCTACGCGCCAGCGATTCGCCGGCCACGGTCGCGGACTCGCCGTCGAAGACATAGGCGAAGGCGCTATGGCCCTCCGGCAGCGCCAGGTCGAAACGCGCACCGGCGTCCAGGGCGATGTCGAGGTACACAGGTTCGGTGCTGATGCCGCTGACCGGGCCCTTCGCTCCCGCCAGTTCGCCGGCCACCACGCGCACCGTGACGCCCTCGGCCGGCCGCACGACCGGGATCGAGGCAGGCGGAATGTCCTGATAGCGGGGCTCGACCATCTTGTCAGCGGCGGGCAGGTTCACCCACAGCTGGAAGCCCCACATGAGGCCCTCTTCCTGCTGCGGCATCTCGGAATGCAGGATGCCGCGGCCGGCGGTCATCCACTGCACGCTGCCGGGACCGAGGTCGCCGCGATTGCCATGGTTGTCGCCGTGCTGCATGCGGCCGGCCAGCATGTAGGTCACCGTCTCGAAACCCCGGTGCGGATGCTCGGGGAATCCTTCGATGTAGTCGCCGGCCTGGTCGGAACGAAATTCGTCGAGCAGCAGGAACGGGTCCAGCATGTCGAGCGCCGGCTGGCCGATCACGCGCTTGAGCTTCACGCCCGCGCCGTCGGTGGTGTCCATGCCGCGCACGCGGCGGGTGATGTGGCGTTGGGTGGTCATGGGGTGCTCCTTTGTTGAAGCACAAGATGCGCTCTGGGCAACCCTGCGCCAAGACATCCCGCACGAACGCTGCGTTTCCAGGCGGCACCCTTTATGCGAGCCACTTCAACGGCGACGGAGCGCTGGCCCGCTGCCGCGGGATCGCCGGCACAGCCGGCTCCCACACAGACCGGACTGGCTTTTTTGTGGGAGCCGCTTCAGCGGCGATGGGTGCTCGCGGCAAGTCGGCCCGCTGTGCGCTCAGTGCACCCAATGGCCGGCGCGCTGTCTTGGCGGGCCTTCCTCTCCCTCCGCGCGGGGGCGGACGAGAGCCTGGAGCTCGGCCTCGCTGGGCGGGTTTTCGCGCCAGTAGTCGCCGACGGCGTTGAGCACGCCGGGCAGCTGGCCCAGGCACTCGTCGTATTCCTCGTCGGTGAGCTTCTCGAACTCGGTATCCGCCTGGAGTACGCCTTCGTCCACGGCCAGGGCCATGATCGGACCGAGCAGCTGCATCAGCGTGGGGTCTTCCGCCAGCCGGTTTTCCCAGATCTGGGCGCGCATGTCGATGCCGCGGCTGAAGCCTTCGCACCAACCGGCGGCCGAGAGCAGCGGGCCTTCTTCCGTGTCGACCTCGCCCAGGATCGGCTCGTACGCGTCGACGTCGAGTTCGGCGCTGATGGAATCGTTGAGCTTGGCCAGGAGGGCGAGCACCCGATTGCCCTCGTCCTCGTCGTCGAAGGCGTCGTGCAGTACCTCGTGCAGCCACTCTTCGGGCTTGACCTCCAGCGGACCGATGGCCACCGCCGAAAGAAGCCCGTGCACGCCGTCGAGCATGAGGTCGCCCTCACCGCCGTGCGCGCGCAGATACGTGTCGAGTTCTTCGAGTTCCTTGTCGTCGAGGGAGCTCGGCCATTCGGACTTGGGTGTATTCAAAGGTTCAACTCCAGCGCGACGGGCGCGTGGTCGGACGGCTGTTCCCACTTGCGCGGTGCCTTGTCGATGATCGACGAGGTCGCGACGGATTTGAGCGCATCACTGATCAAGATGAGGTCGATCCGCAGGCCCATGTTGCGACGGAACGCGGCCTGCCGGTAGTCCCACCAGCTGAAAAGGCCGGCATCTTCGGTGAAAAGACGGAAACTGTCATGAAGGCCGACATCGAGCAGCGCCTGGAGCGCGGCGCGCTCCGGCGGCGAGCAGAAGATGTCCTCGCCCCATGCCACGGGGTCGTACACGTCGCGGTCGTCGCGGCAGATGTTGAAGTCGCCGAGCACCACCAGCTTGGGATGACGGGCGATTTCCGACGCGAGGAAATCGCGCACGCGGGCCAGCCAATGCAGCTTGTAGGCGTATTTTTCGTCGCCGATGGCCTTGCCGTTCACCACATAAAGGTTCACGACACGGATGTCGCCCACGGTGGCGGCGAGGATGCGCCGCTGGGGGTCGTCCAGGCCCTCGATGTCGGTCACGGCGTCGACGGGCTGGTCGCGCGCGAGGATCGCCACGCCGTTATAGGTCTTCTGGCCCGAGAACACCGCCCGGTAACCCATGGCCGCGATTTCGTCGACGGGAAACTTCTCGTCGACGATCTTGGTTTCCTGCAGCGCGAGGATGTCGGGCTGAGCTTCCGCCAGCCACTGCTGGAGGTGGGGCAGCCGGACCTTGAGGGAGTTGACGTTCCATGACGCGATCTTCATGGCGCCATTGTAAAGGAAAGCCGCGCGGCGACCCGCGCCGCGCGGCAGCCGGCTCAGGCCAAGCCGTAGCTCTTCAGCAGCGCGTCCGGACGCGGTTCGCGCCCGCGGAAGGCCTTGAACGATTCCAGCGCGGGACGCGTGGCACCCACCGCCAACACCTCCTTGCGGAAGCGTTCGCCCGTGGCGCGGTCCAGCACGCCGACCTCTTCGAACGCCTCGAAGGCGTCGGCGGAGAGCACCTCCGCCCAGAGGTAACTGTAGTAACCGGCCGAATAACCGCCCGCGAAAATGTGGGTGAACGCATGCGGGAAGCGTTGCCATGCCGGGGGATGCAACACGGCCACATCCCTCCGCACCTCCTCCAGTACGTCCAGCGGGCGGGCACCCCGGGCCGGGTCGTATTCGAGGTGCAGGCGGAAATCGAACAGGCCGAATTCCAGCTGGCGCACGAGGAACAGGCCGGCATGGAAGTGGCGCGCGTCGAGCATGCGCTGGTACAGGTCGTCGGGCAGCGGCTCGCCGGTTTCGTAATGCTTTGCGAACGAGCGCAGTGCATCGCGATCCCAGGCGAAGTTCTCCATGAACTGGCTCGGGAGTTCCACGGCGTCCCATTCCACGCCGTCGATGCCGCCCACCGACGGAATGTCCACCTCCGTCAGCATGTGATGCAGCCCGTGGCCGAATTCGTGGAACAGGGTGAGCACGTCGTCGTGCGTGAGCAGGGCGGGTTTGCCTTCGGTCGGCGGCGGGAAGTTGCAGGTAAGGAAGGCCACGGGCAGCTGCAGCCGCTCGCCGTCGCGGAAGCGGGCCGCGCACACGTCCATCCAGGCACCGCCGCGCTTGCCCGACCGCGCATAGAGATCGAGGTAGGCACCCGCGAAGACCGTACCGTCGGCATCGATCAGGTCGTAGTACGTGACGTCCTTGTGCCATGTGTCGACGTCGGTGCGCGGCGCAAAGCGGATGCCGTACAGGCGCTCCACCACCATGAGCAACCCGTCGATGGCGGCGGATGCGGGGAAATACGGTTTGATCTGTTCTTCGTCGATGGCGTAGAGACGCTGGCGCAGGCGCTCCGCGGCGAAAGCCACGTCCCACGGTTCCAGGTTGTCGATCTTCAGCTCCTCGGTGGCGAAGCGGCGCAGCTCGTCCAGTTCCTTGCGCGCCACCGGCTTCGCCCTCGCGGCCAGGTCGCGCAGGAAGGCCAGAACCACGTCGGGCGAAGTGGCCATCTTCGTAGCGAGCGATTCTTCGGCGGCGTTGGCGAAGCCTAGCAACTGGGCGGCCTCATGGCGCAGCGCGACGATCTTCTCGATGCGTTCGGAGTTGTCGAACTTACCTTTCGAAGGACCCTGGTCGGAGGCGCGCGTCTGGTACGCGTAGTACACCGCCTCGCGCAGATCGCGATTCTCGGCGTAGGTCAGCACAGCCTGTACGCTCGGCTGTTTCAACGTCACCAGGAAACCCTCGAGGTTTTCCTCGCGCGCGTATTCGCGCAGCACCGCGCGGCCCGACGCCGGAATGCCGGCGAGATCGCGCTCGTCGGTGATGTGCCTGTGCCACGCTTCGGTGGCATCGAGCACGGCATTCGAGAACTCGGTGGTCAAACGGGAAAGCTCCACGCCGATCTCGCGGAAGCGGCTGCGCGCGGGTTCTTCCAGCGCCACGCCCGAAAGGCGAAAGTCACGCAGCGCATGGTCGACGGCGGCACGCGCGGCCACGGGAAGGGAAGCGAAATCGTCGCGGTCGGCCACCGACTGCACGGCGGCATAAAGATCGCGGTTCTGGCCGACCTCGATGCCCAGATCGGTGAGCTTCTCCTCGGCATTGCCGTGCGCCTTGCGCAGGGCCTCGGAGTCCGCCACCGAATGCAGGTGGCTCACTGGCGCCCAGGCCCGGGCCAGCGTCTGGTCGAGGCGCTCCTGGGCGAGCATCACATGCTCGAAATCGCGCACGCCGTCGGCTGCGGCGATGTGCTGGATGGCGGCCCGCTGCTCCGCCACCAGGGCGTCGATGGCCGGTTCCACGTGCTCGGGCCGGATGGCCGAGAAGGCGGGCAGGCCGTTGGGGTCGAGCAGGGGGTTGGTCTGGGTATCCATGGCTGATCTCCTGTCAGGCGATCAGCGTGGTGCCCCGGCGCATCCAAATCAAGCAGGAAGACGTGCAGGGGCGCCGGCTACACGCTGCCCAGATACTCGTCCTTCAGGCGGACGTAGTTCGTGGCGGAGTAGTAGAGCTGTTCGACCTGGGCGTCGGACAGCACACGCACCATCCGGGCCGGGTTGCCCAGCCAGAGTTCGCGTTCGCCGACCACCTTGCCGGGCGCGACCACGGCGCCGGCACCCACGAATCCGTTCTTCCTCACCACGGCCCCGTCCAGGACGGTGGCATGCATGCCGATGAGACAACCGTCCTCGATCGTGCAGGCGTGAATGACGGCGCCGTGGCCGATCGTTACGTCACTGCCGACGATCGTGGGGAAACCGCCGGGCGTGTACGGGCCGTCGTGGGTCACGTGGACGACGGCGCCGTCCTGCACGTTGCTACGCGCACCGATACGGATATGGTGCACGTCGCCGCGGAGCACCGCTCCCGGCCAGATCGACACGTCGTCGGCCAGTTCGACGTCGCCGATGAGCGTGGCGGCGGGGTCGACATAGGCGCGCGCGCCGAGGCGCGGAAGGATGCCCCGGAAAGGGCGGATCGCTGATGACATGGCGCCATTGTAGTCGCTGGCCGCGGGGAGGGAACGCCCTGGCGGGCGTTCCCGGCGTCTTACTCGAAGTAGCCGCCCACGATGCGGCCGAACGAATCGACTTCGGCGAAGTAGCGGCTGTTGTCGTGACGGAGCTCGCGGGTGGAGAAGTCGCCCGGAAGAACCAGGTTCACGCAGCCGTATGCCGCCTGGAAGGCCGAGACGGTCGGCCGTCCCGCGATGAACTGTGCAAAGGCTGCGAGGTCGGTCACGCCGCACGAACCGCCGCCGGCGACGAGCACGCCGTTGCCGTTATGCCCGCTGCGCGCGGCCTGGGAGGAACCGGTTTCCGCCGTTGCGGCGAGCGGGGCCGCAACGAGCAGGGCGGCAAGGGCGGTGCGGATCATCTTTTCCATGATTCTTGGACTCCAATGGGCGTTGAAGGGCTTCACCGCGACCTGCGGTGGGATACCCGCAAGCACGTTGGCCTACACAGCACCTGCGTTACCTGAATCAGCCCTTCTGTCATGCCCACAGAAATCGTAGGCCTTTGCACCGCGTTACATGAACGATCCGCCGACGATGCGGCCTTCCGCATCCATCTTCGGAAAATAGCGACTGTTGTTCTGGCGCATTTCCCTCGTCGTCATGGTGCCGGGCGTCACGAGCAGGACGTCGGGATAGGCGAGATGGAACTGTTCGGGGGTGGGCTTCGTCGCAATGAACGCGTCGAACGCTTCCATGTCGGTGACGAAACCGGCAACGGGTTTGGTAGGCGTCGTCGCCCCCGCATGGCAGCCGCTGACAGCGGCCACGGCGAGAATCAGCGGGAAAAAGAGCGAACTCGCTCGGCTCATGGAAAGGCTCCTTGCCTGATTGGTGCCGGCATTATGGCGCCGCGAGCCGTCCCGAGCATGACCCCCGGCCAAACGCTATGTCCCCGACCTGAATTCGGCTAGCCGTTGCGCCGCCGCATCGCGTCGGCCTTCGCCTCGTCTTCGGCGGTGACGACCTGTTGCTGGGCATCGAGCTTCGCACCCAGGATGATGAGCGTGTAGTTCGTCGCGTCGTAGTCGCGGAGCAAGGCGATTTCACGACGTGCCTCGTCCAGCTGCCGGCGGTTGATCAGCTGTTCGATTTCCTGGGCGGCGAAAGGTAGCGTCTCGCGCAGTGCATCCTGCGCGGTGGCGTTCGTCGGCTCCAGCTGAATCACGCTGAGATAATACTCGTACGCATTGTTGCCCTGCGGCGACACGAGGCGACCGTCGCGCGTGGCCTCGCGCGCCAGCCCAAGGAGGATGTCGACGCCGCTCGAACCGGCATCGTCGCTCGCGGCGGTCGTGGGGGCGTCGGTGTCGGACGTGCCTGCGGCGCCCGTGCGGTGCAGGTGCATCGACGCGAACACGGCAGCCGCTGCCACGGCGACGACCGCGGCGGCAACGAGGATGGCCGCGCGGCGGGGAGGCGCGGCAAGGTGGAGCTTCAACATGGGGAAATCCGGAGGAGCATCCCGCAACCAGGCAGGCCCCCTGTCGGCCGGCCCCGGCGGGCGCGCCATCTTCCCGCCCGATTGTTGCAGCCCGGTGGCAGCGGCTTCGCGGCCAGGCTCGACACGAACCGTCACGCGCGCTCCCGCCTTCGGGCGGGAGCGGTCGTTGCCGGTCTTGCCGTGAACTCACCCCTTCGCGTGGCCGATGCGGCGGTCGAGGAAGTCGCGGATCATCGGGATGACTTCGTCGCCACGGTCCTCCAGCACGAAGTGGCCGGTGGGGATCAGGTGGAACTCCAGGTCCTCAAGGTCGCGCTTGTACGGATGCGCACCGTCGGCGGGGAAGATCGTGTCCCGCTCGCCCCACACGATGAGGGTCGGCGGCTGGTGCTTGCGGAACAGGCGCTGCACCTCCGGATAGAGCGGCACGTTGTTGCGATAGTCGTACATCACGTCCATCTGGATGTCTTCGTTTCCGGGCCGGTCGAGCAGCGCCTGGTCGTGGATCCAGTTGTCGGGCGAGATGCGCTCCTTGTCGTCGACACCGTCGGTGTACTGAAAGATGGTCGTGTCGAGCTTCACCAGCCAGCGCAATGCGTCGCGGCTCGCGGCCGCACCGTCGGCCCAGTACACCCTGATCGGATCCCAGAACGCCTTGAGGCCTTCTTCGTAGGCGTTGCCGTTCTGCACGACGAGCGCGGTGAGCTTGTCCGGATCCTTCACGAAGAGCTGCCAGCCCACGGGCGCACCGTAGTCCATCACATACATGGCATAGCTATCGACGTGGAGGCGTTCGAGCAGCGTGCGAATGAGGTTCCCGAAGTTGGCGAACGTGTAGTCGAATGTCGAACGATCGGGGCTGCCGCTCTCACCATAGCCGGGATAATCGGGCGCGATGACGTGGTAGCGATCAGCCAGCGCGGGAATCAGATGGCGAAACATGTGCGACGACGTGGGGAATCCGTGCAGCAGCAACACCACCGGCGCGTCGGCGGGGCCGGCTTCACGATAGGCGAGCTTGACGCCGTCGATCTCCATGCTGCGGTGGTAGACGACGGGAAGGCGTGCGGTAGGGCGGCTGGCCGCGGCGTTGCTGCTCATGTCGTGCTCCTCTGAGGTTGGGAAGTTTCAAGCCCGCGGATGCGGGTTGTACGGCGATGCGTCGATGTAATCCCAGGTGGCGCGCTGCATCGCGTCGCGCAGTACCCAGTGCCGGATGCGGAAATCCCACGACCGTCCCGTGCCCCCGGTGTCGTCGCCCGGGCCTTCGTCGTTCCAGCGCAGCGTTGCCGTGCCGGTCAGTTGCAACAAGCGTCCGTTATCGAAGTCCGGGATCGCGATGGCCGCGTGGGGATCGACGGCGAAGTTGCCCAGGGTGTTGAAAAGGCTGTTGCCGGCGTAGTCGGGGATACGCAGGGTGGCCGGGTCGACAATGGTGACGAAGCCACGATCACCGCCGCGATGCGACACGTCGAGACCAGCGCTTGGATGGCGGCTCGCCACGAACAACGTGTCGGTTTGCCGCACGATCGCGGCGACGCTGCCGGCAAGCACGGTGCCCGACGCCGATTGCGCCCGTCGCGGCGCCTCGTCCAGCGCGCGGAGCTGCCGCCGCTGGATGTACTTCGGGCAGTTCGGGAAGGCCTCGCGCACCGTGACGTCGAAGCCACCTTCGTCGATCTCGCGCAACACGCCGTTCACGCGGTAACGGCGGCGAGTGCCCAGGTCGATAAAGAGCAGACTCACCGGCACGCCGGCGCGCAAGGCGCTCCAGAGGGGGTCTTCCATGTCCCGGGTGCCGGAGGGCGCGTCGATGCGTACCGTGCTTCCATCGGACGAACGCGCGAATCCTGGCCGGCCGTAGAGCACCGAGGCCCAGAGTCTGTCCTGCCCGTCGACGCTGCCGACGACCACCATGAACTGACTCTCGATGAACGGTCGCGCGCCACGAACCACGGTCGGCGCCACCATGGCCCCATTGCGCTCCGCGATGAAGGCTTCACCGGCGCGGCGTTGTACCGCGCGTTCACCGTCATGGAAGTTACTGAGGTCGTTCATCGCGATCGTTCCGCCGTGGGTGTACGCATTCTGCGAACCGGCGGAAGGGGCGGGAACGTGGCAGGCCGGAATTCACTGTTGCGCCAGGCGCAAGGAATGCAAGCCATGGGCGCGCCGTATGCCGCAATAATCCCTTGAGGCAATTACCGCGGGCGACAGACGATGGACCAGCTCCACCTGATGAAGGTGTTCGTGGGCGTGGGCGAGGAAGAGAGCTTTGCCGCCGCCTCGCGCCGGCTCGACCTGTCCCCGGCCGCCGTGACGCGTGCGATCGTTGCGCTGGAAGAACAGCTGGGCGTGAAACTGCTGACCCGCACCACCCGCAGCGTGCGACTGACCGAACCCGGCCGGCGGTACCTCGACGATTGCCGGCAGATCCTGGCCAGCATCGCCGAAGCGAACGACGCGGTCGCGGGCGAGAACGCCGCACCGCGCGGCCATCTGTCGGTGACGGCGTCGGTGCTGTTCGGCAAGGCATTCGTCATGCCGTGCATCGTGCGTTACCTCCGGGAGAATCCAGCCGTGGAGGTGTCCGCGTGGTTTCTGGATCGCACGATGAACCTGATGGACGAAGGTATCGACGTTGCCGTGCGCATCGGCCACCTGCCCGACTCCGGCATGCACGCCATCCGCGTGGGCCAGGTGCGGCGTGTGCTATGTGCTTCCCCGGAGTACCTGGCGCAGCACGGCGTGCCCGAACATCCCGCCGATCTCCTGCATCACACGGTGATCGCCGCCAGCGGCATCTCGCCCCGTGTGGACTGGAAGTTCGGCGGCCCCGACGATGCCACGTCGGTTCGCATGCACCCGCGGTTGACGGTCACCAGCAACGACAGCGCGCTCGTCGCCGCCCTGTCCGGCCTCGGCGTCGCCCGCTTGCTGTCGTACCAGGTGAACGAAGACGTGGCGGCCGGACGGCTACGCCTCGTCCTCGAAAACTATGAGGAAGAGCCCTGGCCGGTACACATCCTGCACCGCGAAACCCGCTTCGGCTCCGCGAAGGTGCGGGCATTCATCGATATGCTGGCGCAGCACCTGCGAGAGCATCCGCACCTGCGGTAGGAAAGAGAGGTCAATAACGCTGGCGAAGCATCGCGTAGACCGGATCGGTATCCGGGCGCTGCCCATGCCAGCGTTCGAATGCGTCGGCGGCCTGTTCCACTAGCATGCCAAGGCCGTCGCGAAACCAGTCCGGGCGCACGCCCGCGGCCAGCGACCATCCCTTGAATGCCGCGGCCGCCGTGCCGTAGCAGAGGTCGTAACAGGTGGAATGGTCTTTCAGGATGGACGTGGGCAGGTCGAAGCTGCCGCCGGTCACCCCGATGGAGGTGGCGTTCACCACGAGATTGAAGGATTCGCCGTCGAGGCCGTCCCAGTAGCGCGTGTAGCAGCGGCCCGGCTCACCGATGGCATCGGCCAACTCGTCGGCGCGCTCCGGGGTGCGGTTCACGATGGTGAGGCTCTGCACGCCCGCATCCATGAGGGCCCAGGCCACAGCCTTGGCCGCGCCACCGGCGCCCAGCAGGAGGGCATCGTGGCCGCGCAGGTCGAATCCGTGCCGGTCGGCGATGTCGCGCACGAAGCCGCTGCCGTCCGTGTTGTGCGCCTCGATGCCGCCGTTCACCAGCGGCGTGAGGGTGTTGGCCGAGCCGGCCCGCGTGGCGGCTTCGGTGCGATTGCCGGCCAGCGCGAAGGCCGCCCCCTTGTGGGGCAGGGTGACGTTGGCGCCAAGGCCACCATCGGCGAAGAACCGCCGGACGGCATCCTCGAACTGCTCCGGGGCGACATCGACGGTCTCGTAACTCAGGCGGATGCCGAGTTGCGCGGCGAAGGCCTGATGGATCTCGGGGGACAGCGAATGCGCGATCGGATGACCGAAGACGGCGTAGCGGTGCGCTTCAGCGCTCATGGATTTTCCCTTGGCTCATGCTCGGGGCAAATTATGGCAGGAGCGGTGCCTTGTAGGAGCGCGCCCTGCGCGCGACGTGTTTGAGGCCGTGTCCCGGAACTGGCGCGCTAGATTGGGGACTGGCCCGAAAAGATGTCGTACCCGATGCGGGCATAGACGCGCAGGGCGCACTCCTACGGGTGTCCGTCGCGGGTTTTGAGACGATGGCTGCCTAGGCTCCTCCCATCCCCCACCGATGCCAGGAGTCAAGCCATGCACGACATGCTCTCGCCGCGCCGCCTGCGCGCCCTCATCGCCCTGGCCTGGCTGGTCGGCGGCGCCTTGCTGCTCCTGCTGACGCCGCTTTCCGGACACAGCGAAACCCTCGGCTGGACGCCGGCGTTCTGGCTGCTGATGGCACCGGCAAGCGTGCTGGTGGCGATGAACCCGGCACTGCCGATGTCGTTGCTGGCCGCGCTGCTGCGGCGCTGAGCCTGCCGGGCTCGTGTGGGAGCCGCTTCAGCGGCGATGGGTGCTCGCGGCAAGCTTGCCCGCTGCCGCGGGATCGCCGGCGTAGCCGGCTCCCACAGACTCCTCGCCCCGGAAGATCAGCCCTGGATGCCCAGGCGCTTCAGCTCCAGCCGCCGCAGGAACTCCTGCATGATGCGCACGTAGAGGTCCTCGCCCAGGTAGGCGTCTTCGACACCCGCATCGATCGAGGGGTTGTCGTTCACCTCGATCACCACCGGCCGGTCGCCGACCTGCTTCAGGTCGACGCCGTACAGACCGTCGCCGATCGTCTGCGTGGCCTTGAGCGCCAGCTTCACCACCTCGGCAGGTGCCTCGCGCACCGGCACCGTGCGGAAGCCGCCGGATTTCGCCGTACCCTTGGCGCCGTGGTTGTAGATCTGCCAGTGACCGCGCGACATGAAGTACTGGCACGCATAAAGGGCCTCATGGTTCAGCACGCCCACGCGCCAGTCGAATTCCGTGTAGAGGTATTCCTGCGCGATGAGCAGCGCACTGTGCGAGAACAGTTCGCCTGCGGCTTTTTCCAGGGCCTCGCGGGTTTCCACCTTCACCACGCCCCGCGAAAACGAACCGTCCGGAATCTTGAGCACGATGGGCAGGCCCAGCCGGTCCGGCAGGTCGCGCAGCCGGCGGGTGTCGTCCCGGTAGAGGATCTCGGTGGCCGGCGTCGCCAGCTTGCGGGCGACCATGAGATCGTTCAGGAAGATCTTGTTCGTGCAGCGGAGGATGGACGTGGGATCGTCCATCACCACCATGCCTTCCTTCTCCGCGCGGTGCGCGAAGCGATAGGTGTGGTTGTCGCTCGCCGTGGTCTCGCGAATGAACAGTCCGTCGTATTCGGCCAGGCGCTGGTAGTCGTTCTTGCCGATCGGATCGACCTCGATGCCGAGGTGCTTGCCCGCCTCGATGAAGTGCTTCAGCGCCTTCTTGTTCGAAGGCGGCATCGCCTCGTTCGGGTCGACCAGCATCGCGATGTCGTAGCGGAAGCGGCGCCTCGCGCGAGGCTTGCGCCAGATCTTCCGAGAGAACTTGTCCAGGGCCTGCGCGAAGGCGTCTTCCTGTGCGTCGTCCAGCGTCTGCAGGCCCACGGCCTTGATGGACGACACCTGCCATACACGGTCGCGCTCGAATTCGATGCGCATGAGCGGGCAGGGGAACAGATCGAAGAGCTGCCTCGCAAGATCCTGCAGATCCGGATAGGCGGTTTCGCCGAAGTACACCAGGATGCCGAAATCGGTGGTGTCACGCCCGCCAGCGGGCAGGAAGTTGGCGAGCTTCTGGTTGAGGTCGTCGATGTCGAGGCCGTAGAGCGAGCGGCGGCGCAGGTCGTTCACGGTGCGCACCGAGGGGATGACCTTGTGCCCGCGCGCTTCCGCCAGCAGCGATACGTAGTAACCGGTGCCCAGGTACTTGTAACTGCGGCAGAGGTTGATGACGTGGGTACGCTCGTCGTCGCTGCCCACCGGCTGACGCAGGTAATCCATGGCGGTGACGACATCGGCGGATGGGTAATACGAGCCCCAGTCCGAGGCTTTTTCCACGACGATGACGAGCCGGCTCATGAGACCTCTGCAAGCGGCGAATGCCATTCCTTCGACCCCGCCTGGGATCGACCGTATCGCCGGTGCCGCAGTGTGAGCTTCCAGCGGCGCGACGCACAAGCCGGGCGCCGCCGGGGTTCATGAAAAAGTCATTGATCCGTGCGTCGCCGGGGTCTACAGTGCCGCGCTTGCCCGACCCGCCCCATCCCTCTCGTCCCCCATTCGCGCCGGAGTTTCCAAGCGCATGCGTCCAACCCCGGTTACCGCCGCGGTGCGCGTTCGTCGCGCCGAAGTCAGCGATCTCGACGATCTTGTCGCGCTCGAGGAATCGAGTTTCGCGCAGGATCGGCTGAGCCGCGCCCAATATCGAAAGCACCTCGACAGCGAGAGCGCCCTGGTGCTCGTGGCAAGCGCCAATCATCGCCGCTTCCTGGGCACGGCCGTGGTGTTCTTCCGCAAGGGCACGACCGTTGCGCGGCTCTATTCGCTGGCCTCGAGTCCGCAGGCACAGGGCAAGGGTGTGGGCACGGCGCTCGTCGAGGCCTCGGAGGAGGCGGCGCGCGCGCGCGGGTGTCGCGCATTGCGACTGGAAGTGCGCAAGGACAACGCTGTGGCCATAAGGCTTTACGAGCGGCTGGGTTACACGCGCATCGGCGAGTATGCGAAGTACTACGCCGACGGCGCCGACGCGTTCCGTTTCGAAAAGCAGCTTTGAGCGGCCCCGAGGCTATACTGGCGTTCGTTCAAAGGAGTTGCCCATGCGCCGACTCATCCTGCCCGTTGCCCTCGCCGTCACCGCAACCGCCCTGACCGGCTGCGGCAACAAGGGCCCGCTGTACCTCCCGCCGCCGCCCGCGGCCGGCGCCACGGCCACGCCGCAGGCTGCCTCTCCTGTCAGGAGCGATGACGCGCACGCGCCGCCGCCGGCGAGCACGTCCAGCCAGCCGTTCAACTCCGTCATCCATCCGTAGAACCGCAATGCCCTCCCGATTCACCAAGATGCATGGGATCGGCAACGACTTCGTCATCGTCGACTGGCGGGAAGACCCGCCCCGCGTCCCGAATGCGGCGCGCGTGGCGGCGCTGGCCGACCGTCACACCGGCATCGGCTTCGACCAGCTGATCAGCATCGAAGCGGCGCGCGACCCATCCTGCGCCTTCTATTACGGCATCTGGAACGCCGACGGCTCGCCGTCTGGCCAATGCGGCAACGGCGTCCGCTGCGTGGCGGCGTGGCTGTACCGCGACGGCGCCATCGATCGGAACACCGACGTTCGGCTGGAAAGCCCCTCCGGCCCGGTGACGGTTCGCGTGCTGGACGAGGGCACGGTGGTGGTCGACATGGGCGAGCCCGACTTCGACCCTGCATCCCTCCCGCTCGACCTGCCGGCGCATGCGACCTACACCGTGCATGTGGACGGCGAGGACGTGACCTTCGGCGCCGTCTCCATGGGCAATCCGCACGGGGTGGTGTTCGTCGACGACGTGTCCGATCCCCGGGTGGATCGCCTCGGCCCGCTGCTCACGTCGCACCCGGTCTTTCCCGAGGGCGCCAACATCGGCTTCGCACAGCGACTGGGACCGGACCGTATCCGTCTGCGCGTGCACGAACGCGGCAGCGGGTGGACACGCGCCTGCGGAACCGGCGCCTGCGCGGCCGCGGCGGTCGCCCATGCGCTGGGTCTTGCCGCTCCGGTCGTCGCCGTGGAACTGCCCGGCGGCACGCTCACCATCGAATGGCACGGGCCCGGTCGCACCTTGTGGATGACGGGCCCCGCCGCCTTCGTCTTCGAAGGCGAAGTGTGAAGGCGGAAGGCGCAGCGCGCTTTCCACAGACTTGCTAAGTTACCCGCAGGCATTCCGAGGACATCCCCATGACCGACACCACGATCGACGGCGCCATCGAGCCAGCCACCGTGGCGTCCTACCTGCGGCAGCACCCGGACTTCCTGGTCGCTTATCCCGAACTGGCGCACGAACTGGTGCTGCCGGGCATGAACGGCAACGCGTCGTCGCTGGCCGTGCACCAGTTGCGCGGCCTGCGCGAAAAGAACGCCGAGCTGGAAACGCGGCTGAAGGAACTGACCGCCGTGGCCGGCGACAACGAGAAACTGATGCGTCGCGTGCACGGCCTGATGCTCGCGCTGCTGCGTGCCGGCGGCATCGAGGACACCGTGCGCCAGGTAGTCCGCCGCCTCACCGACGACTTCCAGTCCGAGCGCATCCGCCTCGTGTTCTTCGGCGATCTGGCTGGCCTGCCCGATGAACCGTGGCTCCTGCGCGAGCCACACGGCGCCGCCGGTCTGCCGGAGTTCGCATCCTTCCTGGAACACGGCGACCCCGTGGCCGGTCGCCTCGCACCCGACAAGCTGCATCGCCTGTTCGGCGAGGCGGCGCCGGAGGTTCGCTCCGCCGCGCTCATGCGCGTGGGCAACGACGCCTTGCTCGCCATCGGCAGCGCCGATCCGGACCGCTTCCACCCGGGCATGGGCACATTGTTCCTGGACATGATCTCCACCACGGTCGGCTCGGCGATCGAACGGGCGCGGAAGGTGGCGTGAGCCCCCGCGCCGCCGTCGAGGCCTTCCTCGGCCATTTCGCCGCCGAACGGGCGCCCTCGGCCCACACCCTCGCGGCGTACCGGCGCGACCTGGACAAGCTCCTGGCCTTCATGGAGGAAGAGGGCCTGGACAGCTTCGACCGGCTCACGCCCGACCGGATGCGAACCATGATCGCGCGCCTGCACCGGCCGCCGCCGGGCAGGGGGGGCAAGGCCCGCGAAGGCCTCGAGCCCACCAGCATTCAGCGCCTGCTGTCCGCCTGCCGCACGCTGTTCCGGTACCTGAGCCGGGAAGGTCGCCTGGATCATGACCCCGCCGCGGGCGTCCGCGGCCCCAAGGTGCGGCGCAAGCTGCCTCAGGTGCTCGACGCCGACGAGGCGAAGGAGCTGGTGGAAACCAGCCTGGGCGGGCCTCTGGCGCCGCGCGACACGGCGATGATGGAGCTGTTCTACTCAAGCGGCCTGCGCCTTTCCGAGCTCTGCGGCCTGCACTGGGGCGACCTGGACCTGGAAGACGGGCAGGTCCGGGTGCTCGGCAAAGGCCAGAAGACGCGCATCCTGCCCGTGGGGCGCTTTGCCGTGGCCGCCTTGAAGGCGCTGGCCGCCTTGGGCGGCGCCGGGCCCGGCCAGCCGGTGTTCAAGGGCCGGGACGGGGCGTCCATCAGCCCCCGCACCGTGCAGCAACGGCTGGCCAAGCTGTCCAGTGGCCAGGCGAAACGGGTGCATCCGCACATGCTCCGGCACACCTTCGCCAGCCACATGCTGGAGTCCTCCGGCGACTTGCGTTCGGTGCAGGAACTGCTCGGCCACGCCGACATCGCCACCACGCAGATCTACACCCACCTCGATTTCCAGCACCTCGCGAAGGTGTACGACGCCGCGCATCCCAGGGCCAAGCGGAAGACCCGCCCGTAGCGGCCGCGATCCTGTGGGAGCCGCTTCAGCGGCGATGGGTGCTCGCGATTGCCCTTGCGGGAAGCGCGCTGGAGCGCAAACGGGCGGTCGCGACAAAGTGGCCCGCTGCCGCGGGATCGCCGCCGTGGCCGGCTCCCACAGGGTGCGCTCCTTGGGTCGGGACCGGAGCACCCCCACCTCTGGCCTCTCCCCCAAGGAACGCACTATGGAACCGATGCACGCCACGACCATCGTCTGCGTCCGCCGCGACGGCAAGGTCGTCATCGGCAGCGACGGGCAGGTCACCCTCGGCAATACCGTCATGAAAGCCAACGCCCGCAAGGTCCGCCGGCTGGGCAAGGGCGACGTGCTGGCCGGCTTCGCCGGTGCTACGGCGGATGCCTTCACCCTTTTCGAGCTGTTCGAGGAAAAGCTGGTCAAGCACGGCGGCAATCTCACCCGCTCGGCCGTGGAAATGGCGAAGGAATGGCGCACCGACCGCCGCCTGGGTCGCCTGGAGGCCATGTTGGCCGTGGCGGACAAGGATGCCTCGCTGCTCATCTCGGGCAACGGCGACGTGCTGGAACCCGAGCACGGCCTCATCGCCATCGGCTCTGGCGGCCCCTACGCCCAGTCGGCGGCCTTGGCCCTGATGGAAAACACCGAGCTGGATGCCCGCACGATCGTGGAAAAAGCGCTCAAGATCGCCGGCGATATCTGCATCTACACCAATCACAACTATTCGATCGAAGAGCTCTGAGCCGATGTCCGAACTCACTCCCCGCGAAATCGTCAACGAACTCGACCGCTACATCATCGGCCAGCACGACGCCAAGCGCGCCGTGGCCATCGCGCTGCGCAACCGCTGGCGCCGCATGCAGCTGGATCCGGGCATGCGCGACGAGGTCACGCCGAAGAACATCCTCATGATCGGGCCCACCGGCGTAGGCAAGACAGAGATCGCACGCCGCCTCGCCACGCTGGCCAACGCGCCGTTCGTGAAGGTCGAAGCCACGAAGTTCACCGAAGTGGGCTATGTCGGCAAGGATGTGGAGTCGATCATCCGCGATCTCGCCGATGTCTCCTACAAGCTGCTGCGGGAGCAGGCCAAGAGCCGCGTGCGCAGCCAGGCCGAGGACGCCGCGGAAGACCGTCTGCTCGACGCGCTGCTTCCCCGGCGCCAGGCGAGCGGCTGGGACGACACCGGCAGCGCCGCGCCCGCCATCGACAGCGACACCCGCCAGAAGCTGCGCAAGCAGCTGCGCGAAGGGGCGCTGGACGACCGCGAGATCGAGCTGGATTTCGCCATGAACGTCGGCGTGGAGATCATGACCCCGCCCGGCATGGAGGAAATGAGCCAGCAGCTCGGCAAGATGTTCCAGAACCTCGGCGGCCAGAAGGCGCAGAAGCGGAAGATGACCATTCGTCAGGCCCGCCCGCTGCTGGTCGAGGAAGAGGCCGGCAAGCTGCTCAACGACGAGGAACTGCGCAGCCGCGCGGTGGAATCCGCCGAGCAGAACGGCATCGTCTTCATCGACGAGATCGACAAGGTGGCGCAGCGCTCCGAGTGGGGCGGGGCCGGGGTGAGCCGTGAAGGCGTGCAGCGCGACCTGCTGCCCCTCGTGGAGGGTTCCACCGTTTCCACCCGCTACGGGTCGATCAAGACGGACCACATCCTGTTCATCGCCTCGGGAGCGTTCTCCCTGGCGAAGCCCTCGGACCTCATTCCGGAGTTGCAGGGCCGCCTGCCGATCCGCGTGGAGCTCAATGCCCTCTCGGTGGACGACTTCAAGCGCATCCTGCGCGAGCCGAACAACGCGCTGACCAAGCAATATGTTGCGCTGCTCGATACCGAGGGCGTGTCCCTGGAGTTCACCGATTCGGGGATCGACCGGCTCGCCGACGTCGCCTTCCAGGTGAACGAGCGCACCGAGAACATCGGCGCCCGCCGCCTGCACACGGTGATGGAGAGGCTCCTGGAGCGCATTTCCTTCGAAGCTGCGGACAAATCCGGCGAAAAGTACCTGATCGACGACGAATATGTCGACAAGCATCTGGGTTCGCTGGTCAAGGACGAGGATCTCAGCCGTTACATCCTCTGAACACCGGAGGGGACCCCCTCTGCTAAACTATTGACGTATATGGGCAAGGTTATCCAACTCAAAACCAACGGCCAGCGAGCGACCCTGCGCGAAGCGCAGGACAACAAGCAGCTGGTGCGTCTGTGGCGCAGCGAACTCGAGCACGGCAGCTTCTGCGGCTATGTCGGTGGAGTCGGCCGCGAGTTCTTCCTGTTGTGGGTGGTCGGCGACGGTGTCAGCTATGACGGCATGTACATCATGCGGCACCGCGACATCTCGGAATTCGAGGCGCCTGACAAACACGCGGGCTTCCTCGAGAAGGCCCTGGCGATGAAAGGCATCCAGCCGACACCGCCGGCCGACTTCCCGCTCGACGACATCTCGCAGGTCGTGCAGGCCGCCGCGGCGCATGCGCCGGTCATCGGCGTGCACGTCGACAGCGAGGACGAGTCCGAGGTCTGCTACATCGGCCGCGTGGTCAGCGTGGAAGACGAAGGTTTCAACATGCAGGAAATCACCCCCGACGCGGAGTGGCTGCGCGAGCCCTCGTTCTTCGCATGGGACGAGGTGTCCACGGTGAGCATGGAAGACGCCTACGCCATGGCCCTCCTGGCAGTCGCCGGCGATCCGCCTCCGCTGGAGCAGGGCACCGGCGACGGCTTCGGTCGCGCGAACTGACCCTGTGACGAATATTGCGATGGCGGTGAACTGTGGGAGCCGCTTCAGCGGCGATCCCGCGGCAGCAGGCCAGGTCGCCGCGAGCTCCCATCGCCGCTGAAGCGGCTCCCACAAGAAGCACGCCGTGTCCCACCCCCGCCCCACCGACATCGTCCTCCACGCCACGTCGCGCATCCTCGAAGTGGCGTTCGACAACGGCGAGCGGTTCCGCCTTCCGTGCGAATACCTTCGCGTGAATTCGCCGAGTGCCGAGGTGCAGGGCCACGGCCCGGGTCAGAAGGTTCTGGTCTCGGGCAAGCGCGAGGTCGGCATCGCGGCGCTGGAACCCACGGGCCACTACGGCGTGTTGATCCGCTTCGACGACGGCCACGCCAGCGGCATCTTCGGCTGGGACACCTTGTACGAACTCGGCCGGGCCTACGACACGGCGTGGCCCGCCTACCTCGCCGAACTCGAGGCGAAAGGGCTTTCCCGCTAGGGAAAGGCAAGCCGATGAAAGCCGCACTCGCTTCGACGACGTATATTGGCGCGTCATACCGCGCATTCCGGAGCGAACCAGCATGACGCGAATCGTCGTCGTCGGCAGCATCAACATGGATCTGGTCACGCTTTCGCCGCGTTTCCCCGATCCGGGCGAAACGCTCACCGGCGATCGTTTCCTGACTATTCCCGGCGGCAAGGGCGCCAACCAGGCCGTGGCCGCTGCCCGCCTGGGTGCGAACGTGTCGATGGTCGGCTGTGTCGGCGACGATGCCTTCGGCAAGCAGCTGTACGAAGGGCTGGTGGCGGAGGGCGTCGATGTCGCCCATGTCACCCGCGTGGAAGGCGTCGGCAGCGGCACGGCATCCATCACGGTCGCCGGCGGCGAGAACAGCATCGTCGTGGTACCTGGCGCCAATGGCCGGGTCACTCCCGCGCAGGTGGAAGCTGCTCGCGACATCGTGCGCGGCGCCGATGCCGTGCTCGTGCAACTGGAAATTCCCCTCGACGCCGTCGAGGCCACTCTGCGCGTCGCGCAGGAGGAAGGCGTTCCGGTGATCCTCAACCCCGCCCCAGCGCAGCGCCTGCCCGCCGAATGGCTGTCGCGCCTGCGTTTCCTCACGCCGAACCAGCACGAGCTGACCACGGTGCTCGGCGCGCAAGGCGAAACGGATTTCCAGGAACTCATCCGCCGTGCGCCCTGCCCGGTCGTCCTGACCCGCGGCGAGGACGGCGCCTGGTTCCGCGAACAGGGCGAACCGCCGCGACACCAGCCGGGCTTCAAGGTCGAGCCGGTGGACAGCACCGGCGCCGGCGACACCTTCAACGCCGCGCTCGCGGTCTATCTTTCGGAAGGCCTCGACACCGCCGTGCGCAAGGCATGTGCCGCCGCCGCCATCGCCGTGTCGCGCCTGGGCGCGCAGGCCGGCATGCCGCGCGCCGACGAGGTGGACGCTTTCCTGGCTTCGCAATCGTGAGACGCAGCGGACTCCTCCACGCCGAACTCAACCGGGTGGTGGCGGCCATGGGCCACACCGACACGCTGGTGATCGGCGACGTCGGCCTGCCCGTACCGCCCGGCGTACCGTGCATCGATCTTGCCGTGGTTCCGGGCACGCCGTCCTTCGGGAGCGTGTTCGACGCCGTTTACGCGGAGCTTGCCGTCGAACGCGCGACGGTGGCCCGCGAGATCCACCAACGAAACCCTGCGATGGTGGCGCTGGTGGCCCGGCTTCGTGGCGACGGCATCGCCGTGGACGAAGTCGCCCACGACGACCTGAAAGCGCTATGCGCACGCGCGGTGGCCGTGGTGCGTACCGGCGAAACCTCGCCGTACGCGAATGTCATCCTCCATGCGGGCGTCACCTTCTGATGAACACGCCGCTCGTCCGGATGCATGGCATCCACAAGTCCTTCGGTCCGGTGAAGGTGCTGGAGGGCGTGGATTTCGAGCTGCTGCCCGGCGAAGTGCACGCGCTGATGGGTGAGAACGGCGCCGGCAAATCAACGCTCATGAAGATCCTCACCGGTATCCACGCGCCGGATGCGGGCGGCATCGAGGTAGACGGCAAGGCCGTGACGATCGCCACGCCGGCCGATGCCGAAAAATACGGCATTGCGATCATCCACCAGGAACTGAACCTGATTCCCTCGCTCAGCGTGGCGGACAATCTGTTCCTCGGCCGCGAGGTCCACCGCTTCGGCCTGCTTGATCGCCGCGCCATGAAACGGCGCGCCACGGAATGGCTGGCACGCGTGGGCATGGAGCGGCTCGACCCCGGCACGCTCGTCGAGCGCCTGTCGGTCGGCCAGCAGCAGATGGTGGAAATCGCACGCGCGCTCGGCCAGGAAGCGCGGGTGCTTATCATGGACGAGCCCACCGCCGCCCTGACCGAACACGAGACCGCCACACTCTTCAAGCTTATTCGCGAATTGCGCGAGCAGGGCAAAGGCATCGTCTACGTGTCGCATCGCATGGAAGAAATCTTCGCCGTCTGCGACCGCATCTCGGTACTGCGCGACGGCCAGTTCGTCGGTACGCGCCCGATACCGGGCCTGGGATTCGACGAAGTGGTGAAGATGATGGTCGGGCGCACGCTCGACACGCGCTACCCCGCGCGCACGCCGAAGATCGGGGAGGTTCGGCTGAAGGCCGAGCATATCGGCGGCGGGCCGGTGCACGACGTGAGCTTCGAACTGCATGCCGGCGAAGTGCTCGGTGTGGCCGGGCTGCTGGGGGCGGGCCGCACCGAACTCGCGCGGCTGATCTTCGGCCTGGACCGGCGCTCGTCGGGCAAGGTCACACTCGACGGCGTGGAAGTGACACCGAAATCGCCCAGCGAAGCCATCCACGCCGGTTTCGGCTTCGTCACTGAAGACCGCAAGGCGCAAGGCCTGGTACTAGACCTCAGCCTGCGCGAAAACGTGAGCCTCCCGCGCGTTCCGGCCCACGCGGGCCTCGTCGATCGTCCGGCGGAGAAGAGGCAGACACGCGGACTCATCGATGCGCTGAAGATCCGCACGCGCGACATGGAACTGGAGGCCCGCTCACTCTCGGGCGGGAACCAGCAAAAGGTGGTGCTTGCGAAATGGCTGGCGCTGAAGCCGCGCGTGCTCATCCTCGACGAACCCACGCGCGGCGTGGACGTCGGCGGCAAGGCCGAGATCTACCACATCATCAACCAACTCGCGGAGCAGGGCGTCGCCATCCTCATGATCTCCTCGGAACTGCCCGAGGTGCTGGCCATGAGCGACCGCATCCTCGTGATGCACGAAGGCCGCGCCACAGCCCTGCTCGACGCCCATGGCGCCACGCAGGAAGCCGTAATGACCGCCGCGACCGGAGGCAAGTGACATGACGTTGCATTTCGACCGGAGCCGGGCCACCACGCTCCTCCAGCGCCTGGGCTCGGTGATCGGCCTCGTGCTCCTTTTCATCGTGCTCTCGATCATGAGCCCCGACTTCCTCACGACGGGCAACCTGCTCACGGTGCTGCGCCAGGTCTCGATCAACGCGTTGATCGCCTTCGGCATGACCTTCGTGATCCTCGCGGGCGGCATCGATCTTTCCGTCGGCGCGATTCTCGCGCTGACGGGCGCGGTGACCGCCGGTCTGATGGCCGCCGGTCACGGCATGCTGCTGGCTGCGAGCGCGGGGCTGGGGCTCGGCCTCGTTCTTGGCATCGTCAACGGTGCGCTGGTCTCGTGGGGACGTGTCGCGCCGTTCATCGCCACGCTCGGCACGATGACGCTATTGCGCGGGCTCACGCTGTCGTATACGCAAGGCAGCCCGATTCCGGTGACGAACACCGGTTTCGCCCTGATCGGCGGTGGCTACGTCGCTCACCTGATCCCACTGCCCGTCATCTGGATGTTCGCCGCCTTCCTCGTATGCGGCTTCCTGCTGCGCGGCACCGTCTTCGGCCGCCACGTCATGGCGATCGGCGGCAACGAGGAAGCGGCGCGTCTCTCCGGCGTGCGCATCTCGCCGATGAAGCTGGCGATCTACGGTCTCTCGGGGCTGCTTTCGGCATGTGCCGGCATCGTACTGACCTCGCGCCTGTACTCCGCGCAGGCCACCGCCGGTGCCGGCTACGAACTCGACGCGATCGCAGCGGTGGTGCTCGGCGGCACGAGTCTGTCCGGTGGCCGCGGCTGGCTGTTCGGCACGCTCGTCGGCGCGCTGCTGATTGGATTCCTCAACAACGGCCTCAACCTGCTGGGCGTCAGCTCGTTCTACCAGCAGGTCGTCAAGGGCATCGTCATCCTGATCGCCGTCCTGCTCGACAGGCGGCAGTGAACCACGAGGTACTTCCCATGCGCATACCAGGTCTCCTTACCGCCGCGGCGGTCACGTTGCTCGCCGGCTGTTCCCAACAAGGGCCGGGCGAATCGGCTCCTGCCGCCGCCGGCACGGCCGCGGGCACCGCTTCCTCAGGGAAGCCGGTGGTGGGCCTCGCGCTCTCCACACAGAACAATCCGTTCTTCGTCGAACTGAAGGACGGCGCGCAGAAGGCGGCGAGCGCTGCCGGTGTGAACCTCCTGGTCGTGGATGCGCAAGACGACCCGGCGCGGCAGATCTCCAGCGTGGAAGACCTGATCCAGCGGCACGTGTCGGTGATCCTGCTCAATCCCACCGATTCCTCGGCGCTCGCCGGTGCGGTGCAGTCGGCGCAACGCGCCAACATCCCCGTGGTGACGCTTGATCGCGGCGTCGACGGGGCCGACGTCGCGTCGCATATCGCTTCCGACAACGTCGCCGGCGGCAAGATGGCAGCCGACTACCTGGCCAAGGCACTCGGCGGAAAGGGCAACATCATCGAATTGCAGGGTGTGGCCGGCACCTCCGCCGCACGCGAGCGCGGCAAGGGCTTCGACGATGCGATCGCCGGCACCGGCATGAAGATCGTCGCCAGCCAGCCCGCAAACTTCGACCGTGCACAAGGCCTGTCCGTCAGCGAGAACCTGCTGCAGGCCCATGGCGATGTGCAGGCGATCTTCGCCCAGAACGACGAAATGGCACTCGGCGCGGTTCAGGCGCTTGCGGGCAAGAACAAGAAGGTTCTCGTCGTGGGCTTCGACGGCACGCCCGACGGCAAGACCGCCGTGCAGAACGGAACGATGGCGGCAACGGTAGCCCAGCAACCCGAGGAAATCGGCAGGCTCGGCGTGGAAACGGCGAAGAAGCTGATCGACAAGCAGCCGGTGGAGAAGTCGATCGCGGTGCCGTTGAAGCTGTTGACGAAGGAATAGAGCCATCCCCTCCCTGGGAACTCCGCTCCCGGCGACAAAGCCGCTGTTGTGGGAGCCGCTTCAGCGGCGATCCCGCGGCAGCGGGCACGCTTGACGCTAGCACCCATCACCGCTGAAGCGGCTCCCACAGAAGGCCGATTGTCGCTAACGCATCAATCCTGCGGGCCGGGCGCGATGACTTCGCGCTGGCCGTTGATGCCCATCGACGACACGAGGCCGGCGGCTTCCATGGCTTCCACGAGGCGCGCCGCGCGGTTGTAGCCGATGCGGAACTGGCGCTGCACGAACGAGATCGATGCGCGGCGCGAGCGCAATACGAATGCGGCGGCTTCGTCGTAGAGCGGATCCAGTTCCGCGTCTATGCTTTCGTCGCCGGGCTCGCCGTCGGCGGCTTCGCTGGCGGGGCCGGCAAGGATCTCGTCCTTGTAGTCCGGCTCGCCGAACTGCTTGAGCCACGCCACGATGCGGTGTACTTCCTCGTCGGCCACGAAGGCGCCGTGGATGCGCTGCGGGTAACCCGTGCCGGGCGGCAGGAACAGCATGTCGCCCTGGCCTAGCAGGCTTTCCGCGCCCATCTGGTCGAGGATCGTGCGCGAGTCGATTTTCGACGACACCTGGAAAGCGACACGCGTGGGGATGTTCGCCTTGATGAGGCCGGTGATGACGTCGACCGACGGCCGCTGCGTGGCAAGGATGAGGTGGATGCCGGCCGCGCGCGCCTTCTGGGCGAGGCGCGCGATCAGTTCTTCGATCTTCTTGCCCGCGACCATCATGAGGTCGGCCAACTCGTCGATCACCACCACGATCATGGGAAGGGTGTCGAGGTGCTCGGGCACTTCCGGGTGGGCAGGGAACGGATTGAACAGCGGCTTGCCGGCCGCGCGCGCTTCGTGCACTTTCTGGTTGTAGCCGGCCAGGTTGCGCACGCGCAGGTCCGACATCACCTTGTAGCGGTTTTCCATTTCCGCCACGCACCAGTTCAACGCGTTGGCCGCGAGCTTCATGTCGGTGACCACGGGCGCCAGCAGGTGCGGGATGCCTTCGTAGACGGAAAGCTCCAGCATCTTCGGATCGATCATGATCATGCGCACGTCTTCGGGCGTGGCCTTATAAAGCATCGACAGAATCATGGCATTCACCGCCACCGACTTGCCCGAGCCGGTCGTTCCGGCGACGAGCATGTGCGGCGCCTTTGCGAGGTCCGCGACGACCGGCTCGCCGGTGATGCCCTTGCCCATCGCCAGTGTGAGCTGGGAGTCCGATTCCCGGTACTCGGCAGAATCGAGGATCTCCGACAACGCGATCATCTGCCGTTGTTCGTTCGGCAGTTCGAGGCCCATGCACGTCTTGCCGGGAATCGTTTCGACCACGCGAATGGACGTCCGTCCCAGGCCCCGGGCAAGGTCCTTCATCAGCGCCACGATCTGGTTGCCACGGACCCCGACGGCAGGCTCCACTTCGTAGCGCGTGATCACCGGCCCCGCGGATGCGCCGACCACTTGCACCGGCACCTTGAACTCACGAAGGCGCTGCTCGATCAGCTCGCCGGTCTCCGCAAGCTCGCCATCGGAGATCGACAAGGCGTCGTGGCGTGCGGCTGCCAGCAACGACAGGGGAGGCAGGGTCGGCGATTCGCTGCGGCTGCCGCGCAACGGCGCCGCCGTGGCGAGCGTGGCGGTGCGTCGCGGCGGCGCTTCGTCGAGGGTCTCGTCATTCGCCGCAATGGCGAAGCGCGAGACCGGCCGGGGCACCGGCACCTCGGGCGCGGCGAATGCGCTGGCGGGCACCGGCGTGTTCTCTTGGACGACAGGACCACGTTCGTGGACCGGCTCGAGCTGCACGCCGAACGCCTCGTTCTCGGGCGTCGGTCGCCCGGGGACAGTGAGCGCATCGATCGCATCCTCGGCATCGGGATACGCCGGCTGGCGCGCTGTCTGCCGCCCGGCGGACCGAAGCTCCGACGTCGGCAGGCGACTTGTCGCCATGCCGCTTGCCATGGTGTTGGAAGAGGTTTCCACCTTGCGTGGCGCCAGCCACGGTTCGCGAATGACCGTTTCCGCCTGAGTGTGATGTCGCGTCGGCGCGGGCGCGGGCGGTGCTTCGACATGACCGGCCACGTGTCGCGCCGGCCGCGCGGGAGGCACGGCGTCCTTCTTGGCGTCCACCCTCGCCCTTCGCCGCACGGGTGGGCGATCCGCTCGCCGCACGGCGGCGGCCTGGCGGCGGCTCGTGGCACGGGACCCCGTCCGCGCGAGCAGCCCACGTGTTCCCGCGATGGCCAGCGCGCCCAGGGGTTCGAGCATGGCGTTCGCGCGTGCGAGGAACGACGACCATGGCACGCCGAGGTACCAGGGGAGCGCCAACGCAAGAACCGCGACACTGAGCAGCGCCGCGAGAGCGCCGCCCGGGAAGCTCGCCGCCGCGTTGCCGAGCGCACGACACACGACGCCACCCACGGAGGGATCGTCGGTGTAGTGGGAGACGACAAGCCCCTCCAACGTGGCGCTTGCCAGCAGCACCAACACGAATCCCGTCCAGAAGCGGATCGCACCGGGCCCGACCGTGGGCGGCCGGCGGCGGCGGATCAGGGCCGCGGCCACACGCCAGAGCAAGGGGATGAACCAGACCGTGGAAAGTCCGAACGCGCCGAACACGAAGGAAAGCATGCCTAACCGCAAGAATCGAGCGAGTCCGCTAGTTTAGCCGGCATTCGTGCCGAATGACGCACAAATGACGCGTAAGCTGCTGGCAACGCTCGGAGGATGGCATGCCTGTCGAGCGGCGGTCCCGGCGAATCGCTGTGGCCGGGACCGCTTCAACGGGTTACGCCCGGTAGCGCGTCCCCACGTCCTTGCGGGACAGGTTGGGTGCCATGGCAAGGCGCGCCGCCTCGTACGCCTTGTACTGGCCTTCGTCTTCGAGCGGCGGGATGGTCACCACTTCGCCACGGTCGTAGCCGATGAGTGCGGCGTCCACGAGGTCCGCCGTGTCCATGACCATGCCCGGAAGGATGGCGTCCACGTCCTTGCCCGATTTCTCCCAGATCTCGGAACGCGTGGCACCCGGCAGAACGGCCTGCGCGCGCACATTCGTTCCCTGGAGCTTGGAGGCGAGGCCAAGCGTCATGTTGATGAGGTGGGCCTTCGTACCGCTGTAGAGGCCATCCATCATTTCCGGAACCAGCGCCAGCACGGAAGCGATGCTGATGATGCCGCCCTTGTTGCGCGCCACGAAGGCTTTCGCGGCGGCGGCGGCCAGGAGCGTGGGGGCCAGAGTGTTCACCACGATCAGCTGCTCGATCTCCTTGCTGCCGTTCTCCAGGATGCTGCCGTTGAGGGAGATGCCGGCGTTGTTCACGAAGAGGGTGATCTCAGGGTCTTCGGCCAGACGGCGTTCGACGGCGGCGATACCTTCGCGCGAGCCGAGGTCGGCCTGCAGGGTTTCCGCGTGTCGGCCCGTGCGCGCGCCGATGTCCTTCGCCAGGGTTTCGAGGCGATCCAGGCGACGCGCGACCAGGATCAGGTCGTAGCCGCGGTCGGCCAGGCGCCGGGCGTAGACTTCGCCGATGCCGGACGAAGCGCCGGTAATCAATGCCTTACCTTTATTTTCAGTGCTCATGAACGTCGACTCCGTATGGTTAGTTGCAAAACGATAGCTACTACGTTGCCATACGATAGTGACGTCGCTATCATAATGCAATGGACACCGACAAACTTTCTTCCGGCACCTGCGCCATCTCTCGCGGCCTCGCCCTGGTGGGGGACGCCTGGAGTGCGTTGATCCTGCGCGACGCGAGCCTGGGCATGACCCAGTTCGACCAGTTCCGGACGAGCCTCGGCATTGCGCCGAACATCCTGTCGCGTCGATTGAAGGCCCTGACCGAGGCCGGTGTCTTGGAGAAGCGGCGCTACAGCGAGCGCCCGCCGCGCGACGAATACGTGCTGACCCAGGCGGGCCGCGATTTTCTTCCCATCCTCGCCGCCATGGGCGAGTGGGGCCGTCGCTACAACGGCGGCGGACGTGCGCTGTCGCACCTGGTCGACGATCGCACCGGGCAGCCGATCGATGCGGTGGTGGTGGACGGGAATACCGGCAAGCCGCTGCGCGACACGCCGATGCATCTGGTCATGCCGACGGTGTAGTTCGTTCCGGTTGCGGACACGAAGGCCACGCCGAGACGGCGGCAGAAACGACGAAGGCGCCGACAAGCGCGGCGCCGACGCCTATGCTGCGGACGATGCGCCTCAAGCGGGCATCGTCGCCATGTCGATCACGAAGCGGTAGCGCACGTCGTTCTTCAGCAGACGCTCGTAGGTTTCGTTGATCGAGGCCATGTCCACCACCTCGATGTCGGAGACGATACCGTGCTCCGCGCAGAAATCCATCATTTCCTGGGTTTCCGCCAGGCCGCCGATGGCCGAACCCGCAATGTTGCGGCGGGGAAGCATCAGCGCGCCGCCGATCATGCCGTCGATCGGGGTGAGCACGCCCACCAGCACCATCGTGCCATCGAGCCGCAGCAGATTGATGTACGGGTTGAGGTCATGCGACACGGGGATGGTGTTGAGCAGGAAGTCGAAGCTCAACGCCGCGGCCTTCATCGCTTCGGCGTCGGTCGAAACGAGCACCGCGTCCGCACCCAGGCGCTTCGCATCTTCGCCCTTGGAAGCCGATGTCGTGATCATGGTGACGTGCGCACCCATCGCCTTCGCGAACTTCACGCCCATGTGGCCGAGACCACCGAGGCCGATGACGCCCACCTTCTGGCCCGGACCGACCTTCCAGTGACGCAGCGGCGAATAGGTGGTGATGCCGGCGCACAGCAGCGGTGCGGTGGCCTTGAGGTCGAGCTTTTCGGAGATCTTCACGGCGAAGCGCTCCTGCACCACGATGTCGGTGGAGTAGCCGCCATAGGTGGGCGTGGTCTTGTCCTGCTCGGTGCCGTTGTACGTAAAGCTGGTATGCGTGAGGCAGTACTGCTCGAGGTCGCGCTTGCACGACTCGCATTCGCGGCAGGAGTCCACCATGCAACCTACGCCGGCGTAATCGCCCACCTTGAACTTGGTGACGCCAGTGCCGACGGCCTTCACCCGGCCGACGATCTCGTGGCCCGGCACCATCGGGAAGATGCCCGGGCCCCAGTCGTCCCGCGCCTGGTGCAGGTCGGAATGACAGACGCCGCTGTAGAGAATTTCGATGTGGATGTCGTTCGGGCCCACGTCGCGGCGCGGCACCTTGAAGGGAGCGAGGGGCGCGTTGGCCTGGGGGGCGGCGAATCCGCGAACTTCGAACATGGGAGTCATCCTTATCTTGGGTGGCTTGAGGCCGCTCACGATAATGGTTCAACAATCTCTTGCGCCAACGGGAATTTCTCGATGAATCGTTGAGTTATCCTTGATAATCATGCGCCCCGACAACCTCTCGCACCTTGCCGCCTTCGCCGCCGTGGCCCGCCATGCCAGCTTCCGCAAAGCGGGCGCCGAGCTGACCCTGACCACCTCGGCCATCAGCTATGCCATCCGCAGCCTGGAAGAGCGGCTCGGCGTAGTGCTGTTCCATCGCACCACGCGCAGCGTCTCGCTGACCGAAGCCGGACAGCGCCTGCTGGAACGTCTCGAACCGGCGCTGGCCGACGTGGGCGAGGCGCTGGAGGAAATGAACAACTTCCGCGCCACCCCGGCCGGGACGCTGCGGATCAACATGCCGCGAGTCACCGCACAGCTGCTGCTGCCGGGCCTGCTGCCGCGTTTCCTCGCGTTGTACCCCGACATCCACTTCGAGGCTGTGGACAACGACGGGCTCATCGATATCGTGGCCCTCGGTTTCGACGCCGGCATCCGCTTCCACGAGCAGGTGCCGGAGGACATGATCGCCGTGCCGATGGGCGGCCAGCAGCGCGGCGCGTGCGTGGCATCGCCCGATTACATCGCAAGGCACGGCGTTCCGGAGCACCCGAACGACCTCTTCCAGCACGACTGCATCCGCTTCCGCTTTCCCAGCGGGCGTCTCTATAAGTGGGAGTTCGAACAGGGGTCGAAGAAACTCGAACTGGACGTGCGCGGCCGCGTCACCTTCGGCGACCTGCGCCTCGCACTCGACGCCGCGGTCGCCGGCATCGGCTTCACGCTCGTGCTCGACGAACAGGTAACCGAGCTTGTGGAGCAAGGCAGACTGGTGAAGGTGCTGGAAGACTGGTGCCCGCCCTATCCGGGTTTCATGCTCTATTACCCTCGCCAACGGCGCATCACCTCGGCGCTGCGGGCCTTCATCGAATTCGTGCGCGAGGAGCGATAGGCCGGCGATAACGGAGCCGGCCATGCGGGAACCTGCTTTGTGTGTGGGAGCCGGCATTGCCGGCGATCCCGCGGCAGCGGGCAACCTTGCCGCGAGCACCCATCGCCGCTGAAGCGGCTCCCACACAAAGCCCAGGATCCCTCACATTCCGGGGCGAGAACCTTCCGTCGGGCATGGCCTCGGAGAGCACCCGGGCGTATCCTAGCCGCTTGCTGCGACGCATCACAGCGTTGCGCCCCAACGTCCCCGAGTGCCGCCATGACCTCTTCCCCTCCCGTGCCCGACGCGGGCACGCCCCCCGTTCGCGCTCCCCACGTCGGCCTGGTGATCCTGGCGCTGGCCGTCGGGGGCTTCGCCATCGGCACCACCGAGTTCGCTTCCATGAGCATGCTGCCCCTGTTCGCACAGGGTCTCGGCATCGATGCGCCCACGGCAGGTCACGTGATCAGCGCCTATGCACTGGGCGTGGTCGTCGGCGCGCCGATCATGACGGTATTGGGCGCTCGCGTGCCGCGTCGCCGGCTGTTGCTCATGCTCATGGCGATGTTCACGGTGTTCAATGGCCTCACCGGCTTGTCGCCGAGCTACCACTGGATGCTGGTGTTCCGCTTCCTGGCCGGACTGCCGCACGGTGCATATTTCGGTGTCGCCGCCTTGGTCGCTTCGTCGCTGGTACCGGCGAACCGGCGCACGCGGGCGATAGGCCAGATGTTCCTCGGGCTCACCATCGCCACCGTGGTCGGCGTTCCTCTCGCGAGCTGGCTCGGACAGGCCGTAGGCTGGCGTTGGGCCTTCGCGCTGGTGGCGCTGCTCGGCATCGCCACGATGTCCGCCGTCGCGGCGTTCGCGCCCGAAGTGCCTGCCGATACAGACGCGAGCCCATTGCGCGAACTCGGTGCACTGAAGCGTCCGCAGGTGTGGCTCACGCTGGGCATCGGCGCCATCGGTTTCGGCGGTCTGTTCGCGGTGTACACCTATCTCGCCGATATGCTGCTCTCGGTGACGCACATGCCGCTCAGCGCGGTGCCGTGGGTCATCGGCGTCTTCGGCATCGGTCTCACCGCGGGCAACATGATCGTACCCGTGTTCGCGGATCGCGCGCTCATGCGCACAGCTGGCGTGTTGCTCGTATGGAGCATGGCGATGCTGGCGGCCGTGCCGTTCACCGCAGGCAACGTGTGGACGCTGGGCTTGAATGTCTTCCTCATCGGCGTCGGTGGTGCGCTCGCTACCGTGCTGCAGACGAGGCTGATGGACGTGGCCGGCGATGCGCAGGGGCTCGCCGCTGCGTTGAACCATTCGGCGTTCAACACGGCGAATGCGCTCGGGCCGTTTCTCGGCGGGCTGGCCATTGCGCATGGTTACGGCTGGACGTCGCCGGGCTGGGTGGGGAGCGCCCTCGCGCTGTGCGGTCTGGGCATCTGGGCGGTGTCGGTTAGTTCAGGCCGCGAGCAGAGAGTGGCCGCCGAGTCGTATTAAGGAACGTCACTTCCGATACAGAAGCGGCTCCCCGGGCGTGTAGATCAGCCGCGAGCTTGGGCGCGAGGGGATGAAGCTGAGTGCTCAGTTGGAAAGCTTGTTCAAGCTCAAACCTCCAAAATCGTCTCCAGTCAGTCTGTGTCTTGCTGCTTGGAAGCGGGGAGTTTCCCTGCCTGTATTACGAGCTTCCTCTCTTCGGTCTTCACGCGACGCTCTAGCTTCTTAATGTCTTCTTCGGCGGGAAGTCGCTCAGGCTGGATGCCGCGCTGGCCGAGCATGTCGCGCACACTGCTGTTGTTCTGCTCGTGCTCGCGGGTGATCAACGATTCGCCATGCAGCCGGTCCTGCGTGACGTTATGGTTGGTCATTTCGGTCGCAAGATTCTTGGCCGCTATGGTCAGCGTGGGCAGGAAGTCGGCCAGTGGGCGGGTCTGGGTGATGCCATAGCGATCTTTCATCATCTGGGTGGTGTGGCCGCCGAACAGTGCGGCATCGCCCTTGGAGCGGATACGGCCAAATCCCTTATCGTCCACGCCACGCTCGTAGAGTTTCTGCGATAGAGTCTTTTCCGATTCTCGCAGGCGCTCTCGGGCGTCCAGACGGGCCTGCAGGCGCATGCGGTCTTCGATCACTTCCTGCTTGCGCGTCTGGATCGCGAAGTAGCTCTGGGCGAAAGCGATAGCCTGCTTTCGCGGGTCGCCGTTCTGGGCGACGAGATAGCAGGCATAGCGGGTGAGCATGAAGTCTTCGACCGGGCGTTGACCTCCCTTGCCGATCTCGATCATTTTCGTGACGCCACGAAAATGATCCGCTTGTTCATAACCCGTTGTTCTGCAAGACTCTATGGCACGCTCGATGGCAGTCTTGAAGTTCTCCCAGCGTACATAGCCAAGGGGCTCCATCAGGTCACGGGCGAACCAGAAAGTCACGCCTTCTTCGGGGATGGTCTGACTCAAACCATCGAAATGGCTTTTCAGCAGCTGGATGTCATGGGATTCCATTCGGCTTCTCCGAGTGTCAGGCGATCTTCCATCGCGCCGCGGATGCTAGACGACGGATGGTCACGAAGGGCGTTGTTCAGGTCTCTCGTCTCTATCTCTCGCGCTCGATTATAGAGTCTTCAACAGGTGGCGATTGAGTGCCTCGGCTCGACCAAGTGGCTCGGAAGTCCTTGGATTCATCTCACTTCCCGATACAAAACGAACTGAAGATCGCACCCAGCAAATCGTCGGACGAGTAGGCGCCGGTAATTTCCCCTAGCGCCTGCTGCGCCTGGCGCAGTTCCTCGGCGGCCAGTTCGCCCGCATGGCTGTCGTGCAATGCATCCGCCGTTCGCGCGAGATGATCGCGCACGACCTCGAGCGCCACCACGTGGCGTCGCCGCGCGCTGAAGGCGCCTTCGCCTGCGCCGGCCGTGGCCAGGTCACGGAGCAGGGCGCGAAGCGCATCGAGGCCTTCGCCAGTGCGCGCCGAGAGCCACAGCGTCTCGTGATTTTCGCGGGTCTCGCGATGAGCGGCTTTGTCGGCAAGGTCGATCTTGTTGATGACGACGATGCGCGTGGCATGTGCCGGCGTGCCGTCGAAGAAAGCGAGGTCGCTGTCGGCGTGGTCGGTGTCGGTGACGAGGAGGGCGACATCGCAGCGCTCGAGTTGCGCGCGTGCGCGGCGGATACCTTCGCGTTCCACGATGTCTTCGGACTCGCGCAGCCCCGCGGTATCCGCCAGTTCGAGCGTGGCGCCGTCGATGGTGACGGATTCGCGCAGCACGTCGCGCGTGGTGCCGGGAATATCGGTGACGATGGCGCGTTCCTGCCCCGCCAGCGCGTTCAGCAGGCTGGACTTGCCGGCATTCGGACGGCCGACGATCGCCACGGCAATGCCGTCGTTCAAGCGCACGCCGCGACGCGTTTCCACCAGCAATGCATCCAGGTGCGCGCGTAGCGCGGCAAGCTTCTCGCCGATGACGGGATCGGCGAGGAAGTCGATTTCCTCTTCCGGGAAATCGATGGCGGCCTCGATGTGCACGCGCAAGCCGATCAGTTCGGCAAGCAGCGATTCCACGCGCGCGGAGAACACGCCTTCCATGGAGCGCAGCGCGGCACGCGCACCGGCTTCGGAGGTGGCGGCGACCACGTCGGCCACCGCTTCCGCCTGGGCGAGGTCCAGCTTGCCGTTGAGGAACGCGCGCTCGGTAAATTCGCCCGGACGGGCGAGGCGGGCACCAAGCGATACAACGCGGCGGAGCAGGGCGTCCAGCAGCACCGTGCTGCCGTGGCCTTGCAGTTCCAGCACGTGTTCGCCGGTGTAGGACGCCGGCGCAGGGAAGTGGAGCAAGATGCCGCGATCGATCAGTTCGCCGTTGCCATCGCGAAACGCGGTGAAGTGCGCATGACGCGGAAGCGGTTCGCGGCCGAGCATCGCGCGCGCGATCTCCGGCACGCGTGGCCCGGACACGCGAACGGCGCCGACACCCGCCGCGCCGGCGCCGGTGGCGATGGCCGCGATGGTGTCGTCGCCGTGGTTCATGCGTTGCCTTCCAAAGCCGGACGGCGCGCCTTGCGACGCGCCGTCCGGTGAATCATGCCGTCTTGGCCTTGAGGTCGGCCTTGTCGACGCTGCGGTTGATCCACCACTGCTGCAGCAGGCTGGTGGCACCGTTCACCGTCCAGTAGAGCACGAGGCCGGCCGGGAAGAAGGCGAAGAACACGCCGAAGATCAGCGGCATCACCTTCATCATCTTGGCCTGGGTCGGATCCATGCCCGCGGTGGGCATCATGCGCTGCGTGAGCAGCGTGACCAGGAAGTAGAGCACCGGTAGCACGTAGAGCGGATCGGGCGCCGACAGGTCGTGGATCCAGCCGACGAACGGCGCCTGGCGCAGCTCGATGGATTCGGAGAGGACGCGCAGCAGGCCGATGAAGATGGGGAAGGTGATGAGGATGGGCAGGCAGCCCGCCATCGGATTCACCTTCTCCTTCTTGTACAGCTCCATCATTGCCTGCTGCATCTTCATGCGGTCGTCGCCGTAGCGCTCCTTGAGCGCGGCGACACGCGGCTGCAGCTTGCGCATGCGCGCGCCGGAACGGAACTGCGCATCGGTGAGCTTGAACAGCGCGGCCTTGATGAGCAGCACGAGCAGGATGATGGCCACGCCCCAGTTGCCGCTGATGGCGTGCAGCTTCGACAGCAGCCAGTGCAGGGGCTGGGCGATGATCGTCAGCCAGCCGTAATTGCTGGTGAGTTCGAGGCCCGGCGCGATGACGTCGAGCGTGCCCTGCAGCTTGGGACCGACATAGAGGCGTGCGACGCTATCGGCGCTCTGGCCGGGCGCCACCTGGATGGCGGGGCCAAAGGCGCGCACGAGATAACGCGGGGTGGCGGAGTTGGGATCGACGATATTGCTGCTGTACGTCACACCCTGGTCGGCCGGCGGAATCCAGGCGACGAAGAAGTAGTGCTGCAGCATGCTGATCCAGCCGCCGGTGATCTGGCGGTTGAGCGGCTTCTTCGCGAAGTCGTCGAAATGCAGCGATTCGAACTTGTTGTCGGGGCTGTACCACGCCGCACCGAAGAAGCTGTGCTGCTCGGGATCGGTATAGGCCTTGAGCCAGCTGGCCTTGGGTGCCGGCACGCGTTGCAGCTGCTCGTACGCGTTGCCCGTCCAGGCCGCGGCCGAACCGTTCTCGATGCGCTGATCGAGATCGACCACATAGTTGGTGCGGTTGAGCGTGTAACGCTTCACCACCTTCACGCCGGACGGGTCGGTCCATGTGAGGTCGATGCTGGCCGTCTTCTGGCCATCGGCCAGCGTGACGTTGGTCTGGTCGGCGTGGAAGAGGGCGCGATGATCGGGCGCGGCACCGGTGCTGCTGACGAGGCCATTCTGGGCCGCGAAGAAATGCGCGGGGTCGTCGTTGAGCAGGCGGGCCGGCGGCGGATTCGGATCCTTCTTCGTCACCGGGTCGCGCGGGTAGGCCAGCAGTTCGGAACGTACGATGCTGCCGCCGCGGGTATCGATCGTCAGGCGCAGCACGTCGTTCGACAGCGTGACCAGTTCTCCCTTGCCGTCGGCGGGCGCTGCCGTCTCGTTCGGCACGGCGGCCGGTGCGGTGGAACCTGGGACGCTGTTGTCGGCGTTCGCCTTGCCGGCGCCTGCGGCTGCGTCGGTCTGTGCGGCGGGCGTCGGTGCGACCGGCTGCGGGCCGTAGTCCTTCTCCCATTCCGTCCACAGCAAGTACGCCACGAACATGAGCGCGAAGAAGAGGAGCGTGCGCGTTTGATTCATTGCTTAGGCCAGATCCGAAGGGAGCCACGGCCTGCTGGCCGGGAAAGGCGGGAAGAACGGTGAGGTCAACGCACGATTGTGCCGTCGGCACCCTCGCGCTTCAACGGCCGGATACGGCGGAACAGACCGTCGAGCTCGGCCAGCAGGACCGAGCCCGGCTCGCCAACGGCGCTGTCGCGGGCCATGACGAGGATGTCGACCGGCGGCAGCGCAGGGCGCGCGCGACGAAAGGCCTCGCGGGCGAGGCGCTTGATCCGGTTGCGATCCACCGCGCGCTTGGAACACCGCTTGGAGATGGCCAGGCCGAGCCGGGCGGTGCCGGCGTCGTTGTTTCCGAAGCGCAAAAGAAAACAGCGGCCGCCGAGGCGACCGCTGACTGTTCGCAATGCGGCGAAGTCGGCGGCGCGGCGTAGCCGCGCATCGCGCGGCAAGGCGGCGGCGCGCACGACAGGCGAGCCGCTTACGGGATCAGGCGCTTGCGACCCTTCGCACGACGGGCGTTGAGGATCTTGCGGCCGTCGGCGGTGGCCATGCGGGCGCGGAAGCCGTGCGTGCGGGCACGCTTGAGCTTGCTGGGCTGGAAAGTACGCTTCATGGCGCTACATCCGGATGAAGATGGAAAAAGGCCCGAGAGTATGCGTGACATTCCGTAGGACTGTCAACCGCTTGGGCGAAGGACGACATGCAGGCCTTGCGATGGCCGGAGCCCGAGGCGGGGGCGGAACACTGGTAGACTTCGTCGTCCACCCCGCGCGCACGCGCCCTAAGCTGTGGCAAGAATACCTGATGAGTGATCTCTGGAGGCGCTGTCTCGAGCGTCTTGAAGGCGAGTTGACGTCCGAGGACGTCCATACCTGGCTGATGCCGCTGCAAGCCAGGGAGGACGGGCACGGGCTGTTCCTCTACGCGCCGAACCCCTATTCGCTGGACACCGTGCGCGAGCAGTACCTGGACAAGATCCAGTCGATCGTCGAACACCTGAGCGGCCGCGCCCTGCCCGTTCGCCTGGAGGTCGGCTCGTCCGGCACCCGCGCGATGCCGGGCCGCCCGGCGTCGTCCATCGCGCCCACGCCGTCCCAGGCGGCGCCGCGCATGGCAGAGCCCGCGCACGAGCCACCGCACGTGCACAACCTCGACCCGCACTACACGTTCGAAACCTTCGTCGAAGGCAAGTCGAACCAGCTGGGCAAGGCCGCGGCCATGCAAGTGGCCATGAACCCGGGGCGCGCGTACAACCCGCTGCTGCTCTACGGCGGCACCGGCCTCGGCAAGACCCATCTCATGCATGCCGCCGGCAACATGCTCATGCAGAACAATCCGGGCGCGAAGGTGCTTTACCTTCGTTCGGAACAGTTCGTCAGCGGCATGGTGAAGGCGCTGCAGCAGAAGAACATGGACGACTTCAAGCGCCGCTTCCGTTCGGTGGACGCGCTGCTGATCGACGACATCCAGTTCTTCGCCGGCAAGGACACGACGCAGGAGGAGTTCTTCCATACCTTCAATGCGCTGTTCGAGGCGAAGCAGCAGATCATCCTCACCTGCGACCGCTATCCGAAGGAACTGGACAAGCTCGAGCCGCGCCTGAAATCGCGCCTGGGCTGGGGCCTGTCGGTGGCCATCGAGCCGCCCGATTTCGAGACGCGCGCCGCCATCCTGCTCTCCAAGGCGGCGGAGAAGGAGATGGAAGTGTCCGAGGACGTGGCGATGTTGCTGGCCAAGCGCATCCGCAGCAACGTGCGCGACCTGGAAGGCGCCCTCAACACGCTGGCGGCCCGCGCCAACTTCTATCGCAAGCCGATCACCACCGACTTCGCCGAAGAAACCCTGCGCGACCTGCTCAACACCCACGCGCAGGCCGTCACGGTGCCGAACATCCAGAAGACCGTGGCCGATTACTACCAGGTGCGTCTGTCCGACCTGCTCTCCAAGCGCCGTGTGCGCTCGCTGGCGCGTCCCCGGCAGGTGGCCATGGCCCTGTCCAAGGAACTGACCGAGCACAGCCTCCCAGAGATCGGAGAGGCGTTCGGCGGGCGCGATCACACGACGGTGCTGCACGCCTGCCGCACGATCCGCGGTTTCTGCGAGAAAGATGTACGCATGCGCCAGGACTGGGAGCAGCTCATACGTATATTGACGGGCTGAGAAGCTGTGGATAATAGGTGGATGGACGGAGGACGGTTTCGATGCCCAAAGTTATCCACAAGGCACCCACACGAAACCGCGTGTTGAAGCCAGTCGATATCTTGAATCAAGTTTTTGAATCCTAAGTGGTTTTCTGGCTTTTCAAGATATCCACCGGCCTAACAACTACCACCAATAAAATCTTAAAAACTTAAAAGCAGGAGTAGGGGACGCATGCAATTCAGCATCCAGAGGGAAGTACTGCTCAAACCCCTGCAGCAGGTGGTGGGCGTCGTGGAACGCCGCCAGACGCTGCCCGTGCTGGCCAACCTGCTGGTTCGCGCCTCCGGTAGCGAGGTGTCCTTCACCGGTACCGATCTCGAAGTGGAGATGATCGCCACCACCGCCGCCGACGGCGTGCAGGAAGGCGAGATCACCATTCCGGCGCGAAAGCTTTTCGACATCGTTCGTGCACTGCCCGACGGCGCGAAGATCGACATCAAATTGAACGGCGAGCGCATTGCGGTGAATGCCGGCCGCAGCCGCTTCACGCTGGCCACGCTCCCGTCCAGCGAATTCCCCACCGTCGACGAGATCGAACTGGTCGAGCGCGTCACGCTGCCGGAAGAGGTGCTGCGCGATCTCATGGACCGCACCGCCTTCGCCATGGCGAACCAGGACGTGCGCTATTACTTGAACGGCATGCTCCTGGATCTGCAGGAGCACACGCTGCGCTGCGTGGCCACTGACGGTCACCGTCTTGCGCTCAAGGAAACGAAGCTCGAAAGCTCCGTGTCGGCACGCCGCCAGATCATCATTCCGCGTAAGGGCGTGAACGAGCTGATCGGCCTGTTCGAATCGGGTGAGGGGTCCGTCGAACTCGAGTTCGGCCGCAACCATCTGCGTGTACGTCGTGGCGGCGTGGTGTTCACCTCCAAGCTCATTGACGGCCGTTTCCCGGATTACGAGGCCGTGATCCCGCTCGGTGCCGACAAGACGGCCACGATCGAGCGTGACGTGCTGCGCAGCGCGCTGCAGCGCGCGGCCATTCTCTCTAACGAGAAGTACCGTGGCGTGAAGCTGGAACTGACGCCGGGCCGTATCAAGATCGTTGCGCATAATCCGGAGCAGGAAGAGGCCCAGGAAGAGGTGGAAGCCGAAACGGTCGTCGACGATCTGGCCGTGGGTTTCAACGTGGGTTACCTGCTCGACGCCCTGGGTGCCCTGCGTGGCGAGAAGGTACGCATCAATCTTCGTGACGCGCAGTCGAGCTGCCTGCTGCAGGAAGAGGGTAACGACGAGGCCCGTCACGTGGTGATGCCGCTTCGTCTCTGATGCGCCGTAGAAGCGGACTTGTCCGCGACAGCGTTTCGCGCCAGTCTTAACCTCTTGCGCGGTTCGGCCCCAGACGCCGGGATGTCTCCGACACCCCGGCGTCGTCCGTTTTGGATGGAACAAAGGCTGGTATGAAGTTCGAGTCGCTCCGGATCTCTGGATTACGTTGCCTGGATGGGGTGGCTGTGACGCCTGCGGCCGGGATCAATGTATTCGTCGGTCCAAATGGCGCGGGGAAGACCAGCGTTCTGGAGGCGGCTTATCTGCTCTCCCATGGCCGTTCGTTCCGGGCTGGCTCCCGGGATGTGCTTTTGAAGCGTGGGGCTGGCTCGCTTTCGGTCTATGCCGAGGTAAGGAAGGCCGACGGGAGCCTCCGCCGTCTGGGCCTCGGTCGCGAAGGCGGCCGATGGCAGGCGAGGGTGGACGGTGACCCGACTGCCTCCCTCGGAGCCCTGGTGCAGGAATGCGCCGTGGTTTGCTTCGAACCCGGGTCGCACGACCTCATTGCGGGCTCATCCGACGAGCGGCGGCGCTATCTCGACTGGGGCATGTTCCACGTGGAACATGGTTTTGTGGGCCAGTGGCGGCGCTATCAGCGAGCCCTGAAGCAGCGAAACACGCTGCTGCGCCAGGGAGGCTACCCGGACCCATCGCTTCTGGAACCCTGGGAAATGGAGCTTGCCGCTGCGGGGGAGTCCATCACGACCTACCGGCGCGACTATCTTTCCAGAGTGGTCCCCCACATCCAGGGCTTCATGGGAAACGTGCTGCCCGAACTGGGCGCGTTTTCGCTCAGGTATCGGCCTGGCTGGGACGAGAGTTCCGATCTCGCTGCCACGCTGGTCGAACGGAGGCAGCGGGATCTGTCCCGCGGGCACACGACCGTGGGGCCCCACCGGGCCGACTTTTCCGTGGCGTTCGAGCACGCGCCACTACGCGAACATCTTTCCAGGGGACAGGAAAAGCTTTGCGCGCTGGCCTGTTTGCTGGGGCAGGCTTCGCTTCACGCGGAACTGCGTGGCGAGTGGCCGGTTGTCTGCCTCGACGATCTTGCATCCGAGCTCGATCGCACCCATCAAGAGTGGGTGGTGGGGCAACTTCTCGGGCGCGATGTGCAGGTGTTTGTGACCGGCACGGAGGTGCCGTCGGCGCTCGTTGGTCAGCCTGTTGCGTTGTTCCACGTGGAACATGGGTTGGTCGGCCCAGGTTAGGGATGCGGCGGCCCGCGCGTTTGTTCCACGTGGAACAGTAACGGTTTATCTGGGAGAGCCGGCCTCCACGCTGAAGTGACGCATACGCGGACGCCAGCGGCCCCTGCACGCACGATCAGCCTCCCCCCATCCCCCGGCCCCTCCGAGAGCAATCCGGCTCCCGGGCCCCTTACCGGCCGTGCCAGAGAGCCCCCCCCCCAAATTTGCTATAATTTCCCGATTGCCCCGTCGCCCATCTGCGCTGCGCTGGGGCCCCATCACTGGGTATCGCATGAACGAACCTCTCGATCCGACGACGAATTCGACCGCCTACGACTCTGGCAGCATCAAGGTCCTGAAAGGGCTCGATGCCGTCCGTAAGCGCCCCGGCATGTACATCGGCGATACCGACGACGGCACCGGCCTCCACCACATGGTGTTCGAGGTGGTGGACAACGCCATCGACGAAGCCCTGGCCGGCTACTGCGACTACGTCAAGGTCACCATTCACCAGGACGGTTCGGTCGGCGTCGACGACAACGGCCGAGGCATTCCGGTGGACATCCACCCGGAAGAGGGCAAGTCCACCGCCGAGGTGGTGATGACCGTGCTCCACGCCGGCGGCAAGTTCGACGCGAATTCCTACAAGGTGTCCGGCGGCCTGCACGGCGTGGGCGTCTCGGTCGTGAACGCGCTCAGCGAGAAGCTGTGGCTCACGATCTGGCGTGACGGCAAGGAATACCGGCAGGAGTACTCCCACGGCGAGCCGCTGGCTCCCATCGAGGCCGTGGCAGACGCCAATCGCCGCGGCACCCTCGTGCGCTTCCTGCCCAGCCCGGCTACCTTCACCAACAACATCGAGTTCCACTACGACATTCTGGCGAAGCGCCTGCGCGAGCTGGCGTTCCTGAACTCGGGCGTCACCATCGAACTGGTGGACGAGCGGAACGACCGTAAGGACGTCTTCGCCTACGAAGGCGGCATCAAGTCGTTCGTGCAGCACCTGGCCCAGCTGAAGACCGCGCTGCATCCCAACGTGATCAGCTTCAGCTCGTTCTCCGAAGGCATCACCGTCGAAGTAGCGATGCAGTGGACGGACGCGTACCAGGAAACGATGTTCTGCTTCACCAACAACATCCCGCAGCGCGACGGCGGTACCCACCTCACGGGCTTCCGCGCGGCGCTTACGCGCACGCTGCAGAGCTACATCGAGAAGGAAGGCCTGGCCAAGAACGCCAAGGTCGGCCTCTCCGGCGACGACATGCGCGAAGGCCTGATCGCCGTCCTCTCGGTGAAGGTGCCTGACCCGAAGTTCTCCTCGCAGACCAAGGACAAGCTGGTTTCCAGCGAGGTGAAGACCGCGGTCGAGCAGGTCGTCAACGACAAGCTCGCCGAGTTCCTGCTCGAGCACCCGGCCGAGAGCAAGGCCATCGCCTCCAAGGCGGTGGACGCCGCCCGCGCGCGCGAGGCGGCCCGCAAGGCGCGCGAGATGACCCGCCGCAAGGGCGCGCTGGACATCGCCGGCCTGCCGGGCAAGCTCGCCGACTGCCAGGAAAAGGATCCGGCGCTTTCCGAACTGTTCCTGGTGGAGGGTGACTCCGCAGGCGGTTCCGCGAAGCAGGGCCGCAACCGCCGCACGCAAGCCGTGCTGCCGTTGAAGGGCAAAATCCTCAACGTGGAAAAGGCCCGCTTCGACAAGATGATTTCCTCCGCCGAGGTCGGCACGCTGATCACCGCGCTGGGCACGGGCATCGGCAAGGAGGAGTACAACCCGGACAAGCTGCGCTACCACCGCATCATCATCATGACCGACGCGGACGTAGACGGCTCGCACATCCGCACGCTGCTGCTCACTTTCTTCTACCGCCAGATGCCGGAGCTCATCGAGCGCGGCCATGTCTACATCGGCCTGCCGCCCCTGTACAAGGTGAAGCAGGGCAAGCAAGAGATGTACATCAAGGACGACAGCGTCCTGAACGAGTACCTTATCGCCAGCGCGGTGGACAACGCCTCGCTGACGCCGGAAGAGGGTGCACCCGCCATCGACGGCGTGGCGCTCGAGAAGCTGCTCCGCGATTACCAGGCGGCGCTCGACCAGATCCAGCGGCTCAGCCATCGATTCGACGTGGCGGCGCTCACCGCCATGATCGAGCACGCACCGCTGGAAGACGGACACTGGGCGGACGCGGCCCGCATGCAGGCCTGGCTCGAAGGTATTGCCACGCGCCTCAGTGCCAGCGGTCTTGGCAAGCCCACGTACGCGCTGCGTTTCCGTCCGGCACTGAACGAGCAGGGCGCCGCTATCGAAGTGGAGCGCATGCAGCACGGCCTGAGCCACACCTGGATCATGCCGCAGGCGTTCTTCGCCGGTACCGAGTTCCGCGCGATCCAGGCGATCGCCCAGCAACTGTCGCAGCTGGGCCTGCAGCCGGGTGCCGTGGTTCGCCGCGGCAATGCCTCGCGCGGCGTGCTCTCGTTCGCCGACGTGCGCAACTGGCTGCTCGACGAAGCCAAGAAGGGCCGCACCATCCAGCGCTTCAAGGGCTTGGGCGAAATGAATCCGGAGCAGCTGTGGGAAACCACGGTGAATCCGGAAACCCGGCGCATGTTGCAGGTGGGCATCGAAGACGCCGTGGCCGCCGATCAGATGTTCTCGATGCTGATGGGCGAGGCCGTGGAGCCGCGCCGCGACTTCATTGAATCGAACGCGCTGAAGGTCGCCAATCTGGACATCTGATTCGTCCTTAAACGAGTGTGTGACATCCCAAACGCCCGGTCGAACGACGACCGGGCGTTTTTTATGCGCTCCGTCACAGTTCCTCGCCGGGTGGATAAAAATGGCGTTTTCAAGGCAACCTTTTACCTACAAATCGGTAAGCGCCAACATTCTCCTAACAAGTCATTGTTTTGACTCTTCTTTTTTCTTGCGCTGCGACTTGTTCTTAGGAATCGAATCGGGTTAACCTCTGTAGTCCCCCGGAGAGCTGCCTTGTGCGGTGACTCCTACAACCGAGGTCATTCAATGAAACAGGGTTCCCTCAGCAAGTTCGCGCTCGCCACGGCCATCGCACTTTCCCTCGTCAGCGGCGCGGCTGTCGCTCGCGACACCAAGTCCCAGGACAAGAAAGAAGCGCTGTATCCGAACGCAACCCGTACGGAACCCAAGCTCGACCTCAAGAGCGAGAAAGACCAGAAGGCCCTGAACGAAGGTCTCGACGCCGCCAACAACGGCGAGAAGGACAAGGCCCTGCAGCTCCTTCAGCCGCTGGCCGACGGTTCGGGCACCAGCAGCAAGTACGCCCAGGCGCTGGCCCTCCAGGGCATCGCCAACATGAAGTACAACGACGGCGACGTTAAGGGCGCCATCGCCACGCTGAAGCAGGCCCTCGACATCGGCGTGATGCCGAACGACACCTACTTCCAGCTGAAGTACATGTACACGCAGTTCCTCGTCGCCGACGAACAGTACGCCGCCGCGCTGCAGTCCCTGCAGGAATGGCGCAACGAAGGCAAGAAGGAAACCGCCGACTCCTACGGCCTCGAAGGCAACATCGACTATCGCCTCGAGAAGTATCCGGAAGCGATCGCCGCGATCACCAAGGCCAAGTCCATGCCGGACGCGAAGCCGCAGGGTTCGTGGGACCAGATCCTCGCCGCCAGCTATGCCGAGACCGGCCAGGGCGACAAGGCTGCCGAGCTCGCGACCGAAGCGCTGCAGAAGAACCCGAACGACGCCACGGCTCTCAACAATGCCGCCTCGTCGCTCATCCAGGCGCAGAAGTATCCGGAAGCCATCCAGCTCCTCGAAAAGGCCCGCAGCGCCGGCGCCTTCAAGGACGAGAAGCAGTACGTGAACCTCGCGAAGGTGTACCTCATCGACGGCCAGGATCACTCCGAGCGCCAGGTGGCGAATGCCGGCAAGGCCGCCGCGGTGCTGAAGGAAGGCTTCGACAAGGGCGTGGTGCAGAAGACGGGCGAGAACTACAACCTGCTCGGCGACTCGTACGTCACGGGCGACGACATGAAGAACGCGCTTGCCGCCTACCAGGAAGCCGCGAAGGTCGCCACGAACGGCGAGCCGGCCCTGAAGGTCGCACGGGTGCAGCTCCAGGAAAACCAGTACGCCGCCGCTGAAAAGTCGGTGACGGATGCCATCAGCAAGGGTGTGCAGCATAAGGGCCAGGCCTACATGCTGCGTGCGGAAGCCAAGCGTGGTCAGAAGAACAAGCAGGGTGCCATCGCGGACATGAAGCTCGCGGCCCAGGACCCTGAAACGTCTGCCAAGGCCAACGCCTGGTTGAAAACCGCAGGTACCGGCAAGTAAGCGCTTGTAAAGACCCGGAAGGGGGGGGTATGAATCGATATAAATCCTCCCTTCAGGTGCTATACAAACGCCATATGCTGGTGTAACTTGCATATCTTTCCGCTTGCAGAAACCTGCGTTTTCGGCATTGTCAAGCCGTCGACGCCGGACGAGCAGTGCGGGCTCACTTCCGCTTGATTAGCTCTTGATAGTGACTGATGGCCTCAAGTAACGAATCAACCGGCCAAGCGCCGTTCAGTTGGGGGCGCACAAGTGCGTTGGCAGTAGCCATCGCGCTGCACTCGTTCGCCTTCCTGCTGCTGGTCGCGCCCATGGCGCCGCCCAAGACGCAGGAAAAGCAGAAAGAGAAGGTCGTGCAGGTCGACTTCATCGAACCGCCGCCGCCTCCCCCGCCTCCCCCGCCGCCGCCGCCGGAACCCCCGAAGCAGCCGCCGCCGAAAATCATTCAGCAGGTGAAGCCGCCGCCGACACCGCCGCCGCCGGCTCCGCCGCCGCCGGCCGTCGAAGAGGCGAGCACGAATGCCGTTCCGGCTCCGCCGCCGGCGCCTCCCGCGCCGCCTGCACCGCCGGCCGACATCGCGCCGAGCGAGAATCTGTCGTACCGTCAGCGCAACCCGCCAAGGTATCCGCCGCAGGCGATCCGTCAGCGGCATGAAGGTACGGTGGTACTTCTGGTCCTCGTGGGTGTCGACGGTTCGCCGAAGGACATCAAGGTCGACCAGTCGAGCGGTTTCCGCGAACTGGACAAGGCAGCGCAGGATGCGGCAAGGAACTGGCGATTCAACCCGGGCAAGCGAGGCGGTCAGGCCGTCGAAGGCTATGCACGTGTCCCCGTTACGTTCAACCTAAACCAGCTGTAAGTTAGTCCTCACACTTACTTACATCTTTAGTTCACGCTTGACTTCCCAAGGGTAGCGTTATGTTGCAAGACACCTCCGCTCAGCCTGCTAATCCAGGTCAAAACTCCAATGCCGACGCCCTCAAGCAGATGGGCTTCGACCACCTGATCCACAACTTCGACTTCCTCGGTTGGATTGTGTTCGTGGTGCTGGTCGCGATGTCCGTGCTCTCGTGGTACTTCATCGTCGCCAACTTCATCCGTAACAGCATGGTGCGTGCTCGCGCCGACAAGGTCATCCAGGGCTTCTGGAACACCTCGTCGACGCAGGAAGCCATTCGTATGCTCGAAGAGCAGCCGAAGGGCGAACCGTTCTCGAAGATCGCTCTCGATGCCGCTTCGGCCGTGGCTCACCACCAGCAGGCTGCTGGCGGTCGTCTCGCCGAGACGCTGTCGCGTTCGGAATTCATCGACCGCGCCCTGCGCCAGGCCGTCGCTCGCGAGAGCCTGCGTCTGGAAGGCGGCCTGACCCTGCTCGCCACGGTCGGTTCGTCGGCCCCGTTCATCGGTCTTCTCGGTACGGTGTGGGGTATCTACCACGCGCTGATCGGTATCGCCGCTTCGGGTTCCGCGTCGATGGACAAGGTGGCCGGCCCCGTCGGTGAGGCGCTGATCATGACCGCGTTCGGTCTGTTCACCGCTATCCCGGCCGTGCTTGCGTACAACTTCTTCATGCGCTCGAACCGCCTCACCTACGCCCAGTTCGACGAATTCGCGCACGACCTGCACGACTTCTTCGCCACGGGCGCCCGCGTCGAAGGCACCGCTCCGGCTGCCGTCGTCAAGAAGTAAGAGGAACTGACCCATGGCTATGAGCAGCGGGGGCAACTCCGGTGGTCCGATGTCGGAAATCAACGTCACGCCGCTGGTCGACGTGATGCTGGTTCTGCTGATCATCTTCATGATCACGGCGCCGCTGATGTCCCACAAGGTCCAGATCGATCTGCCGAAGGCTAATCCGAACGTTAAGGATGACACCCCGGTCGAACCGATGGATCTCGCGGTCAAGCCGGACGGTACGTACTTCCTCAATGACGGCGAAGTCACTGAGGCTGAACTGAAGGCCCAGTTCGCGGTTGCGGCGGCGAAGTCGCCGCAGCCGGAACTCCAGATCCGTGCCGACCGCACCACCGAATATCGCGTGGTGAAGAAGATCCTTGGCGATGCCAAGGAAGCCGGTATGGTCCACGTCGGCTTCATGTCGACTGGCAAGGCGGGGGAGTAACGAACATGGCATTCAGCTCAGGCAACTCCGGTGGCCCGATGTCGGACATCAACGTCACGCCGCTCGTCGACGTGATGCTGGTGCTCCTGATCATCTTCATGATCACGGCTCCGATGCTGTCGCATAAGATCAAGATCGATCTTCCGCAGCCGAACCCGAACATCGTAAACCCAGAGAATCCGCCGGATCCCGTCCGGCTGCAGATCCGCCAGGATGGCTCGCTGTATTGGAACGACACACCGGTGGACGAACTGGGCCTGCGCGCCCAGATCGCGGTGATCGCCCAGCAGTCGAACCAGCCGGAACTGCAGATCGACGCGGATGACGCGGTTCAGTACGAGGTCGTGGCACGCGTGCTTTCCGACGCCAAGGGCCAGGGCCTGACCAAGATCGGTTTCGTCAACGCGCAATAACCGATCGGTTTGTCCGGTAAGACGAGAAACCCCGCCTCACGGCGGGGTTTTTTTGTGTTCTTGTGATCTGTGTGGGAGCCGCTTCAGCGGCGATGGGTGCTCGCGGCAAGATGGCCCGCTGCCGCGGGATCGCCGCTGAAGCGGCTCCCACAGAGTGCTTCTCGGGCCCTACTTCAGAATGTCGAGGTACGCACGAACCGTGTTTGCCAGCCCCTGATACAGCGCCTCGCTAATCAGCGCATGCCCGATCGACACCTCGGCAAGACCGGGAATGGCGGCCTTGAACGTACCGAGGTTCGCCTGGCTCAGGTCGTGACCCGCGTTCACCGCAAGACCTGCCTGTTGCGCGCGTCGCGCGGTATCGGCGAAGGCAGCCAGCTCCGCGCGCGCGTCGCCGTCGTGGAAAGCCTTCGCATAAGGGCCGGTATAGAGCTCGATACGCTGGATACCAATGGCTTTCGCGGATTCGAATCCGTTGCCCCCGGCGTCGACAAACACGCTGACGCGACAACCCAGTTCACGAAACGCCGCCACCACAGGCTTCAGTGTGTCGATGTCCCTGGTGAGGTCGAAGCCGTGATCGGAGGTGATCTGCGCGTCGCTGTCCGGCACGAGCGTGACCTGCGTGGGGCGCACTTCCCTTGCGAGCTCGAGCAGGCCCGGATAGGCGCCACGCGGCCCCGCGAACGGATTGCCCTCGATGTTGTATTCCACCCGCCCGCGCAGCAGGCCGGCCAGGGTGCGCACGTCGTCGGGCGTGACGTGACGCATGTCGGGACGGGGGTGCACCGTGAGGCCGCCGCATCCGGCATCGATGCAGCAATTGGCGGCGGTGGCGATATCCGGTTCGTCGCCACCGCGGGAATTGCGCAGGACGGCGATCTTGTTGAGGTTGACGCTGAGGAGGGTCATCGACGGTCCATAAAAAATCGCACGCCGCCAAGCGCAGCGTGCGTAATGACTGTCATCCCAGCATAACTCGCCACGTCCCTGTGGCGCACTCCACGGTCACACTCACACACAGGTAATGAGACACGGCTCGCCGGGAAAAGGTTCAAAGCGGAAATGTGAAGACGCGGAGTGTGCGTTTCTCACCGCGCCACGCGACGGCAGACACCAGTCCTTCGTTCAGCGCGAGACGATGCACCTGCCACTCCCCCGCCTGGCCAACATCGCCGTCGAACCTTGCGGGCACGGCCCCCTCGTCCCCCAATGTGAACGACACGCGGTGCAAGCCATAGGACAGCCCGCCGCCGTGTGCCTTCAACACGGCCTCCTTCGCCGTCCACAAGGTGAGGAAACCTTGCAACCGTGCACCTTCGCCGAGCGCGCGCAGGCAAGCCGTCTCCTCGGGAGCGAAAAACCGTTGCGACAGTTCCAGCGCGCGCGCGCGCGGCCGCACGGCTTCCACATCCACGCCGACCTCGAAGCCCTCGGGACCGCGGCCGACGGCCAGCAACGCGACATCGCCGCTGTGCGACCAGTTGAAGCCCAGCGTGTCGTGCGGGGATCTGAAAAGCGGCTTCCCATGCTCGCCGCGCGCGATGGCGACGTCTTCGTCGCCGGCGTAGCGCCGCAGAAGACCCGCGAAAGCGCGTTCCCCGGCGCCGCCGGCCCAGCGGCAGCGCCAGATGTGGATCTCGTCGGGGGATAGCGGCGGCAGGTCGAATTCGTCATGGCTCATGGGGTGAATCGTAACGCCCCCGGCGCGCTCCTACCCCCTGCGCCGCCCCTTCCCTACAATGGGGCCGTATCGCCCGGGGGAGCCCATTCGTGATCGCAGGCTGGCTACTGCTGCTGGTGTCGCTGCTCTATGTGGGCCTGCTGTTCGGCATTGCCTGGCTGGGCGATCGTCGGCCGCTCTATCCCCGCCAGCCGAAGCTCCGGCCCCTGGTTTACAGCCTTGCGCTTGCGGTGTACTGCTCGTCGTGGACCTTCTACGGCGCGGTGGGCACCGCCGCCGTCTCCGGCCTTTCCTATTTGCCGATCTATCTCGGCCCGCTGCTGCTGTTCGTGCTCGGCTTCGGCCTGTTCGAACGCCTGGTGCTCGTGGCGCGCGAACGCAACATCACGTCGATCGCCGACTTCATCGCTGCACGCTTCGGCAAGTCGCACGGATTGGCGGCCCTGGTGGCCGTCATCGCCGTGGTCGCGGTCATTCCCTATATTGCCCTGCAGTTCAAGGCAGTGGCCATGTCGTTCACCGTGCTCGGTGCCGGCAATTCTGCTTGGTGGTTCGGCGACACCGCGCTATGGTGCGCGGCGCTGCTCGCCGTGTTCGCCATCCTGTTCGGCACGCGCAACATCGACGCCACCGAACACCATCACGGCATGATGCTGGCGGTGGCCGCGGAGTCTCTGGTGAAGCTGCTGGCCTTCGTCGCCATAGGTGTCTATGCGTACATGCACGGGCCCGGCTTCGTCGAAACGCTGCGTGCCCCCATGCTGCAGCTGGACAAGGGCAACATGCCGCCCGGATTCGTTGCGCAGACGTTATTGGCGTTCTGCGCGATGTTCTGCCTGCCGCGGCAATTCCAGATCGGCGTGGTGGAATGCGAAGACCCCCGCGACCTGAACCGGGCGCGCTGGTTCTTTCCCATTTACATGATCCTGATCTCGGTGGCGGTGCTGCCGATCGTCAGCGCGGGATTGGGCCTTCCGCAGGTGACACAGGGTCACGTGGATGCATGGGTGCTCAACTTGCCGATCGCACTCGGCGACAGCGGCGTGGCCTTGCTCGCGTTCGTGGGCGGATTCTCCGCCGCCACCGGCATGGTCATTGTCGCGGCCGTCGCACTCGCCACCATGATCAGCAACGACCTCGTCATGCCGGCCCTGCTTCGTGTGAAGCGGTTCGACCTGGAGCGTCGCGGCGACCTGTCCCATGTCGTGCTGCTGGTACGCCGCGTGGCCATCGTGGTGCTGGCAGCGCTTGCGTATGTTTATTACCGCATCATCGCCGATGCCGAAAACCTCGCGGCAACCGGCCTGCTCTCGTTCGCGGCGGTGGCACAGTTCGCACCGGCCATCGTGTCGGCCTTGTACTGGCGCGGTGCGAGCCGCGTAGGTGTCTACGTTGGCTTGCTGGCTGGCTTCACCGTCTGGGCATACACACTGCTTCTCCCCGCCATGACGCGTGCCGGCTGGCTGCATTCCGCGTGGATGGACGAAGGCCCCTTCGGCATGAGCTGGCTCAAGCCGACCGAGTTGTTCCACCTCACAGGATGGGAGTCCGTCACGCACGGCACCTTCTGGTCGTTGCTGTTCAACGTGGCGTTCCTCGTGTTCATTTCGCTGCGTTTCCGCCCCAGTGTGGCGGAGCGACTGCATGCCGCGCTCTTCGTCGACCCCTTCGTTCGCAGTGCTACCGGCGCCGGCGACTGGCGCGGCCGGGTAACGGTGCGCGACCTCGGCACCATCGCGGGACGTATCGTCGGCGACCGGGTGACGATGCGTGCCTTCAACGAATACGGGCAACGTCACGGCGTGACGCTCTCCCCCACCGATTCGGCCGACCGCCCGCTCATCCAGTTCACCGAACGTCTTCTCGCGAGCGCCGTCGGTGCCGCGAGCGCGCGCCGCATCCTCATGGGCGCGCTCTCGGGCACCGGCCTCGACATCGCCGAAGCCATGGCGCTGATGGACGAAGCATCGCAGGAACTGCGCTTCAATCGCGAACTGCTTTCCACGACGCTGGAAAACGTATCGCAAGGCATCAGCGTGGTGGACGGCGAGATGCGCCTGGTCGCCTGGAACCGGCGTTACCTCGAACTCTTCGGTTATCCGGACGGCATGGTCTACGTGGGCCTTCCCGTGGCCGACCTCATTCGCTGGAATGCCGAGCATGGCGAATGCGGCCCCGGTGAGGTGGACGAGCACGTGGCCAAGCGCATCCGCTACATGCGCGCTGGCTCGCCACACGTATTCCAGCGCGTGCGCCCCGACGGCACCGTGATCGAAATGCGCGGTCGCGCACTGCCAGGCGGCGGCTTCGTCACCACGTTCACCGACGTCACCGCGTACAAGAGCGTGGAGCAGGCCCTCATCGACGCGAACGAGACGCTGGAACAACGCGTGGAAGACCGCACGGCGGAACTTTCGGAAGCGCTCAACGCCACCGCCATCGCACGGCGCGAGGCCGAGGCGGCCAACGCATCGAAAACACGCTTTCTCGCGGCCGCGAGTCACGACCTCCTGCAACCACTGAACGCGGCCCGTCTCTTCACTTCGGCCTTGCGTCAGCATCCGGGGCTCGATGGCGAAGTAGCCCAGCTGGCGGAACGCATCGATGCGTCGTTCCGCGCGGCGGAAGACCTGCTCGATGCGCTGCTCGACGTGTCGCGTCTCGACGCGGGAAGCTATCGTCCCGAAGTGGCGCCTTTCGCGCTGGCCGACCTATTCGATTCGCTGCGGCAACAGTTCGCCGTGGTTGCCGAACAGCGTGGCCTCACCCTGCGCGTTGCCCCGACCTCGCTCGCCGTGCGCTCCGACGCGCAGCTGCTGCGCCGTATCGTCGCCAACTTCCTGTCGAACGCGCTGCGCTATACGCGCTCCGGTGGTGTGCTGCTTGGCGTTCGGCGCAACGGGAACAACGTGCGCATCGAGGTATGGGACAGTGGCCCCGGCATCGCCGACGAACAGCAGGCGAGAATCTTCGGCGAGTTCCAGCGCCTGGAGCGTCCGTCACCGTGGGGGGAAAAGGGACTGGGCCTTGGCCTCTCGATCTGCGATCGCCTTGCCGGCATCCTCGCCCATCCGCTGGGCCTGCGCTCCCGCGTGGGTGCGGGCAGCTGCTTCAGCATCACCGTGCCGCGGGCGGAAGCGGTATCGCGCAAACTCGTTCCCGCCGTCGTCCGGCCGGGTGGCGAGCAATTGCCGCTGACCGTGCTGTGCCTGGACAACGACGAGGCGATTCTCGAAGGCATGTGTGCGCTGCTGGGGCGCTGGGGCGTGGACTGTCGCGTTGCGCTGGACGCCCATGCCGCGCTGGAGATCCTCACGGCCACGCACGTCGACCTGATTCTGGCGGACTACCATCTCGGCGATGGCATGGACGGCCTGGAGGCCCTGCATTTCATCGGCAGCAAACTGGCACGCGTGCCGCCGGCGGCCATGGTCACGGCCGACGGTAGCACCGAGCTGAAGCAGCGTGCCCGCTCGCTCGGCTATCCCCTGCTACACAAGCCGATACGCCCGGCGGCGCTGAGGGCCCTGCTGGTGGCGTTGGTGAAGCGCACGGGAACGCACGCGGCCTGACCTTCAGCCTTCCTGCGACACCCCGGGGAACGCTTCCTTCTCCACATCCAGGTGGCTGGCAGCCAGCGCGACCTGTGTGCGGTTGGACACGCCGAGCTTTCGCATGATCGCGGTCATGTGCGCCTTCACCGTGGCCTCCGAGACACCGAGGTCGAAGGCGATCTGCTTGTTGAGCAGGCCCTCGGCGATCATGTTCAGGACCCGGAACTGCTGCGGCGTGAGCGAGGCGACGCGCGCGGCCACATCGGCCTCGTCGGCCTTCAGCTCCACGCTGCCGCCAACGAGCTGATGCGGCAGCCACACATCGCCGTCGAGCACTGCGCGCACCGCTTCCACGATCTGTTCCACCGCGGCCGACTTCGGAATATAGGCCGACGCACCGTGTGCGAGCGCGCGTCTCGCGATCTGCCCTTCCTCATGTCCTGACACCACGATCGTCGGCAGCCCCGGAAACTGCCCGCGGATATGTGCGAGCGCGGAATAACCCCGCGCTCCCGGCATATGGAGATCCATCAAGAGCAGATCCGCATCCGGCAACGACTCGATCAGCGCGAACAACGCAGGCACGTTGTCGGCCGTGTGCACCGTGGCGCCCGGCACCGCCGCCAGCACCGCGCGCTGGAGCGCATCGCGGAACAGGGGATGGTCGTCGGCAATCAAAACGTGCATGGAGTAGACCCGCTTCCTACTTAATCAACCGCTCTTCCACGAGGTTCTTCACCACACCGGGATCGGCCAGCGTGGAGACGTCGCCGAGCTGGTCGGGCTGGTTCTCCGCGATCTTGCGCAGGATGCGGCGCATGATCTTGCCCGAACGTGTCTTGGGAAGGCTCGGCGCCCATTGCAGGTAATCCGGCGCCGCGATGGGGCCGATCTCCTTTCGCACACCGGCGATCAGTTCCTTCGACAGCGCTTCGCTGCCGGTTTCGCCGGCCACCAGGGTCACGAAGGCGTAGATGCCCTGTCCCTTGATATCGTGCGGGCAGCCGACCACGGCCGCTTCCGCCACCTTGGGATGCGCCACCAGCGCGCTCTCCACTTCCGCCGTGCCGATGCGATGGCCGGACACGTTGATCACGTCGTCGACGCGTCCCGTGATCCAGTAATAGCCATCCGCATCGCGGCGCGCGCCGTCGCCGGTGAAGTAGTTGCCGGGATAGGTCTTGAAGTAGGTATCGACGAAGCGCTGGTGGTCTCCGTACACCGTGCGCATCTGGCCGGGCCAGGAATCGGTGATGACGAGGTTGCCGCTGCATTCGCCTTCCTGCGGCTTGCCGTCGGTATCCACGATGGCGGGCTTCACGCCGAAGAACGGGAAGGTGGCGGAGCCGGGTTTGAGACCAATGGCACCGGGCAACGGCGTGATCATGAAGCCGCCGGTTTCGGTCTGCCACCAGGTGTCCACCACAGGGCAGCGCTCGTCGCCCACCACACGGTAGTACCAGTTCCAGGCTTCCGGATTGATCGGCTCGCCCACCGTGCCCAGCACGCGCAGGGTCTTGCGCGAGGTTTTCCTTACCGGTTCCTCGCCCTCGCGCATCAGTGCGCGGATGGCAGTCGGTGCCGTATAGAAAAGCGTGACCTTGTGCTTGTCCACCACCTGCCAGAAGCGGCTGTAGTCGGGATAGTTGGGCACGCCGTCGAACATCACCACCGTGGAACCGTTCGCCAGCGGGCCGTAGACCACGTAGCTGTGGCCGGTGACCCAGCCGACATCCGCCGTGCACCAGTAGATGTCGTCTTCGCGCAGGTCGAAGGCCAGTTCATGGGTGAGGCTGGTATAAACGAGGTAACCGCCGCTGGTGTGCAGCACACCCTTGGGCTGGCCGGTGGAGCCGGAGGTGTACAGAGTGAACAGCGGATCTTCCGCGTTCATCGCCTCCGGTTCGCACACCGCGGACTGGCCTTCCATCAGCGTGTGGTACCAGCGATCGCGCGGCGACTGGAACTGCACGGCCCCGCCGGTACGCCGCACCACTACCACCGTTTCCACGCTGTTCGTGCGCGGGCGGGTCAGGGATTCATCCACGTTCGCCTTCAGCGGAATCTTCTTGCCGCCGCGGCAACCTTCGTCGGCGGTGACGATGAGCTTGGCGCCGGAATCCGCGATGCGGCTGGCGAGGGAATCCGGCGAGAAACCGCCGAACACCACGGAGTGCACCGCGCCAATGCGCGCGCAGGCGAGCATGGCCACGGCCGCTTCGGGAATCATCGGCAGGTAGATCACCACGCGATCGCCCTTGGCGATGCCAAGGTTCTTCAGCGTGTTCGCAAACTTGCACACCTCGGCATGCAGCTCGCGATAGGTGAGGCTGCGCGTCTCGCCGGGGTCGTCGCCTTCGAAAATGATGGCCGTCTTGTCGCCGCGCTTTGCCAGGTGGCGGTCGAGGCAATTCGCCGACACATTGAGCTGGCCGTCCTCGAACCAGCGGATGTACAGGTCGGCCGGGTCGAACGAGACGTTCTTGATCTTCGTGGGCGGCACGATCCAGTCCAGGCGCGCGCTCATGTCCTTCCAGAAACCCTCGGGATCCTGGACGGACCGGGCGTACATGCGTTCGTAGTCGTCCTTGCGTATGCGCGCAGTGGCGGCGAAGGCGGGATCGACCGGGTGAAAATCGGACATGCTGGCTCCAGGGCTGTGCTATGGCATGAAGTTTAGCGTCGCGGCGCAGCATTAAGGTGCGGAGCCGCTACGACTTTGGTCGAGGTTCGACCTTTGGCGAATGGCAGGGCCAACGGGTGTGTCACATGCTCGGCCTGCCAATGGTTGGGGAGACCATGATGAAAACCACTCGCTCCGGTGGCCGGAAGGCCATCGCCCTCAGCGTCGCCTGTGCCCTGATGCTGCCCATGGCGGCCATGCCGGACCAGGCCCATGCCCAGTCGAGGGCGAAAAAAACAACGCGCGAAGCGCAGCTCGAGTCCCGTGTGAGCCAGCTCGAGCAGCAACTGGCCGAGCTGAAGGCAATGATCCAGGAGCAGAAGACGGCCACGAGCCAGGCCACCGCAACCGCCCAGGCGGCGCAGAGCCAGGCACAGCAGACCGACGAAAAGGTGGCCAAGGTCGAGAAGACCGTGGCGGCCGTTCCGGCGAAACCCACCTTCACCTCGGCGCCCGGTGTCTCCGTCGCACTGCACGGCTTCATCAACGCCAACGCGTTCAGTCAGAGCAAGGCCTTTACCTACGGCAACGGCGCCAACGCGGAATATCCGATTCCGGGGCAGGGCGGACGCGTGAACGATTCGCTGAGCGGTGTGGACATACGAAACACCCGCTTCTGGCTCGACTTCACCGGGGCCAAGTTCAATGAGAACTGGGCCGGCAGCGGCCGCATCGAGATGGACTTCTTCGGCGGTTTCAACGGCACCGGCCCGTATAGCCAGCAGCAACCCACGCCGCGACTGCGCCAGGCGTACATGGACCTCGCCAACGCATCAACGGGCACCACGTTCCGCATCGGCCAGATGTGGGATCTCATGTTCCCGCTCGAATATGTGCCGCAGTCCCTGTCGCACATCGCCTTCCCGCTGGGCTATGGCACCGGCATGATCGGCTGGCGCTATCCCGGCATCATGGTGATGCAGGAACTCAACCACGGGTCGGAAGGCGTGAAGTGGCGCTTCGACCTGGGCGTGTTCGAGGGCAGCTGGAACGGCCCGGGCCTCACGACCAACTACCTCACCGCGGGCAATGCGGGCTTCAAGCCCCAGGTGGAGGCACGCATCACCGCCAAGGGCAGCAATTGGCAGGTATTCGGTTCCACGCACTACAGCAAGCTGGACCTCCACGGCGTGGACGGCCAGACCGTCACGCCGATCAAGAGCAACATCAAGAGCACGGCGTATGAAGTGGGCGGCATGTGGATGCCCGGCAACTTCATCGTGAAGGGCGCCGTCTATACCGGCACCGCCATTGCGCAGATTTTCGGCGACCTTTCCCAGTTCGGCGACATCAAGGACAAGGGCGGCTTCCTCCAGGTGGGTTACAAGTTCACCCCGAACTGGAGCCTCTACGGCACGCTGGCCGCCAGCAAGCCGAACGAGAACGACGTGCTGCGCTGGCGCGCCGCGAATGCTCCCGGCCTGCTGAAGAACCGCCAGCAGGCCCTCAGCCTGCAGTACACGGCAGGCGCTTACGACTTCAGCGTCGAGTGGCTGCACTCCAACCTCAACTCGACGACGGCCAATGGCCTCGGCCGGCAGAAGACGTCGGCCAACGAAGTCACCCTCAACGGCAATTACCGGTTCTGATCGGAGATCCACATGGCAACTACGGCAGGCGGCCTTCGCGCCGACGGCACCATCGGCAGCAGCCACAAGCGGGTGATCTTCGCATCCAGCCTGGGCACGGTATTCGAGTGGTACGACTTCTATCTCTATGGCTCGCTGGCCGCGATCATCGGCAAGCAGTTCTTCACCGGCCTCAATGAAACGAGCCAATTCATCTTCGCCCTCCTCGCGTTCGCCGCCGGCTTCTTCGTGCGGCCGTTCGGCGCGATCGTGTTCGGTCGCGTGGGCGACCTCATCGGACGCAAGTACACCTTCCTCGTCACGATCGTGATCATGGGTACGTCCACGTTCCTCGTCGGCGTGCTGCCTGGCTACTCCACCATCGGCGTGGCGGCGCCCGTGCTGCTGATCCTGCTGCGATTGCTGCAGGGTCTGGCACTGGGCGGAGAATACGGCGGTGCCGCTACCTATGTGGCGGAACATGCGCCCATGGGCAAGCGCGGTCTGTACACCAGCTTCATCCAGATCACCGCTACCTTCGGCCTCTTCCTCTCGCTGCTGGTGATCCTCGGCACGCGCATGGGCATGGGTACCGAGGCGTTCGAGGCCTGGGGCTGGCGCATTCCGTTCCTGATCTCGTCGGTGCTTGTGGGCGTTTCGGTCTACATCCGCATGCAGTTGCAGGAGTCGCCGGTCTTCCAGCAGATGAAGGCGGAAGGCAAGCACTCGAAGGCGCCGCTCACGGAGGCCTTCGGCCGCTGGCCGAACCTGAAGCTGGTGATCCTCGCGTTGCTGGGTGCCACTGCAGGCCAGGCCGTGGTCTGGTACACGGGCCAGTTCTACGCGCTCTACTTCCTCACCCAGAGCCTGAAGATCGACGGCACCACGGCGAACCTGCTGATCGCCGCCGCCTTGCTCTTCGCCACGCCGTTCTTCGTGTTCTTCGGCTGGCTGTCGGACAAGATCGGCCGCAAGACGGTGGTGCTCGCAGGCTGCCTGATCGCCGCACTCACCATGTTCCCGATCTTCAAGGGCCTCACCCACTTCGGTAACCCGGCCGTGGAAGCCGCGGCCGCCTCGGCCCCGGTGGTCGTCACCGCCGATCCGAACGCCTGTACCTTCCAGTTCGACCCCGTGGGCAAGAAGACTTTCACCAGTTCCTGCGACGTGGCCAAGAGCGTGCTGGCGAAGAAGGGCATCCCGTACTCCAATGCGCCGGCGCCGGCCGGCACGCTGGCCACGGTGAAGATCGGCGATGAAGTCATCGAGTCGTTCGAAGGCGGCCAGCTGGACAAAGCGGCGTTCGCCGCGCAGAGCAAGGAGTTCACGGCAAAGATCGGTGCCCAGGTGAAGGCGGCGGGTTATCCCGAAAGAGCCGACCCGGCCGCGATGAACAAGCCGATGCTCGTGGTGCTGCTTTTCCTGCTGGTGCTCTACGTCACGATGGTTTACGGCCCGATCGCCGCGTGGCTGGTGGAGATGTTCCCCACCCGTATCCGCTACACCTCGATGAGCCTTCCGTACCACATCGGCAACGGCTGGTTCGGCGGTTTCGTGCCCACCATCGGCTTCATGCTCGTAGCCTGGAAGGGCGATATCTACTACGGCCTGTGGTACCCGGTGATCGTCGCGCTCATGACCGTCGTCATCGGCCTGTTCTTCGTGCGCGAGACGAAGGATCTTCCGCTGGAGCACTGAGCCTCGATAGCCGGCGGCGCGGGAAGCGCCGCCGACTACGCCCCGAACCTTGTACGATCGCCCTTCCTTACCTGCAAGGATAGGCACGCGTGACGTTCGAAACGGTCGAGATAAAGGCATTTGTTCCCGCGCGGGACTTCGATCTTTCCAAGGCGTTCTACACCGACCTCGGATTCGAGGTGGCGTTTTCCGACGATAGCCTGGCTTACATCAAGTCCGGCGAGTGCGCTTTCCTGCTACAGCGCCTCTACGTGAAGGAACACGCCGAGAACTTCATGATGCACATGCTGGTGACCGACGTGGACGCCTGGTGGCGTCGCGTGGAAGAGAGCGGACTGGCAGCGAAATACGGCGTGCAGGCTTCTCCTCCGCAAGACCGGCCCTGGGCCATCCGCGATTTCACCATCAAGGATCCGACAGGGGTCCTCTGGCGCATCGGCACCAACATCGATCGCAAGGGCTAGCGCCCGAGCCCGTCGTGCAGTCACTACGGCAGCGGCAGGCTGATTGCATGCGACTTCATCGAGGCCGACAGGCTGGGAAACGGGTCGACGCCCGACATGGTGGTGATATCGCTCACCGACACCACCGTGCAGGCGTACTGCTGGAGGTTGGTGCAGAGGTACGCACCCGTGCCGACGCCCGGCTCGTAGATGGCCTTCCACGTATAGTCGGGCACCGCCACCTGGTCGGCACCGATGGTGGCGGTGGAACCTGGCTCGAACGCGGGTCCGGTCACCACGTAGACTTCGCCCTGGTCGGTCGCGACCGAGCGCACGTAGTTTTCGATACGCTCCCACTGCCCCGCGTTGAGCGAGTGGAACTGCGGCACCACGTTGGCCATCGAGAAGGTTTCCTTCTCGTTCGACAGCGTCGAGGCATCGCCGGCGGGGGACATGTGGCCGCGGTCGTAGCCGCTGTTGGTGTAGTCGGACGATTGTGAGCGGTCGGCGGTCGGGATGCCGGTTTCCGCGTGCCACGAGCCGGTACGGCCGATCGATTCCGCGCCCGCGATCTGCTTGCCAGTGAGATGTTCGGCCGAGTAGATCGGGCCCTTGGTGACGCCCGATGCCAACAGCACGTATTCGGTGTGGCATATCTCGGTGGTGCGCGCGGTCAACGACATATCGATGGCCGGCTCGGCGCCACCGGTAAACAGGTCAGGACATGCTGTACCCGCATAGCACGAGCCGGACACGACGAAGCACGCGACGAACAGCCAACCGCTCAGACGATTCATGTGGTTTTCTCCCCAGGGTGTCGTGCGGCGAGTGTAGGTGCGTCATGTTTCAGACCCGCGCGATTCATGCGCATGAACCTGCGGAATCGCTGGTTTTGTGACAAACGGCACGCCGACTGTTCTTTTGCCGGATCGGGGTATGGCGAAGCGATACTGTTGTGCATCGGCAGCCATGCCGATCCGTTTCAGCCGATTGAGAGGAGTGGTTTCCGCGGCATCTCAAGTAGCGACATGGGCCGCCGTTAACCTGAGCAGAGGGCGATATATGCAGATTCCCGTCGTGTATGTCCAAGGATTCATCGGCCATCTCGACTTCGCGGAGTTGAGGGAGGGGCTCGATCCGAGCCGCACGTTGAGTCCCACGCTCCTGGGCTACGGCGCGCTGGCGGGCACGTTACCCACCGGGCTGGGCGACCAGGTGGCGCACCTCGACCGGACGTTGAAAGCCCATTTCGGTGATGAGCCCGTCGTTCTCGTGGGACATTCCGGCGGAGCGGCCATCTGCGTGGAGTTCGCCACCCAATTCCCGGAGCGTGTGGCGGCTTTCGTCAGCGCGGAAGGGAATCTGGCCCCCAGCGATGCCTTCCTGTCGTCCCGCCTGGCGCCGATGACCCGTACCCAGGTCGAGCAGTGGCTGGCAACCGCCCAGGCGGACCCGGCCGCCTTTTCTGCTCGCAAGCGCCTGGACCTGGACGACGCGTTGCTGGATCGCCTGCGAGACTGGTTACACCACCAGCCCGCGGCAACCATTCATATCATGGCGCGCTCGCTCTTGATGGAGACGGTCAGCCCCAGATACGCATCTCGCGTGGTCCAGGTCATGACCCACATCCCCACCTATCTGGTCCGCGGCGCCCGCTCGGAAGTAGCACTGGGCGCTCCGCCGCGACTTCGCACATTGGCGGCCGGGACGTTTGCCATCCCGGATACCGGGCATTTGATGATTCTGGAGCAGCCCGGCGCAGTAGCGGCCATCGTGCGCACCATCCTCGAGAGCATCACGGCGGCCGGCGATAACTCCAGGCCGCCGCGATGGACAGAGCAGTCCATCGAACGCGCAGACTCGTCGGACGAGCTGAGCTGAGCAAAGGCCCCGAATGCCCGAAAGGGTCTCCGGGGCCGGTTACATCACTCGCCCTTGGCCGCTGCTTCGATCAGCTGTGCCACCTGCTTCGGATGCGAGATCATCACGACGTGCGACGCGCCGTCGACCACCACGGTCTTCTTCGACTTCGCACGTTCGGCCATGAACTTCATCGACTCCGGCGGAATGTTCTTGTCCTTCGTGCCGTAGATGTGCCACGACGGGATGTGCTTCCACGCGGCGGCGGCTTCCGCCTCATTGAGGGCGCCGGCCGTGATGGGACGCTGCTCGGCGGCCATCACCTTCGCCGCCTTCAGCGGAACGTCGCCGGCGAACTGCGCAGGGAACTTGTCCTGCTGCACGTAGAGGTCCTTGTCGCCACCCGACAGCGGCACCGGCGGCGCGAGCGCGGGACCGAGCGTGCTGCCCGGGAACTTGCTGGAGAGCCCCGCCGAACTCTCGCCCACTTCGGGCGAAAACGCCGCCACGTAGACCAGCGACTTGACGTTGTCGTGGCCCTCGGCGGCTTGTGTTATCACGGCGCCGCCGTACGAATGGCCGACCAGCACGACGGGCGTCTTGATGCCGGCGAGCACATCGCCGATGTACGAAGCATCGCTGGCCACGCTGCGCAGCGGGTTCGCGGCGGCGACGACGGTGTAGCCATCCTTCTGCAGGATATCCACCACGCCGTTCCAGCTCGAGGCGTCCGCGAAGGCGCCATGGACGAGCACGATGGTGGGCTTATCGGCGGCGAAGGCCGCGGGGCTGAGCGCGAGCGCGGCCAGCATGGCGGCGCGGGACAACAAACGGTGCGGCATGGGGATCCTCGGGTTCGTGGACAACTTGTCCGGGGCGTGGATTTGACCAGCTTGTTCGCCGCCCGCCTTGTCTGACTCCACCGTGGCAGGCACGAAATCGGCAAAAGTGCCGGAATGCCGACCGTATCGCGCTTCCTGAGACAGAAAAGACGTACATTTGTACGATGTCAGACCCGATTCCCATGACCCGACGTCACAAGGGCCGCGGCGCCGCCTCCAACCCGGAGGGCCGCTTCGAGTCCACGCGGTACCAGGCCGAAGACGACGGCTGGCACCGCGAGGACGACGAGCGGCGCCCGGCCACGGAAGTACGCGAGGAACTGGCCCGCAGCGTCATCAGTCGCAACGATTCGCCCGACGTCGGTTTCGACCAGGCGACCAATCCGTACCGCGGCTGCGAACACGGGTGCATCTATTGCTTCGCCCGCCCGTCGCATGCGTACCTCAACCTCTCCCCCGGTCTCGACTTCGAAACGAAGCTCTTCGCCAAGACGAACCTTGAAGAGATCCTTCGCGGCGAACTTTCGAAGCGCAACTACGTGTGCAAACCGATCAACATCGGCAGCAACACCGATCCGTACCAGCCGATCGAGAAAAAGTGGCGGCTCACGCGCGCCGCATTGGCATTGCTCAACGAGTGCAACCACCCGTGCACCATCGTCACGAAGAACGCGCTGGTGGAACGCGATGTCGACATCCTCGCACCCATGGCCGAGCGCAAACTCGTGCAGGTGTTCGTGTCGATCAACTCGCTGGACAACAAGCTGGCTTCCAAACTGGAGCCGCGTGCATCCGCGCCGCATCGGCGCATGAAGGCGGTCGAAACGTTGGCGAATGCCGGCGTACCCGTCGGCGTGCTCGTCGCGCCGATCATCCCGGCACTTAACGAGCGTGACGTCGAAGCCATCATCGAACAGGCCGGCGCAGCCGGCGCCAATTCCATCGGCTATACCTGCGTGCGGCTACCGTACGAGTTGAAGCAGCTGTTCCGCGAGTGGCTGGACCTGCATTACCCCGACCGCGCGGCGCATATCATCAGCCTGATCCAGCAGATGAATGGCGGTAAGGATTACGACTCGAACTTCGCCACGCGTATGCGGGGGCAGGGGGTGTTCGCGGACATCATCCGGAAGCGGGTGCAGGTGGCTACGCGGAAGGCCGGGCTGGATCGGGCTTGGGATACGGTGCTGGATACGTCGCATTTCGTGGCGCCGCGGATGCATTCGCCGCAGGGGGAGTTGTTTTAAGCGCCTGTGGTTATCCAAATGCTACGTATTAATCTGGCATATTCGTTGTCATCACTCTATCGGATCAAGATAGGCCTGCCGTGGACACGCGAAGCAGTTCGGACCTGATCCGTGGCGTACAAGCGCGGTCTGGGATTGACATCTCCACTTGATCGCAAATAAGTTCGCAAAGCGCCATTCTGGCGCCCAGGGGACAACGGACTTAGCGTCGATTCGCATCAACTCACGACCCAAGCGTCGTGAGTTGATGCGCGGGCATCGCTGCTTGTTGGCTATGTAACCACGTGTTGCCAGAGGGACCTATGCCTCACTTGCTGGTAGGAATGACGCAAAGAAGGAAATGACTGTGACGGTGCAATTCAACGAGAGGCATTGATCGTGCTGACGGGAAGATGCTTTCTCCTCGCGGCGCTGTTGTGTTCGCTTCCGATGGTGTCTTCGGCGAGAGACCTCTGGGCAAAGAACAGCGAAAAGTTGTCCGAGACCGACGAAACCATCGATTGGACCTCACCTGGTGAGGTCGCGAGGATCCATGCGAACTTCAACAAAGGCCAACTCATTGTGCATGGGAATGTCATCGACGTCCGGAGCATGATGAATCCTGGCCTGACCGAAGTGAATTGGTCCAAGGAAGCAAACGCTTTGTTCATTAACTCAAGCGATGGCGGCGGTGTAGGGACTTGGTCGACTCGGGTCTTTGTGATCTCGAGAAGTGAGGTGCATGAAGTGAAAGTCGGTGAGGCTATTTCGAAGAAGGCTTTCCCCTCGGACACGCCCCACGAGTATTTGAATGTCATGTCTATCGGCTGGATCAATCACGGGTCCGCCCTCTTGGTTTTACGCCAAGTTCCAAACAGCTCCAGCTACAAGGATATGGACCTTGCAAGGTTTTACCTGGTCGACATCAATTCCGGTCGTGTCATCGAGCAGCTGACGCCGGCCGATGCCGCGAAGAAGTATCGTGCGGTATTTGGCCCTGGTGCAGAAGCTGTAGTGAGTCAGTCATCCAATGACGCGAGGTCGCGTCAATAGGCGGCACTGCGACCGGTTCAAGAAGTGATGAACGAAAGCTTGGCAGCTCTCCATTGCATGCCGGCGAACGCGACGTCGAACCCATCATCGAACAGGCCGACGCAGCCGGCGCCAACTCCATCGGCTACACCTGCGTACGTCTACCGTACGAACTGAAGCAGCTGTTCCGCGAGTGGCTGGACCTGCATTACCCCGACCGTGCCGCGCACATCATCAGCCTGATCCAGCAGATGAATGGCGGGAAGGACTACGACTCGAACTTCGCCACGCGTATGCGCGGGCAAGGGGTGTTTGCGGACATCATTCGGAAGCGGGTGCAGGTGGCTACGCGGAAGGCTGGGTTGGATCGGGCTTGGGATACGGTGTTGGATTCGTCGCGGTTCGTGCCCCCGCGGGTGCATTCGCCGCAGGGGGAGTTGTTCTAAAAGGTGGAGTTGTAGCGCGATCGCAGAATTCGCTCATTCGTATACTTTTTCACGAGAAAGAAGCACTGGTCCGCGTGGACGAGTGGCTTAAAGCCCAGGGCTGCACAACCGAGTACTCGGGTGACTTCAACCTACTGGCCGTCAGCATTCCCGAACGTGTAAATCTTGCGCACATTCAAGAGTATCTAGGCTCCGAAGAGGCTTCTGGTACGGTCGGTTACGAGGAACCAATTCTCAGGCACTGACAACTAACCGCACCCATCATCGCCTTCATTCACAAGGGCGAACTGACGGCCACTGCCTTTCGTCCGAAGACAGGCATCTTTGGAGCTGCCCATACCATTAAGTTCACGGACGCCAGCCACACCGACTACTCAGCCTTCGGGTCGCCCACCGAACGGCCCGGTGGCTGAGCGTCCTGCCACAGACAGGACACTTGTCGCCCCTCGAATCGCCCGCCGGACTGGCTCGGCTCGTAGCTCAGTTTGCTTGCGGGGTCTGATCGCCTAACCTGAGGGGAAACAGGGGGAACAATGCGATGACCACCGAGGACATACTCAAGCGAGGAATCGACCTGGCCTGGTACACGTTGCTGGCGTACTGGCTATGGAATGCACGGGGCAACAAAGCGGCGATCCGCACCGAAGGCTGGGTGGTGCAGGCACTGCTGTACTGGATGCCGCTCGTGGTTGCCTTCCTCCTGCTGGGTCCGGGCGACTGGTTCGGTCACAGCTGGTTGCGCGAGGGCATCGTGCCGCATACGGTGCCGTTCTTTGCGCTGGCGTTCGTTCTGGTGGTGAGCGGCGTGGCACTGGCCTGTTGGTCGCGCTATCTGCTCGGGCGCAACTGGAGCAGCGTGGTGCAGGTCAAGCAGGAGCACGAGCTCGTGGAGGATGGCCCTTATCGCTACATCCGCCATCCGATCTACACGGGGCTATTGCTCGCTTTCGTCGGTAGTGCGGTGGCTGTCGGCGATGTGCGTGGCATCTTCGCTGTGCTGATCGTCTTCGTCTCGTTCTGGCGCAAGCTCAGGATGGAGGAACGCCTGCTGGAAAGCACCTTCGGTGACACCTATCGGCATTACCGGAGTCGCACGGCGGCACTCATTCCAGGGTTGCTCTGATCGTTCTGACGGAGACCCACCAGCTGCCGCGGCCCAGGTTACGCGGCGACCCCGAATGCTTGGGGGAAATTGCCGTCATTGTCGTCGCGAACACACCACGGTGGTGCAGCCTCCATGGCTACTGCCGCAGGTCCCCTGTGCATACCCTTGTTGCGACCGACACGCCGTCGCAGCACGGGCAAGGGGACACCCATGACATTCCGTACCATCGTCGCAGCCAGCCTTCTCGCGATTTCGTTGCCATCGTTCGCCGCCGACATCGCGTCCATCTCTCGTCTCGAAGCCGGCCCTGGCAATGTCTTGTTCGTCGCGGACTGGAAGACCGCCCGGATTCACGCGATCGAGCTTCCACCGGCAGCGCACAGGGCGGCGGGCGAGTCCTTCAATATCCTCGACCTCGAGTCGCTGCTGTCCCGGCAGCTCGGTGGCGCGCGGATCACGGTCGAGGACATGGCGACACGCCAGGGCACAGGCGAGGTGTACGTCGCCGTGAGCTATGGCCCGGCGAAGGCACCGGCGCTTTTCGCGGTTACCAGCGACGGCAAGGCTCGGCGCATCGACCTGAGGGCCGCTACCGAGACATCGATCGCATTGCGTGAAGCGCCGACGACGAACGCCGCGTTCTGGAAGGAAACTCCCGAGCGTAGCTTCACGGTCACGGATATGAAGTGGCGCGATGGCGAGCTCTTCGTGGCTGGTCTGTCCAACCAGGAGTTCGCGTCGACGCTCCGCCGCATCCGCTTTCCCTTTGCCGGCTCCGAATCCGTGACTTCGGTCGAGATCTTCCACGGCGGACATAACCTGGTAGAAACGCGTGCACCCGTGCGTGCCATGAGCTTTGCCAATCTGGGTGGACAGCCGTATCTCGTCGCGGCGTATACGTGCACGCCTCTGGTGCTGATTCCCCTGTCCGAGCTGAAGGACCACGCCCATATTCGCGGCAAGACGGTGGCGGAGCTTGGCTACGGCAACACCCCGGCGGACATGATCTCCTACTCCGTGACTGCAAACGGCAAGACGACCGATCTCCTGATGCTGGTCAACTTCAATCGCGTCTCGAACATCATTCCCATCTCTGAGCTGGAGGCCGCCAACGAGCGGCCGGGCATCGAGAAGCAGGTGCCGTTCGGCCAGATTGCCGGCTTGAACGTCATGCAGGCGCCGCTGGCGGGCGTGCTCCGCATCGACAACCTGGACGACCAGTCTTTCGTGATGATCCGGCGCGAGCTCGAGAAGGACCAGTTGCAGATGGTCTCCATGGGTAAAGACCTGAGCTTTCGCCTGACGGACCATGTGTCGGAGTACGCCTTCCCGGACTTCAGCTTTAAGGGCAAGGCGTTCCAGATCGAAAACATCAAGCCACGGCAGGACGTCCTGCTCAAGGCCGAAGGCTTCCCCGATCTGATCAAGTCAGCGGACTGAGCCATGCAGGCCCGGCGCATCCGACTCGCGATCAGCGTCGCCGCGATGGCCATGGTGGCTTTCGGCGCCACGGCGTCGACGCTACCTGCGGTCCAGCCGTCGGGATCGAGTGTTCCCGCCAACCTGCTACGAATCTCGCTCGTTTTCTCCAGGCCGATGGGGCGGTCCCTACTGCCGGAGATTACGCTACGCCACGCGGATGGGCGCCCCATCGATCAACCGTTTCTTCCGCAAGAGCTATGGTCGCCGGATGGTCGCGTACTGACGCTGCTTATGCACCCCGGGCGCGTGAAATCCGGCCTCGTGGCGCACGAGCAGCTCGGCCCCATCGTGTCTCCCGGCGACGACATCGTGCTTGCACTGCGCGGCCGGCCCCTGAAGGCCTGGCATGTCATCGAGGACGACACGCAGGGTCCGCGGGTTTCGAGCTGGCGCCTGTCGCACGTCCAGGCCGGATCCAGGCAACCTCTCGTCGTGACCCTTGACGCGCCCATCGACGGGCGGGACGCCGACCACGTCGCCGTGGCGGGTCCGGATGGTTCGCGGCTTGCGGGAATGGCGTCGCTGGGCATGGCCGAAGCCACCTGGGTGTTCACGCCGCGCGCCGCATGGCGCGCAGGCGACTACCGCGTCGTCGTGCGGGGAACGATCGAGGATGCCGCCGGCAACCGTCCCGACGATCCGTTCGAGGCAGAAGGCCTTTCCAAGCCACGTGTCGAACCCACCGATCTCTTCATCGCGTTTCAAGTCAACGCATCAACCGGGCAGCCCTAATTATGAAATGCCACTTCAATTCCCGAGCCATTCTTCTTGCTTCGTTGGCGGTCGCGACAGGTGTCCCGCTGATCGCCACGGATGCCCGCGCCGCCGCCCCACTTGCCGGCTCGCAGGCGCCTGGCTATTACCGCGTGATGGTCGGAGATATCGAAGTCACCGCGATTAGCGACGGGACGATCGACTTTCCTATGGATACCCTGCTGGTCGGTGAATCGCAGGTACGGATTCGCAGCGCTTATAAGGAGGCTTTTCAAAAGCTTCCCGCCGAGTCGTCGATGAACCAGTTTCTGGTCAACACCGGCACCAAGCTGGTGCTCGTCGATGCAGGCGCAGGCATTTACCTCGGACCCACTCTGGGCAACACCGTCGCCAACCTTCGTGCGGCAGGCTACACGCCGGAGCAAGTCGACGAGGTGGTCATTACCCATATGCACGCCGACCACATCGGTGGACTTGTCCATGATGGAAAGCGCGCGTTCCCGAATGCCGTGCTGCGCATTGCGAAAGCCGATCTCGCCTACTGGATGAACCCCGCGAATGAATCCGGCGCCCCTGAAGGCGTACGTCCGAGCTTCACCGCAGCCCAGGAGGCCATCCGCCCTTACATCGAAGCCGGCAAGCTCCAGCCATTCGAAGGGAGGACGGACATCGTTCCGGGTGTCACGGCCCTGCCTGCACCAGGACATACCGCAGGCCACACCTACTATGACATCGAGAGCCGCGGGGCGCGGCTGCTCGTCATGGGAGACGCGGTTCACTCGGCGGCCGTGCAGTTCCGCGATCCATCGGTGCGCATTGTCTGGGACAGCGACGACCACGCCGCAGAGAACGCACGGAAAAAACTCTTCGCCGAGGCGGCATCGAAAGGCTATCTGGTCGCCGGGGCGCACATCCCGTTTCCCGGCATCGGACACGTCACGAACGCCGGTGAGGCGGGGGAGTACGCCTTCGTTCCACTGACGTATTCCGTCAACCGCCGGCCCAATCCGCCGGTGTCATCGGGTGGCACGAAGTAGCCGACCATCCCTTACACAGAGGACGTCATCCTCAATGGGTGGCGCCTCGTTTACACAGGCACTCATCATGAACCGACTCAAAGGCAAGGTCGCCCTGATCACGGGTGGAAGCAGCGGCATTGGCTTGGCGACCGCGTCGCTATTTGCGCGCGAGGGAGCACAGGTCATTGTCACCGGCAGGCGCAAGGACATTCTCGATGAGGCAGTCCGTGCCATGGGTCATGGTGCCATCGGCATAAGCGGCGACGTTGCGGATGTCGAACATCACGCGGCCGTTGCAAATTCCGTTCGCGACCGATTCGGCGGACTGGATATCTACCTGGCGAACGCCGGCGTCCTTACGATCCGTCATTCGGCCGAAGTGAGCCCTGCCGAGTTCGACCATCAGTTTGGCGTCAATGCGCGGGGCGTGTTTTTTGGTGTGCAGGCAGCCATGCCGTTGCTACATGAAGCGGGCAGTATCATCGTGATCAGTTCGCTCGCGTCGGCCAAAGTCCTCGATGGCCATGCGGTATATGCAGGCGCAAAGGCGGCCGTCGAGGCCTTTGCCCGGAGCTGGGCCCTGGAACTGCGCGACAGACGTGTTCGCGTCAACACGCTGAGCCCGGGCCCGGTGGACACGTCTATCCTCGAAAAGCTGGGTGTCCCGGAGGCAGAACAGCCGGAGTTCATCCGGATGATGGCAAGCCGGATACCGGCGGGCCGTTTCGGTGAGGTCGATGAAATCGCTCACGCGGCACTTTTCCTTGCCTCCGACGAAAGCAGGTTCGTCAATGGCGCCGAACTTCGCGTGGACGGCGGGATGTACCTCACGTGACCGGCCTTCGCATATCCCTTTAAAGGTCGCTGGTCGGACAAGCCAGGAAGGTCGATTCGCCGTTGAGCTCGGCCGCCAGGCGGTCGACAAAATCCCTGACCATTCGTGGGATGTAGCGTGCGGTCGGAAAGACCGCATGCACAGGAAGTACAGTTGTCCGATAGTTTTCGAGCACTCTGACGAGACTGCCGTCACTCAGAGCATCGGCCAAGGCAAAGTCGGGGCCGTATACGATGCCGCCGCCCGTGATGGCTGTTGCGCGAAGCATGTCCATATTGTCGGCCTGCAGGCGTGCATCCGTGATTCCAGCGTGGCGTTCGCCGTCCGGCCCGATGAACGTCCAATCCCCCGTCGACAGGGCACCCTTGAAGGCGAGGCAGGCATGCCGGCTCAGTTCGGACGGCGTGGCTGGCACACCGTGTTCCTGAAGATAGCCGGGTGCGGCGCATGCGACCATGTGGCATGAGGCGAGCCGTCGCACCGTGAGGTTTTCGTCGAACAACTCGCCGATACGGATGGCTACATCGATGCCGGCTGCCAGCAGATCGACATGCCGGTCCGTGAGGCTCAGTTCCACGCGCATTCCCGGGTGTGCGGCGAGATAACGCGACACCGTGGAGCCGAGGTGGCGGTGGCCAAAGGTGACGGGGGCGGACACGCGCAGGGTGCCCCGGAGAGGCTGATTACGATCGGCCACCTCGCGGCTGGCGTCATCGAGTTCCGCGAGGATGGGTTTGCAACGCTCGACGTATCGCTGACCGGCCTCCGTTACCGATAGCTGCCGGGTGCTGCGCTGAAGAAGCCGCACGTTGAGATGGTCTTCCAGTGCGCGCAGGTGCCGGCCGGCCATGGCCGGCGATAACCCCAGCTGCCGCCCTGCCGCCGCAAGGCTGCCGCTTTCCACGGCACCAACGAACACGCGGATGGCGAGCAATTGATCCATGCCCCCATCATGTACCGAGCGTATCGATTGTCAATATTTTCCATCCATTCCGTACACCAATGATCGACGCCATGATTTCGGCAACGGCCACTGATGAACGAAGGAGTCGACTATGAAGATCCACACCAATGGGGTGTCGCTGAATGTCCGCGTGCAAGGTGACGGGGAGACTTCTCTCGTCTTTCTTCACTACTGGGGCGGATCGTCGCGCACGTGGCACCACGTGACGCATGCGCTTGCCGATCGTTTCCAGACGGTTGCCCTCGACCAGCGGGGCTGGGGCGATTCGGACGCAGGAGACGGAAATTTCCTCGTGGCCACCCTTGCAGACGACGTTGAGGGTGCCATCGATGCTCTCGCGCTCGAGCGCTATGTGCTGGTGGGACACTCCATGGGCGGGAAGGTAGCCCAGCTTCTCGCCTCGCGCCGTCCCAAGGGGCTTGCCGGGGTCGTACTGGTCGCACCCGGGTCGCCGGGTCCGTCGGTGTTCCCGCTCGAGCAGCGAACGATGATGACCCACGCCTACGAGACACGAGAATCGGTGGCTGCCACGGTCACCCAGGTCCTGACCGGGAAGGCACTGTCGACCTCAGATTTCGAGCAGGTCATCGACGATAGCCTCCGGGGCGCGCCGGAGGCCAAGGTCGCCTGGCCCATGGCCACGATGATGGAAGACATCCGCAGTGAAGTCGCCAACATCGGCGTGCCGGTACTCGTCGTCGGAGGCGAGTCGGACAAGGTGGATTCGGTGGAGCTTCTCTCCTCCCACGTCCTTCCTTTTCTTCGCGGTGCGACGCTGACCGTCTTGCCACAGACAGGGCACCTGTCGCCCCTCGAATCGCCTGACGAATTGGCTCAGCTCATCGCTCGGTTTGCCTGCGGAGCCGCAAACTCGGAATGGAGCAACGCCCGCTGAAAAGCACCTTGGGCTACACCTATCGGCACTGCCGCGGTCGCACGGTGGCGTCCATTCCAGGGCTACTCGGATCGTTCCGACAAAGACGCAACAGCCGCCGGCCTACCAACCGGCGGCTGTTGCGTGGCTAACACCGAAGCATCAGAAACGAACGCCCACGTCCACCGCGGCGAGATTCACACTGCCGCCGTAGCGGCGGTCGACCTGGAAGCGATCGAAGTTCACGCTCACGTCCATGTTCGGGCTGATTGCATAACCCACACCGACACCCGCGAAGGCGTCAATGCGATGCGTATTGCGCTCGTGGCGGGTCACGTTGGTACCGACCGTGTTGCTGCTCAGGCTGGACACCACGGTGGTGTCGGTGGTGAGCCGGGAGTGGGCACGGAAAGCACCCAGCTCGGCGGTGGCGAAGAAGTCGCCGCCGAAGGCCATGCGTGTGTTCGCGCCGACGAAAGGGCCGTCGAGGCGAAGCGTGCTACGCGCGGATACGGTGGCGTGCGGATGCATTGCCGCTGCGGCGCCCTGGCCGTTGGCGGGACCCGGCCCGGTGACGAGGTCCGGGCCATGATGGCCAGTGTTGCGCGAGGACACACCGCGCGCACGCGCGGAGCGCAGGTAGCCGCCTTCGGCGCCGAGCGAGAAGCTGTCGCTGAGGGCCCAGCGATAGCCGCCCTTGATGGCGAAGGCATTGACGGTGTGCTTCGACAGACCGCTGTTGGTGAAGTTGGCGCGGCCGGCGCCGAGATCGGCGAAGGCGCGACCGTCAGCCGCATGGCTCACGAAAGGCGCTGCCGACAGGGCGGCTACCAGCGCCGTGGAAACGAGAAGCTTGTTCAAGAAAATCTCCGGATACGAAGGTTCGGGGTTGGCCGGATCGGCCCAATGGCAGGTTAAGGAAGCGCCGAACCGTCATGGATGGGATTTGTCTCCTCTTCACCAGGAGCCGATATCGAACTTCCCGCGGCAGCCATGTGCGGCCCAGATGCCCTGTTCCGTGAATCCATAGCTATAGCCCTCTTCGCAACGTGCGTTGGACGTCTGCTCGACCAGGTGCGCGCCGGACCCTATCGGCCAACTGCAGAACACGCGGCGATTGTCGTTGCTGTCGCAGGAAACGATCTTCCCGTGCCTGGGCTCGGGACGTGACATGGGCTGGGTACCGCCGCCGATCGGCGGATACGGCTCATAGCCGCCGCCGCGGCGATGGGGACGGTTTCCCCAATGGTTATGCCGATCGTACGTGGCGTCGGCGAACGTGCCGCGGCAGCCGTCGGTCACCCAGATGCCCCGACTGCTGAGATCCCAGTTCTCGCCGCGAATACAGGGGGTTTTCGACTCCTGCTCCAACAGCCTGGCGTCACCCCACATGACACGACAGAACGAGCGCTGACCGTTCACGCTGCCGCAGCGGACCGTGTTCGGGTAATCCTGACCATGCGCCGTCGTCGACGTCAGGCTGAGCACGCCGATGAACGATACCGCCACCAGCCACCAGATATAGAACGCCGCCACCGCGGGCCGTTTATGGGTCTGCATATCGCGATCCTCGAAAGTGATAAGGAACGCGCAGAGGATCGTCCGGGCCTAGGCGACGATCCCAGGGGATTCGTCTCAGATGAGACTTTTCCGCCCGTTGCAGGAAGGACCGCCGCTTATCGTGGGGAGTTACTCCGTTAGACCCCCAAGGCCATGCGAAAAGACAACTACATCGCTGCCATGCTGCGCCTTATCCGATCGACCCCAATGAACGGAAAGGACCGGGACGCTCTCCTGAGCGAGTTCGAAACCCACGGATATGCGGCATCGTTCCCACCGGACGAGCCCCTTCCCGAGGTGTGCGCCGTATTGAATGCGACGATGCTTGCGCTCCTGGCGCGCGCCGAGCACCTTTACGGACGTGCACCGGCCGGAAGCCCCGCCTCAGTCATCGACCACCCCGGTACGGACCGCCTTCCGGTTGCACTGGACCGCAAGGATCCCCGTCACTACTGCGTGCTCGTCAACAGCCTCGCAAACACCTGGGAAGAAGCGTTCTATGTGCTCGCGCACGAGGTTGTCCACCTGCTGAATCCGGCGTCGTCGGAAAGCGACGCCGTGGCAACGCTGGAAGAAGGCGTCGCCATCGCTTTCGCGGAAACCGCGTATACCGAATACATCACGCCGTATACGGGGAGCGGCGCACAACGCTCGCCTCTCCGTGGCGAATACACCGCCTACATCGCCGCCTACGACGCCGCTGCGCTCATTACCGCGAGCACATTGGCCCGCGTGAGAGAAACGTTCGGGAGTTTTGCGCATGCCATGGACAAGGCAACGATGCAGCGCATCTGCGGCGATGAGATCACGGATAAACAGGCGCACTTGTTGACCGCGCCCTTCGAGTTCTGATCCGGATGAGACAAGTCACCTGTTGGCGCGGTGCCGCAATTTGAACAATACATCTACTCGCCGGACGAAAGACGCCTGCGAGGACGATGGAGGCGCAGGGGGGTTCCCGCCCGTCGCCTTCGGGCTGGCACAAGCCAAACACCATTCACTCAAACCAAGGTCTCTTTACCATGAATGCCAAGTTCCTCACCTCCACCATCGCCGTGGCCCTGCTGGGCGCCGCTTCGCTCTCGGCCAGCGCCGCCGGTGCCGCCACGCTGGCCCATCCGGACGGCACGCTGTCGATCTCGGGCGCCGTGTCCGACACCACCTGCGACCTCGGCGGCACGCCGGGTGCGAACGACATCAGCGTCTCCCTGGCAACGGCTCCCATCGCTTCGCTCGCGGCTGCGGGCAACACGTACGGCGACAAGGAGTTCGACATCAACCTGACCGGCTGCACCACGCCTGCTCAGGCCAAGGCTCCGACGGTTCGCTTCGACGCTTCGGGTGTGTCGGCGAACGGCAATATCAAGAACATTGCCAGTGGCGGCAATGCAGCGACCAACGTCGAACTGCGTCTTCTCGACGGTCAGAACGCGTGGGCCCCGTTGAACCTCGGCACGGACGATCCTGCCAACGGCCCGGCTCCCACCGGTGGTACGGGAACGCTGAAGTACAAGGTTCAGTACATCGCCACGGGTGCCGCCACGGCCGGCGACGTCCAGGGTCAGATCCCGTACGAAGTCATCTACAACTGATGAACCCCGGCATGGCTCCCCGAAGGGCGGGGAGCCAGCCGAATCCACAGCACGCAACGTCATTCGAGCAACCGTCTCTTCAAGGGGTAAACCATGAAACGCACGAACCGACTCCTGGCAGCCATCGCACTCACACTCGGTACCGTAGGTGCCGCCCATGCAGGTGTTGTCATCATGGGAACCCGTGCGGTTTATCCATCCGACGCCAAGGACATCACGATTCGCCTGACGAACAAGTACGACCGTCCCGCGCTGGTGCAGAATTGGATCGACAAGGGCGAAGCGAACGAGTCGCCCGACAATCTCAAGGTCCCATTTACCATCACGCCGCCAGTGGCGCGCATCGAAGCCGGAAAAGACCAGGCGCTGCGCGTGATCTTCACCGGCGACCGCAGCAAGCTGCCTTTGGATCGCGAGTCGGTGTTCTGGTTCAACATGCTCGACGTTCCGCCGAAGACCAAGACCGAAGGCAACTTCCTCAAGCTGGCCTTCCGCACCCGTATCAAGCTCTTCTATCGTCCCAGCGGTTTGCCGGGTTCGCAGTTGGACGCCGAGAAGGGAATCCGCTGGAGCCTCGTGCCGAAGGGCAACGGGTATATGCTCCATGGCGTAAACGATTCCCCGTATTTCGTCTCCTTCAACCACCTTGACGTTAAAGCAGGCGGAAGCACGTTCCCGGTGCAACTCGGTACGACCGGCATGGTGCCGCCGAAAGCGAGCGCGGACTTCCCTGTGGCCAGCGCTTCGGGAAACCTCTCCGGCGCCACCGTTTCCGGCGCTGCCGTGACCGACCTCGGCGCGTTCACCGACATCGAGCAGCCGATCGCGCGCTGACGCGCTGATGCGCGGCCCCGGCCGGGGGCCATGTCCCTTTCCCATTCACTCAGACGCGGCGGCAAACGCGCGCGGCGGATGAGTCATGCCCACATCCTGGATTCGCCATGTTCAACGCCGCACGCAAATCGACGAGCAACACCACGATGCCGCTGTCCGGCATGCGCGTGAAGATGTGTGCCGCGGCCCTCGTCGCGGCCCTCTGGGGTGGCCCGGTATACGCGGAGGCACCTGCCGCCGCGGCCGCCTCTCCCTCCGAAGTGGACTTCGATTCGTCCTTCCTCATGGGCGGCGGAACTGGCATGGACGTGTCCCGTTTCGATAAGGGCAACGTGGTATTGCCGGGCGAATACAGCGTGGACGTGGTGGTGAAGGACGGCTGGTCCGGGCATCGCAATGTCACCTTCAAGGCGCCGAACCCCCATGCCAACGCTGAGCCGTGCTTCGACAGGAACACGCTCACGTTGTTCGGTGTGGACCTGGCTCGAGTGCAAGCGGAGGCACGCAAAAGCGGCCATGCCGTGCCGGCGCCGTCGGATACGCTTGAGTGCGGCACCATTGCCACGTACGTGCCGGGTGCGAGTACCAGTTTCGATGCCGGCGAACAGCGGCTCGACATCAGCGTGCCGCAGATCTACCTGCTCCGCAACGCGAAAGACAGCGTGGACCCGTCGCTGTGGCAGCACGGCATCGATGCCGGCCTGCTCAACTACGATTTCAGCAGCTACAGCTCGCGCGTCGGCGGCATGCGGGACGATAGTGCCTTCGTCGGCCTCACGGCGGGCGTGAACGTAGGCGGCTGGCGCTTCCGCCACCAGGGCAATCTGCAGTGGTCCAACCGTGGCGGCAGCCAATATGTTTCCGGCCTGGCTTATGCGCAGCACGACCTCACCCGCTGGAAGGCCCAGCTCACGGTTGGCGACACCGCCACGGACGGCAGCATGTTCGATGCGGTGCCCATTCGCGGCGCCAGCATCACGTCCGATCCCCGTATGCTTCCGAACCGCGACAACGTGTTCGCACCGATGGTGCGCGGCGTGGCCGACAGCAATGCGCAGGTCACCGTGCGTCAGCATGGTCAGGTGATCTACCAGACCAGCGTGCCGGCCGGTCCGTTCGAGCTTTCGGATGTGAATCCGATCAGCAACGGTGGCGACCTCGATGTGTCCATCAAGGAAGCCGACGGCCGCCAGCACGGTTTCACGGTGCCGTACTCGGTGGCGCCGGGCATGCTTACGCCTGGCACCCAGCGCTTCAGCCTTGCGGCGGGTACCGCGAACCTCACGAACCTGCACCGACGCGTGCCGATGTTCCAGGCCACGCTCCAGCGCGGCCTGTCCAATCGCCTGACGGCCTACGCGGGCCTCACGGGTGCCTCCGGCTATGCGGCGGCCGTGGCCGGCGCTGCGCTGAATACGCACCTCGGCGCCTTCAATGCCGACGTGACGGTGGCGCACCTGCACCTGCCTGGCGGCCCGACGGAGCAGGGCCACAGCATTCGACTGGCCTATTCCAAGGGCCTCAATGATCTGGGTACCAACCTGTCGCTCGCCGCCTACCGGTATTCGAGCAGTGGTTACCACTCGCTCAGCGATGCGGTGACACTGCGCGGCAATTGGGCGCATGGCGCTGGCAGCGATACGTTCCAGCCCGCGCATGAACGCAACGAATTCCGCGTGAGCCTCAGCCAGCGTATTGGCGAGCGCGGTTCACTGTATCTCCAGGGTTCCTCCACGCAGTACTGGCACGGCGATTCGCAAGTGACCTTCAGCGCGGGCTACAGTGCGCAGATCCGCTCGGTGAGCTACGGCGTGACGCTGCAGCGCACCCGGGTCACGCGCGATACCGCTGCGTTCGGCCGCCTGCCGGGTCCGCCGCCGCTCACCGCGATGCCGCGCCATCCGATGGACACGCAAATCATGTTCAACGTGAGCATGCCGCTGGGTTCCATGGGCAGTGCGCCGATCCTCTCCACCAGCTACACCCGAAACACGAACGGTCTGGCGAATGCCCAGGCCCAGCTTACCGGCACCGCCGGCGCCGCTCGCGCCATCAATTACGGTGTCGCCGTCAGCCAGGCTCGCGGCCGGGACAGCCGTAGCAACAGCGCCCGGGCCTACGCCGGCTACACAGGCAGCAAGGGCATGGTGATGGCGAACGCATCGACGGGAAGCGGCGCCACGCAGTTCGGCTTGAATGCCTCCGGTGGCCTCTTGGCCCATTCGGGTGGTATCACTCTATCGCAGTCGCTGGGCGAAGCCGTGGCCATTATCCATGCGCCGGGCGCTGCCGGTGCGAAGGTCGAGCAGGGTTCCAACGTCCGGGTGGATCGTCACGGTTACGCGGTGGTGCCGTACCTCACGCCGTATCGCAACAACACGGTGAACCTCGATCCGAGCGGTATGTCGCTCTCGGCAGAACTGAAGCAGACCAGCCAGATCGTCGCGCCACGCGCTGGCTCGGTGGTCCGCCTCGAATACAAGACGGTAACCGGGCGCAGCGCCATCATCGATGCAACGCAGCCGAACGGCGCGCCTCTGCCCTTCGGTGCCGACGTTACCGACGCAAGCGGCCAGTCGGTGGGTGCCGTGGGTCAGGGCAGCCAGGTGCTCGTGCGCGGCGTGCCCGACGCTGGCCAACTCGACGTGCGCTGGGGCAGTGCGCCCACCGACGCCTGCTCGCTGGAATACAGCATCGCGCCGGACAGTGGCGACGCCTATGCCCAGGCCTCAGGCACGTGCGTCGCGCCGAAGGCCGCGGCTTCCCAGACAAATCCCGCTCCGGTCGCCCAGGCGGATTGAGACCATAGCGGCACTACCGAGGCATACCGATATGAAGACGCTCTTCAAGGCCGTACCGCTGCTCTGCTGTCTCGCACTCTCAGGTGTGAGTGGGCAGGCTCGAGCCGATGCGCCGACCGAGGTCGATTTCAAGTTCTCGTTCAAGCTTGTGCCGCCGACGTGCAACATCGTCAAGCTGGACTCCCAGACCGTCGTTCTGGCCGATGTCCCTGCTTCGATGGCACAAGGGGCTGCCGGGGCGTGGGCCGACGCAAGAGTGTTTCTGCAGACGTGCGACGGCCGCATTGGCCAGTTGCAGTTCGAGTTCGACGGCGCACCTTCACCCGCGAATGCGGACGACTTCCGCCTGGGGACTCAGGATGCCCTCGCGCTCGAGATGCACGTGGGACAGAACGGCAGCGGCGAGCGGGTAAAACCCAACGTTCCCCTCACGCCTGTCAACTGGCAGAGCCAAATGCAGAACCAGTGGTACTACTTCAGTGCCCGTGCCGTTCACGCTGGTGCACAACCATTGACAGCAGAAAGCGCTGCGTCGACGACGCTGACCGTCAAGGTCAGCTATCTGTGAACGGGGAAAGGTCATGAACTGGATGAAGCCAACCGTGTTTGCTGCGGCAATCATTGCGCTCGCCGCGTCAGCCGCCACGCCGGCCCGGGCGACGCAGGCCCAACCGCTGCTCAGCGGCACATGGACGTTCACCACCAACGTCATTGCGCCCACCTGCGATTTCAGAACCTCACAGACCACCATGACCTTGCCACGGGTGGAAGCCAACGACTTGCGTGCGGCGCACGTCGACCAGATGGTGAGCGCCAGCAATACGGCTTCCGTCATTGTCGACCAGTGCCAGAACGCCGCCAGTATCGAGGTGGCCTTCGCGGGCACCTCCGATGCATCGACGCCCACACTGTTCAAGAACACAGCGGCCAGCCCCGCCACCGGCGTCGGCGTGTATCTGCAGGACAAGGACACCGGGACGCGTGTCGCCGCGAACGGAAACGGCGGCCAGCCGACCATCGTGAAGCCGGTAGCCGGTACGGGAGGCGCCGCGGGTGCCACGTTCAACCTCGTCGCCGGCTATGCGCGAACCGGGGCCGGCAGCGTCGGCCCCGGCGATGTGCAGACCGCCATCGATTTCCAGCTGACTTACAAGTAATCCTGCGTCGGAAGACCAACACAATGTCCGAGGCCATACCGGCACGTGCCACCGACGCAACCGCAGGGCCTGAAGAAGGCCAGCTACGGCGCGTGCTCACGGCACGCCATCTCGTGACGCTCGGGGTGGGCGCCGTCATCGGCGCCGGCATCTTCGTGGTCACCGGCCAGGCGGCAGCCGTGCACGCAGGGCCGGCCCTGGTCATCAGCTTCGTCATCGCGGGTATCGCTTGCGCTCTTGCCGCGCTGTGCTACGCAGAGTTCGCTGCGGTGCTTCCCGTCTCGGGCAGTGCCTATTCCTACGCGTATGCCACGCTTGGCGAATACACGGCCTGGTTCGTCGGATGGAACCTGGTGCTCGAATACCTCTTCGCCGCCTCCGCCGTGGCAGCGGGCTGGTCGGGGTATTTCAACGACGCCCTTCGCATGATCGGCCGCTCGCTTGGTGTGAACCTGCAGCTTCCGGGCGTCCTGGCAGAAGCACCCATCGATATAGTGGGCGGTCAATTCCACATGACCGGCGCGGTGGTCAACCTGCCGGCGGCGATCATCATCGGCCTGCTGTCCTCGCTTTGCTACCGCGGCATCACGCGCTCGGCATTCGCCAATGCGGTCATCGTGGCGCTGAAGGTTACCGTTATTGCCTTGTTCGTCGTATTCGCCGCGAAAGCCATCAATATCGCCAACTGGCATCCATTCATCCCTCCGTCGGAGGGCGCGGGACACTTCGGATGGGGCGGGGTGTTCCGCGGCGCCACCATCGTCTTCATGTCGTATATCGGATTCGACGCGGTCTCGACGGCCGCGGGCGAGGCGCGGAACCCGCAGCGCGACATGCCCATCGGCATCCTCGGTTCACTCGCGATCTGCACCGTGCTGTACATCGTTGTATCGCTGGTACTCACGGGCATTGCGCCTTTTCGCCTGCTGAACACGGCCGAACCCGTTGCCACGGCGCTGTCCCTCCATCCCAGTCTTGCCTGGCTGGAGGACATTGTCGTCGTGGGCGCCATCTGCGGTCTGGCCTCGGTGATTCTCGTGCTTCTGCTCGGCTTGCCGCGCGTCCTGCTGGCCATGGCGAAGGACGGGCTCTTGCCCCGCCGCCTCGGCCACGTGCACGTGCGTTTCGGTACGCCCTCCACCGGCACGGCAGCAGTGGGCGTGGTGGCGGCGGCGATCGCGGCGCTGTTCCCTATCGGTATGTTGTCGGAACTCGTGTCGATGGGCACACTGTTGGCGTTTGCCACGGTCTGCATCGGCGTGCTGGTACTGCGCTACACGAAGCCCTCGTTGGAACGCGGCTTTCGTGTGCCGTGCGTGTGGGTCACATCAGTAGGCGGAGCTGCGGCCTGCCTCTATCTCTTCTGGCAGGCCTTCGAGTCGCACTGGCAACTGATGATCGCCTGGGCGGCGATCGGGCAGGCGATCTACTTCGCTTACGGCTATCGCCACAGCGTGCGTCGTCGCTTAGCGCAATGAGGTCGCTTCGAGCGGCCCCGGCGGTGGAAGCGTGATCTTGCAGCTCTCCGGCAGCCGTTCCAGATGTGCCGTGGAACGCTCATAGCCTGCGCAGTGGCTGTGCCGCACTTCGAACTGTTGTTCCATCATGCAGGCAAAAACGAGAAAGAAAGCGAGCGCAAGAGCGATGAGCGGCAAGAGGTCGGCAAGGCGGCGCATGGGGTGCCTCCAGGCAGTGAAATCAGTGGATGCGGCGCCCGGCGATCCAGCGGCGCGTGTCGGAGAAGCTCATCGGCCGTGCCACGGCAAATCCCTGGATCACGGTGTTCGCAGGGCAGCAGGCGTGAGCCCAGGCCAGATCGTCGGGTGCTTCCACGCCTTCCAGCACCGTTCTGAGACCGAGACGCTGACCGACGTGCATCAGCCGCGCAAGTCGGCGCGCGCGGGTGCCGCACTGCGACACGCCGTGCACCAGTTCGCGTGCGATCTTCCATTCGTCGATGGGCAGGCGGCGCACGCGGCGCATGGTCGAAGCCTGTGTGCCGAAATCGTCGATAGCGATGCGTACCCCGGCCTCGCGCAGGCGTTCGAGTGCCCGCACCAATCGGCGTTCGGAGCCGTGGTACGGCGTTTCGAGCAGTTCCAGGGTGAGACTTCCATCGCCGGCGGTGCCGGCGAGCTCGTGCGTGAGCCAGGCGACGAAGCCCGGGTCGGCAATCACGTCGGGCGGCGCATTGACCGAAACATTGAGGGGGCGGCCGACCGCCGTCTGCCACGCAATCAGGGCCAGGGCACGCACGCACATGCGACGGGTAAGCGTCGCTGCGCCGCGCTCCCTGCCTACTCGCGGCAGGAACTGGTCCGGCGTGAGCAAGTCGCCGTTGGGACGTTCCCAGCGGGCGAGTGCTTCCGCGCCGTCCACCGTGCCGTCCAGGCGCTGCTGCGGCTGGAAGTAAGCGATGGGCGTGCCTGACAGTTCAAAGGGATGATCGGTGGACATGCGGGCCAGCCGTATTTGGTTGGCCTTAGCGTAGGGAGGGGCGCCGCCGCGATCGCCGGGACTTGTCTCATCCTCTTCGCATGGAAGGCGGCAGATGCCCGGCACAGCCGCTCACCAGGTAATACACCTCCATGTCGAATCCTGGCTGGTAGATCAGAGATGCACGGATGACACCGCGCTGCTTGAGGCGACTGATGATGTTCATCGCGCGCAGGTGCGTCATGGCGCACTCGCGGGCGAGTTCCAGGGATGTCGAAGCACTATCGAGCCGTCGAATGCGTTCCAGCAGACAATACACGTCCTGGCGCCGTTCGGCACCGTCGGGGTCGCTCGCGCTGTCGGGATGGTTCGACATGTGTCCTCTGCTTGGCGAGTCGACGTCCGTGGGTTGCATGAGCCCATCGTAACGAGCGCTGCTTGCATTCGCCGGGCGACATGTCTCATGTTTGTGCCACACCGGCAAAGGAGATCCACATGCTTCACATGAATCGGTTTGGTGTCCTGCTTGGCATGACCATCGCCTTCGCCATGCCCTGTTTTGCCGACCAGGCAACGTCTGCCGACGCGTTGCCACCCGCGGTAAAGAAGCGGGTGGAGGCGTCCATCGCCAAGCTTCGGCACCCGGAAGAGCGCGCACTGGCACATGATTGGTCGCCGGCCAAACAGGTGGCGGAGACGCTTTGCTCGCCGTTTGCGCTCAAGCAGTGGAAGAAAATGGACCCTACCGCCGACCGCATGGTGCTGGGCGACGACGGCGAGAAGTCTCTCGAATTGAAGGACGGTGGTTCCATTGCGGGGCATGGACAGGTGCGACACAAGGACGGCTGGACGTCGTTCCGCTTCACGTGCACGGTCGATGCGCGTGACGGTTCCGTGAAATCGTTCCAGCACACCGACGAGAACAAGTGAGACAAGTCTCATCATTCTCGCGATTTCTTGCCTCGCGCCAGCCAGGGGTGGTCTCCTGCACATGTCAGGTCCGCCATGCGCGTTACCCGTACCGGCGGGAAGCCGGCACAGCGCTACCGGGTATCCCCCCCCCGGTGCAGCCCTGGACAGATACCCCCTGTCCGCTGGCCTAACCTGGCATGGGGCCGCCTTCACAGGCGGCCCTTTTTTTGCCTTGGTGACAGCGGTCGAAGAATCTCAATATCCTTGGGCCGGATATGGGAGCTCAAGGCAGAGGGCGATGATGAACGAGTACGCCGTACCGAAAGTCTTTCTCGCGGACGATCATCCAATCATCCGCTATGGAGTGCGCATGGCCCTTGAGGCGCAGGGCGCCGCGAAGGTGATAGGCGAGGCCGGTTCCGCGAATGAGTTGCTGGAACTCCTGCGCCAGTCCAGATGCGACATCATCGTCACCGACTTCTCGATGCCCGACGATCAGGGCCGCGACGGTCTCTCGCTGATCGAGCGGTTGCGCAGGCTCTACCCCGACATTCCAGTGGTCGTCATCACGGCCTTGCGCAACGCGGGTTTGCTCGCATCGCTGATGCGCCAGGGTGTAGCCGGTCTGGTCGAAAAGGAAGGCGACGTCGGAGAGCTGGGACTGGCCCTCCAAGCGGCCTCCAAGGGCCGCGAATTCGTGAGTCGCAACCTGCGCACGCTTCTCCTCGAGAACGAGGTGGCCATGAAGGGCAAGGACACCCCGAAGCTAACCGATGCGGAAATCGAAGTGCTGCGCCTGTTTGCGTACGACGGGCTCACCTCACAGCAGATATCGGAACGGCTCAACCGCTCGCGCAAGACCATCAGCCGGCACAAGCGCAGTGCCCAGGCCAAGCTCGGCCTGAACACCAACCAGGAACTACTCGACTATTGCCGACAGGTGGATCTCAAGGGCTAACCCTTGAGGAACGCATTCACGGCGGCTTCGAGTTCCGCCAGGGCTTCTTCGTGACCGCGTTCCTCGCTCGCGGCATCCTCGAAGCCTTCCGCGGCGTCGATAATGCTTTCGAGCTTGAACCATCGCGCCGCGCCGAGAATGCGGTGTGCCGCGGCGGCTGCATCCGTCAGGTTGTCGTGCGCGTAGGTCTCGCGGAGCTTGCGCATGTCATCTACGAAGCCCTCTCGCAGGCGCGCCAATAGCGCCGGCATCTGCTCGGCAGGAATGCCCGGTGGTATGTGCACCGGCGGCGCGTCGGTCGTGGACGGCGTGCTCTGAGCTTTGTCCGAACCCGGACCCACGGCTCGCTTGAGCAGGGAGGACAGCTGCTCGAGTTCGACCGGCTTGATCAGCACTTCGTCGACACCCGCCTCCATGCATTCGGTCTTCTGCGTATCGGTGGCGTTGGCCGTGAGCGCTACGAGGTAAGCACGCGGGGCGCCCCCGGCTTCGCGAGCCCGGATGCGGCGGATCAATTCCACGCCGTCCATCACCGGCATGGCGCAGTCGGTGATCACCAGAGGGAAGTGGCCCTTGTCGAGCGCCTTCAACGCTTCCTGCCCATTTCCGGCAAGCTCGCAGTCCGTCACGTGCAACGCCGCCAATTGTCGCAGCAGCAGTTCCTGGTTGATCGGTTGGTCTTCCACCACGAGTACCCGGCCGGGGAACGCCATACCCTTGGCGCCGTCATTCACGTCCGACGAAAGGCTGTCAAGCGCGGGGCCGTCCGAATCCTCAGCGTCGGCCACGCGCAAGGCGGCCACGATCTCGGCCCAGCGTAGCGGGTTGATGCTCAAACGGTGGTCCCCACCCTGCATGCCGAGCATCGGCGCTTCCACATCCCGGCTTACCTCGAACACGACGAGCGGGCGTTCGATGAGCGGTAGTGCGAGCCGCGTTTCGCGGAACACCAACAGGGGCTCCTCGCTGGCCTTCACGAGATCCGCCGACGTAACGATGCGCACGTTCAGCGCTTTCAGGTACTCGGCCAGGGCGCGCTGGGCCGCCTGATCGCCGATGGAAAGCCATGCCTCCCGTGCCCGCTTCGACCGCGTGGTATCGCGGATCACCGGCAGTGCGATCTCCACCACGACCTCGGTGCCTTCGCCGGGGCGGCTGTGCAACGTCACCGTGCCGTCCATCGCCTCGGCAAGCTGGCGGCAGATGGCCAGCCCCAGACCCGTACCGCCGAAGCGGCGCGAGGTCGACGCGTCGGCTTGGCTGAAGGGCACGAAGAGGTGGTCCTGGTCTTCCTGGGCAATGCCGATCCCGGTGTCGCGCACCTTCAGGCGCAGGCGCTGGGAGCCGCCCTTTGTCTCGTCCCCTTCCACCGCGATCGACACCCCACCGCTCTCGGTGAACTTGAGTGCGTTGCTCACGAGGTTCAGCAGCACCTGGCTTACGCGGTGCTGGTCGCCCACGTGGCGCATGGCCACCTCGGAGCGTACCTCCACGTCGAAACGCAGGCCTTTGCGATGCATCTCGGGCGCGAAGAGCCCGGACACTTCGTCCACCAGCTCGCGCATGGCGAAGGGGATAGCCTCCAGCGCAAGATCGCCGCGCTGGTTCTTGGAAAAATCGAGAATATCGTTGAGGATGCGCATCAGCGTACCGGCCGAACCGCGCGCCATGTCGAGCAGGTGCTGCTGGTCGGCTGACAGCGCCGAGCGGTTCATGAGGTCGAGCACCCCGATCATGCCGCTCATCGGTGTGCGTATCTCATGGCTCATCGTGGCGAGGAAGGTGTCCTTCACTCGCGAGGCTTCTTCCGCCGCATGCTTGGCGGCGGCGAGCGATTCGGCCTGTCGCTTCGCGTAGGTCACATCGATGAGGTAACCGCTGAGGATGTGCGCCGATCCGGTATCGGGCCGCGACACCGCTTCCAGTCGCACCCACGCCTCGTCGCCGTCGGCTCGGCGCAGCGGAAACTCCAGCTCGCGCATGCTCTGGCCGCGCACGGCTTCGAGCAGCGCGCGTTCCACACGGCGCCAGTCGGCCGGTGGCACCCTTTCGAGGAAAAGCCGTGGCTCTTCCACCAGTTGCTCCGGCGATAGGCCCACCAATGCGCGTGCGTGCTCGCTCACGAAGATCGGCGTGAAGCCCCAGTGTGGCGTGAAGCGCAGCTGGAAGGTCACAGCCGGCAACATCTTGGTCAATTCCTCGAGCTGGAGCTTGAGCTCCATCTCGCGCCGCTCGATGTTGCGCAGCTCGGTGAGGTCGATGGAGGCGCCGAGCACGGCACGAGGTGTCTTGTCGTCGGCGTAGCAAAGGCGAAGCCAGTACATGGCGTCGCGCGTCTCGCCGCGGCTCGACACGTATTGCAACGAGCCATGGGCCGGTTCGCCGGTGGCGATCACCTGCTCGCTGAGCTGGTTGAATCGGTCCGCGCCTTCCTTTGCCACATGGGAGGCCTGCAGGCTGGTCTTGCCCAGGAGGTCCACGGCACGGACGCCCACCGTTTCCTCGTAGGCCGGATTGATCGCCACATAGCGGTTGTCCAGGTCCTTGACGAAGATCGGAATGGGCACCGTGTTCATCAGCATCTGCTGGAACTGCCATTGGTAGCGCAGCTCGCGCTCCGTCCAGCGCCGCTGCCGCACTTCGCGCCGCAGGAAGAAGATGATGACGCCCAGCACCGCGATGAATGCCAAGGTGACGATCGCCACCGGCACGATCACGTGCCAGAGCGTACGCGCCGGCAGCTTGTACTGCACGCGGGTGGAGAGCCAGGTGTTCTGAATTCGCTCGTGGTCGTCCTGCGACACGGCCTGGAGCACACGATCGATAAGCGGCAGCAGATCGGCGTATTGGGACGAGACGGCAAAATGCAGCGACTCGCTGTACCCGGTGGGCGCAGCGACCCGCAGCACCCCGGGGTAGTTCCTGCGAATAAGGGTTTCCACCACGCCGAGGTTGCCGATGTACGCGTAAACGGAACCGTGTGCCACGCGCGCGAGGCCATCCTCGGCGGATGTCGCGGTAATGAACTGCACGTTCTGCGTTTCCGGCTCGAAACCGACGTCGCTGCCTTCGATCACCGCCACGCGCGACCCAGTGAGGTTGCCGATACCGTCTACGTAGGGCGCTTCCTGCCGCGTGACGATCACCGAAGGATATTCGTTGTACTGACGGCTCAGGAGGAACCCGGATCCCAATGCGGTGTTCTGAGTGACCGACGCGAGCAAGTCCACCCGGCCCTGGTTGGCGAGCTTGAGGGTCTCCGGCCACGTGGCACTCGGCACGCGCTCCACCTTCAGGCCGAGCGAGGTGGTGATGTAGCGCAGATAGTCACCGGAGATACCGCTCGGATGACCATCGGCGTCGACGAAGGCGAACGGCTGCCAGTCGGGCGCGATCCCCAGGCGCAACGTCGGCAGCGAGGCCAGGTACGCCTTCTCGTCGTCCGTCAGCGGGATCTTGAGATCGAAACGTTCGTCGAACGCTTCCGCGTGCGGGTCGGATTCGACGGGCGTTGCGTGCAGAAGCGGCGTCGCCAAGGCGAGGAAGAGGGCAACCAGGCAAGGCACGATGACGCGCAGAGCGGGGGCCCTCACCCAGGACGACATGGTTCCCGAACTCATGGACACCCCCTGTTCGATGTATCGCTGCAGGCTACAAGAGCTTGATTCGCACAGGCAACCCGGCAATGGAACGGTTCGGGTTTCATAGGAGATGAGCGATGGTCCGGGAAACCCGAGCGATCCTCCACGGGATTTGTCTCAGGCGTACCTGATGCAGTTCGACACTGCGAGACAAATCCCATCGGAAGGAAGCGCCTGCTTCGTCAAGATGGCTCCCATCCAGGAAACGGCGATTCGCCGCGGGAGCCCATCACCATGCGCAACACATGCATTACTCTTCGAATCTTCGCCTCGCTATTCCTGCTGGCGTGCGCTTTCGCGTCGTCGCACGCAACAGCGGCGACGACGTGCGACGCGGCGCCGTCCTCGAAGGGCTCGGATACCGGCACGTCGATCACGAGCTCCCGTCGAAGCTTCGGCGCGAGAGAGGTCATCACGCCGAATCTCGTCAACTTGAATTGGCTGCGTAGCGGCAACGGATCCACCGTCGTGACCGGAGGATTTCAATCGTGCTCTGAAGGCGGGGAAGACACAGGAACGTTGCAACTGGCGATAAACGGCACGCCGGATGGGCTTACGCTGATCGGAAATTCGCCTGCCATCACGTTCGACATCGGAAACCCCGACTATCTGGTAGCGATCGCCATCGAGGCGAGCAGTCAAGGCCGATCGGGCGGCTGGCAGTGGCTGAACAATCAATCGTTGACGTTTACCGCACCCCGCATCAATGCAGGCGGCAGCATGGTCTTCAACACCCGCGCGATCCTTGTATCCAGTCACGCCCTGTCCCCGCCCGTCGACTTCCCATCCAGCGCAGATATCGGGATCACAATAAGCGGTACGGCCACCTACGGTGGCACCACCGTGCCCCTGTCGTCAGGGCCGCTCAAGATGCAACCGGTGACATTCGTGCCAGTTACCTGCGATTGGTCGCCTTCCGACACGGATGTGTCGTTCGGTGACATAAATATCCTCGGTCTCGAGACACAGCCAGTGACGAAGCCCTTCAACATTGCGGCGAACGGCTGCAACGCGGAGAGCGTGAAAGTCAGCTTCAGCGCCGTTCCAAACATGGAAGACCCTACCCTGTTCGAAACATCCGACGAGCACCTCGGTCTGTATATCCAGGATGACAACGGCACCATCGTGGCGCCCGGCAACACCCGCACCTGGCCGGTCAATAGCAGCATCAGCCATACGTTCACCGCGACGCTGAAGAAAACAGGCACCGCACCGCTCACGCCGACGGATAGTGGAACGGCACAGATAAAGATGCTGATCGATTATCCCTGAAGTCCGCCGCGTTCGCCGCGGTGTCAGAACGACAGTGCGCCACACATGAACACACCTGGCGAACTGCTGCCACGGCCGTCGGCCAGGCAACGGAAGGAAAAGTCCACACGCCGGGTTTCGATCTCAATCATGAGACAAATCGAATCGTATCGGCGCCCGCGACCGGATGTAATTCAACTGCTTTGGTCTTACTGAGGCAATCAATCAACCAATCAATGGAGTCTGCAAAGTGGAAATCAACAAGTCAAAGCGTCGCTTCGACAGCCAGAAGGGTTTCACCCTGATCGAGGCCCTCGTCGTGATGATCGTGGGTATCGTGATCCTGGCCGCGGCGGCCGCCGGCATCGGCAAGCTGTTCCGTACGTCGGAAATATCGACCGAAGCGGCGAACATCACCCAGATGGCGGCCAACCTGCGGTCGCTGAAGAACGGTGCGAATGGCTACACGGGCCTCGATACGAAGCTCGCAGTCCAGTACAAGGCCGTGCCCGCCAACATGTCGCAGACCAGCGCTGGCGTGGTCAAGAACAGCTGGAACGGCGACGTGACCATCGGTGAGACGACGACTCACCAGGAATACACCATCGAGTACGCGAACGTTCCGGACGACGCCTGCATGCAGTTGGTGCAGAAGCTCGCCAATGCCGGTTGGTCGAAGGTCGAGGCAGGCGGCAAGACGCTCACTCCGACCTCGTCGCTGTCCGACATCCAGGCCGGCTGCACCGACCCCACGGCCAACGCCATCACCTTCACCTCCGCCAACTGATCCCGCGGACCGACGGCGCGGGCAGTCATGTCCGCGCCGCTCCCGGGTCCTTTACGAAGAGCCTTTCCATGATCTCCAGCCCGACGACATCGCCATGGTGGACCACCGCCTTCGCAGGGTTCGTGGGTCTGTGCGTGGGAAGCTTCCTAAACGTGGTCATCCATCGGCTTCCGCCGCTGCTGTTTGCCCGCGCTGCCGATGAAACGGTTACCGAAGGGCTCTGTTTCTCGCGATCGCGGTGCAATGCGTGCCGCACCGCTATCGCAGCACGCGACAACATTCCGCTGCTCAGCTACGTGTTACTTCGGGGGCGTTGTCGTCGGTGTCATGCGCGGATTTCCCTGCGTTACCCCATCGTCGAAGGATCGGTAGCGCTGCTTTTCGGTTACCTCGCTGCCGCGAAGGGCCTGAGCTACACGACCGTCGGGCTGGGGGCGCTGTTCGCCTGCCTCGTCGTCCTGGCGGCCATCGACCTGGACCACATGTTGCTGCCGGACGTCATCACGCTTCCGCTGCTGGCAGCAGGTTTGGCATTCAATGCGGGCCCGGGCCTGGTGGCCTTCCCGGCCGCGGCCGTCGGTGCGGCGATGGGACTGCTATTCCTGTGGGCCGTGGCGCTGGTGGCGAAACGGCTGGCCGGCCGTGAAGCCCTCGGCTTTGGCGATGCGAAGTTGCTGGCAGCCGTGGGCGCGTGGCTCGGCTTCGCGTGCATCGTGCCGACGGTGCTCATCGCCATCGTCGTTACATCCGCAGCCATGCTGGGTGCACGCTCCTGCCCGCGTCTGCGTCACACGTCGCCCATGCCATTCGGACCCGGCCTCGCCCTCGGCGCCGTCCTGGTGGCGCTCTACACATGAGACATGACTATGCAGTGCATGAATACAACTTATGGACGATCTGCACGAGGCTTCACCCTGGTTGAGGTGATCGTCGCGCTCATCGTGCTCACCTCAATGCTCGCTGTCGGCGCCGTGTTCCTGGCGCGGCACGATGACCAGGTGGCGAACGAAACCGTGGCTGGACAGATGAAGCGACTGGGCGACGCCGTGTCGCACTACGTAGACGATAATTACGCATCGCTGACCGGGGGCGCGGGCACTGCATCGATCAACTGGGTAGACGTCAAGCCTTACCTTCCCGCGGGCATCGATCAGAACACGGTCAACCCATTCGGCACGCGTTATGACGGCGCCCTCCGCGTCGTGACCATGCCCGGTGGCAAGAAGCGCGTGGACGCACTGATTTATACGGTACCTGTGGCTGGTGCCACTCAACCTGATGTGGCGACCCACTCCATGAAGGTGGCGCAGATCATCGGTGCGGGTGGCCTGTACCTGGATCACGACAGCCGCAATCCAGGCGCCGGCGCGAAGTACTGGGGCAGCTACGGAGAGATCGCCGATCAGGCCAGCATGGGCGGTTTCTTCGGCACCGCGCCCACTGCCATCGGCCAGATCTTCTATGCGCCCTTCATGCGCGATACCTCCACCTACGGCCCGGGCACGCTCGCCGGCGACCTGCTCCATCGCAAGGCCACTGCCGGTCATCCGGAGTGGAACCGCATGGAGACCGACATCGACATGAACAGCCACGAACTCAACAAGGTGGACACCATGGCGATGCAGGGTACCGGTGTGATCAGCGGCGTGAATCGCGTGGAGTTCGGTGGCGGTACGCATTCGTACATTACCCAGAGCACGACCGGTGACATCGTGGCGACACCCGCGGGCATGCCCGGCAGGCCTGGCACGTTTATCGTGAGCGACGGCGCCGGGGGTACTGGCGCAGTGCTCGCGAAGAGCGTGCATGCGGAGGCCGGTGTTCTTTCCGATACCGACGTCGAGGCGACGAACGATGTGGTCGCCGGAAACGATCTGTTCATCGGCAAGCACGACAAGGTCGCAGGCGCGACCTGCCCAAACCTCGGCCACGTCGGCATGGACCGCGACGGCGACGTCATGATCTGTAAGGACGATGGCGCAGGCCTCGTGTGGAACAGCGTCTTGACCCAGAAGCAGTTCGATCATCCGTACGGCGGCGGCATGGCGTGGTATGGCTCGAGCGGAGGGGACTCCAGCTTCGGACAGACGAAGGGAAATACCCAGCCGATGGAGAACCCGCTGGACGTGCCGATCTTCGTCACCGCCGCTACGGGCGGAGTTTCGGACAAGTGGCACGCACGGTGCGCGATCTTTGTCTATGAGGCCAATTCGTCAGGCAACACGCCCGATGGCGCCTGGCCGATCGCCCTTCAGCAGGTCGGCATGCATAACACATCCTATTCATCCGGTTTCCTTCGCATGGATACCTGCAGCACCAGCTTCATGGCCCGTCCGCACGCGCGTTACAACATCACAACGCTCAACTCGACGGGCATCAACTTCGCATACACGTACTGAGCCGAACCCAGGAGAACGGCCATGTGGCCCCTAGCTATCGTCCTCGTCATCGCCTTGTATTTCATGCACATCGTCACCGGTGTGTCGTCGAATGAGCAACACATCCAGAACGTTCGTGAAAGTGAAGGCGCCGCGTCGCTCTTTCGCAGCTACGACGCTGCCGGTGCGTCGATGATTGCGGCGAACCCTGCGTTGTCCGGAGCGATCGACAGTGCGCATATGAACAGTGCGCTGCGCGATGTGCACATGGACTGGGCCGGCACCGCCGGGTGGTGCGACCGCGGTGTCGTCAACTGTAGCTGGGGCGCGATCGCCGACAGCGGACAGTTCTACGTTTACCGCAACGATCTTAGCGAGGGTACCTTGCTGAGGAGCGTTTATCGCGACTTGCTGACATGGACGTCCGCACCCGATCAACTTGGCTTCAAGCGGGGCAGCAACCTGCTCGGCGCCGACGGCATACCCCTTCGCGGACGAACGTTGCCCTCCTCGGTTCAGAGCACGGTGCCCGACGGCGCATTGCTGAAGATCCTCTGATCGACCACCGCCGACGTACCCAACCTGCCGCATGCGTGCGGCGGGCCAGGCTTCGACGGCCCGAAGAATCCCCAAAGGAACCCACGACGATGAAAAACCCGATGATTTACGCCCTGGCGGCGGTGGCCTGTGCGATGAGCGCCTGCGCCTGCGCAGCTACCTCGACCAACGATCCCACCGAGCCGCCGACGGCCCCGACGACGGCCGCGCATCCCGCGAGCGTCTGGCAGGCCGTACCCGGCCAGAGTCTGCGCCAGGTCGCCAAGACCTGGGCTTCCCGTGCCGGCTACGAAGTCGTCTGGGACGCAGGCTTCGACTACCCCGTTCGCGCAAGCCTGCGCATGGACGGTGACTTCATCAACGCCATCACCGGCTTGTTCGACGCGTATGCCGCGGCCGATCGCCCGCTGTCGGTGGACATCTACAAGGAACAGAAGCTCGTGCACGTGCAGGCACGGGGAGAATGACCATGACCACGATTCGTACGCTCGTCCGGCTCACCATGGCCGCTTCCATCGCCGTCGCGCTCAGCGGCTGCGCCACCTCCGCCCTGCGCAGTGCCGAGCGCACGAACGACCAGGACATGTCCCTCGCGGGTGCGCAGGTTGCCACCATGCGTGCCATACAGGCTCCCACGGTGCGCGTGCACGAGCATGGCTACTGGGTAGCCAAGGAATCGCAACCGCTGTCCGCGGCGCCGGAAACGGTCTCCTGCGACCTCACGATGTTCGAGGCCAGCCCGGTCACGCTAAGCCAGTTCGCCGACAAGGTGTCGCGCATCTGCAAGATTCCGGTGCATGTGAGCGCCGATGCATTGCACGTGCCGCAAGCTTCGGGCAAGGGTGGCGATGACAACGTCGCCGGACACACCGTGATCCTCGGGCCGCCGCAAGCGAGTGCAAACAATGCGCCGGAAGAACCGCGGGTGTCGCTCAACTGGCAGGGTTCCCTCGTCGGCTTGCTCGATTCCGTGGGCGCGCAGCTTGACCTGCACTGGCGTGTGCGCAACGGCGCGGTACATATCTTCCGCACCGAAACGCGCACCTTCCAGATCTATGCGCTTCCGGGCACGGACGCGCTGTCGAGCAGTGTCACGACGAGCACGATGTCGTCGATGGGCATCGGTGGCGGCTCGAGTGGTGGTGGCGGCAGCGGTGGAGATTCGGGCGCTTCGGCGGGTGCGTCCCCGGGCGGTGGTGCCGGCGGTGCCGGTGGCAGCGGTGGCGGCGTCAGCGGCCAGGCAGGCAGCGCGCAGTCGGTGGCGACCACGCTCACCAGCTCGGTGATGGACGACGTGTCCAACGCCGTATCCGGCATGCTCACGCCGGGCCAGAGCAAGTTCACCCTGTCGAAGGCCACGGCTTCGATCACGGTGACCGATTCCCCTGACGTACTGGACCGCATCGCCTCGTATATCGACCACGAGAACAAGCTGTTGACCACGCAGGTGGTCCTGAACGTAAAGATCCTGAATATCACGTTCGACCGCACCGACCAGTACGGCGTGGACTGGAACCTCGCCTACAACAGCGCCCGTGCCGGCTCGATCGGCACGGCAGCGACCGACGTGAAAGGCAACACGGCCAACGTCCACATTCTCAAGGGCCCGTTCAAGGACTCGTCGCTGCTGATCAAGGCCTTGTCCGAGCAGGGTAAGGTGTCCGTCGTGACGCAACCTTCGGTGACCACGCTCAACCTTCAGGCGGTTCCCATGCAGGTGGCCACGCAGAAGGCTTATATCGCCTCGGTCAGCAACACCGCGGTTGCTCAGGTCGGTACGTCGACGGGTATCCAGCCCGGCACGGTGACCACCGGCTTCAACATGATGCTGCTGCCATACGCCATGGCCGACAACCAGCTGCTGCTCCAGTACAACATCAGCCTGAGCGACCTGGCGGACCTGGTCACCATGGGTGACAAGGATTCGCCCACCTCTATCCAGCTGCCTACCGTGGACCTGCGTGCATTCGCGCAGAAGGTGCGCCTGCGTTCGGGCGAGACTTTGGCGCTGTCGGGTTTTGAACAAAATACTGACGACAGCCAGCGCTCCGGTGTGGGCAGCCCGAACAACCAGTTCCTCGGCGGTAGCCGCAAGGCGGTGAAGAACCACAGCGTGATCGTGATCCTCATCACGCCGGTCGTGGCGAGCTGAGCCATGGCCAGGACCGACAAGGGGGCGGCGCAAGCCGCCCAAACGAAACTGTACGGCAAGGCGCTGGTGGCGGGCCTCGTCTGGCAGCCGCCCGTGCCGAAGATCAGCCGCGCGGCCATGCAACGCCAGGGCAAGGCCGCCGACTTCGGCCTGGCCGTACGGCACATGGCGGGCGCGACCACGCAGATCGGCTATGGGCCGAAGGACATCGGCGAGCCGGGCTTCCATTCGCTGGCCGCCGTGCTGGCGAAGGCGGTGGACAAGCCGGACTGGATCGGTGCGTTCCGCCTGCCCGATACCCGCTACGCGCTGGTCGGTGTACGGCAGGGTGCCATCATGGCCGGTCGCGACATCATCGGTACTCGTGGCGAGGTGGAAGCGCTGTTGCGCGACACCGTGCAACTCGTGGAAGACGCGGGCGAAAAGTGGGATGCCATCTACGCCCCGAAGGAGTTCGAAACACCGTGGCCGGAGGCGCCGCTGGTATCGCTCCTGCCGCGATCGGCGCTGAAGTCGGCCGGCAAGCTGGAATCGCTGACGGGCGAGATGACCCGGCAGCAGAAGAACCTGCTGTTCGGTATCGCCGCGGGTGTGGTGATCCTCGGCGCGGCGGGCTGGGCGATCCACGCGTATCGCGACCGGTTGGCGGCGCAGTTCGCCGCGCGCTCGAATGAAACGGTCCAGGTGCCGCCCCCGCATCCGTGGAAGTCGCAACCGCGTCCGTTGTTGCAGCTCGCCGTGTGGAAGCAGGCGATGAATCGCATTCCGTTGACCCTCGCCGGTTGGCGTGCGGATTCGATCGCACTCGATGCCGGCTCGGCAACGGTGGACTACCGCCGCGACAACGGCATGCCGGTCGCCGTGTTCCAGGCTGCCGCCGTCGCCGCTTTCGGCCAGGGACCGCAGGTCTCGCAGATGGGTGAACAGGCGCAGGTCAGCTTGACGCTGCAAGCGGCGCCAGGCGAAGAGGAAGCACTGCAATCACAGGACACAGCCCTGATCGGACTGACCTCGCACTTCCAGTCGCTCGGCCTCAAGGTGCCGTCGCTGACGAAGGGCCAGGCCCAGCTTCCGCCGCCACCACCCTCCGTACCCGGTTCGCCGCGGCAAGTATGGGCACCGGCCGACTGGCAGACCTACAACTGGACGCTCACCACCACGATGCCGCCGGACACGCTGCTCGCACAGCCGTTCCCGGGACTGCGCGTGACCACCATGAAAGTTCTCTTTTCTGACAGCGCCCCACAGTGGTCGCTCAATGGAGTGTTTTATGCGAAAGACTAATGTTGTGCTGCTTGCCGCGACGGGCCTGCTGGCCGCCTCCGCGATCCATGCACAGACTCTTCCCGCTGCGCCGGCGCCGGCCTCTGCGGCAACTACTGCCCCGGCCGTTCCGGTCGCACCCATGGACGACGCTGTGGCCACGCAGCTCGAGAAGCTGCAGACCGAAGTGATGCTGCTGAAGGCACAGACCGCCCGCGCACAGGCACAGGCGGATCTGGACAAGGCCTCAGGGGTGGGTGCCCCCGGCGGTACGTCCGCCATCGGCATGCCTGCCGTGAAAGCCATCTACGGCCGCGGTGGGGCGCTGAGCGCCACGCTCCGCCTGAACAGCGGTAGCGTGATGGACGCCCGTGTCGGCGACAGCGTACCGGGCGGCTATCGCGTGTCCCGTATTTCGGCCGGCACCGTCACCTTCAGCAAGGGCGGCCGCGAATACAGGGCCGGCCTCACGGCCGACATGCCGGCACTGCCGGGGATGCAGGGTAACGGGCTGATGGTCGCGCCACCCTTGCCAGACCGCAGTTGACGGGGAGGACGGTGCGATGAACTACACGCTTTCCGACCTGATCGCGTTGGTCCTGAATGGCGCGCGCATCCTGTCTACTGAGAAGGGCGCGCTCGAGGTCGAGGAAGACAACCGGGGGTTGATGTGCCTGGTCGAGATTCCGAGGCAGCCGGGCCGTTGCATCCTGGCCGTGTCGTCCTCGCACCGTCTCGACCCGCACGTGCTCAGCTACCACGAGACCGCGCGCCGGCATGGCTTCGAGTGCGAGGTGATCACCTGCGGCATGCGCAATGTGCTGGACCTTTACCGCCTGGGCAAGGGCCGGCAGCGTCAGTCGGTGGGCAGCGAGAGCGAAGCGCAGCGCTACATCGTGGACCTGATTCGCGAAGCGACCGCGATGCGCGCGTCCGATCTGCATATCGTGGCCCGCCACGACTACTGCGAAATCCGTTGCCGCATCGACGGCTACCTGCGCCCCGTGGAACAGCTTCGCCCCGACGAAGGGCTGCGCATCTGCGCCACGATCTACCAGAGCATGTGCGACGTCGCGGAGCCGACGTTCAAGCCCATGCAGGCGCAGCGCGCGCGTATGAAGGACGAGTTTCTGAGTGAATGCGGGCTTTCCGGTGCGCGTATCAATACCCGGCCCCTGGACCGCGGCATGATGATGGTGCTGCGCCTGCTGTACGCCGACAGCCCGGGCGCCGCACCGAAGCTGGCCGACCTCGGCTACCTGCCGGAACAGTGCGAGGCCATCGAGGAGCTGATGGAACATCGCACCGGCGTGGTGCTGCTGTCCGGTCCTACCGGCAGCGGCAAGAGCACCACACTGAAGGTGGTGATGCAGAAGCTGATGGCCGAACACACGGGCATCCACCTGCTCACGCTGGAAGATCCGCCGGAGTACGAGATCGAAGGCGCGAACCAGTCGCCGGTGAGCGGCGAGCGGGGCAGCAGCGCGGGCGTAGAACAGGAATGGGCGAACGCGATTGCGGATGCGATGCGTCTCGACCCGGATGTGATCATGGTAGGCGAGGTGCGCGATGCCGTGACGGCCAAGATGGCCTTCCGTGCCGCGATGACGGGCCATCTCATCTGGACCACCATCCACGCCAACGATGCGCTGGCCATTCTGCCGCGCCTGGAAGACGAAGGCGTGATGCAGTCGCTGCTCACCGATTCCAGCCTCGTGATCGGCCTCGTCAACCAGTCGCTGGTGCAGCGCCTCTGCAACGAGTGCAGCATTCCGCTCAAAGGCAATGAGGAACTGCTGGGCGAACGCCTGATGAAGCGCCTGACGCGTTACTGCGACCTCGACGGCGTGCGCCTGCAAGGCGACGGCTGCGAGCGCTGCAAGCAGCAGGGAACCGCCGGCCGAACCGTGGTGGCCGAGGTGATACGCACGTCGCCGGGCCTTATGCAGGCCTACATCCGCGGCCACCACCTGGAAGCCACGCGTCACTGGATCCAGGAAGGCGGTGGCATCGGCAAGGCCGATGCGCTCATTCGCAAGATCAACCAGGGCATCGTGGACCCGCGCGCCGGCGAACGCATTGTCGGCCCCATCCGCTCGACGGGAGCTTCGTTCCACCTGCCGGACGCCATCTCATGAGCAGCGCACTCGAACGACTGAACCACAAGATGGCCAAGTTCCAGTTTGGAGCGAAGAAGCGCATACGCTTCTATGGCCACCTCACCATGATGCTGGAAAACCGCATCATGCTGATCGACGCGCTGCGCGAGATGTACAACGTCGCCAGCGAGGAAGGCAAGAAGCCGGGGAACGGGTACGCCATCATTCTCGACAGTTGCTACGAGGCCGTGAGCCAGGGCAGCACGTTGGCCGAAGGTCTGCGTCCCTGGGTGAACGCGAACGAGGTGGCGGTGATCGCCGCCGGCGAGCAATCCGGTGACATGCGCAGCGCGTTCCAGGATGCCATCGCCATGATCGAGGCCGGCTCCAAGATCCGTGGCGCGATCATCGGTGCCTCCATCTACCCGGTGGTGCTGCTGGCCATGCTATGCGTGCTGTTGCATATCGTGGCGGGCAGCCTGGTGCCGAAGCTCTCGGCCATCTCCAATCCGCAGACATGGTCGGGCGCCGCGTATTTCCTCTACGAACTGGGCACCTTCGTCAATGAATGGGGCCTCTATGCGCTCGCATTCATCCTGATCCTGGCCGTCGGTATCGGGCTTTCGCTTCCCTTGTTGGGCGGACCCGTACGAACCGTGGTGGACCGCTTTCCACCGTGGTCGCTCTATCGAACGATCCACGGCAGCATCTTCATGCTCAACGTTTCCCTGCTGATCCGCTCGGGCATGATGCTGCAATCGGCGTTGGAGCTTCTGCTCGAACGGGCCGGCTCGCGATGGCTGCGCGACCGTATCGAGGCCACGCTTGAAAACATCGCGGCGGGCTCCGGCTTCGGCGATGCGCTGCGCGACACCGGTTACGACTTCCCCGACGGCGAGGCGATCAGCTACCTGCGCCTGCTGTCGCGACTGCAGGGTTTCGACCAGTCGATGGCCAAGTTCGCACGGCATTGGCTCGACGAGACCATCGCCAAGGTGCAGGCGGCTGCGCGCGGATTCTTGCTGGCGTCGATCCTGCTGATGGGCGGCATGCTCGTGCTGGTGGTGACGGCGGTGTCCGACATCGAGAACACCATCCAACAGTCCGTCTCGCAGCCGGCCGGTTAAATCATCCTTTCCTATCGAGATTATTTCCATGAACGTTTCATCCGCTGCGCAGGACCTGCGCGAAAATGACCTGGCGGCCCTGCGCGCCGCGTGTGGACCCGTCATCCTCGAAGCCCTCGACGACACCGACGTGGTCGAAGTCATCGTCAACCCCGATGGCAAGCTGTGGATCGAGTCGCACAAGGCGGGCATGTGCCTCGTCGATCCGGCCTTTCCCGAGGACCAGGCCGCGGCCATCCTTCGTCTGGCCGGCAGCTTGCAGACCTCGCCCATCCCAGCTACCGAGTCGATCATCGAGGGAGAATTCCCGCTCGACGGCTCGCGCATCGCGGGGTTGCTTCCGCCGCTGGTGACCGCGCCGACGTTCGCACTGCGCAAGCGCTCGCCCGCGGTGTTCTCGCTCGGCGACTACAAGGACAACGGCATCATCAAGCCGATAGGTGCAGCACCGTTACGCTCGGCGGCCGAGGCGGCGGCTGGGCGGCAGCGCAGCTTCGAGCACCCGGTCGATGCGATTCGCGAAGCGGTCGCCTTGCGCAAGAACATCCTTATCGTCGGCGGCACCGGCAGCGGCAAGACCACACTGACCAACGCCATCCTGCACGAGATCGCCGAACAGTGCCCGCGCGATCGCATCGTGGCGCTGGAAGACACGATGGAATTGCAGGTCACGGCGCAGAACCATGCGCTGCTGCGCACGGGCAAGGACGCCGATATGCGCCGGTTGCTGCGCGTCACCATGCGTCTCCGCCCCGACCGCATCGTGGTGGGCGAGGTGCGCGGCGGCGAGGCGTACACCATGCTCAAGAGCTGGAACTCCGGCCACCCGGGCGGCGTCGCCACCATGCACGCCAATTCCTCCGAGGAAGGCCTGCAGAAGCTGGCGCACTACATCTACGAAGACCCGGCGGCGCAGAGCTTCACGCCGGAGGCCATCGGCTGGATGATCGCCAGCGCCGTCAATCTCATCGTGGTGATCGAGAAGACCGCCGCGGCCCCCGGACGCATGGTGAGCGAGATCTGCGAAGTCACCGGCTATATGAACGAGCGTTACACGCTCAACGTGCTCCGCCTGCAGACGGGTACGGGGCGTAACGAGTTCAAGCTCAGGATCTGAGGAGCCGGCGATGGTCACGCTCTCTGCGACATGGCGCCGCCTCGCCGTTGCGGCATTCGTCATTCTGAATGCAGCAAGCGCGTCGCCGTCGCATGCGGCGCCCGCGCAGGAGCGCATCGTCTGTTCGATCGTGGCTGCCGTGAAATACCGGATTCCGGTCAACGCGATGCTGGCCGTGGCCGAACAGGAAGGCGGCCGACCCGGTCTTCGCGTGAAGAACCATAACGGCACCTACGATCTTGGCGCGATGCAGTTCAACACGGCCTACCTGGGCGAACTACGGAAATACGGCATCTCGGAACAGGACGTCTCCGGCGCCGGTTGCTATCCCTACGAACTCGCCGCATGGCGCATCCGCACGCATATCGTGAAGGACCGTGGCGATCTCTGGACCCGCATCGCGGATTACCACTCGCGCACGCCCAGGTACAACGCGGTGTATCGCCAGGCCGTTATGGCCCGGGCGGCACGCTGGGCCGAATGGCTCAGGGCGAGGTACAGGACTTATGACGCGTACTGAGCCACTGCGGCCCGGACTCCCGCCTCAACGCCCAGAGCCGTAATACTCCACCGCCTGCTCGATCTCTTGCGGCGTCATGTTGGCGGCCACGTTACGCATCTGCGCGCTCGTATCGTTGCGCCGGGTGCCGTGCGAGAAAGCGAGTAGTTGTGTGCGCAGGTAGGCGCGCGGCTGTGCGTCGAGCCAGGGTGCGCCGAGCTTGCTCGTCATGCCGCCGTGGCAGGAACCGCACGCGGCGATGTTACGCGTCGGCGAGCCGAAAGCGACGATGTCGGGTGCGTTGCCCAGGTCGCGGGCAGGTTCTCTCGGCAGTGAACCGTAGAACATGGCCAGGTCCTTGAGGTCCTGGTCGCTGAGGTCCTTCACCAGGGGCTCCATCACCGCGCTGGAGCGCGCGCCGGTCTGGTAATCGCGCAGTTGCTTGTAGATCGAAGCGGACTGCTGCCCGGCGAGACTTGGCGTTTCAGAGGTACTCACACCGCGCAGGCCGTGACACATGGTGCACTTCAAGGCGAGCGTTCCGCCGCGTCCGATGGAGCCGGGCGCATCGTGCGAGAGCGTGTCCGGCGTGAGCACCACCGTTGAAACGTGCCTTGGCGTGGGAAGCGGAGGCACGGCATCGGCCAGCCAGCCCCTGGGAATACCGGCGGCGCCGCAGATCGCGTCGAGAATCCCCTTGAAGCGGGCGTCGTTCTGCGCGGAAGGTAGCCAGACGAAGCCGACGACGCCCGAAAGGAGAAGCAACATGGCAAGCGTCGCCAGGCTTCCCCCGACGATGCGGTCACGCCACCACGGCTTGCGTAGATGCGTCATCGGTCGCCCCCCACGTACACGGCCGGTACCTGTGCCTCATGCAGCTTGATGAGCTGCCATATGGGAAAGGCGTAGTTGGTCACGGTCAGGGCGATCATGAGCCCAACCCACAAGCCAAGCCCGTTGAGCGCCCAATGCACGGACTTTGGTTCGTGTATCGCGCGACTGAAGGTATACGGCGCCACGTCGGCAGTACGACCGCGATGGTTGCGCACGAGTACTGTAATGAACAGCGCTGCCGATATCACGAGGATCGCGCCACCCACTACCGACATGATGACCGTGATGGCCTCGGTGTGGCCGTTCGGGCCCGAGTAGTCGTAGTAAGCCATGCGGCGAGGCACGCCCAGCAAACCTGCGTAATGCCAGGGGAAGGTCAGCACGATCATGCCGATGAACCAGAGCCACAGCTGCGTGCGGATCAGACGTAGATCGGTCATGGCCCGGCCGGTCAACTGCGGCCACAGGTCGTAGGCGATGGCGAAGTACATGATCACGATGGCGCCGGCGAAGATCAGGTGGAAGTGCGCCGTGACCCATTGCGTATTGTGAATGGTGGAATTGAGCTGGTAGCTCATGTTGATGAGCCCACCCGCACCGCCGAAGCCCAGCATGACGAACGACAACGCCAGGGCCAGCATCTGCGGGTTTCCCCAGGGTAACGCCTTCACCCAACCGAAGGCGCCCTTGCCGCCGCGCAGCCGGGAGGCTATCTCCACGGAGGCGCAGATGGTGAACACGGTCAGCAAGGTAGGCACGGACACCATGGCCGTGAACACCGAATGGAGGAACTTGAAGCCGGACCCAACCTGCGGATCGGCAAACAGGTGGTGGATGCCGATGGGCATCGAGAACACCAGGAACAGCACGAACGCCACCCGGCCCATCGTGTCGCTGTACAGTCGACCACCGATCGCGCGCGGCACGATCGTGTAGAAGGCGATGTAGGCCGGCATCAGCCAGAAGTAGACGATGGCATGCAACGTCCACGAGAACAGCACGCGGGCCAGCCCGGCGTTGATCGTGCTGCTGAAGCCGAGCGCTACGGGAAGAATCTGGAACAGAAGTTCCGCTGCGGCGCCCACGGCCGTCCATCCCCATAGGAAGGCGCCGGCGACGGTGGCGAACATGGGCAGCGGCACCGGCTTTCCGGGATTGGCCTTCTTCCATGCGTACATGTTCACGCCCATGAGTGCCACCCATATCCACGAGCCCACCACTACCAGCACCACGCCGAGGTAGTACGACGCGTGGCCGATCATGGGCGGGTAGAACGTATAGAGCACCGAATCCAGGCCCATGGCGATGGGCACCGATGCCACCACCGAGCCGATGACGATGAGAATGAATCCGGCCCAGGCCCAGCGTGGTCCGATCAACGACCGGCCGAGAGACAGTTCGCTGACGGCGTATCCGAAGCCCATGGCGACCAGGGTCGGGAACACATAGCCCATGACGGTACCGTGTGCCGTGACCGAGCGATAGTAGAGATCGGCGTTGCGCAGCCAGCCATGCAGCGGACTGCGGATGAACATCTGCCATTCGCCGAGCAGGATCGCGGCGCCGAAGGCGATGAAGGCCAGCCAGAAGTGGGCGAGCACGAGGCGCTTGTTAAAGATCACAGGTGAGCCTCCGTGCATGGTCGGCGAGCTGCGTGAAAGCCGACGGTTCCACGACCTTGACGTTCGCCCACATCGCTTGGTGACCCGTGCCGCAGAACTCGTGGCAGGGCATCTGGTGGTCGCCGGGCTTGTCGAAGGTGGTCTTGAACGTGGAGATGAATCCCGGCTCGATCATGGAGTTGATGTTCGTGCCCATGATCATCAGTCCATGGATCACGTCCGCGCTCGTGACCCGGAAGGTGACAGGTGTGCCGGCCGGCACCACGATGCATTGCGGAGTGAACGAGTACTGCTGGCCGACGATGCGCACCGTGACCGACCCGTCGGGTTCGACCGCGCTGCCGAGATTGGCCTCGGTAAATTCGCCCGACAGTTGCAACGTCGCCGGATCGACCGTCTCCACGCGCGAAGGCGGCATCATGGCCCAGTGCAGGCCAGTGAAGACGACCATGGCGACCAGCAGGGCGATGATGCCGAGCATGACGATCGCCCAGCGGCGCTCGGCGCGCGCGGCAACGTCGCTATGAGACGGAGATTCGGAAGCCGGCTGAGGCATGGCGAGCCTTTAGTGGATGACGCCGCGGGGAAGGAAAGCGAGGAAGTAGAAGAGAAACCACATGGCAATCACGATGGCCACGGCCACGCCTGCAACGGCCAGTGCGCCCCGGGGCCCTTTTGCGACGATGGCATCGACTTCGGCGTCTTCCTCGTGCGTACCGCTCGGTGTCGGCTCGTTCATGGCCATGCTCCGCTAATCCAGGGGCGCGGACCGCAGCGCGTTCACGTCGCGGTCGGTGATGGGGGTGCCCCGATTGCCCCACGTGGTGCGGATGTACGTCACCACGGCGGCCACTTCCTCGTCGGACAGGTCCTGGGCGAAGGGCGGCATGCCGTAAGGCCTCGGGTTGCGCAGCGTGCCCGGCGGGTAGCCGCCGTTGAGCACCATGCGGATCGGGTTCACCGGGGAGTCCATCTGGATGGACTGGTTGCCTGCAAGCGGTGGGAAATCGCGCCCGCGGCCCTCGCCACGCGTGCCGTGGCACGAGGCGCACTGGTTGGCGTAGATCTTCTTGCCCAGCGGATTCAGCCGCAACGCTTCCGCATCCTGCGCATGGCTGGAGGCCGGCGGCGTGGACCCGGGCAGGTCCTTCAGATAGACGGCCATGGCGCGGATATCGGCGTCCGACATGTACTGGAGGCTGTTATGCACCACCTCGGCCATTGGGCCATAGACGGCCCCGCGTTCGGACACCCCGGCCTGCAGCAGGTCGGAGATCTCCTCGATGCTCCACTCGCCCAGTCCGGCCTCGCGATTGGAAGTGAGCGACGGTGCATACCAGTCCTGCATCGGAATCAGGCCGCCTTCATAGGCGGCGGAACGGGAACTGCCGCCCAGGGCATTGATGGGCGTGTGGCACATGGAGCAATGCCCAGGCCCCTCGGCAAGATAGGCGCCACGGTTCCATTCCTTGGACTTGGCGGGGTTCGGCTGGTATTCGCCTTCGGTGAAATAAAGCGCGCGCCAGCCGAGCAAGAGTTTGCGATCGTTGTACGGGAAGCGCAGGGCATGGGGGCGATTCGGCTGGCGGATCGCCGGCACCGTTTTCAAGTACGCGAAGATGGCGTCGACATCCGTGCGCGACATCTTGGTGTAGGCCGTGAAGGGCATGGCCGGATAGAGCAACTCACCCGAGCGCGAGCGCCCGGTGTGCATCATCTTGTAGAACTCGTCGGCGGTCCACGCGCCGATGCCGGTATCGCGATCAGGCGAAATGTTCGGCGAATAGAGCGTACCGAAGGGGGTCACCATCGGGCGGCCGCCGGCGAAGGGCCGCTCCCCGGGCTTGCTGTGGCAGGCGATGCAGTCCGAGGCCCGCGCGAGGTACTCGCCGCGCGCAACCACGGAGGCATCCTGCGCCGTGGAAGCGTGCGCGAACGCGGCAAGAGATATCGCCAGCCAACCGAATACGCCGAATCGTGAAAGTGGCCTCATCACTTGGGTTCCCCCGTGCCGCAGGTAAGCGCGAGGGGGAGCGAACCTTCCGTCGCGGGAGCCGGGCTCAGGGGCTCGGGCAGCGATGACAACCATGCCGACACCGCGGCAATGTCGCTGTCGGTCATGCGGTGCGTGATCTTCTGCATGCAGTTGGGATGATCCGAACCGCGCGCGCCGTACCGCGATGCGCCCAACTGGGCACTGATGTACTTGGCGCGCAGCCCGAGCAGGCCGGGAATGTTCGGCGAGACGCCAGTCAACGAAGCGCCATGGCATGCGATGCACGCCGGAATGTCGCGTGCCTTGTCGCCTTCGTTCGTCAGCTTCTTGCCCAGCGCCATGACCTGAGGGCTGGCGGTCGGCGTCGGCATCTTGGGAAACGGAGGCTGCTGCGCGGCGAAGTACTGGGCCATCTCGTGGAGGTAGCTGTCCGGCAGGTACTCCAGGAGGTAGGTCATGGGCGCGTACTTGCGTTGGCCGTTCCGGAACGCGGCGAGCTGGTTGTACAGATAACCCGCCGGCTTGCCCGCCAGGCGTGGGTAGTAATCGTCGTGACTGCCCTCGCCCCGGGCGCCGTGGCAACCGGTGCATGCCATGACACGGGTATCGATCGAATCGGGCAGCGTCACGCTGCTGGTCTGCGCAAACGTCGCCGAGGCGAACGAACATAGCGAGAAGGCGAAGACCGCCCTGAGAATGCGGTCGCGCATGGCTTTCACTGTCATCGGTTGCTCCGTCCGCCTGTGGAGCATGATCGCCTCGCACAGTCCCCCACCGTGAACACGGCAGACCCTTCCGGTATCCACCGCCCATGAAACGACGCCGACCCGCTTTTAGCCAAAACGGCTCGCATTGTCACGCGCTACCCCTGCCGACCCGTGCCGGACAGCTCCAGTGAAACAGAACGAGCACACCTCGATCTTGATCTGGATCAGGGTTTTTTTGCCGAATATGCTGCGCATGCCGCGCGACATGTCGAATTCGCCCCCGCCCGTTCGACGGTACAGTCAGAGGGCCTTCCTCTGCCATCACACCGAGGTGAAACCATGGGTACCGTCAACCTGCATCGCGTCCTCCGCACCACGCCCGAGCGCCTGTTCAAGGCCTTTACCGACCCCGACGCCATGGCCAAGTGGCTGCCGCCGTACGGGTTTACGTGCAAGGTCTTCGCGATGGACGCGAAGGTCGGCGGTACCTTCCGCATGGCGTTCACCAACTTCAGCACGGGTAACGGCCATGCTTTCGGCGGCAAGTACCTCGAACTGGAGCCGGGCAAGCGTCTCCGCTACACCGACGTCTTCGAGGATTCGAACCTCCCGGGCGAGATGGTCACCACGGTGACCATGACCGCGGTGAGCGTGGGTACCGCTCTCGAGGTAACGCAGGAGGGCATCCCCGACGTCATTCCGACCGAAGCCTGCTACCTCGGCTGGCAGGAGTCGCTGATGCAGCTGGCGCAGCTGGTCGAGCCGAACATTCCGGACTGAACTGCGCCATGGCGATGTGCCGGAAGTTGGGGAGCCAATGGCACATCTCCCGGCATGCCCGAGCGTATACCTTGGTCGCCGTCATGACGTGGGGATGCGCATGCTCGGCTATTACCTGGAACTGGCACTGCGCCACATGAGGCGCAACCCCATGCTCACGGGGCTGATGGCTCTCGCCATCGCCGTGGGCATCGGGGCCAGCATGACCACGCTGACCGTGATGCATCTGCTGGCCGGCGATCCGCTTCCCGGCCGCAGCCAGCACCTTTATTACCCCCAGATCGATGTGAGCCCGGAATCCAAGGGGCGCGAGCCTTACGACGTGCTCGACTATCGGACGGCCGTCGATCTATGGAGCTCGCGCAAGGCGGACCGGCAGGCATTGATCGTCAACAGCCCGGTCAAGCTGGAGGCGCCTGAAACCACGTTGCCGCCCCTGATGCTGCCCATGCTGTCCACCACCGCGGACTTCTTTCCGATGTTCGACGTTCCGTTCCGGTATGGCAGGGGCTGGAGCGCGGACGACGACGAGGCACGGTCCCGTGTAGCCGTCATTTCCTCGGATCTGAACGAAAAGATCTTCGCCGGTGCCAACAGTGTCGGCCGCACGCTGCGGCTGCGCGGCAAGGACGTTCGCATCGTCGGTGTGCTGGCGCCGTGGCGGCCTTCGCCGCTGTTCTACAACGTGAGGGGCGGACGCTTTTCCAATGGCGACACGGCGGACTTCTACAGTAAGCCGGAAGACGTGATCACCCCACTCAGTTCGGCACTGGAAATCAACGACGGCAACTTCCAGCAGTTCACCTGCTGGAGCATGCCGCCGACGCCCGGACACCTGCAGAACTCGCCATGCGTATGGGTGGCGCTGTGGGTGCAGCTCGACAGCGCCGAAAAAGTAACCGCCTATCGGCGCTACCTCGACGACTACGCCGCGCAACAGCAGGCCCTTGGGCGCATCAAGCTGGGGAACAACAACCGGATGCGTTCGCTCATGGAGTGGCTGGACTTCAATGGCGTGGTCCCCAACGACGTGAAGCTCCAGACCCTGCTGGCTTTCGCCTTCCTGGTCATTTGCCTGTGCAACGTGGTGGGGCTGCTCCTGGCCAAGTTCCTGCGCCGTGGTGGAGAGATCGGCTTGCGCCGCGCCCTCGGCGCCACGCGCCGAACTGTCTTCGCGCAATACCTGGTGGAGGCGGGCGTCATTGGGGTCGTCGGTGGCGTGGGCGGCTTGCTGCTCACCCTGCTGGGACTCGCGCTCGTACGCCGGCAGCCGGTGCCTTATGCCGACTTCATTCACCTCGACGTGTCGATGTTCCTCACGACCTTCGCGCTATCGGTGGGCGTGAGCCTGCTCGCCGGCTTGCTGCCGGCCTTGCGCGCGAGCCTGGTCGAGCCTGCGCTGCAGTTGAAGGTGATCTGACATGACCATGGTGCAGGTCCAACCCGTTCTCGCCGCGCTGCGCAAGCACCGCATCGCCACCGTGCTTATCGCCCTGGAGATCGCGCTGGCATGCGCGGTGCTGTGCAATGCATGTTTCCTCATCATGCAGCGCGTGCAGGCGATGCATATCGTCAGCGGCGTCGACGAAGACGCGCTGGGCACCATCAAGCTGGACGGCTTCGACCCGCAGCAGGCCACCGATCTCAATGCGCGCGTGCTGTCGGCATTGCGCGGAATCGCCGGCGTCCGCGCGGCGACCGTCGTGAACGCCGTACCCTTCAGCCAGCATGCCGGGCGTGCCGGCGTGTTTCTCGATGCGGACAAGGCCCAGTTCGGCGGGGTCGTGGAGTTCTATCTCGCCAGCCCCGGTTCGGCTGAGGCTTTCGGGCTGCATCTTGTGGCCGGGCGTTTCCCGGCGCAGGAGGAATATGCCCGGGTCGGCACGTTCGTGCCGAAGGACCCGCCGGTCGTGATCACGCGCGCGTTGGCCGAGCACTTCTGGCCCGGAGAGAACCCGCTCGGAAAGACCTTCTGGAGCGGCGACACCTTCCGTGTGATCGGGGTGCTGGATCATCTGGCGGTGCCGGAGCCCGGCGGCGGCGAAGCGAAAGATCCGGACTGGTCGGTGTACGTACCCGCCCAGCCGGGGCCGCAGTTCGCGGGGCGGTATCTCATACGTGCCGATCCGGCCGATTTGCCCGGTGTCATGGCGCGTGCCAGGCAAGCGGTGCGGAAAGCCGCTCCGGAGGCGGTGCTGGATCAGGTGCAGAGCCGGACCATCCCCGAGTTGCGCCACTCCTATTTCCTGACGTCGCGAGTCATGGCCGGATTGCTGGCCGGCGTGGTGGTCGCGTTGCTGGGCACGACGGCGCTCGGCATCGTGGGACTTGCGAGCTTCTGGGTGGCGCAGCGCAGGAAACAGATCGGCGTACGGCGGGCCCTGGGCGCCACGAGCGGGGACATCCTGCGTTACTTCCAGATCGAAAACTTCCTCATCGTCACCATCGGCATCGCGCTCGGCATGGCCCTGGCCTTCGGCATCAATGCCGGCCTGATGAAGTTCTACGAGTTGCCGCGTCTTCCCGCGTGGTACCTGCCTGTCGGCGCGGTGACGCTGTGGGTGCTCGGCCAGCTGGCGGTGCTCGCGCCCGCGCTGCGCGCGGCCGCCGTTCCGCCCGTTGCGGCGATGCGCTCCGCCTGACGGTGACCGAGGGTGTCCGCGCGCGGCGTCCGCGGACAGGTTCCGCGGCGGACGCGGCGCGCCTCGGGCGGCCCGCATTGCGTGCGTCGGTCGTTTCCAGCACCCGGCACGCTTCTTGCTGACCACGCCCCATCGATACGTACGTCACAGGGGTAGACATGCAGAAGCGGACACTAACCACGTGCCTTGGCCTGTTGCTGGCACTTGCCGGCGGCTTGCCCGTCGCGGCGCGTGCCGAGGATCTCCTCGACATCTACCGCGAGGCAGTGGCCAACGATCCCGTGCTCGCCACGGCCAGTGCGCAGCGCCAGGTGGTAGCGGAGGGCGTACCGCAAGCGCGGGCCGCGTTGCTTCCCCAGCTGTCGGCGGGGCTGAGCCTGCAACAGTTCCACCCCGGCAACGCCGGCGTCGTGAACGACAACAACGGTAATTCCGAAGTTGTTTCGGGTGGCGGCCACAGCCGCCAGCGCGACCTGTCGCTCAACCTCAATCAAACAGTGATCGACCTTTCGAAGTTCGCACGCGAACGGCAGGCCAAGTCGACGGCCGAGTCCCAGGACGCAACCTACGAAGGCGAATTGCAGGACCTCTACGTCCGCGCGACCTCGGCGTATTTCCGGGTGCTCGTCGCGCAGGACCAGGTGGAGGTGTTTCGCTCCTACGAGGACGCGTACAAGCAGCAGTACGACCAGGCCACCACGATGTTCCAGCAGGGTCTGGCACCCGAGGCGGACCTCACGCAGTCGCAGGCGTACTACCTCTATATCAAGTCGTCCCGCGTCGATGCGGAAAACTCGCTGAGGGACGCGCGCCGTGCGCTCCAGCAGCTGACGGGCAAGGAGCCGGGCACTCTGAAGACGTTGCGCGACGACCTGCCCATGGAAAAACCCACACCCGACAACGCCGATGCCTGGGTGCAGCAGGCGATGCAGCAGAGTCCGGCCGTGCTCGCGGCATCGCATCTCGTCAGTGCCGACGAGCATTCGATCAATGCCGCGCGTGCCGGTCACCTCCCCACGGTGAATCTGGCGGTGGGTTACGACAAGGCCGGCGCATGGTCTAACCGGCTGCCCGGCAGCGCGAGCTATGGCACCGGCAACACCACGGTGGGCCTCGTGCTTTCGGTGCCACTTTTCAGCGGCGGCCTGACACAGTCACAGGTTCGCCAGGCCATCTCGCAACGCGATGCCGACCAGGGGCAGCTGGAAACGGTACGCCGCCAGACGGCACGCGATGCATACAACTACTTCAATCTGGTGGAGACGGGCATCGGTCAGGTGAACGATGCACGCAACGCCGTCGATGCCGCGAACAAGGCGCTGGCGTCGATGCGCGCGGGCTACGATATCGGCACCCAGAGCCTCACCAACGTGGTGGTGGCGATCCGGACGTTGGCGGAGATCCGCAGCCAGTACAGCGCGTTGCGCCATCAGTTCATCCTCGACAAGCTCCTCTTGAAGCGCACCGTGGGCGCGGCCACGCTGAAGGACGTCGAGGACATCAACAGATTGCTGCAGTGACGCTCTCCGCTGCGCCTCAGCGTGTGGCGGAAACCGACGGCACGCCGTCTTTCAGCTCGAAGCGGAACGCGTAGTCGAGACTGAAAGGTGCGGTGCTGCGCGTGGTGTTGAAGTTGCCCTTGGCGTCCTCGTGGTCCTGTACGACCGTCATGGGCGTGTAGCGCCAGCGGAGCACTGCATCCCTCACCGCCGCGAAGAACGCCGCGTGGTGTTCGCCGCCCATGGTGTCGAGGTCGCGCACGTCGGTGACCTTGCCCTCGCCGTCGACGATCACCTTGGCATGGATCGTGGCGGCGAGGTTCGCCGATACCAGTTCGGGCGGATACACGGGCGGCGGATTGTCGATGGGCTGTGCGCCGAAGGTATGCTGGCTCTTCGTCATCTGATACCGGTTGGCGGCGCTTTCCGGCATGGCGTCGTAGCTGACCTTGGCATCTTTCGTGGGGGCGGGAGCGGCGGTATGCACCGCCGGCTGGTCATGTGCGCAGCCCGCCAGTGCGAGCATGGCCGTGATGGCGCTCGCGGTGCGCAGGGAGATCCTGGTCGGCTTCATGGTGTGCCCCTGGTCGATGTGGCGCCATGATATCCATGCGAGGGGCGCTCGGGGGGCTATCAGGTGGCGGATCGCACGCGCTGGCGGTGCGCTGTCTGCTTCGCCCGGTTTCCGCAGGCCGCCATGCTGCACCAGCGGCGAACGTGGCCGCGCGTGTGGTCGGCAAAGAGCAGGGTGCAGGTCGGACCTTCGCAAGCCTTGATGTATGAGAAGTCCTCTTCGGCGACGAGCTTCGCCATGGCTTCGCCGATCGGCTGCAGCAGCGATTCCGGCGAGGACCACCGACGCGCGCGGACGAACCTGAGCGTGTCGCCGCCTTCGCTCGGCACGATCGACGCGTAGCCCTCGTCGCGCGAGAGCAACTGGTTGAGGGGTTCCAGCTCCTTCAGGTCGTCGGCACCCAGCGCGCGACCCTTCTTCGTGCGCACGAAACCCCGGAACCACTCGCGCAGGCTGCGGGCCTGATCGGCAAGGCGGTCGAGTTCGCCCGGCATCGCACGGTCGCGCATGGCGGCCAGAACGTCCAAAGGCACCAGCCCGGCCTGTTCCAGCCAGGCGAGCAGCCCGTCGCCGTCGTCGATCCAGTCGACAGGCACGTCCACGGGCGTCGCCACCGAATTCAGGAAATCCAGGCCGGGAGCGTCGGCGATGAACATGGGGGGCAGGGACTGGGACATGGGCGAAAAGCTCCGGCGTAGGCTGGGGAAAGTAACCGGCTAAAAAGTGCTTGACAAGTTACTTGTGCAGTAAATAACCTCCATAAGCACATCGGGGTGGTTACGGCTAGCTTCAAGCCGGGAGCCCACGGTGCCCATCCGATGAGACTGCCGAGTTCCATCACTTACGGAGGCAATGCCATGACCACCATCCACTACCGCACCGCCAACGTCGACGGTTTCAACGTGTTCTATCGCGAGGCCGGTCCGGCCGACGCGCCGAAGCTGCTCCTGCTCCACGGCTTTCCGTCCTCGAGCCATATGTTTCGCGACCTGATCCCATTGCTTGCGGATCGTTTCCACATCGTGGCGCCGGATCTGCCCGGCTTCGGTCTCTCCGACATGCCGCCACGCGAGGCGTTTGGTTACACCTTCGACCACCTCGCCGATGTGATCGATCGCTTCACGGAAGTGGTGGGTTTCGACACATTCGCCGTCTACGTCTTCGATTACGGCGCGCCCACGGGCTTCCGCATTGCGGCCCGCCACCCCGAGCGGATCACGGCGATCATCTCGCAGAACGGCAACGCCTATGAGGAAGGGCTGAGCGAAGGGTGGAACCCGATCCGCGCGTACTGGCAAGACCCCTCGCCGGCGAATCGCGAGGTGTTGCGAGACATGCTGAAGCCGGAAACCACGCGCTGGCAGTACGTGCATGGGGTGAGCGACGAGTCGAGGGTGTCGCCCGACGGCATCGCGCTCGACAACCATTACCTGGCCCGCCCTGGCGCCGATGAAATCCAGCTGGATCTGTTCGGCGACTACAAGAACAACGTGGCGATGTACCCCGCCTTCCAGGCGTACTTCCGCACGCACAAGCCGCGTTTTCTCGCCGTATGGGGCAAGAACGATCCGTTCTTCCTGCCGCCTGGCGCCGAGGCGTTCAAGCGGGATATTCCCGATGCGGAAGTGCGTTTCTTCGATACCGGCCATTTCGCACTGGAGACCCATGCGCCCGACATCGCGAAGGTCATCGGCGACTTCCTTTCCCGATGAACCCAGGTGCCCAGTAGAGCGTCAGTGGACGCTCATGGGTGGAGCGGCGGTGAGTGTAAAGGCGGTCTGAACCTCCGGGTGACTGCTTTTTCGCCGCCGCTTCACGCGCTTCGTCCGATGGTTTCCGGTCAAAGGAGACCCAGCCATGCCATCGAGCGTACCGCCCATGTTCGCCGACGATCCTTCGTCGGCCACCCTTCCTTCGAGTCATGAGGCGCCGAGTGCCGACCCCGCACGCGCCGCGGAACCAACCGAGCCGAACGATCTTCGGAACGGGAGCCGCTGAGATCCGCCGGTTATCCGTCCGGCGTCCGCCGCCGTGGCAGTCCGCGCGACGATGCTCTAGGCTCCAACGGCTAGTCCAGCCCGCCTGTCCAGGCTAAATCCCCAACAGCGCTGAGGACTCGATCATGGCTCCATCGAATGACTGGAAGTTCACGCGGCGCGACGTCCTCAAGATGGGCGCCATGTCGGTCACGGCCCTGGCGGCCCCCCGCTTGGTGGCCGGTGGCTCCGAGTCTGGGCTCGGAGCCACGAGCAAGCCGGTAACGGCGAAGGTCGGCATGGAGGTCAACGGCGCGCAACAAGCCTTGGAGCTCGACACGCGCACGACCCTGCTCGACGCCCTGCGCGAGCATATGCACCTTACCGGCACCAAGAAGGGCTGCGACCATGGGCAATGCGGCGCCTGCACCGTCATTGTCGACGGCCGCCGCATCAACAGCTGCCTCACGCTGGCGGTGATGCATGAAGGCGCAAAAGTCACCACCATCGAGGGTCTGGGCAGGCCTGGCAGTCTCCACCCGATGCAGGCCGCGTTCGTGAAGCACGACGGCTACCAGTGCGGGTACTGCACGCCGGGACAGATCTGTTCCGCGGTAGCGGTGCTGGACGAGATCAAGGCGGACATTCCGAGCCACGTGACGGGCGACCTGACGGCGAAGGCCAGCTTCAGCCGCACGGAGGTCCGCGAGCGCATGAGCGGCAACATCTGCCGCTGCGGCGCCTACTCCAATATTCACGACGCGATCGAGGAAGTGGCAGGGGGTGCAGCATGAGGCCCTTCACCTACGAGCGCGCCGAATCGCCGCAGGCGGCCGCCGCCGCCGCCGCGAAGACACCGAACGCCCGGTTCATCGCGGGTGGTACGAACCTGCTCGACCTGATGAAGATCGACATCGAGCAGCCGGCCCACCTGATCGATGTGAATGGGCTGGATCTCGCCCGGATCGAAGGCACGGACGACGGTGGCGTGCGTATCGGTGCGCTGGTGCGCAACACCGACCTCGCCGCCGATGCGCGCATCCGGCGCGACTACCCGCTGCTCTCGCGCGCCTTGCTGGCCGGCGCATCGGGCCAGTTGCGCAACAAGGCCACCACGGCCGGTAATCTTCTCCAGCGAACCCGCTGCCCGTACTTCTACGATACCAACCAGGCCTGCAACAAGCGCCTGCCGGGTAGCGGCTGCGCCGCGCTCGGCGGCTTCAGTCGATCGCATGCCGTCGTCGGCGGCAGCAAGGCCTGCATCGCGGTGCACCCGAGCGACATGGCGGTGGCGATGCGCGCGCTCGATGCCACCGTGGAAACCGTGAAGCCCGATGGCAGCGTGCGCCGCATTCCCATCGCGGACTTCCATACGCTTCCCGGCAACACGCCGCACATCGAGAACGTGCTGACGAAGGGTGAACTCATCACGGCGGTGACCCTGCCCAAGCCTATCGGCGGGCACCAGCTCTATCACAAGGTGCGCGACCGCGCGTCGTATGCCTTTGCCCTCGTGTCGGTCGCTCTGGTGGTTCAAGCCAACGGCAGCGGTCGCGTCGCCCTTGGCGGCGTGGCACACAAGCCTTGGCGCGTGGAGGCGGCGGACGCCGAGCTGCCGAAAGGCGCGAAGGCGGTGGCGGCACGCCTGCTCGCCGGCGCACAGACCACCGACGACAACGCGTTCAAGCTGACGCTGGTCGAACGCACCCTGGCTGCGACGCTGGCCGAGGCGAAGGAGCGCACCGCATGAAATTCGACACGCCCGCCACCACCAATCCCATCGACCGCCTGAAGGTTGTCGGCAAGCCCGTCGACCGCATCGACGGCCCGCTGAAGACCACCGGTACGGCGCCCTATGCATACGAGCGACACGACGTGGCGCCTGATCACGCCTATGGTTACGTCGTGGGGTCGTCGATCGCGAAGGGGCGCATCGTTGCCATCGACACATCGAAGGCGCGCCGCGCCCCGGGCGTGCTCGCCGTCGTCACCGCGCAGAACGCCGGAAAGCTCGGCAAGGGCAACTTCAACACGGCACGCCTGCTTGGCGGTCCCGACATCGAGCACTACCACCAGGCGGTGGCGGTAGTGGTGGCGGAAACCTTCGAGCAGGCGCGCTCCGCGGCACAACTCGTCCATGTCGACTATGCGCGCGCCAAGGGCACATTCGATCTCGCCTCAGCCAAAGGCTCGGCCACGAAGCCGAAGGACGGCAAGCCGGACACAGCGGTGGGCGACTTCGATAAAGCCTTCGCCGCGTCGGCCGTGACGCTGGATGCCACGTACACCACGCCCGACCAGAGCCACGCCATGATGGAGCCGCACGCGACCATCGCGGCGTGGGAGGGCGACAGGCTCACCCTGTGGACGGCAAACCAGATGGTCGATTGGAGCCGCGGCGACGTAGCGAAGACCTTGGGTATTCCGAAAGAGAACGTGCGCCTGGTGTCGCCCTACATCGGCGGCGGCTTCGGTGGAAAGCTCTTCGTCCGCGCAGACGCGATCATGGCGGCGCTCGGAGCGCGCGCTGCTGGAAGGCCGGTGGCCGTTGCCTTGCAGCGTCCGCTCATGATGAACAACACCACGCATCGTCCCGCCACGATCCAGCGCATACGCATCGGCACGTCGAAAGAAGGCAAGATCGACGCCATCGCGCACGAAAGCTGGTCCGGCGACCTTCCCGGCGGCGGTCCGGAAACCGCGGTGTCGCAAACGCGCCTGCTCTATGCGGGCCCCAACCGCATGACCGCGATGCGCCTGGCGGTGCTCGACCTGCCCGAAGGCAACGCCATGCGTGCCCCGGGTGAGGCGCCGGGCATGATGGCGCTGGAGATCGCCATCGACGAGATCGCCGAGAAGGTGGGCATGGACCCCGTCGAGTTCCGGGTGCTCAACGACACACAGGTCGATCCGGAAAATCCCAAGCGGCCATTCTCGCAACGCCGTTTCGTGGAGTGCATGCGCACGGGCGCGAAGAAGTTCGGTTGGGAACGGCGTGCCGCTCGCCCGGGCAGCGTGCGCGAAGGGCGCTGGCTGAAGGGCCTGGGCGTTGCATCGGCGTTCCGCAACAACCTGGTGATGAAGTCCGCGGCCCGCGTGCGTCTGGAGCGTAGCGGGCGCCTCGTCGTCGAAACGGACATGACCGACATCGGCACCGGCAGCTACACCATCATCGGCCAGACCGCCGCGGAAATGCTCGGCCTGCCATTGGACCGCGTGGACGTGCGCCTGGGCGATTCCAGCTTTCCGGTGTCGGCGGGGTCAGGTGGGCAGTGGGGCGGCAACAGTTCCACGGCCGGTGTCTATGCGGCCTGTGTGAAACTGCGCGAGGCGATCGCGCAGAAACTCGGTGTGGACGCGAACACGGCCGTCTTCGACGGCGGCGACGTCGTGGCGAACGATCGCCGTGTGCCGCTGACCAAGGCCGTGGCGGGCGGCGACATCGTGGCCGAGGACGGCATGGAATACGGCGACCTGGACGAGCGCTACCAGCAGTCCACGTTCGGTGCCCACTTCGTGGAAGTACGGGTGGACGCCGCCACCGGCGAGATCCGCATCGATCGCATGTTGGCCGTCTGCGCCGCGGGGCGCATCCTCAATCCCAAGTCGGCACGCAGCCAGGTGATCGGTGCGATGACGATGGGCGTGGGTGCCGCCCTGATGGAAGAACTGGTGGTCGATAAACGCCTGGGCTTCTTCGTGAACCACGACCTCGCGCTGTACGAAGTGCCGGTCCATGCCGATATCCCGCACCAGGAAGTCGTGTTCCTCGACGAGACCGACCCGATCTCCTCGCCCATGAAGGCGAAGGGCGTCGGCGAACTGGGCATCTGCGGCGTGGCTGCCGCGGTGGCGAACGCGGTCTACAACGCGACCGGCGTGCGCGTGCGCGATTACCCCGTCACGCTGGACAAGTTCCTCGACAAGCTGCCGCCCGTCTAATGTAGGAGCCGCTACAGCGGCGAGAGCAATTCGCCTCACGGCTAAACGGCTTCGTGGGCTCCTCGCCGCTATAGCTGCCCGCAGGGCCCGGCTTCCGGGCAGCGTCACAGCCGCTATGCTTGCCGGGTTCCCGCACTTGCACCGGTGAGACCATGGCTGCCTGGACCGACCGCCGTATCCTCGATCTGCTCGCGATTGAGCAGCCCCTTCTGCTTGCGCCCATGGCCGGGGCCGGGCTGGCGCCGCTGGCGATCGCGGTGGCGCGGGCCGGCGGCTTGGGCGCCATTCCCTGTTCGTCCATCAGCGTGGAAAAGGCGACGGCCGAAGTGGTTGCATTCCGCGATGCGGCGAACGGCCCGATCAACCTCAACTTCTTCGCCCATCGCCCCGAAGCACCCACGGCGGAAGCCAATGCGCGATGGCTCGAAAGGCTGGCGCCGTATTTCGAGGAATTCGGCGTCGACGCGAGCGGCCTGCCCCCCGCCGGCGGCCGCGCGCCCTTCGACGAGGCCATGTGCGCCATGGTGGAATCGTTGCGCCCTGAGGTGGTGAGCTTCCATTTCGGCCTGCCGGACGAACGGCTGCTGGCCCGGGTGAAAGCCACGGGCGCGGTGGTGCTTTCCTCGGCCACCACCGTGGCGGAAGGCCGTTGGCTCGCGGAGCGAGGCTGCGACGCAGTGATCGCGCAGGGCTACGAGGCCGGCGGCCACCGCGGCAATTTCCTCACCGACGACATGGCCACTCAGCCCGGCACCATGGCCCTCGTGCCGCAACTCGTCGACGCACTGCACGTGCCCGTGATCGCGGCTGGCGCAATCTCCGACGGGCGTAGCATGGCAGCGGCGCTCTGTCTCGGAGCATCGGCCGTGCAGGTGGGCACCGCGTTCCTCCTGGCCGAGGAAGCGACCACGGTCACGGTGCATCGCCAGGCCCTGCGAGAGGCTCGCGACGACAACACCGCGATCACCAACGTTCTCACCGGCCGTCCCGCGCGCGGCGTGTTGAACCGCGTGATGCGCGAGCTCGGTCCGCTGACCGGAGATGCCTTGCCGTTCCCGCTCGCGGGCGGACCGCTCGCGCCGTTGCGCAAGGTGGCCGAAGCGCGCGGCCTCGGCGACTTCCAGCCACTATGGGCCGGGCAGTCGGCGGCGCTGGCCCGGGACGGTTCGGCCACGGCCATTGCGCGCGACATCGTCGAAGTGGCCGCGCGATTGCTGCGCGTTTGAGCAAGCACCCATCGCCGCTGAAGCGGCTCCCACAGAAAGCGGGGCCAGGAGTTCCGCACCGAGCCCTGTGGAGCCGGTATGCCGGCGATCGGCCCCTACAGAGAGAGCGGGGCCCGGGCTTCGCGGTGCCCTGTGGGAGCAGGCTACGCCGGCGATCCCGCGGCACCGGGCAACGCGCCTAGGGCTTCTGGCCCTGTTCGAGCAGCCAGAGCTTCACATACTTCCGGCGCACGTATTCCACGCGCAGCAGCGCGTAGACGATGCCCCGCCAGCCGTCGAGGAAGCCCGCGCGCAGTACGTAGCCGCGAAAGAAGCGCCACATCGGACTGAGCACGATCTGCGCGAGCGTGGCGCGCTTGCCGGCGGCGAATTCCTCGGTGGCCATCATGTGCGCGTACCGTTCCTGCTTCGCCATCAGTTCGGACAGCGAGCGGTACGGATAGTGGTCGAGGAAGCCGGATAGCATGCGCACCTCGCCGTCGACACTCACCGACTCGTGAATCTCGCGCGGCCCGCGCCAGCCGCCCCGGCGGCGATCGAAAAGCCGCAGCACCTTGTCCGCGCCCGCGTTGCCGTGGCGCATGAAGCGGCCGAAGAAATCGTTGCGGCGATGGAATCGGTAGCCGGCGGCGTCGAAGCCCTTGTCGCAGGCCGCTTCGATGGCCGCGCGGAGATCGGCGCCGACGCGCTCGTCGGCGTCCAGGCAGAGCACCCAGTCGTTCTTCGCCTGCACCACCGCGAAAGCCTTCTGGCTGCGGAAGCCGTCGAAGGGCCGCGACATCACCCGTGCACCCGCATCTCGGGCGATTTCCATGGTGTCGTCGCTGGAACCGCCGTCGACGACGACCATGTCGTCGCAGAAGCCGGCGGCGGAAGCCAGGCAGTCCCGGATGCGATCGGCCTCGTTCTGGGTGATCACGCAGAGGGAAATGGGCCGTAGGGTCATCGAGGTGCGGGGTCGGGTAGCGAGCCGTCATAATGCCACGTCATCCCTTGCGGAGTGCCGCCCTTGCCCGCGTGCCTGATGTTCGCCACCGAGTCTTACGGCCTGCCGATCCTGCGTCCCCTGGCCGCGGCGGCGCGCAAGCGCGGCATAGACGTGGGCTGGGTGGTGCCGGCGGCCGTCGCCGCGCAGCTCACCCCGGACGAACGCCGTGTGCGCAGCCTGCGCGAAGCGCATGCCTTGCGGCCGGAAGCCGTGTACTGCGCCGCGAACTGGGTCTCTCCCGCGTTGCCGGGTATCAAGGTGCAGGTATTCCACGGGTTCAACGCGCAGAAGCGCGAGCCCGACCGTGGCCATTTCGCCATTCGCGGGTTCTTCGATCTCTACGTGACGCAAGGGCCCGCGACCACCGTGCCGTTCGAGGCGCTGGCGCGCGAGCATGGCTATTTCGCCGTGGTCGAAACGGGTTGGCCGAAGCTCGACCCGCTTTTCGGCCCGGCATCGCCGTCCTTGCTGGACCTCCCGCCGCGCGACGGTCGCCCCGTCATCATGTATGCCTCCACCTTCAGCCACCGCCTCAGCAGCGCACCGGCCATGCTGGAGCCGCTGCGGGCCATGATCGCGCGCGGCGACCGGCAGTGGCTGCTCACGTTGCATCCGAAGTGCGACGACGCATTGTTCGCCGCGTATCGCGGACTGGAGGCGCCCAACGCGCGCTTCCTCACGTCCGATCATCTGATCGAGATGGAGCGGGCCGCAGATGTACTCGTCTGCGACACCTCGTCCGTCGTCCACGAGTTCGCGGTGATGGGAAAACCGGTGGTCACGGTGGCGAATCGCGTCCCGCAGCCTTTCATGCTCGACGTGCCGACGCCCGCCGACGTGGACGCCGCCATCGATCGCGCGCTGTCGCATCCGCCCGAACTCATGGCGGCCATCCGCGCGCACGGCGACGACATCCATCCCTATCGCGACGGCCATTCCAGCGAACGCGTGCTGGATGCGGTGGAAGCCTTCCAGCGCGGCGAATTTGGCATGCTGAAGCGCAAACCGTTGAACCTCGTGCGGCGGTTCAAGGCGCTACGGGATATCGGGCAGCTACTCGACACGCGCTGACAAGCCTGGGAATGAGACGAATTCGCAATATTGCGTAGGCGCTGGTCTCTCGGTCATAATTGTAATGAGATTCATTCGCAATAATGACCGCGTCATCGGCCTGCCGGTGGCGTCCGTTCCCGCGGAAGCCCATGACCTTGAACAGAAATATCCTCTCCGTGCTGCTCGCCGGCACATTGGCGCTGCCGACGTCCGTCCTCTCCCAGGACGCCTCCCCTCCAGAGGCTGCCGGCGGCAAGGCCGTCCAACTCGCGCCCGTGGACGTGCACGGCCAGCGGCTGGACGAAGGTTACGCGCGCACCGACGCCAGCGGCGCCACCAAGACCGACACGCCGATCGCGGAAACGCCGCAGGCCATCTCGGTGATTTCGGCCACGCAGATGCTCGACCAGGGCGTGCTCACCGTGCAGGATGCGCTGCGCTACTCCGCGGGCGTGCGTGCGGACGCCTATGGTGTGGACAGCCGCGGTGACGACGCCTTCGTGCGAGGTACCTCGTTCACGCAGTACCTTGACGGGCTTCGCCAGTACTTCGGTTACGCCTATGCGCGCACGGAACCGTACTTCCTCGACCGCATCGAGATCGTGCGTGGTCCTTCGTCGGTCCTGTATGGGCAGGGCACCACCGGTGGCCTCATCGCGCTGAACTCGAAACTGCCGCAGTTCACCGCCTCGCACGAGGTGGAAGCTCAGCTCGGCAACTCGGAGCGCCGGCAGGTCGCCTTCGACTTCACCGGACCGCTGGACGCGGCAGGACACTGGGCCTATCGCCTCATCGGCGTGTATCGCGATTCGGATTCGCAGATCGACCACGTGCCGGACGACCGCGAGGCCATCGCGCCTTCCATCACCTGGGCGCCAGATGGCGACACGCGCTGGACGCTGCTGGCGAACCTGCAATTCGACCACAACGGCACGTCGCTCAACTTCCTCCCGCACGCGGGTACGCTGCTGCCGAATCCGAATGGCCGGATCGATACCCATCGCTTCGTGAGCGAGCCTGGGTTCGATCGCTACGACACGAACCAGAGATCGGTCACCTCCCTGTTCGAGCACCGCTTCAACGACACGTGGAAGCTCGTGCAGAACATGCGCTACTCACACGACAATGTGGACTACCGCACGCTCTACCCGGACGTCTACTCGAACCCGGCATACCCCTTCCTGGATGCCGATGAGCGCACCGTGGCACGGTACAGCTACATCTCGATCGATCGCCACAAGCGCTTCGTCACGGACACCCACGCAGAAGCCGACTTCGACTTCGCGGGCATGCGGCATCGGGTGCTCATTGGCCTCGACATCGGCTATTCGCATACCGACAGCCGCCAGGGCAATGGATACGACGGCGTGCCGTTCGACCTTTACGCGCCGGTGTACGGCAACGGATTCGTCGCGCCCGATGTCTTCCCGATTGCAAGCAGCCGCACTCGCCAGACAGGGCTGTATGCGCAGGACCAGATCAATTGGGGCGATCACTGGATCGCCACCGTGGGCATCCGTCACGATCGCGCCACGCTCACGACGGGCGACGACCGCTCGGTGGACAATGCCACGACCTCACGTTTCGGCGTGATGTATCGCTTCGACAGCGGACTGGTGCCGTACCTGAGTTACACGGAATCCTTCCAGCCGCTCGACAGCCTGGACTTCTACAACCGTCCCTATGAGCCCCTGCGCGGCAAGCAGTACGAGGCGGGCGTGAAGTACCAGCCGCCCGGCTCGCCGACGCTCCTCACCGCGACCTACTACGACCTTCGTGAGGAAAACCGCCTGGCGCCCGATCCGGAAAACCCGCTCAACCAGATCCAGGCCGGCAAGGCGAAAACCCGCGGAGTGGAGCTGGAAGCCTCGACGCGTATCGCATCGCACCTCGACCTCATCGGCACGTACACCTGGACCAAGGCGCAGCCCGACGACGGGACCATCGTGGCGGGTTTACCGAAGAACCAGGGCTCGGTGTGGGGCGTCTATCATGTGAACGATGCGGAAAGCGACGGCCTGAGCTTCGGCGTCGGCGCGCGCTACATCGGCGTGAACTACGACGAAACCGGCACGCTGCGGGTGCCGCACAAGACGCTGTTCGATGCGATGGTCGCGTACACACAGGGCCCCTGGCGGTTCTCGTTGAACGCGGCGAACCTCACCGACCAGGTCTACAACGCAAGTTGCCTCGCGCGCGGCGACTGTTTCTACGGACCGCGTCGCAGCATCCTGGGCAGTGCCCGCTACCGCTTCTGAGCCCACGGGTTGGCATCCGGACGTCCAGACCCGCTAGGATCGGACGTTCGAATCTGGCCGAAGGGGTGTGGGGATGGGCTTTCGCAACTTGCTGGGGGGCGCGCTGCTGGCTGCGCTGACGTCGACGGCGGCTCTGGCCGCACCGCCTCCCGGCCATGCCGGCAATCCTGTGTTTCCCGGCTGGTATGCCGATCCGGAAGCCGCGATCTTCAACGATACCTACTGGATCTACCCCACCACGTCGCTGAAGTACGCCGAGCAGCGCTATTTCGACGCCTTCTCGTCGCTTGACCTCGTGCACTGGACAAAACATCCCCACGTGCTCGACATCAAGGACGTGCCCTGGGCGAAGAAGGCGATGTGGGCGCCCGCGTTGGCCGAGAAGGACGGCAAGTACTACTTCTTCTTCGCCGCGAACGACATCCAGAGCGACAAGGAACTCGGCGGCATCGGCGTGGCGGTCGCGGACAAGCCCGAGGGCCCGTTCCGCGACCTGCTCGGCAAGCCGCTCATCGATGCATTCCACAACGGCGCGCAGCCGATCGACCAGTTCGTATTCCACGACGACGACGGCACCTGGTACATGATCTACGGCGGCTGGAAGCACGCCAATATCGTGAAGCTGAAGCCGGACTTCACCGGCGTCGAGCCGATGGCCGACGGCACGGTGTTCAAGGAGATCACCCCCGCACCGGAATACGTGGAAGGGCCGCTGATGTTCAAGCGCAACGGCAAGTACTACTTCATGTGGTCGGAAGGCGGCTGGACGGGTCCAGACTACTCGGTGGCCTATGCCATCGGCGATTCGCCGCTGGGGCCGTTCAAGCGTATCGGGAAAATCCTCGAGCAGGATCCGAAGGTCGCCACCGGGGCGGGTCACAACTCGGTGTTCCATGTGGCGAAGGATGACTCCTGGTACATCGTTTACCACCGCCATCCGCTCGGCGACACGAACGGGAACCATCGGCAAACGTCCATCGAGCACATGTACTTCGACAAGGACGGGAAGATCCTTCCCGTGAAGATCACGAACGAAGGCGTGAAGGCCAACCCGCTGCGACCATAGCCTAGGCAGTTAAAGCTCGACCTTTCGACACGCAAGGATTCGCTACAATCCCCGCGGGGCAGGACCATTCCTGCGGGAGTGAGGCAACATGCGTTACGAGAAAGGGCACAAAGAACAGACGCGCCAGAAGATCGTCGAGGCAGCGTCGCAGCGCTTCCGCGCCGACGGCATCGACGGGGTCGGTGTCGTCAGCCTCATGGGCGAGGTGGGGCTCACCCAGGGCGGCTTCTACAACCACTTCGGATCGAAGGAAGACCTCGTCCGCGAAAGCGTGGTGGCCGGGGCTGCCTGCGCCATCAAGCGGCTCACGGCGAAGGTGAACGCGTCGCGCGGCGAGGGTTATCGCGCGTTGATCAACGGTTACCTGTCTGCCGACCACCGCGATCAGCCGGAAACCGGCTGCGTCGCGGCCGCGCTGTCGGCCGAGATGGCCCGCCGGCCGCTGGAAACGAAAAGCGCTTTCACCGACGGTTTCGCCGAGATGGTGGATCTGATCGCATCGACCTTGCCCGTCAGCGTGCGCGGCAAGCGTCGCCGCACGCTGTCGATGGCGGTGTTCGCCTCGCTGGTGGGCTCGATGTCGCTGGCGCGTGCCGTGGCCGACGAGAAACTTTCCGACGAAATCCTTTCGCTGGGTCGCCAGGCCGCCCTGGAGCTGGTGGAAGCGGGCTGACTACTTCGCGGCGGGCGTGTTGCCCATCGCGGCGGTTTTCGCGGCCAGCTTCGCCTTGATGGCCGGCATGGCCGCGAGGGCCGCGCGTTCGCCTTCGAGAATGGCGACGTTCTTTTGGTCGAAGTCGGTGAGCCCGATCTGGCCCACCTTCGGCCGGATGACGATGTCGGCGCGCCCGAGCTCCTGCTCGGCGAGCTTGCGGCCCATGATGGTGATCGACTGGCCCACGATGCCCACCATGCTGTCGGGATTGCTGCCGTCGGGCCGGGCCGAGATGTCCACGGCGATGACGATGTCGGCACCGAGCTGGCGTGCGGCATCCACGGGAACCGGGCTCACGACGCCGCCGTCGACGAAGTGCTTGCCCGCGATCTCCACGGGTTCGAATACGCCCGGAATGCTGCTCGAAGCGCGCACGGCCTGTCCGGCGTTTCCGCGAATGAAGACGGCACGCTCGCCGTCTTCCAGTTCGGTGGCCACCGCGGCGAAGGGAATGCGCAGCTTTTCGATCGGTGTCTGCCGCAGCAGCTGGTTCACGTAATCCTGCAACTTCTGGCCCTGCACCAGGCCGCCGGAGAAGAAGCGCACGTCGCGAATCTTTCCTTCGTCGAGCGAGAACGCCGTCTCCTGCAGCTGGAACGCGTCCATGCCGCTGGCGTACAACGCGCCGACGACGCTGCCGGCGCTCGTGCCGGAAACCACGTCGGCGTGGATGCCGTTGGCCTCCAGCATCTTGATGACACCGATATGCGCGAAACCCTTGGCGGCGCCGCCGCCCAACGCCAACCCCACGCGCGGTTTCGCCGCCAGGACGGGCAGGGCGTTGTCCGGGCGGGGATCCGGCTTGCTGCCGCCGAAGCAGCCGGCGAGCAGGGCGGCGCAAAGGAGCGGAAGCCAGGAACGGGAGCGGGGAAAGCGCATGGGAGGCACGGTAGGAGGGAAAGGCAGCGGCATCATCGGGCCTCCGCGCGGCGGAGGCCTGACGGGTTCATGGCGAAAGCAGGGCCGTTTAGCCGCGGGTGTCGTCGGCTTCCAGGTGATAGCGGGTGACGATGTCGATCTCGTTCCGCGAACCGAGGAACACTGGCACCCGTTGGTGCAGGGCCGTGGGCTGAATATCCATGAGCCGTTCGCGGCCGGTGGTGGCGGCGCCGCCCGCCTGCTCGACGATGAAGGCCATGGGGTTGGCCTCGTACATCAGCCTCAGCTTGCCCGTGCCGCCCTTCGCCGTGATCTTCGCGTCCAGCGGATAGATGAAGACGCCGCCGCGGGTGATGATGCGGTGCACGTCGGCCACCATGGACGCCACCCAGCGCATGTTGAAGTCGCGGCCGCGCGGACCGGTGGTGCCGGCCAGCAGTTCGTCGATGTAGCGCTGCATCGGCGCTTCCCAATGGCGCTGGTTCGACATGTTGATGGCGAACTCGCTGGTGTCGGCGGGAATGACGATGTCGCGGCGGGTGAGCACGAAGCTGCCGTGCTCGCGGTCCAGGGTGAACTCGTGCACGCCGTGGCCGAAGGTGAGCACCAGCAGGGTGCTGGGACCGTAGACCACGTAGCCGGCCGCGACCTGCTCGGTGCCGGGCTGGAGGAAATCGCCCACCTTGGGCTCGGTGACACCGTCCGGGCAGCGCAGCACCGAGAAGATGGTGCCCACGGAAACGTTAACGTCGATGTTGGACGAGCCGTCGAGCGGATCGAACAGGAGCAGGTGGTTGCCCTTCGGGTAGGCGTCGGGAATGGGCTGCGGATCGTCCATTTCTTCCGACGCGCAGGCCGCGAGGTGGCCGCCCCAGGCGTTTGCTTCCAGCAGGATCTCGTTGGAGATGACGTCGAGCTTCTTCTGTGCCTCGCCCTGCACGTTCTCCGAGCCGGCGTTGCCGAGCACGCCGCCCAGGGCACCTTTGCCGGTGGCGACGGAGATGCGCTTGCAGGCGCGGGCCACCACCTCGATCAGCAGGCTGAGCTGGGCATTGATGTGCCCGGCGCGCTTCTCTTCGATCAGGAACTGGATCAGGGAAATCGGTTTCGTCATCGGGCGGGACTCTGGCGCGAAAGCCGGCATTGTCCGCGTCGGCGATGAACGGCGCCAGTAGGACTGCTGACAGTACGTTGTCAGCAGCCCGGGTTCAGACTTTCCCCTCAAGCAACGGGGAGGACACGCCATGAACCGCTTTCTCGACCGGCTCGCCCGTCTTTACGCGCCGCTGGGGCGCCGCGGCCAGCTGATGGACGGGCAGTACCTGTGGGAGCCAATTCAGCGGCGATCCCGCGGCAGCGGGCCAGCCTGCGACGAGCACCCTTCGCCGCTGAAGCGGCTCCCAAAAAAGCCGCCATTGGCAGGCATCGCCCAAACACCATCGACAAGGACCCTCGCATGAACACGCCGCATCGGATCAAGTTTCACCACGCCCCGAACAGCCGCTCGGGCAGCACCTTGATGCTGCTGGAAGAACTCGGGGCGCAGTACGACATGCACGTGATGGATCTGAGGAAGGGCGAGCAGCGCCAGCCCGGCTACATGAAGGTGAACCCGATGGGGAAGGTGCCTGCCATCGAACACCTTGGCGGTCTGGTGACGGAACGCACCGCGATCTTCACCTACCTCGCGGACCTCTATCCCGCCGCCGGGCTGGCCCCCGCGCTCGACAGCCCGCTGCGCGGCCCGTACCTGCGCTGGCTGGCCTTCTACGGATCGTGCTTCGAGCCGGCGGTGATGGACCGCTTCATGAAGCACGAACCCGCGCCGCAGTCGACCTGCCCCTATGGCGATTTCGACACCGTGATCGGCCTGATCGAGGCGCAGCTGGGACCGGGCCCATGGCTGCTCGGCGAGACCTTTACCGCCGCGGACATCCTCTGGGCCAGCGCGTTGGACTGGACAATGAAGTTCGGCATCGTTCCCCGCCGCGACGCTTTCGAGACGTATGTCGCTCGCCTCATGGTGCGTCCGGCCATCGTCAGGGCCGCGATCCAGGACGAAGCGCTGGCCCGCGCACAGTCCCTGGCCGCCGCATGAGCCGCGGCCATGCGGCCTGCCCTGAAGAGGTCCGACCACGCCCCGACCACCGGTGGGCCGCGCCGTGACTTCCATCGCTTCCCGCGCCGCGCGCGGGAAGCGATGATGTGCGAATGCGCCGTGCCGACCGCCTGTTCCTCATCATCAACGCCCTTCGCGGCCGGCGAACGGCGCTGCCTGCCCGGCAGCTGGCGAGCACGCTCGAAGTGTCGTTGCGCACGGTGTATCGCGACGTCGCGGACCTGCAGCTCTCGGGCGTCCCGATCGAAGGCGAGGCCGGCGTGGGCTACCTCCTGCGCAAGGGCTCGGACATCCCCCCGCTGATGTTCTCCGCCGACGAACTGGAAGCCCTCGTGGCCGGCACGCGCTTCGTTCGCGCTTTCGCCGGCGAACGGCTGGCGCGCGAGGCACAGGCCGCGCTGATCAAGATCGAAGCCGTGTTGCCACCCGAGCTGCGCGAGAAGTCGGCGCAGTCGCGCATCTTTGCGCCCATCTGGCGCGATCCGTTTCAGAACCACATCGCGATGATGCTCGACCGCCTGCACGAAGCCGTGCTCGCGCGCCGGGTGCTGTGCCTGGACTATCGCGACGCCGAAGGGCGAAGCAGCACGCGCGAGGTGGAGCCGCTTTGCCTGTCATTCTGGGGTGGCGCCTGGACGCTGGGCACGTGGTGCCGCCATCGCCAGGCCTTCCGCAACTTCCGCCCCGACCGCATCGCCGATTGCCGCGACGCCGGGGAGACCTTCCCCGACCTGCCGGGCCGCAACCTCGAGGCCTATCTGGAAACGATGCGCGGGCATTACGCGGGGCTGGAATAATCCGTGTGGGAGCCGGCCAGGCCCTTGTGGGAGCCGCTTCAGCGGCGATGGGTGCGCGCGGCTAGCTTGCCCGCTGCCGCGGGATCGCCGGCATAGCCGGCTCCCACAAAGGCGCAGCCGGCTCCCGTAGTGCGCTATGGGATGCGATGATCGGGAATCACGTCCCCCGATCACGGAGCCTGCATGTCCCCCTGGATTCGCGCCATCGCCTTCGCCGGCCTTTTCGCCGGTGCCGCCCATGCCGTCACGACGCCCGACGATGCGTTCCGCGCCATCTACACGAAGGAATGGGCATGGCGTAACGGGCAGGCCGGGATCCTCACCTCGGGCGAGGCCCAGCCGGGCGACGGGCGTCTGGATACGGTGGACGCGGCGAACCAGGCGAAGCGGCTCGCTTATTGGAACGATGTGCTTGCCCAGCTCGACCGTATCGACACGAAGGGCTTGAGCGGCAAGGCTCGCGTCGATTACGAGGTCTATCGCGCGCAGATCGTCAACCTCGCGGCGGCGCAACGCTTCCAGCAATGGCAGATGCCGTTCAACAGCGATTCGGCGTTCTGGTCCGACATCGGCTATGTGCTGCACGGCGACGACCTGCGCACGCGCGACGACTATCGCCATTACGTGGAGCGTCTGCGCCAGATTCCGGCCTACATGGACCAGGAGATCGCAAACATGCGCCTGGGCCTTGCGCGCGGGTTCACGGTGCCGCGCGCGGTGCTGGACGGTCGCGACGTTTCCATCGCAGCGGTGGCCGAACTGAAGCAGCCGGAAGACAGTGCGCTGTACAAGCCGTTCAAGTCGATGCCGAAGAACCTGCCGGAAGCGGACGCCGAAGCGCTGCGGAAAGAGGCGCACGAGGCCATCGCGAACGGCGTGATTCCCGCCTACGGCCGCCTTCTTGCGTTCTTCCGCAACGAGTATGTGCCGAAGGCACGAACCACGCTCGCGGCCGAATCGCTCCCCGACGGCAAGGCCTACTACCGGCAGCAGATTCGCGAATACACCACGCTCGATCTGTCGCCCGACGAAATCCACGCCATCGGCCTGCGTGAGGTGGAACACATCCACGCGGCCATGCTGGAAACGATGAAGGAGACCGGATTCAAGGGCGACTTCCCGGCCTTCCTGACGTTCCTGCGCAAGGACCCGCAGTTCTACGCGAAGACGCCGGACGAACTGCTGATGCGCACGGCCTGGGTGGCGAAGCAGGTGGATGCGAAGCTGGGCAAGTTCTTCGGCCTGCTGCCGAGGCAGCGTTTCGCGATCGAGCCGGTGCCGGCCGACATCGCGCCGTATTACACCTCCGGTCGCGGCGGTGCCGACGTCTATATGGTGAACACGTACGACCTGCCGTCGCGCCCGCTGTTCAACATGCCGGCGCTGACCCTGCACGAATCGATGCCGGGCCATTCGCTGCAGTTGGCGCTGTCCGCCGAGCAGCAGGGGCTGCCGGCGTTCCGCCGCGACGGTTACATTTCCGCGTACGGCGAGGGTTGGGCGCTGTATTCGGAATACCTCGGCAACGAGATGGGCATCTATCACACGCCATACGAGCGCTTCGGTTATCTCACCTATCAGATGTGGCGCGCGTGCCGCCTCGTGGTCGATACGGGCATCCACCACCTCGGGTGGACGCGTCAGCAGGCGATCGACTACCTCACCCAGAACACGGCGCTCAGCGATCGCGAAATCGCCAACGAAGTGGATCGCTACATCAGCTGGCCGGGCCAGGCGCTGTCGTACGAGCTGGGTTATCTGAAAATCCGCGAACTGCGGGCCAGGGCGGAACAGCAACTGGGCGAGAAGTTCGACCTGCGGGCCTTCCACGACACGGTGCTGGCCATGGGCTCCGTGCCGCTACCGGTGCTGGAGCAGCACGTCGACGCCTGGATTGCCTCGCGCAAGTAGGTGGGTCCTTGTGGGAGCCGGCTATGCCGGCGATCCCGCGGCAGCGGGCACCCTTGCCGCGAGCACCCATCGCCGCTGAAGCGGCTCCCACATGAAGGGCGTTGGTACAGCATTTTCTCTCTGTATGGAGTACACTGCGTCACAACTCCACAGGTGAAGCGACGATGCAGCACGCCATCCATGCCGAACCGATCCACCTCGCCGAGGCCGGCGGCCCGGCGCTGAGGGCCTTCTTCGCCTTGGCGGAGCGCTGGAAGCTCCGTCCCCCCGAGCAGCGCACGCTGCTGGGGGAACCGCCGGAATCCACCTACTTCAAGTGGAAGAAACAGCAGGACGGTACGCCCTCACGCGACGTCATTGAGCGCATCAGTTACCTGCTCGGCATCTGGAAAGACCTGCAGATCCTCTTTCCCGACCCGAACCAGGCGGACGCCTGGGTGCGCAAGCCGAACGACGCACCCTTGTTCGGCGGGCGCTCCGCGCTCGACCGCATGCTCTCGGGCAACGTTGCCGACCTCTACGTCGTCCGTCAGTACCTGGACGCCCAGCGCGGCTGGAACGGATGAGCGCGGCGCCTCCGCTCCGCCGCATCCGCTGGAGCCAGGCCTATCGGATCGTGTCGAGCCGCTTCCCGCCGGTTGGCCTTTTCGACCGTATCGCCGATCCGAAAGACATCGACGCCGTCATGGCCATCGAATCGATGACCAACCCGCGCCTGCGGGAGGAGATGGGGGCGTTGCGCCTCGTACCGCCCGACCGTCGCGTCTCGGGGCAGGGCACGTCGCCGATCATGGCCGCCTTCACCCATATCTCGCCCGAGGGAAGCCGATTCAGCGACGGCCATTGGGGCGTGTTCTACGCCGCGCACAGCGTGCCGACGGCCATCGAGGAAACGGTATTCCATCGCGAGGCGTTTCTCGCGGCTACGCATGAGCCGCCGATGGACGTGCAGGTGCGCTGCTACAAGACGGCCATCGCGGGCCGCTTCCACGACATCCGCGGCGGCTGGGCCGCCGAGCACGATCCGGATTCCTACGCGGCCAGCGTGAAACTTGCCCGCTCGCTGCGGGAGCAGGGTTCCAACGGCATCGTCTACGACAGCGCCCGTCATGCCGGTGGCGAGTGCGTGGCCGCGTTTTATCCCGACGTGGTGGCGCCCTGCATCCAGGCGGAGCACTTCATCTATCGCTGGAACGGCACCCGGATCGAAGCGGTGTTGAAGGTGACTCCGGTGGAGCGGCATGGGGGCAGGGGATGAGGGCACGTGGTGCAGCGCAGTTTGCCCCGACATCCCCATAGGTTTACGGTGGAGCGGATGAAAAAGCTCACACTCCTCCTCACCCTTCTCGTCCTTTCCTTCGGTACTTACGCCAAGGGCCCCGATCACAGCCAGTGGGAACACGACATCCAGGCCTTCGAGGCCGCGGACAAGGCGTCCCCGCCGCCGTCGAACGCCGTGCTCTTTATCGGCAGTTCGTCCATCCGCATGTGGACGACGCTGGCGCAGGATTTTCCGAACTACCGGGTGATCAACCGCGGCTTCGGGGGTTCCGACCTCGACGACAGCACGGCTTTCGCCGATCGCATCGTCACGCCGTACCACCCGGTGGCCATCGTGCTGTATGCCGGTGACAACGACCTGCAGAACGGCGACACGCCCGAGCAGGTGCGCGACGACTTCGCCGCGTTCGTGGCCAAGGTGCGCCAGGACCAGCCGGACCTGCCGATCGCTTTCATCTCGATCAAGCCGAGCATCGCGCGGCTTGCCCTCCTGGGGAACATCCAGCGCGCGAACAAGCTCGTGCGCGATTGGTCCATGGGGCAGAAGGGCGTGGCGTTCCTCGACGTGGCGCCCGCGATGGTCGATGCGAACGGCCAGCCGAAGCCGGCTCTGTTCCGCGACGATGGCCTGCACATGAATTCCGCGGGCTACGCACTCTGGGTAGCCCAGGTGGGCCCATGGCTGGCGGACCACGCGCAGGCCGCCGAAGTTAAACGGGAACCAAATGCTGCCGTGCAGTGAGACGGGAACTTCACGGGATCGGCCTTATCTAAGTATTCGATCGCCGAGAGGCGACCTGTTGGCAAGCGACGCTTCAATGAGTCGATTGTCCCGGGTCCCGCTATTTCCCCTGATAGCCTGGACCCGACGCGACCCCGGCAGCTCCTCCCCTGGCTGCCGGGGTTTTATTTTGCCTGTGGGAGCCGGCTATGCCGGCGATCCCGCGGCAGCGGGCAGCCTGGCCGCAAGCACCCATCGCCGCTGAAGCGGCTCCCACAAAGAGCAGAGCCGGGTTCCCCCGGAGAAGGACGGTTACTCCTGCTCCCGCCGGAAGCGGGGTCAGGCGTGCTGCGCCCGCGGGAAATACGGCTTGATGGACGTGTCGAACGCGCGCCAGACACCGTCGTTGCCCTGGATGTTGAGCACGATGTCGGACGCCGCATTCGCGGCCTCGATCCGGCGAGCCTCCCTGAGGGCGCATTCGAGCGCGTCGTCCCGCGAGCAGAACTCGCCGACCTCGCACTCGTTCCTCTGCAGCAGCCACAGACCGGGACCCACGGACTCGAAGGGAATATCGAAGACAACCACGGCGGAATCACCCCTGTTCATTGCACGTGGCCCCATCCTAGGGAGCCACGTGTTAGGTCTCCGTCGAGCCTCAGTTGTCCCCGCCCGAAGCGAAGCCTTCGCGGGTGCCCCGGTGGTACACCTTGTCGGTCGGGAGGATCTGGGCGGCGGCGACCGGGGTGCCCTGGGCCAGCCTGGCGTAGATGGGGGTGAAGTCCGGGCCGGTGGCTTCGAACAGCTGCTCGAAGTTGTCGATGACGAAGTAGGTCTGCTGGTAGGTGTCGATCCGGTACTTCGTGTTCATGACCCGCTCCAGGTCGAAACCGATGCGGTTCGGCGCCGGCGAATCGATGGAGTAGATGGATTCGCCCTTGGAGCTGACGATCCCGGCCCCGTAGATGCGCAGGCCCTTGTCGGTGCGGATGAGCCCGAATTCCACCGTGTACCAGTACAGGCGCGTGAGGTTCATGAGTGCCTCCGGCCCGATGGCATGCGCTTTCATGCCGCCCTTGCCGTAGGCCTGCATGTAATCGGCGAACACCGGATTGAGCAGCAGCGGCACGTGCCCGAAGAGGTCGTGGAACAGGTCCGGCTCCGACAGGTAGTCCAACTGGTCCGGCTTGCGGATCCACCAGCTCACCGGAAAACGCCGGTTCGCGAGGTGGTCGAAGAACACCTCGTCGGGAAGCAGCCCCTCCACCGCCACGAGCTGCCACCCCGTGGCCTTGCCCAGCACCTTGTTCAAGTCGTCGAAGCGCGGGATGCCGCCGTCGCCGAGGCCGAAGCGTTCCACGCCATCGAGGAATTCCTGGCAGGCATAGGCCGGCAGCAGTTCCCGCTGGCGGCGGTACAGGGTGTCCCAGACCTCGTGGTCGGTTTTCGAATAGCTGGCCCAGGGTTGCTCGACCGTGCCGGTGGCATAGACGGGCACGTATCCACGGTCGGTCTGCTGGTGTTCGACGCGGCGGGGGGTGTCCATGGCGGTCTCCGGTGGTTGAAGCAACAGCATAGCGACGGATGAGCGCAATAGGCTTGCAATGTTGCGTCTTCATCGGCCTTTATGACAATAATGAGCGTCATAGACTCAATATGACGAAATAATCGTGCAAGCCACCCTCGATCGAACGGACCTGCGCATCCTGGCCACACTCCAGGCCAACGGCCGGATGAGCAATGCGGAACTGGCCGCCGAGGTGAGCCTGTCTCCCTCCGCATGCCTTCGCCGCGTGCAGAAACTCGAATCCGACGGCGTCATCGCGGGGTACGGCGCCCGGCTGGAGCCACGTGCGCTCGGGCTGGGGCTGCAGGCCTTCGTCCGTGTGCAGCTCTCCCGCCACGAGTCCGACGCCATCGATTCGTTCACCGAGCTGGTGGCCGCGTGGGACGAGGTGGTGTCCTGCTATGCCCTCACCGGCGACATGGACTACCTGCTCCAGGTCTACGTGGCGGACCTCGACGGCTTTTCTCGCTTTCTGCTCGACCGCCTGCTCAATGCGGCGGGGGTAGCGGACGTAAACACCAGCTTCGTCCTGAGGACCGTCAAGGCCTCGACCGCCTTGCCTCTCGGTAATGTCCGCCCTTGAGGCGCCTCAACTACCCGTCCCCTAAGAATAAAATCATGCTCCCCTAGCGGCAGGCAGCGCCCCTCGTTAATCTTGTGCGCTCGATGGAAGCCGCCTCCGCCAACCCGACGCCCCGCGACCGCATGCGACCGCTTCGCTATCTGTGGCGGGTGCCGCTGCTGCTGCTCCACATTCTGTTCGGCATCGTCATTTGCGCGCTGATCCTGAGCTGGGCCGGCGGCGTGATGAAAGACGGCCGCGAACCGCTGGCCCATCGCACCATCCGCATGTGGTCCACGCTGCTGTTGCGGGTGTTCGGGTTCCGCAGCCGCCGTTTCGGCACGCCATTGCCGGATCCGGTGCTGTTCGTCGCCAACCACACCTCGTGGCTCGACATCGAACTGCTTCATTCGCAGCGTGCCGCCTGCTTCGTCGCCAAGGCGGAGATCGCCAGCTGGCCGCTGGTGGGTTGGATGGCTTCCCGCGGCGGCACGATCTTCCATCGCCGTGGTAACAACCACTCCCTCTCGTCGGTGATGGCCGCCATGGTGGAACGCCTGCGCGAAGGCCGTTCCGTGGCGGTGTTCCCCGAAGGCGGCACCGGCCACAACGGTGTGCTGCGCGTGTTCCATGCGCGCATCTTCCAGGCCGCCCTCGACGCCGAGGTGCCGGTACAGCCGGTGGCCCTGCGCTTCGCACGGCACGGCCGCCGGGTCGTCGACGCCGGTTTCCGCGAGGGCGAGAGCTTCATGGGCAATTTCCTGCGCCTTCTCGGCGAGCCGCCGCTCGACGTGGAGGTGCACTTCCTGGAGCCCGTGCCGATGTCGCCGGAGGGGCGCCGCCGCATGGCCGAAGCCTCGCGCGAGCGCATCGCGGTGGCCCTGGATACCGACACGCCGGCATGAGCCTGCCGACGGGCTCCGACTTCCGACCGCCGTGGCCACTCCGCAGTGGCCACATCCAGACCATGCTGTCGTCCAGTGGCATCCGGCGCCGGCTGCTGCCGAAAGAGGCGCGGCGCGTGCAGGAAAACGCGCAGGAAGTGCTGGTTGACGTCGGCCACGGCGACCGCCTGAGCGGCCGCTACACGGCCCAGCGCACCGGCCGCGAGTCGCGTGGCCTCGCCATCCTCTTCCACGGCTGGGAAGGCAGTGTGGATTCCACCTATGTCCTGCAGACGGGCAGCCGCCTGCTCGACGACGGCTGGGACATCTTCCGCCTGAATTTCCGCGATCACGGCGACAGCCATGGGCTCAACGAGGCGCTGTTCCACTCGTGCCGAATCGACGAGGTGGTGACGGCGATGGGCGAGATCGCGCGCATGTTCCCCGCGAAGGTCATCGGCGTGGCCGGCTTCTCCCTCGGCGGCAACTTCGCGCTGCGCGCCGGCATGCTGGCGCCCTCGCAGGGCGTGCCGGTGGACTATGTGCTGGCCGTGTGCCCCATCATCGATCCCAGCGAAGGCCTGTTCTCGCTGGAGAGCGAGGCGCCGTGGTTCTATCAGGCGTATTTCATGCAGAAGTGGCGCCGCTCGCTGCGCCTCAAACAGCAGGCGTTCCCGCAGCAGACGTATTTCGAACTGGAGGAACTGCGCCAGAACATGCGCGACCTCACGCGTTCCCTGGTGCTGCGCCACACCGACTTCGGTTCGCTCGAAGCCTACCTGGACGGCTATTCCGTCGCCGGCGACCGGCTGATGGACCTGCACCTGCCTGCCACGATCCTCACCTCGCGCGACGATCCCGTGATTCCGGTGGCCGCGTTCGACCAGCTGCGCCTGCCGCCCAACGTCGAGCTCGACATCGCGGCCTACGGCGGCCACTGCGGTTTCATTCGCGACTACGGCATGACCAGCTTCACCGACGACTACATCGCCGCCCGTTTCGACGCCATAACCCGCTGATTCCAGGCGGGTGCCATCCTCAAGGAGCCCCGTACATGCGTAGCGTCCCCGCACTCGCCCTGGTCCTCCTCGCCGGCCATGCCGTCGCCGCCACGCCGGACATGGCGTCGCTCAAGCTTCCGCCCGGCTTCCATATCGCGGTGTGGACCGACCAGGTGCCGGATGCACGGGAAATGGCGCCCGGCACCGACGGCACCGTATTCGTCGGCTCGCGCGATGCCGGCAAGGTGTATGCCGTCTCTTACGATCCGGACGGTTCGGTGCGAAAAGTGCGCACCGTCGCCACCGGGTTGCAGCTTCCGGTGGGCGTGGCGTTCCGCAACGGCGATCTCTACGTATCGGCCGTGAGCCGGATCTACGTGCTGCGCGATATCGAGAACCACCTCGACGCACCGCCGAAGCCGGAAGTGGTCACCGACAAGCTGCACACCGAAACGGCGCACGGCTGGAAATTCATCGCCTTCGGCCCCGACGGAAAGCTCTACGTGCCCGTGGGGGCTCCGTGCAACATCTGCGACCGGGGCGACGAGGGCTTCGCGCAGCTGCTGCGCATGAATCCCGACGGCAGCGGTGTGGAAACCGTGGCGAAGGGCATCCGCAACACCGTGGGCTTCGACTGGCGGCCCACCGACAAGTCCCTGTGGTTCACCGACAACGGCCGCGACATGCTGGGCGACGACCTGCCGAGCGACGAACTCAACCGCGTCACGAAAACCGGCGAACATTTCGGTTATCCGTATTGCCACCAGGGCGACACGCCGGATCCGGAGTTCGGAAAAGGCAAAAACTGCAAGGACTACACACCGCCCGTGCTGAAGTTGGGACCGCACGTGGCCGCGTTGGGCCTCCGCTTCTATGAGGGCAAGCAGTTTCCCGCCGCCTGGCACGGTGCACTCATCGTTGCGGAGCATGGTTCCTGGAACCGCTCGGTCAAGTCCGGTTACCGGGTGATGACGGTGCGCCTCAACGGCAACAAGGTCGCCAGCTACGAACCGCTGGTGGAAGGTTTCCTCAAGGACGGGAAGGTGTCCGGCCGGCCGGCCGACGTGCAGCCGCTGCCTGATGGCAGCCTCCTGGTGAGCGACGACGACAACGGCGCCATCTATCGCGTGACCTACAAGAAGTAAGAAGGAGTTAAAGCATGCGTCTCAAGAGCGACAGCATCGAGCAGGGCAAGCCGATTCCGGCAAAGTTCGCGTTCATGGAGCAGGGCGAACCGGTGAAGCCGGCCGGCAACGTCACGCCGCACCTGGCCTGGATCGAGGTGCCCGAGACCGCGAAATCCTTTGCCATCGCCGTCATCGATACCGACGTGCCGTCCAAGCCGGACGACGTGAACGTGGAAGGCCGCGAGGTCCGCCGCGACCTGCCCCGCGTGGAGTTCGTCCACTGGCTGATGGCGAACATTCCGCTGGAATGCCGCGAGCTGGGCGAGGGCGCGTGCGGCGAGGGAATCGTGCCGCGCGGCAAGCGGGAGCCCGTCGGTCCGCCCGGTTCGGTCCAGGGCCTCAACGACTACACCGGCTGGTTCAAGGGCGACCGGGAGATGGAAGGCCATTACCACGGCTACGATGGCCCTTGCCCGCCGTGGAACGACACCATTCCGCACCACTACCATTTCCACGTCTACGCGCTGGACGTGGAGCGCGTACCGCTGGAAAACGGGTTCTCCCTGGCCGAACTGCGCGACGTCATCGAGGGCCACGTGGTGGACGAGGCGGTGCTCACCGGCACCTACTCCCTGAACCCGAAGGTGAAGGCGTGACGGGGCGGTGAACCCGTTGCCTGAACGCGTATTGAGCGGGGGCGTTCGGCTTCACGCGGCATGCGCGGGGCGCGGGACTAAATGGTCCCGCGTCACTCCACGGAGAAGCCATCATGCTGCACTATGCCCTTGTCTTTCTCGTCATCGCGATCATCGCGGCCGTGTTCGGCTTCGGTGGCATCGCGGGTACGGCGGCCGGTATCGCGAAGATCCTGTTCGTCATCTTCCTGATCCTGGCGATCATCTCGTTCTTCCGGGGCCGCAGCGTCTAGCGGCCCGTGACCCAGGCGTCACCTTCTTTGACTTAACGTGCCAGACCCCGTAACGGAGAGAACTTCATGAACAAGCCCGCCGACCATGTCGCCAACGCCGCGACCGCCGCCGCGAACACCGTATCGGCTGCCGAGCGCATCGATGCGCGCGCGGAGCGCGTGAAGCAGGCCACGTCCGAGGCCGTGGACCGCACGAAGGATGCCGTCGAGCGGGCCGCGGACAAGGTGGAGTCCGGCCTGCACACCGCCACCGACAAGGCAGCCCACGGCGCCACCCGCGCTGCTGAGAAAGCCGAAGAAGTGAAGATGCGCGGCAAGGAGGCCTACGACGAAGCCGTGGACAAGACCAACGACTGGCTGGATACCGCACGCGAATACGTGCGCGAGAAGCCGGTGCAGTCGATCGCCCTCGCGCTGGCCGCGGGCTGGTTGGCCGGCCGCATCCTGCGTAACTGATCGACGACCCCAGGGGACGCAAGCGCATGTTGGACGACGGTCCCTCGGGGCGACGGGAAGCGGGCGAACCGGTGCCGGACGACGACGGCGCCGCCGCCGGCGGCGCCAAGCCGGCATCGCCTTCCTGGCTGGACGATCTTCGGCGTCTCGGTGCCGGTGCGAAGGAGCTTTTCGCCGCGCAGCTGAGCCTCATTTCCGCCGAAATCGGGCTGGCCAGAAGCGGCATCGTGCTGATGCTGTTCATGGGCCTGGCTGCCATCGTCTTCGCGGTGGCGCTGGGCTTCACCTTGCTGGCGCTCGCCGGCTGGGGCCTGGCGCAATGGTTCGGGTCCTGGGCCTGGGCGCTCACCGCGCTCGCGGGACTGCAGCTCGTATTGCTGATCGGCGCCATTCTTGCCTTCCGCCGCGCAATGCACTGGCTCACACTGCCAGCCTCGCGAGCCGAGATAGCCAGCCTGGCACGCGAGGCGGCGCGGCGGGGGAAAGCGCAAGGCGAGCAAGGGGAATGAGCACATGAGCGTCTTCAAGAGCATGGCCAAGGTCACCGCCGCTCGTGCACGGGTGATGGCGGCGCGGGAAGAAACGGTGCGCCCTGCGGCGGCCCTTATTGCCCGCGGTTACGAACACCCCCTCACCGTGGTCGGCCTCGCGGCCGGCACAGGCTTCCTTCTCAGCAACGTCAAGCTCAACCCGCTTGCCGTTCCCGGCATGAGCGGCGTGGTGGCAGGCGGCGTCGCCGACCTCATCGCGCGAGGCGTTTCCGTCGCCGCCGGCAGTTTCCTCGGCGATCTTGCCAGCGACGCAGCCGACGTCGCCGACGAGGTCCCGTGAGCGACTTTCCCAGCCCCCTCCCCACGCCACTGCCATCCACCGCGGCACCCGGCGTCGCGGTGTCGACGCTTGCCTCCCGCCCCCGGCGCAAGCCCGGCAGTAGCCGGAGCACCCGGCGCATTTCGCGCCACCTGCGTTCGATCCGCATCTCGCTCACCGGCATCATCCTGCTGGCGCTGCTCTATACGGTGGCTATCGGCAAGTCCATCCTCGTGCCGTTGGTGCTCGCCGGTTTCATCGGGCTGGCACTCAATCCGATCGTCGCCACCGCCGCGCGCATGCGCATACCGCGCTGGCTGGCGGCGGTAACAGTGATGCTTCTGTTGGGCGCCGGTCTCGTGTGGGGCGTATCCACGCTATCCACGCCGGCACTCAACTGGTTCCACGAAGCGCCGACCGCGATGCGCGCATTCGCGCCAAAAATCAAACCGATGACGCAGCAGATCGAGGCCGCCAGCCGCGCGACGCAGACGCTCGTCGGCGGCACCGTGGCGCGGGCGGCGCCGCAGAGTCCGAACTCCTTCGCGTTCACCGCGTGGGACGTGGTGGCCAATGCACCGAAAGTGCTGGCGAGCATTCTCACCGTCGCACTGCTGGTGTTCTTCTTCCTCGTGTACGGCGACGAGATCCTTCGACGCGCGGTGGAGATATCGCCCACCTTCTCGTACAAGCGGCATACGGTAAGCATCGTACGAAGCATCCAGGAAGAAGTGTCCAGCTACCTGCTGATGACGGCGTCCATCAACGTGACACTCGGTCTCGTCACCGCCGGCATGCTCTACCTGTACGGCGTGCCCGACCCCTTGCTATGGGGCACGGTCGCCACCGTCGCCAACTTCATTCCTTACGTGGGCGCCATCACCACCACGGCCGTGCTCACCATCGTCGGCGTGCTGCACTTCCAGGAACTCGGGGCCGCGCTCATTCCCGCGGGAACGTTCGCGGGAATCACCGCCATCGAAGGCAACCTCATCACCCCCATGCTCCAGGGCCGCCGCTCGCGCTTGAGCCCCGTGGCCATACTGTTGTGGCTGCTGATCTGGGGATGGCTATGGGGCATTCCGGGCGCGCTGCTTGCCGTGCCGATGCTTACGTGCGTGAAACTGATCACCGCGAAGCTGCGCGGGTGGCAGTGGTTCGCGCATATGATTTCGCGGTGAGGCAGACAAGGGAGCCGGCGGACCCGGCTCCCCACCTTCGGTTCCCCATCCCGAGAAGAACCCGAAGTACGAAAGGCGACACGGGGCTCAATCGACTATCGTATACCGCGTTCTGCCCAGCATATTAGGCGAACCGAGAACCAGTCCCCATGACTCTACTTCCATCCCTGGTTTGAACTGACTGAGCCTATCCGGGGCGATGAATGCAGTGGCCGGTTTATCAAATGTCCATTGCACAGACTCCCCAGGGCCGACATCCTCGTGCGAAAAAATGAGCATGAGCCGTACGTTCGCCGCAGGGCCCGTGTACGCCGGATACCGAAGCGTAATACCCCGCGAAAGTCGGGCCATGGGAATGACATTTCCTGCCGCCTCTACTACTTCCACTGCCTCCCACCGTGGGCTCTGCTGACCTTTTTCCTTGCCTGACATGTCACTTCTCCTTGTGATCCGACGGGGATCAAAAGGGTACGTTCGATGCTGCGGAGGATTCAACGTCCGGCAATCCTCCGAAACTTGCACACAAACCTAGGCTTGCACCGACTCATTCCCAATAGGTGTGACGAAAGCGACAGGGAGGGAAGATCGAGTAAACGGGTCTGCGAAGGAACTGAACCACATAGCCCCAGTCTTGCCGGGATGACATGCAAGTCGTAATACGAGTTGCTACCACGCGATCGTTACGCGGTCGCGGAAGAATGCGCCGGATGACGATTCGCGTTCGGTAAGCAGTGCTTCCCACACGATGCCTTCCGCGCTTTCGGCGGCAGGTCCGCGGCACCGCCCCGCGGGCGGTGGCGGTGGCGGTGAGATGTCTATTATTTAAGGCGGTAGGTCTATAAGCCGTCACGTGGATTGTGCATATGTCAGGCACTGAGCCTTCGAAAAATCGTAGCTGATTTTCAGAATTTTCCCGTATCTTTCGAGGCCTTCGGCCTTCAGCCTTGCGGGCTCTATAGTTCGCAGGGAAGAAAGTCATGCCGTTCGATCGGTTATCGCGCACACGGCTTGCAGGTCGTCTATCTGAAAAGCTTATGCTCCTTGTCGTACTAGTGTTGCCATCGACAAGCCACGCAGTGCAGAAACGCGACGCTTCTCCATTCGTTGAATACAAATCCCCTGGTGGGGAGTTCTTTCTGACTCACGAAGAAGCGGCAGCAGCAGCCATGGCCTATCACTGCGCCCGGAGTGGCTATGCCGAATGTATCCTCGAGGCATCTGAGGATACGGATATCGGCTACGCTTACACTTACTCCTATGTCTTATTTGGGCAACGTCTGACGGGGAGGCAACTAGGCGCAGCTTATTACTCCTGCCCGTCGTCCTATGACCTTTATGCGAAATTCGTCGACACACTTTTCGGCCCCTATGGCAACCGAGAAATTGGGCGCTCGCAAGGCGGAATGGACATCGTCTGCTTGCACGCACAGAACCCTGAAACCGAAAGTGAATTCCAAAGCGATCTAGGTAGCAATCAATGCAATGCCATGGTCGGAAACCCGATCAATGTCGGAGCCGGAAACAAGTTCCAGACTTACATTGACATCACGCCCACGAGTGCGTCGCCGCTCATGTGGGAGCGTTTCTACAACAGCGGCGTCGTATGGGTGGATCGCGAGAACAATCAACTGACCGGTAGGACCGCTCCCACGACTGCGCGGCTCGGCAGCCGCTGGCGCGGCAGTTACAATCGTTCCCTTGCGCCCACAACCGTGCCGACCCCAGCGGGTCCTGTTCCGGGAATCCGCTTGTATAGACACACGGGAGAGCGCATCGATTATGTGGAAAGTGGTTCACGCTACGAGAGCGTTGTCGATCCTCGAGGGCTCCTTCGCAGGGCTCGTGCGGGATGGACCTATCGCACACCAGCGGGAGAACTCGAGAAATACGACGCGGAAGGTCGCCTATTAAGCATCGAAGGGAATGCGGGCCGGCACATCACTTTTACCTACAGCGATGCTTCGACACCGCCGGAAGTAGCACCCGAGATCGGGGTCCTCATTCGTGCCACGGACCAAAACGGCCGGCACCTGATCTTCGACTACGATGCCAAGGGACGGATGGCGTCGGTTCGCCAGGCTGGTGGAGCAAAGGTGGCCTATACCTATTCGGAAGGGGACGAGGGCGGTCTCAAGGCGGACTTGTCCAAAGTCACGTACGCCGATGGGCGTTCCGTCGAATATCGATACAACGAGGCGGATTACACGCAAGGTGCCGCGCTGCCCCATCATTTGACCGGCATTATCGACGAGCACGGGCGCCGCTTTGCGACCTACTCATATGACGAGGCAGGCCACGCTCAGGGTAGCGAACATGCGCTCGGTGCTGACAAGGTCATGGTGGGGTACTCGATGGATACTGCACAGGGATTCGTCTTCGGTCCTACCGGTGCCATACACACCTACAGCTTCGAGAGCGTCCGTGGGTCGCAACGCCTTGTCGGCGTCGACCAGCCAGGGGGCGCCGGCTGCGACCCGGCATCGTCGAAACTGGAATACGGCAGCAATGGGAAGGTCTCCGCACGGACGGATTTCGACGACGTGGTGACACGCTTCACTTACGATACTGACGGCAACGAGATTGAGCGCATTGAGGCTGCCGACACGGCGCGAGCGCGCCGCGTGACGACCCAGTGGCACGCGGACCTCCTGCTACCCGTGCACATCGCCACTCCGGGACACGAGGAAACCCTGGCATATGACGCGCGCGGCAACGTGACCCAGCGACGAGTTGCCGGTGCGATCGATCCGTCCGATCCCGCCGCGACGCCCAGCGTGATCCGCATCTGGACATCGACCTATGACACGTCAGGCCGTCTTCTGCACGTCGACGGGCCGCGCAGTGACAGCGCCACCCCGCAACGTCTGTTCACCCATACCTATCGCCGTAGCGATGACCCGAGCTGCGCTATCGGCGGCACCTGCGCATATCGCCAGGGCGATCTATGGAAGACCGAAAACGCCCTCGGCCATGTTGAGGAAATCCTCGCCTACGACGGTAGCGGCCGCGTCCTTGGCCGCAGCGATGCCAGCGGTGTGACCGCTGCATACACCTATACACCGCGTGGCTGGCCTGCGACGGAGACCATCACCGACGTTGAAGGCACCGTGGCCGTCACTCGGTTCGATTACACGGCCAGCGGGCAGGTGGGGCGGATCACCGACGCCGATGGCGTAGCGGTTACCTTCGAGTACGACGAGGCACATCGCCTCGTCGGCGTGACGGATGCTGCGGGGCACCGTATCCGCTACACGCTCGATGCCGCGGGTCAACGCACGGCGGAGCGGATCGAAGACAAGGACGGCACTCTCGTTCGCCAGTTGACCCGGACATACGATGCCCTGGGTCGCGTCGCCACCCAAACGGACGCTTACAACCACACCACGTCGCATACCTACGACACTATGCATCGCTGGACGGGTTCGACCGATGCGCGCGGCACGCGCACGACCGCATCCTATGACGCCCTCGGCCGGCTGCGCGAAACCATCGGCGACATCGATGGCGTAAAGGCGCGCATCGCGACGGAGCACGATCCGCTCGACCAGTTGATCTCACTCACCGATCCGAAGGGTCTGACCACGGCTTACCTGACGACTGGCCTGGGAGACCTCTCGTACCTCGACAGCCCGGACACGGGGAAGGCTTGGAGCGAATACGACGCAGCCGGTCTGCTTGCCGTGCACGAAGCCGCCGGCGGCATCGGCAGCCATTCGGTCACTCGCGACGCGCTGGGCCGGGTGCTGACGAAGACGTTCGCGGACCCCGCCCTAGCCATCACGATGACTTACGATGTCGCGGACAGCCGATGCCCGGCGAGCGAGCGGTACGCCATCGGTCGCCGCACGTCCATGAGCGACGGCTCCGGCAGCACCGCGTATTGCTACGACTCGGCTGGCCGTATCGCGCGAAAGTTCCAGACCGCGGGCGGGCGCGACCTGAGCGTGGCCTACCGATACACCAAAGCCGGACGCCTCGCGGGTGCCACGCTTCCTGACGGCAGCATGGTGAGTTGGCGTCATGACAGCTTTGGTCAGGTAACGGGCATCGACGTCGCTCCCGCAGGAGGCATTACCGCCCCGCTGCTATCCGACGTCACCTGGAACGCACTCGGCAACGCGGCCGGTTGGTCCTACGGTAACGGCCGTCACCTCGCGCGCAGCTATGACGCCAACGGCCGCCCCACCGGAGTCACCGACATGGCACCTGGTGGGCTCCGTCACGCATTGACCTACGACGAGGTGGGCCACGTCGTGGGCCTCGATGCCGACGGCGCCTCACGCTCCTTTACGTACGACGGGCTCGGCCGCCTCACGGAAACACGTGATGCTGGCACCAACGTTGCGCTTCATCAGTACACCTATGATGCCACCGGCAACCGGACCTCGCTCACTATCGGTGGCGCCACGGACCACTACGTGTATGCAGCAGACAGTCACCAACTCACCACCGCCGACGGCGCCTTGCGTCGTTACGATGCCGCCGGTAACACGATCGCCATTGGCAACCTGGAATCGATTCATAACGCGGCGGGGCAACTCGCGTCGATAAGTCAGTCCGGCACCACGCTCGCCAGCTACCGCTACAATGGAGACGGCCAGCGCGTGACGCGGACCGAGGGCAACCACATCACGCATACGGTTTACGACGAAGCGGGCCATTGGCTCGGCGACTACGATGCCGCTGGCAAGGCCATCGCCCAAGCGATATGGCTAGGTAACTACCCGGTCGGCCTAATCGTCGATGGTCGCGTGCTGTACATCGAGCCGGACCACCTGGGCACACCGCGTGCCGTCATCGATCCAGCGCGTAACGTGCCGGTGTGGCAGTGGAAGCTCGAAGGTGAGGCCTTCGGTGCCGACCGGCCGAACGAAGACCCGGATGGCGACGGCCAGACATTTACGTTCGATCTGCGCTTCCCAGGGCAACGGTACGACGCGGTCTCCGGCCTGTACTACAACTACTTCCGCTATTTCGATCCGGTGAGTGGGCGATACATCCAGAGCGACCCGATCGGATTGGCGGGTGGCATTTCTACGTATGCGTATGTCGGAAACAATCCGCATGTGCGGATTGATCCGCGGGGGCTGCGGGCCGATATGGATCTATGTGCCGGGCTAAGCGCTCAAGCTTGCATGGCGATGGGTATGAACTTCTTGCCCGATTACGTAGTGATCAACGCAACCGTCCCGTCTCTCTTCGAGTTTGGGTACACCTTCACGAAGTCAGGAGCAGTGTTCAGTCACGGCGGAGGCGCCGTCGGAAACCCAAAGGGTATGCTGACTGGCAAGAACTGGGGCTTTTCGGCAGCTGCGGGTCGGATGACCAAGACTTGCACCGCCGAAGAGGTCGATAGCTTTATACAGGGAGGGACTTGGGGTGCTTCGTTGTACCGAGGGATCGGTGGCGGGATTGCAACAAACCGATCGGGTACAGCATTTGAAACCGGGTTTGGATTTGGGGGAGGCGCTATCGACTATACATACTCGCAGCAGATTGTTCCCCCTGGTGCTAAACGGTGAGATATCTGTTCTCGATGCGCTCCCTCGCTCTAGGCCTCTATTGGTCATGTGCCGTAACTGCACTATGGCTAGTGGGTAGCGCTATCGATACAAGTGAACAGCGAGCCTATCCGGGAGAGCCCGACCGGGAGCTGATCTTGAGTAGTTTCAACGAGGCTGTGTCGTCAATTGAAGGCGTTCCTGCTGGTTCTCCGAAGAACTTCCACAGGGGCGGTGAATCTGGGATCAGCCAAGTATTCTCGCTGCATACGCCTCTCCAAGTGTCAATGATTAGGATCGAGGCGTTGATGAGCGGTCGCGGATGGAAGGTTGTGAAAAGAGGAATGTATAAAGGCTACCCCAGTTACCTGAAACTCTGTAGGGGTGAGCTTTCCGCGATGTTCAGTGCGGACCGAACCTACGCGGAGAAGCGTTTTGACGTCCGCGTCGTCTGGGCAAAGGAATCAAACCAATCGGGATACTGCCCCAGATGATGGCCAATGAATGCGATCGATAGAAAGCAGACACCCTGCCTATGCTGCTTTCGTTCCAAAGATCCGCCACGCCCCAAGGAGCCGGCGGCCGCCGTTTCCGGAGCGATTCCGCAGGGGGGGCGAGGCCGGACGAGGACTTAGCGGGGGTGGCCGCCGTCGACGACACACCGCCACATCGGAAAGCGACAGCAGCAAAGAACTAACCCTTCGACCACATGCTCTGCGATCTGATCTCAACTCCGGCCCATTGGACTGGATGGGAGGTACTAGAGATGATTCTTCTTGTGATGGCCGTCGCCCTCATCATTCTGATGTTTGTTCTATTTCGTCGGTCGTTCCGATCATATGTCCTGACGGGACTATTGGCGCTAATCGTTATCGTATGCGCAGCAGTCTATCTATTCGACGACGATATAGATCGGTGTCTCGACGCCGGCGGTGCATGGTCGCGAGAGAATGCTGCGTGCCAGCTTAGTGGAAACAACAATCGGTGACTGGGTTTCCTCGCTCGCGCCCATGGCGCGGCGGCTGCGGGAAGAGCTCGCTTTTCGCCTTCAATCCAATGACTAGACACACCCGAAAGAGCCGGCGGCCGCCGTTTCCGGAGCGATTCCGCAGGGAGGCGAAGGCCGGACGAGGACTTAGCGACGGAAATGGCGGCCGTCGGCGACGCGCCGCCACGTCCGAACGCGACAACAGCAAGCGCGATGGCGAAGCCGAGCCAGCGACGACAAACCTACCAGGCGATCTTCGTCCGATCCCGAAAGAACCCGCCCGTAGCCGCTTCGCGTTCCGGCAGAAGCGCTGCCCACACGATGCCTTCCGCGCTTTCGGCCGCAGGCCTGCCGCCACCGCCGCCTAACTCGGTGGCGGTCCAGCCTGGGCAGACGGCGTTCACGAGGATGCCGCTGCCTTCGAGTTCGCGGGCCAGTACCTGCGTGTAGGCATTCAGCGCCGCCTTCGATACCCGATAGGCGGGACTGTTCTCGCCGCACATGGCGTGGAGGGCGCATTCGCTCGACACATTCACCACGCGGCCATAGCCGTGCCGCTTCATCAGCGGCAACGCCGCCGCGGTAAGACACCATGCGCCGATCAGGTTCACGTCCAGCGCGCCGCGGATCATCTCCAGGTTCGGCGCGGAAGGTACGGCGTCGTGGTCGTAATAACCCCCGGCATTGTTGATCAGGATGTCCAGCCGGCCGAAATGCTCGGCGATATGCGCCACGACGCGGTCGATGTCCTTCGACTTCGTGACGTCGAGCTTGATGGCATGCGCGTCGCCGCCGAGTTCCCGGATGATGCGCGCCGCCTTCTCGCCCTTGCCGGGTTCGCGCATGCCCATGAACACCGTGACGCCGAGGGACGCGAGCTGTTTCGCGACCTCGAGGCCAATGCCGCGGTTCGCGCCGCTCACCAGCGCGACGCGCTGGCTGAGCGGCGGCTCCACCGATACTGCTTTACTGCGCCGGTTCTGCACGGGCAGCTGATGCACCTTCGCCGCGCTCATGGCACCTTTGCAACCTCGCTGCACGCGTCGTCGCCACAGGCCTGCCAGCCGCCGCCCAATGCCTTGTAAAGCTGCACGGCGCGCAGGTTGATGCCGGCTTCCGCTTCCGCCAGCTGGTCTTCCGCCGCGAGTTGCGTGCGTTCGGCGTCGAGCAGTTCGAGGTAATCGGTGCGGCCCGCGTCGTAGCGCAGTTTCGCAAGCTGGGCGGCCCGGCGGCTCTCGGTCGCCTGCACCACCAGCTTCTCCACCCGCTCACGCTGGCGGTTGAAGGCGACCAGCGAGTTGTCGACGTCCTCGAGCGCGGTAAGTACCGTGCGATCGTAGTTGGCGCGAGCTTCGTCGGCACGCGCCTCGGCGCCCTTCACGCCCGAACGGACGCGCTGCACGTTGAGGCCGGACCACGAGATGCTCGGTGCGATGGACCACGCCCGCGAATCCGCACCGCCGAAATCGTTGCTGCGGCCGGCCAGGAAGCCGATGAAGCCACCCAGGGAGATGTGCGGGAAGTAGTCGGCCTTGGCGACACCGATGCGGGCGTTCGCGGCGGCGAGTTCGCGCTCCGCAATGCGGATGTCCGGACGGCGCTGCAGCACCTCGTCCGCGCCGCCGATCGCCAGCGTGGCGTCGATCGGCTTGAACGAGGCGGGTGAGAGATCGATGTCCAACTCGCCGGGACGCTCGCCGAGGAGCACCGCCAAGCGGAACCGATCGGCGCTGGCCTGTGTTTCCAGCACTGGAAGCTGCGCTTCGACGGCCGCGAGGCGCGCCTTGGCGCTGGCGAGGTCCTGCTCGTCTCCGGTACCCACTTCCACACGCGCGGAGATCACCTTAAGCGAATCCCGCTGGTTGGCGATGTCGCGCTTCGCCACGTCGATGCGCAGCTGCGTGCCGCGCAGGTTGAAGTAGTTGCGCGCAACCTCCGCGAACAAGGTCACCTGCGCGTCCTGCAACGACGCCTGGCCGGCCGACGCATCGGCGCGCGCGGCCTCGACCGAGCGACGGATCCCGCCGAACAGATCGAGCTCCCACGACGCGTCGAAACCGGCCTGGTACGCCGTGACCGTCTGTCGCTGATCGCTGAAGCCCGGCTGCTGCTGCCGGCTGCGCTGATACGACACGCCTGTTTCGATATCCGGAATCTGCTGCGACTTCGCCGTGCCCAGCGCCGCACGTGCCTGGGCAAGGCGCGCCACGGCGATCTTCAGGTCAGGCGCGTTCTTTGCGGCGCGAACGATCAGCGCGTCCAGCGTGGGATCGCCGAACTGCTTCCACCACTGCGCCTGGAATCCGGCGCTCTCCTGATGGGCGGCGTCGACGCCTTGCAGCGTCACCGGTGCTTCCTTCGGTGCATGGTAGTCGGGACCCACGCTCGCGCAACCGGCGAGAACGAGGGCCGCGGACAGAGCGGTACTACGGAACATCGTTTTCATGATCAGGACTCCCGTGCCGCATGTTCCAGGAGACGGCGCTCGCGGCGCGCCTGGCGGCGGGCCTCGGAGCGCTCGTTCCAGGCGCGGATCAGCACGTAGAAGAGCGGGGTGAAGATAAGGCCGAAGAAGGTCACGCCGAGCATGCCGGAGAACACGGCCACACCCATGGCATGGCGCATCTCCGCGCCCGCACCGTGCGAGGTCACCAGCGGCACCACGCCCATGATGAAGGCGAACGACGTCATCAGGATCGGGCGCAGTCGGAGACGGGCGGCTTCGAGCACCGCGTCGACACGGTTCATGCCTTCGATTTCCGCTTCACGTGCGAACTCCACGATCAGGATCGCGTTCTTACAGGCAAGGCCCACCAGCACGATCAGGCCGATCTGGGTGAAGATGTTGTTGTCGCCGCCGGTGATGAACACACCGAAGATCGCGGACAGCAGCACCATCGGCACGATCAGGATCACGGCCAGCGGCAGGCTCAGGCTCTCATAGAGCGAGGCCAGCACCAGGAACACCAGCAACACCGACAGCGGGAACACCAGCACGGCAGTGTTACCGGCGAGGATCTGCTGGTAGGTCAGCTCGGTCCACTCGAAGCTCATGCCGTTGGGCAGGTTGGCTTTCACCAGCGCTTCCATCGCGTCCTGCGCCTGGCCGGTGCTGTAACCCGGTGCCGGGCCGCCGTTGATCTCGGCGGTGGGGAAGCCGTTGTAATGCTGCACGCGGTCGGGGCCGTTGGTCTGGCGCACGGTGAGGAACGAACCCAGCGGCACGAGGTCGCCGGCGGCGTTGCGGGTCTTCAGGCCCACGATGTCGGACGGCTCGTGACGGAACGCCGGCTCCGCGGACACGTTCACCTGATAGGTGCGGCCGAAGCGATTGAAGTCGTTGACGTAGAGGGAGCCGAGGTAGGCCTGCATCGTCTGGAACACGTCGCCCAGGTCGATGCCTTCCGACTTGGCTTTCTCGCGGTCCACATCGGCGTCGAACTGCGGCACGCTCACTTGGTAGCTGGTGAACAGGTGCGCGAGTTCGGGCGTCTTCTGGCTGGCGGCGATGATGCCCTGCGTCTGCTTGAAGAGTTCCTCGAAGCCCAGGCCGCCGCGATCCTCGATCTGCATGCGGAAACCGCCGATCGTGCCGAGGCCGTTGACGGGCGGCGGCGGGAAGATCGCGATGTACGCATCCTGGATCGAAGCGAACTTCTGGTTCAGCGCCGCGGCGATGGCATCCGCGGACACGTCGGCACTACGACGTTCCTCGAACGGCTTCAGCGTCACGAAGACGATGCCGGCATTCGTGCTGTTGGTGAAGCCGTTGATCGAAAGGCCCGGGAACTGCACGGCACTTTCCACGCCGGGCTGGGCCAGGGCGATGTCGCCCATGCGGCGGATCACGCTCTCGGTGCGATCCAGCGAGGCCGCATCCGGCAACTGGGCGAACGACACCAGGTACTGCTTGTCCTGCGAAGGCACGAAGCCGGTCGGCACCTTCGCGAAGCCGAGGAAGGCCAGGCCGACCAGGCCCGCGTACAGCACCAGCACGATGCCGGAGAAGCGCAGGATCTTCTTCACGCCGCCCACGTAGCCGTGCGCACCGCGCTCGAACGTACGGTTGAAAGGACGGAACAGCCACCCGAGGCTGCGATCCATCCACACCGTGAGCTTGTCCTTCGGCTCGTCGCGACCCTTGAGCAGGATGGCCGACAGCGCCGGGCTCAGCGTCAGCGAATTGAAGGCCGAGATCACCGTGGAGATGGCGATGGTGAGCGCGAACTGGCGATAGAACTGTCCGGTGAGGCCGCTGATGAAGGCAGCCGGCACGAACACGGCGCAGAGCACGAGGGCCGTGGCCACGATGGGGCCGGTGACCTCGGTCATCGCCTGGCGCGTGGCCATCTTCGGATCGAGCCCGTGCTCGATGTGCCGCTCCACGTTCTCCACGACCACGATCGCGTCGTCGACCACGATGCCGATCGCCAGCACCAGGCCGAACAGCGACAGCGCGTTGAGCGAGAACCCGGCGAGATACATCACGGCGAAGGTGCCGATCAGCGACACAGGCACGGCCACCAACGGAATGATCGAGGCGCGCCAGGTCTGCAGGAACAGGATCACCACCAGCACCACGAGCACGATCGCTTCGAACAGCGTGTGCACCACGGCGTCGATGGAGCCGCGCACGAACACCGTGGGGTCGTAGACGATGGAGTAGTCCACACCCTGCGGGAAGTCCTTCTTCAGCTCGGCCATCTCCTTGCGCACTTCGTCGGAGATGGCGATGGCGTTGGAGCCCGGACGCTGGAAGATGGGGATCGCCACCGCTTCGCGGTTGTTCAGCAGGCTGCGCAGGGCGTAGTTGTTCGAACCCAGTTCCACACGCGCCACATCGCGGAGGTGGGTGACCGAGCCGGAAGCGTCGCTGCGCACGATGATGTTGAGGAAGTCGTCCTCGGTGACGAGACGGCCGCGCGTGTTGATGTTCATCTGGAACGCGGCGGAGCTCGGGCCCGGAGGCGCATTGAGCGAGCCGGCCGCCACCTCGATGTTCTGTTCGCGGATGGCCTTGATCACGTCACCCGTGGTGAGGTTGCGGATCGCGAGCTTCTCCGGATTCATCCAGATGCGCATGCTGTATTCGCCGGCGCCGAACAGCTGGACGTCACCTACACCGTCGAGACGGGCGAGCTGGTCCTTGATGCGCGTGCGGGCGTAGTTGGACAGGTACAGCATGTCGTAGCGATGGTCCGGCGACGTGAGGTGCACGACCATGGTGAGGTCGGGCGAACTCTTGTTCGTCGTGACGCCGAGGCGCTGCACTTCCTCGGGCAGGCGCGGCAGCGCCTGCGACACGCGGTTCTGCACCTGCACCTGCGCGTTGTCCAGATCGGTGCCGAGCGCGAAGGTGACCGTGAGGGTCATCGCGCCGTCGCTGGTGGCTTGCGAGGAGGTGTAGAGCATGCCTTCCACGCCGTTGATCTGCTCTTCGAGCGGCGTGGCGACGGTTTCGGCGATCACCTTGGGGTTGGCGCCGGGGTAGGAGGCCTTCACCACCACGGTCGGCGGGACGACCTCGGGGTATTCGCTGATCGGCAGCTTGAACACGGCGATACCGCCCGCGATCAGGAACAGCACCGACAGCACGCCCGCGAGGATCGGGCGGTCGACGAAGAATTGGGCGATTTTCATGGGTGGATCAGTCCTGGTTCTGCGCCACGCTGTCGACGCCGGCCGAGTGCGACGCGACATTGCGCGCGCTATCCGGTACCAGCGATGCCATCGCGACACGCTTCGCATTCACTTCGACACCGGGGCGCACGCGCTGCAGGCCGTTCACCACCACGACGTCATCGGCGCCAAGGCCGGAATCGACCACGCGCAAGCCGTCCACCAATGCGCCGGTGGACACGCGGCGGTATTCCACCTTCTTGTCCTTGCCCAGCACGTAGACGAACTTGTTGCCGAGATCGGTGCCCACGGCCTTGTCGTCGATCAGGGCGCGAGGCTGGGTGTCGGCGCTACGCAGCTCCACGCGGGCGAACAGCCCGGCGGTAAAGGCGCCGTCGGCGTTCGGGAACACCGCGCGCAGGCGGATCGTGCCGGCGCCGGAGCGCACCTGGTTGTCGATGAAGTCGATCTTGCCGGCGTGCGGATAACCCTCCTCGTCGGCGAGGCCCATTTCGACGGCCGGCGCACGGCCGCTCTGGCGGCGCAGGCGGTCGAGCTTCAGGAAGGTCTGCTCGTCCACGTCGAAGTAGACGTACATCGGGTCCACGCTGACGACGCTGGTGAGCGTGTCGTTGGGCGTCACGAGGTTGCCCGCGGTGATCTGGGCGTTGCTCACCTTGCCGTCCACCGGTGCGCGCACCTGGGTGAACGAGAGATTGAGCTGCGCGGCATCGAGCGCGGCCTGCACCGACGCCACCTGCGCCTTGGCGCTGGCCGCGGCGGTATCGAGGCGGTCGGCTTCCTCGCGCGACACGGCGTGCTGTTCCACCAGCTTGTTGCCGCGGGCGGCGTTGGCTTCGGCATTTTTGGCCTCGGCCTTCGCCTGGGCCAGGTTGGCGGCAAGGCGGTCCACTTCGGCGCGGTACGGGCGCGGGTCGATGGTGAAGAGCAGGTCGCCCTTCTTCACGGCGGCGCCTTCGCGGAAGTGGATCGAGTCGATGTAGCCGCTGACGCGCGGCTTCACCTGGATGGTGTCCACCGCCTGGATGCGACCGGTGAAGGCATTGGTGTCGGCCACCGGACGCAGCAGGACCTGGGCCACGGTGACTTCCGGTGCCGGCGGCGCGGCGGCAGGCTCGCTGGCATGGCTGGCCGAGCTGCCGGCGCTCAGCCAGATCGCCGACGCGACGGCGACCGCGAGGGCGGACGAACCGAACAGGAGTTTCTTCTTCATGGGAGGCCCTGGAGGTTTCGATTGGGATGGATAAGGGGGCGGGGGGCCGGCAGCCTGGGGCCTCAACCTTGGTTGAGGTCAAGCCGGTCCATCGCAGGCTGCGAAATCTAGGTCTTGCCTCGCACGCGAAAAATGGGTCTACAATCATTCCGGCTGTGACCCTCAGTCACGAATCACTATCCCCGGAGTTAGCGATGGAAGACTTTTCCGCTATCAGCGTTTTTGTCCGCGTGGTGGAGGCCAAGAGCTTTTCCTCGGCCGCACAGCACCTGCAGATGACCCCGTCCGGGGTCAGCCGCGCCATCTCCCGCCTGGAGGAAAGCCTGGGCGCGCGGCTGTTCTTCCGATCGACACGTTCGCTGCGGTTGACTGACGATGGCTCCGCGTTCTACGCACGATGCAAGGAGATTCTTGCCGATCTGACGGAGGCCACCGAGGCCCTCGGGTACGCCAAGACCAAGCCGGCAGGCAAGCTGAGGGTGGCCGCATCCTCGGCGGTCGGGCGCGCGGCGATCATTCCGAACCTGGCCGAGTTCGAGCAGAAATACCCCGACATCCGGCTTGAATTGACGATGTGCGACTTCCCGTTCGACCTGAACGAGGAAGGCTTCGACTGCGCCATCCGCATGGGCGAACTGGCGGATTCCAGCCTCATCGCACGCAAGATCGGCCACTTCAGCAACGTGCTCTGCGCCGCGCCGTCGTACCTTGCAAGGCACGGCACGCCCACCTCGATCGAGCAGCTGAAGAACCACAAGGCGGTGAACTTCGTGCACCCGAGCACGGGCAAGCCGTACCAGTGGCAGTTCGATTCCCCGAGCGGCAGGGTGTCGGTCGATGTCGACGCCCACATGCTGATCAACGACGGCGAATCGGTGATCCAGGCGGCCATCGCCGGTCTGGGCATCATCCAGGCGCCGCATTGCCTCGCCAGCACGGCGCTCGAAAAGGGCCTGCTGGAGATCATCATGACCGACACGATCTCCACCGGCTCCAACCTCTGGATCGTGTATCCGCAGAAGCGCCACCTCTCCGCTCGCGTCCAGGCGTTCATCGAATGGACCAGCGAGCTGTTCCAGCGCACCAGCGAACCCAAGTGCAAGCTCATGCAGCAACAGCAGGCGGAGCTGGCCCGCAAGCGCACCATGCGCCCGGAAGAGATCGCCGCGGTGGCGTGAAAGACCCTGTGGGAGCCGGTCTGCTCTGTGTGGGAGCCGGCTGTGCCGGCGATCCCGCGGCAGCGGGCAAGCTCGCGGCAAGCACCCATCGCCGCTGAAGCGGCTCCCACAGCGGCCTTCATAAAACTTCAGACGCACTTCAGGCGCTTCAGACGCGGCTTCGCTTCACTCGGGCTCCCACCACAGGAGCCGATGCCATGCGCCATGCCTTCCGAACCCTTGCCGTCACGATAGCCCTTGCGGCAGCACTGCCCGCCGCCGCGGGAACGTACCGCCCGCCCACGCGGGCCGACGATGGCTGGCCCGTGGCCGATGCCGGCACGCTCGGCTGGAACACGGCGAAGCTCGCCACCCTGGAAGACAAGGTGGCCGACGGCAGCTACAAGAAGATCACCAGCGTCCTCGTCGCCGACCATGGCCGGCTCGTCTACGAGCACTACTTCAACGGCGGCTCGCCGGAACTGCTGAACGACGTGCGGTCGGCGAGCAAGAGCCTTACGGCCATGCTCGTCGGTGCGGCTATCCAGCGCGGTGCGATCCCGAATGTGGAAGCGCCGGTGTATACCTTCTTTCCGGATATCCACATCGAGCACCCCGACCCGCGTCGCGCCGCGATCACCCTGGAAGACCTGCTCACCATGAGTTCCATCCTCGAGTGCGACGACGAAAACCCATTTTCGTCCGGCAACGAGGAACGGATGTACGTGAGCGAGCGCTGGCTCGATTTCGCGTTGAACCTGCCGATCCGCGGTTACGCGCCGTGGGTGAGTCGTCCGAAGGATTCACCATACGGTCGGACGTTCTCGTACTGCACGGCAGGCAGCTTCATCGCCGGCGCGGCGGTGGAGCGGGCGACGAAAAAGCCGCTCGCCGCATTTGCCCACGAGGCACTGGAGGAGCCGCTCGGCATTTCGAAGGTGAAGTGGAACGTGTCGAGCGAGGGCATCGGCATGGGCGGCGGCGGTACCCGCTACCGCACACGCGACCTCGCGAAGCTGGGTCGGCTCGTCGCCGACGGCGGCCGCTGGAACGGCAAGGCAGTGCTGCCTTCCGGGTGGGTGCACGCGATGCTGACGCCGCACGCGCAGGCACGCGACGATGCGGATTACGGGTACTTGTGGTGGCAGTTCCGCTTTCCCATCCACGGGGTGGAAACGAAGGTCTGGGCGATGAGTGGAAACGGCGGGAATTACGTCTTCGTATTGCCGGAACGCGAGCTCGTGGCGGTGATCACCAGCCAGGCGTACAACCAGGGCTATGCACATCCGCAGTCGCAGGCAATCTTCCGCGACATCGTGCTCGGTGCGATACCGTGAGTCGTAGGGAGCCGGCTGTGCCGGCAGCGGCCTTGTGGGAGCCGGCTGTGCCGGCGATCCCGCGGCAGCGGGCCAGCTCGCCGCGAGCACCCATCGCCGCTGAAGCGGCTCCCACAGGATTCAATGTGTACCGGAAGCGAGCAGTTCTTCTGGGCACCACGGCGCCGCGAGTACCCGCTCGCGTTCGGATGCCACCCGGCGCTCGATGGCATCGATCACCGCCGTGAAGCCCGGGTCCGCGCGTAGCGGCGCGAACAGCGGCGACGCACGGAGATACCCCGCGTCGCGCCAACCCTTGTCCACGGCGTCGGACAGCGCCGCCAGCGCGCCGCGACGGTCGTGCGCGGCTTCCAGCAGCAGGGCCAGTTCGAGTCGGCTGCCCGGCCAGGGGTCGCCTGGCACCGCGGCGCGTGTCATGGCAATCCGTTCGCGCAGCCACGCGGTGTCCACCGGCGTCGGGCCGTACAGCGCGGCCAGCGTGGTGGGCAGGGTGGCCGAGGGGCGCAGGGCCTTGGCTTCCGCGAACGCTTTCGCCGCCGCGACGGCATCGCCGCGGCGTAACGCAAGCTCTCCCGCCATCTGGGCCAGCTCCGCGCGCGCGGTGCCGCGTCGCTGCGCTTCGGCGAGTGCCACGCCCGCTTCGTCGAAACGCTGCTGCGCGAAGAGAAAGGCAGGCCAGCCGATGTTCGCGAAGACATTGTCTGGCGACAGTTCGAACACGTGCCGGTAGCGGGCCTCCGCCGCCGCGGCGAATCCCAGTAGTTCGTATTCGCGCGCCACCTGCACGTCGCGGAAGCGGACCCTGGACGGGTCGCCGTGCATGTCCATGTTGGCGTGCAGCGCATCGGCCAGGCGGCCCTGCTCCTGGTAAAGGTAGGCGGCCGAGGAGCGGGCGGCATCGTTGGTGGGATCGAGCCGCACGGCGCGCTCGTAGGCCGTGATGGCGCCCGGAATATCGCCGAGGCAATCCCGTGCGTATCCAAGCGCGGACCATGCGCCGGCATGGTCCGCGCGGACGGAAACGGCACGCGTGGCCAATCGCAGTGCTTCGCGGGCCTCGTCGGGTCCGGCGTTGTAGAGACAGGTGCGTGCCGCGCGCGTGCGGCTGGCGCCGGCGAGCGCGTCCACGTCGTCGGGTGCTTCGCGCAAGGCGCGGTCGTACAGCGCAAGGGCGCGTTCGTTGTTGTCGCGCTGGCCCATCGCGCCGTACCAGCGCGCGCGTTCGAGGATCTCGTGCTGCGCGCTGGCGGGCGGTTTCTGCTCGCGGGCCAGGAAGCCCACGCCCAGGGCTGTGGCGGCAAGCACGCCCACCGCGGCGACGGCGGGCCACAGCGTGCGGCGCCGGGATACCTCGTCGGCGGCCACCGGCACGGGCGGCGCGCCCAGCTGGTAGCCCCGACTGCGCACGGTGCGCACGTAGCGCGGCTGGCGGGCGTCGTCGCCCAGTGCCTGGCGGAGCAACCGCACGCGCTGGGTCACCGTTTCCTCGTTCACCACCGCCGGTGCCCAGACCTCCGCCATCAGCTCGTCGAAACCGACGACGCGGTCGCCGCGCTCGACCAGGCAGGCAAGCAGCCTGAAGCTGAGTCCCGCCACGTCCAGCGGCACGCCATCGCGTTCGACCCGCTGGCGCGCGAGGTCGATCGTGAGGTCGAGCAGGCGGTAGCGGGCGGCCTCGGGCACCGCGTCAGCCGCCAGCGGGCAGGAACAGCAGGAGCGCGATACCGAGCGCGATGCGGTAGATCGCGAAGGCGGTGAAACGATGCGAGCGGATGTAGCCGAGCAGCCATTTCACGGCCGCGAACGCGACAATCGTGGAGACGACGAAGGCGACGGCCAGACCTGTCCAGTCCTCGCCGGCCGCGCCACCGCCATGCATGGTCTTAAGCAGTTCATAGCCGGTGGCCGCGTACATCGTGGGAATGCCCACGAGGAAGGCAAACTCCGTCGCCGCGGCGCGGTTGTTCGTGCCGGCCAGCATCGCGATGAAGATGGTGGCCGCGGAGCGCGAGGTGCCGGGGAACACGCCCGCCACGATCTGCGCGAGGCCGACCAGGATCGCCACTTTCCAGGTGACGGCCGTATGGTCCGGCCGGTTCGCGGCGAACTTCTCCGCAAGCAGCATCCACACACCGCCGACGACGAGCGCCCAGGCGATGGGCGTGACGGTTTCCGGAAGCTTGAAACCCATCTTCGACACCACGAGGCCGAGCGCGGCGGTGATGAGGAAGGCCACGGCCAGCTTCATCACGTAGTCGCGGGTTTCGGGGCGGCGCCAGTTCTGCATCATGCTCCACAGCGTGCGCCAGTAGATGAAGGTGACGGCGAGGATCGCACCTGCCTGGATGGCGACGTTGAAGAGGTCGGAGCGGGCGCCGAGCCAACGTTCGGCGATGAGCAGGTGGCCCGTGCTGGAGATCGGCAGGAACTCGGTGATCCCCTCGACAATACCGAGGAGGATGGCGCTGAGCAGGTCGTTCACGTGGTGGGGATTCCTGTGGGGACGCCTCCATAGCTTAGCCCGTGGGCCCCTTGTCCCGTCACGCATTGCCCACGCAGTGCACTGATATGTTCGCCCGGACGCGGCGAACGGACGCGAAATCCGCCCGACCGCAAGAATTCTCGAACGGACTTGCCATGGTGCCAGACCCTTCCCCACCGGGCCGCTTGCGCGGTTCGCATGCTGTCGTTTGTGCTGTGGCGCTTCTGCTTGGCGCCTGCGCGCCGCCCGTGCGGCCGCCCGCGTTCGCGCCGCGCGAGGAGGTGCCGCTCGCGGGCGTTTCGGTTGGCAAGGCCGGCTGGCCATCGCCCGAGTGGTGGCGGAGCTATCGCGACCCGCAATTGGATCGCGTGGTGGCATTAGCCATGCGTGGCTCGCCCGACATGGAGCAGGCCGAAGCGCGGTACCGCGCCGCGCAGCGGGCAGTCGACACTGCGCGTGCGGAACTGAATCCGCAGGTGCGCGGCCTGTTGAACGGTGGCCACGGCTACAGCGATGTGGACGTGCGCGGCGATGTGCCGGGCGCGCCGGGCAACGCGCAGGGCTTCCAGCTGAATCCCGGGCACAGCTGGAGCAACAGTGGCGCAGCCGGCGCTCTTGCCACCTGGGACCTCGACCTCTGGGGCAAACAAAAGGATGCCGTGGCGGCAGCCGTCGGCCAGGCGCGCGCCGCGGAAGCGGAACGCGCCGCGGCCGCCACGTCCCTGCAATACAACGTGGCCAACACGTACTTCGACTGGCAGGCGCAGCAGGCGCGGATCGGCGTGGCACGGCACGCCGCGACATCCGCGGCTGACTATCGGGAACTCGTGGCGCTGCGGGTAAAGCACGGACTCGACGATCCCACCGCCCTCGACCAGGCCGATGGACGGCTTGCAGGCATGCGCCGGTCCGTGGCCCAACTGGAAGGCGCGGCCAGGCTGGATCTGGTCCAGCTGGCGGCACTGGCGGGCGTGTCGCCGAAGGAACTGGGCACGCTGACTCCTTCGCCGCTGCCGATGCCGGACACGAGGCTGCCGCCGGACGCGCGCCTGGAACTGTTGGCCCGCCGTCCGGACATCGCGGCCGCGCGATGGCAGATCGAGGCCTCATCGAAGAACATCGACCAGGCGCGCAAGGCGTACTACCCCAATGTGAGCCTCACGGCGCTCGGCGCGTTCCTGCGTACGTATCCGGATCTCGGCTCGGGTACGCGCACGGACCTCACGATCGGTAACATCGGTGCCGCCGTGCAGCTTCCGATCTTCAGCGGCGGACGCCTGCGTGCACAGTACGAGAGCGCGCAAGCCCAGCTAGACCTCGCCGTGGCGCAATACGACGGCGCCGTCGTGCAGGCGGCGGGACAGGTGGCGCAAGGCGTCGCGACGCTTACCGCGCTGGACGAGCAGCGCGTGCAGGTGGATCGCCAATACGAGGCGAGCGCCGCGCAGAAGCGCAAAGCGGCCGACCGCCGCGCGAAGGGTCTCATCGACGACCGCACCTGGCTCGATGCCGACATGCAACTGGACCAGCAGCGCGATGCGCGCCTGCAACTGACCAGCCAGATGCTCTCCGCCAACCTTTCCCTCATCCACGCGCTGGGCGGCGGCTACCGCGCCGACGACCTGCCCGAGCTTCCGGCCGCCCGTGGCGGCGAGGATTCCACCCGATGACCCCCGAAAACGACGACCCACGCGACACCGGCGAGAGCGGCGCGCCGCTGCCGTACAAATACCGCTACAAGTACCTGCACAAGTACGGTGACGAATCGCCGCGCGGAGAGCGCGACGACGATCGCGTGGACGACGACGAGGAGGACCGGAAGGGACGGTCTGAAGACAGCGACGACGAGGGCGAGAAAAAAGACGGGGAGAAGCAGGAAGACAAGGACAAGAATGACAAGGACAAGAAGGAAGACCCGAAGGCGAAGCGCCGCAAGGTCATCATCCTGTCGGTGATCGCTGCCGTCTTCCTGCTGGGCGGCCTTGCCTGGCTGCTGCTCTACATCTTCGTCTTCTCGCAGCGCGAAACCACCGACGACGCCTACGTGAAGGGCGACATGGTCACCATCTCCTCGCGCATCGCAGGCACCGTGATCGAGGTGGCCGTGGAGGAGACCGACCGTGTGCACCGGGGCCAGGTGCTGATCAAGCTGGACCCGGTCGATGCTCGCGTGAGCCTGATGAATGCCGAGGGACAGCTCGCCCAGGCGGTGCGCGAAGCCCAGGCACGCATGCAGCAGGCCAACCAGGCCGACGCCGCCATCCCGCAGCGCCGCGCGCAGTACGAACAGGCCCGCGACGAATACAACCGCCGTCACCCGCTGCTCGCACGCCGTGCCGTGTCGGCCGAGGAAGTCGATACCGGGAAGCGGCAGATGCAACAGGCGCTCGCGGCATTGCAGGCGGCCGAGCGCGAAGCCGCGGCGGCGCACGCACAGGTGGACGGCACCACGGTGGAAGACTTCCCGGCCGTGATCCAGGCGCGCGCGCAGTTCCGCAACGCCTGGGTGAACAACGGCCGCAACGCCATCGTATCGCCGATCGAAGGCTATGCGGCTCGACGGCAGGTGCAGGTGGGCCAGCGCATCCAGCCCGGACAGGACCTGCTGACCGTGGTGCCTCTCTCGGACGTCTGGGTAGATGCGAACTTCAAGGAAACCCAGCTGGAAAACATCCGTATCGGCCAGCCGGTGAAGGTCACGACGGACATGTACTCGGATGTCGAATACCACGGCAAGGTGGTGGGCCTGAACGCCGGCACGGGCAGCGCGTTCTCGCTGCTTCCGGCGGAAAACGCCACGGGCAACTGGATCAAGGTGGTGCAGCGCCTGCCCGTGCGTATCGCCATTGACGCGAACGAACTCGAGAAGCACCCGTTGCGCCTGGGACTGTCGGCGGACGTGAACGTGGACACGCACGACCGCGACGGGCGCGTGCTCGCCGAAACGCCGCGGAACAAGCCGCTGGCCAGTACCGATGTCTACGCGCAGGAGATGGATCGTGCGGATGAACGCGCCGAGGAGATCATCCGCGCGAACACCGTCACCGGCACGCCGAAACCCGTTCCGGCCCGGCGTGGCCACTGAGCGATGGCGAAGCCGCGGCAGGACAATGGCCGGAAGCCGCTGACCGGCGGTGCGCTCGCCCTGCTGACGGCGGGCGTGGCGCTGGCCACCTTCATGGAGGTGCTCGACATCTCCATCGTGAACGTGTCGGTGCGCACGATCGCGGGCAATCTAGGTGTCAGCAGCAACGAAGGCACCATGGCCATCAGTGCCTATTCCATGGCGAGCGCCGTGATGCAGCCGCTGACGGGATGGATCGCCAGGCGTTTCGGAGAGGTACGTACCTTCTCCATCTCGGTGATGCTGTTCGTGGTGTTCTCCGCGTTGTGCGGCCTGTCGCAGAGCATGACGATGCTCATCGTGTTCCGTCTCTGCCAGGGCGCCGTGTCCGGACCGATGGTTCCTTTGTCGCAGACGCTGCTGCTCAACAACTACCCCGTGGCGAAGCGGCCCATCGCGCTGGCGCTATGGGCGATGACCGTCGTGGTGGCCCCGGTGTTCGGACCGATCCTCGGCGGCTGGATCACCGACAACTACCACTGGTCATGGATCTTCTTCATCAACATTCCGGTGGGTATCTTCGCCATCGTCATCACCTACGCGCTGCTGCGCGACCGTGAATCGAAGACCGCGAAGCTGCCGATCGACGCCGTCGGCCTGTTCCTGCTCGCGGTGGGTGTCGGATGCCTGCAATTCATGCTCGACAACGGTAACGACGACGACTGGTTCACCTCGCGCACCATTACCGTGCTGGCCATCGTGTCGCTGGTGTGCCTCACCTTCCTCGTGGCGTGGGAGCTGATGCACAAGAACCCGGTAGTCGACCTTCGGCTGCTGGCGAAGCGCAACTTCCTTGTCGGCGTGATCTGCCTGTCGCTCGGCATGTTCGCATTCTTCGGCGGCACGGTCGTCATGCCGATGTGGGTGCAGGAGGTGCTCGGCTATACGGCCACCTGGGCGGGCTTCGTGGTCGCGCCGATCGGGTTGCTGGCCATCGTGATGTCGCCGCTGGTCGGCGCGTTCCAGAACAAGTTCGACCTTCGCCTGCTGAATACCGTCGGATTTGCGATCTTCGCAGGCGCGTCGTTCTACATGTCGACCCTGAGCACCAACGCGCCGTACAGCGAACTGGCACTGCCACGTATGTGCATGGGTGCGGGCGTGGCGTTGTTCTTCGTACCGGTGAACCAGATCATCCTCTCCGGACTGCCGGACGAGCAGGTGGCGAGCGCGTCAGGCCTCTCCAACTTCTTCCGCACGCTGGCTGGCAGCATCGCCACCGCGGTGAGCACCACGATGTACTCCCACCGCACGACATACCACCACGCGGTGCTGGCCGAGCACGTGAGCGACGGCAGCCGGGCCACCAGTGAATATCTGGAGCGCTTCCAGGCGCTCGGCGCGCAGGGGCCCACGGCGAATGCCGCGCTCAACCGCATCGTGGACATGCAGGCCGCCACGCTCGCGGTGAATGACGTTTTCTGGCTGTTCGGCCTGATGTTCGGCCTCGCGATGTTTGCGGTGTGGTTCGCAAAGCCGCCGTTCGCCTCAGGCGGTACGCCGGGGCATTGAGGCCGATGTCAGGCGCGTCCCTTGTGGGAGCCGCTTCAGCGGCGATCCCGCGGCAGCGGGCACGTGCCTTCGCGAGCACCCATCGCCGCTGAAGCGGCTCCCACAGAGAGCGCTTCCGCGCGATGCCAGCGATCAGCCGAACTGAAGCGTCTCGGTCAGATCGCCCGGCGCCGGCCCGCCCGCCGCCAGCATCGCCTTCTCGCGCTCGACCAGCCCCGGCAGTTTCTCCAGCTTGAAGCGGCGGGTGATGAAACGCGCGATGGAGCCGGTGTCGTAGACCGTGTGCTCCACATGCCCCTTCTTCGCGTACGGCGAGATCACCAGGGCGGGGATGCGCGTGCCCGGTCCCCAGCGGTCGCCCTTCGGCGGGGCCACGTGGTCCCACCAGCCGCCGTTCTCGTCGAAGGTGACGATCACCAGCATGTCGTTCCAATGCGGGCTTTTGCGCAGCGCATGCACCACGTTGGCGATATGTCGGTCGCCTGCCTCCACGTCGGAGTAGCCGGCGTGCATGTTGAGATCGCCCTGCGGCTTGTAGAACGTGACGGGCGGCAGCTTGCCTGCCGCGACGTCGGCGAGGAAGTGGTTGGTGGACGGCGTTTCGCCGAGGCCGCCATCGCGCAAGTGGCGCTTGCGCGCTTCCGTGCCGGGTGCCAGCGAGACGAAATAATTGAGCGGCTGATGGTGCGGCTGGAAATTGGGCGTCTGCGGAAAGCTGCCGTCGTCGCCGTCGCCCTTGCCGTCGAGCGCGGCCTGGAAGGCGCCGCCATACCAGGCCCAGTCGACGCCCTTCGCCGAGAGCATGTCTCCGATGTGCCGGTGCGATTGCGGCGGCAGCGTGTTCGGGCTGTTGGCATCGGCCAGCAGCGGGTTCTTGCGGTCGACGTTGAAGCCGGGCGAGTAGGGCGGGCCGATGGTGTTCACCGCCCAGAAGTCCGGCGTCAGCGTGTTGTGGTGCGCGAACTTCGGCTTGCCGTTCATCGCGCTCTTCGGCGAATCTTCGGCCATCTTCAGGCGATGGTCCTTGGGATCGCCGCTTTCCGTTACCGCGATATTGAACTGCGCCGGACTCTTGTCGGCATTCGGGTAGAACGGCGGCTGCGCCGCGACGAGGTATTGGTGGTTGAGGAACGAACCACCGAAAGCACCCATGAAGAAGTTGTCGCACAGCGTGAACTGCTCGGCCAGGCGCCACAACCGCAGGTGCACGGGCGCGCTGGCATAGTGGCCCATGGTGAGCGCGCCGTTGTCGCCCCACGCCACGAAGCCGTCGTTCTTGCCACCGTTGATCTGCAGCTGGTTGTTGTAGAACGCGTGGACGAGGTCCCGTGTGACGACGCCGTGCGGCAACGGCGTGTGGCCATCGCCGGTGTGCAGGGCCCACGGCGCATTCGGCAGTCCGACGATGTCCTTTTCCAGAATCTTGTACGTCTTGTGGTCGACCACCTGCTCGTGCGGAACGAGGCCGCCCCAGATCGGGGGAAGCGTTTTGAGCACCGTGCCGTCGCGATCGCGCTGGAGGTAACGCTCCTTCGGAACGGCACTCAGCGGGCTCTGCAATCCGGGGAAGTCGGCAAACAGATTGTTGAAGCTGCGGTTTTCCGCGTAGATGACCACGACGTGCTGGATGTGCTTCTCGAGCAGTGCATCCATGGCCTTGCCGCCCGGCGCGACAGGTGCCCCCTGCGCGGCATTCGCCGTCGCGTCGGGGAGGCCGCCCAGGGCCAGCAGCGCCCCGGTGGTGGCCATGCCACCCAGCAGGCGGCGCCGGCCGGCGTCAAGGGTGTCGTCGTCGTGCTTGTTCGTCATGTCGTGGATCCGATGGGGGTCTGCGGCCGCCCATCGTCATGGAACGATCTGTACGACCTGTGACAGCGGAGAGACACCTCGCTCGTCGAAGGCCTCCACGGCCACGACGTAACGAACGCCCTTGTTGAGGCTACGAAGGGTAAACGAAGTCGGCCGATCCGCGAAACGCTGGTACGTGGAATGCAGGCGGTCGGCGGCAAGGCCCCAGCGCACGTTGTAGCCCACTGCGCCCGGTACAGGCTTCCACGAAATCGTGGCGTCCCTCTCGTCGCTGCCGCGTGTCGCCTGGACATCCTGCGGAGCGGCGGGCGGTGCGCCGTCCGCATTACCGAATACACGCAGATCGGAAATCGCAAGATGCTTCGCGCCCACATGCTTGTGCACGTAGCGAATGAAGCGCAGCTTCCGCGGTTGTTCCAGTTCGATGTACGCGTTGGGGCGGTCGCGCGTTTCCTTCGACAGGTCGGCCAGCGTGATCCAGCGTTCGCCGTCCGTCGAACCTTGCAGGACGAACTGCGTGACGATGTCGGGGGCGTCGCCATAGCGGCCGGATTCGAAATCGGCGTAGTCGACCTGCACGGCGCGAACGGTTGGGGTTCCGCCCAGGTCCAGCGTGAGCGTCTGGCCGGCGTCGTTCGTCTTGGCCACCCAGAATGTGCGCGGATCCTCGTCGGTCAGCGTGGACGCCGGGTGCGCGGGCAGCGACGACGACGCCACCACCGGCTTGCGGTACGACAGCAGCATCCAGCCGGTGAATGTGTCTTCGTTCTCGCGCAGCTTGTGGTCGGGCATCCGATGCGGGAAGTCGCCGAAGCGCGTGTCCACCCACATCTGCCCGTCGTCGTGCCACCCCGCGGGAAACAGGTCGATGCGGCGTTCGAAGGTCCAGTTCACGCCGAGCCAGGCGGTGCCCGTATTCCAGGCGTTGCCATACGCGTCCTCGAAGGTGGAGCCGTGGCCGGCTCCGGTGACGAAGCCGCCAGGCTTGTATCCGACCGGGTTGTAAGGAGCGTATTCGAACGGCCCCAGAGGCGTCTTTCCGACATACACGCCCGTGGCATACACGTTGTATTCGGTGCCCGGGCCGCCGTACTGGAAGTAGTAGCGGCCGTTGTGTTCGTTCATCCAGGCCCCTTCGATATACGAGGGCTTGTCGCCCATCGTATGGTCCGGGCCGAAGCGCTCCCAGCCATGGTTCGCCGGATCCAGACGCAGGAAGGGGCGGGGCTTCGTCAGGAACGACAGGCGCTTGCCCTCGCCCTCCGTGGAGCCGAGCTTCAGGTCGAGCTCCGCACCGTACAGCGGATAGACGTACGAGGAGCCCCAGTACAGGTACACCTTGCCGTCCCTGTCCTGAAACAGGCCGGGGTCCCACGGCCCCTGCGGCAGCTCACCGGGCTTCAGCAGCACGCCGGGTTGCTCGTTCCGCACGGCACCCGGCACGGGCGGCAGCAGACGCGTCCAGAACTGCCACCGTCCGCTGGCCGGGTCCGTGCTGACCATGAGCGGCCGCGGCGCGACGGCCGACTGCATGAGGAACAGCTTGCCGTCCGCAACGAGCGTCGCCGGCGCGACCACCCCGTCGTAAGGCCAGTGGTCCGGCTTCACGAAGTCCCAGTGCAGCAGATCCTTCGACATCCAGTACCCGTCGGCGAGCGTCTGGAACAGGTAATAGGCATCGCCGAAGCGCACCACGGCCGGATCGGCTCCCGTCCGGTACGAAACGCCCTCGTTCATCTGCTCGAAGTTGTAGCGGTAGTCGATGTCGATGGGGTTGGCGTACGTCCGCTGAGCGGCATGGGCCAGGACGGGCGAGGCCCCGAGGGCGGCGGCCAGGGCGATGAGGGAAAGATGCATGCTCGTTCCTGCGGAGTGATGGCCGCATCCTGCCAGCGTAATCAGCGTTACGCCGGACCCGGGCATCGTTGGCCCCGAGCGTGGTGCAACGCCTGCCAATTTGCACCAACGTGGTGCTTTTGCACAAGGCGCTCACGGCCGTTCTATGATGCGCCGGCTTGGTCCATGCCGGTCCGCCGCACGCGGCAGCGCTGGCATAGCGTTTGCTAACCGCATCCCGCCCCATACCCATTCGAGGTTTGTATGTCCGCCGCTTCCAAAGTGCTGAACCTGATCCAGGACGAGGAAATCGAGTTCGTCGATCTGCGCTTCGCCGACATTCTCGGCAAGCACCACCATGTCACGTTCCCGGCCCACGCCATCGACGAAGGGACCTTCGAAGACGGCAAGATGTTCGACGGTTCGTCGATCGCGGGCTGGAAGGGCATCAACGAGTCCGACATGGTGCTCATGCCGGATCCGGAAACGGCACACCTCGACCCGTTCAGCGCGCACAAGCAGCTGATCCTGCATTGCGACGTGCTCGAGCCGAGCACCATGCAGGCCTATGGTCGCGATCCGCGCTCCATCGCGAAGCGCGCCGAGGCCTACCTGAAGTCCACCGGCATCGCCGACACCGCCTTCTTCGGTCCGGAACCGGAATTCTTCATTTTCGACTCCGTGCGCTGGCAGAACGACATGGGCCGCGTGTTCTATGAAATCGGCTCCGAGGAAGCGGCCTGGTCGTCGCGCTACAAGTACGACGGCACGAACACCGGCCACCGCCCGGGCGTGAAGGGCGGCTATTTCCCGGTCAGCCCGGTGGACAGCCTGGGCGACCTGCGCGCGGACATGTGCAAGGTGCTGGAATCGCTGGGCCAGGTGGTGGAAGTGCACCATCATGAGGTGGCCAACGCGGGCCAGTGCGAAATCGGCACCCGCTTCAATACGTTGGTGAAGAAGGCCGACGAACTGATGACGATGAAGTACGTCATCAAGAACGTCGCCCACCAGGCCGGCAAGACGGTGACCTTCATGCCGAAGCCGATCGTCGGCGACAACGGCTCGGGCATGCACGTGCACCAGTCGCTGTCGAAGAACGGCGAGAACCTGTTCGCCGGCGACCTGTACGGTGGCCTTTCGCAGACCGCGCTGTGGTACATCGGCGGCATCTTCAAGCACGCCAAGGCCATCAACGCGTTCGCCAACTCCACCACCAACAGCTACAAGCGACTGGTGCCGGGCTTCGAGGCGCCGGTGATGCTCGCCTACTCGGCGCGCAACCGCTCGGCTTCCTGCCGTATTCCGTACGTCTCCAGCCCGAAGGGCCGCCGTATCGAAATCCGCTTCCCGGACCCGATGCAGTCGGGCTACCTCACCTTCACCGTGCTGATGATGGCCGGTCTCGACGGCATCCTGAACAAGATCGACCCGGGTGCGCCGGCCGACAAGGATCTCTACGATCTTCCGCCGGAAGAAGAGAAGAACATCCCGCAGGTGTGCGCCAGCCTCGACGAGGCCCTGGTGGCCCTCGACAAGGACCGCGAGTTCCTGAAGGCCGGCGGCGTCTTCACCGACGACTTCATCGACGGCTACATCGCGCTGAAGATGCAGGAAGTCACACGCTACCGCGCGAGCACCCACCCGCTCGAGTTCCAGATGTACTACGCCATCTGACGTTCGCTCGGTCGGATGAGGGAAAGGGGGCGCTTCGGCGCCCCTTTTTCTGGTTCTTCACGCGCTCTTTTAAAGACATGGGCGAGCCTGCCGATGAACTGAGTGCGGGGTTGAGCGGATTCTCAAGCACGCCATAACCATTGATGTCGCAAACCGGTGCCGCCGGTTCGCTTGAGAGGGGTTTCACCGTGAAGAAGACCATCGTCGGCGCGCTCGCGCTGATCGCTCCCGTGCTCGGCGCCGCCGCCGCGCCGGCGTCCAACGATTACGACTGGCGCACCAACTGGCCCACCCACTACGTGTTCGCCGATGGTACGGACATCGGTTTGTCGCTGAAGTATCAGTACGATCTGGACCGCTTTTCGCACGACGAGGGCACGTACGAAGACGCGCAGACGAACCGCCGCAAGGAGTTCGGCTTTTTCGTCCGCAATAAGGGTGTGTACGACGGCACGGTGGTTTTCGACTTCCAGACGAAGACGTGGCTGGACGTGTTCTTCCGCCTGCAGAGCAAGGCCCTGTTCGACAGGGATATTGGCGCGTTCCGCGTCGGCTTCATGAAGACGCCCGTCGGCTTCGAAGGCAACACGAGCACGGGCAGCACGTCGTTCATGGAAACTTCGCTGCCGATGCAGGCGATCTATGCAAACCGCCGCTTGGGCTTCGACTGGGCGCTGACGCGTAAGGCGTACCTCGTGCAACTGGGCTATTACAAGGGCGGCAACCTCCAGGGTGATCTCGACGGTCGCATGGTGGCCGCTCGCGCCGCGTGGACACCGATGAACAGCCCGGGCAACGTGCTCCACCTGGGCGGGTCGTATTCGCGCGAAAACCCGGACGGCAGCACCGACGGCCGCGGGCGCTACAACCCGCCGAGCGTGCGCCTGCGCGCGCTGCCGGAGGCAGGCCTCGCCTCGCGCCGGCTCATCGACTCCGGCGCGCTGAGCGTGGCCGAGCACGTCGAGCGCCGCGGCCTGGAAGGTCTGTGGATTCGCGGCCCCTGGTCAATGCAGGGCGAATACCTTTCCGCGCGCGTGAAGCTCGAGAACAAGCCGGCCTATGACGCCCACGGCTGGTATGCGTTCGGCAGCTGGGTCGTCACCGGCGAGTCGCGCACCTACAGCGCGGGCAACATCGGCGACGTCGTCCCGAAGGGCCCCTGGGGCGCCCTGGAGTTCGTGCTTCGCTACAGCACGCTCGATCTGGACGACGGCCCCACCTTGGGTGGCACCGAGCATGACTGGACGCTCGGTGCCAACTGGTACCTCACGAAGTACTTGAAGTTGCAGGCCAACTACGTACGTGCCACCAGCGACCGACGTGACCTGCGCATCGATCCGCACATCTTCCAGATGCGTGCGCAGGTCATGTTCTGATTCAAGTCGCTATCAGAGTTCGTCGTGAGCGGCCGGTGCCGGCAGGGTCACGGCAACTGGCTCGACGACGGGCAGAGGCGGCTCGCCGGGAATACCTTCCAGCGGGCTGCCGTGCGTGCCGTCGCACGCGAAGGCCCGGGAACCGGTTTCGGGCAGCTGGCCGGTGGCGAGATAGCGTGCGGCAGTGAGCTCGATGCACGGCGACCGCGTGAAATTGAAGAGGCCGTGTTCATCCGAGTTGCGCACCAGCAGCATGCGGGCATTGGCGAACCTGTCGAGCGCGTTCATGGCACCCGTGAGCGGGGTCGATGTGTCGGCGTCCGACTGCAACATCAGGAACGGTGGTGCGAGTTCGATGTTCGCACTCACCATGGGCCTTGCTGTCGGCGGACCCCAGCGCAGGCAGATGATCTCATCCAATACCTCGTGCCCGGTCGTGCTCAGGTAGCGACGCGCGTTTTCGCGTGCCGCCCGACGAACGGCGCTTTCGCTGCGTGTCCACAGCATGTCGTTGCAGGGAACGACGACGCGGACGGAGTCTCCTTCGGGTCCTGATTGGAACCTTGGCGTGGTGCCAGGCTGCATGTACACCAAAGCCGCCAGCTTGTTTGCCATGTGACGCAAGCGCGCGTCCATGTTCGGGTCAGGCGCCAGCGGATTCCGCAGCAGGCGCAACATGGCGTTAAGCGTTGCGGGTTTTCGTACCTCCCACAAGTTTGCGAGGTGCAATGTGGCCGCGAGTTCCTCCGGCGTTTTGATGGCCGCCAGACGCAGTTTGCGCATGCGCCCGGGGAGCTTGTCGACGGCTTCGGTAACGATGCCGGGGTTGCTGCCGAACCCATACCGTGCGGGATCGCTGAGGATGGGGTTGAGCGCCTTGCGCACGATGGCGTCGTGCTGGGCGACGATAGCGCTCTGGAGCGCGGAGGCATAATCGCGCGTGACGTCCAGGCCGGAATCCCAGAGCATCCGCCCGGTGTGATAGGGGTAGACCGATGCATACCATGCGCCGACGAGGGATCCGTAGGAGATGCCGTAAAAATGGAGGCGCTCATCGCCGAGCGCGCGACGCAACATGTCCATGTCGTGTACGTGCTGTTCGGTATTGATATAACGCGCATGCCATGGAGCGCGACAGGTGTCGGCCATGGCCTGCGCTTCCGAGAGCATCAGGTTCCAGTTGGCGTCGCTCAGGTCGCCGGACAGGGTCTCGTAGGAAGGCGGCATGCCGGTCACGCAGCGCAGCTCGCCACTGCCGACGAGTCCACGCGGAATGACGGCGACGAGATCGAAGCGCTCGCTCAGGTGGTGCTGGTATATCCAGTCGGAGTCCGTCCAGGCCCTCGCGATGGCTTGCAAGAGCGTGCCCGGATGCGCACCCGGGCCGCCGGCCTGGAAGAAGATCGAGCCTTCGCGCAGCGCCGGCACGGCGGCGCGTACACGTATGACACCGATCTCCAGCAAGTTCCCGTCAGGTGCTTCGTGATCGAGTGGCGCCGACATGCTGCCGCACTCGAGGCGGTCGCCGAGATCGGGTGACGCGGGACCGGTCCATGCGTCCGGGCATGGACTCCACGTGATGGAGGGCACTGTGGCGGTGGCGTTGTTCACGCTGGCTTGTGCCGGCGACACGGCGACGGCGAAGAGGGGCAGACAGGCGACGTGGGCCGCAAGGCGAAGCATTTTCATGGTGCGCGTCCTTAGAGTTCGTCATGCACGGCCGGGGCGGGCGCGGGTGTCGGGGCAGCCGTGGGGCGGCGCGGGGCATTCGGCATGACGTCCGCGGCGTTGCCTTGCGTGCCGTAGCACGTGGCCACACGCGTCGGTGTGTCAGGTAGCGCGCCCGTCAGCAGGTAGTTGGCGGCCGTACCCTCGATGCATGGCGAGAGGGTGAAGTTGAACAGGCCGTGGACGTTGGAACCTCGCACCATCAGAAGGCGCGCGTTCGGGAAGCGCTCCAGCACGTGTGCCGCGCCGCTCGGCGGGGTGGTGTCGTCATTGTCGGATTGAAGCATGAGGAACGGCGGCACCTGCTCCAGCAAGGCAAGGTCCGGTTGCCGGGCCGTGGATCCCCCCCATTGCAGACACATGAGCTCCTGCATGGTGGTGTCGCCCGTATAGCTCCAGTAGCGGCCGGCATCCGCCTGCGCGCCCTCGCGGATGTCCTGTTCACTGCGTACCCAGGGAATGTCGTTGCAGACGACGATGGACCGGACGGAATCTCCCTCCGGAGAGTCGGCGAACAGCGGGGTGGTTCGCGGCGGGGCATACAGCTTTGTCGCCAGTAATCTGGCCGCGAGGCGGATCCTCTCGGCCATTCCGGCATCGGGGGTGATCGGCGCCCGCTGTATGAGCGCTTCCATGGCGTCGTAGCTGGGCGGGCGCGCGTCGCGCCACCACGGTGCAACGAGCAGAGCGGCAGCAAGCTCCACGGGGGATTCCATCCCCGCGAACCACACCTCCCGGATGCGAGAGGGGAGGTGGGCAATGGCGGAGGCCACCGCCTGAGGGTCCCTGCCGAAGCCGAAACGCGCGGGATTGTCGAGTACCGGCTGCACGACTTCCCTCTGGATGGTGTCGTGCCTCGCCCTCAGGTTAAGGCGCACCGCGGTCACATAGTCGTGGGTGAAGTCGAGGGTGGAGTCCAGGAGCATGCGGCCCGTGTTCTGCGGGTAATTTGCCGCATACCAGGCGGCGATCATGCCGCCATAGGACGCACCATAGATGTGTATGCGTGCGTCGCCGAGCGAGCGACGGACCATGTCCATGTCGTGCACGTGCTGCTCGGTATTGACGTAAGGGGCGTGTGCGGGCGCGGCGCACGCCCGCACCACCGAAGCCGCGGCAACGGTCATGAAACCCCAATTGACGTCATCCAGGTGCGTCGGCACATAGGCATGGGCGCCCGGAAGCCCGTCGAGGCAGCGGACTTCCGTGCTGCCCACCAGGCCGCGCGGATTCACCGCGACGACGTCGAAGCGGTCGGCGAGGAGGCGTTTGCTGCCCTCATGCGGATCGCTTGCGTCGGTGTCGGCCCAGCCGTTGACGATGGAACGAAGGAACCTCCCCGGATGGATGCCGGGACCGCCGGGATTGAAGAAGATCGATCCTTCGCGCTGCGACGGAACACCCGCGCGCACGCGAATGACGCCCACGGCAAGTGTTCGTCCGTCACGAATCGCATGGTCGAGCGGCGCCTGGATCGTGGCGCACTGCAGACGGTCGCGAAGGCGGCCGGGCGTGCTGCCCACCCAGGCATCCGGACAGGTGTCCCAGGCGATCGGCAGGCTGGGAACGGGAGCGGCATAGGCTGCCGTGGCGTGGGTTGTCTCGGATGCGGCGAGGATGCCGAACATCCCCGCCGCTATGGCTAGCGTGCGTAATCGGAGCATGCGTGTGTTCCTTCGACGAAAAGGAACACGATGCTAGGTAACGCTTATTTTCCGTCGTATCGGTGCAGCGCTCCGCAGCCCGGTGCCAGGGCCTACATGCGTCGTCAGCAGTCGCGGAGCGTGAAGCTCGCGGCGTCGCCTGTGGCGGACGAGCCGGCGATCCACACCAGGAATTCGCCGGGCTCGGCTTCGAACGTACGGCCGTCGCGATGCGTAAACGCGAGATCGGCACGCGTGAGTTCGAATGCCACGTCTTCCGAGGCACCGGGACCGAGCAGGATCTTCCGGAAGGCTTTCAGTTCGCGCACAGGGCGAACGCGACTGGCCACACGGTCGTGAATGTAGAGCTGCACCACTTCTTCGCCGGCGATGTCGCCGGTATTGGTCACGTTTGCGGACACGACGATGGTCTCGTCCCAGCCCACCGTCGCGGCGACGCGCGGTGCGGAGTAGGCGAAGCGCGTATAGCTGAGACCATGCCCGAACGGGTACAGCGGCTCGAAGGTGACTTCCCGGTAGCGTGCCTTGAAGGCGGGCGGCTGGTCGGGCAGTTCGGGGCGACCCGTCCGCGGATGGTTGTAGAAATAAGGCTGTTGCCCGGAGTCCTGGGGAAAACTGACCGGCAGGCGCCCGGACGGGTTGTAGTCGCCGAACAGCACGTCGGCAATGGCGGGGCCGGTCTGGCTCCCGAGGAACCAGGTCACGAGGATGGCACCGGCTTCGCGCACCGCGCCGGTCAGTGCGAGCGCCCGTCCGTTCTTCAACAGCACGACGACGGGCTTGCCGGTGGCGGCCACCGCCTCGGCCAGTGCCTGCTGCGCGGCCGGCACGACGATCTGTGTGCGCGACTGCGCTTCGCCGGAGTAGTTCTGCGGTTCGCCGATGGCCAGAAGCACGACGTCGGCGCGGCGCGCGGCGGCCACGGCCGCCTCGATGCCGCCCTCCAGCGGAGCCTCCAGGCCCGAGCCGGCCACCACTTCCAGTGTCGAGGCGTCCGCCAGGGCGTCGCGCAGGCCGCGCTCGATGGTCACGTGCCGGGCCGCGTCACCGAACAGCGTCCAACAGCCTTCGAGGTTTTCGGTATCGGCGCCGAATGGGCCAATCAACGCGATCTTCTGGCCGTTCTTGCGCAACGGCAGCACGCCCTCGTTCTTCAGCATGACGATGGATCGGCGCGCGGCGTCGCGTGCCAGCGCCGCATGATCGGCATCGTGCGAACCGTCGGCCTCCGCGGCGGGATCGAGCGAACGATACGGGTTGTCGAAGAGGCCGATGGCATCCTTCACCGCGAGCACGCGGCGCACGCCTTCGTCGAGCACGTCCATCGGCACCGCGCCGGATTCGACGAGCGCGGGCAAGTGTGCTGCGTAGAAGCCGCTTTGCATGCTCATGTCCACGCCGGCCAGGAACGCGAGCCGTGTCGCGTCGCGTTCGTCTTCGGCGAAACCATGCGCGATGAGTTCCATGTCGGCCGTGTAATCCGACACAACGAGCCCGCGAAACCCCCACTCGCCACGGAGGATGTCCGTCATCAACTCGCGATTGGCCGATGCCGGCACGCCGTTGATGTCGTTGAACGCGCTCATGAAGGTCAGCGCGCCCGCGTCCAGCGCGGCCTTGAACGGTGGCAGGTGGACGTCGCGCAGCGTCTGCGGCGAGATGTCCACGGTGTTGTATTCCATGCCGGCCGCGACGGCGCCGTAGGCGGCAAAATGCTTGGGCGTGGCCAGCAGCGAGTCCCCGGCCGTGAGGTCCGGACCCTGGAAGCCACGCACGCGGGCGGCGGCGAACGCCGAACCCAGCACCACGTCCTCCCCCGCCCCCTCGGCGACGCGGCCCCAGCGCTGGTCGCGCGCGATGTCCACGGCCGGGGCGAACGTCCAGTGCACGCCCGCGGCGGTGGCCTCGATGGCCGTGGCCCGCGCGGTGCGCTCGGCCAGGTCCGGCTCGAACGAGGAGGCTTCGGCCAGGGGGATGGGGAATACGGTGCGCATGCCGTGGATGACGTCGGCGCCGAACAGGAGCGGGATGCCGAGCCGGCTCTCCTCCACGGCCACGCGCTGCGCCTCGCGACCCTCGGCAGCGCCCACGCCGTTGAACAGCGCGCCCACGCGTCCTGCCCGGACCTGTTCGAGAACGTCGGCTGCCCCCCGTGCGTTCACCTCCGGATTGATGTCCGGGGCGAACGGACGCACGGCATCGGCGAACACGCCCAACTGGCCCACCTTCTCGTCGAGGGTCATTCGGGAGATCAGGTCTTCGATGCGGGGATTGCGGTTCATGGGGCTGGCCTTGGGACGAGGCGACGGGGGAATACGCGTCAAGCGGACAAGGATACCGGCATCGGGTACGCAAGTGCGCACGTAAATGACGTTACAGGTAAACGTTTACGTCCTTGGGGCCCAAGACGTGCAGGAGACGTCGGCACGCGGCCCCGGCCCAGCTTTCGCATGAGCGGCGCCTGCGGCCCGGCATGGGCAAATCGGCAGGCGATGCACGGCGACGTAACTATCGTTACGTCTTTCCGGCAACATCGGGAAGATTGCTATTGGAGACGGGTTCGGCGGCCACGACAAGCCATCACGCTGCGTTATGTTGACCCCATACGGAGTCGCGCGATGCAGTGCTTCACCCATCCAACGATCATCGAGATGCGAGGCGTCGGGAAAGCATTTCCCGCCGGCTCAGCCGACTGTCACGTGCTGACGGACATTCACCTGAATGTGCGGCAAGGCGAATTCGTCTCGGTGGCCGGACCTTCGGGCTGCGGCAAGACCACGCTCCTGTCGCTGATGGGTCTGCTGGACGTGCCGACGAAAGGCGAACTGCGGTTCGCGGGTCAGCCGGTGCAGCATCTGGGGCGCGCGCAGCGTGCCATCCTGCGCAACAGGCACATCGGGTTCGTGTTCCAGGCTTCCAACCTTATCGAGGATCTGAGCGTGGCGGAAAACGTTGCGCTGCCCCTCTCGTTCCGAAAGGGCATTTCGCGGCACGAGAGCCGGCGTCGTGTTCGGGATGCGCTGGCGGGCGTCGGCATGGCGCATCGCATGCGCTACTACCCGTCCCAACTCTCCGGTGGGCAGAAGCAACGAGTTGCCGTCGCGCGCGCGCTCGCCGGCAATCCGACCATCCTGCTGGCGGACGAACCGACGGGAAACCTGGACCTCAGGAACGGCGAAGCCGTCATGTCGCTCTTCTCGCGCCTGCATGCGGAGGGGCGGACGATCTGCATGGTGACTCACGACGAACGTTTTGGCGCCATGGCCGAGCGCACGGTGCGCCTGTTGGACGGACACGTCGTCGACGAGAGCACGCACCAGCAGCGGCTCGCCGAATCGGAATCGGGCCTCGACCAGTACAGTCTCGGCGAGCCCGTGCAGTGAAGTGGCGCCCGCAGGCTTCTCGCGACGCGCATGCGCTCGCGCGCTGGCCGGCCTTCATGTTGCTGGCTTCCGGAACGCTGTCGCTGGGAGTTGCCGCCGCGATCGGCGGGGTCACGCTGCTCGACGCCGTACTGCAACCCCCGCCTTGGCCGAACCACGAGCGGGTGGCGATTTACGGGCGCCGCACGCCCGACGACCCCATGCGCGCGATGTCGCCGCAACTGTACGATGCCGTTGGCCAACCGGCGATGGTGCTGTCACGTGGGATCGCACGTATTCCCGAAACGGTGAACGTCGTTGCCGGCCGGCACACGGAAATCCTTCGCGCCCAGCGGGTCGACACCGGATTCCTTCACACGCTCGGCGTGGCTCCCTCAGGCACCACGGACGGCGGGATGGGCCATGGCGCCCTGGTGTCTGAAGCCCTGCGCGCTCGCCTGGCGGACATCGCACCGCAGGTTGTCGGACAGACGATCGTCGTCGACGGGTCGAATGTCGAGATTCGCGGTGTGCTGCCTGCGGAATACCGCTTCTTCTCCGACGTCGATTTGCTCCTTTCGCTCGACCCGTTGAACGGCTCGACGGCGCTGGATGGCAACATGACGGCCGTGGCGCTGTTGTCGTCCGCGAGCGACATCCGCCCGTTTTCGGCCCGCGTGCTGCGTGCCGCCCGCGACATTGGCCCGGACCCGCATGGTGAGGACGTCCGATGGAGCGGCGCCACTCCGATAGACGATCTGGTGGCGTACCGCGCGCGCGCGCCCCTATGGGGCTTTGCGCTGTCGGGCGTGCTCGTACTTGCCGTGGCCGGGATGAATGTCTCGCAGCTGATATCGACGCGCATGTTCGCTCGCATCGACGAAACGGCGGTGAAGATGGTGTTCGGTGCGAGGTGGGAACCCTGGCGATCGGCGGGGTTCGATGCCCTGGCCGTGGGCGTCCTCGGCTTCGCCGTGGGCCTGCCCGGCGGTACGGCGCTGGTGCGCCTGTTCAAGCCATTCATTCCTCCCGCATGGCTGGTCTCGGCGGCCCCCATGGCGCCCGGCTGGCGCGTGCTGTCGGTGGTGGCGGCGATGACGTTCGTCGTGCTCGTCCTGGCGGCCGTCATCGGGGCGGCACGCGTGATGGGTCGCCTGCGCCATCGGGAGCGCACGATGATGAGCGGCGCCCCGGCCATGCGTGTGACAACCGGCTGGACGGCTTCCGCACTGGTTCTCGCCCAGGTCGCGTTGGCGACCTTGCTCGTCTCATACGGCATGATCGCAGTGTCGCGGGCATGGCTACTGGCCGGTACATCTCCGGGTTTCGACACTGCGGACGGCGTGGTGGTGGAACTGCATCCCCCGATGGGCGCATATCCGGAGTTGAGCAGTGTCGTTCGGCTGGCCGATGCCATCCGTTCGACGGTATCGGCATTGCCGGGCGTGGAAGCGGTGGGTTGGTCGAGCGACGTCCCGACGGGAAGGGGTTTCCGCATGCCCTTCCTGCGTCGCGGCGGCGGCAGCCGGTTCATACCCTTCGCGGTGGTTTCGCCTGGCGGAATCGAGGCCATGGGCCTGCGGTTGCTCGCCGGCCGAACCGTCGTCGAAAGCGACGGCTCCGATGCCCATCCCGTCGCCATGGTGAACGAAGCCTACGTGCGTGCGTTCGGCAGCCGCGGCATCGGCGGTTTCGTCCGGCCAGCGGGCCGGGGCGCGCGCGAGGCCCGTATCGTCGGCATTGTCGGCAACACCCGGCGCGACGCGAAAGGCGCTGCGGCACCGGCGGTCTATGTTCCTCTCGCGCAGGTCGATCCGCACGTCTTCGCGTTGATGCGCCAGCTGCAACCCTTGTTCGTCGCGATCCGGGGGCCCGCCGCCGCCACGGTTGCGAGCGACGCACTGCCGTCGATCGTCGGCGAAGCCGCACCTTCGCTTGCGCTGTCGCCGCCCGTTCCGCTCGAACGGATCGCCGACGCGCCGCTGGCAGGAGCACACCGGGATGTCGCACTCTTTGCCACGCTTTCAGGCGTTGCCGTAAGCCTGACCGCGGCGGGCCAGTATGCGATGCATTCCGTGGAGGTCGCCGCGTCACGCTACGCGTTGAGCCTGCGCATGGCTCTTGGTGCCACCCCCGGCCAGCTCCTTGCCCATGTGGTCCGGAAGGCGTTCCGCGTGGCCCTGAGCGGTATCGTCCTGGGCCTGTTCGGCACGTGTGTCATGCAGCACTTCTCGCTCGGAATGGTCATGCCCGCAGGTACCGCTATCGGCGTGTCCATGGCTGCGGCCCTTGTCATGGTGTTCGGGACCCTGGTTGCCGTGGCCGCGCCCGCGAGCCATGCGGCGGCGCTCGAGCCTTGGCGAGTGCTCCGCAGCGATTGAAACGTGGGGAGTGGCAGGTATGTCCAGAGGTCAAGAATCCGCAGCGCCGGTGCTCGTCGTGGACGATCATCCGGACGTCCGACTTGCGCTACGCATCCTGTTGCAATCGGAAGGTATTCCGTCGGTCGACGTCGGCTCTGCGGCCGCGGCGCTGGACGCCGTGGCACGGACCGAATTCGCCTGTGCCGTCGTCGATCTCAACTATGCATCGGACACGACGTCCGGGCTCGAAGGTCTGGAACTCGTCACCCGTCTACGTCAGGAAGACCCGGAACTGCCGGTGGTGACCATGACGGCCTGGGGCAGCATCGAGATCGCCGTGCGCGCCATGCGCCTCGGCGCATCCGATTTCATCGAGAAGCCCTGGAACAATGCTCATATGGTCCACACCATCCGCACACAGATCGCCGTGCGCCGGATGCAGGAGGAAAACCGGCGATTGCGGGCGGAGGCTGCATTGTCGCGGGAGGCTGGCGACATGCTCCGGATCGGCGAGTCCTCGTCCATGCGGCGCGTATTGGACCTGATCGGCCGCATAGCCGGCGGCGAGGCCAACGTGCTTGTGCTCGGCGAGAACGGTACCGGCAAATCGCTGGTGGCGCGCGAGATCCACGCCTTGTCGCCCCGCGCGGAGCACCCGGTCATTCGCGTCGACATGGGTACGCTGCCGGAGTCGCGCTTCGCCGAAGAAATGTTCGGAGAAGATCTGCCTACTTCACGTCCCGGCCGGTTCGAACTGGCTCACGGAGGCAGCCTCATCCTCGAGGAAGTGGGAAGCATCCACCCGCTCCAGCAGGCGAAACTGCTTCGCGTCGTGGAAGAGGGGGAACTTGAACGTTGCGGCGGCATGCGCACGCGGCGCGTGGACGTACGTGTCATATCCACGTCGAATGCCGATCTGGAAGCTGCCATCCGCCATGATCGCTTCCGTCGCGACCTGCTCTACCGGCTCAATGCCATGCAGGTGCGCCTGCCGCCACTGCGCGAACGGCAGGAAGACATCGTACCCCTGGCCCGTCACTTCATCCTTCGCGAATGCCGTCGGCGGGGACGTGGGGCGATGCTGCTGACGCCGTCGGCCGAGAGGGCACTTCGTGGCTATGCGTGGCCCGGAAACGTGCGCGAACTCGAACACACGATCGAACGCGTGGTGCTGTTGACCCCGCATGACGGGATCGATGCCGATGCCCTGTCGCTGCAACGACGCGCGGACGAACCCGTGGTGCTCGACAGCCTCACTCTCCCCGAGGCCGAAGAACTGCTGATCAAGCAGGCGCTCGAACGCCATGGCCACAATCTGCAAAGGGCGGCCGAGGCCTTGGGTATCTCCAGGCAGGCCCTGTATCGCCGTCTCGAAAAGTTGCGGGCCCGGACCTTTCTGGCGCCGATCACCTGAAAGCTCAATCAACCTCCCTTTCGTCGGGATCACCTTGAACCTCGACGCGCGTTCGACCAACCTGGCCTCCGGAGCGATGCCTGCCGTCGGTATCGTGCTTTTGCCCGTGGCTGCGATGGGCGGAACGCTCGTCGTCGTCGAGGGCCTGTCCTGGCAACTTCGGCTGGGCCTTTTCAGCTTGGGCATGTCGCTCACCCTCGCACTGGCCTGGGTCATTGGAGGCCGCATGTTGCGCACGCTGGGCACGATAACCGAACTGCTCGGCGCGCTTAGCGAGGGAGACTTTTCGCTCCGGGGACACGTACGGCCGGGAAGCGATCCCCTGCAGGGGATCGTGGCAGACGTGAACCTGCTGTCCGACGCCCTGAGTAAAGCACGGCGCAAGCGCACGGAAACCTCGCGCTTCCTGAGCAAGACGGTCACGGCCCTGAAGGACCCGGTGTTCGTTGCAGATGATGAAGGGAAACTGCGTCTGATCAACGCGGCCGCGCGAACCTTGATCGACGCGGAGAGCGTTGCCGTGCTCGGCCGCGATCTCGACTCCCTAGGGCTCACGGAGGCTTTCAATACTCCGGACAACGCCATCTTCCATGGTCGCTTCCCGGGTGGCGAAGGGCGATGGGCCGTGCGCCAGGTGGCATGGCGCAGTGATGGCCGCGAGCATCGCCTGGTCATGCTGCGTGACCTCAGCGCGGCGCTGGGGCAGGAAGAACGCCGCGCATGGCAAAGGCTCATCCGCGTGCTGAGCCACGAGCTCAACAATTCACTGGCTCCGATCGCATCGTTGGCGGGCAGCCTCGCCAGCCTTCTGGAGGATCGACCCGCAGAGGAAGTGCGCACCGATTTGCACATCGGTCTCGACGTTATCGGGCGGCGCGCCGATTCGCTTGCGCGTTTCCTTTCCGGATATGGCAGGCTGGCCCGCTTGCCGCCGCCGCAATCGACTTTGTTCCGCCTCGATCTCGCATTGTCCCGGCTGGCGCTACTGGAGCGCCGGATCGATGTCGTCGTCCTCGGCAGGGAGCCTGTGGTGCTCTACGGCGACGAAGACCAGTTGGGCCAGGCATTCATCAATCTCGTGCGCAACGCCGCGGAAGCGGCACTGCCGGTTCGTGGCGGAGTGCGCCTGGATTGGGTCACCGAGGGGCGGCGGATCCGGGTGGTTGTGGAGGATGACGGCATGGGTCTGCCTGATAGCGACGCATTGTTTGTGCCGTTCTTCACCACCAAGCCCGATGGATCGGGCATTGGTCTCAGCCTGACACGTTTGATCGTCGAAGCTCACGGTGGCACGGTCGAACTGACGAACCGGCCCGGCGCTCGCGGCGCGATCGCCACGGTACGGCTTCCGTTGCCCTATTGAGCCTGCGCTGTCCGTTGCCGGACACGACTGTCCGTTTCCGGACATGTCGGTGACCGTTTTCGATACGGACCTTGCAAAAAATTGAATTTCAGGCGACCGAAAACGAAATCCCCGCGAATTTCATCTTGAGCATGCAAGTATCCGGCGCCTAGATTCGCGCGGCGCAAAGGGCGCGCACGAATCGATCATCGAGGACGACATGAACCGGATACTGGAACTGCAACTCCTGCAAGTCGACAACGCGTCGCAGAACGAGACGAACGAAACCAACTACAGCACCTGCAGCCACAGTGCCTGCTCGACGGCGAACGGTGACGGATTCGAGGATCTCTGAGACGCGGGGACGGTGTCGGGAGAGCACCGTCCCGGTCGCAGGGCGAGGACTTTCGGGGAGCGCGCAGCATGGAGCGGTACACGGAACTGTTGCAGTACACCGCCGTCGATCGGGAATTCTTCGAACCCTACGGCAACCGCGAGATCGACCTCGCCGACTTCGCAGAGCCCGTGCAGCGCATCCTTCCCGCCACGTGGACGATGCAACGCGCCGGCATATGGATGCACTGCCAGCCACCCGGGGTCGATCTACCCGACCAAGGCTGGAAAATACATGTCTCCAGCGTGGCATCCACCGCACGTATCGTGCTGTCGATTGCCGCGGCGACGCTCGCGGTCTCGCAGACCGCCTTCAAGTTCGCTGCCGACGCGCGCATGCTCGCCGCGATCAATGGAAAGCGCTGGCCGCGCGGCGGATCCGGGAAGTTCATCACCGTGTATCCGGTCAACGTGGATGACTTCCGCCGCATCATCGACGACCTGCATGTGGCGCTGTCAGGCTACGTGGGGCCTTACGTCCTCACCGACCGACGCTACCGCGATTCGCGCGTGCTCCATTACCGCTATGGCGGTATCGCGGGCCCATACCGCACTACCGCGGACGGTCGGCGTGAGTATGTTCTCCGCTCACCCGACGGGGGCCTGGAGCCAGACGAGCGCAAGCCACACTTCCACCTTCCCACCTGGCTGCGCGATCCGTTTCCCGAGGAAGGCACCGACACCAGAGAGCGGCACGCCCACCTGGGTGGCGGCCGCTTCCGGGTTCGCCACGCGATTTCCTTTTCATCCGCCGGCGGCATCTACCTCGGTGACGATCTCGACGCGGGCCGCCGCGTGATCATCAAGGAAGCGCGCCCTTACATAGGCGGCGGCGACACGGCGGTGGCGATGCTCCGCAAGGAATTCCGTCTGCTGCGCCATCTGGCGCCGCACGGAGTCGCCCCCTTGCCCGTGGCGCACTTCCGGGACTGGGAGCACAGTTATCTCGTCGAGGAATACATCGAGGGCGATACGCTTCGCCACTGGCTTGCACGACGGTATCCGTGGTTGAAAACGCGGACGACGCGTGATGACGTACGCCGTTACCTCGGGGAATTCGCCGCGGTTTTCACGCGGTTCGCCGAGGCGCTCCAGCTGGCGCACGGCGCAGGCGTGTCGCTGGGCGACCTTTCGTTCCACAACTGTATCGTCACGCCACAGGGCGACATTCGCCTCATCGATCTGGAGACAGCGGTCGAGGAGGGCCTGGATCTTCCGGCGGACGTACGCACGCCCGGCTTCGCTTCGCCACGCCCGCTGCGCGATCATCCTGACGGCGCGCGCGCCGAGGACGCCTACGCTTTCGGCGCCAACCTGCTGGCCGCGATCATGCCGATGAACGCCATGCTGCCCCTGGATCGTCAGGCAGCGGCGCGATTCGTGCGCCGACTGAGCGAAGACCTCGGTTATCCGCACGAACTCGGCGCCATCATCGCGTCCCTGCTGGACACCGAGGCCACGAGGCGCACCTCGCCGATAGTGGCGATGGAGCGCCTGCGGGCCGCACTGGACGCCCCGTCGACGGCCCGCCCCACCGTGAGCCACGCACCCCCGCCGGACCATGCGGATGCCCTCTTCGCCTACGTCGACGCGATGGCGAGACGGGCGCGGCCGGATCGGTATGTCCCCGCAGGGCCCGAAGTGTTCCAGACCCACCCCTGGGGCGTGGCGCATGGCGCGGCAGGTGTGCTGCACGCCTACCTGCGTGGCGGCCGGAAGGCGCCGGAGGGACTGCTCTCGTTCGTTGCCGATGGCGCACGGCGGAGGCGTGACCGCGGCACGAATCTCATGCACGGCGACGCAGGCATCGCATGGGTGTTGTTCGAGGCGGGCGAGGGCGAGCTGGCGGCGGATATGCTGCGCGACCGGATGCCGGACACCGGCCTTTGCGAGCGTGCCGGATGGCACGACGGTCTGGCCGGGTGGGGTCTTTCACGGATCAAGGCATGGCGCGAGACGGCGGAAGAAGGCTTTCTTGCCGCCGCCGCCGAGGCGGGCGAAGTGCTGCTCCGGACAGCGGTGTCCGGTGACGGTACCTTGTGCTGGCCAGTGGGCGACGTGCAGCCGGTCGGTCTTGGTCATGGGGCCACCGGGGTTGCGCTCTTCCTTCTCCATCTGCACGTTGCCACGGGCGACGAGCGCTTCATGCGTGCCGCCGACGCCGCGCTGTCGTTCGACCTTGCCCAGCGCGGCAGCAATCCCGATGGCGATCCCACGTGGCCGAAGCAGGTCGGCGGCGCCACGACGTTCCCCTATCTCCGGCACGGTACGGCAGGCATTGTCGCGGTGGCGGCGCGCTTCCATGCATGCACCGGTGATGCGCGGTACCGTCATGCCGTCCGCGGCGCCGAGGCCGATCTGATGCGCCGGCATGCGATGTCACCGGGCCTGTTCGAGGGCCTTGCCGGCATTGGCGAAACCCTGCTGGATCTTGCAGGGATGTTTCCGGACAGCGCCGCAGGGTATCTGGCAGCCGCGTGTCACATCGCACGCGGCATCGAGCCATTCCTCGTCCCGCGGCACGAAGGGCTTGCCGTGCCAGGCGTCGAACTGCTGCGCCTGAGTTGCGATTTCGCCACCGGCAATGCAGGCGTGGGTGCCTTCTTCGATCGCCTCCATCGCGGTGGTCCTGCGTCCTTCATGCTCGACGAGCACCTGTCGCTCGCTGCATGGAGGCCGGCGGCAGGCGTGGTGTTGAACTCATAGGTGAAACTTTGCCTCGACCAGCCAGGTTCGGGACGGGTAGGGGTAGTACACGTAGTAGCGCCGGTTGGTGAGGTTATCCACGCCTGCGCCGAGGTCCACGTGGTCGTTCGCTTTCCAGGTCACCTTGGCGTCGAAGGTCAGGAAGTCGCTTGCGCCGCCGAATGTGTCGGGGTTCACGTCGCTGTGGTCGAGGGTGTTGTACTGCCGCCCGGAGTAGCGCCCCGCCAGGGTGAGTGCCAGGCGTTCGGTCGCGCGCCAGGTGGCCACCAGGTTCGCGCGCCAGCGCGGGATACGGTAGAACTGCTTGCCTTCGGAGGCGGGGTTGCGGCGATTGCGTACCGTGGTCGCCTGGGTATAGGCCGCGTTCGCCGTGAGGTCGAAGCCCTGCCAAAGCACATCGCGCGCATCGTAGCTGGCTTCGGCACCGCGGGTCCGCACCAGCCCCACGTTCTGCACGTTGGTGACGTTGGGAAACACGGTGGTGTCGGTCTGGCTGAAGAGCGTGTTCCTCGTGTCGCTGCGGAACACGCTGAAACGTGCCACGCCGTTCTCGCGATACCACTCCGCCGACAGCTCGCGCGACAGGTCGTTCTCCGGCTTCAGGTTCGGATCGTTGTTCACGAGCGCGATGCCGTTGAACGTGCCCTGGAACAGCTCGTTGACGGTGGGGAAACGGTACGCGCGGGCCGCGGACAGGCGCAATAGCACAGTGTCGCTGGCGGACCACGCCAGCGAGGCTTTCGGCGAGGTGTGCGATTCCTTGCGTTCCGGGTAGCCGATGCGCGCCGTCGCCGTCGAACGCATGCCACCGAAGGCGCGCCACTGCTCGTAGCGCGCACCCACGGTGAGTCGCCAGCGCTCCGCCAGCTGCCATGCATCCTGCAGGTAGACGGCCTGGGTCTGCGTGCTGCCGCCATTGCTTGCGGTGAGCGGACCGGCGGCCCCGTTGCGCCACGCATCCAGCGAATAACTGGCGTTTGCCAGCCGGTATCCATCGTAGTGGTAACCGAAACTCACGGTATGCGTGTTCGTTCCCGTTTCCGTCGGTGTGTGGCTGGCGCGCAGGTCCAACGTACGCCAGCGGCTGCCGTCACCCGCCGTGAGCAAGCCCACGTCGTCGTAGGTCACTGCGGAGGCGACACGGTCGCGATTCCGGTCCATGTCGAAGTACGACACGTTGCCCTCGACGTTCCAGCCAGAGTCCTTATGCGTGCCCAGCGAGAGGCCATAAAGGTAGTTGCGGCCCTGACGCGTGCTCGGCGCGAAGTAGTTCGCCGGCAGCGTGTATTGCCTGCCGTCGATCGTGACCGGGCCCGACCACACGGGCTGTCCCTGCGCGTCGCGCAGGAACGTGTCGGTACGGTGCGACAGATCCTGCTTCCAGTAGCCCGCCGTGAATGCGCCGGTAAGTTCGTTGGTGAAGTCGTAGGTGAGGCGCACATGCGCTTCGTCCTGGCTCGTGGCTTCCTGTCCCTCGCTGTTGATGCCGACCACCTGCCGGGGCAACCCGTTGGCGCCGGTATCGGCGATCGCTCCCGTCACGGGGCGGGCAAGACCCGGGCGCGCCGAGGTGGACTGCGTGGCGTACACCAGCGGCTGGCCGTTCGCCTTCAGGTGCGACACGCCGACGAGGAAGGCGAAGCGACCCGAGCGGTTGCCGAGGGTGGCCGCCTGGCGGCTGCCGCCAAAGTCGCGGTCCACGCCGTATGTGTCGACGTGCTGGGTAAACGCCTGCGCCTCGGCGGTGACTTCGAGCCTGTCCGGCATGCGCGTGGTCATGAGCACGGTGGCGCCGATGGCGTTGCCCGGGTAGAGCGCGGAGTAGGCGCCGTAGATCACGTCGACGCGCGCGAGGTTCCCCGGAAACGCCATGGACCAGCGCGGCGGGTTCGCCCAGTTGTTGCCGAGGAGGTTGGAGAGGAGCAGGCCGTCGAGGTAGACGAGTCCACGCGCGCTCTGCTGGTTGCTGGTGCCCCGTACGGAAAACGTGGCGTTTTCGTCACCGACGAAACGCTTCCGGATGCCGAAGGCGGGCAGGTACTTCAGGGCGTCCTCGGTATTGACGATGTTGAGATGGTCGAGCTTCGCCGCGCTGACGGTTTCCACTGCGGCCGGCATGTCGGAGTCGACGCTGCTCGCGGCATGCGTTGCCGAAACGCGTACCTCGCGTAACGTGGTGGCGCGCTGGGGATCGCTGGCTGGGTTATCGGGCTCGGCGGCATGTGCGGCGAGCGAGGTGGCGCCCATGGCACAGGCGATGGCGCGCGCAAGCGCGCGCCCATGGAGGAAAGGCAAGGGCATGACAAAGGTCCAATGTCGTTGGCGTGGGTCGGGATCGGATCGATCAGACTCGCGCGGACGGCGGACCTCGGGCGGGAGCATGGATGAGAGGGATGGACGGCGCGGCGCGCCCTGCCGGCGCGGCGCCCGGCATGTGTTTCAGCGGCTCGAGCGCATGACCGACGAAGACGCCGCCCGCCATCGCGGGCTGCTGCGCGAAGAGCGTGCAATAGCCGCAGGCGGCGTCGCAGTCCCCTCCGTTCCGCGGCGCTTCCGGCATGGACGCGTGATCCATGTCGTGGTGGTGCATGCCGGCCATGGGTGCGGACGCATGCGCATGCGCGTGCATCGCCATCGTGCCGAGCGCGCGCGACGTGGTGGGGGCGAGCACGATGAGCCAGGTGGCGACGAGCGCCATCCAGTTCCACCATGATGTTCGCGCCGGGCCTCGTCGCACCGGAATCACCCTCGTTCAACCCTGGACATGGGTCCAGGGATCATCGCACGACCCCGTGTGAACCCCATGCGACATGGTGTCGCTGCGCTCGTGGCCTACCAGGGGCGGGGCGGCACTGCCGGAGGCGGCGTGCCGATGGCCGGTGCCTCACGCAGGCACAGCACGAGACAGACTCCGAGCAGGCCAACGACCGCCGCCAGCAGGAAGCCATCCAGCGCGGAAAGCGTGTATGCCTGCGCGCGCACCGCGGCGGCCAGCAGCCCGATCCCGCGTTCTTCGGCACCGCCCGTGCCCTGGGTGAGAGGGGTCATGGCCTTTGCATAGCTCGCGATCCGCTCCATGGTGACGGGATCGCCGTTGGCCACATGCTCGCCGATCAGGTACGAATGCCACTGTTCCGCCTTGCGCGTGAACAGGATCAGCACCGACGTGCCCAATTGCCCGCCGAAGAGTCTCGCCGTCTGGATGATCGCGCCGAACGTGATGCCGTCGGCGGGCCCGAGGTGGTGGCCGAAGAAGTAGATCACCGCCGTGAGTTCCAGCGTCTCGCCCATCGCCTGGAGGAGCAGGGCCACACTGAAGTTCGATTCCACCCACTGCGAGGTGATGCCGGTCGCCAGCAGGAAGCCGGCGGTGGCGATGGCGAGCCCCGTGCCGATGGCGAAGCGGGGTTCGATGCGGCCGAGCATCCAGGCCACCGTGGGGGCGATCACGAACTGGGGCAGAGCCACCCACAGCAGCGCGTTGCCCACCTCGAGCGGACGCAGGCCACGTACCTGGATGAGGTAATTGGCGACCAGCGAATTGCTGGCCGTCACGAGGAAGCGCGTCACCAGCACCAGCACGATGAGGACGATGACATTGCGCCGGGCGAGCAGTGCGAAATCGAGACTCGGCGTGTCCAGGGTGGATTCGTGCAACAGGAAGAGGCCCAGCGCGATGACCCCAAGCGCGAGGAGCGTGACCACGAGTGTCGACGAGAACCAGTCCAGCCGGTCGCCCTGGTCGAGCGCGACGAACACGAGCGTGAACCCGGCGGCGCCGAGCAGCATGCCGCGGAAGTCGCCATGGCGGAGGTAATCGTGGTCGATGGGCAGGCGGCGCAGGCCGAACCAATAGAGGACGAACAGCGGGCCGGCCACGACGGTGTTCTGCCAGAAGATCCAGTCCCAGGTCACGTGCTCCACGTACCAGCCTTCCAGCGAGGAGGCCACGTTCAACCCGAGGATGATGTTCATCGCGTACGCCGCGAGGCCCCATGGCCACAGCGTTCGCGGCAGGCTCGTCAGGATGAACGAAGCCGTCAGCGGAATGAACGTTCCCGAGCCGAGCCCCGCCATGACCTGAAGCAGCAGGAACGTGCGCAAGTCCGGCGCCAGGGGCAGCAGGAACTCGGCCACGCCGTAGACCACGCAACCGACGAGAAGCACCCGGCGTGGCGTGAAGGCGCGCCCCAGGAAGATGGCCAGCGGGCCGATCATCATCTGCGCCGCGGAAAACGCGGTCGGAATCCACGCGCCTTCGTCGAAACCCGCCCCGATCGCGCCGCGCACGTCGGCGAGGCCGATGGACGTCAGGCGGGTCGTGAGTGTCGTGGTCACCGCACCCACCAGAACCGCCGCAATGCCGAGCCACGGCAGGGGAGCCGGCGGTGCCGGCGCGGCGACGGCATCGGCGCTGGCATTCATCGCGGCGCTCCGGCGGACGCCACCGGCTGGCGGGGTACCGCATCGCCTTCCTGCCATCCGCCGCCGAGGGCCTTGATCAGCGCCACCGTGGCAAGGAGGCGCTGCTGGTCGTTCTGGATGGCGGCGCGGCGGCTTGCCAGCGCCTGCCGTTCCGAATCGACCACTTCGAAATAACCCGCCAGGCCACGGTCGTAGCGCGAACGCGACACCTCTGCGGCGGAGGTCGCCGCATCGACGGTCGCGGCCAGCGCCTCGCCCTGCTCGCGCAGCCAGCGCGCGTCGCTGAGGGCATCCTGCACTTCCCGGAACGCGACGATGCCACCCTGCCGCCAGTTCGCCAGGGCGCCGCGGTATGCCGCTTCGGCCGCCTGCAGGTTGGCGCGGTTGCGGCCGCCGTCGAAGATCGGCAGGCGGACGACAGGGCCGATCGACCACGCACGGCTGTCGCGGCCGGTAAGGTCGCCGAGGCTGTCGCTGGCCACGCCGCCCGCCGCGGTCAACCGCACCTGGGGGAAGAACGCGGCTCGCGCCACGCCGATCCGGGCACTGGCCGCCGCAAGCGCACGCTCGTCCGCGGCGACGTCGGGGCGCCGTTCGAGCAAGCTGGACGGCAGACCGGCAGGTACGTCGGGCAGTACGGGCGTCCATGCGCGCGCGGCCAGCGTGAAATCCGGCGCGTTGCGACCTTCGAGTACCGCGAGCGCGTGCTCGAGGTTGTCCCGGCGGCGCCGGGCATCGGCGAGGTCGGCCCGCGTCTGCGCGAGGTCGGCGCGGGCGCGCAGCACGTCCAGATCGCCGACCACGCCGGCATGCGCACGTCGCTCCGCCAGCCGAAGCGCGTCGTCGCGCAGGCTTACCGTGCGCACCAGCACCTCGATGTCGCGGTCGGTGCTGCGTAACGAGACATACGTGGAGGTGGTGGTCGCAGCGAGGCTGAGGCGGACGGCGGCCACGGTATCCGCGCTGCCTTGCACGTCGGCACCCGCGGCTTCGACGCTTCGTCGCACGCGCCCCCAAAGGTCCACTTCGTAGGCGACGTCGACGGGTACGCGCCACAGCGTGGTTTCGAGTTCGGGGAGGCGGTTGTCCACGGTGCTCGACGTCCGTGCACGCGCATAGGCCGGATCCAGCGAAACGTCCGGAAACTCGTCGGCACGTGCCACGCCGAGCAGGGCACGGATGCGGTCGTGCCGCGCAAGCGCGGCGGCGAGGTCCTGGTTGGCGGCAAGCGCCGCTTCGACATGGCGATCCAGTTCCTCGTCGCCGAACAGGGTCCACCAGCGGTCCGGCAGAGGCGCGCCCGGCGCGGGTGCCTCGCGCCAGGCGTCGGGCGGTGCGGTATCGGGCCGCCGGTAGTCCGGCCCGACGACGCAACCCGCGAGTGCGGCGACAAGCAGGCACGGCAAGGCGGCGCGTATCGTCATGGCCTGTCGTTTCCGCCGGCGCGGATCCGCACCACCGTCGACAGGCCCGGTGCCAGCCGTTCGCGGTAGCGGCGCAGGTCGTCGGCCGCGAAGAGGATCTTCACCGGCACGCGTTGCACCACCTTCGTGAAATTGCCGGTGGCGTTGTCAGGGGGGAGCAGCGCGAATTGCGAACCCGAGGCCGGTGAAATGCTGTCCACCCGGCCTGCGAAGCGTACGTCGGGCAGGGCGTCTACGGTCATGTTCGCGACGGTGCCGCGGCGAATGCCCGCCAGTTGGGTTTCCTTGAAATTGGCCACGACCCACACGTCGTCCGACACGATGGAGAGCAGCGTCTGGCCGGCATTCACACGCGCGCCGACCTCGACGGTGCGGCGGCCGACGTAACCGTTCACAGGCGCGATCACCTTGGTGTAGCCGTATGCCAGCTGTGCGTCGTGCAGGGCGGCTTCTCCCGTCGCCACCTGGGCCTGTGCCGACTCCCGGGCAGCCATGGCGGCCACCTTGCGCGCGGCGGCGCTCGCACGATGGGCCACCGCGGAATCGGCCGCCGCCTTCGCCGCATCGTATTCCTGCCGGGAGATGCCACGCGGGGTTTCATTCACCAGCTCCCCGGCGCGGCGCAAGTCCAGCGTCGTCTTCCTCACCGATGCGTCGGCGGCGGCGATGGCGGCGGCGGCCTCCGCCACTTGCGCCTCCGCGCTGGCCACCTGGCCCTTCGCCCGGGCGATCTCGGCGCGGGCCTGCTCCACGCGCACGTCGAAGTCGCGGGTGTCGAGCTCGAGCAGTACCTGTCCCGCCAGCACGTGCTGGTTGTCGTCCACGTGCAGCGCCAGCACGGTACCGGTGACGCGTGGCGCGACCGGATGAATGCGGCCGGTCACGTAGGCATCGGTGGTCGTTTCGGTACGGTCCAGCCAGAAGAAAAGGAAGACGGCCAACGTGCCGAGCACGAGCATCCCCCCGACGATGCGCAACGCGTGTTTCATGCAGAGCGTTCCTGACGATAGCCCGTCACGCTGCCACCATGGCGCCCCGTTAGCTTGGCGATTCCTGTGTCGCGGCACGGCGGTTTTCACGTTGACCTGCCGCTATATAGGTTCCTATATTGCGGTCCTTCCCTTCCGGAACCGGCCCATGCGCCTTCGCCTCTTCGTCGCGCTGATCCTGCTCGCCGGGTCACCGCTGGCCGGTGCCGCCGATCTCGTCGTATCGGCGGCTGCCAGCCTGACCGACGCCTTTCGTGCCACCGCCCGGGCCTACGAGACGGCCCATCCCGGCACGCACGTGGTGCTGAACTTCGCGGCGTCGGACGTGCTGCTGCGCCAGATCGTCAATGGCGCGCCGGCGGACGTCTTCGCTTCGGCCGATCAGGCGGCGATGGACAAGGCCGTGGCCGCGAACGCCGTGGAGCCGGCGTCCCGCGTCAATTTCGCACGCAACCGGCTGCTGCTGATCGTCCCGAAGCCCCCGCGCGTGGCAGTCACGTCGCCCGCTTCCCTCGCCGAAAGCGCGGTGCAGCGCGTGGCCTATGGCGATCCGGCCTCGGTGCCGGCGGGCCGCTATGCGAAGGCCGCGCTGGAAGCGTCGGGCCTGTGGGAAACCGTGTCCGCCAAGGGCGTACTGGCGCAGAACGTGCGCCAGGCGCTGGATTACGTCGCGCGGGGCGAGGTCGATGCGGGCCTGGTGTTCGCCACGGACGCGGCGATGATGCCCGATCGCGTGCAGGTGGTGGCCACCGTGCCCACCACCACCCCGGTCACCTATCCCATCGCCGTCGTCGCCGGCTCGAAGCAGGGTGCGGAAGCCGCATCGTTCGTCGCCTTCGTCACATCGGACCAGGGCCGGCGGATCCTGGCCCGCTACGGTTTCGGGGCGCCCTGACGGTCATGGACCCACTCTGGGTGCCGCTCGCGCTCACGCTCAAGGTGGCCTTGTGGGCGACCGCGATCAATCTGGTGCTCGGCGTTGCGGTGGCATTCGGGCTCTCGCGCTGGCGCTCGCACATGCGCGAGGTGGTGGACTCGGTGCTCACCCTTCCGCTGGTGCTGCCGCCGACCGTGCTGGGTTATTACCTGCTGGTGCTGCTGGGCCGGCGCGGCACGTTCGGCGCGTGGCTCGATCGCCTGGGCATCGAGCTCGTGTTCACCTGGCAGGGCGCGGTCATCGCGTCGACGCTGGTGGCCTTTCCCCTGGTGCAGAAGGCCGCGCGAGCCGCGTTCGAAGCGGTGGATCCGCAACTGGAGGACGCAGCACGCGTGCTCGGGTTGGGCCGCGCAGCGACCTTCTTCCGCGTATCGCTTCCGCTCGCGAGCCGCGGTATCACCGCCGGCGCGCTGCTCGCTTTCGCGCGGGCGATGGGCGAGTTCGGCGCGACGCTGATGATCGCGGGCAACCTGCCGGGCCGCACGCAGACACTTTCCGTGGCGATCTACGCCGCGGTGCAGGCGGGTGACGATCGTTCCGCGGGCGTCATGGTGGCCGTCACCTCGATCGTCTGTGTCGTGGCGCTGCTGCTGGCCGGCTGGCTGGCGCCGGACCACCTGCGGAAAACGCGGCCATGAGCGTCGACGTATCGATCCGCAAGGTGCTGCGCTCGGGCGACCGCCATTTCGAGCTGGACGTGACCTTCGCGTCGAACCACCGGCGGATCGTGCTCTTCGGCCATTCCGGCGCGGGCAAGAGCCAGACGCTGCGCGCCATGGCGGGGTTGCTGACGCCGGACGCGGGGCATGTACGCGTCGACGGCGCCACCTTGTTCGACGCATCCGCGGGGGTGAACCTTCCGCCGCGCGAGCGCGGCGTCGGATATGTCTTTCAGGACTACGCCCTGTTCCCGCATCTCACCGTGGCGCAGAACATCGGCTTCGCGCTGGAGGGCGGCTGGCTCAACCCTCGCCGCCGGGCCCGCGGCGAGCGGGTGCGCCGGTGGATCGACATGTTCGAACTCGGTCCGGTCGCAGAGAGCCACCCGTCGCGCATCTCCGGCGGGCAGCGGCAGCGTGTCGCACTGGCGCGCGCGCTCGTGGCGGAACCGCGGCTCGTGCTGCTCGACGAGCCCTTCGCCGCGCTCGATCCCGCACTGCGCGCGCGCATGCGCAGCGAACTGTGCGCGTTGCAGGCGCGCCTGGACCTGCAGATGCTGGTGATCACGCACGATCCGGCGGACGTCGAAGCGCTGGACGGCCACACCATCGAACTGCGCGACGGGCGTGTCGTGACGACGGCACGCTTGTAGGAGCGTGCCCCGCGCGACATGTTTTCGGGCCAGTCCCCAAGTGGGCGCGCCAGCTCCCGGTCACGGCCTCAAAACATGTCGCGCGCAGGGCGCGCTCCTACGTGGTCACTCCCAGAATCACCGACGACGCATCGAAGATCGCGACGACGCTCTTGCCCTCGGCGAGTTCCAGCGCGTGCACGCTCTCCATGGTGACGATGGCGGCGATGTTGCCGCCGCCGCCGAGGGCGATACTCACCTCGCCGTTCACGGCGCCGGGTGACACATGCGACACCGTGCCCGGCAAGCGGTTCGAAGCGGACAGGCGCCATCCGTCGCCGGGTAGCCCGACCATCACCCAGCTCGCTTTCACCAAGGCGACCACGGGGCGGCCTGGAACAAGGCCGAGACTCGCCGCGCTTTCGCGCGTCACCGTGGCGACGAGGCAGGTGTCGCCGGGCAGCCGGATCTCGACGGTGTCGTTCACGACGCCCTCGACCACTCGCGACACGATACCGGCCAGCTGATTGCGTGCACTCGTGCGCATCGTGAAATTCCTCAGCATGTGGAGATCGTCGGCAGCGCTATCGCCCAATGCCGCGAGACGGTCAACGAAGTGGCGGTGTTCGGTCTCGATGCGGCGAAACGATTCGATCAGGCGTTCGGCACGCGGCGTCAGCCGGGCACCACCGCCGCCACGGCCGCCGGCGGAACGCACGACCAGCGGTTCGCCGGCGAGGTTGTTCATGGTGTCCACCGCATCCCAGGCACCCTTGTAACTCATGCCCACGGCCTTGGCGGCGGCCGTGATGGAGCCGGTAGCAGCGATCTGCGCCAGCAGTTCCACGCGGTCGATGCCGCCCCAGCGGCGGGCGCCATCGGTCAGCCAGAGCGAGCCTTCGTAACGGAGCATCGTCTTTTCCCAAGGGACCGTCGAAGTTTAGGCTTCCCGGCCCGGTCGTGGGATCATTCCCGGCATTCACGACGATACGACAGGCAGGCGCGGCGGTGCTCAGGCAGGATTCGAAGACTTCGAAGGCGATCGCGGCGCGGACGGCGAAAATGCTCGTGATGGCCGCGATCGTCGGTGGCGCCGTGTTCCTCCTCCACCGCTATATCGAACGCATGGCCTGGCAGGACGTGCGCGAGGCCATCGACCGCATACCGCGCTGGCATGTGGTGGGCTCCATCGTCGCCACGCTGATCAGCTGGATCTGTCTGACCGCTTACGACGTGTTCGCCGTGGAGACCGTGGTTCCCGGAAAGGTGTCGATGCGGATGAAGATCTTTTCCGGTTTCACCACCCACGCCATCTGCAATGCACTGGGCTTCCACGCCATTACGGGCACGGCGCTGCGTTATCGCATGTTGTCCACCCAGGGCGTGGGCGCGGCCGATGTCGCGCGCGTGGTCGGGCTGATCGGCTTCGCGGTGGGCATGGGGTTTGCCTCCGCCACGTGTCTCGCGCTGATGCTCGAACCGTCCATTGCCCAGGGCTGGGGGCGCTGGCCCGGCGTGGCCTTGCTCGTCGCCTTCGTGGTCCTGCTGCGCTGGCTTGCCGGGAAACACGACGAATTGAAAGTATGGAAATTCAGCACACCGGTGCCGTCGGCACGCTCGGCCGGCGCCCAGATGGCGATCGGCGTGGTGGAAATGGTCGGCGCCACCGGTGCGATGTACTTGCTGCTACCGACCGAGATCGCCGGCAGCTTCCTCGACTTCGCACCGATCTACGTGGGCGCGATCCTCGCCGGCATCGTCAGTAACACGCCGGGCGGCATCGGTGCGTTCGAAGCGATCACCCTCGCGGCATTCCCGCAGGAGCAGCGGGCGCAGGTACTGGCTGCCTTGCTCGCCTATCGCGCCATCTATGGTCTGGGACCGCTGGCGGTGGCATCGCTGGCGCTCGCGGTGTTCGAGGTGCGGCGCCGGGTGGCCAGCCCCGCATGAAGCACCTGACGATACTGGCCCTGCTGTTCCTGGCGGGCTGTGCGGCAACGCATGCCCGGCGCACCGATGTGCTGTTCTGGAACCAGGCGCAGCGTGAGGCGTCGTTCCGCGCGATGGAAACGCATTACGCAAGCAACGTGGTGCGGCACGGGGTGGCCCATCCGCTGCCTGCCGGAGCGCCGCTCGAGCCCCGGTTCGACGACGGGCGAACGCTCGAAACGTACATGGCGGCGCACCATGTCGCCGGGCTCATGGTGGTGCAGGACGGCCACGTGCGGGTGGAGCGCTATGGCCTCGGTGCCGGGCCGTCGACGCGCTGGACCTCGTTCTCGGTGGCGAAATCGTTCACCTCGACCCTCGTGGGCGCCGCGCTTCGCGACGGTGCGATCCGCAGCCTCGACGACAAGGTGACCCGATACGTTCCCGAACTGGCGGCAGGCGCCTATCGCGATGTCACGGTACGTCAGCTCCTCGACATGACATCGGGCGTCCGCTGGAACGAGGATTACGCCGATCCGCATTCCGACGTGGCGATGATGTACGAGGGCACGCGCGAACCGGGCGTGCCGCTGCTCGTGACGTACATGTCGCGCCTGCCGCGTGAATTCGCGCCGGGCGAGCGCTGGGTCTACAAGACCGGCGAAACCGACCTGGCAGGCATCCTAGTCACGCGCGCCACGGGCAAGTCGCTTGCGGCGTACCTGTCGGAAAAGATCTGGAAGCCCTATGGCATGGCGTCGGATGCGCTCTGGCTGAAAGACGAGGTGGACGGCACCGAGGCCGGAGGTTCGGGCGTGTCGGCCACGCTGGCCGATTACGCACGGCTCGGCCAGTTCCTGCTCGACGGCGGCGTGGCGGCGGGAAAGCCGGTATTGGCGGACGGCTGGCTCGCCGATGCCACGCGCCGGCACTCCGACATCGGCGTGCCGGGCCGCGGCTATGGATACCAATGGTGGACCTACGACGACGGCAGCTTCGAAGGCATCGGCATCTTCGGCCAGCTGTTGCATGTGGACCCGCGGCGGCACCTCGTCATCGTGCAACTCGCAGCGTGGCCCGTGGCGACAAGCGACGCGGAAGCCAACGCGCGGGCGGGCCTTGTGAGGGCGGTGAATCGGGCCGTGGACGGGCTCTAGGGCCTAAACTATCCCCTCCCCCTCGCATCAGGCGCCCCCATGGCCCTTTCCTGGAACGACCTCACCTGCACTCCGGACAAGGAGGCCATCGACGCGCTCGCCGAATCCTGGCGCTGGCGCATCGGGGACGCCTTCACGCCGCTTCTGTTCACCGCGCTCGGCGACATGTTCTACGAAGCCGACGAGGGCGGCATTTTCTGGCTCAACACGGGCACGGCCGAGCTGGAACGCGTCGCGGAGAGCGTCGAGGGCTTCAACAATCTGCTGCGCGAAGAGGTGGCCGAGGACTGGTTGTTGCCGTCGCTCGTGGAAGCATTGATCGAGGCCGGCAAGAGCCGCGCGGAAGGCGAGTGCTACACGTACGTGACCCTGCCGGTGTTCGCGGAAGGCGAATACTCGGTGGAGAACCTCAATCCGGTGCCGGCGAAGGAGCACTTCGAACTCACCGGCTCCGTGCTGCAACAACTCCAGGACGTGCCCGACGGCACCAACGTGAACATCGACATCACGCATTGAGCGTTGGTGCCCGTTACAGGAAGTAGTCGTCCTCGCGCTGGTGGCGCAGTGCCAGCAAGGTGACGTGTTCCACTCCGATATGGAACAGCACGACATAGCCGTTGCCGCCGAACGGAACGACGAGCTCGCGGAGGAACGGATCGTCCGCGGCGGCTCGTCGGCAGGTGTAGGGAAATTCCTCGAGGATACCCACGGCGCGAACCAGCGTCTGGATCGCCCGGTCGGCCACGTCCGGGTCCTTCGCAGCGAGAAAATCGGTCAGTCGAAGTAGATCGGCCCGCGCGCCGTCCGTGTAGCGAACCTCGTACTTCATCCCTCTCCCTTCGTCTTCCGCGCGGCAGCGACGCGCGCCGCAGCCTCCTTATGTACGTCCGCGGCGGCATGGTAGCTGCCGGTGCGCTCCGCCTGGGCCAGTGAGGCAAGGCCACGCGCCAGGAACTCTTTCTGCATGGCGCGCCGTTCCACCGCCTCAGCGACGGCGGTTTCGATGAATGCGGAGAGTGTTTCTTCCTGTCCGAGCACAGCTTCCGCTCGCTGACGAAACTCGGGCTCGATACGGATCGAGGGGAAGGTGGCGGTCTTCATGGCGTGTCCTTGCATTGCATTTGCGATGCAAAGCTACCATGGCTGCCGCAGGGATTCCAACGCGAGGAAGGTCAGCTCTGGACGGGCAAGGCGCACGCTTCGGCGCGGGATTCCAGGAGCCGGCGCTCGCGGTCGTTTCGCGTCATGCCGGCGGCGCGGAGAAAAGCTTCGCGCGCATCCACCGGCCGGCCCAGGCGGAAGAGCAGGTCGCCGTGCACACTGGGAAGAAGGTGGTAGTCCTTCAACGCGGGCTCGTCGAGAAGCGATTCCACGATGGGCAAGGCGGCTCCCGGTCCTTCCGCCATCGATACCGCCACGGCCCGGTTGAGTTCGACCACCGGGGATGGAAGAACGGCCACCAGTTCCGCGTAGAGGGCGGCAATGCGCGGCCAGTCGGTGTCCTCGGCCCGCGTGGCGCGCGCATGGCAGGCGGCAATCGCGGCCTGCAATGCATAGGGGCCGCGCGCGCCACCCAGTTTTTCAGCGCGCTCCAGCGCTTTCAGGCCCCGGCCGATCAGCAGGCGGTTCCAGCGGCTCCGGTCCTGGTCGAGCAGCAGGATGGGCGCGCCGTCGGCGTCCGTGCGTGCGCCGGTGCGCGATGCCTGAATTTCCATGAGTGCGATCAGGCCGTGCACTTCCGGTTCGGCCGGCATCAGTTCAGCGAGCACGCGGCCGAGGCGCTGGGCCTCTTCGCACAATGCGGGGCGCATCCAGTCGCCGCCGGTAGTGGCGGCATAGCCTTCGTTGAAGACGAGGTACAGCACGCGCAGCACTGACGCGAGGCGTTCCTTCAGGGCCTCGCCGCGCGGCACCTCGTAAGCCACCGATTCAGCGGCGAGGCTACGCTTCGCGCGCACGATGCGCTGGGCCACCGTGGCCTCGGGAAGGATGAAGGCGCGCGCGATCTCGTCGGTGGTGAGGCCGCCCAGGAGGCGCAAGGTGAGCGCCACGCGTGCCTCGATCGACAGCACGGGGTGGCAGGCGGTGAAGATCAACCGCAGCATGTCGTCGCCGATGTCGTCGTCGAGCGCGTCGATCAGTTTCTCGTCGTGCGACTCCAGCAATCCTTCCATGTCCTGGCCCAGCGCTTCGAGCTTGCGCCCGGCCATGCGCTCGCGCCGGATGCGGTCCACTGCGCGATGTTTCGCGGCCTGGGTGAGCCAGGCGCCGGGATTGCGCGGCACGCCGTCGCGCGGCCATTGCTCCAGCGCGGAAACGAGCGCGTCCTGGGCCAGTTCCTCGGCAAGGTCGAGGTCGCGGACCATGCGCGCGATCGTCGCGATCAGCCGCGGCGATTCGATCTTCCAGATCGCGTCGATGGCGCGGTGGGTGTCGTGCGTGGTCATGGCCACGCATGACAGCATTCGCCGTCATGCGTGGCAAGCCGCGTTGCGGCAATTACGCGGGGATCAGGTCTTCCATCCGCCACAGCTCGCGGATCTCCAGGCGGGCATCGTCGCCGTCCGGGAACGGAAAGGTTTCCGTCCAGGCAATGACGTCGTCGATGCTGTCCACCCGGAGCACCCAGAAGCCCGCGACCATTTCCTTGATCTCGGCGAAGGGGCCGTCGAGCACCGTCGCCTTGCCTCCGGAAAAGCTGACCCGTTTCGCGTGCCGGCTGGAAGACAGACCATGGCCAGCGATGAGGAAGCCGGCTTCATGTCCCGCCCGGTTGGCCTCGCTCATGCGGCCGAGGATCTCCGGACCGGGGTTCCAGTCGGTTTCGCTGCGCTCGTTCGCCTTGAGCATGACGATGTAGCGTGGCTTGGGCGAATCCTCCTCGCTCGGATTGCCGAAACCGGACAAACCCCCGGGACAACCGATCGGGCGGATCTCTATCTCGGCCTGGCCGTTGGCATCCTCCGCCGGCCAGTCCTTAACCCATGCCACGGCCTCTTCCATGGAATCGGCTTCGATGATGCTGAAGCCGGCGACCAGTTCCTTCGTTTCGGTAAAGGGACCGTCCACCGTCACCGCCTTGCGCCCCGGCGCGAACGTGACACGCACACCGGTGCTGCTCGGCTTCAACCCTTCGCCGGCCAGCAGCCGGCCCTCGGCCGCCAGTGTGTCGATGTAGTCGCCCATGGCGTCGATCAATTCGCGGCTCGGCTTCACGCCGGCCTCGCTGTCATGGTCCGCCTTGCGGACGATGAGGAACTGCATGGCTCACTCCTTACGGACTGGGTTTGTCGCCTGCGTTGACCATCCACGGCACGCCGAACTTGTCGGTGCACATGCCGAAGCCCTTCGCCCAGAAGGTTTCCTGGAACGGCATCTTCACCTCGCCTCCTTCCGACAGCGCTTCGAAGACCTTGCGGCCTTTCTCGACGTCGTCGATGCCGATGGAGATGGAGAGGCCACGGACGGTACCTTCATCCTGCGGGCTGTCCGAGCCCATGAGCATCATCTGGCCGTCGACGGTGAGGTTGACGTGCATGATGCTCTCGTCGAATTTGGCCTTCTGCTCCGGCGTCATCGGACCGCAACCGTTGTCGTCGCCACCTTCCTGTGGGGGCATGTCCTTGTAGCGATGCAGCTCGTTGATCTTCCCGCCGAGGGCCTTCTCGTAGAATTTGAATGCTTCTTCGCAGTTACCGTTGAAGAACAGGTAAGGCTGGATATGCATGTGTGGACTCCTTTCGTTGGTTGGGGGTACTTAGTTACTGACGGGACGCCAGTTCGGCGCGCAGCCGTTCCTCCTGCGCACGCGCCTCGGGCGTGAATTCCGCGCCGAAGTCGTCGGCATCGTAAACGCGGCGAATCTCAATTTCTGAGTCGATGCCGCCTTCGAACGGGTTGGGCGCACGTTTCATCCACTCGATCGCCTCATCGAGCGAGCGCACCTGGATCAACCAGAATCCGGCGATGAGTTCGCGGGTTTCCGCGAAGGGCCCGTCGATCACCTCGCGGCGATCGCCGAGGAAACGCACGCGGGCCCCGGCGCTGCTGGGGTGCAAACCCTCGCCAGCCAGCATCACCCCAGCCCGGCACATCTCCTCGTTGAAATGGCCCATGGCCGTGAGCAATGCCTCACTCGGCATCTCGCCGGCCTCCGAGGCGGGTGTCGCTCGCACCATCACCATGAATCGCATCGTCGTTCTCCTACGCGAAGCCGGGGCTGTCCGGCCTTTCATGGAGACGTCGATTGTGAACCCGTTGGATCGACAAGGGCGACCGACATTTATTTCGACGCGTTGCCGGGGAGGGTCAGGCCGGGCGGGCGGGTGCCTCGAAAACGGCCCGCACCCCGTCCGGTTCGAAGCGTACGGCCGCCTCGCCATGCGCCTCGCACGCCAGCGTCCGTTCGATGAACCGGGTGCCGAACCCCCGGCGGAGCGGCGGCTTCACCGGCGGGCCGCCGCGCTCCTTCCACTCCAGCCGTACCCGGCCGCCGTCTGGACAGGGAAAGAAGGTCCACGCGAGGGTTACCGTGCCCGAGGCCGTTGAAAGAGCGCCGTATTTGCTCGCGTTGGTCATCAGTTCGTGCAGGGCCATGGCCACGGCCACGGCGGTCTCGCCGTCCAGCACGAGCGGCGGCCCGGAAAAGCTCACGCGGGCATTGCCCGGGTCGTGCGGCGCGATGGTGGACTCCACCATGCCGAAGAACGCGACGTGCCGGGAGGGTCCCGCCAGCAGCAAGTCGTGGGCGCTGGCGAGGGCACGCAGGCGGCTCTCGAAGGCCTCCATCGAGCAGTCGAGGGAGCGGTCGCAACGAAAGCTCTGCCGCGCCATGGCCTGCACGACCATGAGGATATTCTTCATTCGATGGTTCAGGTCGTCGATCACCACCCGTTGGGTGCGTGCCATGTTGCGCAACGTCATCACGTCGTCGAGGGAACTGGTCGCATCGTCGCTCATCGTTTCTACCGTCGGGCCCCGCGTCCGCCCCTGATTCCCCGGCGCAGGGCGTCCATGGCGGCAGAGGCGCTCCCTGCGCGCCTGCCACTACGCCCGAAACCGGGCGGCGTGGCGAAGATAAAGCAACATAACCGCGTGTTACATGACGTTACGCGGTCAGCGTGAGCCACGTCACGCGCGAAGTACTTCACTCTTATTTTCAGAATTCTTCTATTGTGTATCCAGGATGCAACAGCGCGCGCATTGCCTTTGCTGTGCCAGAATTCCGCCGTCGCTGCGGCATACGTTGCGCACAGCATCGTACGCAAGGGGATAGGTGGGCTTTTGATCCGGCCGTCGCAGTCGCGACGGGCGGTCTGCTCGCGTATCCGCAGCGCGCCGCGACGCCGTCAACCGGATTAAGGAAAGGGAAACGACCATGGACTTGCTTCGCTTCATCGCATTGTTGCCGCTGCGCCTCGTCCGCGGCCTTTTCCGGGCACTGGCCTGGGCGTTGCGGCCCCTTTTCGGCAATGTGTCCTGGTCGGCGCCGGCCTGGGTGCCCGCCACCGGCCGGGCGGCGCGCAGCCACCCCCTGAAATTCACCGCGACCGTCGCCGGCGCCCTGCTGTTGGCCGGTGCATGCTGGTTCGGCTGGCACTGGTGGCAGAACCGGCCGAGACCTGCCGAACCCGAGCGCATCACGTTCGAGGCGCCCGCGCCGCAGACCACCGACTACGCCAATACCCCCGTCACGATCCATCCCCTCGTCGTGACCTTCTCGGCCTCGGCCGCACGGCTGGAGTCGCTCGGCAAGCCGGTGACGGACGGCATCGCCATGGACCCGAAGCTGCCCGGCCAGTGGACCTGGGAGAACGACCGGGTGCTGCGCTTCACCCCGGCGGGCGACTGGCCCGTAGGCCGGAAGGTGAGCGTTCGCTTCGACAAGGCGAAGGTATTCGCGCCGCAGGCGCTCCTCGCCGATGACCAGTTCGCCTTCGAAACCGCGCCGTTCACCGTTCGCGTGGTGAACGGCGAGTTCTACCAGGACCCGCAGGACCCCACCCGCAAGAAGACCATCGTGCAACTCGGGTTCAACTACCCGGTGGACTCGGCGCAACTGGAGAAACGGCTGTCCCTGGAACTGCGCAACGGCAACGAGAAGCGCGGCAGCGATCTCAAGTTCACGGTGACCTACGACGAGCAGCGGCTCAACGCCTTCGTCCATTCGCAGCCGCTGCAACTGCCTCGCGACGACGGATCGGTGGCCCTGAAGCTAGACGACGGCGTCCGTTCCAGCCGTGGCGGCGACGGCACGGAGAAGGAGCTGGAAACCTCGGTGCGCGTGCCCGGCCTTTACAGCCTGAAACTCGACGAGGTGTCGGCCACCCTGGTGGACAACGAGCGCTTCGAGCCCGAACAGGTGGTGGTGATGCAGTTCGGTGGCCCGGTGAGCGACGCCGAGCTGGCGAAGAAACTGCAGGTGTGGGCGCTGCCCATGGACGACCACAAGCACTACGGCGTCGACACCATCGGCGAGGCCGACCTGCGTGGCTTCGCGCGGCTGAAGCCCGAGATCGTTCCGACGGAAAACGACTGGTCCGAAACCCAGAGCTTCCGTTACCACGCCCAGCCGGGCCAACGCATCTACGTGCGGGTCGACAAGGGCATGACATCCTTCGGCGGCTACGTGATGCCCAAGGCACGGGCGGACCTGCTTACCGTGCCCGATTATCCCAAGCTGCTGCGTTTCATGGCCGACGGCTCCCTGCTGTCGCTGAGCGGCGATCACCGCGTTTCCGTGGTGTCGCGCAACATGCCGGGCATGCGCATCGAGGTGGGACGGGTGCTGCCCGACCAGCTGCAGCATCTCGTTTCGCTCAATTCCGGCACGTACACGAAACCCGAGATGTACAGTTTCACGCCGGATCACATCGTCGACCGTTTCGTGAGCAAGGTGTCCTTCCCCGACGAAGGCCCGGGCAAGGCGCATTACGAAGGATTCGACCTGGGCAAGTACCTTGCTTCCGGCAAGCGCGGGGTGTTCCTCCTGAAGCTTGCCGGCTTCGACCCGAAGGCGGCCGAGGCTGCACGCGCGGCGCGCGAAAAGGCGGCCCGCGAGGCCGCTGCCCGCGAGGCCGGCGGCGATCCCGACGCGGCGGCCGCCGCAGCCGCCGCCGAGAAAGAGAACGACGGCATGATGTACGACGCGCCGCGGGACGAGCGCCTGGTCGTCATTACCGACCTGGGCATGATCGCGAAGAAGTCGCTCGACGGCAGCTACGACCTCTTCGTGCAGTCCATCCGCAGCGGTGCCCCGGTCGGCGGTGCTTCGGTGTCAGTCATTGCCAGGAACGGCAGCACGCTGTTCACCCAGACCACCGATGCCGACGGAAGTGCGCATTTCGCGGATCTGGCGGGCTTTACGCAGGAGAAGGCGCCGGCGATGTTCGTGGTGCGCCAGGGCGAGGATCTCTCGTTCCTCCCGATCGGCTCGTACGACCGGTCCCTGGATTTTTCCCGCTTCGATATCGGCGGCGAACCCAATGCGCACAGCCAGGGCCAGTTGTCGGGGTATCTCTTCTCGGACCGCGGCATCTACCGCCCCGGCGACCTTTTCCACATCGGCATGATCGTGCGGGCCAATAGCTGGACGCGCAGCGTGGCGGGCATGCCGCTCATTGCCGAAGTGGTGGACCCGCGCGGCACCACGGTGCGCCAGGAAACCGTGTCCATGGACACGGCCGGCTTCGCCGAACTGGCATATACGACCGCGGAAACCTCGCCCACGGGCAACTGGACGGTGAACCTGTACATCGCCAAGGACGGCAAGCCGTATTCGCAGATCGGCAGTACGACGGTGCAGGTGAAGGAGTTCCAGCCCGATCGAATGAAGGTGTCCGCGAAGCTTTCCACGACGGTGGCGGAAGGATGGGTCAAGCCCGCGCAGTTGAAGGCGCTGGTCGATGTGCAGAACCTGTTCGGCACGCCGGCGGCGAACCGTCGGGTGGAAGGTTCGCTCGTGCTCCGTCCGGCGTTCCCGTCGTTCCCGAGCTATAAGGACTACCGTTTCTACGACATCCGTCGCGCCAAGGAAGGTTTCGAGGAGAAACTGGCCGACGCGAAAACCGACGACAAGGGCCATGCGGAATTCGCGCTCGATCTCACGCGCTATGCCGACGCCACCTATCAGCTCTACTTCCTCGCCAAGGCGTACGAAGCCGAGGGCGGACGCAGCGTGGCCGCCGCCACGCAGGGCATGGTGTCTTCCAACGACTGGCTGGTGGGATACAAGTCGGTGGACAACCTGGATTACGTGAGCCGCGATGCGAAGCGCACCGTGAACCTCGTGGCCATCGATCCGGGTGCGAAGCGCATCGAATTGAAAGGCCTGAAACAGGCCATCGTCGAAACGCGCTTCGTGTCGGTCCTGACGAAGCAGGACTCCGGTGTATTCAAGTACGAATCCAAGGCACGCGAGACCACGCTTTCCGAAACGCCGCTCACGATCCCCGCGGCCGGACTCGACGTGGCGCTGCCGACGGACAAGCCGGGCAACTTCGCGCTGGTGGTGAAGAACGCCGACGGCAAGGAAGTGAATCGCGTGGCGTGGTCCGTAGCGGGCGATGGCAACGTTTCACGCTCACTGGAGCGGAACGCCGAGCTCCAGCTCACCTTGTCCAAGAAGGACTATGCGCCCGGCGAAGCGGTGGACGTGGCCATCCGTGCGCCATACGCCGGCTCCGGGCTCATCACGATCGAGCGCGACAAGGTGTACGCGCACGCGTGGTTCCACGCGGACACGACGAGTTCCGTGCAGCACATCACCGTACCGGCGGGCTTCGAGGGGAACGGCTACATCAACGTGCAGTATGTCCGAGATCCGTCATCCGACGAGATCTTCATGAGTCCGCTGTCGTTCGGCGTGGTGCCGTTCTCCGTGAACATGGACGCACGCCGCGATGCCATCACCGTGGAATCGCCCGCGCTCGTGAAGCCCGGCGACACCGTGACCTTCCATGTCACGTCGCCCACGCCCACCCGCGCCGTGGTGTTCGCGGTGGACGAGGGCATCCTCCAGGTGGCCCGTTACAAGCTGGGTGACCCGCTCCAGTATTTCTTCCGCAAGCGCATGCTCGAGGTCTCCACCTCGCAGATCCTGGATCTCATCATTCCGGACTTCCAGAAGCTGATGGGCATGGCGGCACCGGGCGGCGATGCCGAGGGCGCGATCGGGCGTCAGCTGAATCCGTTCCGGCGCAAGCGCGACAAGCCGGTGGCGTATTGGTCGGGCATCGTCGACGTCGACGGTTCGCGCGACCTCACCTACAAGGTGCCGGACTACTTCAACGGCAAGCTCCGCGTGATGGCCGTGGCCGTGTCGCCCGAGCGGATGGGCACCTTCGAGGGCGCGACCACCGTGCGTGGCGACTTCGTGCTGTCGCCGAACGTACCGACCACGCTCGCGCCCGGCGACGAAGCGGAAATCAGCGTCGGCGTGGCCAACAACCTCACCGGTCTGGGCGGGAAGGACGTGCCGGTGGCCGTCAACCTGAAGCTCGGTCCGCAGTTGCAGATCGTAGGCGACGCCGCGAAAACGCTCAGCCTTGGCGAGATGCGTGAAGGCGTGGCGATCTTCCGGGTCCGCGCCACGGACAAGCTGGGTTCCGGCAACATGACCTTCACCGCGAACTACGGCGGCAAGTCGGCGAAGCAAAGCGTGGACCTCTCGGTGCGGCCCGCCTCGCCGATGCGCACCGACCTCGCGTTCGGCCACGTGGATGCGCACTCGCGCGGCGACGTCACAGGTCTTCGCGACATGCACGACGAGTACGCCGTGCGCGACGCCGCGTTCTCCACGGTGCCGGCGGTGCTCGCGCGCGGGCTGGCGGCTTATCTCGTGGACTTTCCGCACTACTGCACGGAACAGGTGATCAGCGCGGCGATGCCGGCGCTGGTGTTCGGCAAGCATCCGGAGTTCGGCGACGTGAAGCCGGCGCACATGCAGGACGGCTCGGCACCGCCGGCGGACCCGGTGGCTGCCTTGCTCGACACGCTGCGTGCCCGGCAGAACGGGCAGGGTGGCTTCGGCCTGTGGACGGCCACGCCCGATACGCACGCCTTCGCCACCGATTACGCCGTGCATTACCTGATCGAGGCGAGCGACCGTGGCGTGGCCATACCGCGCGACATGCTCGCTTCGGCCGACAACGCATTGCGCCAGATCGCCGCCGACGACTCGGGAGACGCGTTGGCGGACATGCGGCAGCGTGCCTACGCCATCTATCTGCTCACCCGGCAGGGCAACGTCACCACGAACGACCTGGCGTCCGTGCAGCGGCGCCTGCAGGAGGCCTATCCGAAGGAATGGAAGAACGACCTGGCCGCCGCCTGGCTTGCGGCATCGTACAAGCTGATGCACCAGGACAAGCTGGCCGCCGACCTGATCGCGGGGCCGCGAAAGCTGCTCACGCGTACACCGGCGGATGAAGCGTATGCGTACGCGGACTACTACGACGCACCGATCCGCGATGCCTCGGTGCTCTACCTCCTGGCGAAGCACTTCCCCGAAGAGGCCAGGGCGCTTCCGCCACAGACGGTGGAGAACCTGGTGCGTCCGCTGGGCAAGGGGCACTACAACACCTTGTCGTCCGGCATGATCGTGCTTGCGCTCGACGCCTGGGCGAAGGAGGGCGGCGATTCCGCGAAGCTGTCGATCGGCGCGGTGGCTGCCAACGGCACGGTGACGCCGATCGGAGCGCCCAAGGGCGCCATCCTCGATGCGCATTGGACGGCGGGCACGCAGAGGCTGCGCCTCGTCAACGATGCCGACACCACCGCGTGGTACGGGGTGGCGCAGACGGGCTTCGACCGCAAGCCGTCGACCGACGTGCGCAAGGACGGCCTGGAAATCACCCGCACCTATACGACGCTGGACGGCAAGTCGGTCGACACCGTGAATACGGGCGACGAAGTGAACGTGCACGTGCGCATTCGCGCCACGAAGGATGACGGCGTGGCCGATGTCGCGATCGTGGACCTCCTTCCGGGTGGTTTCGAGCCGGTACTCGACACGGCGCCCGCGGAGGCGGCCGCAACCGAGGCCGCGGCTGGCGACGATGCTTCCTCGGAGGAATCGTCCGAGGAGGGCGAAGCGGAAGGCGGCGAAAGTCAGGACGGCACGCCAGCCTGGCGCTCGCCGGTTGGCCTTCCGGAGTCCACGTGGAAGCCGGAGTACGCGGACGTGCGGGAGGATCGCGTGGTGGTCTACGGCTACGCGAGCCGCGACGTGCAGGAGTTCGTCTACCGTATAAAGGCAACCAATGCCGGACGGTTCGTCATTCCACCCGCGCTCGCGCAATCGCTGTACGACCGCACCGTGCAGGCGCAGGCGCCGGGCGGCGGCACGCTGACCGTGGAGCGCAAACCCTGACCGCCTGTCTGTAGGAGCCGCCATGGCGGCTCCTACAGGGGGCGCGCCGGTCATCGCATCGCATGAGGTCCTTCCTTCCTTTCAGGCTTCCCCGCTGGCACAACGCGCTGGCGGCGGTGCTGCTGGTCGCCGGTGTCCTCGTCGGATGCCGCCTCTGGCCGCACGATCCGCTGCGTGCATCGTTTCCGTCGTCCACGGCGGTCTACGACGCGAACGGGCGGCTGCTGCGCCTTACGCTCGCCAGCGACCAGCAGTATCGGCTCTGGGTGCCGCTAGAGGACGTGTCGCCGGCGATGGTGAACGCGGTGCTCCTGCATGAGGATCGCTGGTTCCGCTGGCATCCCGGCGTGAGCGCATGGGGCCTCCTGCGCGGTGCCTGGATGACCTATGTCCGTGGGCGCCATCCGCAGGGTGGGTCGACCATCACGATGCAGCTGGCCCGATTGATGTGGCACCTCGACACGCGCAGCCCCGGCGGCAAGCTCGTGCAGGTGGGCCGCGCGTTGCAGCTGGAACTCTTCTATTCCAAGCACGACATCCTGGAGGCCTATCTCAATGCGGCGCCCTTCGGTCGAAACGTGGAAGGGGTTGGAGCCGCCAGCCTCGCCTATTTCGGCAAGGCGCCGTCGCGGCTCAGCCTGCCGGAGTCTCTTACCCTTGCAGTGATTCCGCAGGAGCCCGGCCGCGGCGTGCCGGGGCGCATGGACGGTGCAGCGGTGATCGACACGTCGCTGAAGATGTCGCGCGACCGCCTGTTCGCCCGCTGGATAACGCGGCATCCCGAAGATGCCGCCGCGCGTCCGCTTTTCGAACTTCCGTTGCGCCTGAGGCCGTTGTCCCGTCTGCCGTTCGAAGCACCGCACTTCGTCGAGCAAGTGCTAGCGGAGCGCCGCATCGACGGCGGCGACGACATGCGCGTTAGCACCACGCTCGATCTGGGCCTGCAGCACAGCCTGGAAAGACAGGTAAGGCAATACGTGGAGCGCGGGGCCGATCGTGGCATCCGCAACGCGGCGGCGATCCTCGTGGACACGCGGGACATGGGCGTGAAGGCCATAGTCGGCTCGGCCGACTATTTCGACGCCTCCATCCTCGGTCAGGTGAACGGCACACTGGCAAAGCGCTCGCCGGGCTCGACGTTGAAGCCCTTCATCTACGCGCTGGGCTTCGATCAGGGGGTGCTGCATCCGGAAACCGTGCTGCGCGATGTACCGTCGGCCTTCGGTCCCTATACACCGGAGAATTTCGACGGCCATTTCCTCGGACCGGTCACGGCGACGCAGGCATTGGTGCGCAGCCGAAATATCCCCGCCGTGCAGATCGCGGCGAAACTGGCATCGCCGAATCTCTACCAGTTCCTGCGCGACGCCGGCGTCTCGCGGATGGCCAGCGAACAGCATTACGGCCTGGCCCTTGTGCTCGGCGGTGGGGAAGTGACCATGCAGGAACTGGCTCGGCTGTACGCCATGCTGGCGAACCGCGGCGAGCTTCGGCCGCTTCGCCTGCTTGAAAACACGCCGTCCAGTCGCGGCACGCGCATGCTCAGCGAAGAGGCCAGCTTCATGGTCATGGACATGCTTCGCCAGAATCCGCGGCCCGACGATGCGCTGCCGGCGCAACCGTCGCGTCTGCCCGTGTATTGGAAGACCGGTACGTCGTGGAGTTTCCGCGATGCATGGACGGCCGGAAGCTTCGGTCCCTACGTGCTCGTGGTCTGGATCGGCAACTTCGACGGTGCGGGGAATCCCGCCTTCGTCGGCATCGACGCGGCGGCACCGCTGTTCTTCCGTATCGCGGATGCGTTGCGCGCCGAGCGGCCCGGCCTGGCCGAGCCGATCCGCCGCAATCCACCCAACCTCAGGCGCGTGCCGATCTGCCTCGCCAGCGGCGACCTGCCGAATGCCTGGTGCCCGCAAGTCGGCAGCACGTGGTTCATTCCCGGCAAGTCGCCCATCCGCGTAAGCAATGTGCACCGCCCGGTGGTCGTGGACATCGCCACCGGCAAGCCCGCATGCCCGCCGTACGATCCTGCGAGGACGCGCGTGGAAGTTTACGAATATTGGCCGTCGGATCTCGCGCGGGTCTTCGCGCAGGCAGGCATGCCGCGGCGCACGCCGCCCGCGCTTCCCGACTGCCAGGGCGGCGGACAACCGGCCGGCGACCCGCCCAGGATCACCTCGCCGCTCAAGGGCAGCAGCTACCAGATCCGCACGTCACGCATGGGCAGCGAGCGCATCGCCTTCGTCGCGACGGCCGACGCCGGGTCGCGCACGCTGTACTGGTTCGTCGACGACGCTTACCTGGGTAGCGTCCCGAACGGACAGCCGCTCATGTGGACCCCGGAACACGTGGGGCGCTTCCTCGTCCGCGTGGTGGACGACCAGGGTCGGACCGATTCGAGAGCACTGGTTCTGGAAGCGCGACAGTAGGCCAAACCTGTGGGAGCCGGCTTCGCCGGCGATCCCGCGGCAGCGGGCAAGCTTGCCGCAAGCGCCCATCGCCGCTGAAGCGGCTCCCACAATACCTACGGTATCCAAGACGCGCGGGCCCATTACGAGCGCGCACGGAAGGCGGGGGCCACCATCGTCGATGCCTACGAGGAAAAGGAATACGGCGGCGCCGGTTACTCGGCTCGCGACCCGGAGGGCCACCTCTGGTACTTCGGCAGTTATGATCCCTGGGTTCAGGGGGAAAGCGACGACAACTGAGCGGACGGTCCCTTGACACCCCGGGCAGTCGCCCGGGCACACGCGCGCCGCCCGGGCGGCGCGTACACAACTTCAATACATGTCACGGCATCCAATGCCGGGATCGCCACGCAAGGAACCGTTGATGGATGCCGCCACGCAGCAAACCCACGCCGCCCACCCCAAGGCGGCCATCGTCACCACCTGTATCCTCGCCGCCCTCGCGGGCCTCATGTTCGGACTCGATGTCGGCGTGATATCCGGCGCCACGCAGTTCATCCAGGCGGAGTTCAAGGTTTCGGACCACGTCATCGAGTGGATCGTCAGCGCGATGATGGGTGGCGCCGCTGTCGGCTCGGTGGGCGCTGGCTGGATGTCGGCCGCCCTGGGACGCAAGCGTTCCCTCATTCTCGCCGGCATCCTCTTCGTCGCCGGCTCGATCTTCTGCGCCGTGGCGGGAACGCCCACTATTCTCATTGTGGCGCGCTTCGTGCTCGGCCTCGCCATCGGCATCGCGGCATTCACCGCGCCGCTTTATCTTGCGGAAGTTGCGCCGGAGAAGATTCGCGGTGCGATGATCTCCACCTACCAGCTGATGATCACCACCGGCATCTTCCTTGCCTTCCTTTCCGACACGGCCTTCAGCGCCAGCGGCAACTGGCGCTGGATGCTCGGCGTGATCGCCGCACCGGGCGTGCTGTTCCTCATCGGCCTGTTCTTCCTGCCGGACAGCCCGCGCTGGCTGCTGCTCGTGGGACGGCGGCACGACGCGGAAACGGTGCTGACCAGGCTGCGCGGCGACCAGGACACGGTGCGGCGCGAAATCGCCGACATCGACGAGCAGCTCAAGACCCGCCAACACGGCTGGAGCATGTTCCGCGAGAACCCGAACTTCCGCCGCTCCGTGGGCCTGGGCGTCCTGCTCCAGGTGGTGCAGCAGTTCACCGGCATCAACGTGGTGATGTACTACGCGCCGCGCATCTTCAAGGAGATGGGTTACGACACGCACACCCAGATGGTGTTCACCGCGGTGGTGGGCCTCACGAACATGCTGGCGACGCTCATCGCGCTCGCGTTCGTCGACCGGTGGGGCCGCAAGCCCATTCTCTACGCCGGCTTCGCCATGATGGCCGTGGGCCTGGGCACCGTGGGCACCATGATGTCGCTCGGTATCGCCACGCGCGGCGAGCAGCTGTTCACCGTCGGCATGCTGCTGTTCTTCATCGTGGGCTTCGCGATGTCCGCGGGCCCGCTGATCTGGACGCTGTGTGCGGAAGTGCAGCCGCTCAAGGGCCGCGACTTCGGTATCGCCTGCTCCACGTTTACCAACTGGATCACCAACATGGTGGTGGGCGCGACCTTCCTGAGCCTGCTGAGCGGCTTCGGCAATGCGAACACGTTCTGGCTCTATGCCGGGCTGAACGCCGTTTTCATCGTCGTCACCTTCTGGCTGGTTCCGGAAACGAAGAACGTGAGCCTCGAGCAGATCGAGCGCAATCTCATGAGTGGCAAGGCACTGCGCAAGATCGGCCAATAGATCGCGGGCGCGCAATAACACGGTGGGCACCGGTCTGTCATGAGAACGGTGCCCCATGTGTCGCAAAGTGCGAGACTCTTCGGACTTCCGAAAGGAAGTCCGATTTTTGAGCAATCTTCCATATGGCTTGTAGGCCAAATCCGACAAAATCCTTGTCGCTCGCGTAGACGAGCACTCGGCTGCGTGAGCACGGGGAAAGGCCCCGTGCCTCCCTACGGCCGACGACCCACTCTGGGTCGTTGCTTCTCTAGAACGTAACAAGGTTAATCGGATGAACCTCAAGGCAATCACATCGGCCCTGCTCATCGCAGGGCTGGCGGCTCCGGCCGCCTTCGCTTCCACCGGCACGATCACGTTCACCGGTTCCATCAGCAATGTCACCTGCACCGTCAGCGGCGGCCAGCCCGGCACGGGCAACCCCGATTTCACCGTGCCCATCGAGGGCGTCAATGCCGGCGACTTCCCGAACGTGGGCAGCCACGCCGGCACGACGGGCTTTCGTATCTACGTGGGCCAGACCGGTGAAACGACCTGCACGAACGGCACTCAGGTGTGGGCGGCGTTCGAGCCGGGCTCCACGGTCGATCCTCTCACCGGTGCCCTCATCACCACCGGCGCCGCACAGGGCGTGCAGATCCGTCTGTTCAACAAGAACGGCGATCCCATCGACGTCTGGAGCCCGGACCAGAGCGTGATCAAGGAAACGGTTGCGGACAACCAGGCTGTGATCGCCCACTCCGCGGCTTTCGAACGCACCGGCAACATCACCGCCGGTGATGCGAACAGCTCGGTCGTGTACTCGATCCGCTACGAGGCACCGTAAGCAAAAGATCGGCCGCCGGCATACCGGCGGCCGAACGCCTTCGCCAAGGAATATCCGAACCATGCAAGGAACGATCCGCAAAGCGGGGCGCGGGATCTGTGTTGCCGCCGTCGCGCTGGCAGCCGCCGGCGCAGCGCAGGCCACTGTCGTGATGAACTCGACGCGCTATGTCTACGGAAAGAGGTAACCATGAAACAACGGACACAACCATTCCTTCGCCACGCGCTTTGCGGCGCCATCGCTTACGGAGCGATGCATGCCGCCCCTGCCATGGCTTTGCCGGGATGCGTCATGAACAATCTGGCCACGTACCAGATCGGCCAGACAACGTATGTCGACGTGTACAACGACATCCCCGTGGGTACGATGGTGCGCGAGGGGCGCGCCGCGGGCGAAGGCAAGCTCCTGCTCACCTGTGGCGCTGGCGATGCCACCTTCCGGGGACGCTGGCAGGCCGGCAATCCACCCGACGGTCTGCTGCCGCTCACGGTCGGCGGCAAGCCGTCCGGATTCGGCATCCGCCTCTTCCTCGAGGAAGGCGCGAGCGGCATCCGACGCAGCTTCCCGCACGACTTCACGCGAACGTTCAACGAAGGAGACACCGTTCGCAGCGACCAGGACGTGGTCAGCTACGAGATCTACCGCATGAGCGGTCCGGTGGAATTCGGAAACGTGGATCCCGGCGCCATCGCCCAATCGAACGTGGACCAGAGCGGCGGCGGTCTGGTCGTCTTCCGTTCGATGGAAATCTTCAAGCTGATCTTCCGGCGGCCCGCCTGCTCGATCGCCAGCGACAGCATCAACCAGGAGTTCAATGTCGGCGATTACAGCGTGGCGAACTTCGCCACGCCCGAGCGGGCTACACAGTGGAAGGAATTTCACCTCACGGTGGAGAATTGCCTGGAACCCGTGGGCATGGTCGCGCACTTCACCTTCGGCACTCCCGCCGATGCCGATGCGGATACCCCAGAACTGTTCTCGCTGCGTGGCAGCGATGCGCCCGAGAACGTGGGCCTCGAGATCGGCGACAGCCGGCGGAACACCATCAAGCCGGGCGAAGAGGTTCGCTTCAACGCAGTGGGGACGGGCGAGGACTTCGTTTTCAACGTGCGCCTGCGCGAAAGCAAACCGACCGTGCGCGGCGGCCGCTTCCGCAGGCCCGTTACGGTCCTCGTCGACTTCATGTGAGCGCGGTCGTGTCCGGGCATCGCGCGGCGTGGCTTCCGCGGGTCGCGCTGATTGCGCTTGTCACCTCGGTCACGGGCTGCGCATCAGTCGCGAGCGTCGGCAAGCGCGTCGACGGGGGTGACGACGTCGTGGTTCGCAAGCTGGCGCTCTATTCGTTCGCACCGCTGCATGCCATGGGGTACGAACGGTTGCATCGCGACGCAAGGCAGCTGGACAGCGAGCTTGCGAAGCAACTTGCGGCGCGCAACATCGAGACAATCGTCACCGACGTGGACGAATCCGTGCGGCGTCATGCGCTGGCCATCGACGTACGCGTGGCCGACGGCGAGGGTATGCGGCGCAGCAGTGTGCTACCGGAGAACGCATTGCTCGAGGCCCAGCGGCCGGACGAGTCGGCGGCAGGCGTCACGCATCGGCTCGTCATCGTGCCCTTGCGCCTGAACGTCGATGCCGGCACGGGCGTGGCGCATGGCGTGCTCCGCTGGCGTGTGGAGGCCGTGGACGGCGCCTCCACCGTGGCCGTGGGGTTGATGCGCTACACGGCGGATGCCAGAGGTTACCCCTCGAAGCGAATGGCGACCCTCCTCGTGGCGAAGCTTCGGTCCCTGGGCATCCGTTGAGGAATCTTCGGCGCTAGAATCGGGGGATCCGCAAGCAACGAAGCACGCACCATGCGCAACCCCCTGCAAGAACAGCTCCTCAAGGCCGGCCTCGTGAAGAAGGACAAGGCCGCCAAGATCGTTCGCGACCAGGCGAAGCAGCGCCAGGGCAAGGCACCCGCCGCGCCGGCGGAAGAGCAGGTGGACGCTCGCCGCCTGCAGGCCGAACGTGCCGAGCGCGACAGGGCCCTGGCAGCGGAACGCAATGCCGAGGCCCGTGCGCGGGAGATCCGCGCGCAGGTGCGGCAGATCGTCGAGACCACCCGCGTGAAGCGCGAAGGCGATGTCGCCTACCGCTTCCCCGACGGCGAGAAGATCGCCAGCATCTTCGTGAACGAATCCCTGCGCGGCCAGCTCGCATCCGGCGCACTGGTCATCGCGCGCCTTGGCGACGGCTACGAGCTCATCCCTCGACTGCCGGCGGACAAGATCCATGCGAGGTCCCCCGAAACCATCGTGCTGGATCACGGCCGGAAGGAAGGCGCGGCCGTGCAGTCCGAGGAAGAAGTTGACGACTACTACAAGCAGTTCGTCGTACCCGACGATCTCATCTGGTAAGGGACCATGACCGTCCTCGTCACCGGTAGCGCGGGGCACCTGGGCGAGGCGCTGGTGCGCCGCCTGCAGGCCGAAGGCCGCGACGTGCGCGGCCTCGACATCAAGCCTTCCGCGCATACGCATGTCGTCGGCTCCATTCACGACGAGGCCTTCGTGCGCGAGGCGTTGTCAGGTGTGGAACAGGTCATTCATAGCGCCACCCTGCACAAGCCGCACGTGGCCACGCATTCCAAGCGCGAATTCGTCGATACCAACGTGGGCGGCACCGTGGCGCTGCTGGAGGCCGCGGTGGCGCAGGGTGTGCGCGCTTTCGTCTTCACCAGCACCACCAGTGCGTTCGGTGCGGCGCTGTCGCCTGCGCCCGGCGAGCCGGCGGCATGGATCGACGAAGATGTGGTGCCGGTGCCGAAGAACATCTACGGTGCGACGAAGATCGCGGCGGAAGGCATGTGCGAACTGGTCGCCCGGAAAGAAGGCTTACCCGTGCTGGTGCTCCGCACCTCGCGCTTCTTCCCGGAGGACGACGACAACGCGCACGTGCGCTCCGCTTACGACACAGCCAATATGCAGGCCAACGAGCTGCTCTATCGCCGTGCCGACATCGACGACATCGTTCAGGCACATCTGCTGGCCCTCGAACGAGCCCCTGTGCTGGGGTTCGGCCGGTATATCGTGTCGGCAACGACGCCCTTCTCTCGCGACGACACAGCGGCCCTGCGTTGTGACGCCGCCGCCGTGGTTCGCCGCCTGTTTCCCGATGTCGACGCGCTGTACGCGACACGAGGCTGGAAGCTGCTGCCGTCGCTGGATCGTGTCTACGACAGCAGCCGCTCCACGCGCGACCTGGGGTGGAAGCCGAAGCGCGATTTCGCGTTCGTGCTCGACTGCCTGCGCCGCGGCGACGATTTTCGCAGCGAGATGGCGCGCGCGGTGGGAGTGAAGGGGTACCACGACACCGTGTTCGAGAACGGGCCGTATCCTGTGGTGGGGTGAGGCAAGCACCATCGCCGCTGAAGCGGCTCCCACAGAAAGCCGACAGCTCCAGGGGCAGCAGATATCCCGCCGAGCGCTCTTGGACTCGCCGCCGCCTGTGGGAGCCGGCTCTGCCGGCGATCCCGCGGCAGCGGCCAGCTACGGCAAGCCCGCGAACTTGCGCTCGTGCCGCAGCAGCCAGTCCTTCCGCCACAGCCCGCCGCCGTAGCCCGTCAGCGAGCCGTCGGCACCGATCACCCGGTGGCACGGAATCACAATGGCGATCTGATTCGCCCCATTTGCACGCGCCACGGCACGCACTGCCGTATGCCGGCCCGCCGCCGCGGCAATCTCCGAGTAGCTCCGCGTCGTGCCTGGGGGGATCGCCATCAGCTCGTCCCACACCGCGCGGGTGAAGGGCGAGCCATGCATCGCCAACGGCGTCTCGAACGTGTGGCGAGTACCCGCGAAATACTCGCGCAGTTCCGCTTCGATCCGCTCGATGGCGGCCGTACGGCCGAAGGCGATCGTGGAACGCGTGGCCGCACGCAGGCGTTTCAGTTCGTTCGGCAAGGCGGCACGGTCGAAGAATTCGAGCAGGTGCAGCGATCGTGCGTCGGCCACCGCAAGCATGCTGCCGATCGGTGTCTCGACCCACTCGGCCTTCAGCCATTCGCGGCCGCGCAGTTCGGTCGGACAGTCGCCCAGCAGTCTGGCGATCGCTTCGCGGAAGCCGCTACCCGACGCATATCCCGCCTCCTGCTGCGCGTCGATCACGCTGGCGCCGGCCGCCAGCCGGTCCATGCCTCGGCCGGCACGGCGCAACCGGGCCATGTCGAGGAAGGTGAGGCCAAGGTGGCGCTTGAAGCTGCGCCGCACCGTCGACGGGTCATAGCCGAGGCGCACCAGGTCGTCCTCCGACCATATCCGCTCCGGTTCGTCCTCGAGATGGCGCAGCAGGGCCGAGACCATCGGCTCGCGCTGGCCCAGGGGGTCGAGCGGCCGGCAGCGCAGGCACGGCCGGAAACCGGCCTCGAAACAGCCTGCGACGGAATCGAAGAAGCGGGTGTTCTCCAGCCTGGGCTTGCGCGCGGGGCAGGTCAGCCGGCAGAACACGCCGGTGCTCGTCACGCCGACGTACACGTGCCCGTCGTAAGCGGGGTCACGGTCCAGCAGGGCCCGGTAGAGGGTGTCGTGGTCGGGGAGGTCGAAGAGCATGGGCGCTAGGGTAGCGCCCGAACGGCCGGCCGCGCCGCCGGAGATCGGGCGGCTATTTCGGACGCCCGGCGCGGCAAGAGATGGGTAGGAGCGCGCCTTGCGCGCGACATGTTTTGAGTCCGTGCCCGGGAGCTGGCGCGCCAGCTCAAAGCCACCGCGAAACGATGTCGCGCGCAGGGCGCGCTCCTACGGGAGCCGCCCAGGTCACCCTCGGGGCTTACGCCTTGTTCTTGTCGGTTTCCAGCGCCCGGTTGATGCGCAGGGCCAGCAACGTGCAAGCCACGCCGGAGAGCAGGTAGAGGCTGACCGCGCCCAGGCCGAAGCGCTGGGACAGGCCCAGGGCCACCAGCGGCGCAAAGGCGGCGCCCACCAGCCAGGCGAAGTCGGAGGTCAGGGCCGCGCCCGTGTAGCGGAAGCGGCGGGCGAAATTGGCGGTGACCGTGCCGGCCGCCTGGCCGTACGACAGGCCCAGCAGCGCAAAACCGATGACCAGGAAGGCGTCCTGGGCCACCTTGCCGCCGCCCAGCAGCCACGGGGAGGCGATGGCGAAGAGGCCGATCAGCACGGCCATGGTGCCGAGCGTGTTGCGACGGCCCACCTTGTCGGCGATGACGCCCGAGGCCACGGTGGCCAGGATGGCCACGAAGGCGCCCACGATCTGCACGATCAGGACGTTGTTGATGTCCTGCGAGCGGGTGAGCGAGATCCACGACAGCGGGAAGATCGTGACGATGTGGAACAGGGCATAGCTGGCCAGGGCCGCGAAGGCGCCGATGAACAGGTTGTACCCCTGGGCCCGCACCATCTCGATGATGCCGATGGGCTCGAGCTGGCCTTCTTCGAGAAGCTGGGTGTATTCCTCGGTGACCACCAGGCGCAGACGGGCGAACAGGGCCACCACGTTGATGGCGAAGGCCACGAAGAACGGATAGCGCCAGCCCCAGCCGAGGAAGTCTTCACGCGACAGCTGGGTGTTCAGGAACAGGAACAGGGAGGCGGCGATCAGGAAGCCCGTGGGGGCCCCCAGCTGGCCGAGCATGGCGTACCAGCCGCGGCGGTGCTTGGGGGCGTTGAGCGACAGCAGGGAGGGCAGGCCGTCCCAGGAGCCGCCCAGCGCAATGCCCTGCAAGAAGCGCAAAACGGCAAGAATCACAATCACCGCGTAGCCGTGCGAGGTGTTCGCGGGCAGGAAGGCGATACATACCGTGGAGGTGCCGAGCAGGAAGAGGGCGGCGGTAAGCTTGGTGCCGCGGCTCCAGTTGCGCTGGATCGCCATGAACAGGGTGGTGCCGATCGGCCGGGCGATGAAGGCGAACGAGAAAATGGTGAAGGCCAGCAGGATGCCGTCCAGCTGGTTCAGGAACGGAAAGAACACCGACGGGAACACGAGGACGGACGCGATGCCGTACGTGAAGAAGTCGAAGTACTCCGAGGCGCGGCCGATGACCACGCCCACGGCGATCTCGCCGGGCGCGACCGCCGCGTGGCTGGTCTGGTGCTGGCGCCGGACGTCGCGTTCGGCGCCCTCGGCGGCATGGTGATCGGCGTGTGAAATCGACATCGTATTCGGCCCGCTCGGGGAAGGTGGATGGCAGGATAGCCAAGGATCGCACTACTCGGCTTGCAGGGCCATGGGACAAAGTGTCCTATGGTGGCCGCGAGCCGTTCGGCGTATTTTTTCGTGTCCCCACGGTTGCCTCCATCATGCGAATGTCCATGAAGATGTTGCGCGGATTACTCGTCCCCGCCCTGGCCCTGCTCTTGTCGGGCTGCGACGCCGTGCTGCTTTCCCCGTCCGGCGACATCGCCCGGCAGCAGCGCGACCTGATCATCATTTCCGTGGTCCTGATGCTGATCATCATCGTCCCGGTGATCGTGATGATCCTGGCCTTCGCGTGGAAGTACCGCGAGTCCAACAAGGCGGCCCATGCCGAATACGATCCGGACTGGAACCACTCCACGGTGCTGGAGCTGCTGATCTGGTCGGCCCCGCTGCTGATCATCATCGCCCTGGGCGCCGTCACCTGGACCAGCACGCACAAGCTCGACCCGTACCGTCCCGTGGACCAGATCGACCACGCCCGCGCCCTGGCGCCGAACACCAAGCCGCTGGTGGTCGAGGTCGTGGCGCTCGACTGGAAATGGCTGTTCCTTTACCCGGAGCAGGGCATTGCCACCGTGAACGAGATGGCCGCGCCGGTCGATCGTCCCATCGAGTTCCACATCACCGCCTCCACCGTCATGAACGCCTTCTTCGTCCCGTCCCTGGCCGGCATGATCTATGCCATGCCGGGCATGGAAACGAAGCTCAACGCGGTCATGAACAAAACCGGCGATTTCGAGGGCATTTCGGCCAACTACAGCGGCGCCGGCTTCTCCGACATGCGCTTCCGCTTCCACAGCCTGTCCGACGCCGACTTCCAGGCCTGGGTGGCCAAGGCCAAGGCCAGCGGCACGGCCCTGGGCCGCGAGGACTACCTGAAGCTCGAGCAGCCCAGCGAGAAGGAACCGGTGCACTACTACGCCTCGGTGGCCCCGGGCCTGTACAACGCCATCCTCAACCGCTGCGTCGAGTCCAACCGCATGTGCATGAGCGACATGATGGCGCTCGATGCCCAGGGCGGGCAGGGCATCGTCGGCACCTACAACGTCACGTCGCTCGATGCAGCCACGCGCACGCGGGTGGGCATTGCCGACGACAAGCGCTACGTGGGCGCCCTGTGCGTCGCCAGCAATGCCGGCGGCCAGCCGATGACGCCTGCCGGACGGCCGCTTTGAGCGCCCCGGCTTCCAACGAACTCAAGCCTTGCCGAGCCCGGTAATGAACATGCCCGATCTAGCCAAACTGATCTTCGGACGCCTCACCCTCGAGGCGATTCCGTACCACGAGCCGATCCTCATCGGCACCTTCATCGCGGTGGCCATCGGCGGCATCGCGCTGCTGGCGCTCATCACGAAGCACAAGCTCTGGGGTTATCTGTGGAGCGAGTGGTTCACCAGCATCGACCACAAGAAGATCGGCATCATGTACATGGTGCTCGGCATCGTGATGCTGCTGCGAGGCTTCTCCGACGCCATCATGATGCGCGCCCAGCAGGCCATCGCCTTCAACGGCAATCCCGGCTTCCTGCCACCGCACCACTACGATCAGATCTTCACCGCCCACGGCGTGATCATGATCTTCTTCGTGGCGATGCCGCTGGTCACGGGCCTCATGAACTACGTGGTGCCGCTGCAGATCGGCGCGCGCGACGTGGCGTTCCCGTTCCTCAACAACTTCAGCTTCTGGATGACCGTGGCGGGCGCCATGCTCGTCATGGCGTCGCTGTTCGTGGGTGAGTTCGCGCGCACCGGCTGGCTGGCCTATCCGCCGCTGTCGGGCCTGGCACAGAGTCCGGATGTCGGTGTCGACTACTACATATGGTCGCTACAGGTGGCCGGCGTCGGGACCACGCTATCGGGCATCAACCTGATCGCCACCATCGTGAAGATGCGCGCCCCGGGCATGTCGATGATGAAGATGCCCATCTTCACCTGGACCTCGCTCTGCACCAACGTGCTGATCGTCGCCGCCTTCCCGGTGCTGACGGCCGTGCTGGTGCTGCTCTCGCTCGATCGTTACGTAGGCACCAACTTCTTCACGAACGACTTCGGCGGCAACGCCATGATGTACGTGAACCTCATCTGGATCTGGGGCCACCCCGAGGTCTACATCCTGGTGCTGCCGGTGTTCGGCGTGTTCTCCGAAGTCACCTCCACCTTCAGCCGGAAGCGCCTGTTCGGCTATGCGTCCATGGTGTATGCCACGGTGGTGATCACGGTGCTGTCGTACCTCGTGTGGCTGCACCACTTCTTCACCATGGGCTCGGGTGCCAGCGTCAACTCGTTCTTCGGCATCACCACCATGATCATCTCGATCCCCACGGGCGCGAAGATCTTCAACTGGCTGTTCACCATGTACCGCGGGCGCATCAAGTTCGACGTGCCCATGCTGTGGACGGTTGGCTTCATGGTCACCTTCGTCATCGGCGGCATGACCGGCGTCATGCTTGCCGTGCCGCCGGCCGACTTCCTGCTGCACAACAGCCTGTTCCTGATCGCGCACTTCCATAACGTGATCATCGGTGGCGTCATCTTCGGCTTGTTCGCGGGCATCAACTACTGGTTCCCGAAAGCGTTCGGCTATCGGCTCGATCCGTTCTGGGGCAAGGTGTCCTTCTGGTTCTGGCTGGTCGGTTTCTGGGTCGCCTTCATGCCGCTGTATGTCCTCGGCTTCATGGGCGTCACCCGCCGCATGAACCACTTCGAGGACCCGTCGCTGCAGATCTGGTTCCAGATTGCCGCCTTCGGCGCCTTCCTCATCGCGCTCGGCATCGGTGCCTTCCTGGTGCAGCTCTGGGTCAGCTACAAGCGCCGCGACGAACTGCGCGACGTTACCGGCGATCCGTGGCACGGCCGCACGCTGGAGTGGTCCACCTCGTCGCCGCCGCCGGAATACAACTTCGCGTTCACCCCGGTCATCCATGACATGGACGCCTGGTGGGACATGAAGGAGCGCAACGCCGGCCGTCGCCTCGAAGGTTACCTGCCCATCCACATGCCGAAGAACACCGGCGCGGGCATCATCCTCGCGGGCCTCGCCTTCGTGTTCGGTTTCGCCATGATCTGGCACATGTTCCTGGTGGCCGGCCTTGCCTTCGTGGCCCTGATCGTCACGGCCATCGGCCACACCTTCAACTACAAGCGCGACTACCACATCCCCGCCGACGTCGTGGCACGGACCGAGGCCGCCCGCACGGAAGAGCTTGCCGCCCATGTCTGATATGCACGCCACGCCTTCCGCCGCCATCGCGGAACAGGACATCGAATTCTGGATGTCCAAGGACCACCACCCGGCCAACGGCACGTTGCTCGGGTTCTGGATCTACCTGATGAGCGACTGCCTCATCTTCGCCTGTCTGTTCGCCACCTATGGCGTGCTGGGGCGGAGCTATGCGGGCGGTCCGTCCGGTGCCGATCTCTTCGACCTGCCGCTGGTGGCGGTCAACACCACCATGCTTCTGCTGTCTTCCATCACCTACGGCTTCGCCGTGCTGGAGATGCAGAAGAACCGCCGCGGCACGATGATGGCCTGGCTTATCGTCACCGGGCTGTTCGGTGCGGCCTTCCTCGGCATCGAGCTCTTCGAGTTCGCACATCTGATCCACGAGGGCGCCGGTCCGCAGCGCAGCGCGTTCCTGTCCTCGTTCTTCACCCTGGTCGGCACCCACGGCCTGCACGTGACCTTCGGCATCATCTGGCTGATCACGCTGCTGTTCCAGGTGGGTCGCTTCGGCCTTACGCCCGCCAACAAGCGCCGCATCATGTGCCTGTCGATGTTCTGGCACTTCCTCGACGTGGTCTGGGTTGGCGTCTTCACCTTCGTTTACCTGATGGGAGTGCTGCCGTGAGCGCGCACATCGAATCGCACGACCACCACGACGCGCACGATCACCACGAGCACGACGACGGCCACGCGCCCAGCACGCTGAAGGGCTACATGATGGGGTTCTTCCTCGCCGTGGTGCTAACGGCGATCCCCTTCTGGCTGGTCATGGACAAGGTCATCCCGAACTCGCAGACGCTGGCGGTGGTGATCCTCACCTTCGCGGCGATCCAGATCGTGGTGCACATGGTCTACTTCCTGCACATGAACACGAAGGCCGAAGGCGGCTGGAGCATGCTGGCGCTGATCTTCACGCTGGTCATGGTGGTGATCACGCTGTCGGGCTCGATCTGGGTCATGTACCACATGAACTCGAACATGATGCCGGGCATGTCGCACGAGATGACCGAGCAGCAGGCCAAGAACCTGCCTTGAGCGCGCGCGTGGACACGGGTAACGACAAGCAGACGCCGCGCCCACCGCGCGGCGTCTTCGTTCTGGGGTCGCTCGCGCTGCTCGGTGCGGTGCTGTTCGCCGGCTTCATGGCGCTGGGCACGTGGCAGGTGCATCGGCGGGCATGGAAGCACGACCTCATCGCTCGCGTCGACGCGCGGGTACACGCGCAACCGGTGGACGCGCCGGCTCGCGGCCAATGGCCGGTCGTGAGCGCGGCGAACGACGAATACAGGCGGGTGCGACTCACGGGAACGTTCCTGCAAGACAAGAGCGTGCGTGTGCGTGCCAGCACGGAGCTGGGCATGGGCTCCTGGTTGCTGACGCCGCTCCGGCTGCGCAATGGCGACGTGGTGCTGGTGAACCGCGGCTTCGTGTCGCCTGGCTGGTGCGGCGGCAAGGCCACGTGCACGCCCGGTCCGTCCGGCGAGACCACGATCTCCGGGCTGCTGCGCATCAGCGAGCCGCGAGGCGCCTTCCTCCAGGCGAACGATCCGGCCAACGACCGCTGGTATTCCCGCGACGTGGCTGCCATCGCGGCTGCGAAGGGCCTGGACCACGTGGCTCCCTACTTCGTGGATGCCGACGCGGCCTCGTCTCCCGGCCGTGGCGGTGGCGACGACGGCCCCGTGGGCGGGCTCACGGTGATCGCCTTCCCTGACAACCACCTGATGTACGCCATCACCTGGTACGCGCTGGCCCTGCTGACCTTGCTGGGGGCCTGGATCGTCTGGAAGGACGAGCGGCGCAAGCGCGGCGCTTGAGGCAGCCCCATCGCCGCTGAAGCGGCTCCCACACAAAGCTCGCAGCATGCGGCGGCACTTGGGCCAGTATGGGGTGCCAGCGTGTGTCGTAAGCAGCGGGATCGTCCGTCGAACTGTGGGAGCCGGCTATCTGCCGGCGATCCCGCGGCAGCGGGCCATCTCGCAGTGGATTTCAATTTTTCGAGCCTCGCACGTCTTGTAGGCATGCAGTCCCGATATCAGCACAGTGCGCCTTACGACGACCTCGCCCTGGGTTGGCCTCAGGAGCGCCCCGAGCGCGGCCCTCTCGCGCTGGTTCTCGACCATGCCCGCCGGCGCGCGGCGCTGCGGCGGTTGCGGCCGATGCCCGAGCGCCGGCTGACTTACCTGCTGCGCACCCTTGCCGCCTTCCGACGCCAGGCCCAGTGGCTGCGCCTCGTCGGGGCGTCCCGCACGATGCGGGCGGCGGCCGAGTCCAACCCGCGGGTGTACGAGCGCTGGCAGTCGCACTACATCTCGCGGTCTTTCGACCTGGCGACCCGTGCGCGGCTCATCGAGGCGCACTATCGCTTCGTGGCGCGCGAGTTCCCGGAGCGGCTGCGCAGCCGCCTGCTGAAGGGCCACGACGTGCGCCTGGCCACCCTGCCGTTAGGCGGGGGCGAAGTGGCCTACCTGCACGCGCGGGCACCCGAGCACGAATGCACGGGCGAGCTCGGCCTGTTCCTCCTGAACGGCGACAAGGAAGTGATCTCCTCCTGCACCATCACTTTTGGTGGGGATGACGGGCTGCTCATCGGCGCGGTGCGGGGCTCCTGGGCCTACCTCGGCCGCGGTGCGATCGCGCGATTCACGCGCGCCACCGGCGGCGTCCGCCCACGCGACCTGTTGCTGTCGGTGGTGCGCGCGCTGGCCGGGCATTACGGGTTCGCACGGTTGCGCGGCGTGGGCCATGAGGCGCATCCCCTCGATCGTCGCGCCGGCGTTACCGTGGCGGCGTATGACCGGTTATGGCGGCGTCACGGGGGTGTCGTAGGTGACGACGGTTGCTACGACATTCCCCTTGTTGATGGACCGGCCGGTTTCGCCGGGAACGATGCGTTTCGCAGGGAGGCATGCGATGTCGCGCTGAAGACGTTCGGCAAGTCCGCGCCGGTTCCCACATAGGGCAGGCTGGCATTTGTGGGAGCCGCTTCAGCGGCGATGGGTGCTCGTGGCAAGTTTGCCCGCTGCCGCGGGATCGCCGGCGTAGCCGGCTCCCACAAAAATTAAAAGTCGTAGACGCCGGTGAGGAGTACCACGCGGCCTTGCCGGATCGGCACGAAGGTCTCGTCGAAGTTCACCGCGTAGAGCGTTCGCGCGAAAAGGTTCTTCACGCCGAGCGTCACGCGCCAGTTCGAGCCGTAGCGCGTGACGTTCGTCTCCACGCTTGCCTGGCCAGGAATGCCGAAATACTGGCCGTCCGCACTCGTGCGGCCCAGACTGCGGCTGCGCGCCAGCACGCCGGCTCCTACGCCCCACGGTTTCAGCGGGCCCGCGCCGAAACGGTAGCTTGCCCATACCGCAGCCTGGTGCTTCGGTGCGCCGGTGGGGCGGGTGTCGTCGTTGTTGCGGATGCGCGCCTCGGTGAGGCTGGCCAGCACGTCCAGCCCGGGCGCGATCCGTCCCGCGAATTCCACTTCGAGACCGCGGTTGGTCTGGCCCGGCCCTGGCGTGGCGAAGAAGGGCGGTTCCGGCGATACCAGATCCACGCTGTGGTCCACACGGATGCGGTAGAGCGCGGCCGTGAGCCGTGCACGCTGGTCGAACAGGTCGAACTTGCCGCCGACCTCCAGCTGGCGCGACGTCGCCACGGGCAGGGGTTGGCCGTCCTTGCCCAGCAATGGGTCGGGTTGGAAACCCGTGGACGTGTCGGCATAGAGAGAGACCTCCGGCGACACCTTGTAGACCACGCCCAGCTTCGGTATCCAGCGCGATTCGTCCACGCGGCGCGGCGACCCGTCTTGCCAGCGCGTGTCCAGGCGATAACTGGTGCGACGCAGGGCGGCAAGCAGGTTCCAGCGATCGGCGATCGCCACCTGGTCCTGGAAATACAGCCCGGCGTTCGTCTGCCATGAACCGCCCAGGTGCTGCACCGTGGTGTCGAGCGGTGCAACAAACGTGTCGAATTTCTTCGAGAAGGCATCCGTTGCACGCAGGAAAGCGACCGGCCGCGTGACGATCACCGCACTGCGGTTGCCGTCGTCCACGACGTCGCCTTCCTCGATGCTGCCGCTGCCGTTGTCGCCGGCGTGCGTGCGCGCCAGGTCGAGGCCCACGAGAACGTTGTGGGTGACATTGCCGTGGCGGAAGCTGGCGCTCAGGTCGTTCTGCCAGGTCCAGTAGGTGCCGGAATAACGGAAGCTGCGCGCCACGGCATCCAGCGAACCGACGAAACCGGTGGAGAGGTAGGACAGACTGCGGCCGTCGCTGCGCTGGCGCACGTATTGCCCCTGGCTGTGCAGCGTCCAGTCGCCGCCGAACTCGTGTTGCAGTTCGAACACGGCGCGGCTCGTGCGGAAACGCGAGACGTCGTTGGGATCGTCGCGGGTGCGCGTCGCGAGCGTCGCGGTGGACACCGTGGGCCCGAAGAGCACCGAGTGGTCGGGGCCGGGAACCCGGTTGTCCACGTATTCCAGACCCGCCATCACGCGGGTGTTCGCGCCCTGCCAGGCGAGCGACGGCGCGAGGTACGCGCCGCGCCCTCCGCCATAGCCTTGCGGAGTCTTCTCGCCGCGCTGTCCGGCGGCCACGAGGCGATAGCTCAGTGCGCCGTCGCGCGATGCCGCGCCCGCCAGGTCGACGCCGAGCCGTCCGCCATCGTATTCGCCGAGCGAGTAGGTGAGGGTTCGCACCGGGTCCGCCTGCGGACGCTTCATCACCACGTTGATCGAACCGCCGAAATTGTTGTTCTGCGACGCGTCGCCCAGGATGGCTTCCGGCCCGCGCAGGACCTCGACGCGCTCGATACCGATGAGCGGCGGAAGATCTTCCGTGCGCGCGATGCCGTTGGGCATGCCATCGGTCAGGCCGTGCCCCGCGTCGAATCCACGAATGAGGAACAGCGGCGAGCCACCGTAGCCATCGACGTACTGCACGCCGGCCACATAGCGGGCGACGTCGCCGATGTCGACCGCCTGCTGCGATTCGATCACGTCCCGTGTCACCACCGTGACCGATTGCGGCACGTCCGCCAGCGCCGTTTCCTGGCGCGTCACGGTGCGGGTGGTGTCGGCCTTGAAGCCGGTGTCGGACACGAGGCCCTGCACATCGACGGTGGCCAGGGGCACGACCGTGGTGGGGTCGAAGGGCGCCACCGGGTCGACGGGCGTGGGGGTGGCGTCGTTGGGATTCTGCCGCTGCCTTACGACCACCGTGCGCGGGTCGTAGCGCTCGCGCTCCAGGTCGGTGCCCTGCAGCAATTCGTCCAGGGCGGCATCGGGTGTGAGGACGCCATGGGCGCCGCCGGAACGCCAGTTGGCGATGGAACCGGACGCGGTGAGCACTTGCACGTTGGCCTGCTTGCCCCACGCGAGAAGCGCCGTGGCGAGGGGCTGCGGGGCAATGGCGAAAGCCATGGCGGGAGGACCGCTGTCGCCGGAGCCCTCGGCGGCACCGGCGGCCCGGGCGACGAGGGCCAGCGCGAGCGCGCCGGTGAGTACGCGCCGACGCCCGCGAAGCATGTGTTGCAAGACCAGCGGCCCCAATGGGTTCTACATGTTCAGCGCGGTCGGGCACCCCGCGCGGCGGTCGTCTGGCGTGCCAGCTCCAGTCGGTCGGGATAGGCGTCGACGCGGACCGGGAACACCCGCGGGAGTGCCGCCACCCAGCTGTCGATGGTATCGACCTGGACGGTGCCGGTAAACGTCATCCGGCCCAGCGACGGATCGGCGAGGCGGATGGGGCGGGCGCTGTAACGGTTCACGTTTTCCACCACCGAGGACAGCGGCTCGTTGACGAATTCAAGCCGATGGCCGCGCCAGGCCGTGGCGGTGGCCGGATCGACGTCCAGGATGCGCATGGCCTGGGTTTCCGGATCGAAGGACACCTCCCGGCCGGCGCCGAGTTCGACGGTGGCGGCATCGCCCTGGCCCGCCAGCGGCGAGACCCGCACCCTGCCTTCCGTGACTGCGACGGTCACCCGGTCGCCGGTGCGGCGCACATTGAATGCGGTACCGAGGTCGCGAATGCGCAGCGGCCCGGCGTTCACCACGAACGGGCGCTCGGCATGGGCCACGCGGAAGAAGGCCTCGCCGGATTCCAGGTCGATGGCGCGTTCGTCGCGCCCGTAGCGTGCGGTGACCGACGTGGCGCCGCCCAGTTCGATGCTGGAGCCGTCCGGGAGATCGATGTCGCGATGGCCCGCGCGCTCGCTGGTGTATTGCTGGGGAGCGCCGGACAGGCCGGGGCGCAGTCCGAGGAAGAGGCCTGCCCCGAGCACGACCAGGGCGACGGCGGCGGCCAGGCTCAGCACGAAGCGCGAGGGGCCGCGGCGGCCACCGCGGGCGGAGGCGAAGCGGCCTACGAATGCGCTGCGCGTCGCGGCGTCCATGGTGGAGGCGGACTCGGCCAGGGCACAGGCACGGTCGAAGGCGGCGGCGTGGCGGGGGTCGGCTTCCAGCCATTCGCTCCATTGCAGGAGGGCCGGTTCGGGCAGGGCCGGATCGCGCAGGCGTGCCCACCAGTCGGCGGCGGCATGCTCGATCTGCCGGTCGAAGGAATAAAACGTGGCGGTCATTGGGAGTTCTCCGCGTGGTCGCGGCGTTGGCGGCAGTGCGCCAGGGCATTGCCGACGTGGTAGCGCACCATGCGCTCACTGAGGTTCATCTCACGGGCGATGGCGGCGAAGTCGCGGCCGTCGATCACATGCATCACGAAAGCCCGGCTCGTCTTCGGCGGCAGTTCGTCCAGGGCCTGGCGCAAGTCGCGCCACTGTTCGTGGGCCGAGGTGTGCTGTTCCGGCATGGGCGTGACGTGCCAGTCGTCGTTGTCCGGATCGGCCGGCGCGGTGGCCCGGACGTTGCGCATGCGCAGGCGGTCCACGGCCAGGTTTGCCGCGGCTCGGAAGAGAAAGGCGCGAGGCGAATCGATCTTCGTGCCCTCGTCGAGCGAGAGCAGCTTGAGATAAACCTCCTGCGCCACCTCCTGTGCGTCGGCCAGCGAGTTGAGCCGTACGCGAAGGAATGCGACAAGGGCCGCGTTGTGCTCACGGAACAGGGCGACCACCTGGGCCGCCCGCGTACCCGGCGGGGACGCGCCCGTCTCCGATGGATCCATGGTCTGCCTGACTGCGTTCATGGGGCGGTAACTAATGGTCGCACGGTGGGAAATCGGCGCCCGTACGGGCAGGGACGAACGCCGATTTCCGCACCGGCGAAACCCTTAGACGTCCCAGCCCCGAAAAATTGAAATGGGTGCCTGCCGAATTCGCGCGACGCCCGCTAAGGAAACGATAGGGCAGGTGACGCGACGGTCCGTTAGGATGCGTCGATCATTCGACCAGACCCCGCCATGCCTCCCATCGACGAACGCTCCTCCCGCCGCGAGTTCGGCTGGTTCATGCTGATCGCCCTGGTCGTGCTGGCGGCGGGCATCGGCCTGCGTTCCCCCTGGCCGCCCGACGAGCCGCGCTTCGCCCTGGTGGCCCGGCAGATGCTCGAGTCCGGCCAGTGGCTGTTCCCGCACCGTGGCATCGAGCTGTATTCGGACAAGCCGCCCATGCTGATGTGGACGGAAGCCTTCTGGATGTGGCTCACCGGCGGGTGGCGCGGCGCCTTCCTGCTCACGTCGCTCCTTTCCGGCCTGGGCACCCTGGCCCTCGTCTGGCACCTGGGGCGCCGTCTCTGGAACGATCGCGTGGGCCTGATCGCCGCCACCCTGGTGCTGGCGACCATGCAGTTCGTGGACGTGGTCAAGCACGCCCAGATCGATCCGCTGAACCTCTTCTGGATCACCCTGGGCAACACCGGCATCCTGCTGCACTGCCTGCGCGGCCCCAACTGGCGCATGTACTGGCTGGGCTGCTTCGCTGCCGGCCTGGGGGTCATCACCAAGGGCGTGGGCGTCATCGCCCTCTTCATGCTGCTGCCCTATGCGGTCATGCGGATGCGCCAGTGGCCCGGGGTCGTCCGCACGCAAGGCGACGGCTGGCGCTGGGCGGGCGGCGCAGTGGCGTTCCTGCTGGCCATCGCGTTGTGGCTTGTACCCATGCTCACGGCCGCGTACGGGCTGCGCACGCCGGAATACCTGGCCTATGTGCAGGACATCCTGTTCCGGCAGACGGCCGAGCGCTATGCCAATTCCTGGCAGCACGAGGAAGCCCCGTGGTTCTTCCTGGTGGTGATTCTCCGGGAGTGGATTCCCACCTGGCTGCTGTTGCCCTTCGTCGTGGCGGGCTGGCGCGCTGCCCTGCGGTTGCGCGACCCGCGCGTGTGGTTGCCTCTGGCGTGGGTTGTGCTCGTGCTGGTGTTCTTCTCCATACCCAGTGGCAAGCGTGCCATCTACATCCTGCCCGCGCTGCCCATGCTGGCGCTGGCGATGGCGCCGGAGGTGGCCGCGCTGCTCAAGACCCGCTGGCTGCCCCGCGTCGCGTTCGGCATTGCTTCCGTCTGTGCCGTCGTCTTCGTCGGGGTCGGCGCATGGGCGCTGCTCAAGGCGCCCAAAGCCGCGCGGCGGATCGCCGAGGGCTACGAGCTGCCCGGCCACGGCGAGCCCTTGTGGTGGTGTGTGATCGCCGTGGGCGTCGGCTTCCTGGTCGCGGCAGCGGTGTTCCGGCCGCGCCGTGGCGTGGCCGCGTTACTCGCGGGCATCGGCCTCGGCTGGATCATCTGGCCCGTGGGCACCTATCCCTTGCTGGACGCGAACCAGTCCACCCGGCAGTTGATGGAAGAGGCCGATCAGCGCATCGGCCCGGACGGCCAGTTGGGTCTGGTCCTCTGGCGCGAGGAACTTCTGTACCAGGCGCGCCGCCCGGTGGCCGAGTTCGGGTTCGCGCGCGACGCCGCGGACCAGCTCCGAGACGGCCGGGCCTGGCAGGCCGCCGATCCGGCGCATCGCTGGTTGCTGATCAACGACGAAGCGCTCGATGCGTGCGTAGTGACGGAGAAAGTGGTGCCGCTGGGCGTCGCGAACCGCACCCGGTTCTCGCTGCTGCCCGCGGACGCGTCGAAGCCCGGCTGCGTTCCGACTGCCCCGAAGCCGTAGGAGCGCGCCCTGCGCGCGACAGCTTTTCGCCCCTGTTCCCGGCCTGGCGCGCCAGCTTCCAGGCATCCGCGAAAAACTGTCGCGCGCAAGGCGCGCTCCTACCGGGCTGGCAGCTACGCCGATGTGGGCGCTTCCGCCTTTGTCCTCCGCACCATCCGTTCGTACTTCTTCTTCGTGCGCGATGCGTTGTGCGCGCGGCTCATGGAGCAGTGCGGGATGATGTTCTTCTCGCCGAAGCCGTCGATCATCACCAGGCGCGGTCCGCCGCGCGAATCCTCGCCGTACACGACGTTCCATGCATGAAGATCGGCGGCGATGGTGTCGTGCGAGAGCAGTCGCGCGTAGAACGCCTCCAACTCGGCCTGCGTCTTCCCGGTGAACCCCTCGGCCTTCACCCAGTCGTGCAGCGTCGGCGCGAGCCCGCCGTCGGGTGCGCGCACCTTCTCGACGATCTGCCCCAGGCCGATGTCGGTCATTTCCAGTCCGACCACACGGGCGATGGGGGACGTGGCATAGCCCCCCACGTAGATGCCCGTGACGTATTCACGGAACTCGCGGACGAAATCCTTGTAAGGTCCGCTGCGCGCCATGCGGCGGTACCACGGGGCCTTGTTCCAGCGCTCTTCGATGGAGCCGCTGGCGATCACCTTGATCAGCAGATCGGCGTCGTCCGGGTGCTGGTACACCTCACGGACGTGCCCGGTGGCGATCGGCGTGGCCTCGGCCAGTCTGAACATCGTCGGTCCTCGCGCGGCGGCCGAAAGGCCCCCGTAAGTTGTCGAAAAGACCGTCAGTGTAAAGTCTCAGGCCTGTAACATGCCTCTTTCACGCGTGGCGGCTGCCGCGCCCACCCCGGACCACTCAACGTGCGCAAGCTTACCTGGCGCTTCATCGTCGCCGCCCTCGTGTTCCTGACCCTGTCCCGCGTGGGGCTTTCGCTGTGGCAGTGGACCCGCGTCCACGACGCGGGCGGGCTGTGGCCGATCCTCCTTGGCGGCTGGCGTATCGATCTTTCTCTGGTGGCCATGATTGTCGCCTGGCCCGCGCTGCTGTCGCCCTGGCTCGGGCATCGCGCCTGGCCCACGCGCATCGCCGCGTGGTGGCTGCGCTTCTGGTGGCTGGCCTTCGTGCTGCTGGAAGTGTCCACACCCCAGTTCATCGTGGAATACGACACGCGTCCGAACCGTCTGTACTTCGAGTACCTGACCAGCCCGAACGAAGTGCTGGCGATGCTCTGGCACGGCTACAAGGTGGTGGTGGCCGGTGCGCTCATCGTCTTTGCGTTGGTCGGGTGGGTGGGCTTCCGCCTGTTGCCCACGCGTCGTCCCGACCCTGTGCCGATGCGCGGTTGGCTGCGCCCGGTGGCGACGGTGCTGGCCTTCGTCGTCCTTTTCCTGGCCGGCCGCGGCACCTTGCAACATCGTCCTTTGAACGCGTCGCAGGTGGCGTTCACCAACGACGCGATGGTGAACGCGCTGCCGCTCAACTCCCTTTACAGCGTGCTCAACGCGGCCATCGCTCTGGGCAACGAGCGCTCGGCGTCCGCCGTGTACGGCAAGATGCCCGAAGCCGAGATGCAGTCCATCGTGCGCGCCACCGCCGGATTCGAAGGCGCGCCGCTCGATCCGCAATACCCGAGCCTGCACCGCCAGCAGGCCACGCGGCAAGGCGACAAGCCGCTCAACCTCGTCATCATCCTCGAGGAAAGCCTCGGTGCGCAGTTTGTCGGCAGCCTGGGCGGCGCGGGCTACACGCCCGAACTCGACAAGCTGTCGAACGACGGCTGGTGGCTCACCCGCACGTATGCCACGGGCACGCGCAGCGCGCGCGGCCTGGAAGCGGTGACCACCGGGTTCCTGCCCACGCCGGCCGAGGCCGTGCTGAAGCTGCCGCGCAGCCAGCGCGACTTCTTCACCCTGGGCGCGCTGCTGGATACCTTCGGTTACCACACCCGGTTCCTTTACGGCGGCGAGGCGCACTTCGACAACATGCGCTCGTTCTTCTTCGGCAACGGGTTCAACGAGGTCGTCGACCGCGCCACCTTCAAGACGAAGCCGGCCTTCGTCGGTTCCTGGGGCGCGTCCGACGAGGACATGTTCAACGAACTGCACCAGCGCCTGCTCGACGACGGCGACAAGCCGACCCTGACCGTCGCCTTCTCCGTATCCAATCACACGCCGTGGGAATACCCTGCCGGCCGCATCAAGCCGGAAGGCGATCCGGCGAGCAACGCGAACGCGGTGCGCTACGCCGACTGGTCCATCGGACAGTTCTTCGCCAAGGCGAAGCAGTCGCCGTACTGGAACCACACCGTGTTCCTCGTGGTGGCCGACCACGACGCGCGCGTGTTCGGCGCCAGCCTGGTGCCGGTGCGCCACTTCCACATCCCGGCGCTGATCATCGGCGCGGGCGTGCCGGTGAAGAAGGACGATCACATCGTCAGCCAGGTGGACCTCGCGCCGACCCTGCTCTCGCTCATCGGCATCAGCAGCGAACACCCGATGCTCGGCGCCGATCTCACCCGGCATTACCCTGACCGCGCCATCATGCAGTACGGTGACAACTACGGTTATCTCAGCAAAGACACCCTCGTGGTATTGCGCCCGAACCAGCCTGCCGCGCAGTACCACTACACGGTGGAGGGGGAGAAGCTGGAACCGGAGGCGGTGGACCCGCAGCTCGAAAAGGTGGCGCTGGCACACGCGCTGTGGCCGAGCTGGGCCTACGGACACCAGCGATACCGCCTGCCGCAGGCCATCGGCAAGAAGGACTGAGCCCGCCGGACCCGGCACTGCGCGACTACCTCGTGCGCAACCTGCGCCTCGGCGGCAAGGCCCTCACCATGGCAGCAAGCGCCAGCCCTCCGGCGTCGGCGACAGCCGGTCCGTGAGGGCAAGCCGGTCGAGGAACGCCTCGTCGTGCGATACGACGACGAGTGCACCCTCGTACTGCATCAGCATCGCCTCCAGGGCTTCCAGCGAAGCGATGTCCAGGTGGTTGCCCGGTTCGTCGAGCAGCAGCAGCTCGGGCGGCGGCTCCGCCACCAGCGCCTGGGCAAGGGCCGCTTTCAGGCGCTCGCCACCGCTGAGCGAGCCCGTCGGTATACCGATCTTCCGCGCGTCCAGGCCGAGCAAGGCAAGGCGCAGACGCAAGGTGTCCTCGGCGACCGAAGGCGCGGCCTCGCGCATCTGCACGATGAGTGGACGTGCCGGGTCCAGCGTGGCAAGGCGCTGATCGAGCCAGGCGACGCGCACGGGCACGTCGATGCTTCCGGACAGGGGCGCGATCCGCCCTGCGAGCACATGCAGAAGCGTGGACTTGCCGCTGCCGTTTCGACCCGTGATTCCGACGCGCTGGTTTCCCCTGAGCACCACATCGATGGTTCGCGCACCGCCACGCACGTGGGGGAGCACCACGTCCTGGAGCACCGCGACACGCCTGCGGGCAACCCGAGCGGTGCCGGGTACCAGCAGCGCGGGTGCCACGTCCTCGTTCACGCGGCGTGCCGCGTCAGCCACCTTCGCCGCAAGGGCTTCGCGAGTCGCTTCCCGCTGCTGCTCCAGCTTGCCGGCGGTCGCTTCGCTGCGGCTCTGCCTTCCACCGAGCATGATGCGCGGCAGGTTGGCGTCGCCGGCGTCGCGCCTGCCACGCGACTGTCGCCGCACCTGCCTTTCCTGTTGTTCGCGCATCGCCTGTTCGGCCCGTTTCCGTTCGAGCTTGCTCGCATCCAGCGAGCGCTGCGCAGCGTCCCGTTCCTGGGCGCTGGTTTCCGCATAGAACGCGTAACCGCCACCGTAGCTGCGCAACCCCTGTGGCGATAGTTCGACGATGCGCGCCATGTCGCCGAGCAATTCGCGATCGTGACTCACGACCAGCAACCCTCCGGTCCATGTGCGAAGCCAGTTGCGCAGTTCGCTTCGCGCCTCGCGGTCGAGGTGGTTGCTGGGCTCGTCGAGGATCAGGTAGTCGGCGCCGCACAGACGCGCGCCGAGCAGGCCGACACGCATGGCTTCGCCACCGCTCAGCGCGCTCGTACGCGCGTCGGGAGTGAGATGACCAAGCCCCTCGGCCTGCAATGCATCGAGCAGGCGCTCGCGCATGTCCCAACGCTCGTCCACCGCGTCGAAGTCGCGCTGATCGCTGCTTCCCGCTTCGATGCGTGCCAGCGCGGCGATGGCTTCGCCTACGCCGGCAAGCTCGGCCACCGAACTTGCACTGTCGTCGGCGGCACGTTGCGCGAGGTAATACGTGGTGGCGGCCCGCCCGATCCTGCCGCGCGCGGGCGCCTCGTGTCCGGCCAGCATGCGGGCAAGCGTGCTCTTGCCCACGCCGTTACGGCCGACGAGGCCCGTCGGGCGATCGTCGAACGATTCGTGGAGATCGGAGAAGAGCGTCCGGCCGTCCGGCAGGACAGAGGCGACGCCGTCCAGCGTCAGAAAGGTATTCGCCATGCGTTTTTTCCAGTCATGCCACACGTTCTCCCGAGGGGGAGAGTTCGTTGTCGGCCCGAAGATCGGGCGGGCATTACTGGCGCATCGGACGAATACCTCGTTGGATGATCTACGAAATCATACTACGGCATCACCTGCTCCACCATGCTCGCCAGCGCCGCCTGGGAATAGGGCTTCGCAAGGCGCGGGAGGTCGATCTGCGGTCCCGCGGGCAGATCGGCATAGCCGGTGGCAAGCACGATGGGGAGCGTGGGATACCGTTCGCGCAGCCGGATGGCGAGTTGCGTGCCGGTCATCTGCGGCATGGCGTGGTCGGTGATCACCAGGTCGACCGCGGCTTCCTCGATCAGGTTCAGCGCCTCCGCGCCGGAGCGCGCCGCGATCACGGCGTAGCCTAAGTCTTCCAGCATCTCCACTGTGGTCGCGCGCACCAGCTCGTCGTCGTCGACGGTAAGGATGCGCAGGGTCCGCGTCGTGGGAATGCGGCAGAAGGACGGCGCGGTGGCCGGCGCAGCGGGTGCGGCGGCCTGGAGCGCAGGGGCGGCCGGAAGCCAGATTTCCGCCGTGGTGCCTTCGTCCTTCTTGCTGCGCATCACCAATGCGCCGCCGAGCTGTTCGGCGAGGCCGTGCACCATCGACAGGCCCAGACCGGTGCCCTTGCCCACGCCCTTCGTCGTGAAGAATGGCTCGATCGCGCGATTCAACGTGGCTTCGTCCATGCCCGAACCCGAGTCCGACAACGACAGGCGCACGTAGTGCCCGGGGCGCACGGGTCCGTCCGTGTTGCGGACCCACTTCTCCGCGGTGGAAATGACGATCGTGCCGGCGCCGTCCATCGCATCGCGCGCGTTCACGGCCAGATTGAGCAGTGCCGATTCCAACTGGTTGGCATCGGCCTCCACGGGAGGAACGTCGGGGGCGAAGCGCGTTTCGACCACGATCGTGCCGCCGAGCGAGCGCTGCATCAGCTCCTTCATGCCCTCCACGAGCGCGCGCAGGTCCACTCGCTCGGCCTTCAGTTCCTGCTTGCGTGCATAGGCGAGCATGCGCCGCGTCAGCGTGCTGCCGCGCTGTGCCCCGGCCATCGCGTTGTCCAGCAGGCGAAGCAGCATCGGGTCCTGCGGCATGCGTTCGCGCAGCAGTTCCAGGCTGCCGTGCACGGCCATCAGCAGGTTGTTGAAGTCGTGCGCGATGCCGCCGGTGAGGTTGCCCAGTGCCTCCATCTTCTGCACCTGCATCAGCGCCTGTTCGGCCTTGCGGATGTTTTCCTCGCTGCGCTCCAGGGCGGCGGTGCGCTCCGCCACCTTCGCCTCCAGTTCTTCGCGGAAGCGCCGCTCGCTTTCGCGGACCTCCGCTTCGGCCAGCACGCGCTGGGTGGTCTCCACGACGATGGCGATGACGCCGGCCGGCGTGCCGTCCTCGCCCAGCACGGGCGAATAGTCGAGGTTCATCCAGACCGGTTCGGGTGCGCCGTGCCGGACCAGGGTCAGTTCCTGGTCCTTGTACGCCAGAGTTCCGCCGGCCAGGCCCACCCGCATCACGTTGTCGTTGAAGTCGGCGACCTCGGCCCAGCCCTTGCGGACTTCCGAGCCGAGCAGCGACGGGTGGCGGCTGCCGGCGAAGACGGAGTAGGCATCGTTGTAGATCATGATCCCCTTCTCGCCCCACAGCAGCACCAACGGCACAGGCGAAAGCAGCAGCAGCGCGGTAATGGAGCGCAGGCTCTGCGGCCAGGTTTCGATCGGCCCGAGCCCGGCAGCGTTCCAGTCGAACGCCCGGATCAGCGCCCCCGCCTCGCCACAGCCGTCGAGCCAGGCCAGGTCGCGGTTATCGGGCGGGGAGTTGCTGGGGGGCGTCATCGGGTCGATCCGTGCGAGTGGATGGCCGATGGAGTTTAGCCAAGGCAGATGTGACGAGGACCGCAACGCCTGGTGTGTCCGTTAAGGATGCTTCGACACCCGGCTGCGGGCTTCGTCGAGCACGCGACAGAGCGTGGTCACACCCGACAGTATCGAGGGGGAGGGCAGGGCCAGGGTCGGCGCGTCGAGGGAAAGCACGTTGCCGTTCCGCGCGGCCGGGAGGAAGCCCGTGCGCTTCCAATCGTCCAGGGCGCCGCCGTCGCCGCCGCCGAGGATGACGTCGGGGCGGCGGGCGATCACGGCCTCGCGCCCGACGGTGGGCGCGGCCTGGGTGAGGTCGGCGAAGATGTTGTCGCCGCCGCAGAGATCCAATGCGTCGTCGATGATCTGGGCGTGTCCGACGGTCATCAGGGGGCGGTCCCACACCTGATAGAAGACCCGCAGCCGCCGCTTCCCGGCGTAGGCGGTACGCAGGGTTTTCAGGGACGACTCGAAGGCGCGGGCGCGCCGTTCCGCCGTGTCTTCCGTTCCCGCCAGCACGCCGAAGCGCCGTACCGCGGAAGGAATGTCGGCGAGTCGTGTCGTTTCCGCATAGAACACGGGCAGGCCCAGGCGAACGAGCTTGTCGACCTGCGCGGCGGCGTTTCCGCTTTTCCACACGATGACGATGTCGGGCTTCAGGCCCACGATGCGCTCAAGGTCGATCATCGTGGCGTCGCCCACCACCGGCACCTTTTTCGCTTCCGCCGGGTATTCCGTGAACCGCGAGGTGCCCAGCACGTAGTTTCCCGCGCCAGCGGCGAACAGCGTGTCGGTGATGTTGGGAGCGAGGCTGACGATGCGCCGCGCGGGTGCGGGCAGCACGACGGTTCGCCCCGCGTCGTCGACCACGCTGACGGAGGCCACGGCCGGTGTGCAGGCAACGAGCAGGGCAAGGCAGGCGAGCAGGCGTTTCACGTGGAGGTTCCATGCAGCCGCGCGGCGCGAAAGAAGGGCTCGTTGCCGAGCAGCACGCCATGGATGGGATGGTGGAAGGCAGCGGTCAGATGCTCGCTGGTTATCACATCGTCCTTCAACCCCGCCAACGCACCGCCCTTGCCGTCGAGCAGCACGGCGTGCGTCGCATGCTGGAAGGCGAGGTTGATGTCGTGCACGGTGTAGACCACCGCTTTGCCGTGCACGGACGCCGCGCGCATCAGTTCGTGCAGCGTCTTCATCTGGTGGTGAAGGTCCAATGACGACAGCGGCTCGTCGAGGAGCAACACGTCCACATCCTGCGTGAACAGCGTGGCGATGTTCACGCGCTGGCGTTCGCCTCCCGACAGGGTGGTCACGTCGCGATCCGCCAGGGATTCCAGTTCGAAGGTGTGCAAGGCGTGTTCCGCCGGGCCGGTGTCGCGCTCTCCCCAAGCCCAGAACGGCAGGCTGGGATGACGTGCCGACATCACGGCTTCCATCACGGTGAGGCTGAACGCGTCCACGATCGTTTGCGGCAGGAAGCCACGCCGACGCGCGAGTTCGATGGGGCGATAGCCGGCGACGTCGCGGCCGCCCAGCAGCACGCGCCCGCCGTCGGCCGCACGCAAACCGGCCAGCGTGCGCAGGAGTGTGGATTTGCCCGCGCCGTTGGGGCCCAGCACGCACCACACCTGCCCCGGCGCCACACGCATATCCAGCGCCCGGATGAGCGTGCGGCCGCGCATCGACAGCGCGAGCGAGTCGGCGACGAGATCGAGGCTCATCGCCGCCGTACCAGCAGGAACATGAAGGTCGGGACGCCGATGACGGCCATCACCGCGCCCACAGGCAGCTGGATGGGGTCGGCCACGACGCGCGAGATGGTGTCGGCAACGGTGACCACGATGCCGCCGCCGATGGCGCAGGCGGGCAGAAGCACGCGCTGGTCGTTGCCGACGAGGCGTCGCAGTGCGTGCGGCACCACCAGGCCGACGAAGCCCACCGTCCCCGCCGTGGTCACGGCGACGGCGGTAGCGAGGGAAGCGACAACGAAGATGGCGGACTTGACGACATTCGGACGCACACCGAGTGCGCTGGCCGATTCTTCGCCGCGCATCAGCAGGTTCAGCTGGCGGCCGAGCGGCGCGACGAAGAGTACGCATGCCAGCAGCATGACCACGGGCAGCCACGCATGCGCCACGCCGCTCAAGTCGCCCATCATCCAGAAAAGCATGCCGCGCAGGTTCCTGTCGGGCGCGAGCACCAGCATCATGCTGACGATAGCGCCGAAACCTGAGGCGAGCATCACGCCGATCAGGATGAGGTCGGTGGAATCCTCGCGTTGCGCCGCGCGGGCGCGAGCGAGCAGGTCGCGATGGGCGAGCACGAACACGGTGACGCACGCGAGCAGCGCGCCGGCCGCGGCGCCCATGGCGGTGATCGCCGCTCCCGCTCCGGCCAGCATGGCGGCCAGCGCGCCGACGGCGGCACCGCCGGACAGGCCGAGCGTATAAGGGTCGGCGAGCGGATTACGCACGAGGATCTGCATGAGGCACCCGGACACCGCCAGCAGGCCACCCACGCCATAGGCCGCGACGGCGCGCGGCACGCGCAGCTCCCACACGATGGCGTGCATGGCGGTATCCGCGGGCGACACCAGCGCCTGCCAGGACGCGGCGATGCTGGAATCGGCACCGCCCAGAAGCACAGAACCCAACAGCACTCCCAGGCCGCACGCAAGCATCACGGCCCACAGGCGAAGGGCCGAGGCGAAGGTGGTCGTGCGGGGTAGCGCCGGCTCGCGACGGGCGGCTGCCAGGTCCGGGTGGTGTCGTCGATGCATGCCTCGGGAAGCGTAACATGAGGGGCTTCATCCGGCCGTCCCCACATCCCAGCGGAGCCCCCCATGACCTACCAGGCAGCCTCGGATCGTTACGACAACCTCATGCCCTATCGCCGCTGCGGACGCAGCGGCATCGACCTTCCCGCCATCTCGCTCGGCCTGTGGCAGAACTTCGGCGGTGCCGACGTGTTCGAGACGGGCCGCGCCATCCTGCGCCGCGCCTTCGACCGGGGCGTGACCCATTTCGACCTCGCGAACAATTACGGCCCGCCGTATGGCTCGGCGGAAGAGAACTTCGGCCGGGTGATGGCGAGCGACTTCGCGCCCTACCGCGACGAGTTGATCATCTCCACGAAAGCCGGCTGGGACATGTGGCCGGGCCCCTATGGCGGCATCGGCGGCAGCCGCAAGTACCTCATCGCCAGCCTGGACCAGTCGCTGAAGCGCATGGGCCTCGACTACGTCGACATCTTCTATTCCCATCGCGTGGATCCCACGACGCCACTCGAGGAAACGATGGGCGCGCTTGCGCACCTGCACCGGCAGGGCAAGGCGCTGTACGTGGGTATTTCCAGCTACTCCCCGGAACTGACCCGGCAGGCAGCGGCCATCCTCGCCGACGAGCGTGTGCCGCTGTTCATCCACCAGCCGAACTACTCCATGTTCAACCGCTGGATCGAGGACGGCCTCCTCGACACGCTGGAAAGCCTCGGCACCGGTTGCATCGCGTTCTCGCCGCTGGCGCAGGGTCTGCTCACGTCGAAATACCTCGGCGGCATCCCGGCCGACGCTCGCGTGACCCGCGAGGGTTCGCTCGGCAAGACGCAGTTGAACGAGACGAACCTCGCGCGCGTCCGCGCCCTGAACGCCATTGCGGAGCGCCGCGGCCAGACGCTCGCGCAGATGGCCATCGCGTGGGTGCTTCGCGATCCGCGCGTCACCTCGGCGCTCATCGGCGCCCGCACGGTCGCCCAGCTCGACGATTCCCTGGGCGCCCTGCGCGGGCTGGCCTTCTCGACAGAGGAACTGGCCGAGATCGATCGCTACGCGAGCGACGGCGGAACGGATCTCTGGAAGGTATCGGCGGAGCTCTGAGCCGCGCTTACACGGAAGTGTCGAGCACGGCACCGCAGCGGCGGCAGAACCTTGCATCCGCTTCGTGCTCGTCGCAATGGCAAACGCCGCAGCGTGCGTGGGTTCTCGCCTCGCGCATGCCTGCGGCAAGCTCGGCGGCGAAGATGCCCGTGGGTACCGCGATGATGCTGTACCCGACCAGCATGATCACGGACGTGAGCAACTGTCCAAGCACGGTGTGTGGCGTGATGTCGCCGAATCCCACGGTGGTCATCGTCACGACGGCCCAGTACATGGACGTGGGTATGCTAGTGAAGCCATGTTCCGGCCCCTCGATCACATACATCAGGGCACCGAAGATCATGACGAGGGTGAGGATCGCGCACACGAAAACCAGAATCTTGTGCCGGCTGCGCGCCAGCGTGGACACGAGCAAGTGCGACTCGTCGACATAACGGTTGAGCTTGAGTATGCGGAAGATGCGCAGCATCCGCAGCGCCCGTATCACCAGCAGGTACTGGCTCCCGGCGAACAGCAGGCTGAGGTACGCCGGAAGCAGGGACAGCAGGTCCACGCAGCCGAAGAAACTCCGCATGTACCTGACCGGCCGGTTCACAACGGCGATGCGCAAGACGTATTCCACACTGAACGCCGCCGTGAACAGCCATTCCAGGACGTAGAACGTGCGGGCATAGCCGCCATGAAGCGCAGGCACCGAATCGAGGATCGTCACCAGCACACTGGCCAGGATGGCGACAATGAGGACGACGTCGAACGCGCGGCCAGGCGCGTCGTCGTGGCCGAAGATGATATGAAACCACCGGGACCGCCAAGGGGCTCCTTCCGCCGGGCCATAAGGCAGTTCCTCCGTGCTGTGTGACGCTCCGCTCATATGCGATCGCTTCCTCCTGGAGGGTGCCACGGCATCATAAGCCACGGGCACGGCCCCGGTTCCCCGATACGGAATAGGTGCCTTGATGCGACATGGCGATCACCGGCGCCATGGCTGCCGGCGGGCATTCGTGTTCCGTATCGCAATTGGTGAGGAGCAGGGTGCGCACGCGCCTGTGGCGACCTTCCGCGCTTGAGTCGCCGGGTGCCTGCCTTTGCAGGCATGACGATATGGCGGCAAGAAGACCGACCCCGATCCCCACGAAATACGAGTACTTCGTGCTCTGTGTGGGAGCCGGCTTCGCCGGCGATTCCGCGGCAGCGGGTGAGCTTGCCACGAGCACCCATCGCCGCTGAAGCGGCTCCCATAAGAGCGCGATGCGACGGTTTCGCAGCGTCCCCACCTACCGTCGTGCCTGCGAAAGCAGGCACCCAGCGCCTCGGTCGGCAAGATGCGAGAGCACACCGTTGGGAGAGTCGAAGCATGAGCCGATGGAGTTATCGGTCGCTGCCCCGCACCGGATGCGCGATGCGGTAATGCTCGTCGGCGTTGAAGAAAACCACGTGATTGGCGTCTGCCACGGCCTGATCGCGGCCGACATGCCGCACGTAGACGCCGCGGTAGGGAAAGACGAGGTACGTCGCGGCGGCGCATTCCTCCGGTCCGCGGTGCGCGCATCCGCCATGGCAGACCATGTTGCGCACGGACACGCTCGCCGTATCCAGCGAAGCGCTGACAGTCAACTCGTTCGTGTCGGCTTGCGGCATCGGAGGGCCTCCGCCGCGAGCCTAGCATGTGGGTGTGTGCCGCGCTCCGATACCCGGATCAGCCGCCCGGACGGGATCGCAGGTCGGCGAGATAGGCGCACACCATGTCCGCCATCGCGTCGGCATACGTTTCGATTTCCTCGTCGCTGCGCGGTCGTTCCGAGAACTCCTTGCCCACGGCGCTCAGCGTCGTCTTGAGCAGGTCGCCGACAAGGGCCCGAACCGATGCCGGAGTGTCGGGCAGCGCTTCCGCCATGAAGTCGGCCACGATACGCGCGCCGGCGGCGCGCACCTCGTGCGCCTCCGGCGCGTCGCGATAGAGCGGCGCGGCATCGTTCAGCGCCACACGCATGTCGGCTTCTTCGCATTCCGAACGGACGAAGGCGTGAACCAGCGTGCGCAATCGCTGCGGCGGCGATTGCGACGTGTCCTCGAGAATGCCCCGCAGCATGTCCGTGGTCTGACGCCACTCGTCGCTCTGCAAGCGGAAGAGGATGGCGGCCTTGTTCGGAAAGTACTGGTAAAGCGAACCGACGCTCACGCCGGCCTTCTCGGCAACCCGTGCCGTGGTGAAACGTTGCGCACCCTCTGCCGCCAGAACCTGAGCAGCCGCCTCGAGCACCGCGGAAACCAGATCGTTCGAGCGGGCCTGTTTCGGCTGTTTTCGCGAGGAAATAAGAGGATTCGGTCTCTTGGCCATGGGGGTCCCGGCAATGCGAATAGGAAACCTGACGAATCCGTCGCATTCTACTTCGGCCGGCACTTCCTCGTATTCCGACTGGAGCACGTTCCCATGACCATCCTTTCCTCCGCGCCCCTGGCGTCCCTGCTCGACCGCCTGTTCGAGGAGGCCGATGCCAACTCGCCGATGGCGGTGCCCTCCATTGCCGCCATGCCCCGCGACGAGCACGAGCGCCTGATGCGCAGCAAGACCGACTACGCCGAATTCTATGGACGGCTGAAAGACTTCCCCCTTGCCGTGTCGCGATCCACGGGCCGGCTCCTCTACATGCTTGCCCGCGGTTGCGGGGCGCGCAGCATCGTGGAGTTCGGCACGTCGTTCGGCATTTCCACCATCCACCTGGCTGCCGCGCTGCGCGAGAACGGTGGCGGGCGGCTGATCACCAGCGAGTTCGAGTCGTCCAAGGTGACGCGCGCCCGCGGCAACCTCGAGGCTGCCGGGCTCATGGATCTCGTGGAAATCCGCGAGGGCGACGCTTTGCAGACGCTGGCGACGAACCTCCCCGAGACCATCGACCTCGTGCTGCTGGACGGTGCGAAGGCGCTCTATCCCGAGATACTGGATCTTCTGGAAAGCCGCCTCCGCCCCGGTGCGTTCGTCGTCGCCGATAACGCCGATTACAGCCCTGACTACCTGGCGCGCGTGCGCTCGGTGGACGGCGGCTACATGTCGCTGCCGTTCGACGAGGACGTGGAAATGTCGATGCGACTCGGTTGAGCCGACCCGGCTGGCGTGACACGATTCGTGCATGTCCAGCCGGCCCGCCACCGCCCAACACCTGCGCGATCTTGCCCGTCTTCGCCGCGTCCGCGACCGTATCGATCGCGACTATGCGCAGCCGCTCGACGTGGAAGCGCTGGGCCGTGCCGCGGGCATGTCGGCAGGCCACCTGAGCCGGCAATTCCGGCTGGCGTATGGGGAGTCGCCGTATTCGTACCTCATGACGCGGCGCATCGAGCGTGCCATGGCGCTATTGCGTCAGGGCGAACTGAGCGTCACCGAGGTTTGCTTTGCTGTCGGTTGCGCATCGTTGGGAACCTTCAGCACCCGTTTTGCCGAACTGGTAGGCGTGCCGCCAAGTGTCTACCGGGCGACGGAAGCGCGAGCCACGGAAGGGTTGCCCGCCTGCGTGGCGAAGCAGGTGAGCAGACCCGTCAGGAATCGAGAAGCGCCCATCGAGGAGTCAACCGTAGACTGATCGCCGTGGAATTCGCCACGCATGGGAACACTCATGATGGATATCAGCATCTACTCCAGCTTCCTTCCGCAGGTCGACCCCGAAGCTTCTCTGGCCTTCTACCGCGACACGCTCGGCTTCGAGGTGCGCAAGGACGTCGCCTATGGCGGCATGCGTTGGATCACGGTGGGCCCCAAGGGCCAGCCGGACACATCCATCGTCCTGCATCCGCCCGGCGCGACCCCTGGCCTCACCGACGACGAACGCCGCACCATCTCAGAGATGATGGCCAAGGGCACGTACGCCATGATCATTCTCGCGTCGCGCGACCTGGATGCTACCTTCGAGCGCATTCAGGCGACGGGCGCGGAAGTGGTGCAGGAACCGACCATGCAGCCTTACGGCATACGCGATTGCGCCTTCCGCGATCCGGCCGGTAACCACGTGCGCATCAACGAAGTGACGTAACGCGCAAGGCGTGGCTCGCGACGATCACCCAGCCGCGGCTGGCCCTCCTGGTGGGATGCGCCATGGTGCTACATGAACGGCCCCGGCGGGGTGAAGCCGGCAATACCGTGTAAAATCGCGGTTTTGTCTCAATAAGTTAACCGTGCAAGCTCTCCAGCGGACGACCGTCCGCGGCCCGACCTTCATCCGCCTGCTCGCGCGCCTCACGGCCGTCGAGGCCGGGGCATCGGGTCCGTCCCTGCCCGACCGGCTCAGCCGGTGGCTGGACTGGACCCACGCCATCGCGCTCTCCACGGCCCTCGACGGGCGTACGCCCCCGGCGCCGGACGACGTCCCCCCGTTCGAGAGCCGGGAGGACGCCGAGTGCGCGCGTGCCCGGGCCACGCTGGTGAAGGCGATCGAAGGCGCACGGGAGCTGGCGCCCCGGGCGGCGAGTCGCTCCGGCAAGGTCGACGCGCTCGCGGACTTCGCGCCGTTCCGGCAGCGCTACCTCACGCTCCAGCGATCGATGCAAGGCACCACGGGGCAGCTGCGTGGCCGCCTGCGCGACATGCTGGCGCAGGTTTCGCCGTCCATGGCCCGCCTGGCCGAGGTGGATGCGGTCATGGAGATGGCATTGAGCCCCCGCGAACAGAAGCTGCTGGCCACGGTGCCGGCGGTGCTCGGCGACCACTTCGACCGGCTGCGTCGTGCGGGCGAGGCGGAAGCCGCCTCCCTGGAAGAGGGCACGGTGCCTTCGCAGGACAGTTGGCTGGACAGGTTCCGCGGCGACATGCGCAGCGTGCTGCTCGCCGAGCTGGACGTACGTTTTCAACCGGTGGAAGCGCTGCTCGCCGCGCTTCGCACCCGCTAATCGGGTAGTCATGGTCAAGAATCTTCTCTACATCGCCGTTTTTGTCGTGGGCTTCATCGCCGTGGGCTGGATCGGAGTGGGCTATGTCGGCTCCAACCCGCTCGGCGCCCTCGTCGCGGCGCTCATCGGCGCCTGCTATCTCGCGGGCGCCGTGGAACTGCAGCGATACCGCCGCGCCACGCACACGCTGCGCGACGCACTGGCTGGCCTGGACGACGTGCCGCCCACGCTCGGACCTTGGCTGGAGCGCCTGCACCCGAGCCTGCGCAGCCCTGTGCGCCTGCGCATCGAAGGCGCGCGCATGGCCTTGCCCACGCCAGCAATGACGCCCTACCTCGTCGGCCTCCTCGTGCTGCTGGGCATGCTCGGCACGCTCCTCGGCATGATGGCCACGCTACGCGGCACCGGCGTCGCGCTCGAAAGCGCCACCGACCTGCAAGCCATTCGCGGCTCGCTCGCCGCACCCGTGAAGGGTCTGGGCTTCGCCTTCGGCACATCGATTGCCGGTGTCGCGAGTTCCGCGATGCTCGGCCTGCTGTCCGCGCTTTGCCGCCGCGAACGTCTGCTTGTGGTGCAGCGTCTGGACGCACGCATCGCCACGACCCTGCGTCCCTATTCGCAGGCCCACCAGCGCGACGAGGCGTTCAAGCTGTTGCAGCAGCAGACCGCCTCGCTGCCCGTGCTGGTCGAGCGGCTGGAAGCGATGATGGCGGCGATGGAGCGGCAGAACCTCTCGGCCAGCGAGCGCCAGCTGGCGAACCAGGAAGCTTTCCACTCGCGCACGGAAGCGGTGTACGCGCGCCTTGCGTCGTCGGTAGAGCAATCGCTCCGCGACAGCGTGACCGAGAGCGCCCGTGCGGCCGGCGCGGCATTCCAGCCCGTCGTGGAATCGACCATGGCCGCGCTCGCTCGCGAAACCGCTGCCTTGCACGACACCGTGACCCAGTCCGTGCAGCGCCAGCTCGACGGTCTGTCCGGGCATCTCGACGCGTCGTCGCGGTCGGTGACGGGCGCATGGAAGGACGCCGTCGCCGAGGCCACCGTGGTGTTCCGCGAAGGCGGCGCCTCGATGCTCCAGGCCGTGCAGCAGTCCCAGGCGAATCTCGAGGCGACTCTCGCCGCACGCGACGCCGAACGGCTGGCCGCATGGACGGATGCCCTCGCTGCCACCGCGGCGGAACTCAATGGGCGCATCGACCGCTCCGGCGAAGAAGCGGCCAACCGCCAGAAGGAGATCTGCGACACCCTGGCACGCACGGCCGCCGAGGTGGCGGAACGCACGCAAGCGCACGCGAGCCATACGATCGCGGAGGTGTCCCGACTGGTGGACGCCGCGACGGAAGCGCCGCGCATCGCGGCCCAGGTGGTTGCGGAGCTTCGCGAGAAGCTCTCCGAGAGCATGGTGCGCGACACGGCGATGCTGGAGGAACGCAGCCGCCTGCTTGCCACGCTGGAAACCCTGCTGGACGCCGTGAACCACGCGTCGACGGAACAGCGCACCGCCGTCGATGCGCTGGTGGCCACCTCGGCCGATCTGCTCGACCGCGTGGGCTCGCGTTTCGCGGAGCAGGTGGAGGCCGAAACCGGCAAGCTCGCGAACATCGCTGCCGGCATCACGGGCAGCGCCACCGAGGTGGCGAACCTCGGCGAGAGCTTCGGCGCGGCCGTCGAGGCCTTCGGCAAGTCCAACGAGTCTCTCATGGAGCGCCTGGACCGCATCGCCGGCGCGCTCGACGCCTCGCTGGCGCGCAGCGACGAACAGCTTGCGTACTACGTGGCGCAGGCGCGCGAGGTGGTCGATCTCAGCGTGCTGTCGCAGAAGCAGATCATCGAAGACATGCAGCGACTCGGCAGCCGTCCCGAGACGGCAGGAACCGACGCGGCATGAGCGACGAACTGGAGATGGAAGGTGAGGCCGGCGTACCCATCTGGGCAGCCTTCGGCGATCTGATGTCGGTGCTGCTGGGCACGTTCGTGCTCATCCTCGTGGGCGTGATCGGCGTGCAGCTGCAGCTGTCGCACCGCCTGGACGAGGAAGTGAAGCAGCGACAGGCCGAGCAGCAGCGCCGCACGTCGCTGGAACAGGCCCTGGCCGCACCGCTGGCAGCGGGCCGGGTCACGCTGGTGGACGGGCGTATCGGCATTCGCGGCAACGTGCTCTTCGCGTTGAACTCCGACCAGCTCCAACCGGAAGGCCGAGAGCTGTTGAAGAGCCTGGCCGGTCCGCTGACACGCTACCTCACGTCGCGCGACGAGATCCTGATGATCAGCGGATTCACCGACGACCAGCAGGTGCACGACGGCAACCGGCACTTCGCCGACAACTGGGAACTCTCCGCCGAGCGTGCGCTCACGGTGACCCGCGCCCTCGTCGCCGAAGGCGTGCCGGCGTCTTCCGTGTTCGCGGCCGCGTTCGGTTCGCAGCAGCCGGTGGACTCGAACCAGAACGAAGAAGGCCGCGCGAAAAACCGTCGCGTCGAGATCGCGCCCATCCCGAAGCCTTCCGACACCGCCGCGACGTCCCATGGCCCGTGAGCAGGACAAGGCCGGCACGTGCGCGGAGCGGCCACGCGGCCCGCTCGGCCGTCTCGTCGACGAACTCGCCGGCTCGGCACAGGCCTCCGCGTACCCCGAGCTGCCGGCGTTGGGCGAGTTCCAGAAGATCTGGTCGCGCGTCCGCGCCGAGAGCCAGCTTCGGCAGTCGCTCGAAGACACCCCCGAGAACGCGGGCCCGCTCAATTCCAGCGCACTCGTGCACCGGTCGATGGCCCTGATGCGCGAGACCGCGCCGGGCTACCTCCGCCATTTTCTTTCCTACATCGACGACCTGTCCTGGCTGGAGCGGCTGGGCGAAGGCAAGGCCGCCGTGACCGCTACGGGCCAGACGGCGGCAAGCATCGGAAAGCGGCCAAAGAGCCCCAAGGCCCGAAAGTCTCGCGCGAAGCCGCCGGGCTGATCGCCGAACTGGCGCGCGTGCTAGCGCGCGGTGGCGTTCGCTTTCCCGTCGCCGGCGTCGAGCGTGCCCGACCGGACGAATTCCACGAACGCACGCAAGGGCGAGGGAAGGTGCTTGCGGCCCGGATAGTAGAGGAAGGCCCCTTCGAACGTCTGGCACCAGTCGTCCAGCACGGTCACCAGCGCGCCGCTGGCCACCTCCGGCGCCAGCCAGTCGTCGAACAGGTGGACGATGCCCAGGCCCGCCACGGCGGCCTGCACGGCGAGGTCGAATGCCGCGCCGGTGCGCACGAGCAACGGGCCGGGCGCATCGACACGGATCACCTCGCCGTCGCGCTCGAACTCCCATGGCGGCGTTGCGCCGCCGGAGAACTGGCCGCGCAGGCAGGCATGTTGCAGCAGGTCGCGCGGATGCCGCGGGACGCCGTGTGCCGCCAGGTATGAAGGCGCCGCCGCGGTGATCAGGCGTTGCGCGCGCGGCCCGATGGGCAGGGCGATCATGTCCTGCTCCAGGCGTTCGTCATAGCGGATACCCGCGTCGCAGCCGGCCGCGATGAGATCGACGAAGCTGTCTTCCACCACCACCTCCAGCCGTACGTCGGGATATCGCCGGAGGAAAGGGACGGCGATGGGCGCGAGCACCGTGCGTGCGATGTTGGCGGGCACGTTGATGCGCAGGGTGCCGGCGGGGCGGTCGCGATAGAGGTTCACCACGTCGAGCGCCGCCTCCACCTCGCCGAGGGCCGGTACCAGGCGTTCCGCCAGCCGCGCCCCCACTTCCGTCGGCCGCACACTGCGGGTGGTGCGATGGAGCAGTCGCACGCCCAGGCGAGTTTCCAGACGGCGCACGGCCTCGCTCAGGCTGGAAGCCGACATGTCCCCTGTGCGCGCGGCTTCGCGGAAGCCCCCGGCGCGCAGGACGGAGAGGAAGGCGAGAAGGTCCTGGGGATCGGCGTTCATTGTTCGGTATTCCGTACAACCCGTGCCGATTCCACCGGATTATCGAGCGACGGGTCAATCCCTATCCTCTGTGGCGTCCAACCCACATCATCTTCTGGAGACGCACATGAGCAGCTTGAGCAAGGCGGGTACGTACACCCTCGGCGACCGCGCCGTGAATCGCATGGGCTATGGCGCCATGCAGCTGGCCGGGCCCCAGGTGTTCGGGCCGCCGAAGGATCACGCGGGTGCCCTGGCCGTGCTCCGCGAGGCCATCGCCGCCGGCGTGAACCACATCGACACCAGCGACTTCTATGGCCCGCACGTCACCAACCGGATCATTCGCGAGGCGCTCGCCCCCTATCCGAAAGAGCTGACCATCGTGACGAAGGTGGGAGCGGTTCGCGGCGACGACGCCTCGTGGTTGCCGGCCCTCGAGCCGCATCAACTGGAACAGGCTGTCCACGACAACCTGCGCAACCTCGGGGTCGACGTGCTGGACGTGGTGAACCTCCGGCTCATGGGCGATATCCACGCGCCCAAGGAAGGCTCCATCGAAGCGCAGTTCGCCACGCTGGCCGCGCTACGCGAGAAGGGGCTCATCCGTCATCTCGGCCTCAGCAACGCCACCCTGACCCAGGTGAAGGAAGCCCAGGCCATCGCGCCGGTGGTCTGTGTGCAGAACCAGTACAACCTGGTGCAGCGTGGCGACGACGCCATGATCGACGCGTTGAACGGTCTGGGGATCGCCTACGTGCCGTTCTTCCCCCTCGGCGGTTTCTCGCCGCTGCAGTCGGACGCGCTCAACGCCGTGGCGGCAAAGCTGGGCGCCACGCCCATGCAGGTGGCGCTCGCATGGCTGCTGCAACGTTCGCCGAACATCCTGCTGATCCCCGGCACCTCTTCCGTGGGACATCTTCGCGAGAACCTCGCCTCGGCGGAGCTGGTCCTGTCGGCGGAAGTGCGGGCGGAACTGGAGACCATCTGATCGATCCGGGCCGGCGGCGCAGCGCCGGCCCGCTCATCCACAAGGTCTTCACATGCCGCTGGGCTTAAATTCACGGTTGCCTTCAGCCAGCGAAGACCATGGATTCCCATCTCCGGACGCGTGACGGTGTCGTCCTTGCCACCGTAGCGCTCATTTTGCTGTCGACCCTCGTGGCGGACGCCGTTACGCCCCTGGGCTACGCGGTCTGGTGCCTCTATTTCATTGCGGTGGGGCTGACGCTCTTCCAGCGCCGCCTTGCCTTGCCCTTCATGACCGCCGCCGTCGCCACAGCGTTCGTGATCCTCGGCATGAAACTGTCGCCTGACGGCGCGAGGTCCGGTTACTCGTTCGTCAACCGGTTCATCGGCGTGATTTCGGCCTGGGCCATGGCGGCTGTGGTGTGGCAGGCCTTGCGGGCTCGCGAAGGTGCCACCCGCCTGTTGTGGTTGCAGGAAGGCCAGACGGCCCTGGCCGCGGCCTTGCGCGGCGAGCAGACGCCGCAGACCGTGGCAGCGAACGCCGTGCGCGCGCTTGCCGCTCGGGTCGGCGCTGTCGTGGGCGCCCTGTACCGAGTGGAGGGCGACCGGCTGGTGCTCGCGGGAGGCATGGCATTGCACGGTGGCCAGCCGAAGTCGTTGCCCTTGCACGAAGGGCTGCTGGGCGAAGCGCTGGCACAGAACGGCGTTCGCCGCCTCGACAACCTGCCCGGCGACTATCTGCCGCTCGCCTCCACGCTGGGGCAGGGCAAGCCCGTGGAAGTACTGCTCATGCCCGTCACGGCCGACGGCGTGCCGATGGGGGCGATCGAACTCGGTCTGCTCGACGCCGACGATCCTTACCTCGCCCGCGAGGCGCTCCTGGAACAGAGTGCGGAAGTGGTCGGGATAGCGATGCGCACCGCGCTCTTCCGCCAACGCCAGGCCGAGTTGCTCGAGGAAACGCAGCGTCAGAGCGAGGAACTGCAGACGCAGCAGGAAGAACTGCGTGTGGCCAACGAGGAACTCGAAGAGCAGAGCCGCGGACTGCAACAGTCTCAGGCCTCGCTGGAAGCGCAGCAGGCCGAACTGGAGCAGACCAACGTGCAGCTCGAAGAGCGTACGCACGAACTAGAGGCGCAGCGGCAGGCCCTGATCCGGGCCCAGACGGAACTCACCCGCAACGCCCGCTCGCTCGAGGCCACCAGCCGCTACAAGTCCGAGTTCCTGGCGAACATGTCGCACGAACTCAGAACGCCGCTGAACAGTTCGCTGATCCTCGCCAAGCTGCTCGCCGACAACAAGTCCGGCACGCTCACCGAGGAACAGGTGAAGTACGCCCAGGCCATCCACGCGTCCAACAACGACCTGCTGGCGCTGATCAACGACATCCTCGACCTGTCCAAGATCGAGGCAGGCCACGTCGAGTTCGCCGCCGAACCTGTGGCCATACCGGCGGTGATGCAGCGTCTGCGCGAAACGTTCGAGCCGCTCTGCCGCGAGAAGAGGCTGGGCCTCGTCATCGAGCAGGCGGTGGGCGCGCCCGACGAGCTGACCGGCGACATGCAGCGCCTTCAGCAGATCCTGAAGAATCTGCTCGCCAACGCCCTGAAGTTCACCGAGGTGGGCCAGATATCGCTGCGTATCGAAGGTGCGGGCAATCGCATTCGTTTCGTGGTGTGCGACACCGGCATCGGTATTCCGGCCGACCAGACCGAAGTGATCTTCGAGGCTTTCCGCCAGGCTGACGGCAGCACCAGCCGTCGTTTCGGCGGCACCGGGCTCGGGCTTTCCATCTCGCGCGACCTCGCGCGGCGCATGGGCGGCGACATCACGGTGGCGAGCGAGCCTGGGCGCGGCAGCTGCTTCACGCTCGACGTGCCGCTGGAGCCGCCGGCCGACGATGTGGCACCGCGCGCGGTGTCGCCGGTCGCGACGCCGCCCGTGCCGGTCTCCGGCCCGAGCGAAACCGCCGTGTCCGCAGTCGCTCCGGCATCGGAGCCGGCCTCGCTCGTGCCCGACGACCGCGCAGGGCGTTCACGGCCTGGCAGGTTGATCCTCGCCGTGGAAGACGATCCCGTGTTCGCCGAAGCGCTGGTGGGACTGGCGCACGAGCTGGATTTCGACTGCGTCGTGGCCGGCACGGCCGACGAGGCGCTGCGGCTCGCCGCCGACATGGGACCGAGCGGCATCCTGCTCGACATCGGCTTGCCGGACGTTTCCGGACTCAGCGTGCTCGAACGCCTGAAGCGCGACCCGGCCACGCGGCATGTGCCCGTGCACGTGGTGTCGGCGATGGAGCGCTCGCAGGTGTCCCTTGAGCTCGGCGCCGTCGGCTACCTGCTGAAGCCGGCGAGCCGCGACAAGCTTGCCGCTGCCATCCGCCAGCTGGAGGAACAGCATCAGCGCGTGGTGCGGCGCCTGCTCATCGTCGAAGACGACGAGCAGCTCCGCGCCAACCTGAAGCTCCTGCTGGCGAGCCACCAGCACGAGATCGTCGCGGTGGGCACCATCGATGCCGCACTGCGCGAACTCACGACGTCCACGTTCGACTGCATGGTGACCGATCTGGCCCTTCCCGACGGCACGGGTTACGACCTGCTCGAACGCATGGCCGGCAGCGACGCCTTCGCCTTCCCGCCGGTCATCGTCTACACCGGGCGCTCGCTCACGCGGGACGAGGAACAGAAGCTGCGCCGCCATTCGAAGAGCATCATCATCAAGGGCGCCCGCTCGCCCGAGCGTCTGCTCGACGAAGTAACGCTCTTCCTGCACAGTGTCGAGGCCTCGCTGCCTTCCGACCAGCAGCGCCTGCTCAAGGAGGCACGCCAGCGCGACGCCATGCTCGACGGCCGCACTGTGCTCCTCGCCGAGGACGACGTGCGCAACGTCTTCGCGCTCACGAGCGTGCTGGAACCGCTGGGCGTGAAGCTGGACATCGCGCGCAACGGCGTGGAAGCCCTGGAACGGCTGACTGCCAACGAGCCCGACCTCGTGCTGATGGACGTGATGATGCCGGAGATGGACGGCCTGACCGCCATGCGGCACATTCGTGCCGACCCGCGCTGGAAGAACCTCCCCATCATCGCGCTGACCGCGAAGGCCATGGCCGACGACCGGGAGTCGTGCCTGCAGGCAGGTGCCAACGATTACATGGCCAAGCCGATCGACATCGACAAGCTGGTGTCGCTCTGTCGCGTATGGTGTTCGCGGAGATGACCGACGACGCCACCGAACTGTTCGACATCGAGCTGAAGCTTCTGCTCGATGCCGTGTACATGCGCTACCACTACGACTTCCGCGGATACGCCATGAGCTCGCTGCGGCGGCGCATGCGCCATGCCATGGGGCGGTTCGACTGCGAACGCATGAGCGACCTGCAACATCGCATCCTGCACGAGCCTGCGTTCTTCGCCGACGCCATGCAGTACTTCACCGTGCAGGTTTCGGAAATGTTCCGCGATCCGGCGTATTTCCTCGGCCTGCGCGAGCAGGTACTGCCGGTGCTGAAAACCTATCCGTCGATCAAGGTATGGGTGGCCGGTTGCAGCAGCGGCGAAGAAGTGTGGTCGCTGGCCATCCTGCTCGCGGAGGAGGACCTGCTCGACCGGTCCGTGATCTACGCCACGGACATCAATCCGGAAGCGCTGGCGAAGGCGGAACACGGTACCTTCGCCGCCGACCGGATGCCGCTTTTCAGCCGTAATTACCTCGCCGCGGGCGGGCGCGGTTCGCTGTCCGACTACTACACCTCCGCTTACGGCAACGCGATGTTCGACCGCCGGCTGAAGAAGCAGATGGTCTTCGCCGACCACAGCCTGGCGACGGATTCCGTGTTCTCCGAAGTGCACCTGGTGTCGTGTCGCAACGTGCTCATCTACTTCAATCGCGAACTACAGGACCGGGCCGTGGGACTGTTCCGCGAAGCGCTCGTGCGCAGGGGCTTCCTCGGGCTGGGCGGAAAGGAATCGCTTCAGTTCGGCGCCCATGCCGATGCCTTCGAACCCTTCGTGGCGAACCAGCGCATTTACCGGAAGGTGGCGCCGTGAGCGCGGACATGGCATGGCCCAGCCCTTTGGAAGCGCTGGTCATCGGCGCTTCCGCCGGCGGCGTGGCCGCACTGCAGACCATGCTCGGCAGCCTCCCCGGGTCGTTCCAGGCGCCGGTGTTTGTCGTGCTGCACGTGCCCAAGGATCGTCCCAGCGGCATTCCGGAACTCCTCGGAGGGTACTGCGCGTTGCCCGTGCTGGAGGCCGACGACAAGCAGCCGGTTCGGCCGGGCCACGTGTATTTCGCGCCGCCTGACTACCACCTGCTGGTGGAGAGCAGGGACGCCCTGGCGCTGTCGATGGATGAGCCGGTGCTCTTCTCGCGTCCGTCGATCGACGTGCTCTTCGAGTCCGCGGCGGCCGTTTACGACAGGGGCCTGCTCGCGATCCTGCTCACCGGCGCCAGTTCCGACGGCAGCGAAGGTGTCGCCGCCGTTCGCGCGGCAGGCGGCAAGGCCTGGATACAGTGCCCTGTCGAAGCCGCAGCCCCCGCCATGCCCAACGCCGCGCTGGCCCATGCGGGGGCCGACGCGGTCCTTCGCCTCGGCGAGATGTGTGAACGCCTCAAGGGAAGCCCCGCATGAGCCTCGCTCCTGACATCGTATCCGTGTCGCCCGCCGGCGCGCCGGAAACGCATATCCTCATCGTCGACGACGTGCCGCAAAACCTCGTCGCGCTGGAGGCGCTGCTGGCGCAGGACGGCGTCGATATCCTGAAGGCCGGTTCGGGCGCCGAGGCGCTGGAACTCCTGCTTCGGCACGATGTGGCCCTGGCATTGCTCGACGTGCAGATGCCCGAAATGGATGGCTTCGCGCTGGCCGAATTCATGCGCGGCTCGTCGCGCACGCGCCACGTGCCCATCATCTTCCTCACCGCGTCGCCGAATGACCCGGCACGCTCGTTCAAGGGATATGACGCCGGAGCGGTGGATTTCCTGCACAAGCCCCTCGATCCTCGCGTGTTGCTGGGCAAGGTGAACGTGTTCATCCAGTTGCATCGCCAGCGGCTCGAACTCAAGGAACGCAACGAGCGGCTCGAGCGCTCGCTTCAGCTCAACGAAACGATGATCGCGGTGCTTACCCACGACCTGCGCACGCCGCTGTCGGCGATCAGCCTCTGCGCCGAGCGGCTGGTGGAGGAAGCGGACGGCACGCCGCTCGCGCGCACAGCCTCGCACGTGATGACCAGCGCCGGTCGCATGGCGCGAATGATCGAGCAGCTGCTCGATTTCTCCCGCATCCGGTCCTCCGTCCTGAAGATGGACTTCCAGAAAGGCGACCTGGGCCAGGTGTGCGAGGACGTTGTGGCCGAGATGCGCCGCGCGCACGACGGTCTTCCCATCGGCCTGTCGATCTGCGGCAACCTGCACGGCGTCTTCGACGTCGTAAGGATCGCGCAGGCCGTGTCCAACCTCATCGGCAACGCCGTCCAGCACGGCGAAGCGGGCGAGGTGAACGTGGCTGCAGAAGGTGTGGACAAGGACTGGCTGGAGGTTTCCGTGCGCAACGCGGGCAGGATTCCGGAGCCGGTGCTCGGCCGCCTCTTCGAGCCGTTCAAGGGCAGCTTCCATCCAAGCAAGGGACTCGGTCTCGGGCTCTACATCGCGGACCAGTTCGTGCGCGCGCACGGCGGAACGCTTCGCGCCGAAAACCTTTCGTCCGAGGTCTGCTTCCGTCTCAGGCTCCCGCGTGTTGGGGTCGCGGCGCAAGGTTAGCTATGCTGGCGCCGGTCCATCCGGCCAGACATAGGCATTCCGACGCTTCGTGACTTCGTCGAACCACAACGCATGCGGCAGGGACGGTCGCCGCCATGGATGAGCTGGAACGGAGTTCCGAAAGGGTTGCGGCCGTTTTCATTGCGCTGATGTCGCTACTGACGCTGGCGGCCCTCAGCGCGCCGCGTTACGAGCAGGAACGGTTGGCGGCCGCGCAAGCGGCCGACGTCGCGCCCATCATGCCCGTGGTGGAGGTCTGGCTGAGCACCACGGGCGGCAAGCTCCGGCTGGCGCCGCAGCCACACCTGGCGATGGCCGCACGGGGCGATGCGCCCGTCGACATCGCCATCGATGTCGACGCCAGGTACCAGACCGTCACCGGCTTCGGGGCGGCGATGACGGATGCTTCGGCGTGGCTGATCCGCAACCGGCTCGACGAGTCGCACCGACAGGCCCTCCTTCGTGAGTTGTACGGGCCGCCGCCCGGTCTCAATTTCAACATGATGCGCCTGACCATCGGCGCGTCGGACTTCTCGTTGAACCTCTACACCCTCGACGACATTCCCTTCGGGGAATCGGACCAGGAACTGCGCTACTTCAACGTCGCGGCCAACCTGCGTGACCTGATTCCGACGGTGCGGGACGTGCTGGCGGTAAACCCCGGCCTTCTCATCGTCGCATCGCCGTGGAGCGCACCCGCCTGGATGAAGGACAGCCAGAACCTGATCGGCGGCGAACTGCTGCCCGAGTACGAGAGCGCATTCGCGGACTACCTCATCAAGTACGTCGACACCTATCGCAGTCACGGCATTCCCATCTTCGCGCTCACCTTGCAGAACGAGCCGGCGTTTTCGCCGATCAGTTATCCGGGCATGCTCATGGGCGCGGCGACACGGGCGCGCATCATCGCGAACTACCTCGGGCCCAAACTCGCGAAGCGCAAGCAGCGGACGCGCATCCTCGACTGGGACCACAACTGGAGCCATCCCGAACAGCCGCTGGCGGTGCTCGGCGACCCTGCCGCCGCGCCTTACGTCGACGGCGTGGCCTGGCATTGCTATGAGGGAAGCCAGCACGCACAGGGGCGCGTGCACCGCGAGCATCCCGACAAGGACGCCTATATCACCGAGTGCTCCGGTGGCGACTGGTCGTTGAACATGAATGGCGAACTGCTCTGGGCGGCACGCAACCTGCTGGTGACCGGCATGCGTCAGTGGGCGCGAGGGGTGATCTACTGGAACCTTGCCCTCGACGAGAACCACGGCCCGCACTTCGGCGGGTGCACCCTGTGCAATGGCGTGATCACCATCGATTCGGTGTCCGGCGAGGTGACCCGCACGGACGAATACTATGCATTGGCCCACTTCAGCCGATTCGTGTTGCCGGGTGCTTTCCGGGTGCGATCTACCGACACCGACGCCGACAAGGGCATCGCCAATGTCGCCTTCCAGAATGTGTCCGACGACTCCGTCGTTCTGGTCATGGTGAACATCCGGAAAGAGGCGCGTACCGTCTCCGTGGCGCAGGGACAGACGCGCTTCGAGTACACCATGCCGGCGGAAAGCGTGGCCACGCTTACATGGAACCCGAACCCGGTGGGCGTATGGATGCGCCGGGCCCTCGGTTGGCTGGGCAGGCCCGGCGTGCCCCCTGGGACAGATTAGACATCAGGGCTCGGGGGATTCCGTCCAGATACCCTTGATCTGCGACACCTTCAATCCACTGATGAGGCAGTGGTTGGGGTTGCCCGGCTGGGCGTCCTCGACCACCTTGGCGCCGAGACCGGTGGCCGTGGACACGCGCGCGATCCACCACGTGGGGCCGTCTCCCCACTTTCGCGTCTTGTCGCTCTGCACGAATTTCTTCACGCTGTCGGCGTCCACGTCCTTCGGCTTGATGTCCTTGCACAGCGCCGACACCTGTTGCAGCTTGCCGGTGATGTCCTCGTCTTCGCCCTCGTAGTTCTTGTCTGTGTTGGCGGCGCCGCTGCGTGCCATGAGATACGTTCCGGGAACGGGATCGCCGTTCTTCGCCACGGCGCTGGCGCTGCCGGAAAGGACGATCAAACCGACGAGCAGTGCTTTGCTGGTGCTCTTCATGAGGACTTCCTCGATGTCATGGATGCGCGGCCGTTCGGGACGGTTCCGTCCGGACGGTGGCTGGCCGACACGACGCCATCCGCCCGCCGTCAGCGTCGCTGTGCGGGCGTGCGGGGCGTATCGGCCATATGCTGATTTGCGGCGCGATCCTTGCCGATCGGGCAATGGAGATTTCGCGTGGGGCTACTTCGGCCGCAAGGGGTCGAGCAGCCGCTTCAGGCCGTTGTGATCGAGTTCCAGTGCGAGCGCGAGCAGGCTGCCGAGGCGGCCGGGCGGGAAGCCCTTGCGCGCGTACCAGGCCAGGTACGCGCCCGGAAGGTCCGCGATAAGGCGTCCCTTGTATTTCCCATAGGGCATCGCGGTAGTGACGAGGCTTTGCAGGTCTTCGGGTTGCATGGCCTCAGGGTAGCCGGAACCATTCTGAAAGGTAGGCCCGCCACAATCTTGCGACCCACGTTCTTGCGGCGGCATTCACCCCATGGCCAGATACCTGGTCTTCGCCCTGCTGGTCGGGGCAGGCTTGGCCGGTTGCGCCAGCCAGCCACTGCCCGATCTCCACGCACCCGTTCCCGGCGAGTGGCGGCACCCCGTGGCCGACGCTCCCGCAGGCGCGCCCGTCGACCTTCGCGGCTGGTGGCACAGCTTCGCCGACCCCTCCCTGGACGCGCTGGTGGATCGCGCGCTGGCCAACAACCTCGATGTGGCGCAGGCGGCGGAACGCGTGCGCGCGGCGCGGGCGCTGCATGGCGTGGCCAGTTCGGCCCTCCTGCCGCAGCTGCACGCGAAAACCGAGGACGTGGACGCCCCGGATGCCAGGGCCTCGTATTTCGTGGCCGGATTCGACGCTGTCTGGGAGCTGGATCTCTTCGGCCGTGGCACGGCCTTGCGCCGCGCTGCCCAGGGCGATCTCGATGCGGCGGCGGCGGATCTCCAGGGCGCCAGGGTTTCCCTTGTGGCCGAGGTGGTGCGCGACTGGCTGCAACTGCGCGCCGCGCAGCAACAGTTGCAATGGTTGCAGCAGATACGCGATGCCCGCCAGCACCAACTCGATCTGGTGCAGGTTCGCGAGCGCCTGCGGCTCGCAGGCGCGGAAAGCGTGCAAAGGGCCGTCGCCGCGCTCGCGCAGGCGGACGCGGCCATGCTCGAACCGCGCGAGACGATGGACGCGAACGCACAGCGCCTGGCCGTCCTGCTCGGCACGGCGGAGCCGGACCCGGCCTGGATGACTACTGGGCCGCTTCCCACGCTGGGTGCATGGAGCCTGCAAGCCGCTCCTGCCGACCTGCTCCGTTCGCGGCCGGAAATCAGGCATGCCGAGGCCGATGTGTTGCGCGCCGCCGGTGCCGCCGGCATCGCTCACGCCGATCGCTATCCGCGCGTTGCCATCGGCGGCTCGCTGACCTGGTCGGCCAGCTTGCAGTCGAGCCGTGGTGGGGGAGCCAGCCCGGTTGCTTCCATCGGCCCGCTGATCGACATTCCGCTGTTCGACTGGGGCATGCGGGCGGCACAGGAGGATGCGAAGCGGCACGAATTGCAGGCGAGTGTGCTGGCGTACCGGCAATCGGTGCTGGAAGGCGTGGCCGACGTGGAAACCGCGCTCGGACGCCTGCAACGGCAAGGCGAGCAGGAACGGCAGTGCACCGAAGCGACGGTGGCGCTCGCGCACGCCGACAGCGCGGTGGCGAAACGTGCCGCGTTACATCTCGCCGGTGCGGACGAGGAGATCGAAAGCGCCATCGCACACGACGAGGCATCGCTGGCGCTCGTGCAGGCACAGGCCGGACGTGATCTCGCGTTCGTGTCGCTGTTCAAGGCACTTGGCGGCGCACCGCTCCCATCCGTGGATAGCGCGACCACGGAGGACCGGCACTGATGGTCGCCCTGGCGCGCAAGACGCTCGTGCACGAATGGCGCCGCTTTCTGCCGGCGATCCTCGCGGTGGGCTTCGCGGGCCTGTTGCAGCTGTTGCAGGCTGCCCTGGTGCTGGGCATCTTCAGCAGCGCGAGCATTTACGTCACGGGCTCGGCGGCGGACCTCTGGGTGGGCTATCCAGGTACGCAAAGCGTCAGCCTGGGGCGGTCCATCGACCCGAACGTGGAGGGGCGCCTGCTCATGGATCCCGCGGTCGAGCGCGTCGAACCCTTCCTCTGGGTCGACGCCGACTGGCGCGGCCAGTCGGGCACGGGCGGCGAATCGGTGTACGTCTCGGGCGTCGACCCGCGTCCCGACGGGCTCGTGTTCGCGCGTGTACTGCCGCCCGCATTGCGCATGCGGTTGCGAGAGCCCGATGCCGTGATCGTCGACCAGGCCGATATGGACAAGCTCGGCGTCAGGGTGGGAGACAGCGCCACGATCAACAGCTATCGGGTACGTGTCGTGGGCGCGAGCAGCGGCTTGCGTGCGCTCGGCGGCGTGAATGTCGTCGCCTCGTTGGATACCGCTCGCGTGCTCGATACGGACCCCGCCGATCGCGACCGCCCGACCTACCTCGTTGCCCGGCTGCACGACCCCGCCGCGGCCGACGCGGTGGCGCGGCGAATCTCCGGAGCCCGCGGGTTCGACCGCTACGAGGTGTGGACCGCTTCCGCCTTCGCTCGCCGCTCGGTGCTCTACTGGATGCTGGACACCGGCGCGGGCGCCGGAGTGCTCTTTCTCGCGGGCGTCGTGTTCGTGGTGGGGGCGATCATCACCAGCCAGACCCTGGTAGCCGCCGTGGCCGGTTCGGTGCGCGAATACGCCACGCTCAACGCCCTGGGCGTGGGTATGCGGGCCCTCCGCTGGGTGGTGCTGGAGCAGGCAACCTGGGTCGGTGTGTGCGGGCTGCTCTGCGCCAGTGTGTTTGGCGCCGCGTTGCTCGCCCTCGCGCGGGGACAGGATGTGCCGGTGGTGCTGGACGTGCCGGTCGCGCTCGCGTGCGCGGTGTTGACGATGGGACTCACCACGGTTTCCGGGCTCGCGGCGATTCGCAGCCTTCGCCACGCCGATCCGGCGAGTCTGCTGCGATGATGCCCACCACCTCCGCCACCCGCGTGACACTTCGGGCCGAAGACATCGGCAAGGCATTCATGTCCGGCAAGGTGCGCACGCCGGTGCTCGACGGTTTGTCGCTATCGGTGCGGGCGGGCGAATTGACCTTGATCTCCGGGCCGTCCGGCTGCGGCAAGAGTACGTTGCTCGCCATCCTCAGCGGCTTGCAGAGGGTGGACACCGGCCGTGTGTTCGCGCTGGACCAGCGGCTGGACGATCTGGATCCGAGGGCCCTGGAGCGCTTCCGGTTGCTGCACACCGGTTTCGTTTTCCAGGGCTTCAATCTTTTTCCCGCGCTGACCGCGCGCGAGCAGGTGGAGTTGCCGCTGCACTACCTGGGCGTCCCTCGGCGCGAGGCGCGCGAGCGCGCGGCGCGTTCGCTCGAAGAAGTGGGGCTCGCGCATCGCATGGCATTGAGGCCGGCGGAGCTTTCCGGTGGCGAGAAGCAGCGCGTGGCGATCGCTCGCGCGTTGTCGAAAGAGCCGGCCCTGCTGTTCGCCGACGAGCCGACGAGCGCACTCGACGCCGCCAGCGGGCAGATCGTCATCGACATGCTGCACCGTATCGCCAGGGTGCATGGCACCACCGTGCTGTGCGTAAGCCACGATCCGCGCCTCATCGGGCACGCCGACCGCGTGTTGTCGATGGAGGACGGACGGATCCTCAACGACCGGCGCGAAACCACGCCAGGTGTCCCGACGGAAGGTCTGGTTCCATGACGCATTCCATCTTTCGCCACGCGGCCGCGCTTGCGTTTGCGACGACCCTCCTTGCGGGCTGCGACAGCCATCACGACAAGACTCCGCCAACGCAGGCGCCTGCTCCTTCCTATGCGGCCGTGGCCCGTGGCCGCGTCGACGTGGAAGGCGGCCTGCTGAGCCTGGGCATGCCCCGCGAGGGCACCCTTGCGGAAGTGAACGTGCATGAAGGCGACCACGTGCGGCGCGGCCAGCCGCTGGCGTCGCTGGATCTGGAGCCGGGCACGCTTGCCGTCGCGGCGGCACAGGCGGAACTGGACCAGGTGCAGGCGCAGCTGAAGCTCCTCGGCGACAAGCTGGCCACGGCGAAAGAGCGTGCGGGGCGCCTCGCCGCGGCGGAGCGGGCCGGTGCCGGCGACGGCCACAGCGCCGACGAGGCGCGCGCGTTGGCGACCGAACTCGCCGCGCAGCAGACCGCCATGCGTGCGGAGGTCGCAGGCGCCGGGCAGAAGCTCGCCGCCGCACGCTTCGAGCTTGCACGCCGCACGTTACGTTCCCCGATGGATGCGGACGTGCTGCGTGTGACCGCCCAGCCGGGCGCGAGCGTCTCGCCGCAGGGCGGCCCCTTGTTCGTGTTGCTGCCGCGCACAGCGAGGATCGTGCGCGCCGAGCTGAGCGAGGCCTACGCCGACGCGGTACATCCCGGCATGTCGGCGCTCGTGACGGCGGACGCCTCGGCGGACACCGACCCGTGGCCGGCTCGTGTGCTGCGCGTCGGCACGGTAGTGGGACCTTCCTCCCTCGAGGACGATCCCCAGGTACGTGCCAATAGCCGCACGGTGGAGTGCGTGCTGGCCCTGGACGGCGGGCTGACGCCACGCGTGGGCGAGCGAGTGATGGTGCGCTTCGGCCCCGGGGATTCGCGGATTCATGCGAAAGGCGAATGAAACGGCTGCGTGCGAGCCTTGTGACATCCCATTCGAGGTAGCCGCGTGATCCGCCAAGCCGAATTCTTTCTCGAAGGCGACAGCAGGGGCGTCCTGCTGATCCATGGACTGACCGGCACCCCTACGGAAATGCGGATGCTCGGCAAGGGACTGAACAAGGCCGGCTTCACCGTCCACGGCATGCAGCTGGCCGGCCACTGCGGCGACGTGGAAGACCTGCTGGCCACCGGCTGGCGCGACTGGTACGCCAGCGTGCAGCGCGCGGCCGACGCGATGCTGACGAAGGTCGACACGCTGTTCGTGGGTGGCCTTTCGATGGGCGCGCTGCTCGCTCTGAAACTGGCGGCCGACCGCCCGGGGCAGATCGCCGGCGTGGGCGTCTACGGTGCCACCTTTCGCTACGACGGTTGGAGCGTGCCCTGGACGGCGAACCTCTCGTTTCTGCTGCCCATGTTCAAGCGTCTCGGCATCGGACGTAACCGCGCCTTCCTCGAACAGCCGCCCTACGGCTTGCGCGACGAGCGCCTTCGCGAACAGGTGAGCGCGGCGATGCGCAGCGGCGACAGCACGATGGCCGGGCTGCTCGGCAATCCCTGGCATTCCCTGGCCGACCTTTACCTGCTGTCGGCACAGGTGCGCCGGCAACTGCGTGACGTGACCTCACCCTGCCTGGTGGCGCACGCGAGCAACGACGACATCGCCAGCGTGCGCAATGCCGAACTGGTGCTGCGCGAGGTGAACGCACCCGCGGAGTTGCTGCTGCTCGACGACAGCTACCACATGATCACGATCGACAAGCAACGGCGCACCCTGATCGACCGCTCCGCGCGGTTCTTCGACACGATTGCCCCCGCGCAGACGCTTTCCGCGATGGCGGGCTGACGATCATGACGCCCCTGATTCTCGGTCTCTGGATCGCCAACGTGGCGTTCGACACGGTGGGGCAGCTTGCATTCAAGGCCGCCGCAAGCGGGACGGAGGAAGATGGAGGTCTGGCGCATTGGCGCGCCATGGCCATGCGCCCCTGGATCTGGCTCGGCATCGGCTGCTACGGGGTCGAATTCCTCGTGTGGATCGCCTTCCTTTCGCTGGTGCCGCTGTCCGATGGCGTGCTGCTGGGTTCCATCAACATCGTGGCGATCATGCTCGCGGGCCGGTGGCTGTTTGGCGAGAAGCTCACCGGGCTTCGCGTCGTCGGCATCGGGCTGGTGAGCCTGGGCGTCGCGATCGTGGGGGCAGGCGGATGAGGCGCTTCTACCTGTTCGGATTCCTGCTGCTGATGGCGTTCGACACGCTTGCGCAGCTGTCGTTCAAGCTGGCCGGCAGCCATGCGCTGCCGGTGACGGCGGACGCCGCCTGGCTGGCGCGCGTGTTCGCGCAGCCGTGGGTCTACGGGGCCGTCGCCGGCTACATCGGCGCCTTCTTCACCTGGATGACCTTGCTGCGCCACGCACCCATCGGCCCGGCCTTCGCGGCGTCGCATCTGGAAGTGGTGAGCGTGATGCTGCTTTCCGCGTGGTTGCTGCACGAGCCGTTGACCTTGCCGCGCGTACTCGGCGCGGCCACGATCGTGGCCGGCATCCTGTGCCTTGCCGCCGCGGAGCGGGAGACGCTGGTGGTTGCGCCCGGCCCGGCCGGATGAGTGCCATGCGCAGGCAACCGTTTCGCGAGGTTCCCCCGACCGATGGCCTGCCGCTCCGTCTTGCCGATCTGCTGCCGGGCTCCAGCGACCTGACGGGGACGCTCGCCGCGCAGCTCGGCACGCCCCCCCTGCTGTTGACCTGCTCCGGCACGGCCGCGTTCATGGTGGCCTTGCGCACGCTATCCGAACGCGCGCCACAGCGCCGCGACGTGGTGGTGCCCGCGTACACATGCCCCCTCGTGGCGATCGCGGTGCACGCGCTGGGTTTGCGCTTGCGACTTTGCGATACGCGCGCGGGCCACTTCGACATGGACGAAACCGAGCTGTCCGCCATCTGCAACGAAGAAACGCTCGCAGTGGTGCCCACGCACCTCGCCGGGCTCGTCGCCGATGTGGATGCGGCAAGCCGTATTGCCCGGCGCGTGGGTGCGTGGGTGATCGAAGACGCCGCACAGGCGTTGGGCGCGCTCGACCATGGGCACAGCGTCGGATTGCGCGGCGACATCGGCTTCTTCAGCCTGGCGGCTGGCAAAGGTTTGTCGATCTACGAAGGTGGCCTTCTGGTGTCGCGGGACGAGACGCTTCGCGATGCGATGCGCCGCACGCATGAGGCGATGCTGCCGTACGACCGCCGTTGGGAATGGCGGCGCAGCCTGGAACTGCTCGGTCTGGCGGCCCTCTATCGTCCGGTGGGCCTGACCGTCGCGTACGGCATGCCGTTGAAGCGACGCTTGCGGCGCGGTGACACCGTTGCTGCGGTCGGGGACGACTTTCCCGCACGCATTCCCATGCATCGCGTGGGCACCTGGCGCCAGGGTGTGGGGGCGAAGGCGGCAGCGCGCTGGCCCGGCTTCCTCGCCGAACGCCGCGCGAGGGCGGCCCGGCGCATCGACCGCCTGCGGCGGATCGAGGGCCTGGAGGTGCTGTTGCCGCGCGAAGGCAGCGAGGGAAGCTGGCCCTTCCTGCTGCTGCGTTTTCCCGACGCCGCACGCTGCAACGTGGTGCTGGGAGACCTGTGGTGCGCCGGTGTCGGTGTCAGCCGGCTGTTCGTGCATGCATTGACCGACTACACCTACCTCGCCGATCGCGTGCCCCGGGTGCCGACACCTCATGCGCGCACGTTCGCGCAATGCACGGCTACGTTGAGCAACAGCGCATGGCTGGACGAAGCGACCTTCGAGCGGGTGGCCAAGGCGATCGAGCGTGCCCTTACGCAGGCTGAAACGCCGGATACGTCTCCGTGCGCTGCGCGATCGCCGCAAGCAGGCGCTCGTTGAGCCGCTGCTGTTGCGCCTGCCACAACGCCAGCTTCTCCGTGTCCACAGGCGGCTGTGCGTCCCTGGCCGAGAGCAGGCGTTTCCACAGGCTGCGATAGCGGTAGTGGGACACCTCGCCGGTGATGTCGCTGCCCACGAGCCCGCTGCGCAGGCTGTCGATGATGGCGAGTGCGTCTTCGAGCCGGAACACGCCCTGGTCCCAGTTCGTGCGGGCCACGTCTTCGGCGAACACATCCTTGTCGATGGAAAGGTAGGCCGGTAGCGGGCGGTGGGCCTGGTATTCGCGGAACGCCTCGATCAGTGCCGCCGCGCTGTCGAACCCCCGGAACGCGTGGCCGAGTCCGGAGCGGGCCGCCCACGAAACGTCGACGCCCACGCTCCAGTATGTCAGCCGCCCGTCGCGCAGCGGCGCGCGATAGTTCTCCCAGGCGTGGGCCGCGCCGATGTCCCCGGAAGTGATGCCCAGCACGTGCACATGGGCGACCCTGGGCACCATGGCCACCCGCCGCACCCACGAACCGCAATGCACGCCGAACGGGAACAGCATGTTGTCCGGATGGTTGTCGAGCACGACGACCTGGAACGTTTCACTGCCCGGTACCAGCGCGATCAGGGGCCAGCTGAGGTGGTGGAAGTCGCCACTGCCGAGCAGTACAGGGCCGCGCAGGGGGAGCTCCGCCAGCACGAGTTCGAAGCGCCTGAGGGTACGCAGCGAACAACCGAAGCGCAGGGCTTCCTGCCAATGGCCCAGCGGCACCACGAGACTTTCGGCGGGCGGGATGACCGAGTGATCGATGTCCAGGACCGTGACGCGGTTCATGCGCAGACACCCACACGACCGTTGGCCAACGGCTCGCCTTCGAAGTGACGCGCGAACCGGCGCAGCAGCATCCTTGTCACCGGGTTGCGAAGGTATACGGCGTGTCGCGTATAGCTGAGCCGCGCGCCGAGCCGCGTCTTCACTTCCGGGTCCGTCCATCCGGCTACGTAGTGGCTCAAGCCGCGCTGGCGCGCATATTCCAGGTTGTGCATCCAGCTCACGGCGTAGAGGTTGTGCTCGCGTGCCTGCGGGTAGGCGAAACCGATGTACTTGTCGATCAGCATACCGCCGTATTCGTAGCAGAGGTTCCAGCCGATCAGACCGTCGGCGCTTCGGTACATGAAGACGACGCCGTTGCTGTGCGCGTCGCGCAGTACGGCCGTGAAGAAGGCCTTGCTGAGGAGATCGAAGTGGATCTCGCTCTGCGCATGCACGTTGCGATAGAGCGCGTAGCATTCGTCGATCGCATCGTCGTCGTCGAAGTACGCGGAGCCCGTGGCCAATGCCTCCACCTGCACGCGGTCCCGTGCCTTCAGCTTGCGCCGGACATCTTTACGCCGGCTCGACGACAGCCGGGCGATGTACTCGTCGACGGAGTCGAAGTCGATCGGCACCCAGGCCAGCGGCATGCCTTCGAGGATGACGAAGCCGCGCGCGGCCAGGGCCGCTGCGAAGGCACCCGTCTTCGCGTTCGCGGAGGCATTCAGCAGCGGCGAGTCGACAGCCAGGTCCTTGACGATAAGCAGCGGGCACTCGCGGCCATGCGCTTCCAGCAGTTCAGCCACCAGTTCGTCCGCCGCGGGACGCACTGGTACGGGTGCGTACTCGGTGACCGTGCAGCCGGCGAAGCGCACGCGCCACTGGAGCAGACGCCCCCACAGGCGATACAGCGGCAGCGACGTGATCCGCCGGCGCAAGGCTTCGTCGGCCGTGGTGAGTATGTCGAAGCGCGTGTGGAAGGTTGGCATGCCGGACGCGGAGCGACCGGCCGTGAACCCTTCGGGCGGATGTTCCAGGAAGTGTTCGACGAGCGACACGGGCTCCAGGGCGGTGCAGAACGGCATGGCTGTAATACTCAGATCCGTTTCAATGCGAGTACGGCGTTCAGTCCGCCGAACGCAAAGGAGTGACTCAGCGCCGCGCGAACCGGCCAATCGCGCGCGGTGTGCGGCACGTAATCGAGGTCGCACGCGGGGTCGGGTTGGTCGAGGTTGGCGGTAGGCGGTACGACGCCTTCGGTCATGGCACCAAGCACGGCGACCAGTTCCAGCGCACCGGATGCCCCGAGCGCGTGACCGTGCATCGACTTGGTGGACGACACGGCGAGGTGTCGCGCGTGCGACCCGAACACCTGGTGGATGGCGCGAGTTTCGCTGACGTCATTTGCCTGCGTGCCGGTGCCGTGGGCATTGATGTAGTCGATGTCTTCGACGTTGAGCCGAGCCTCCGACAGCGCTTGGGTGATGGCCGCGGCGGCGCCGGCTGGGGTCGGCGCCACGATATCGCCGGCGTCGGCACTCATGCCCACCCCGGCGAGCGCGGCCAACGGCACGGCGCCCCGTGCGTGCGCGTGTTCCGCGGATTCGAGCACGAAGACCCCGGCGCCTTCGCCGAGTACCAGGCCCCGGCGGTTGGCGCTGAAGGGGCGGCAGGTATCGTCGGAAAGTACGCGCATCGCCTCCCATGCCCGGAGGGCGGCATACGTGAAGCACGATTCCGTGCCGCCGGCGATCGCCACGTCGGCAAGGCCCGCGCGAATCAGCAAGGCGGCCTGCGCTATCGCATGGTTGGACGAAGCGCAGGCGCTGGCCACGCCGAAGGCGGGGCCGCGCAGGCCGTGCGCGATGCTGATCTGGCTTGCCGGCGCATTCGCCATCATGCGCACGATGGTGAGCGGGTGCACCCTCGGCGCATGTTCCGCGTAGAGTCGCTGCGACTGCTCGTCGTGCGATGTCTCGCCACCCGCACCCGTACCGATCACCACCGCCGTGCGCGACCCGATACCGTTCGACCCGAAATCGATGCCCGACTGTGCAATGGCTTCACGCGCGGCGACCATGGCGAACTGGGAGGTTCGGTCGAGCATGGGCAGAACGCGCTCGTCGAACCACATCGACGGATCGAAGCTTTCCGGCACCTGCGCCGCGACCTTCACCCGCAGCTGGCTGGCCTGTGCGTGACGCAGCGGTCCGATGGCGCTGCGCCCTTCCCGAAGGTTCCGCCACAGGGGGCCCGCGCCCTCGCCGAACGGGCTGACGGCACCCATGCCGGTGACGACGACGCTTTGCGCACCAGGACTCACACCGCCGCCCCGGTACCGTCCGGCCGCGCCGCCAGTGCGGCCTGCACGGCGCTTATCAGGTGTCCGACGGAATCGGACTCGAAGTTCGCACCCTCATCGGGAAAGTGTATGTCGAAGTGCTCCTCGAGTTCGAAGATCAGTTCGATGGCGTCCAGGGACGATATGCCTAAATCCTTGAGCGTGGCCTCCGGAACGAGCGATGCGGGTTCCACGTGGGTCTGCTGGGCCACGATGGCTATGATCTGTTCGCCGACATGGTCGGCGAGTGGCGAGACGTTCATGGTGCATCCTCCGGTGGACGCGCTCGGCTTCAGGCACGCTTTGCGCGCGTCAGCAGCTGGTCGAGCAGGGCGATTGCCAAGTCGATTTCCTCGTGCGTGATGTCGAGCGACGGCGCAAGCGTGATCACGTTCTTGTACCAACCGCCCACATCCAGCACGAGGCCAATCTTCTTGCCGTTGTGCTCGAGATCACCGGCCAGGCCGATATCCACCATGCGGTCGAGCAGGGCCTTGTTCGGCGTGAACCCGTCCTCGGTGCAGATCTCGGCACGGAGCGCCAGACCGAGGCCGTCCACGTCGCCGATTTCCTTGTGGCGCTTCTGCAGGTCGCGCAGGCCATCGAGGAAATGGGCGCCCTTGGCCGGCACGCTGGTCTCGTAGTCCAGCTCGTAGCCCATGCGGATGACTTCCAGGCCCACGGCCGTACCGAGCGGGTTCGAGTTGAACGTGGAGTGCGTGGAACCCGGGGGGAACACCACGGGATTGATCAGTTCCTCGCGCGCCCAGAGGCCGGACAGCGGATTGAGGCCGTTGGTGAGCGCCTTGCCGAACACGAGCACGTCGGGCGTCACGCCGAAATGTTCGATCGACCAGAGCTTGCCGGTGCGCCAGAAGCCCATCTGGATCTCGTCCACCACCATGAGGATGCCGTACTGGTCCAGCACATTCTTCAGGTCACGGAAGAAGTTCATGGGCGGGATCACGTAGCCGCCAGTGCCCTGGATCGGCTCCACGTAGAACGCGGCATATTCCGCCTGGTTCACCTTCGGGTCCCACACGCCGTTGTATTCGGTCTCGAACAGACGCGCGAACTGGCGCACGCAGGCGTCCGAGTATTCCTCGGCCGTCATGCCCTTCGGGCGGCGGAACGGGTACGGGAACGGAATGAACATCGCGCGCTCGCCGAAGTGGCCGAAGCGGCGGCGATAGCGGTAACTGGAGGTGATGGACGAGGCGCCCAGGGTGCGGCCGTGGTAGCCGCCCTCGAACGCGAACATCAGGCTCTTGCCGTTGGACGCATTGCGGACGAGCTTCAGCGAGTCCTCGATGGCCTGCGCGCCGCCCACGTTGAAATGCACGCGGCCCTTGCGCCCGAACTTGCTTTCCACGTCTTGCGCAATGGTCTTGGCGAGCTGGATGCGGCCCTCGTGGAGGTACTGGCTGGCCACCTGCGGCAGCACGTCGATCTGGCGCTTCAGCGTATCGTTCAGGCGCTGATTGCCGTAACCGAAATTGACCGCGGAATACCACATCTGCAGGTCGAGGAAGGGCACGTCCGCCGTGTCGTACATCCAGCTGCCTTCGCAGCGGCGGAAGATCTTCGGCGGGTCCACGTAATGCACGGTGTCGCCGAAGGAGCTGTACTGGGCTTCGTCGCGCAGCAGCTGCGCGTCGTCGATGGCAGCGGAAGCGTGCTTGTCGAATACGTTCATGAGGGTTCCGTAAATCAGGCGAGGCTGTCTTGGATGGCGGGTAGCGTGAGGTGTTCTTCCAGCGTTCCATCGAGCAACGCGGGCAGAAGCGCCAGCGCGTCTTCGAAGCCGGTGATGGGCATGTAGGGGATACCAGCGGCGCGGCAGTGCTCGATCAGGCGGTGCTTGGCGAACACGTAGTCGACGTGGTCGGCGGCGCAGAAGTCCGACGCGCCGTCGCCGATGAGGAGGGTCTTGCGGCCGTTGGATGCGCGGCTGCGCTCGACGCAGGCGCATTTGCAGGTGCCGCTGCCGCAGCCTTCGGCCTGGAAGGGCGAGCTGAAACTCCAGCGCTGCGGCGGGGTACCCGGCGCCAGGTGGTTCGCCGCCACGGGCAGATCGTCCAGGCCATGGCGGCGCAGGATGCGATGGATGGCGTAGTCTAGGCCGTCGCTCACGATGTGCACGGGCACGTCCAGTTCGCGGGCCCTCGCCACGAAGGCGGGGAACGCATGGTCGATGCGCACGTTGGCGAGTTCGGCGTCCAGTTCTTCCGCGCTCATGTCGAGCAGCGCCACCTGTCCGCCCATACATGCGCGGGAGCCGATGAGGCCGGCGCGCCAGTCGCGTTCCAGTGCCTCCCAGCCCGGGCGCCCGTAACGATCCAGCAGGGAGTCGATCACGTCTTCCACGGAAATGGTGCCGTCGAAGTCGCAGAGGATGGTCCAGTCGCGCAGGCTCATCGAGAGGTCGCAGTGGTTGCAGGTGGATGTGGACGCTAGACCCACGATCTTTCCCGCCCCTTTCCGCGCTTTTCACGGGGTTCGCGCTAAGGCGCAACTAAGCCGCCCAATACGGCCGCAGGCATACCCGGAAGGTTCCTCGGCGAGGCAGAAGGGAATGCCCGGCGGCATCTGCGGCTCCGGATATCCGGATAGCCGCGGTGTCGCATTTTTGGAGCTTCAGCCTGGTGTTTGCGATCGCAATCGAAGAGATACACCGAACAGCCACGCGAACAGAACCAGCACGAAAAACCGGTTCGCGAGGCCATATGGCATCCCCTTGTGCAGGGTGAGGAACTGGATGACAAATCCGGCCAATATCAGGGAGGTGAGCATCCAGGCGGTTCGCCGAAAGGGGCGCCACGCCGGGTGGGTTCCGAAACTTGCCGATAGCAGAATGCTTGCGATGAAGATGCTTCCGACATTCACGAGGAAGCTCTGGTCGTGGATGGCTCCCGACCGGGTGGACGGCGCGCCAGGGATATCCGTGGGAAACGCGGCCGAGACCACCAGCCCGATCGCGGCAACGAGCAGCAGAAACATCCCCAATCGGGCGGTGATGGAGCGCAGGCCGCTGGTATGGAGGCCCGCTACGAGCGCCAACAGGCCACAGCTCATCGCGAGGAACCAGATCGTCATCACCCAGCCATATCGACCCACGGCGTAATTGCTGATGAAGTTGGTTGCCGGTGCGTAATCGGGCCGCAGAAAGTGCAGCGTCAGGAGAGCCACCGCGGCGTAGATGAAGCAGGCCAAAGCTGCTGTCGCGAAGGCGACGGATGTTGAACGTGATCCTTTCCCGGCATTCTCGATGGCCATGAGCGAATCTCCTGGCTTCTGCAGGTTATTGGAAGGCTTCCTGATCCTTTTAGCTGTCGGCTGCGGCCGAGCTTGACGGCAGTGCGGCCGACGCCAGTGGCGACTTTACGCGATTCGACCCGCACCCTTGGACTGGTAGAGCAGCTTATTGGCCGAAAGGACTAGCTAGGTCACCGTGCGACGCGGCAGGCCGGAGGTCGTTACAAATCCATATCGCCCCTGAAGCAAGCTTTTACGAGCGCACCGCTGCCGTAAACCTTCGGGCAACCTGTCCGTTCGTTGGGAGTGTTACCCCTGTAACGGAGGTTTCATGCGATCGCTCGCCGCCTGCCTGCTGGTCCTGGCCGCCCTGCCTGTCCTGGCGGATGACGCTGCACTGCCGAAGGAAGACGCCTATTGGCTCAATCGGGTTACTTTCGGCGCCGATTCGGCCACCCTCGCCAGCTTTCGCGATCTGGGCAAGCGGCGCTTCCTCGACCGCCAGCTTCACCCGTCGGGTGACGGGCTGCCGGCGGCGATCCAGGCCCGGATCGCCGGATTCGACGCGGTGAAGACGCCCGTGACCGTGCTGATGGCCCAGGTGCGTGACCAGGCCCAGGTCATCAAGGCCATGCCCGATGGCGACGCCAAGCAGGAGGCGCGCAAGGCCCAGCAGAAGCAGGGCAACGAATACGCCCAGCAGGCGCAATCCGCCGTACTGCTCGAGGCCATCTACGACGAGAACCAGCTGCGCGAGCAGCTGGTGTGGTTCTGGCTGAACCATTTCAGCGTGTTCCGTGACAAGGGGCGTGTGCGCTGGCTGCTGGCCGATTACACGCAAAACACGATTCGCCCGCACGCTCTGGGCAAGTTCCGTGATCTGGTCATGGCCACGCTCAAGAGCCCGGCCATGCTCGAATACCTCGACAACGCGCAGAACGCACGCGACAAGATCAACGAAAACTATGCGCGCGAACTCATGGAGCTGCACACACTCGGCGTGGGCTCGGGTTACACGCAGGCCGATGTGCAGGCCCTGGCGCACATCCTGACCGGCGTGGGCGTGAACTTCGACGGCCAGCCGCGCAGGATTCGTCGCGACCTGCAGCCGTATTACCTGCAGGAGGGCGTGTTCGAGTTCAATCCCAACCGGCATGACTTCAGCGACCAGGTGCTGCTCGGCCACACGATCAAGGGCGGCGGCTTCGACGAGGTGGAGAAGGCCGTGGACCTCATCGTGAACCAGCCGGCGTGCGCGACATTCGTCTCCACGGGACTGGCGAAGTATTTCGTGGCCGATGACCCGCCGCCCGCGCTGATCGAGGCCATGGCGAAGACCTTCCGGCACACGGACGGCGACATCGCGCAGGTGATGAAAACCATGCTGACCTCGAAGTACTTCACCGCTTCGCTGGGCAAGCGTTACAAGGATCCGACCCAGTTCCTGGTCTCCGCCATGCGCCTGGCCTATGACGGCAAGCCTGTGGAAAACCCGCGGCCGCTGGTGAATTGGGTGCAGCAGTTGGGCCAGGCACCGTTCGGGCGCATCACCCCGGACGGCTGGCCGTTGGCCAGTTCGGAATGGACCAGCTCGGGCCAGGTGGCGAAACGTTTCGAGATCGCCCGCTCCATTGGCAGCGGCGCCAATCATCTCTTCGACCTCAACGACGACGGCTCGCAACACCGCGGCGGCTTCCCGCAGCTGACCACGCCGACCTACTACGCGACCATCGATCCCTTCCTCGGCCCGAAGACGCGCGACGCGCTCTCGCAGGCCACGTCGCAGCAGGAATGGAACACCTACCTGCTCTCGTCCCCCGAATTCAATTACCGCTGAGGTCCGCCATGGATCGTCGCCAGTTCCTTTTCACCCTCGCTGCCACCGTGCCCGCGCTGACCCTCGGGGGCAAGGTATTCGCCACGCCGGCCACCTCGCCTCGCTTCCTGCTAGTGTTCCTGCGCGGCGGCTACGATGCCAACAATCTTCTCGTGCCCTACGCGAGCGACTTCTATTACGAGTCGCGGCCGAACATCGCGGTGGCCCGGCCGGACCCGCAGGACGACGGCTCGGCACGCGCGCTGGACGCGAACTGGGCCCTGGCGCCGGCCGTGCTGAAGTCGATGGGGCCGCTGTGGGATCGCAAGCAGCTGGCCTTCGTTCCCTTCGCGGGCACCGACGATCTGTCGCGTAGCCACTTCGAAACCCAGGACAATATCGAATCGGGCGAGGCAGGCGACGCACGCCGCTACGCCTCCGGTTTCATGGGGCGGCTGAGCGGCGTGCTGCGCGGCGTGCCGCCGATCGCCTTCACGGATGCGCTGCCGCTCTCGTTTCGCGGCGCGGGGGACGTGCCCAACGTGTCGCTGAAGGGCAACGGCAATGCCACGTTCGACGATCGCCAGTCGAAGATCCTCGCCGGCATGTACCAGGGCACCGCGTTGCAGGCGCAGGCCGCCGACGGCCTGCAGTTGCGCCAGGACGTGGCCAACGATCTCAAGACAGAGATGACCGCGGCCAGCCGCGGCGCGGTGAACGCCCGTGGCTTCGCCCAACAGGGCGAGCGCATGGCGACGCTGATGCGCGACCGCTTCCGCCTCGGCTTCGTCGACGTGGGCGGCTGGGACACGCATGTGAACCAGGGCGGCGCGCAAGGCCAGCTCGCGAACAACCTGGATAACCTGTCGCAAGGCCTCGCGGCCTTCGCCGACGGTCTGGGCGAAAAGGAATGGAACGACACCGTCGTGGTCGTCGTCTCCGAGTTCGGCCGCACCTTCCGCGAGAACGGCAACAAGGGCACCGACCACGGCCACGGCACGACGTACTGGGTGCTGGGCGGAAAGATCGATGGCGGTCGCATCGCGGGGCAGCAGGTCGCGATCAATGCGGGGAACCTGCTGCAGAATCGCGACTATCCTGTATTGAACAACTACCGCGATGTGCTTGGCGGGCTCATGCGGCGGATGTATGGGTTGTCGGACAAGGACCTCGGCACGGTGTTCCCCGGCGCGAAGCCAACCGACCTCCGCCTGGTCTAGCGTCGCCCCCCATCAATCTTCCGGGCTGGTGCAGGCGGCGTAACGGTCGCCCTCCACCCGCGTCACCTCGCTGCCGCCTTCGGACGTGACGCTGCCTGTGTAGTGCTTGGCGCTGTCGAAATCCACATGCGCTGAAGCCGGCGCGGCGGTCTTGCAGGTGAGCTTCCACGCCAGCGAAGTACTGCGGCGTTGCTGGTCCGTGGCGGTGCACTCGCCGGCCGCCGGCGTCCACGCGGCGAACGTGGTCCAGGGATCGGCACCTTCATCCACGCAATGCCATTGCACTTCCGGTGCATCGGCCTTGCCATGGGCCACGTGCCGCACCTGGATCTTCCACAACCCCGGCATGGCACCGAAGTCGCCGGCATCGGCGTGGACGGGGGTGACCGCAGCCAACGGGATCAGGGCGATTACGCCAACGACCCATCCGAGCAGGGAAAGCTTCATCGTCGTCTACTCCTTGCATCGCGAAAACCCCGCCCGCTTGCGCGGGCAGGGTCGTTGTCTCGTTAACAGCGAATGCTCAGTCGGCAATCGCGGTGACGTCGCTGACATCCTTGTGGGCAAAGTTGAACATGTCCATGAGGTTGCCGATGGCCGGCGCGTTTACCGGGACATACGGGTTTTCCCGGAATGACACCGGGTTCGGCAGGTTGTCGCGACTGCGGGCGGAGATCTGATCCCTCAGGTTCCAGTTGGCCTCGACGAATTTGTCGAACGAGACATGGTCGTAGTACGTATGCACGACCTTGCCGCCAAGCGAGTACTTCGACACCACCAGCAGCGGGATCCGCGTGCCGTCGCCGAAGAAGTCGATCGGCTGGATGTAGCCGGAATCGTAGTAGCCGCCACCTTCGTCGAAGGTGACCATGATCGCGGTGTCGTTCCATACCCCCGGATTGGCCTCGACCATTTCGACGATCTTGCGCACGTAGCCTTCAAAGAGGTCAAGCTTCGACGAGGCCGGATGACCATCGAGAATGCCGTCCGGCTTGGCAATGGAAACGGCCGGCAGCGTGTCGTTCTGGATGTCGTCGTACAGGTCGTTGATGTCCTGGTTCTTGGCACGAAGTTCCGGGTTGGTCATGACCTGGGTGGAGTACAGGAACGGATTGCAGATGTTGCAGAAGGTGCCGCCCTCGCCGTCTTCCTTGCCGCCGGCGAAGCCCTCGCCGTAGTACTTCCAGGAAACGTTGTGCTTCTCCAGCAGCAGCGCCAGGTTTTCTTGTGTGGTCGGCGGGATGGTGAACTGGTCGTCGCCCAGCGGAGCCGGCGTGCCGTCGCCCAGGTAGCCCGGGTTGTAGTTGTTCACCAGGTAGTACGCCTTCGGCTTGCAGTCCGTGCCCCTGAACGTCTGGTACGGCAACGAACGCAGATAGTTCTTGATCTGCTTCACGCCCGGCTGGCTTTCGTCGGAGCAATTGACGTAAGAGCCACCGCTGTAACCGTCCTGCACCCACCAGTTGTTCGTACCGAATTGGGAATCCGGGTTCTCGATCTGGTTTTCCGGCGGCGTGGCGGGTTTGCCGTTCGCATCGGCGTAGTAGATCAAGGTGCCGTAGCCAAGCATGATGTGATTGGCGCCCGTGCCGCCCATCACCGACTGGTGGAAGTTGTCGCTCAACGCGTACTTCTGGGCCAGTTTCTTGAAGTAAGGCGCATCGCCCTGGGCCATGTTCAGGAACTGCATGGCGGTGGCGCCTTCACCGGTGCTCTGGTCGGTGAAGTTCGCCGGCTGCTCCTTGCCGTTGCTACCCGCGCCGATGGTGGTTTCCACCCAGGGGAAGAGATCGTTGCGACAGCCGCTGGGGTTGGTTGGGGTAGCGGCCCGGGTGTCGCAATCGAGCTGCTGCCACATCTGGAAGAAGCGATGCACGGGGCTGTTGGCGTAGGCGTCGTAGCTGATCGACGCATGCAGGTCCACCGGCGCGTTGGGTAGCTCGGCGGGGAAACGGGTGTCGACCACCTTCTTGGGCAGGCCGGTGCCGCCGACAGCGAGCATGTCGTAGGTACCATCGGGCAGGGCCGGCTCGATGGCCTGTGCCTGCGCTGCCGAAGCGAACGGTGCTTCAGTAGGTGCGCCGCCGGTATTCATCTGCGGAAGCAGCTTGTACTTGCCGGCCTTCTTCGGCGACATGTCGAACTTGCCGGTGTTCGAAGCCATGAACTGGGCGGCAAGGTCCACGTTCGGCCCCGGCGTGCCGTCGGCGTTGACGATGCCCTTGGACAGCAGGTTGTCCACGTGCTGCCCCTTCGGCGCGGTGTAGGTGCCGTAGACGTGGTCGAACGTGCGGTTCTCGCCGATCAGAAGGATCACGTGCTTGATCGGGGTGACGGTGTTGTTGCTGTTGTCCCGACCCCGGGGCGGCTTGTGCAGTACGACGATGCCACCAGGAAGGCCGGTCTGCCCCTTGAAGGGGGCCACAGGCACGTTCTGGCGGAACTGCGCGTCGTGGTCGGGTGGCGTGGTGTCCTGTGCGCTGACGATGCCGGTAAGGCCGACGGAAAGCGCGGCGATCAACAGCGGCGAAGGCCGCGTGTGGCGCAACCATGTGAGCATTGTGAATCTCTCCCTACTGGAAGTCTTCCCCCTGATGCTTGTCGAGCCAGGATGTGGGTGCCCGTCGACAGCCGTGAGCATCGGCCTGGCATGTGACGAATCGTTGGCGTGCAGGCGACAATGCGCGAGTGCGTGATGACGCTCACGTGTCAACGCAAGATGTTGCGAACAATTCAGACCAGTTCGTAAGGACGCATCATTTCGTTGTCTTCGTGCTCGAGGTAATGGCAGTGCCAGACGTACTTGCCTGGCTCGCCGTCGAAGCGCGCGACGATGCGGGTGACCATGCCGGGATCGCAGCGCACGGTGTCTTTCCAACCGGCTTCGTGCGCGGCCGGTAGTATCGGTGGCCCGGTGAACTTCAGTTCTTTCCGCGCGTTCCACGCGAAAAGGTCGAACGGACGGCGCTCCACTATCTGGAAGCGCACAAGGTGCAGATGCATGGGGTGCGCATCGCCCGTCACATTGACGAACGTCCAGGTTTCTACCGTGCCCTTCCTGGGCTTTTCGCTGATGGGATCGCTCCACATCTTTCCATCGAGCAGCATCGTCATCGGACTACCGCCCGAATCGTCTTGCTCGCCCAGTGCGAGTACGCGGTCCTGCACCGCGGTGGAAGGGTCGATGCGCTGTACCGGCCGCAAGTTGGCCGGCACCACGGAGGTATCGCGGCGGCCCTTGGCGCGAACGCGGAACTCCACGATGCCTTCGGACTGGTGACGCAGCTGCACCGACTGACCTGCGTAGGCACTGAAGTCCACGATCACCTCGGCGCGTTCGGCCGGGTAGAGTTCGATGTTCGTGCGATCGGTGGGCGCCGCCAGCAGTCCCTGGTCGCTGCCGATCTGCTGGAACGGCTTGCCGTGTGACAGCGACAGATTGAAGAAGCTGGAGTTGGCGACGTTGATCAGTCGGAAACGGTAGCGGCGCGGCTCCACGTCCAGATACGGGTACAGCTTGCCGTTGCACAGCACCGCATCGCCGTGGCATTCGGACACCCAGGGGGCCTCGGGGTCTTCCGAAACCGGGTAGTAGAGCTTGCCGCTCTTGGCGAGCAGGCGGTCGTACAGCACCAGCGGCATGTCGAATTCGCCGGAGGGGAGGCCCAGTGCCTGCTCTTCGTCGTCGTGCACCAGGAAGCTGCCGAAGAGGCCTGCGTAGATGTTCAGCCGTGTGATGCCCATGGCGTGATCGTGGTACCACAAGGTGGTGGCGTCCTGGTCACCTGGGTAAAGGGAGGTTACCGACTTGCCTGGCACGTACCAGTCTTCGGGCCAACCGTCGTTCGGCGCCGAGACACGTGCACCATGCACATGGGTGACGGTGCGAACCTCGGGTTTGGATTTCTCCGCGCCATGAATGCCGTGATCGATAGGCAGGAAATGACGGACAGGAAGCTCGTTGGCCCATTCCACAAGCACCGGCTCGTCACGTCGCGTGACGATGGTGGGGCCCGGCGTGCATCCGGCATAGCCCCATTGCGGCGTGGGTGGAAGATCCCGGTGAACCTTGGCGCTGAACGCCCGCATCGGCAGGCGATAGAGCGGCAGTTGTCGCGCACCGAACGCGGGGTGGGCACGCTTGCCGACGGGCAACGCGATCGGCGGCACCGGCAGGGCATCGACGAACTTTGCCATGGTGACCGGATTGACCAGCGGCACGTTTGGCGCGGCCAGCCCGGGCATGGTCATCCGCTGTTTCATCGGCATGGCCATCGACGCATCCATGGCGCGCGCAACGCGCCATGGTTCGACGAGAACGCATGCACCGGCGAAGCCGCCGGCGACGCCCAGGAAACGGCGTCGAGAGGTATCCATGGGAGTGGCCGTTGTTTGCTGTCGAGCAACCCACCGTAGGTCGCTGGAATGACAGGGACGTTTCAGTCCACGGCGTCAACCATGCGCAAGAAATTGCGTCGTGTTCCGCGCCGTCAGGCGCGCATCGAACCCGTGTCCAGCCAGCGCTGATGCCACGACAGCGCCTCCGGCAGCAGGTGTGGCGTGTGTTTGCCGAAGCTCGCTCGCGACGCCCGCTCGAAGTAATCCTCGAGCTGCGCCCGATAGGATGGATCCACGCAACGATCCAGGATCTGCCGGGCGCGATGCCGCGGCGGCAGGCCGCGCAGATCGGCCAGGCCGTGCTCAGTCACGATGATCGACACGTCGTGCTCCGTGTGGTCGACATGGCTCACCATCGGCACCAGTGCCGAGATGCTGCCGTTCTTGGCCGTGCTCGGGCTCAGGAAGATCGACAGGAAGCTGTTGCGCGCGAAGTCGCCGGAGCCGCCGATGCCGTTCATGATCTTGCTGCCCATGACGTGCGTGGAGTTCACGTTGCCATACAGGTCGGCCTCGATCATCCCGTTCATGGCAATGCAGCCCAACCGGCGCACCAGTTCCGGATGATTCGAGATTTCCTGGGTGCGCATGATGATGCGCTCGCGGTAGAAATCGATATTCCGCTTGAACTCTTCGTTCGCAGCCGGACTCAGGGCGAAGCCGGTGCACGACGCCACGCGCAACACGCCGTCGCGCAGCATGTCGAGCATGCCGTCCTGGATGACTTCGGTGAACGCGGCCATGTCACGGAAGCCGCTTTCGGAGAGCCCCGCCAGCACGGCATTGGGAATGTTGCCCACGCCCGACTGCAGCGGCAGCAGGTTTGCCGGCAGACGGCCCTTCTTCACCTCGTGCTGCAGGAACTCGATCAGGTGCGCGGCGATGCGCTTGCTGGTGTCGTCCACCGGCGCGAAGGGGCTGTTGCGATCGGGGCCGTGCGTACGCACGACGGCCACGACCTTGTCCGAATCTACGCGCAACGACGTCTCGCCGATGCGGTCGTCCGCATGCAGCAGCGGGATCGGTTTGCGGTGCGGGGGCAGGGCAGTGCCGTAGTACACGTCGTGCATGCCGTCGATGCCTTCCGGCTGCCAGTCGTTGACCTCGATGATCACCTTCTTCGCGAGATCCAGCCACGTCTTGTTGTTGCCGATGGACGTTGAAGGAATCAGCGAGCCGTCTTCGCGAATGCCTGCCACCTCGACCACGGCGGTATCGATATCGCCGTAGAAACCGAACCACACGTGCTGTGCCACGTGGCTCAGGTGGATGTCGATGTAATCGAGCGTGCCCGCATTGATGCGCTGGCGGGCATCCGGATCGGTCTGGAACGGCATGCGCAGTGCGATGCCGTCGGCCTTGGCCAGGGCGCCGTCGAGTTCCGGCGCGGTGGAGGCGCCGGTCATGAGGCGGATGCGAAACGCTTGGCCGGCCACGTGCGCATCCTCGATGCGGCGGGCCAGCGCCAGCGGCACGGCCTTCGGATAACCGGAACCCGTGAACCCGCTCATGGCCACGGTCTCGCCCGGCTGGATGAAGGCGGCGGCAGCCTCGGCGCTGACCACGCGGTCACGCAGGAGGGAAGAGCGGATGCGATCGGTGGACATGGACAGAATCGTGCGGCCGAAAGGGACCGGCCATTTTCTCACCGGCCGCTGGGCAGCGCATGTTCGACCATGGTGGTATGGCAACGTGTCGCAGGGGTGGTCACGGCTGAACGAAGCGAGACACGGTGCCGGAATCGCGGCCGCCCTGTTGCTACCCTAGGGCGGGCCGCGACCTGGCGGCAACGGAAGGAGTCGCGATGCCCCGGCAACGCTTGCGTCAACCCGGTTTGCTCGGCCATCCCACGCGGTTGGCCTTCGCCACCTTATTAGCCGCCTCGGCCCCGCTAACGCACGCTACCGAAGCGAAGGAGACACCCCGCATGAACGCGTCCATCGCCCACGTCACCGCCGAGCAGGCCATGCACGGCATGTTGGAACTGATCCGCACGACGCCATCGGTGGCGGAACTCACGCCGGAAGCCATGGGCGAGCGTCTGGGCCTGCCGATCAAGCGCCTGAGCACGGATCACTTCGGCTACGCGCAGCCGCTGAGCGGTGGCTGGGCCTTCAGCGTCGAGCGGCAGAAGGTGGGTGCGGTGGGGCCGCGTATCGACCTGATATTTTCCCCGATCGGTGAAGACCGCCCCGCTGCAACGCCGATCTGCACACCTGACTTTGCTCACTTCACGCAGGAACTGGAGCGCATGGGCTTCAAGCGTCAGAGTGCGCACGGTGAGCACGGGCGCTGGACCTACGATGCCTTCGACCGCCCTGGCCAACATGTCGAGGTCTATCCCCTGGTCACTGAAGGCGAGGATGCCTCGGCGGCCTGTGTGCACATGGTCCTTGTGCGCTAGAGGGGCTGGCCATGCCACTGAATGCGAAAGCCATCGCGGTTCTCCATGCGTTTGGGAGAGAACCGGGGGTCACATCCGATCAGCTGAAGAACCTGACCGATACGATCAATGCCTCGCCGGCGCTGATTGATGAGGTCAACCGCGCCGTTGACGCGGGCCACCTGCAGCGCATCGTCGCCTTGAACAACCCGCACGCGGGAGGTGAATACAACGCGCGTGCGCACGAAATGCGCCTGCCCCTCGCCAGCCTTTCCACCCCGGCCGGCGGCAGGTACGACGCGTCGGAGGCGACGTTTGTCCTTGGTCACGAATTGCAACACGGATTCAATGCGGCCGACATCGCGCAAGCCAATGGTCAGTTCACCCAAGACCTGCAGGCCGTGGCGCAATCGCGGACCACGCCCCACGACTACACGAAACCCGTGGGAGACGTGATCGCCGCGAGTCGCCGCGATGAGGCCGGTGCGGAGATCTCCGGGTGGAACGCAACGGTCAGCGCCGCACAACTCGAGGCGCAGAAGAGCCACGCGCCCCCGCCCACGCTCGAAGACATCTACAAGCGTCACCCCGCGCGCATGGACGATTTCATTCATGTGGACCGGAGCCAGCTTCCCGCGAAGTACAGCATGCGTTCGAATCTCACGGTGAACGCCGACCTGACCATGCCCTCCACGCCGGCCAATATCGAAGGCATGGGCAAGAACTACTTTGATCGGTCATCGACACTCGGACATAACGGCAATTCGTCGTATGCAAATTACTACGGCGCCTGGGCGGTGGGCTTGGCCGTGCAGTACGAGCGGCATTACGGCAACGGGCAGGCGCCCATGGCGCTCGATCTGAAGTCGCTGCACCTCGATCCGAACATCATGGCGCAGAACGGCATCTCTCTCGGCGCCAACCACAGTGCCATGCCTTATCTGGACACCAGCACGCAGCCGCCGACGCCAAGAAACTTCCCCAACTCGGCTACCTCGCACGTTTATCAGCCGGTGGTGCCAGATTCGGCACCCGTCACGCTGGATCACGTGGATCACCCAGACCATGCGCTTTTCAGGCAGACGCAGGGCGCCGTGCACCGGCTCGATGCGCAGCATGGCAGGGTGCCTGACCGGCAGAGCGAAAACCTTGCCGGTGCACTGACAGTTGCGGCTCGCGAGCAGGGCCTGAAGTCAGTCGACCACGTAGTGCTTAGTGCAGATGCGTCGAAAGCGTATGCCGTGGAGGGTCGGCTGGATTCGCCGCACAAGCGCATCGCGGAAACAGCCACGCAGCAGGCCGTCAACACGCCTATCGAGCAAAGCAGCGTCACGTGGCAGGCTCTCGCAGAGCGCACGCAACAGGCCAGCCATCAGCAGGTCGCAACGCAGCAACACGTTGCGCAGCAGGCTCCGGCACAGTCCCAGGCGCCGGTCATGTCGCACTCCATGCTTGGTCCGTGACCGCATGGTGTGGCCTTTGAGGCCTAACGCCGAGAGGCATCAGTTCGTCGGTTGGTCCAGCGAGTGCCCGACAGGCACCGCCTCAATCAAGAAAGCGTTCGCCCAACTGTAGGCGTGGACATGCGTCACGCGGACCACGCGAAACCCGGCGTCCGCAAGTTCAATGATCCAGGCAGTCTTGGACTGTTCGTGATTGGAAGGCTCGGCGGCGCGAAGTTGGCCCAGAAGCATCGGTGCAAGAAATCCGCCGGCGACGAGTTCGGCGTCTTCGCCGCAGTCCGAAGCCGCCTGTTCGTAGCGAGCCGCCAGGGAGGCGCGGTACTCGGGTGTGCCGGCCACGAGATCGGGCACGTCGAACTCGACGATGACCAGCCGGTCCACATGCGCGGCGAGCAAGCGAAGCGCGGTCTTGCGTGCATCAGGTGCGATCGACTGCAGCGCGAAGGTCGACTGCGCCATGTCCCAGTGCGCGGTGGCTGGCAGATCGGAGACAAACTGCTCCAGTGTCGTCTCGTGCCCCTCGACCATGGGCAGGTTCGCCATCAGGCTGGCGAGCAACGTGGTGTTTGGTTCGACCACATCAAGGCGGTTGATGGCGTCATCGGAAGCGCGGACCGCCGGTGCGAGCGCCATGCCGTCACCTGCGCCGATGTCCAGCAACGAATGCGGGCGATGGGTGGCGTATATGCTCGCCAGTTCCGCGCTTACGGCGTCGTAGAGTGCACGATTGCCATCACCTCGAATGAAGCGTTCGAACGCGCGCGGCTGGTCATAGGCATTGGAAACCTCGCTGCCGGCCAGTGTGTGGAGCAGGCCTGCGGCCATGTGCGAGCCGCGCTCCGACGCCATCGCCAGCAGATCGCGCGCTTCGCCGTCCTTTCCAGCCTCGAGTGCCGTGAGCGCGTTCGCCAGGAGGTTTGACCATTCTTGTGTATTCATGATCATCGATCCTCTACGTTTCGAAGGTGCCGGGAGCGAGGGCATCGACCATGTAATCGATGAAGCAGGTGATGCGCGAGGCGAGTGTCGTATTCCGGTAGTAGACGGCATTGATCGACTGCCGGACATCGAGTGTCGACTTCGGCAGCACCTGCACCAGATTCCCGGCCTTGCGATCGGCCGCCGTCAGGAAGTCGGACAGGCAGACGATGCCTTCGCCAGCTAACGCCAACTGCCGCAGGGTTTCGCCACTGGACGATGCGAGATTGGGGCGGATGTGCAGCGGATTGCCACCCGCATCGCGCACCGGCCACTGGTTGAGGGACTCCGGCTGTGTGAAACCTAGCAGCGAATGGGCGGCCAGATCCGCAACTTGCTTGGGCGTCCCGGCGCGCTCCAGGTAGGCCGGGCTGGCCAGCAAGCGCAAACGGCTGGTGCCGACCGGGCGCGCGTGCAGCGTCGAGTCCTTCAGCGGTCCAATGCGGAACGCCACGTCGGTGCGCTTCTCCAGCAGGTCGGTGATGCCCTCATTGCTGGCAAGTTCCAGTTCCACCTTCGGGAACTGCTTCCGGAATCCACCGATGCGCGGCACGATGACGTGCAACATGAAGGGTGTGGCTGCGTCCACGCGCAGACGCCCAACCGGCTGTTGCCGCCGCGCGGCCATCTGCTCCTCGGCCTCCTCGACCGAATCCAGGATGGCGCGGGCCCTGCTCAGAAAGGTCGCGCCTTCTTCCGTGAGCTCAAGCCGGCGGGTGGTCCGACGCAGCAACGTCGTTTCCAGTTTGGCTTCCAGGCGACCCAGGGTGCGGCTGATGCCGGAGATCGTTTGTTCCAGATGCTCGGCGGCCGCCGTGATCGAACCCGTATCCACGACGGTGGCGAAGGCCTGAAGCTCAGTCAGCGTGATCTTCACTATTGGCGCCGAGTCAAAGGTACTCAGGCCATTAGAATGTTTTTCCGAAGAATGTAAAGTCCCTCAGATTGTTATCGGCCCCGTGTTGTTTACCCAATGGCTTGCCCGACTGCTCCGTACCTCGTACGGGTCGATGGCGGAATGGCATCGCATCCCTAAGGCTTCGGCTGTGGGGTCGTGGCCACGCTCGGCGGCAGGATCGGCAATGTCACGGCCGGTTGCGGACCGGTCAGCGTGCCCAGGAAGGCCTCGATCTTCCCGACCTCATCATCGGTAAGCGTCTGGCCAAGCTGGCTGCTGCCCATGATCGCGATGGCCTGGCGTAGATCCCATACCTTGCCCGAATGGAAATACGGCGCCGTGAGCGCAATATTTCGCAGCGGCGGCACGCGGAACACGTATTCGTCGCTGACGGTCTTGGTCACCGCGAATCGCCCTTTGTCATTGGGTGGCAGGATCTGGGACCCGGGTTTCTCCACGACGCCGAAGGGCGCGTATCTGTCGCCGCCCATATTGATACCGCTGTGACAACCGACGCAGCCCTTGGTGATGAAGAGGGACAGGCCTTCCTTCTGCGCCGCATCGAGCGCCTTGTCGTTGCCTTGCAGGTAATGGTCGAACGGCGCACCCGGGGTGATGAGCGTGGCTTCGAACACGGCGATGGCCCTGCGTACGTTATCGAACGTCATGGGCTCCTTTTCGGTGGGAAAGGCTTGAGCGAAGAGCGTCTGGTAGCCAGGAATACCTTTCAGCTGTTCGATCACGTGGCCTTCCGTCGTATCCATCTCCACCGGATTGACCAGCGGACCGCCGGCCTGCTGTTCGAGGTCCTTGGCGCGCCCGTCCCAGAATTGGGCAGTATCGAAAACTGCGTTGTAGACAGTGGGCGCGTTGCGGCCGCCATGCTGCCAGCGATGGCCCAGGGACGTCTCCTGCAGATCGACGCCACCCATGCCCACCATGTGGCAGGAGTTGCAGCTGATGGCGTGGCTCTCCGACAAGCGGGGGTCGAAATAGAGAGCCTTGCCCAACGCCACTTTAGCGGGCGACGCGGGGTTGCCGGGAAGCGCGGGCGGGGTTGCCGGGATCGGCTTGAACAGGCCCTGGGCCTGCTTCTGCAACGTCGTCTGGGACCATGCCCCGCCGGTCAGCAAGAGGCCGAGCACCACCAGAGAAACGGTTGGCAGGATGCGCATACTCCTTCTCCTTCACCCGAAGTGCCGAGGAGAACCAGGCGGCGTGCATCACATGCCTCCAGCCGAGGCAGCGAGATGGTCCTTCCCCTCGTCGACCTTGTGCTTGCTACCTGGTCCGAGGCGCCAGTGAGGCACGAGCGAGGCATGGCCGTATTGATGCAGGTCAATCAGCGTGCGCAATCCTTGTGTCCGAGGCGACTTCGCGATCTCGCCTAGATTGGCCGCTGCCTCGCACTGCTCAAGAACACCGGCTTAACCGCGATTAACATTTCTTGCCCGCTCGCTGGGTCAGCGCCGAGCCAGCGGACGTCTTTGCAAGCTTGCTGGAATTGGGATTGCGAAGGGCTTTCGACGCTGCCGATGCGGCGCTTGCAGACGTTACCTTCGGCGGTGCGTTTCGTTGCGAAAGCGCCGAGCCGGCCGCCGACTTGGCGGATTTACTTCCATCACTACTCCGAAGTACTTTGGACGCCGCATATGCGGCAGTACGGCTGGTGACTTCACGCTTAGTGGCCATCGACACTTGCCTCCGCCGGAGTGTTGAGTTTTTTGGCAATGGCGATAGGTGACGTATCGTTTACGACGAGAAACCAAATCGCCACTAACAGAGCACCAAAGAGCAACGAGCTTGCAATGCCTCCGGCAAGGTTAACGCCAAAGTTTGGCCAGAAGCGCCCCAGCGATTTGATCTGGCTGACGATTACACTTTCTTCGATCTTGCGCCGGTACTCTTCATCCATCGAGGCGGCCACCTCCGAAGAAAAGGCCTGGAGCGCGTTTTCTGCCTCGCCTTTGGCTCGCAGGAGCGTGCCAGATGGCTGCTGCTCGTACCACGACTGAATGTGCTCAGCCGTGGGAACGCTACCAGTGCGCTCTTGATGGTGTCGCATCCATTCGATTCGTTGCTCTTCCACGATCGCAAACGCGACAAGGCCTAGAAGCCAGCTCTCCTGCGAATCTTCTACAAGCTCCCGGTATACGTCCACGGAGCCCGAGTAGGACTTTGATGTTTGTGCCGTCACTGTCATTCCCGATCTCTCCCTGTGGGCACCAAATACCTGCATGTACGGACGAGCCTGTCCGGTTGTACATCAACGCTCGGTGGTGGGCCCACCAGGACTCGAACCTGGAACCAAAGGATTATGAGTCCTCTGCTCTAACCATTGAGCTATAGGCCCTGCGCTGAGCGGGAAGTTTAGCCGATGCGGGGGAGGGTTTGGCGTAGGTGGGGTTGCCGGTTGCGATGGGCGCGTTGTCGACTGGCGGGGTGGACTGGGGCGCTGGGCTCCTGCTTTTCGCAGGAGCGACGGGGTGGTGGGGATTCGGCAAGTGCCAAAGAAAACGCCCGCTTGCGCGGGCGTTTCGGTCTTGCGGGCTGTGCTATCGATCAATCGATATCGAGGAACGAGCGCAGCGTCTCCGAGCGGCTCGGGTGGCGCAGCTTGCGCAGGGCCTTGGCTTCGATCTGGCGGATGCGCTCGCGGGTGACGTCGAACTGCTTGCCGACTTCTTCCAGCGTGTGGTCCGTGTTCATGTCGATGCCGAAGCGCATGCGCAGCACCTTCGCTTCCCGCGGGGTGAGGCCGGCCAGGACGTCGCGCACGGTTTCCATGAGGCCCGTTTCGGTCGCCGACTCGATGGGCGAGCTGGCGTTGGTGTCTTCGATGAAGTCGCCGAGATGCGAATCTTCGTCGTCGCCGATCGGGGTTTCCATGGAGATCGGTTCCTTCGCGATCTTCAGGACCTTGCGGATCTTGTCTTCCGGCATCTCCATTTCCTTCGCCAGCTCTTCCGGCGTCGGCTCGCGGCCGAACTGCTGGAGCATCTGGCGGGAGATGCGGTTCAACTTGTTGATCGTTTCGATCATGTGCACCGGAATACGGATGGTGCGGGCCTGATCGGCGATCGAACGGGTGATGGCCTGGCGGATCCACCACGTGGCGTACGTGGAGAACTTGTAGCCGCGACGGTATTCGAACTTGTCCACGGCCTTCATCAGGCCGATGTTGCCTTCCTGGATGAGGTCGAGGAACTGCAGGCCGCGGTTGGTGTACTTCTTGGCGATGGAGATCACCAGGCGCAGGTTGGCCTCCACCATTTCCTTCTTGGCGCGGCGGGCCTTGGCCTCGCCCACCGACATGGCGCGGTTGATTTCCTTGATGTCGGTCAGCGGCAGGTACAGGGTGCGCTCGATCTGGGCGAGCTTTTCCTGCTCCGCGTCGATGGCCTCGCGGAAGTTCTTGATGTTCGGCGACCACTTCTGGCGCTTGCGCGACAGCTCGGCGGCCCACTCGAGGTTGCCCTCGTTGGACGGGAAGCTCTTCAGGAACTCGGCGCGGGGCATCTTCACCTGCTTGACGAAGATGTCCATGAGCACGCGCTCGTGGTGACGGATGTCGTTCACCACTTCGCGCAGCTTGCGCACGAAGCTGTCGATCAGGGCTGACGGAAGCTTGAGGTTGAGGAAGGCCTCCGACATCTGCTCGCGGATCTTCGCGACCTTCTTGTCGTTGATCTCGGCCTTCGGCGCCGCCTTCTGGAACTTCGCGTGCAGCGAGCGCAGTTCTTCCATGCGGCGCTTCACTTCTTCCGGATCGGGACCGGTCGGACCGGTGTCCTCGTCCTCGGAGGAAGCCTCGACGTCGTCATCGTCGTCGTCGCTGTCGCCGTCCACTTCGGGGGCGTTATCGGCTTCGGCCTGGGCGGCGTCGGCGGCTTCTTCCAGATCGGCAAAGCCGGCCAGGATCTCGCTGAGGCGGCGCTTGCCTTCCACGTGCTGGTCGTATTCCTCGAGCAGCAGCTGGATGGTCAGCGGGAAGCTGGCCAGCGCGGTCTGCACCTGGCTCAGGCCTTCCTCGATGCGCTTGGCGATGGCGATTTCGCCCTCGCGGGTAAGCAGCTCGACGGTGCCCATCTCGCGCATGTACATGCGCACGGGGTCGGTGGTGCGGCCCACCTCGGCGTCGACGGCCGACAGCAGCGCCACGGCTTCTTCGGCCGCGGACTCGTCGTCCGTGCTGGTGCCGGGGGCGGCGCCGTCGGAAATGGTGTCGGTGTCGGGCGCGGAATCGTGGACCTCGATGCCGACGCCCTTGAGCACCGCCATGATGTCTTCGATCTGCTCCGGATCGACGATGTCGTCCGGCAGGTGGTCGTTGATTTCGGCGTAAGTCAGGTAGCCCTGCTCCAGACCCTTGGAGATGAGCTGTTTGATTTCAGACTGTTGCTCGTGAGCTTTATTAGTCATGCCGACCGCCGCGGGTTACAGGAACCGATCAGTATAGTCATTTGATGATTTTTTGACCAGTTTTCAAGTGGATCGGGCTCATCGTGACCACGCAAGAATCGCGCCAGATGGCCGTTCTGGCCGGGCGGGTTCCGGGTGGCGATGAGAAGGATGCGGGACATGGAAACTCCGCGCAGTGATGCCTCAGCGCACCTCCAGGCGGAAGGTGACCGGGCCGTCGTTGATCAGATGTACCTTCATATGGGCACCGAACCGCCCGGTTTCCACCCCCGGCTGCGCTTCGCGCGCCAGCGTCACCACGCGGTCGAACCAGCGCCGGCCCTCTTCCGGGGGCGCTGCCGTGGTGAAACTGGGCCGCATGCCCTTGCGGGTGTCCGCTGCCAGGGTGAACTGGCTGACCAGGAGCAGGCCGCCGCCGCTCTCGGCGAGGCTGAGATTCATTTTCCCCTCGGCGTCTGAGAAAACCCTGTAACCGCGCAGTCGCTCGACCATGCGCACGCACTGAGCCTCGCCGTCGCCTGGCTCGACCGCAACCAGGGCGAGCAGCCCGGCGCCGATGGCGCCCACGGTTTCGCCCTCCACTTCGACATGGGCGGATTCGACTCTCTGGATGACAGCGATCATGAGTGCGTTAGCGGCTGGTGGGCGCCAAGCTTAATCGCGAACTACACTTCGCAGAATGCGTCCCGATATCTATGTGCTTTACCTGCTGCTCAGGCTCGTGAGCCTGCTTCCCCTGCGAACCGTCCACGCCATCGGCGCCTGGATCGGTCGCCGCTCCCTGCGGTCCAACTCGCGCAGCGCACGCTATACCGCCGTGAACCTGCGCCTCACCCGGCCGGAACTGGGGGAGGCGGAGCGCGCCGACCTGCTGCGCCGGACCATGGAGGAAGCGGGCAAGTCGGTGGCCGAGGTCGCCGCCATCTGGGGCGGCGGGGCGGAAAAGTCCCTGGGGCTGGTGCGGGAAGTGGTGGGCGGGGAACTGTTCGCCGACGCACTGGCGTCCGGCAAGGGGGTGATCGTCGCCGCGCCGCACCTGGGCTGCTGGGAACTGCTGAACTATTGGCTCTGCAGCAAGACGCCCATGGCCATCCTCTACCGGCCGCCGCGCATCCAGGCCATCGAAGCCCTGCTGCGCAAGGTGCGCGGCAAGCTGGCGCCGGAGCAGGTGCGGGCAGAAGGTGCCGGCGTGCGCACGCTGTTCAAGCGACTCGGCGCCGGCGGCACCGTCGGCATCCTTCCCGATCAGAAACCGCGGGAAGGCGAGGGCGAGTTCGCGCCGTTCTTCGGCGTGGAGGCGCTCACGATGGTGCTGCTGCCGCGCCTGGCGGCGCGTACGGGCGCCATCGTGCTCTTCAGCTTCGCGGAGCGGCTGCCGGATGGTGAGGGGTTCCGAATCCATGTGCTGCCGGCCCCCGAGGGCATCGACAGCACCGATCTCAAGGTGGCCTGCACGGCGCTGAACCGTGGCGTGGAGCAGTGCGTGGAGCGTGCCTTCCCGCAGTACCAGTGGCACTACAAGCGCTACACGGCCCACGACAGGCCGGATCCTTACAAGGTCACTGCGAACGCAACAGGCGGTTGAGGAAGACCGACATTTCCTTCGCGGCCTGGATGTCGCCGCGGCCGCTGGCCGTTTCGATACCCGATCGCCATGCGGCCGCGGCACCCTCGGTGTCGTCGACGGCGAGCAGCGCCTTGCCCAGCAGCTTCCACGCTGCCGAGTAATGCGGATCGAAGTCGATGGCGTCGCGGAAGGCTTGCGCCGCATCCGCATATGCCCCCTCGCCCAGGAAAGCGTTGCCCAGCGAAAAACGCAGCAGGGCCCCGTCGCGGGGGCCGCCGAGTTGCGCGCGCAGCCGTTCGACGAGGGGATCGGTCATCGCAAAGCGGTCCGGGTGCGCCAGTAATCCTGGGGGTAGAGGAGCGTCGGTTGCCGCGGTTCCGGCGGCAGGCGACCGCTCTGCAATGCATTGAGCGTGGTGGCGTCCCAGATCATGAGCCAGCCCGTGCGCGACGGCTGGATCAGGCGCGCGTAACGAAACGCATTGGCTGGCGGGTGCTTCGCGTACGAGACGATGAGGCCGTCGGGATGGTGGCTGGCGAAGTCGGCAAGGGTGTCGCCGTCGTGCACCACATCGTCGTCGTCTTCGTCGACTTGCGCGGCCATGCCCGGGGCGAGCGCGATCTTCGCGATGGGATGCATCAGGCGTCCGGCGAAGTGGTACTGGCCGTTGTACGACACACCCAGGTTGCCGATGGGGCGGCCTGCGGCATCGGCCTGGGCAAGGAAGAGCGCGGCAGGTGTCAGGTCGTACCGGTACCAGAGCCCGAGCGTGAACAGCGCATTGAGCGCCACGGTACCGATGAGGCCGGCAAAGGCCAGTCGGCGCATCTCGCCCCGGCCGCGCAGGAGCAGCAGCCCGCCCAGCACGATGAAGATCACACCGAAGAAGCGGGCATAGGGCGCCATCCCCACCAGCCAGATGTTGTCCGGGAAGCGCGTGGGTACCACGGCAGGCATCGCGAACAACACGAGGGCGAGCAGGAAGGCCCCCAGCGAGAGGGGCCACGTGCCCAGCGCATAGTGCGATGCCAGTCCGGTATGGCGTTCGCGCAGATCGGCCACCGCCGCCGCCACGAGCATCACGGCCCCGGCCAGTTCCGGCAGCACGTAATAGAGCTGCTTGCCGGTGATGAGCGAGAAGGTGAGCAAGGTGGGCAGCAGCCAGGCCACGAGGAAACGAAGGCCCGGCTCCAGCGGCTGGCGGATGAGCGCCAGGAACAGCGGCAGGACGAAGAGGACGACGAGCACATTCGCCACCCACGCCGGGGCGCTGGTCAGCGCGGTGGCGAGGAGCAGAACCAGGGCGATGCAGGCAGCGACGATGGCGGCGCCGGTGCCGGCGCGCCACGGCTTGCGGAACAGTGCCGTGGGCACGGCCACGATGCCGCGCAGCCAGCCGGACAGCGGGAAGAGAATGACCGGCAGGAAGACGAGGTAATACCAGGCGGGCCTTGCGTGGTTCTGCAGGTCGGGCGACTTCGTATCGACCACCCGGCCCGCGGTTTGCGTGAAAAAGAGCCGCTGGCGATAAGCTTCGCCGCCCACTTCGGCGGCGGGAAGGGCCCAGGCCAGAAGCAGGGCGAAACCGAGCAGCAGGCCGAGCACACCGAAGCCGTACCAGCGCGCCTTGTTCTGCCGGGCCCAGTCGTTCCACAGGGGGCCGAGCAGGAACGGGAACAGCACGTGCACGATCATCACCGGGCCCTTGGTGAGCAGGCCGGCGCCGACCATCAGGCCGAACAGCCACCAGCGCGGGGAGGCGCGCGTGGCCGTGGGAGTAAGGCAGAGCAGTGCGGCCAGCACCCAGACCACGAGGAGCACCTCGTACATGATCTGCAGGCCGAACAGGAAGGAGTAGGCCAGGGCCATGAGCAGCCACGGCGTGGCCTTCGACACCCACGGATGCGATGGGAACAGGCGCCCCGCAAGCACGGAGGCGAGCACCAGTTGGATGCCGCCGAAGATCACCTCGAGGACGCGCGGCCACACGTCGCTGACACCGAACACCGCCCAGCCCGCGTGGATCATCCAGAACAGCAGCGGCACCTTCTCGCTGTACGGTTCGCCGTTGATGTGCGGCACCAGCCAATGGCCGTGCGCCCACATCTCCCAGGCCACGGCGAGCGTGCGGGTCGAGAACATCGGCATGGGGCCGTGCGCAAAGATGGCAAGCAGGGCCATCGCGGTCCACAGCGGCAGCCAGGGCCACAGGGCGCGAATGTGTTCCGACCGGGTATAGGCGCTGTTGAGCAAGGGCGTCGTCACCGCAAAGTGGATAATGAATTCTAAACGAACGATATCAGAGCAGTGCGTCCAGCGCCCTGCGCAGGCGTTCCGCGAAACCGGCCTGATTCCTCTCGTACCAGGCACGCGCATTCCGCCCGAGGCGATTCACCTCCTCGTCCGGCATGGCCGCCGCTTTCGCCACGCAGGCTTCCAGCGCCGCCTCGTCGAACTGCCACAGGGCAGAGGCGTTGAGCGTGCCGCTCTCCGTGGCGTGCACCAGCAGGCCGCGGTCGCCGCTCACCAGTTCGTTCATGGGAGGGGCGTCCGTCGTGAGCACCACGGCGCCGCAACTCATGGCTTCCACGATGTAGTGCCCCCATCCCTCGGCCTCGGAAAGGCAGACGTGGAAAGCATGGGCATTCTGTAGCCTGCGGATGGTCTCGATGTCGTCGACATAAGCCACGCGATGGTCGAGATTCGCGGCGGCCGGAGGCCGGTCCGTTCTGGCCGTCGACGGCGACTGCAACACGTGCAGCGTGGGCCATTCGGGATGCCGCCGCCAGACTTCGAGCAGACGCTCCGTGCCCTTCATGCGGCTGGCGCCTGCAAGGTGCAGGAAGCTCCTGTCGCGTGCGATGCCCTCGCGGCGGCAGTCGATGCTCTGGAAACCGATCACGTGCACGGGCAGGCCTTGCGCCTCGAACGTGGCGCGCGCCACTTCGGTCTTGCACAGGATGGCGTCGAAACGATGGAGCTGGCGGCGATCGCGGCGCGACAGCCATTCGGGGTTCGGCACCAGCGCGTTGCGTCGGGCGAGCGCCAGGTAGGCCGTATGCACGTGTTCGAGCGTGATGCCGAGGTCGTAACGGCGCGGGCCACGGCCCGCTAGCCAGTGCAGGTGCATGCGCAGAGCCTGCCACCACGCGCGCCACGGAAGCCCGCGGCTGCGCCGGGGCACCGGCGTGATCGACACCGTGTGCCCGAGCTCGCGCAGTGCCGCTTCGAGCAGGCGGATGTCGTGGCTCAGGCCCCGCCCGTTGTCGCAGGCGATCAGGTGGATCGACGCCACGTCAGCGCCCCGCCTGCCCGTGCGGGGAAAGCTGCCGCCCGATGTAGACGGCGAGGCCGAGGGTCAGAAAGAAGTAAAGCGAATGGGGCATGGCCCGGTAGAAAACGTTGTCCGTGAGGGCGCAGAGTGCATACAGGCACGCGGTGCTGAGTCCCGCCGTGGCGGGCATGGCGATGGCGTTGTCCGGATGCAGCGCATACCGGCCGAAGAAGACAAGCGCGCTTCCGAACAGGAGAACGAGCAAGGCGAGGCCCGGAATGCCACCCGTCACCGCCCACTCGAGGTATTCGCTGTGCGGGTGGTCGTAACGCTCGACCGTCGCGTTCACCTTGCCTTCGGCAATGCGGGCCCGCGCGTAGTCGCCGAACTGATTGAGGCCGAGGCCGGCGAGGGGGTGATCCTCCACCGCCATGCGTGCCGTGCGCCACATTTCCAGTCGCTCGCGCACGGCGCCGGTCGCGTCCTGTTCGCTATAGGTGGACACCTCCTCGGATACCGCGGCGAAACGCGAGAGCATCTCCCCGTGCAGGGTGGCTACGGCCGCCAACGCGGTGCCGACGCCCAGCGCGATGAAGAGAAGACCCTCGCGCCAGCGCCCGGTGCGTCGCGACTGGATCAGCACCACGGTGGCGAACGCGGGCAGGAAGGCGAGCATCGGTCCGCGGCTTTGCGTGAGGATGGCGCCGTAGAGGCCCAATGCCGCACAAAAGCCATGGAGGAGGCGTTCGCCGGCCCGCAGTTCCCTGCGCATCGCCTGTGCGACGGCAATCAGCGACAGCACGAGCATGAACATGCCGAATTCGATGGCGCCCCAAAGGCCGTTGTTGATGCCGTAGACCCGGTCGATGCCTTCGATGTAGTGCTGTTCCAGACAGATGCACCCCAACACCGCGGCCGTCAGGCTGAAGCCGACCCGCAATACCGCGGTGCGTAGCGGTGAAGCGAAGTTCGCCGCTATGAGCAGGAAGGCCAGGATGTGCGAGGTGACGTCGAACTCCCGCATGTCCACATCGTGGCCGGCGACGTTCGCCAGCCAGAAAACGAACGCCAGCGTGGCGGGGCCGATCACCCAGACGGCACGGCGATAGGCGCGACGGGTTTCCGGGTCGCGCAGCAGGGCCCACGCGCCGGCCAGGAAGAGGATGGCCGCAGGAACCGATTTTGCCTTGAGCGGCAGGGCGAACGTCAGCGGCATGACGGCAATGAGCACCGAGACGATCCACATGCGCCATGGATTGGAATTTTCGAACACTCGGCACCTTGCTGGGATCGGGACGGCACGGCGGCCACGCCTCACGGCGACCCCGGCCGCCGGAGTGGCGCGAGGGCATGGTACTTTAACTGATGGCCGATGCCGCTCGGCGCCCGCTGGCACAGCGGCCGGAATTCAGCTTTCCTTATGGCCACCCGGAACCCTGGCGCCCGATGAAGCTCCTCTTCACGAATTTCCACGACGGCGACGGCGGCGGTCACACCACTTACATCCTCGGGCTTGCGCGCGGACTCGCCGCGCACCACAGCGTGCATGTCGCGGCGCCGCCCGGCAGTCGGCTGAATCGCGAGGCGCGAGGGATCGCAGGCGTTCAGGTGCTGGACCAGCCTTTCCCGAACGGTCTGGGGCGCCTGCCGGCGCGACGTCGGGCCAGGCAGCAACTCGCTGCCTGTCTGCGTCGCGAGCGTTTCGACGTCGTGCACGTGAACGGGTCGGCCGACCATCGGCTCACCATGTCGGCCTTGCGCGGCATCCGGCCGCGTCCGGCCATCGTGCTCACCAAGCACAACTCCAAACCGATGACCGGCATCGGCCACGCCTGGCGCGCGCGCTTCGGCACCGACCAGGTCATCGCGGTGTGCGATTTCGTGCGTCGCCAGGTGCAGGCGTCGGCGTATGCGCGTTGCCGCATCGCCACGGTCTTCAATGGCGTGGACATCCAGCGCTTCTCTCCGTCGCTCCCCGACCCGGCACAACGAGCGAGCTGGCTCGAACCTGCCGAATCCGCTGAGCCTCTTCTTATCGGCAGCAACGCCGGCACGGCGCGTTACAAGGGCTGGATGGATCTGGTGGAGGCGTTGGCCTTGCTGTCGCCCGAGCGGCGATCGCGCTTGCGCGTGGTGCTTGCCGGTGCCTTGCCCAACGCGGACGACGTTGCGCGCATCGACGCGCTGGGTGTCGCCGCGCAGGTTCATTTCACCGGGCGGCTGGACGACGTGCGTCCCATGGTGGCCGCACTGGACGCCGGCTTCGTGCTGTCGTGGGACGTGGAAACCATTTCCTTCGCATGCCGCGAAATGATGGCGATGGGAAAGCCGGTGCTGGTCAGCGACTATGCGGGGTTGCCGGAAAACATCCACGCGGGCGAGGACGGATGGATCGTGCCGGCACGAAATCGCGAGGCGATCGCCACGGCGCTGTCACGAATGCTCGACGATCGCGAAACCCTTCCGGCGATGGGGCGAGCCGCCCGGGCGCACGCGGAGGCCGAATTCGGCATGGATCGCTTCGTGAGCGCGACCGAGGCCGTTTACGCAGCGCTCGTACGCGACCTTTCCAGCAAGGCGTAGTACATGCCGTCGAGGTCGCCGTCGCCGGGCAGTACCTGCCAGCCGACCTTGGCCGGCCGGCCCACAGGCAGCGTGAAGGGGATGGGCGAGGCGTCGGGGGTGCCGGCGAGGAAGGCATTCACCACGCCCTCGTTCTCCCGTCGCAGCAGCGAACACGTGACATAGAGCAGCCGGCCACCCGGTGCCAGCGTTTTCCAGCAGGCCGCAAGGATGCGCTCCTGCTGCGCCACCAGTGCATCGATATCGGCGGCACGACGGTGCAGGCGTACGTCGGGACGCCGGCGGATCACGCCCGTGGCCGAGCAGGGCGCGTCGATCATCACGCGATCGAAAGGCCGGCCGTCCCACCACGCGGAAGGATCAGCCGCATCGCCGACGACCACCTCCGCGTTCAGCCCCAGGCGTTCCAGATTCTGGCGGATACGCGGCGCGCGTTTCGCCTCGAACTCCACGGCCAGGAGATTGACGTTCGCCCGCTCCAGCGCGTGGCAGGCCTTGCCGCCCGGGGCGGCGCAGGCATCGAGCACGCGCTGACCATCGGCGAGGTCGAGAAGGTCGGCGGGAACCTGCGCGGCGCCGTCCTGCACGGCGAATAGACCTTCCGCGAATCCCGGCAGGCGCGTGACGTCGGTGCTGTGCGGCAGGACCAGGCCGTCCGCCAGCCAGGGATGCAGCGTGACGTCCTGCCCCGCATCGCGCAGCCGTTCCGCCAGCGTGTCGCGCGTCGTCCGCCGCCGGTTCGCGCGCAGCATCAGCGGCGGCTCGGTGTTGGCGGCTGCCAGCACGTCGTCCACTTGGTCGGGCCAGTCGCGCGCGATGGCATCGGCAAGCCAGGACGGATGGGCATGGCGTGTGGCGGGCGTGGCATCGAGCGTGGCCGACAAGGCCTCGCGCTCGCGCTGCCAGCGGCGCAGCACGGCGTTCACCAGCCCCGCGAGGCGAGGGCGGCGGAGTTCGCGAGCCGCTTCGACCGTGGCGGCCACGGCGGCATAGCCCGGCAATTCGAGTATGTCGAGCTGCACCAGTCCGCTCACCAGAAGCGCGTGGATTGCCGGTTCGCTGCGTCGGATCGGCTTGTCGAGCAGCAGGTCGAGCGCCGCGTCGAAACGCGGCCACCAGCGCGCGCCGTCGTTCAGCAAGGCGGTGAGCAGCGCGCGGTCGCGCGGGTCGGGCAAGCGCGGCAAGGCGCGGTCGGCCACGTCGCGCAACGAGTGGCCGGACAAGGCGATGTCGGCGAGGGCCTCGGCCGCCAGAGCGCGCACGGAGGGGGCGCGACTCACGGCGCTGCCTGCTTCAGCTCCGGTCGAGCGTTGAGGTAGTCCGCGGCGCCGATCCGGCGGCCGCCGGCCCGCTGCACGGCGAGAAGGCGCAGCGCGCCGTCGCCACACGCCACGTCGATGCCGTCACGGGTAGCCGCAAGGACCTGCCCGGGTTCGGCGCCGGACACGCCTGGCACCGCACGCGCGGACCAGATGCGCAGGCGTTCGCCGGCGATATCGGCTTCCGCCACGGGCCAGGGGTCGAAAGCGCGAACCTTGCGTTCGAGGTCGATGGCCGGTTGCGCGAAGTCGAGACGTGCTTCGGCCTTGTCCAGCTTGTGCGCGTAGGCGACGCCCTCCTCCGCCTGGGCGCGCGGCGCGAGGGTTTCGCCCGCCATGACGCGGCGCAGTCCTTCGGCGAGTGCATCGGCACCGAGCGCAGCAAGGCGGTCGTGCAGGCTGCCGCCGGTTTCGTCCGCCGCGATGGGCGTGCGCCGTTCGATCAGCACGGGGCCCGTGTCGAGGCCGGCTTCCATCTGCATGAGATCGACGCCGCTTTCCGCGTCGCCCGCGAGGATGGCCCGCTGGATGGGCGCGGCGCCGCGCCAGCGCGGCAGCAGCGAGGCATGCACGTTCCAGCAGCCGAGGCGCGGGATCGCCAGCACCTTGCGCGGCAGGATGAGACCGTAAGCCACGACCACCATGAGGTCCGGCGCATGGGCGGCCAGCCGTGCGCGGTCTTCCTCGGCCTTGAACGATTCCGGCTGCTCGACGGGGATACCGGCGGCCAGCGCGGCTTCCTTCACCGGGCTGGCGGCAAGCTTGCGCCCGCGGCCCGCCGGGCGGTCAGGCTGGGTGTAGACGGCCACGACCTCCGCGCCGGAGGCGCGGCAGGCTTCGAGACAGGGAACGGCGAAATCCGGCGTTCCGGCGAACACCACGCGCAGGGAACGGCTCGCCATCGGTCAGGCGCTGGCCTTGCGCTGCTTTTCCATCCGCTTGAGCAGCATGCCGCGCTTCAACGGCGAGAGGTAATCCACGAAGACCTTGCCGGCAAGGTGGTCCATCTCGTGCTGGATGCAGACGGCGAGCGGGCCTTCGGCCTCCACGACGATCTCGTTGCCGTCGACGTCCTGCGCGCGAACCTTCACGTGCAGCGCGCGGGTCACGTCCGCGTAGATGCCGGGGAACGACAGGCAGCCTTCCTGGTAGACCTGCTGGCCGTCCTTCTCGAGGATTTCCGGGTTGATCAGCACCATCGGCTGGTTGCGCTCGTCGCTCATGTCGGCGACCAGCACGCGCTTGTGCACGTTCACCTGGGTGGCGGCCAGCCCGACGCCGTTGGCGGCATACATGGTTTCGTACATGTCGGCCACGAACTGCTTGAGTTCGGCGTCGAAGACGGTGACTGGCGCGGCGACGGTGCGCAGGCGCGGATCGGGGAATTCGAGGATGGCGAGGGTGGACACGGTGTCACCTTGAACGTTCACGGGCCGGTGCGGCGCCTCGTCCGCGGATTTGCGGGCAAATCGGCGAAATCCAAGCAGCGGCGAAGGTAGGATGCCCGCGTATTCTAGCGCGGGGCACGTATTGTGCCCATTAACGATTCGGTTACACTCGCGACAGCACCGGGGAAGGGGGAAAACCCGCCATGATCAAGAAGTTCGCCATGCTGCTTGGCGGCATGCTGTTCACCGTGGCCGCTTATGCGGCAGTGTCCGAGCTCCGTCCCGACCATCCGGACACCTACACGGTGCGCAAGGGCGACACCTTGTGGGATATCTCGGCGCGATTCCTCCGCAAGCCCTGGCTCTGGCCGGAGATCTGGCAGGCCAACCCGCAGGTGCGCAACCCTCACCTGATCTACCCGGGCGACGTCCTCAACCTGTCCATGTTCGGCGGCGGCCCGCGCATCGGCCTGCAGCCGCGCGTGCGCAGCGAAGGCGAGCCGATCACGGCCATTCCGCTCAGCGAACTGCGCATGTTCCTGAAGGAACTGCGCGTGATGAATGCGGATGAGGTGGAGCAGGCGCCGTACCTGGTGGGCTTCGAGGAGGCGCACCTGCGCGCCACGCCGGGCAACAAGATCTACGCCCGCGACCTCGACGCCGCGCAGCCGGGCCAGCGCTGGGCCATCGTGCGCCCCACCAACCGCTTCCGTGACCACGGCGGCGACGAGGGCGGCTTCGACATGCTGAACAATCCGTCGCACGGCTCCTTCGTGGCCGACGAACTGGACAGCGATGTGTCGATGGCGCCCAGCCCCTGGCGCGAGGATTCCCGCCACGACACCCACACGGGCAAGGGGCAGGACCGCGGCGTGGAAGTGTCCGTGATCGGCACGGCCGAGGTCATCGCCACCAACGGGGACGTCGCCAGCCTGGTGCTGGTCGATTCGACCCTCGAGGTGCGCAAGGGCGACCGCCTGATGCAGATCGACGACAAGCCCTACGACCCCTATTTCTACCCGCACGCACCGAAGTCGGTGCCGGCCGACGCACGCGTCATCGGCTTCACGGATGCGATGAACGGCGTGGGCAGCCGCCAGGTGGTGTCCATTTCGGCCGGCTCGGCCGACGGCGTGGACAACGGCACCACTTTCACCGTGATGAGCCAGGGCGAAACCATCGCCGACGAAGTCAGCGGCAACTACAACCGCCGCGACACCTCGCGGAAGGTGAAGCTGCCGGACGAATACGGCGGCCACCTCATGGTCTTCCGCACCTTCGACCACGTGAGCTACGCCCTGGTGATGGACGCGCTGCGCCCGCTGAAGAAGGGCGACAAGCTGGTGATGCCGGAATAAGCAATCCACCCGCGATTCAATGGTTCCGGAAGCGGGGATGACGCTTCCGGAAAAACCTTGCGATCGCATGCAGCGGCGTACGCCGCCCCCATGAACTCTTTCGAGGCATTCATGACCGGATCACCGACGTTCAGGCTCTTTCGCCATGCCCTGCCGTTACTGCTCGCCTTGGGGGCCCTGCCCGCGGCGGCCCACAACAACAATGCGTATGTTGGCAATCAGTTTGGCAATTCCGTATCCGTAATCGACATGGCGTCGAACACGGTGATGGCCACCATTCCGGTTGGCAAGAGCCCTGCCGGGGTCGCTGTAAGCCCGGATGGAGCGGAGGTCTACGTGGCCAATGCCAATGATGACACCGTTTCCGTTATCGACACGGCCTCCAACGCCGTTGCAGCAACGGTGACGGTGGAAAGCACGCCCGCGTCCGTCACCGTCAGCCCGAACGGCGCCGAGATCTATGTGGCGAATGCCAACGCCGGCACGGTCTCCGTGATCGATCGTCTGAGCCGTGTTGTGGTCGGCACCGTCAGCGTCGGCAGCGTACCCATCGCCATCGCCGTGAGCCCCAATGGTCGCCGTGTATACACGGCCAACGCCGGCGACGGCACCGTGTCCGTAATCGACACGACCACACGCGCGGTTACCGCCACCATCCCCGCAGGCGACACGCCCTACGGCATCGCCGTCGGCCCCGTGGGCGCCCGCGTCTATGTCGCCAACGCCGGCTCCAACGACGTGTCGGTCATCGATGCGACGACTGACACCGTGAAAGCCACCATCGGGGCCGGCGAGGGTGTCGCCGCGGTGGCGGTGAGTCCGATCGGCATTCCCGTGTACGTCGCGAACTTTGTCGACAACACCGTTTCCGTGGTCAACCCATTCAACCGTACCGTCATGGGGTCCATACCGGTGGGGAATTCACCGGCCGCCCTGGCCGTCAACCGGAGGTCGGGCCGCATTTATGTCGCCAACGGCGAGTCGGACACCGTCTCGGTGATCAACCCATTCACCAACAAGGTGATGGCGACGATACCCACCGGGCGCGTGCCCGGTGCGGTGGCGATACAGCCCTGACGGAGCCCGAAGCGGATATACGCCACTCGCGCAGGCGGCTTGCTCGGACAGGAACGAGCCGCACGCGCTCTAAACTGCGCGGATGACCGAGCCCGACCACGACCTGCGCGACTGGCTGATCCTCCTCCGCATTCCCGACTTCAGTGCGCGGCGCCTGCGCGAGGGCCTTGTCGCCCGCGGCAGCGCGTCCGCCTTGCTGCACTGGCTGCAGCGCCACCCGGACGCCCTGGGCCCCGACGCCCAGGCCTGGATCGAGCGCCCCGATGAGGCCACGCTGGCCCATGACCTCGCGTGGCTCGCCGGGGACGACCAGCGCATGCTCCGTTGCACCGAGGAGGATTTCCCGCCCCAGTTGGAGGCCATCCCGGATCCGCCCGCCGCGCTCTTCGTGAAAGGCGACGCGTCGCTCCTCCTGCGGCCTCAGGTGGCCATCGTGGGTGCCCGCCGGGCCCAGGAGCCGGGCCTCGCCAACGCGCGGCGCTTTGCCGGCGAGCTGGCTACCGCCGGGCTCCTGGTTACCAGCGGGATGGCCGACGGCATCGACGGGGCGGCACATGCCGCGGCCCTGGACGCCGGCCAGCCGACCGTGGCCGTGATCGCCACGGGTCCGGACCGGGTCTACCCGCGCAAGCACCATGCCCTGGCCCGCCGCATCGCGGCGGAGGGCGCCATCGTCAGCGAGTATCCGCCGGGTGTTCCGGCCCTCGCGCACCAGTTTCCGCAGCGCAACCGGATCATTGCCGGCCTCAGCCTGGGCGTGATGGTGGTGGAGGCCGGCCTGCGCTCCGGCTCCCTTATCACCGCTCGCTACGCCGGGGAACAGGGGCGAGAGGTCTTCGCCCTGCCGGGATCGATCCACAACCCCCTGGCGGAGGGCTGCCACGCCCTCATCGGCGACGGGGCCCGTCTCGTCCAGCGCCCGGACGAGGTCCTGGCCGCCCTGGCCCCGGCCGCCATGGAGCTGGGGGCCGAACTGCGGGCCAGGCTGGAGCGCGGAGGCCCGGCCGCCGGGGCGAACAGACGCAAGACCGGCCCCTTCGACTGGCGGCAGGATGAGGAATATCGCCGCCTGCTCGACGTCATGGGGTACGATCCCGCCTCCCTCGACGCCCTTGTGGGCACGACGGGCCTTTCCCCCGGGGCGCTGTCGTCGATGCTGCTGATACTGGAACTCGAAGGCGAGATCGCGACGCTGCCCGGCAACCGTTATCAGCGCGTGGTCCGGTAGCCACGGCTTGACAGCCGTCACGGCGATATGTTTCCAACTAAATATATACATGCGCTGGGGTTCACTCGCCCCGCGCTCCTGGGAATCGGTTAACGCATGGCAAAGAACCTCCTCATCGTCGAATCGCCGGCCAAGGCCAAGACGATCAACAAGTACCTGGGAGCCGACTTCCAGGTGCTGGCATCGTATGGCCACGTCCGCGACCTCCGGCCGAAGGAGGGCGCCGTCGATCCCGAGCACGGCTTCCGCATGGCCTATGAGGTGATCGACCGCAACGAGAAGCACGTCGACGCCATCGCCAAGGCCGCCAAGGCCGCCAGCAGCATCTATCTCGCGACCGACTTGGATCGCGAAGGCGAGGCCATCTCCTGGCACATCAGCGAGATCCTGAAGGAGCGTGGGCTGCTGGAGGGCAAGGACGTCCAGCGCGTGGTCTTCAGCGAGATCACCCCCAAGGCCATCAAGGAGGCCGTGGCCAACCCGCGCAAGCTGTCGCACGACCTGGTCGACGCCCAGCAGGCCCGCCGCGCCCTCGACTACCTGGTGGGCTTCAATCTCTCTCCGGTGCTCTGGCGCAAGGTGCAGCGGGGCCTCTCGGCCGGCCGCGTGCAGTCGCCGGCGCTGCGCATGATCGTCGAGCGCGAGCTCGAGATCGAAGCCTTCAAGGCGCGCGAGTACTGGACCATCCAGGCCAGTCTGGCCCACCCGGAAGGCGCCTTCGAGGCCCGTCTGGTCAAGCTGAACGGCAAGAAGTTCGAGCAGTTCGACCTCACCAACGAAGCCGATGCCATGGCGGCGCGCGGCGCGCTGGAAAAGGCCGCCGCCGGCAAGTTCACGGTCGGCGAGGTCACCAGCCGCGAGCGCAAGCGCCGCCCGGCACCGCCGTTCACCACCTCCACGCTGCAGCAGGAGGCCGCGCGCAAGCTCGGTTTCTCCACCAGCCGCACCATGCGCGTGGCCCAGGGCCTCTACGAAGGCGTGGCGCTCGGCAGCGAGGGCAACGTCGGTCTCATCACCTACATGCGTACCGACTCCGTCGCGCTCTCCGACGACGCCGTGGCCGAGCTGCGCGACCTGATCGGGCGCGAATACGGCAAAGGCGCGCTCCCAGACGGTGTCCAGGTCTACAAGTCCAAGTCCAAGAACGCACAGGAAGCGCACGAGGCCGTTCGCCCCACCTCGGCCATGCGCACGCCCCGCAGCGTTGCCTCGTTCCTCAACGACGACCAGCGCAAGCTGTACGAGTTGATCTGGAAGCGCACCGTCGCCTGCCAGATGGTGCATGCCACCCTGAACACGGTGTCCGTCGAGTTTCCGGTGGCCGATTCCGCCTTCCGCGCCAGCGGCACCACCGTGGTCGACCCCGGCTTCCTTGCCGTTTACGAGGAAGGCCGCGACCAGAAGAACGAGGACGACGACGATCAGCGCCGCCTGCCGCGCATGGTGCAGGGCGACGTGGTGCCGGTATCGAAGATCGACGCCGACCAGCATTTCACCGAGCCGCCGCCGCGTTATTCCGAAGCCAGCCTGGTGAAGACGCTCGAGGAATACGGCATCGGCCGCCCGTCCACCTATGCCAGCATCATCCAGGTGCTGCTGAGCCGCGAATACGTGCTCCTCGAGAATCGCCGCTTCAAGCCGACCGACGTCGGCCGGGCGGTCAGCCAGTTCCTCTCCGGGCACTTCACGCAGTACGTCGATTACGACTTCACCGCGCGTCTGGAAGACGAGCTCGACGCGGTCAGCCGCGGCGAAGAGGCCTGGGTGCCGCTGCTCGAACGCTTCTGGCAGCCGTTCAAGACGCTGGTGGACGACAAGACCGAGTCCGTCGATCGTAGCGAAGCCACCGGCGCGCGCGAACTCGGTACCGATCCCAAGACCGGCAAGCCGGTGTCCGTGCGCCTCGGCCGCTACGGCGCCTATGCGCAGATCGGCAGCAAGGACGACGAGGCCAAGCCCACGTACGCCAGCCTGCGCCCCGGCCAGAGCATGCACACCATCACGCTCGACGAGGCGATGGAACTGTTCAAGCTGCCGCGCACGCTCGGCCAGTCAGAAGCCGGCGAAGACGTCACCGTGGGCATCGGCCGCTTCGGGCCCTTCGTGAAGCAGGGCAGCACGTACGCGTCGCTGAAGCCCGAGGACGACCCGTACACCATCGAGCTGCCGCGCGCCTTGCAACTCGTGCAGGAAAAGCTGGAAGCCATCGCCAACCGCACCATCCTCGACTTCGGCAACGGCGTGCAGGTGCTCAACGGTCGCTATGGTCCTTACATCACCGACGGCGAGAAGAACGCGCGCATCCCGAAAGACCGGGATCCGAAGACCCTCACCGAAGCCGAGTGCGCCGAGCTGCTGGCCGCCGCTCCGGTGAAGAAGCCGCGTGGCGGCCGCGCCGCGAAGAAAACCGCCACGAAGAAAGCGGCGGCGAAGAAGACCGTCGCCAAGGACGCCACCGCCAAGAAGGCCGCCGTGAAGAAAACGGCGGCCAAGAAAGCGACGAAGAAGGCGAGCGCTAAAAAGGCTCCGGCAAAGAAGACGGCCGCCAAGAAGACCGCGGCGAAGAAGGCAGCCGTGAAGACGGCGGCGGCCAAGGCCACGAAGACGGCGTCCCGCACGGCGGACTGATATGCGGCGCTTGCAGCTTTCCGAACTCGACGCCGCCGTCGCGATCCTGCGCGACGGCGGCGTGCTCGCCTATCCTACCGAAGCCGTCTTCGGCCTCGGCTGCGATCCTCACGACAGGACGGCGTTCGAGCGCATATTCACGTTGAAGGGGCGCCCGGCCACGCAGGGCGTGCTGTTGATCGCTTCGGATTTCGCGCAGGTGGAGCCGTATATCGACCTCGCGCGGGTGCCCTCCGGCGTACTGGCGCAAGTGCGCGCCTCCTGGCCCGGCCCGAACACCTGGGTCTTCCCGCGAAGTGCCGAGGTTCCCGAGTGGGTCGCGGGGGCGCATGCCGGCATCGCGTTGCGGGTGACCGCCCACGAACCTGCGGCCGCGTTGTGCCGCGCCTTCGGCGGGCCGCTGGTGTCCACGAGTGCGAATCCGCATGGCGAGCCGCCGGCCCGGGACCTCGCCACGCTGGAACGCTACTTCGGCAACCGCCTGGACGGCGCGCTGGACGCGCCCCTCGGGGGCCTCGATCGGCCCACCGTCATCCGAGACGCCCTGAGCGGCGCTATGATCCGCGCCTGAGTCGGGGGGAAATCAGTTGTCGTCGAACGTTCATGAGATCACCGGGCGCCTGGTGGGCGCACCCTCGCCGCTGCTCGTCGGCACCCTGACAAGACCTGTCGCCTGGCGTGAAGGCCGCCCGGTCAGCGCCGCGACCTTCCTGGGCCACGTGCACCAGGTGGCGGCCCTGCTTCCCGAGGCCGACAGCGCGGTGAACCTCTGCGAGGACCGCTACGCCTTCCTGGTCGCGTTCGCGGCGCTGGTCGTTCGCGGCCAGGCCAACCTCCTGCCCCCCTCGCGCGCACCGCACGCGGTCGACGAGGTCATGGCCGGCCATCCCGGGTCCTACGCGATCGGCGAGCTGGCGTTGTCGCCCGCACCCGCCGGCTATCTGCGCATGCCTCCGCTCCACGACGACGTGACGCCAAGCCACGAGGTTCCGTCCATATCGGCGGATGCGGTGGTCGCCATCGGCTACACGTCGGGTTCCACGGGTCGGCCGAAACCCAACATCAAGACCTGGGGCGGTTTTGTCGCCAGCAATGCGGGCAACGTGCGGATGCTCGACAAGGCCGTCGGGGGCGCCTTCGACCTCGTGGCCACGGTGCCCCCGCAACACATGTACGGCATGGAGATGTCGGTGCTGATGCCGCTTCTGTCCGAAGTGAGCGTGCATGCCGGGCGTCCCTTCTTTCCCGCCGATGTGGCCGCGGCGCTAGGCACCATGCCCGAACCTCGCGTGCTGGTCATCACGCCCGTGCACCTGCGCGCCATCGTGGAATCCGGCGTGCAGCTACCGACGCTCGCGGCGTTCGTGTCCGCCACCGCACCGATGCCGCCCGAGCTGGCGGCGGAAGCGGAGAAGCGTTTCGGCGCCCCGGTATGCGAGGTCTTCGGTTCCACGGAAACCTGCGTCTTCGCCAGCCGGCGCACATCGGTGGACGAAGAGTGGACGCTCTATGACGGCGTGACCTTGCACCCGCAGCCCGACGGCACGCTGGTGCACGCCCCGCAACTGGCCGAACCGATCGCGCTCGCCGACATCGTCACGCTGCACGACGAAGGCCGCCGCTTCCGCCTGCGCGGACGCAATACCGATCTGCTGGAAATCGCGGGCAAGCGCGCATCGCTCGGCGACCTCAATCGCCGCCTGCTGGCCATCGAGGGCGTGCGCGATGGCGTGCTGTTCCAACTCGACGAACCCGATGCCTCCGGCATCCGCCGCATCGCCGGCCTGGTGGTCGCCCCGGGCATGACCGAGCAGGCGGTTCTCGCCGTGTTGCGCCAGGCGATGGATCCCGTCTTCCTTCCCCGTCCGCTGCGCATGGTGGACGCCTTGCCGCGCAACGAAACCGGCAAGCTCCCGCGCGGCGACCTGCTGGCGCTGATTCGACCCGCGCTTTAGTGTGGGAGCCGCTTCAGCGGCGATGGGTGCTTGCGGCAGGGTTGCCCGCTGCCGCGGGATCGCCGGCATAGCCGGCTCCCACAGAAGCCCTCTCCGAGCAGGAGGTTTCTTCGCCCGCATCCGGGCCCACGCTAGAATGCGTGGCTCGACATCCGGAGAATCCCATGAAAGTCCTCGTCATCGGCGGCGGCGGGCGCGAACACGCGCTGGCCTGGAAAATCGGCCAGTCCCCGCGCGTGGACGAGGTGATCGTGGCGCCGGGCAACGCCGGAACGGCGCATGAGCCCGGTATGCGCAATGCCGCGGTGGCCGTGACCGATATCGATGGCCTGGTGAGCCTGGCGCGCAGCGAGGGTGTCGGGCTCACCGTGGTGGGCCCCGAAGTGCCGCTGGTGGCCGGCGTGGTCGATCGCTTCACGCAGGAAGGCCTGCGCTGCTTCGGACCGACCGCCGCTGCCGCGCAGCTCGAGGGCAGCAAGGCGTTCGCGAAAGACTTCCTTGCCCGCCACGGCATTCCCACCGCGCACTACGCCGTGTTCACCGAACTGGCGCCCGCACTCGCGCATGTTCGCGAGAAGGGCGCGCCGATCGTCATCAAGGCCGATGGCCTTGCCGCCGGCAAGGGTGTGATCGTGGCGATGACACTCGCCGAAGCCGAGGCAGCGCTCGAAGACATGCTCGGCCAGCAGGCCTTTGGCGACGCCTCCTCGCGCGTGGTCATCGAGGAATTCCTCGACGGTGAAGAGGCGAGCTTCATCGTGATCGCCGATGGCGTGCACGCCCTCCCGATGGCGACCAGCCAGGACCACAAGCGCCGCGACGACGGCGACAAGGGCCCGAATACGGGAGGCATGGGCGCGTACTCGCCGGCGCCCGTGGTGACGGACGAAGTATCCGCCCGTGTCATGCGCGAAGTGATCGAGCCCACGCTTGCGGGCATGGCGGCCGACGGCATGCCCTTCACCGGTTTCCTCTATGCCGGCCTCATGATCGACAAGACCGGTGCACCCAAGGTCATCGAGTTCAACGTGCGTTTCGGCGATCCCGAAACGCAGCCGATCATGCTGCGGTTGCGCTCGGATCTCGTGGATCTCGTCGAGGCGGCGCTCGACGGCCGTATCGCCGCCGTGCAGGCGGAGTGGGATCCTCGGCCCGCGCTGGGCGTGGTGATCGCGGCAGGCGGTTATCCCGGAAAGGTGCGATCGGGCGATCTGATCGAGGGAGCGGACACCGATTTCGGGCCGGACGTGAAAGTGTTCCATGCCGGTACCGCGGAAGGCGCGGACGGACGCCCGGTCACGGCGGGCGGACGCGTGCTTGCCGTCTGTGCGCTCGGGGCCGACCTGGTCGAGGCACGCGGGCGAGCCTATGCGGCGGTCGATGGCATTCGCTTCAGCGGTGCCTTCCATCGCAGCGACATCGCGCACCGCGCACTGTCACGCAGGTAACCCGGTAGCCGCGCACGGCAGACCGCCGCACCCATTCCGATGCCGTTCTTCTGATAGGAGCGCGTCGGCGCGACCGGCTACACTGGCGCGAATTCAACAGGGTGCACCGGATGTCGCAGTTCTCCCTTCTCGCCAAACGGCGCTTCGCGCCGTTCTTCTGGACACAGGCGCTCGGTGCGTTCAACGACAACGCGTTCCGTAACGCGATGGTGATGCTGGTGGCCTTCCAGATGGGGCTGCCGGACGCGCAGGTATCGCTCTACACCAACCTCGCGCCCGCGCTCTTCATCCTTCCGTATTTCCTGTTCTCCGCCACGGCCGGTCAGCTTGCGGAGAAGTTCGAGAAGACGCGGATCATTCGCTACGTGAAGTTGTTCGAGATCGCGGCCATGGCGATCGCCGCCGTCGGCTTCTTCACCCATCACGTGTCCCTGCTGCTGGTGGTGCTGTTCCTCATGGGCGTGCATTCGACCGTCTTCGGGCCCATCAAGTACTCCATCCTTCCGCAGGCGCTGGAGCGCAGCGAACTGGTCGGCGGAAATGCGCTGGTGGAAACGGGTACGCAGCTTGCGATGCTGATCGGCATGATCGTCGGTAATTCGCTCATGCTGATCGCCGGCTATGGCACGCTGGCCGCCTCGTTGACGACGATCGGCATCGCGTGTGCCGGCTACCTCGCCAGCCGCGCCATTCCCTCCGCCCCGGCCACCGCGCCGGGCCTGCGATTCAACTGGAACCCGTTCAGCGAAACCTGGCACGTGCTGAGGATCACGCACGAAGACCGTGCGGTGTTCAACGCCGTACTGGGCATCTCCTGGTTCTGGTTCTTTGGCACGGTGATGATCGCCCAACTACCCACCTATACACGCCACGTGCTGGGCGGTGACGGGTCGGTCAACACGCTGGTGCTCACGCTGTTCTCGCTGGGAACGGGCCTCGGTTCGCTCATGTGCGAACGGCTGTCGCGCAAGCGCGTCGAAATCGGCCTGGTGCCGATGGGCGCGTTCGGACTCACCGTCTTCGCGGTCGACCTGTACTTCGCGCGCCCCGCCGTCACGGCAGGCGTGGCGCTGAACTGGGCGGCGTTCGTGGGTGTACCCGGCGCGTGGCGCGCCATGCTCGACCTCACCATGATCGGCGCGTTCGCCGGATTCTACGTGGTGCCGCTGTTCGCCTTCGTGCAGAGTCGCGCACCGCGCGAGCGCCTGTCGCGGGTGATCGCCGGCAACAACATCGTGAATGCGTTGCTGATCTGCGCGGCCGCGGCGTTCGGTATCGGTCTGACGGCGTTGGGTCTCGACGTGCCGACGATCTTCCTCGTCACCGGCCTGGTGAACATCGCGGTGGCCGTGTACATCTTCACGCTCGTCCCCGAATTCATGATGCGCTTCGTCACCTGGGTGCTGGTGAACACGCTCTATCGGGTGCGCGTCGACGGATTGAAGAACGTGCCGGACGAGGGTGCGGCGCTGGTGGTGTGCAACCACGTGAGCTTCATGGACCCATTGATCCTCATGGCCAGCGTGCGCCGGCCGATGCGTTTCGTCATGTACTACAAGATCTACGACATTCCCGTGCTGAATTTCGTCTTCCGCACCGCGAAGGCGATCCCGATCGCGGGTCGGAACGAAGATCCGCAGTTGATGGAGCGCGCGTTCGAAGAGGTGGACGAGGCGCTGGCCCGTGGCGAGGTGGTCTGCATCTTCCCTGAGGGCGGCATCACGCGCGATGGCGGCATCCAGAACTTCCGTCCCGGCATCGACCGCATCCTCGCCCGCCGGCCGGTTCCCGTCGTGCCGCTGGCCTTGCGCGGCATGTGGGGCAGCATCTTCAGCCGCAGGGACAGCGCGTTGCACCGCGCCCGCCTGCCAAGGCGCTTCTGGTCGAAGATCGAGCTGGTGGGCGGTGCGCCGGTCCCGGCGGACGAAGCCAATGCGGCCGCGCTACAGGTTCGCGTAAGCGAACTGCGCGGCAACAAGGCGTAGGGGTCAGGCGAACCAGGCGGCCAGCACGATCACCGCCACTACCGCCAGCCACACGACGAGTACGCGGCGGATAACGCGGCGGGCGTCTTCCAGTTCGGCGATGGGATCGCTCACGTCCTGCACATAGCCGTCGCCGGCTTCCACATCGGCGTCGACGCCCGCGCGTGCCACCGCGCCCAGGAAATCCGGTTCCAGACGCGAGCGCGGGCTGCCCGAGGTGCGGTGCCATTGTTTCCATGCGCCCATGACGGCGTCGAAGTCGGAAACCAGCGCCATCGCGAACACCATCAGGTGTGCGGGAATCCAGTCGAGCGCATCGGCGAGACGGCGCGCGCTGGCGCGGGTGGCGGTGTCCAGGCCCATCGCGGCGTCGCGGGCGAGGGTCTGGGCAAGCCGATAACCGAGGGCGCCGGTGGGGCCGAGAAGGAAGAACCAGAACAGCACGCCGAAGCGACGACGCAAGGCGCCATAGAACGCGGCTTCCACGAGCACGGGCGCAAACCAGCCGAGCGGCGCATCGTCGTGGCGCAGCGCCGCCACCGCTTCGTCGCGGCGCAGGGTGTCGCCCGCGCGAAGGACGGCGTCGATGTCGGTCTCGATTTCGCGTGGGCCCAGCGCGTAGACGAGCACGGCGATGGCGAAGACGAGCCAACCCAGGTCGAAGAAGGGCAGGGAACGAAGGATGCCCGCCACGATGATGCAGGCGATCACCGGTACCAGCAACACGACGGCGACCTTGCCCGGGCCGGAAATGTCGGCGAGACGGCCGACCCAGAGGCGGAACCAGCGGTCGTCACGCCAGCGGGCCAGTTGCGGCACGCTCCAGACAATGATGAGGGCGACGAGTACGGCGAGGAGACGTAAGGCCATGGGCAGACACGATCCGCGGGTCGATGCCTCGATTGTAGGCGAAGCAGGAGGATCAGCGCGCGCTGCTGGCGACCAATTCGTCGAGATCCACGCCGCGCACGCCCAGCCAGTGCTCGATCAGGCGGTACGACACCGATAGTGGCGGCGGTACGCCGAGCGTGCCCGACGCCATGCCTTGCACGATGTCGTCCACGGTGAACCAGCGGGCGTCCTCCAGTTCGTCGTCACGCAGGTGGATCTCGCGCGTCTTCGCCGTGGCGGTGAACCCGACCATCAGCGAGGCGGGCAGTGGCCACGGCTGCGATGAATGGTAGGTGGCATGCAGTACTTCGACGCCGGACTCCTCGCGCACTTCGCGACGCACGGCATCTTCCAGCGATTCGCCCGGCTCGATGAAACCTGCGAGCGTGGAATAGCGGCCGGGCGGCCAGCCGCGCTGCCGTCCGAGCAGGCACGCGTCGCCGTCTTCGACGATCACGATGATGGCGGCATCGGTGCGCGGAAAGTGCATGTGGGCGCCGTCGGGGTTCGTGCACTGCACGCGATGGCCAGACGCCACCACAAGGGTGGGCGCGCCGCACTGGCTGCAGAACCGGGTCTGCCGTTGCCAGTGGGCAATACCCTTCGCATAGGCGAACAGCCCGGCGTCGAAGGCATCGAGGATGAGCCCGGCCTCGCGCAGCGACATGCGCCGTGCACCGGTGAGGGAAACGAAAAGCTCTGCCTGCGCTTCGTCGACGACGAGGGCGAACCACGCACGTCCGGCGGCGAGGCCGAGGAAGGTGGACGGTATGTCGCCGAAGCGCTCGGCGCGCATCGCGGGCGACATCCATTGCGGGGCGTCGGATTCCGCGAGAACGAAGGCCCGGCCTTCCGCGTCCAGGACGAGGAAGCGGCTGTCGGGCCGCGCTTCCATCTCCTCCACCCACAGACGATCGTCGCGCCGCTCCGACATCCGGTCGATGTCGATGCCGGCGAAGACGTTTTCCCGGGCACGCGTGGCGACGGCCTTGTCGCGCTCCTGCTCGACGCTCACGCCCGGAAACCGGTCATGCGCTGAAGGAGGAGCCGCAGCCGCAGGTGGTCTTCGCGTTGGGGTTGCGAATGACGAACTGCGAGCCGCTGAACGACTCGGCGTAGTCGATTTCCGCGCCCGTGAGGTACTGCAACGAAAGCGGATCGACAAGGAGCGTGACGCCCTCGCGGGCAACGGCAAGGTCGTCCTCCGCCTGTTCCTCGTCGAAGGTGAACCCGTACTGGAACCCGGAGCAACCGCCGCCGCTGATGTAGACACGGAGCTTGAGGCCCGGGTTGCCTTCTTCTTCGATCAGCTCGTGCACCTTGCGGGCGGCGGCTTCGGTGAAGACAAGCGGTGCCGTTCCCGAGCGGTAGTCGGGCGCGCCGGTCGGAGCCATGGGAAATGGGTTGTTCATGACGGACATAATGGCGCCGTTCCGGTACAGGTCAAGCCTCGTCCAGGGCCGGCGCGGCCTGGAGCGCTGCCTGGGTCAGCTGGCGGATGGTCTGTGGCGCATGGTGCACCATCTTTCCGTTCACCTGCGCGCCGGCTGCCATTTCCAGCACCTGGTAATGCACGTCGCCTTCGATCCGGGCCAGCGGGGCCAATTCCAGCCGTTCGGTCACGTGAATATCGCCGGTGACGCCGCCGTTGATGACCGCGTGGGGCACTTCGATCCGCCCGGAGACCCGACCGGTCTCGCTGATGGTGAGAACGCCGTCGCTTCCGGCATCGGCATGGACCGAACCCTCGACGGTGCCGTCCAGGTGCAGCGCGCCACTGAAGAAGACGTCGCCGCGAAGCGTGACCCCGCGGGCGATGAGGCTGGTGGATGCCGCGTTGACGGCAGGAGCCTGCTTCTTCCGGTTATTGCTGAACATCGTTGGCCTCGTCGTTGCGAAGGGCATCGGTCCACATCACCGTTCCGGTGATCGTCTGGCCGCCTTTCACATCGGCGACAAGACGCAGCCGGGTCGGCTTGAAGCCGGCCGGCAAGGTGAAACTTCCCTGGATCTGCTGGAAGTACTTGAAAGAAAAAGGAAGATTGGTGGACTGGGCGCCCTGCCCGAGGGCAGGGCCCTCGAGCGTGGCGACCTTGTTGCCCTGGATGCCTTCCACGGCGAATTTCAGCGAACCCTCGACCACCTCACCCCGCCGGGCGTTCTGGGTCAGCGTGACCACCAGGTTCCACGCATTGGCGGCGCCCTTGACCGGTGTGCTGCGAGCGCCCTGGATCTTCAGGCCGTCGCGCTGCCCGCCGCCGCCCACCAGGCGCGAATAGAACGCGAGGTCGGTGCGGAGGCCGCTGATCTCTTCGTCGCGTTCGGCAAGGTTCCGTTTGAGTTCCTTCGCAGCCACGTCGGCCACCTGGCCGGCGCGTTGCAGGTTCGCCACCTGCTGGCGAAGATCCTCGTTGTCCGCCTTCAACTGCCGCACGGTGCCGCGATCCCCCGCGACCGTCGGCGCACGCTGCGCCGCGAACCACACACCGAGGCTCACGAGGATCAGGCTGAGCGCCCACCCGCCTGCCACCAGAAGGCGCGTCCGGCGCTGGCTGGCCGCGTCGTCGAGCGTGCGCACGACGAACCGTGGCGGTTGGCGTGGAGCCATGGCAATTCCGTGGAGGAGACGTGAAGACCGGGCATGGTATAGCCCCCGCCTGCTTCAATGGTCAAGGAACGGGGTCCGGAAAGAGAAAGGCCGCCTCGCGGCGGCCTTTGCATCCCGGGTGGCTGGCGGACGTTCAGTCGTGCAGCGAACCCACCTTGCTCAGCATGTAACGCTCGGGCCCGATATCGGAGATCAGGCTGAACTGCGTCTCCAGCCAGTCGATGTGCTCTTCTTCCTGGCCGAGGATGAACTTGAACAGATCGCGGCTCACGAAATCGTGGATGCCTTCGCTATAGGCGATGGCCTCGCGCAGGTCCTTGGTGGCCAGCAATTCGAGATCCAGGTCGCCTTGCAGCGCCTCCACGACGTTCTCGCCGATCCGGAGCTTGCCCAGGTGCTGGAGATTCGGCAGGCCATCGAGGAAGAGGATCCGCTCGATCAGCTTGTCCGCGTGCTTCATCTCCTCGATGGATTCCTCGTATTCGTGCTTGGCCAGTTCGTTGTAGCCCCAGTCCTTGAACATCCGGTAATGGAGGAAGTACTGGTTGATGGCGGCCAGCTCGTTATAGAGGACCTTGTTGAGGTATTCGATGACCTTCGCGTCGCCCTTCATGGGTGATCTCCCTGACTGTTCAGGGCACGACTATACGTGGCCGCCGGAGACCGTGGCGTAACGAGAATGAAGGCGGTTCGCGTCCTCACCGGGACGCTCCCGGTCAGGCCGGAGACGGGACGAAGGCGAGCGCGGAACGCGTGGCGTCGACGGCCTCGCGCAGGCACTGCCGGGCTTCCGGCTCGCAGGCGCCGCAGCAGTCCGAACAACCCGTGCGGGCCTGGAGCTCGGCAAAGGACTGGACGCCCTCGGCCGCGGCGCGGCGGATGGCGTGGTCGGTAACGGCATTGCACATGCAGATGTACATGGGAGCGAATTCGAACGCGAATGCGAACGATTGTCAACTACTGAAGCGTGAAGGCGTTCAGGAGCCGGTGTCGCGGGTGGCCAGGGCCTGCTGCGGGCACCGACCCACTTCGACCCGGCAGACGGTTTCCACGGTGGGCGCGAACTGGCGCAAGGCCCGCTCGTAGACCTGACGTTTGAAGTTCACGACATGGTGGGCGGGGTACCAGAAGTCGACCCAGCGCCAGAGGTCGAACTCGGGCTTCTCGCAGGCGTCGAGCCGGAAGGCGTCTTCGCCGCATTTCAGGCGAAGAAGGAACCAGACCTGCTTCTGGCCGATGCAGGTGGGCCGCTGGTGGTGGCGGACGAAGCGGCTGGGCAGGCGGTAGCGGAGCCAGCCACGGGTTTCCGCCAGGACTTCCACGTGCTGGGCGAGCAGGCCGGTTTCTTCCTCCAGCTCGCGGTACATGGCCTCCAGCGGCGTCTCGTCGCTGCGCATGCCGCCCTGGGGGAACTGCCAGCCGTCGCGATTGACGCGGCGCGCCCAGAACAGGCGGCCGTCTCCGTTCAGGAGCACGATCCCCACGTTCGGTCGATAGCCATCAGCGTCGATCATCCGTCCTCCGCGAGCAGGTTGCCGGCGGCAGGCCGGTACGCTCGTTGCGATCGATTCAACCACAGCGCGAGAAGCGCGGGCAAGGCGCTACTTGAACGGAAAGCCAGCCGCGATTAAACTGCCCGGCCTTCGCGGGCCTGCCCGCGGACGACCAGGTTCCATGGCTAGGTAGCTCAGCTGGTCAGAGCGCGGCACTCATAATGCTGAGGTCGGCGGTTCGAGCCCGCCTCTAGCCACCAAAAACAGGAAAGCCGCGCCCGCAAGCGCGGCTTTTTTGTTGCTGTAGGAGCGCGCCCTGCGCGCGACATGTGTTGAGGCCGTGCCCGGGAGCTGGCGCGCCAGCCTGAAGACAGGCGCGAAAAGATGTCGCGCGCAGGGCGCGCTCCTACAGCACGATCGGTTCCTCGTCCACGCGGGGCGCAAGATCCAGCACCGCGCGCGCCAGCTCCACCACGTTGTGCACGCGCAGCTTGGCCATGAGATTGGCTCGGTGGAGCTCCACGGTCTTGGGGCTGATGCAGAGTTCGCTGGCGATCACCTTGTTGAGCTTCCCGCACATGATGCCCTCGAGCACTTGCGATTCGCGGCGGGTGAGCGAGACGTCCGGCCGCAGGGCAGCGAAGCTGCTCGCCGCCGGCTCGTCGGTATGGTCGTCTTCGGGCAGGGGCATCAGGAACACGGCGTGGAACGCTTCCGGCGGCACGTCGAGTAACTGGCGCGTCATACGATAACGACGGGGCGGCACATGGGGGTCGCGGAGCACAAACTCGTCCGCGGTACCGGTGGGATGAAGGTGTTCCTGGAGCCAGACGGGGCCGGCACGGCCCCGCGCCGTGCCGAATTCGCGTCGAAACGCTGCGTTGACCATCACGGCCCGCTCGCCGTCCTGGCGCCAGACCACACAGGGCCATGGCAAGGCGGCGAACACTTCTTCGGCCAGCCCGCACGTATGCGAGCCGTCGATTGAATCACGAGCAAGGCACATCGATGCCTCCTGGTGTGCGCATGGAAGCCGGCGATCCTCCCCCTACGCAGTCACGCCGGTAGTTGCCACTGCAACCGTTCGGCGGTGAAAAGTCCATGAACAGGAGGCTACGAATTTTCCGAAGTGCGAACCCCGTCGTGAAGGGGCGCGGTTATCGGGAGCCATTTGCCGCGTCCGCTACAATGCGCTCCATGCGTATCTTCAAGACCTTCAACATCGAAGCGGCCCACCGTTTGCCGAATGTGCCCGAAGGGCACAAATGTTCCCGCCTGCACGGCCACTCGTTCCGCGTCGAACTGCACGTGGAAGGGCCCACCGACCCCGTGCTGGGTTGGGTCATGGATTTCGGCGACCTCAAGGCGCGGTTCCAGCCGCTCTACGACCGGCTCGACCACCATTATCTCAACGACGTCGAAGGCCTCGAAAACCCCACCAGCGAGAACCTCGCCCGGTGGATCTTCGAGCGCCTGAGCCCGGACGTGCCCGGTCTGGCGAAGGTGGTGGTGCACGAGACCTGCACCTCGGGCGCGGAATATTCCGTATAACTGCCATCGCAACAATTCGCGGTTGCTGCGCTGCGGCGCACGGGACTACACTCCGGCCTCCCCCGTTCCCCGACGGCCCGCACCGATGTCAGAAGTAAACGGTTACGCCGATCTTGCCCGACTCGTGGAGCAGGCCGCCGCCGCACAGGCCGTCGCCTGGCGCGGCATGGAGCGTGTCGCCGACCTGCAGCTGGCGGCGATGGAAGGGCATGCGCGTGCGGCAACGGGGCTGATCGCCGACGCCATGCAGGCAAACGATGCCGATGCCGTGCAGGCACTGGTGCGCCGGGGCGAAGAGCTCCAGCGCGAAGGCGTGCAGCGCGCCGCATCCGCCGTGGGCGACATCCTCGACGTGGCCGTGCAGACCGCCACGTCCCTCGGCGTGCTGGCAGGTCAGCCCGCCAGGGCCTGATCGCCGGCGCCACCTCCACAACGACGCGACACAGGGTCGCGCCGGCGGGTGGTTATGGCCTTTCGCAGCTTGTCCCGTCGTTTACGGCGCTGGTATACTTTTCCAGATTAAACCGTGGCCCGTTGAACCAGCTGGTGCCGCCTTCGAGCGAAACCACGGGAGCCTCGCGTTGCTCAATAGTCTTGCTGCCGGTCGTCACCTCGCCATGCGCATCGTCATCGCGCAGCTGGTGGTGGCCGTCGTCGCAGGACTCGCTTTCTCCCTGCAGGGTCGTCCAGCCGCGCTGGCCGCCTTCGGGGGCGCCCTGATCGTCGCTATCGCCACCGCGCTGCTTGCCGCGCGAGCGTTCAGCGCGCTGGGCGGGGCGGGAGCAACGTTCATGCGGTTCCTCGTGGGCATGATCCTTCGCTGGATCATCCTCATCGGTGGACTGGCTCTCATCCTGGTTCAGTGGAAGCTGCCACCCTTGCCCGCACTGGCGGGACTGGTGGCCGGCTACGCGGTCAACGTATTTGCATTCAGATTCAAGGGTTGAGGCATGGCGAGCGAACCGCAGGGCGGTCTGACCGAATACATCCAGCACCACCTGAACCACCTCACGGTGAATTTCAGCGCCGACCATTTCTGGTTCTGGAATCTGCGCGCCGATTCCATCGTCGTCTCGTTCGTCCTTGGTGCCGCGTTCTGCCTGTGGTTCTGGCTGTTCGCGCGCAAGGCCACGTCGGGCGTGCCGTCCAAGGGCCAGGCCCTGGTGGAGCTGGCCATCGAGTTCGTCGACACCCAGGTGAAGGACACCTTCCACGGCGACCGCCGCACGGTCACGCCGCTGGCGCTGTCCATCTTCATGTGGGTGTTCCTCATGAACGCCATGGACCTGCTGCCGGTCGATCTCGCCGGCTGGCTCGTGCACACCTTCGCGGGTGACGAAGTCGCGCACCACACCTATTTCCGCATGGTGCCCACCGCCGACATCAACACCACGGTCGGCCTGTCGGTGGCTGTGCTGTTCATCGTCATCGGCCACGGCATCAAGGCCAAGGGCGGTTTCGGCTTCGGCAAGGAGCTCCTCACCGCGCCGTTCCACGCAAGCAACCCGATCGCCAAGCTCATCCTGGTGATCCCCAACTTCCTTCTCAACGTCGTCGAAACCCTGTCGAAGCCCGTGTCGCTCGCCATGCGACTCTTCGGCAACATGTACGGCGGCGAACTGGTGTTCATGCTGATTGCCGGTCTGATGGTGAGCTGGATCAGCTTCGTGCCTGGCGTCGTGTTCAACACGGCGTGGGCGATCTTCCACATCCTGATCATCGCCCTCCAGGCGTTCATCTTCATGATGCTCACGATCGTCTACATCGCCACGGCGCGGGAACACCACTAACTCACCGCTCCGACGTTAGAACCTTCGGCTCCATCCTTTTCGTTTCCACCCTTTCGTTATTCGTTATCCCAGGAGAACACCATGGAACTCGCCTCGCTTCTCGCCCACGTCCAGGGCATGACCGCCATCGCCATCGGCGTCATCATCGGCCTCGGCGCGCTGGGCGCCTGCCTCGGTATCGCCGTCATGGGCTCGAAGTTCCTCGAGTCGGCCGCTCGCCAGCCTGAACTGGTCCCGCTGCTCCAGGGCCGCATGTTCCTGCTCGCCGGCCTGATCGACGCGGCGTTCATCATCGGCCTCGCCGTGGCCCTGCTGTTCGCGTTCTCGAACCCGCTGGTCGGTGTCGTGCGCGCTGCCGTCGGCGGCTAAGCAAACGTCCGTCCTGTCGCCGTGACCCGTGGGGTCACGGCGATCGTCAGTACCCCAGCGTTCGGAGTCTTTCGGAGAGATCATGGAAATCAACATGACCTTCCTGGGCCAGATGATCTCTTTTGCGATCCTGGTCTGGTTCACCACCAAGTTCATCTGGCCCCAGCTCAACGGCGCCATCGAAGAGCGCCAGAAAAAGGTGGCCGAGGGCCTCGCTGCCGCCGAGCGCGCGCGCGCCGAGCTCAAGGATGCCGACGCCAAGGTCGCCACCGAGATCAAGCAGGCCCGCCTGCAGGCGACCGAGATCATCGACAAGGCCCAGCAGCAGGCCAACCAGCTGCTGGACAAGGCCCGTGCCGAAGCCACCGCCGAGATCAACCGTCTGAAGGCCCAGGCCCAGGACGAGATCGCGTCGATGGCGCAGCGGGCGCGCGAGCAGCTGCGTGAGCAGGTGGGCGCGCTGGCCGTGAAGGGCGCGGAGAAGATCGTCCAGCGTGAAATCGATCCGGCGGCCCACAAGGCGCTGCTCGATCAGCTCGCTGCCGAGATCTGACCATGGCCCAGGCGCTCACACTCGCCCGTCCGTACGCACGCGCCGCTTTCGAAGTGGCGCATGCGTCGGGTGCGCTCGCCGACTGGTCGGCGGCGCTCGGCTTCGCCGCCGCGGTCGCGGCCGACCCCCAGGTCGCCGGGCTCGGCAACGATCCGCGCGTGCTGCCGGCGCAGCTCGTCGCCCTCCATCTTCCGCAAGGCATGGCTGCCGATGCGCCGTTCGCCCGTTTCCTCGAGGAACTGGCGGAAAACGGCCGCATGCACCTGCTGCCCGAAATCGCCGCGCTCTACGACCAGTACAAGCTGGAGTCGGAGTCGACCCTGAAGGTCAAGGTCACGAGCGCGCTGGATCTCGACGCGGCGCAGACCGAAACGCTGCGCGCCTCGCTGAAGCGCCGCTTCAAGCGTGAGATCGAACTGGATACGCACGTCGATCCGGCGTTGCTCGGCGGTGTCGTCATCGACACGGGCGAGCAGGTCATCGACGGTTCGGCGCGCGGCCGCCTCCAGCGGCTGGCCGGCGCGCTGACGCACTGATTTCATATAGGAACCGACCATGTCCAGCACCACTCTGAACCCGTCCGAGATCAGCGAACTGATCAAGACCCGCATCGAGCAGTTCAAGCTCGGCGCCGAGGCACGCAACGAAGGCACGATCATCAGCGTGTCCGACGGCATCGTGCGCATCCACGGCCTCGCCGACGTGATGCAGGGCGAGATGATCGAACTGCCGAACAACACGTTCGCCCTCGCGCTGAACCTGGAGCGCGACTCGGTCGGCGCCGTGGTGCTGGGCGAGTACCAGCACCTGCGCGAAGGCGACGCCGCCAAGACCACTGGCCGCATCCTCGAAGTGCCGGTCGGCCCGGGCCTGCTCGGTCGCGTCGTCGACGCGCTGGGTAACCCGATCGACGGCAAGGGCCCGATCGACGCCGTGGGCACCAGCCCCGTCGAGAAGGTCGCCCCGGGCGTGATCTGGCGCCAGTCGGTCGACCAGCCGATGCAGACCGGCTACAAGTCCATCGACTCGATGATCCCGATCGGCCGCGGCCAGCGCGAGCTGATCATCGGCGACCGCCAGACCGGCAAGACCGCCGTCGCGATCGACGCGATCATCAACCAGAAAGACTCCGGCATCCGCTGCATCTACGTGGCCATCGGCCAGAAGCGCAGCTCGATCGCCAACGTCGTGCGCAAGCTCGAAGAGAACGGCGCGCTGGCCAACACCATCGTCGTCGTCGCCTCGGCGTCCGAAGCGGCCGCGCTGCAGTACGTCGCACCGTACTCCGGCTGCGCCATGGGCGAGTACTTCCGCGATCGCGGCGAAGACGCGCTGATCGTCTATGACGATCTGTCGAAGCAGGCTGTGGCCTACCGTCAGATCTCGCTGCTGCTGAAGCGTCCGCCGGGCCGCGAAGCCTATCCGGGCGACGTCTTCTACCTGCACTCGCGTCTGCTCGAGCGCGCCTCGCGCGTCAGCGCCGAGTACGTCGAGAAGATGACCAACGGCGAAGTGAAGGGCAAGACGGGTTCGCTTACCGCGCTGCCGATCATCGAGACCCAGGCCGGCGACGTGTCCGCGTTCGTGCCGACCAACGTGATCTCGATCACCGATGGTCAGATCTTCCTGGAAACCGACCTGTTCAACGCCGGTATCCGTCCGCCCGTGAACGCCGGTATCTCGGTGTCGCGCGTCGGTGGCGCGGCCCAGACGAAGATCGTGAAGAAGCTCTCCGGCGGCGTGAAGCTGGCCCTCGCGCAGTACCGCGAGCTGGCCGCCTTCGCCCAGTTCGCCTCCGACCTCGACGCCGCCACGCGTGCGCAGCTCGACCGCGGCCAGCGCGTGACCGAACTGATGAAGCAGTCGCAGTATTCGCCGCTGTCGATCGCCGAACTCGGCGTGTCGATCTACGCGGCCGAGAAGGGCTACCTCGACGACCTGCCGGTCAACAAGGTGCTGCCGTTCGAGAAGGGCCTGCACGCCTTCATGCGCCAGAACCACGGCGAACTGATGGCGAAGATCGACGAGACCGGTGACTGGGACAAGGACATCGAGGCGACCTTCAAGGCCGCCGCCGACGAGTTCAAGAAGACCGGTAGCTGGTAATCGCGTAAAGCGTGAACCGTGAACAGTAAGTTACAGCTCGCAACTTACGGTTCACGGTTTACGGTTCACGTTCCTCAGTAATCAAGTAACACGACCACGGCGAACCTCATGGCAAGCGGCCGCGAAATCAAAACCAAGATCAAGAGCACGCAGAACATGCGCAAGGTGACGCGCGCGCTCGAAATGGTCTCGGCGTCGAAGATCCGCAAGGCGCAGGACCTGATGAAGGCCTCGCGTCCTTACGCGCGCCTGATGCGCAAGGTCATTGCGCACGTCGCCCAGGCCAGCACCGACTTTACCCATCCGTTCCTCACCGAGCGTGGCAACGTCGCGCGCGTCGGCTTCATCGTGGTCTCGACCGACCGCGGTCTGGCCGGCGGCCTCAATTCCAACCTGTTCCGCCGCACGCTCACGTCCATTCGCGAGTGGCAGGGCAAGGGCGCGGAGATCGACGTCGTTGCCGTGGGCCAGAAGGCCGTGCAGTTCTTCCGCCGCATCAAGGGCGTGAACCTGATCGGTACGGCCACGCACCTCGGCGAGAAGCCGAAGCTGGAAGACCTGATCGGCGTCATCAAGGTCGTGCTCGACGCCTATTCGGAAAACCGGCTGGACCGCGTGTTCCTGGTCTACAACGACTTCGTGAACACCATCGTGCAGAAGCCGCGCATCGATGCGCTGCTGCCGCTCTCGGTGGTCGCCACGGAGCTGGAGAACGCCGAGGGTTCGGCGTCCGAAGGCGTCAAGGTCGAGCAGGCCCACGACTGGGACTACATCTACGAACCCGACGCGCGCACGGTGCTCGAACACCTGATGACGCGCTACATCGAGTCGGTGGTGTACCAGGCGGCGCTCGAGAACCTCGCCAGCGAACACGCCGCACGCATGGTGGCCATGAAGGCCGCGTCGGACAACGCCAGCAAGGTCATCGGCGAACTGACGCTCGTCTACAACAAGGCGCGCCAGGCGGCGATCACGCAGGAAATCTCGGAAATCGTCGGCGGCGCCGCGGCGGTCTAACGAAAAGCCATGGCGACGCGAAAGCGGCGCCGCTACAGAACCTACATAGATTCATCCGGAGCATTCCATGAGCCAGGGTAAAGTTGTTCAGATCATCGGCGCGGTCGTCGACGTCGAATTCCCGCGCGACCAGGTGCCGCAGATCTACGACGCACTGAAGATCGACGGCACCGAGATCACCCTCGAAGTGCAGCAGCAGCTCGGCGACGGCATCGTCCGCGCCATCGCCCTCGGTTCCACCGACGGTCTGCGCCGCAACTTGATCGCCCGCAACACCGGCGAAGGCATCAAGGTGCCGGTCGGCAAGGCCACGCTCGGCCGCATCATGGACGTGCTGGGCAACCCGATCGACGAAGCCGGCCCCATCGGCGAGCAGGAGCGCTGGGTCATCCACCGCGAAGCCCCGTCGTACGACGACCAGGCCGCCGCGAGCGAGCTGCTGGAAACCGGCATCAAGGTCATCGACCTGATGTGCCCGTTCGCCAAGGGCGGCAAGGTCGGCCTGTTCGGCGGCGCCGGCGTGGGCAAGACCGTGAACATGATGGAGCTCATCAACAACATCGCGAAGGCGCACTCGGGTCTGTCCGTGTTCGCTGGCGTGGGCGAGCGTACCCGCGAGGGCAACGACTTCTACCACGAGATGAAGGACTCCAACGTTCTCGACAAGGTCGCGATGGTGTACGGCCAGATGAACGAGCCGCCGGGCAACCGCCTGCGCGTGGCGCTCACCGGCCTCACCATGGCCGAGTACTTCCGCGACGAGAAGGACGAGACCGGCAAGGGCAAGGACGTGCTGCTCTTCGTCGACAACATCTACCGCTACACGCTGGCCGGTACCGAAGTGTCGGCGCTGCTGGGCCGCATGCCGTCGGCGGTGGGCTACCAGCCCACGCTCGCCGAGGAAATGGGCGTGCTGCAGGAGCGCATCACCTCGACCAAGACCGGCTCGATCACGTCCATCCAGGCCGTGTACGTGCCCGCGGACGACCTGACCGACCCGTCGCCGGCGACCACCTTCGCCCATCTCGACGCCACGGTGACCCTGAGCCGCAGCATCGCCTCGCTGGGCATCTACCCGGCCGTGGATCCGCTGGACTCCACCAGCCGTCAGCTCGATCCGGGCGTGATCGGCCAGGAGCACTACGACGTGGCCCGCCGCGTGCAGGGCACGCTGCAGCGCTACAAGGAACTGAAGGACATCATCGCCATCCTCGGCATGGACGAGCTGTCGCAGGAAGACAAGGAAGCCGTGTCGCGCGCCCGCAAGATCGAGCGCTTCTTCTCGCAGCCGTTCCATGTGGCGGAAGTGTTCACGGGTTCGCCGGGCAAGTACGTGCCGCTGAAGGAAACCATCCGCGGCTTCAAGATGATCGTCGACGGCGACGTGGACTACCTGCCGGAGCAGGCCTTCTACATGGTCGGCGGCATCGACGAAGCGATAAAGAAGGGCGAAGAGATGGGTGCGAAGAAGGCTGCCTGAGGGCGCCCTTCGTTGCGTGAAGCGTGAGCGGCGGCTGCGCCGCCTTGTAAACAGTGAACCGTGAACAGCAATCGCAACTTACGGTTCACAAGGCGGCGTCAGCCGCCGCTCACGCTTCACCAAGCCATACCTCAACGCAACCTATAGAACGACAAAGCCGGAGCCCCCCATGCCCCACACCATCCGCGTCGACATCGTCAGCGCCGAAGCCGAGATCTACTCCGGCGAAGCCACGCTCGTGGTCGCCACCGGTGAGCTTGGCGAGCTGGGCATCGCGCCGCGTCACGCCCCGCTGATCACCCGCCTGAAGCCCGGCCACGTCGACGTGGTCGCGGCCAACGGCGAGCGCCAGCAGTTCTTCGTCTCCGGCGGCATCCTCGAGGTGCAGCCGCAGGTGGTCACGATCCTCGCCGATACGGCCGCGCGTGCGTCGGACCTCGACGAGGCGGCGGCCCTGAAGGCGAAGGCAGAAGCAGAGGCCGCCCTGGCCAATCGCGGCCCGCAGATGGACGTGTCGGAAGCCCAGGCGAAGCTGGCCGAGGCGCTTGCCCAGCTCCAGGCCCTGGAGCGCATGCGCAAGACGCTCAAGCACTGATCGCAACACACGAAGGGCCGGCGTTGTTCCTCAACGGAACGACGCCGGCCTTTTTTTTCGCCCTGTGGGAGCCGGCTATGCCGGCGATCCCGCGGCAGCGGGCAACCTCGCCGCGAGCACCCATCGCCGCTGAAGCGGCTCCCACACAAAGCTCGCCTGCGTTTTTGATTTGCGAGCTCTTGTGGAGAGGCCTCGTGTGGGAGCCGGCTATGCCGGCGATCCCGCGGCAGCGGGCAACCTGCCGCAAGCACCCATCGCCGCTGAAGCGGCTCCCGCAGGGCGCTATCGAAAACCTCGCGCAGCCATCACTGCCAGCCGCGCAGCCACTCCGAAAAGACACGCGAATCCGCAGCCATCGGCTCGGCGAGCGATTCACGCTCCAGCATCGCCTTGAGCGCGTCGGGCACCTCGACCTCACGTCCAATCAACGGCTCGACGATCGTGTCGAACTTCGCCGGATGGGCCGTGGCGGCCATGGTCCATTCGCGCTCGTCGCCGGCCATGCGCAGCCGCTCGAGCACGCGAATGCCCGTGGCCGTGTGCGGGCAGAACACTTCGCCATCGGCGGCCGCGTGCCGGTGGATGGTGTCGCGGATCTCGGCGTCGTCCACGCTCTCGGCATGGCCGTGCAGGCGCGTGGCCTCGTCGCCGCCGAACAGGTGCCGCAGGCGTTCGAAGTTGCTAGGCGCGCCCACGTCCATCGCGTTGGCGATGGTGGCGACGGCATCGCGCGCGCGATAAGGCCTGCCCGCGAAGAATTCCGGCAGCGTTTCGTTCGCGTTGCACGCGAATACCACGTCCCCGATGGGAAAGCCGATCTCGCGCGCCCAGAGGCACGCGACGGCATTGCCGAGGTTGCCGGTGGGAACGATGGTGTTCATCCGCTGGGTAGCACTCAATGCGGCGCGACCGAAGTACGCCATCTGTGGCAGCAGGCGGCCGAGGCTGATGCTGTTTGCCGAGGATAGCGGTACGTCGGCTTGCAGCGTGGCGTCGCCCAGCGCGGCTTTCACCAGCCGCTGGCAGTCGTCGAAGCTTCCCGCCACGCGAAGCGCGCGCACGTTGTCACCAAAGCTGCCGAGCTGGTGGGCTTGCCGGGGGGACACGCGCTGGTCGGGATAGAGGATGGCCACCCGCATGCCGGGCACCCCGTCGAAGGCCGCACCGACGGCAGCGCCGGTGTCGCCCGAGGTAGCGACGAGGATCGTCAGTGGCCTGTCCGCATCCCTGCGAAGCCTCACGAGGCAGGCGGCGAGGAAGCGCGCGCCGAAGTCCTTGAAGGCCGCGGTCGGCCCATGGAAGAGTTCGAGCAGGTACGCGCGGTCGATGCGCAACTCGCGTCGCGGAGCGGGAAAGGCGAAGGCTTCCGCGCAGATGGCGGGCAGTTCCATGGCGAGCGGGTCGCCCGCGAAGAACGGCTCCAGCATGTGCGCCGCGGTGCCGGCGAGGGAACCGGGCGATCGTGGCATGTCCACGCGCGGCATCGCCTCGGGTACATACAGGCCGCCGTCGGGCGCGAGGCCCGCTGCGATGGCCCCGGAAAGCCCGACGGTCGCGGCGGCGCCGCGCGTGCTGACGTAGCGCACGGTTACAGCACCCTGGCGGCGGGACCGTCGATGGCCCCCACCAAGGCGTCGCTGTCGTAGCCGGCCGTCGCGAAGGCCTTGCGCATGTCGCTTGCGGCCGCCTCCGCGGAAGCGCGGTCCTCGAACCACCCGAAGACGCTGGGGCCGGCCCCGGAGATGCTGGCACCGAGCGCACCATGATCGAGCGCCGCCTGTTTCACCCTCGCGAACCCCGGAATGAGCGGTGCCCGCCGCGGTTCGACCAGCACGTCGGAGAGCCCTTCGCGAACCAGCGCCGCATTGCCGGTGTAGCAGCCTGCGAGTACGAGCGAAAGATGGGCGCTCTGCTCGACGAACTCGCCTAGCGCATAGTGGCCCGCCAGGGCCGCACGCGCGCGCCGCGTTTCCAGCACCACATGCGGGTGCACCAGCGCGCAATGCCAGTCCGGCGGCACGGGAATGCGCACGAGGCGCGAATGCGTGGCGAGCACGAGCCCGCCGAGAAGCATCGGCCCGAGGTTGTCGCCATGACGGCTGCCGCTGGCGACCACCTCGCCATCGAGGGCGAACGGATACAACGCCTCGCGCGACAGAGGCTCGTCGAGCAGCGCATTCGCCGCGACCACCGCGGCCACGACGGAGGCCGCCGACCCGCCCATGCCCGAACCGAGCGCGATGCCCTTGTGCAGCGTGATCTCGAAACCGAAGGGAAGGTCGAGTCCGTGCAGCATCGAAAGCAGAGCGGCGCCGGCGGTATTGCTTGGCGCATCGTGCGGCAGATCGGTAACCACCCCGTGGATGGCGGCGATGCGCACCTCCCTGTCCGGAATGCGCCGCACTTCGGCACGATCGCCGGCGCCGGCAACGGTATGACCGAGGATATCGAAGCCGATGCCGACGTTGCCGACACTGGCATAGGCCTCGGCGATGGCGACATCCGCACGGACCCGGGGCGGGGTTTCTTCTTTCAGCATGCGCACCGTTTTACTCCCATCGCGCCCGCCACGCGCAGCAGGTCGGCGAATACCGCCGCCGCCGTGACTTCGGGACCGGCACCCGGGCCCTGGACGACCAGTGCATTGTCGCAGTATCGGCGCGTGGCGAAGCGCACCACATTGTCGGTGAGGCGGGCATGGGCGAACGCATGGTCGGGCTCGACCACCTCCACGCCGACCGATGCACGCCGCCCGTCGAGCCGCGCGACATGGCGGAGGACACCGCCGGCGAGGCGCGCTTCGGCGAGCAGGGCGGCCATCGGCGCGTCCAGTGCTTCGAGGTTCTCCATGAACGTTTCCCTGTCGCAGGCACTCAGTTCCGCCGGAACGAGTCCTCGGATCGCGACATCCTCCAGCGAAAGCGCGATACCGGCCTCGCGTGCCAGGATCACCAGCTTGCGCGCCACGTCCACGCCGGACAGGTCGTCGCGCGGGTCCGGCTCCGTGTATCCCAGCGCATGGGCTTGCCGGACAAGGGCCGAGAAGGGCAGGGTGCCGTCGTAGCGATTGAACAGCCATGCCAGCGTGCCGGACAGCATGCCCTCGACGCCGGTCAGCTCGTCGCCGGTGTCGAGAAGATCGCGCAGCGTGTGCACGACCGGCAGCCCCGCACCGACGGTGCCCTCGTAATGCAGCCGCGCACCACTGGCGCCCGCGGCGGCGCCGATCCTGAGCCAGCGGTCGAGCGGCCCGCTGACCGCGCGCTTGTTCGGCGTGACGACATGGATCCCCGCGGCAAGCCAGCCGGCGTAGCGATCCGCCACCAGGTCGCTGGCGCTGCAATCCGCCAGCACGGCGGGTGCACCGCCATCGCCGGCCACATAGGCGGCGAACTCATCCAGTTCGGCCGGCCGCCAGGTCTGTGCACCATGGGTACGGCCGTTGAGCGCCTCGTCGTCGCAGTCGAGCCACATGTGGCGGCTGTCGCTGACGGCGCGCAGGCGCAGGTCGAGGCGGCAGTCCCGCAGCAGGCGCGGCGCCGCGAGCCGGAGCTGGGTCAGCAGCGCGCTGCCCACCTTGCCCGGGCCGATGAGGCCGACATGGACGACAAGCGGGGCGGCCGGCATGCGCAGGGGCGCGGCAGGCAGGGGGCGGTGCGGTGGTGGTGGTGCGATGGCGATGGACACGGTGGAAACCTCCTGATGGGAGGCCCGTCACGTCGCGTCAGGGGGAGCGGTGGACCTTCGGCGCCGATCCCGTCCTGCGGGAGGGTCGGGGCCGGCAGCGACAAGGGACTAAGCGCGCGCGAACTCCGATCCTCCGACCAGGGTAGTGGTCGTGGTGGTCGTAGTCGCGGTGGTGGACACGGACGCGAGCGCGCCGGCCGGGAGGGCCGGGGGGTAACGCAGCGCTGGCGAGAGGGAATGCATGGCCCGACGTTATGCCCCGGCCGGGGGCGGTGTCAACGGCAGGGCCATAGGCCAGACGGCCGAGTCGGCCACCTGGCCCCTCGTCTCAGTGCTTCGACAGATCGATGGCGTAGACCGCCGTGCCGTCGCCGTTATCGCGCAGCTGGCGGATCGGCAGGTCCAGCGAGGCGGCTATATCCGCCTTCCCGGCCGCCGAGGTGAAGGTGACCGGACCCTTCGTGCGCACCGGCGCGAAACGCCACGAGCGCTTCTCCACGTCCTTGTTCGTGATCGTCTTCTTCGCCTCTACCCAGTGGATCACCACTTCGCGATTGCCGTCCGGCGCGCTGAGCACGATGTTGTCGCCGCTCATGCCGGGGAACTCGCCGCCGCCACTGGCGCGGTAATTGTTGGTGACGACCACGAACGGCTGCGACGGCTTTACCGGCTTGCCCTTGTAACGCAGGTTGCCGATGCGCTCGCCTTCCGGTTTCGACACGTCGATGGTGTAGGTGACGCCGCCCTGCATCTGGTCGAAGTTGTAACCCGGCAACTTGCCGATGAGTTGCTGCTCGCCGTCCTTCGCCGGATCGATGCGATTGAAGCGGGTGGCTGCCTTTTCGAGCCATGCCTTCACGCCCGTGCCGTCGGTTTTCACGGCCGCCAGCGTGTTGGGATAGAAATACAGGTCGGCCGCGTTGCGGATCGTCATGGGACCGACGGGTACGTCGGTGAAGTCTTCGGGGCCGCCGAAGCCGGTACGGAAGGCCGACGCCGAAGAAAGAATGGGTACATCCTTCAGGTCGGGGCGCGAGCGTGCCAGCTCGTCGCGCGCATAGTCGATCTGCGCGGCATTCACCACGGCCAGCGCCGACATGTTGCCCTCGTCGGCGAAATAGCTCGTGAGCGCATGGTCGGTCGCGCCGATAGGCGTGTTGACGTAAGCCACCGCGGCTTCATGCGCGTCGCGAACGATCGGTGCAATGGAAGGATCGGGCGCGACGCATTCGTTCTTCTTCGGGCAGATCGGGCGCACCTGGCTGTGGCTCTTGTCCTTCTGCACCACCCAACGCCCGTTCTCGCGTTGCAGCGTCATCTGGATGACGCCGAGGTCCTTGCCGAAGAAGCCGCCCATCACCGCGGGCACACCGCGCACGATGCCGCGCTTCGCGTCGACGTCCTTCATGCCCGCATAGCGCGGCCCCGGAAATTCGGTATGCGAGTGGCCGAGCAGGAGCGCGTCGATGCCCGGCACGCCCGCCAGGTACCAGCCGCCGTTCTCCATCTGCGGGGTATACGGCGCGGTGTTGAGGCCGCCGTGGAGAATGGCGACCACGATGTCCGGTTTCTGCGCGAGCACTTCCGGCATGTAACGGTTCGCGGCTTCGACGACGCCGTCGACGGTGACCTTGCCGGCGAGATTGCGCTTGTCCCAATCCAGGATGGGCGGCGGCGTGAAGCCGATGATGCCGATCTTCAGCGACGCCGCCACCGGCTTGCCGTCGCTGCCGGTGGCGGTGACCTGCTTCGTCACGATCGTCCATGGCTTGAAGATGGGCTTGCCGTCGCGCGCGCTGTAGACATTCGACAGCACGAGCGGAAACTTCGGTCCGGCGCACTGGCGCGCGGCGACGCCGTCGACATTCATCGAGGTGTTCGTCACCTGCGCGAGGAACGGCAGGCCGTAGTTGAATTCGTGGTTGCCCGCGGTGCCGCCGTCATAGCCCACGTCGTCCATGGCCTTGTAGATGGCCAGCTCGGAATCGCAGCTGAGCGGTTTCACCAGTGCCTGGTAATCCGCAAGCACGGTACCCTGTATGGTGTCGCCGCTGTCGAAGAGCACGGTGTTGGGGAACTCGCCGCGTGCCTGGCGAATCAGCGTGGCCACGCGCTCGTAGCCGAGCGTCGGGTCGTCCTTCTGCTTGTAATAGTCGTACGACAGGATGTTCGAATGAACGTCGGTGGTTTCCAGGATGGCAAGATCGAGCGTCGCGCCGTCCTTCAATCCGGCGCTCGGCGCAGGCTTTTCGGCGGAAGCGCCGGCACAGCCGGCGAGCAGGGCGGCCGAAAGCGCGGCCAGGGCAAGGGGCTTTAACATCGTGGAATCCGGCGGGAACAGGGGTCGGAGCGGAAAACTAGCAGAAACACCATGACGCCTCCTACCGCGCCGTACCGAACGAGGTTTGTCCTATGCTCGGGCATCCTGGCCCTCGCCTTGGGAACGTTCGCCATGCCCACGCCTTCCGCACCGACACGGCCCATCGCCGCGAAAGTGCTCGTCATCGGTCACCGTGGCGCCAGCGCCCTGCGTCCGGAGCACACGCTGGCCTCCTATGCCGTCGCCATCCGGGACGGCGCGGACTTTGTCGAGCCCGACCTGGTGGCGACCAAGGACGGCGTGCTGGTGGTGCGCCACGAGAACGAGATCGGCGGCACCACCGACGTGGCCGCGCATCCCGAATTCGCAGCGCGCCGCACCACGAAAACCGTCGATGGCCAAAGCGTCAGCGGCTGGTTCACCGAGGACTTCACCCTGGCGGAACTGAAGACGCTGCGCGCACGCGAGCGGCTCCCCGAGGTGCGGGGGGCCAGCGCGCGCTACGACGGGCAGTTCGCGGTGCCCACCTTCGAGGAGACGATCGAATTCGTGGCGGCGGAGGCCTCCGCGCGGGGCCGCGTGATCGGCATCATTCCGGAGATCAAGCATTCCACCTATTTCCGCTCCATCGGGCTTCCGATGGAAGACAAGGTGCTGGCGGCGCTCGCCGCGCATGCCTATACGCGCACGGCACCGGTGGAGATCCAGTCGTTCGAGGTCGGCAACCTGAAATACCTTCGGGCAAAGCTCGGCAGGCATCCGCCCAACGTGCGCCTCCTGCAACTCATGGAGGAGGCCGGCGAAGGGCCGGCGGATGCGCCCGGCACCACGTACGGACAGATGATGACCCCCGCCGGGCTCGCCGTGGTCGCCGGTTATGCGGACGCCATTGGCCCGTCCACGCGCAGCATCATCCCGCTGGCACCCGATGGCCGGCTGGCCGCGCCCACGTCGTTGGTGCGCGACGCCCATGCGGCGGGCCTCGCGGTTCATCCGTACACGTTCCGGCCCGAAAACCGCTTCCTCGCCCAGGAATTCCGCAACGCGGCGGGCCCGGACGCGCGCAACGAGGCCGGTTCGCTGGCCGAGATCCGGCGCTATCTGGCGACCGGCATCGATGCGTTCTTCACCGATGACCCGGCACTCGGGCGCCGGGCCGTGGACACGCCCTGAGGCCGATGTCCCGGGCATTTCGGACGGTTCCCTGACGACACCCTGCGGCGGCCCCGTTATGATCCCGGGTCAGCCAGTCCAGGGGTCACCCGATGTCGTTAGCCAAATTCCTCCGCCACAAGTCCGTCGAGCAGTTGCAGGCCGAGGTCGGCCAGCGCAAGGACTTCCGGCGCGTGCTGGGTCTGTGGCAGCTCACCGCCATCGGCATCGGCGGCATCATCGGCGTGGGCATCTTCGTTCTGGCAGGACAGCAGGCGGCACTCAATGCCGGGCCCGCCGTGGCCTTGAGCTTCATCATCGCCGGCTTCGGCAGCGCCTGCGCCGCGCTCTGCTACGCCGAGTTCGCCGGGCTCATTCCGGTCACCGGCAGCGCATACACCTACGGCTACGCCGTGCTGGGCGAGGGCGCGGCATGGATCATCGGCTGGGACCTCCTCCTCGAGTACGCGCTGGTGGTAGCGGTCGTGGCCATCGGCTGGTCGGGCTACGTGCAGGTGCTGCTCGCCACCGCCGGCGTCCACCTGCCGGAGTGGGCGCAGAAGAGCATGAGCGCCGACACCATGAAGTATTACTGGCAGCAGGGCATGGCCTCCGTCGGCATGCAGGCGGCGCACCCTGTCGCGGCACCCACCGACAGCCATCGTTTCAATGTCATCGCCGCGGGCGTGTCGCTGCTCGTCGCCGTCCTGCTTTCGGTGAAGACCGAGTGGGGCGCGCGCCTCAACACCGTGATCGTCGGCATCAAGGTGCTCGGTGTCGCGCTGGTGATCGGCGTCGGCGCGTTCTTCATCAATACGGCCAACTGGCATCCCTTCGTGCCTGAGCGCATCTTCGACGACAAGGGCGTGGGCCACTTCGGCTGGCACGGTGTGCTGACGGGGGCGAGCGTGGTGTTCTTCGCCGTGTTCGGCTACGACACGCTGACCACCGCCGCGGAGGAAGCGCGCAACCCGCAGCGCGACCTGCCGCGCGCGGTGCTGCTGTCGCTAGCTGTCGCGATGGTGCTCTACATCGCGGTGTCGCTCGTGCTCACCGGCATCGTTCCCTATGCCAGCCTCAGTGGCGAGGCTTCCGTGTCCGACGCCTTCAACGCGATCGGCCTGCCCTGGATCAGCAACGTGATCGCCGTGGCCGCGGTGATCGGCGTGATCAGCGTGTTGTTCGCCTTCATGCTCGGCGCGGCGCGCATCTGGTTCGCGCTGTCGCGCGACGGCCTGCTCCCCGCCTGGTTCGCACGCGTGCACCCGCGCTACGGCACGCCGGCCCGCCCGACGATGATCCTCGGCATCTTCACCGCTGTCGTGGCCGGCCTGCTGCCCATCGGCGAAGTGGCCGAACTGGTGAACATCGGCACATTGAGCGCGTTCATCCTCATCTGCGCCTCGGTGCTCGTGCTGCGTGTGCGCAAGCCCGAGCTCGAGCGCAAGTTCCGCACGCCGGCCGTGTGGTTCATCGCGCCTCTGGGCATCCTGTTCTCGCTGGCGCTCATCTGGGGCCTGCCGTGGATCACGTTCGAACGCTTCGCCATCTGGATGGCGCTCGGCCTGATCGTCTACTTCACGTACGGCGTGCGGCACAGCAAGCTCAACGCGAGCACCCGCGGCTGAGAAGACGGAGGTGGGCTATCCACCTCCGTCTTCGTGATTCAGAACCGGTAGTCGATGCCGAGGTTCACGCTCGTGCCGTTCCAGTCGTGGAGGCTGGCACGCGCACGGCGGGTACCGGAAGTCGCCGATGCATAGTGGGTCACCTGCAGCGTGAGGTCGGCCTGTTCGGTCAAGGCGTAGCCGGCACCGACGCCCACGTACGGCGTGTTGGCCGACAGGCGCGAACGGCGCACCGAGCGCGTGTTCTTCGTGATCTCTTCCCACGACGCGCGAACGTGCACGTGCGCCACGCCGGCACGGCCGGTCAACGAGAAGCCGTCGCCCATCGCCCAACGCACGTTCGCGCCTGCGAGCCATGCGTTCGCGCCCAAGCCGTTCTTCACGGTCGGTCGGGTGGCCGAGCCGCGCTTGAATTGCTCCGACGCGCCGAGATGGGCTGCGCCCAGTTCGAAGCCCAGGGCGGCGTCGCCGCCGACGGCCCAGCGATAGCCGCCGGACAGGTCGAAGCCCAGTGTGCGCTTCCCGTCGAAATAGCTGCTCAGATTCGTGTTGTGGAGCAACTGTCCGGCACCGATGTGGATGAAGCCGCCGGCCGATGACGCGTCGGCGGCGAACGCCGCGAAAGAAGTGAGCGAGACGCAGGTGGCGACCGCGGTCGCGATGAATAGGTGTCGCATGACATGTCCTTGTGTCGAGTGAAACCCACGGCGTCGCGCCGCGAGCGCCGCGAGTCTACGGGCTGCGTGGGCGCCCAATGGACATAAGCGCGCAAGAGCGGCGATGCCTGACGGGCATTGAAGGCATTCGCTTAGGCGATGCGCTATCTTCGGCGATAATGCCTCGCCGACGCAGGGTCGGCTTGGTACACACCAGGGGGAAGAGAGTGAAGAAATGGACCTGTTTTGCGTTGCTCGCGGCCGTTGCAGCACCGGGCGCGTTCGCTGCGGATAGCGTCACCGTGCAGAAGCCCGTGACCATCAATGACGACGCCGACGTGCCGCAGGCGGTGCTCGACGAATGCAAGCTCGATAGCGAAGTGCCCGACGCCGTGGCCGCCAAGGCGAAAGAAGCCGGCATCGCCATCACCTTCGCCGACAAGGTGAGCGGCAGCGAGCCGGGCAAGACGCTGCAGATGCAGATCACCGAGGTCGTGTCGGACGGCAATGCCTTCCTCGGCCACCACAAGTCGATGACCGTGAAGGGCAAGCTCTACAAGGACGGCGCGGTGATCGCGAGCTTCAGGGATCGGCGCAATTCCATGGGCGGGGCCTTCGGTGGTTTCAAGGGCAACTGTGCCGTGCTGGCTCGTACGGCCAAGGCCATCGGTGAAGACATTGGCGAATGGCTTGCCGCGCCGAAGGTGGACGCCCGCCTGGGCGACCTGGAGTAACGAGGTTTCGAACGCGCCGGCGGCGTGGTCCGCTGGCGCGTCCGGCACATTGAATACGGGGACGGCACGCCCTAACTTCGGATGTTTCAGGTCCAGGAACGCACGCCATGTCCGATCTTTCCGCCTTCCCGATCACCCAGCGCTGGCCCGCCGCGCATCCCGATCGCATCCAGCTCTATTCGCTGAACACGCCCAACGGGGTGAAGGCCTCGATCATGCTCGAGGAACTGGGCATTCCGTACGAGGCGCACCTCGTCGACATCATGAAGAGCGAGAGCAAGCTTCCCGAATTCGAGGCGCTCAACCCGAACGGGAAGATTCCGGCGATGATCGATCCGAACGGCCCGGACGGGAAACCGATCGGCCTGTTCGAATCCGGCGCCATCCTTCTTTACCTGGCCGAGAAGACCGGCAAGTTCCTTCCTAAAGATGCCGGCAAGCGATGGGAAACCATCCAGTGGCTGTTTTTCCAGATGGCCGGCATCGGTCCGATGTTCGGGCAGGTGGGTTTCTTCAACAAGTTCGCCGGCCGCGAGTGGGAGGACAAGCGCCCCCTCGAGCGCTATGTCAGTGAATCCAAGCGCCTGCTGGGCGTATTGGACCGGCAGCTCGACGGCCGCACCTGGATCGTCGGCGACGAATACACCATCGCGGACATCGCCACCCTCGGCTGGGTCAACAATCTGGTGACGTTCTACAACGCACGCGAACTGGTCGGCTTCGACAATTTCCCGAACGTCATCGCGTGGCTGGAGCGGGGCATGTCGCGGCCGGGCGTCGAGCGTGGGCTGAAGATTCCGTCGCGCTGACGTTTCTTCGAGCTGCCCCCTAAGGGGCAGTGACGATCCGATAGCCGCTTGCGTCATTTTTTCGCGATGGCGGACGGCGCATGAGGACGCGGTGCAGCCATCGAAGGCTGCACCGCACCGGTCAGTAAAAACGGTACTCGGCAGTAAGGCCCAGAAGGCCCACGTGGGCAGTGTGCCCCGGATCGCGAGGGCCGTCGGCCTTGAAGCTGTAGCGGTCGTAGTTGAGCGTCAAACCGAAGTTTTCGTCGAAATCGTATCCGAAGCCGACACCGCCATAGAGGCGATTGCCGCTCCAGGAGTGCTGGACGCGCGCTGTCGTGGACGGCACAAAGATCAACCCTCCGGTCTCTGTGAAGTCAGCTTTGGCGCGGACATGCGCCACGCCGGCGTGTGCCGTGATTGTGAAATCGTAGGGAAGATCCCATTTACCGTTGATACCTGCCAGAAACGCCGACACCTTGGTTCTGTCCCGGTCGTCGTACTGCAGGGACAAGCCACCGTAGTGGGCCTTCCATGTCGTGCTGCCTAGGCGGACATAACCGGCTTCGACGCCCAGTGCGAACGGGCGGGCAACGACCCAGCGGTAGCCGCCCAGCACGCCAAAGCCCGTGCTGTTGCGGTCTTCACTTGGGTGGCGGGCGTCGCCGCCGACGTCACGATCCACGCTGAAATGCGATTTTCCGCCGTTGATCGAAACGAAGGCGCCGGTCTGGGTTACCGACGCGGAGTCGGCCAGAGCGGCGAGCGAAGAAAACAGCGCAGCGGCTGCGAGGATGGCGAGTGACCGTTTTTTCATTGAGTGTCCTTGTGTCCCTTGTTCCTGGTTGGTGCACGGCGGCCTTGTCCGGCCGGCGGCGGCGATTATACGTTTGGCTCGTCGTTTCTCTCTCCCTGACGCAAAGACGAATGGCAATGCATTTTTTGAAGGCCCACGGACCGCAATATCTTGCGTTCCACCACGGTGGCGCCACGGAACACCCGTGACCTATGGCATAGGGCACCCCGCACGGTGGCGTTTAGGATCGAGAGCTTGCGCGGACCACAGGGGACCGTGCCGATCCGCTCGCAGGGATGGCAGGGCGACTTACCCGCTCTCGGAGACTTACCCAGTGAAATCCACCCTTCTCGCTTCCGCGCTCGTGGCGGCCCTGGCCGGCGTCGGCGCTTCGGCCGTCCGCGCCGACGACGCCCCCGCAGTGCCCGCCCCGCAGGACGTGGCCTTCAACGGCACCCTCAAGCTCACCGTCGATGCCACCGACGTCGATCACCGCATCTTCCGCGTGAAGGAAACCATTCCCGCGCAACCCGGTCCGCTGGTTCTGCTCTTCCCGGAATGGATTCCCGGCCATCACTCGCCGACCGGTCCGATCGACCAGTTCGCCGGCCTGGTGGTGACCGCGGGCGGCAAGCGCCTCGAGTGGGTTCGCGACAAATACAACGTGTACGCCTTCCGTGTCGACGTGCCGGCCGGCGCGAGCTCGGTGGATGTGGAGTTCCAGACGCTGACGCCGCAGGATCCGCGTCAGGGCCGTGTCGTGATGACGCCCGACATCGTCAACGTGCAGTGGAACCAGGTGTCGCTGTATCCCGCCGGCTACAACGCCGACCGCATCCCGGTCGACGCCTCGGTGAAGCTCCCCGCCGGCTTCCAGTACGGCAGTGCGCTCGAGCAGGCCGGAAAGGACGGCGACACGGTTACCTTCAAGACCATCGATTACGACGACCTGGTCGACTCCCCAGTGTTCGCCGGCCGTTACTTCAAGCGCGTGGACCTCGATCCAAACGGCCGCTCGCCGGTGCACCTGAACATCGTGGCAGACAGCGCGAAGGCGCTGGAGATCAAGCCGGAGGCGTTGGAAGCTCATCGCAACCTCGTCAAGCAGATGGACAAGCTCTACGGGGCTCGCCATTACAACCATTACGACTTTCTGCTGGCGCTGACCGAGAAACTGGGCGGCATCGGCCTCGAGCATCACCGCTCCTCCGAGAACAGCGCCTCGCCCAACTACTTCACCGAGTGGGACAAGAGCTGGCTCGGCCGCGACCTGCTGTCGCACGAATACAACCACTCGTGGGACGGCAAGTATCGTCGTGGCGCCGACCTCGCCACGCCGAACTTCAACGTGCCGATGGGCGACAGCCTGCTGTGGGTGTACGAAGGCCAGACGCAGTTCTGGGGCAACGTCGTCGCGGCGCGCTCGGGCCTCCTTTCGCAGGACCAGGCACGCGACCTGCTCGCCTTCGTCGCCGCCACCTACGACAAGGGCCGCCCGGGTCTCTCCTGGCGCAATATCCAGGACACGACCAACGATCCGACCATCGCCCAGCGTCGCCCGCTCTCGTACCGCAACTACCAGATGAGCGAGGACTACTATTCGGGCGGCCAGATGGTGTGGCTCGACGTGGACACCAAGCTGCGCGAACTCACCAAGAACAAGCGCTCGCTGGACGATTTCGCCAAGGCCTTCTTCGGCATGAAGGACGGCGACTGGAAGGTGAATCCGTACACGTTCGAGGACGTGGCATCCACGCTCAACGGCATCGCCCCGTATGACTGGGCCACTTACCTGCGCGATCGCATCGACGGCCACAAGGGCGACCTGGAAGGCATCGAGCGCGGCGGCTGGAAGCTGGTGTACAACGACAAGCCGTCCGACGTGGTGAAGGCCGCGGAAGGCCGCCGCCACTACACCGACCTGACCTACTCGGCCGGTTTCGCGGTCTCGTCGAAGGGCAGCATCTCGGACGTCCTCTGGGACGGCCCGGCCTTCAAGGCCGGCCTCTCGCCGGGCATGACCGTGGTCGCGGTGAACAACAAGGAATTCGACGGCGACACGCTGAAGGACGCCGTCACCGCCGCGAAGACCGACAAGGCTCCGATCGAACTGCTGGTGAAGAACTTCGACACCTACAAGACGATCAAGATCGACTACCACGAAGGCCTGAAGTACCCGCACCTCGAGCGCGTCAAGGGCAAGCCCGACTGGCTGGGCGAACTCTACAAGGCGAAGTAATCACGACAAGGGGAGGGCGCCGCGAGGCGCCCTCTTCCTTTTCAAACCTGGGCGAAACCTTGTGGGAGCCGCTTCAGCGGCGATCCCGCGGCAGCGGGCAACTCCCCGCAAGCACCCATCGCCGCTGAAGCGGCTCCCACACAAAGCGCCGACCTTTATGCCCCCGGGGCCGGCGCCGACCTCAGTCCGGGTGGGCCCAGGCTAGGCCCGCGTGGTCATTCCCGCTACAATGCCCGTCCGCTGCATACGCGCCCGTAGCTCAGCCGGATAGAGTAGTGGCTTCCGAAGCCATTGGTCGGGGGTTCGAATCCCTCCGGGCGCGCCACTCTTTCGCAGCGGGTCAGGTGTACTGAGCTTCGCCGTTGCCGAACGACCAGTTTTCTTTCGGGACTTCGACGAGGCTGATGACCACGTCTTCCCTGCGCAGGCCAACCTTCTCGTGCAGCCCGTCCGCGACGGCCTTGTAGAAAGCCTTCTTCATTTCCACCGTCCGGCCGCTGTTCAGCGTCAACTGGATCAGGATGCATTCCTCCGACCGCTGGATGCCTAGGTAGGTCGGATCGATGGCGAGTTCGTTCCTGGGATGCGCCGTGATGACGAAGAACCGGTCGTTCTCGGGAACGTTCAGTACCTTGACCATGGCGTCGTAGACGGCGTCGCCGACAGCCGTCGAATAGGACTCCGGCTTGCCTTGCGGAAGGTCGATGCGAACAAGGGGCATGATCGTCTCCTGACGGGGATGTGGACGCCAAGCATAAGTCCAAAACTCAGGCTCTATCAGCCACCGGCCGATCCATGCCTTTCGCGCAGGAAGTCGATGAACACCCGCAGCTTGCGTGGCATGTGCATGCGGCTGGGGTAGTAGACGTGGAATGGGCTGTAGGTGGGCCAGTAGTCCTGCAGCACCGGGATGATGGCACCGCTTTGCAGGTGCGGCGACGCAATGCTTTCGAAATGGCATCCCACGCCTACGCCATCGATGGCAGCCGCGAGGAGAAGGCTGTCGTCATTCGTGATCATGCCGGCACGGGTGTCCACTTCGACGATGCGATCGCCCTGCATGAATTCCCATCGCATGGGGCTGCGATCGTGGTCCAGACGCACGCCCACGCAGCGATGCTGCAGAAGGTCGGCCGGCGTTGCGGGAACGCCATACGCCCGCGCATAGCGGGGGGAGACGAACGTGGCGACGCGCTGCGGCCCTCCGATGGGGTGCGCTACCACGTCTTTCCCCAACGACTCGCCGATGCGGAACCCGGCGTCGAAGCCTGCCGCGACCAGATCCACGAAACGGTTGTCGCACTGCAGTTCGACGACCACGTCGGGGTATTGGGCCTGGAACGCGGCCAGGTGGGGCATGATCAGGACGTCGGCGATAGCACGCGGCAGATTGATGCGCAGAAGGCCGGCCGGTACCTCTCGCGTCTCCGTTACCGCCGCCATGGCCGAAGCGAGTCCATCCAGCGATGGCAGCACATCGTGCAAGAACCGCTGCCCCACCTCGGTCAGACCGACGCGGCGAGTGGAGCGATCCAGCAGCCGTGCACCGAGGCGTGACTCGAGTGTGCGCACGGTTTGCGATAGCGCGGAGGTGGATACCCCCAGTTCGGCGGCTGCCCGGGTAAAGCTGGCGTGCCGGGCCACACAGGCAAACGCTGCCACGGCGGGGAACAGGTCGGGCGACATGCGGAAGCCCATTGTGAAGGAGGGCTTCAAAGCGTATGCGCGTTCGCCCGCTTTATCTACATGGTGCCGCTACCTAGATTCCAGTGACCCCTTCTGGAGCACCCCCCATGAGCAAGCAACTTACCGATTACATCACGCTGGGCCGGTCCGGCCTGCGTGTCAGCCCCGTGTCCATCGGCACCATGACCTTCGGCAAGGACTGGGGCTGGGGTGCCACCGAAGAGGATGCCCGGCGGATGCTGGACACCTATATGGACCGCGGCGGCAACTTCATCGATACCGCCAACTTCTACACCGGCGGCACGTCAGAGCGTCTGCTCGGCGAGTTCCTGCGCGGACGCCGCGATCGCGCCGTGCTGGCCACCAAGTATTCGCTCAACGTGGATCCGACCAACATCAATGCGGGCGGCAACCATCGCCGCAATATGGTGCGGGCGGTGGAGGAGAGCCTGAAGCGTCTGGACACCGACTACATCGATCTCTACTACCTGCACGTGTGGGACGAAACCACGCCCGTGGAGGAGGTGATGCGCGCATTCGACGATCTGGTGCGCGCAGGCAAGATCGTCTACGCGGGCATCTCAGATACACCCGCGTGGCAGGTGGCGCGCATGCAGATGCTGGCCGATCTGCGCGGCTGGTCGCCTCTCGTGGCGTTGCAGATCGAGCACAGCCTGGTGGAGCGCACCGTGGAGCACGATCTGATCCCCATGGCGCGCGAGCTGGGTCTTGGCGTCGTCGCGTGGTCGCCCCTGGCCAACGGAGTGCTGTCCGGCAAATACACGCGCGCTGACATCGAAGCGCACAAGGGCGCCGACATGTTCACCGGTGGGCGTGCGGCGGTGGCCGCGGGCGTCGGCTCGCTGAGCGAGCGCAACCTCGACATCGTGGACGAGGTGATGGCCATCGCGTCCGAGGTGGGACATAGCGCCGCCCAGGTCTCGCTGGCGTGGTTGCTCGCGAAGAACGCGCCAGCGATCATTCCGATCCTCGGAGCACGCACGGCGGCCCAGTTCGAGGAGAACCTGGATGCGCTGTCGGTTTCGCTGTCGGCCGGGCAGATAGCACGACTCGATCGCGCCAGCGAGATCGCCCTGCCGTTCCCGCATCGCTTCCTTCCTCTCGTGCAAGCCCAGGTGCTGGGGCAGGCACGGCTCACCGTCAGCCGCTGAGCCGGAGGGGGCTCAATTGTCCACGCCGACGACGATGCCGGCGTCGAGCCAGTCGGCAAGGAGGGCGCCGGCACGCGCCACGCCGGCTTCCTCGCCCAGGCGCATCACCAGTGTGTCGCACATCGCTGCGAAGTGCCCCTCCCCGATGGCGAGGCGCAAGGCGGCGTCGTCGTCGGCGTCGAGGCGGCGCAGGCGCGAATGGAAGCCCTGGCGCCACACTACCAGGGCGCCGGCGACGTCGAGCATCTCGCCATCGGGCACGCTGTCCGCGTCGTTCTGCAGCGCGGACCAGACGTCGTCGGCGTTCGTCGTCGCCACCCGATGGCGCAGGCTTGGTGTCAGGCGAAGCCGCGCTTCATCCCAGTTCACGGACCAAAGCGCTTCGCGTGCCAAGGGCGACGCATCCGGAGCCACGAAAGCCTCGGACAGCGACCACTCGATCCACGCCAGTTCGTGCAGGTCGGGGTTGCGCGGGAACACGGCCACCAGCGTGTCGACAAAATCGGCGCCATAGGTGTCGAGTGTCCAGCCTCGCGGCGGATGCGCGTCGATATGGGCCATGGCGGCGTTGCGGAAGTTCCCTTCGCCGATACGCCGCAGCAACTGCGGGTAGCTCACCTCCAGGCAGGTCACGAGCTGCGTGCGGTAATTGTTCTGGTACACCGTGAGACCCGGCCACGCCCGATCCCCGAAGACGTCGGTGCTGTCGGCAGAGCCGGTGGTCAGCCAATCGCGAAAGCCTTCCTGCCATTGGGCCAGTTTCATGCGGCCTCCCGCGCCGCGGCGCCCAGGCCGCGGGCCATATCCAGTTCGTCCAGCAACTCCGCCAGCGGGGGAATGGCGTCGTCGCGCTCGATCATGGTGGCAACCGGGCCAAGCAGCGACATGGCCGTGCGGTAAAGCGCCCATACGTCGTCGCACACCGGTTGGTCGTGGGTATCGATCAACAGGCCGGGCCCTTGCGAGTGCCCCGCCAGGTGCACCTGGCGCACGCGCTCCGCGGGAATGCCACGGAGGAACGCATGCGCATCGAAACCGTGGTTGCTCGCGCTCACGAAGACGTTGTTCACGTCGAGCAGCAGACCGCATCCCGTGCGCTTCGACATCTCCGCGAGGAATTCCCATTCGCTCATCGTCGCGCCGTCGAAGGCGACGTAGCTGGACGGATTTTCAAACTGCATCGCGTGTCCGAGCACGTCCTGGGCCACCTCGATGTTTCGGCAGACGAGGGCGAGGGCCTCCTCTGTGTACGGCACGGGCAGCAAGTCGTGCGAACTGAAACCGGCCACACGCGACCAGCTCAGGTGATCGGAGACGAACAGCGGCTGCACTTCATCGGCCAGCGCCTTCAGCCTTCGTAGATAGGCGATATCCACGCCGTCGGCGGAACCGATCGACATCGACACGCCATGCAAGGCGACGGGATGCTTCTCGCGAACCCGGCGCAGGATGTCCCGCGGTTGCCCGCCGTCCACCATGAAGTTTTCCGAGATCACCTCCACGAAATCGACCGGCACGTCGCCGTCGAGAAAGTCGCGATAGTGCTCCTTGCGCAGGCCGAGGCCGTATCCGGAGAACGTCGGGGGAGGCGTGAACATGGCGGAATTCCTCTGCATTGGCGTGACGTTGTCGCGGTGCGGCGTCTGGCGTCTCCGTCAACCTGCGGAGACGCCGGACGCCTTCTTTGCGGGACTTACTTCGGCTCGGTCAGCGTGCCGCCGGCCGCCTTGCATTCGCTTGGGGTCTTCACCAGCACGCCCTGGCCCTTGCACGTATTGAGGCCCTTGCAGTCGTTCTTTGCGGTGGCGCAGAGGCTGGTGCCCTTGCAGGTGTTGATGCCGTAGCAGCGGCCCGGTTCTTCCTTCGGCGCGGCGTTGTCGGCTGCGCGCACGGGCGTGTTGATGGAGGCGACGGCGAGGGCGACGAGCGCGGCGGCCGCGGCGAAGCCGGTGCGGGATTTGGTGGCGACAGTGTTCATGGTTTTCTCTCCTGGAATGGTCCGACGTGGACCGGAAGGGTGGCGCTACGCCGTTCAGTGCACGCTGCGCGCAGCGTCTTCGATCACCTTCGCAACCGCTTCGGGTTGCGAGATGTAGGCGACGTGGCTCGCCTTGATTTCCGTGACCTTTGCGTTGGCTCGCTTGTACATCCAGCGCTCCAGTTCGGGACTCAGTGCGCGGTCCTCCGTGGCAACCACGCCCCACACGGGCTTCGTGTGCCACGCGGCCACCTGCATCGTGGCGCCGAACGCGGCAGTGGTGGCAGGCACCTGCGACACCGCCATGAAGTCGGTACGGTTCTTCGTGAGGTCGCCGGCGAAGTCGGTGCCGAATTTCGCCTGGTCGAAGTACAGGTGGCCGTCGCGAGTGGGAACGACGTCGTTGCTCGGCGCCGGCATGGAGCCGACGAGCTGTGACAGGCTCTCGCCGACGTCGGGCACAACGGCGGCCACGTAGACCAGCGCCTTCACCTTGTCGCGATTGCCGGCTTGCGTGATGACCGCGCCGCCGTAGCTATGGCCGACGAGGACCACCGGACCATCCTGTTTGCGGATCTGCTCGCGGGTCAGTTCGATGTCGTCGGCCAGCGTGTCGATACGCGGCTGCACCACGCTCACCGTATAGCCCTTGTGGATGAGGATGTCGTGGACGACGCGCCAGCCCGACCCGTCGACGAACGCGCCCGGGACGATAACGATGTTCCTGACACCCGGGGGAGCGGGTGTGTCGGCCGCGGAAGCGATGGCCCCGGTGCCCAGTGCGAATGCGGCGACGGCGATGCTGAGAAGTTTGCGCATGGAGTTCCCTGCGATAAGCGAGTGGTTGGAAGGAAGCGTCAGCGGCGAAGCAGGCGGTCGACGGACCAGGCGCCACCGCCGCGCGCCAGTAACGGCAGCAGCAGGCCGGCCCAGGTGAGATGCGTCGGCCATGCGTCCGGATAGACGAAGACTTCGATCACGGTGGTCATCGTCAACAGCCCTAGCGCGGACACCCGGGTGAAGAGACCGAGCACGAGCAATACCGGGAAGAGGTGTTCGGCATACGTCGCCAAATGTGCCGCCACGTTCGGTGACACCAGCGGCAACGCGTACTCGGAGGCGAACAGGTCGTACGTGGACGGCTTGATGCTCAGGAACCCCTCGACCTTGGTTCGGCCGGAGAGGAAGAACACGGAGGCGATCCCAAGCCGTGCCACGAGCAGGAGCAGGCTGTCCGGAAGCGCCCGTTGCAGGGCGCCCGCCAGTACGTCGCCGCGCCGCGAGGGAATCACGCCTGCGGCTCCAGCGTGCCGTGACCCTTCGGCGTCTTGATGGTCACGCAGGTGCCTTTCTCGACCAGCACCCAGGCGTTGCCCTGGTAATCCTTCTTCGAGGTGGCGGCGCAGCTGGTGCCGGGGCCGGCTGCGCAGTCGTTCTGGCCGGCCTTGGCCACGCCGTAGCACTTTTCCATGGGCTTCTTCGCCTCGTCGGCATGGGCGACCGAGACGAGGGACACGAGGCCGAGGGCGAGGGTGGCGGCGAGCGAAGCGTGCTTGCGGTTCATCGAATGACTCCTTGGTGGGGATGCGTGGAGGGCGTGGCGGATCAGGCGAGCTGGAGCGATACGTCGATGTTTCCGCGTGTGGCCTTGGAATACGGGCAGGTGGCGTGCGCGGCCTCGACGAGTTCCTGGGCGAGGGCGGTATCGATGCCGGGGAGGCTCACGGTCAGTCGCGCCTGCAGGAAATAGCCGCCCTCGCCGGTACCGAGGTCCACTTCGGCATCGATGGCGGTGTCCTTCGGCAGCGCGACCTTACGCTCGGCGGCGGCGTGGCCAAGGGCGCCGATGAAGCAGGCGGACCAGCCGGCGGCGAACAGCTGTTCCGGGTTGGTGCCGGCACCCGGGCCGCCGGGCGAGGACAGCTTCACGTCGAGGCGGTCGTCGGAGCTGCGGGCCTGGCCGTTGCGGCCGCCGGTGGTGTAGGTCTTGCCGGTATAGAGAACGTTCTGGATGCGGGACATGGCCGGTTTCCGTTGCAGTGGAAGGTGTGCAAAGGAAACCGCGGCGGCGTATCCGGCCTGTGTCGCGAAGCGGACGGAATCGCATCGAAACGTGTAGCGCGGGGCCCCCGATACATTCGGATACAAAGTGGGTCGGTTTGTACAAACCGATACAAAAAGCCAAGGCCACGGACATGAGGTAGACAACACAGGGGATTCGAATGGATCCATGCGGGTACCTCTCCCGCGCCCATGCCGAGGTCTTCTCATGAAACCCATTCGTCTTGTCGCCGCCGTTCTCGCCGTGGGCCTCGCGCTCGCCGCCGCCTGGCCGTCGGGGTGGGGCGCGGCGCGCGCCGGCGATTCAGCGGCCGCGCCCGCCGCGCCCGAATTCGCCGGTATCGACCGCTGGTTCAATTCCCCGCCGCTGACCGTGTCCGGCCTGCGGGGCAAGGTGGTGCTGGTGGAGTTCTGGACGCACGAATGCATCAACTGCCTGCACGTGCTTCCGCATACGAAGGCGCTCTACGACACCTATGCGAAGCAGGGGCTGGTCGTGGTAGGCGTGCACACACCCGAATTCGAGGAGGAGCGCGACCCGGCGCGTGTCGCTGCCGCCATCCGCCAATACGGCATCACCTGGCCCGTGGCCACCGACAACGAGATGCGCACGTGGGATGCGTGGGGTAACCAGTTCTGGCCCGCACTTTACCTCATCGATCGCGACGGACGGGTGGTCTATCGCCACTTCGGTGAGGGAAACTACGATGAAACCGAGCAGCGCATCCGCCAACTCCTGGCCAAGGCATAACCCTGTATGGAACACACCGACAACATCCTCGTGGTCGACGACGACCACGGTATCCGCACCGGGGTCGTGGACTACCTGCGCAAGAACGGCCTTCGCGCGACCGGTGCGGCCGACGGCCGCGAAATGATGGCCGCACTAGATGCGTCCGCGTTCGACCTCGTGGTGCTCGATATCATGATGCCCGGCGACGACGGACTGGTGCTCTGTCGAAACCTGCGCAGCGGCAAGCATCGCGCCCTGCCGGTGCTTCTGCTCACCGCGCGCGACGACGAGACGGATCGCATTATCGGGCTGGAGATGGGCGCGGACGACTACGTGGTGAAGCCGTTCTCGCCACGCGAGCTGCTCGCCCGGATCAAGGCGGTGATCCGCCGCACGCGCATGCTGCCGCCCAATCTGCGCATCACGGAAACAAGCGACATCATCTCGTTCGGTCGGTGGCGACTGGACACGACGGCGCGCCACCTGCTGGACGAGGAGGGCACCGTGGTGTCTTTGAGCGGTGCCGAGTTTCGCCTGCTGCGTGTGCTTCTGGATCATCCGCAGCGGGTGCTGTCGCGCGACCAGTTGCTCAACCTTACCCAGGGACGCGACGCCGAGCTCTTCGACCGCTCCATCGACCTGATGATCAGCCGCCTGCGTCAACGTCTCCGGGATGACGCGAAAGAGCCCGCGTACATCAAGACCGTGCGCAGCGAAGGCTACGTGTTCGCCATGCCGGTCACCGTGCACGGGGACGCGCGGTGACGGCGGCATCGCGCGCCTGGCGTCCCTGGCCACGGCGCATGACCTCGCGCATGTACCTCATCCTTTTCGCCGGACTTCTGCTGGCGCACGGGCTCTCGTTCGGGCTCATGTTCTATGAGCGCTACCAGTCGGCCACCAGCGTCATGCTCAATACGCTGGAGAATGAGGTCGGGACGTCGGTAGCCATCCTCGACAGGCTTCCCGCGAGCGAGCGCCCGCAGTGGTTGCCGCGGCTGCAGCGCGACAACTACCGGTTCGTGCTCGGCCCGGGGCAGCCCGGGGCGGCGCTCGCCACGCAGCGCTCGCGCGACGTCACGGCAATGATCGCGAAGGAGGTCGGCGCGGGTTACCGGGTGCGAGGCGATACCCTTTCCACGGCACCCGAACGGTACCAGGTGCACCTCACGCTCCACGACGGTTCCCCCCTCACGCTCGTGGTGACGCCGCGCGGTGTCATGCCGCTGGCCGAATGGTTGCCGTTCGTGCTCGTACTGCAAGTGGTGTTGCTCCTCGCCTGCGGCTGGTTCGCGGTGCGGCAGGCCGCGCAGCCGTTGGCCCGCCTGGCGAGAGCGGCGGAATCCATGACGCCCGCCGCCGACGGCCCGCGCGTGGACGAGAGCGGCCCCGCCGAAGTCGCCCATGCGGCCATGGCCTTCAATGCCATGCAGGACCGCATCGGTCGGTACCTCAAGGAGCGGTTGCACATCCTTGCTTCCATATCGCACGATCTGCAGACACCGATCACCCGCATGCGCCTGCGCGCGGAGTCGCTGGAGGAAGGCATCGAACGTGAGAGGATCCTCGACGACCTCAGCGAGATGGAGCATCTCGTGCGCGAAGGCGTGGCCTACGCGCGCAGCGCCCATGGCGGCGATGAAACCCCGGTGCGCATCGACACCGCGGCGTTCCTCGAGAGCCTCGTCTTCGACTACCAGGACGTCGGCCAGCCGGTCAAACTTGCCGCTGCCGCGGAAGGTGTCGCCACGGTACGACCGCGTGCGCTGCGGCGCGTGCTCGGCAACCTCATCGACAACGCCGTCAAGTACGGTGGAGCGGCCGAGGTGGGCATCTGCCGCGACGAGCAAGGCCGCCTCTGTGTCACGGTATCGGACCGCGGCCTTGGCGTGCCGGAGCACGAACTGGAGCAGGTGCTGCAACCGTTCTATCGCCTGGAAGCGTCGCGCAACCGCGACACTGGTGGCGCGGGTCTTGGCCTTGCCATCGCCACGCAATTGATGCGTTCGACCGGCGGCGATCTTCGCCTCGCGAACCGGGAAGGCGGTGGGCTTGTGGCGACGGTGGTGCTGCCCTGAGCACCGCCCGGCGGTGACCTGGCGGGTCCCTAATCTGCCCAGCGGTGCTCGACGAAGCGGACGATCTCTTGCTGCAACTCTCGATCTTCCGGCGTCGCGCCGCCGAAACCGCCGTGGGGCATGGCCTCGAAAACATGCAGTTCGGCGGGCACCCCCGCCCGGCGCAATGCCCGGTGCATTCGCACGGTGTTCGAAAGGAACAGGTCGCGCGTGCCCGATTGCAGGAAGGTAGGCGGAAAGCCGGTCAGATCGGCGAACAGTGGCGACACGTAGGGCTGTGTCAGGTCCGCACCGTTTGCGTAGAGCAGATTGCTCGACCTCAGCGAGCCCGGCAGCACCACGTCGATCAGTTGGTGGGTTGCGAAGCTGTCGCCGGATTCGGTCAGATCGACTTGCGGTGACAGCAGGACTAGGCCGGCGGGTAATGGCAGCCCTTCGTCCCTCGCCTTCAGCAATGTCGCCACGGCGATGTTGCCGCCTGCGGAGCGTCCGCCTACCACGATATTTTCCGGCCCGTGGCGTTCGAGCGCATGGCGGTAAGCCGAAACACCGTCTTCCACGGCTGCAGGAAAGGGATGCTCGGGAGGCATCCTGTAGTCGACGCCATAGCACAGCACGCCGTGTTGGTCGGCCTGCATCTGCGCACCTGTACGACAGGCTTCGCCCCCGCCGAATACCAGGGCGCCGCCGTGAAAGTCGATATAGGCGCCGTTCGATGCCTTCAGCGCGACGGGCGTAGCGACATGCACCGTCGCCGCGCCGGTGGCGATGGTTTCGACGGTCGACTGCGTGCGGCCCGCAAGGCCCTTCAACGCGTTCGCATATTGTCCGCCGACCGCCGCTTTCATGCGCAGCCAGCCCTCATGATCGTCGGGCCCGGGCGTGACGAAGGCAGCGTTCAAAACGCTGCCATCTTCCCCGACGAGCCGCTCCAACGCGGTACGCGCTTCCACGCTTATCGAGGAAGGGAAGGGAACGGTGTGCGCGGGAATCGCTACACCGCGCTTTGAATCTTTGGTCGTCGTCATACCGGCGCATTGTGGCAGGCTTCGCGGCGAATTGGTTTACACGCATACGCAGACGGAGTTGTGTCCGTGAACTCCTGTAGAGGTTGTTGGTGGTGATCCGCCTTCAGGTTCCAGCGGGCTCGAACACGAGTGCCTGATGCAGAGCCGTGCCTGCGGTCACGCCATCGGCAGCCGCCCAAGTCGCGTTATGCGGTACGCGTGCCGCATCACCAGCCGCGTAGACACCGGGTACCGTGGTCAACCTGGAGGCATCGGTACGGATGATGGGGCCGACCGGGCCATCCTCCAGTTTGCAGCCGAGTTGCTCGGCGATCGGACTGTTCAGCCGGGTGCGTGGCGCGAGATAGAGTGCATCGATGTCGATCTCTCGACCGTCCGACAGGAGGATGGCGGACAGCGACGTATTGTCACCGCGGAGTTCGAGGACGGGAGCGGGCTCGATCACCACGCCGCGTCGATGCAGTTTGGCCGTCGTCTCGGCATCCGGTGCCTCGCCGCCGTTTAGATAAAACGTCGTCGGGCCCCAGTCAGCGATCAACTGCGCCTGATGCGCTGATAGCGGCATCGTCTGGAGCACGCCGAGGCGTCCGCCCGCGTATTCGAAGCCGTGGCAATAGGGGCAATGCAGCACACTCTTGCCCCAGCGTTCCGCGAGACCCGGTACATCGGGCAGCGTGTCGGAGATCCCGAAAGCCAGCACGAGTTTGGTCGCGGTCAGCACGTCGTCGTTGGCAAGCCGAATCTCGAACCCGCCGGAAATGGCGGACGCACCGACAGCCTCTCCGGCAATCGTTCGCACGGTCGGATATCGCTGAAGTTGCGCACGCGCCTTCGCGATCATGGCCTTTGGGTCATCGCCATCCTGTCCGAAGAAGCCATGCGACGCATCCGCGAAGCGGTTTCGCGGAAGGCCGGTGTCGATGACGCACACCGAGCGACGAGCGCGGGCGATGTGAATGGCGGCGGACAGCCCTGCGAAGCTGCCGCCGACAACGATCGCGTCATGCTGCATGAACGCTCTCCAGGTCGATGGTTTTCCCGCTCGCGACCATGCGAGCGTGGAAGTCGGCACTGAGCGCCGCGAGCGTCACCTCGCCGAAGCGGTCGAGCAACAGGGCTTCGGCGTCGCGAAACGCACCGTCGAGCGCGGCATTGACCGCCTGCTCCACGAGGCAGCCCGGCGATTCGGTGCGATGGCCCAGTGCGAAGGGCTCCGGTGCGCCGAGGGCGGTGTAAACGTCACGCAAGGTGATCGAGGCGAGGTCTCGCGCCATCGTCCAGCCCCCGCCATGGCCTTTTTCCGAGCGCACGAAGCCCATGTCGCGAAGGCCCGCCATGATCCGGCGGACGACGACGGGGTTGGTCTGCATGGCTCTGGCCATGGCCTCGGAGGTGACGGGAGCCCCGGCCTCGGCCATGTGCAGAAGGACGTGGAGCACGCCCGACAAACGACTGTCTCTTTTCATGCAACTTTATATATTGCATGAGTTGGGAAAAATCAATGCGCCTCGCTCACCGGGGCGTTTCCTTCAGCCCATGCCGGCGCAGCACGTCCGAAATATCGAACCGCCACAGGTTGCGCGAACCGTTCAACGGTCCGGACAGCCTTTGCTGCAACGAGGCCGCATCGTCACGCTTCTTCGGAAACGCTACCGCAGGCTGGCGATCGCTCGCGACATACAGTTCGCCGAAATGCGGACCGAGGGACGGCGCGTTTTCCAGCCCCTCGCTGTTCACGTCGCCAGCGAGGTGCTCGGGTTTGCCCCAGCGCCCGTCCGCCTCGCGGAAGGCGATGTAGAGGTCGGCGCGACCGAGCGAATCGCCCTCGTCGCCGGCGTAGACGATGAAGCGCTGGGCGGGATCGATGGCCGGGTCCATGCGATTCCGGGTCATGTCGCCGAGCTCGACGCGCTGCGGCGGTGCGAGGCCCTGAGGGGTCTGGCGCGACACATAGATCTGGAACAATCTGCCGGAATCGGCACGGTGTGCGGAGAAGTACACGTCGCCGTTGGCGGCGATCGAAGGGTTGTAGATCATGGCGCCATCGTTGAGCGCACCTTCGACATGCACGGGATGGCCCCAGCGGCCGTTCGTGTCCCGCGGCACGTACCAGAGGTTGGTCCCCGGAAAACGGTGTCCGCCCATTTCGGCGACAAGCGGTGCGTCACCGGAGTGCGGTGGTCTGTTGGACACGAAATACAGGCGGCGACCATCCGGTGAGAACGTGGGCTCGGAGTCGTGCCACTCGCCCGAGAACGCAGGCACCTCGGGCGTGGACCATTGCCCTTCCTGGCGTCGGGACAGCAGCAGGGTATCGTCCTTTTCCGCCAGGTCGGAGCGCATGAAGACCAGCGTGTTGCCGTCGGGCGATACGGCGGCGGTGGTTTCCTGAAGGCCGGTGGAAACGATGCCCGGGGCGAGTAGATCGCCGGCGGTGGCGGCATGGCAGGAGAGGGCCAGTGCCATGGCCCAGGCGATGCGGTACGAAGTCATGCGTGGCTTCCTTGTGGGGCGAGAACGCAGGGTGGACCGTCACCGGAGTGTTCGCGCCGGGTTTGTGACGAACGGTCGTATCGCGGCGACAAGCGGAAGGCGTCGCGGGGGAAGGGTGATCTCAGGCGATGCCGAGCGCCCGTCGGGCATGCACACGGAAGCGGCGGCTCAGGTTGAGGCGTGTGCCATCGTGGAGGACGACCTCGGCATTTCCCTGGAACAACGGATGAACTTCGCGAATGCGCTCGATGTTCACCAGCGTGCCACGGTGAATGCGGAGGAAGCGTTGCGGATCGAGCGTGGCGAGCAGGCCGCGAAGCGTATCGCGGTGCAGGTAACACTGTGTGCCGAGGTGGATCTGCACGTAGTTGCCGTCCGCCTCTATCCAGTCGATGGCATCGGTGGCGATCACCCGCACGTGCTCGCCCACGCGCACGCTTATCCGCTGCAGCGGAAGGGTCGATGCCATTGGCACCTTTGTCGGCGTGTGCGCATGCAGGCCGTGCCAGTGTCGCCGCACGCGGTCCATCGCCTGGTCGAAGCGTGCCTGGTCGAGCGGCTTCAGCACATAGTCGAGCGCATTGGCATCGAATGCGCGCAGCGCATGCTGGTCGTATGCGGTGGTGAACACGACCATCGGCAAGGTGTCGGGCTTCAGCTCGCCCAGCAGTTCGAAACCGTCCAGGCCGGGCATGCGGATATCGAGGAAAAGAAGGTCGGGAGTGAGCGCGGCATAGGCCTGCAAGGCTTCGGCCGCGTTTCCGCATTCCCCGACGATCTCCACGTTCGGGTGCGCGCAGAGTGCCTGTCGCAGCGCCAGGCGTGCCAGGACCTCGTCGTCCACCAGCAGCGTGCGTATCGCCTTCATGCCGCGTACTCGCGGAACGGGAAGCGCAGCTCCACGCACGTGCCGCCGTCGGCGTTGCGGCTCAGTTCCATGCTGGCTTCCGCACCGAACAGCACGTCGAGCCGCGCACGGGTATTGCCCAGCCCCACACCTTCGCTCACCCCGCCGGGAGGCAGGCCAAGGCCATCGTCGTCGACGCGCAGGTGGAGCACGTGGCCTTCCCGGTGGCTGGCGACACGCAGCTTGCCGGGCTCGGCCTTGGCAAGCAGACCGTGGCGCAGGGCGTTCTCCACCAGCGGCTGCAGGATCATGCTGGGCACGGAGGCGCGCAGCGTGTCGTCCGCCACGTCCAGGCGCGTCGAGAGGCGATCCTGGAAGCGCACCTGCTGGATGTCCAGGTAGCAGCGCAGGAATTCCACCTCCTGCGACAGCGGCACCTGTTGCGCATGCCGCTGCTCCAGGGTCATGCGCAGGAAGTCGCTGAGCCGCGCGATCATCAGGCGGGCCCGCAGGGGCTCGGCCAGGGCGAGGGCAGAGATCGCATTGAGCGTGTTGAACAGGAAGTGCGGCTGCAACTGCATGCGCAGGGCCTGCAATTGCGACTGCGCCAGTTGTGTCTCGAGCCGCGCATTGCGCAGGCGTTCGTCACGCAGCCGTCGACGCGATTCCAGACCCCGCAGCACGACGAGGATGAGCCAGTAGGTGAGCAGGGCCAGGTGGAAGTTGTAGGCGAACTGCATGCCCACGAAACCCGCGAGCGAATGCACGGGCGCATGGCCCGGCCCGCACAGGACCCAGAACACCGACAGCTGGGCCAGCATCTGAACCAGGGCCACCAGCAGGCTTGCCGGTACGTGCACGGCGCAGAAGCGTTGCCACCCCGCGCCCGTTGCCTGACGCCCGAACCAGCCGACGAGCGGTGCCAGAACCATCCACAGCCAGAAGTTGGCCAGGTTCCAAACGAGCGCACGTGGCCAGTCCGGCGTACGGCCCTCGCTGATGGACGAGAGCACCGCGCTGACCGAGTACGAGAGCGCAAGGAGCGTCCAGAAACCGAACGCCAGCGCTGGCCGCGCCAGCCGGGCGTCCCGGATCGAGTTCACGTCGGATGCCTCCCCATGCGAGCCAGGAGGCAGTGTGCGGCCAACCCGCGACCGGGGAAAGTGCGGTGAGGACGAGCGGCACGCTGGCGGTGACGAGCGGCATGGCCGCATCCTGGTAACGCTGTTATCGCTCTTCCTTGCCCGGGGGCTATGCGATGAACCAAAAAAAGCCCCGGTCTGGGGCCGGGGCTTTGAGTGTTCTCAAGGTGCTGCCGACTAGACTCTCGGCCCGCGACGCAGACCGCCGAACAGCAGCGAAAGAATGAACAGGATCAGGAAGACCACGAAAAGGATCTTCGCGATGCTGGCGGCACCGGCGGCGATGCCGGTGAAGCCGAAGACCGCGGCAATAAGCGCGATCACGAAAAAGATGACGGCCCAATGAAGCATGGTGTGGGTCTCCTTCAGCGAATGGGGGTGAGATCAGTGCTTCCGATCGTGCTGTTCGAATTCCTTGCGGAATTCCTTTACCTGCCTTTCGGCCTCGTCCTTTGCAACGCCATAGCGCTCCTGGACCTTGCCGGCGAGGTACTCGCTGCTGCCTTCGGCAACCTTGAGGTCGTCGTCGGTCAACTTCCCCCACTTCTCCTTCACCTTGCCGCTCAGCTGCTTCCACTGGCCCTTGAGGGTGTCTTCGTTCATGGCGTTTCCTCGATCGATGTGGCCGGCACGACGGCTGTCGCCAGGCCGGGTCGGGGGCCATTCGAGCATCGAGGTGTTGAACGCCGTGTCTGTGACGGGTGAGGCGGTGGCTCACCGCGTCTTGGCGTCTCCTACACGGTCCATGCGCCGAATCGGCGCCCGAAACGCGGTTGCGGTCCTGCCGGACTTGGGAGATGGTGGCTCGACCTTCGTCCCGGGAAAACGCCGCATGAATGCCCAACGACTCCGCGATCTGCACAATGGATCGGCCCTCCTTGTGCTCCCCAACGCGTGGGACGCTGCCAGCGCCGCGGTGGTGCAGCATGCCGGCGCCAGCGCCGTTGCCACGACCAGCGCCGGCGTGGCCTGGTCCTGCGGTTGGCCGGATGGCGATCGCTTGCCGGCGGAGGAGATGTTGGCGGCGCTCCGCCGTATCGTCCGCGTGATCGATGTTCCCCTTACGGCCGACATCGAAGAGGGATGCGACGACGAACCGTCCGCGGTGGCCTCGTTTGTATCCCGTCTCGTGGACGCGGGCGTGGCGGGCATCAACATCGAGGATGGCAACAAGGACCCGGCGCTGCTGGCGGCGAAACTGCGCGCGATACGCGACGCCCTCGGGGAACGCGACCTCTTCATCAACGCGCGCACCGACGTCTTCCTTCGCGGCGTGGCTTCGGGCGACGCGGGTGTGGAAGAAGTGCTACGGCGCGGCGCGCTTTATCGCGACGCGGGCGCGGACGGGCTCTTCGTGCCTGGCATCAAGATCGTCGACGAGGTGCGCCGGGTGGCGGGCGGGATCGCACCCATGCCGCTCAATGTCATGCTGGTGCCCGGGCTCCCGTCGCGCCAGGAGCTGTTCGACGCCGGTGCGCGCCGGCTGAGCGCCGGTATCGCGCTTTCGCTGGAAGCGTATGTGGCGGCCGGGCGCAAGGCCGCCGAACTGCTGGAACGGGAGGGGCCGGACGTCGGGTATGGCACCCTCAACGAGTGGCTGGCTCGCTAGAACCTGCCCGGGGAGGCATCCATCCACGATGCGCATGCCTCTTGCCACGCAAAACGTTCCAGGAGGCGGACCCAGGTATCGTCCAGGCCGGCGGCGACGGTGAGGGGACGTCCGTTGGCCGGATGAAAGAAGGACAACGACGCCGCGTGCAGAAGCAGCCGATGCGAGGCGAAGTGTTGCTTGAACAGGCGATTGTGGTCGCCGCGGCCGTGTTGGCTATCGCCCACGATCGGATGATGGATATGGGCGAAGTGCTTGCGGATCTGGCGGAAGCGACCCGTCTGCGGTTCCGCCGCCACCAGAGCGTAGCGCTGCTTCTCGTAACGGCCCAGTGGAATGTCCACCTCGACGGTGGCAAGGCGGCGATAGTCGGTTCGGGCATCCTTGCGCGGCCCGGTGTCGCGTGAGCCGGGAAGGGGATAGTCCACCGTTCCCTCGGTGGGCTCCGGCCACCCGCGAACGACCGCGAGGTAGCGCTTGCGCACGCTGCGCCCCATGAATTGCTCGCCGAGCTGCGCGGCCATCTCGGGCGAACGCGCGACCAGCAACACGCCGGACGTCGCCCGATCGAGGCGGTGCGCCAGATGCAACCGGCCTTCCACCTGCTCCCGCAGCAGGTCGACGAGGAAGGCGTCGTCCGGGCCCACGAACTTCGACCGGTGCACGGCGAGGTTCGCGGGCTTGTTGACGGCGACGAGGTCGTCGTCCTGGTAGAGGATTTCCAGCACGGCTCAGGGCAGGCGGCGCGGCCAGCCCGCGGCGAACGCGACGAGGCCCGCAACCGCGACGGCCGCGGCCGGCCACACCGCCCGCGGCGCCAGCGTGCCGATGAGCGCGGCACAGACCAGCAGCGCCGAGCCGAGCAAGGCGCACGCCACGAGCCGCCGCATGCGCCGCGCATCCTCGCGCGCCAGCGCAAGCGCCACCGGGTCCGCTACCTGCATCTGCCGCCCGCTCGCCACCTGGCGCAGGGCGTCGCGAACGAGTTCCGGCATGCGCGGGGCGTTGTGCATCCACTCGGGCAGGCGTCGACGCACGTCGCGGAGCGTGCTGCGCACGCTGTAGCGTTCGCGCAGGATACGCCGCAGCACCGGATGCGCGACGGCCCAGATATCGATCTCCGGATCGAGCATGCGGCCGACGCCCTCGATATTGAGCAGCGTCTTCTGCAGCAGGATGAGTTGCGGTTGCAGCGTCAGTTCGAAGCGGCGCGCGGTCTGGAACAGCTTGACCACCAGTTCCGCGATGGAGATCTGCGCTAGCGGGCGGGTGAAGTACGGTTCGCACACCGTACGCACGGCGGCTTCCAGTTCGTCGATGCGGATGGTGGAAGGCATCCAGCCCGCCGCCACATGCAGCTGCGCGATGCGCGCGTAGTCGCGCTCGAACAGCGCGATGAAGTTTTCCGCCAGCCAGTATTGGTCCGCTTCGGGAAGCGATCCCATGATGCCGAAGTCGAGTGCGATGAAACGCGGTTCCTCCAGGCGCGAGGTGTCCACCCAGATGTTTCCCGGATGCGCGTCGGCGTGGAAGAAGTTGTCGCGGAACACCTGTTCGTAGAAGAGCCTGACGCCCTTCTCCGCTAGCTGCTTGCGATCGAGACCCGCGGCGTCGATCGCTTCGATGTCGTCGGAGCTCACGCCACGTACGCGTTCGAGCGTCAGCACGCGTTCGGTGCTGTAGTCCCAGTGCACTTCCGGCACGTAGAGGTCGATGCCGCTGGCGAAGTTCCGGCGCAGCAGGCTGGCGCTGGCGCCTTCCCGCTGCAGGTCGAGCTCGTTCGAGAGCATCTTCTCGACTTCGGCCACCACATCGAGCGGGCGGATCTTGTCGGCGTTGGGATGCCAGCGCTGGGCGAGTCGGCCGAGCGCGTGCAGGAGGTCGACGTCGCGCGCGATGCGTCGGTCGATGCCGGGGCGCAACACTTTCACCACCACCTCGCGGCCGTCGTGCAGCGTCGCGGCGTGCACCTGGGCGATGGATGCGGAGGCCAGCGCGATTTCGTCGAAGGCCGCGAACAGGGTGCCGATGGGCGCGCGCAGTTCCCGTTCGACGATGGCGCGCGCCTCGCTGCCCGGAAACGGGGGAACCTGGTCCTGCAGCAGGGCAAGCTCGTCGGCCACATCGGCGGGCACGAGGTCGCGGCGCGTGGAGAGCACCTGCCCCGCCTTGACGAAGATGGGGCCGAGTTCGGTCAGCGCGAGACGAAGGCGCGCACCGCGCGGCAGCCCGCGCACATCGGCCGGTGGCCCCGGAAACAGCGGACGCACGAGCTTCAGCGGACGAAAGAGGTGCGCGCTGTCAACCAGTTCGTCGAGTTGGTACTTGAGGAGGACGGCGGTGACGCGCAGCAGGCGCGGCGCAAGGCGCAGCGACGTCATGCGCCATGCTCCTTCAGCGCGCGCTCGAGCCGGGCCAGCCGTGCCTCGGCGCGCTCGGTGCGCTCGCGCACCGCGTCCACGCCGTCGAGGAATCCATCCATCTCGCCGGGCGCCACCGCCACCCGGCCCTCGTCGCGCAGCCAGTCGGCGGTGTCCTCGCCGAGGTGCGCGAACGATTCCTTCGCGTGCGTCAGTGCTTCACGCAGCGCCTTGGCCAGCGGCACTCCGACGACATCGCCGAAGGTCCTGGCAAACGCCTCCTCGACGTCGGGTGCGTACTGCCTCGCAAGGCGTTCCAGCCGGCGGGCCAGCTCGGCGTCGCCGGCGATCTCCACCTTGCCCGGGGCCACGCCGTCCTCGTCGCGCCGGAGCGCCATGGCCAGCAGGCTGCCCGGCGAAGCATTGACGCGGAGGCTGCCGCCCTCTTCGGGCGGCCCGACCCGGAGCCGGCCCTTGCCGACCGAGATGCGCAGCGCCAGCTCAGGACCGTCCAGGTGCACCTGAACGCTGCGGCCTTCGAGGGCGTCGAGCCGAGAGCGTGTGTCCGGGTCGAGGTCGACCGCACGATTGAGCGCGACTTCCATCGCGCGGCCGGCAAGGACACGCAAGGGACGGGGCAGGAAACGGTTGGGGCCGGCGTCGGCCGCGGGGCGATCGGTGGTCATGCCCCGGATTGTAGCTTGGGCCTAGGTAGCCGCGCCGTCGAACCCCGCCTGGCGCCAGGCCTCGAATACCGCGACCGCCACCGCGTTCGACAGATTGAGGCTGCGGTTGCCGGGGCGCATGGGCAGGCGGATGCGCTGCTCGTCCGGAATCGCGTCGAGCACGGCGTCCGGCAGGCCGGCGGTTTCGCAGCCGAACAGCAGCGCGTCATTTTCCTGGAAGGCGACGTCCGTATGCAGCCGGCGGCCCCGGGTGGAGAAGGCAAAGACGCGAGGGTGGCCGATCGCGGCGAGGCAGGCGTCGAGGTCGTCGTGGACGGCGACGCGGGCGAACTCGTGGTAATCCAGTCCGGCGCGGCGCAGGCGGGTGTCGTCCAGCTCGAAGCCAAGCGGTCGCACGAGGTGCAAAGCCGCGCCGGTATTGGCGCAGAGGCGGATCACGTTGCCCGTATTGGGCGGAATCTCAGGTCGGAACAGGATGACGTGGGGCATGCGCCCATTATGAGGCCGCGAAGGGGCACACGACGCCATCCGGCGGGAGCGGGCAGGCCGGCGCGGTGCTGCCGACGCTCGCCGCACCCACATGGGCCAGCTGGATCGGCTCGCCGGCGTAGGTGAGCATGTTGCCGAGGATCAGGCCACAGACCAGCAGCGAGGCCACCAGCAGGCTGCGGAGCATCAGAAGTTCGTGTTTCATGGTGTCGTTTCCTTGCATCGTGTGGGTACGCATGGTCAGAACATCTGGCCGAGGGTCAGGCCGCAGATCAGCATCGTGGTGACCAGCAGGCTGCGGAGCATCAGCATTTCGTACTTCATGGCGTTCTCCTCGTCGGGGTGCCGGCGGTGTATCCACCGGCTTCGTATGCCTAGTAACGCAAACGCCGTGCCAGCTTTTAAGTTCGCGCAATCAGCTGATTCGCATGAGGTTTGTCAGATCGCCCCGATACGCGTGTCTGTCCGCGGACACTGCCCGCGCCCGAGCGGACACCGTCCGCGACCATGACCAGGGGCCGATTGCGCCGGACGGACGACGCGGGCTAGCCTCGATGAGTCGAGGCCACGAAGGCCCTGAGGAGCCATAGATGAAGAAGCGCTACACCCTGCTTGCCGCGGGGCTGATGTTCCTGGTCGGTGCCGTGTCCGCCGCCCCCGCGTCGACCGACGCCATTCCCGATATCCCCTTCACCCGATTCCAGTTGTCCAACGGACTCACCGTGGTGGTCCACGAGGACCATAAGGCGCCCGTGGTCGCGGTCAGCATCTGGTACCACGTCGGTTCCGCCGACGAGCCGAAGGGCAAGACGGGTTTCGCGCACCTCTTCGAGCACCTCATGTTCTCGGGCTCCGAGAACCGCAAGGGCACGTACTTCCAGCCGTTCGAACTGGCCGGCGCCACCGACATGAACGGCACCACCTGGTTCGACCGCACGAACTACTTCGAAACCGTGCCCACCACCGCGCTCGACATGGCGCTGTGGATGGAGTCCGACCGCATGGGCCACCTGCTCGGTGCCATCGGCCAGAAGGAACTCGACACGCAGCGCGGCGTGGTGCAGAACGAAAAGCGCCAGGGCGAAAACCGCCCGTATGGCCGCGTCGACGAGAACGTCCTGCTCAACACCTATCCGGCGAATCACCCCTACCACCACGACACCATCGGCTCCATGGCCGACCTGGACGCCGCCTCGCTCGCCGACGTCAAGAAGTGGTTCCACGACTACTACGGCGCCGCGAACACCACCCTGGTGCTGGCTGGCGACATCACGCCGGCGCAGGCGAAGGCAAAGGCCGAGAAATACTTCGGCGACATTCCGGCCGGCCCGCCGGTACCCCGCCAGCAGCCGTGGATCACCCCGCTGCAAACCTCCACGCGCGGCGTGCAGCACGACCAGGTGGCGCAGGTGCGCATCCTGCGTACGTGGGTCGTGCCGCAACTCGGCAGCGACGACGCCATCCAGCTCGACCTCGCCACCACCGTGCTCGGCGGCGGCAAGACCTCGCGCCTCTATCAGCGCCTCGTGTACCAGGACAAGCTCGCCGACGACGTCAGCGTCGGCATCGCTCCGTTCGCCCTTGCCGGCCAGGTGCAGCTCAGCGTCGACGTGAAGAACGGCGTCGACCCCGCGAAGGTCGAAGCAGCCATCGCCGACGTATGGAAGGAATTCCTGGCCAACGGTCCGACAGACGACGAGCTGGCTCGCGCCAGGGTCGTCAACAGCGCGGGCTTCATCCGCGGCATCGAGAAAGTGGGTGGATCCGGCAAGGCGGCGATCCTTGCCGAGGGGCAGGTGTACCGGAACGATCCGGCGGCCTATAAGAAAGACCTGGAACGCGCGCAGGGGGCTACGGTTGCCTCGGTGCTGAAGGCTTCCAAGACCTGGCTGGCGAAGGGCGACTACACCCTTACCGTGCTTCCGGCCGCTCCCGGTTTCGATCCCGAGGCCGAAGACAAGGCGGTGGTGGGGCTCGGTCCTGCGGGCAAGAAGCCCGCCCCTGTGTTGCCGAAGCCCGGCAACTACACCGTGGCCAAGTCGGACGTGGACCGCGCCAAGGGCGTGCCTTCGGTCGACAGCTTCCCCAACCTCGTCTTCCCGGCCCTTCAGCGCGGCAAGCTGAAGAACGGCGTGGAAGTGGTGCTCGCCGAACGCCACACCGTGCCGGTGACGCAGGTGCAGGTGCTCTTCGACGCCGGCTACGCCGCCGACCAGGGCCGCAAGCTCGGCACGGCAAGCTTCACCTCCACGTTGCTGGAAGAAAGCACGGCGTCGCTGGATTCGGTGGAAGTGGCCCGTCGCAAGGAACGCCTCGGCGCCTTCGTCACCGCCAACTGCTCGCTGGACACCTGTGCCGTCGGGCTCAACGCGCTCAATGCGCAGTTGAAGCCTTCGCTGGACCTGTTCGCCGATATCGTGCGCCATCCGGCGTTCAAGGCGGAGGACATCGAGCGCATCCGCGGGCAGTGGCTCGCCGGCATCGCGCAGGAAAAGACCGAACCGACCGGGCTCGCGCTGCGCACGCTTCCGCCGCTGCTTTACGGCCCGGGCCACGCCTACGGCATTCCGTTCACCGGTAGCGGCACCGCCGAGGCCATCGCCTCGCTGAAAGCCGACGACCTGAAGGCCTTCCAGCGCGACTTCCTGCGCCCCGACAACATGCGCATCCTCGTGGCCGGGGACACCACGCTGGCCGAGATCCTGCCGCAACTGAATGCGGTCTTCGGCGACTGGACGCCGCCGGCAAGCCCCGTGCCGAAGAAGAACCTGGGCATGGTCGCCGTGCAGCCCAAGCCGCGCGTCTTTCTCATCAACCGCACCGACGCGCCGCAGTCGCTCATCCTCGCCGGCCTGATCGCGCCCTCGACGAAGGCGAAGAACGCGCTCGACCTGGGTATCGCCAACGGCGCGTTCGGCGGCACGTTCACCTCGCGACTCAACATGAACCTGCGCGAGGAAAAGCGCTGGGCGTATGGCGCCGGCAGCATGCTGTCGGATGCGCAGGGGCAGCGCCCCATGCTCATCTACGCGCCCGTGCAGACGGACAAGACGGCGCAGTCGGCGGAGGAAATCCTTAAGGAAGCGAAGGCCGTCGTCGGCGCGAAGCCGTTGACCGACGACGAGATCGCCAAGATTCGCGCGCAGCGCGTGCGCGCCCTCCCGGGCAGCTTCGAGACCACCAGCGCCGTGCTCGGCGCGATGACCGGCATCCTCGTGTACGACCGCCCCGACGACTACGTGCAGACGTTGAAGCCGCGCATCGAGGCGGTGGATCGCCGCGCCGCCGAGGCCGCCTTGTCCGAGGTGGTTCGCCCCGACGCACTCACGTGGGTGATCGTGGGCGACCTGCGCAAGATCGAGGCCCCCATCCGGGCGCTGAACCTCGGCGAGGTGCAGGTCATCGATGCCGACGGTCACCCGGTGAAACAGGCGGGTGCGGGGAAGGACAAGCACGAGGCAGCCCCCGCGAACTGAACGGCAGGGAGGCGCGATCCACGCATGGATCGCGCCTCGACGTCATCCCCGTTAGCATAAGCGCCGAACGTTCGGCCGGAGCCTCCCATGCGCAAGATCCTCCTTCTCCTCATTCCACTCGCGCTTTCCGGTTGCGACTGGGGTATCAAGCTCGACGACAGCGCGCGCAACGTGCGCACGGCGTGGAACGGCGACGTCGGCAGCTGCCGCGATCAAGGCAAGATCACCGTCTCGGTCACCAGCCGTATCGGTCCCGTCGATCGCAACGACCTGAAGGTGCGCGACGAACTCGAAGTGATGGCCCGCAACGAAGCCGCGAAGATGGGTGCCGACACGGTGAAGCCGCTGGGCGAGCCCAGCAACGGTTCACAGGATTGGGGCGCGTACACATGTGGCAGCCGCACCCTGACGCCGACGCGAAGCGATACGCCGCCTCCGCCGCCGGCGAACACCACGCCGCAGGGCGGTTTCGAAACCGTGCCCCTCAAGAACTGATACACAAACCCCACCTGGGCGGGTGGCACCGACCGATAGGATCGCCACCGCCCGGCACCTAACTTCCATGCTCCATCCGCATGGGAGTTTTGTATGACCGCCTCGTTTTCCGGTGCCGCGCTGTTGCGGGCTGCCGTATTCGCTTCACTGGGCGCGTGGCCCGCGGCGTCCGCCGCGGAGGTCCTTGCCTATCGGAACCTGCGCCTTCCCAACGGCCTGAACGTCGTCGTGCATGAAGACCACAGTGCGCCGATCGTGTCGCTCGCCGTTTGGTATCGCGTGGGTTCCGCCGACGAACCGGCCGGTCGCACCGGTTTCGCCCATCTGTTCGAACACCTCATGTTCCGCGGGTCGAAGCATTACAACGCGCCCTTCCTCGACGCGATGAACGACATGGGCGGCGGAAACGTCAACGCCGATACTTCGTTCGACCACACCGCGTACTACGCCACCGTGCCGACGGCCGCCCTGGACAGGGCGTTATGGCTGGAGTCGGATCGGATGGGGCATCTGCTGGGCCCGCTCGACCACACGCGGCTGACGACCGAGCGCGCGGTCGTCCGTAACGAGCATCGCGACAATCTGGACCTCCCTTACGCGCGTGCATACCCGCATCTGCTCCGGCATCTGTTTCCAGCGAATCATCCCTACCACCACGACGTCGACGGTCACGCGGCGGATCTCGACAACCTCACCGTCGAAGACGCTCGTTCATGGTTCCGCAGCCATTACGGCGCCGCCAATGCCACGCTGGTTATGGCCGGGGACATCACGCCGGAAGCCGCAAGGGAAAAGGCCATGACCTACTTCGGCGACCTGGCGCCGGGCCCCGACCTGATGCGACAGCAGCCGTGGGTCGTTCCGTTGCGTGTAGCGGCTCGCGGCACGATGCACGACCACGTAGCCAAGCACCGTATTGTCCGGGCGTGGCCCATCCCGCAGGCAGGGACCGATGCCGCGGCGCGTTTGCGGCTGGCGGCGCGCATCCTGGGCGACGGCGCCGCGTCGCGCCTGCATGCCCGGCTGGTCACGCAAGACGGTGTGGCCACCGACGTCGCCGCGTACGTTCCGTCCCTCGCACTTGCCGGCATGTTGTGGCTGATCGTCGATGTGGCCGAAGGGGCGGATCCCGCGGCCGTCGAATCGACACTCGATGAGGAATTGCGCCGGTTCCTGGCAAGCGGCCCGGACCGCGACGAGATCGCACTGGCGCAAGTGCAGGAGAACACGGATTTCCTCGCAGCAACCGAGCGGATGGATGCCAAGGCACGACGCCTGGCTCTGGGGCAGGCATTGCACGACGATCCGGGAGAGGAGTGGGTGGCCCAGCTGCGGATGGCACATGCGGATGCGGAGTCGGTACGCCGCGAGGCAGCGGCCTGGCTCAGTCAACCCAGCTACACGCTGTCGGTGCTGCCGGCGCCGGAGGGATTCGACGCCGAGGCCGAAGATGCGTCCGACACGGGCCTTGGCATCGCCGAAGGACAACCTGCGCCGGGGGGCGCAGCGACCGGCGCCTTTCGCGCCGTGCACGGGTGGGCGGTCGACCGCCAGGTCCCGCCGCCCGTCGTCGAAAATGCCGCGGAATTCTCGTTCCCAACCGTGCACCGGAGTCGGCTCCGCCGTGGGTCCACGCTCGTGTCCGCGCAACGTACCGGTTCGCCGTTCGTGCGCGTCCGCTTCCAGTTTGGCGGAGGCAGTGCCGGCGATTTCGGGCGGCTGCCCGGCACTGCGCTGTTCACCCTGTCGCTGCTCGATGGCGCCGCCGCGATGCAGGCAAATCGTTTGGGCGCCACGTTCGAAACCGGTTGCGAGATCGACGCATGCGTGGTCGGCCTGCGCGTGCCTCGCGAGAGGCTGCAAGCCGGCCTCGCGCTCATGGTCGATGCCATCCGTCACAATGTCGGCCAGGACGACATCGATCACGTGCGAACGCAGCGATTGGCGGCAACCGATACGGGCACGATGACGTCCTTCGGCCTCGCCCACGGGCTGATGAATCGCCTGCTTTTCGGCGAAAGCCATCCCTATGGCTTTGCGGCCTTTCCCCATGGCACGCGCGAATCGCTGCAGGCCATGGATGCGGATGCGGTCGGCGCCTATCGTCGCGATTACCTGCGGCCCGACAACCTCACCGTGGTCATGGTCGGGGACGTAACGCACGAGGAGGGCGCACGCGCGCTCGAAAGCGCATTCGAAGAGTGGGTACCTCCCGTCTCGCCGATACCGTCCGTGCCCATGCATACCGTGAAGAGAGAGCCGGGCGATGTGGCCTATCTCGTCGACCGGCCGGGGACCCGGCAAGCACACATTGCCGTCGGCTCACTGGCCCCACCGGCAGGCGAGGACCTGAATCTCGATCTGGCAAGCCAGGTGTTCATCGACCTGCCGGGCTCGCGTCTGAATGCCAACCTGCGGCAAGACAAGGGGTGGAGCTACGGCGTGGCGGGCGGCATGTCCCGTCAACGCGGGCAGCGAACGTTTACCTTCCACGCGCCGGTACAGGCCGATCGCACGGTCGATGCCGTTGCCGAGATTCGCCGCGAGATCTTCGCGCTGGTCGATGGCTCGGCGCCCCTTTCGGAAACGGAAGTGGCCAGCGTGCGGACAGGCCTTGCACGCTCGCTGACGGCGGCGCTGCAAGCGGACAGCGCGGTCATGCTCAATCTTGCCAGCTCGGTGAAGCTTGGGCGCCGCGACGATTTCTGGCAGACGCTGCCTGCCGTGCTGCAAGGTTTGAGCGCGCCGCGGGTCAGCGGCGCGCTGGAGGATCTTCTCCGCACGCAAGGCAGAACCTGGGTGATCGTCGGCGACCGCACCCGTATCGAAGCCCAGCTGCGGCAGCAGTTTCCCGCGTTGCACGTCGTGGACACTGAGGGCCGCGTCGTCGACTGACGATGGCCGTCAGATCATCGTGACGCCCTCGCCGGCACGTGCGCTGAACGTGCCGGCGAGCCAGTCGATGAATACACGCACGCGTGGCGATAGCTGGCGACTGTGCGGATACAGCAGGGATACGGGCGAGGGCGTCGGCGGCTGGTCGGGCAATACGCGCACCAGCGTGCCGTCGGCGAGGTCCTTCGCCACGTGATAGAGCGGCACCTGGATCAGGCCGAGGCCGAGACGAGCGAGCATCGTGTTCGTTTCCGCACCGGAAACGGTCACGACCGACGGCAGCGTGACGTTGCGCACCTCGCCCCCGTGCACGAACTCGAGCGGCAGGGTGCTGCCGGTGGCCGTGGACACGAAGCCGATGGCAACGTGGCCCTCGAGGTCGTCCAGGGTCTGCGGCGTACCATGTCGCTCGAGGTAACCAGGACTGGCGCAGGTCACTTCCTCCAGCATCGCAATGCGCCGGCCCACCATGCTGCTGTCGTGAAGATCGCCGACTCGCAGCACGCAATCCACGCCCTCGCGCACGAGGTCCACCAGGCGGTCGCCCTCACCGATATGCACGCGCAGGCCCGGGTAGCGGGCCAGGAAGTCCGGCAGGTCGGGAAGGACGAAGGCACGCGCGAGGGTGCCGTGCACGTCCACACGAAGTAGTCCGGTCGGCCGCGCGTCCGTGAATGCGGCCTCCGCATCTTCCACGTCCGCCAGGATGGCGAGACAACGTCGATGGTAGGCCTCGCCGTCGAGGGTGGGGCTCACATGACGCGTCGTCCTCTGAAGCAGGCGCACGCCGAGGCGGCTCTCGAGGCGCTTGATGGCCTGGGTCGCCGTCGACCGGGGCAGGTCGAGGTCGCTCGCGGCGAGCGTGAAACTGCGCCGTTCCACGATCCGGACGAAGAGCCGCATGGTGTCGAATCGGTCCAGTGCCATCGAATTGTTCCACTGAATGGAATGCTCTAGTCGAATTCTGGCGGATTATCCGGTGTGAGACAACGCGCATCCTTATCTCAGCCCGGCAATGGCGCCGGAACCGGAGGATCGACATGAACGCGAATACTCAAGCAAAGATTGCCCTCGTCACGGGCGCCTCGCGCGGCATCGGGGCCGCAGTGGCCAAACGCCTCGCCCGGGACGGGTACACCGTGGTGGTGAACTACGCCGGCAGCGCCCAGGCCGCCGAAAACGTCGTGCGTGAGATCGAGTCCGCGGGCGGCCAGGCCATCAGTGCCCAGGGCGACGTGTCCAAGGTGGCCGATGTCCGCCGCCTGTTCGACACCGTCGAAGAGGTCTACGGCGGTATGGACGTGCTCGTGAACAACGCCGGCGTCATGCAGCTCGCGCCGATCGCGGAGCTGACCGAGGAGGACTACGACCGCCTGTTCGACATCAACGTGAAGGGCAGCTTCAACACCATGCGCGAAGCGGCTCGACGCTTGCGCAAGGGCGGCCGCATCGTCAACTTCTCTTCCAGTGTCGTCGGTCTTCTGCAACCTGGCTACGGGCCCTATGCCGCCACGAAGGCCGCGATCGAGGCGGCCACCATGGTGCTTGCCCGCGAACTGCGTGGCCGCGAGATCACGGTGAATGTGATCGCTCCCGGCCCGACCGCGACGGACCTGTTCCTCAACGGCAAGTCGGAAGAACTGGTCGACCGCCTCGCCAAGCTGTCGCCGCTCGAACGCCTGGGCACTCCGGAAGACATTGCGGCGGCCGTGTCCTTCCTCGTCGGAGCGGACGGCGCATGGATCAACGGCCAGGTTCTTCGTGCCAACGGCGGAGTCGTTTGAACATGAAACAGATCGTACTCATCACCGGCGCTTCCAGCGGCTTTGGCCTGCTGACCGCACGCGCCCTCGCCGATGCCGGCCACACCGTCTACGCGAGCATGCGCGATATCGCGGGCCGCAATGCGGCCCAGGCGGACGCTGTCCTGAAGGAAGCGAAGGAACGGAGCGTCGACCTGCGCGTGGTCGAACTTGACGTGACCTCCGACGCCTCCGCCGACGCCGCGATCGAACAGATCCTGAAACGCGACGGCCGGCTCGACGTGCTCGTGCACAACGCGGGGCACATGGTCTTCGGGCCGGCTGAAGCCTTCACCGCGGAGCAATACGCGCAGCTCTACGACGTTAACGTGCTGGGGACCCAGCGTGTGAACCGTGCAGCCCTGCCCGCGATGCGCCGCCAGGGACGCGGCCTGCTGCTCTGGGTATCGTCGAGCAGCACACGCGGCGGAACGCCGCCGTTCCTCGCGCCCTACTTCGCGGCGAAAGCGGCGATGGATTCGCTGGCGGTGAGCTACGCGGGCGAACTCACCCGCTGGGGCATCGAGACCTCCATCATGGTGCCCGGTGCGTTCACGAAGGGAACGAACCACTTCGCGCATGCCGGGAAGCCCGCCGACACGGCACGCGAAGCGGCATACATGGAAGGCCCGTACGCCGGCATGCCCGACAAGATCCTCAAGGGGCTTGCAGCCCTGGAACCGGCCGACGCGGACGCCGCCGAGGTGGCGCGCAAGATGGTCGAGGTGGTGGACATGCCCTTCGGCAAGCGGCCGTTCCGCGTGCACGTCGATCCGTCCCAGGACGGCGCCGAGATCGTGAACGGCGTGGCCGACCGCGTGCGCCGCGAGCTGTTCTGGCGCGCCGGCATCGAAGACCTGCTGCAGCCGCGCGGCTGATCCTGGTCTTGTGGGAGCCGGCTGTGCCGGCGATTCCGCGGCAGCGGGCAATCCTGTCGCAAGCACCCATCGCCGCTGAAGCGGCTCCCACAATCAGGCGTCGCTGGCCGTGCGCAGCTTGGCCAACTCGTCCGCACTGAGCGCCAGCGCTGCGCTCTTCGCCAGTTCGTCGAGTTGTTCGCGCGATGTGGCGCTGGCGATCGTGGCGGTGATGCCCGGCTGGGCCATCGTCCACGCCAGCGCCACCTGTGCCGGGGTGGCGCCGTGCGCCTCGGCCACGTCGTCCAGCGCGGTGAGGACACGCGAGCCGCGCTCGCCGAGGTAGTTCTTCACGCGCGCGCCGCGCGCCGAACTCTTGGCGAGGTCGGCCTCGCTCCGATACTTGCCGGTGAGGAAGCCGCTGGCGAGGGAGTAGTAGCTGATGACGCTCACCTGTTCCTTCACGCACAACGCCTGCAAGGCATCTTCGAAGCCGGCGCGGTCCATGAGGTTGTACTCCGGCTGCATCGACTCATAACGTGCAAGCCCCTTCGAAGCGCTGGTATCCAGCGCGTCGGCGAGCCGGGTGGCAGCGTAGTTGGACGCGCCAATGACGCGCACCTTGCCGGCCTTTACCAGGTCGTCAAACGCGCGCAGGGTTTCCTCCAGCGGTACCTTCGGATCGTCCTCGTGCGATTGGTAGAGGTCGATGTGGTCGGTGCGCAGCCGGCGCAGGGAATCCTCCACTGCCTCGCGGATATTCGTCGGCGAAAGGCCAGGATAGCGTGCCCACTTGCCGACCTTGGTCGCGATCACGACCTTGTCGCGCTTGCCGCTGCGGGCCAGCCAGTTGCCGATGATCGTTTCCGACTCGCCGCCTTCGTTGCCGGGTACCCACGCCTCGTAGACGTCGGCGGTATCGATCAGGTTGAAACCGTGGTCGACGAAAGCGTCGAGGAGGTCGAACGAGCGGGGCTCGTCGACACTCCATCCGAACACGTTGCCCCCGAAGGCGAGGGGAGCCACCTGCAAGGGCGAACGGCCGAGTTGGCGAAGCATCATGGGCGATCTCCGATAGAGCGGAAACCGCCATGATGGCGCAGCCGAGGTTGAGGCGGCGTATCCGTCAGCAGGTGGCGCAGGCCGCGCCGGCGGGTGCCCGCGGAGGTGCGGGGGCCGGCTTCTCGGCGGCGCGTGCGCCCGCTCCGCGTTCCGGTTCGCTCCTGCCGAGGCGAAGCACGAGTTCACGGTCGACGATGTGCCCGTGCATGAAGGCCAATCCGGTGAAAATCGAAGCCATGGCGACGCCCTCCCGAAGCGATGCCGCAATGTCCTGCGGCTTGAGTGGAGGTGAAGGGTGCTCTTTCCGACGGCGGCGAAAAAGCGATATGTTTGCAACCCGGTCTTGAGGATTTTTCACATGTCCCGCCTGCCGCTCGGTTTGCTTCAGGGGTTTGTCCTGGTCGCCCGGACGGGCAAGCTCTCGCGCGCGGCGGAACAGTTGAACCTCACCGTCAGCGCCTTGAGCCACCAGATCCGCAACCTGGAGGAACGCCTGGGCCGCCCGCTGTTCGACCGGGGGCCGCGCGGCGTCACCCTCACCGCAGAGGGTGCCAACCTCCTCGAGGCCATCGGTCACCATTACGAAGGCATCGAACACGCGCTCGGCAGGTACGAAAGCCGGCACCAGGACGCGGTGACGGTGAGCGTGCTTCCCTCGGTGGCGTCGAGCTGGCTGGTGCCCCGGCTGCCGCGGCTGGTGGGCAAGCACCCCGAACTGGAGCTCAGCCTGCACTCCTCTGTCTCGGTGGTCGATTTCGACCGCGAACCCACGGTCGACGTGGCGTTCCGGTACGGACTCGGCTCCTGGCCGCGGACGAAGGCGGAGCGACTGTTCGACGAATACATCGTGCCGATCGCCAGTCCCTCGCTGGTACGCCGCATGGGCGGCCTGCCGGGCGCATCGCTTTCCGGGTGGCCGCTGCTCGGCGACCCGTCCGGCCGCTGGAACGATTGGGCCGAGGCCTTCGGCATGCCCTTGCCCTCGCGCTATGTCGCCCGCTTCGACAATACGGAGCATCTGCAACGCGCCGTGCTCGAAGGCATGGGCGTGGCCCTCGGCCGCCTCGTGATGGCGCGCTCGCTGATCGAGTGCGGTGCGCTCACCGTATTGTGCGAAGAGCGCCTGCGCGTCACGGAAGCGTATTACCTCGTGTACCCGAAACGCTCCGAAGGCCACAGCGGCGTATCCCGCTTCCGCGAATGGCTGCTGGCCGAGGCTAAGGAATACGAAGAGGGGCTCGGCGACGGCACGCGCCTGGGGGCGTGGCGGTACCTTCCGTGACATCGTGAACGGGTCGCAACAGTCGCGGCGGCGGTATTTCGCGCCCTTGACCGATCCACGCTGCGGCGCGACAATTCGCCGGCTACCACACGATGTCTCGTGTGACGGCACCTTCCTTACCTTACCCAGGCATATGGACGTCTACCCTAGTCGACGCGCCGGCTCCCGCACGCATCGGGTCCCGGCGCTGGCAAAACTCATCGCCCGCGGCGACCGCACCCGGTCGGCCGGCGCTTTCCTCCGCTAGGGAAAGTCCGGCTCTCCTCGTCCGGAAGCCGTGAGCTTCCGTTATTCGAGGATTGAGCCATGAACCTCCAGCTCGAAAAGACCGGTCCGCGCATGTTCGGCCGCCGTCTCGCTTTCGCACTCGCCCGTCGCCGTGCCACCGGACCCGTACCGGCCAAGCGCACGATCACCGTGCCGCGTTCGCTCGAAGCCACCGAAAGCCACACGAAACCGGCGGATGGCAAACTCCCGCGGCCATGAACTGCGACATAGACACGACGGCGCGGCTTACGCCGCTCTCCGCCCGATTCCATAGCGACACCGAACGTCGGCTCCGTGCCGGCGCGACCGCTCTCGGCTGACGCCGACGACCGCTCGCGCCTCCGGACTGAGGTCCGGAAAGGCAGCGAGCCATGAAGATCCACACCTCGCCGGCGGCCATGGCTGCCAAGACACCCACCATCGCAAGCGCGGACGCCTACCGTCCGGCGGACGAACTGCTGCGCGCGCTCGACACGCGTCCCGACGGCCTGGACGAAGCCGCGATCGCGGAACGCCTGGACCGCGACGGCGTCAACGAAGTGGGCCACGAGAAACCGCCGCACTGGTCGGTGCAGCTGCTGCGTGCGTTCCGCAGCCCGTTCATCGTGGTCCTGCTTGCCCTCGCGGTGGTGCAACTCTTCACCGAGCCCGACGACTACACCGGTCCGATCATCATCGCCGCGATGGTCGGCATCAGCGTGGTGCTGTCGTTCACCCAGGAATTCCGCTCGTCGCGTGCTGCCGAAGCGCTGAAGGCGATGGTGCGCAACACTGCCACCGTGACGCGCCGTGCCGACGACGGTCACGCCGAGCGCATCGAGGTCCCGGTGGAGGAGCTTGTCGCGGGCGATATCGTGCACCTCGGCGCGGGCGACATGGTGCCCGCTGACCTCCGCCTGCTTGCTGCGAAAGACCTGTTCATCAGCCAGGCGATCCTCACGGGCGAATCCATTCCCGTGGAGAAGTCGGCCCCGAACGGAACGACGGCCGCCGGGAACGCCGGCCCGCTGGACCTTCCGACGGTGTGCTACATGGGCACGAACGTGGTGTCCGGCACCGCGACCGCGGTGGTGCTCGCCACCGGAGCGCGCACCTACCTCGGTTCGCTGGCCCGCACGCTTTCCGGCGAACGCGTACAGACCAGCTTCGACCGCGGAATCGCCTCCGTGAGCTGGCTGCTGATCCGCTTCATGGCCGTGATGGTGCCGGTGGTGTTCGTCATCAACGGCATCGACAAGCACGACTGGCTGGAAGCCTTCATGTTCGGCCTCTCGGTTGCCGTCGGCCTCACGCCGGAGATGCTTCCGCTGATCGTCACCGCCAACCTCGGCAAGGGCGCCATCGCCATGTCGAAGCGCAAGGTGGTGGTGAAGCGCCTGAACGCCATCCAGAACTTCGGGGCGATGGACGTGCTGTGCACGGACAAGACCGGCACGCTCACGCTGGACAAGATCGTGCTGGAGCGCCACGTCGACCTCGCCGGCGACGACAGTGACGAAGCGCTGGAATACGGCTACCTCAACAGCCGCTTCCAGACCGGTCTGCGCAACCTGATGGACAAGGCGGTGCTTGCCCATCGCGATCTGGAGCCGTCCGCGGGCCGCTACCGCATCGTCGACGAGATTCCGTTCGACTTCCAGCGCCGGCGCATGTCGGTGGTGGTGACGGACGGCCAGGGAGAACAGCTCCTGGTGTGCAAGGGGGCCGTCGAGGAAATGCTGGCGATCTGCACGCAGGCGCGCACCGGCGATGTCGTCGAGCCCATGACGGAGGAAAAGCGCCTGGCGATCCGCGCCATGACCAATCGCCTCAACGAGGATGGCCTGCGTGTGCTGATCGTCGCGATCCGGCGCGATCCCTCCGGCGACCGCGCCTATGGCGTGGCCGACGAGTCCGGCCTCACCGCCGTGGGATGCCTGGCCTTCCTCGATCCTCCGAAAGACTCCGCCGCCACGGCCATCCGAGCGCTGCACCACCACGGCGTGGCCGTGAAGGTGATCACCGGTGACAACGAGGCCGTCACGCGCAAGATCTGCGTGGAGGTGGGCCTGGACGTGGAAGCGTCCGCACTGGGGCGCGACATCGAGCAACTCGACGACGCGGCGCTCGACGCCATGGTCGAGCACACCACCGTGTTCGCGAAGATGTCGCCGGTGCAGAAGGCCCGGGTGGTGAAGTCGCTGCAACGGCTGGGGCACACCGTGGGCTTCCTGGGCGACGGCATCAACGATGCGCCGGCGTTGCGCGACGCCGACGTGGGCATCTCGGTGGACACCGCCACGGATATCGCGAAGGAGTCGGCGGACATCATCCTGCTGGAAAAGAACCTGACGGTGCTGGAGGAGGGCGTGGTGGAAGGCCGCGTCACCTTCGGCAACATCATGAAGTACATCAAGATGACCGCCAGCTCGAACTTCGGCAACGTGTTCAGCGTGCTGGTGGCCAGCGCCTTCCTGCCGTTCCTGCCGATGCTGCCGTTGCAGATCCTGGTGCAGAACCTGCTGTACGACCTGTCGCAGCTTTCGATTCCGTTCGACCGCATGGACGAGGAATACCTGCGTCAACCGCGCAAGTGGGACGCGGGGGACATCGGCCGCTTCATGGTGTGGATCGGGCCGGTGAGTTCCGTATTCGACATCACCACGTTCTGGCTCATGTGGCACTACTTCGGCGCGAACGACGTGGCGCACCAGTCGTTGTTCCAGTCCGGCTGGTTCATCGAAGGCCTGCTGTCGCAAACGCTGGTGGTGCACATGATCCGTACGCGGCGCATTCCGTTCCTGCGCAGCATGGCCTCGGCGCCGGTGCTGGCGCTCACTGGGGCGATCATGCTGGCCGGCATGTTCATTCCGTACTCCGCACTGGGCGCGCGCATCGGCATGCAGCCCTTGCCCGGCGTCTATTTCGCCTGGCTGGCGCTGACGCTGGTGAGCTACTGCATGCTCACGCAGCTGGTGAAGACGCTCTACATCCGCCGCTACGGGCGCTGGCTGTAGCGCCTATCGCTACGGCCTTGCGTGGGCGGGAGGGGACAGACGCGATGTGGCGGAAGGGAGTTCCATACGCGCTCCCTTTGCTGGAGACACCGCCATGCGCCATGCCTTTCTTGCTATTGCCTCGTTGGTCTTCCCCGCCGCCTGCCTCGCGCATGCTGCGGGGAACATGCCCCCGCGCTACGTCGATGCGATCGATTGGCCCACGAAGGAAGCGGGCCTGGAGAAGTTCGCGCTCGCCGAGCATATGCTCTCGTTGAGCTTCGAGAGGTTCTGCGGCGACGCATTCTGCGAGGGTCCGTATCCGAACCTTCGGCCCATGCAGCTGAGCTGCTCGGTGGACACGTCGAATGGGACCATCAAGCGCTGCCTCTGGATCTTCGCAGGCAGCGACACGTCGGTGGATGCTTCCAGCGGCGCCGTGCGGTCGTCGGCCAAGGTCTACAAATGCAACCTCCGGCTCGCGCGGAACACCCCGGTCGACGTGTTCTACGAAGCGATGAACGACGGCGAGCTGCTCGGCAAGAAGCTGCCGATGACGCGCCATACGGTGTACGACAGCTTGGTCGGCTGTCTTCCGTGATGCAACGGACTACAAGGTTCCGTGGGCCGCGGCGAGCAGACCCGCGCAAGCATTGAGGGTTTCATACGTGCTCCTTTCAACGGAGACAAACGCATGATCCGAAAGACCCTCGCCGCCAGCCTGTTCGCCGTCACCGCCGCCGGCTTCGCCGGCACTGCCTTCGCGGCGGAACCCATCGCCGAGCGTTACGTCGACGCCTCCAACTGGCCGGCCCACGAGGCGGGTATCGAACGATTCGCGAATGCGGAGGCCAAGCTTGTCGCGGGCTTCAATCGCATCTGCGGCGACACGTTCTGTGAAGGCGAATTCGCCAACCTTCGTCCAATGGAACTGCGCTGCTCGGTAGACGTCACGAAGTCCACGCTGAAGCAGTGCCTGTGGACATTCTCGGGCAGCAGTTCCACCGTCAACAAGAAAACCGGCGCGGTGACCACCAGCGCCCGGCTGTTCAAGTGCAAGCTCATGCTCGCCAAGAACACGCCGATCGAATCCTTCTACGAGGTGGTGGACGGCGAAGACCCGCTCGATGCGAAGCTTCCGATGTCGCGTCACTCCGTGTACGACAGCATCAACGGCTGCCTGTAACGCGTCGGCCGGGCCTTCCTCTGGAAGGCCCGGCACAGGTCCATCTCAGGACCGGGCCAGCCCGAGCGGCTTCGACGCCAGGGGCGCCACCGGTGCCCGCGCTTTCCCGGCGCCGGAATGCGCCACGGCCACCACCACGCGGTCGCGCCCGGCCGATTTACCTTCGTAAAGCGCCTCGTCGGCGACCACGAGCAGGCGGTCGAGGTCGGCGCCATGGCGCCGCGTGCAAGCCACGCCGAAGCTCGCCGTCACCCTTGCGCTCGAAGGTCCCCCGGCGGGAGGCGCGGCGATGGCGGCGCGGATCAGTTCCGCGCGTTTCATTCCGTCGGCCTCGTCGACGCCGGGCAACAGGATCGCGAACTCCTCGCCGCCGAGGCGGCCGAACACGTCGTCCTGAAGCAAGTGATCGCGGCATTCCGCGACCACGCGCAACAGCACCCAGTCGCCTTCCGAATGGCCATAGGTATCGTTCACCAGCTTGAAATGGTCCAGGTCGAACAGGATCAGGCATGAGGCCCTGCCTGCCTTGTGGGAAGCCAGCAATACCTGCTGAGCCCGTTCCACGAAGTGCTGACGATTGCAGATGCCGGTGAGGCTGTCGCGGCGTGCCATGCGCATGAAGCGCAACTGCGCGCGTTTGGTGCGAATCAACCACAGCGCAATGGTGCCGGCCACCGTCAGCAGCAGCACGATGTAGAGCCGGCTCGTCTCGATGGACCGCCTGTCCACCTCGCGTTGCAGGTGGAGGATCTGGTTCTGTCTGTCCAGGACATCGGCCTCCATGCGGCTGGACACGACCTGCTGCTTCACCATCTGATAGGCGAGGGCACGCGCGCTCACGTCGTCGAGGTACCCCTTGTCCGCTTGCATGTAGCGTTCGAGCCACTGGGTCGCGGACTGGAAGTCGCCCTGTTTCCTCGCGATGAGGTAAAGGGTGCGCAGAGCCACCGCGAGCGGTTCGGAGTACTCGCCGCCAGGTGCGCTCTTCACCGCGGCACTGGCATATTTGCCCGCGGCATCGGTGTTGTTTTCGTTCCAGTAGGCCTGCGCGAGCAGCGATTCCACCTGCGAGGCCAGGCTGGGATAGCCATAGCGAAGCACCTCGGCGTAGTGCGATTCCAGGACGTGAATGGCATCGCGTGGCCGCCCGTTGCGAATGGCGGTATCCGCCACGTCGGCGCGCAGCGCGTTCGCGATGAGGTTTTCCCCGGCGGCCTGGCAATCGGCGATGCCTCGCGCGTAGCGGTCGTCGGTTCCATCGATCCGCTTGCCGCGGAACATGGCGTGCAGCTTGATGAATGTACCCTTGCATGCGCTGTCGCCGGCCGGGGTGCTTTGGATCATGCGTTCCGCGTAATCGGCGGCGAGGTCGTACTGCCCGGCCGTTGCGAGCATCTGCGCGGCCTCGCCAAGGCCCTGGAGGCGCGCCTGGGGATCGGTGACCGCGGGAAGCATGTCCGTCAGTTCCGTCAGGCGGGAAAACGCTTCCTGGTAACGATGGCCGATGCCGAGGATGTTGATCAGTGTCGCCGTGGCGCGAAACCGCAGCACCTTGTCCGGCGAACTGCCGGCGACGGTCTCCAGCAGGGGCGTGGCCGCATCGTAGTCGCCGGCGTAGGCTACCTGCCAGGCTTCCAGGTACTGGAGGTGGGCTCGCTGCTTTTCGGTCAGTCGCGTCGAATCGTTTTCCAGCCGCACCAGGGTGTCGACGAACTTCTGGTGGTCGGAAGTCTTGGTGAGGTCGGCCCGGGCGAGGGTCGCGGTTGCGTCCTCGCCCGGTTGCAACTGCGCGAACGCGACGGCGGCATGGCCGCACAGGGCAAGCAGCGCGACGAACGGCCGGCAGCAGCGTCCGATGCGGCGTGCCATCTCCATCGCGAAGCGCCTTACGCCCTGCGTTGTGCGAAACGGACGGACGACTCTTCGTCGCCGTCGTCCTGCTCCTCGGGCTCATCCTGATCGAGCTGGATGCCAAAGAACTTGCCGGGCGCGAGTCGGTCGCGCAGCGCGGCGTCATCGCCGGCCAGGATGGCGGCAGCGAGCGTGGGCTCGACGTCGGAAGCGGTCAATGCGTTGGCCAGGTCGGCCTTGCCGGAGGTGCGCAGCGTGGCGCTGGCGCCCATGCGCGCAAGAAAATCGATGATGTTCGACATGTGTTCCCCTGATTGATGGCGCCGTGTACCTCCCCAGGTGCACGTACGCAGCCCGATCATAGCGCGACCCAGGCGGCCACCTGTTAAGTGTCCCGATTCAGGTTTGTGTATTGAGCGCGGCCAGCCGTTCGCGAACGATCGGGTCGGGCTCCAGGGCGCGGCAGGGCGGTACCGCCAGCGTGTCGGACATCCCCAGCGCGATCCGTGGCAGCTCGGCCAGCGGCAGGCGCTCGATGCGCGGCTCCTGGAAGGGAAGCGTGGCGGCGCGATAGACCGCCACCTCGTGCGTTTCCGGGTAGTGACGGGCGAGCACCTCCACAAGCAGCGCGAGGCGGGCCGGGTCGGTCTCGAAGCGTCCGCCGCTGAGATCGCCGGCAATGCCCACCTGCCAAAGGATCAGCCACGCGGACGGATCAACGATGCGCCGGTTGAGCATGAATTGCGTGGCCTCGAAGTGTTGGCATCCGACCCGGCCCGGGTCGATTCCGAGGTCGGCATACAGGCAATCCTCCGATGACACGCCCGGTTCCATGCGCGCGGCATAGCCTTCCTCGCGGGCACGTGCTATCGCCTCGTGGGGCGCCTGGGCGAACACGCCCGGGTGACCGTAAAACACGCCGCAAACCTTCCGGCCGGCCCGGACCTCGGCAAGCATGGTATCGACCATCTCGCGATAGGTGGCCTGCCGCGGCTTGTCGTCGGCATAGAAGCCTTGCAGGCTGCGAACGTCGGCGTGCATCTGCCGCACCCATTGCTCCACGAGACCGTCCGATACGGCAACGAACACCACGTCGGCCGATTCGATGTGGCTCCGCGCCAGGGGCGTGAGATGGGAACCCAGGGTCATTCCCACACCCACACAGGCGAGCGAGCCGGGTGCCGCTTCCGTCATTGCCATGTATCCCGTTATTCGTGTGGGAGCATCTTACCGGCCGCGATGCGACAGGCGCATTGCCCGCAAATCGCCACGAGCCGCGCCGCGGCATGTCCCGCCGATGGCCGAACATCGCGCCACCGACAGGGGGAGGACATCGATGCACAGGACGCCTGGCTTGGACACGCTTCGCGCCATCGCGATCGTATGGGTGATGTTGTTCCACAGCTATCTGGTCGGCGGGCTGGGCGACGGGTTCGGCGCCCTGGAGCGCTCCGGCTGGATGGGGGTAGACCTGTTCTTCGTGCTCAGCGGCTACCTGATCGGTTCGCAGGTGATGAAGTCGCTGCGCGACACGGGCCGGATCGACGCCGCCGGTTTCTATCGGCGGCGATGCGTGCGTATCCTGCCTGCCTTCTTTGTGGTGTTCGCGATCTATGCCCTCATGCCGGGCTGGCGGGAGACGCCCGGCATGCAGCCGTGGTGGCAGTTCCCGACCTTCACGTTCAACCTGCTGTTCGACAACAGCGACAACTACGCGTTCTCGCACGTATGGTCGCTGTGCGTCGAAGAACACTTCTATCTCCTGTTCCCGTTCCTCGCTTTCGTGCTTGCGCGGCGCCCGGCGGCATGGAAGTTCGCCGCCGTGTGTACCGCCGTGGTCGTCGGCGGCATGCTCTTGCGGGCCTGGTTGTGGACGCACGAGGTGGCGCCCGTCCAGGCGAGCGGCGGGAACGCCGGGCTGGCGTATCTGCGCCACCTCTATTACCCGACATGGTCGCGGCTCGACGGCCTCATGGCCGGGGTGGCCCTCGCCGCATGTCGGGTATACCGGCCGACGGCCATGGCCTGGATGCAGGCACGGGTCACCACGGTGCTGGCGGTCGGATCGGTTCTCCTGATCGGATCGCTCGTACTGTTCGACGGCGCCCGCACGGCGTTCTGGCCCTGCGTGATCGGCTATCCGCTGCTCTCGCTGGCGCTGGCCGCCTTCGTGGTGGCGGCCAGCGGTTCCACCTGGCTGGCGCGCCTCGACATTCCCGGTGCCGGCTGGCTTGCGCGTGCTTCCTATAGTCTCTATCTGAGCCACAAGCTGGCCTTCGCCATGGTGGAGAGACATCTGGACGGCTATCTGGCAGACCATCGCTACCTGCGCTTCGCCATCTTCGCCGTCGCGATCCTCGCCGTTGGCGCCCTGCTGCACTACGCCGTGGAGCGCCCCTTCCTCCGTTGGCGTGACCGTCGTGGCCCGGCTTCGGCTACACTGTCGCCGCCCAAGGTGATCCAAGGCGTCAGCGCCGCGGATTGAAACGGGAATCCGGTGACGCGCGCGGTCTCCACGCCGCCGCCATTCCGGAGCTGCCCCCGCAACGGTAGGCGAGCAAGAGGTCGGCATCCAGCCACTGTGCCCACGAGGCATGGGAAGGCGCCGTCCGGCAGGCAACCCCTGCGCTCGCAAGCCCGGAGACCGGCCTCGAGGTACACCGGACAGGCGGAGGGCCATGTCGTGGGTGGCCGTCGCCTCTCGCCGCCGGCATCCCGCGTTTCCCTGCACCCGTCCCTCGCCATTCATGCCGCGCGGGTTGGCGCGGTCAGCAGGGAGTCACCACGTGTCGTTTCGTTCTTCCACCCTCGCGCTCGCTATCGCGACGGGTTTCCTCGTGCCCGCCGTGTCGTTCGCGGACGGGGCTTCCACCGACATGGATTCGGTCGTCGTCACCGCCAGCCGCACCGAGCGGTCGCTGAACCAGGTGCTGGCGGCCTCCACGGTGCTCGATCGCGCCGACATCGAGCGCTTGCAGCCGCGCTCGCTCGCCGACCTGCTGGGCAGCACGCCCGGCGTGTCGATCGCCAACAACGGTGGCCCGGGCAAGGCGACCTCCGTGTTCATGCGCGGGACCGAAGCGGACCACGTGCTGGTGCTGGTGGATGGCGTGAAGGTCGGATCGGCCACGTCCGGCACCGCCGCCTTCCAGGACATTCCTGTCGACCAGATCGAGCGCATCGAGATCGTGCGTGGTCCGTACTCGAGCCTGTACGGCTCCGACGCCCTCGGTGGCGTCATCCAGATATTCACGCGCCATCCCGAAGGTGCCTTCGTGCCGAATGCCTCCATCGGCGTGGGCAGCTACGACACCTTGCGCGGTTCCGCCGGATTCGCGGGCCGCGGCACACAGGGCTGGTACTCGGTGGAGGCCAGCCACGACCAGACCGACGGGATCAACGCCTGTCGCGGCAAGCCCAGCCCGCGCGGCGGCGGTTGCTTCACCTATGAGCCCGACAAGGACGGCTACCGTAACAACGCCTTGTCCCTGAAGGGCGGCTGGCGTTTCGACGAGCAATGGGACGCCGACGCGACGGCCACGCGCACCGAAGGCCGCAACCATTACGACGGTACCAGCAGCAACTTCGCGGAGTCGGCGACGCAGGTGCTTGGGGGCCGCTTGCGCTACAGGCCGGCCAGGGACGTCGTGGTCACGGCCAACGTAGGCCGCAGCGAAGACCTCTCCACCGATTACGAGGACGGCACCTACGCCGATACGTTCAACACGCATCGCGACGTGGCGTCATTGCAGGCGGACATCGGCCGTGTGTCCAGCAACACCGGACTCACCACGCTCGGCTTCGACTGGCAGCGCGATCGCGTGGTCGGCAGCACCGACTACCTCGTCGATGCACGCCGCAACCACGCGCTGTACGCGCAATGGCAGGGCGAATTCGGCGACAACTCCGTGCAAGCCAGCCTGCGGCGCGACGAGAACAGCCAGTTCGGCGGCAAGACCACCGGCAGCCTCCAATACGGCTACGCCCTGACGAAGACCCTGCGCGTGACCGGCAGCTACGGGACGGCCTTCAAGGCGCCGACGTTCAACGATCTGTATTACCCCGACTACGGCAATCCCGAGCTCGGTCCCGAAACTTCCCGGAACTGGGAGCTGGGCCTGCGCGGTACGCCGGGCTGGGGCACCTGGTCGGTCAATGCCTTCCAGAACAGGATCGACAACCTCATCGTCTTCGACTCGAGCTTGAGCGGACCGCTGTTTCCGTTCGGGGGAGCGAACAACATCGCCCGGTCGCGTATCCGTGGCGTGGAACTGGCGGGTGACACGACGCTGGGCGCGTGGCGCCTGTCGGGCAACGCCACGTGGCTGCAACCCGAGGACGAAAGCGACGGCCCCACCGACGGCAACCTGCTGCCGCGTCGTGCGCGCCGCACGGCACGCTTCGACGCGGACCGCAGCTTCGGTCCGTTGAGCATCGGCGCCAGCGTCTCCGGATTCAGCTATCGCTACGACGATACCGCCAATGCCAACCGCCTCGGCGGCTACGCCCTCACCGACCTGCGAGCGGCCTACGCCTTCGCCGATGCGTGGAAGGTGGAGCTGTCGGCGAACAACGTGTTCGACCGTCACTACGAAACCGCTCGCTACTTCAACCAGCCCGGCCGCAACTGGCTGCTCACGCTGCGCTACCAACCGCGTTCCTGATCCACCCACCCTGGGAGAGTTTGTCATGAAGCCCTTGTCCCGCCCGATGTTCACTGCCGTCGCCGCGATCTTCGCCATGGTCATGATCGCGACCCGCTTCCACCACTTCGGCGATGCGCTGCATCTGCCGGACGCGTCGATGGCACTGTTCTTCCTGGGCGGCATCTATCTGCGCAAGCATCTCGCCTTCGTGGGCTTTGTCGTCCTCTCGGTGCTGGTTGACTGGTACTCGATCCGCTATACCGGGGTAAGCGACTTCTGCATCACGATCGCATACTCGTTCATGCCACTCGCGTACTCGGTGCTCTGGTATGCCGGCCGTTTGGTCGCGCCGCGCTATGACGGAAGCCTGGCATCGCATGTCACCGTGTTTGCCGCCATTCTGGTCGGCGCCACGTTGTCGTACGCCGTGTCGAACGGTGCCTTCTACTGGCTGGGCGGACGTTACACCGACCCGAACATGACCCAGTACGTGGAACGATTCGCCCAGTGGGCGCCGTTGTTCGTTCGTGCCGCGGCGGGCTACGTGCTGGTCGCGCAGGCGATCCAGGCCCTGGTGTTCCGCTTTGCGCCCCGCGCCGGCGACGGCAGGGCCGCACAGGCATGAGCGGCAACACGCCGTGGCAGGACATGGACGAGGACGCGCGCCACCGCGACCGCATGCGCCGCAAGAAGGAACTGATCGACCGGCGCATCGCGCGGGCCACGATCGACCGCGGCGTGCTGGTAGTGAATACCGGTAACGGCAAGGGCAAGAGCTCGTCCGGCTTCGGTATGCTGGCGCGGTCGCTCGGCCACGGCTTCCGCTGCGGCGTGGTGCAGTTCATCAAGGGAAGCTTCTCCACGGGCGAGGAGGCGTTCTTCCGCATGTTCGAAGACGGTCCGCTCGACTACCGCGTGATGGGCGAGGGCTATACCTGGGAAACCCAGGACAAGGCGCGCGACATCGCGGCGGCCATGGCCGCGTGGGAGGAAGCCGAGCGCATGCTCGGCGATGCGTCCTACGACTTCGTGCTGCTCGACGAACTCAACATTGCCCTGGTGAAGAATTACATCCCGCTGGACCGCGTGTTGCACGCCCTCGCGACGCGCCCCGAGCGGCAGCACGTGGTCGTGACCGGGCGCGGCGCACCCGATGCCCTCGTCGAGGCGGCGGACACGGTCACGGAGATGCGTGTGGTCAAGCACGCCTACCAGGCGGGCATCCGCGCGCAGAAGGGGGTGGAACTGTGACCCGGCACTGCCCCGCGCTACTCGTTTCCGCCCCGGCCTCGGGCCAGGGCAAGACGAGCGTCACGGCAGCGCTGGCGCGGGCGCATGCACGGCAGGGACGGCGCGTGCGCGTGTTCAAGACCGGGCCCGACTTCCTCGACCCGATGATCCTCGAGCGCGCCAGCGGCGCACCGGTCTATCAGCTCGACCCATGGATGGGCGGCGCGGACGACGTGCGCGCGCGGCTCTACGACGCTGCTGGTGATGCGGACCTCATCCTGGTCGAGGGCGTGATGGGCCTGTTCGACGGGGCGCCTTCCAGCGCCGATCTCGCCGTCGCGCACGGTTTGCCGGTCATGGCCGTGATCGACGGCAGCGCCATGGCGCAGACCTTCGGGGCGCTCGCGCAGGGCCTTGCCAGCTATCGCCGCGATCTGGTGCTGAGCGGCGTTCTCGCGAATCGCGTCGGCAGCGCCTACCACGCGGATCTCCTCCGCGGCAGCCTGCCGCCGGGCATCGATTGGTACGGCACGCTGCCGCGCGACGCGGCCATGGCGCTACCGGAGCGGCACCTCGGCCTCGTCGCGGCCGGCGAACTGGCGGACATCGACGCGCGTCTGGATGCGCTCGCGGATGCCTGGCTCGCGCAGGGGGTGACGGTTCTTCCCCCGGCAGTGGCGTTCACGGCACCGCCGGCCGCTGCGGGCACGCGCCTGCTCGAAGGCCTGCGGATCGCCGTCGCACGCGATGCGGCGTTCGCCTTCATCTACCAGGCCAACCTCGACACATTGCGTGCCGCCGGCGCGGAACTCACGTTCTTCTCGCCGGTGGCCGGCGAATCCCTGCCTGCCTGCGATGCCGTCTGGTTGCCGGGCGGCTACCCGGAATTGCATCTGGATGCACTCGCGGCAAACCACTTCCTGCGTCGCGACCTGCGCGCGCATGTGGCCGCCGGTCGGCCGTTGCTCGCCGAGTGTGGTGGATTGCTCTACGCGCTGGAGCGGCTCGCCGACCGCGAGGGGCGCGATGGCGAGATGGCGGGCCTTCTGCCGGGCAGCGCGACGATGCAGCCGCGCATGGCCGCGCTGGGCATGCAGGAAGCCCACCTTCCCGAAGGTATCTTGCGCGGCCACTCCTTCCACTACGCGAAGGCGGACGTCCACGCCGAACCGCTGGCGAAAGCCACGAATCCGCATGGCGGGCCCACGGCGGAAAGCGTGTATCGCCAGGGGCGCATGACGGCGAGCTTCGTGCATTTCTATTTCCCCTCGAACGCGGACGGCGCCGCGCAATTGTTCCTGCCATGACGACAGCGCTGAGCATGCCGGTGGCATTGTTGCTGGACGCCATGCTGGGCGAGCCGCGGCGCTATCACCCGCTGGTCGGCTTCGGACGCTTCGCGACCTGGTTGGAGACGAAGGTCTATGCGGACGCGCGCGCTGCGGGCGCCTTCGCGTGGTGCATGGCCGTGCTCGTGCCGGTCGGTGTGTTCTGCGTGTTGCGCGCCGCGTTGCCCTCTGTCGCTGTTTTCGTCATCGATGTGTCGGTGGCCTGTCTCGCGATCGGACGCCGGAGCCTGGCCGATCACGCGCGGCCGGTGGCGCGAGCCTTGTCCGATGGCGACCTTGACGCTGCACGGCGCGCGGTGGGCCGCATGGTGAGCCGCGATACCGAAGCGCTCGATGCGGGGCAGGTGGCCGCCGCCGCGACGGAATCCGTGCTCGAGAACGGACATGACGCCGTGTTCGGCGCCTTGTTCTGGTTCGCGCTGCTGGGTGGACCGGGCGTGCTGCTCTTTCGCCTGGCGAACACGCTGGACGCCATGTGGGGCTATCGCACGCCGCGCTACGAGCGCTTCGGTTGGGCTGCCGCGCGCGCGGACGATCTGCTCGGGTACGTACCCGCACGGCTCACGGCGCTCACCTATGCGTGCGTGGGCGACTTCGCGAAGGCCATTCGCTGCTGGCGGCGGCAGGCTCCCTCCTGGGACAGCCCCAACGCCGGGCCGGTGATGGCGTCGGGCGCCGGCGCACTCGGCGTGCGACTGGGCGGCGCCGCGCCGTACCACGGCCATTGGGAGGAACGGCCCGTGCTCGGCGAACGCGACGCGCCCGAAGCGAACGACATCCTGCGCGCGCTGCGGCTGGTGGATCGCGGAAGCGTCGCGTGGATGGCCGTTGCCGTCGTCATCGGGGTTGCCGCTCATGCTTGAGCACGGTGGACGTCTCGGCCGCGCGGTTCGCGAGTACGGTATGCCACGCGAAGCATGGCTCGATCTGTCGACGGGCGTGAGTCCTCATGCCTGGCCCGTTCCGCCGATACCTCCGGCGGCATGGCATCGCCTGCCGGAAGCCGACGATGCACTCGTCGAAGCCGCGCGTGCGTACTACGGTGCACGGCACGTTCTTCCCGTGGCCGGTTCCCAGGCGGCCATTGCCGCGTTGCCACGCCTGCGTCCGCCCTCGCGTGTGGCGGTGGTCGAACCCGGCTACGCCGAACACGCGCACGCCTGGCGGCAGGCGGGGCATGACGTGGTGACGTTGCCGATGGATGCATTGCTCGCGCGCGCGGGCGAGTTCGATGTCGTCGTGCTGATCCGTCCGAACAACCCGACCGGCGACTGCCCGGATATGGAAACCCTCCTGGCGCTCCATGCCGGAACAGTCCAGGCCAGGGCAATCCAGGCCGGAGCAGTCCAGGCCAGGGCAATCCAGGCCGGAACAGTCCAGGCCAGGGCAATCCAGGCCGGAACAGTCCAGGCCAGGGCAATCCAGACCGGAGCAGTATCTGTGGGAGCCGCTTCAGCGGCGATCCCGCGGCAGCGGGCCAGTTCACCGCGAGCGCCCATCGCCGCTGAAGCGGCTCCCACAGAAATGGCTTGGCTCGTCGTGGACGAGGCGTTCATCGATACGCGCCCGGAGCAGAGTCTCGCACCCTACGTGCGCGAGGGAATCATCGTGCTGCGTTCGGTCGGTAAATTCTTCGGCCTCGCGGGTGCGCGAGCCGGTTTCGTCGTTGCCTCGCCCGGCCTGCTCGACGCATTGGCGGAAGCGCTTGGACCGTGGACGCTGACCGGCCCCACGCGTCATGTGGTGGCACAGGCGCTGTCCGACCGCGCGTGGCAGGCGTCGGCGCGGATACGGCTTCGCGAGGATTCGTCGCGACTGGCGAAACTCCTGACGAAGCATGGCCTGCCACCTTCCGGCGGCTGCGAGTTCTTCCATTACTGCGTGCATGCCGAGGCACGCGCGTTGCAGCATGCCCTGGCCGGGCAGGCCATCCTCGTGCGCCACTTCGATAACCCGCAGGCCCTGCGCTTCGGCTTGCCAGGCGACGACGACGCATTCGCGCGGCTGGACCGGACCCTCGCGGCGGTACTCGCATGAGCGCGCGCGTCGTCATGGTGCAGGGGTGCACGTCGGACGCCGGCAAGAGCACGGTGGTGGCCGCCCTGTGCCGGTGGCTGCGCCGCCGCGGCGTGGCCGTCGCTCCATTCAAGCCGCAGAACATGGCGCTCAATTCCGCCGTGACGGTGGACGGCGGGGAGATCGGACGCGCGCAGGCCGTACAGGCGCAGGCGGCGGGCGTGGCACCACACACCGATTTCAATCCGGTGCTGTTGAAGCCGAACAGCGACACTGGCGCGCAGGTGATCGTGCATGGTCGTGCGGTGGGAAACATGGACGCCGTGGGGTACCACGCCTATAAGCGCGTGGCGATGGACGCGGTGCTGGCCTCGCATGCGCGCCTGGCGGCGCGGTATGCCGCCGTCGTGGTGGAAGGCGCGGGCAGTCCGGCCGAGATCAATCTGCGCGACCGCGACATCGCCAACATGGGATATGCGGAGGCGGTGGATTGTCCCGTGATCCTGGTCGCCGATATCGATCGCGGCGGCGTCTTCGCCCACCTCGTGGGAACGTTGGCATTGCTGTCCGAAAGCGAGAGGGCGCGTGTCGTCGGTTTCGTCGTCAATCGCTTCCGTGGCGATATCGGCTTGCTGCAACCGGGGCTCGACTGGCTGGAGCGGGAGACGGGAAAGCCGGTGCTCGGCGTGCTCCCCTATCTGCACGGTCTGGTGCTCGAGGCGGAGGACGCGCTGCCGCGATCCCGCGAAGCGAAGGAAGGGACGCGCTTGCGCGTGGCCGTACCGGCGCTGCCCCGCATAAGCAATCACACCGACCTCGACGCCCTGCGCCTGCACCCGGAGGTGGAATGCCTGTTCGTCGGACCGGGCGAAAGCTTTCCGGCCTGCGACCTCGTGGTGCTGCCGGGTTCGAAGTCCACCCGCGCGGACCTGGCCTGGTTGCGTGCACAAGGCTGGGACAAGGCGATTCTTCGCCACGTTCGTTACGGCGGCAAGGTCATTGGCATTTGCGGCGGCATGCAGATGCTGGGTCGTGCCGTGCACGATCCCGAAGGCATCGAGGGCGCGGCGGGTTCGGACGCAGGTCTGGGCCTGCTCGATCTCGAAACGACACTGGCGCCGACGAAGCAATTGCGCAATGTCCGTGGCCGCCTGCTGCCGGGCGGCGCGACCGTCACCGGCTACGAGATCCACTGCGGTGTGAGCACCGGCCGCGGCATGACGATGCCGGTGGTGCAACTGGACGACGGACGCAGCGACGGCGCGCGATCCGGCGACGGCCGTGTGCTCGGAACCTACCTGCATGGTCTCTTCGATGCCCCGGACGCACTCGCGGCCTTGCTCGGCGACGCGGGTCTCGACCGTGCGGCGCCGCTCGACCTCGTCGCCCTGCGCGAGGCGACCTTCGACCGCCTGGCGGACACCGTCGACGCACATATGGACACGGCCATGCTCGCATCGCTTTTCGGTTTGCCGCCATGCTGAGCCTCGTTCTCGGCGGTGCGCGTTCGGGCAAGAGTGCCCTGGCGGAAAGGCTCGCCGTCGAGAGCGGCCTTGAGGTGCTGTACGTCGCCACCGCGCAGGCGCTCGACGGTGAGATGAGAGAGCGCATCGCACATCACCGCTCGCGCCGTCCGGCGGCATGGGGGCTTGTCGAGGAGCCGCTCGCGCTTGCCGACACGCTGCTCCGCCATGCGCGCGCCGGGCGCTTCGTCATCGTGGATTGCCTCACCCTGTGGCTGTCGAACCTTCTCGGCGCGGAGGACGACGCTCGCTTCGAGACGGAGCGCGATGCGCTGCTGCGCGCCACGGCTGCACTGCCCGGCGACGTCTGCTTCGTCAGCAACGAGGTGGGCCTCGGCATCACGCCGCTGGGCGAACTCACTCGCCGCTTCGTCGACGAAGCAGGCCGGCTGCACCAGTCCCTTGCGCAGCGATGCGACCGTGTCGTCTTCGTCGCCGCGGGCCTGCCCCTGACCCTCAAAGGAACACCTCCATGAACGACTGGCTCGCGGGACCCTGCCGCGTACCCGACCAGACCGCCGCCGATGCCGCCGCCGCACGGCAGGCCACGCTGACCAAACCGCCCGGGTCACTCGGCAGGCTCGAAGCGCTGGCGGTCCATCTGGCAGGCCTGCAGGGGAGCGCTCGGCCGAACGCGGCGCGCGTACGCATCGCCGTGTTCGCGGCCGACCATGGCGTCGCGGCGGAAGGGATTTCCGCGTTTCCACAGGCGGTAACGGGCGAGATGCTGCGCAATTTCGCTCGTGGCGGTGCGGCGATCGCCGTGCTCGCGCGCGAACTGCAGGCGACGCTCGAAGTGGTGAACCTGGGCACGGTGAACGATCCGGGCGAGATACCCGGCGTGCGTCGTCATGTCATCGCCGCGTCCACGGCGAACTTTTGCACCGGGCCCGCCATGACCGAGGCGAAACTCGAAGCGGCCCTGGCCGCAGGTGTCGCCAGCGCCGCCGACGCCGTGGCCACGGGTACGGATATCTATGTCGGCGGCGAGATGGGCATCGGCAACACGACCGCCGCTGCGGCGCTCGCCTGTGCACTGCTCGGCGAATCCCCGGTGACGTTGACCGGCGCCGGCACCGGCCTGGACGCGGCCGGCGTGGCGCGCAAGGCGAGCGTGATCGCGCGTGCCCTCGATCTGCACGCGGATGCCGACACGCCGAGGGAACGGCTGCGCCGGCTCGGGGGATTCGAGATCGCGGCACTCGCCGGTGCGTTCATCGCGGCGGCGCAACGAGGTCTGCCCGTTCTCGTCGACGGCTTCATCGCCAGCGTGGCGGCGCTCGCCGCGGTGGCGCTGCGTCCGGATGTACGGCCGTGGCTGATCTTCGCGCACCGCTCGCAGGAGCGCGGCCACGCACGTGTGCTGGAAGCACTCGGCGCCGACCCGCTGCTCGACCTGCACCTTCGCCTGGGCGAAGCCAGCGGTGCGGCCGTGGCGGTGCCGCTGCTGCGTATGGCGTGCGCGTTGCACGGATCGATGGCGACCTTCGCCGAGGCCGGAGTATCGGAAGCATGAGCATCCACCTGCTACGGCATGGCGACACCGCGCAGCGCAGCTACCGCGGGCAACTGGACGATCCGCTATCGGCGCTGGGCTGGCGGCAGTTGCGCGAGGCCGTCGAAGGCATGGCGTGGGATCGTGTGGTGTCGTCGTCGCTGTCGCGTTGTGCCGCATTCGCCAGGGAACTCTCGGAGCGCCGGGGCTTGCCGTTGCGCATCGATGCGCGCCTCGTCGAATACCATTTTGGCGAATGGCAGGGCGTACCCATCGAAACCATCGCCGAACGTGACGGCGAGGCGCTGGGACGCTTCTGGCGCGATCCGGTTGCCTGCCCACCGCCGGGCGGCGAAACGTTAGACGCGTTTCGCGCGCGACTCTCGGCAGCGCTCGACGACGTGGCCGCCGAAGCCGCTTCGGCACGCGTGCTGGTGGTAACACACGGCGGCGCGATCCGGCTGCTGCGTTGCGTCGCCGAGGGCCGCGACTTCGGCGACATGGCGGGCATCGACGTGCCGCATGCGTCGCTGCATTCCCTCGTCTGGCAGCGTGTCGCTGCCGCGGCACCCGAAGCCCCTCGCCCATCGGAGGCCTGATGCGGGGCCTCGTTACCGCATTCGGCTTCCTCACCCGCCTGCCGGTGCCGCGGATCGAGTTCCTGCCGGGAACGCAGGCCGGTTCGCTCAAATGGTATCCGCTGGTGGGCGCCGTGCTCGGTGGGTTGCTGGCTGGCGCAGCGGCCCTTTCGTGGACCGTACTTCCGCCGATTCCGGCGGCCGCGGTGATTCTCGTGGCGTGGGTCGCCCTCACCGGCGCGTTGCATCTGGACGGCCTCGCCGACAGCGCCGATGCCTGGATCGGCGGCATGGGGGATCGCGCCCGCACGCTCTCGATCATGAAGGATCCGCGCAGCGGCCCCGCCGGCGTGGTCGCACTCGTGCTGGTGCTGTTGCTGAAGTTCTCGGCGCTCGCGACGCTTGCCGATCCCTGGCTGCTCGTCTTGCCGCCCCTCCTTGGGCGCGCCGCGATCGTCGCGTGGTTCCTCACCACGCCCTATGTCCGCGTGGGCGGTCTGGGCGACCCATTGCGCGGTGCACCGGCCACGGGCTGCCGCGTGGCTCTCGTCGTGGCAGCGCTGTCGTCGCTGCTTTTCGGCAAGTCAGGCCTGCTCGCGTTCCTCGCCGCGCTCGCCGCCGGCGGTTTGTGGCGCCGCGCCGTGGTCCGCCGACTCGGCGGTTTCACCGGCGACACGGCGGGGGCCCTGGTCGAGATCGTGGAGGCCGCGACCCTGATCGTTCTCGTCTCGCGATGAGGGGCAAAGGCGGCGCGATGCCATCGGCCATTCTGCCGATGGGCAGGTGCGCCGGACGGGCGTAGATTCCGTTCGTTCCCGAACGGAGTCTGACATGACCGGCTTCCTGCGCATTCTCGTCCTGTCTCTGTTCGTGGCGACCGCCGCCCAGGCCCAGGAGAGGCACGACCACGGCGTGCCCGAGAAGCTGGGCGATGTGTCGTTTCCCACTTCCTGCGCCCCGTCGGTGCAGGCATCGTTCAATCGCGGCGTGGCGCTCCTGCATTCGTTTGCCTACGCCGCGGCGCGACAGGCCTTCGAAGGCATCGTGGTGAAGGACCCGACATGCGCCATGGGCCACTGGGGCATCGCGATGGTCTTCTTCCATCCGGTATGGTCGCCGGCCCTGCCGTCCGACACGATGGCCCGGGGACAGGCGGAGGCACGCACGGCAACGCGGCTGGCGGTGAACGCGTCGCCGCGGGAGCAGGCATACATCCACGCGCTGGGCCGGCTCTATGCAGCCGGCGACGTCAAGGCTTCGCAGCGCACCCTCGACTACGAACAGGCGATGGCCGGCGTGGCGCACGACTATCCCGACGATGTCGAAGCACAGGTGTTCTACGCGCTGGCGCTGCTGTCGAACGCGTCGATGGCCGACAAGACACACGCGAAGCAGAAACAGTCCATCGCCATTCTCGAGCCGCTGTTCCGCGCGCACCCGGAGCACCCCGGCATCGCGCACTACCTGATCCATGCCTGTGACAGCGCCGAACTGGCGCAACGCGGCCTGCCGGCGGCGCGGAAGTACGCCGACATTGCACCTTCCGCCCCGCACGCGCTGCACATGCCCTCGCATATCTTCACCCGGCTCGGCCTGTGGGACGATTCGATCCGCTCCAATCTCGCATCGAAGAAGGCGGCGCACGAGCAACACGACACCATGGGCGAGGTACATGCGATGGACTATCTCGTTTACGCATACATGCAAACAGGCAGGGATCGGGAAGCTCGCGAAGTCATCGGCGAGTTGAAGGCCATGCGCGCCCTGGACATGAACGACTTCGGCGTCGCCTATCCCGTGACGGTCATGCCGATTCGCGAGATCGTCGAACAAGGGCGATGGAACGAGGCAGCGACGATCGCGCCACCGGCCGGCGTTCCCGCCTCCGTAGCCGCCATCGCGGTGTGGGCGAAGGGTGTGGGTCTCGCCCGCACCGGTCACGCCGAAGAAGCACGTGCCCAGGCGAAGCGCCTCGACCAGATCCAGGCCCAGCTCAGTGCATCGGGCGACGACTATTGGTCCGTCCAGACCGGCGTCCTCGCCTCCGAAGTGAAGGCGTGGGCCGCCTACGCCAGCGGTGAAGGCACGGCGGCCGTGGCCCTGATGACCGATGCGGCCGAACGGGAAGACAGGGTAGAGAAACGTCCTGTGACACCGGGACCCATCGTTCCCGCACGCGAGCAACTCGGCGAACTGTTGCTCGCGCAGAAGCAACCGGGACCCGCACTGGCGGCTTTCAAGACGTCACTCGCCCAAGCCCCCGGCCGTGCCGGCGCGCTGCGCGGTGAGAAAGCCGCAGAAGCGATGCGGTAGAACCTCGCGGGCGACATTGTGGGAGCCGGCTACGCCGGCGATCCCGCGCCAGCGGGCACCCTCACGAGAACGTATCGCCGCTGAAGCGGCTCCCACAGGGATCAGGTATCGGATAAAAAAAGCGGCGCTCGAAGAGCGCCGCTTTGCTTTACAGCAAAATGCTGGAAACGTTACGCGCCCACTTCGCGCATCCACGCATCCATGCCGCCTTCCACGTTGAAGACCTGGGTGAAGCCGTGCGCTGCAAAGCGTTCGGCCGCGGCGCGGCTGGAGGCGCCCACGTTGCAGATGAACGCGATGGGGGTGTCTTTCGGCAACTGCGCCAGGGCTTCATAGCCTTCGTTCTCGAGGATGCGCGCACCGTCGATGGGGGCAACCATCGCGCGGTTCTGCGCGGGGCGCACGTCGACCAGCACCACGTCGCCCGCATCGAGCTTCGCCTTCAGGTCCTGCACGCTCATCGAGCCGATCTCGACGGCGCCCGGGAACTTCAGGCTGAGGCCTTCGCCCTGCACTGTGGAAACCCAGTCGATGACGATGCCCTTGGCGCGAGCCGCGCTGCCTGGGTCGAAGTGCACTTCGATACCGTTCGCCACCGTCACGATGTCGTGGTCGCCGGCGGGTGCGAGCTGGAAGCCGGCGCTGTGGTCGGGGCCGATCTCGAGGTGCAACGCCATGCCCTGCGCATTCGCCATGCCGCCGCGGATGGCCTCGGCGGCCTTCTCGGTGATGGTGATCTCCGGCGGCGTGCGATCCGGTGCCGGGGCGCCGAACAGCGTGTAAAGCTCACCGCTGGTGTACATCTGGCGGATGATGTCCGAGCCGCCGACCAGCTCGCCCTTCACATAGAGCTGCGGAATGGTGGGCCACTGGCCGAATTCCTTGATGCCCTCGCGGATCTCCGGGTCTTCCAGCACGTTCACCGTGTGGTACGAGGGAATCACGTCGTTCAGGGTATTGATCGCCGCGGCGGAGAATCCGCACATCGGCTGCTGGCGCGTGCCCTTCATGAACAGCACGACGTCGTGCTGGCCGAGCAGGGATTCGATGCGCTCGCGGGTGGGTGTATCGAGGGCCATGGGGGTCACCGCGGGAAGGAAAGGGGCCATTTTAACGGCATCCCTCGCACATGGGCCCGTTCGCCCCGGATTCAACCGGGGACGGCGGCCTCGGCACCCCGCAACCCGGACAGGTCGGTCCGGCAATCCACCAGCGGGGCGAAGCCCAGGACGGCCTCCGGCGAGGGGAGCACCGTCTCCCGGCTGGCCCGCCCCAGGGGCGTCACCCGGTCGGTCCAATGGATCAGCTCCATGGCGCCCGTGAAGTCCTCGACGAGGGCGGTGCAGTGCTCGACCCAGTCGCCGTCGTTCAGGTAGAGAACCCCATCCATCGGCCGCACGTGCCCGAAATGGATGTGGCCGCAGATGTGGCCGTCGAGCCCTCGCTCCGCCGCGTCGCGCGCCACGCGCTGTTCGTAGTCGCGGATATAGGCCAGTGCGGCGCCCACGTGCGATTTGAGGATGATCGAGAACGGGAGATAGGGCAGCTCCAGGCGCGAGCGCACGGCATGCACGCGGCGGTTGGCCCAGCAGATGAAGCGGTGCAGGGTGTCGCCCAGCCAGGAGATCCAGCGCCGGCCAACGTGTTCGGGATCGAACTCGTCGCCGTGGCTGACCCGGTAGCGGCGACCGTCGGCGCCCTCGTGGATGGCGTCCAGTGCCACGCGGACACCCGCGATGCTGGAGCCGACGAGGCCGCGCATCTGACAGTCGTGGTTGCCGGGGATGTAGATCACTTCCACGCCACGTGCTGCGAGGGCGACGAATTCGGCGAGAACCGCGGTGTGGTCCGGATGCCACCAGTGGCGTTTCGCGAGCGCTTCCAGATCGACGATGTCGCCGACGAGGTAGAGCCGCTCGCAATCGACGTTGCGAAGGAAGTCGAGGAGGTAGGCCGCCTTGCAGTCGGGCGTGCCGAGGTGCACGTCGGAGATGAAGGCGCTGCGGCAGGTGAGCTTCGCCATGGCATCGGTTCCCGGGGTTGTCCCGGGTCGCCAGTGTCGGGATGCGAGGTAACCGGGGCATGGCGCCCGTGTTGCAAGGGTGTTGCGACGCGACGGAGCAGTCCGCCGAGCGGCTTCGCCTTTTGTGGGAGCCGCTTCAGCGGCGAATGGTGCTCGCGGCGGCCTTGCCCGGTGGCGCGGGATCGCCGGCATAGCCGGCTCCCACAAGATCACCTCGTCGCCTTGGTGAAGGTCGCTACATGAAGCTATTTCGCGAGTTCAGCACGATTTCGGCTTCGGGAAGGATGCCTTCCAACCACGCCGCGTACTGCTTCCCCGAAGGATGCAGCCCATCGTCCACCAGCATGTCCGGCTTGGCTCCGGCTTCGCGCGAGGCGGGTGTCACGTCGGCCCATCGCGCTTGCATGCGGGCCGTCTCTTCGCGGGCGATGGTGTTGAAGGTGTCGATCTCACGCGCGATGGCGGCGCGGTCGCGGCCTTCCGCGAAGGCGGTGACACCCCAGTCGGGAATGGATACCACCACGACGCGGCGCGGATCGCCGGCGAGTCCTACTGCGCGACGGAGCAACGAAACGAACTGCTCGCGATACTCATCGGCGGAACGGCCGCGGTACTGGTTGTTCACGCCGATCAGCAGCGTGACCAGATCGTAGTGTTCGTCGAGTGTGGCGGCATCCATCGCCGCCGACAGTTCGTCGGTGGTCCAGCCGGTGGTGGCGACGATGCGTGGCATTTCCACCGCGATGCCGAGCTCGGCAAGCCACGCGACGAGCTGTACCGGCCAGCGGTCGGCTGCTTCCACACCCTCGCCAATGGTGTAGGAGTCGCCGAGGGCGAGGAACGTCGCTTTCGCCATGGATCAGGCGACCGCGCTGGCGGTTGGTTCGGCCTCCACGGCCATGCGGCCGAGTACGCGATCGATGCGGACGAATACGTCCCGGAGCTGTGCGGGCTCCGGCAACAGCGTGAGGCGCAGGTGCCGGCTGGCAGAGAGATTGAAACTGGTGCCGGGCACGAGGAGGACGCTTTCTTCCTCGAGCAGGCGCAGGGCGAACGCGGTGTCGTCGAAATGCGGGAGTGCTTCCGCACGCACCTGCGGGAACGCGTAGATCGCGCCGCCCGGCGCCACCACATCGAGGAACGGACTGGCCGCCACGCCTTCGAGGACGATGCGGCGGGCCTCGTGCAGGCGACCGCCAGGCGCGGTGAGTTCGCCGATGGTGGGCTTGTCGAGCAGGGCGGGGCGCACGGCCCACTGCGCGGTAACGTTCGCGCACAGGCGCAGTGCGGCAAGTAGTTGCAACGCGTCGCGATACTCGGCGGTTCGCGCCGGGTCGCCGGAAAGGCTCATCCAGCCCACCCGGTACCCGCAGGCGCGATGCACCTTGGACAGGCCGCCGAAGCTCACGCAGGGATGGTCGCCCGCGACGGCCGCCAGGGGCTGGAAGGGGACGCCGTCGTAAAGGATCTCGTCGTAGATCTCGTCGCAGAGAAGCAGCAACCCGTGCCGGCGCGCGACCTCCACGATGCGTTCCAGCAGGGCGGCCGGATACACGGCACCCGTGGGATTGTTCGGATTGATCAGCACCATTGCACGCGTGCGCGGACCGACGAGGGCGTCGATCTCGTCCGGATCCGGGAGGTGGCCGTTCGCCGCGAGGCAGCGGTAATAGCGCGGGCTACCGTCGTTGAGGATGGTCGCCGCGCTCCACAACGGGTAATCGGGACTGGGCAGCAGCACCTCGTCGCCGGGCTGGAGCAAGGCGCGCAACGAGATGTCGATCAGCTCGCTGACACCGTTGCCCACGAAAACGCGCTCGACGTCGACCTGGCTGGCCCCCCGCGCGCGCTGCTGGGCGACGATGGCTTCGCGGGCCTCTTCCAGGCCCTGTTCATGGCCGTAGGCCTCGCTGTCGGCCAGGTGCGTGGCGATGGCTTCGCGCAGGTGCGGCGGTGTGGCGAAGCCATAACGACCGGGATTGCCGATGTTGAGCTTGATGATCGGCTGACCGGCAGCCTCCATGTCGCGCGCGCGGCGGGTAAGCGCACCCCGGATTTCGTAACGCACCTCCGAGAGATGCGCGCTGGGCTTGATCGGTGACACGTCGTACGTCCACTGTCTGCGCCGGACCTTCCCGGCGGTCGTGACCCGATCCTAACAGCGTCACCGTGGGGATGCGCCGTTCAGAGCATCTCTGGCCTGCGACCGGGCATAATTCCGCCATGACCGACTCCCCGGACCTGGCGCGCCTGCGCCACATCGGCTGGCGCGACGCTGCCTTGCCCGACGATCCACGCCGCCTTGCGCGCGTGGTGGCGCAGCACCGTGCCGGCTACGAGGTGCACGACGGGTCGACGGCCTTCAACGCCCAGCCCGCGGGTCCGTTCCTCAAGCGCGGGCTGGATCCGTCGCTGCGGCCCGCCGTCGGCGACTTCGTGTTCCTGGACCATGCCAGCCATCCGGTGATCGAAACGGTGCTGCCCCGCCGTTCGGTGCTCACCCGCGCCGCGGCCGGCGAGCGTTACGAGCGGCAGATCATCGCCACGAACATCGATTACGTGCTGGTGCTGACCGGCCTGGACGGCGACTTCAATCCGTCGCGCATCGAACGCTATCTCACTCTGGTCGAAGGTTCCGGCGCACGGCCGGTGGTACTGCTGGGCAAGGCGGATACCGACGTCGATGTGGAAGGCGCGATCGCCACGCTCGTTCCGCGCCTGCCCGCCGATGCCGTGGTGCATGCCGTCAACGCGAAGGACCCGGCCACGGTGGCCCTTCTGGCGCCTTACCTCGGGCCGGGCATGAGCGCCGTGCTGGTCGGCTCGTCCGGCGCGGGCAAGTCCACCCTCACCAACACGCTCCTGGGCGAAGAGCGCATGGCCACCGGCGCCGTGCGTACGCACGATAGCCGCGGCCGCCACACCACCACCCATCGGGCGCTGCTCAGCCTGCCCTCGGGCGGTTGCCTCATCGACACCCCGGGCATGCGCGAGCTGAAACTCACCGGCGAGGAAAACCTCGACCTGTTCGCCGACATCGAGGCGCTTGCCGCGCAATGCCGCTTTGCCGATTGCAGCCATGGCAACGAGCCCGGCTGCGCGATCCAGGCGGCACTCGCGTCCGGCGAATTGTCGCCGCAGCGCTGGCGCAATTACCTCAAGCTGCACGACGAGCGGGAAGAGCAGGCGGCAACGCTCGAGGCGCGTCTGAAGCGCAAGTCCGGGCCCAAGCCAGGCGGTAAACCGAAACGTGGCGGCTGGTCGCGCGACGAGGATTGATTCCCTCTTCCGACATACGCCGTCGGCCCTGATGCCTAACGTTTCCTGCTCCGACCCCAGAGCAAGGAAAGCGCATGGCTTCCAACGTTCCTGCACGCGGCGCAATGGCCGTTGCCATGGCCACCGTTCTGGCTGCGCCAGCAGCCGTTCGGGCGCATCCGAACCGCCTCGTCGTAGCGAGCGAAACGGCGGAGGCGCTCGATCCGGGCGAGATCCTGCGTAGCGCAGGTCCCGGCAGCATGGCGGTGCACGTGGAATCGCAGGCCACGCTCGATGCCGAGGGTGCCGGTTTCTTCAACGATGGCGGCGGCACGCGAGTCGAGCGCGCATTCGGCGCGTTCGTCTCCGATGGGGGTGGGCTCACCCTCGCAGGTGGCCACGTGCGGGTGAGCGGGCCATGGGGCATTGGTGTGCAGGCCCAGGGCAAGGCCAGGGTGGACCTGTCGGGGTCGCTGGTCGAGGTACCGGGCGACGTGGGCATCGGCATCGTCGCGCGGCGTGAAAGCGAGTTCGCGTTCGATGGCCTTACCCTTCGGGCCGACGGACGGCAGGGCGTGGCATTGTCCGTTTGGGGCGATTCGCGTGTCGTGGCGACAGGCAGCCAGGTGTTCGCGAACGGCAGCAGGGGCATCGCACTCTCTATCGAAAGCGGTGAAGCGATCCTGCGCGGGAGCCTGCTGGAAGGCGCGACGGGGCACGCCGTTCGCACGCCCGAACGAGGCGAGGGCGTGGCAGTCGTTCGCATGGAGCACTCCCGTGTACGCGGTCGCATCGAAAGCGGCGCGCCCGGTCTCGCGGTGCATGCCGTGGGCGGCCGCATCGACGGCGACATCGTGCGCGGCGGCACGGGGCGTCTCGACGTGAACCTCATGGAAGGCGCTTGGCATGGCCGCGGTAGCCGGTTGACCACGCTGTCGCTGGCGCGCGCGACGTGGACGCTGACCGATAACAGCGAAGTCGACTCAGTGCGGCTCGAACGCGGCGGCCGGATCGACATCGGTGGCGGACATCCTGCCTTCCGCACACTGCGCGTGGGCGCCTGGCACGCGGAGGCGGGTGCCACGGGCGTTGTTCTCGGAACCCGTCTGGACGCGGGCGGCACACTGCGCCGGCAGGCCACGGGCCGCCTGCTCGTCGGCGGAGATGCCGTGGGGCGCACCGCCCTGCACGTGGCCCACGTCGGGGGACACGGCGCCGACACCGCCGGGCGCGACGGCGCCAACGGACCGGGTGACGGCATCAGTGTCGTGCAGGTCGCCGGCGCGGCGAGCGCCGAATCCTTCCGTCTCGCCGGAGACTACGTGGCCGTGGGGCCATGGCAGTACCGGCTCCGTGCGTTCGGCCCGGAAGCGAGCGATCCGGCGCAACGGCTGGTCGCGGGGAAAGGGGGGTACTGGGACTATCGGCTGCAAAGCGTGCGCACCGGCAAGAACGCACGCGCTTCACTGGTGCCGCAGGTACCCGCCTACCTCGTGCTCGGCCACGCGCTGTTCGGTTATGGCCGCACGGCCATCGACGCGTTGCGCCCGTCGGACGTATCTCCTTCGGACGCGCCGGCCCTTCGCGTCCACACGTTTGGCGGCAATGCCATGTATCGCGGTGCACCGCATACCGCCGACGGCATCGCATACCGACGCACCGATCGCGGGCTGCAAGTCACAGGCGACCTGCTCGTCCACCGCATCGGCGACACCATGCTGCGCACCGGCGCCTCGCTATCCGCAGGCACGGCGCGCGCCACGCCGCGCGTCCTGGACAGCCGAAGCGACCTGCGCGTGACGGCGCGAGGCATCGCGTGGCACGCGGTGCTCAGCGGCGAAGGGGGATGGGAAATCGCCTCCTACTACGCCCACACCCGCTACCGCATCGACGTGCATACACCGTCACGCGGTCAGGTGTTGCCGCGCATGCGTGCGACGACCGACGAGGCGATGGTGTCCTCCGCCTTTCGCTGGCGTCCGACGGAACGCCTGCTCGTCGAACCGGGCGTCTCGCTCCTGTGGCAGCGCCTTGGCGCCGGCCGCGTGGACGACCGCGACGGCATCGATGTGTCGATCGGCGCACCTCGCCGCGTCACCCTTCGCGGTGGCGCCAGGGCCTCGATGTCGTTCCGCCCCGAGGGGCGGATGCTCCGTACCTGGTCACCCTATGTCGACCTTCGCTACAGCGCGGCTCGCGACGCGGGCGCGCATGTACGCGCCGCCGGGGTGCCCCTTCCCGCCGCAAGGGCGGGTCGCCGAGTGGACCTCGCCGCGGGAGTCTCGTTCGAACTCGGCGAACGATGGATCGCCTACGCCAATGCCACGGCCAGCGTCGGGCACGGCCGCCATGCGGAGGCGGGCCGGGGAGTGCGTCTCGGGGCGGCGTGGACATTCTAGGTGTCATGTAAAGCACGCTTGACACAGTCGCCGCGAAGTCGCAGCATGGTGTCAAGCGAGCTTGACATAGGCTCGCAGGGGACCGGACGGGGAAAGCCAATGCGAGCCGTACACAAGCGTTACCTGCGCGAGTTCTTTCCGGCGATGTTCGCCTATGTCGTGCTGATCCTGCTGTCCGTGAGCTGGCTGAAGTCTCTGGAGGGCACGGCCCCGCGCACGGTCGTCACGCTCCTGCCCGTGCTGCCGATCGCCTTCGTCATCCGGGCGATGGTGCGGGTGATCCGCGACCAGGACGAGTTCGAGCGCCGTGTCGACCTGGAGGCCATCGCCATCGGCGGTGCGGTGGGCGGCTTCGGATTTTTCACCTACGGCATGTTGCTGAACGCCAAGGTGATCGCGCAGCCTTCGGCGGAATCCGTGGCGATCTGGGTGTTGCCAGTGCTCATGGGCAGCTTTGGCGTGGCCAAGTGCGCGCTCGGCTGGTACTACCGCTCGCGATGAATAACCGCGTCCGCGAATTGCGCACGTTGTTGGGGTGGTCCCAGGCCGACCTGGGCGACAAGCTCGACGTTTCCCGGCAGACCGTCAACGCGATCGAGACAGGGAAATACGATCCCAGCCTTCCGCTGGCCTTCAAGATAGCCAGGTTGTTCGAAATGCCCATCGAATCCATCTTCACTCCCGGGGAGCAGGCATGAAACGAATGCCACGGATCGCCATGGTGGTCGTCATACTTGCCGCGGCTTTCGGCGTGCGGCAGTGGACACGACACGACGGTACCGACACGGCAACGGGCACCCAGCCCCTCGCCGCCACGAAACCCGCACCGCCGCGCGTCTGGAAACTGGGTTCGCTGGAACTGCGCCCGTGCGAACTCGCGCAACCGCATTCCGGCTTGTCGACCGCCGCGTGGTGCGCGCCTTTCGAGGTGCCGGAAGACCGCTCGCATCCCGAGGGACGGAAGATATCGCTTCGCCTGGCCGTGCTGCGCAGCAGTGCGCAGGTGCCCGCGCCCGACATAGTGACCTTCATCGCGGGAGGTCCCGGCCAGTCGGCGGCGGAAAGTTACACCGTGATCGCTCCCGCGCTGGCGCCGTTGCTCACACATCGCAACGTGCTGTTGCTCGACCAGCGCGGCACGGGCGAATCGAATCCCCTGAGTTGCCGCGACGACGAACCGGGTGTGCCGGGCGGCGCGGAAGACGAGAGCGGCTTCGACGCGGCGGCGGTGCGGAAGGAAACCCTTGCCTGCCTCGACCGTCTTTCGAAAGAGGCCGACGTCCGCTTCTACACGACCACCGACGCGGTCGCCGATCTGGAAGACGTGCGTCGTGCGCTGGGTTCGCCACGCTTCGACATGCTGGGCGTGTCCTATGGCACGCGGGTGGCGCAGCAATACGCCATGCGCCACCCCGACGGACTGCGCACCCTGATCCTGGACGGGATTGCGCCGAACGGCCTGGTGCTCGGCGAGGACTTCGCGGTGAACCTCGACGCCGCGCTCAAGGCACAGTTCGCCCGCTGCCATGCCGACGAGGCCTGCCGCTCGCGCTTCAGCGACCCTTACCAGACGCTTTACCAGTTGAGGGATGCGCTGCGCGCCAACCCGCACAAGGTGAGTTTCCGCGACCCGCAGAACTACGCCTCGGTGCAGCGCGTGCTCAGCGAATATTCGCTGGCGACGGTGGTGCGCATGTTCGCCTATTCGCCCGAAACCGCCGCGCTTCTTCCCTTGTCCATCGATGCCGCCGCGCATGGCGACGTCGGCCCGCTTCTCGGGCAGGCCAAGCTTCTCACCGGCGACCTCGGCGACAGCATGGACGGCGGCATGCAGTATTCGGTGATCTGTTCCGAAGATGCCGACCTGCTGCGGTCGCGGCCGGAAGACAAGGACACCATCCTCGGCGACACCATGATCGAGGCGTTCCGCACCGCCTGTTCGGTGTGGCCGCACGGCACGCGGCCTGCGGACTTTCACCAGCCGCTCAAGAGCGACGTGCCTGCGTTGCTCATGTCCGGGGAGTTCGATCCCGTGACGCCGCCCCGCTACGGCGACGACGTGCTGAAGGGCCTGCCGAACGGACGTCACTTCGTACTGAAGGGGCAGGGCCACAACGTGGTGGCGCGCGGCTGCATGCCCCGCCTGCTGGATCGTTTCATCGACAAGGCCGACGCGAAGGGACTGGATGCCAGCTGTCTCGACCGTCTCGCGCCCTTGCCGGTCTTCGTCGGTTTCAACGGAGCCACCCCATGATCGAAGTCAGGGACCTGCACAAGACGTTCGGCGACGTGCGTGCCGTGAACGGTGTGAGCTTCACGGCGCGCGACGGCGAGATCACCGGCCTGCTCGGGCCCAACGGCGCGGGAAAGACCACCACGCTGCGCATGCTCTACACGCTGATGACACCGGACGCGGGACAGGTGCTCGTCGACGGCGTGGACGCTTCCGTCGATCCGATCGCCGTGCGGCGGCAGCTTGGCGTGCTTCCCGATGCGCGCGGCCTGTACAAACGGCTGACGGCGGCGGAGAACATCGACTACTTCGGCCGGCTGCACGGCGTCCCCGCGGGGCTGCTGCGCGAACGCCGCGAAGCGCTGATCGACGCACTGGAGATGCGCGACATCGCCGGGCGGCGCACCGAAGGGTTCTCGCAGGGCCAGCGGGTGAAGACGGCGATCGCACGTGCGATGGTGCACGACCCGCGCAACGTGTTGCTGGACGAACCCACCAATGGGCTGGACGTCATGGCCACCCGCGCCATGCGGCACTTCATGCATCGCCTGAAGGCCGAGGGCCGTTGCGTGCTGTTCTCCAGCCACATCATGCAGGAGGTCGCCGCGCTGTGCGACCGCATCGTGGTGATCGCGCACGGACGCGTGGTGGCGGACGAGACACCCGACGCGTTGCTGGCGCAGACCGGCGAGACCACGCTCGAGGACGCTTTCGTGAAAATCATCGGAACCGACGAGGGCCTCGCCGCATGAGCGCGTTCACCACCGTCTACTGGAAGGAAGTGCGCGAAAACCTGCGCGACCGGCGCACGCTGATCAACGCGTTGATCACCGGGCCGCTGCTGGGTCCGGTGATGTTCATCATGCTGATGAACGTCATGATCAACCAGCAGCTGTCGAAGTCGGACCGGCCGCTCTCGGTGCCCGTCATCGGTGCCGACCTCGCCCCCAACCTCGTCGGCGCGTTGCGCAGCGCCGGCATCGATGCGGCACCGGCGCTCGCCGATGCGGAAACGGCCGTGCGCGAACAGCGTGCCGACGTGGTCGTACGCATCTCCCCGGCCTATGCGAAGGCCTGGAGCGAGGGGCAGGCCGTGCAGGTGGAGGTGATCTACGACTCCTCGCGGCGGGACGCGTCGACCCCCGTTGCGCGCGTGCGCAATGCCGTGGAGTCATACGGCAAGCGGGAAGGCGCCATGCGCCTCATCGCGCGCGGCATGTCGCCCACCACCGCATGGCCGGTGCAGGTGGCCGAACGCGACCAGGCCACGTCGCAATCGCGGTCCGCGCTCATGTTCTCGTTCCTGCCGTATTTCTTCGTGCTTACCGTGTTCCTGGGCGGCATGTACCTCGCCATCGACCTCACTGCCGGCGAGCGCGAGCGGCAGTCGCTGGAGCCGCTGTTCGTCAATCCGGTGTCGCGCTGGAAGATCCTCGCCGGCAAGCTCGGCGCCATCTGCAGCTTTTCGGTGGTGAGCCTGCTGCTCAGCGTGGCCGCCTTCGCCACCGCGCCGTGGTTCATCCCCACCGACAAGCTGGGCATCGCGCTCGATCTGGGCTTCCGCTTCGGGGCGCAGGTGGTATTGCTGATGCTGCCGTTGATCCTTCTGCTCGCCGCGCTGCAGTCGCTGGTGTCCGCCTTCGCGAAAAGCTATCGCGAGGCGCAGACGTACCTGTCGATCCTGATGATCGTGCCGGTGCTGCCCAGCGCGCTGCTCTCGGTCATCCCCGTGCGCGCGGAGCCGTGGATGTACGCGGTGCCGCTGCTGGGACAGAACCTCGGCATCGTGCAGTTGCTGCGTGGCGACGGCGTGCCCGGCTGGCAGATGGGCCTGTGCCTTGCCGGTGGCTTCGCCGCGGCGATACTGGCCGTATGGGCCACGGCATGGATGTACCGCTCGGAGCGCCTGGCCATCTCGGGCTGATCGAGGGCCGGCTCCCACAGAAGATATTCCTCCATGCAAGGCGAGCACGCTTTGTGTGGGAGCCGCTTCAGCGGCGATGGGTGCTTGTCGCAACCGTGCCCGCTGCCGCGGGATCGCCGGCGAAGCCGGCTCCCACAACGAGCAGCCGGCTCTCACAAGGGAACACAGTTATCGCCAGCGCACGTCCACGCCCACCAGGAAAGTTCTCCCCGGCGCGGGTTCGTAGTAGCGGCCGTTCCCGTCGTTGACGATCACCGAGCCGATCACGTGCCGGTCCGCCACGTTATCCACGCGGGCGAAGGTGTTCACGCGCCACGGACCCTGGTCGAACACATAACCGCCCGAAAGACCGAACAACGCGTATCCGGGTGCCGATTCGGTACCCAGATCGTTTACCGAGGTGGCGCCCATCGCGCTCACATCGAGACTTGCCTGCCATCCCTTCGTGGCGCCATAGCGCAGTGCGGCGTAACCCATGGAGCGCGGGACACCGGGGATGCGCGTGCCGGCCTGTACCGGCGTGTCGGGTGCGGGGCACCCCGCGGAGACGCAGGTCAGGAACGGTGTGCGAAAGCTGGCCTGCAAGTGGGTGTACGACGCGACGACATGCAGATCGTTCGTCAGCTCGTCCTTGAACGATGCCTCGATGCCCTGCCGGCGTGATCGCGCGATGTTCTGGTAAGTCGTGCGGCCACCGAGGTTGGTCGCCACGGCGAGTTCGTCGTCGCTGTCGGCACGGAAGAGCGCAAGGCCCGCCTCCATGCCCTCTGCCGGGCGAAGTTTCAGGCCAAGTTCGGCGTTGCGCGAATGCGACGGCTTGAGGTCGAAGGCGAGGCCCGGGCCTCGATCCGCCCGGTAGCCCAGTTCGGAGAACGTCGGGGTCTCGAAGCCCCGCCCCCAGTTCGCATAGACATGCATCCACGGCGCCGCGCGCCACAGCACGCCGAACACGGGCGTCGTCGCGGAATACTTCACCGTGCCGCTGTCGTCGGGGTTTCCCGGCGCGACATAGCGGTCGCTCGAACGGAAGCGCACCTCGCTGTGCCGCGCACCCCCCATTAGCGTCCAGTCGTCGGCTACGCGCCAGGTGGCCTGCGCATACTGGTCGAAGTCGAACACGCGATCGATCTCGTCGCGGCGCTTCCTGCCGCGCACGCCCAGCGCATCGCCCACGAAGTTCTCGTAGCCCTGCCGATGCTGTTCCTGATTGTCATACGCGACGCCGGCGGCCAGCTCGAAGGGGCGCCCGGCAAGCGTGTCGCTCCAGGTCCAGCGCACGTCGCCGCCGCCATAGTCGTTCGACAGGTCCACCACGCCGCCCGAATTCCCGGGCTGCGAGACCTGGGTAGCCACGGGAATCGACAGGTACTGGGTCACGCCGCGCTGTCCGTAGTAACCCATGACGCGAAGACGGTTGGCGTCGTCGATACGCTGGTCGTAAATGAGGCCCGCCTGCTGCTGGTCGGCCGACTTGCGCGTGTCGAACGTCTTCGCCGCGGCGGCCACCTGGCGCGGGTCGGCCTGGTACTGCGCACGGGTGAGTCCGAGCGGGTCCTGCGCGTCCGGCACATCGAGCGTGTTGACCACGAGGGTGAGCTTCGCGTCGTCGTCGATCTTCCAGCCGATCTTGGCGTTGCCCGATTCCCGGCGCGCGGCACTGTGGTCCCGGTAGCCGCTGGTGCGGAAGTGGGTGAAGTCGACGTTGTAGTCCACCGGCCCTTCCACACCCCTGGCATTTACCGACGCCCTGAGGTTGCCGTTGCTGCCCCCCGCGACGCCGAAGCGTAGTTCGGGGGGATCGGTGCCGTCGGCGGTGAATACCTGCACGACGCCTCCCGAAGCGTTTCCGTAGAGTGCCGAGAAGGGACCGCGCAGCACTTCCACGCGATCGGCCGAATCCAGGTTGAAGTGCGACACCTGCCCCTGGCCGTCCGGCATGCTGGCGGGGATGCCGTCCGTATAGAGGCGCACCCCGCGGATGCCGAACGTGGAACGGGCACCGAATCCGCGAATCGAAACCTGCGCATCCTGGGCATAGTTCTGCCGGTCGCGCGCCACGATGCCGGGGATGGCCTGCACGCGCTCCGAGAGGTTCACGTCGAGCGAGCCGTCCGGTGGAGTTGCCGCCACGTCGATGGCGGCAGGGATGTCGTAAGGGGCCTGCGCGGTGCGGGTGGCCGTGACCACGACCGGAGCGAGCCGGGCCTCCTGCGCCGCGGCCGTCGCGCACAGCGCGAAGAAGATGGCGCCAGCCAGGGGGCGGGCGTGATGCAGTGGCATGTGCGGCTTCCCGGGGGACGTGGGGAGACAATGATGCTTAAGGAAGTGTATGCGTTATCTCAAGGCGGCGGGCGCGCCCGGTCGTGCTAGCCTTCCCGCCCACCCCCACAGGAAGCGGCGTCGTCATGAAGAAATTCGCGAAGAAGTTCATCGTTGCCAATGTGATCGGCCTCGTGGCCTCCGTCGTGGCCGTTGCCTATGACGTCGACCAGCCCAGGCAGACCACGCCGCCGGCCAGTGCGGGGCAGGTGGCCTCCGCCCAGCTTCAGCAGGCCGTGAACGGCAGCTGGCGCTCGGAAAAGAACAAGGCCCGCGACCCCTATCGCCACCCGGCTCAGACACTCGGCTTTTTCGGCATCCGGCCCGACATGACCGTGATCGAGATCTGGCCGTCCGGTGGCTGGTTCACCGAGGTCATCGCGCCGTTCCTCAACGCCAACGGTCACTACATCGGCGCCGTGCCGAACGGGTCCAAGAGCAAGCTGGCGCTGGAGAACAAGTTCAAGTTTGACCAGGCGCACTACGGCAACGCGAAGCTTCTCGAATTCGACGACAAGGCGCCAAACCTCGGCCCGGAAGGCTCGGCCGACATGGTGCTGACCTTCCGCAACGTGCACAACTGGGCCGCCGACGGCAACGCCGAAACCATGTTCAAGGCGTTCTACAAGGTGCTGAAGCCGGGTGGCGTGCTGGGTGTGGAAGACCATCGCGCCGATAAGGGCAAGACGCTCGACCAGGTGGTCAACACGGGCTACCTGCCCACGGATTACGTCATCAAGCTGGCGACCGACGCGGGCTTCAAGCTCGACGGGCAGAGCGAAATCAACGCGAACCCGAAGGACAACCACGATCACCCGAAGGGCGTCTGGACGTTGCCGCCCACCTATGAACTGGGTGAGCAGGACAAGGCGAAGTACGCGGCGATCGGCGAGTCCGACCGCATGACGCTCCGCTTCGTGAAGCCCGCCACCGCAAAGTGACGCGTGCGACACCGGATCGCGCCGTGCAAGGTCACGGCGCGCGGAGGATGTGCTGAGTGCTGGTGGCGTTGAACAAGCCCTTCGGCGTGCTCTGCCAGTTCACGGGCGAAGCCGGCCGGCGCACGCTGGCCGACTTCGTGCCGCAGAAGGGCGTATACGCAGCCGGCCGGCTCGACCAGGACAGCGAAGGGCTGTTGCTGCTGACGGACGACGGAGCGCTGCAGCACCGTCTCGCCGATCCCAAGCACAAGCAACCGAAGACCTATGTGGTTCAGGTGGAAGGGTCGCCTTCGGAAGAAGCGCTCGAACGCCTGCGTCGCGGCGTGGTGCTGAAAGACGGCCCCACGTTGCCGGCCGGTGTCGAGGCCATCGATGAACCCGAATGGCTATGGCCGCGCGATCCGCCGGTCCGCTACCGCAAGACTGTGCCGGATGCGTGGCTTCGCATTGTCTTGCGCGAGGGCCGCAACCGTCAGGTACGCCGCATGACCGCCGCGGTGGGCCTGCCGACGCTGCGTCTGATCCGCGAAGCCGTGGGCGGCTATCGGCTGGATGGACTGGCGCCGGGCGAGGTGCGGGTGATCGATGCGCGGGTAGCCGCGGCAGGTCCGAATCGCCGCTGAAGCGGCTCCCACACAAAGCTCGCATGTTTGTAAGGAAACCTCGGTGCTTGCGGAGGTCTTCTGTGGGAGCCGGCTAACCGGCTCCCACACAGAGCTCGCATGCTTGTGAGGAAACCTCTGTGTGTGAGGAGGTCTTCTGTGGGAGCCGGCTATGCCGGCGATCCCGCGGCAACGGGCATCGTGCCCGCAATCACCACTCCGCCACGGACCCATCCGGATGCCGCCACAGCGGGTTGCGCCAATCGGCGGCGGCGCGGCTGCGTTCGATCACCAGTTCCTCGTTGACCTCGATGCCGAGGCCCGGCGCGGTGAACGGTTTCGCGTAGCCGCCGTCGTCGAGCGCCAGCGCCTCCTTGTTGAGCACGTAGTCCAGTACTTCGCCGCCGCGGTTGTAATGGATGCCCATGCTCTGTTCCTGCAGCGTGGCATTCCAGCTGACGAAGTCGGCGTGCAGGCAGGAGGCGAGCGCGATGGGGCCGAGCGGACAGTGCGGCGCGAAGGCCACGTCGTAGGCTTCCGCCATCGCCGCGATGCGCACGCACTCGGTAATGCCGCCGGCATGCGACAGGTCGGGCTGCACGATGGCGATGCCGCCGCGCTCCAGCACGTGCTTGAATTCGAAGCGCGAGTACATGCGCTCGCCGGCGGCGAGGGGAATGGACGTCTGCGCGGCGATGCGCGGGTAGTACTCGGCCTGTTCCGCGAGCACCGGTTCCTCGATGAAGAGCGGTCGGAACGGTTCCAGTTCCTTCACCAGCACCTTCGCCATGGGCGCGGAAACACGGCCGTGGAAATCGAGACCGAACTCGATCGTGTTGCCGAAGGCCTCGCGAATTTCCGCTACCCGCGCCACGGCATCGTCCACGGCTTTGCTCGACCCGATCATGCCCATCTCTTCGCAACCGTTCATCTTGAACGTGTCGAAGCCGTGCGCGAGGCGCTCGCGGATCTGCGCGATGACGTCGGCGGGACGGTCACCACCCACCCAGCAATAGGTCTTCATGCGGTCGCGTACGCGGCCGCCAAGCAGTTCGAACACCGGCGCGCCGAGGGCCTTGCCCTTGATGTCCCACAGGGCCTGGTCGATGCCGGCGATGGCGCTCATGAACACGGCGCCCCCGCGATAGAAACCCCCGCGGTACATGGTCTGCCAGAGGTCGTTGATGCGCGAGGGGTCCTTGCCGATCACATACTCGGACAACTCGTGCACCGCCGCCTCGACGGTGCGCGCGCGACCTTCGATCACGGGCTCGCCCCAGCCGACGATGCCTTCGTCGGTTTCCATCTTCAGGAACATCCAGCGAGGCGGGACGCGATAGGTGGTGATGCGGGTGATCTTCATGCTTATACCGAGCGATAGGCTTTGACGAAGGCCTGCGCGCGCTCACGCGTGCGCGATACCGGCTGTCCCGCTTTATACAGGTCGCCGCCCAACCCTGCACCGATACAGCCGGCGTCGAGGAACTGGCCGATGTTCTCGGGCGTGACGCCTCCCACGGCGAGCAGGGGCACGTCGGGAGGCAGGACGGCACGGATCGCCTTCACGTAGCCCGGCCCCCATTGCGACGCCGGGAACAGCTTCAGTGATTGCGCGCCCGCCGCCAGCGCGACGAAGGCCTCGCTGGGCGTGGTGAAGCCGATGGACGTATACATGCCGCGCTCGCGGCCGCGACGGACCACGGAGGCATCGGTGTTGGGCGTGACCAGCAGGTGGCCCCCGAGATCGGCCACGGCATCCACGGCATCCGGCGTGAGCACAGTGCCGGCACCCACGAGGGCGCGGTCGCCGGCCGCCTCGAGTGCCAGCGGGATGCTGCGCTGCCAGTCGGGCGAATTGAGCGGTACTTCGATGGCGTCGAAGCCGGCTTCGAGCAATGCCTCGACATGAGCGACCACCTCGTCCGGGGTAATGCCGCGGAGGATGGCGATGAGGGGTAGGGCGGTGGGCCAGGCCATGGCGTTCACTCGTGGTAGAGCTGGGAGCGGCCGCCGTCGATGCGAATGTCGGCGGCGTTGATGTAGCGGGCTTCGTCGGACGCGAGGAACAGTGCGGTATAGGCAATTTCCTCGGGCTCGCCGATGCGCTTGTTGGGCAGTATCTCGGTCTGCTTCCGCCGCTCGGCTTCGGGATCGGGCGCGGCGGCGAAGCCGGCTTCGGCGATCGCGGTGAGCACGAGGCCGGGCGAGATCGAATTCACCCGGATGCCACGCGCGGCGTATTCGATGCCCAGGGCCTTCGTGAGGCCGATCAGGCCATGCTTGGCCACCGGGTAGGGGAAACAGTGCGGAATGATCTTGTGCCCGTGCACCGAGGCGATGTTCACGATGCTGCCGTGCCCGAGCGCGAGCATGCCCGGCAACACCGCCTTCGCGCAGTTCCAGGCGCCTTTCAGGTCCACCTCGAAGCAGCGCGTCCATTCCTCGTCGCTCAACGACAGCGGGTCGTTGAAGACATTGATGCCGGCGTTGTTCACCAGCACGTCGGGCGGCCCGAAGCGCTCGTTGGCGGCGGCGACCATGCGCCCGATGGCATCGGGGTGGGTCACGTCCGCCTCGAAGAGCATGGCGTCGCCGGTGTCGAGGCTGGCGAGCGTGTCGCGTGCCTGCGCATTGTCCTCGAGCACGTTGAGGACGATCTTCGCGCCATGCGCGGCGAACAGCCGCGCGGTGGCCGCGCCGATGCCCTGGGTGGCGCCGGTGACGATGGCCACCTTGCCGGCGAGCCGGGGAAGCGGTGTGGTGCGGGGATCGGGGCGGCGGGTCATGCCTTCACTCCGTGACCGTAGCGCGCTTCCGGCAAGCCGCGGCCCTGCGCCGGGCTGCCGATGAAGATGGCGCCGTTGGCGGGCTCGTCGCGCAGCACCGACTCGTCCAGGCCCTTGTGGGCCGAGGTGATCACCATGCGGTCGAGCTCGCGGCCGGCGAAGCTCACGCAGCTGGGTTGCCGCGCCGGCAGTTCGATCGTCGCGTCGACCCTGCCGTCCGGCGCGTAACGCACGACGCGCGAACCGCCCCACTGGGCGTTCCAGAGGAAGCCTTCCGCGTCTACCGTGGAGCCGTCCGGCTCCAGTCCGGGCGACAGTGCCGCGAACACCCGGATACGGTCGACCTCGCCGCTGGCGGCGTCGTAGTCGCAGGCCATGATCTGGGCGGTGGGCGAGTCGGTGAAGTACATCGTCTCCCCGTCGGGGCTGAAGCAGATGCTATTGGTGATCGCTGCCTTGGGCAGGGCGAGGCGGCCCAGCTTGCCGTCGTGCGTATAGCGCCAGAACGAGGCCGTTTTCTCCGGGCCGCGTTCGTTGAGCGTGCCGAACACGAAGTTGCCGCCGCGGTCGCAGCGCCCATCGTTGGCGCGCATGCCGGTCAGGTCGGGCTCGATGTCCTCCAGCACGTGCAGCGTGCCGTCGCGGGTGTCGTAGCGCGCCAGCTGTTTCTCCAGCGCCAGCAGCAGCACCCCCGGCACGTGGGTGAGTGCGAAGCAGCACAGACGGGCGGGAAGCACCGCCTCCGACACGGCGCCCGTGGCCGGGTCGTACGCGTACAGGCGCGAGGTGGCGATGTCGGTCCAGCGCACCAGGCTGGCGTGGTCGTCCCAGATCACGCCCTCGGCGTGGGCCTGGCGTTGTGGCGAAATCGGCTTGAAGTCGGTCATCAGCGGGATTGCCTGCGGTTCTTTAGCTGGTCCACGAGCACGGCGATCAGGAGGATCGCGCCACGCACGAGGTACTGGTAGAAGGCGTCGATGTTCATGAGGCTCATTGCATTCTGCACGGTGCCCATGATGAGCACGCCAACGAGCACGCCACTGATGGTCGCACGGCCGCCCATCAGCGACACGCCGCCCAGCACGCACGCCGAGATCACGTTGAGCTCGAAGCCCTCGCCGGCGTTGGGTTGCCCGCTGGTCATGCGCGAGGCGAGGATCACTCCCGCCAGCGCGGCAACGAGCCCCTGGATGAGGAAGATGGCGATGCGCACGCGGTCGACGGCCACGCCGGCGAGGCGCGCCGCATCGGGGTTGCCGCCGATCGCCAGGGTGTTGCGGCCGTAGATGGTCTTGTTGAGCAGCACGCCGAAGACGACGAAGCAGGCGAGCGTGACCCATACCGGCACCGGAAGCCCCAGGAACTGCGAGCTGCCGAGGGTGAAGAAGGCTTCGCTGCTGACGCCGACCGCCTGGCCGTGAGAGGCGATGAACGCAAGGCCGCGCACGATCTCCATCGTGGCCAGGGTGGTGATCAGTGCGTTGATCTTGAGCTTCGCGATGACCACGCCATTGACGAAGCCCACGAGCGCGCCGGCGACGATGGCCGCGGCCATGCCGATGGCCACGCTACCGGTGGCGTTGGACACGATGGCGCAGAACACGCCGGCAAACGCCACGGTGGAACCGACCGAAAGGTCGAAGTCGCGCGAGGCAAGGCAGAACATCATGGTGCAGGCGACCATGCCGATCTGCGACACCGACAGGGCCAGGCCCACGACGTTGTCCCACGAGAAGAAGTAGCGCACCGTCATGCTCAGCACGGCGAACAGCACGATAAAGATGCCGATCAGGCTGTAATCGTCGACTAGCTGCCAGAGCAGGGCGCAGCGGCGGTCGCGGGGCGCCTCGCGAGTCGCGGCGATGGCGGCGGCGTTGGACTCGGTCATGGGTCAGGCATTCCTTGGAAGGGTGGTTCCCGCGCCTTCGGGCAGGGCGGCGGCGAGGACGTTCTGTTCGTTGGCCGAGGCGCGATCGAACTGCCCCGTGATGCGGCCATGGCACATGGTGATCACGCGATCGGAAACGCCCAGTACTTCGGGAAGTTCGCTGGAGATCATCACCACGGCAACGCCGCGGTCGGCGAGCTCGTAGAGCACGTTGTAGATTTCGTTCTTGGCACCCACGTCGATGCCGCGCGTGGGTTCGTCGACGATCAGCACCCGCAGGTCCTTCTCGGCGAGCCAGCGCGAAAGCACGGCCTTCTGCTGGTTGCCGCCGGAAAGCAGGCGGATTTCCTGCCGGCGGTGCGGCGTGCGGATGCGCAGGCGCTCGATGAAGCGGTCGGCCGTGCGCGCCTCCGCGCGGTCGTTCACGAAGAGCCCCGCCGTGAGATGGTTCCGCCGCGCGCTGATGTTGATGTTCTCCGACACGGAGCGCACGCCGATGATGCCTTCTTCCTTGCGGTCCTCGGGGCAGAAGACGAGGCCGTGGCGGATGGCGTCGCGGATGCGCGACGCCTTTACCGGGCGTCCATCAACACGCACCTCGCCGGCGGTGCGCCGGTCGGCGCCGTACACGACGCGCATGATCTCCGAGCGTCCGGCGCCCACCAATCCGAAGAAGCCCACGATCTCGCCGGCACGCACGTCGAAGGTGGTCGGCGCCGGCAACGCGCGGCCGGTGACTCCCTCGACCGAAAGGCGCACGTCGCCCTGTGCACGCGGGCGGTAGCCGAAGATGTCGCTGATCTCTCGGCCGACCATGCGTTGCACGAGCGTGTCGCGCGTGACGCCTTCCAGAGTGTCGAAATCGGCCACTTTGCGGCCGTCACGGAAGATGGTGGCGGCGTCGCAGAGTTCGAAGATCTCGTCCATGCGGTGCGAGATGTAGATCATCGCCTTGCCCTGTGCGCGCAGGTCGCGCACGAGGCGGAACAGCACGTCCGTCTCGCGGTGCGACAGCGAACTGGTCGGTTCGTCCAGCGCGAGGATCTTCGCGTCGCGGAGAATGGCCTTCACGATCTCAACCATCTGCCGCTGGCCGATGGAGAGTTGCTTCAGCTTCGCGCGCGGGTCGAGATCGACACCCAGCGCGTCCAGTCGTTCGCGGGTCCAGGCCAGCGCGCGGCGGCGATCGACAAGGCCGAAGCGTGTCGGCAGGCGCCCTAGCAGCAGGTTCTCCATGACCGAAAGCTCCGGCACGTACTGGAGTTCCTGGTGGATCACCGCCACCCCGGCCTCGATGGCGTCGGCGGCGCTGCGAAAGTGCATCGTCTGCCCGTCGATGGCCACCTCGCCCTCGTCGGGAATGTATTCCCCGCCAAGGATCTTCATCATCGTGGACTTGCCTGCGCCGTTCTCGCCGAGCAGGCCGTGCACGCTGCCCGCGCGTACCTCGAAGCCGACGTCACCGAGCGCCCGCACGCCGGGGAAGGTCTTCCCGATGTGGCGGAACTCGAGGCGCGGAACGTCGGCCATGGTCAAAGCCCCATTTCCTTGCGGATCTCGTCCGCATTGGCGCGCGTGATGAGGCGGCCGGTGGTGAGCGTGAGCGCCGGCGGTGCCTTGTCGTTCTTGATCCACTCGTACATGTTCACCGAGGTCTCGTAACCGTGGCGCTTCGGGCTGATGAGCACGCTGCCGAAGAATCCGGTGGCCTGTGCCTTGGAGAATTCGTTGAGGGCCGACTTGCTGCCGCCGATGCCCACGCCGATGATGTTTTCGGCCGAGAAGCCGCGGCCTTCCGCTGCGCGCACGGCGCCGAGCACCGCTTCGTCGTTGAGGCCGAAGGCCACCCAGTGCTTGAAGTCCGGATGCTGGGTGATGGCGATGTTCGCCGCGTTGAACGCGTTCTCCGTATCGGTTTTCGCCTGGGGCGCGTTGACGATGTTGTCCTTCGGGAACCCGGCGGCGGTGAGTGCCTCGACCGCGCCTTCGGTACGTTCGCGCGCGGTGGGCAGCTGGTCGTAGGACACTCGCAATGCGCCGGTTTCTTCTGGCTTCCAGCCGCGCTTCTTCATTTCGTCGGCGATCGCCTGGCCGACCTGCTCGCCGATCTTCGATGCGGAAATGCCCATGTGCGGCACGGCCTCGATCGGCTTGCCGGCGCCGTCGACGAGGCGGTCGTCCACCGTCATAAGCTTCAGGCCGTCGGCCTTGGCCTTGGCGACGATCGAAGGGCCGAGCTTCACGTCCGGCGTGCAGATGATGAAGCCCTGCGCGTGCTGTGCCTTCAGGTTGTCGATGGTGGTGAGCACCTGACCGCCGTCGGGCGCGCCGATCTTCACCAGGGTGAAGCCCTTCTCCTTCGCCGCCTGCTCCGCGTACTTCCATTCGTCCTGGAACCAGGGTTCCTCGGGCTGCTTCACCACGAAGCCGATCTTCACTTCGTCGTTGGGTGCCGCGGAGCAGCCGGAAAGGGCGAGCGCCAGGGCAAGCGCCTTCAGACCGTTGGCGATGTTCATCTTCATGTGCTGCTCCTCGTCAAACGCAGGGGATTACCCGACCAGCCCGCGCCGGCGTGCCACGGCGATGGCGCCGTGTCCCGCGAGGTCGCGTTGCTCGTCGTCGCCCAGCACCGTGACGGTGCCGGAAAAGAAATCGTCGCCTTCCACCAGGCGGGCGATGGCCTCGCGCAGGATGGGCTTGCCGCTCACCACGAAGCGCGTGCCCGGGCTCATCCGGATCGCGCTGGAATTCTTGAGGGTGAGGAGGTCGGAGCCGAGCACGGCGCCGAGCAGGAAGTTCGCGCGCGCGTTGGCGTCGTACACCGCGAACTGGTCCAGGATGCGCACGCTGAAACAGGCGCGGCCCAGGCCGATCTTCTTCGCCGAGGCGGCGCCCGCGAGTAGCATCTCCCCATCGATGCGCTGCGCGAAGCCTTCCTTGAGCGAGCTGGCGAGGATCGTGTCGTGCGAGATCACGTGCAGCAGTTCGCCCGCGAGCGTGGTGACGCAGCCCTCGATCCGGCGCTCGGCATCGATGCTGACGAACTTGGAATGCGAACCCGGCAGCACGATGACGGTGGGCTCGTCGAGGCCGAGACGTTCCACCAGCGCGAAGGATTCCACCTCCTCGCCGCGCATCATGTCCATCGCCTCGCAGTTGTGCAGGCCGATGTGTTCCACCGCGTTCCGTACGCCCGGAACGAACCAGATGGGGTCGCGCCACACGTTGGGCAGGTGGCTCTCGCGCATGGCGCCGGCCAGGTCGTCGATGCTCGTGGCGGCGACCACGTGCGGAATCTCGCACAGGCCCATGTTGGAGGTGATCATGCCGGACGCCAGGGCCCGGTCGATGTCGCCTTCGTCCAGTTCCGCGGCGGCCAGGGCTTCGGCGATCGTCTCGCGAACACCTTCTTCGAGCCGGGTTCTGCTGCCGGTGATGGCCGTGTCGCGTACGCCGACCTGCCGCGCCGCCTGTCCGATGACGGCGCCGCGCTGCCACACGCTGACGCGCGTGTTGGTCGTGCCGGTGTCGATGGTGAGGATGTTCATCGGAGATCCGCTCTAGGGACCCCGGATTCTTGGCGTGGCCTTCCGACGCAGGCAAACTAGAAATTCTTCGGGCCTTCCCCAAATTTTTCTTGATGACCTTGCAATGAAGCGCTCGCTACCCCTCAACGCCGTGCGCGTGTTCGAGCTTGCAGCGCAGCATTCGAGCTTCACGAAGGCGGCCGAGGAACTGGCGCTGACGCCCGCAGCGGTCAGTGCGCAAGTCAAATTGCTGGAATCCTATCTCGGCACACCGCTCTTTGTGCGGCGCAACAATCGACTGAAACTCACGGCCGCCGGCGAGAATTATTTTCCGCGCGTTCGCGACGTTTTTCGTGCGCTGCAGCAAGCGACCGACCAGGTTCTCGGCCAGAGGAACGCCTCGCTGCGGGTCTCGGTACCTCCCACCTTCGGCACGAAGTGGCTCGTGCCTCGCCTGTTCCGCTTCTTCGCGAAGCACCCGGACATCGCCGTCGAGGTGGTCACCGACGGTGGCGATGGCGGCGACTGGGATCTGGCGGTGGACGACCGCCTCGGTGAGGGACGCGAGCAATCGATCCTTGTCGTGAGTCGTTACACCCCGGTGTGCTCGCCGGCCGTGGCAGGGCAATTGCGCGGCCCCGAAGACCTTCCCACCCAGGTGCTGCTACACGAGCGCCCCGGCCGCCGCGCGGCTCCCGCCGTGGGCTGGGACCAGTGGTTCGAACGTGCCGGCGTCGCTCCCGGCGCCGTGTCGCGCGAAATGGGCTTCGGCGACGGCACGATGATGTTGCAGGCCGCCATCGAAGGGCAGGGCGTGGCGTTGGCGCAGGAGCTTCTTGTCGCTTACGACCTTGCTGCCGGAAGGCTTGCCGAGCCGTTCCGCATCGACGTTCCGTTGCAGCACACGTATTACCTTTCCGTATCGCACGAGGCGACCGCGCGGGAAGAAACCGAACTGTTCAGGGCCTGGCTGTTCGCCGAACTGGGAAATGTGGGAGCCGGCTACGCCGGCGATCCCGCGGCAGCGGGCGAAGTTCCCTCAAGCCCCCATCGCCGCTGAAGCGGCTCCCACACAAAGCACGCATGCTCGTCGGGAAGCCACGGTGCTCGGGGGCTTCTGTGGGAGCCGGCTACGCCGGCGATCCCGCGGCAGCGGGCATGCTTGGCGCGAATCCCATCGCCGTTGAAACGGCTCCCACATTACACACTAGCAATCCCTCGCCGCCTTCTTCTTCCGCCACCAGATCACGCCGAGCACCACCACGGCGGCGGCGATGGCGAGCCAGACGCCGGTCTGGCCGCGGCGGATCCACATCGCCAGCCATTCGTGGTTGTGCGCGCCGAAATAGCCGAGGTAGACCCAGATCGGCACGCTGATGGCGGCGGCGAGGCCGTCGAGCAGCAGGAAGCGGAAGAAGCCCACGCGGTGCGTGGCGCCGGCCGTGATGAACACGGCGGTGCGCATGCCGGGCAGGAAGCGCGCGACGAACATCATGCGGTTGCCGTAGCGCTCGAATTTCTCCTGCACCTTGGCATAGCGTTCCGGCGTCAGCAGCCGGGCCACGAGGCGCCAACTCATGATGCGCCCCCCGAAATGGCGGCCGAGCAGGAACATCGTGGAGTCGCCCACCAGCACGCCGGCCATGCCTACGCCGACCATGGTGTGCACGTCGCCGTAGCCCAGGCCGGTGATGATGCCGCCCGCGACCAGGCTGATGTCTTCGGGAAGCGGAAGGCCTGCGCCGCACAGCATCAGTGCGAAGAAGACAGCGAGGTAGCCGTTCCTTCCGAAGAAATCGACGAGGTCGTTGAGCAGGTCCATCAGTGGCGCACGAATCCGGCCCGGGCCGGTCCCTTGGAAATACGAAGGCGGGATGATCCCATGGATCGCGTTATGCCAGCGATGCAGCGCATCATTCGCCATCCGCCGGGGCGGGTGCCGCGCGGGCAGCGAGCAGCACGCGTAGTTCCGCCTTTTCGGTGTCGTCGAGCACGCCCTCGCGGCTGCGGGCGATCAGGTACTCGCGGCGTTGTGTGGTGACCTGGCGCTGCATCTGGGCCAGGGCGTCCAGGAACTCCACGCGCTGCATGTCGGCCTCGCCGATCACTTCGGCCTGCATCAGCTTCTGCAATGACGGGTACTCCGGCCGGTCGAGGAAATGCTCGACCAGCACGGCCGGGTTGATGCCCGGGCGGGCGCGGGCGACGTCGATCAGTTCGGCCAGCAGGTCGACGCCTGGCCGGTCCAGGCGCAGGAAGGGATAGGGCGGCTCCACTTCGTCGGCCAGCGAGGGCTGGGCCAGGAGGAGGGTGATGGCGCTGCGGACGAGGCTGCGCTGCACGTTTGCCGGCCGGGCAGGAGCACGGCGCGCCGGTTCCGGCTCGGCGTCGAGCACGGCGCGTGCCCCCGTACGGCGCTGGAGTTCCTGCGCCATCAGGTCGCGGAAGGCGCCGTCGGGCAGCTTCGCGATGAGCGGACGGGCCCGTTCGGCGAGACGCGCCTTGCCGTCGATGCGGGTGGTGTCGACGTCGCGACCGAGTTCCTCGAAGAAGTACTCGGACATCGGCATGGCGTTCTTCATGCGCTGCTCGAAGCCGTCCTTGCCCTCCTTTCGTACCAGCGTATCCGGATCCTCGCCGTCGGGGAGGAACAGGAAGTGCGCCTGGCGGCCGTCGCGCATGCGGGGAAGGATGGATTCCAGCGCGCGCCACGCCGCCTGGCGGCCGGCGCGGTCGCCGTCGAAGCAGAAGTAGACGTCGGGTGCGGCGCGGAAGAGCACTTCAGCGTGCTCCGGCGTGGTCGCGGTGCCCAGCGTGGCCACGGCGATGGGCAGGCCTGCCTGGTGGAGTGCGATGACGTCCATGTAGCCCTCCACCACCATGATCCGGGTGAGGTGCTGATGGGCCTGCTTGACCTGCCAGAGGGCGAAGAGCTCGCGGCCCTTATGGAAAAGCGGCGTTTCCGGCGAGTTGAGGTATTTCGGGCTCTGCTCGGACGACAGCACGCGACCGCCGAAGGCGATGACGCGGCCGCGCCGGTCGAGGATGGGGAACATCACCCGCTCGCGGAACCGGTCGTAGCGGTTGCCGCGCTCGTTGCTGGCGACCATGCCCGCTTCGTTGAGCAACTGGCGCCGACGGTCGGTAGTGCCCAGCGCCTTCAGCACGCCATCGAACCCCGCGGGCGCCCAGCCGATGCGGAAGCGCTTCACGATCTCGTCGTCGAGGCCGCGGCGGTCGATGTAGGCGCGGGCTTCGGGACTGTTGCCCAGTTCGCGCTGGTAGAACGAGGCGGCCTCGTCGAGCAGTGTGTAGAGGTCGCTGCGGTCTTCCCGCGGCTTATCGTCGCGGGCGCCCTCGTAAGGCACTTTCAGGCCCGCCGACTGCGCCAGTTCCTCGATGGCGTCGGGGAACTCCAGGCGGTCGTAGTCCATGATGAACTTGATCGCACTGCCGTGCGCCCCGCACCCGAAGCAGTGGAAGAACTGCTTCTGGGGGCTTACGTAGAACGACGGCGACCGCTCATTGTGGAAGGGGCAGCAGGCCGTCCATTCCCGGCCTGCCTTCTTCAGGGGCACGCGCCGCTCGATCACGTCGACGATGTCGACGCGGGTCAGCAGTTCATCGATGAAGCTGTCGGGAATTCGGCCACGCATCAGTCCCCTAGGATGCCATGCATCCGCTTCCGTATGGAGTCCGGCCGGGGTGTCAGAAGGCGAGCTTGAAGACGCCGATGACAGCCAGGATGGCGATCACGAACAGGATCAGGAAGATGGCGAAGCAGACCTTGGCAATGGTCGCGGCCACGCCGGAGACGCGGCTGAAGCCGAGCGCGCCGGTCACGAGCGCGATCAGGCCGAAGATGATGGCGTACTTGAGCATGGAGATCCTCCTTGGGGCGCGGGGAGGATGCGGCGGCGTGCGTGGGGAGGCCGTGAAGCCGCGGATGCAAGGGGGGAGCCGTCACCCTTTTGGAACCGTCACCCTTTGGGAACCGGCAACCTTGTGGGAGCCGGCTATGCCGGCGATCCCGCGGCAGCGGGCATGCTTGCCGCGAGCACCCATCGCCGCTGAAGCGGCTCCCACAAAGGCCCTCAGTAAAGAGGTGGTGTTATCCGGCTCTGGCCAGCTTGGCCTTCACCTTGCCGGCAACGGCGGCCATATCGGCGCGGCCGGCGGCCTTTTCCTTCACCAGGGCAACCACCTTGCCCATATCCCGGGCGGAGCTGGCGCCCGATTCGGCGATGGCCGCGGCGATGATGGCGTCGAGTTCGGCCTCGTCGAGCTTGGCGGGCAGGTAGCCGGCGATCACGCCCATCTCGTAGCGCTCGACGTCGGCCAGGTCGGTGCGGCCGGCCTTGTCGTATTGCTCGATCGAGTCGCGGCGCTGCTTCTGCATCTTCTCGAGTACGGCCAGCACCTGCGTGTCGTCGAGCTCGATCCGTTCGTCGACCTCGCGCTGCTTGATCTGGGCCTGGACCAGGCGGATGACGCCCAGGCGGTCCTTCTCCCCGCCCTTCATGGCGGCCTTCATGTCTTCGGTGATCTTTGCCTTGAGGCTCATGATTCTTTTCTCCGGGACGACGAAAAGCCGGCTTCACCTTTCGGCAAAGCCGGCTCGGGATTTCCGCCTGATTGCGGCGGCGGCGAGAACGCGCCAGCCGCGGTACCATGCCGGCCCGGGAAGGCCGGCCGGTGCATCAGTACATGCGGGTCCGGCGCGTCGTGTCGCGGGACAGACGGCGCAGGTGGCGCTTCACAGCAGCGGCGCGCTTGCGCTTACGCTCCTGGGTCGGCTTTTCGTAAAATTCGCGCTTGCGCGTTTCGGCCAGCACGCCAGCCTTCTCGCACGTACGCTTGAAGCGGCGAAGGGCAAGCTCAAACGGCTCGTTCTCGCGGACTTTAACGCTCGGCATGGAAACTCCACTTGGTTAAACTGACCCGTGAATCCGGGTGAGCCGTGGATTATAACGTGAGTTTGATGAGAAATTCAAAGCCCGTGCTTGGCGTGGAAACGTCCTGTGACGAGACGGGCGTTGCCCTGCTGCGCTGGGACCCTGACCAACCGGGTCGCGGGCTCCTTTCGCACGCGCTTTTCAGCCAGATCGCCCTGCACGCGGAATACGGCGGCGTCGTGCCGGAATTGGCCAGTCGCGATCACGTGCGCAAGCTGCTGCCGCTGGTGCGCCAGGCCCTGAAGGACGCCGGCCTGACGCCGGCCGACCTGGGCGGGGTGGCCTATACCGCCGGTCCCGGCCTCGTGGGCGCCTTGCTCGTGGGCGCGTCGGCGGCGCGGGCCATGGCCTGGGCGCTCGGCGTGCCGGCCATCGGCGTGCACCACATGGAAGGCCACCTCCTGGCACCGCTGCTCGAGGACGACCCGCCGGAGCCGCCGTTCGTGGCGCTGCTGGTTTCCGGCGGGCATTCCATGCTGGTGGAGGTCAAGGCCATCGGGGAATACCGCATCCTCGGCGATACGCTGGACGACGCCGCGGGCGAAGCCTTCGACAAGACCGCGAAGCTCATGGGCCTGCCGTATCCGGGCGGCCCGGCGCTCGCCAAGCTCGCCGAGCAGGGCACTCCCGGCCGGTTCCGCTTTTCCAGGCCCATGGTCGACCGCCCGGGGCTGGATTTCAGCTTTTCCGGATTGAAGACCCAGGTGCTGCTGGCCTGGCAGGCCTCCGACAAGAGCGACCAGACCCGCGCCGACATCGCGCGCGGGTTCGAGGAAGCCATTGTCGACACCCTGGCCATCAAATGCCGGCGCGCGCTGGAAGCCACCGGCGCCAAGCGGCTGGTGATCGCCGGTGGCGTGGGCGCGAACAAGCGCCTGCGCGAGCAGCTGGCGCAGGCCGGAGCCGCGGACGGGTTCCGCGTCTACTTCCCGCGCCTGGCGTTCTGTACCGACAACGGGGCCATGATCGCCCTCGCGGGTGCCATCCGGCTGGCAGCGGGCCAGCACCAGGACGAAACCATCCAGGTGTTCCCGCGCTGGAACCTCGAGACGCTGCCCGCGGCTTGAGTGTGTGGGAGCCGGCTACGCCGGCGATCCCGCGGCAGCGGGCAAGTTCGCGGCGAGTACCCATCGCCGCTGAAGCGGCTCCCACAGAAAGCAGGCGCTTGCGCAATCGGCCTTCCTCGCCGACCCTGTACGACCCTCTTCATCGTTACACCCCCATGGACATCGTCTTCATAGAGGACCTGCGCATCGACGCGGTCATCGGTATCTACGATTGGGAGCGGCGCATCCGGCAGACGCTGTCGTTCGACCTGGAAATGGCGTTCGACAATCGCCGTCCCGCGGCCAGCGACGATATCGCCGACACCCTCAATTACAAATCGATCTCCAAGCGCCTTCAGGCCTATGTGGAAGCCTCGAGCTTCGGCCTCGTGGAGACACTGGCAGAGCGGTGCGCCGAGATCGTGCAGAACGAATTCGGCGTGGCCTGGGTCCGGCTCAAGCTGTCCAAGCCGGGCGCCGTGCGCGGTGCGAAAGCGGTCGGCGTGCGTATCGAGCGCGGTACGCGTCCGCAATGATCGATCCGCGCGATATACAAACGTTCCTTGACGAGGTCATTCCGTCGGCCGTGTGGCGCAGCGTGGTGCTGGTCGGTGGACTCGTCGTCATCGCCTGGCTGGTGGACCTGCTCGGCCGCCTGTTCCTCCATCGCGTGGTGCGCGCGGCCACACGGCACACGCATTGGCGCTGGGACGACGCGCTCTATGAATTCGGCTGCTTCCGCTGGCTGGCGCGCGTGCTGCCCGGCGTTGTCGTTTACTACGGCATCGCCCTGCTGCTGCCGGTGGACGACGGCGTGGGCGCGTTCGTGCGCAGCCTTGCCGTCTGCTGGATCATCGTGTGCGTGATCTCGGCCATGGGTCGCGCCCTGCTCGCGTTCGAATCGCTGTACAGCGCCACCCCGGCGGGGAAGCGATCGATCAAGGGCATCGTCCAGTTGCTGCAGATGGCGTTGTGGATCGTGGCGCTGGTGCTGGTGATCACCAAGCTCACCCATCAGAGCGTCGGCCTGCTGCTGTCCGGCATCGGTGCCATGTCCGCCGTGCTGCTGCTGGTGTTCAAGGACACCATCCTGGGCTTCGTCGCCGGCATCCAGCTGAGCACGAACGACATGTTGCGCATCGGCGACTGGATCACCATGCCTTCCGCGGGCGTCGACGGCGACGTCATCGACATCACGCTGCATACGGTGAAGGTTCGCAATTTCGACCGCACGATCGTCACGGTACCCACCTGGAAGCTGATTTCCGAATCGTTCCAGAACTGGCGCGGCATGGCCGAATCGGGCGGGCGACGGATCAAGCGCGAACTGTTCGTCGACGCGGCATGCGTGCGCTTCCTCGAGGACGAGGAAATCGAACGCTATGGAAGCGTGTACCTGCTCAAGGCCTACCTGGAGCGCAAGCGCGAGGATATCCGCCGCTGGAACGAGGCGCTGGGCGAACCGGGCAAGCTCCCGGTGAACCGGCGCCGGCAGACCAATATCGGCGCCTTTCGCGCCTATGCCGAGGCGTACCTCGCGGCGCACCCGGACGTGCACGACAAGATGACCCGCATGGTCCGCATGCGCGACCCGGGTGCGCAGGGCATCCCGCTGGAAGTCTATTGCTTCACCAATACGGTGGTGTGGCTCGATTACGAGCGCATCCAGGCGGACATCTTCGACCACCTGATCGCGATCCTTCCCGAGTTCGGACTGCGGCCGTTCCAGCAGCCGTCGGGCGGCGACGTGCGCGACGCCGTTGCCGGCATGCGTGTCGCGGCTGCCCGGGAGGTCTGACGTGGGGCGCGCCTACCTCAGCCTGGGTTCCAACATCGATGCGGAGCACTGGCTCGGTCTCGCCGTGGCGGAACTGCGGGCACGCTTCGGGAAGCTGGACGTGTCGCCGGTCTACCGCAGCGCGGCGGTCGGTTTCGACGGGCCCGATTTCCTGAACCTGGCCGTGGGCCTGGACAGCGACCTCGCTCCCGAAGCCCTGAACGACTGGCTCCACGCCCTGGAAGACCGGCATGGCCGGGTGCGCGGCGGCAAACGCTACGCCAGCCGCACCCTCGACGTGGACATCGTCCTCTACGACGACCTCGTGCTGAGCGGCGAGGGCCACCTTCAGGTGCCCCGCGGCGAACTGCGGCATGCGTTTGTGCTGAAGCCCATGGCCGACATCGCACCCGACGTCCGTCACCCCGTCAGCGGGAAGACGATGGCGGAACTCTGGGCGGCCTTTCCGGTGGGGAACGAGCCGCTCGCAGTCGATGAACGTTGCTCCGCGGCCATCCAAGAATCGCCATAGCAGCAAGAAAATCTCTCGGCCCCTCTCGTCTTGCCGTCTGTGGGAGCCGCTTCAGCGGCGATGGGTGCTCGCGATCGTGCCCGCTACGCGGGATCGCCGGCGCAGCCGGCTCCCACATTCAGGCAACTGGCGGGCCACCGACCAAGATGCTACAACGCGTCCGACATCGGACCATGGGGAAACAAGGAAATGGGTAAGTTCGCACGCAGTTGGGCGCTGATGAAAGCCAGTGCCAACATCCTTCGCCAGGACAAGGAGCTGATGCTCTTTCCTCTGCTGGCGGGTTTCGCATCGTTGCTGGTGATCGCCACCTTCGCGTGGCCGGTCTGGACCTTGTTCGCCCACCATCAGGCGGATTTCGAAGGCCAGCGCCAGCACGTCTCGCCGTTGTTCATGCTGGTGAGCTTCCTGTTCTATTTCGTGCAGTACGGCGTGGTGATCTTCTTCAACGTCGCTCTGGCTTCGGCTGCGCTCATCCGTCTGGACGGTGGCAATCCCACACTCGGCGACGGCATCCGCACGGCAATGGGCAAGCTGCCCAACATCATCGGCTACGCGCTCATCGCGGCCACGGTCGGCATGATCCTGCGCGCCCTGCAGGAACGCCTCGGTTTCGTCGGACGCATCGTCGCGGGCTTCCTCGGCTTCGGCTGGACGGTGGCGACGTTCCTGGTGGTGCCGGTGCTCGCCGCGCAGGACGTGGGCCCGGTCGATGCCGTGAAGCGCAGCACCTCGCTGCTCAAGCAGACCTGGGGCGAGAACCTGATCGGCAATGCCGGCATCGGCGTTGCGGGCGGTATCCTCACCTTCTGCCTGATCTTCGCCAGCGGCGTGCTCTTCTTCGCCGCCGCGGCGACGCACTCCGTGGCGCTGATGGTCATCGTCGGTGTCGTGGCGGTGATCGCGCTGATGGCCCTCAGCCTGTTCCAGACGGCGATGCACGGGGTGTATTCGGCCGCGCTCTACCGCTTTGCGGAGGAAGGCGATCCGGGCCAGGGCTTCGACCGCGCACTGCTCGAATCGGCATTCCGTCCGAAGAACTGAAACACCGCTCCAGGGGAACACCGGAACCGTCGGCGTGCGGGCTCGCACGCCGACGGGGCCGCGATCAGATCGTCAATGCGCGACCGCCGTCCACGCGGACGATCTGGCCTGTCGTGTAGCGCGCGTCCAGCAACAGCCAGCGAACGGCCTCGGCGACGTCCTCGGGTTCGCCCTTGCGTCCGAGCGGCGTTTTCGCGATCAGGCTTTCCGCCGCTTCCTCCGGCTTGCCCGAGGCGGGCCACAGGATGGCGCCGGGCGCGACGGCGTTGACGCGCACCTCGGGTGCCAGTTCCTTCGCCAGCGACAGGGTCAGCATGGCGAGCGCGGCCTTGGCCATCGAATACACGGTGTGCCCGGCGAGCGGCCGTTCCGCATAGATGTCGACGATGCTCACGATAGCGCCGCCGGCCTCCCGCAGGGCCGGCGCCGCGGCCTGGGCAAGAAAGAACGGCGCCCGCGCGTTGGCCGAGAACAGGTCGTCCCAGTGCGCCGATGTCGTCTCGCCGATGCGCGTGGGGTAGAAGGCCGAGGCATTGTTCACCAGCCCGTCCAACCGGCCGAAGCGTTGCACCACCGCCTCGATCAGGGGGTGAAGTGTCGTATCGTCGTCGAGCGCCGCCGGGAACGTGGCCACGCTGCCCGCACGCACCGCATCGAGTTCGCGCGCGAGCGCTTCGGCGTCGGAACCGGAATGGCGGTAGTGGATGGCGACCGAACAGCCCGCCGCATGCAGGCGCCGGACGATGGCGGCACCGACACGGCGGGCACCGCCGGTGACGAGGACGACCGGGGACGGATTCACGGCAAGCTCCTTTTCGCAACGCGCACGAGCTTGCCGCAAACGGTGCCGCGCGTCACGTCGCGGCCACTCAACCTGCCTTGCGTCGCGTCCCGGCTTTCTTCACGGCCGCGGCAGGTGCGACAGCTTTCGTCGCCTTCTTGCGCGCCACGGTCTTCTTGGTGGCCGACTTCTTGGGCGCCGTCTTCTTTACGGCCTTCCTGGCCGTGGTCGATCGTCCCTTCGTCGTCGCTCTGGCCTTCGGAGCCGACGCGCCTTCCGCGGCGCGCGCGTGCCCGCCGCCCGACGCCTTAGCCGCGGCGTGCCTCTTTCCGGCCGCGGGCGCATCGCCATCGTCGACGTGCACGTCGCCGCTGAAGAGGTCGATCGCGGTTTTCGCCACCTGTCCGGTGTCGTAGTACGCATAGGCACCGACACCTAGCGCGCCGACGATCGGCAGCCAGCGCGAGACGCCCTTGCCGACCGCACGCTTGGACACGCTGACACCGATGCGGCCCGCCAGGCGCTGCAATACGCCGGTGGCGGCAGTGCGGAACACGAGGCGGTCGCCGACGCGAATGGCCACGTCACGGAAGGCCTGGGCGGCGGTGTGCCGGAACAGGCACCAGAGCATCTGTTCGCGTCCGAGCGTCGCGGTCTTCCCGTATGCGGCGGCGATGTCGCTGACCATCTGGCCCTGGATGCGCCAGATCGCCACCAGTTCGGGGAGCACCGTCAGCCAGCCCAGCGGGCCGGGCGGCAAGGCGAGCGACCCTGCTGTGATCGCCGCCTTGTTGGCCGCGGCGCTGGCCAGCTGCCGGCACGTTTCCTCGGCGGAGCCCTTGCCGGCGCGGGGCACGTCGCTGTCCGGGATGCGGCTGACGAATTCGAGGATTGCCTTCGCGACGGGACTGTCGCCGCGGTCGGCCGTGACGGGAACGATCTCCTTCGATGTCGAAGCCGGATCGCGTTTTGCCATGTCGTTACTCCGGATGCGAATGCGTGGACATGGTCGCCGCCGCGGCGTGATTCGTCCATGAAGCACCGGACGTGTCGAGGGCGAAAGCGGGACGAAAGCTTCGCCCCCCAGACTAATTGATACGTTATAACATTTTACGAAGTGAGCCCATGACTCCTGTTCGCCTCGCGTCCTGTATCGCCCTCGCACTCCTGGCCGCCGCCGCCCATGCCGACGACGCCCCGCCGCAGAAAGCCACCAACCTCGGCGAGGTCGACGTCACCGCCCGGCTGGACGAGGCGCGCAACAGTCTGTCGCCCGATACCGGCAGCAGCCAGTACGTGATGGACCGCCAGACCATCCAGGCCCTGCCGCTGGGAGATTCCACGCCGCTGAACCAGGTGATCCTCCAGGCGCCGGGCGTGGTGCAGGACTCTTACGGCCAGCTGCACGTGCGCGGCGACCACGCCAACCTGCAGTACCGCATCGACGGCGTGCTCATCCCGGAAAGCATCGGCGGCTTCGGCCAGACCCTGGATGCGCGGACGATCCAGAACGTGAAGCTGCTCGACGGCGCCTTGCCCGCGCAGTACGGCGACCGCACGGCGGCCGTGGTGGACATCACTACCCGCACGCCCTCGAAGGACGGTATCGGTGGCAGCGTGGGCGTGACGGGCGGCCAGTTCGGTACGCTGAATCCGAACGCCACGCTGTTCGGGCGCAGCGGCGCCTGGAGCTGGTTCCTCACCGCCAACTATCTCGAGAACGACGTCGGCATCGAAAACCCGACGGCAAGCCGCAAGCCGATCCACGACCATACGAACCAGGTGAAGGCGTTCGGCGATGTCTCCTACCTGATCAATGCCGATACGCGCCTCAGCTTCCTCTTCGGGGTGACGAACAACCGCTTCGAGATCCCGAACAACCCGGGCCAGGAACCGACGTTCGGGTATCTCGACGTGACGAACTTCGATTCGGCGCAGTTGAACGAGCGCCAGCAGGAAAAAACGCGCTTCGGCGTCCTCAGCCTGCAGGGCAAGCTCGGCGGCACCGCCTACCAGGTGTCTGCCGGACAGCGGTACAGCGGTCTGCACTTCACGCCGGACGACATCGGCGACCTGATGTTCAACGGCGTCGCCTCCGATGTGCGCCGCGCCAACCGGGCGAGCACGTTGCAAGCCGATTTCGCGACTCCGCTGGGCGACAGTCATACGTTGCGCTACGGCATGTACGCATCGTTCGAACGCGCGAGCGCGACCAACGATGCGCTCGTCTTCCCCGCGGACGCCGACGGCAACCAGACATCGACCACGCCATTGTCCATCGTGGATGCCAGCCGCATTCTCGCGCGCACCTACGCGCTCTACCTGCAGGACGAGTGGAGCATCGGCGATAAGTGGACGGTGAACTATGGCGTCCGCGCCGATCGCTACGACGCCTTCCGTCCCGAGAGCCAGCTCAGCCCGCGTGTGGGTCTGGTCTATCAGCCCACGGACAGCACGACGATCCATGCCGGCTATTCGCGCTACTTCACGCCGCCCGCGTCGGAGATGATCAGCCCGACGTCCATCGCGAAATTCGCGGGCACCACCAATGCGTTGCCGGACAACGGCAACGATACGCCGCTGGCCGAGCGTTCCAGCTACTACGACGTGGGCATCTCGCAGAAGCTGGGCAGCGCGTGGACCGTGGGTCTCGACAGCTACAAGCGCAACGTGTCGCGCATCCAGGACGAGGGCCAGTTCGGCACCGCACTGGTGTACTCCACGTTCAATTACGACCAGGGCAAGGTGAAGGGCGACGAGTTCACGCTGAACTACGACGGCGGCGCGCTCACCGCGTACTTCAACTTCGCGTACAACCGTTCCGTGGGCAAGCGCATCATCACGGGCCAGTACAACTTCAACCCCGACGACCTTGCGTATATCCAGGATCATTTCATCCACCTGGACCACGACCAGAAATACACCTCGTCGGGTGGCATCAGTTACGCGATCGACGACGACACGCGCATCGGAGCGGACTACCTCTTCGGCTCGGGCCTGCGCCGCGACGGTCTCGTGCCGAACGGCGACACGATGCCGGCGTATTTCCAGATGAACTTCAGCGTCTCGCACGACTTCCACCTCACCCCGGCGGGCGCCACGCATACGCAGCTGGCGCTGGTGAACGCGTTCGACCGCACCTACGAACTCCGCGACGGTTCGGGCATCGGCGTTGGCGCGCCCCAGTTCGGACCGCGCCGCGGGGTGTTCCTGTCCCTGCAGCAGGATTTCTAGACCGCCGCCGGGAGGGGCCCGGTACTTCTGCGAGATGGCGGGCTGTGTGTGGGAGCCGCTTCAGCGGCGATGGGTGCTCGCGGCACGCATGCCCGCTGCCGCGGGATCGCCGGCGTAGCCGGCTCCCACAGGAGCTGAGGCCAGACCCTTATCGGTGGCGCTTGACGCCGTGCGCGCCACGATCCGTTATCCTGCGGGTTCGATCTCGAACACGCACGGCATGAACCCGAAACTCCCCGAACCCGCCGCCGACGAGCGCGCCCACTCCGACCACCTCGCGGCCCTCCTTCGCGAGGAAATCGCGGCCCAGGGGCCGATGCCGTTCTCGCGCTTCATGGAGCGCTGTCTCTACGCCCCCGGCCTCGGTTATTACAGCGCCGGCAAGGCCAAGTTCGGCACCGAGGGCGACTTCGTCACGGCTCCCGAGCTGGGCACGCTCTTCGCGCGGTGTGTCGCGCGCGCCTTCGAACCGGTGCTGGCCTCGTTGGGTCCGCAGGCCGACTTCCTGGAGCTTGGCGGCGGTACCGGCGCCTTCGCCGAAGCCGCGTTGCTGGCGCTCGACGTCGCCGGCCGTGCACCGCGCCGTTTCATGATCCTGGAACCGAGTGCCGACCTGCGCGAGCGCCAGCGCGAGCGTCTTCGCGAAGCACTGCCGCCTTCCCTGTTCGCCCGCGTGACATGGCTCGACGGCCCGCTCGAAACGCCGTGGGACGGCGTGCTGTTCGCGAACGAAGTCATCGACGCCTTGCCCACCACACGCTTCACCACCCGCGACGGCGAGGTGTACGAGGAACACGTGGTACTCGACGGCGAAGGGAGGTTCGTCCGCAGCGACCGGCCTGCCGACAGTCTGGTGGGCGGCGCGGTGCGCCATGTCGAGCGCGACCTCGGCCGCGAGTTCGAGGCGGGATATCGCAGCGAGATCCTGCCGCAGCTGCCGTACTGGGTGCAGGCGGTGGCGGGCACGCTTCAGCACGGCGCCATGATCTTCGCCGACTACGGTTATACGCGCGGGGAGTTCTACCTTCCCGAGCGCACGGACGGCACGTTGCGCGCGTTCTATCGTCACCGCACGCACGCCGACCCGTTCCTGTTGCCGGGCCTGCAGGACCTCACCGCGTCCGTGGATTTCACTGCCCTTGCCGAAGCGGGCAACAGCGCGGGCTTCGGCGTGGCGGCCTACATGCCGCAGGCGCAGTTCCTTCTCGCCTCGGGCATGCAGGAATTCTTCGAGAGCGATTACTTCGCCCTCGACGACGAGGCGGCCCGTTACCGGCTGGCGCAGGAGGTGAAGAAACTCACGCTGCCCGAAGAGATGGGCGAGCGCTTCCAGGTGATGATGTTCGCCAAGGGCATCGACGCCGCGGCGCTGCCGGCGGGCGTGATGGCGGCGGACCAGGGGTCGCGGTTGTAGCTTTCGCCGGCTCCCACACAAAACCGAGGTTACGGAGCAGGTTTGGCCACCGAGGCGATGGCCTTCATCTGCGCCTTCTTCATGGCCTCCCCAATCGCCGGCCCTTCGAGGCCTTGCTCCACGAAGGGCCGTGACACGACCGAAGCGGCGGCGTCGCGACACGCGCGCAGGAAATCGGCTTGCGGGTAAGCGGCGTCTTCACTGCCCAGCCGGCCGCGCTTGTCGGCCATGCAGGCGAGCAGGAATGTTTCGAGACGCTCGGGGCGGCGCAGGGCACCGAGGCCTTCCAGCAGGCGCAGGATCGTCGACGGTTTCAGCTCAAGTGCCATGTGCGCGTTCAGGTGGTGCTTGCACACCATCTCCGCCATGAACGCGTAGTCCCCCGGCACCTTCAGCCGCGCCGACATGGCTCGCACGGGTTCGACGCCGCGCTGCTCATGCATGATGTGCCGTGGCAGGACGTCCTGCGGCGTGAGCGCCTTCCCCAGGTCGTGCGTGAGCGCGCACCATCCGACCAGCGCATCGCCGGGCGCGAGTCGCGCCGCGGCATCGACCACCAGTTCCACATGCACACCCGTGTCCACCTCGGGGTGGAACTCCGGCCGCTGCGGCACGCCGTACAACGCCTCCACTTCCGGAAACAGGACGCGCAGCGCGTCGCTCTCGCGGAGCACACGCAGGAACGCGGATGGCATGGGCTCGGCGAGCGCCTTGCGCGTTTCCGCCCACACGCGTTCGGGAACCAGGTGGTCGATCTCGCCCTCGTCCACCATGCGCCGCATGAGGGCCATGGTCTCGTCGGCGACGGTGAAGCCCAGAGGTGCGTAACGCGCCGCGAAGCGCGCGACGCGCAGCAGCCGCACCGGGTCTTCGACGAACGCGTCGGATACATGCCGCAGCGTGCGGGTTTCGATATCGCGCACACCGCCGAAAGGATCGACCAGGGTGCCGTCCTCGCGTTGCGCGATGGCATTGATGGTGAGGTCGCGGCGTTCCAGGTCCTGCTCCACCGTGACCGACGGATCGGCATGGAACGCGAAGCCGTGATAGCCACGCCCCGTTTTCCGCTCGGTGCGCGCAAGCGCGTATTCCTCCTTGGTCTGGCCGTGGAGAAACACGGGGAAATCCTTGCCCACAGGCCGGTAGCCGGCGTCGAGCATGTCCTCGGGCGTGGCACCCACCACCACCCAGTCGCGGTCGGTCACTGGGCGTCCGAGCAGTCTGTCGCGGACGGCGCCGCCCACCAGGTAGATATCCATGCGTCAGGGCCGGCGTCGTGCACGCGCCGCGTCGAGACGTTGCTGGCGCACGGACGGTCCGAGCAGGCGCGGCAACCACGCGGAAAGCCGCTGCGGCTGGATGCCGAGTTGTGCCAGGCCGTCGGTGTGGCCGACGGAGTCGGTGAGCAGCGAGCGGAAGTTGTCGGGAGTGAACGGCTTGCCGGGCACGAACTGCGCCACCTGTGCCTGCACGCGTCCCAGCATGTCGGGCATGGGGAGCACGGCCCGGCGGCGGCCCCGCGCATCGCGGATGGCACGCACGATGTCGATCAGCGTCCAGGTTTCGGGGCCGTAGAGCTCGTAGGTGCGCAGCAGGGATGCGTCGTCGGACACGCAGCGTGCGATCGCCTCCGCGACGTCGCCGACGTACACGGGTGCCATCTTCGCTCCAGGGCGGGGCAGCGGCACCACCGGCGACATGCGTAGCAGGCTGTCGAAGCGCGAGACGAGTCCATCCCCGGGGCCGAAGATCGTGCTTGCCTCGTAGATGGTCCAGTCGAGCGTGGACGCCTTCACCAGTGCTTCCGCTTCGCCTCGCGAGCGCAGGTAACGGGAGGTCCCCTTGCCCGCCTGCAGCGAACTCATCAGGTGCAGTCGATGCACGCCGCTATCGACGCAGGCTTCCACCACCAGCCGGGCGAGATCGACGTGCGCGCGCTGGAACGTGTTGCGGCCACTTTCGTTGAGGATACCGACGAGGTGGATGACCGCATCTGCGCCGGCGAGGTATCGACGCAGCGTGGGCGGATCGTAGATATCGGCAGTGGCCACCGTGACGTGGCGGCCCACCGTGCGCTGTTTGTGAACTTCCCGGTTGCGGGACAGCAGCAGGAGGCGATGCCCATCGGCGGCGAGCCGAGGCACGAGAACGCCGCCGAGGAACCCGGTGCCGCCGAGGATGACGATGCGTTGCGACTTCATCCGCGAAGCGTAGGCTGCTTACCTTGCGCCGCCAAGCCCGTCACTGGCGCGGCTCGTCCGGGCTGGGCGCGGATGAGGCGGCGGCGGGTGCCGGTTCGACGACGGCCGGCGGGGAGGGCGGCGTGGGCTTCGCCACGGCGGGCGAGGGGCAACTCACGGGCCTGCGCACCGCGCCGCTCGTCGGCAAGGCATAGGCGCTGCCGATCGGCGTCATGCGGCTGGTGAGCGAAAGCGCATTGCCGTTGAGTCGCCAGTCGTAGATCACCGCGAACGCCATCACGCGAGCTACGTACTCGCGGGTCTCCTTGAACGGAATGCTGGCAACGAAGAGGTCCGGCGCCAGCCCGCCCCGCGCGGCCACCCATTGGTCGACCCTGTTCGGGCCGGCGTTGTAGGCAGCGCTGGCGAGCCAGGGGGCGCCGCTGTATCGCGCCGCCATCTGCGCGAGGTACCGCGTGCCCAGCACGATGTTCGTCGCCGGCTCGTACAGGCTTTCGCCGCCGCTCCAGGCAAGGCCGTTGCGTCGTGCCACCAGTTCGGCCGTGCTCGGCAGCAGCTGCATCAGGCCGCGCGCGTCGGCGCCGGAACGCGCGTCGCTCATCCAGGCGCTCTCGGCGCGGATGATGGCGTACGCCCACGGTGCCTCGATGCCCGCCTGGCTCGACTGCTCCACCACGCCGTCCTGCCGCGCCAGCGGGAAACGCTGTTCGTAGAGGCGCAGCGCGTCGCCGGACGAGAGTCCGAATACGGCACGGTCGTACCAGCCCTTGCGGAAGGCGAGGTCGGCGGCCAGCCGCCGGGTGTCGCTGTCGCGGCCGGACAGCGCGGCGGCCCACTCCCGCCGGGCGAACTTCTGCAAGCCCACGGCGTAGAGTTCGAAGGCGCGATCGAGCCCCGGATCCGAAAGGAGCGCGGCTTCGCGGGTCTCGTCCGTGGCCATGCTGGCAGGGCAGATGGCATAGGCGGCGTTCACGCGGTCGGCGGCCAGGAAGCCGAAGTACGTGGCTTCCTCGGCCACCGAGCGGAAGAGCGCCTGTGCTTCCGACTGGCGGCCGAGCTTCTGGAGCACCACGGCCCGGAAGTAGCGCCACTCGCCATCGTCCTTCTGCGCTTCGCTCAGGGCATCGAGCGCGGTCAGCGCGGCTGCCCAGTCTTCCCGCGCGAGCGCCACGCGCACACGCCATTCCCGGGTGGCATCGGTTTGCGCACCCGGGGCGAGAGCGGCCAGACGGCTGAGTGCCGATTCGTCGAAATCCGTGGCATGGAACAGCGCCAGGGCGTTCTCCACGGCGCCGCGCTGTTGCTCGCTGAGCGTGAAGCGTGGCCCGAGCGACTGCCAGGCGGCATCCGCCGCAGTGGACTGCTTGCGCGCCATGCGTTGCAGGGCCAGCGTCAGTGCCTGCCGGTGACGTGGCGTATCGGGCCACTCCGAGGCGTCGCGCAGGGCGCCGGCCGGGTCGTTGAGCGCCTGTGCGATGCGTTTGCCCGCGGGGGCATCCGACGGCGGCAGCCACGGAGCGAGAGAAGCCACCGTGCCGCCCTTGCCGGCTTCGGCCGCTGTCTGGATGCGCGCCCACAGCCGATCCGCCGTCAGCAGGCCCTGGTCGTGCGCTGCGGCGATGACCGGGTCGCAGGCATTGGGCAGGTTCGGTTTCTTCCACAGGTCGGCGAGGTCGCGCTCGAACACCAGGGGCTCGTTGCGCGACAGCTTCGCCTGCAATGCGAAACAACTCAGGCTGTCCCCCAGGCCCGGTTGGTACATCGCGCTGAAGGTGGTCCAGTCCTTGCGGCGCGCCAGTTCGCCGAGGAAATCGCGACGGAGGTCCGCGGCGGGAATCAGCCCCGGATACCTGGTGAGATAGGCCTCAACGCGCGCGCGATCGAGCGTGCGCAGATCGTGTTCGAGCGCGGCGGCTTCCAGATAGGGAAACAACACGTACTGCTCCAGGCCCGCGGCCTGCGCGCGCCATGCGTCGCCGCCTTGCTGCGCGGCGGCGTACGCCTGGCGGAAACGGGCGCGCTCGGCATCCGTGCCCGCCGCCATCGCAGCGGTGGCCAGAAATCCGGTGGCGGCGAGGGCGATGCAGGCCAGGGTACGGAGGGAGCGGGCGGCGCGTCGCGATGCCGGAGCAGCCATCATCGGGGTTCCTTCACGAAAACATGTCGGTCCATTGTAGGGAAGAGCTTGCGCAAGTCGGATGAACGAAGGGCTTTGGGGGGGATTCGCCCTCGACGGCGCCGCCCGCTAAGCTTGCGGCGCTTTCCCCTTGCTTCCGATTGGAACGGCATGACGCTCCACACCTCGTACGCGCGGCTTGCGCGACCGCTAGCATGGATCGTCCTGGTGCTCGCCGCCGTCTTCGGTGCCGGCTACTGGTGGTCGCTCGGCCGCCCGGTGCCCTTGCCGGATTCGCCGACCACCAGGATCGCCTGCGTATCGTATGCACCGTTCCGCTTCGCCGGCGAGACGCCCTTCGATCCGCATGCCTTCGTGTCGCCCGAGCGCATCGATGCGGACCTCAAGGACCTGTCCACCCGTTTCGACTGTGTGCGCACGTATTCAATGGGGCAAGGGCTCGGCGCGGTGCCCGAGATCGCCGGCCGCTACGGCATGAAGGTGCTGATGGGCGTGTGGCTCGGGCGCGATCCCGCCGCGAACGAGCGGGAGATGCAGCTCGCGCTGGCCTCCGCGAAGAAACACGCCGCCAACCTGCGTGGCATCGTCGTGGGCAATGAGGTGCTGCTGCGCGGCGAACTGACCGAGAAGGCGCTTGCGGGCTACATCGCGCGTATGAACGCGGCCACCGATGTGCCGGTCACCTATGCGGACGTGTGGGAGTTCTGGCAGGCCCATCCTGCGCTCGCCAAGGTCACCGATTACGTCACGATCCATATCCTTCCCTATTGGGAAGACGAGCCGGTGGCCCCGGCGCAGGCCGTTCGGCATGTCGCGGACGTCTACCAGCGCATGAAGGCAGAGTTCCCGGGCAAGGCGGTGATGATCGGCGAGACGGGCTGGCCGAGCCAGGGCCGCACGCGTCGGCAGGCCAGCGCCAGTCTGGTGAACGAGGCGCGCTACATGCGCCAGTTCCTCAACTACGCCGCGACCGTCGACATGCCCTACAACGTGATCGAAGCCTTCGATCAGCCCTGGAAGCGCGACCTGGAAGGCACGGTGGGCGGCTATTGGGGCATTTTCGACGTGCAGGGGAGGCCGAAGTTCGCCATGACCGGTCCGGTGGTCGAAGAGCCGCGCTGGGCGTGGGCCCTGGGCGCAGGCGGGGTGCTGGCGATCGTCTTCGTCGGTGCCGGTGCGTTCCGCCGTCGCTGGCGCGGCGCGGCGGGGTGGGCATCCCTGGCGTTAGCCGGTTTCGCGACCGGAACGGCGCTCGCCGCGCACGCCCGGCTGCTGGAATTCGCTTGCCGCAACCGGCTGGAATGGGCCGTGGGAATCGCCGTCGGAGTCGCCGGGGCCTGCACCGCGCTGTCGCTGGCGCGCGCCATCGCATCGCGCCTGGCGGCGCCCGTGAATACCGCGGACGTCGCGCCGACGCCTACGGAGCGGCGCCTCCTGGGCATCGCATGGACCGACCGCTTCACGCCACAGCGCTTCTTCTGGATGTTCGTCCTGGCGCTCTACGGCATCCTCATGGTCTTCAACGGCCGCTACCGCGATTTCCCCATTGGACTGTTCGCGATGCCGGCGGTCGCGTTCCTCGTGCTTGCCCTGCTGCGCACGCGCGAAGACCCGCTGAAGCCCCTGTTGGAAGAGCGGCTGCTCGCGGTCTGGCTCGTGTTGCTGGGGGGCGCGGTCGTGGTGCAGGAAGTGGGCGCAAGCGCCGTCGCATGGGGATGGCTGCTGCTGAACGTCGCCATGGCGTTGCCGGTGCTGCTGGCCTGGCGTCGAGCTAGAGCATAGCGTCGTCCAGGACATAGCGTTGCCCAGAACATGCAGCTTTGTGTGGGAGCCGCTTCAGCGGCGATGGGTGCTCGCCGCTACCTTCCCGCTGCCGCTGCCGCGGGATCGCGATCGCCGCTGAAGCGGCTCCCACCGGACGACTGCACGCGCACCAGGCGCAGCGTGCCCACGAGCAGCGCGAGCGCACCGCCCTCGTAGCAATACAGTTGCAGCGCGACGGCGCCGAGGCACACGGCCAGCACGGCAGCGAACGTGCTCCGCCAGAACACCGCCAGCAGCGCGGCAAGTACCGCCGCGTAGCCGTAGCCATATGAAAGAAAGCCCTGTACGACGAGGTCGCGTGTGGCGCACCACCACGGCCCGGTCTGCACCTCGCACGCGTGCGCGATATGCGGGGGCTCGACAAACCCATAGCGCACGACGCTCGCCGCCAGCGCCACGCCGACGATGACGGCCCAGGGCAGGGCGGTTCGGAAAATGGATTTCATGTGCGTGGAGCGGCCTCGTCCGTGGTTGCCGCGCCGGCGGCCTGCGCCAGGGACAGCGGCAGGCGGATTTCGGCGGCGAGAGGCAGATGATCGGAGAAGGCGCGGGGCAATGTCCACATTCGATCGAGCTTGATGTCGGCGGACGTGAGAATGTGGTCGAGTGCGCGGCGCGGCTTCCAGCTCGGGAACGTGGGCGTCGCCACCGAGGGCGGCTGTAGCGCCGTTCGTGAGAAGAGGTGCCGCATCTCGGTGCTGCTGGGCTCGGTGTTCAGATCGCCCATGAGCACGGCGTGCGGGTAGGGCGCGAGCAGTTCTCCGATGAAAGCCAACTGCCCCATGCGGGCGGCGGCACCGAGCGAGAGATGGGCGATGACGATTACCAATGCTTCCGTGCCTTCGCCGAAACGCACGAACAGTGCGCCTCGCCCCTTGATGCGGCCGGGCAGCGGGTAGTCGATGACTTCGGTGGGTTCGATACGGCTGAGCAATCCGTTCGCCGAGTGCGCCACGCGTGCCATGGGCCGATTCGGCTGGTGGCTCCAGTACGGCATGCCGGCGGCTTCGGCGATGTAGCGCGTCTGGTTGAGGAAGCCCGAGCGCAGGCTGCCGGCGTCTGCCTCCTGGAGGCCCACGACGTCGAATTCGTGGAGCAGTTCCGCCAGCGAATCGAGGTTCGCCAGTTTCGACCGGCCGGGCAGCACGGCATTGACGCTGCGGGTGACATAGTCGCTGTAACGCTGGACACTCGCGCCGGCCAGGATGTTGCAGCTCAACAGGCGCAGCGTGCGTTCCGGAGCGGTGAGGATGTTCGGCGTGGCGAGCGTCATGGGTGCTGCGTCTGTTCTCGGCTGGCCCGGGAGGCCAGAGGATGCCCCCCGCCATGTGAACGGAGGGCATCGGTCGGGGGGCGGATTACTTCCCGCCCTTCAGTTCCTTGTCCACCAGGTACTTGGCGACGCCGTTGAGTTCGTCGAAGTCCTTGATCTGGGCGCTGCGATACTTGCCGTTCACCACGAGGGTGGGCGTGCCGTCGATGCCCCAGCCCTGGATCAGCTTGCCGTCGGCGAGGATGCGCTGGCGGATACCGTCGTCCTTGGTGGCCAACGCCACGAACTTCGCCTTGTCGACGCCGTAGTTCGTGGCATACCAGTCGGCAAGCTCGTCGATGGTATGGATCGGATAGTGGTCCGTATGGATCGCCTTGAACAAGGCGGCATGGGCCTTCTGCGCGACACCGAGCTTCTGCGCCGCGTAGTAGGCCTGCGCATAGGGCAGCCAGGCGTCGTTGAACGCTGCGGGCACGACGCGGAACGTGACGCCCTTGGGCAGCTGCTTCTGCAGCGCCTCCGCATACGATTCGTAGTGTGCGCAGTGAATGCAGCCGTACGAGAACACCTCGACGACTTCCACCTTGCCGTCCTTCGGATCGAGGCGCTGCGGCGTGGTGGTGGCCACGTACTGCTGGCCTTCGGTATAGGTGGCCGCGCCATCGGCGGGACGCGCGCTGCACGCGGCAGTCAGCGCGAGGCCGACGAAGAGGAGCGAAAGACGCTTGAACATGGATATCTCCGGCTTAGGGTCGAATCGCGGTCACTTGCCCGCGGCTTCCTTGGTGATGAGCCACTGGGTGAGTTCCACGGCCTGCGGGTAACCGCCGGCACTGTTCGGGGTGAGGCGGTACTTGCCGTTCACCACGATCGTGGGCGTGCTATCGACCTCATAGGCGCGGATCAGTTCATCGGCGCGCTTCATCTTCGTGTTGATGGTGAAGGAGTTGGCGGTGGCGACGAATTCGTCGGGCTTGACGCCGAACTTCGCATAGAACTTGGCGACATCGTCGATCGTGGGCCACGCAGCGGGCGGCTTAGGCCGGCCGGCCTTCTGGTCCATGATGCCGAGCTCGCCGCTCTTGAAGACGGCGTCGAACATGGCGTCGTGGCTCTTCTGGTCGACGCCGAACGCCTGCGCCGTGAGGTAGGCGCGCTGCAGCAGAGGCCAGTTTTCGTCGGGGCGGAACGACGCCGGCGTATAGGTCATCACGGTGCCCTTGGGCAGGCTCTTCGCCAGTTCGTCCACGATGCCGTGGAACTGGAAGCAGGCCGGGCAGCCGTACGAGAAGACCTCGGTGACCTCGATCTTGCCCGGGGTGCTCGTCGGCTGGGCGGGATCGATGCGGAAGTAGTGCTTGCCTTCCACCCACTTGCCGTCGTCGACGAAGGGCTTCGGCGCGGGGCGCTTGTCGTCGGCATCGGCCGTCGGGGCGGACACGGCCGGAGCTGCCGCGGTGCCGGTCGCCGCGGGTGCGGCTGTCGCTGCGGTGGATGCGGCGGCGGGGGCTGTGGCGGTCGTCGCCGGCTGCGCGGGGGCGGCCGGCGCGGTCGTGGCGGTGGACGCCGCGGCCGGGGCGTTCGCCGCGGTGTCGCTGTTGCCGCCGCTGCAGGCGGCGAGGCCGATCAGAGCGGCGCAGAGGAGGGGAAGGCGCATACGCATGAGGGGTCCTTTTCTTACCTTCTTAAACAGGAACGGGCCCGAAGGCCCGTTCGATTTCAGACTGCCCTTAACTTTAACGCCTTCAGGGCGTGGCCGGCGCGGCGGCGGCCGGTTCGTTCGTGTGCAGGCCTTCGAGATAGCTCGCCACGGCGGCGATGTCCTTCTCGTCGAGCTTCTGCGCGATGCCGGCCATGATCTTGGTGTGCGGATCGTCGCTCTGCGTGCCGTTGTCGTGCCAGGCCTTCAGGCGTGCCTCGACGTACTTCGCGTGCTGGCTGGTGACCTGCGGGTAGTGCGCGCCCGGGTTGCCGCGGCCGTCCGGGCCGTGACAGGCCATGCAGGCCGGAATGCCGCGATCGACATCGCCCTGGCGGTACAGGGTCTGGCCCTGGTCGACCAGCGCCTGATCGGCCACGCCGGGCAGGGATGTCTTGGTGGCGAAGTACGCGCCGAGGTCATGCATGTCCTGTTCGGACAGCGGCTGCGCGAAGCCCATCATGATCGGGTTCATGCGCTTGCCCGACTTGAAGGCGGCCAGCTGCGCGGCGATGTACTGCTCGTTCTGACCGGCGAGGCGCGGGTACTGCGGATCGGTGGAGTTGCCGTCCATGCCATGGCAGGCGCCACAGACGGCGGCCTTGCCCTGACCGGCGGTAGCGTCGCCGGGCTTCAGCGCGGCGGTGGCTTCGGCACCGGCCGGCGCGGTGGGGGTCTCGGCCTTCGGCATGCCCGGCGTGGCCGGATCCGTGGCCGCGTTCGCGCCGGGCTTGGCTTCGGCGGTGGCGGCGGGAGCCGGCGCGGATGCCGGCTTCGCGGGGGCGGCGGTCTGGGCCGCGGCTGCATTCATGACGAGCAACGCGGTGATGGCAGCGGCGGCGTGCCGAAACTTCATAAGTCTCTCCAAAGGGGAACCTTCCGGACCGGGGCGCGTTCCCTGCCGCGCCTCAACCAAAAGATTATGGCGGGCGCGAGAGAGCCCGGTCAAACCGCGCCGGCAGGCGCGCCGCGACCCGATCGCATACACTCCCGGACCTTCGTTATCGACGTACCCCAGGCGCTTTACGTACCCATGTCTTCGAATCCCCTGAACGGCGCGCGCTTCGTCCTGGCTGCGCATGAAATCACCCAGCTTCCCTACGACCAGGGGGCGGAGGTGGCCTTCGCGGGGCGGTCGAACGCCGGCAAGTCCAGTGCGCTGAATGCGCTGACGGGGCACAACGGCCTGGCGCGTACCTCGAAGACGCCGGGCCGCACGCAGCTCATGGTGGTGTTCGATCTGCCGCCGCTGAAGGTGGAGGGCGCCGCGCCGCTCGATGCGCGCCTCGTCGATCTTCCCGGCTACGGCTACGCCAAGGTGCCCGAAGCGATGCGCCAGCACTGGCGGGGCGAGATCGACGCGTATCTGAAGATGCGCCGAAGCCTCCGTGGCATCGTCCTGATCGTGGATATCCGCCACGAACTGAAGGATTTCGACCGCACGATGCTCGAATTCTGCGCGGCCACCGAGCTGCCGTGCCATGTGCTGATGACGAAGGCCGACAAGGTGTCGCGCGGCCAGGCGTCGGCCGCGCTGGAGGCCCTTCGCAAGGACTTCCGCAAGAACGGCGTGCCCGGCACGGCGCAGATCTTCTCTTCCACGGCGAAAACCGGCGTGGAAGAGGCGCGCGCGCGAATCATGGAACTCCTGGCGACCCCGCGGCCCCACGAGTTGTAGACGCGAATCTGTGGGAGCCGGCTATGCCGGCGATCCCGCGGCAGCGGGCAACCTTGCTGCAAGCACCATCGCCGCTGAAGCGGCTCCCACACAGGGCCAGGTCAGCCCAGCGTGGCCATGAACACCCGGCACAGCGCCTCCATCCCCTTGCGGTCTTCGTCGTCGAAGCGCGCCACGGAGGGGCTGTCCACGTCCCATACCCCGAAAAGGGTGCCGTCGGCCTTGACCAGCGGCACCACGATTTCCGAATTCGATGCGGCATCGCAGGCGATGTGTCCGGCGAACTCGTGCACGTCGCGCACCACCTGGGTCTGGCGCGTCTGCGCCGCCGTGCCGCACACACCGCGGCCGAGCGCGATGCGGATGCAGGCCGGCTTGCCCTGGAACGGTCCGACGACGAGCTCGTTCCCGTCGAACAGATAGAAGCCCGCCCAGTTCAGATCCGGCACGGCGTCGTAGACCAGGGCGGCGAAGTTGGCGGCATTGGCGATGGCGTTCGGTTCGCCGTGCATCAGGCCCTCCGCCTGCTGGACCAGCTCGGCGTACAGGGCGGCCTTGTCGTCGGTGGCGATGGCCTTGGCTTCGAACATGGCGGTACCGGTGCGATTCGTGGACAGAAGCCGTGTATGGTGCCACGTCCCCGCTTCCGCAAGGCCGCCTATCCATGCCCAGGCACCTCTTCGTCGCCGGTACCGACACCGGCATCGGCAAAACCCACGGCGCGCAGGCGCTCGTGCATGCGTTCCGACTGGCCGGGGAGCGCGTGGCCGGCATGAAACCCGTGGCCAGCGGTTCGGCGCGGGCCGGTGGTGGCGGCTTGCGTAATCAGGACGCGCTCGACCTGCAGGCGGCGAGCCTGCCGCCGCCCGACTACGCCCTGGTCAATCCGATCGCCCTGGAGGAAGCGGTGGCGCCGCACCTTGCCGCCGCCCGCTCGGGCGTCCGGATCGCGTGGCCGCCCCTGGACGCCGCGTTCCAGGCGCTGACCCACGACTACGAGCGCGTGGTGGTGGAAGGCGTGGGCGGGTGGATGGTTCCGCTGGGCGACGGCATGTCGATGGAAGACATGCCCCGGCGCTGGGACCTCGACGTGGTCCTGGTGGTCGGCATCCGGCTCGGCTGCATCAGCCATGCGCGACTCACGGCGCGGGCCATCGAGGCGGACGGATGCCGCCTCGCGGGGTGGATCGCGAACGTGCTGGAGCCGACCATGCCGCTGCTGGAGGAAAACATCGCCACGCTGCGCGAATGCCTGCCCGCACCGTGCCTCGGCGTGCTGCCATACCGCGTCGCACCCGCCTCCGCGGCCGTGCTGCTCGACGTCGCGTCGCTCGCCTGACGGCCCCTTCACACCAACCCGCTTAACTAGTTCACCCATGACGACCTACTTTCTCTCCGTCAAGGACATGGAAAAAGCGAAGGGCCCGGACCCCGAGCTTTCCTTCGAGGGCATCGGCCCGGACAAGCTCGCCGCCGACATCGCTGCCGCGATGCGGGACGATGCGCTTTTCCAGCGCTGGCGCGCCAAGCAACCCGAACCCGACGAGGTCGACCCGTCCCTGGGCGTCACCGACGCGGGCGCCTCGGCCAGGGGCGAGCTTTCCAACGGGCGTACCGACGTGCAGCTCACGACGTCGCTGCCGATGCGCATCGTGAAGCATCGCCTCAACCTGCTGATCGGATCGAGCTGGGAGCTTCGCGACACGCGGTGAGCGCAGGCCTGACCTGTGGCGGTTGTCCCGGGCCGGCGCGGGCCGCTAGAGTCGGTGCCTTTCACCGCTCAAGGGGACACGCCCGTGCCGAAGCTCCGCCTGCTCGCGATCGCCACGTCGATCGCACTCACCGCTGCCTGCTCGTCGTCCAACGACGCCGAAAAGGCCGCACCGGCCCCGGCCGCCCCCGGCACCGCTCCTGCGGCGCCGGCCAGCGCCCCCACCGCACAGGCTTCGCACGTGAATCCGCTGCTGACCCAGAGCACGCTTCCCTTCCAGGCCCCGCCGTTCGACAAGATCGTCGATGCCGACTTCCAGCCGGCGATCGAAGAAGGCATGAAGCAGCAGATCGCCGAGATCGAAGCGATCGCCAACTCGTCCGACGAGCCCACCTTCGAGAACACCATCGTCGCGATGGAGAAGTCGGGCACGCTGCTCAAGCGGGCGGAAGCGGTGTTCAGCGCACTCACCGGTGCGAACACGAACGACACGCTGCAGAAGGTCGAGGAAGAGGAATCGCCGAAGCTCGCCGCGCACAGCGATGCGATCTACCTCAATGACAAACTGTTCAAGCGCGTGGAAACGCTGTACGACAAGCGCGATTCGCTGAACCTCGATCCGGAATCCGCACGGCTGCTGGAGGTGACGTACAAGGATTTCGTGCATGCGGGCGCGAAGCTCTCGCAGGCGGACAAGGACAAGCTGAAGGCGATCAACAAGGAGGAGTCGACCCTCAGCACGAAGTTCACCAACCAGCTGCTCGCGGCCACCAAGGCCGGTGCCCTCGTGGTCGACGATCCGAAGGCGCTCGACGGCATGTCCGAGGGCGACATCCAGGCCGCCGCGCTGGCGGCGAAGGACCGCAAGCTCGACGGCAAGTACGTCGTCACCCTGCAGAACACCACGCAGCAGCCAGCGCTGCAGGCGCTCAACGACCGGGCCACGCGCGAGAAGCTGTTCAAGGCGTCGTGGGAGCGTGCGGAACACGGCGACGCCAACGATACCCGTGAGATCGTTACCCGCATCGCCCAGCTGCGCGCGGATCGCGCGAAGCTCCTCGGATTCCCGAATTACGCCGCCTGGAAGCTCGACGACCAGATGGCGAAGACCCCCGATGCCGCCGAGAAATTCATGGAGCGCCTCGCACCCGCGGCGATCGCGCGCGCGAAGGCCGAGTCGGCGGACATCCAGAAGGCGATCGACGAAGAGAAGGGCGGATTCCAGGTACAGGCCTGGGACTGGGACCACTACGCGGAGAAGGTGCGCAAGGCTAAGTACGACCTCGACGAGTCGCAGATCAAGCCGTACTTCGAACTCGACAACGTGCTGCAGAACGGCGTTTTCTATGCCGCCAACCAGCTTTACGGCATCACGTTCAAGGAGCGCAAGGACATCCCGACGTGGCAGCCCGACATGCGCGTCTTCGAAGTGTTCGACAAGGACGGCACGTCCATGGCCCTGTTCTATTGCGACTACTTCAAGCGCGATAACAAGGGCGGTGGCGCGTGGATGAGCAACCTCGTCGACCAGTCGAAGCTGCTCGGCACGAAGCCGGTTGTGTACAACGTCACGAACTTCACCAAGCCCGCGGCCGGACAGCCGGCCTTGCTCTCGTTCGACGACGTGACCACGATGTTCCACGAGTTCGGGCACGCGCTGCATGGCATGTTCGCCAACTCGCAGTATCCGTCGCTCTCCGGCACCAACACCGCGCGCGACTTCGTGGAATTCCCGTCGCAGTTCAACGAACAGTGGGCCACCGATCCGAAGGTGTTCGCCAACTACGCCAAGCACTACCAGACCGGCGAACCCATGCCGGCCGAACTCGTGGCCAAGATCAAGAAGGCGAAGAGCTTCAACCAGGGCTATGCGATGAGCGAGCTGATCTCCGCCGCGCTCCTCGACATGCGCTGGCACATGCTGCCCGCCGGCGGCCCGAAGCAGGACGTGGACGCGTTCGAGGCCAATGCGCTGAAGCAGGCAGGGTTCACCCTGCCGCAGGTGCCGCCGCGCTATCGCTCCAGCTACTTCCAGCACATCTGGGGCAACGGCTACGCGGCGGGCTACTACGCTTACCTGTGGACGCAGATGCTCGATTCCGATGCGTTCGAGTGGTTCAAGGAGCACGGCGGACTCACCCGCGAGAACGGCCAGATCTTCCGCGACAAGATCCTCTCGCGCGGCAACACCGAGGAACTCGGCAAGCTCTATCGCGATTTCCGCGGCAAGGATCCGAGCATCGAACCGATGCTGAAGGATCGCGGCCTGAAGTAGGAGCGCGTCCTGCGCGCGACAGTTTTTCGCCGAACCTTGGAGCTGGCGCGCCAGCTAGAGGTGCGTTGCGAAGGCTGTCGCGCGCAGGCGCACTCCCGCCATCAAGGCTCCAGGTGAATATGGCTGAGCCTGAGGTTCCCCCCGCGCCACACGATGCCCTGCACTTCGTCGAGCGCGGGCGCGTGGTAATCGATGGTGTGGCGGAGCCGGCTGCCCTCCTGGCTGCGCAGTGGCTTGGGCCGGTGCAGGGTGAAGGCCTGCACTTCCGTCAGCGTGGTGTGCCGTAGCAGGCCGATATGCGCGTCCGCCGTCCGGTCCTCCACTTCGACCTGGAAGGACACGTGCTGGTAAGCGTGGCGAAACAGAAGCTTGCACGCGCTGCGCAGCCGGGGCTTGCCTTCGTGCACGGCGGTAAGCGCAAGTCCGTCGTCGTCGTCGACGATCAACAGCGGTTCTTCGCCGGTGACGACGAGAATTTCGCCGAGGTCGTGCGTCTTGTTTGCCGCCAGCGTGCGTGTGGCGGCGTGGGCGAACGTCTCGTTGTAAGGAGCCGTCGCGGCGGCGCCCTTGCTGCCGGGCAGCGCGGAAAGGCCGTCCTTTCCGGATCGTGGTTCCATGGTCATGTCGCACCTTCCTTCCGTGGGTATCGCTCGTTGCCAGCATAGGCGATGCGGTTCCTTCCGCCAGCGATATGAGAAAGCCCCTTCGCGCGAAAGGGAAGGGGCTTGGCTTGGCGGTGCCGTAAATGCGCCGCGTTTGCCGGTTGCCGCTATTCTTCGGCCGGCGCGCGAATACGGCAGCGCGGGGCGATCACCGCGAGGCTGAAATGCGTCGGCGGTAGCGTACGTACAGGCGCTTCATCAGATAGAGGATGTGGCCCGCGAATCCCTTGTCCTGAGCCTGGAGAAGGCGTCCGTTCTCTTCGTACAGATTCTTCATGTGCGAATCCCGCACCGAGATCAGCTCGCGCAAGGTGGCCACATCGGATTCGGTCAGCGTATGGCCGGCACTGAAGTGTTCCGGAAGCTGCCGGTTGACGTAATGCGTGGTGTGCCGCGCTGCCGTTTCCTCGGCCGGGCGGTCCTTGGTGTAGAAATACAACGCAATGGATTTTCGCGACAGATCCGGCCTGTCGGCGGGCAACCGGATCGGATCGAAACCGTGCCAGCTCGATTCCGTGGTTTCGAAGATGACGCAGCGATTGAACAGCGGCGTCACGCGCACGGACGGCTGAGGGTCGGCGTAGGGATCGCGGTACAGCTCCAGGAGGCCGCCCCAATCCGCCTGCCATTCCCTGTTGAGATAGACAATGAGATTGAGCCGGCGATGCCAGCGCTCGCTCGGATGGTAGTTGAAGTCGATGTGGGCACTGAGTGGTTGCCCATTGCGATTCTCGTGAGTGCCGCCGCCAAGGTAGAAGGGGTCGTACAGGAGTCCCTCTATGCCGGTGATCCGCCCGATGTAGGCAAGGAACTCAGGTGTCTGGATAACCTCGTCGAGCCGGCGATAGGCCGGCCCCAGCTGCGGCATGGCGTCGACGGTCGACTTGCCACCCGGGCGGCCGTCGTCACCGATGTAATTCCCGTTCTCGAACGCGGGAAATTCGCGCAGCAATTCGTCGGCGAACGCGGATTCCAGGAAGTCGTCGATGACCACATGACGAAACGGCTGCGCTTCGGCGAACGCGCGTGCGTGGCTCCCTTCGCTCTGACGGACCGAGGGACTGACGATGGCTTCGTAACTCACTTGGAAGGTTCCGCTCCTGGATGCTTTTGACATTGTAGAGCTTGATGAATGCTCTTCGCTGGATACTTTGCGGGCTCGGCTTTGCCATCGGGTTGGCGCTCGTATGTGGCGGCGGGAGCCCTCGGCTGTCGCCCTCGGCGCTACGCTGCGGTGTCGCTTGGGAAAGGAGGGCCGCTTCGCGGCCAGTGTCTGATGGCTTACGCCCCGGCGCGCACAGACGGTCGGCGGGGTTTTCCGACTCGACATCCATGTCTCGGCGGAAAAGGCCGGCCGTCCTGGCCGGCCCCCTGCGGGCCTCCTCCGCCGACCGTCCTCACCTCCGCTACCCGCGCCGAGGGCGACAGCCGAGGGCTCCTCCGGACACCGTATTGTGCAAGGAAAGCCAGCGCGTTCTTGTCGACGGCGGGACTTTGTTATTTATTTTTCGTTCGTCAGCCTTTTCTTCGGGAGCACCGAGCGCAGTAGATATTCCCGCCTTCTCACTTGCGCTCCTCCTGCGACAACCGCTCGTACTCATCCCATTCCTTCATTTGTTCCGGGTAGTTGTTTCGCTCCTTCTCGCAATATGCGTCGAGCTTCGAAAGTGTTTCCTTGTCGGCACATCTAAAGAACGCGCCGATCGCGCAAATCGGTATCAGAGGCGATGGTTTGCTACCCGTGGAGACGATTCCACTGAGGTACGCAGCAATCCAGTGGAAGTGCCAGAAGCAAAGCATCGATAACGGGATGGCCGGCGTCACGCTGTGGGCGTGGAACCTAACGAAGAACGACAAGGCGTTTGCCGTTGGACGCCCGGTCAGGCCAGCTCGCGCTTTCCTCTCAAGCTAACTCAGCGCCACGAAGAGCCCTCGGCCGTTCCCCTCGGCGCGGGTAGCGGAGGTGAGGGCGGTTGGCGGATAAGGCCCGAAGGGGGCCGGCCAGGATGGCCGGCCTTTTCCGCCGAGACAGGGATGTCGAGTCGGAAAACCCCGCCGACCGTCCGTGCGCGCCGGGGCGCAAGCCATAGGACATGGGCCACGCAGTGGCCCTCTTTGCCCAAGCGACACCGCAGCGTAGCGCTGAGGGGAGCGACCGAGGGCTCCCGCCGCCACGCCCCCAGGGCCAACGCGATGGCGTAGCCGAGCCCCCGCAGCGGACCTTTCGCAGAGCGTGAACGAAAAAAGGCCACGCTCTCGCGAGCGTGGCCTTTGCTTTCCAGTGAGCGGGATTTACTCGCCGATCGTCAGCAGCGACGCGTTGCCGCCTGCGGCCGTGGTGTTGACGGTGAGCGTGCGCTCGCCCGCGAAGCGGAGCAGGTAGTGCGGGCCGCCGGCCTTCGGGCCGGTGCCCGAGAGGCCTTCGCCACCGAACGGCTGCACGCCAACCACCGCGCCGATCTGATTGCGGTTGACGTAGCAGTTGCCGACGCGGGCACGGCTCTGGATGAACTCGATGGTGTCGTCGATGCGGCTGTGCACGCCCAGCGTGAGACCGAAGCCCGTGCCGTTGATCTGGTCGACCACCTTCTCGAGCTCGGAACCCTTCCAGCGGATCACGTGCAGGACCGGGCCGAAGATCTCGCGGGTGAGCGTTGCCAGCGAAGGGATCTCGTAGGCGCGCGGTGCGAAGAACGTGCCGTGCGCCGTGCTTTCCGGCAGCGGCACTTCGGCGATCTTCTTCGCCTCGCGCTCCATGCGCTCGACGTGCTCGATGAGGATCTTGCGCGCGTCCTCGTCGATCACGGGGCCGACGTCGGTGGAGAGCAGGCCCGGATCGCCGACCTTCAGTTCCGCCATGGCACCGGCGAGCATGTCGATGACCTTGTCGGCGATGTCTTCCTGCACGAACAGCACGCGCGCGGCGGAGCAGCGCTGGCCGGCCGACTGGAACGCGGAGGCGATCACGTCCTTCACGATCTGCTCGGGCAGGGCGGAGGAGTCGGCGATCATGGCGTTCTGGCCGCCGGTCTCCGCCACCAGGGCGGCGATCGGCGCGTTGCGCGCGGCGAGCGCGCGGTTGATCGCCCAGGCGGTTTCCGTGGAGCCGGTGAAGGCCACGCCGGACACGCGCGGATCTCGGGTCAGCGCCGCACCCACGGTGGCGCCGTCGCCCGGCAGGTATTGCAGCACGTCGGCCGGGACGCCCGCGGCGTGCAGCAGCTTCACCGCCTCGTAGCCGATGAGCGAGGTCTGTTCCGCCGGCTTGGCGATCACCGAATTGCCGGCGGCGAGCGCTGCGGCCACCTGGCCGAGGAAGATGGCCAGTGGGAAGTTCCACGGGCTGATGCACACGAAGACGCCGCGCCCGTTGAGGAACAGCTGGTTGCTTTCGCCGGTGGGACCGGGGAGCTGCTCCGGCTGGCCGAACAGGCGGCGCGCCATGGTGGCGTAATAGCGCAGGAAGTCGGCGGCCTCGCGGATCTCGGCGATGGCGTCGGGCAGGCTCTTGCCCGCCTCGCGCACGCACAGCGCGATGAATTCGGCGCGGTTGTGCTCGAGCTGCTCGGCGGCATGCTCGAGGATCGCCGCGCGGCTCGCCGCCGGAAGGCGGTCCCAGCCCGGCTGCGCCTTCACGGCGGCGGCCAGTGCCTTGTCGACCATGCCCGCGTCGGCGTTCTCCACGGTGCCGACGATGCGGCGGCGATCGGAGGGATCGGTCACCTCGATCCTCGTGCCGGAGCCGGCGCCACCGGCGACCAGCGGCACGGCATTCCAGGGGCCGCTGTGGCGGTTCACGGCATCGGCGAGTTCGTTGAGCTCGTTGTCGTTAGCGAAGTTCATGCCCATGGAGTTCTTCCGAAGTTCACCGTAGAGATTGACCGGCAGGGGGATGCGCGGGTGGGGGATGGACGCGAAGCCGCGGACGATCTCGCACGGGTCGGCCACGAGGTCGCGCACCGGCACGCTCTCGTCCACCACGCGGTTCACGAAGCTGGTGTTCGCGCCGTTTTCGAGCAGGCGGCGCACCAGGTAAGGCAGCAGGTCCTCGTGGCTGCCCACGGGGGCGTAGACGCGGCAGGGGACGTTGAGCTTGTCCTTGCCGATCACTTCCGCGTAGAGGTCGGCGCCCATGCCGTGCAGGCGCTGGTTTTCGTACGGACGGCCCTGGGCGATATGGTGGATCGCCGCGATGGTATGGGCGTTGTGCGTGGCGAACTGCGGATAGACCGCGTCCGTGCCGGCGGCGAACAGGCGGCGCGCGCAGGCGAGGTAGGAGACGTCGGTGTTGGGCTTGCGCGTGTACACCGGGTACCCGGACAGGCCGCCTTCCTGAGCACGCTTGATCTCGGCGTCCCAATAGGCGCCCTTCACCAGGCGCACGAACCAGCGGCGGCCCGTGGCACGGGCCTTTTCGGTCACCCAGTCGATGACGAACGGCGCGCGCTTCTGGTACGCCTGGATCACGATGCCGAGACCGTTCCAGCCTTCGAGCGACGGGTGTTCGAAGACGTCGCCGATGATGTCGAGCGAGAGCTCGAGCCGGTCGGCTTCCTCGGCGTCCACCGAGAGCGCGATGCCGTTCTTGAACGCGAGCTGCGAAAGCTCGAGGAGCTTCGCGCCGAGTTCGGCACGGGCGCGGGCGCGATTGCCCACCTCGTAGCGCGGGTGCAGCGCGGAAAGCTTCACCGAGATCGACGGGGCTTCCAGGTTGTTCGGGAAGGGGCCGCGCGCGCCGAGCGCGTTGATGGCGTCGCGGTAGTCCTGCTGGTAGCGCTCCGCGGTGGCCTGGGTGAGGGCCGACTCGCCGAGCATGTCGTACGAATAACGGTAGACCGCGTGTTCCTTCTCGCTGGAGCGATCCAGTGCTTCCTTGATGGTGCGGCCCATGACGAACTGGTGGCCCATGATCCGCATGGCCTGGCGCACGGCCAGTCGCACCACCGGCTCGCCCGCGCGGCCGACCAGGCGGCGCAGGGCGGACGTGAAGTCGTGACGGGTTTCCTCGGCGAGGTTCACCAGATGGCCGGTGAGCATCAGGCCCCACGTGGAGGCGTTGACGAACAGCGATTCGCTCTGGCCCAGGTGCTTCTTCCAGTCCGCTTCGCCGAGCTTGTCGCGGATGAGCTTGTCGGCCGTGGCCTTGTCGGGAATGCGCAGCAGCGCCTCGGCAACGCACATCAGCAGCACGCCTTCCTCCGAGGAAAGGTCGTACTGGCGCATGAAGGATTCCACCGCGCTCTGGTCCTTGGCCCGCGCGCGAACGCGCGTGACGAGGCCGGCGGCCACGTCGATGACTTTTTCGCGCTCGATCGGCGGTAACGTGGCCTGGGCCAGCAGGTCGTTCACGGCCTCGGTTTCGTCGCGCAGCCAGGCGGCCGTGATGCGCGCGCGTGCCGGCTCTGCGCCGGCCGGAAGTTCGGGACTGAGGATGGTCGGGTTCACGTGGGCGTGTGGGGGGCGAGGAAGACCGCCCATTGTAGGGGAGCAAGCCCCTTCGTGTGTTATTGCGGGGGCTTGCGGATGCGACAACTTGTCCCCGGCATCCCTGGCGCCCTATCATCCCAATGTTCCAGGCACGCTTAGGCTCCCATGATCGTGCTTCGACCGACCGCCGCGGGTCACCCGCGCGTGTTGTGGCTGCGGCCCAACCGTGCGCTGGACAGGCGCGGTCTGCGTCGACTGATCATCGGCCTTGCGGCGATGGCCCTGGCGACGGCGACACTCGGTGCGTGGCAGGGGAACGTGTTCGCCCCCTTCTTCGCCCTGCTGGAGGCCTTCGTCGTGGGTTTCGCGCTTGGCGCGGCCTGGCGGGCCGGCGGCAGGGGTGAACGCATCGCGATCGGTCCGGACACGCTGGAGGTGCGTGCCGTGCCGGGACGTCGGACGGTCCGCTTCCAGACATACTGGGTGCGGGTCGGGCTGAAACCGGGGGACGGACGACAGCGTCTGTTGCTCACGTCGCACGGCAACGAGCTGGAAATCGGGGCCTTCCTTGGGGAAGAGGAAAGGACCGAGGTGTCAAGGAAACTCATGGTGCTGCTGTCCGAAGTCTCTGGCCAGACGCGCAGGTAGGTTCAACAAAGGTGCAAGACATGACATCTGGCGGCATCGGACGATCTGTATCGGCGTGGGCGGCGGGCGCCTTCGCGCTGTTCGGGGGAGCGGCGTGGGCCAATCCCGAACCGAACCAGCTGAACATGACCAAGGGCGTGGCCGAGTGGTCGCCCTATGCCATGCACATGGTGGCCCTGTGGGTCTGCGTCGTGATCGGCATCGTCGTCTTCGGCGCCATGTTCATCGCGATGTTCCGCTTCCGTAAGTCGCGCGGCGCCGTCGCCGAGAAGTGGTCGCACAGCACCAAGCTCGAAGTGGTCTGGACGGTCATCCCCGTCATCATCCTCATCTTCCTGGCCCACCTGGCCACCGGTGGCCTCACCTCGTTCGCCGACACCACGAATTCCGAGATGACCATCAAGGTCACCGGTTACCAGTGGAAGTGGCGCTACGACTACGTGGATTACAAAGGCAAGGGCGTCGACAAGGTCGGCTTCATGTCGAAGCTGGAGGAAACCTCCAACCGCACCCGCCAGCTGAAGTCCAATCTCGACCCGGCGAAGATCCAGGTCGACGGCTATTCCACGTACCTGCTCGACGTGGACAAGCCGCTGGTCGTTCCCACGGATACCAAGATCCGCTTCGTCATCGTCGGCGGCGACGTCATCCACTCCTGGTGGGTGCCGGCGCTGGGCTGGAAGATGGACGCGATCCCGGGCATCGCCAACGCGGCCTGGACGAAGATCAAGGAGCCCGGTGTCTACCGCGGCCAGTGCGCCGAACTCTGCGGCCAGGACCACGGCTTCATGCCCATCGTGGTGAAGGCCGTGCCCAAGGCCGAGTTCGAACAGTGGCTGGCGGCGCAGGAAGACGAGGCCAAGGTGCAGAAGGCCGCGCAGACCGCGCAGACCGTCCAGGCAGCTCCCGCCCCGGCCCCCCAGGGTTAACCCGAACGTTTAGGTAGAGGTAAGGCCATGGCGCACGCAGCCACCCACGACCACCACGATCACCACGGGGCCCCCAAGGGGTTCTTCCAGCGTTGGGTGATGTCCACGAACCACAAGGACATCGGCACGCTGTACCTGATCTTCTCGCTGACGATGTTCTTCATCGGCGGCGCCTTCGCGATGGTTATCCGCGCGGAGTTGTTCAAGCCGGGCATGCAGCTCGTGCAGCCGTATTTCTTCAATGAAATGACGACGATGCACGCGCTGGTGATGATCTTCGGCGCCATCATGCCGTCGTTCGTGGGCCTCGCGAACTGGATGATCCCGCTCATGGTCGGCGCGCCGGACATGGCGCTGCCGCGCATGAACAACCTGTCGTTCTGGATCATGCCGTTCGCGTTCCTGCTCCTGCTGTCCACGCTGTTCATGCCCGGCGGCGGCCCGGCGGGCGGCTGGACGATGTATCCGCCGCTGTCGCTCCAGGGCGAGTCGGTGGCTTATGTGATCTTCGCCGTCCACCTCATGGGCATCAGCTCGATCATGGGCGCGATCAACATCATCGCCACCATCCTCAACATGCGCGCCCCGGGCATGGATCTGCTGAAGATGCCGGTGTTCGTGTGGAGCTGGCTGATCACGGCGTTCCTCCTGATCGCGGTGATGCCGGTGCTCGCGGGCGCCGTCACCATGCTGCTGACGGACAAGTACTTCGGCACCAACTTCTTCAATGCCGCCGGCGGCGGCGACCCGGTGCTGTTCCAGCACATCTTCTGGTTCTTCGGGCATCCCGAGGTCTACATCATGATCCTGCCGGCGTTCGGGATCATCTCGGAGATCATCCCCACCTTCGCCCGCAAGCCGATCTTCGGTTACCGCGCGATGGTGTTCGCCATCGCCTCCATCGCCTTCCTCTCGTTCATCGTCTGGGCGCACCACATGTTCGCCGTGGGCCTGCCGATGGGCGCCGAGATCTTCTTCATGTACGCCACGATGCTGATCGCCGTGCCGACGGGCGTGAAGGTGTTCAACTGGGTGTCCACGATGTGGGGCGGCTCGATGACCTTCGAGACGCCGATGCTGTTCTCGATCGCCTTCGTGATCCTGTTCACCATCGGCGGTTTCTCGGGCCTCATGCTCGCGCTGGCCCCGGCGGACTTCCAGTACCACGACACGTACTTCGTGGTGGCGCACTTCCACTACGTGCTGGTGACCGGCGCCGCGTTCTCGATCATGGCCGCCGCGTATTACTGGCTGCCGAAGTGGTCGGGCAACATGTACAGCGAGACCTGGGGCAAGATCCACTTCTGGTCGAGCGTCATCTCGGTCAACGTGCTGTTCTTCCCGCAGCACTTCCTGGGTCTTGCCGGCATGCCGCGCCGCATTCCGGACTACAACGTGGCCTTCGCCAACTTCAACATGATCAGCTCCATCGGCGGCTTCTGGTTCGGCGCCTCGCAGCTGATCTTCCTGGGCGTGGTCATCCACTGCGTGTTCTTCTCGAAGAAGAAGGCGGCCGACCGCTCCTGGGAGGGCGCGAAGGGCCTGGAATGGACCGTGCCGTCGCCGGCGCCGTTCCATACGTTCGACGTGCCGCCGGTCATCCACGACGACGAACTCGCCCACGGCAACACGGAACACTGACCGATGCAGGGCACGACGGACATCGCCTTCGAGGCGCGCCGCAAGCGCGCCCGCCGTACCGCCCTGATAGCGGGCGGTTTCGCGGTGCTCGTGTTCGTGCTCTCCATCGTGCAGATGCTCAAGGCCTGACCGGCCAAACCAAGATATCCACGGGAAACCACCATGGGTCACCAGCAACAAGACGTCTACTTCGTACCGAGCAAGAGCTACTGGCCCATCGTGGCCGCGGTCTCCATGTTCGTCACCGTGTTCGGTGCCGCGCATTGGCTGAACGCGCAGCCGGGACAAGGCGGTTTCGGCAAGCCGCTCTTCTGGGTCGGCATCGCCATGATCCTGGGCATGTTCTTCGGCTGGTTCCGCTCGGTGATCAACGAATCGATGGCCGGCAACTACAACGGCCAGGTGGACCGCTCGTTCCGCATGGGCATGATGTGGTTCATCTTCTCCGAAGTGATGTTCTTCGGCGCCTTCTTCGGCGCGCTGTTCTACGCCCGCATCTTCTCGGTGCCGTGGCTGGGTGGCGAAGGCCATGGCGTGCTCACCCACCAGTTCATCTGGCAGGGTTATGAAGCCGCATGGGGTGCCAGCGGCGGCGGCGGTCCGGACAAGATCGGCGGTGCGTTCCAGACGATCGGCGCCTGGGGTCTTCCGCTGCTCAACACGCTGATCCTGCTGTCCTCCGGCGTCACCATCACCATCGCGCACCACGCGCTCAAGGCCGGCCACCGCAAGGCGCTGCTGATCGGCCTGGGCGCCACGGTGCTGCTGGGCTGCCTGTTCCTGTGGTTCCAGGCGCACGAGTACGCGGAAGCTTACGAGCACTTCAACCTGACGCTGGGCAGCGGTGTGTACGGCGCCACGTTCTTCATGCTCACGGGCTTCCACGGCATGCACGTGACCCTGGGCACGATCATGCTGGCGATCATCTGGGTCCGCTGCGCGAAGGGCCACTTCACGAAGGACGACCACTTCGGCTTCGAGGCCGTGGCGTGGTACTGGCACTTCGTCGACGTGGTCTGGCTGGCGCTCTTCCTCTTCGTCTACGTGCTCTGATCCGAAGAACCCGCCGCAAGGCGGGTTTTTTTTGGGGGGCGTGCACTTCCGGGGGGACTGCGGCTTCGCTATTTGGCGCTTGCTGCATTCGCTTCGTAGGGTGGGCTCGCCTGTTCGGCCTCGCATCGGCGCCTGTGCCGTGGTCGGGAAGCCGGCAGCCGTCGCCCTCGCCGCGAAGGCTTACGTCGTTCCTTGCGAAGGGAGAGCCGCTACGCGGCTAGTGTCTTATGGCTTCGCCGCGGCGGACCCGGACGTCCGGGCGGGGGTTTCCGACTCGGCTTCCTGCCTCGGCGGAAACGGCGGGCCGTCCAGGCCCGCCCCCTGCGGGCCTTTTCCACCCGGTCGCCCTCGACTCCAGACATCGCGGCGAGGGCGACGGCTGCCAGCATCGGACGGTGCAGCGGGGTGTGGTGTTTGGTGCGTGGCTTGTGTTGTTTTGTCGGTCTGTGGCGACCGTCCGCGCTTGAGTCGCTGGGTGCCTGCTTTCGCAGGCACGACGGTGGGTGGAGTCTCCCGCGCGTGGTGTACGTAGGAGCGCGCCCTGCGCGCGACAGCCTTTCGCACCAGTCCCCACGCTGGCGCGCCAGCTCCCAGGTTCGGCCCCAAAACATGTCGTACTCGACACGAGCATAAACGCGCAGGGCGCGCTCCTGCCATGCTCCCATCCACACGAGAGACGATTCGCGCCGCTCTCTGTGGGAGCCGGCTATGCCGGCGATCCCGCGGCAGCGGGCACTCTCGCGAGCACCCATCGCCGCTGAAGCGGCTCCCACACAAAGCGAAGCGGCTCACACACAAAGCGAAGCGGCTCACACAAAGAGCGCGATGCGACAGTCTCGCAGCGCCCCACCTACCGTCGTGCCTGCGAAAGCAGGCACCCAGCGCCCCGGTCGGCAAGAGACGAAAGCAAACCATCGACTCGCGCTTCGCTCTCCCAACGCGCGCTTCGCTCTCCCAACAGGAACCCGCACCGTCCGTCGCCAGTACCCGTTCCCCTCGCCGCGATGTCTGGAGTCGAAGACCCCCGCACGGACGCTCGGGTCCGCCGCGGCGAAGCCATAAGACACGAGCCGCGAAGCGGCTCTCCTTTCGCAAGGAACGACGTAAGTCTTCGCGGCGAGGGGAACGGGTACTGGCTCCCAGACAACGACACAGGCGCCGCGTGCGAGGCCGAAGGCGAGCCCACCCTACGAAGCGAACCTCACACTGACTCCACGCTGCGCTCAGCCCTGAAATACGGAAGAACAAAAAAAAGCCCCGAGAGCCAGGGGAGCTCTCGGGGCCCGGAGGACGACCGGACCCAGGGGAAGATCGGGCCGTCCGCAGGGTGACTCCAGGGAGGTGGAGTCCACCGATGGGACGCCGTTGCGTGCGTCCGTATGTATTGACGTTTGGGCGGGCCGGAAGTTGCAGCCCTCATTGGAAAAAGTCAGCATCCGTTCAGTAAAGAGTGAACCGTGAACCGTTAGCTGCCGTCGCCGGCTTGGCAGGTATGACCCCCTTAACGTTTACGGTTCACTCTTCACTCTTCACTGTTAACGCTTCACGCTCAATGCGCCTCATCCCAGTTCGCACCCACGCCGATATCGACCTGGAGCGGCACGCTCAGGGTGGCGGCCCCCGACATGCGCTGCTCGATGCCGGCCCGGACTTCGTCGACGGCATCGGCCCGAACCTCGAACACCAGTTCGTCGTGCACCTGCATGAGGAGACGCACGTCGTCGCGCGGCTCGATCCAGGCGGCGACGGCGATCATGGCGCGCTTGATGATGTCGGCCGCGGTGCCCTGCATGGGGGCGTTGATGGCCGCGCGCTCGGCGCCCGCACGGAACGCCTGGTTCCGTGACTTGAGGTTTTCCAGGTACAGGCGCCGCCCGAACAGGGTCTGGACGTAGCCGTCGCGGTGGGCCTGCTCGCGCGTGGCATCCATGAACGCCCGTACGCCCGGATAACGGGAAAAATAGCGGCCCATGTAGTCGGAGGCCTCGCCACGGTCGACACCCAGCTGGCGGGCCAGTCCGAAGGAACTCATGCCGTACATCAGGCCGAAGTTGATGGCCTTCGCCGCGCGGCGCTGGTTCGCGGTGACTTCCGCGGCAGGGACGCCGAATACCTCGGCCGCCGTGGCGCGGTGCACGTCGCCGCCTTCCTGGAAGGCGCGGACGAGGCCCTCGTCCTTGGACAGGTGGGCCATGATGCGTAGTTCGATCTGCGAATAGTCCGCGGCCAGGATGCGCCAGCCCTCGGGTGCGATGAATGCCTGACGGATGCGCCGGCCTTCTTCGGTGCGAACGGGGATGTTCTGCAGGTTCGGGTCCGAGGAACTGATGCGACCCGTGGCCACGGCACCCTGGTGATAGCTGGTGTGCACGCGGCCCGTGCGTGGATTGACGATGCCGGCAAGCTTGTCGGTGTAGGTGGAGCGCAGCTTCGCCAATCCGCGGTATTCGAGGATGAGTCGCGGCAATTCGTGCATGTCGGCGATGGCTTCCAGGGCTTCCTCGTTGGTGGAGGGTTGGCCCTTCGGCGTCTTGATCTTGGCGGCGAGCCCCAGCTCGTCGAACAGCACGGCCTGGAGCTGCTTCGGCGAGTCCATGTTGAAATCATGGCCGGCCGACGCGTACGCCTGCTGCTGCAGCTCCACCATGCGCTTGCCGAGTTGCTGGCTTTGCAGGCGAAGCTCGTTCGCGTCGATGAGCACGCCGGTGCGCTCCATCCTGGCCAGCACCGGCACAAGGGGAATTTCGATGTCGGTGTACACCGAGCGTAACGAAGGCTCGGCTTCCAATTGCGGCCACAATGCGTGGTGCAGTCGCAGGGTGATGTCGGCGTCCTCGGCCGCATAGCGGCACGCGGTGTCGCAATCCACCTGCGAAAACGGTATCTGCTTCGCGCCCTTGCCCGCGACCTCTTCGTATTTGATCGTGGTGTAGCCGAGATAACGCGATGCCAGGGAGTCCATGTCGTGCCGTGTCGCCGTCGCGTTCAGCACATAGGACTCGAGCATGGTGTCGTGCGCCAGGCCGCGCAGGGCAATACCGTAATGCGAGAGGATGTTGATGTCGTACTTGCCGTGCTGGCCGACCTTCGGCCGTGCCGGATCTTCGAAGATGGGTTTCAGTGCGCCGAGCACATGTTCCCGCGAAAGCTGCGTGGGTGCCCCGGGAAAGTCGTGCGCCAACGGCACATAAGCGGCCTTTCCCGGCTCGACCGCGAGCGACAGACCCACGATGTCGGCCTGCATCGCGTCGATGTTCGTGGTTTCCGTATCGAACGCGATCAGCGGCGCGGTCTCGAGCTTCTCGAGCCATGCCGCGAAGCGGCTTTCGGTCAGCACCAGTTCGTATTCGCCTTCCCCGGCGAAACCGGGTGCCACGGCCGAAGCCGCGGGCGCCGGTGCGGGGGCGGTGGAAGCGGGCGCAGCGGCGGTGGCGGTGTCGGCCGTGTCCAGATCCTTCAGCGCGGCCTTGAAGTCGTAGCGTGTATAAAGCTCGCGCAATGCTTCAACGTTGCGCTCGCGCATGTGCAGGTCGGTCGGCCCGTGATCGAGCGGCACGTCGGTGCGGATCGTGACCAGCTCGCGAGACAGCGGAAGGCGGGGAATCGCCGCGCGCAGGTTCTCGCCGATCTTGCCGCCGATCTTGTCGGCGTTGGCGAGCAGCGCATCGAGGGTGCCGTATTCGCCCAGCCACTTGGCGGCCGTCTTGGGCCCGCACTTCTCAACGCCGGGCACATTGTCGATGCTGTCGCCCATGAGGGTGAGGTAGTCGACGATCTGCTCCGGCCGCACGCCGAACTTCTCCACGACGCCGTCGATGTCCATCGTGGTGTTGCTCATGGTGTTGATCAGCACGATGTGCGCGCCGACCATCTGGGCAAAGTCCTTGTCGCCTGTGGAGATGACGGTGTCGATACCCTGTTCCGCGGCCTGGCGGGCCAGGGTGCCGATGACGTCGTCGGCTTCCACGCCCGGCACGCAGAGGATGGGAAAGCCCAGCGCACCCACGATCTTCATCATCGGCTCGATCTGCGCGCGCAGCTCCTCGGGCATCGAGGGGCGGTTGGCCTTGTACTGGGGGTAGAGGTCGTCGCGGAAGGTTCGCCCTGGGGCGTCGCATACGAAGGCCACATAGTCCGACCCGGCCTTCATCGTCGTGCGCAGCATGTTGACGATGCCGAACAGCGCACCCGTGGGCTCGCCGAAGGTGTTGGTCAGGGGAGGCAGCGCGTGGAAGGCGCGATACAGGTACGAGGACCCGTCGATGAGGGTGAGCGTAGGCATCCCCGGATTCTCTCACGGCCGCGCGCGAACCGTCCGTGTGCGGGCCTTGTCCGGCATCAATGTCCGTACATATGGGAATTGTTATCCTCGTCGTCCCGAAAGGAGGACTTCCCCCATGAACCGCTTGCATGCCCTCGCCGCCGCGCTCGCGCTGGTCCTGGCCCTACCCGCCGCCGCGCAGGATGCCTCCTCGTTCAAGCCCGCCCCACCGCCCCCGGGCCTGAACGATCCGGGCGTGAAGGCCGGCGAGCCCGATCGCTCGGGGCAGAAGCCCATCGAGCGCCCCGTGCCCTATGATCAGGCGCAGAACGGGAAGACCACCCCGGCCACGTCGGACGCCAATCGGAGCGCCCAGTCGCCCGTCGCGCTCCCCTCGATGCAGGACGACGGCGGCACCGACGCGCAGGGCAACCCGCCCCCGACGCTGAGCCGGTCATACGACCGCGAAGGGACCCATGTCGACGAGTTCACGATGGGCGGCAAGCCGTACATGGTGGTGGTGACCCCGAAGAACGGCGTGCCGCAGACCTACATGCTCGACCAGTCCGGCAACCCCATCCACGATCCGAAGAACGGCCCGGTCAGCCCGGTGTTCTACAAGGTCTACGAATGGGGCAAGGCACCGAAGCCAGCCGGCTCGAACTGAGACCAGGCTCTGTGTGGGAGCCAAGCAAGCTTTTTGTGGGAGCCGCTTCAGCGGCGATGGGTGCTCGCGACAAGGTGGCCCGCTGCCGCGGCATAGCCGGCTCCCACATGGCTCAGCCGTCCAACTCGGGGTAGTGCCTGAAAATGCCGTTCGTGTTGAACGGCACGCGCCTTTCGGAAGTGAGATACGCGGCGATATTGGGCCGGTCGGCCACGCGCTTCGCCAGGTCGCGCAGCAGCGGCAGCTTTTGTTTCTTCATGGCTTTCGGGAAGGCATATTCCAGTCCCGCCATGATCTGGAACAGCGACAGGTCCACGTAGGAATGGCTGCGTAGCGGGTACCTTCCGCCGCCGCGCTCCACCGCTTTCTCGAAGTAATCGAGGAACTTTGGAATGCGCGACTCGCGGAAGTCCTTTGCACGCTTTTTCGCTTCCTCGCGCTGATCTTCGTAATAGAGCGAGCCCGCCACCGGATGATGCACGTCGTGCGCTTCGGCCACGAGGTCGGTGATGGTCAGTTCCAGCTGGTGCGCGTAAATGCGCGTGGATTCGCTGTCCGGCACCAGGTCATGCCGTGGTGCGAGGTAGTGCAGGATGTTGGCCACCTGCGCGATCACGAGGCGCCCCGACACGAGGAAAGGCGGCGCGAAGGGCAGGGCGCCCGCGTGCTCGCCTTCGAGGAACGGGGTCATGACGTCGTCGCCCTCGATGCGGGCCACGTCGGTGTACGCGGCGCCGGCATCCTCGAGGCACAGGCGGACGAACTCGCCGCGGCCCTGGATGCCCGTCCAGTAATACAGCTGGTAGCTCATCGTGCTCCCTCCTGCCGTAAAGCCTCCGAGCCTGCCACTGCCGGACTGAAGCGGAAGTGAGGGCTTGCGGCAAGCTCCCTTCGCGGACCGGCGCGCTTTCCTCGGCGTTTACTTTGTGGCTCGGAAGGGGTGCAATGTTTCCCTTTTTGCCGACCATTCGACCGCATGCGCCGCTTCCTTCCCGACGGCTTCACTCTTTCCCTCGTCCTGACGGTGCTGCTGGCGAGTCTGCTGCCCTGCCGCGGTGCGGTGGCCAACGTCTTCGAGATCGCAACCGACCTTGCCATCGCGCTGCTGTTCTTCCTGCATGGCGCCAAGCTGCCTCGCGAAGCCGTGCTGGCGGGCATGAAGAACTGGCGCCTTCATGCGACGGTGCTTGCCAGCACCTTCGTCCTTTTCCCCGTACTGGGGCTCGTGCTGCGACCGGTGCTCGCGCCCCTGGTCACGCCGGACCTCTACCTCGGCATCCTGTTCCTGTGCACGCTGCCGTCCACGGTGCAGTCGTCCATCGCCTTCACATCGATCGCCCGCGGCAACGTACCCGCGGCGGTGGTGGCGGCGTCAGCGTCGAGCCTGCTCGGCATCTTCATCTCGCCCCTGTTGGTCGGCTTGTTGATCGCCGGCACCGGGCATGGCGGCATGTCGTGGCATTCGGTGGGCGCGATCGTGGTGCAGCTCTTCATTCCGTTCGCCGCAGGACAGATCGCGCAGCACTGGATCGGCGGCTGGGTGCGCGCGCATGCCAGGTTGCTGAGCTTCGTCGACCGGGGGTCGATTCTGTTGGTGGTCTATACGGCCTTCAGCGCAGCGGTGCTGCAGGGACTATGGCACCGCTTGCCGCCGCCGGTGCTGGGTGGCCTCGTCGTCGCCAATGTCGTGTTGCTTGCCCTTGCGTTGCTGGCGACGCGCTATGGCTCGCGTGCGTTGGGCTTCTCCCGCGAAGACGAAATCACCATCGTCTTCTGCGGTTCGAAGAAAAGCCTGGCCGCCGGCGTGCCGATCGCCAAGGTGCTGTTCGCGGGACATCCGCTGGGCATGATCGTGCTGCCGATCATGCTGTTCCACCAGATCCAGCTGATGGTTTGTGCGGTGCTGGCGCGCCGCTACGCGTCGCGCACATCGTAGGAGCGCGCCCTGCGCGCGACATGTTTTGAGGCCATGCCTTGGAGCTGGCGCGCCAGCTTGAAGACAGGTGCAAAAACATGTCGTACCCGACGCGGGCATAAACGCGCAGGGCGCGCTCCTACAGTTCAATGGCTGAATTGGCGCAATCCTGGCTCAATGCCGGAAGTGGCGCACTCCGGTGAACACCATGGCCATGTCGTGTTCGTCGGCGGCGGCGATCACTTCGTTGTCGCGCATCGAACCGCCGGGCTGGATCACCGCACGGATGCCTGCGGCGGCCGCGGCATCGATGCCGTCGCGGAACGGGAAGAAGGCGTCGGAGGCCATGGCGCTGCCGGGCACGACGAGGCCGGCTTCCTCGGCCTTCAGGCCGGCGATCTTCGCGCTGACCACGCGGCTCATCTGTCCGGCGCCGATGCCGATCGTGCGGTGGTCTTTCGCGTAGACGATCGCGTTGGACTTCACCATTTTCGCGACACGCCAGGCGAACAGCATGTCGTCGAGTTCGGCCGGCGTGGGCTGCCGCTTGCTAACCACCTTGAGTTCGTCGCGGCCCACCTGGCGGTGATCGGCGGTCTGCACGAGCAGGCCCGAGCCCACGCGCTTCACGTCGTGCGTGTTGCGCCCCTCGCCCAGGGGGATTTCCAGCACGCGCACGTTGGCCTTCTTCGCGGCTTCGGCCACCGCGTCCTCGGATACCTGCGGTGCGATCAGCACTTCGACGAACTGCCGCTTCAGGATCGTTCTGGCCGTTTCCGCGTCGAGCGGACGGTTGAAGGCGATGATGCCGCCAAAGGCGGAGGTGGGGTCGGTGGCATAAGCCAGTTCATAGGCCGCCAGGGGATCGGCGGCCACGGCCACACCGCACGGGTTGGCGTGCTTCACGATCACGCAGGCCGGCGCGTCGAACTGGCGCACGCATTCCCAGGCGGCATCGGCGTCGGCGATGTTGTTGAAGGAGAGTTCCTTGCCCTGGAGCTGGCGGAAGGTGGCCAGCGTGCCCGGCGCCGGATAGAGGTCGCGGTAGAACGCGCCCGCCTGGTGCGGGTTTTCGCCGTAGCGCAGGTCCATGACCTTCACGAAGCGGCCGTTCGACTGGGCCGGGAATTCGGCGCGGCCGGCAATGGCCGTGTGCGCCTCGTCGAGGCTGAGGCCGGAGAGGTAGTCGCTGATGGCGCCGTCGTAATCCGACACCCGGTTGAACGCGGCAACGGCGAGGCGGAAGCGCGTGGCGCGCGAGAGGCCGCCCCTGGTTTCGATTTCCGCCAGTGCGTCGTCGTACTGCGCGGGATCGGTGAGCACGCCCACGTCGTTCCAGTTCTTCGCCGCCGCGCGAAGCATCGCGGGGCCGCCGATGTCGATGTTCTCGATGGCATCTTCCAGCGTGCAGGCCGGATCAGCCACGGTGCGCTCGAAGGGGTAGAGGTTGAGCACGAGGAGATCGATCGGAACGATGCCGTGCTCGGCCATGACCGCGTCGTCGGTGCCGCGGCGGCCGAGCAGGCCGCCATGCACGCGCGGATGCAGCGTCTTCACGCGGCCAGCCATGATCTCGGGGAAGCCGGTGAGGTCGCCCACGTCGCGGACGGGAATGCCGGCCTCGCGCAGCGCCTTGGCGGAGCCGCCCGTGGAGAGGATTTCGATGTTCGCGGCGGCGAGGCGCCGGGCGAGTTCGGTCAGGCCCTGCTTGTCGGAAACGCTGACGAGCGCGCGGCGGACGGGAACGAGATCGGGCGTGGGCATGGGCAATCCGGGGGAGGAAAGCGCGCCATTATAGCCGTCCGGGCGGACGGCGGCCGGATCAGGAGATGCCGTGGGCGGCCAGCTTCTTGCGCAGGGTGGCGCGATTGATGCCGAGCGCCGCGGCGGCGCGGCTCTGGTTGCCGTCGTGGAAGGAGAGCACTTCGCGCAGGAGAGGGCCTTCGACCTCACGGATGACGAGGGCATGCAGCCCTTCGCCGCACTCCGTGTCGCCGATGTCGGCCAGGTAACGACGTACCGTGCGGCTGACGCATTCGCTGAGGGCGCTCTGCATGGAGGTTTCGTTCGCAGCCTCGGCAGCAGTCAGTCTCACAGCGTTCAAGGCATTCCCCTCTCGCAGGCCGGGGCGAGTGCTCCGGTCGGTTCTTGTTGTATGGTCGCTTGGGTGGCGGCCCGGACACACCTCGTCGGGGTGGTCGGACGTCGCGAAGGGGACCGAGTGTACTCGCCCCGGACGACGAAGTGCAGGCTTGCAAAAAGAAATTTTTTCGAACGGCTCAGTCGAAGGTGAAGGCGAAAGCGACGGCCTTCTGGCCCGGGTCTTGCACTTCGAACACCATCGCCGTGGTTGCGCCGGCAGCCAGCCCGCGGGCCCGCGCGCTCGCGTCACCCACGTAGTCTTCGGGCTGGAAGCGGCGCATCGCGAGATGCTTTCCGTCGGCGTCCGAAAGCACGATGGTCACTACCGGATACGGCTGCGCGAATGCGGCATCGTTTCGCACGCTTGCGGTGATGAGCAGGCCGTCGTTCACGGAGGGATGCTTCTCCACGTCGCGAGCGAGAAGGCGCAGGCGTTCGGGCGCGGACACCAGCGGCAGGCGGCAGCCAAGGAACGCGCAGCCGGTCTCGATCATCGGGCCCACCGTGGGATCGGCGATGAGCGCATCGCGCTTCGCCCATGCCAGCTGCATGCCGAGGCCAACGACGAGCACCATGCACACGGCGACCCACGCCGCGGTACGCCAGGAGCGTCGCCGCGGCTTCGCGAAACGTGGCGTGAAGGTCAGCCGCGAGAAGTCTTCGCCGGCGTCTTCCGCCACGGCGGGCTCCGATGTCGTCTCGAGTGGCTCCTCGACGGGCTCGGGTGTTGCCCGGCGCGGACGGAACACCGCCACGTCGGCCAGCGGTGGGGCCTGGTCCAGCGCGTGCTCGGCCAGCCGGGTGAACGGTTCCGGCGGGAGGTGCGCCGAAAGCGTGCCCAGCGCGTTGAAGACGGTGTCGCAGTGGCCGCAGCGCAGGCACCCGCAAGCGGGAACCAGCTGTTCCGCTTCCAGCTTGTAGACCGTGAGGCATTCCGGGCACTGCGTATACATCCGTGAAGTCTAACGCGCGGTGCCCATGCGTGCCGGTAGAATCGAGGGCCCGTTCCCCCGCACTGGCCCCACGATGCCCTGGCTCGAACTTTCCCTGACGATCCGTGCCGCCGAGCAGCCGCGCGTCGAAGCCGCGCTGGAAGATCTCGGCGCCCTGTCCATCACCTTGCAGGACGCCGATGCCGAGACGCCCGACGAGGAGGCCATCTTCGAACCGGGCGTGGGAGAGATCCCGCTGTGGAACCAGATCGTCCTGAATGCCCTCTTCGACGCCGACGCCGACAAGCGCGGCCTTACCGCGGCCATCGCCGACGACCTGCCCTTCATCGAGCCCGCGCAGATCGGCTGGCGCATGGTGGACGACCAGGACTGGGAGCGCGCGTGGATGGACCAGTTCAAGCCGATGCCGTTCGGGCGCCGGCTGTGGGTGTACCCCTGGAACATCGAGCCGCCCGAGGATGGCAGCATCGTGGTCGTGCGTCTCGACCCCGGCCTTGCCTTCGGCACGGGCACGCATCCCACCACCGCGATGTGCCTGGAATGGCTCGACGGCCAGCAGCTGGCGGGCAAGCACGTGCTCGATTACGGCTGCGGTTCCGGCATCCTCGCCATCGCGGCGTTGAAGCTGGGTGCCGCGCACGCCATCGGCATCGACAACGATCCGCAGGCGCTGCTGGCCTCGCGTGACAACGCCGAGCGCAACGGCGTGCACGGCGATCTGGACGTCTATTTGCCCGGGGAAGCGCCGGAGGCACTGGCCGACCTGCTGGTGGCGAACATCCTCGCCGGCCCGCTCGGCGAACTCGCGCCCACCTTCGCCGCCGCGGTGAAGCCCGGTGCGCCGTTCGCGCTGTCGGGCATCCTGCACGGCCAGCACGAGGAACTGCTGGCGCGCTACGCCGAGTGGTTCGAGGGACTTGAGGTGCGCACGCTGGAGGATTGGGTGCGCATCAGCGGCTATCGCAAATCCGGTTGAGCGGCCGGTGACTTCTGTGGGAGCCGCTTCAGCGGCGATCCCGCGGCAGCGGGCAAGCTGGCCGCGAGCACCCATCGCCGCTGAAGCGGCTCCCACATCCCACGACTCTCACACCGGCGGCGGCGTTTCCTTCTGCTCGGCCATGCGCTTTTCCAGGTAGTGGATGTTCTGTCCACCCTGCTGGAAGCCGACGTCGGCCATGATGCGCTGCTGCAGCGGGATATTGCACTTCACGCCTTCGATCACCGTTTCCGCCAGGGCCATGCGCATGCGCGCGATGGCGGTGGCGCGGTCCGGGCCGTGCACGATGATCTTGCCGATCATCGAGTCGTAGTTGGGCGGAATGCGATAGCCGTCGTAGAGATGCGTGTCCACACGCACGCCGGGGCCGCCCGGCGCCTCGAAACGCTTCACCGTGCCGGGGCTCGGCATGAAGGTGTCCGGGTCTTCGGCATTCACGCGGCACTCGATGGCATGGCCGGTGAGCACGACGTCTTCCTGGCGAATGGACAGCTTGTGGCCGCTGGCGATCATCAGCTGCTCGCGCACGAGGTCGATGCCGGTCACCAGCTCCGTCACCGGATGTTCCACCTGGATGCGGGTGTTCATCTCGATGAAGTAGAAGCGGCCGTTCTCGAACAGGAACTCGAACGTACCCGCGCCGCGATAGCCGATGCGGATGCAGGCGTCGACGCACACCTTGCCGATCTGCTCGCGCAGTTCCGGCGTGATGCCCGGTGCCGGCGCTTCCTCCACCACCTTCTGGTGGCGGCGCTGCATGGAGCAGTCGCGTTCGCCGAGATGGATGGCGTTGCCCTGGCCGTCGGCGAGCACCTGGATTTCCACGTGCCGCGGATTTTCCAGGAACTTCTCCATATAGACCTGATCGTTGCTGAAAGCCGCCTTGGCTTCCTGCTTCGTCATCACGATGGAGTTGGCGAGGTGGGCCTCGGTGCGCACCACGCGCATGCCGCGACCGCCGCCGCCGCCCGCAGCCTTGATGATCACGGGGTAGCCGATTTCGCGGGCGATGCGGATGTTCTCGTCCACGTCGTCGCCGAGCGGGCCGCCGGAACCGGGCACGCACGGCACGCCCGCGGCCTTCATGGCGCGGATGGCTTCCACCTTGTCGCCCATCAGGCGGATCACGTCGGCCGTGGGGCCGATGAAGACAAAGCCCGACTTCTCCACCTGTTCGGCGAAGTTGGCGTTTTCCGACAGGAAGCCGTACCCCGGATGGATTGCTCCGGCGTCGGTGATTTCCGCCGCGGCGATGATCGCCGGAATGTTGAGGTAGCTCTCGGCCGAGGGGCCCGGGCCGATACATACCGATTCGTCGGCCAGGCCGACGTGCTTGAGGTTGCGATCGACGGTGGAATGCACCGCGACCGTCTTGATGCCGAGCGCGTTGCACGCGCGCAGCACCCGCAGCGCGATTTCGCCGCGGTTGGCAATGACGACCTTCTCGAGCATGCGTCGTGGCCTCAGGCGATGACGAACATCGGTTCGTCGAATTCCACCGGCTGGCCGTTCTCGACCAGGATGGCGACGACGGTACCGGCAACGTCGGCCTCGATCTGGTTGAACATCTTCATGGCTTCGATGATGCCCAGCGTCTCGCCGGCCTTCACCTGCTGGCCCACGCTGGCGAACGCCGGAGCGCCCGGCGTCGAGGCGGCATAGAAGGTGCCCACCATGGGGGCCTTCACCACATGGCCCGGCGGCAGGCCGGGTTCGGCGGCGGGGGCGGCCGGCGCGGCGGCCGGTGCGGCCGCGGCGGGTGCCGGCGCCACGGGCGCGGCGATCATCTGCGGTGCGGCCACGGCGACGCCGCCCTTGGGCACGCGCGAGAGACGGACCACTTCCTCGCCTTCCTTGATTTCCAGCTCGGCGAGGTTGGATTCCTCGAGCAGGTCGATGAGTTTCTTGATCTTGCGCAGGTCCATGGGACAAACCTTCTGGTGGTGGGGCGGGCGCGCCGGGCGCGCCACGAAAGGATTTTTCAGGCCGCCGGGACGGCGAGTCGGAGCAGGACGGCTTCCAGTGCCAGACGGTAGCTGTCGCCCCCGAAACCGCAGATCGTGCCGGCTGCGATGTCCGACACATAGGAGTGGTGCCGGAACGGCTCGCGGGCGTGCGGGTTCGACAGGTGGATTTCGATGAACGGAATGGCCACCCCGGCCAGCGCGTCGCGCAGGGCGATCGAGGTGTGAGTGAAGGCCGCCGGATTCAGCAGGATCCAGGCCGTGCCTTCGTCGCGCGCCTGGTGGATGCGGCCTACCAGTTCGTGCTCCGCGTTCGACTGGAACCAGCCCAGGTCGTGACCGGCTGCCTGGGCGCGGGTCTGGAGCGACGTATTGATGTCGGCCAGGGTCTCGCGGCCATACACCGAAGGTTCGCGCACTCCGAGCAGATTGAGGTTGGGTCCGTGCAGGACGAGGATCCTGGCCACTGTTCACCTTTTAGCGGGTCCGGCTCCCCCGGTTCGCGGCGCAGTGTGCGCCTGTCGCCGCAGGTTGTCCAGTTCGATGGAGTTCGGCGCAGTTCGCTGGAGATCGAGACTTTCCACACGCAGCCGTATGGTTTGGCTTGCCTTGGAACCCTCAACACTGTGGGAGCCGGCTTCGCCGGCGATCCCGCGGCAGCGGGCCGGCTTGTGGCAAGCACCCATCGCCGCTGAAGCGGCTCCCAAGCAAGACGATCAGGAAAACAGCTCCCGCCACCCCTCGTGCCCCAGCTTCTCCAGCGTTTCCATGTTCGTCTCGAAGATCGCGGCGGCGTCGGGGAACGCGGCTACCGCGCGGTCGATGCTGGCTTCGCGCAACAGGTGCAGGGTGGGGAAAGGCGAACGGTTCGTGTAGTTGGTGATGTCGTCGGCCGCCGTGCCCTCGAACTGGAAATCCGGGTGGAAGCTGGCCACCTGGATATCCCCTTCCAACTGCAGGTCGGCCACCGCGGCATCCGCGACTTCCAGGAATTCGTTGAAATCCATGAAGTCGGCGAGCACGAAGGGGTGGATCAGGAGCGTGGTGTCCACCGCCTCGGGATCGGTGTCGCGCAGCAGTTCGAGCTCGCGCACCAGATCGGCGTGCAGTTGCAGCGGTTGCTGCGCGTCGCTTACGACATACCTCACCTGGCCCTTCCGCTGCACCGCCTTGGCGAACGGACAGAGATTGAGGCCGATGACGGCGTGTTCCAGCCAGAGGCGCGTGGCCTCGATGGCTTCGTCGTGCGAGGGCGGGGCGTTCATGGTGGTGTGGCTAGCCATTCGTCGAGTTCTTTCTGGCTGAAGGTGCCCAGCTTGCGCCGCACGATACGCCCGTCGGTACCGATGAGAACGCTATAAGGCAACACGCGGCGCATGTTGCCGAATGAAAGCGAGCCGCCAGGCGCGTCCGTATCGGCAAGCAGCACGGGGTACGCCACCGGACGCGAGGCGAGAAAACCGCGCACGGCCCCGGCGGTGTCTTCGGCGACACCGACGACGGCCACGTTCCGGTCTCTGTAGCGCACGGCGTTCTCGCTCAGCAAGGGCATCTCGCGCCGGCAGGGTGCGCACCAGGTGGCCCAGAAGTTCACCAGCACGCGCTTGCCGCGCCAGTCCGAGAGCTGGCGTGGCTTGCCGTCGACCGTGAGGAAGGTGGCGTCGGGCGGAAAGTCGCCCACGTCGGCCACCGTGATGCCCTGCGGCGGCGGTGGATGGAGGCGCCGGTGTTCGAGATAGAGGCCTGTCGCTGCCGCGGCGACGGCCAGGGCGACGATCAAGAACGTCGGGCTACGGATCATGGCCGGGCGGCTGCCTCGAGCGCCTTCTCCACGGTGTCGTAGGTAAGCACGGTGGACAGCTTCGTGCCTTCGCCGCCGCCCTTCGGGTACACCACATAGAGCGGCACGCCCACGGAGTGGTACTGCTCGAGGAAGGCGGCGATGGTGGCGTTCACGTCGGTCCAGTCGCCCTTCATGTAGACGGTGCCGGTACGTTTCAGGAGAGCGCGGAAGGCGTCCGTGTCCAGCACCGCATGCTCGTTCGCCTTGCAGGTGATGCACCAGTCGGCGGTCATGTCGACCAGCACCGGTGTGCCGGCGGCGCGCAATTCGGCGAGTTTCGCGGGCGAGTAGGGCACCGAGCCGTCCGCCGCCGTGGTGACCGTCTGCGGTGCGGGGAGCCCGTGCACCGTCCAGAGGGCGGCGGCGGCGCCCAAGGCGAGCACGCCGGTGAACACCCAGGACAGCGCCCGGCCGCCGCGGCTGCGGCCGTACCACCACAGCGCCATGGCCAGCAGCACGCCACCAGCCAGCACGAGCGCGGCGGCATCCGCGCCGCGCTGCTTCGTCAGCACCCACAGCAGCCACACCGCAGTGAGGTACATCGGGAAGGCCAGCGCCTGCTTCAGCGTTTCCATCCAGCGCCCCGGTCGCGGCAGCAGCCGCGCGACCGCGGGCACGAAGCCGATCACGAGGAAGGGCAGCGCAAGGCCCAGGCCCAATGCGAGGAAGATCAGGAAGGCCACGGTCAACGGCGCCGCGAAGGCGAAGGCGATGGCCGAACCCATGAACGGTGCCGTGCACGGGCTGGCGACCACCACGGCGAGCACGCCGGTGAAGAAGTCGCCCGAACGGCCCGAGCGTGCGGCCAGCCCGCTACCCACGCCGCCGAGCGAACCGCCGATCTCGAACACGCCGGACATCGACAAGCCCACGGCGAGCATCACGTAGACGAGCACCCCGATGGCCAGCGGCTGCTGGAACTGCGCGCCCCACTGGATGCCGTGGCCCGCGGCGCGGATGCCGACGATGATCAGGCCGAGCACGGCGAAGGCCACGAGCACGCCGGCCGTGTACCAGAGCGCGTGGCGGCGTGCGGCCGCGTGACTCTCGCCGCTTTCCAGCACGGTGACTGCCTTCAGCGAAAGGACCGGCAGCACGCAGGGCATGAGGTTCAACACCAGGCCGCCGAGGAGTGCGAGACCGATGGCGGCGATGAATCCGACCGGCGCATCGCCGCCCGGCGCCATGCCCGGCGGGGGCGGCGTCGGGGCCACCTCGGCGGGAGCGGCGGCGGGCTGTGGCGTCTCGGTGGCGCTGCCGACCGAGGCCGTTCCGGCCGCGAGGTCCACGTTCACGCGGCGCTTCATCACCGGATAGCAGATGCCGTTTTCCAGGCAGCCCTGGTAGGACACGTCCACGGCCAGGGAGGTGGCCTTCGCGGCGCCTTCCAGGGGGACGGGCAGTTCCACCTGGTCGAAGTAGACGATGGTGTCGCCGAAGTGCTCGTCGTGGTGCGCGGTGCCGCTGGGCCAGTCCGGTTCGCCGGCGCTCACGCCGGCAGGGGAGACCACGGCGATCTGCGTCTTGTCGCGGTACAGGTAGTAATCCTTTGGCATCGTCCAGCGCAGCAGGAGGCTGCCGTGGTCCTTTACCAACGCCTCGAAGCGGAAGGCCTGCTCGGCGGGCAGGGGCTGTGCTTCGCTACCCTGCGTGACCGCCACGGGGGCGCCGAGCAGCGCCGCGGCATTGGCGGGCGGCGTGGCGGCTGCCGCCGTGGGGATGGTGGAAGGCCCCCCGATCGTCAGCGTCAGATGCTCGGTGTTCGGCGGGTAGCAGATCTTCGGCTCGACCTCGTGGCAGCCCTGGTACTGGACGTTGAGCGCAATCGTCTTTGCACCTGCGTCGGCCAGGGTGTAGGGCACCGTGGCCTCGATGTCGCCGTGGTAGATCTCGACGTCGCCCAGGTACTCGTCGTGCTCCTTCAGGCCGTTGGGAAGGCTCGGTTCGCCGAGCTTCACCGCCGCCGGGTCCGCCGCGGCGATCTTGATTCGCCCGCGATAGAGGTAATAGTCCGGCGCGATGCGCCAATGGAGCTTCACCGTGCCCGGCTGGCTGGCGTCCGTCGTGAGATGGAAGGCCTGGGTGACGGGCAGGAGATCCTGCTCATCCTGGGCAAGGGCCGGAAGGGCGGCGAACAGACCGAGGCCGGCGGCGAGGAGCAGCGCGCGGCGGACAACAGACATCATGTCGACTCCATGGATCGATACGGCGACGAAACCGCGACAACGTCGGTCATTATGACCGGGGGATTCCGGATTGGCTTGCACGTGTCGTGGGCACCCCGGCCTCCAGCCAGGCGAGGTAAGGCGCGTGGCCTTCCACCAGAGGCAGGGCGACCACCTCGGGCACCTCGTAGGGATGGTTGGCGAGGACGAAAGCCTCGACGTCGGGGAAGGCCTCGCGGACCGTTTTCACGATCAGCAGGTCTTCGCCGTCGGTGACCACCTCGCCTTTCCAGCGGTAAGTGGACCGCATGCCCGGCAGGTGGTTCACGCAGGCGGCGAGACCCGCCTCGACGAGGCCGCGCGCCAGGGCGGCGGCCGGTTCGCCTTGCGGACAGGCGATAAGGATGGCGACAGGCTGGGACATGACGACCATTGTGCCCCCTCGGCCGCGTCTTTTTTGCACCGGTGCCCTTGAACGGGTATCGCACGGCGCCATCTGTCGGTGATCGAAGGGCCTTCCTGATCGGTGGGACCTTTGGCTAAAATTCTGGCACTCACCCTGGCCAAGTGCTAACAGGGTGTACTAATTTCCTTGTCTGTCAATCACATGGTTGGAGAAGTCATGAGCAAACTGCGCCCGCTGCACGATCGCGTCATCGTCAAGCGTCTCGAGGAAGAGCGTGTTTCGGCCGGTGGCATCGTCATCCCCGACAGCGCCACCGAGAAGCCGACCCGCGGCAAGGTCATCGCCGCCGGTAACGGCCGCATCCTGGAAAACGGCTCGGTCCGCCCGATGTCGGTGAAGGAAGGCGAGACCGTCCTGTTCGGCAAGTACGCCGGCCAGGAAATCAAGATCGACGGCGAAGAGCTGGTCTTCCTGAAGGAAGACGACATCGTGGCGATTCTGGAGGCGTGAAGCGTGAAGAGTGAACCGTCAACCGTAAAAAGCTGACGCTTCGCCGTTTCGCTCCTCGCTCCTACTTACTGTTTACCTTCTTACTCTTTACGGAACTCAATCATGGCAGCTAAAGAAGTCCGCTTCAGCGAAGACGTGCGCTCGCGCATGCTCAAGGGTGTGAACACCCTCGCCAACGCCGTCAAGGTCACTCTCGGCCCGAAGGGCCGCAATGTCGTGCTCGAGAAGAGCTTCGGCGCCCCCACCGTCACCAAGGACGGCGTCTCGGTCGCCAAGGAAATCGAGCTGGCCGACAAGTACGAGAACATCGGCGCGCAGATCGTGAAGGAAGCCGCCTCGAAGACGTCCGACGTGGCCGGTGACGGCACCACGACCGCGACCGTTCTCGCCCAGGCGTTCATCCAGGAAGGCCTGAAGGCCGTTGCCGCCGGCATCAACCCGATGGACCTGAAGCGCGGTATCGACCAGGCCGTCGCCGCCGCCGTCGGCGAGCTGAAGAGCCTCTCGAACCCCACCGCCGACGACAAGGCCATCGCCCAGGTCGGTACCATCTCGGCCAACTCCGACGCCGACATCGGCGACATCATCGCCAACGCGATGAAGAAGGTGGGCAAGGAAGGCGTGATCACGGTCGAGGAAGGCTCGGGCCTCGAGAACGAACTCGACGTCGTCGAAGGCATGCAGTTCGACCGCGGCTACCTGTCGCCGTACTTCATCAACAACCAGCAGTCGCAGCAGGTTGAACTGGACGATCCGTTCATCCTCATCCACGACAAGAAGATCTCGAACGTCCGCGAGCTCCTGCCGGTGCTCGAAGCCGTCGCCAAGGCAGCCAAGCCGCTGCTGATCGTCGCCGAGGAAGTCGAGGGCGAAGCCCTGGCCACCCTCGTCGTCAACACGATCCGCGGCATCGTGAAGGTCGCCGCCGTCAAGGCGCCGGGCTTCGGCGACCGTCGCAAGGCCATCCTCGAAGACATCGCCATCCTCACCAACGGCGTGGTCATTTCCGAGGAAGTGGGTCTGCAGCTCGACAAGGCCACCATCAACGATCTGGGCCGCGCCAAGCGCGTCGTGATCACCAAGGAAAACACCACGATCATCGACGGCGCCGGCGAAGCCGAGCGCATCCAGTCGCGCATCGGCCAGATCAAGGCGCAGATCGAAGAGACCTCTTCGGACTACGACCGCGAGAAGCTGCAGGAGCGCGTGGCGAAGCTGGCTGGCGGCGTGGCCGTCATCAAGGTCGGCGCCGCGACGGAAGTCGAGATGAAGGAAAAGAAGGCCCGCGTCGAAGACGCCCTGCACGCCACGCGTGCAGCCGTCGAGGAAGGCGTGGTCCCGGGCGGCGGCGTGGCCCTGATCCGTTCGCTCAAGGCGCTGGACGGCCTGAAGGGCAAGAACCAGGACCAGGACCTCGGCATCGCCATCACCCGTCGCGCGCTGGAAGCGCCGCTGCGCGCCATCGTCGCCAACGCCGGCGAAGAGCCGTCGGTGGTGCTCAACAAGGTGAAGGACGGCCAGGGTAACTTCGGCTACAACGCCGCGAACGGCGAGTTCGGCGACATGATCGCCTTCGGCATCCTGGACCCGACCAAGGTGACCCGTTCGGCCCTGCAGTTCGCGGCCTCGGTCGCCGGCTCGATCATCACGACCGAAGCGGCCGTGACCGAGCTGCCGAAGAAGGACGAAGGCCACGCCCACGGTGGTCCGGGCGGCATGGGTGGCATGGGCGGCATGGACTTCTAAGTCCCGCTCTCCATCTGTGCGTTACAAGCGAAGGAGTCCCGCGCAAGCGGGGCTCCTTCGTCGGTTTTGGGAGATTGGAATGTCCGATTTTCTCAAGCGACTAACGGAAGAACATCAAACAAGAAGGAGTGTCACAATGCTTACTTGCCGGTTTCGGCTGAACAATCTGCCCATAAGTACGCTAACGGTCGGCGCGAGCAGTTTCCCTGCCTTCTCTGGCGAAGAAGGGCGCATCAATACTGTCTTGCAACAGTGCGTCCCGAATGGCCCAATTCCACGGGGAACGTATTACATCGTTGACCGGGAATCCGGTGGGCGCCTGGGTGAGTTGAAGGACAAGTTCAAGAAGGCGAACTGGTGGTTCGCACTCTATGCCGATGACCCGAAGACCGACGACCACACATTTTGTGAGAGCGTCATGCGCGGGCAATTTCGGCTGCATCCATCCGGGTGGACCGGACAAAGTGCCGGATGTATCACGCTGCCGTTCATGCATGATTTCCTTTCACTCCGGCAAATCATTCTCTCTCAAGAGATGTTCGATATGCCGTGTGCTGACATGAAGGCGTATGGTCAAGTGATCGTCGTATGAGGCGTTTTCTGACGCCCGTTCTGTGGGTGATCTGGATACTGTTTGTGTCGATCGTTGTCATTGTCATGGAGGCGATCACGAGTCCCGCCGATATCCCACCGAGAAGTTTGATCGTGGAGCTTTTGGGTGGCTATGGCAGCGGCGCTATCTCGCAGGCGGGCGATACGTCGCTGATCATTTGGACATTGGAGCGCATTCTTCCAGCTCACCTGGCGATCTGCCTCACATGGCGAGCGTTCAAGGCAGTGTTCTTGCGATAGGTCGATAGCTCACTGTTGCCTGCCGTGGTCGCATGAAAAGCGACTACGTGCAGGCGTGCCATGTCGTGTCTCGCTATGTCATTTATGCGACACGCTGGCGCCAGCATGTGGGAATACCTTTGGGAGCACACCCTGTGCGCGCTGATCGTTTCGCGAGACGCAACAGGACGGTATTACTTCATGACAGTCGCCAGGAAAGGCCATTGATCCTCATGGCCAAAATCGCCGCGAGTCAATTCGCGAAGGTTCTTTCCTTCCCTTAAGAGAATCTGATCGACCTCGTCGGCAACGGCAAACGGGAAGCCCACAATGGTGACATCGAAGCCTGCAAGGATCGCCATGCGTCCGTTGCGGTCATAGGCGACCCACTCGGGAGAAACGCGGGCGGGATTTTGCTCGTCTGCAGCGAATGCATCCCAGTCCATCTTAACGAGTACATCTGGCGGTTCGGGCTGACCTATCGGCGCATAACCACAAACCAGACAAGTAGCTTCAGGCACAGCCACGCGGATTGCTTCCCAGAGCTGCCGAGGCATGCGGTGGACGCCGTAGCGATTCCGCTCCAGGGCAGCACCTCTCCAGTTTGGGAGCGCGAACGCATCGGGAGTTCCTTCGTCTTCAACGAAAAAATGCGAGCGGGCTTGGTGGATTGCCATCGGCGGGACAACCTCAATCATGCTGGCTGCCTCATGGAAGCGGCTCCGCTTTCGGCGGAGGTGGATTCGGATGTCACAAAACCCTTCGTTGTCCGTGACGACGTTCGAATCTTGCCGGCCAGCGGGCGAGATTCATGGCGCTGTCATTTGAGCGGGAGTATTTCCGACTTCGCGGGCATTCCTCTAGAGAACTTCATCGACAAGGACGGGGCGAGGACATGAAATACAAAGTGAAACTGCAAAACGCGGAAGAAGGGCTCGACGCGACAATAGACGTGCCCGATGACGAGCGCATTTTGGAGGCGGCCGAAGCTCAAGGAATAGGTTTACCCTACATATGCAGAGTCGGCGCCTGCAGCGCTTGCGTCGCGAAGTTAATAAGCGGCAAGGTAGATCAGAGCGATCAAAGCTATCTCGACGATGATCAAGTGCGGCAAGGGTATGTATTAACGTGCGTTGCGTTCCCTCGGTCCGATTTAACCTTGAGGACGCATTGCGAGAAGGAATTACTATTAACTTAGGGCAACTACTGCCCCGCGCCTTCGGCCGCGCCTTGCTCGATCGCACTGCGTCGCTGCGCGATGGCGCCTGCATCAGGTGCCGCATACTGTGCCAGTAGCGGGTCGAGCTTTCGCTTCAGTCGCAGCATCGCCACATTGCTCATCGAGATGTCGGCGTACTTCTGCATGGGGTCTTCCGCGGGCGTCGGGGCTTCCGGTGCGTGCGTGAGCGCGGCGAGTTTCGGTGCCACCACCTGGGTGAGGGCGAAATAGGCGTCGTCGTGCACGCCTGCCTGTTCGAGCAGCTTGCCCGGGAGCATCCAGGCGGCGACATCTTCCTTCGCTGGCGCGGGGCCATCGCCGTGCGCGTCGATGAGGATGTAAGGCACCGTCTGGTTGAACATGTTGGAACCGCCCGCGAAACCCACCTTGTCGAAGGTTTCCGTGAGCGCCGGCAGGTGGTCGCCGTAGAACAGCAGCAGGGTCGGACGCTCGCGATGCTTCAGAAGATCGGCGAGCCGGCCCAGTTCCGCATCGGCGTGGCGCATGTGGTAGACGTAGTTGCGGAACTGCAGCTTCGCCTCGTTGCTGATGCCTTCCGGTGCCGGAATGGCATCGCGTTCCTTCGTGTCGATGTTGGCGGAGTTGTCGTACGGTCCGTGCGCTTCCATGCTGATGGCAAAGACGAAGCGAGGCGGCCCCGAATCGCGTAGCTGGTTCATGATCTCGTCGGTCATGGCGCTGTCTGCCATGTAGGCACCGTCCTTCCTGTAATCCTTCGGGAAGTCCGGCTGCGACACGAAGCGGTCGAAGCCCAGCGACTTGAAGGCAGCCGTGCGGTTCCAGAACCCCGCGTCGTTGCCGTGCACCGCGATGGTTTCGTAGCCGTGCGAACGGAGCGTGCGCACCATGCTCGGAACCACGCCGCTGTGCATCTGCAGGTAAGGGAACTGCATGTCCGGGAAGTAGCGCAGCGAAAGCCCGGTCAGCACTTCGAACTCGGTGCGGATCGTGCCGCCACCGTACGTCGGCACGTGCAGCTGGCCGCTGCTGGCATGCCTGGCCAGGCGGTGCAGGTTCGGGGCGAACTGTTGGCCTTCCATGCCACGGATGACGGACGGATCGAAGAACGATTCGCTCTGTACCACCACGATGTCGGGCGTCTGCCGCTGGTTCTCGGCTGCCGCGCTCATGTGCCGGCGCAGGTCGCTGTCGCTATCGGCGATGAAACGGCCGGCTTCGGCCGCGTCGGGCTTCGCTTTTTTCTTTCCGGCATTCTGCAGCCGGAACTGCATGATCGTGGTGACCACGCCGTTGTAATGCGCGTTACCCGCCGCGGACCACGGCTGGAGGCCCAGGCGGTCCTTGTCGTACAGCGCGGACCATGCCGGCGTGCCCGCCAGCAGCGTGCCGATCAGGGTCACGAGCGCCACGCCGGCGACGAGACGGCGCCCGCGCGTGCGCCGAGCGAACAGCGGTGGCTCGAAGCGGGCGGCGAGAACGACGAGGCCGATCACGGCAAGGATGGCCAGATAAGGAAGCGGGCTGGACGGCAGGTAGCCGCCAAGGAGATGCGCGCCGCCGTTCTTCAACTGCCCGACCATGCGGAAGTCCGAAGGGAGCAGCGGGGAGCCCAGGTTCTTCATCTTGATGTCGCTCACCACGAGCACGGCGCCCTGCGCCATGAAGGCGATGCCGAACGAAAGCCAGGGGCGGCGGGTGAGTACCAGGAGCAGACTGGCCAGAAGCAGGCCCGGAAACGCGTTGGCCAGCAGGTGCAACGGGCGCGAGGACCACTCCAGGCTGGCCACGCCGGGGTTCCCGTCGAGGAAACCGGTATAGAGGATGAAGGCGACGGCGAGGCACAGCGGCAGCGCCACGCGGCCCGCGAGGTCTCGCCAATGGTTGGAATCGGCCGTCATCACATCCTCTTAGCAGTCGCGCCCGCGCCTTCAGGGCATGGGACTGTAACGTAGCTGACATGAATGCGTTGTCCGGGGAGTGGAAAGGGTTCATGCGCCGTTGCGGCGGGCCCGGCGGGCCCGGCGGGCGCCGGGCGGGGCGCGGCTTCGGCCAAGCCATGGCCTGAGGCACAATGCGGCGGATGACCAGTCCAGTCCCAGCCCGGCGTGAGAGCGACTCGCTGCGCACGCTTATCGATCAGCGCTACGCCGACCTCATGGCGGCCTGCCGCGCGGCCCGTATTCCTGTCCATGACGACGCCGGCGTCGCCGAGCGGATCCGGCGCACGCTCCTCGCTTCGGATTTCGCCTTCGACATCCTGCGACGGCAGCCGGAATTGCTTTCGCCCGCCGGCCTGGAGCGTTTTCGCGCGAACGCCGACGCGGCAACGCGCGGCGCGACGCTCGAGCTTCCGGACGACGAAGAGCGCTGCATGGCCGTGCTTCGCCGGTTTCGGCATGCGGAGGCGGTTCGCATCGTCTTCCGCGACGTAAACGGTCTGGACGAGCTGGACGACACGCTCTCTTCGACCAGTGCGCTCTATGAGACGTTGCTCGAGGTGGCCCTGCGCTGGTCGGAGGCGTCGCTGCATGCGCGTTACGGACGCCCGCGCGATGCCTCGGGCCACGCCCAGCGCATGGTGATCCTCGGTTTCGGCAAGCTCGGCGGCAACGAGCTGAATTTTTCCTCGGACATCGACCTCGTGCTCGCCTACGCCTCGGGTGGCGAAACGGACGGCTCGCGCCCGCTGGACAACGGCGAATATTTCGTACGCGAGGCGAGGCAGCTCGTGCGGCTGCTTGCCGAGCCCACGGTGGACGGCATTTGCGCGCGGGTGGATCTTCGCCTTCGTCCGTTCGGGCAGTCCGGACGCCTGGCCCTGCCGTTCTCGGCGATGGAACAGTACTACCAGCGTGAAGGAAGGGACTGGGAGCGATACGCCTGGATCAAGGCACGTCCGGTCGCCGGCGACCGCGTGGCGGGGCGCGAATTGCAGGACATGCTTCGTCCGTTCGTCTACCGCCGTTATCTCGACTACACGGCTTTCGCCGGCTTGCGCGAGATGAAGGCGCTGATCGACGCCGAGGTGGCCCGCAAGGACCTGGCGGGCAACCTCAAGCTCGGCCCCGGCGGCATCCGTGAGATCGAATTCATCGTGCAGCTCACGCAGATGATCCGCGGTGGGCGCGATCCCGCATTGCGCGTGCGCGGGCTCTTGCCTGCGCTGCGTGCGTGCGAGGCGCGCGGGTACATTCCGGCGGCGCGCGCGAAGTCGTTGCGGGCGTCGTATGTCTTCCTGCGCCGGCTGGAGAACCGCGTGCAGATGCTGCGCGATGCGCAGACACACGACATTCCGGACGACGAATTGTCGCGCGAGCGGCTCGCGCTCGGCATGGGGCACGCCTCCTGGGACGAGCTGGCGGTCGAACTGGCCAAGCATCGCGACGAGGTGTCCGCGGAATTCGCAGCGGTGCTCATGCCCGATGCTGGGGACAAGGCTTCGGTCCCGGTTGCGGACGTCGCGCTGTGGAAGGCGGCGCGCGACGAGACCTTGACCGACGCCATGATGGAGGAGGCGGGTTTCGTGCCGGGCCGCGAGGTGGCCGACGAACTGGTGAAGCTTCCCCGCGCGGCGTCCGTGCGGTCGATGTCGGCGCGGTCGGCGGAACGCCTGGAACGCCTGATGCCCCAGTTGATCGACGCGGCACACCAATCCGTGGCGCCCGCCGCCAGCCTCCTTCGTCTTCTCCGTCTCGTGCAGGCGGTGGCGCGCCGCTCGTCCTACCTTGCGCTGCTCGACGAACAGCCGAATGCGCGCCGGCGTGTCGCCACCGTCTTCGCCGACAGCGCGTTTCTCGCGGAGCGGGTGATCGCACAGCCCTTGCTGCTCGACGACGTGCTGGACCCGCGCATCGACCAGCTGCCGCTGAAGCGCGCCGACATCTCTGCCGACATCGCCCGGACCCTGGGCGCGCTCGATGAGCGCGACGCGGAACGGGAGCTCGAACGCATCAACGAATTCCGCTCCAGCATCGCCTTCCGGCTGGGGCTGGCGTTCAACGACGGCCGCGCCGACGCCACCGCCACGGCGCGCCGCCTCGCGGGTCTGGCCGAGGCTGTGATCGCGGCGATCGTCGCGCTCGCCACGCGCGAACTCACGGCGCAGCACGGCCGGCTACCCGGCGAAGGCAGCGGCTTCGCGGTGCTCGGCTACGGCAGCCTGGGTGGAGAAGAACTCGGTTTCGCGTCCGACCTCGACCTTGTTTTCGTGTACGACGGAAAACGCGCAAACGCGATGAGCGACGGTCCCCGCCCCGTGGACGGCACCCGCTGGTACCAGCGCCTCGCACAGCGCGTCATGCACTGGCTGAGCGCGCAGACGCATGCGGGACACCTCTACGAAGTGGACACCCGCCTGCGCCCCGATGGCTCGAAGGGTCTGCTCGTGGCCAGTGTCGACGCCTTCGAGGCTTACCAGCGCGATCGCGCATGGACGTGGGAGCACCAGGCGTTGTTGCGTGCGCGCCCCGTGGCGGGCGATCCCGTCATCGGCGAAGCGCTCTCGGCCATTCGCCGCGATATCCTCGCCACCCCGCGCGATCCGGAGCGCGTCCGCGCGGAGGTCGGCGCGATGCGCGCGCGCTGGCGGGGCGAGCGCGATCGGTCCGACGCCACGCGCATCGATCTCAAGCAGGGCAGGGGCGCATTGATCGACATCGAGTTCATCCTGCAGGGCATGGTGCTTGCGCATGCGTCGTCGCATCCGTCCATCCTGGATACGCCGGCCAGCAGCGTGCTGATCGACACGCTTCGCGACGCGGGGCTGCTGTCCGGAATGCAGGCCGATACGCTGCACGTCGCCCACGCGGACCTGTTGCAGGCCGGCCTCGCGTGTACGCTCGACCTCCGCTCCCGCATCGCGGCGCGTACGCCCGCGCTGGACGCCCTCTGCGCCGGCGTGGAGCAGGTCACGCGCGAACTCGGCTTCGACTTCGGCGCGCGTACCGAGCCGGCGGCGCAGGGTGCCTGATCCGTCGGCGGGCGCTATGCTGTGCGGCCTTTACGGAAAGCCATCGACGATGAACCGAGTTCCGTTGCTGATCGACACCGACCCCGGCGTGGACGACGCGCTGGCCATCCTCATGGCGCACGAACACGCGGACGTGGCCGCGCTTACCGTCGCCGCGGGCAACGTCGGCCTCGGTCATACCGTGCGTAATGCCCGCACCCTGGTCGATCTTCTCGGCGCGCGCACCCCTGTCTTCGCCGGCTGTCCCTCGCCCCTCGTGCGCGAGCCCGACGAAGACGCCGCCTTCGTGCACGGCGCGGACGGATTCGGCGACGTGGGTTTTGCCGAGCCGGCCCATGCGGCCGAGGCCGAGCACGCGGCGCTGGCCTTGCTCAGGCTCACCCGCGAGCGTCCGGGTGAACTCACCCTCGTCGCCCTCGGGCCCCTCACCAACCTGGCGCTCGCCGTGCGCCTGGACCCGACCCTGCCGGAGCGCGTGAAGCGGCTGGTGATCATGGGCGGCGCCGTGACCGGCCACGGCAACACGGGCAAGGTGCCGGCCGAGTTCAACATCGGGTTCGACCCGGAAGCCGCGCACGTGGTCTTCGAGGCGTTCCCGATGTTCGATCTCGTGGACTGGGAAGCCACGGTGCGCCACGCATTCCCGGACGACCTCTACGAACGCTGGGTTGCCTCGGGCGACCGCCGGGCCGCCTTCTTCGAGAAGATCTTCGGCACCGCGAGGCGCTTCAACGCCGAACACGAGCGCACCGGCTTCATCGCGGCCGACGCGCTGGCCATGGCCGTGGCACTGGACCCCGCCATCGTGGAGCGGGCGGAAACCCGCCACGTGGCCGTGGAACTCGACGGGCGGCTCACTCGCGGCGCCACCGTGGTGGACTGGCATCGCCGGCTGGGCGGCAAGGCCAATGCCCGGATCGTGCTGGAGGTGGACCAGGCCCGCTTCGGCGACCTGATCGCCCGGGCCCTGGGCGTTCCCTGATTCCGCAGCCTCCGGCCGGTTGCCAAGCGGCCGGGCGCTGGCTACAATGCCGCTCTTTTCACCCCGCTATTTCTCAGGTTCAAGCCATGAAAGAGAACATCCACCCGAACTACCAGCCGGTGGTCTTCCAGGACCTCTCGTCCGACTTCGCGTTCCTCACGCGTTCGACCATGTCCAGCAAGGAAACCGTCAAGTGGGAAGACGGTAACGAATATCCCGTGATCAAGCTCGATATCACCAGCCACTCGCACCCGTTCTACACGGGCAAGCAGAAGACGCTGGACGTCGGCGGCCGCGTCGACAAGTTCCGTCAGCGCTACGGCAAGAAGTAAGAAGCTTTACATCCGCGCGCCGCCTGCGGGGTGGCGTTTCGCGAGGATCGAGGACACGGGGCGAGCCGAAGCTTGCCCCGTGTCTTTTTTGCGTCCCGCGCACACGAACCTCTAACGGACGTTTGAACTACCGCTGTGCGATAATGGGGAACTTCGGCCGCACGTAGCGGCCGGTACGACACCTTCCCCAGGGTGCCGTTTCCCAAAATCCCTACGTCGTTTCGCCTGGCGGAACGGCGGGAACAGAGACGAAGAGGAGCTCGCCGTGTCCGACGCCAAAACCGTCAAATTGGTCGATGAATCCAACAAGCCCGTGAGCGAACTGCCGGTTATCGGCGGCACGCTCGGCGCCGAGTGCGTCGACATCGGCACGCTGTACAAGGACACCGGCTACTTCACCTACGATCCGGGTTACGGCAGCACCGCCAGCACCAAGAGCGCCATCACCTACATCGACGGCGACAAGGGCGTCCTGCTCTATCGCGGCTACCCGATCGAGCAGCTGGCCGAGAAGTCCACCTTCCTCGAAACCTCGTACCTGCTGCTGAACGGCGAACTGCCGAACAAGGACCAGTTCGCGAAGTTCGAGCACGACATCACGCATCACTCGATGATGCACGAGAACCTCAAGTTCTTCCTGCGCGGCTTCAACCACGACGCGCACCCGATGGCCATGCTTGCCGGCTCCATCGCCTCGCTGTCGGCGTTCTACCACGACAAGCTCGACGTCGATAACCCGGAAGACCGCAAGCTTGCCGCCATCCGCCTCATCGCGAAGATGCCGACGATCTCCGCCGCCATCTACCGTCACTCGATCGGCTGGCCCACGCGCTATCCGCGCAACAACCTCGAGTACGTCACGCGCTTCCTGCACATGATGTTCGAAGTGCCCAGCGAGCCGCTGGAACTGAATCCGGTGGTGGCCAAGGCGCTCGACCTGCTCTTCATCCTGCACGCCGACCACGAGCAGAACGCCTCCACGTCCACGGTGCGCCTCGTCGGTTCGACCGGCGCCAATCCGTATGCGTCGATCGCCGCGGGCATCACCGCGCTGTGGGGTCCCGCACACGGTGGCGCGAACGAGGCCGTGCTCAAGCAGCTCGAGGAAATCGGCTCGGCCGACAAGGTCGAGACGGCGGTCAAGCGCGCGAAGGACAAGAACGATTCCTTCCGCCTGATGGGCTTCGGCCATCGCGTGTACAAGAACTTCGACCCGCGCGCGAAGATCATCCGCGAGATGTGCCACAAGGTGCTGAACGAGCTGGGCGTGAACGACCCGCTGCTCGACGTGGCCATGAAGCTGGAAGAGGCCGCGCTGAAGGACGACTACTTCGTCGAGCGCAAGCTGTACCCGAACGTCGACTTCTACTCGGGCATCATCTACAAGGCCCTGGGCATCCCCACCGAGATGTTCACCGTCATGTTCGCCATCGCGCGTACGTCCGGCTGGATCTCGCACTGGATCGAGCAGCACGAAACCCCGGGATCGCGCATCGGCCGCCCGCGCCAGATCTACACCGGCGCCGACGTTCGCGACTACGTTCCGAGCGACAAGCGCTAAAAAAAGAGCCCCGCGAAAGCGGGGCTTCTTTTATGTGGGAGCCGCTTCAGCGGCGATGGGGGCTTGCGGCAAGCTTGCCCGCTGCCGCGGGATCGCCGCTGAAGCGGCTCCCACAGAACTAGTTTCGGCCCCCAAACTCACGTCGACGCGTTGAACGCCTCGATGTCTTCTTCCGCCAGCAACTCCTGCACCATGGCCGCCGTGGCGCGGCGCATGGGGCGCTCGTCCACCCGGTCCATCGGTGCCTGACGCAGCGCGTCCATCGGCAGCACGGTGAGATCGAAGGGAATGCCGTCCGCCCCGAACAGCAGCACGGTGTGCTCGCTCTGTTCCGTGGGCGACCAGCGCAGACGGCGTGTCTGCGTTTGCAGCGGTATGCCCTGCTCGCGCAAGAACATACCGGGGGCCTCAGGGTCGTCGCTGTAGACGTGGAGGCAGACAGCCGAATGTTCGTCGGCGGTGCCTTCGAGCACCGCGCCTACCAACCGCGTGTCGAAGCCGCGGAGGAAGCGCATGGCCTCCACAGCCGCCTCGCGGCGGGCGCGCAGGGCCTGCGGTTGCGTGTCGCCGTGGAAGAGGCGCTGGTGTTCGCGCAGCGCGTCCTCGATCTCGTTGTTGCGGGGAAGGGCCTGCGTATCGACGATGCCGAGCCGTTCGGCCGCCTTCAGCTTCGCGTGGTGGAAGTCACGGATGCCATGCTCGCTCATCAGGCGTGCCGCCTCCTGGGCGACGAGGACGCGATTGCGCTGCGTCCGGTCCTGGGCATGGATCCTGTGGTGTTCGCCTCGTGCCATGACTCACCCCCGTGTGGTGTGTGCGTGTGTCAGGCGCGCGCCGGTGCGTGGCGCGCGTCAGAAGATGTCGTAGGCGTGTTCCTGCTGTTCCTCCTGTTGCTTCTGCGTCGCCTGCTCGCGAAGACGGTCGACGTCTTCAACCTTCATGATCTCGTTCATGCCGCCCGGCGAGGGCAGCCCCGTACCCGGGTCGATCTGCACCGTGGCGATGCCCGGCGGCATGGCGAGGGAGTGGGAAGGCTTGTCCTTGAGGACCGCGCCCATGTAATCCATCCAGATCGGCAGCGCGGCCTTGGCGCCGAACTCGCCGCGCCCCAGCGAACTGAAGTCGTCGAATCCGACCCACACCGCGGTGGACACGTCGCCGTTGAAGCCGACGAACCAGGCGTCGCGATGGTCGTTCGTGGAACCGGTCTTGCCCGCGATGTCGTCACGGCCCAGCGCCTTGGCCGCGGCGCCCGTGCCACGCTTCACCACGTCCTGCATGAGCGAGGTCACGAGGTAGTCGTTGCGCACGTCGATCACGTGCGGCGCCAGCTTCGGTGCTTCCGACGCATCGGCATGCGCGTCCGCCGGCAGCACGGCGTCGCCGGTGCCGCTGCCCGCGGCGGTGCCGGCGGTCGCGGGCTTGGCGGGAATGAGCGCCGTGGACGCCTGTGTCGGCGGACCGGGCGGTGTGGGATTGAGCAGACGTTCCTGGCAGTCGGCGCAGGCGCGTTCGGGATTGGCCACGTACACCGGATTGCCGTCGCGGTCGTCGATGCGCGAGATGAAATAAGGCGTGACCAGATAACCGCCGTTGGCGAACACGGCATAGCCGCGTGCCATGCTCATCGGCGATACCGAGGCCGTGCCCAGCGCCAGCGAGAGGTTCTGCGGCAGCGCGTCCGGCGTGAAGCCGAAGCGTGTCATGTAGTCGCGCGCATAACGCAGGCCGATCGCGTCGAGCAGGCGCACCGAGACGAGGTTCTTCGACTTCACCAGGGCCTCGCGCAGGCGCATGGGCCCGTCGAACTTGCCGTCATCGTTCGAAGGGGTCCACATGCCGTCCGGGCGGGAAGGATCGGGGAAGGCCACCGGCGCGTCGTTCACGATTGACGCGGGCGTGAATCCGCGATCGAAAGCGGCCGAATAAAGGTAGGGCTTGAAGCTGGAGCCCGGCTGGCGGGCCGCCATGACGGCGCGATTGAATTTCGAGCGCACGAAGCTGAAGCCGCCGACGAGCGCGCGTACCGCGCCATCTTCCGGGTCCAGCGACACCAGTGCCGCCTGCACGGCGGGAATCTGGGTAAGGCGCCATTCTAGCTTCGGCTCGGGCTTGGGCGCGTTGGCATCGGTGGCGACGTCTTCGTTGACCTCGTCCTTGGCGGCATGGAACAGCCGCACCACGTCGCCGCGCTTGAGCACCGCGTCCACGCGGGTCGGCGCCGCGCCTGCGCGGCCCTCGTTCACGTAGGGCCGGGCCCAGGCCATGGACTCCAGGCTGAGCGTGACGGTTTCCTTGGGCGAGAGGTACACCTTCGCCTCCTTCGCGCCTGTCTCCGTGACGATGCCGGGAATCATGCCCGCCACGCTTGTGTAGCCGGCGAGAACGCGGTCGTAATCGTCAGGACCGGCCTGGGCCGGCAGTTCCTCGTGACCCTCGGGGCCGCGGTAGCCGTGCCGGCGGTCGTAGGCGGAGAGCCTGCCGCGCAGCGCCTCGTTGGCGGCAGCCTGGCTGTCGCTGGGCACCGTGGTGTGCACGACGTAACCCTCGGTGAGGGCGTCGTTGCCAAGCTTCTCCAGCACCTGCTGGCGAACCATCTCGGCAAGGTAGGGTGCGTCCACCTCGATCTGCTGTTCGTGCGGGAACGCGTCGTTCGGTTCCTGGACGGCCTGGTCGTATTCGGCCTGGGTGATGAAGCGGTTGCTCAGCATCTGCCCAAGCACCCAGTTGCGCCGCGCGAGCAGCCGCTTGGGATTGTTGATGGGGTTGACCACCGACGGCAGCTGGAAGGTGGAGGCCAGCGCCGCGCACTCGGCCACGGTCAGCTGGTCGAGCGTCTTGCCGTAGTAATAGGCGGCCGCGGCCGCCAGGCCGTACGAACGGTGCCCGAGGAACATCTTGTTGATGTAGAGCTCGAGAATCTGGTCCTTGCTGAGCTCGTTCTCCATGCGCAGGGCGATGAACATCTCCGTGAGCTTGCGCGAATAGAGCTTCTCGGGGCTCAGGAAGAAGTTGCGTGCCACCTGCTGAGTGATGGTGGAGCCGCCAGGGCCCTTGTCGCCGCCGGACACGATCACATGGATGCCGGCACGCGCGATGCCGTGCCAGTCCACGCCCGGGTGGCTGTAGAAGTCGGCGTCTTCCGCCGACAGCACGGCGTTCTTCAGCCGCGCGGGTACGTCGGCGATATGCACCGGAATGCGCCGGGTTTCACCGAATGAGGCAATGAGGCGTCCATCGGAGCTCAGCACGCGCAGGGGCACCTGCATGTGGTAGTCGCGAAGCACAGCCACGGACGGCAGACGCGGGGCCAGCAGCCAGTAGGCGACGCCCACGGCGCCAACCACGAAAAGGATGCCGGCCAGGGCCAGGTACAGCGCATAGCGCAGCAGACGCTTGAGAATTCGCATGGAGGGGAAGGGGTCACCGCCTTGTGGGTCGGGGCCGAGTATAGAGCCAAGCCGCTGATCGGGCGGGGCCCCGGAATTCGACCGGGTGTTAAGGGCGTCCGCTAACCCGGTGACTGGATTTGTGAATTAGTGCCGGTAAGGCCCCCCTTGGGCCCGTTGCCAATCCGTTAAGGTTTAGGTTTAATGCCTTCGCGCCGAAGACCAATTCCGACAAGGCGCGGGGAAGGGGGACATCGTGGGGCTCTTTACACCGAAGGCGGCGCCGTTGATCGGCGTCGATATCAGTTCGACTGCGGTAAAGCTGCTTCAACTCAGCCAGGCCGGCGGGCGCTATCGCGTGGAGCATTACGCGGTGGAACCCCTGCCGCCGAACGCGGTGGTGGAAAAGAACATCGTCGAGGTCGAGGCGGTGGGCGAGGCCATTCGCCGTGCCCTGGCCCGGTCCGGCTCCAAGAGCAGGCACGCCGCGGCCGCGGTGGCCGGGTCCGCCGTGATCACCCGCGTCATCCCCATGTCGGCCGACCTTTCCGAGGACGACCTCGAAGGGCAGATCCAGGTCGAGGCCAACCAGTACATTCCCTACCCGATCGAGGAAGTGAGCCTCGATTTCGAGGTGCTGGGGCCCGTTCGCGACAATCCCGAGATGAACAACGTGCTCCTGGCCGCTTCGCGCACGGAGAACGTGGACATGCGCATCGCCGCGCTTGACCTGGGCGGCCTGACCGCCCGGGTCATCGACGTCGAGGCGTTCGCCATGGAGAACGCCTTCGGCATGGTGGCGGACCAGCTGGCGGTGTCCCGGGACGCCTTGGTGGCCGTCGTGGACATCGGCGCCACCATGACCACCCTGGCGGTGCTGAAGAACCAGCGCACCATCTATTCCCGCGAGCAGGTCTTCGGCGGCAAGCAGCTCACCGACGAGATCATGCGCCGCTACGGCCTTTCCTACGAGGAAGCCGGGCGCGCCAAGCGCAAGGGCGGCCTGCCGGAGTCCTACGAAGCCGAGGCCCTCGAACCGTTCAAGGAGTCGCTGGTGCAGCAGGTGAGCCGCCTGCTCCAGTTCTTCTTCGCCGGCAGCGAGTACAGCCGCGTCGACCAGGTGGTGCTGGCCGGCGGCTGCGCCGCCATCGACGGCATCACCGAACTTCTCGAACAGCAACTGGGTGTGCCTTGCGTGGTGGCCAATCCGCTGGCCCGCATGTCGCTGTCGAGCAAGGTACAGGCCCAGACCCTCGCCCAGGACGCTCCCGCCCTGATGATCGCCGTCGGCCTGGCCATGAGGAGCTTCGACTGATGGCACGCATAAACCTGCTCCCCTGGCGCGCCGAGCGCCGCAAGCAACGCGAGAGGGAGTTCTACATCCAGCTTGGCCTCGCCTTCGGTGCCGCGCTCGTGGTGCTGATCGCCTGGTCGTTCTGGATGGACGCCCGCATCGACAACCAGGGCGACCGGAACACTTACCTGCAAGGCGAAATCAAACAGCTCGACGACCGCATCGCGAAGATCAAGGATCTCGAGAAGGTTCGCGCCGACCTGCTCCAGCGCAAGCAGATCATCGAGCAGTTGCAGGCCAACCGCTCGCAGATGGTTCACCTGTTCGACGAACTGGTGAAGACGATTCCCGCCAGCGCGCGCCTCTCGGGCATGAAGCAGTCGGCCCAGTCGATGTCGCTGGACGGTGTGGCGCAGTCGAACTCCAGCGTGGCCGAGTACATGCGCAACATCGAAGGCTCGCCGTGGATGGGGCACGTCGATCTGCGCAAGACGGAAAACACCCACGACGGCTCGCGCATGCCGTATCGCTTCGGTCTCGACGTGCGCCTGAACAGCCCGTCGGACACCGCTGCGGATGCGGCGCCCGCCGCTGCCGGAGCGGCCGCTACCACGCCGGACGGCGGGGCCGCCGTGCCGGCACCGCTGGTCCAGGCCGCCCAATCCGCGACCGGCACGCCGGCACCCGCCGCCGCGAACCAGGCGCCTGCCGCGCCCGCACCGGCCAGCCCGCCTGCCGCGCCCGCGCCCGCAGGAGCCAAGCCATGAAATTCCTTGACGATCTGCGCAACCTCGATCGCCACAACGTCGGTGGCTGGCCGAAGTCGATCAAGCTCTTCTTCACCGGCCTCGTGTTCGTGGTGGTCCTGCTCGCCGGCTGGTATTTCCAGATCAGCTCCCAGCAGGACGACCTGGCGAACGCCGAGAGCCAGGAAGAACGGCTGAAGACGGAGTTCTCGGCCAAGCAGGCGAAGTCGGCCAACCTGGAAGCGCTGGAACAGCAGCTGGCCGACATGCAGGACATGCTGCGCACCCTGCTGCGCCAGTTGCCCAGCAAGACCGAGATGCCGGAGCTGCTCATCGACATCTCGCAGACGGCCCTGGCCGCCGGCATCGAGAACGAACTGTTCCAGCCCGGCCCGGAAACGCCGAAGGACTTCTACGCCGAGAAGCCGATCACCCTGCGCATGGTGGGCACCTACCACCAGTTCGGCACGTTCATCAGCGGCGTGGCCTCGCTGCCGCGCGTCGTCATCCTGACACTGCACGACGTGTCGCTTAGCCCGAAAGACGCGGGCAAGGACGGCAAGGGCGGCTCCGGCCTCCTGGTCCTGCAGGGGACGGTGAAGACCTACCGCTACCTCGACGACGACGAACAGCCGAAGAAGCCGGCGACGACGGCGAAGGGGAAGAAAAAGTGATGACCCGCCCTTCCGCCATCCTGCGTTCCCTCGGCCTCGGCGCGTTCGCGCTGCTGGCCCTCGCCGGCTGCACGCGCGGCACGTCCGACCTGCGCGAGTGGGTCGATGCGGAAAAGCACAAGAAAGGCGTGCCGATTCCGCCGCTGCCGGTCATCCGCACGTTCGAGACCTTCGCCTACCAGGACCAGGGCGCCCGCGATCCGTTCAGCCCCAGCTCGGCCGAAATGGACACCGCCGCTTCCAACGGACCACGGCCCGACGAGAACCGTCCGAAGGAGCCCCTGGAAATGTTTTCCCTGGACAGCCTGAAGATGGTTGGCACGGTTGGTGCTGGTGCCAAGCTCGAGGCACTCGTGAAAGACCCTGGCGGCGTGATCCACCGGGTCCACCGTAATGAATACATGGGGCAAGCCTACGGCCGGGTTACGGCCGTCGGGGAGGACCGTATCGATCTGGTCGAGCTGGTGCCAAACGGCGCCGGCGGTTGGATGGAGCGTCCGGCAAGCATCGCGGTCGGTGAGAAATAAGAACTCGGGGATGACGCACATGACGACCAAACTCAATCATCTGCCGGGTAGCGCGCGCCACCGGCCGCGGCGCTGGATCCTCGGCGCCGCCATGGCTCTCGCGGGAGCCTTCGCCGGCAATGCCGCGGCGGCGAACGCGCTGCAGAAGGTCAGCTACGACGCGCAGCCCGGCGGCCGCGTGGAGCTGACCCTGGCGTTCTCCGAACGGGCACCGGAGCCGAAGGTCTTTACGACCAGCAATCCGCCCCGCATCGCCATCGACCTGCCCGACACCGCGAACGCGTTCAGCACGCGTCATATCGACATCGGCAAGGGCGCGACCTCGGGCGTTTCGGTGATATCCGCCGGCGGCCGCACCCGCGTCACCGTGGAGCTGTTCCGGGATTCCGCCTACAAGACCCGCGTCGACGGCAAGAACCTCGTGGTCACGGTCAACAACGGTCCGACCGGCGCCACCACCACCACGGCCATCGTCTCGGATCCGACCAAGGCGCTGCCGTCCAGCGCCGGCACGCCGCTGTCGAACATCGACTTCCGCCGTGGCCAGAACGGCGAAGGCCGTGTGCTGGTGACCCTCGGCTCGGCCACGTCCACGCCGGAGATGCACCGCGAAGGCGACCATGTCGTGGTGAGCCTGCCGGGCACCTCGCTGCCACCGAAGCTCAACCAGCGCCTCGACGTGCTCGATTTCGCCACGCCGGTGCAGTCGATCGAACCCAGCTCCCGTCCGGGCGGCGCCCGCCTCGACATCCGTACCCGGGGCGAGGTCGAAGTGTCGGCCTACCAGAACGGCACCGAGTACGCCGTGGAAATCGCACCGAAGAAGGTCGCCGCGCCGACGGGCAAGGCCGCGAAGGGTCAGGAACCGACGTATTCGGGTTCCCGCCTGACCTTCAATTTTCAGGACATCCCCGTCCGCTCGGCCCTCCAGCTCATCGCCGACGAAGCCAAGCTCAACCTCGTGGCATCCGACAGCGTGGGCGGCAGCGTCACCCTGCGTCTCGTGAACACCCCGTGGGACCAGGCGCTGGACGTGATCCTGCGCGCCAAGGGGCTGGACAAGCGTCGTAGCGGCAACGTCGTGTGGATCGCTCCGCAGGCCGAACTGGCCAGCTACGAGCAGAGCCTCGCCGATGCCCGCCAGAAGGCTGAAGACTCCGCCGAGCTGGTGTCCGACTACATTCCGATCAGCTACGGCAAGGCGGAAGACATCGCCAAGCTGCTCACCCAGGGCAGCCTGCAGGGCGGCGGCGGTTCCACCGGTGGCAGCACCCGCGGCTTCCTCTCGCCGCGCGGCAGCGTCTCTTTCGACGACCGCACGAACACCCTGCTCATCAACGACACGCCGGACAAGATCCGCGACCTGCGCGAACTCATCGGCACGCTCGATCGCCCGGTGCAGCAGGTGCTGATCGAATCGCGCATCGTCGTGGCCACGGACCAGTTCACGCGCCAGCTGGGCGTGCGCTGGGGCGCCCAGGCGTTCAACCACAACAATGCCAACCAGATCATCGGTACCACCCCCGACCTGAGCAGCGGCGGCACCGGCACGACCGGCGGCGGCACCGGCGGACTCGTCACCAGCGTTCGCAACAGCGACGTGAACTACGCCAACGCGGTCAACCAGTACATCGCCAACGGTTCGACCGGTACGTTGCCCACCCGCCAGCCGTACACGCTGCCGGGCGGCTACAACGTCAACCTTCCGGTCTCCAATCCGTCGGGCAGCATCGGTCTCGCCATCCTCGGTGCTAACTACCTCGTCGACCTGGAATTGTCGGCGGCGCAGACCGAAGGCCGCAGCGAGGTGATCTCCAGCCCGCGCGTCATCACGGCGAACCAGCAGGAAGCCGTCATCAAGCAGGGTACGCAGATCGGCTACGTGACCTACCAGGCCTCCAGCTCGGGCGGCGGCGCGCAGAACGCCACCGTGCAGTTCAAGGACGCCGTGCTCGAACTGCGCGTGACGCCCACCATCACCGCCGACAGCCGCGTGTACCTGAAGATCAACGTGAAGAAGGACGCCCTCGCCGGCAACACGCCGTCGCCGGGCGGTGGCTTCGTCCCCTCGATCGATACGCGTGAGATCAACACCTCGGTGCTGGTCGACAATGGCCAGACCGTGGTTCTCGGTGGCATCTACGAGATCACCAAGACCAACACCACGGACAAGGTGCCCGGCCTGGGCGATATCCCCGGTATCGGCGTGCTGTTCCGCCGTACGAACCGCGGCAACAACAAGGCCGAGCTGCTGATCTTCGTCACGCCGCGCATCCTGAGCGATACGTTGCAGTAAGCCGCACCACGCTCCGAATCGAACGCCCGCCTCGCGCGGGCGTTTTTTTTGACCGAAAGGCGCAAGAATCAGGCAGTCGCAAGGGCCGCGTGGCTGTGCGGGGGTGGGGCCGATGACCTCCGGCCCTAAACTTATTGGCGGTGCTGTGGTCTGATCGGGCCTTCGCCTTGTCCGGGATGCCCACGATGTCAGCTACGCCCATTGCCGCCACGCCGCTCCAGGACGCCTTCGTCCGCCTGCGCGAGGACCTGGCCACCGGCATCATCGGTCAGCCGCACCTGGTCGAATGCCTGCTCATCGCCCTGCTGGCCGACGGCCACCTGCTGGTGGAGGGCGCCCCGGGGCTCGCCAAGACCACGGCGATCAAGGCGCTGGCCACCCGTGTGGAGGCCGACTTCCACCGCATCCAGTTCACGCCGGACCTGCTGCCGGCCGATCTCACCGGTACCGACATCTTCCGGCCGCAGACGGGCAGCTTCGAGTTCGAGCGCGGTCCGCTTTTCCACAACATCGTGCTGGCCGACGAGATCAACCGCGCCCCGGCGAAGGTGCAGTCGGCGCTTCTGGAAGCCATGGCCGAGCGGCAGATCACCATCGGGCGGCGCACCTGGCCGTTGCCGGACCTGTTCATGGTCATGGCCACGCAGAACCCCATCGAGCAGGAAGGCACCTTCGCGCTGCCGGAAGCCCAGCTGGACCGCTTCCTCATGCACGTGACCATCGGTTACCCCGATGCCGACGCGGAACTGGCCATCCTCCGCCTTGCGCGCGAACAGGCGCGCGAGACGCTGCATCCGGCGGCCAGGCCGGTGCACATGTTGACCCCGGCAGACGTATTCGCGGCGCGCGAGGCGGTGCTGGCCGTGCACATGGCGGAGCCGCTCGAGCTCTACATCACGCAACTGGTGGTCGCGTCGCGCGATGCCGGACGCTACGGCCAGGAGCTGGCCCGCTGGATCGCCTGGGGCGCGAGCCCGCGTGCCACGATCGCGCTCGATCGCTGCGCCCGTGCGCATGCCTGGCTGGCCGGCCGCGACTATGTCGTGCCGGACGACATCCACGCGATCGCGCACGAGGTACTGCGGCACCGCGTGCTGCCCAGCTACGAGGCGGAAGCCGAGGGCGTGCGCATCGATACCGTGATCGACCGCCTGCTGGACCTCGTGCCGCTGCCGTGAGCGCCGTGGCCCCCATCGCCGATGGGCGCGTCCATGTGTCGCTCCCGGAACTCATCGCTCTGCGTTCGCGAGTGGCGCGCGCCCCCGCGCCGTCCGTGACCTCGCGCGTGCAGCGCAGCGGCCAGCGGCCCAGCCGCCTGCACGGCCGCGGCATGGATTACGCCGAATCGCGCGTGTACCAGGCCGGCGACGATGTGCGCCGGATGGACTGGCGCCTCACCGCGCGAAGCGGCGTGGCGCATACCAAACTGTTCCAGGAAGAAAGGGAAGGGCGGCTGCTCATCCTGCTCGACACCAACGTCAGCATGCGCTTCGGCACGCGCACCCGCTTCAAGTCGGTGCAGGCGGCGCGGGCTGCCGCCATGGCCGCGTGGTACGCCGTGCGCGGTGCCGACCGCGTGGGCGTGCTGGCTTTCGGCGGACAGCGCCAGCTGTTGCGCCCGCAGGGCGGATCGCGCGGGGCACTGGCCGTGGCCGGTGCGCTTGCCGCGTGGGATGCGCTGCCGCCCGGCGAAGACGAGTCGTTATCGGCGGCGCTGCAGCGCGCCGGCCGGCTCATGCACGGGGCCTCCCGCGTGTTGCTGGTGAGCGACGGTTTCGCGGTGGATGCGGCGGCGCGCGGGCGCATGCTCGGCCTCGTCGCCAAGGCCGAGGTCGCGGTGCTCACCGTCGCCGATCCACTGGAGCTGTCCGAACCGCCGGCGGGCCGCTATCCCTTCGCCCATCGTGGCGTGCACTACGACGTGGTGTTGCAGGGCGAACGCCAGCGCAGCGACTTCGCGCGCAGCCTGGGCGAGGGCCATCGTCGCCTGGACGAACTTTGCGACAGCCTCGGGCTTCGCCATCGCACCCTCGACACGAGCGCCGATCCGCTCGATGCGGTCGTGGCCCTGCTCGGCACGGCAAGGGGACGCTGATGCCAGCCAACGGTCCCGAACTGCGCGACATCCACGTGCCGCACGTGTCCATGTGGTGGCCGCTCGCCCCGGGCTGGTGGCTGCTCCTTGCGCTACTGCTGGCTGCCGCGATCGCACTCACTGTTTTCCTGCGCCGGCGCGCGGCGTGGCGGCGTTTCGTGGATGCGTCGCTTGCGGATCTGCGCACCGCAACGGCGCGGCATGCGGAAGATGGCGACACGCTCGCCTTCGCCGCCACCGCGAGTCAGCTCGTTCGCCGCGTGGCGCGTTTCCGCGACCCGCGCAGTGCGACGCTGTCCGGTGCCGCATGGCGCCAGGCGCTTGCCGCCATCGCACCGGATCGGGACGTGTCGCGCCTCGCGGCATTGGACGAAGCGAAATACCGCCCGGTGGCGGACATCGACGTGCGTGAGACGGCGGCCGCCGTCGAGGCGTGGGTACGCAAGGCGCTGGCCAGGAGGCGCTCGCATGTCGCTGCCTGAGTTCGCATGGCCCTGGATGTTCCTCGCGCTTCCGCTGCCCTGGGTGCTGCGCCACGTGCTGCGTCCGCTGAAGCCGGCACAGGCGTTGAACCTGCCGCAGCCGGGCCTGTCCCTCGTGCAGTCCTCGCTCGCCCGCGCGCCTTTCGCGGCCACGGTGCTGCTGGCGCTTGCGTGGTTGTGCCTCGTAGTGGCGGCGGCGCGTCCGCAACACCTTGGGCCGCCGGAGCCGCAGCGTCGCAGCGGCCGCGCGTTGATGATGGCGGTGGATCTGTCCGGCAGCATGTCGCTCGACGACATGCAACTGGCGGGACGGCAGGTGACGCGGTTCGCCGCCGTGGAAGCGATCGCCGGCGATTTCATCGACCGCCGTGCGGGCGACGAACTGGGCCTGATCCTGTTCGGTTCGCAGGCGTACCTCGTCACGCCGCTCACGTACGACCTGGATGCCGTGCGCGCGCAGCTGCATGGTGCCGTCGTGGGTCTTCCAGGGCGGGAAACCGCCATCGGCGATGCCCTCGCCGTGGCCGTGAAGCGTCTTGTCGACATGCCGGAAGCGGCGCGCGTGGTCGTACTGCTGACCGACGGCGTGAACAACGCCGGTTCCATCGCGCCGCGCGAAGCGGCCCGCGCGGCCAAGGCGGCCGGGGTACGCGTGTACACCATCGGCATCGGCGCGAATGCGATGCGCGTGCCCGATTTCTTCGGGACCCGCGTCGTCAATCCTTCCGCTGACCTGGACGTGGGCATGCTCACCGACATCGCCAACCAGACCGGCGGGCGCTTCTTCCGCGCCACCGACACGGACCAGTTGGCGGCCGCCTATCGCGCCATTGACGAACTGGAGCCTGTGCCGCAGCAAGGTGCCGCGTTGCGGCCCCGCTTCGAACTCTTCCGCTGGCCACTGCTCGCCGCGCTGGTCCTGTTCGGCATCGCCGTGTTGCCCCGTTATGTGGGACGAAGGGCCGTCGCATGAAGACGTGGCTTGCCGATTTCCATTTCCTCGAACCGCGCTGGCTCTGGCTGCTGCTTCTCGTGCCCGTGCTCGCCTGGATCGGCAGCCGGCGCAAGGCGGGGGAGCGCATGCTCGCCCGCCTCGCCGATCCTGCCCTGCTGCCTTATCTGCTCGACGGCACGCCGTCCGCGTCGCGCGGCCCAGTCGCGGCATTTATCTGTGCCGCGGTGCTGGCCGTGCTCGCGCTCGCCGGCCCCACCTGGGACAGACAGTCGCAACCGTTGTTCGCCGAGCGTTCCGCGCAGGTCGTCGTCGTGTCGATGTCGCCTCATATGCTCTCGCACGATGTCGTTCCCGATCGCCTGAGCCGTGCGCGCTACAAGGTGCGCGAGCTGTACGCCGCCAATCGCGGCGGCATGAACGCGCTGGTGGCGTACACGGGCGAAGCTTTCACCGTGGCGCCGCTCACGACGGACGCGCACAGCGTGGACGACCTCCTCGCCGCCCTGGCACCGGACACGATGCCGGTGGACGGCGACGACCCCGCCAAGGCGATCGATATGGCGGCCGATCTCATCCACCGCGCCGACCTCCGCGGCGGCTCCATCGTGCTGGTGACCGACCGGGCCGACGCCGCCGCCGCGGCGGCAGCCCGGCGCGCGCGTTCGGCGGGCGACCGGGTTTCGGTACTCGGCATCGGCAGCGAACGCGGCGGCCCCATCGCGACCGACGACGGCGGGTTCCTGAAGGATGCGCGCGGAAACATCGTGATGGCACCGCGCGACGACGCATCGCTTGCTGCCGTGGCGGACGCGGGTGGCGGGCGTTTCGTCGCCGTCGCCGACGACGATTCCGACGTGACCGCCCTGGCCGGGCTTGCACACGGCGAAGGCGACGGCAAGGCCGTGGAAGGCGCCGCGTCGGGCCAATGGCAGGACCGCGGCCCATGGCTGCTGCTGCCCTTGTTGCCGATCGTGGCGCTCGCGTTCCGGCGTGGCTGGCTGCTGGTGTTCGCCTTGGCGCTGCTGCCGCTGTCGCCCGCACGCGCGGATGGCGTCACCGATGCCTTCCGCACGCGCGACCAGCAAGCCGCACGCGCGCTCGCCGCCGGCGACGCGCATCGCGCACAGGCCCTTGCGGAAGATCCTGCGCTGCGTGGTGCCGCCGCGTATCGCGCAGGCGATTACGCCGCGGCCGAGGCATCCCTCGCGCAACGCGGCGACAGCGACTCGCAGTACAACCTCGGCAACGCGCTGGCGAAGCAGCAGCGCTACGAGGACGCGCTGGCTGCCTACGATCGCGCGCTGAAAGCGAATCCGCACAACGAGGACGCCGCCGCGAACCGCAAGGCCGTGGCCGACTTCCTGAAGAAACAGCAGGAAGAGAACAAGCAGAACCAGGACAAGCAGGGCGGCAAGGGCGGCCAGGACAAGGATCCGAAAAACCAGTCCGGTGAGCGCAACCAGCAGCAGGGCCAGCAGGACGGCAAGGACGGCCAGCAGGGCGAACAGGGCAAGCAGTCCGGTGCCGACGGCAACGGGAACGGTCAACAGCAGGGCAATCAGGACAAGGCCGGCGAGGGCGAAGGCGGCGATCGCAGCAAGGACAACGGCAAGGCCCAGGCGCCGCAGGGCGACGCCGAAGCGAAGTCGCAGGCGGAACGCGCACAGGCGCAGGAAGCGCAGCAGGCGCTGAAGCAGAAGATGGACGAGGCCCTCGCGGCGAAGAAGGCAGCGCAGGACAGCGGTAAGGAGCACGACCTCGGTGCCGTCTCCAGCGACGACGCGTCCTCGAAGCTGCCTGCCGATGTGCGGCGTGCGCTGATGCGTGTGCCCGACGACCCGGGCGGTCTGCTACGGAGGAAGTTCATGCTCGAATACCAACGCCGCCATGGCGCGGAGCCGGAAGAATGAACGTGCGCAGTATCCTGCTCGGCATCGTGCTGGGATGTTTGCCGTGCCTTGCCTGGGCGCAGGACGCGGCGCCGGTGGCGTCGCTCGACCGCAGCAAGGTCGGTGTGGGCGAGACGGTCACGCTCAATATCGAGATTGCCGACCAGACGACCGAGTCGCCGGACCTTTCTCCGCTCACCCCGGATTTCGTGGTGCTCGGCACGTCCACGAACCACACCTTGAGCATCGTCAACGGCAGGCGCGAGTCACGCACCATCCTGGGCATCGCGTTGCGCCCGCGGCGCGAGGGTCACCTCACCGTGCCGCCCCTCAGCATCGGCGGCCAGCAGACGCAGCCCGTGTCGCTGGACGTGGTGGCTTCCAACGACACCGGTCCCGCAGCGGCCGACCGGCCCGTGGTGCTGGAAGGCACGGCAGATCCGACCAAGGCCTACGTGGGCCAGCAGATCGACTACACCTTGCGCCTCTATTTTGCGGTGAACCTCGCCGACGGGCAGTTGGGCGATCCCTCCGCCGAAGGCGCCGAGGTGCGACGCATCGGGCAGGACGCGAATTACCAGGCAATGCGGGGCGGCCGCCGGTTCAACGTCGTCGAACGGCACTACGCCATCTTTCCGCAGCACGCCGGCACGCTCGAGATCCAGCCACCCACGTTCCAGGGCACGGCCGTGGACCCCACTGACGCCAACTCTTTCTTCGGTGCTGGCGAACCGGTGAATGCCGTTGCCGAAAAGCTCCGCGTCGAGGTGAAGGGCCGTCCGGCGTCCGCCACCGACGGCGCCTGGATTCCGGCTCGCGACCTGAAGCTCGCGCTCGACGGATTGCCGCCCGACGGCAAGGCGCGCGTCGGTCAGCCGATCACACTGACCATGCGCCTCAGCGCCACCGGCATGCCGTTCGAAGCGCTGCCCGCGTTGTCGCTGCCCACCCTGGACGGCGCCGACGTCTATCCCGACAAGGCAGTGACCGGCGGCGGCGTGAGTGGTCCCTGGGTGACCGGTCGCCGCCAGCAGGGCTTCGCGGTGGTTCCCACCCGGGCGGGCACATTGCATATCCCGGCCACCACGCTGCACTGGTGGAACGTGGTCACGGACAAAGCCGAGGTCGCCACCGTGCCCGCGCACGATATCGTGGTGACGCCGGGGGGCGCGGCGAGTGCCGCACCGCCCGCCAACCCGGCCGCGAAGGCGCCCGCAGCGGATACGCCGGCACCGGCGCCCGCGTCTGCCGGCACCGCGGCGACGTCACCTGTTCCCGTGACCGGCGATGCGATGCCCTGGCGATGGTTGTTCGTGGGCGTGCTCGCGCTGTGGCTCCTGACGCTTGCCGCATGGTTCGTGTTCGCCCGGCGTCACCGCTTGCGCAAGCCGGCGACCACGCCCGCCGATGCCGAGGCACCCTTGCGCGAACGCGCGGCACACAAGCGGTTCCTTGAGCTGGCGGCCGGTAACGATCCGGCGGCCATCGAGCGGGGGTTGCTGCAATGGGCTCGCGCGGTCCGCCCGAGCGTCCGTTCGCTGGGCGGTCTGTCGGACCAACTTCGCGACGGCCCGCAAACGCAGGCCATCGCGGCATTGCAGCGTGCGCGTTTTGCGGACGGTCCCGTTCCGGGTGCGGCGCTGCGCGACGCCTTCGCCAAGGGATTCGACTGGAAGGTATCGCCGCCCGCCGATACCGCCCCGGGCCTGCCGCCGCTCTATCCCCGCTAAGACCGGGCTACACCTGGGCGCGGTAGATGTCGGTCATCCGCGTGCCGAAGGTGCAGAAGACCACGCGCTCCGGAGTCCACTCGGCGTGGCGGATCGTCGTCACGGCGACCTCCGCTGCCGCTTCCGGCGGGTAGCCATAGATGCCCGCGCTGATCGCCGGGAAGGCGATCGAATCGTGGGCCAGTTGCCGTGCGATTTTGAGGCAATTCTTATAGCAGTCGGCCAAAAGGCCAGGTTCGCCGCGGTCACCGCCATGCCAGACTGGCCCGACCGTATGGATCACGAAGCGCGAGGGCAGGTCGAATCCCGGCGTGTACCGGGCTTCCCCCGTCGGGCATCGCACGCCCCTGCGCACTTCCGGCAAGGCACGGCATGCCGCCAGAAGCGCCGGCCCGGCGGCGCGGTGTATCGCACCGTCGACACCGCCGCCGCCCAGGAGCGATTCGTTCGCGGCGTTCACGATGGCATCCACCGCCAGGGTGGTGATATCCGTTTCGATCACTTCGACTTTCATAGGAAAACTCCTTGTGACGGCCAAGTGGCAATTGGCTACGATGTCCGGGACAAAGCAGCGATCCACCAAGGGCCATGGCCGAACTCAAAGCCGAAGATATCTCGTTCGCATACCTCATCAACGACGTGACCTTGCTGTTCCGCAAGCACTTCGACCGGAGGGCTGTGCGTTTCGGCCTTACCCGCGCCCAGTGGCGCGCCCTGAAGGCGCTGCATCGTCGCCCCGGCATGCGTCAGAACGAACTGGCCGAACAGCTGGACATGGAACCCATCGCCGTGGGCCGCGTCATCGATCGCTTGCAGTCGGCCGGCTTCGTCGAACGCCGGGCCGATCCGAAGGACCGTCGCGCCTGGCGCCTGCACGACACCGACCAGGCCCGCGGCGTCATCGACGACATGGAGGACATCGCGCGCGGCCTGCGTCGCGATGCCACCCAGGGCATCTCCACCGAAGAGCTTCAGACCATGCTGGCCGTGCTCGACCGCATGAAGGAAAATCTCCAGGGTCTGGACGGGCCGGACGAGGAAAGCTGAGCGCCGGTCAACCTACGGCGGGGATGTGCGTTAGCTTTTACGGATAACCGTCCTTGAACCCAGTCCGCGCCTCCCCAGCGTGGCGACCGATCCGATGGATTCGGCCGGAGCCCACATGCAGCGATCCCCCGGGAAGAAACTCCTCCTCATCGTCGGCCTCGTGGTCGTCGCGGTCGTCGTTTTCGGGCTGTGGCGGCAACATGGCAAGGGCGGTGGCGAGGCCGTCACAGGGGCCGCCGCCAAAGGCGCGTCGGCGGGCGTTCCGGTCACGGTCGCCACGGCCACGCGGGGCGAAATCGATCTTTCCCTCAAGGTGATCGGACGGGCCGAGGCCTATTCCACCGTGAACGTGCGCTCGCGTGTCGACGGGCAGCTGGAATCGCTGGCGTTCACGCCGGGAAGCCACGTGAAGAAGGGCGCGTTGCTCGCGAAGGTCGATCCCCGCCCGTTGCAGGCGGCGTATGACGAAGCCATGGGCAACGTCGCGCGCGACCAGGCCCAGCTCGTGAAGGCCGAGGCCGATCTGGCCCGATACCAGAACATGCTCGGGAAGGGTTTTGTCAGCCGCGCCGATTTCGACCTCTACAAGGCCAACCTCGGCGTGGCCCGCGCCGCCCTCGAGAGCGACCGCGCTGCCGCCAGGGCCGCCAAGACGCAACTCGACTTCACCACCATCGTGGCGCCCTTCGATGGCGTGACCGGCGCGCCGCTGGCCTACCCGGGCGCGACGCTCAATGGCGACACCACCGACATCGTCGTGCTCAACGAGGTGGACCCCATCCGCGTCGCCTTCTCCATTCCCGAGGACAGCCTCGCGGCCGTGCGCAACAGCGCGCGACGCGGCAGCCTGCCGGTGCACGCGAAGATCCCGGGCGACGACGGCGAGCCGTTGACGGGCGAACTGGAATTCATCGACAACGCGGTGGATGCCACCACGGGAACCATCGTGCTCAAGGGTCGGTTCGCCAATGCCGACGGGCGGCTCACGCCCGGCCAGTTCGCGGAAGTGACGCTGCCGACGACACGGCTGCTCGACGCGGTGAGCATTCCGGTGGTGGCATTGCAGAGTTCGACCGAGGGCACCTTCGTCTTCGTGGTGAAGAAGGACGGCAGCGTCGAACAGCGCACGATCACCACGGGCGCCACCACCGCCGATCGCGTGGTGGTCGACAAGGGATTGCAGGCGGGCGAACGCGTGGTGACGGAAGGCCAGATGCTGCTCGTCGACGGCGCGCGCGTGCGCGTCGACGAGGGTTGAGGGCGCGCCCATGAACCTGCCGGAACTCTGCATCCGCCGGCCGGTGATGACCACGCTGCTGATGGCGGCGCTGGTGATCTTCGGTATCGCCGCTTATCCGAAGCTGCCGGTGAACGAACTGCCCAACGTCGACTTCCCGACGATCAACATCAGCGCGAGCCTGCCGGGTGCCTCGCCGGAAACGATGGCGTCGTCGGTGGCCACGCCCCTCGAGGCGCAGCTGTCGACCATCGCCGGCATCGATTCGATGACGTCGTCCAGTTCGCTGGGCTCCACGAACATCACCGTCACCTTCGCGTTGGACCGCAGCATCGACGGCGCCGCGCAGGACGTGCAGGCGGCCATTTCCGCCGCGACCCGACAGCTGCCGCGCGAGATGCCGACGCCACCCACCTATCGCAAGGTGAACCCGGCCGACGCACCCATTCTCTTCCTCACCATGCAATCGTCCACGCTGCCGCTTTCGACGGTGGACGACTACGCCGAAACCGAACTGGCGCAGCGCCTCTCGATGGTGGATGGCGTGGCGCAGGTGAACGTCTACGGCTCGCAGAAATACGCGGTGCGCATCGCCGTCGATCCGGATCGTCTCGCCGCAACGGGCATCGGCGTGGATCAGATGCGCGATGCCATCGCCGCCGCCAACGTGAACAAGGCGACGGGCTCGCTCAACGGGAAGCGCCAGTTGCTGTCGATCCGTTCGGACGGACAACTGATGCGCGCGGCCGACTATGCGCAGGTGGTGGTGGCGTATCGCAACGGTGCACCCGTTCGCCTGTCCGATATCGCCACACCCCACGACAGCGTGCAGGACGACCAGAAGGCCAGCTGGTTCAACGGCGGGCGTTCGATCACCCTCGCCATCCAGCGCCAGCCGGGCGCCAACACGGTGGAGACGGTGGACAAGATCCTCGCGCTCCTGCCCGGGTTCAAGGAAACCTTGCCGCCTTCGGTGAAACTGAGCGTGATGTACGACCGCTCGACCTCGATCCGGGAATCCGTGCACGACGTGCAGTTCACGCTGGTGCTGGCCGGCGTGCTCGTGGTGCTGGTGATCTACCTGTTCCTCGGCAATGCCTCCGCCACCCTCATTCCGGCCGTGGCCTTGCCCATCTCCGTGCTGGGCACCTTCGGCGCGATGTTCGCCCTCGGTTACAGCCTGGACAATCTTTCCCTGCTCGCGCTCACGCTTGCGGTGGGCTTCGTCGTGGACGACGCGATCGTGATGCTCGAGAACATCATGCGTCACATCGAAGCGGGCGAAGCGCCGTTCGAAGCTGCCGTGAAGGGTGCCAACGAGATCGGCTTCACCATCTTCTCCATGACCCTGTCGCTGGTGGCTGTGTTCATCCCGGTGATGTTCATGGGCGGCATCGTCGGCCGGCTGTTCCACGAGTTCGCGGTGGTCATCAGCGTCTCGATCCTCATCTCGGGCTTCGTGTCGATCACCCTCACGCCCATGTTGTGCAGCCGCTTCGTCAAGGCGCATGCGCACGACAAGCCGAGTTTCATCGTGCGCTGGTTCGACCGGGGCTTCACCGCCGTGTCGGACGGTTACGCACGTTCGTTGTCGTGGGGCATGCGGCATCCGCGCACCGTGCTCGGCGTGTTCGCGCTGAGCCTCGTCGCGACAGGTGTGCTTTTCGTGGTCACGCCCAAGGACTTCATTCCGGCCGGCGACAGCGGGCAGTTACGCGTGACCACGGAAGGCCCGACCGACATTTCCTTCGCCGCGATGTCGGCACGCCAGCAGGCGCTGGCCGCCATCGCGCAGCAAGACCCGAACATCGAAGCGGTGATGTCCAGCGTCGGTGCGGGCGGACCGCGCGCCACGGCGAATGCAGGATCCATGCTCCTGCGCCTGAAACCGCGGGCCGATCGTGGCTACACCACGCCCGACGAGGTGATCCAGGAGCTGCGCCGCAAGTTCGCCGAAGTGCCGGGCATCCGCACCTATATCCAGAATCCCCCCGCGATCCAGGTCGGAGGGCGGCAATCGAAGGCGCAATACCAGTACACGGTGCAGTCGACCGACCTGCATGCGCTTTACGACTGGTCGGGCCGCCTCGTGGCCGCGTTCCAGAAGCTGCCCGGCTTCCAGGATGTGACCACCGATCTCGATCTCAATAGCCCATCCATGGTCGTGACGGTGAATCGCGACAAGCTCGCGCCGCTGGGCCTCACCATGGACCAGGTGCAGACGGCGCTCGGCACCGCGTTCGGCGAGAATCAGATCTCGACGATCTACGGCGCCGCCACGCAGTACTGGGTGATCCTCCAGGTGGAACGGCGCATGCAGGACGATCCCGCCGTGCTGTCGCGGCTCTATGTCACCTCGGATAGCGGCAAGCTCATTCCCTTGAACACGGTGGCGAGCTTCCAGCGCGTGCCGCAGGTGCTCACGGTAAACCACCAGGGCCAGCTGCCGGCGGTCACGGTGTCGTTCAACCTTGCGCCGGGCGTATCGCTGAGCGACGCGGTGGCGAGCATCGACCGCGCGACCACCGACATGAAACTGCCGCCCACGCTCAGCGGTTCGGTGCAGGGCACCGCGCAGGCCTTCCAGGATTCGGTGAAAGGCATGGGCCTGTTGCTCCTGCTGGCCGTGTTCGTGATCTATCTCGTGCTCGGCATCCTCTACGAGAGCTTCATCCATCCGTTGACGATTCTCTCCGGCCTGCCCGCCGCCGCGGTCGGCGCGTTGCTCACGCTGGTGATCTTCAATGCGTCGCTCGACCTGTTCGCGTTCGTCGGCATCATCATGCTGGTGGGCATCGTGAAGAAGAACGCGATCATGATGATCGACTTCGCGCTGGAGCGGCAGCGCGAGGCAGGCCTGGCGCCGTTCTACGCCATCTACGAAGCATGCCGGGTGCGTTTCCGCCCCATCATGATGACCACGATGGCCGCTTTCGCGGGCACGCTGCCCATCGCGCTGGGCATCGGCGCCGGTGCGGAAACGCGGCGTCCTCTGGGGCTTGCGGTGGTGGGTGGACTGATCGTGTCGCAGATCCTGACGCTCTACCTCACGCCGGTGATCTACCTGTACATGAATCGCCTGCAGGACAGGCTGGCGCCGGCGAAGAAGCTGGAAACCACGCCGGCGCACTGAAACTCGCTTGCCTTATATGGAACCGGCTTGCCCTGCGAGATATGAGACTTGCAGTGGTGTGAAATGCCTTATGTGGGAGCCGGCTATGCCGGCGATCCCGCGGCAGCGGGCAATCTTGTCGCGAGCGTCCATCGCCGCTGAAGCGGCTCCCACACAAAGCGATCCGAACGCTTTGTGTGGGAGTCAGCTTGCCGGCCAAGGACAGCAGCCATGCCTCGATCAATCGTGCGCGCCGTCGTTCTTGAAGGCATCCGGCGCGGAGCCGAAATCGCCGTTCGCCTGCGCGGCCATGTACGCAAACGCCGCATACACCGCCACGTTCTGGGCGAGGGCCTTCGGGTCGATCTTGTCGAGCGTGTCGTTGGCGTTGTGGTGGTAGTCGAAGTAGTCGGTGCCGTCCTGGGTGAGCGACAGCGCCGCCATGCCCTTCGCGTGCATCTGCGACAGGTCGGAACCGCCGCCGCCGGGCTTCGTCGCGTCGTATGCCACGCCGATGGGCTCGATCACCTTCGCGATCTGTTCGATGGCGCCGCGCGCTTCCGGCTTCACGCTGGCGCTCATGCGCCAGATGCGGCCGGCACCGAAGTCGGACTCCGTTCCCAGCTGGAACTTCGAGACCTCTTTCGCATGCGCTTCGGCGTACGCGCGGCCGCCCCAGAGGCCCATCTCTTCGTTGGCGAACGCGATGACGCGAATGGTGCGGTCCGGACGCTGCGGCATGTCCTTGATCAGCTTGGCGGCCGCCGCGGCGATGGCGACGCCGGCGCCATCGTCGATGGCACCCGTGCCGAGATCCCAGGAATCGAGGTGGCCGCCGATGGCGACAACCTGATCGGGATGCTTGCGGCCGGTGACTTCGGCGATCACGTTCGCGCCTTCATACGTTCCGGCAAAACCGACGTCGAGGTCGAGCTTCAGCGTGACCGGCTTGCCTTCCTTCAGCACGCGCTCCAGCTGGTCGGCATCAGGCAGCGACAGCGCAGCAGCGGGAATCGCGTCCTTCGGATCGCGGAAGCCGGTGACGCCGGTATGCGGCGTGCGGCTGTGCGGATCGGTGCCGGCGGAGCGCAGCAGATAGGCGGCCGCACCCATCTTCGCGGCGAGCACTGCGCCCATGGTGCGCGTGGCCGAACCCATGCCGTAGTCGTGGCCGTCCTTCTGCCGCTGCATGTGCGTGCTGACGTAGACGATCTTGCCCTTCACGGAGGCGGGGTCGGCCTTCTTCAGCGCATCCAGATCGTCGAAGCCGACCACTTCGGCGGTGAGGCCGCCCTTCGGCGTGCCTGCGGAATAACCCAGCGCCGTCAGGAGCAACGGTTGCGGGAAGGGCGAGACGATCTCGGCGTGCTCGCTGCGGCGCTGCCACAGCGGATAGCTCACCTTTTCGGTGTAGACCTTGTCGAAGCCCATCGCCTTGAACTTCGCCACCGTCCAGGCCACGCCACGCGCATCGGCGGCACTGCCGGCGACGCGGGGGCCCACTTCGGTGGTCAGCTGACTCACGAACTCGTAGCCAGTGTTGTCGTTCATCGCCCGGTCGCGCAGTTCGGTGGCGGCGGTGACCGCCTTCTGCGGAATCGTGGTGGCCTTGTCGGCGGCATGGGCGGAGAAGGCAAGCGCAAGGCACGCGGCAAGCGCGTGGAGTCGGAGCGTGTGACGCATGTGTAACCCCCGGGGACGGAAAGACCGATTATTGCGCCGGGGTGCCGGCGGCGAGTAGGCCGGAAGTCACGGAAGCCGTTCGCCAAGGGCCTGTTGTCTCTTGTGGGAGCCGGCTATGCCGGCGATCCCGCGGCAGCGGGCCACGTTGTCGCGAGCCCCCATCGCCGCTGAAGCGGCTCCCACACAAAGCGGCTCCCACACAAAGCTCGAAGAAACCTCTGTGCTGGAGATCTTCTGTGGGAGCCGGCTATGCCGGCGATCCCGCGGCAGCGGGCCACCTTGTCGCAAGCGCCCATCGCCGCTGAAGCGGCTCCCACACAAAGCTCGAAGAAACCTCTGTGCTGGAGATCTTCTGTGGGAGCCGGCTATGCCGGCGATCCCGCGGCAGCGGGCCACGTTGTCGCGAGCCCCCATCGCCGCTGAAGCGGCTCCCACCCAGAGCATGCGCGAGCCGCTCAGGGCGCCCGATTCTGCTGCTTCAACAGATCGCGGATTTCCGTGAGCAGGGCCACGTCGGCCGGTGGTGCCGCCGGCTTGGCTTCCTCGCGGTGGGTGAGGCGATTGATGGCCTTGACCACCAGGAAGATGGCGAACGCGATGATGACGAACTGGATGAGCACGTTGATGAAGACACCGTACTGCACGGCTACCTCGGCCGTCTTGGTGGCTGGATCGCCGGGCTTCAGCACCCACTTCCAGTCCGAGAAGTCGATGCCGCCAATGGCGTAGCCGATCGGCGGCATGATGATGTTGTCGACCAGCGAGGTGACGATCTTGCCGAACGCGGCGCCGATCACGACACCGACAGCAAGGTCGACCACATTACCCCGCAGCGCGAATTTCTTGAATTCCGCGATGAAGCTCATCGGCCCTTCTCCTCATGGCATGGCAGCGAACGAATGAAGTTAGCGGTCCCTATGTAGGCACTTCGCGAAGTCAGGCGACGCGGCCTTCCAGGGTGGCGACACCTTCCAGCGTGGCGCGGAAGGTGTCGCCGCGGGTGAGCGCGGCCACCCCGGCGGGTGTACCGGTGTAGACGATATCACCGGCCTTCAACTCGAACAGGCGCGAAAGCGCGCTGAGGATTTCCGGCACGTCGAGCACCATCTCGCCCAGTGTGGCCTGCTGGCGCACCTCGCCATTCACTTCGAGCGCGATGCGCGTGTTCGCGGATATCGTGGCCTCGCCGGCCGGCACCAGTGCCGACACCGGGGCGGAATGGTCGAAGCCCTTGGCCACGTCCCACGGCGCGCCCTTCGCCTTGGCCAGCGCCTGCAGGTCGCGGCGGGTGAGGTCCAGCCCCACGCCATAGCCCCAGACGAGCCTGGCGGCCTCATCAACGGAAAGATCTGAGCCACCGGCGCCGAGGGCGACTACCATCTCCACTTCGTGGTGCAGATCCTGTGTGGCGGACGGGTAGAGCACGTCCGCACCATCGGTCACGATGGCATCGGCCGGCTTGGTGAAGAACATCGGATTGGCCTTGTCCACCGACGCGCCCATTTCGCGGGCGTGGTCGGCGTAGTTGCGGCCGATGCAGAAGATGCGGCGGACCGGGAAGCGCTCGGCGCGTCCGGAAACGGGGATGCTCGACTGGGCCGGAATGGGGATCACGGTTTTCATCGGCCAAGCCTAGCAGGTGACACCTGTCACGGCAGATGACTGATGCGCGGAAGTGGTGCACGGTCCCCGCGGGAACGCATGATCTTGCTGCCGACACGGCATTGGGGAAAAGGGAAGATGACTTCGAACACCGAGCTGCTGCGGCAGCTGAAGATCGACAAATCGGCCAGGGAAGCGCCGGGCGACGGGGGAGGGTCCGGGGGGCGGGCCGTGTGGATCGGCCTGGCCGTGCTGGTCGTGCTGCTCGCCCTGGGTGGTGGCGCCTGGTTCTTCCTCGCGCACCGGCCCGTGGAAGTGCGCACCGCCACCGCCGTGGCGCCGAGCGCAAGCGCCGAGGCGGGCGCGGTCCTGCAGGCTACCGGTTATGTCACCGCGCGCCGGCAGGCGACGGTGTCGGCACAGATCACGGGCACGCTCACCGAGGTGCTTATCGAAGAGGGCGACCGGGTGAAGAAGGGGCAGGTGCTTGCCCGCCTCGAAGACAACGCCTTGCGTGCGAGCCTCGACTCCGCCCGGGCCAACGCCGCCGCGGCGCACGCCAACGTGCTGCAGACCGAGGCGCAGCTCACGCAGGCGCGGCGCGACGCCGACCGGCAGGAAGCCCTGGTGGGCCGCGGGCTCGTCTCGAAGCAGCTCGCCGAGCAGGCGCGCACGCAGGCCGATACGTATCGCGCCCAACTCAACACGGCACGGCGGCAGGCCGAAGCCGCCGATGCACAGGTGGGCGTGGGGCAGGTCAATCTCGATTACACCGTCGTGCGCGCACCGTTCGACGGCGTGATCACCGACAAGGCCGCGCAGGTGGGCGAGATCGTCTCGCCGCTGTCCGCGGGTGGCGGCTTCACCCGCACGGGCGTGGGCACCATCGTCGATATGGATTCGCTGGAAATCGACGTGGACGTCAACGAGGCCTATATCGGCCGCGTGCAGGCCGACATGCCGGCCGAAGCCGTGCTCGACGCGTACCCGGAATGGCGCATTCCCGCGCACGTGATCGCCATCGTGCCGGCCGCGGATCGCGGCAAGGCCACGGTGAAGGTGCGCGTGGCCCTCGAACAGAAAGACGCCCGCATCGTGCCCGACATGGGTGTGCGCGTGTCTTTCCTGGAGCGGCGCGCTCCTTCCCAGGCCAATGCGCCCAAGGGCGTGCTGGTTCCTGCCGACGCCGTGGTCCGCCGCGACGATCGCGACGTGGTCTACACCGTCGCCGAAGGCAAGGCAGCGCGCCGCCCCGTGAAAGCCGCGAACCAGGCCACCGGCGACATGCGCCTGGTGACCGACGGCCTCGCCGCAGGCGACACGGTCATCGTTTCGCCGCCTTCCGATCTCGCCGACGGCGCCGCCGTCCGCACCGCCACCACCACGCCCTGATACGTACGGAGACAGAACATGGCCACCCTGATCGACATCCAGGATCTTTCCAAGGTCTACGAGCGCGGCCGCCAGAAGGTCGAAGTGCTGCACGGCGTGAACCTCAAGATCGAGGAAGGCGACTTCCTCGCGCTGATGGGGCCGTCGGGCTCGGGCAAGACCACCTTGCTGAACCTCATCGGGGGACTCGACACGCCGACGGGTGGCAGCATTACCGTGGCAGGCGACCGCATCGACCGGCTCGGCTCGGGCGCCCTGGCGAAGTGGCGCGCGGCGCACGTGGGTTTCGTGTTCCAGTTCTACAACCTGATGCCGATGCTCACCGCGCAGCGCAACGTGGAACTGCCGCTGCTACTGACGAAGCTTTCCGGTGCGCAGCGAAAGAAGAACGCTTCCGTGGCCCTGCAACTGGTGGGGCTGGCCGACCGCGCCACGCACAAGCCGTCGGAACTGTCGGGCGGCCAGCAGCAGCGCGTGGCGATCGCACGCGCCATCGTGTCCGATCCCACGCTGCTCGTTTGCGACGAGCCCACCGGCGATCTCGACCGCCAGTCGGCCGAGGAGATCCTGGGGCTGCTGCGCGAGCTCAACCGCGAGCACGGCAAGACCATCGTGATGGTGACGCACGATCCGAAGGCCGCCGAGTACGCGAACCATACCCTGCACCTCGACAAGGGCACCCTCGTCGAACAGGCCGTGGCGTGACGCGGGGGATGCCGGCATGAAATACCTCCATCTCATCTGGGCCGCGCTGTTCCGGCGCAAGGCACGCACCTTCTTCACCCTGGTGTCGATCCTCGCGGCATTCCTGCTGTTCGGCATGCTCGATGCCACCCGCGCGGCGTTCTCCTCCGGAGGCAGCGTGGTCGGGGTCGACCGTCTCATCACCACCTCGCGCTATTCCATCATCCAGTCGTTGCCCGCCAGCCTCGCCACGCGCATGCAGGCGGTGCCCGGGGTGAAGACCGTGGGCTATGCGAACTGGTTTGGTGGTATCTATCAGGACCCGAAGAACTTCGTGCTCAGCTTCGCGGTGAGCGACAACTATCTCGATATCTACCACGAGATCGTTTTGCCGCCGGAGCAGCGCAAGGCTTTCGAGAGCACGCGCACCGGCGCCATCGTGGGCGAGGCGCTGGCCAAGCGTTTCGGCTGGAAGGTGGGCGACAAGATTCCGCTGCAGTCCACTATCTTTCCGCAACGCAACGGCGACAAGACCTGGCCGTTCGACCTCGTGGGCATCTACACGCCCGCGAAGGGTGCGGCCAACGGCACCGATCAGCAGTTTTTCTTCCACCACAAGTATTTCGAGGACGCCAATGCCTTCCAGAGCGTGGGCACCACGGTGGGCTGGTATGCGGTGCAGCTGACCTCCGCCGACAAGGCCGATGCCGTGGCCAAGGCCATCGACGCGCTTTCCGCCAACTCCGACCACGAGACGAAGACGCAGACGGAGCAGGCCTTCAACGCCTCGTTCGCGAAGCAGCTCGGCGACATCGGGCTGATCGTGTCGGCGATCATGGGCGCCGTGTTCTTCACGCTGATCCTGCTCACGGGCAACACGATGGCGCAGGCTGTGCGCGAGCGCACGAACGAGCTGGCCGTGCTGAAGACCATCGGTTTCTCCAGCGGCAGCGTGCTCGGCATGGTGCTGGCGGAGGGCATGCTCCTGCTGTTGCTTGGCGGGGTGATCGGCCTGGGGCTGGCGGGTGTCATCGTGCCCATCGTGGCCAAGGGAAGCGGCGGCATGTTGAACCTGCCGCCGATCGGCGTGCAGACCTGGGTGCTGGGCCTCGTGCTGATGCTGGCCATCGGCGCACTTGTCGGCGCGCTGCCCGCCATCCGCGCCATGCGGCTGAACATCGTCGACGCGCTCGCCGGTCGCTGAGGAGACACACCGATGAAACGTGCAAAGACATTCGCCGCCAACGTGCTCACCCTGCTCGTGGTGGCCGCGTTCCTCGCGATCTGGATCGCACTGCCGTGGCCCGGCATCGTCGCGCTGGCCGTGGCGCTGGCCATCTGGATGGCCGTGACCCGACGCGGCCGGCAGACCTGGGAAGTGACCAAGGTGGGGCTCGCCACGGTCACTCAGCGGCTGGGTTCCTCGTCCGTCGTGGTGGTGGGCATCGCCGGCGTGGTGGGCGTGCTCGTGGCCATGCTCGCCATGAGCGAAGGTTTCGCCGATACCCTGCGTGCCACCGGCAACGATCGCACCGCCATCGTGCTGCGCGGCGGATCGCAGGCGGAACTCAACTCCATCCTCGATCGCGACAGCGCCAACGTGGTGATTCAGGCACCCGGGGTGAAGAAGGACGCGGAAGGCAAACCCATTGCCTCCGGCGAACTCGTGGTAGTGGCCAACCTGCCGCGCAAGGGCGATCCCAACAGCGACTCCAACGTGCCCATCCGTGGCGTGAGCGAAGACGTGTGGAAACTGCGCGATCAGGTGAAGATCGTCGAAGGGCGGAAGTTCAACCCCGGTCTGCGCGAGCTGATCGTCGGCAAAGGCGCCCGCGAACAGTTCGAGGGCCTGGACGTCGGCAAGAGCATTCGCCTCGCCGGACAGACCTGGACCGTGGTCGGCACGTTCGAATCAAACGATGCCCTGGAATCGGAACTGTGGGGCGACACGCAGAGCGTGGCCTCGGCGTATCGACGCGGCAGCAGCGTGCAGTCGGTGACGGTGCTGCTCGACTCGCCCAAGGCATTCGATACCTTCAAGGCCAGCCTCGCTGCGGACCCGCGCCTGAAAGTGGACGTGAGCACCACGCGCGAATACTTCGGCAAGCAGTCCGAAGGGCTGACCAAGGTGCTGCGCGCGGTGGGCATCACCGTGGGCATCATCATGGCGATCGGCGCCGTGTTCGGCGCGCTCAACACAATGTTCGCGGCCATCCAGGCTCGCGCACGGGAAATCGCCACGCTTCGCGCCATCGGCTTCCGCGGTTTGCCGGTGGTGGTGTCGGTGATGCTGGAAACGATGCTGCTGGCGCTATTGGGCGGCGTGATAGGTGCCGGTATCGTGTGGATCATCTTCAACGGCTATACGGCTTCCACACTTGGATCCAATTTCAGCCAGGTGGTCTTCCGCTTCCACGTGAGTGGCAGCCTGCTCTGGACCGGCATCAAATGGGCGCTGGCCATCGGCTTCATCGGCGGATTGTTCCCAGCGCTGCGCGCCGCGCGGGTGCCGGTGACCACGGCGTTGCGCGAGTTGTAAACGCGGCGCCGGGCACGTGCGGCGGCGCGGCTCAGTGGGACGAGTCGCCGCCGCTGCGCAGTGCTGTCGCATCCCTGCGCGGGGGCGAACCGAACATGCGCGTGTACTCGCGGCTGAACTGGGAAGGGCTTTCGTAGCCCACGCGATAGGCGGCGGTTTCGGCATTGGCCTGGCCCGCCACCAGCAGGTGTCTGGCTTCCAGTAACCGTAACTGCTTCTGGAACTGCAGCGGCGTCATCGACGTGAGTGCCTTGAAGTGCCGATGAAACGCGGACGGGCTGAGCTGGGCCATGCCCGCCAGCTCGTCGATGCGCATGGGCTCCGCGAAGTTGGCACGCAATGTCTGCACGGCGCCGAGCACGCGCCGCGTGCCCGGATCGCCGAGCGTCACCTTCGCTACGTCGGCGGCGTGCGGCCCCGTCAGCAACCAATACGCGATCTCGCGCTTGATCAGGGGCGCCACATGGGGAATCGCCTCCGGTGTATCCAGCAGCCGGACGAGGCGCAGCACACAGTCCGAGAGCGGACCGTCGTAGTGCGTGACGAACACCCCGCGCGCCACGCCTGGCGAAGGCTTTACGGGTGTCGGCAGTTCCTCGATCACCTGACCAAGCAAGCTCGGATCCAGACCGATGGCGATGCCGAGGAACGGCTCGTCCGGGCTGGCCTGCACCACGCGGCTGAAGGCAGGCATTTCAACGCTGACCACCAGCGCCTGTCCCGGTCCGTACTCGTAGCGGCGCCCACCGAAGGCGCTCCACTTGGCTCCCTGCGCCACCACGCATAGGGAGGGCCGGAACAGCACCTGCGACTGGTGCGGCAGCTCCGCGCGCATGATCACCACGTCCTCGATCGCAGTGAACCACGGCGACGTGCCGCCTTGGCTTTCGGTGTAGCGCTTGATGGCGTCGAGCAGGGGGCGCGACATGGGGTATCCGAGGGCTAGTCGAGATGCCATGCATCCTATCCCGGATGGGGTCCTCCCCCGCGGCGGGTGGCAGGATCGGGCAAGAAAGTGCCCGGTTCAGGCAGCTGGTCGCGTCGCATCGTCATGGGGCAGGGTCCCGGATGCTGCGCCTTTTCGGCAACCGAACCGCAATGTCTTGCGCTTTCTGCGCAGGGGCTCGTATAACCTCGCGACGCGACGCCATCCGGGCCTTTGACGTCTCGGACTCTCGCGCATCAAGGTACTGGCACGCTAGCTATGACAGGACTCGGTTTCTGCTCGCGCTGGAGCCGAAGGAATTTGTCGACGATCCATACCTCAGCGAGCACATTCTCGACCGTGATCCCGAGGCATGGGAGATCTTTTCCAAAGTGAGCCGGCGCATGGAGGCGGAAGGCGCCTAGCTTCAAGCTTCATGAGGCCGCCAGCAAGAGCTTTGCCGGACACAAGCCGCGAGTGGGAGTGATACACGTGCTTGACTACGATCAATTGAAACTCTTCTTTCAGGTGGTTGTCGGGGTAATCTTCGACCCTCGTCACATCGAGGGCGACGCGAACCCTATACGCGTGCTGGGAAGGATGGAGAAGGAGAGTCGCGCATTGGCTGCTAAAGGCCTACGCCTGGGCATATCTGACGCGATATCGATGCTGAGGGATGAGCGGCCAGAAACAATTGCTGCTCTTTCTGCGAAGCTGGAAGAGGCCGGAGCGCCCTCCATCGAGATGATTCGCGCCTATCTGTCAAAAAAGTGGGCGGCCATCGTCAAGCACGGCTCCATAGAAACCGATGAGCAGTTCTACCTGGTGAGGGAGCTTGTCGATGATCCGGGCCTCACATCGGCGGACCGCGACAGATTGAACCATATGCTCGACGTCTATGAGGCGATGCGCTAGGTCGATTATCTCGTTCAGGCTGATCTTGCAGCCGATCGGTGGGTGTTTCACTGAAGCGGTGGGTACAGCCATGACCGAGGGGGATGAAGTGCATAGCAGGACGTCCTTGTTGGTCGCGCTGGCATTCCTTGCATCCTGTACCTGGGTCGAGAAGCCAAGGGCGGATACGGATCCCTTGTTGGTGGATGTGCTGACTCGGCCTGCCACGTACGAAGGAAAGACAATTACCGTGGAAGCATGGATCAGCTTGGCGGACGAAGATCACAATTTGTGGCTGGGTTCCGATGATCACGAACGATGGGATATGCGCAGATGCATAGCGCTTACCCGATATGATCACGTTTCTGATCCTTCATTGCTGAATGGAGAGCGCGTTCGTGCCACCGGCATCGTGCGCAACGATGCCTCTTTCAATCGGTCGATCGTTCGATTGGGTGCTTGCCGCAATTTGGCGCTCGAGCTGGTTAAAGTCGCGCCAATATGACAGGGGTTAGGATGTTGGGTTGTTTATCGGGGGTGGTGTTCTGGGTGGTGGCCCGCCCTGACAGGTCATGACTGATGGAGTCCGTGCCGCATGCTTTTTTCCCTTGACCGAAAAACCTGAGATGGAATCGGATGGAGATTCTGATGATCGTTTCCGGTGCCATGTGCTTCCTGGCGGTAGCCGTCTACCTATTCTCCATGGGGCGGATTGCCATCCTCATGCAGAGGGCGGGTATTAAAGAGATCGGCCTGGCCGATCCGAATGGCCAAATTCGGCTCATAAAGTCGGTGTTCTGGAAGAATGGGATGGAAACACGATTCCACGATTCGCACAGGCGCCTCGTGACTACAGCTCGAATCTCCGGCGTCATCGGCCTCGTGCTGGTCGTGACAATATCCTTCGCCGTCGTGATGGGCTACTTGCACTGATGGCAGATTGGCCCCTCGTATGAGGTCTGTTCACATGGGCAAAGTTCGTCGAAGTCGGGGAGCGTCAGCCCTCTTGCTGGCGCTGGCCGCCCTATGGCCGGGCGCCGTTCTGTCCAACCAACAACGCGAGATGACGCTCTCCGAGAAAGTGGAAAGCTCTGACCTGGTGCTCATGGCGAGTATCGTCGCCGTGGGCGGCGGGGAGTGCCTGGGCATGCATCGGTGCGCCAGACTAAACGTAGCCACCACGCTCAAGGGGACGGGTCCCGTTGATATGGCGGTGCTCTTCGATGGCCCCATCGCCGAAGAGAATCCCCTTTGCTGCGAGGTGGGCCAGACCTATTTGTTCTTTCTGAAGCGAACGAAGGGGTCCTACTTCCAATCGACCAACGGTCCGTTTGGCATCTACCGAGTCAATTGAGGCACCCACACTGCAACAGGAGTCTGCTGAGATGGAACATGTTCTTTCTCGTTTGATCATGGCTACGGCCCTGTCGTTGGTCGGTACAGCCGATGCAGCGTCTACAGGGTCTGGCGCTGCGAGACAGGCTCCTGCCGCGATGCCGGAACGAGTGTGTGAGATTCGGCAGAGAGCTTGGTGCATTACTCAAGCCGACTCAATCATTACGGACATCCCGGCATGGGCACAAACTGATGCAGACCATACCTGGCGTATACACCACAGGAGATATCCCGATTCGAATCTGGTCGTCTTTGAGCCGCGAGGTTGTCGTAAGGCGCTTGCAGATACGGTGGAGCCGATTCGCTTTTCACATGGTGTGATGTGGGAAGGGGCTCCATGGGACGAAATTCTCGTGCGTCTGCGCAAAGACGGAACCTGTGACCTGACCCTTCGTGTGCCGGTATGGGTGGAAGGCTCTCCCGACTGGCCCTTCAACGAAGGACGAGTGAATCTGGTGGCATGCAAAGACGAGGCCTGCACATTGAATCAGCCGACCATCGCCGACCTGACCGACAAATATCAGCCACTGCGCGAGAGCAAATGAATGCCTGTTCGTTGAGGTAGCGAGGTGTACCTTCTACTTTTGTGTCGCGCCACCAGTATCAGGCAAGAAACCGCCCAATTCCGGCATTCGTCCCCACCACGCAGGCGCCTAATCTTCCCGTCATCACCCAACGGGAGTGCGTCATGCAAGGTTCCGAATCCAAAGGCCGCATCGCGGTAATCACCGGCGGCAGCCGAGGCCTGGGCCGCAATACGGTGCAGCACCTGGCCCGTCGCGGGGTGTCCAGCATCTTCACCTATCACTCCAACGAGACAGAGGCCAAGGCCGTCGTCGAGATGGCGGCCGCGGAAGGCGCCAGAGCCGTGGCCCTCCAGCTCGACACCGGCGATACAGCCGCATTCCCGGCGTTCACGCAGCGCTTGCGGGAAACCTTGCGGCAGCTGGGAGCCGAAAGTTTCGACTACCTCGTGCACAACGCGGGCACCTCGCACCACACGCCGATCGAGGACACGACGGAGGCTCAAGTCGACGCCCTTTATCAGGTGCACTTCAAGGGCGTGTTCTTCCTGACGCAGGCGTTGCTTCCCTTGCTGCGCGACGGCGGTCGTATCGTGACGGTGTCCAGCGGGCTCACTCGCGTGGCCATGCCGGGCAGTGCCCCTTATGCCGCAATGAAGGGTGCCGTGGAAGTTCTCACGCGCTATTTCGCCAAGGAGCTGGGGCCGCGCGGCATCACGGCGAACTGTGTCGCGCCCGGCGCGGTAGCCACGGACTTCAGCGGCGGCATGGTGCGGGACAACCCCGAAGTGAATCGCAGGGTGGCGGAGTTCACCGCGCTCGGTCGTGCCGGCGTGCCGGACGATATCGGACCGATGATCGCGTCGCTCCTTTCGGACGACAACCGCTGGGTCAACGGGCAGCGCATCGAAGTGTCGGGCGGGATGCTGTTGTAACGGGTCTGCGCTTCCGGGATCAGTCGCGCCAGGTGCTCGCCGCGGCGGCACGTGCGTCGGCGCCACTCACGCACTGGCGCGCATCGAGCGACCACGATCCTCCGCCGTGGATGCAGGCGTCCACGGCGGCGAGTTCCTGGGCAAGGCCGCGTGGATCGGGCGCTTCCGGATGGAATCGTTGGCAGGAGGCGAGTGCGGCAATGGCCACGCCGAATAGCGTGGTCAGTCGCGCCATCCACCAGCGGCGCCTGCGCGGGCAGGCGAAAGGTATCGATCCGGTTCCAGCCAAGGCCTCACTCCCGTAACGAGGCAGGCCAGCCTAGGGAGTCGTGAGAACAACGGACATCGAATAATTCTGAAAACGGCCAACGGTGGGTCCGCTATGGGACCCACGTCACACTCGCGTCAGGCTTTGCGGACCCGCATCATCGTGATGATGCCGACGCCCACCAGGATGATGGCCATACCGGCGAGGTCGAACCCGCCCACATGCTCGCCCGCGAGGGCCACGCCGAACAGCACGGCGACGGGCGGATTCACATAGGCATAGCTGGTGGCAAGCGCGGGGCGCACCGTCTTCAGCACGTAGAGGTAAGCGCTGAAGGCGACGATCGAGCCGAAGACCACCAGGTAGGCGAGCGCCATCGTGGCGCCGGCTTCCGGATGGGCCGGCACGCGCTCACCGTGCAGCAGCGCGATGATGGCCAGCGAGACGCTGGCGCACAGCATCTGCGCGGCGGTGTTCATCGGCCCCTTGGGCATGTCCTGTCGCTTCGACCACACCGACCCGAAGGCCCACGACATCGCGGCGACGATCAGTGCGATGGCCCCCAGCGGCGAACCGGACAAGCCGGCGCCGAGGTTCAGCACGATCACGCCGACGAAGCCGAGCAGGAGCCCCGCGGTTTCACCACGCGAGGGCCATTCGCCGTAGATGCCGCCGAAGACGGCGGCAAACAGCGGCATGCTCGCCACCGCCACGGCGGCGATGCCGGAACTCACCGATTGTTCCGCGAAGCAGACGAGGCCGTTGCCGCCTGCCAGCAGCAAGGTGCCTACGATGGCCGCGTTCTTCCACTGACGCGCCGTGGGCAAGGCTTCGCCACGAAGCCGCAGCACGGCAAACAGGAGCACGCCGGCGACGGCGAAGCGGAGGGACGCCAGCATGAAGGGCGGATAGCTCACCAGCGCGTAGCGGATGGCCAGGTAGGTGGAGCCCCAGATCACATACAGGGCGAACAACGACAGCGGCACCAGCCAGCGCGGATCGGACACGGCGGTGACAGGGGATGGGTTGGTACAGGCGGTGTCTGACATGGGGGAAGTCCGGGTCGTTCGCAGCGCGTCGCGCGCTGCGAATCGTGCAAGATATCGCTGGCCGACCCAGGGCGGTAGCGAAACCTTTCGGAGTCAGGCTTGAGCCGGTTTCATGGCCCGCTCGGTGGCGAGCAATTGCTGCTTGATCTCCAGGCCCCAGCGCCAGCCGCCCAGGCTGCCGTCCTCGCGGATGATCCGGTGGCAGGGCACCAGCAGGGCCAGCTTGTTGCTGCCGCAGGCCCGCCCGATGGCCCGGGCGGCCTTGGGCACGCCCAGCTTCGCGGCCAGTTCGCCGTAGCTCAGGGTTTCGCCGCGGGGGATGCGGGTGAGTGCGTCCCATACGCGCCATTGGAAGGCCGTGGCGGCCACGTCCAGCGGCGGCATGGCCGGCGCGTCTCGATCGCTCCAGCCCAGTTCGCTGGCCACGCGGCCGATCACGGCATCCAGCCATTCCTCGCGGCCTTCGTCCACGCGCTCGCGCTGGGCAAGGGGGAACTCCGCCGCCAGCCTCGCTTCCAGCTCGGTGTCGGTATCGCCGAGCGTGACCGCGCAGATGCCTTTCGCGGTGGTGGCGACCAGCAACCGGCCCAGAGGTGTGCCGGTGGTGGTGTAGCGGATGGAGGCGCCTGCGCCGCCGGCGCGGTAGCTGGCCGGGGTCATGCCGAGGCGGCGATCGCTTTCCTCGTACACGCGGCTGCCCGAGCCGAATCCGGCTTCGTAGACGGCGTCGGTCACGGCGGCGCCCTCACGCAGCGCCTCGCGCAATTGGCCGAAACGGCGGGCGCGGGCGTATTCGGCCGGGCTGACGCCGTAACGGCGACGGAAGGCGCGTTGCAGGTGCGTGGGGCTCAGCCCCGCGATGGCCGCGAGGCTGGCGAGATCGGTGGCGCTGTCGCCGCTTTCGAGGGCGGCACGCACGCGTTCAAGGGCGTCGTCGGCAGCGGGCATGGGGCGGATCTGGGCATTCATGGTGGCCTCCTTCATGGAAGCCAGCGTAGGACGAGGCCACCCCCGTCACCATCCGCTTCTTGCGGCGTCAGTGATGGACGGGCCGGCCCTGGCGGATGACCACGAACTCGCCCTCGAGGACGTCTGGATCTTTCGGGGCCGGGCGCGCGCCGCCACCCGCCATGCGGGCACGGGACAGCTTCCACTGGCGCACGGCAAGGAAAACCAGGCCGCCCGCGAACAGCACGCCGAGCACGACCACGCCAAAAACGAGCAGCACGCCGACCACGGCAAGGCCAAGCACCAGCGACAGGGCGCGGACGAGGGGATTGCGCGAACGGCGAATGGGCGGGAAGACAAGACGCATTGGTTAAAAATCCGTATGTGGCACAATGACATGCATGTGAGCCCTGTACCTTGGGGCATACCGCCCCCATAGACAAGTGCCATGACGACTACCTCCCAGGCGACTCCTCTCTGCCAGCTGGCGGACATTCCCGACGGCAACGCCATCGAAGTCGAGGCCTTCGTGAACGGGGAGACGGAATCCCTGATGGTGTATCGCCATGGGGCCGAGGCACGGGCCTATTTCAATGTGTGCCCCCATGCGGGTCGCCGCCTGGACTACGTGCCGGGCAAGTTCCTGGTGCGTAGCGGGCAGATCATCTGCGCTGCGCATGGGGCCACCTTCACGGCCGACACGGGTGACTGCACGGCTGGGCCTTGTCGGGGCGACCGGTTGCGGGCGGTGTCGGTGGCGGTGATCGATGGGGTGGTTCGGCTTGCCGGAGCCTGAGTCGCTGGGCTCCTGCTTTCGCAGGAGCGACGGCAATCTGAGAGCGGCTCAAATCGTCGCTCCTGCGAAAGCAGGAGCCCAGCGCCTTACGTCTCGCATGCCCGTCGCCCCTGCGAAGGCAGGGGCTCAGCGACTCACGTCCCCGCCTCAGCGGTACATCAGATTGATCGTAACCAGCGTCAGTACGAGGATCAGCGCGGTCAGCGGCAGACCCACGCGCAGGAAATCTTTCGATCGGTAGCCGCCGGGGCCGGCCACCATCATCAGTGCCGGGTGGCCCGACGACAGCAGGAAGGTGTTCGACGAGGACACCGCCACGATCAGCGCGTAGGCCGATGGGTTGCCGCCCGTGGTGACGGCCACGCTGATGGCGATGGGCACCATCATCACCGTCGCGCCCACGTTCGACATCACCTGCGAGAACAACAGCGTGAGCACGGCGATGGACAGCTGCAACGTCCACTGCGGCGCATGGCCGAGGATCTGCAGAACTTCCTGCGCGATCCACGACGCGGTACCCGTGGAATCCATCGACCAGCCCAGCGGAATGAGGCAGGCGGTGACGAAGATGGTCTTCCAGTTGATGGCCTTATAGGCCTCGTCCATGTTCAGCACGCCGGTGAGCAGCATGCCCACGGCGCCCGTCATCATCGCCACCGACAGATCGAGGTGGGTGAACAGGGCCAGGCACTTCGCCAGCACGAAGAAACCCACGGCCTGCCAGATCTTGCCGGGGCGCTGCTCTTCCTTCGGAATGTCGGTGACCACGACGATATCGCGGTCTTCCTCCGCCAGCATGAGGTCGCGCCACTTGCTGTGCAGCACCAGGGTATCGCCCGCGCGCAGCGTCACGGCGCGCACATCCTCGCGGAACACCTCGTCGCCGCGGTTCACCGCCAGCACGGATATGCCGAAGCGCTTGCGCAGGCGCAGGTCGCCCACGCTCTGCTTGATGAAGCGCGAACTGGGCGGCACCACGGCTTCGGAAATACCCGCGCGCGTGGTGTTGAACTGCTCGCCCAGCTGGCGCATGCGCATCGACACGCGGCACAGCTGGTTGTTCGCGAACGCCATGATCGCGTCGCGCGGGGCGAGCACGCCGAGCACGGTACCCACCCAGATCATCTGGTCGGACGGCGGCGCCACACGGCTTTCGTTGCCGTTCTTGATGGCCAGGATCAGCGGCGCGCCGTGCAGTTGCTCCACCTCGCCGATGCTCATGCCCACCAGGGGGCTCTCGGCCGTGACCGTCAGCTCGGCCGTCTCGCCGGCGATGCCGTACGTGTCGGCGAAATAGCTTTCCGTGCGGCCTGGGGTGACCTTCAGGCGATCGTCTTCGCGCTCTGGAAGGAGCTTGCGCGTGAAGAGGTAGAAGAACAGCACGCCTGCCCCGGCCAGCACGAGGCCGACCGGCGTCACGCTGAAGAGCCCGAATTTCGGAATGGTGTGGGCGCCGGGCGGCAGGTTGCTGTTCGCGCTGGCGATCAGGTCGTTGAGGACGATCAGCGGCGAGTTCGCGATCAGCGTGGTGTTCGTGGCCGTGAGGATGCAGAAGGCCATGGGCAGCAGTAGCCGCGACATCGGCACGCCGGTGCGCGCGGACAGGCGGCTGGTCACGGGGATCATCAGCGCGGCCAGCGCCTGGCTGGGGATCACCGCGCTGAACAGGCTGGTGACGCTGTTCACCACCACGCCCAGGCGGGATTCCACGCCGCGGGCCATGCGCATGACGAACGCGGCGGTTAGGTTCAGCACGCCGGCGCGGTCGAGCCCGGCGCCCATGATCATGATGGCGATGATCGCGATGACGGCGTTGCCGGCGAAGCCGTTGAACACCTGGTCGCCGGGGATCAGCCCGGTAAGCCCGATGGTGACCACCACGAGCAGGGCCACCATGTCGGCCCGGATCCACTCCAGAACGAGCATGAGCATGGTGAAGCCCACCAGGCCCAGCACGAGGATCATTTCGGGAGTGAGTGTGAGTGCCACTAGCCGGCTATCCGGGTCCGGTCGGTTGGAACGTGCGGTGGCATGGTCTTGCCAGGCTGTGGTGTTGCCGCAGGAGTATACGCGTTGGGCGTGGACAAGGGCTGAAGCTGGCGACGTTCGAAGCGCTGTGGGAGCCGGCTATGCCGGCGATCCCGCGGCAGCGGGCAAGCGTGCCGCGAACGCCCTATCCCCGCTGAAGCGGCTCCCACAGTGCGCTTCCGAGGTCGAGGGATCAGCCTTCCACGCGCTCGTACAGAAAATCCCACACCCCATGCCCAAGCCGCGTGCCGCGACGCTCGAAGTGGGTTTCGATGCGCCACGCGGGACGTTCGGCCGCCTGACCGGGGCCCACGCGATTGCGCCAGCCCGGCGCCGCTTCCATCGTCTCGCGCATGTGTTCGGCATAGGCCTCCCAGTCCGTGGCCAGGTGCAGCAGGCCGCCGGGCGCCATGCGCGAGGCGAGCAGTTCCACGAACGCGGGCTGCACCAGACGGCGCTTGTTGTGCCGCTTCTTGTGCCACGGGTCCGGGAACCAGATGCGCACTTCCGACAGGCTGCCCGGCGGGATCTCGTGCTCCAGCACTTCCACGGCGTCGTGCTTGTACAGCCGCACGTTGCCCGCGTCGCGCGCGGCGAGGGCATTCATGAGGCGGCCCACGCCCGGCCCATGCACTTCCACGCCGATGTAGTCGCGGGCGAGGTCGTGCTCGCTGGCCCAGGCCAGCGCTTCGCCGTTGCCGAAGCCGATTTCCAGCACGCGCGGCGCGGCGCGCCCGAATGTGGCGTCGAGGTCGCGCTCCTTGCCGGTGTAATCCAGGCCGAAGCGCGCCCAATGGTCGTCGAAGGCGCGCTGCTGCGCCGGGGTCATGCGGCCTTCGCGCAGCACGAAGCTGCGGATGCGGCGGTGGAACGGCGCGTCGCCCTGGGTGTCGTCGTCGTGCGCCATCGTCAGCCCACCAGGCCGTCGACGGGGCTCGACGCCGAGGCGAAACGCTTGCGCGGAATGCGCCCGGCCCGGAACGCGGCCCGGCCCGCTTCGACGGCCAGCTTCATCGCATGCGCCATCAGCACCGGGTCCTTCGCGCCGGCGATGGCGGTGTTCATCAGCACGCCGTCGCAGCCCAGCTCCATGGCGATGGAGGCGTCGGACGCGGTGCCCACGCCGGCATCGACGATCACCGGCACCTTCGCGTTCTCCACGATTTCCAGCAGGTTGTAGCGGTTCTGGATACCCAGGCCCGAGCCGATCGGCGCGGCAAGCGGCATGATGGCCGCGCAGCCGATCTCCTCGAGGCGGCGCGCCAGGATCGGGTCGTCGGAGGTGTACACCATCACGTCGAAGCCGTCGGCCACCAGTTTCTCCGCGGCGGCCAGGGTCTGCACCACGTCCGGATAGAGCGTGCGTTCGTCGCCCAGCACTTCCAGCTTCACCAGGTTGTGGCCGTCGAGCAGTTCGCGCGCGAGGCGGCAGGTGCGCACGGCATCGTCGGCCGTGTAGCAGCCGGCCGTGTTCGGCAGCAGGGTGAAGCGGTCCGGCGGCAGCGCGTCCAGCAGGTTCGGCTGGCTGGCGTCCTGGCCGATGTTCACCCGGCGAATGGCCAGCGTGACGATCTGTGCCCCGGCGGCCTCGGTGGCGCGGCGCGTCTCGTCGAAATCCTTGTACTTGCCGGTGCCGGTGAGCAGGCGCGAATGGAATGTGCGGCCGGCAACGGTGAGGAGATCGTCGGCGGCGGGAGCGAAATGATTCATGGGGTATCCGTGGGGAAGCGGCGTCAGCCGCCGCCAATGGCGTGGACGATCTCCACCCGGTCGCCTTCGGCGAGCAGATGCGTCGCGTGCGCGCTGCGCGGCACGATCTCGAGGTTCACCTCCACCGCCACCCGCTTGCCGGCATAGCCGGCGTCGTCGAGCAGGGCGGACACGGACGTACCCGGCGCGCAGTCGCGCGCATCACCGTTGAGCGTAATCAGCATCCGCCGATTCTAACGAGCCCGTCAGCGCCCCCGCCACCCGTCGCCGCCGCGCATTGGAATGCCCGTGCCCGGCTGGTTCCCCGTGCCCATGCCGGTTCCCGGCTGCGGGGCGCGGCTGTTCGTGTAGCCGGTGCCCGGCTGCACCGGTGGATTCCCGTAGTAGCCGCGGTTCCAGCCGCGGTCGCGATCCCGGTCGCGGTCGTTCCAGCCCTGCGGCCGTTCCGGCGCCAGTTTCACGCCCGCGCCGCTGGCCGAGGCGTTGCCGCCGCTGCCGGCCGCGAGGCTGAGCGAGCCGCCCCGGTCGTCGTCATGGTCGTGGCCGCCGTGGCCTGGGCCGTCGTGATCGTGATCGTGCCCCGGCCGGCCATGGTCGTGGTCCCTGCCGCCGCGGTCGTTCCAGCCATAGCCGGGCGGGTAGCCGCCGTAGCCATAGCCGTTGTCCACCACGACGCTACCGCCGCCGTAGTCGCCACGTTCCTCATATGAGCCGCCACCTGCCGATACCTGGCCGCCGACATAGAGGCGCGCCGGCTGGGGCAGGGAGCCCGTGCTGACGGTTTCCTTCCGGACGGGTGCCGAGGGCGAGGGCCCCTTGATATAGCTGACACCGGGCTTGGGCATGTCGGCGGTGGACACCACCCGCGACTGCGCAAGAACTCCGCCCGCGGCCAGCGCGAGCCCGACGGCGACGGAAAGCGAAAGCACTCGATGCATGGTCCGGCCCTCGTGAGGATTCCCTTGGCCGATTATGCGCGCACCCCCTCCGGGCGGCGTAAGAATCCGCCGCCATGTTCAGCCACCCGCCACCTTTGCCCAAGCTGCCGAAGTCGTATTACCATCCGAGCCCCGACGCGGGTGTAGCTCAATGGTAGAGCTGTAGCTTCCCAAGCTACTGACGAGGGTTCGATTCCCTTCACCCGCTCCACTCAGTGCCACCAGTGCGCTAAGTGCCTCTCTACAACGTCTTTTTCGGCCGGCGCCATGCGCGGCATCGACCTGCTGGACTTCGAGCCGGCATTCGTCGAATCGACCACGCCCTGACGACATCGGCAGGACATACCGCTACGGCCGAGAATCGTCCTGGACTGTTGTCGCCAACGCCGCGCATAGCCAGCGATAGCCGATGCGTTCCTGTTCCAGCCGCAGCTGTGGCCGGATTCGATCACCGCGCAAGTCGTCGTAGAGAGCGGGTTCATCATCGACCAGTCGGGACAAGGGCAACGTATGGCGTTTGTCGAGGGGCTCCTCACCCCATTGAAGTGCGTGGGCCATCAGGGTGGAGCGGTCCATGAGAAACGAAGCGGCTAGCGGGAAATACTTGCGCAGGCTGTCCAGAATGGCAAAGCCATGGGTATCGATGTCTCCCCAATAGTGCAGAGAGGCGCGATGCAGCCAGTTGGCTCGGGCGAGCGCTCCCCAACCATAGCCAGCACCGAACACGACGATGGCACCGGACACCGGCGGAAAGGCCAGGAAGTTCACCTCGTTTTCGGTGATGAAGACACGCTGCGCAGGCAGGGCGAGCGCGGCGAAGCTGTCCTCATCCAGGGTGATGTCGGTCAGGCCGGTGCAGCCGGGAAGTTGGGGCAGTTGCGGATCGAGCAAGCGCAGGCGGATGCGAACGGGCTTCTCCAGAAAGCCGTAGCGACGGGCAAACCCGGCCATCCTGGTTGCAGCAGGCTCGATGGCTTCAGTCGGCAAGGCCAGGTCCAGCCACTGAGCCAACGTACCTCGATGCGCTTCGATGAACTTGCTGTCCACGCCCGGCGCGTCGACCTGCCGAAGATAGACGCTCGGGCGCGGATGGGTTTGCACCCAGGCCACCACGGCCAGCAGGCGCGGCCAATGTTCGGCCAGTGCCAAGGTCTGCAACGGTGATCTGTGCAGCCACGGCAGCAGTGCGGATTGCGCTTCGGTAGTTTGCTGCCAGAGCGCTTGGAACCGGTGGGCATCTCCGGTCTTGCCGATCATTGCCAGCGCGTCTTCCAGCGTATCGATCCAGAGCGTGTCCGGCAGGCGCTGCCGTCCCTGCACCCGGTGCGTCCACTCGCGCCATTCAATGCGCACGCGTGGCATGGCGCTGATGTCGCGCACCCAGCCGCGCACGGCATCGAAAAGGTTGCTGAGATCGGCGGCGGACGGCGACTTCAGCGACAGCCGCAACGGCCAGCCCAGCGTGCCGTCGCCGACCACGGCACGCAGCAACTCGCCGCGCTGCCACAGCCGTTCGATCTGCGCGCGAAGGTCGGCGGGCTGGCTCCATGTCATACAGCGCCTCCCGTGGTGGCGGCCTTCTGTGCCCGGTATTCCTCGATACTCAGGCTGCGCAGCCGCGACTCACGGCCGCCTTCGTTGTGCACGAAGCCGACGCTGGACACGTAGGGCTCGATGATGTGGATCTTCTGCAGCGGCGTAATGATCAGCAGTTGCAGGTTGAGCTGGCGGAACAGTTCCAGCCCATACTGGGCCGATTCATCCGAGCCGCGCCCGAAGGCTTCGTCGATCACGACAAAACGGAACGAGCGCGAGCGCACCGCCCCCCATTCCAGGCCGAACTGGTAGGCCAGGCTGGCGGCCAGCACGGTATAGGCCAGCTTCTCCTTCTGCCCGCCGGATTTGCCGCCGGAGTCGGAGTAGTGTTCGTGCTCGGCATCGTCCTCGCGCCAGCGCTCGCTGGCGGAAAACAGGAAGCAGTTGCGCACGTCGGTCACCTTCTGCATCCAGCGCCGGTCGATCTCGGCCAGTCCCTCGCGCCCCCGGAAGCGGTCGATGATGGCTTTGACCTGCAGAAACTTGGTCTCGGAATACTGTTCGTCTTCCGAGCCGCTCAGCGCGTCTTCGGTGCAGGCACGCAGATCCTGCAGGAAGTCGCGGATCTCCGCATCGGGGCTGGGTTGCGCCAGCAACCGGATGTAGCGTCCGGGGTTGTAGTCGATCACCTGCAAGGATTGGTTGATGACATCGACCCGCTCCTTGATCGTTTCACGCTCGCGCGCGAGCTGGGCGTTAAAATTGGCGATCTCGTTGATGGTATTGACGTTGAGCAGTTCCTTGAAACGCGCTTCGAAGCGCGGCAGGTCGTCGTGCTGCAAATCCTTCATCAAGCGCTCGAACTCGGGCAGCGCGGCCAGGCTGATGTCGATCTCGGCGGTCTCTGCCTTGAAGGCCTCCTTAAAACCGCGCATGGCGTTGATGATGCGTTCGGTCAGGCGTGAGAGACGCTTGTCTTCGGCATCGATGCGCGCCTGCAAGCCATTGCGCACGTCCTGTTCGCGGTTGTCGCAGGATTCCACCGTGAGCTGGTGGTCGCCCAGGACCTCGGCGCGCCAGCCCTCAAGAGATTGCAGCAACATGTCGTCGAGTGCGGCTTGCGTCTGGATTTCGAGAGCCTGCGCATGCTGTGTCTGGGCAGTTTCGTGTTTGCTGCGGATTTCTCCGCGTTTGCCTTGTGCCTCGCCAAGATCGCCTTCGATCTCCTTCAGGCGCTCAACGACCTGCGCCAGTTGGCTTTCCAGTTCCCGCAGGGTATCGGAGGCCGCCTTGAGGCGGTCGCGTTCCTCGGTCAGCCGGGCAATCTCGCGTGCCGGTGCCTGCCAGTCGATCTCGCTGTAGCGGGTGAAGACTTCGAGCTTGGCCAAGGCCTCCAGTTGCGCCTGGCATTGCCCGCGCAATCGCTGTGTGTTGGCAATGCGCAGACCGATGTCGCCCAGTTGCTGTTCCAGGCCTTCACGTTCGTCACGCAAGGTCCGCAGCTTGTCGGCGTTGCTCCAGCCCAGCACGTAGCGACTGCGGTCGTCGATGCGGCGGCGGTCGTCCTTTTCGTGGCGTCCGCTCGGGTCCTTGATCTGTCCGGCGCGGGTGATGGCTCGGGTCTCGCGGCGGAACTGCTCGGTATTGTCGCAACAGGCCAGGTCGAAGCGGTGGTGCAGTTCTCGTTCAAGCCAGTCGTAGTACGGCGTGTCGGGCTTGATGAGCAGCTTGCGCACCAGCGATTGGGGGTGCGGGCTGATGGCCTGAGTAGGCTTGCGCGCACGCACGTGGAAGTACACCAGCCGCGTGCCCAGGTGCTGGCGTTCCACCCAATCGGCCACGTCCTTGTAGTGCGCATCCGGCACCAGCAGGGACAGGCCGAAGCCATGCAGCAGGCGTTCGGCCGCGCCCTCCCAGTCGCGTTCGTCCTCGCGCACCTGGATCAGTTCACCGGCAAAGGGCAGGTCTTCCTCGGCGATGGACAAGGCGGCGCACAATGCGTCGCGGATGCGTACCTGGGCCGCATCGATATTGCTTTTTCGACGCGCAAGGCTGTCGATCTCGTCGCTGAGCGCTTTGTGTTCTTCCTGACTCCGCCGCAGCGCATATCCGTCTTCATTGATCTGCGTATCGTGGACCGCAATGCTTGTGCGCAGCGCTTCGGCGTGTTCTCCGATGGTGGATCTTTGTGTCATGAAAGCAGCTTCGTCTCCCGGCGCTGCTTCTCCAATGCGCGTCAATAGCGTGGTGTAGGCGTCCGCTTTCTCCTGCCGTTGCTGTTTCTCTGCCTCCTGCTGCTGAATGGCGGCAGCGAGTTGTTGCAGCCGGTCGCCGCCGTTCTCGCGCAGTGCGCCTTCGAGCTTCCCCTGCTCGATTCGGGCGTTGTCTCGTTGCTCTCCCAGTTGCTTGATGCGGGCATCCCAGCGCGTCGCATCCTGAGTCAACAATTCCAGGCGCCTCTCCAGCAGTGCTGCCTTCAAGCCGGCGAAGTACGGGCGTAATGCATCGCGTCCTTCGCGCAGCGCCTGGATCTCGGCGGCGATTTGCCCGTGGCGAAGGCCATCCTCCACCAGCGGAGTCAACAACTCGATCTGGCGCTTGGCCTTGAGTACCGACTGGTGGGCGCGGTCGAGGTCATCGAAATGGCCGAGCAGTGCCTCGATGCGCCCCCCCACGTCGAACGGTTCGAGCATATGGCTGCGCACGAAGTCGGTCAGATTGCCAACCGATTTCATGGAAACCGTCTGATGGAACAGCTCCAGCGCCTGCTCGTGCTCGATGCCGAAGCGGCGGCGGAACCAGGCGCCGTAGGGCGGGAAGCTGTCATTCAGTTCGCAGCCCATCGCGCGCAGCTTCTTGCGCAGGCCGTTGATGTCGCTGCCGAATCCGGAAAAGTGCTCGGTGATGGACAGTTCCCGCTCTACAGTCACGAACAAGCGCGCGGGCTGGCCCTGTGGTTCGCGAAACCAGAAGACTTGCGCCAACGTGACCGCCTGGCCGTAGCCTTCGTTACGAAAGACACCCAGGATCACGCTGTAGCTAGTGGTGTCGCGTAACGCCACCGGGCGGGCGCTGCCGGTGGTTTCGTTGCGCTCGCTCTTGTAATGGCCCAGCACGTAGGACCGCAGTGATCGCTCACGCGTCTCGGCGCCTGCGGCCTTGTTGTAGGCGATGCGTTGCGCTGGCACCAGCAGCGTGGTGACGGCATCGACCAGGGTGGATTTGCCCGAACCGATGTCGCCAGTGAGCAGGCCGTTACGCCCATCGAGTTCATATCGCCAGACGCGCCGGTCGAATGTGCCCCAGTTCAGAACTTCCAGCCGCTGCAGGCGAAAGCCGACGCGGCTGTCGTCGGCCACGAAATCGAGCTCCTGTGGCGAAAAATCGTTCATCGGCCAGCTTCCTTGTCGTGATCGGCACCTGACAATGCGGTGCGATAGCCCTCCAGGCGCGCATCGAAGTCGGCCAGCCACTGTGCCTCGACGAACGCCTTGAGGATGCGCCGCACCTCGTAGCGAGGTGCCTGCTGAGCTGCGCCGGCAACGGGCTTGAGCTTGCGCAGATAGCCCAGTTCCACCACCTTGGTGATGGTCGAATCCACTTGGTCGACGAGGCGCGCCTCGTTGGTGCCTTCCGGCAGAAACACGCGCATCAGTTCGGCGATCTCCTCGCGCGACAGCACCAGCCGGGTATCGCCGCCGCCGGCGTCGGCTTCAGCCAGGCGCTTGCGCAGCAAGGCCAGCATCAGGCTGACCGGGTAGGACAGCGGCCGTCGCGCGATCAGGCGCGGCGGACGGGGTGTGGCGTCCACATCCTCCGGCTGCGGCTGGCTTTTGAAGAAGGCGTACCCCTCGGCTTCGTCCAGTACCAGATCCAGCAACAACACCGCCGCCTGCTCCCGCACCCGCGCTTGCAGGCTCAACAGGCTGGCCCATAGGCGCTCGTCGTCCTGACGGTACAACACGCCTTTGAGCAAATGCACCATCAGTTGCGAGAGTTCCGCTACAACGGGCGGGCGCGACTCGGTGCCGCCTTCTGGATCATCCTGGTGCATATCGTTCATGGGGCTCCGCTCTATCCGTCGCAGCTTGCGTTCAACGCGTAAAAATCACGCGGGGCATTCGCACCCGCCGTCGTACCGTTGAGCCAGGCGCGTCCTGCACGGCCCATTCGATGATCTCCTGCACATCGTCATCCACCGTGGCTCTGAGGCCATCCAGCGCGCGGCTGCCCGCGTGTGCCAGTTCCAGCCAGGTGACCAGTTCGGGCAATCCCTGTTGCAGCGGTTGCGTCTCTAGCAGCGCGCGCAAGCTGATCTGCGACTGCTGGCGCAATGCCTGCCGCAGGGCCTCACGCAGGCGAGTCTTGTCCACGACGTGCTGGTCGAACAGGCGTGTGGTGTCGATGTCGTCGTCCTCGCCGGATTCAAGTATCAGTTCCGCCAGGCGTGGCTTGGCATGGAGCGCAAAAAGGGGGCGTTCCTGCGGCAAGGCGATGTCCGCGCCCATCTCGTCGAGGAGCATCACTTCGCCGGCCGGTGGCATGTCGCGCAATGCAAGCGCCTTGGTCTCAATGCTGCGCAACAGTTCGAGGATGCGACGGTTTTCCTGGAAGGCCCGGTCATCCAGGAAGCGGCGCAGTTGTTGCGACAACTGCGCCACCATGCGTTGGGTATGTTCGCCCGCTTCCAGCCAATCGTGGTGCACCCGGCGGGTGCGCGGCTCCGGCTTGAGCGCAGCCACGGCGGGCAGATCGAGGATCTGGTCGAGCCGTGCGGACAGTTCTTCCTGGCGACGGCTGGACATCAGGAAATCCCAGAATGCACGGAAGCTGCGCCCCTGGTCGGAATCCCCGATGGCGTCGCGCTCGCCCATGACTTCGTCGAGTAAAGCCCCCTTGCTGCCGTCCCACAACGCGATCTTCTCGCGGACGCTGCGGTCGAGTTGGCGGAAGTTGTGTTCTACCTGGCGGAAATCGCTCAGCAGTTCGCGCGCCAACTGCTGGAATTGCAGGAAGCGATCTTTGATGGCCGTGTCATCCATGAGCGGCACATCGCCGGACAGGACGCGGCCGATTTCGGCATCGACCTCGTTGCGCTTTCGACGCAGCTCCTCCAGGCGCCTGGCCGGATCGGCCTCGCTTCCAGTGCTGATCTGCTCCAGCAGCGCGAACATGGTCAGCAGGCGCGATTCCGTACCGACGAAAGGCCGTTCGGTCAGCGACACCAGCCAGGCGATGGCCTTTTCCGTGGCAGGGGTGAGATCGAACTGGGCCTCGTCGGTGCCGGGCTTGTAGAACTTGCGCAGCCAGCCCTTGTCCGGCGCGCACCAGTCATTCAGGTATTCGGTTGCGGTTTTCGGATACACCTCGACACCGAGCTGTTCGCGCAGCGCAAACAGCTCGTCTTCCAGCATTTCGGCCAGATCCGCTTCGCTCGTCAGCCGCACGTTCGGTGCAACGAACACCCGGTATAGGAAGCTTGCTACCAATGGCGCATGTGGCGAGGCCAGCAATCGCCATGCAGGATGCCGCTCGCGGTATGTTGTCAGAGTGAGGTGGTCGATTGCCATGATGGGCCGCCTATTCGGACCGTTCGAAGAAAACGAGGTACCGACCCGAACGCGCGGACCACCTCGTCCAGCAAGCTGGAATCAAGGCGGTCAGGACACTCATGCGAACCGGATCAAGGTTTTGAGAGCCTTGATTGCAGTCGTGCGCGGCTGAGGCGCCACGGGCGCCGCCCGTCAGCATCCAGCAAATCGATGTTTCGACCGGCTATTCGAGAAGATTGTTCCCTCCGCAGATTGCCTGCCAGTTAGCGGAAACCAATGGATCGACGTATCTAAATGATTGGGGGGCGACCATTCCTCGCTCTACCTCATCAAGGCCTCTAGGCGACTCAAACCGCCGGGGATTTCTCACTTCAATGGCGACAGCACGCTCTCTTCCATTGAAGTACGACCGAAAGAACTCTCTCGATATCCCGGCATGGGCCTTGGTCGACTCCCAAACCTTCGTGGGGCGGCCGTCGATGACCCCTCCAATTTCGAAGTCACCGATGACCTTGCCAACAGGCATTGTCGCGTAGATGAGTACTCGGGTCACAGCAGGGTTCTTGAAGATACTCTTGCGGAATTCGAAGCGCTTCTCGCCCGATAGAATCTTGTCCGCGTGCTCAGGGTGTATTGACAATAAGACTTGCACTGACGCCTCCCAGACCGAGCACCTGCTTGAGTTGAGCTTCACGAAGTGGCACCGACGACCATCTTTCCGCACGGTTCAAACCGACAGTATCGGCGAGAACCTTCCGAATGATACGTTTTGGAAGCGCGATGTTGTAGCTAAACCGTATGACCCGAGTGTACTTCCTGTGCGCGTAGAGGTCGGTGAGCTCCGATCTATCGAAAACGCTGTATGGAAGCGCGTAAGATAAGAAATCTTCCAAAGTCTTGAACGAGTTTAGCCATCGAAATTCTTCGAAGACGCAAAGACTGGTCGCCACCGCGCTGTACTCAGCGGACTTGCCGGCTTCGGCTGTACGGTAAATCAGGATGGTGTCCCCCGGTAGGAGGTCTTCGAGTCCGGGGATGGACGACAGGTAGACCTTGTGAATGCTGTTCGTGGCTGATGTGTCGGTAACAAGCGACGTATCTTCTGTTTTGAGAATTGAATCCGGAAATAGCTTGCTGTGGTACTGAGGGTATATGGAAAGGAGGATGTGCTTTGTCCTTGGCGTAACCCGTACGAGCGGAAATGAAGTGGTCGCGGTTGCGCCTAGGGACACCATGCTCCGCGACATGACGTCCTCGGGCAGCCCACCCACCATCTTTTCTGCGACTTTGACAAAGCCGTACCGGGCGAGGAGTGAGACCAGTCCCTTGTGCTTTGGGAACACCGTTACATAAACTTCAACGACATTGCAGGTCACGGCGATATCAAAAATCTTCTTAATAAATCGTTCGCCTAGTTTTGTGCCGTGTGCGTTGACCTTAAATGTACCGATTTTCAGTCGATGCAGAGCAGGCATTATCGGAGATACATCTCCGAGCTGCTCACTCTCTTGCTTCGTGTAGAGAAATCCCTGCAGTTTCCCGTAGTCGTCGAGGAAGACGAACGCCCGCTCGTTCTTCTTCTTTTCGAACCATTTGTCAAAGCCGGGATAATCAGCTTTCAATGAATCGAAAAACGGGTCTGAAAGGTCAATTTCCGTAAATCGCTTCAGGGACAAAACGCCATCTGTTCCAGTCACCACGCTCTCCTTGATTCCCTATGAGTGACAGGGCGCCCCGAGGGCGCCGTGCAGGCCAAGCATACCCCGGACTGGGGTAGCATGAGGCGGTTTGCAGGTCGGCCGGTAGGTGCCGTGACGCGCTAGCGTACGCGAAATGACGCTATAGCTATCGCACCGCCTAGTCACGTGTCCGGGCTCAAAGTCGATCCATGCCAGGGAGGATGGAGGATCGAAGAGAGCGTTCCCTTCCCCTGCTCAGGGCTTTTCATACATCGGATGTGCAAGGGCATCTCGGTTGTCTTTCGGCCCATCGTTAGAATCAAGTGTTCGCATCATCCGTTCGATGTTTTCGATAATGTCAATTTCCGCTGGTCGACAGATCGCCTCGGTCCGAAGCATAGAGCACCGACGCTTTTGGTACGCACTCAAAGCCGTCGCGCGACCCCACCATGGTGCGAGCAGGTCCCTCGCCGGCTCGCGCTGAAGCTGAAGCTGCCGTCTCGGCACTTTGCTGATGCTCCTGCGGGGGCCTGCCCCGTATCGGTGTGTGCGGGACGATGGACGATCTGCCCCTGCCGGTTAACGTAGCTACCTTGTTCAAGCAATTGAGGTGAGCTGATGGTGGGCGTATCCGAACGCTGGGCAGGCAGTTCTCGCGCTTTAACGTTGGAGCCAGATATCTGCGGCAGCGACAACATGCAAAGTAGAAGGGCGAAGGTCACCCGAACGGCGAATGACATGAGAATCTCCGTGAGCGTTTCTCCTGACATCGGCATGGCAATGCCCTGGCTTCAGCACGATGTGAGTGCAATTTCGGCAAAGCGGCGATCAGTTTGGGTGGAGGTTCTACTCGGCGAGACCCTGGGCAACGCGATTCAACGCTACCCCCATTTCAGGGTTGGCTAGCCAAACCGGCCAAATACCATGCGGAGGGTTGCCCACGAGACCTCCCCGCATGCGCCGCTGTCGCCTACCCTGTCGCCTCCAGCGACTCGCCTTGAGTCTGCTCGCCCTCCTTTGCTTGCACGTTGTGTCCGCACAGAACGCGCCGACACACACCACCTACGGCACCTTCGGCCTCGACATGACGGCCATCGACTCCACGGTCCGGCCGGGCGACGACTTCTGGGCGTATGCGAATGGCGCCTGGGCAAAAACCGCGCACTTCGCAGGCAACCAGGAGGTCGTCGGCGTCGCGGTGGATTTCAACGCGCTGGCGGACGCCCGCGCGTTAAGCCTCATGGACCGCCCGGCATTCATGACCTCGACCGACTCCGACCAGCGCAAGGTCGCGCAGTTCTACGCCAGCTGGATGGATACGGCGACGAGGGAGCGCTCCGGCCTCGCGTCGCTCCGTCCCCTGCTGGTTCGCATCGCCCGCCTGAAAAGCCGTGCCGACCTGAGCGCGGCATTCGGCGCTGCGGAATTCGCCTCGCCTTTCGACATCGACGTGGCCCCGACGGCTGCGGATCCGAAGCGGAACGAGGTTGTGGTTTCCGCTGGAAGCCTGGGCATGGCACCCAGCTATTACCTCCAACAAGGCGCCGCTTTCGACGCGGATCGCGCAGCCTATCGGCACTACATCGAGCAGATCCTCACGCTGAGCGGCTTCACGGCACCGGCTGCCAAGGCCGACGCCATCGTGGCTCTCGAGATGCGCATGGCGAAGGCGCAAGCGCAGGGCACATCCGCGGCCGACATGGTCGTGCCTGTCCCGGCGCTGCCGAAGCAGTTCCCTCAAGTGGCATGGCGCGATCTTCTCAAGGCACGGGGGCTTGGCGATGCGCAGGAGCTTCGCTTGCAGTCGGGGGCATCGGTGCGAGCGCTTGCCGAGCTTGTGGCCAGCGTCCCCGTGGACACATGGAAGACCTATCTCGCGTTCCGCCTGGTAAGCGACCACGCCGACTATCTCCCGGCAGCGTTCGCGACAGCGCGTGAAGCCTTCTACGACCGCACCCTGTATGGCCTCACGGCGTCGCGTGATCGGGCGAGCCAGGGCGTTCGGCTGGTCGAAAAGGCCATGCCCGAGGCGGTGAGCCGGTTGTATGTGAAGCGTTACCTCGACACGGCGACGAGTCAGGCCATCCGCGAGATGTTCGACAACGTGAAGGCTTCTTATGCCGAACTGATCGACCGCGCGGCTTGGATGGACGAACCCACCCGACAAGCGGCGCGCGCCAAGCTGGCGGCATTGACGGCGTGCATCGGCGGTCCGGACTTGACCACCGACTTTTCCGACCTCGCCATCGCGAAGGACGACCTGTTAGGGAATGTCATTCGAAGCGAGCGTAAGCGCGTGGCACTGCTGGCGGCATCGTTGGCATCGCCACCCGACGCCTGCGCCCGCTATGGGTTCGCCCAGGGTGGTAACGACTTCTACGTGCGCGAAGAAAACCGGGTGCTCATTCCCTCCGGCAGCATGATTCCGCCGTTCTTCGATCCTGCGGCCGATCCGGCGGTGAACTACGGCGCGATCGGCGTCACGATCGGCCACGAGATAGGGCATGGCTTCGATGTGGACGGCGCCGCATTCGATGGGCATGGGAGGCGAGTGAACTGGTGGTCCGACGCATCGCGCAAAGCGTTTGCCGGAATGGCGGCCAGAGTGGCTGCCGACTACGCGACCATGGAAGTGCTGCCAGGTCTGCACGTGGATGGCGAAAAGACACTCGGTGAAGACATGGCCGACCTCACCGGCACCCAGGCAGCGTTCATGGCGTATCGAAAATACCAGCAGCGCCACGGCAAGGCGCCCGTGCTGAACGGTACGACAGGCGAACAGCGCTTCTTCCTGGCGCTGGCGCAGATGCGGCGAACGAATGTGCGCGAGGAAACCCTCCGGTTTCTGGTAGCCTCCGACACGCACACTCCGCCCCGGCAGCGCGTGAACGGTGTCGTTCGACATATCGATGCCTGGTACGACGCATTTTCCGTACGGCCCGGCGACGCGCTCTATGTGGCACCAGCCGACCGTATCCATCTCTGGTGATTCTCGCAGCCCATGGCCACCGCCACCTCCGATGTGCCTCCGCCGATTCGGGTGCTCGTCGTGGACGATCACCCGATGATGCGCCAGGGCCTGCACTCGCTCATCGGCCATGAGGCAGACATGCTTCTGGTGGGCGAGGCGAGCCGTGGAGACGAGGCCGTCGAAGCGTTCCGGCGCCTGCAGCCGGACGTGGTCCTGATGGACTTGCAGATGCAGGGTGGCGACGGACTGGGTGCCATCCGCTCGATCCGCGAGGTGTCGCCGGAGGCGAACATCGTGGTGCTCACCAGCTATGCGGGCGATGCGCGCATCGCGCGTGCCCTGGCCATGGGGGCCAGGGCCTACCTGCTGAAAGCATCCGGTGCGCAGGAAATACTCCGCGCCATTCGTGCGGCCGTGCGGGGGCGGCGGACCGTGTCTCCGGCAGCGGCGCGCCAACTAGCTGACCATGTGGGCACGGAAACACTCACGTCGCGGGAAGTCGCGGTGCTTCGCCTGGCTGCGCAGGGCCAGGGCAATCGCGCCATCGCGGCGTCGCTGCTCGTTTCCGAGGAAACGGTGAAGTCCCGAATGCGCAGTATCTTTACCAAGCTTGGCGCCGATGACCGTACCCATGCCGTTACCCTGGCGCGCGAACGGGGTTTCCTCGATTCCTAGGCGCTTACAGGTACGCGGTGCGGCGCGGAATCCTCACATGGATCTCCGTGCCTTCTCCCTGCGCCGTTTCGATCCGGATACTCCCGCGCAGGAAGGCCAAACGCTCGCGAATGCCCCGTAATCCGAAATGTCCCGTGGTCGATGCGCGTTCCACCGCGTCCGGATCGAACCCCAGGCCGTCGTCCGTCACCACGAGCCAAAGCTGCTTCGTTTCGTATGACACCGTGACATCGACCCGTGACCCTCGCGCGTGGCGAAACGCATTGGTCATCGCTTCCGTGGCAATGACAAGCAATGAGGCAGCCGTGCTCTCGCGCAGCGGCACGGGCTTGCCTTCGAGCGTGAGGGTGAAGGCGGGCCCATGCAAAGAAGCGAGGCGTTGTCCTTCGGCAAGCAAGGCGTCGTAAAGTCCTACGCCGGCATCGGGTGCACCGCGCAGTGTCTGGATGCGGTCGCGCCCTGCCACGATCACCTGTCTCGCCTCTTCGGCAACCTGGGCGATTTCGCGCCGCTCTTCGGTTGGAAGCGTGGGGCGGCGGGCCAACGCCTGCATGGTCAACATGGCGCCCTGAAAGCGCTGCAGCAGCGTGTCGTGTATGTCCCGTGCCAACGCGTCGCGTTCTTCCGAGCGCACGCGTAAACGCAGTGCCACGGCACGCATGCGCAACCACAGCACCAATACGAACAAGCCCGCCAACGCGCTCACCCACAAGACGGTAAAGCCCGCCGTCTCGCGAAACGCGGCCGTTCGGTGGATAGCGAGGACGGCCGGTTTGGCCGAGACCTCCGTGCCGAGCACCGCCCTCACTTCGAAAGTCGAACGTCCTGCGGGAAACTGGGGGAATGACACCTGCCGGCTTTCACCGGCATCCGTCCACGAGGGTGCTGAAGGAAGCAGCCGGTACTGGAAGCGAACCCGATCCGGGCGCGATAGTTCCGGTACGGTGAAGCGAATGGCCAGGTCTTTCTCGTCCGGCCCCAGGCCGAGCCCTGCGCCGTCCATCGACCGGTGACGGCCGCCGACGTCGACGCCCTCGATGCGAGGCGTCGCAGGTGCGCGAGGCTCGGGGTAGTGCGCCGGATCGATCCACGACAGGCCGGCCACGGTCTTGGCCCAGATCCGCCCGTCCGCGCTCATGCGAAGGCTTGGCAGGCCACGGTCGGGATCGGCACCGCCGGGGATGCCGTCCACGGAGTCGAAGCGGTCGAACTGGATGTGCGTGTTCGGATCTTCCAGGTTCATGCGGCTCGCGGGCATGCGCGAGCGGAAAACCAGCGCCGAGGTTTCCACCCAAAGGAAACCATCACGGTCGAGCGCGAGCCCGGTAACCCAGTTCAATAGATCGGGTGGCTCGGTACGAACGGTTCGGAAGCATGTGCCATCGAAAAACTGCACGCCCCGATCCCCGCCCACCCAAGCTCCCCCGCGGTCGGCGACGACCGCCTTGATGGGGCCGGTTGTCAGTCCCTGCGCTTCCCCTTCGATGGCGAGCTTGCCTTCGGTGATCCACGCGAGCAGGGGTCTTCCGGCAAGCCCCAGCCATAGGGCACCGCCGGAGCCTGCCGCGCCTGTCACGGGAAGGGCGGGCAAGGCAGGCAACGGCATCCACTGCGCGCCATTCCAGACGGAAGCGATTGATGTTCCACGACCCATGTCGGACGCCTTGGCCGCGACGATTTGCCCCGCGCCGGAAATCGCGACGAACGACACGTCGCGTGTGTTCCCGCCATACGGAAGCGGCGCCGCCAGCGATGGTTCGCCGTCGCCGAGGCGCCATACGCCCTGTTCGTTCGCCGCCCAGGCGATGTCGCGTTTCAGATCCAGCGCCATCGAGAACACCAGGGATGGCGGCCCATGGGGCGTTCGGGTGCCATCGGCGTCGATGCGCAGCAGGGGCATGTTGTCGCTGCCCACCCAGGTCGTTCCGCGCGCGGTGGTAGCTGCCTCTACCTGGTGCAAGCCTTCCGGCAGCGGCACGGGCACAAACGGAGTGCGCCGAAAGAGATCCAGGCCCCCTTCGGTCCCGACCCAGATATTCCCGGCGGTGTCCTCGAGCAGAGGCTGCGGGAACGCGCCGGTGAGGCCATTCGCCCGGGTGAACGTTTCCACGACCGGTACATGCCCGTCCCGCTCGGCGACATCGAGCGCTTCCCTCGATGCGTGCAGCACACCTGTCGTGCGGGTGATCCAGAGCGCCCCGCTGCGCGAGACGAGCAAGCCGTTGACCTGCGTGTCGAATATCGGTTTGGCGATCGGTGCCAGCCTCGTTCCCTGACGCCGGAACATGTGGACGCCATCATCGGTGCGGGTGAAGAGGCGGTCGCCGCGGCCAAGGGCCACCTCGCGAATGCCTTCATGTGCCACGGCGATCGAAGCGGCGGCGTCCTGCCCACGCGGCTTGACCCACAGATCGCCGTTGGCGACCCACCACGTATTGCCGTCCGCATCGGTGGCCGGACGCGGTTCGAGGATGCCGGGCACGGTCTGGAACGTACGAAAGGCCTTGCCATCGAACCGGGCTCTTCCCCGTCCGGCGCGCATCCAGAGGAACCCGTGGTCGTCCAGGGCCAGGCGGGAAATGTCCCCAGGGGCGCCGCCGAGCCTTGTGAACGACACGTGTTGGAACTGCGTCAGCGATTCGGCGGGTTGTTCGGCGGCGTACGCGGCCGCCCCCACTCCACCGGCGACGAAGAAGATGAGAGTGAGGAAGGGGGCCCTGAATCGCATGCCCCCTATTGTCCGTTACATCGGCGGCTGGGGCACCGTCCGGTAGACGGCTCAACTCACCCCCGTCGGCCCCTCCAACACCAACCGAACCTTCCGCGCCAGATCCGCCCGCGCATACGGCTTGTGGATCATCTCGAACTCCCGACCGCCCGCGTCCTCGCGCTCGATGGACGAGTTGGCATAGCCCGTGGTCAGCAGGATGCGCACGCGTGGCAGGCGCTCGCGCACCTGACGGGCGAGCATCACCCCGTTCATGCTGCCGGGCATGATCAGGTCGGTGAACAGCATGTCGAAGGTTTCGCCGTCGTCGAGCCGCTTCAGCGCTTCCGAGGCATTGTGCGAGACGGACACGTCGTAACCGTAGTCTTCGAGAATGTCGCGCGCGAGATCGGCCACGTCCTCGCGGTCTTCCACGACCAGGATGCGTGCGTGGCCACGTTGCTCGGCGGCCGCTTGGTGCTGCTTTTCGATGGGGTGCGTGATGTCCTGGCCCACGGCGGGGAAGAACAGTCGCACTGTCGTGCCCACGTTCTCCTCGGAATAGATGTGCACGCTGCCGCCGGACTGGCGGGCGAATCCATACACCATGGAAAGGCCCAGGCCCGTACCGCGACCTTCTTCCTTGGTGGTGAAGAACGGTTCCATCACGCGCTTGATGATTTCCGGGGGCATGCCGGTGCCCGTGTCGGTGATGGCGATCTCGACATATTCGCCCGCCTGCAAATCGCTGAAGAGCCGCGAATCGCCCGCCGCGATGTGCACCTTGCGGGTGCCGATGGTGATGCGCTGGCTCTCCCGGCCGGCCATGGCGTCGCGCGCGTTGATGAGCACGTTGAGGAGCGCCACCTCGCCCTGGGTCGGATCGATGCGACACAGTGGAAGGTCGTCGTCGAACTCCAGGCGGATATCCGCGGCCTCGCCGAGCACGCGCACCATCATGTCGTGCATGCCGGAGATCAGCGCATTCGCGTTCACCGTGCGGCCGTCCAGGCGCTGCTTGCGCGCGAATGCCAGCAACTGCTGCGTCAAGGTGGCGGCACGGTGCACCGCGCGCTGCGACGACTCCACATACCGGGCGACCCGCGCAGGATCGGCATCCGGCTTTTCGTTGGTCATCGCGATACCTTCGAGGTAGCCGGTGATGACCTGGAGCAGGTTGTTGAAGTCGTGCGCGATGCCGCCGGTCAATTGCCCGAGGGCTTCCATCTTCTGCGCTTGCCGGAGCGCGTCTTCGGCATCGCGGCGCCGGCTCACATCGAGCTGGGACGCGAAGAAATAGATCAACTTGCCGTCGCGGTCGTAAATCGGCGAGATGAACAATGCATTCCAGAACGTCGAGCCGTCCTTCTTGTAGTTAAGGATCTCGGTCGCGATTTCCCGGCTCCCTGCGATTGCCTTCCGAATCTCCGCGATCGTGTCAGGGTCGGTGTCCTTGCCTTGCAGGAACCGGCAGTTCTCCCCCATCAGTTCGTCCGCCTCGTAGCCCGTCATGCGAATGAAGGCTTCGTTGGCGAAGACGATGGGGTTGTCTGGCAAGTTGGGGTTGGTGACGATCATCGGCATGCGCGTGGTCTGCACGGCAGCAAAGAAGATGTCGTGTTCGGGATGATCCATCCCGGTGTAGCCCACCTCGACGCGCTTGCCCTGGGGCTTTGGCGTCAGCCATGTCGGTTCGTCGCTCATTGGTGTCCAGAGTTGTGGCGGCAACGGGGCGGTGGGTAGCCACCGCCTTGCGTATCGTCGCCCGGAGTCTGCAAAACGGCATCTTAGCGGCGGGTGACTCCCCGGATCCGCTCTTCACGCAGACATCATGGCGATGGTGGTCTCGCGCATGACCCGGCCGGTTCAGTTCCGGCCGCAGGCCAGCACCACCATGGCACGCGGCGGGCATATGAACGTCTGGCCGCCGGGGGCATTCAGCCCGGGCGCCAATTCGGTGGCTGTCGAGAGGGCCACCGTCCACTCGGGGCACTCGCTGCGCTCGGGCAGCTTGAACTCGACACCTTCGGCCCAGGCGTTCACCAGCAGGAGCAGGGTCGCGTCCGTACCGGGCCGGTGCACACCCGTTTGCTGCGCGCGTCCGTCCATGAGGGCGGCGATCGAGCGTGCCCCGGCATCGGTCCACTGCGCTTCGCCGGCTTCCGAGCCGTCGGGCGCAAGCCACACGATGTCGTGTACGCCGCTGGCCTCGTCATAGCGCCCATCGAGGAAGCGGCCGCGGCGAAGCAGGGGGAAGCGCTGGCGCAAGGCCGTCAGCTCCCGCACGAAGTCCGCGAGCCGGCCCTCGGTCGGGTCGCGCTCCCAGTCGATCCAGGCAATCTCGCTGTCCTGGCCATAGGTGTTGTTGTTGCCGCCTTGCGTCTGGGCGCGTTCGTCGCCGGCCAGAAGCATCGGCGTGCCCTTGGAGAGGAAGAGCGTGGCCAGCAGGTTGCGCATCTGCCGCTCGCGCAGCGCATTGATCTCGGCGTCGTCCGTTTCGCCCTCCGCCCCGCCGTTCCACGAATGGTTGTTGTCGGAGCCGTCCCTGTTGTCCTCGCCGTTGGCCTCGTTGTGCTTCTCGTTGTAGCTCACCAGGTCGTACAGCGTGAATCCGTCGTGGGCGGTGATGAAGTTCACGCTGGCCCAGGGGCGGCGTCCACGCTTGTCGAAGAAATCGGCCGAGCCCGTGAGCCGCTTGCCGAAGTCGGCCAGGGTGCCTTCGTCGCCCTTCCAGAAGGCGCGCACATCGTCGCGGAAGCGATCGTTCCACTCCGCCCAGCCCGGCGGGAAGTGGCCCACCTGATAGCCGCCCGGACCGCAATCCCACGGCTCGGCGATCATCTTCACGGATGCCAGCACCGGGTCCTGTGCCACGGCATCCAGGATGCCGCCGCGCTGGTCGAAGCCCGAGGGTTCGCGACCCAGGATGGTCGCCAGGTCGAAGCGGAACCCGTCCACATGCATGTCGGTGACCCAATACCGAAGCGAATCCATCACCATCTGGATCACCCGCGGGTGGCTCACGTTGAGCGTGTTCCCGGTACCGGTGTCGTTGATGTAGAAGCGCGGGTCCTCGGCCAGCCGGTAGTACGACACGTTGTCGATGCCGCGCAGCGACAGGGTCGGCCCCAGCTCGCTGCCCTCGGCCGTGTGGTTGTAGACCACGTCGAGCAGTACCTCGAGCCCCTGTCGGTGCGCCGCCTTGACCAGGTCGCGGAACTCGTCGCGGTGCCCGTTGGACAGGTAGCGGCGCTTGATCGCGAAGAAACCGATGGTGTTGTAGCCCCAGTAGTTCCGTCGATTCGCCTCGAGCAGATGCCGGTCGTCGAGATAGGCGTGCATGGGCAGCAGCTCCACGGCCGATACGCCCAGCGAACGAATGCCTTCCAGCACGGCAGGCGTGGCCAGGCCCGCGCAGGTGCCTCGCACGTCCTCGGCCACGGCCGGATGCCGCATGGTGTAGCCGCGAACGTGGGTTTCCATGATGACCGTCTCGTCCCATGGGGTCATCGGCCGCTGATCGTCACCCCAGTCGTAATTGTCTTCCACGACAACGGCCTTGGGCACGAACGGCGCGCTGTCGCGCTCGTCGAAGCTCAGGTCGGCGTCGGGGTGACCCACGGTGTAGCCATACAGCTCGTCGCACCACACCAGGTCGCCGGAAAGCTCGCGGGCATACGGGTCGATCAGGAGCTTGTTGGCGTTGAAGCGGTGCCCTTGCGTGGGTTCATAGGGCCCATGCACGCGGTACCCATAAAGCTGGCCGGGTTTGACGTCCGGCAGATAGCCGTGCCACACCTCGTCGGTGTATTCGGGCAGGTCGATGCGGGTCTCGTTGCCGTCGGCGTCGAAGAGGCACAGTTCCACCCGGGTGGCATTGGCGGAGAACAGCGCGAAATTGGTGCCGGAACCGTCGAAGGTGGCGCCGCGCGGGAACGGACGACCCTCCGCGACGACGATGGCGGAGGCAGGGGGATTCTGAGTCATGGACGAGGCGCCGACGGAAGGTGGCCAAGCATCCGGGGCCGACAGTCGAGAGGGCGTTGAGGACGGGCGATGCCCGCGTGCAGGGCGTTGGACCCGCCATGTGCGCTACACTTGTAGTGGCCTGCCATTTTCCCCTCCCGATTGCGGACTACCCATGCTCCTCCCAGACACCGAGTTGGAAGTCATGAAAGCCCTCTGGGAAAAGCACCCGCAAAGCGCGCGTGAATTACACGATGCGCTTGCCGCTCGCACCGGTTGGGCCCTGTCCACCACGCGCACGGTGCTCGATCGCATGCGCGCCAAGGAACTGGTCTCGCGCACCGAAGTGCACGGGCTCGCCGTGTTCTCGCCGGCCAGGAGCAAGGTCGACGTGCTCGGGACCTCGCTGGCCCATCTGTTCCGGGACGTTCTCGAAGTGCCGGGCAGCGTTCCGGTGTCCGCTCTGACCGGAAGCACGCTGCTCAACGACGACGAACTGGCGGAACTGGATCGCATGCTCAACGGCCGCAAGCGGCGCTCATGAATGCGCTGACGGTTCTCACGGGGTGCGTGTGCGGCGTGCTAGTGGGCACCGGCATGGCGGCTGCGCTGGCGCGCGTGCAGAACGGCCTCTCGGCACGAGTGCGTCACGCATGCGCGTCCGCGGCGTTCTGGCTCACGGCGACGCTTCCACTCCCGCTCGTCTGTTTCGGCGATGCCTTCGTCACGCCGAACGCGCAGGCCGTCTGGGGCAGGGCGGCGGCCGTCTTCTCCGATGCGTTGCCTGCCCAACCGTGGCTGGCAACGCTGGCACGCGGTCTGCTTTACGCGGGCATGGCCGTGGCCGCTGCGGGTATGTGTCGTCTCGCACGCCAGGTATGGCGAACGGCCGGCTTGCGCAGGGCCCTTCGTCCGAACGAAGCCACCCGGCCTGCCGTCGCGACGGCGAGCGTGCCTGGTCCCATGCTGATCGGATACCGCCGTCCCGTCGTCGTGATGCCTGAAACGATGCAGGGCTGCGCACCCGGTGTGGTGCAGGCGCTTGTTCGGCACGAGCAGGCGCACGCTGTCCGGTGGGACAACTGGCGGCTTCTGACGGAGAACGCTGCGATGTCGCTGCTGCCATGGTGCGTGCCGTTGCGCGCATTGCACCGGATGCTCGCGGCCGCGCGCGAGGAGCTGTGCGACGCGATGGCGCTGCGGAACGCCGACGAATCGACGCGAATCGGTTATGCGCAGGCACTGGTCGATGCGCTTCGACATGCCGCGACGTACCGCACTCTGGGTTCCACCATGTCGGGGCCCATGTCCGCGCTGCGTCGTCGCATGGATGCCATTCTGGAGCCGTCGTCTGCGACGGCATCGCCGCCATGGCGACAGCGCGGCATCGCCGGCATGGCCCTGTCGACGGGCACGCTGGCCGCCGCGCTCATGTGGTGCGTCGGCGGTGGCCTGGAGACCGTGGCCGGCCTGCACGGCATGACGATGCGCTTCGCGGCCCTGGATGGCACGGGCGGCGTTTATCGCGTGACCACCCTCGGCGGCCCGGCGGAAACGGGCATACACGCATTTGCCCCGGGGCCGTACCAGGTTCGCTTCGCCCGGACGTCTTCCGGCGAATGGGTGGTCAGGACGAGCCCGGTCGGCCAGCCCTGAGCGCCCCAGCGGAGGATTGTGCTTGCCATGCTACAGGTGTAGCGTATGGGCTACATAAGTAGCCCATAGGTGGATCGTGCTCTCAATTTTCCTCGCCGGCCTGTGGCTCGGTTCCAGCGCAACGACCGTTCCGGCAGCTGCCTCGACCACGGAGTCCGCGCCGCCTTCCCTGCTCGAGCAGCTCGCCATTCCAAGTGACTACCGCGTGTCGTTCGAAGACCAGACGGGTCGTCCGCTCTCGTACGCGCAGTTCAAGGCGGCGATGGCCACCCGGCCGTTCGGTGTCGAGAAGGACCGGATGACGCACAAGGCGATCTTGAAGCTCGAAAGCGACGCCGATATCGCCAAGGCGCATGCGGAACAGACCCAACCGAAGTCCCTCGCCATTCAGGGCCATCCGTTTCCGGCTTTCAGTGCGCAAACGCTCGACGGAAAGAAGATCGACTTGGCGTCGCTGCGCGGAAAGCCGTTCGTCGCGAACTTCTTTTTCGCCCAGTGCGCGCCGTGTATTGCGGAAACGCCGGTCCTTTCCGCGTTCCACAAGGCCCATCCCGACATCGCCGTGGTTGCATTCACTTTCGACGATGCCGCCACGGCGCGCGAGTTCGCGCGAGCCCGACATTTCAACTGGCCGGTGCTGCCCGATCAGCAGTCAGTGGCGGAGCAGGCCGGCATCAAGATCTATCCGACCATGATGCTGGTCGATGGCGACGGCATCGTCGCCAAGGCGACGGTTTCCGATGCGATTCACGCGGCAGGCAAGCCGCTTTCCGTGGCCGATCTGGAGCGCTGGGTGAAGGACACCCGATAACTGCGGCGAGGGGGCATTCCCAAGGGGAATGAGCGATATACCTCCGTCTGGCTGACCGGGAGGCCCTTCGCCGCGTAGCATGCGCAGCAGTCTTCGTACTGGAACTCCCCTCCATGTCCTCCTCCACCAGACCTGCCTCCGCGCCGGGCCGGGGCACGCTTTTCGCCATGGCGTTGGCAGCGGGCCTCGCCGTCGCATCCATCTATTACAACCAGCCCATGCTCGGGGTGATGTCCTCGTCGCTGCACGACGCGCGGGTCAGCGGCTGGATACCCACGCTCACCCAGCTGGGTTATGCGGCCGGCCTGCTGTTCCTGCTGCCGCTCGGCGACATGCTGGAGAGGCGCCGACTCATCGTCGTGCAGTTCGGCATCCTGGCGCTCGCGCTGGTGGTCATGGCGCTCGCTCCCGGACTTGCCGTGCTCGCCGTCGCATCCGTGCTCGTCGGGGCGGCCGCGACGGTGGCGCAGCAGATCGTGCCCTTCGCGGCGATCCTCTCCGCACCGGAAAAGCGCGGCGCAGCCATCGGCACCGTGATGAGCGGCCTGCTGACGGGCATCCTGCTCAGCCGCACGCTGGCCGGCATCGTGTCGAGCGTCGCCGGCTGGCGCACCATGTTCTGGGTGGCCGTGCCACTCGCGCTGCTGGGCGCCGTTCTCATGGCGCGCAGCCTGCCGGCGCACCACCCGGCCAGGAAGCTGCGCTATGGCGATCTGCTGGGCTCGCTCATCCACCTTTGGCGCAACGAGCCTGTCCTGCGCCGTGCCGCCGCCACCCAGGCAATGCTCTTTGCTTCCTTCTCCGTGTTCTGGACGACGCTGGCATTGCGCCTGGCCGAGCCGCCGCTGAATCTCGGCGCGGCGTCGGCGGGACTCTTTGGCATCGTCGGTGCGGTGGGCGTGGCCATGGCACCTGTGGCCGGGCGGGTCGCGGACCGGCGTGGCCCGGCACCGGTCATCGCCCTTGGCGCAGCGGCCACGGTGCTGGCGTGGCTGGTGTTCGGGTTCTGGCAGAGCCTGGCGGGGCTCGTGGTCGGCGTGATCGTGCTGGACTTCGGTGTGCAGATCGCCCTGGTGTCGAACCAGCACCTCATTTACGGTCTGCATCCGGAGTACAAGAGCCGTTTGAACACGTTGTTCATGACCACGATGTTCGTGGGCGGTGCGCTGGGCTCGTCTCTGGCCGCGGTCGCCTGGCATCGGGGCGGTTGGCCGGTGGTGTGCGTGCTTGGCGGCGTCTTGCCTATCGGCGCGCTGCTGCTCAGCCTTGCGCGTCGCCGGGCGGCCGAGCCGCAACAGGCGCACTGAGGACATCGGCCTCGTCGGGGCGCATCAGCGCCTCGACGAAGTCCGCAAAGGCTCGTGCCTTGGCGCTGGGCATGCGCCCCGAAGGAAATACCGCCCACAGGGTGACCGTGCCGAACGACCACCCGGGCAACAGTCGGACCACCTCGCCCGAGGCGAGCTCGGGTTGCGCCACCCAGCGCGATGTCACGCCGATGCCGATGCCGGCAAGGATGGCCGCACGCAGCCCTTCGGCAGAGGTGACATGCAAGGGGCCGTCGACGCCCACGCGTTCCGTGCGCTCGCCTTGCCTCGCGACCCATTCGCGCACCAGCCCGTCGTGGCCGTAAGACAACACCACATGGCTCGCCAGGGCGGCGGGATCGTCCGGCACGCCATGCGTTTCCACGTACCTGCGGGACGCCACCAGCACGCGCTCGGAGCCGGCAAGGCGCCGGGCGGTCATCGATGAGTCGTCCAGCGTGCCGATGCGCAGCGCCAGGTCAACGCCGGCTTCGAGCAGATCGATCTGGCGGTCGTCCTGAAGCATCTCCACACGCAGCCCGGGGTGCCGGTCGAGGAATCGGTTCAGACGCGGAACGATCTGCATGCAACTGAACGTTACCGGCACGCTGACGCGAAGCACTCCCGTCAAGGCTGCGCCTTCGCCGCGGGCGGCGTGGTCTGCGTCCTCCAGGTGCCTCAGTGCCAGTTGTGCATGCTCGTGGAATGCGCGCGCCGCTTCCGTCGCCACCAGCCCATGTGTGTTGCGGATGAAGAGCCGCACATGCAGGTTTTCCTCCAGCTGGGCGATGGCCTTGGAGACGGCCGGCTGCCCGAGATTGAGCCGCCGCGCCGCCGCCGAGAACGACCCGGACTCCATGACGGCTTCGAATACCTGCAATGTGGCAAAGCGATCCAAGTCAGCACGTCCTCATGGGGCTGGTGTCACGTCTCGCGACGCACCGTCGAACGAAGGCAGCGACCAGTCATGGAGCGCGGCCCAGAAGGCGATGCCGAGCGCCAGGGGCGCCACGAGCATCGAATCGCTCGTATGGTGAAGCAACACGAGCGACGCGGCCACCATGCCGCCCACCAGGGCGGCGGCGATGACGAGATCGCGCACGCACGCTTTCCATGCATTCGTCTTTTCCAGACGTGCGAGCGCCTCCACGGCGATGACCCGGTGCGTGCGCTCGACGAAGCGCGGGTCGGGCGTGTCGATATCCGCGCCGGCAAGCAGCCGGGCGAGGTCGTGGTCGTCGGGTGTCATCGCGATGTCTCCGGAGCGAGGGTGAGGCGGCGGCGCAGGATGTCGCGCGTGCGGGGAATGATGCTTTTCAGCGTGCCCAGCGGAAGATCGAGTAGCTTCGCCGCCTCGGTGTGTGACCAGCCTTCCACGTCGCATAGCAGAATGCAGGCGCGTTCGCGCGAGGGCAGTGTGGCCAATGCGGCGAGCACGTCGATCCGCGTGCCCGGATGGGAATCGACAGCGTCGAATGGCTCGGCCGACTGCTCGTGCTTGCGGCGCAGGTGCTGTTCATGGCGCTCCATGTCCAGGAAGAGGCGCCAGCCGATGCGCACGAGCCACGCAGGATAGCTGGCGTCGCTGGCGCTGCCGTCGAACTGCCTACATCGCTGCCACGCGCGCACGAACGTCTCCTGGGCGAGATCATCCGCCGTGGCCGCGTTCCCGCAGAGCTTGCGTAGAAAACCACGCAGGCGCGCCTCGTGCCGCGCGACGAGTACGTCGAAAGCCGAGCGATCGCCGGCGATCACGCGCCGGTTCAGCGCATCGTCGGCCGGTTCGGTATCAGCGGCCACGGCTCGCCCGCAGCGAAAGGAGCACGAGCGCGATGCCGGTCAGAAGCGGGAAGAGCGCCACACCCGCGGCCACGCGCATGGCTTCCTGCGTGCCTTGCAAGGCAACGCTGCCGCCGCAGGCCACGCCGATGGCGACGAGTATCCAGCCGTTACGACGATCGGTTGCGGCGCGCTCCGTGGCGGGCACCCGGCCGAGCGCGCGGTCCAGTTGTTCCACGGTAAGGGGCACGCCGGCTTGCAGGCCCTGGCGCAGGGTCCGGTGCAGCATGGCCACCATGGCCAGGCGGATCAGCTGGTGCAGCACGATGAGGATGGCGAGGGCAGTGATGGCACTGCCGAGGAAATGGGCGTCGAACATGGGAATCTCCTGCATGGGTGCTGCCATAACGGATGCCGGGCATCGATTGGATGAGCGGCCATGAACATCCAAAGCCCCCACGAGCCGCGTTTGGATGTCACCAGCGCCAAGCGCTTCCCTGGAGCATCCCATGAAATCCGCCTTCGTCCTGCTTGCCGGCCTCCTGGGCGCGGCCGCCGTCGCGTCGCCTGCGCCAAGCCTGCCCGCAACCCCGCCGCAGGTGGCACCCGGCGACGACTTCGACCGCTACGTGAATGGGTCATGGGAGCGCGAGCATCCGGTGCCCGCCGACCGCACGTCGATCGGAATGTGGCCGGACATCCAGGCCAAGGCCATCGAACAGTCACGCACCCTGGTGGAGGAAGCGGCCACGGCGAAAGCGCCGATGGGCATCCTCTATGCGAGCTACATGAACCAGTCGGTGCGCGACCGGGAGGGACTTCGGCCTCTCCGGTCGTGGCTGGATCGAATCGACACCATCCACGACCGCACGGCTCTCGCTACGGCCATCGGCCAACTGGCGAAGATCGATGTGGGTGCCATCGTCGTGCCTGTCATCGAAGAAGACGACGGGCACCCCGGGCAATCCATTCTCACCCTGCGCGAAGGCCGCCCCGGCCTGCCCAACGCCGATGCCTACCGTGCGACGGAGGGTCCGGCCGGTGCGCGTCGCGAGGCCTATCGCACGTACCTTGTCGCCATGCTGACCGCCACGGGCGTTCCGCCGTCGGAAGCCGCCGGTCGCGTGGATGCGGTGCTGGCGCTGGAGGCGCGCCTGGCCGAGTCGCAGCTCGGGCCCGCCGCCCAGCGAGACGCGGTGGGTTCTTACCATCCCGTTCCGGTTAGCCAGCTGTCGTCGCGTGTGCCGGGCTTCGCCTGGTCGTCTTGGTTCGCGGCGCTCGGTATCGAGCATCCGGATCGCGTGAACGTGGCGCACCCCGCTGTTCTGCGGGCGCAACTCGAGGTGGTCGCAGCCGCACCACTCGACGTGCTGCGCGACCTCCTCCGGTTGAAGCTCATGAATACGTACAGCCGCTATGTGGATACGCGAAGCGCCGCAGCCCGTCTCGCGTACTACGGCGGGGCGCTGCGTGGCACGACCGCGGAACCGCCGGCGTGGAAACGCGGCGTGGACCTCGTGACCAACCTTATGCCCGAAACATTGGGCCGTGCGTACGTCGAGCATTATTTTCCGCCCGCGGCAAAGGCGCGGGCACAAGCGATCGCCGATGACGTGCGCATCGCACTGGCCGCCCGGGTGAACAAGGCCACGTGGTTGTCGCCGTCCGCACGTGCGGAAGTGAGCCGCAAACTGAAGCGCACCCGCATCAGCATCGGTTATCCCGATACCTGGCCTGCTGCCCCGACTGTCGCGCTCCGGGAAGACGACCTCGCAGGGAATGTCGCGCGGCTGACCGCATGGCGTTTCGATCAGGCAGTTGCACGCCTGACGCAGCCTCTCGACCGTACGACGTGGCAGTCGCCCGTGAGCGTGCCGAATGCCTATGCCAGCGCGGCGGCGAACGAAGTGATTTTCCCCGCCGCCCTGCTGCAGCCGCCGCTGTTCGATCCGACGGCCGATCCGGCGGCGAACTACGCACGCCTCGGCGCCACCATCGGGCACGAACTGAGCCACCTCTTCGACGACCAGGGCCTCCATTACGATGCCGACGGACGCCTGCGCGACACATGGAGCACAACCGACGCACAGCGCTTCGAGGCAAAGGCCAACGCATTGGCGAAACAGCTGGAGGGCTATGAACCCCTGCCGGGCCACCACGTGAATGGACGGCTTGTGCTGGGCGAGTCGCTGGCCGACCTGACTGGCCTGCTGGCGGCGCACGATGCGTTCGCCGCGAAGGCGGCGCCCGCAGGCGAAGGCCGTCGCGAGGCTGACCGCCGCTTCTTCACCGCCTGGGCGCAACTGTGGCGCACGAGCTATCGAGAGGCCTATCTCCGCACCCTGCTGCCATCCGACGCGCACCCGCCCGGCGCGGTACGGCTCTCCACGGTGCGCAACGTGGATGCGTGGTACGACGCCTTCGACGTACGGCGCGGTGCCTTGTACCTCGCGCCATCGGAGCGGATTCGCATCTGGTAGCGACACGGCGGTCGTACCGTATCACCTGCGCGTAAGGTGCTTGTCGAGGAAGCTCTGCACGAGTTGCGCGATGGTGTCCACCTGCTCGTCCCAAGGGAAGTGGCCGGCGTCGAGCAGGTGTACTTCCGCATCGGGCAGGTCGCGCTTGTACGCTTCGCCGCCCGCGCCGATGAACGACGGATCGTTCTTGCCCCACACGACGAGGGTCGGTGGCTTGTGTTTGCGCAACCAGGCCTGCCAGGCCGGATACGACGCCACGTTCGTGCGGTAGTCGTACAGGAGTGCCGCCTGGATATCGCTCTGGCCGGGCTGGGAGAGATGCGCGAACTCGTCCGTCCATGTGTCGGGGTTGTAGCGTTCCGGATGCGAGGTGCCGAGGGTGTGGCGTAGTTCGGCTCCCTTCAGCGACACGAACGACTCGAACACCTCCGGATGTGCCTTCGGGTCTTTCCAGTACTCGGCGATCGCCGCCCATTTCTTGCCGAGACCTTCCTCGTACGCGTTCGCGTTCGACACGACGAGCGCGTCGACACGGTCCGGATGCGCCACCATGATGCGGAAGCCGACCGGACCGCCGTAGTCGTGCAGGTAAAGCGCGTAGTGCTTCAGGCCCAGCTGTTGCAGGAGGCCGTCGGTCGTCTTCGCCAGGTGGTCGAAGGTGTAGGCATAGCGTGTCGGGTCTGGCGCGTCGCTGTGCCCGAAACCCGGATAGTCCGGTGCGATCAGGTGGTATCGCGTCGCAAGCAAGGGCATCAGCGTGTCGAACTGTCGCGACGACGATGGGAAGCCATGCAGGAGCACGAGTGTCGGCGCGTCCTTCGGGCCGGCCTCGCGATAGAACACGCGGATGCCGTCCACCGTCGCGTAGTGGTACGTGGTGGTGGCCTGGGTGGACGGGAGCGGGGTCGCCTGCGCAGCGGTTCCCAGCAGCATGCCGGCGGCGAAGAATGCGAGAGTTTTCACGATATCGACCTCATGGATGACTGCCAGCGCTATCGTGGTTCTGCGACGACGGTCGCAGAACAGGCACGATGCCATGGCATGACGGGACGCTGGCACGAACCTGTCATGTTACGGCTCAACACTCGGTCGCCCAGGGCAACGCAAAGGGCCACCATGACATCTCAAGACCGGCGCCACTTCCTGAAGCTTTCACTCGGCGCCGCAGGCGCCGCGTTCACTGCCGGGGTCGTGCCGGCCTCGATCGCCAAAGCCCTGGCCATTCCGGCCTCGCGACGCACGGGCACGCTTGCGGATGTCGAACATGTGGTGATCCTCATGCAGGAGAACCGCTCCTTCGACCATTATTTCGGTTCCCTCCGGGGCGTGCGCGGCTTCGGCGATCCTAGGCCTTTCACGCTGGCGAGCGGGCAACCGGTCTGGAAGCAGCCCTATGCGGCGTCGCCGGACGATTATCTTCTGCCGTTCCGCCCGGAGGCCGACGACCTTGGCCTGCAGTTCCTCGAAGATCTTCCGCACGGCTGGAACGACACGCACGCCGCCATGAACGGCGGACGCTACGACGGCTGGGTGCAGGCCAAGGGCACGACCACGATGGCGTACCTCACCCGCGAAGACATCCCGTTCCACTATGCGCTGGCCGACGCCTTCACCATCTGCGACGCGTACCACTGCAGCATGCTTTCCTCGACCGATCCGAATCGCTATTACATGTGGAGCGGCTACGCGGGTAACGACGGCAAGGGCGCGGGCCCGGTGCTGGACAATGCGGAGAAGGGTTACGGCTGGACCACTTATCCCGAGCGGCTGGAGCAGGCGGGCGTGTCCTGGAAGATCTACCAGGACATCGGCACCGGACTGGATGCCGCCGGCGGCTGGGGCTGGACATCGAATCCGTACATCGGCAACTACGGCGACAATTCGCTGCTGTACTTCGACAACTACCGCAATGCCCAGCCCGGCGACGCGCTGTACGAGAAGGCCCGCACCGGCACGGAGATTGCCAAGGGGCAATCGCCGTTCGCCATTCTGCGCGACGACGTGCTCGCGGGCCGGTTGCCGCAGGTGTCGTGGATTGCGGCGCCCGAGGCATACACCGAACATCCGAGCTGGCCTGCCAACTACGGCGCCTGGTACCTCGACGGTGTTCTCGATGCGCTGACCGCCAATCCCGAGGTGTGGAGCAAGACGGCGCTTTTCGTCACCTATGACGAGAACGACGGCTTCTTCGATCACGTGGTGCCGCCGTATGCGCCATCGTCGCGCGATCAGGGCCTGTCCACGGTGAGCACGGAAGGCGAGCTTTACGCGGGCGGGAATGGATTCGTTGCCGGTGTGTACGGACTGGGCGTGCGCGTGCCGATGCTGGTGGTGTCGCCCTGGAGCAAGGGTGGCTGGGTCTGCTCGGAAACCTACGACCACACCTCGATCATCCGTTTCCTGGAACGGCGCTTCGGTGTGCGTGAGCCGAACATCTCTGCGTGGCGCCGTGCGGTGTGCGGCGACCTCACCCGCGCCTTCGACTTCGCGCGGCACGATGCCGACACCCCGCGTCTGCCGGGCACGAGCGGTTACGAACCAGATAAGAAAACCCATGACGAGCTTCGCCCGACGCCGCCGGACGATCAGCGCATGCCGCGGCAGGAGCCGGGACAACGGCCCGCGCGCGCGCTGCCTTACGACCTGGACGTGCAGGGCAGGGTGGATGTCGCGGCGGGCCGCTATCTTCTGGAATTCATCAACCAGGGCGAAAGCGCGGCGTTCTTCCACGTGTTCTCGTCCGCGCGGACGGATGGTCCCTGGGCGTACACGGTGGAAGCCGGCAAATCGCTCTCCGACCACTGGACCAGCCTGTACAGCGGCAATGCCTATGACCTTTCGGTCACGGGGCCGAATGGATTCCTTCGCCGGTTTGCGGGTAGCCAGCCCACGTTGGGAGAGCACGCCCGTCGTGCCCAGCCCGAAGTTCGCCTGGCAAACGGCGGCCTGGATGGACTCCTTCGCCTCGTCATCACCAACGAAGGCAGCCGCGCCTGCGTGGTCACGGTGACGCCGAGCAACGATTACACCCATCTGCCGCCACGGCGTCACTTCCTGTTACCGGGCGGTCGCGTCGAGAGCCTCTGGGAAATCCTCTCCAGCGACCACTGGTTCGACTTCTGCGTGACCAGCGACCACGACGCGCGATTCCTGCGGCGCCTGGCGGGTCACAGGGAAACGGGAAGGGCCTCGCGCTCGGATCCGGCGCTGTCGCCGGAAACGGGCCGCTCCGAAGAGCGGCCCGTGGTGGATTACCAGGGAAGCGTCTTGCCGAGGTAGGTGAGGCAAACAGGTTTGTATGACAACGGCTCTGTGTGGGAGCCGCTTCAGCGGCGATGGGGGCTCGCGGGCGTGCCCGCTGCCGCGGGATCGCCGGCATAGCCGGCTCCCACAAAGAGCTTTGGCGATTCTTATTTTCTATCGTTCCCGGAGCCGATCGCGCGCGCGATGTCCGCGAACAGGGCGTTTCGGGTCTTGGCGTCGGCGCGTGAGCCGGTGAGGAACGCGGCGACGATCACGGTGTGGCCGTCGGGCCAGGTGACGATGCCGATGTCGTTGAACGCGGCTGTCTGACCGTCGAGCGTGTACGAGGTGCCGCATTTGTCGGCGAAACGCACGCCGGGCGGAAGGCCGGCGCGCAGGCGATTAGGCACCGTCTGGTCGTACATGAGCCGCAGCAGGCGCTGCGTGGAGGCTGCGGAAAGCAGCTTGCCGCGCCAGAGCTTCTCCAGGAAGTCTGCCGCCGCATCCGGCGTGGTGGTGTTGCGCACGTCCACCATGAAGGCCTGGTATCCGCGCTGCCTGCGAACTGCCAGTGCGGCTTCGGTTTCATTCTCGGGAATGGTCTGGCCGTTGGCTGTGTCGTCGAAGATGTGGCTGACGTCGCCTTCGCTCAGGTCGACGCGCATGCCGTCGATCCCGTGATCGCGCAGGTAGCGGGTAACGACCGCCGGGCCGCCGAGCAATCGGATCAACGCATCCACCGCAGTGTTGTCGCTTTCGCTCACGGCCGCCACCAGCAGGCGCTCGACGGTGAAACGCATCTGCCCGCCCGCAAAATGCGCCCCGATCGAGGGGACCGCTGAGCCGCCCACCACGTCCTTGCGGCCGATCGTCACTTCCTGATCGAGGGCGATCTTTCCTGCGTCGACTTCCGCGAGCACGGCCGCAGCCACGGGGGCCTTGAAGACGCTCATCATCGGATAGCCACGGTCGGCGTTGATGCGCGTGCGCTCATGGGTTTCCATGTCCACCACGGTCACACCGAGCGTGCCCGGTTTCGCCCGCTCGGCAAGTTGGGCCAGGGTGTCGCGCAGATGGGCATCCGTGCCGGAAGCCCAGGCAGGCATGGACATGGCCACCGCGAAACACAAGGCCGATGAGGCGCGCAGCAGGCGAAGCATGGATGTGTGCATGGGACCCCCTGGTTGGATGCAAGCCAGATAGTCTGCCGCAATTGGGGCAGCGGGCGGGCAGATCGGCGGCACGATGCTGACCGGCCGCCAGACGGACCGGCAGTGGCCAACTTGTGACTACACGTGTAATCTGGACTACACGTGTAGTCAAAGGGGTGCGTCATGCGGTCTCGTATCGGGGTTATCGCTGCTCTGGGTCTGGCGGGCTTCGCCGTCACGGCCCATGCCATGGACACGTGGGTCCTGCGCACGGACCTCTGGCAATCGCCGGCGTTTTCCACACTCCATGCGCAGCAGGACGCGAAGGCCCTGCACGGCGATCTCGACGGCGATGCCATTCGGGGCTCGGTGGAAGGCAACGCGTGGGCATTCGAAAGCACGGATACGCAGGGTCGAACGTCGCGGTTCCGGCTGCGGCTGGATAAGGACGGAATCGCAGGCACGGCCGACATGCCGGACCCGAACGACGGAACCCGCCGTGTCACGCATGCGGTGACCGGATGGAAGGTGCCCGAGCGCACGGGCGGTCCGCGCGTCTGGGAATATCGGCCGACGAGCTATTCGAATACCTGGGACGCCGACCGGCACCCTGTACTCGTCGTGTGGCCGGGCGACACCATCCACACGACGACGCTCGATTCCGGCGGCGTCGACGAGAACGGTGTGACCCGCGCGCTGTTCGGCAATCCGCAGACCGGGCCGTTCTTCATCGCGGGTGCCGCACCGGGTGACACGCTCGTCGTGCATATTCGTCGCCTGAAGCTCAACCGCGACTACGCCGACAGTCTCGACACCATCGTGGGACGGGCGCTCGGCGCGTCGCTGGCAGGGCAGGCAGGGAATCTCGGCAAGCCGGTCCGCTGGAAGCTCGACCGCGACAAGGGACTGGCGCGCCCCGAGGGGTCCACGGGCGCCCTTGCGAACTACGCCGTGCCGGTGAAGCCGATGCTGGGTGGACTGGCCGTCGCGCCGGGTTTCGGCATGCCGGCGATCTCCACGGGTGACACCAGCCGCTTCGGCGGCAACATGGACTTCAACGAAGTGGTCGAGGGCAACATCGTCTACCTGCCGGTGCAACAGCCGGGCGCGCTGCTGTACTTCGGCGATGCGCACGCCCTCCAGGGCGATGGCGAAACCACGCAGTACGCGCTCGAAACATCCATGGATGTCACGGTGACCGTCGAACTGATCCGGGGGCGTACGGTGTCGATGCCGAGGGTCGAATCGCCCACGCGCATCATGGTGCTGGGACAGGCCGGCTCGCTCGACGACGCACTGAAGGCCGCGAGTACCGGCACGATCCAGTGGCTGCAGCAGGATTACGGCTTGACCCTGTCCCAGGCCGCGCAGGTGCTCGGCACGGCCGTGCACTACACGGTGGCCAACCTGGCCGGCCGGAGCGTCGGCGTCGCGGCGTCCATCGACAAGGCGCTGCTTCCCGAGCGGAGAGTGGGCCCACCGTGAGGTGGGCCCACGTCCGGCCTCACGCGGCTTCGCGCACCGGCGCCGCCTTCTTGCGGCGCTTGAGGTCGTAGCGGTCGAGGTTCATCACCTTCGTCCATGCCGAGACGAAGTCCTGCACGAACTTGTCTTCGCCATCGGCGCTTCCATAAACCTCCGCCAGGGCACGCAGCACGGAGTTCGAGCCGAACACGAGGTCGACGCGGCTGGCGATCCAGCGGAGCTTGCCCGTGCCGCGCTCGCTACCCTCGAACGATTCCCGCGCCGGCGAGGTGGGCTTCCACTCGGTGCCCATGTCCAGCAGATTGCGGAAGAAGTCGTTGGTGAGCTTGCCCGGACGATCGGTGAGCAGGCCCTGGTTGCTGCCGTCCACGTTGGTGCCGAGCACACGCATCCCACCCACCAGTACGGTCATCTCGGGGGCGGTCAGGGTCAGCAGCTGCGCCTTGTCGATGAGCAAGGCCTCCGCCGGCACGCTGTACGCGGCTTTCAGGTAATTGCGGAATCCATCGGCCACGGGTTCGAGCGGCGCGAACGAATCCACATCCGTCTGCTCCTGCGACGCATCGGTGCGGCCCGGGGCGAAGGGCACGCTCACAGAATGACCCGCGTCACGCGCGGCCTTCTCGATGGCCGCACCGCCGGCCAGCACGATGAGGTCGGCCAGCGAGATCTTCTTGCCCCCGGACTGCGCCGCGTTGAATTCGGAGCGGATGGCTTCCAGTCGCTCCAGCACGCGTGCCAGCTGTTCGGGCTGGTTGGACTTCCAGTCCTTCTGCGGTGCGAGGCGAATGCGCGCACCGTTGGCCCCGCCGCGCTTGTCGCCGCCGCGGAAGGTCGAGGCGGAGGCCCATGCGGTGGACACCAGCTCGCCCACGGTGAGGCCGGATGCAAGGAGCTTGTCCTTCAAGGCCTGGATGTCGCCGTCGCCGACCAGCGGGTGATCCACATCCGGCACCGGGTCCTGCCAGATCAGCTTTTCTTCCGGTACTTCGGGGCCGAGGTAGCGGGCGCGCGGGCCCATGTCGCGATGGGTCAGCTTGAACCACGCACGCGCGAACGCGTCGGCGAACGCTTCCGGATGTTCGAGGAAGTGGCGCGAGATCTTTTCATAGGCGGGATCGACCCGCAGCGAGAGATCCGTGGTCAGCATCGTCGGGCGCCGGTTCGGGCCGCCATGCGCATCGGGGATCACCGCCTCGCTGTCCTTCGCCACCCATTGGTTCGCACCGGCGGGGCTCTTCGTCAGCTCCCACTCGTAGCGGAACAGGTTCTCGAAGAAGTGATTGCTCCACTGCGCGGGCGTCTGCGTCCAGGTAACCTCGAGACCGCTGGTGATAGTGTCGCCACCGACGCCGCTGCCATATGAGTTCTTCCAGCCGAAGCCTTGCTGCTCCAGTTCGCCGGCTTCCGGTTCGGCTGCCACGTTCTTGGCATCGGCCGCACCGTGCGTCTTGCCGAAAGTATGTCCGCCAGCGATCAGCGCGACCGTCTCTTCGTCGTTCATCGCCATGCGCGCAAACGTCTCGCGAATGTCGCGCGCGGCGGCGACCGGGTCGGGGTTTCCTTCCGGGCCTTCCGGATTCACGTAGATCAGGCCCATCTGCACCGCGGCAAGAGGATTTTCCAGGTTGCGGCCGTGCTCGGTGCGGTCTTCCTCAGTGCCATGCAGGTGCGGGTCCGCGACCAGCACGCCGTCGTCGTCGGATTGCACCTTGCCGTAGCGATTGTCGCCGCCTAGCCATTCTTTCTCGCGGCCCCAGTAGACGTCCTCGTCGGGCTCCCAGGTGTCTTCGCGGCCGCCCGCGAACCCGAACGTCTTGAAGCCCATGCTCTCGAGCGCGACGTTGCCGGTGAGGATCATGAGGTCGGCCCAGGAAAGGCTGCTGCCGTACTTCTGCTTGATGGGCCAGAGCAGCCGGCGCGCCTTGTCGAGGCTGACGTTGTCGGGCCAGCTGTTCAGCGGTGCGAAGCGCTGCTGGCCGCGACCGCCGCCGCCGCGTCCGTCGCCGATGCGGTACGTACCGGCGCTATGCCATGCCATGCGGATGAACAGCGGACCGTAGTGGCCGAAGTCGGCCGGCCACCAGTCCTGCGAATCGGTCATCAGCGCCGCAAGGTCTCGTTTCACCGCGGCGAGGTCGAGCTTCTCGAACGCTTCCGCGTAGTCGAAGTCGGGATCGAGCGGATTCGATCGCGACGAGTGCTGGTTCAGCAGGTCGACGCGCAAGCGCTTCGGCCACCAGTCCTTGTTCGTCGTGCCGCCACCGGCGGTATGTTTGAAGGGGCACTTCGCTTCGGTCGACATGGCGCAACTCCTCTCGGCAGCCAGGAAGGGGGGAGAACTCCTTTCTGGATCATAGGCGCGTGAAGGAGATTGCAAAAATTGATTGATCCGATAGCAGCTAGAGGCGTGGCCTATCGTTGTGCATTGGGGCAGGCCAACGTCTGCCGAATATGTGCCGGGTGCCATCCACGACGCTCGCGGGGAGACGTGCGCGCCCGAAGGCGCGCACGCGGTGCGGTTACTCCACTGCGGGGAAATCGACGGTCGTGTCGTTGATGCGGTTGAACGTGTTGGTGAACGTGATCATGGAGATCGCATACGCGATGGCAAGCAACTGCGCATCGGTGTAGCCGGCGGCGCGGATGTCGGCCACGGCTTCGGCCGGCACCGTACCGCTCTGGCGGAGGACGCCCAGCACGAAGCGGATCAGCGCATCGCGCTTCGCATCGCCCGTGTTTTCCAGCTGCCGGATGGCGCGCACGTCGTCGGCGCTCAGGCCGGCCAGCTTGCCCAGCATGTTGTGGGCGGCAACACAGTAGTCACAGCCTGTCTGTGCGCTGACGAGGAGCTTGATCGTTTCGAGGTCCTTGCGCGCCAGGCCCGCCGTGCTGAGCGCGGTCTCCGCGTCCAGGTAGGCAGCCGTCAGGGACGGCGACAGCTGGCCCATAGTGGCGTACATGTTGGGCAACTTGCCGCCGGCTGCCTTGCGAACCTTGGCATAGACCTCGGCGGTGGCGCCCGTGGCGGTATCGACGGCGGGAAGGGGGATGCGGCTCATGGCTTGGCTCCGGTGCGTGTGTGGTTGGGATGGAGATAGTCTGGGCGCACGGAGTGATCTCGACGAGCCTCCAATAGCTCGATAAGATGCTCAAAAGTATCACCGGGGGTCGCATGTCCGAAGATGTCGATTGGTTGAGCCGCTTCCTGGCCGTGGTCTCGGTGTCGGGACGGCTGGAAATCCGCTGCGCGTATCGCGCGCCGTGGATCGTCAACGCCGAGATCTCGCTGCCCGGCGAGGTGCCCTACCACTTGCTCCTGCGCGGGACGGCGCGGGTGGAAGGCCCCCAGGGCGAGGTCGTGGAGTTGCATGCGGGCGACGCGGTGCTTTTCCCGCACGGTTCCGCCCATGTGTTGCGCGACGGCAGCGGTCTTCCGCCGGCGCGCACGCACGAGCGGCAGACGCCGAACGTCGTCCTCAGCGAGAACGAAGGCACGGGCGAGCCCCTGGACATGCTTTGCGGCCGGTTTGCCATCGCGGCGCCCCACGACCGCTGGCTGCGCAGCTATCTGCCTTCCACGCTGGTCGTGCGCACGGGCGGCGCAACAGGCGGCGACGAAGCCGATTCCGCCGCGCGGCACCTGGCTTCGCTGGTGGAGCTGATGCGCGCGGAGTCCACCGATGGCCGCCCCGGCGGATACGCGATACTGAACGCGCTGTCCGCCGCGCTCTTCGCGCTGGTGTTGCGCGTGGCAAGTCAGTCCGATGCGCCGCCGCCGGGCTTGCTTGCGCTGGCCGCGCATCCACGCCTCGCGCCGGCGATCTCCGCGATGCTGGCCGAGCCGGCGCGTGCGTGGACGCTTCCCGAATTGGCGGCGTTGTGCAATATGTCGCGCGCCACCTTCATGCGTCGCTTCCAGGAAGGCCTGGGCAAGTCCGCGAGCGAACTCCTGCAGGACATCCGCATGAGTCTGGCCGCCAATGAACTGAAGAATTCCGTGCGCTCGACGGAGGCGGTGGCCGAAGCCGTCGGCTATCAGTCGGTGGCCGCGTTCCGTCGCGTGTTCACGCAGTCGATCGGCATGGCGCCGGGAGCATGGCGGCGGCAATTCCGCATCGGGTCGGAAACGCAGGCGGCGCACGTATAGCCGCATACCGAAATTTCTTGCGTCGCGTCTTACAGGCAAGACCGTTCGCCAATGATGCTTGACCCTGTTCGCGCCTGCCGACTAAATAGCCGGCCGGGCCAGCGTCCGAACCCTCCCTCGCCAAGCGTATCCATGACCGTCACCGCCGATTCCGCTCACATCGACAACCGTCCGCTCGATCGAAGGGACGCGAAGACCCTCGTGCTTTCCGCGCTCGGTGGTGCCCTCGAGTTCTACGACTTCGTGATCTTCGCCTACTTCGCGAAGACCCTCGGCCATCTGTTCTTCCCGCCGGGTACGTCGGACTGGGTGGCGCAGTTGCAGGCTTTCAGCATCTTCGCGGTGGGGTATCTCGCGCGGCCGCTCGGCGGACTGGTGATGGCGCACTTCGGCGACCGCATCGGACGCAAGCGCATGTTCACCCTGAGCGTGTTCCTGATGGCGGTGCCCACGCTGATCATCGGCGTGCTGCCGACCTACGCGACCATCGGCGTGCTCGCGCCGGTGCTCCTCACCCTGCTGCGCGTGGTGCAGGGCATCGCCATCGGCGGCGAGGTACCGGGAGCATGGGTGTTCGTGGCCGAGCACGTACCGCGGCACCGCGTGGGCCTGGCGTGCGCCAGCCTCAGCGCCGGGCTCACCTTCGGCATCCTCATCGGGTCGCTCGTGGCGGCGGGCATGAATGCGCGAATGTCGCCCGCGGAAATGCTCGACCACGGTTGGCGCATCGCCTTCCTGCTCGGCGGCGTGTTCGGCTTCTTCGCGGTGTACCTGCGCCGGTGGCTGAGCGAAACGCCCGTGTTCGCGCGCATGCGCGAACGCAAGGAACTCACGACCGAACTTCCGGCATGGGTGGTGCTGCGCGACCACCTGCCGTCGGTGCTCCTGTCGATGGTGGTCACCTGGGTGCTCACGGCCGCCATCGTCGTGGTGATCCTGATGACGCCGACGCTCATGCAGACGGCGTTCCATGTGGCATCCGCGCGTGCGTTCACCGCCGGCAGTCTCGCGGCGCTGGCGCTCTGCATCGGTTGCGTGCTCGGTGGCCTTCTCGTCGACTGGCAGGGAAAGGCGCGAGCCATGCTGGTGGCGTCGCTGGGCCTCGCCATCAGCACCTATGCGCTTTATGCCGACCTGAAGGCCGGCGGCGCGAACCTGTTCGTGCTCTATTCGTTCGCGGGACTGTTTGCGGGCGTGGCCGGCATCGTTCCCTCCGTGCTCGTCGCGGCGTTCCCGCCCGCGATCCGCTTCTCCGGCATCTCGCTGTCCTACAACGTGGCCTATGCCATATGCGGCGCCGCGACGCCCGTGCTGGTCGGGTACCTGGCGAAGTCGGCCGGCGGTCTCGGTCCCGCGCATTATGTGGGCCTGGTGGCGCTAGTCGGCGCCTGCAGTGCCTTCTACATGATGCGCCAGCGAAAAACGTCCGCCTCGTAACCCGATCGCGACCCTTTCGTTTCACGCTCTTTTCATGCCCGTGACGGCGGCCCTCGGCCGCCCGCATATGACAGTTGCGCCGGCCACGGACGTTGGGCATCCTTTTCTCGCCGCGGCGGTGCCGCCGCGCTTACCGGATCGTTCCCCGCGGTCCACCGTCGTCCTCACACCTCGCTCCAGACCATGACTGACGTCATCACCCTCGGCTGGCGCGAACGGCTCGCTCTTCCGTCGCTCGGCGTTCCCGTCCTCAAGGCCAAGCTCGACACGGGCGCGCGCTCGTCGTCGCTGCATGTGGAATGGCTGGACGTGGACGAGCGGGCGGACGGCACCTGGTTGCGTTTCCAGGTGCGCACCACCCGCAAGGGCGGGGTATCGGCGCCGTGCGAGGCCCGGGCCATCGGCCGGCGTTCCGTCACCGATTCGGGTGGCCACACGACGACGCGCTGGTTCATCCATACCGACGTGGAGCTCGCCGGACGCCGCTTCATGGCGGAGGTGAACCTCACCGACAGGCGGCACATGCTGTTCCCCCTTCTGCTCGGCCGGACCGCCCTCGACGGACGCTTCCTGGTCGACCCATCGCTTTCCTATTCGCAGACGCCGCGCCGCGTCGTCCGGGACCCGTCATGAAGATCGCCATCCTGTCGCGCAACGCGCGGCTGTACTCCACCCAGCGCCTGATGGAGGCGGCGCGCAAGCGCAAGCACACGGTTCGTGTCATCGACCCCCTGCGCTGTTACATGAGCATCGCGCCGCAGTCGTTCGCCATCCATTTCAAGGGCAAGCCACTGGGGCCCGTGGACTGCGTGATCCCGCGCATCGGCGCATCCAGCACCTTCTACGGCACGGCCGTGCTCCGACAACTGGAACTGATGGGCGTGTTCACGCCCAATCCGTCCGACGCGGTGCTGCGCGCGCGGGACAAGCTGCGCTGCCTCCAGCTGCTCGCCGCCCGCGGTGTCGAGATGCCTCTCACCGTGATCGGCGACAACCCGGATGACACCGCCGACCTGATGGCCATGCTGGGCGACCCGCCGCACGTCATCAAATTGAACGAAGGCACGCAGGGCACCGGCGTGGTGCTGGCCGAGAAACGTTCGGCGTCGCAGAGCGTCATCGAGGCTTTCCGCGGGCTGTACGCCAACTTCCTGGTTCAGGAGTTCATCCGCGAGGCGAACGGGCAGGACCTGCGCTGCTTCGTCGTGGGCAACCAGGTGGTGGCGTCGATGCAGCGGTCCTCGGCCCCGGGCGAGTTCCGCGCCAATATCCATCGCGGCGGCACCGCAGCGGCCGTGGAGCTGTCGGACGACGAGCGCCGGGTGGCGGTGGAGGCCGCATCGGCCCTGGGGCTGGAGGTGGCCGGCGTGGACCTCCTGCGTTCCTCACGCGGCCCCCTGCTCCTGGAGGTGAACGCCTCACCCGGCCTGGAAGGCATCGAGGGAAGCACCGGGGTGGACGTGGCCGCCGCCATCGTCGCCCACTGCGAAGCCCGTCTGGCTGAACGGCCGGTCGCCCCGAAGGCCCGAAAACCGCGGGTCGCGAAGGGGTTAACGGCGATTTAAAGGGCCGTCCCCTATAAAGGTCCCACTGTGATTCCGCGACGCGGGGTGACGGTATCGGGGCAGTAGTTCTTTCGGCCCGGGCGGGTTTCCCCGCCCGGGCCTCTCTTTTAGGGAGGCAGGCAGGCCGCGGTGCTGTCCGCTTCACCCATTCCCCGTTAAGCTTGCTGTCGCAATACTCCTAAGACTCAAAGCGACCGCACAACACGGAGTGCCGCATGCGCGTTCTGGTCATCGAAGACAACACCGACATCGCGACCAACATCGGGGATTACCTCGAAGACCGCGGCCATGTTGTGGATTTCGCCGGCGACGGCGTCACCGGCCTGCACCTGGCGGTGGTGCACGATTTCGACGTCATCGTGCTCGACCTCACCCTGCCGGGCATGGACGGTCTGGACGTGGCGAAAAAGCTGCGCCACGAGGCGCACAAGCAGACCCCGGTGCTGATGCTCACGGCCCGCGACTCCCTGGAGCACAAGCTCACCGGTTTCGAGTCCGGCGCCGACGATTACATGACCAAGCCGTTCGCCCTGCAGGAACTGGCGGCGCGCCTGGAAGTGCTGGCCCGTCGCGGCAAGGGCCCGCAAAGCCGGGTGCTGAAGGTCGGCGGCCTCACCTACAACCTCGACACCCTCACGGTCACCCGCGAAGGCAAGTCCATCCAGCTGAACCCCATCGGCCTGAAGCTGCTCCAGGCGCTGATGGAGGCCAGCCCCTCGGTGGTCACCCGCCAGGACCTGGAACAGCGCGTGTGGGGCGAGGAACTCCCCGATTCCGACTCCCTGCGCGTGCACATCCACGGGCTGCGCGCGGCCATCGACAAACCGTTCGAGAAGCCGCTGATCCACACGCGTCACGGTATCGGATACCGCATGGTCGATCCGGATGCGGTCCAGGCGTAAGCTCCGTTTCCGACTCATCGTCACGTTCACGCTGTTCGGGTTCGGCCTGAGCGCCCTGTTCGCGTACGCCGCGCTCAACATTCGCGAGCGCGTCGAAGAGCAACTGATCAATTCGGCCCTCCAGGACGAAGTCGATTCGCTCAACGCCAAGGTGCGGGCCAATCCGAACGTGGCGCCGCCCTTCGACATCGTGAAGGGTGCGACCTTCAGCGACCGCACGATCTACAAGGCGCCGCTGAACTGGCAGTCGCTCGGGACGGGCGTGCACGATCTCTACGAGACGGGCAAGGACGGGCGAAGCCACCACTACAAGGTAGCCGTGCGCAGGGAAGGGGGCATCATCAGCTTCCTCCAGTTCGACGTGTCCCGCGACGAACTCGGCAAGCGCCAGCTCATCACCAGCGTGGTGGCCGCGGTGTTCCTGTTCGGCCTGATGTCGCTGGTGCTGGGCGTGTGGCTGTCTTCGCGCGTGCTGCGTCCCGTCACCGACCTCGCCAGCCGCCTGCGCGATTTTCGCCGCGTGGGCAAGGCCGAGGCTCTGGCGCCGCACTTTGCGGACGACGAGGTGGGGGAGCTGGCCGTGGCGCTCGACGAATACGCCATGCGGCTCACCTCGGTGGTGGAGCGCGACCGCGAATTCAATTCCGACGTGAGCCACGAGTTGCGCACGCCGCTTGCCGTCATCGCCAGTACCACCGAGCTGCTTCAGGGGTCGCCCGACCTCACCGACAAGTTGCGCGAACGCCTGAAGCGCATCGAACGCGCATCGCGCCAGGCCACGGAACTCATCGAGGCATTGTTGCTGTTGTCGCGCGCGGAGCGCCGCGGACCAACACGCGGCGAGACCACGGATGTGGCCAAGGTCGCCTCCGACGTCATCGAGAGCCAGCGGCCGCAGATGGGCGGCAAGCCGATCGAGATCGAACTGATCGCCGACGGCTCGGTGACCGTGAACGCGCCGGCCTCCGTAGTATCGGTAGCCCTGACCAACCTGATCGGCAACGCCATCAAGTACACGATGGAAGGCAAGGTCACGGTGCGCGTGCTCGACGGGCGCATCGACGTCATCGACACCGGCCCCGGCATCAAGCCCGAGGACGCGGAGAAACTCTTCCAGCGCGGCATCCGCGGCGAAAGTGCCACGGGTGGCGGCGCGGGCCTGGGTCTGGCCATCGTGCGCCGCCTGTGCGAACTCTACGGCTGGGACGTTTCCCTGCGGCCACGCCCCGAGATGGCTGGCGCCATCTCGACGATCGATTTCCGCTGAGGAATCGCGACCTGCGCGTCGCAGGACCGTCATCTCACGTGTCATCAAGATTTCATTTAGACGTCCGACCATGTGGCGCTTCCATGGCGCGTGTCGGGCAACCTCAGGGGAGGAACCGCCGCAGCGCGCCCGCGTAAGAAGGGACGTCGCTCGTGTTCTTCCGGCATACCGCTCTGGCCGCCGCCCTCGGCATGGCCCTCGTTTCCGTCGTGCACGCCACGGACACCGATACCACGTCGCCCGCGGCCAATGCGCCGGTGGCGAATCGTGAAAAGGCCCAGGACCTCGACGCGGTCTCCGTGATCGGCACGGGCGAAACGCGCCAGGTGCAGCGTCTGCGGCCGGCCGAGCAGAAGGTGCTGCCGCCCGGTACGAGCTTGCAGAAGGTGCTGAACACGCTGCCCGGCGTGAACGCGCAGTCCGTGGACGCGCTGGGTACCAACGAGCAGTCGATGACGCTCAGCCTTCGCGGTTTCAGCGGTACCCGTCTCGGTTACACGCTCGACGGCATGCCGCTCGGCGACAGCGCCTACAACAACTACAACGGGCTCTCGATCAATCGCGCGCTGATCTCGGAGAACTTCGGCGGTGCTGAGCTTTCCGAGGGCATCGGCAATCTCGGTACCCCGTCGACCAGCAACCTCGGCGGAACGATCGCCTACACGTCGAGCGACCCGCTGAAAACCATGGGTGGACGTGTGGCCCAGACATTCGGCAGCGACCACAACCGTCGCACCTACGCGCGCTTCGACACCGGCGATTACCACTGGTTCTCGATGTACCTCTCCGGCGCCCGTACGGAATCCGATCTGTTCAATCACCAGGATGCGTACAACCAGTCGACGACGAAGCAGTTCAACGGCAAGGCCGTATGGGACTTCGACTGGGCGCGCATCACCGGCTTCGCGGACACGTCGCGCACCACGCAGGCCGACTACTTCTACCTGTCGAAAAGCGAACTCGCTCGCGGCCTCGGTTGGGACTGGGGCGGCTACGCGCCGGACTGGCAACGTGCGATCGGCAAGGCGTACTGCAACAGCGGCACGTTCAACGCCCGGCTGTGCGATCGCAGTGGTCCGGACACCGACGCGGACGGCGCGTTCACGGCCGGGCAGATCCTGCGCGATGACGATCTTTACTACCTCGCGGGCGACTTCTTCCCGAGCGACGCGGTAACGATCCATGCGCAGGCTTACCATCACGAGGACGCCGGCGAAGGCCACAACTGGAATAGCGGTACGTATTCGTACCCTGGCACGGCCCGGCAGCTACCGATTATCTTTCGCAATACCCTCTACACGATCAATCGCTCCGGCGCGATCCTGTCGGCCTCGTGGGACATCGCCAACCACCACGTCGAAGGTGGCGTCTGGTACGAACATAATGTGTCGAGCGCATCGCGCTACAGCAGCTACGTGACCGGTCCGCGCGACCTCAGTGGTCGCATCGACGAGACGCCGGACCTCGGCGTGTTCGACCAGCGCACGGTGTGGAACACACGTCAGGCGTTTCTGCAGGACACGATCCGCTTCCTCGACGACGCGCTGGTCGTCGACGTCGGTGTGAAGAGCCCGCACGCGACCTCGCAGGCAACCGCGCTTCCGGGCGTGGCGGTGAAGCCGATCAGCCCTACGTCGAACAACCAGTTCGCCAGCGGCAAGCTCAGCGCCAGCAAGGCGCTGCTGCCCCAGTTCGGCGCCCGTTACAAGCTCGCCGAGGGGCAGGAGGTGTTCGCGAGCTTCGCGAAGAACATCGCCATGTTCCAGGGCGGATTCAAGCTCGGTCCCCAGGCGGTGAGCCAGGCGATCTGGAACGCGCAGGGCGACCTGAAGCCCGAGAAGTCGCGCAGCCTCGAGGCCGGATACCGCGTCGAGAGCGGCCCGCTGGCCGCGTCGCTCGCGGCGTACAAGGTGCGCTTCGACAATCGCCTGCTGCAGTACAACCCATGCGATTCGCGCCAACCTGTCGGGCCGTCCTGCGGTAACCGCTTCTACAACGTGGGCGGCGTGGACAGCCATGGCGTGGAACTGACCTTCGTCTGGACGCCCGATGAACATCTCCGCTGGTACAACTCGGCGTCCCTGAATCGCTCGACGTATGCCAGCGACTACGTGCAGGCCGGCGTGGTTCAGCACACGAAGGGACGGATCCAGACCGACACGCCGAAGAAGCTCTTCGCGACGCAGATCGACTGGACGCAGGGCGCGTGGTTCGCATCGCTGCGCGGAAAGTACACGGGCGAACGCTTCTACACGTACACCAACGACCGGGGCTTCGGCGGCTTCACCGTGTGGGACCTTTCGGGCGGATACGACTTCGGTGCGATGTCGTTCGCCAGCGACGTTCGCCTGTCGCTCAACGTGACGAACCTTGGCGACAAGCGCTACGCCAGCAACTTCGATTCCAGCGCCTTCGTACCGGCGGACCCGAACGGGACGGCCTATGTGTTCCATGCGTCCGCGCCGCGGCAGTATTTCGCCACGCTGGACGTGCGCTTCTGATGCGCCGCGCGGTCGCGGGGCTGGCCGTCGTCATCCTGTCGTCGCAGGTGGCGGCGCAATCCGTCGCGATCCGCGCGCCCGACATCGCGACCGCGCCGCTGCCGCGATCGATCCAGAGCGATGGCCGGACTTACGTCGACCAGGGCCTTGTCGCCAGTGGCTCCCTGTCCGCCGGCACCGTCGATTTCCTGGGCGACACGCTGGGTTCGTTCTCGTCGCTCTCGATCGAGCCTGGCACGTGGCGGCGCGACGGCGACGCGTATACCGGCATTCTGTGGACGCTACCGGACCGCGGGCGCAACGATCCGGAACATCAGGTGTTCTTCGACTACCGCGCACGGATGCATCGCTTTCGCTTGCGCATGGTTCCCGGAAAGGGCACGTCGATCGCCGGCACCGTCACGTTCATACCCGATGGCGGCCGCGTGCTCGCCGACTTTCGCGGCAAACCCTTCACCGGCGCCGACCCCGGCCCCGGCGTGCTCACGCAACATGGCATCGTGCTGCCGTCGCCGAAGAGGGGGACGGGTGCCGGCAAGGTCTCCCTCGATGCCGAGTCGCTCCAGTTCACGCGCGACGGCGGTTTCTACATCGGGGACGAGTACGCGGCGAACGTCTACCGCTTCGATCGCGGCGGTCGTCTCACGGGCGTGATCGAGCCGCCGCGCGCCGTGCGGCCGCTCGACACCCGCGGCGCGCCCGACTTCACCTCGCTGCGCCCGCCCGCCAGCGGCCGCCGCAACAATCAGGGCGTGGAGGGCATGGCGCTCTCCCCGGACGGCACGCGGTTGTTCGTGGTGCTGCAGAGCGCGCTGGTGCAGGACAGCCGTGGCGAAGACGGCGCGGGTCGTACACCGACGCGCGTGCTTGTCTACGACGTGAGCCGTAACGCGACGCCCAGTCGGCCCGTGGCCCACTTCGTCGTGGATCTGCCGGCATACGACGCGAAGGGAAAGGGCGGCGTGCCCGATCGCACGGCCGCGCAAAGCGAGATCCGTGTGCTCGACGATCACCGGTTCCTGATGCTCGCGCGCGACGCCGCGGGCCGCGGCGCGGAGAGCGATCGTCCCATCGTCTACAAGAGCGTGCTGCTCGTCGACACGACAGGCGCGACGAACCTAGCCGGCACGGCCTACGAGACCGCAACCACCTCGGTGCGCGAGGCGTCGGGTGCGCTGCGCATGGCGATCCGCCCCGCGACCTGGCAGCCGCTGGTCAACCTTCTTAACCCCGCCGACCTGGCACGCGCTGGGCTATCGCTGGCGCCGGGCGCGACGCAGCTGTCCGAGAAATGGGAAGCCATGGACCTCGTTCCCGCGCTCGACGACGGCCATCCCGACGACTGGTTCCTGCTCGTCGGTAACGACAACGACTTCGTCGCCAGACACTGCGTCATGGATGGCGAGCGCTGCGACTCGGCCATCGACAACGACAACCGCATCCTCGTGTTCCGGCTCACCCTGCCGGACATGCGTTCCACGACCGCCTCCCACCACCACTGAAGGCTAACGCGCATGATGAAACGTACGGTTCTCTCGCTGGTTTCCGCCTCGCTGCTGTTCGGCGCCGTCGCTGCGCATGCCAACACGCCGGCCTACGTCGACAGCAAGGAATACAAGGTGCTCCTGGACGCGTCGCGTTTCGCGACGAATCCCTCGACCGCCGCGGCGCAGCTGCTGAAGGATCTGTCCACGCGCCTCGCCGCGCTGAAGTTCGACAAGATGGTCACCGGCAGCTTCAGCGCGGGTGACCGTGACACACTGGCCTACTACGACACAGCGCACAGCTGCTCGCTCTACGGGCGCGGCTATACCGTGCGTACCCGCGCCGGCGACCATTCGGACATCCAGTTCAAGTTCCGTCATCCGGACGAAGAACTCTCGTACTGGACCGACGTCTCCGGCGCGGGCAAGAACAAGGACACGAAATTCGAGACGGACGTGACGCCGGGCAACCTGGTGCTCGCGCATTCGACGAAGCAGAACTTCACCACGACGCCGGCCACGGTGTCGGCGCTCATCTCGCAGTTCCCCGGCGCGTCCGCGCTGTCCGACATCTCTAGCGCCAGCCTGTCGGCGGTCGGTGGCGTCACCGTGACGCAGCAGGAGTACGGCGGCCCCGTGTCGGACATCGGCCAGTCGGTTGCCGAGTTCACGCTGACGCTGTGGTACGTGAACAACGCCGCCACGCCGTCGCTCGCCGAACTCTCGTTCCGCGTCGAAGCCGACGAAGACAGCTATTTCACCACGCCGGTGCTCACGCGCTCGCAAACGCTCAACAAGGCGATCGGCTCGATCGGCAACAACTGGAACATCGCCAACGATGGGGGCAAGACGAGCTGGCTCTACGCCTATCGCTCGGCGGCGTACCCGAACGGTTTCTGCAACTGAGCCATTGATGCATTGGCGAGCATAGCCGCAATGTAGGAGCGCGCCCTGCGCGCGACATGTTTTGGTGCCGTTACCTGGAGCTGGCGCGCCAGCTTGCGGACTGAGGCGAAAAACTGTCGTACCCGACGCGGGCATAAACGCGCAGGGCGCGCTCCTACGTGTCCTTACAGCGGCTCCAGCCAGCCCCAGCGATCGGCGGTCTTGCCGTTGAACAGACCGAAGAACAGTTCCTGCAGGCGGCGGGTGATCGGGCCGGCCTTGCCCGTGCCGATCTTCTTGCCGTCCACCGAGCGGATCGGCGTGACTTCCGCCGCCGTGCCGCACATCAGGATCTCGTCGGCGAGGTAGAGGTACTCGCGCGGCAGGTCGCGCTCGACCACTTCGATGCCCTCTTCCTGCGCAAGGGTCATCAGCGTGTGGCGGGTGATGCCGGTGAGGATCGACGCACTGGCCGGCGTGGTGTGCAAGGCGCCGTCGAACACGAGGAACAGGTTCTCGCCCGCACCCTCGCTGAGAAGGCCCGTGGACGCCAGGGCGATGCCTTCGCCGAAGCCGAGACGGCGCGCTTCACGCGCGATGAGCTGGCCGGAGAGGTAGTTGCCGCCGGCCTTGGCGCCTGCCGGAATGGTGTTGGGCGCGAAACGCTGCCAGCTCGACACGCAGGCGTCGATGCCGTTCTCGAGTGCCTCGGGGCCGAGGTACGGGCCCATGGGCCAGCTGGCCACGGCCACGTCGGTGGGGCACTCGGCGGAGAGGCCGAAACCGCCCAGGCCGCGGAAGGCTACCGGACGCAGGTAGGCGGCCTTCAGGTCGTTCTTTTTCACCACCTGGCGGCAGGCTTCCGCGAGCTCTTCCACCGAATAGGGAATCTCGATGTCGTAGATCTTGGCCGACAGATAGAGACGCTTCAGGTGGTCGGTGAGGCGGAAGATCGCGGCGCCATCGGGCGTTTCATAGCTGCGGATGCCTTCGAACACCGACGAACCATAGTGCAGCGCATGCGCCATCACGTGGACGGTGGCATCGCGCCACGGCTTGATCTGGCCGTTCTGCCAGATCCATTCGGGGTAGTTCTGAGACATGGGATCGCTCCGGAGGGGACCGCCCATGATAACGGGTGGCGCACCCGCCCACATGGCGCGATGCGTCAGTGCGCGGCCGGATGGGCCTCGGGAAGGCGCACCGCTCCGACAGAGCCGGCGCGTGCGCTTTGTGTGGGAGCCGCTTCAGCGGCGATTTCCGCGGCAGCGGGCCCGGCCGCCTCAGCCCGGTGGCCGCAACCAGAGGCAGCCGGAGTCGCGCACCACGGAAAAATGCGCGCGACGGGTCGTCGCGCCGTCGCCGCCGGGGGCCGAGGTCACCGCGTCGATGCCGGAACCCTCGTCGCCTTCAAGGGACACCAGCGGACGGCGGACCAGGGATTCCATGGTGCGCAGGTTCTCCACGGCCCCGGCGCTACCGTAGCCGGACCAAAGGATGAGCCCGCCCACGCGGTTGGCGCTCCGGGCGGCGAACGCCTCGGCGAGGCCGCCGCGAAGCTCGGCCATGTCCTTCGCACAGAGGAGGCCCGCGGAAGGGCCGTCCGACGACGACGTACTCGCGGACGGCGCGGGCAACAGCGACGTGGCGCCGACGCTCGCGCAGGGCTGGTCGCTGTAGACGGGCCGCCCGTCCGTGCCGACGCAGCGGTGGATCGCGGTCTGCGCCGCGGCGGGCAGGGCGACGAAAAGCAGGAGCAGCAGGACGATGGCACGGATCACGGCACGGAACGCGGTGGCGGACGGTGCGTCATCATCCCCGTCCGCCCTTCAGCGAAGGGTGACGGCGCGCACGTTACCGCGCGGCGAGTCGCTCCAGCACCGAGGCGGTCGCCCGCGCGCGGTTGATCGTATAGAAGTGCAGGCCGGGCGCGCCGCCGTCCAGCAGGCGGCGGCAAAGCTCCGCCACCACGTCGGCGCCCAGCTCGCGCACGGCGGCCGCGTCGTCGCCATGCGCCTGCATGCGCTTCACGATCCAGCGGGGAATCTCCGCGCCGCACTGGTCCGAGAACCGGCGCAACTGGCTGAAATTCGCGATCGGCATGATGCCCGGCACCACCGGCACATTCACGCCGAGCTTCGCCACGTCGTCGACGAAGCGGAAATAGGCGTCCGGGTTGAAGAAATACTGGGTGATCGCGCCATTGGCGCCGGCGTCGACCTTGGCCTTGAAGTGGCGAAGGTCGGCCAGGGCGTTCTCCGCCTGCGGGTGCGTCTCCGGATAGGCGGCCACTTCGATGTGGAAGTGATCGCCGCTGTGCTCGCGGATGAAGGCCACCAGTTCGGCGGCATAGCGGAAGTCGCCGGGGCTGGCCATGCCGGAGGGCAGGTCGCCGCGAAGGGCCACGATACGGCGGCAACCGGACGCCTTGTACGTGTCCAGCAGGGCACCGATCTCCGCCCGGGTGCCGCCCATGCACGACAGATGCGGTGCCACCGAGAGCGCATGCTCCGCCCGCAGCCGGCGCACGGTTTCGTCGGTATAGCTGAGCGTCGACCCGCCCGCGCCGAAGGTCACGGACACGTAGTCCGGCGCATGCGCCTTGAGACGGCTCACGGCGGCATCGAGCTGCTCGCGCTGCTCGTCGGTTTTCGGCGGGAAGAATTCGAAGCTGATGGCGGGCATGGGCGACCTCGGCAAGATGGCCGCAGTATAGATATCTTTCTATCCAGATGGAAAGATGGCTAAGAGTCGTGTGCGCATCACAGCGAGCGCCCCATGCTCGCCTGCGCCTGCTGCGCGCGCGTCTCCTCCATGATCTGCGCCTGCCGCTGGTCGTGCTGCTGGATCTGCTCGATGGCCTGTTCGGGTAAGGGCGGCTCTTTTTCCAGATCGATCAGGGCCGGCCGGGTCCGGACGCCGGTCCCGATGAACTCGATCGTCATCCGGTCCTCGTCCAGGCGCACGTCGAAAAGGTTGTCGGCCGTGATCCGGCTGGCATGGCAGGCGGCGGTAAATTCCAGCAGGCGGTCTTCCGAGGCATCCGGAACGCATCGCTCCAGCTCCTTGTAGAGCCCGTGCTGGGGATGGTCCGCATGGCGCGGATCGTTCCGGCCGATGTTCGATGACGTGGGAAGGTTCGCAGGCGAGGAGTCCAGGTCCACTTCTTGCGCCACGTCGTGCGACAGGGTCCGACGTTGTGCGAAGTCGTGCATGGCGGTCGACCACCTGTCGGCGCTGTGTGCCATCGTCGTGTTCATCGACGCGACGACGGACACCTCGCTGCGCCTTTCCGCCCGGTCGAACGGCGCTTCGATGGCCGTGAGCGTGGCGCCGTCCTTGCTGAGTTCGATGCGATCGATGCGCTCAAGGCCGTCGGAGCGGGCGGCGACGACGAGGGCGGCGCTGAGGTTGTCGCTGCGCTGGTCGGGCGTTCGGTTGACCTGCCGGTCGAGGTCGTACACATGCGTCTGGGCGTCGAGATACATGCGGTGATCGGGGTGGCTCGGGTCGTCGAGCCGGATGACGGGTACCACGGGCGGTGGTGGCGCCGGCGGTGTCGGTGCAGGACCGGGCATCGCGGGTGCTTCGACGGTTCGCGCCACCTCGGCGGTATCCGGCAGTTGTGGCAGTGCTTCGGGTGGTTCCGGGGTGACGCGCTGCCAGTCGAACCGGCTGGCCAGAGAGGGATCCACCGGCTCGGCATCGCGGCAGATATCGACGATCTTGCAATTCGCCAACTCGTCGCGAAGATTGCGCTGGCCGTCCTTGTCCATGCGCAAGCCGAAGGCGGCGGTGACGCCGTCTGCCTGGAAGATGGTGAACTGCGCCGGATCCGGCGGCACCTCTCGATGCGTGAACAGCGGCCGATCGGTCAGCGCGTTCAGATAGTCGGCCATGCCGTTGAAGGCCAGGGTTTCGAGCCCCGCGTCGTCGTTGCCGCCGCCGACATTGGAATGGCCGCCGGGGAGGGTGGCACTTAAGAAACGGCCGTCGTCGGACCAATCCGGATCGAGGATGGTCTGGTGCGGGAACAACTCGCGCTGCTCGTCGCGGGCAATCTGCGAGAAGCCCGACAGCACGGACTTCGGCAGGCGCGCGTCGTAGTTCTTCGGAAGATTCGTACCGACCGGATCGAACAGTCCGACGGCCTGGGCCACTTCGCCCGGCGGGACGAGGGTGCTCGGCGACTTCACGGTGAGGTTGCCGTGGGCGTCACGCCCGAACTTCAAACCTTCCGGATGGGCGATACCGAACTGATCGACCAGACGCGCCAACCCGGGTACGAGGACGGCGCCTCGGCTGTAGCCGACGCCGACGACGCGAATCTGCGCCTCCGGGTCCTCGTGCTTCCATTGTTCTGCCGCCCTGGAAAGGTCCCGGTAGACCTTACGGATCTTGTCGTCCCACGTGTAAGGGATGGCGCCATCGATGGCGCGGGCGAACGGATTCTTCTGTGTACCAATCCCTTCGGCATAGCCTACGCGGACTCGATTACTGTGCTCATCAGCAAGTTCGTCGGCTTGCTTCTTCAACTCGCCGATGTTCGTTAGTAATCGATCGTTGTAGGCACTCTGTCCTGTGCCATCGAACAGGGCGATGAACAGGTACTCGTGCGGCCGGTCACGGTGCTGCAGCACCGGCACGGTCTGTTTCGCCTGCTGTTCGCGCATCCGCTCATAGGCGTCCAGATCGCTGGCGCTTGCAGGGCGAGTCGTGCCGCCCGAAAGAAGTTGCCCCATGGGTCACGCTCCGTGTGTTTCAGTACTGGTAGGTCTCAGCGAGGATCAGTTCATCTCGCGAATTGCTATAGGGATTGCTCGGTTTCTGGAAATGCTTCGTCGGGACATAGGTGCGCATGTAGACCCGAATCGTCCGGTCGTTGATCTCCAGCAGTATCTGTGGGTCGACAGTGAGTTCCCCATCGGGAAGGTCGAGTACCTCTTCCCTAGGGACGTTATGCCTGGCAATCTCGTCGCGAAAGATCGCGCCGATATCGATATGAGCTTGATGTTCGGTGCCGTCCATGGAACGCCATGTCACTTCCGCCGGTTCGGGAAAATTGGCAATCCCGACATGGCCGCCGAGAAGGTGATCGAGATACTTCGGCCCATATTTGGATGAAGGCGGCGTCGGTTTATCGCGGATCGACCACGCGCCTGCATACCAGACCTTGCACATTTGCGTGCTGTAACAGACCACCCTGAAGGAATGGTCCTTGAACTTCAACGGCCATTTGGGCGGTTGAAGATTGAGTTCCGCACGCACCGCGGGGTCGATATAGCGCTCTTCGCTTAGCGTCTGTGCAGACGACGCGCAAGTGGTAAAGCTGGAAGATCCCACAGCGATCAGCGCCGCCATGGCAAGTTCGCGAGGTTTCATGTCTTCCCATTCCTTTTCGGGTTTCTGTTGAGGCGCGGGGCGTGGCGGTGGCCCCAACTCTCGCCGCACCTGCTCGTTGATGATCGCCACGTCGCGCAGCAGCTGCATGTCGTGCAGCGGGTCGCGCGTCGCGAGCTTGTGAACAGGGATGAGCGACGATGGACGCGCGCCTTCGTCACCGAAGTCGTCTTCCGATGTCATGATTTCTCCATTGCGCCGATCCAATCGCCTTCCATGGATGCATAGCGAGCCTTCCTTGCGTGGGCGGGAGGATGCTCAAGTAAGTGGCAGAGCATGGCAATAGTTCATTGCCGACGCGGGCTGTAGGCCGCATTCCGCAAGGGCTTGCTAGTGACCGCCAGCTTTGCGTCTGCCGCCGGCCCTTCAGATGTTTCGGGGCGACGAAACGAAAGAAGGCGCCCGAAGGCGCCTTCCGTCATCACTGCTTAGCGGTGATGTCGATCAGTAACGATAGTGGTCGGCCTTGTACGGCCCTTCCACCGGCACGCCGATGTAGTCGGCCTGTTCCTTCGTGAGCACGGTGAGCTTCACGCCGATCTGTTCGAGGTGCAGGCGGGCCACTTCCTCGTCCAGCTTCTTCGGCAGGCGGTACACCGTCTTCTCGTAGGTGTCCTTGTTCTTCCACAGGTCGATCTGCGCCAGCGTCTGGTTCGAGAAGCTGTTCGACATGACGAAGCTCGGATGGCCGTGGGCGCAGCCGAGGTTCACCAGGCGGCCCTCGGCCAGCATGTAGATGCTGTGGCCGGTGGCGCCGAAGGTGTAACGGTCGACCTGCGGCTTGATGGTCTCGCGGGTGACGTCCTTCGCGGTGTTCAGGCGATCCATCTGGATCTCGTTGTCGAAGTGGCCGATGTTGCAGACCAGGGCGTTGTTCTTCATCTTCGCCATGTGTTCCAGCGTGATGATGTCCTTGTTGCCCGTGGTGGTGACATAGATGTCGCCGATGCCGAGGGTGTCTTCCACCGTAGTGACCTGGAAGCCTTCCATCGCGGCCTGCAGGGCGTTGATCGGATCGATCTCGGTCACGATGACGCGTGCGCCGAAGCCCTTGAGCGAATGCGCGCAACCCTTGCCCACGTCGCCGTAGCCGCAGACCACGGCCACCTTGCCGGCCACCATGAGGTCGGTGGCGCGCTTGATGCCGTCGGCCAGCGATTCGCGGCAGCCGTAGAGGTTGTCGAACTTGCTCTTGGTGACCGAGTCGTTGACGTTGATGGCCGGCACCAGCAGCTTGCCGGCTTCGGCGAGCTGGTAGAGGCGGTGCACGCCGGTGGTGGTTTCTTCGGACACGCCGCGCCATTCGGCGGCGATCTTCTTGAACCAGCCCGGACGCGCCGCGGCGGTCTTCTTCACGAGGTCCTTGATGACCTGTTCTTCGTGGTTGCCGCTCGGGGTGTTGACCCAGTCGCTGCCGTCTTCGAGTTCCACACCCTTATGGATGAAGAGGGTGGCGTCGCCACCGTCGTCGACGATCAGCTGCGGGCCCAGCTCGCCCGGGTGCGTGAGCATGTCGAGCGTGCATTCCCAGTATTCCTCCAGCGATTCGCCCTTCCAGGCGAATACCGGCAGGCCGCCGGCGGCCAGCGCCGCGGCCACGTCGTCCTGGGTGGAGAAGATGTTGCAGGAAGCCCAGCGCACGGAGGCGCCCAGCTCGCGCAGGGTCTCGGCGAGCACGGCGGTTTCCTTGGTAACGTGCAGCGAGCCCGAGAGGCGCACGCCCTTGAGCGGCTTCTCGTTAGCGTAGCGGGCGCGGATCTGCATCAGGCCGGGCATTTCCTCTTCCGCCATGCGGATGCGGCGGCGGCCGAGGTCGGCCTGGGAAATGTCGCGGACCTTATAGTCCTGGAAAGAGGTGTCTTTGGTGACGGCGTTCATCTGGCGTAGCTCCGGAGATTCACGGGGGCGCCGTTCGGTGGGACGCCGCGCCGAGCCTGGCCTATGGGGAACCCCATGGTCGCAGCGCCCCTCGGCGGGCAAAACGGTCCCTCGATTATATCGCGGAATCCGGATGCAGGGATGAACGGCATTTTTCGGTACTCTCGGGGTTCCCGCCAGACACGAGAGCCCGATGGAAGCCGCACGCGACCCCGAATTCCTTCCCCACGACGGCCCCTTGCGCGACGACGTTCGCCGGCTGGGCGCCCTGGTCGGCCAGATGCTCGCGGAGCAGGGCGGGCAGGCCTTTTTCGAGCGGGTGGAGCAGGTGCGCACCGCGGCCATCCGCCGTCGGCGCAGCGGCGAGTCGGTCGATGCCCTGGCCGAGACCCTGACCGGCCTCGACGCCGCGGATGCCGAAGCCCTGGCCCGCGCCTTTGCCACCTACTTCCAGGCCGTGAACACCGCCGAGCGCGTGCACCGCATCCGCCGCCGGCGCGATTACCAGCGTGAAGGCCGCGCCCCGCAGCCCGAGTCGCTGGCCGCCGTGCTGGCGCAGCTGAAGAAGGACGGGGTGGACCGCAACGAGCTGACCCGGCTGCTCGGCCATCTGGACGTGGAGCCGGTGTTCACTGCCCATCCCACCGAGGCCGTGCGTCGCTCCCTGCTCGAAAAGGAACAGGAGATCGTGCGCGCGCTCGTCGACGAATTCGACCCGACCCGCACGCCCCAGGAGCTGCGCGACGACGATGCCCGCATCCTCATGGCGCTTTCCGCCGGATGGCAGACGGCCGAGGCATCGCCGGTGCGGCCGAGCGTGCAGGACGAGTTCGAGCACGTCGGCTTCTACATCGCCCGGCCGCTGTATCGTGTGCTGCCCGCGCTTTACGAAGCTCTGGAACAGGCGCTTGCCGACACCTTCGGCGAAGGCATTGCCGTGCCGCGCGTGCTGCGTTTTGCCACCTGGGTGGGCGGCGACATGGACGGCAACCCGAACGTCAACGCCGACACCATCGCGGCGACGCTGTCGGCGCAACGCTCGCTCGTGCTCGAACGCTATATCGAGGACGTCGGCGCACTGGGCCGCCTGCTCAGCCAGACGGAAGATCGCGTGAAGCTGGGCGACGGCTTCCGCGCACGCCTCCAGGCGTACCGCGACAGATTCCCCGAGGCGGCCGCGCGAATCCGGCCGCGGCACGCCGACATGCCCTACCGCGCGTTCCTCACCTTCGTCGCCGAGCGGCTGGATGCCACATTGCACGAGCGGGACGGTCGTTACGGCGCCGCCGACGAGTTCATCGACGATATCGTCCTGATCGAAACGAGTCTGCTGGAGCATGGCGGAAAGCACGCGGGCGCGTATGCCGTCGGCCGCCTGCTGTGGCGCGCACGCACGTTCGGGTTCCACCTCGCACGGCTGGATGTGCGCCAGGACGCGCGCCTGCATGACGAAGCCTTGTCCGCGCTGCTGGGCGACGGCGAATGGGCGAATCGCGACGCGACGACGCGCGCCGGCAGCCTGCGCCCTTATGCGGCGGGTGAGCGCAGCTTCGTCGCCGGTTCCGGCGACGAGAACGTGACGATGCTGCGCGACGTGTTCGCCACCCTGGCCGACTCGCGCAAGCGCTACGGCAACGAAGCCACGGGCCTGTACATCATCAGCATGGCCGAAACGGCGGCCGACGTGCTCGCCGTGCTGGCGCTCGCGCGCCATGGCGGCCTGGTGAACGAGGGCATCGTGCCTCTGGACGTCGCGCCGCTGTTCGAGACCATCGACGATCTCGCCGGTGGCGCGGAAACGCTGCGCACACTACTCGACGATCCTGTCTATCGCGCCCACCTCAAGGCACGCGGCGACCGCCAGTGGGTGATGCTCGGTTATTCCGACAGCGGCAAGGATGGCGGCACCGTGGCCTCCAAGTGGAGCCTGCAACGCGCGCAGGTGGAACTGCTGGACGTGGCGAAGCAGGCCGGCATCCGCATCGCCTTCTTCCATGGCCGCGGCGGCTCGGCCAGCCGCGGCGGCTCGCGTATCACGCCCGCGCTCATGGCCTCGCCGCGCGGTTCCGTCGCGGGCATCCTGCGCGTCACGGAGCAGGGCGAAGTGATCCATCGCAAGTACGGCATCCGCGCCCTCGCCGTGCGCAACCTCGAGCAGACGCTGGGTGCCGTCATGCGCGCTTCGTTGCGGCCGCGCGACAGCGAGGCGCGCGAAGAGGCCTGGAAAGACACGATGGCGCGGCTGTCGGACGCGAGCCGCAAGGCCTACCGGGCCTTCGTCGACAAGGAAGGCTTCGTGGACTACTTCCGTGGCGCCACGCCGATCGACGTCATCGAACGCATGACGCTCGGCTCGCGTCCGGCGCGCCGGCGCAGCATGAAGGGCGTCGAAGATCTGCGCGCCATCCCATGGGTGTTCTCGTGGACGCAGTGTCGCGCGGTGCTCACGGGGTGGTACGGGCTGGGCTCGGCGCTCGACAGCATTGCGAAGGAATGCGGCGACGAGGCCCTCGTTGGCATGGCACGGGACTGGCCGTTCTTCGCGACGATGCTCGACGACGTGGAAATGGTGCTGGCCAAGGCCGACATCGACATCGCGGAGGCGTTCTCCAGGCTTGCGGGACCGTTGCACGATCGCTTCTTCCCGATGCTGCGCGACGAGTTCGAGCGAACGGTGCGATGGGTATCGAAGCTAAAGGGCGACAAGGAACTGCTGGCCGGCGACCCGCGTCTGGCGACGTCGATCCGCCTGCGCAACCCGTACGTGGACCCGATGAGCCTGTTGCAGGTGGATCTGTTGCGCCGCTGGCGCGCCACCGGCGGCAAGGACGATACCTTGCTCAAGGCGCTGGTGGCTTGCGTGAATGGCGTGTCGCAGGGGTTGCAGAATACGGGTTGAAGCACCAGCCTTGCAGGAACCGGCCATCCTTTTGTGGGAGCCGGCTATGCCGGCGATCCCGCGGCAGCGGCATGCTTGCCGCAGGCATCCATCGCCGCTGAAGCGGCTCCCACACAAAGCTCGAAAAACCTCTGTGCTTGGAGATCCTCTGTGGGAGCCGGCTATGCCGGCGATCCCGCGGCAGCGGCACGCTTGCCGCAGGCATCCATCGCCGCTGAAGCGGCTCCCACACAAAGCTCGAAAAACCTCTGTGCTTGGAGATCCTCTGTGGGAGCCGGCTATGCCGGCGATCCCGCGGCAGCGGCACGCTTGCCGCAAGCATCCATCGCCGCTGAAGCGGCTCCCACACAAAGCCTCAGCCCTCCAGCTCTTCCCAACGCGCGAACGCCGCTTCCAGTTCCGCCTGCAGTTTCGCCAGTTCCTCGTTGCCGCGCGTGATCGTGGCCGCGTCCTGCTGGTAGTACTTCGGATCGTTCATCGCTTCGGTGCGTTTCGCGATCTCCGCTTCCAGCTGCTCGAGCTTCGCGGGCAGGAGGTCGAGTTCGCGCTGTTCCTTGAAGGACAGCTTGCGCTTCGGCGTGGCCGGCGGGGTCGCGGCACCGGTCGTCGCTGTCCCTGAGGATGGCGACGGAGCGGCTGGGCTCACCACGGGTGCCGACGCGCCTTTCGTCGCCGCGGGCTTCGCGCCGTTCGCGGCGGGACGCTGCCGCAGCCAGTCGCTGTAGCCGCCGATGTATTCGCCGACGAGGCCATCGCCTTCGAGCACCAGCGTGCTGGTGACCACGTTGTCGATGAAGTCGCGATCGTGCGACACCAGCAGCAGCGTGCCGGTGTACTCGTTGAGCAGTTCCTCGAGCAGTTCCAGTGTCTCGACGTCGAGATCGTTCGTCGGTTCGTCCATCACCAGCAGGTTGGACGGCTGCGCGAACAGCTTCGCCAGCAGCAGGCGGTTTCTTTCGCCGCCCGAGAGCCGCGTGATCGGTGCGCGCGCCCGCTCCGGCGAGAACAGGAAGTCCTGCAGGTAGCCGATGATGTGCTTGCGCTGGCCGTTCAGCTCGATGTACTCGCGGCCCTCGGCCACGTTGTCCAGCGCGTTCATGCGGTCGTCCAGCACGGAGCGGTGCTGGTCGAAGTAGGCCACTTCCAGGCCCGTGCCGAGCGTGACCTCGCCTTGCTGCGGCTTCAGTTCGCCGAGCAGGGTCTTCAGCAGCGTGGACTTGCCCGCGCCGTTCGGACCCATGATGCCCACGCGATCGCCGCGCATGATGGTGGTCGATACGTCGTCGAGCAGCGTGCGCCCGCCATAGACCTGCGTGATGTGCTTTGCCTCGATCACCTTGCGCCCCGACGCCTGCGCCGTGGCCAGGGTGATGCGTGCGTTGCCGGACTGCTCGCGACGCTCCGCGCGCTCCCGGCGCATCGCCTTCAACGCGCGCACACGACCTTCGTTGCGCGTGCGCCGCGCCTTGATGCCCTGGCGGATCCACACTTCTTCCTGCGCAAGCTTCCGGTCGAAATGGGCATTCGCCTGGGCTTCGGCGTGCAGGCGCTCTTCGCGGCGGCGCAGGTAGTTGTCGTAATCGCCCGGCCAGCTGGTAACGGTGCCGCGGTCGATCTCCACGATGCGCGTGGCCAGCGAACGCAGGAAGCTGCGGTCGTGGGTGATGAACACGATGCTGCCGGCGAAGCTCTTCAGGAAGCCTTCCAGCCAGGCGATGGCCTCGATGTCGAGATGGTTCGTGGGCTCGTCGAGTAACAGCAGGTTCGGGTCGCGCACCAGCGCCTGGCCGAGCAGCACGCGGCGTTTCATACCGCCGGAGAGTTCCGAGAAATCGGTATGCGCCGGCAGTTCCAGGCGCTCGATGACCTGCTGCACGCGCGAATCGAGATCCCACGCGTTCTGCGCCTCGATCTGCGCCTGCACGTCGCCGAGTCCGTCCATGTCGCCCGCGTCGAGCAGGTGGTGGTAGCGGGCCAGGAGGTGGCCCAGCTCCCCGAGCCCGTCGGCCACCACGTCGAACACGCTGCCTTGCGTGTCCTGCGGCACTTCCTGGGTCAGCCGCGCGATGCGCGTGCCGCCCTGCAACCGGATCTCGCCGTCGTCGGGATGCAGTTCGCCGGCGATGAGTTTCAGCAGCGTGGACTTGCCGGCACCGTTACGGCCGACGATGCAGACGCGCTCGCCGGTATCCAGCGAAAGATCGACCTGTTCGAGCAGGAGCGGGCCGCCGACGCTGTAGTCGACGTTAAGTAATTGGATTAATGACATCCGGGCATTGTAATGCCCACCCGGCCTGTAGGAGCGCGCCCTGCGCGCGACATATTTTGAGGCCGTGACTTGGAGCCGGCGCGCCAACTCGGGGACTGGCCCGAAACGATGTCGTACCCGACGCGGGCATAAACGCGCAGGGCGCGCTCCTACGAAGCGCCCGGCAGGTTCAGACAATATCGATGCGGTACCGCGTGTGCTGGCGCCAGACGGTGCCGGGGCGCAGGATCGCGCCTTCCGCGTCCGGGCCGTTCATCTGGTCGGGAAACGCCTGTGTTTCCAGCGCGAAGCCCGCGAACGGGCCGTACATGTCGCCATGGCGCCCCGGCTGGCCGGTGAGCTTCTGGCCGCTGTAGAACTGCAGCCCCGGGCGGTCGGTTTCCACGGTGAGCCGGCGCCCGCTGGAGGGCTCGGTGACCTCGGCCACCACCCTCGGGAGGGCTCCTGTCTCGCCGCGCGGTACGTAGCAATGGTCGAACCCGCCGACCAGCCGGAGTTGCGGGTCGGGCCAGTGCAGGCGCGAGCCGATCGGCGCCGCCTCCCGGAAGTCGAAGGCCGAGCCGGCGACCACCTGCCTTCCCACGGGAATGGCGCCCGCGTCGATGGCGAGGAAAGCATCGGCGTCGATCCGGATCACGTGATCGCGAATATCCGGCCGCCGGTCGTTGAGGTTGAAGTACGGATGGGCAGTGAGGCTGAGTGGCGTCGGCGCGTCGCTGGTGGCGGTATAGCGCAGGTCGAGGGTGCCGTCGTCCTCCAGGCGCAGGCGCAGTTCGACGCGAACCTCGCCCGGGAATCCGCCATCGCCTTCCGGCGACACCAGCCGGAGCAGAAGGCCGCCGTTATCCGGGTCCACGTCCCAGCGCTGCCGGTGGAAGCCGTCGTTGCCGCCGTGCAGGTGGTTGCCGCCATCATTGCGGTCCACCCGGTAGTCGATGCCGTCGAGGCGGAACCTGCCGCCCCGGATGCGGTTGGCCCAGCGTCCCACGATACCGCCCATGTAGGCATTGGAATCCAGATACTGCTGCGCGGTGGCATGGCCCAGCAGCACTTCGCCCAGGCGCCCCTGCCGGTCGGGCACCTGCCAGGAGAGAAGGGTGCCGCCGAGGTCGCTGATCTCCACCTGCGCGCCGCCGGCGTTTCTCAGTGTCCAGCGGTGCAAGGGGCGGCCGTCGGGCAAGTGGCCCCAGGCGGTGGCGTGCGATACGGGCATGGAGCGTTCCTGGCGGGCGACGATCATGTCGCCCCCGCCGTTCGATGAAGGTCGAGGTACTGTCGCGGCGTGCAATCGTACTCGCGACGGAATACCGCATACATGTACTGAAGCGACGTGAAGCCGCAGCGCAGCGCGATGTCGGCCAGCGGCGTGTCGGAATTCGCGATCAGGTCGCAGGCGGCATCGAGCTTGTGCTTCAGGATCACCTGGTGAACCGTCTGCTTCAGTTCGCGCTTGAAATGTTCCTCGAGCACCGTGCGGGACACACCCACGTAGTCCGCCACCTGCTCGGTCTTGATGCCCAGGCATCCGTATTGCCGTATGTAGTGGCTGGCGCGCATGACGTGCGGGCTGCGTACCGGGTGGTAACGGCTGGACACCTGCACGTTGATTCCCACAGGCGGCACCAGCACGCGCGTGCCCGAACAGTCCACGCCGCGGAGCATCTGGTGCAGCACGTGGGCGGCGGTGCGGCCCATTTCCTCCGCGCCCTGGATGACCGACGTGAGGGGAATGCGGGTGAGCAGCTGCGCCATCGGGTCATTGTCGATACCCACGATGGCCACCTGCTCGGGCACGGGAATGTCGCCGATCACACAGGCTTGCAGAACCTGCCGCGCACGGGCGTCCGTGGTGGCGATGATGCCGATGGGCTTCGGCAGCGCCGTGAGCCACGCCACCAGTTCTTCCACCGCCTCGCCCCAGCCGCCGGCGCTGGTGGGCGATCCTTCGTAGACCGTGGCCTCCACGCCCTCCGCCTCGACGACGGTCCGGAACGCATGCTCGCGCTCCTGGGCCCAGCGGCTGCCGGGATGCGCCGGGAGGCCGTAGAAGGCGAACCGACCTAGCCCCTGCTCGATGAGGTGATCGTAGGCGAGGCGCACGAGGCGCTCGTTATCCGTGGCGATGTAAGGCACGCCGGCCGGGTACGCGGCAGGGTCGTGATACGAGCCGCCCACCGCCACGACGGGAATGGGCAGGTCGCGAAGGGCTTCCTGCGCTTCCGGGTCGTCGAAGTCGGCGATGACGCCATCGCCCTTGAACTGGTGGATGTCGCGCATGCGGCTGCGGAAATCCTCTTCCATGAAGAGGTCCCATTCCACGCGCGTGCTGTTCAGGTAGTGGCCGATGCCCGCGATGACCTGGCGGTCGTACACCTTGTTGGCGTTGAACAGGAGGGCAATGCGATGCGGGTTGGTCATGGTGTTCCGCCGGGACAACTCATCGTTGCCACGCTAGCTTAGGTTGCGGGATGCGTCCATGACGCAGCGCGGCATCGAAAAAGACCTCGCGGGCGCCGGAAATCGCAATTGCACGGCATGGGGCTCGCTCGTCACGATCGTGGGAATCCGTTCCCGCGTTGGTCAAGGAAAGCGTCATGTCGTACTTCTCCCATATTCCGAAGATTCGCCACGAAGGCCAGGACAGCGACAACCCGCTGGCCTTCCGGCATTACGATCCCGACAAGCGGGTGCTGGGCAAGCGCATGGAAGACCACCTGCGCCCGGCCACATGTTACTGGCATACCTTCGTGTGGCCGGGTTCGGACGTGTTCGGCGCCGGCACCTTCGGCCGCCCCTGGCAGCAGCCCGGCGACCCGATGGAGCGCGCCCGCGAGAAGGCCGATGCCGCGTTCGACTTCTTCTCCCGGCTCGGTACCCCGTTCTACACCTTCCACGACACCGACGTGGCGCCGGAAGGCGATGGCCTCGCGGACTACCGCAAGAACTTCGCCGCCATGGTGGACGTGCTCGAGCGGAAGCAGGCCGACACGGGCATGCGTCTCCTCTGGGGCACGGCCAACCTGTTCAGCCATCCGCGCTATGCCGCCGGTGCCGCGACCAATCCACAGCCGGAGGTGTTTGCCTATGCCGCGACCCAGGTGCGTCACGCCATGGAAGCCACCCACCGCCTCGGCGGCGCCAACTATGTCCTGTGGGGCGGCCGCGAGGGCTACGACACCCTGCTGAACACCGATCTGAAGCGCGAACGGAACCAACTGGGGCGCTTCTTCCAGATGGTGATCGAGCACAAGCACAAGATCGGCTTCAAGGGCACCATCCTGATCGAGCCCAAGCCGCAGGAGCCCACCAAGCATCAGTACGACTACGACACCGCCACGGTGTACGGCTTCCTGAAGGAGTTCGGGCTCGAGAACGAGGTGAAGACGAACCTCGAAGCGAACCACGCCACCCTCGCGGGGCACTCGTTCCACCACGAAGTGGCCACCTCCATCTCGCTCGGCCTCTTCGGTTCCATCGATGCCAATCGCGGCGATCCGCAGAACGGCTGGGATACCGATCAGTTTCCGAACAGCGTGGAAGAACTCACGCTGGTGACGTACGAGATATTGAAGGCCGGCGGCTTCTCTACCGGCGGCTTCAACTTCGACACCAAGGTGCGCCGGCAGAGCAGTGCGCCGGAAGACCTGTTCCACGGCCATATCGGCGCCATCGACGCGCTCGCGCTCAGCCTCGAACGCGCAGCCAGGATGATCGAGCGCGACGCGCTGGCCGAGTTCAAGGCGAAGCGCTACTCGGGCTGGGACGGCGACTTCGGCAGCAGGATCCTGCAAGGCGGCTTCACCCTGGCCTCGCTCGCCGACGACGCCGTGGCCCGGGACATCCACCCAGATCACATTTCGGGTGGACAGGAGTTGCTCGAAAACATTGTGAACCGCTATATCTACGGCTGAATGAGACACGACATGGAAGCGCCGGCGCGCCTGTACCTGGGCATCGACCTGGGCACATCTTCGGTGAAAGCGGTCCTCATGGACGAGGCGGGAGCCGTGCGCGCCAGCGCCTCCAGCCCGTTGGAGGTATCGCATCCCCACCCCCGATGGTCGGAGCAGGATCCGGCCGCGTGGTGGGCCGCGACCGAGTCCGCGGTGGAGAAAGTCCTCATGCAAGGCGACGCGAAGCGCGTCGCCGGCATCGGACTCTCCGGCCAGATGCACGGCGCGACGTTACTGGACGAAGCGAACGCGGTCCTTCGCCCGGCTATCCTCTGGAACGACGGGCGTTCCGATGTCGAGTGCGCGGAACTGGAGCGCGTTCCCGGTTTCCGCGCCATCACGGGCAACCTTGCCATGCCGGGGTTCACGGCGCCCAAGCTCGCGTGGGTGCGCCGGCACGAGCCCGATGTCTTCCGCCGCGTGGCGAAGGTGCTGCTTCCGAAGGATTACCTGCGGCTGCGCCTCACCGGCGACTTCTACACCGACGCCTCCGACGCCGCGGGCACCTTGTGGCTGGACGTGAAGGGCCGCCGGTGGAGCGACGAGATGCTGGCCGCCACCGGTCTCGATCGTTCGCACATGCCGCAGGTGAAGGAAGGTACGCAACCCGCGGGGCGCCTCCATCCCGAACTGGCGGCCCGCTGGGGCATGGACACCGTGCCCGTGGCTGCGGGCGGTGGCGACAACGCCGCCGGTGCCGTGGGCGTGGGCATCGTGCGGCACGGGCAGGCCATGCTCTCGCTCGGCACTTCGGGCGTCTACTTCGCGGTGTCGGACGGTTTCCGTGCAAGCCCGGAGCAGGCCGTGCATGCCTTCTGCCATGCGGTGCCCGATACCTGGCACCTGATGTCGGTGATGCTCAACGCGGCCAGCTGCCTGAATTTCACCGCACGGCTTACCGGAACAAGCGACGTGCCTTCGCTGCTCGCCGAAGCGCAGGCCCGCGGCCTGGAAAAGCACGGGCCATTGTTCCTGCCTTACCTCACGGGCGAACGCACCCCGCATAACAACCCCCATGCGCGGGGCTCGTTCCTGCAGCTCGGGCCCGGTACCGATCGCCCCGAACTCGCCAATGCCACGCTCGAAGGCGTGGGCCTGGGCCTGCTCGACGGCCTGCTGGCGGTGGAATCCACGGGGCTGGTGGCCGACGAGATCACCGTCATCGGCGGCGGTTCCCGCAGTGCGTACTGGACGCAGATGCTCGCGGACATCCTCGGCAAGCGGCTGGTCATGCGCAGCGGTGGCGACGTTGGTCCCGCGCTCGGTGCGGCGCGGCTGGCGCGCCTGGCTGCAGAACCCGGCGCCACGCTGGATGAGGTCTGCCCCATGCCGCCCGTGACGGCCGCCTTCGAGCCCGATGCGGCGCGTCATGCTTATTTCCTGCAAACGCGCCACCCTCTGTTCCGCCGTTCCTACGAGCGACTGGAACCCTTGTATGCCGACGGCGCCATCGCCGGCGACGAATCCCGCCCTTCCACGAGGGCGATGCCATGACTGCACGGAGAAGCCCATGAAACAGAAGCCCCTGCACACCCTGCTGGCCGTATCGATGATCGCCGCCGGTGTCTTCGCCGCGCCGCAGGCGCACGCGAGCAAGGAAAAGCCGGTGATCGGTTTCTCCATCGACGACCTTCGCGTCGAACGCTGGACGCGCGACCGCGATTTCTTCAAGGCCGCGGCCGAGGCCAAGGGGGCCACGGTGTCCGTGCAGTCCGCCGACGCCAATGAGCAGAAACAGATCCAGCAGATCGAGAACCTGATCTCGCGCAAGGTCGATGTGATCGTGATCGTGCCCTTCAACGCGAAAACGCTCTCCACCGTGGTGGCCGAAGCCAAGCGCGCCGGCATCAAGGTGATCTCATACGATCGCTTGATCCTCAACGCCGACGTGGACGCCTACATCTCGTTCGACAACGACAAGGTCGGGCAGATGCAGGCGCAGGGCGTCGTCAACGCCGCACCCAAGGGCAATTACTTCCTGCTCGGTGGCGCGCCCACCGACAACAACGCGAAGATCCTCCGCGAAGGCCAGATGAAAGTGCTGAAGCCGCTGGTCGACAAGGGCGACATCAAGATCGTCGGACAGCAGTGGACGAACGAATGGCTGGCATCCAACGCGCAGTCGATCATCGAGAACGCGCTTACGGCCAACAAGAACAACATCCAGGGCATCGTCGCCTCCAACGACGGCACCGCCGGCGGCGCCATCGCCGCGCTCAATGGCCAGAAGCTGGCGGGCAAGGTCGCGGTGTCGGGCCAGGACGCCGATCTTGCCGCCATCAAGCGCATCAAGGCAGGCACCCAGACGATGACGGTGTACAAGCCGATCAAGACCATCGCCACCGATGCCGCCAACCTGGCCGTGCAGCTGGCGAAGGGCGAGACGCCCAAGTTCACGTCGAAGATGAACAACGGCAAGAAGGACGTCGACACCATCCTGCTGGAGCCAACCGCGCTGACGAAGCAGAACGTGGACCTCGTGGTGAAGGACGGCTTCTACACCCAGGCTCAGGTTGGCCCCTGATCCGGCCGTCATGAGCAACTACCTGTTCGAGATGCGCCGGATCGTCAAGGAGTTTTCCGGCGTCCGTGCGCTGGACGGCATCGATCTGGCCGTGCGGCCCGGCGAATGCGTGGGGCTCTGTGGCGAGAATGGCGCGGGCAAGTCCACCCTCATGAAGGTGCTGTCGGGTGTGTATCCCTACGGCACCTGGGAGGGCGAGATCCTCGTCGAAGGCAAGCCGCTGAAAGCGTATTCGGTACGCGACAGCGAGGACGCCGGCGTCGTCATCATCCACCAGGAACTCATGCTGGTGCCGCAGCTGTCGGTGGCGGAGAACATCTTCCTCGGCAACGAGATCCGCCGTTTCGGCGGATTGATGGACTACGACGCGATGTACGCGAAGGCGGAGGCCCTGCTCGCCCGCCTGAAGCTCAAGGACGTGAACGTGGCCGCGCCGGTCATGAACTACGGCGGCGGCTACCAGCAGCTGTTCGAGATCGCCAAGGCCCTGGCGAAGAACGCGCGCCTGCTCATTCTCGACGAGCCGTCCTCGTCCCTCACCTCGGCGGAAACGGACACCTTGCTGTCCATCATCGAGGACCTGAAGCGCGAGGGCGTGGCGTGCGTGTACATCTCGCACAAGCTCGACGAGGTGGCGCGCGTTTGCGACACCGTTACGGTAATCCGCGACGGCAGGCACATCCTCACCAGGCCGATGTCGGAGATGACCACGCAGTCGATCATCACGGCCATGGTCGGCCGCGACATTGAGAACCTCTTCCCGAAGGTGGAGCACGAGATCGGCGACGTGGTGTTCGAAGCGCGGCATGTCACCTGCTGGGACCTCGCCAACCCGAACCGCAAGCGCGTGGACGACATCTCCTTCCAGGTGCGCCGGGGCGAGATCCTCGGCATCGCGGGCCTCGTGGGCGCGGGCCGCACGGAACTCGTGTCGGCCATCTTCGGCGCGTACGCCGGCCGCTACGAGGCGGAACTCCTGCTCGAGGGCACGCCGATCAAGGTGCGAACGCCGGAGCAGGCGATCAAGGCGGGGCTGTCGCTGGTGCCGGAAGACCGAAAGCGGCAGGGCATCGTGCCGCTCCTCGGCGTGGGCGACAACATCACGCTGGCCACGCTGTCGCATTACGCCCACGCCGGGCAGATCGACCGGCAGGCGGAATTGCAGACGGTGGAAACCGAGATCCGGCGCCTTCGCGTGAAGACGGCCAGCCCGGAGCTGGCTATCGTCGGGCTGTCCGGCGGCAACCAGCAGAAGGCGGTACTGACGAAGATGCTGCTGCCCGAACCGAAAGTGCTCATCCTCGACGAGCCCACCCGGGGCGTCGACGTCGGCTCGAAGTACGACATCTACAAGCTGATGTTCGAGCTGGCCGCCAAGGGGGTGGCAATCATCATGGTTTCGTCCGAAATGCCCGAGGTGCTGGGCGTCAGCGATCGCGTGCTCGTGGTGGGCGAGGGCAGGCTGCGGGGCGACTTCCCGAGCCTTGGCCTCACCCAGGAGCAGGTGCTGGCCGCGGCCATCTCGCATGCCGCGGAAGGTCCCGCGCACGCGGCCTGATTCTTCATCCGTTCAAAGCGTCATCAGGAAAGGCTTCCATGCAGGCACAGAAAGTCCAGCAGCTGTTCGTCCGCTACAAGATCCTCGCGCTGCTCATCGCAGTGGCGATCATCTGGGTGTTCTTCCACGTGAAGACGGACGCCGCGTTCATCACTCCGGGGAACCTCTCGAACCTCTTCCGGCAGATGGCGATCACCGGCATGCTCGCGTGCGGCATGGTGTTCGTCATCATCGCCGGCGAGATCGATCTCTCCATCGGTTCCCTGCTCGGCCTGCTCGGTGGCGTGGTCGCCATCCTCACCGTGAACGAGGGCTGGGGAACGTGGCCGGCCATCGGGGCCGTGCTGGTGCTGGGCCTGCTGCTCGGCGCCTTCAACGGCTTCGTGGTCACGAAGATGCGCGTGCCTTCGTTCATCGTCGGTCTCGGCGGGATGCTCGCCTTCCGCGGCATCGTGCTGTACATCACCGGCAGTTCGACGATCGCGCCCGCGCCCGACGACCTCGTCGCGCTCGGCCAGGGCTTCGTGCCCGTGGAACTCTCGCGCTGGATCGGCGGAATCATTTTCGTGGCGATGGTCGCGATCACGGTGCGTCGCCGCATGCGCCGTTCGAAGCTCGGCCTGCAGCAGGCGGCTCTGTGGATCGACATCGCCCGTCTCGTGGCCATCGGCGTATTCATCGCGGGCTTCATCCGCATGCTCAATGACGCCAACGGCATTCCCATTCCGGTGATGATCCTCCTCGGCCTGCTCGCGGTGTTCACCTATGTGTCCACGCAGACGGTGTTCGGCCGCCACATCTACGCGGTGGGCGGCAACATGGAAGCCACGCGGCTGTCCGGCGTGAACGTGGCGAGAGTGAAGCTCGTGGTGTTCGCGCTGATGGGCCTCATGTGCGCCTTCGCGGGCATCATCACCGTGGCGCGCACGGGCTCCGGTTCGCCCTCGGCGGGCACGGGTGGCGAACTGGACGCCATCTCGGCCTGCTTCATCGGCGGCACCTCCATGCGTGGTGGCTCCGGCACGGTCTATGGCGCGCTGATCGGCGCGCTGGTGATGGCCAGCCTCGACAGCGGCATGCAGCTGATGGACGTGGACAACTCCTGGCAGATGATCATCAAGGGCGTGATCCTCGTGCTGGCGGTGTGGGTAGACGTGCTCTCCGGCTCCAACCGCAACGCCTGACAAACGTGTGGGGAGCCGGCTTTGCCGGCGATCCCGCGGCAGCGGGCAAGCTTGCCTCAAGGCAGGCTCTTCGCCATCTCCAGGTGATGCTTCAGCTTCGGCAGCGTCTTTTTGGCGAAAGCCTTCAACTCAGGGTTGGAACCCTTCTCGATCTCCGTTTCGAAGATCGCGACGGCCTCTTCGTGATCGGCCACCATCGTCTTCGCATAGGCCTTGTCGAACTCCGCGCCGTGCATCCGCGACATCGCGTCGATGATCTTCTGGCTGTCGGGCATGGGAGAGGTCACGAGCGAATAGCCCTTGTCCCCTGACTTCAGCCCTTCTAGTTCCTCGTTCGCCTGCGTGTGCTCGTCGATCATCGTCTGCGCGAACTTCTTCACCTTCGCGGACGACGATTGTTTCAACGCGAGCCGGCTCGCCTCGACTTCCGCGAGCCCCGATGCACCGGCATTCTTGAAGAACCCGGCATCGGTAGCGGTGCCGCCCTGGGTGTCCTTTTCCTGGGCATGCGCGGCAAGCCCGAGCGAGGCGGCGAAGAAGGCAATGGCGAGGACGGGGCGGCGGTTCATGGTGGTATCTCCGGCAGGTGTGCCCTAGGTGTCGCACCACGGCGATGAAGTGCTCGTGACAATGGTCAGTTCTCTGTGGGAGCCGGCTACGCCGGCGATCCCGCGGTAGCGGGCAAGCTTGACGCGGGCACCCATCGCCGCTGAAGCGGCTCCCACAAGAACAAAAAAAACGGGCACCCGAAGGTGCCCGTTCGCTATCGCATGAAGGAACCGCTTACTTGCGGCCGACCTTCGCGCCGAGGCCCGCGGCATCGCGCAGGATGTCGGCCTTGTCGGTCTTCTCCCAGGAGAACGCCGTGAACGTGTTGCCGTTCTTGTCGGTGATCTCGTAGGGCTTGCGGCCGAAGTGACCGTTCGAGGCGGTCGGCTGGTACATCGGGTGCACCAGGTCGAGCATCTTGATGATGCCGTACGGGCGCAGGTCGAAGTGCTTGCGGATCAGCTTCTCGATCTTCTCGTCGGGGATCTTGCCGGTGCCGAACGTGGTGACCGAGATCGAGGTGGGCTCGGCCACGCCGATGGCGTAGCTGACCTGGATCTCGCAGCGGTCAGCCAGGCCGGCCGCCACGATGTTCTTCGCCACGTAACGCGCGGCATAGGCGGCCGAGCGGTCGACCTTCGACGGATCCTTGCCCGAGAACGCACCGCCACCGTGGCGGGCCCAGCCGCCGTAGGTGTCGACGATGATCTTGCGGCCGGTCAGGCCGCAGTCGCCCACCGGACCGCCGATCACGAACTTGCCGGTCGGGTTGATGTGGAACTTCGTGCCCTTGTGCAGCAGCTTCGCCGGCAGCACGGGCTTCAGGATCAGCTCGCGCACGCCTTCGATCAGATCCTTCTGCTTCACGTCCGGATCGTGCTGGGTGGAGAGCACCACGGCGTCGATGGCGACGGCCTCGCCGTTCTCGTAGCGCAGGGTGACCTGGCTCTTCGCGTCCGGACGCAGCCACGGCAGCGGCGAGTTCTTCTTCTTGCGGACCTTGGTCTGCTGCTCGACGAGACGGTGGGCGTAGTGGATCGCCGCCGGCATGTACTCGTTGGTTTCGTTGGTGGCGTAGCCGAACATCAGGCCCTGGTCGCCAGCGCCCTGTTCTTCCGGCTTCTTGCGGTCCACGCCCTGGTTGATGTCCGGGCTCTGCTTGCCGATGAGGTTCAGCACGCCGCAGGTCTCGCCGTCGAAGCCGACGTCGGACGAGTCGTAACCGATGTCGAGGATCACCTTGCGGGTGAGGGCCTCGAGGTCGATCCAGGCGCTGGTGGTGATCTCGCCCGCGACGATGGCGACGCCGGTCTTCACCAGCGTCTCGCAGGCCACGCGAGCGCGCGGGTCCTGGGCCAGGATGGCGTCCAGAACGGCGTCCGAGATCTGGTCGGCGATCTTGTCCGGATGGCCTTCGGAGACCGACTCGGAGGTGAAGAGGTAGTTGCTCATCGGGGCGATATATCCTTCTTTACGGATAAAGAGATAAAAGGGCGCGCCATGATACACGCCCCCGGCCGGTTTTGCAGCGGGAAGGGTACCGCCGGGACGTGACGATTGCACCGATGTTCAGGGCCCCGGCGCCGCGGCGGGGCCTCAGAATCCCGCGACCGGATGCGGCCCGTAGGCTTCTTCCAGGAGCGCCGTCTCCTCGTCGGTGAGAACGAGGTCGATGGCGGCCACGGCGTCGTCCAGGTGGTGCGGCTTGCTGGCGCCCACGATCGGCGCCGTCACGCCCTGGCGGTGGGCCACCCAGGAGAGGGCGACCTGCGCGCGGGGGATGCCGCGCCCGTCGGCCACCTTCTTCACGGCGGCGACAATGGCCCGGTCGGAGGCCTCGGTGGCGTTGTAGAGGGTGCCGCCGAAGACGTCGCGCTCCTGGCGTGCGCTGCCCTCGTCCCAGTCGCGGGTGAGGCGGCCACGGGCGAGGGGGCTCCACGGAAGCACGGCGATGCCCTGGTCGATGCAGAACGGGATCATCTCGCGCTCTTCCTCGCGCTGGATCAGGTTGTAGTGATCCTGCATGCTCACGAACTCCGTCCAGCCGTGCAGGCGGGAGGTATAGACCATCTTCGCGAACTGCCACGCGTACATCGACGACGCGCCGATGTAGCGGACCTTGCCCGCCTTCACCACGTCATGCAGGGCTTCCATGGTCTCCTCCACCGGCGTGCCGTGGTCGAAGCGATGGATCTGCAGCAGGTCGATGTAGTCGGTGCCGAGACGGCGCAGGCTGTCGTCCACCGAGTGGAAGATGGCCTTGCGCGACAGGCCGCCCGCGTTCGGCCCCTCGCGCCAGCGGTAGAACGTCTTGGTGGCGAGCACCACTTCGTCGCGCCTCGCAAAATCTTTCAGTGCGCGTCCCACGATTTCTTCCGACGTGCCGTCCGAATACGCGTTCGCGGTATCGAAGAAGTTGATGCCGAGATCCAGCGCCTTGCGGATGAAAGGCCGGCTTTCCTCCTCGTCGAGCGTCCAGGCATGGTTGCCGCGATCAGGTACGCCGTAGGTCATGCAGCCGAGTACGAGTGGCGATATCTCGAGGCCGGTACGGCCCAGTTTCACGTAGCGCATGGGGAAACCTCCGCAGGGAAAATCGTCGCTTGCCGGAATGGCGTAGACGTTACATATACCTGACAAGGCTATCTTCAAGGGTCTGGTACCTGCGGAGAAGCACATGTCATCCCCCGGCACGCCACGGCGCGCACTACGCATCACCGGTTTCGTCGTCGCCATCCTCGGCCTGTTACTCGCCCTGGGCGGTGTCTGGCTGGTCGCCCTCGGCGGCAGCGCCTATTACCTCATTGCCGGCGCGGGTGTGTGCGCGACCGGCATCCTTCTCGTGCGTGGCTTGGGCACCGCCTTGTGGCTCTATGCGATCGTGCTCCTGGGCACCATCGTGTGGTCCATCGCGGAGGTCGGGCTGATCGGCTGGCAACTCGAACCGCGACTTCTTCTTCCTGTGTTGCTCGCCATCTATCTGGCCATGCCGTGGGTGACACGGCGGCTGGCGCCTGCGCGCGGCGGGGTGGTGGCGCTGCTGCTGTTAGCCGTTGTGGGCATCGGTGTCGGGGTGGCCGGCTTCATGCAGCCGGTGGGCACGCGCGGCGAGATGGTGGTGCGCAATGACGCCGGCGGGCACGACACCTCCGTGCCCGACGACGAGTGGCTGTTCTACGGACGAACGCCGCGCGGTGACCGCTTCTCGCCGCTGGATCAGATCAACACGGGCAACGTGAAGAACCTCAAGCTGGCCTGGTCGGCGCACACGGGCGACACCATGCGTCCGGGCGAGGACAAGGGCGGCACGGATGCCGGGCACGAATTCAACTTCGAGAACACGCCCATCAAGGTGGGCAACACGCTCTACGTGTGCACGGGACACAGCTGGGTGGTGGCCTTCGATGCGGCCACCGGCCAGAAGAAATGGACCTTCGATCCCAAGGCCGACACGGAAGCCGACGTCTATCTCGCCTGTCGCGGTGTCGCTTATTACGAAGCGCCGCAGGGTACGCAGACCGACTGCCCCCGGCGCATCATCGCGCCGGTGCTCGACGCCCGGCTCATGGCGCTGAATGCCGAGACCGGCAAGCCGTGCGAGGATTTCGGCGAGCACGGCTTCGTATCGTTGACGAAATACCTCGGCCATGTGCCGGCGGGTTTCCATTTCGTCACCTCGCCGCCGCTGGTGCTCAAGGACCGCGTGATGCTCGGTGGCTGGATATACGACAACCAGGCGGAAGGCGAGCCGTCCGGTGCCGTGCGTGCCTTCGATCCGCTTTCCGGCAAGCTCGTGTGGGCCTGGGACGTGGGACACGATCCGCAGAACTGGACACCTGGCCCGAACGATCAGCTGACCCGCGGCACGCCGAATGCGTGGGGCGTCTACACGGCGGACCCGGATCTCGGCCTCGTGTACCTCCCGATGGGTAACGCCACGCCGGACTACTTCGGCGGCCATCGCCGCCCGATGGACGAGAAGGTGTCCAGTTCCACGGTGGCGCTGGATATCGAAACCGGCGCGCCGAAATGGGTGTATCAGAACACGCACCACGACGTGTGGGACATGGACGTGCCGACGGGGCCGTCGCTGGTGGACTTGCCCGACGGCAAGGGCGGCACGGTGCCCGCACTCGTGCAGACGACCAAGCGCGGCGAATTCTTCGTGCTCGACCGCCGCACCGGCACGCCGCTCACCGAAGTGCGCGAAAAGCCGGTGCCGCAGGGCGCGGTGCCCGGCGACTTCACCTCGCCGACGCAGCCGTATTCCGTGGGCATGCCGTCGCTGGCGCCGAAGAACCTCACCGAAGCGTCGATGTGGGGCGCGACGCCGTTCGATCAGCTCATGTGCCGGATTCAGTTTCGCAAGTCGTACTACAAGGGGCAGTTCACGCCGCCGCAGCTGAAGGACACCATCGTGTATCCCGCCTTCGACGGCGTGATCGACTGGCACGGCGCGTCCATCGATCCGTACAACAAGCTGCTCATTGCGAACGCGAACTACATCCCGTTCATCATCAGCCTGGCGCCGCGTCAGGAGGCGGAAGCGAAAGGCCTGGTGAAGCCGTGGGACGGCAGCGGCAACGAGCCCAAGGTGGGCGGCGGTCTGGCACCGCAATACGGCACGCCATACGTGGGCAAGGTGCATCCGTGGCTCAATCCCCTCGACGTGCCGTGCAATCCGCCACCGTGGGGCACGCTCGCGGCGATCGACCTCGTCACGCACAAGCTGGTGTGGGAACACCCGATCGGCACCACGCGCGATACCGGGCCGTTCGGCACGCACTTCAATGCGCCGCTACCCACGGGCATCTTCAACATCGGCGGCAATATGACGACGAGAGGCGGCCTGATCTTCATCGGCGCTACCGCCGACAACTACCTCCGCGCCATCGACGAACGCACGGGCAAGGAAGTGTGGAAGGCGCGCCTGCCCGCGGGCGGTCAGGCGAACCCGATGTCGTACGCGGTGAACGGCAAACAGTACGTCGTGATCGCGGCCGGCGGGCATAGCGGCCTGGGTACGAAGTCGGGTGACTACGTGATGGCGTACGCACTGCCCTGATGGCAGGAGCCGCGATGGCGGCAATCGCCGGCATAGCCGGCTCCCACACAGAGCGGGCCGGCTTTGTGTGGGAGCCGCTTCAGCGGCGATAGGTGCTCGCCACGCACTAGCCCAGAGGGGCTTGAAAGGCCGCCGGGCGGCTCCATCTAAGCGCACTACGCCTTGCCGCCCTGGTGACACCGGCGTACGATCCGCTCCCATTCCAAGAGAGCCACCCCATGTTCCGCTGCAAGCACGATTTGATGCACGTCCCACCGATCGCCCCACGGGCGCGTCGCGGGTGCGCGCGCGCCGTGCATGGAGGCTCGTTGTCGTAAGACGGCGAGCCGGCCTGGAAGAACTCGAAAGCACCCGCAAGGGTGCTTTTTTTTGTCCCGAATCAGCCATTCGACCCGGAGCAACGTGCCATGAAGAACCGCCGCGATCCCCGATCCTGACCGTCCTGCTCAGCCAGGGGCGGCGGCAAGGGATCGGGGAGTGCCTCGCTCGAAGACGTATCGAGCCCCTGGCGTATCCCCATCAGGAACCGTTAGCCATGAGTACCACCCGAGAAACCCGCATTCCCGTCAGCCGTTGGCGCAACCTCGGCATCATCGCGCACGTCGACGCGGGCAAGACCACGCTCACCGAGCGCCTGCTCTACAAGACCGGCACGATCCACCGCACCGGCGAGGTGCACGACGGTGCGACCACCACCGATCACATGGAACTGGAGCGCGAGCGCGGTATCACGATCGGCGCCGCCGCCGTGCGCGCGAACTGGACGCCCGATGGCGGCCAGCCGCATCGCCTCACCCTCATCGACACGCCCGGACACATCGATTTCGCGATCGAAGTGGAACGTTCCCTGCGCGTGCTCGACGGTGCGGTGACGGTGTTCTCAGGCGTGGCCGGCGTGCAGCCGCAATCGGAAACCGTGTGGCACCAGGCGCGCCGGCACGGCGTGCCGCTCATGGCGTTCGTCAACAAGATGGACCGCCCCGGCGCGGACTTCGACGCAGTCGTGGCGCAGATGCGCGACAAGCTCGGGGCCAACCCGTGGGTGGTCGCGCGTCCCATCGTCGAAGACGAGCACATGACGGGTCTGGCGGACCTCGTGAGCGAGCGCACCTGGCGTTTCGACGACGCCGGTAACGCCACCGTGCACGCATGGAACGATGCCGAGCGTGACGCGTTCGGCGAAGCGCGCGCGGAGCTCGTGGCGGCTGTGGCCGATCGTGACGAGGCGCTGGCCGAACTGTGGCTTGCCGACGCCCCCGTCGACGCCGCCGCGCTCGCCGCGGCCTTGCGCCGCGGCACCCTGGCGGGCCTGGGTTCGCCGGTGCTGCCGGGTTCGGCGTTCCGCAATGTCGGTATCGAGCCGTTGCTCGACGCCATGGTGGCGTACCTGCCGTCGCCGCTGGATCGTCCGGCGGTGGTCGCGCATACGGACGATGGCGACATCGCGGTCGAACCCGATGCGAACGCACCGCTGGCCGCCCTGGTGTTCAAGGTGGTCAACCAGGCCCACGGGCCGCTGGCGTTCGTGCGTCTCTACGCGGGTCGGTTACATGTCGGCGACGCCGTGTGGCGCAGCGGAACGGATCGCGTGCAGCGCATCGGGCGCCTTGCCGTCGTGCGTGCGGAAGACACCGAGGCGGTCGACGAAGCGGAGGCCGGCGACATCGTTGCCATCGCCGGCTGGAAGGACGTGGCCACGGGCGAGACCTTGTCCGATGCGCACCGGCACGTGCGGCTGGAAGCCATCCAGGCGCAACCGGCGGTGCTGTCGTGGCGGCTGTCGCCCGAGCGTTCGGCCGATCTGCTGAAGCTCGGCAACGGGCTGGCGCGCCTGGCGCAGGAGGATCCGTCCTTCCGCGTCGGCACCGACCCCGATACCGGCGAGACGCTGGTCTGGGGCATGGGCGAGCTGCACCTGGAAGTGATGGTGGAACGTCTGCGCCGCGAGTGGGGCGTGCAGGTGCGCACCGGTTCGCCGCGCGTGGCCTACCAGGAAACGCCGGCGTCGGCGTCGGGCGCCGTCGAAGGGAAACTGGCCAAGCAGACGGGCGGCAGCGGGCAGTATGCGCGCGTGGTGCTGTCGGTGACGCCGAACGGCACCGATGCCAACACGTTCGAGGACCGTACCACCGGCGGCGTGATCCCCAAGCCGTTCCAGGCCGCGGTGGAGAGGGGTGCCCTGTCGGCCCTGCTCGAAGGTCCGCGGGGCTACCCGGTGGTCGGTGCGTCCGTCGTGGTGCTGGACGGCCAGGCGCACGCCGTGGACTCGAACGAGGCCGCGTTCCATCGCGCGGCGCAGATCGCGGTGAAATCCGCGCTCGAGGCCACGGGCACGGTGTTGCTGGAACCGGTGATGCGCGTCTCCGTGAGCGCCCCGGGCTCGGCGGTAGGCGACGTGCTGGGCGATCTGCAGCGCCGCGGCGGGCAGATCGTGAACCTCGTCGACCGGCAGGAACGCACGGAGATCGAAGCCGACGTTCCGCTGGCCCAGCTCGACGGCTACAGCACGGCGCTCCGCTCGCTGAGCCAGGGCCGCGCCTCGGCGACGGTCGCGTTCCACGCGTATCGCCCGGCGTTGCAGGAACCGTCGCGGCGCTTGGCATAAAAGAGAAACCCGGCTCCCACAGGCATGCTCCTGTGGGAGCCGGCTTGCCGCGAGCCCCCATCGCCGCTGAAGCGGCTCCCACACAAAGCCCGCATGCTTGCGAGGAAACGTCTGTGCTTGGGAGGTCTTCTGTGGGAGCCGGCTATGCCGGCGATCCCGCGGCAGCGGGCGCGCTTGCCGCAAGCACCTATCGCCGCTGAAGCGGCTCCCACATAAGGCAACCCATGGATGGTTGGCCCTGCGCATGGGTGGACGACCGTTTCGGGTTACGCTTGGTCCATGACGCGCGACGCACCCACGATCCTCGGCCTCATCCTCGCCGGCGGCCGTTCCTCGCGCATGGGCGAAGACAAGGCCATGCTCCGCATCGACGGGGAAACGCTCCTCGAACGTACCTCGCGCATCCTTCGCGAGGCCGGCGCGCAGCGTGTCGCGATCAGCGGCGCGCGGGCCGGTGGCATCGAGGACCTCTGGCCGGACACAGGCCCCGTCGGCGGCATGGCCAGCGCCATGCGGGAACTGCCGGATGGCGAATGGCTCGTCGTGCCGGTGGACATGCCGCGCCTCTGCCCGGCCGTTCTCGCGCCGTTGCTCGCCGACAGGCGCGCCGCCGCGACGCATTGGCAACGGCACCCGCTTCCCATGCGGCTGACCATGGACGCAAGGGCGCGCGCGGCGCTCGAAGAGCTGTTGAGCCGCCCCGGCCCCGCCTGCTCCGTCGCCGCCCTGCATGCGCGCCTGGGTGCCTCGACGCTGCCGCTCGACGGGCTGGACACGCGGCTGCTGGTCAACTGCAATACCCCCGACGAATGGCGAGAGGCGAACACATGAGGGTGCAGCTGGAAGAAGACACGATCCGCGTGAGGATCGACGAAGACGAGCTCAACGAACTGCTGCAGGACGTCGCGCTGCTGGGTTCCACGGCTTTCGGAAAGGCGTTCACGATGCGCTACGCGATCGACGCCACCGACAACGGTTGCACGCTCTCCGGCACGGCGCACGAGTGGCGGATGGAAGTGCCTCGCGAGGCCTTGCGCGATCTTCAGTCGCGTTTGCCGAGCAAGGACGGGCTCACCTTCGACATCCCAGGCCACGACACCGTCGCCACCACGGTGCGTTTCGATGTCGACGTGAAAGACAGTTTGCGCCGACGCCGCGGCTGAAGCACTTCAGCCGATCCTCTCCGGCCGGCTGTAGATATTGAAGCGACCGGGCCTGGCGAAGCCCAGCAGCGTCACGCCGCAATCGGCGGCCAGGTGCACCGCCAGCGCGGTGGGCGCGGAGATCGCCACCACCATGGTCATCCCCGCCACGGCCGCCTTCGTGACCATCTCGTAGCTGGCGCGGCTGGTGATGACGAGAAAGCCGTCGCGCGGGTCGGTGAGCGCGACGAGCATCGCGCCGATGAGCTTGTCCAGCGCGTTGTGCCGCCCGACGTCCTCGCGCACGTCCACGATGGTGCCGTCGGCCAGCGCCCAGGCAGCGGCGTGGACGGCGCCCGTGGCCGCGTTCACCGGCTGTCGCGCACGGAGTGCGTCCAGTGCGCGCTCAATGGCATCGGGTGTCACGACAGGACCTGCCGCCACCGGCGGCGGATGGCGCACTACATCTTCCAGTTCGCGGCTGCCGCAGATGCCGCAGCCGCTGCGGCCAGGCAATTCGCCCCTGGTGCGGGCGCCGGCGTCGTCCGTGGCAAGCGACGGACGAGGCTCCCCGCGGCGCCCACGCGACGTGTGCACATCGACGACCACGCCTTCCAATACTTCGCGCACGTCGATGTCCTCGATCTCCAGCATCGAAGCCACTTTTCCCTCGGTGAGGGCGAAGCCGCGCGCGAAGTCTTCGAGGTCGGCGGGCGTCGCCATCATCACGGCGAACGGCGAACCGTCGAAGTGCATGGCCACGGGAACCTCCTCGGCGAGGTGGTCCGTATCCTCGTTGCGCACCCCGCGTTCGACGCGAACGACGGGCCGCGCGGCGCTACCGGGTTGAGCGGGCTGCTCAGGCGACATGTTCCGCCTGCGGCTTCGACATCGCCGGACGGTTGGCCGTCGCGGTGGCTGCCTCGATGCGCACCGGTACCGATTTGTACGCGGGCGTACCGGAACGGCGGTCGTGACTTTCCAGGGCGATCAGCGCATTGCCCTCCGGGTAGTACATGGCCGCCGAACCTTCCGCGATGTCGTACGCCAATGCGACGAAGTTGCGCACCGCGCGCTCCTTGCCGTCGGCGACGTTCGCCCCGGTGGCGAACACGTCGACGCGGTCGCCGTGCGCGAGGCCGCGTGCGGCGAGGTCGTTCGGGTGCATGAACACCACGTCGCGCCGCCCGCTCACGCCGCGGTAGCGATCGTTGAGCCCGTAGATCGTGGTGTTGTACTGGTCGTGCGAACGCACGGTAGTGAGCATCAGTCCTTCCGCATCCGCCGGCGGATCTTCGTTCAGACCGCTGGCGAGCAGGAAGTGTGCGCGTTTGTCGGGCGTGGCCCAGTCGCGCTCGCTGGCGGCCACGCGCAGGCGGAACCCGCCGGGAACGCTCACGCGGCGATTGAAGTCGCGGAAGATCGGGAACACCTTTTCGATGTCGTCGCGGATGAGGTTGTAGTCGCCCACCAGGCGGTCCCAGTCCACGCGCGTGTTCGGTAGTGTCGCCTTGGCGATGCCGGCCACGATCCACGGTTCGGAGCGCAGGTGCTCGGATGCCGGCTCGAGCGTGCCCGCCGACGCATGCACCATCGACATCGAATCCTCCACCGTCACGGCCTGCGGGCCCGTGGCCTGCACGTCCAGCTCGGTGCGGCCCAGGCATGGCAGGATGATGGATTCCTTCGCCAGGATGAGATGCGAGCGGTTCAGCTTGGTGGCCACGTGCACGGCCAGGTCGAGCTTGCGCATCGCATCGAAGGTTTCCTCGGTGTCGGGCATGGCAACGGCGAGATTGCCGCCCAGCGCCACCAGGGCCTTGGAGCGGCCCTCGCGTATCGCGATCACCGCGGCAACGGCGTCGTGCCCGTGCACCGTCGGCGGCTCGAAGCCGTAGGTTCGGCGGATGCCTTCGTTCAGTTCGTCGTTGGGCTTTTCGGTGATGCCCACCGTGCGGTCGCCCTGCACGTTGCTGTGGCCGCGCAGCGGGCAGATGCCCGCGCCCTGGCGGCCGATGTTTCCGCGCAGGAGCAGCAGGTTGGCGATCTGCTGGACGTTCTCGGTGCCGTGCGTGTGCTGGGTGATACCCATGCCGTAGCAGACGATGACGTTCTTCGCCTTGGCGTAGATGTCGGCGGCGTCTTCGATCTCGCCCCGCGTGAGGCCGGAGTGGCGTTCGATGGCGTTCCACGACGTGCGTGCCACATCCGCCTCGAGCGCTTCGAAACCGGTTGTGTTGGCGGCGATGAATTCGCGGTCGAGCACGCCCGGCATGCCGGCGGCGACGGCGCGTTCGTCCGCGGTCAGCAGCGCCTTCATCATGCCTTTCAGCACGGCGACGTCGCCCCCGATCTTCAGCTTGTAGTAAGTGGACGCGATGCGTACCGACTTACCCGTGAGCATCTCCACCGGATGCTGCGGCGACGTGAAGCGCTCCAGTCCGCGTTCCGGCAACGGATTGAGCACCACGATGGGCACGCCGCGCAGCGACGCCTCGCGAAGCGTGGACAGCATGCGCGGGTGGTTCGTGCCCGGGTTGTGGCCGATGCAGAAGATGGCGTCGCAGTGCTCGAAATCCTCCAGCACCACCGTGCCCTTGCCGGAACCCACGGACTGAGGCAGGCCCACGCTCGTGGCCTCGTGGCACATGTTGGAGCAGTCCGGGAAGTTGTTCGTGCCGAACTCCCGCACGAACAGCTGATAGAGGAAGGCCGCTTCGTTGGACGCACGGCCCGAGGTATAGAACTCGGCCATGTTCGGATCGGGCAGGGCCCGCAGCGCCTTGCCGATCCGCTCGAACGCCTCTTCCCACGCAACGGGCAGATAGGTGTCGGTGGCATGGTCGTACGCCATCGGGTGGGTCAGGCGGCCGAGGCCCTCCAGGGCGTAGTCGGTGAGGTTCCAGAGATCGGCCACTTTGTTGCTGGCGAAGAATTCTGGCCGCACCCGCTTCGCAGTGGCCTCCCACGACACGGCTTTGGCGCCGTTCTCGCAGAATTCGAAGGACGAGGTCTCCTTCGGATCGGGCCAGGCGCAGCCTGGGCAGTCGAAGCCCTTCGGCTGGTTCACCCGATGCAGCGCCATCGATTCGCGGGCGATCGCCATCTGTCCGCTGAGCGCCTTCGCCACGGCCCCCAGGGCGCCCCAGCCACCGGCAGGCGCATCGTAGGGTTCGTAGCCGGGGACGGATTTCTCGCTCATGGTCGTCGCTTGCTGAGGGTGCCAGGTGCCCGATCATCCTACCGGCACTCGGTATGGGCAATTAAACCAAGGTTCGGGGCGGGCCTCCTGGCCTTCGGGACACGGGACAACCTGGAGGCGGGGCGCGGCGTGTCGGAACAACGGCACGCGGTATCATGCGTGGCTCAAGGGGGACAAGATGCTATTAAGGACACGTATGGCGGTGGCTGCCGCCGTTCTTGCCATGGCCGCGGGCGCACACGCCGTCGTGATCCGCGACGATGTGCCGGATGGCTCGTACCGCGTGGCGCCGTCGGAATTTCCGGCGCTGGTGGATCTCCCCGGCGAGGGGCACGGTGTCCTCATCGATCCGCGATGGGTGCTGACCGTCGCGCATGCCGTGCGGTTCGGTCCCGTCAAGGAGGTGACCATTCTGGGTATTCCCCGGGCGGTCAAGGCAAAGGTTGTCCACGATGGCTTCGCCATGCCGGGGGCCGAACTCCTCAAGGGAGACTCGGCGCCTCTCGTGGCATTTCTGAGCAAGAACGACGACGTGGCACTGCTCGAACTCGAGGCGCCCGTGGAAGACGTGGCGCCCGTGCCCCTCTACGACGGCCGCGACGAGAAAGGCAAGATCGCCACGCTTTATGGGAAGGGGGCGACGGGTAACGGTCTGACAGGGCAGGTCAAGGATTCTCCGCATCGGGGGGAGCTGCGTCGCGCAAACAACGTCATCGACACCGTCGACACGAAGTGGATCGGCTACACCTTCGACCGCGGCCGCGATGCGCTTCCGCTCGAAGGCCAGCTTGGCGATGGCGATAGCGGCGGCCCTGTGTTGATCGACGACGGCGGCCGCCCGACGCTGGCGGGACTGGCGGACTGGAAGATGCCCACGGGGTCCGTCGAATCGTTCCGTCCGGGCATCTATGGACAGCGCACGTTCCAGGTCCGCGTTTCGGTCTATAAACCGTGGATCGAGAAAGTCATGGCGTTCGCGCGGCAGATGGATGCGGCGGAAGTCGAGAAGGTCACGATCGAGTTCGGTTGGGCGACGCTTGGCGCCGCGGCGGGCGAAACTTATGTATTGACCAAGGATGCCACCGACTACCTCATCACCGGGGACGTGAATACCTCCGAGAGCATGTACGACGAAATGGTCCATGGTTTGGCGTCGGACCGGGCGTCGATCACGGGACATCGCTCGCTCGGCCAGGTGAAGGCGTTGCGCGAACTCTGGCGCGCTCCGCCCGTCTTGCGCGACAGCGCGCTGTCGCGGCTCGTGGATGAGGATTGGGCCAAGTCGAACGAAGCTTCCGTCTTCGCATCGCTCTACCTCAACCGTTGCTCGGCATCCGAGGATGCCTTCTCCAAAAGGTTCATGGACGCTCGCAGACGCGTCGCTGCCGCTGCCTCGTATTTCGAAGGCGGCTGGACCGACGATTATCCGCGCTATCGGGTGAGCGTCGTTCTTTCCGGCGGAAAAGTGCTGTCGATGCAAAGCCACATGCAGGCGAGGCCGACGATTCAATGGTTCCTCGACGATGTGGAGACATGGAATCCCGATATTCCGAATCGCATCGCTGCCTTGGTCCCCACGTGGTCGATCATGGGCCGGCGCATCACCTCTCGCCTCGAGGGCGCGAGGATCGCCGACGAATTCGGTAGGGACGACGCCATCCAGCAAGCCAGCGCTCGCTGTCTCTTGAAGCACTGAGCCGACGTACGTGCGGCGTCGCAGTGCGTGATACTTTCGAGCATCAAAAAGGGAAAAATAGGACTAAATAATCTCGAGATCCCTTCGTAAAGTGCGCTCGTCGCACTCAAAATCACGAAGGAATCGCCATGAACACCCTGCTCAGCCTCCTCGCCCGCTCCGGCCTCTTGAAGAAAGACCTCGACTACCACCTGCTTCGCGCCGCGATGGTCGTCATCTTCGCCTGGTTCGGCTACGACAAGTGGTTCGAATCCGAAATCACTGCGCTGGCCCCGCTGATCAGCCAGGGGCCGCTTATCTCCTGGACGATCCCGGTACTGGGTATCCACGGCACCGCCATTCTTCTCGGCAGCGCCGAATGGACGTTCGGGTCGTTGCTCCTTCTGGGTTTCTGGAACAAGAAGCTCGGTGTGCTGGGTGCGCTTGGTTCGATAGCCACCTTCGTCTCCACCCTGACCATTCTTCCCTTCGTTCCCGATGGCTGGGACGCCGGCGCCGGCGGATTCCCTGCGATGGCGATGAACGCGGCCTTCCTGCTGAAGGATCTCGTGCTGCTGGTCGTTTCGGTGTACCTGCTCAGGCAGGACGTGCTCCGCGCGCTGGCGGTCAGGCAGCCAGCGTGACGCCGGCTTCCAGGGCGTCGAAGTAGTCGCGTGTGAGGCGAAGCTGCGTGGCGGCGTCTTCCGCCCTGTTCACCACATGGCGGAAGGCGGCGTTCTCGGGCCGGTCCTTCGCGTACCACCCGAGGTGCTTGCGCGCGATGCGCACACCCATCGTCTCGCCGTAAAAGGCGTAGAGGTGTTCAAGGTGGCCGGTGAGGATGTCGCGCACTTCGGCCGGCGGGGGTTCCGGAAGGAAACCGCCGGTTTCAAGGTGATGGGCGATCTCGCGGAAGATCCATGGGCGGCCCTGGGCGCCGCGGCCGATCATGACGGCGTCGGCACCGGTGATGCGCAGCACGTCGCGTGCCTTCGCCGGGTCGACGATGTCGCCATTGGCGAGCACGGGAATGGAGACGCTGGCCTTCACCGCCGCGATGGTCGCGTATTCGGCTTCGCCCTCGTACTTGTCGGCGCGCGTACGTCCGTGCACCGACAGGGCGGCGATGCCCGCATCCTCGGCGATGCGGGCGATGGTGAGGGCGTTCCGATGCTCGCGATCCCAGCCGGTGCGGATCTTCAGCGTGACCGGCACGTCCACCGCCTTCACCACCGCGTGCAGAATGCGCGCCACCAGGGGTTCGTCCTGGAGCAGGGCGGAACCGGACCACACGTTGCACACCTTCTTGGCCGGGCAACCCATGTTGATGTCGACGATCTGCGCGCCGTTGTCGGCGTTGTACCGCGCAGCCTCGGCGAGCATGCCCGGGTCATACCCCGCGATCTGCACGCTTACCGGTTCGGGCTCGCCGTCGTGGTCCATGCGCCGCAGCGACTTGCGCGTGTTCCACAGCCGCGGATCGGCCGTGGTCATCTCGGACACCGCAAGCCCGGCCCCCATGCGCTTGCACAGGAGACGGAACGGCTTGTCGGTGACGCCGGCCATGGGCGCCAGCACCACGGCAGGCGCGATGGTGTAGGGGCCGATGCGCATGCCGTTGATTTTACGGCTTTCTGCGCTCCGCGCCCAGCGCGGCCACCGCGGCGGCCGCGTCCACCTCGAGCATGCCGTGGGTGACGCTGCTCGTGCGCAGGAGGATGTCGCGGGCCTTGGCCGCATCCAGTCGCGGCGAGATGGAGAGGAGGAGGGCGAGAATGCCGCTCACATGGGCGGCGGCCATGGACGAGCCGGAGGAGAAATCGTAACCGCCGCCGGGTTGCGTGGTGAGGATGTCCTTGCCTGGCGCGCTCAGAATGCCCGGTGCGGCGGGTGACGTGTCGCTCGAGCGCACGACGAGCACGCCGGGTGCGTTGTCGGGAAAACCGCCGGTACCGCCGCCCGGCGGCAGCGCGGCCACGACGATGCGGCCGCGTTCGAGCAACTGGGCGAGCAGCTTGCCCAGCAAGGGATCCGCGGGGCCGCCAAGGCTCAAGTTCACGATGCGGGCGTCGGTGTCGTTCACCGCGGCGAGAGCCTTGGCGAGAGTGAACGAATTGCAGCGCGCGCCCTTGTCGGGCTGGGGATACCAGCAGGCCTTGTACACGCTGATGCGCGCCTTCGGCGCCATGCCGACCATGCCCTGATGGTTGTCGCCCTCGGCGGCGATGATGCCCGCCACCTCGGTGCCGTGGCGGTCGCCGTTGTAACGTGCCGCGTCGCCGTCCACGGCATCGCCGGCATCGCGTACGTGATCACGCAGGTCGGGGTGGCTCATGTCCGCGCCGGTGTCGACGACGGCCACGTGCACGCCGTCGCCCTGGGTGACGGTATGGGCGACCGCCGCACGGGTTTCGACGAAGCCGCGCTGGAGGTCCGTGTACGGGTCGTTGTAGCGCCGACCCCCGGTCTGCGCGCTATCCGCGTCGCCGTAGACGGTGTAATCCTGAAGCGGCTGTGCCAATTGCACGCGGGCATCGGCGGCAAGCCGGGCGATCAATGCGTCGCGGTCCACGCCGGGCGGCGGCTGCATCACCACGCAATAAAGGCCCAGGGCCTTGATCGGCCAACCGGTGATCGTGTGCACGCCGTACGCTTTTTCGATGTCCGCGAGCGCCGAGGCCGCGCGCTGGCCCGAGCCGTAATTCGCCGCGGGGCTATAGCCGAGCAGGTTCGAGCCGGCGTGGGTCGGGGCGGGGTCCAGCGGATTCGCTACGGCCAGGACGATGTCGCGGCCGCTGTCCATGCCGGCGACACCGCCTGCGGGTGCGGTCGAAGCCGCCGGCTTGCCTGCAAGCGCGCGCGTCGGTGCGCAGCCCGCGAGAGCGGGCACAAGCAGGCATGCTGCGATGACGGCCAGCAAGCGCTTCATGGTGCTCCGGCGACACGCTCCGCGAAGCGGATGCCCTGCGTGCCCCGCAGGCGCTGCAATGTTTCGTCCGATGCCGGTTTGCCGTCTTCCTGGACCAGCGTGTACGCGCCGACCTCGTTCGGACCGCCCGCCACGCGCAGATGCAGGCTCTGCAACAGCTGGTTCCACTCGGCAACCTTCATCGCGGCCTGCGGCACCACACGCAACGAGCCGGCGGCCGCGGGGGCTTCGTCCTGGCTGCTCAGCGTTCGGTAGACGGGCGCGGGCGGTGCTTCGCCGCGCAGCTTCACGCCCAGCACGCCGATGCCGACAGCCTGCACCAGCACCGCGGCGGCCAGGGCGCGCACGAGCCAACCCGATGAGGCAAGGCGGCGCGCCACGGGCGGCCGTGCCTCCTCTTCGTCGAGGCGGGCCATCAGGCGGGCGAGGCCCGCTTCGGCGTCGAGCGGAAGATCGGACGGCAGGGACAGGGCTTCGCGCAGGCGTTCCTGCTGCGCGAATTCCTCTCGGCAGCCATGGCAGCCGGCGAGGTGCGCCCGCAGCCAGTCGTCTTGCGTGGTGGGAGCATCGCCCCGCAGTACCCAGGGCATCGCTTCCCAGGCTCGTGTGCAATCCCTGCCGGCATCCTTCTGGAGGGTCATGGCGCATTCTCTCTGTGTATGTTTCGCTCGCCGGCAAGGCCGGGGAGCACGTTGCGCAGCTTCACGCGCGCGTGGAAAAGACGGGCCTTCACCGTGCCCACCGGGCAACCCATGATGGTCGCCACGTCGTCCAGCGTGTGGCCCACGCCGTAGACGAGTTCCACCACCACGCGCTGGTCGGCCGAGAGCCGCTCCAGGCCCTTGCCCAGCCAGTCGCGCATCACGCGGTCGTCGTCCGGGTCGTGCGAAGGCGTGCGGTCCTCGGGCAGGCTGTCCTCGTCCACCGGCTCGCTGCCATGCTGGCGCAATGCCTTGAGGCCGCAGCGGTACGCGATGCCCATGATCCAGGTGGACACCCGGGAATCGCCCTGGAAGGTGCCGGCTTTCTGCCAGGCGATCCAGAAACAGTCGTTGATGGCTTCCTCGACGACATCGGCGCGCCGGGTGATGCGCGACAGGAACCGGCAGAGCCGGCCATGGTAGGCGCGGTACATCACGGAGAGCGCGGCCCGGTCGCCCTCCGCCATGCGCCGCAGCAGCTGGCGGTCTGTCGCGTCGGCCTGGTTGTCGGCGTCGCTCATGGGCGTGGCTCGTGGGTTTGCATGACTCTTGGGTGCCGGGCGGGACGAAAAAGGTTGCGCCCGTCACCTTTCAGAAAGTCCACGCCACGGTCGCGATCCATGGTGAGACCTTGTACTGGTACCTGGGCCGGTCGCGATCGCTCGTGACGTGGGCCACCTCAACGCGCCAGGGGCCGCGGTCCCAGGCCACGCCGGCGTGGCCGTAATAGTAGTGGTTCCGACGCTCGTAACCGGCGCCGCGCGGCGGCACCAGTTCCTGGGCGACGCCGGCGCTCGCCGTGAAGGCGAGCCCATGGGCCAGTGGCCACCGGAAACCCAGATCGGCGGCCCCGCGCGGCCTCTGCCCGCCGTAGCGGTCCAGATGCGACGCAGAGAGCCCGAAGGTCAGCACGTCGCGATAGATCCAGCTCACGCCGAGTTCGGTGCGGTCGTACGTTCTTCCGCCGCCGTGGCGCGGATAGCGGTAGTCGAGAAGGCTGGCCTGCATTTGCCAGTCCGGCGAGAGCGACCAGGAATGGGCAACCTGCGCAACGAATCCGACGAACCCGCGCGGTGTGCGCGCTTCCGCGCTGGCGGAGACGCCGGCGGACCAGCCCGAGGGCGAGGTCCAGTTGAGCGCGCCCTGGAAGACGGGGCCGGGGCGGGTGATCGCCAGGCCGCGGTCCACCAGTTGCGATGCGACGGCGACGGTACCGCTGAAGGGGGAGTCCTCGGCCCGTGCCTCGTGGCAGGCGAACGCCGCGCAAGCGGCCATGGCGCACGCGAACGCGCCGCGGTTCACGCGGACGCCGGCCCTCGGCCGGCGTTGCGGTGCGTTCGTGAACGCGGGACCGTACTCCATCTGTGCATTCAGCCCTCGGGCTCGGCTCGGCCCGCACACACTCTAATGAAGGGTCTCGAGATAGGAAATCAGATTGTCGAGGTCCTTCGCATCGTCCAGGCCGTCGTATTTCATTTTCGTGCCCGGGTTGGCTTTTTTCGCCGGCTGCGACAGATACGTATGCAACTGTTCCGTCGTCCATGTCCAGGGACTGTGCTTCAGTGCATCGGAATAGTCATAGTCGGAAACGCTACCGGCCTTCCTGCCGACGATACCGAACAGGCTGGGACCTTTCTTGTTGCGGCCTTCCGCTACGGCGTGGCATTCGGCGCATTCGGTCTTGAAGACGTCCTTGCCGGCGGAGGCGTCGCCGGCCCGGGCGGCCGGGGGTGCCAGGGCCCCGGCGACAAGTGCGAACAGTGCCAGGAAACAACGGTTGGATAACGACACGCGTGCGGCTCCCGTCATGGTCAGAAAGCGATGCTGGCCGAGATGGAGAACGCATTCAGATCGCGTGCGTCGGTACGTTGCGTGCCCGGTGCTGCGAAGAAGATGTCGTCCTCCCTGCCGGCGAAGCGGCTGAAGCGGAACCAGGTGGCCGCGAGCTTCAGGTTGGCGATCGAGGTATACGAATCGTCCTTACCGAACGGCGCCCAGTACAGGCTGATGAGGTTGGTGGTGGTATCCGGATCGCCCGACGGGCCGAAGCGGGCGAGGTCGCGCGAGCCCGTGCTCTTGAAGTGGGTGAAGGTCAGACCGTAGGTCTGCTTGAACGTATAGGTCACGGTCATCGTCTGGTCGTGCACGATGCCCTTGTCCCGCGCGAGCACGCCGCCGATCAGGGGCGTACTGCCGTAGTCGCGCTTCTCGAGGATGTTCACGTAGGCCAGTTGCACGATGTGATCGCGGTTGCCCAGGTACTGGTAGGTGAGGTCGTAGCCGAGGTCCACGATGTCGTCGCTGGGGCCGGAGCGCGGCAACTGCCGTTTCGTGGTGAGGCCCACCACGCCGGCCGAGAAGAACTGCTTCTTCATGTCCTTCATGTAGGCGAAGCGCCCGTAAGCGGTATCGCGCAGCCGGCCCGGATCGCCGCCGATGTTGTAGCCGAGGTGGTCCTGCTGCGAAGTGGGCAACGATCGATACGTGCCCGCCTCCCCGTACCAGTTGTCGTCATACAGGGCATAGGCCGTGGCCCCGATGACGCGGTTGGCCAGCGAGTTGGGGCTGGACGGGTTGAGGAGCGAGCCCGTGACGCCGGCGGGGCCGAGGAAGCTGGCGGAGGGCAGGGCGGAGATCGGGTCGTTGAAGCCCGGACTGTTGTTCACGCTGATGCCGAACAAGGTGTCCTTGCCGCCGATCTTCAGTTCCTTGGCCACGAAGCGGAGGTCCACGCTGCTGAGTTTCGTGTTGTAGGTGTTGTGGCCGGTGTGATCGGCCTCAGCCTTGACGAAGCCCCCCACCTGGTCGGTGAGCCGGCCGGCGAGGTAGAGGTCGCCTTCGGACAGATCGGTGCTGCTGTTGCCGCGTGCCGGATTGCTGTGCGTTTCGGTCAACTGCAGGGCCAGCGGAATCTTCGTGCCCTTGCCGTCCGTGTCGGTATAGCCACCCAGCTTGAAGCGCATGCCATAAGGCGTAAGCGCGGGGCCGTAGGCACCGGCGTGGCAGTCGGCGCAGGCAGCGCCGGTCTGTCGCGCATAGGCGGGAATGGCCTGCGCGGTGCCGGTGACGAACAGCAGCAGCGCGGCGAGCATGCCGCCCAGGATGAAAATGTGGTTCCTTCGCTTCGCGCGTCGGTTCGTTGGCGGCAGCATGGTCGGTTCCTTCTTACTGTCGATGGATCGCAACGTACGGCGGCCGCGCATCAGCGGCGGCGCCCGGGTAACATCATTCGCAAGGTGTGATCGCGCACCACGAAGTGGTGCCAGAGGGCGGCGGAAAGGTGCAGGGTCACCAGCACGAGCAGCGCCCAGGCCGCGTCCACGTGCCACGCCTGCAGCCTGTCCGCCAGGTCCTCGTTCTCGCCGACCAGGGCCGGAAGGGTGAGCCCGAAGAAGTGCACGTCCAGTCCCGCGGCTCCGCACATCGCCCAGCCGAGCAAGGGCAGCGCGAGCAGCAACGCATATAGGGCAATGTGCGTGACGCCGGCAGCGAACCGCACGATGCGCGAATGATCGCCGCCCGGCTGCAATTTGCCGTAGCGGATGCGCAGCCACACCCGAACACCGAAAAGCAGCAGCACCAGCAGTCCGGCGTGACGATGGCCTTCGAGCAACCAGGCGCGCAGGGCCCGGCCGTCGAGTTCGTCGCGAAGCAGGATCAGCGTGGCCGCGACGGCCACGCAGAACACGGTGAGCCAGTGCAACGCCACCAGCTTGCGCGGTCGCGTCGGTACCGGTTCGTTTCTCTCCATGCCGGGGCCCCTCGGGTGTCGTGTCCGGTTGAGTGCCGCCGTGGGGCGGGAAGGTTGCACTGCGCGGCCGCAACCTTTTGTCGAACGGCGTGGCACTCAGCCTCGAGTCCGCCGTCAGCACAGCAGGTCGCCCGCACATGGACATCCAATCGATACCCCTGCAGACGCACGGCGACAGCCGCGGGATGCTTGTCGCCCTCGAGCAGGAGCGCAACGTTCCCTTCCCGATCAGGCGCGTGTATTACCTTTTCGCGACCAGCACCGACGTGCACCGCGGCATGCACGCGCACCGGCACCTCAATCAGCTGGCGGTGGCGGTGCGAGGCAGCGTCACCTTCCTGCTCGACGACGGCACCGGCCCGAGCACGGTCACGCTGAACGACCCCACCCGGGGGCTTCTCCTCGGAAGCATGGTATGGCGCGACCTCTACGATTTCAGCGAGGACTGCGTGCTGATGGTGCTGGCCGACCAGCTCTACGACCCGGCCGACTACATCACCGATTACGACGAGTTCATTCGCGAGGTGAAGGGCGAAGCCAGGCTGGAGGGAAGCGCATGGTGACATCGGCGTCGCCGGTGGTGCCATTCCTCGACCTTCGCGAGGCCAATGCCGCGCATGCCGACGAACTGAAGGCCGCCGCGGCCAGGGTCATCGACTCCGGCTGGTACGTCATGGGCGAGGAGTTGTCCTGCTTCGAGCGCGAATTCGCTGCCTGGTGCGGCGTGCGCCACGCCGTGGGTGTGGGTAACGGACTGGACGCGCTGTCGCTGATCCTGCGTGCCTACATCGACATGGGCGAGCTGGCGGAGGGCGACGAGGTGATCGTGCCGGCCAACACGTTCATCGCGACGTTCCTCGCCGTGAGCGGCAACCGCCTGGTGCCCGTGCCGGTGGAACCGGACGATGCCTCGTTCAACCTCGATCCGTCGCGCGTCGAGGATGCCATCGGACCGCGTACGCGCGCGATCATGGCGGTTCATCTCTATGGCCGCCTTGCCGATATGGCCGCACTCGCGACCATCGCCCGGCGACACGGTCTCCTGCTGATCGAAGACGCCGCGCAGGCGCACGGCGCGGCGTCGCTCGGGCGAAAGGCCGGCGCGTTCGGCGACGCGGCGGGGTTCAGCTTCTATCCCGGCAAGAACCTCGGTGCCCTGGGCGACGGCGGCGCCGTCGTGACCGATGACGATCGGCTTGCCGCGGCCGTGCGCGCATTGCGCAACTACGGTTCGGTGGAGAAGTACCGGCACGACCGGCAAGGCGTGAACTCCCGTCTCGACGAATGGCAGGCCGCCGTGTTGCGGGTGAAGCTCCGCCACCTCGATGCGGAGAACCTGGCACGGCAGCGGATCGCCGCCGTCTATCGGCAGTCGATCGTCCATCCCGCCATCCGGGTGCCGGGTGAGGGAAGCCCGGGCAGCCACGCGTGGCATCTTTTCGTGGTGCGCAGCGCGCGACGCGACGCCCTGCGCAAGCACCTGGCCTCCCGGGGCGTGCAAACGCTGGTGCACTACCCGATTCCGCCGCACCGCCAGGAGGCCTATGTGCAGCTGCGGCACCTGTCGCTGCCGCTCACGGAGCGCATCCACGACGAGGTGGTGAGCCTGCCGATGGGGCCACGCCTTCGTGCGGACCAGGTGGCGCAGGTGGTGGACGCCTGCCTGTCGTTTCCCCTCGCATGAACATCGTCCGGACAGGTCTCTATTCGGCGGCGGGAACGGCCGCGCGCCTGCTTGCCGCGCTGCTCGTGGTGAAGCTGGTCGCCTCGTTCGCGGGCCCCGCCGGCGTCGGGCGGCTGGGCCAGTTCATCAGCCTGATGTCGCTACTGGCGGTGTTCGCCGGGGGAGGCATCGGCTCCGCGGTGGTGAAGTACGTGGCGGAATACCGCGACGACGCGGCGCGCCTTGCGCGTCTTCTGTCCGCCGCCCTGTGGTACGCGCTGCTGGCCTCCTGTGCGATGGGCCTCGTGACGTGGCTCTTCAGCGAGAGGATCGCCGCATGGTTGTTGGGCGACACGGCGTATGCCGGGCTCGTGCGCGTGCTCGCCATCGCGCAACTGGGCGTCGCAGCCGTCAACTACATCCTCGCGGTCATCAACGGTTTCATGGACGTTCGCCGGTTGGCGCTGGTGCAGGTCGCCGGTTCGGCGCTGGCGATGCTGGCGGCGCTCGCGCTCTCGCGCTGGCTGCATCTGTATGGCGCGCTGCTTTCCCTGGTGCTGGGACAGGTGCTGTGGCTCGTGGTGGGCTTGCCCGCATGGTGGCGCAGTCCGTACTTCCAGCGCGGGATGCTCCGCATGCGCTTCGATCGGGAGATGACCCGCCGGCTCGCCGCGTTCTCGACGATGACGCTGACGTCGGCGCTGGTGCCGCCGTTGGTGAACATCGCCGTGCGCGACGATCTCGCCGCCCGCTTCGGATGGGAGCAGGTCGGCTACTGGCAGGCGGTCACCCGTGTGTCGGACGCCTACCTTTTGTTCGTGGTCGCGGCGATCAACATGCATTACCTGCCCCGGCTTGCGGCGGCGAAGGAGCGGGGGGCTTTGGTCGCCGCCCTGGGCGAAGCGTGGCGTTACCTCCTGCCTGCGGTGATGGGGGTGGCGGTCGTCATCTACCTGATGCGCGATGTGGTCACCAGGGTGCTTTTCAGTGGCGATTTCGCGGCGGCGAACGACCTGTATGCGCCGCAGCTAATCGGCGACGTGCTGAAGATCGCTTCGTTCGTGCTTGCCTACCTCATGCTCGCCAAGGCGATGACTCGGCTCTTCATCGTCTCCGAACTCGTTTTCGCCGGAACGTACTTCCTCCTCGTGCACGCCTTGTCGATCCGTTTCGGTCTGGTCGGCGCGATGTACGCCTTTGCCGCGAACTACGCGATCTACCTGCTCTTCAACGTTGCCGTGGCAAGGCGCTACCTGGGAGCCCTGTGACATGACCGCCCCGGCGACAACGTCGATGCCGCTCGTTTCGGTGCTCGTGCCCGCCTACAACCACGAGGCTTTCGTGCGGGAATGCCTGGACAGCATTCTCGCCGACCACTACCCGGCGAAGGAGATCGTGATCATCGACGACGGCTCGACGGACGGCACCGCCGGATGCATCGAGGCGTGGCTGGCGCGGCACCGCGACGATATCCCCGTGGAATACGTGAGCCGCGAGAACAAGGGCATTGCCGCCACCCTGAACGAGCTGGCGGCACGCGCGCATGGCGAATTCCTGCGCATCGGCGCCAGCGACGATTTCTTCCTGCCGGGTGGTTCGGAGACCCTGGTGCGCTACCTGATGGCACATCCGGGCAAGGGCGCCGCCATTGGCGACTGCGTGGTCGTCGACCGCGACGGCCGGAAGTTGCTCGACAGTGGCATGAGCGACCTGCATGGCGCAGACAAACGCCTGTACCGTACCGACGAGGGCATTCGCCGTGCCGTGATCAGCCATTGGGCCATCGGCGGGCCGGTGACCATGCTGCGCAAGGGCGCCCTTGAAACCGTCGCGCGCTGGACCGAAGGCCTTCGCATCGACGACTGGGACCTCTTCCTGCGCCTTGCTGCGCGCGACGCCATCGGTTTCGTCGACGAGAAGGTCTGCGCATACCGTCTGCACGGTGCCAACTTCAGCAAGACGCGCCATACGGCCACACGCATCGTGAACCTCACCGAGGCACGCGAGGTGGCACTGCGCCGCGTCTGCATGTTCGCCGAGCCGGACCGCACGCTGCTGCGTGCGGAGGCATGCCGCATCGGTGCGAAGATCGCCTACCTGCAGGGCAGGATGGGAAAGGTCGCCGTGCACATGGCAGCCTATGTCGCGCTGCTGGCGATCTCGAGGCTCCGCGTCGCGCACGGTCGCCATCGCATGGGTGCGGCGTGAAACGATTGCTGCGTCTGCCGTCCACCTACCTCTGCCTGCCGATGCTGCTGGCGTGCGGCATCACGCTGCTTACCTACGACCTCCCCGAAGGATACGGACAAGGCATCCTCCTGCTCGTGTTCGCCTCGCTGGGCATCATGCTGGCGGACGTCTGCTGCGCACCGCGGCTGCCGGCGCCGTGGCGATTCCGCGAGCGCACGTACGCCGGCACGCGCGAAGGGTTCGTCGCGCTCGCCTTTGCCGGCGTGGTGGTCGTCTTCTGTCTGCTCGACCTGCTGCTCTATCCCGTGCCGCTCATCAGCAATCCTTCGTCGTACGCGACGCTGGAACCAGGGCGCGAACACCTTCGCCACATTTCCGACATGTGCTGGATCCTGCCCGTGATCGGCCTGCTTTGTGCGCGCCATCCTGCGCTGCGGTCCGGGCTGATCGTGATAGGACTCGCGTTCCCGGTGATGGTGATCGATCGCAACCGGATCTTCGCGGGACTGTTTTCCATCGCCTTCGTGCTGGCCTTCCGCCGCGACGAGGCCCGCCCTCTGCCATGGAAGGCGATCGCTCTCCTGGGCTTGATCGGTTGCGTCGTGTTTTCCGTGCTGGGGACACTTCGTTCGGGTTCCATCGAGCACGTGACGCTCCCCTTCGGCGATCTCTACCGCTCTGCGCCTCAGGGCGTGAAGTGGTTGTTGCTGTATGTGAGTGCCGGTCCCTACAACTTCGCCGCGATGCTCGCCAAGCACTACACGAATACGGATTTCCTGCTGCACCAGCTCGTACCCGGCAGCGGCGCCCTGGCCACTGCCGACACCGACATCCCCCTGGACGCCATCAACATCAACGTCGGCACCGAATACCTGCCGTTCCTGATGGCATGGGGCGCGGGTGGCGCCGTGGTAGCCATGGTTGCGGCCTATGCGCTGCTGCTGTGGTGCGTGCGGCGGCTTCGCCCCGCGGTGCCGCTCTTCGGGCTGCTCATGTTCCTGCGCATTGCCTACGTTTCGGTGATGTCGCCCTTCGCGCCGCAGATCTTCATCTGGATGAACGGCGGTTTCCTCGCCCTTTGCCTGTTGCTGCAACTGCTTGCCGGCCTGCTTCCGAACCGGCGTGCCGCGATGCCTTCTCTCCTTTCCGATCACCACCACGAGTTACCCGCATGGCAAACGACGACGAAATCTACCTGATCGACATGTGGCGCATCGTTGTCCGCGAATGGCGCTGGTTCGTCGGCGTGGGGTTCGTCGTCCTCGCCCTCACCGTCGCCTACCTCCATCATGCGCGCAGCCAGTGGGAGGCCACTGCGTGGATCCAGATCGGACAGGTGGGCACCGCCCCCACGGGCCAGGATCCGCACGTCGAGGCGTTCTCGCGCACGGTCGAGCGCCTCGAGACGCGGGCCTTCCAGGACGATGTGCTGAAAAGCGTGGGCGTGCCCGTCGACGCGCCCGAGGCGAAGCTCTTCCGTGGCAGCATGAAGATCGAGCAGCTGGCGTACGCCAATCTCGTGAAGCTGCGCGTGCGCGGCTATTCGGCGGAGGACGCGAAGGAACTGGCGACGGCGGCGGCGACGGTGTTGCACGCCGCACACGCGCAGATCGCCGCCGCCCCGCTGGCGTTCGTCCGTCATCGCCTCGACGCGGTCGACGCACGCCTGAAGGACGCGCAGGCGCGCCGCGACAAACTGCTCGCCGGCAACACGGGACGGAACGATCAGGCGGCGCTGACCGACCTGGCCGTCGCCACCAGCGACCAGGACATTCGCGCCCTGGAGCAGGTACGCGCCGAGCTCGCACTGCGGCAGCTGCCCAATTACACCTACGAAACCTCGCTCGCCTGGCCGGTCTACGTCGACAAAGACAGGGTATTCCCCAATACCTTGCTTACCCTCGGTATCGGGCTGCTGGCGGCGGCGTTTCTTGCGTCGCTGGCGGCTGTTGCTCGGCATGCGTTGCGCCGTTCGGCTAGGGATCTCGCGGCGGGCTCGGCTTCGCCATCGCATTAGCGGCTCGGCTGCCCCATCGCAGTAGCGCTCTGACGGTAGGGAGGGAGCCCTCGGCTGTCCCCCTCGGCGCTACGCTGCGGTGTCGCTTGGGCAAAGAGGGCCGCTGCGCGGCCCATGTCCTATGGCTTGCGCCCCGGCGCGCACGGACGGTCGGCGGGGTTTTCCGACTCGACATCCCTGTCTCGGCGGAAAAGGCCGGCCATCCTGGCCGGCCCCCTTCGGGCCTTATCCGCCGACCGCCCTCACCTCCGCTACCCGCGCCGAGGGGGACAGCCGAGGGCTCCTTTGACGGTTGGGAGTCGTGTGGGAAAGCCGGTGCGCCGTGAGGCGCGTCCGGGCCGACCTAGCGAATTGAAAGGGAACTGGACAGCGTGTTTCGCGGCCAGTTGTTGGAGGTGGAACGCACCACGAATACACCATTGCCTTTTCCGGTCGCGTCCCAGACACGAAGCCGACCTTCAATCGTCTGCCCGTTTCGACATTTCACCCAGTAGCCGCCACCGCGATCGCAGACACCAACCGTTTTCAGTTCCCTGAGATTCGCACCGTTCATCGTGGCGGCAGCCTGGCCCATACCGCGCTCCACCGTAACCACGTGCACATGGGCACCGCCATGGTGGGACTTGGTCATAGAGGCATGTTCCGTGTCCTCGAAGGCGACCGTTGCTGACTGGACCGCCATGACCGATACCTGCGAAATGCCAGGAGACACACCTCTACCGAAGTTGTGTGTCTGAGCGGACGCCGGGGAAAGAATGAGAAGTAGTGTCGCCGAAGCCAGTAGGGCTCGATACATGGGTTAAACCTCCATCTGCAGACGAGGCGCTGCAAGATGGGAAGCTACGTGCCCTTCATCACCACTTATGCCGTCTCTCCTTGCATAGGCGATCGCTCTTGACCCTGAAATATCTGTAGGCCGCTGCCCAAACGCATCGACCTGATCGGAACCGGCGTGCCAGTTGCATCATCCTCGGGCGACCAACCGACTCGTCGAGGAACGATATGGACATACAAGCGAACCGGACCGTCACAGTCCGAGTCCCTCCCGGCACTGCGAAGAACCCGCCAGCCGCAACTTTGGTATCGGTTGCCGAGCCCAAGGTCGACGCCGCGCCAAAAATAGATTTCCAGCACATGACAGTCGGCGAATACATAGACACGCTCAACCATCTATGTCAGTCGGGACAAATAACTCACGAAGAGGCGCTCGATATCTACATCACGTGCATTCCTCCCACCGCACCGTGCGCCACGAACGCCGAACACCTTCGCTTGCCCATGCGCATTTCCTATGACCGGATGCGCGATGAGATTGCCGAGCTCGCTTCCGGTGGGCGGCTCGAAGAGCGAGACCGGCACCAACGCGTGCTCGACCTGCTGGTCCGTCTGGACGGCACGCCACGCGGAATCGATATCAGAGCCTGAAGCGGAGCGAATCGCTTCTTTCGCAGGTTGCCGCGCCGCCTGGAAGAGCCCTCGGCCGGTCCCCTCGGCGCGGGTAGCGGAGGTGAGGGCGGTCGGCGGACAAGGCCCGAAGGGGGCCGGCCAGGATGGCCGGCCTTTTCCGCCGAGACAGGGATGTCGAGTCGGAAAACCCCGCCGACCGTCCGTGCGCGCCGGGGCGCAAGCCATAGGACATGGGCCACGCAGTGGCCCTCTTTGCCCAAGCGACACCGCAGCGTAGCGACGAGGGGATCGGCCGAGGGCTCTCGCCAATACGCACGAGCGTTCATGCGATGGCGTAGCCGAGCCGCTTCTGAGAGCGCTACCGAGACGGCCGGTTAAACCTAACCGCCCCAGCACGGCACCCACCGCCATGAACGAGCAAGCAGAAACGGGACAGCCGGCATCCGGGGCGTTCGACGAGGCACGTCTCCTCGACACGCAACGCGCCTTCGACAGCGTGGCGGCCGACTACGACGGGCCGCGTGGCAACAACGAACTGATCCAGCGCATGCGCACGACGATGTGGCATACCGTTGGCGCGGAACTTCCCGCCGGCTCGCGCCTGCTCGATCTTGGATGCGGCACCGGACTGGATGCGGTGGAATTCGCACGCCACGGCTACCACGTGGTCGCCAGCGACTGGTCACCGGAAATGGTGGCGCGCACGCGCGCCCGCGCGGTGAACGAGGGTGTGCAGGAGCATCTCAGTGCGGTGCACCTCGGCATCCAGCAGCTGTTCCTCCTGGGTGGACGGTTCGACGGTGTCTATTCCAACTTTGGGCCGTTGAATTGCGCACCCGACCTTCGCGCCGTGGCCGACGAGTGCGCGCGGCTGGTTCGCCCCGGCGGTAGCCTCGTCTTTTCCGTCATGGGTCGCGTGTGCCCATGGGAACTCGCGCACTATGCCGTTCGCCGCCGCTTCGGGCGGGCAGGCATCCGCTTCGGGAAGGGCGTGCGCGAGGTCGGTATGAACGGCCACACCATCTGGACCTGGTATTACACACCCCGCGAGTTTTACGCGGCATTCGCGGAGCACTTCTCGCTCGCAAGCTATCGCGCGCTCAGCCTGTTCCTGCCGCCGCCCTACATGGTGGACCGCTACCGCCGGCGACCCGAGCGGTACGAGCGCCTGGGCCGGCTGGACGACCGCTTCGGCGGTCTGCCCGTGCTGCGCGACATGGGCGACCATTTCCTTATCGTGATGCATCGGCGTTGAGCATGCGCGGCGCCGCCTTGCTACCGGGTTTCGCCCTCTCCGGTGCGCGTCTGGCCGGGGCGGGCCGCGCCCCTTTGCATCTTCGCGGCGACCGCATCGTCGCGCGGGCCGGCATCCGTTCCGTGCCGGTGGATTTGCGCGACCACGTGATCTTTCCGGGCCTCATCAATGCGCACGACCACCTCCAGGTGAATAACGTGCCGCCGCTGCCCGGCGACGCCGTATTTCCCAGCGCCTACGACTGGATCGCCGCCTTCCAGTCCCATTTCGCCGCCCCCGCCACCGTGGCGTCGCTCGCCGTGCCGAAGGCGCGGCGCATGCGCCATGGCGGGCTGAAGAACCTTCTTTCGGGTGTGACCTTCGTGGCGCACCACGATCCTTGGCATCCCGTCCTGGACGGCCCCGACTTTCCGGTGGGCGTCCTGCGCGACCACGGCTGGAGCTATGCGCTGCACGGACCGGCGTATGGGCCGCCCCTGCGGGCGAGCTTCGCCGCCACGCCGTTTGGCATGCCGTGGATGATCCACCTTGCCGAAGGCACCGACGACGTGGCCGCTAACGAACTCGGTGAACTCGACCGCATGGGTTGCCTTGCGGCGAACACCGTCCTGATTCACGGCGTGGGCATGGGCACCCGCGACGTCGCTCGCGTGATCGAAGTGGGCGCCTCCGTCGTTTGGTGCCCGGGCAGCAACCATCGCCTGCTCGGTCGCTCGCTCGACCCGCGTCCGTTGCAGGCGGCGGGACGGCTCGCGCTCGGCAGCGACTCGCGCCTGAGCGGCGCACGCGACCTGCTGGAGGAACTGCGCACGGAGGCTGCACGCGGCGAACTGGATGGCGAGGCGTTGCTGGGACTGGCGACCAGCGATGCGGCCCGCGTGCTTCGGCTGCCTGCGCGCGGCCGGATCGACCCGGGCTACGTCGCGGACCTGGTCATCGTCGAGGACCGCGGTGCGGGAAGCGCGCACAACCTGGTGGGGCTCTCGCGCGCCGATCTGCGTGCGGTCGTGCGCGACGGCTTGCCGTGCCTGGCCGACCCTGACTTCGCCCCGTGGTTCGACGCCGCGAAGGTCGACACGATGTCCGTGACGCTCGACGGCAAGCCGAAATTGCTCGCGCGCGCTTTCGCCGACGCCGACCTTCTGGCCATGGAGCCTGGACTGGAGCTTGTGGCACCCCTGCGTCCCGCGCGCCGCGCAGGGGAGTGCGCATGAACGGCACACCTATCCTGGAACCGGTGGAGGCCTATGAACTCTGGGCAGCTCATTACCCGGCGCACGCACACAATCCCGTGATGCGCACGGAAGAACGGGCGATGCTGGAACTGTTGCCCGACGACCTGACCGGTGCCACCGTGGTCGATGCCGGCTGCGGCAGCGGGCGCTATGTGAGGCATGTGCTCGCCCGCGGCGCGGCACGCGTCCACGGTGTGGATCTGTCGCCGGCCATGCTCGCCCGCGCAGCAACGGAGCTTGGGAGCGACATGTCGCGCGTGGTGCTGAGCGAAGGCGGTCTGGACGCCCTGCCATTGGACGATGCGACCGCCGACCTCACCGTGTGTGGTCTCACCGTCGGGCACGTCGAGGCACTGCAACCGGCGCTGGCGGAGCTGTGCCGCGTCACCCGGTCGGGCGGTTACGTGGTGTGCAGCGACGTCCATCCCATCGGGCACGCGCTGGGCTGGCTTCGCGATTTCAAGGCGGGCGGCCGACGCTATGCCGCGCGCCATACGCCACATCTGTACAGCCACTGGCACGCGGCCTGCGCGCGACTCGGCCTGGCCATCGAACAGGTGCGCGAACCCATGCTCGACCCTCGCGACATTCCCCCAGACGCGCACTTCGACCGCAAGGCGCTCGAGGTGCCGGTGGCATTGGTGTTCCTCCTGCGCCGCGTTGGCGTTTCCGTTCCCGGATGGCAGTCATGACGCCCACGAACACGCTTCTTGTGAATCCCACCGTCACCTCGCGCGCCAGCGCGCGCTTTCCCTTGTCGCTGTTGCACCTGTCGGCGGCCCTCGACCGGAACGGCAGCAGCCGCATCGTGGACGGCAATGTGGATCGCGACGTGGTGGACGCCACCCTGCGCGCGCTGGGCGAAGAGCGTTTCGACGCCGTCGGCATCAGCGTGATGGGAGGGCCGCAGATGGCGCCGTCGATCGCCGTGTCGAAGGCGATCCGCGAACACCGCCCCGACCTCCCGATCGTGTGGGGCGGCTATTTCCCCACGCTGTACACCGACACCGCGCTGTCCGCGCCTTACGTGGACTATGCGATACGCGGGCAGGGCGAGGAGAGCTTGCCGGAACTCCTCGCGGCGCTGGGACGGGGCGAACGCGACCTGTCGCGCATCGGCGGCCTTTCCTGGAAGAACGATGGCGTCGTCGTGCACAACCCCAACCGGCGTTTTTCGCTGGACAACAGCGGCATCGTGCTGCCTTACGACAAGCTCGGCGATCCGCGGCGCTACCTCGCACCCACGTTCCTTGGCCGGCGCACGGCGGCGCACCAGGCCGCCATCGGTTGCCGTTTCCGCTGCACCTTCTGCGGCGTGGCGGCGATGTTCGGCGGCGCCACGGCATTGCCCACCACCGCGCGCCTGGAACGCGATCTCGGTTACCTGAAGCATCAGCTCGGCGCCGACTCCATCCAGTTCTTCGACCATAACTTCTTCGACCGCGAAGCGGACATGGTGCCCCTGCTCGAGATCATGGCGAAGCTGGAACTGCCGTGGTGGTGCTACGCGCGTTCCGACGCCCTGCTGAACCTCTCCGAATCCACCTGGAAGCTGGTGCGCAAGAGCCGCCTGCGCATGGCGTATATCGGCGCGGAATCGCCCAGCGGTGCGATGCTCAAGGAGATACGCAAAGGCACGCGACCGGACCAGACCCTCGAGGTGGCGGAACTGTGCCGGCGGCACGGCGTGATCCCGGAGCTTTCGTTCATGGTTGCGCCGCCGGTGAACACCGAGGAAGAGACGCTGCACACGTTCGAGTTCATTCGCGAACTGAAGAAGATCAATCCGCAGTCGGAGATCATCGTTTATATCTACACGCCGTTGCCGGAGGGCAGCAAGCACGAGAAGGAGCGCGGCAAGCGTGCCTCGATGCCCTTGCTCGATCTCAACGGCGATCCGGTGGTGTTTCCCACCTCGCCGGAGGAATGGACCGAGCGCCGATGGGTGGACTATGCCTGCCATGCGGACGCGCCGTGGCTGAGCGACGACCTGCGCCGGCATATCCAGGATTTCGTGACCGTGCTGCGCTGCCGCTTCCCCACCGTGCAGGACCTGCGCTCGCCGCCCTGGGCCAAGCGCGGTCTCAGTGCGATGGCGGCGTGGCGCTACCGTCGGCGCCGCTACGACCGTCCGTGGGAGCTCAACCTGGCCAACCGGCTCGTGCGCCTGCGGATGCCGCAGGTCTCGGGCCTCTGACGGGGCAGCGCGCGTGCACGTTGCCATGGTGAACTTCCTTCCCGCGCCGCCGGGCGCGTCCCCCGAGAACGTGTTCGCGCACTGGCGTTCGCTGGCCGACATCGCCGAGATCGTCGGCCGCGGGGGCACGCGCGTGACGGTCGTCCAGATGGCCGACGCAGACCACGAGCTGGAGCGTGCCGGCGTGACGTACCGATTCGTGGGTACCGGCGGTACGCGGCGTGCGCGCGAACTCGGCCGCCGCGCCGCACGCGTCGTCGCAGGACTGGGCGCGGACGCGCTGCACGTGCACAGCCTCGCGTATGCACGTCATGCGATGGCGGTGTCGCGCGCGCTACCCTCGTTGCCGATCCTGCTTCAGGACCATGCGGACGGCGTACCGCGCGGATGGCGCCGGCTACCCTGGCGTCGCTGGTACGCCGCGGCCTCGGGCATCGTCTTCACGTCCGTCGCGCAGGCGGAGCCGTTCGCGCGGCAACGCCTGTTCCCGCGCGACACGCCGATCTTTGCGATACCGGAAAGCAGCAGCCGTTTCACGCCGGGCGATCGTGAGACGGCGCGCGTGGCCACGGGGCTGCGAGGCGATCCATGCGTGGTATCCGTGGGTCATCTCGCCCTTGGCAAGGACCCCATGACGATGCTCGACGGCGTGGCGCAGGCGGCCGAACGGCTGCCCGGCCTGCGGCTGTATTGCGCCTTCGGCACCGCGCCCCTGATGCCGGAGGTGCGGGCGCGCATCGAACGCGATCCGCGTCTCGCCACGCGCGTGAAGCTCCTCGGCAACGTACCCCACGCGGCGGTGGAACACCTGTTGCGCGCGGCGGATGTGTTCGTGTCGGCGAGTCTCGCCGAGGGTTCCGGTTATGCGCTTCTCGAAGCGCTCGCCTGCGGTGCGTTTCCCGTCGTGACGGATATTCCCGCTTTCAGGGCGATCACCGGGAACGGGCGCATCGGAAGGCTGTGGCCACGCGCCGACGCCGCGGCGCTAACGGACGCGCTGATCGGCGCGGCGGAGCAGAGGGCCGATCGCGGCACCGTGCGCGCGCACTTCGACAGCACGCTGTCGTTCGATGCCCTGGGGGCACGCTGGGCGAATACCTATGCACAGCTGCTTTCGGGGTCGCCATGAAGATCGCGCTGGTGTTGCCGGGTGGCGTGGACCGCGGCGGAGAGGAGCGTGTGATTCCCGTCTTCCTCGCCCTGATCGCGCGCCTGGCCCTCCATCACGACGTGCACGTGTTCGCCCTGCATCAGGAAGCGCGGCCGGATTCCTGGCCGCTGGCGGGCGCCACCGTGCACAACATCGGTGCCGGCCGGACCGTATGGCGCGCCATCCAGGCGATCCGCGAAGAACACAGGCAGGGCGCCTTCGACGTCGTGCATGCGATCTTCTCGGGCCATTGCGGCCTGATTGCGGTGGTGGCGGCAAGGTGGCTTGGCCTTCCCAGCCTCGTACACATCGCCGGCGGCGAACTGGTGGCGCTGCGGGCCATCGGTTACGGCGGCCGAAGGAAGTGGCGCAGCCGCCTGCGCGAGGCGGTGGTGCTGCGTGCGGCGCGTGCCGTTACCGCCGCGAGCGCACCGATACTGCATTCGCTGCGGGAACTGGGCATCGCGGCGCGGCGCGTGCCCCTCGGCGTCGATACGCAGGCATGGGCGCCGCTGCCGCCGCGCGCGCGCACCGGCGGGCCGGCCCGGCTCATCCACGTCGCCAGCCTGAACAGGGTGAAGGACCCTTCGACCTTGCTGCGGGCCATGCGCAAGCTGTCCGACGCAGGCGTGGACTTCGATCTTCGCGTCGTCGGCGTGGACACGCTCGGCGGCGAGATCCAGCAGCTTGCACGCACCCTCGGCCTAGAGGAGCGGGTGAGTTTCCTCGGCTTTCGCACCCAGCGCGAGTTGCGCCCGCTCATGGCATCGGCCGATCTTCTCGTGATGTCGTCGCTGCACGAGGCCGGGCCCCTGGTTCTGCTGGAGGCCGCGGTAGCCGGCGTGCCCACGGTCGGCACGGCGGTCGGACACCTCGTCGAATGGGCGCCAGCGGCGGCGCTCGCCGTTCCCGTGGGCGATGCGGACGCGCTGGCCTCCGCCGTGGCCATGGTGCTCGGCGACGACGACCTGCGGCTGCACCTCGCCCGGCAGGCGCAACAGCTCGCGCTCGTCGAAAACGCGGACCATACGGCCGCTTGCTTCGAGGCCCTTTACGAAGAGGCCGTGCGCCGCTGAACGGGGAACGGTGTCAGCCTGGAAGCGGTGCCCCATGTTCCAGCGCCTTGCGCACCACGTAGAGCGTGTCCATGCGCGGCACCGGACGCGTGAGCCAGGTAAGCAGGCGACGACGGTGGCCGAGGGTGACCCAGGGCTGGTCTTGCAGCCATGCCTGCGTGCGCAGCATGTCCTTGCGTTCCTGCACGCTCTCTTGTGTCGGCCGCAAGCGGTTGCGAAGGTAGCGCACCGCTTCGCGTGGCGAGCGCGACCATTCCAGGCCGGGCAAGGCGTTGAGCCACAGATTGGAGCAGGACAGGCTGCTCAGTGTCTGGTAGCGCGTGAAGGCGCGAAGCAGCGGCGGGCAATCCCGTTCCAGACTGCCCAGCACGGACGCCGGAACGGCGCCGCGGTAATAGCGGGCCACGAGGCGCAGCGGCGGCAGCGCCCACCATGGTGTCTCGCCGGCCCATAGCGGCAGCCAGTCGGCCGGCGTCATGCGCGTGGCCAGCAGGGCGATGTCGTTGAGGTGAATGAAGCGCAGGCTGCGTCCGCAGATGTTCCCTGCCGCATGCAGCAGCAGGTGGCTCATCAGTGCGCCGGGGGACGGATAGGGATGGATGCCGGGCGTGGCGTCGGCCGTCCGTACCTGCGCGGTGATGTCCACGGTGGCGACGGGCAGGCGTTCATGGATACGCGTATGCAGCTCGATATTGACCGGCGTATCGCAATGCTCCCCCAGCGCCATGACAGGCGAGGCGTCGCGGGGCTTGAACACACGGTGCTTCCACTGCGTGAACGAGGCTTCATAGCCGAGCGAGACGAGGAGGTCCGCCGTCGCGTCCGCGTGCGTGTCGTCGACGAGCAGGTCGATATCCGCCATGGGCCGGTCTCCCGCGGCGTAAAGACCCAGCGCATGCAGCGCCGCACCTTTCAACGCCATGAGCGGCAGGCCGCTGGCGCGCGCGCCAGCGTCGATCCGACGGAGCAGATCGGCGATGCGCTGGTGCCGTTGCTCCACGTGTCCGCGTTGCTCCACCAGGAAACGGCGCCACGCCGGCCGCTGCCATGTGGTGAACCGGCAGAGCGACGGCGAAATGCCGTGGGCGGCGGCCGCCGCCATGGCGAGCCGCCACTCGAGTTCGCTCCAGGCGGGCGTGTCGGTGCCGGGAAGCGCTCGCGCAAGCTCGTTCGCGAGGATCTCGGTGGTGTCGCGCAATCCGCGGCGGACGAGCTTGAGCGAAGGCGTCATGGTGGGCTTCAGAGGAGGGGGAGGGCGACGCTTTGCAGCGCCATGGGCGACGCGGGCGTGGGGGCCTCGCTGCGATGCGCTCGCTCGCTTGCGATGAGCGCGTCCCAGCGTTTGCGCAGCGACGCCTCGGCGTTCCTGTCGGGTGGCGCTTGCCGAAGCGTCACCTGCTCGTGCAACAGGTCGCGGAAGGCGCGGTAGAAATCGGAGTCGTAGGCGCCGCGGAACATCATCGCCAGGTCGGCGCTGTCTTCCCAATGCGTCTTGCGGCCGAGTTGCGCCTTCACTTCCTCGAAGAATTTCGTGCCGGGAAGGGGGTAGGACACGCTGACGCCGATATCGTCCGGTGCGGCCTCGGCCACCAGCTCGCGCGTGGCCAGCAGGTCGTCGAGCTGTTCGCCGATGTAGCCCAGCTGGATAAAGAATCCCACGCGGATGCCATGGACGCCGAGCCGGTGCCGGGCACCGATGAGCTCGGACACGCTCGTGCCTTTCGTCATGCGGTCGAGCACGCGCTGGCTGCCGCTTTCCGCGCCGATCCATGCTTCCGCACAACCGGCCTTCGCGAGCGCGGCGCACATGCGCTCGCTGGCGAGGTCGGCACGCGTCTGGATGGTGAAGGGAATCGAACCGTCTTCTTCTTCCAGGCGCTCGGCGAATTCGCCCACCCAGTCGGCGCGGAAGCCGAAGATGTCGTCGGCCATCCAGATGTGATCGGGCCGGTACGTCCGCTTGAGCCAGGTCATCTCGTCGGCCACTTCGCGCGCCGGCCGCTGATTGTAGTGATTGCCCCAGATGGGCTTGGCGCACCAGTTGCAGCGGAAGGGGCAGCCGCGCGACGCGGCCATGTTGAGGCTGAAATAGCCGTGCCGCTCGTGCCAGAAGCGGCGGTAACGCTCCACGTCGAGCAGGTCCCATGCGGGCTGCCCCACGACGCGCGGATCGGGCGGCCGTGGCCCCATGTGCGCACGCCTGACGCCGTCGCCGGTGCGCGTGGCTACGCCCGGCAAGCCGGCCGTCCAGGCTTCGTCGTCGATGTGCGGGTCGCGCTCCAGCCGGTCCACGAGCGCGAGCAGCGCGCCGATGCCTTCGCCTGTGAGCACCGCGTCGGCACCGGCGGCAAGGAACGGTTCCGGGTGATCGGAGGCGTCCGAGCCTGCGACGATCACGCGGGCACCGGCGGCATGCGCTTCGCCGATCATGCGGCAGGCCGCCTCGCGCATGCGGCCAAGACACATCTTGGTCAGGAAGTTGAAGTTGTCTTCGTAGAACACCACCAGATCGGGTGCGGCGTCGCGAAAGGCGGGCAGGAAATCCTCCGCGCCGCCGGACAGCATGGCATCGAACAGCGAAAGCTCGTGTCCCATACGGCGGAGCAGGGCGGCGATCTGTATGGTCGCCAACGGCGGATAGGGTTTGCCGCGCTCCCACTGTTTCCTGTCGTAGCGCAGGAAATAGGAGTGGCCTACCTGGATCTTCAGCATCGGTTGGAAGCCTCGAACGGAACCATCGGGACGCCGCGAGGGCGACGCTGCCATGGTCATGAGTGCCCGGCCCTGCCACCGAGGTTGCCTCTGGCTGCACAACCATTCCCGCGGTGTGTGGCACCCATGGGCAATGATTCATCCAGGCGAATTCCTCACCCGCGACGATCCCCGTGCCGACCCGTTCGGCGAGCGGTTGCGTCCGGCCATCTGCATGAGCCGCCAGGTGCTCGGCGGTCGCTTCCGCTTCGAGAGCGACAGCATCGCCTTGCTCGAACTGGTCGAGGCAGCCTATGGCTGCCTGCCGGCGCATCGCTTCCCCGGGCTGTCTCCGGAGTTCCATGTCGAACTGCGCCTGGTGCCCCGCACGGCGGGATCGGCGCTCACCGAGCCGCCGCCCGTGCGCACGCAGGGAGGCAAGGGGCTGCTCTGCGGTGTCGTGGACGCGTGCAATTACGTGCTGCTGGTGCCCGCGCAGCGTCGTGGGCTTGTCGTCGTCTCGGAAGACATGCTCGCGTTCCCCTATCACGTGCGCTACGAACTGATCGAGTTCGCGGTGTTCCTTCTCGCATCGCGCGTGCTGAACCTGGTGCCGCTGCATGGCGCATGCATCGGCAAGGACGGGTTGGGTGTGCTCCTGCTTGGCGCAAGCGGCGCGGGCAAGTCCACGCTCGCGTTGCACGCGCTGCTCGCCGGCATGCAGATGCTGGCGGAAGACAGCGTGTTCGTGCATGCCGAGAGCCTGCTCGCCACCGGCGTGGCGAACTTTCTTCACGTGAAGTCGGACACCTTGCGTTTCGTCGACGATCCCGCGGCGCGCGAGTGGATCGAACAGGCACCCGTCATCCGCCGGCGCAGCGGCGTCGTCAAACACGAGGCCGACTTGCGCGGGCGCGCCGGTCTCGCCGCACCCGCGCCGCTGCGCATCGTGGCGGCCGTATTCGTAACGGACGAGCCGGGCGACGCCACGCGCGGACTGTTGGACAGCATTCCCTGGGAATTCGCCGCCCCCATGCTGGCGGACGATCAGCCCTATGGCAGCGGACAGGTGGGGTGGGATCGCTTCGTGCAGAAGATCGTTCGTGCCGGCGTCTATCGCTTGCGCCGTGGCGCGCACCCTCGCGATGCGATCCGGGCGCTGGCCCCGCTGTTCGACTGTGCCCGCGGCGCGGGCTGACGTGACCGACGCCCGCGCTCGCGACGCGTCGCCGCTGCGTGCCATGCTGGACACGCTGCCGCGCGGCGAGCGGCGGAAGATCGCGGCATACGTGGGGCTGTCGCTGGCATCGGCGCTGGTGGGCAGCATTGCCGCCTTGTTGCTCGTGCCACTGGTGCAGCCGGCGCACGCGCTTTCGTTGCCCGGGTTCCTGCTTCCGTCGCCCCAGGGCGACGGACCCGTGATCGTTTTCGCCGTTGCCACGGCAGTGTTCGCCCTGCTGCGCTGGCATGCGTCGCAACGGGGTGCGCAGTTGACGGCGCGCTATGGCATGGCCCTGCGCAGGCGTGTGCAGGCGCGTCTGGTGGAGGCGCCGCTACCTGCGCTGGCGAATGCCACGTCGGCGGAGATCGCGAACGTGCTCACGCACAATACCGAGATCGCAGTGCAGGGTTTCAGCGCGTTGCAGCAACTGCTCGTCGCAGGCAGCACCGCGGCGGTGAATGTCGCGTTCGCGTTCTGGGTCGCGCCGCCGCTGATGCTTGCCGTGCCGGTGTTCGCCCTGGCAGGCCTTGTCGCATCGCGTGCGTTCGCGCACGAACAGGCCGAGGTGGGAAAGGCTTACGTCGCCGGCATGACGCGCCTGTTCTGGCATAGCGAGGACCTGCCGCGACGGCTTCGCCACGTGCGTTCGTTCGGGCGCGAGGAGGCGGAGAAGGCAAGCTACGGCGAAGTCGCTGCCGACCTGTGCCGGGGCTATGCGCGCCAACTGGAACTGATCGCGTCGGGCAGGCTCCTGCTCGAACTGGTCGCGGCCGCGGGCATCGCCGGTCTCTTCATGCTGGCCCGGCGCTGGCACGGGATCGACGCGGCATCGCTGGTGGCCGTGTGCCTCCTCCTGGGGCGTCTGCTGCCTTATGTCGCCACCACGCGGCAGAGCTTCCAGCAGTTGCGTTCGGCGGCGCCGGCCCTGGCCCTGTGGCAGCGCTACATGAACATCGATGCCGAACCGGCCGCTGCCGATGCGGCCGCGCCGGCGCCGGTCGCGGTGACGATCCGGCACATGCGCGTGCGTCCGCCGGCGCGGGGCGTGGAGGTCTCGGCTCTCGACCTCGTGCCTGGGGAACTCACGTTGATCGCCGGCGATTCCGGCATCGGCAAGACCAGTCTCGTGGACGTCCTGGCAGGCATGGTTTCGCCGGAGACGTTCGCGGCACGGATGGGTACCGCGGACATCGACTTCACGACCTACCGCGGCCTGGTGCGCAAGGGCGCCTACGTGAGCCAGGGGGTTCGCCTGTGGCAGCACTCGGTGCGCGAGTGTCTGGCCTGGGCCGCGCCCGAAGCCGACGAGGCCAGCTTGCGGGAGGTGCTGTCGGATGTGGGCCTGGCACGTCGCCTCGACGACGTCGCGGAGGGCCTGGACACGGCACTGGCCGGCGCATCGAGCCGGCTCTCCGGGGGCGAACTGCAGCGGCTCCTCCTGGCGCAGGTGATCCTCCGGCGGCCGAGGCTGGCCGTGCTGGACGAAGCCACCAGCGCACTGGACGCGGCATCGGAGCTGAGGGTACTCGCAGTCCTGAAGCGGCGCCTGCCGGAGACGATCCTGCTGGTGGTGTCGCATCGTCCGGGCGTCGCGGCCCTTGCCGAGCAGACGGTCGCGCTAGCCCACGGCCGAGCCGTGGTGTCGCGAGCTCGCGACACGGCGTGGGCTTCGTCCTCCCTTTGACCTCCCCGGCGCATGTTGCGCGCCGTCAACGGCTGGAGCCCGCTTCGTCGTACGATGTCCCAGGGCCATGAAACCGGGGAATTGCTTGGACGAGGGTGTCTGGGAGCGCAAGTACCATCTTGCGCTGGAACGGATGGAAAGCGACGAGCGCGAGTTCCGCGCCGTCGAGGAAGTGCTGCGCCGGCTGTCGCTCCGTCTCGCCGCCCTGGTCACCGCGCCCGGCGCCGAGGTTGCTGCCCTCCTGGAACGCCTGACGGCCGAGTTGCGCGGCAAGCCGTCACCCGCTTCGATCGAACCGATGCTCGACGCGCTGGCCGGCGTCGTCACCCGGCTGGACGACGACTCGCAGACCGAGGGCGGCGAGGACGCGGCGACCGTCGAAGCCCTTCGTGCCGATATCGCCCGGCTCCAGGAATTGCTGGCGACGGTGAGCGCGCGTCTCGGCGACGTGACCCGGTTCCTCGCCGGAGAACTGGAAGCGGCACGAAGTGGGCAAGGCGGTAGCCACGAGCTGGACGCACGCGTTCGCGAGGAGATGCGCGCACTCGGCGAAAAGACGCTCGCCGCGAGCGATCTCGCCAGCCTGCAGGCCGAAGTGAACGCGCGGCTGTCGCTCATCGACCGCCATTTCAGCGAGTACCGTGAACGTGAAGACGCCAGGCTGGCGGCGTACCGGCATCGCGCGGAACGCATGCGCGACCGCGTGGAGGAGCTGGAAAGCCAGACCACCAGCTTGCAGGACTCGTTGCGACGCGAACACGAACTGGCCCTGACCGACGGTCTCACCGGACTGCCGAACCGCCTCGCCTACGAACGCCGCATGGCGGAGGTGGAAAGCGAGGTGCGCCGCGGCGCCGTGGCGTGCGTGGGTGCCTTCGACATCGATCACTTCAAATCCATCAACGACGCGTATGGCCATGCCGCCGGCGACGCCGTGCTGCGCATCGTCGGGCAGACCCTTGCGCGCGAGCTGGAGGGGCGCGCGTTCGTTGCGCGCTATGGCGGCGAGGAGTTCGTGGTGGTGTTTCACGATACGGCGCCTGCCGATGCGGAAATGCTGTCGCAACGCCTCTGCCTCACCGTGGAGGCCCTGGCCTTCCATGCCAGTTCCAGGCCGGTGACGATCACCATGTCAGGCGGCATCACACGCTTCGACGCCCACGAGGAGGCGACCGACGCGTTCGACCGTGCAGACCGCGCACTCTATGCGGCGAAACGCGCAGGAAGGAATCGCTGCGTGCTGCTCTGAGTCATAATGGCCCACCTCCGTTTCGAAAAGAGGTGACGCCAGCCCATGCACGCCACGACAGAAAGCCGCGCCGGCACCGATGCGGCCGCACGGCCCGAGGCCATGGTGGAACGCGGCGACGTGCGCTTCACGGTACTCACCCCGCGCCTTGTTCGCCTTGAATGGAGCGCCGAAGGGGCGTTCCGTGACGGCCGGACGCAGGTCGTCGTCCAGCGTGCCCTGGAAGTGCCTCCTTTCACGCTGAGTGAAGACGGCCGCTTCATCGAGATCGACACGGGTCAGCTGCGCGTGCGCTACGAGAAGGGCACCGGACGTTTCGGCGCCGCGAACCTCGCGATCCTCGTCCGGCGCGACGGCAACCCCGTCACGTGGAATCCCGGCGATGCGCAGAAGGAGAACCTCGGCGGCACGTACCGCACACTGGACCGCTACGACGGCGACACGTGGCAGGACGGCAGCAAGCTTCCACTGGAAGATGGGCTCATCGCGCGAGACGGATGGCACCTGGTCGACGACACCGACGGCTTCGGCATCGACGCGCAGGACTGGGTGACGGAACGGCCGGCCGGCGAGCGCCAGGACCTCTATTTCTTCGGCTACGGGACCGACTACCGCGCCGCGCTCGCGGACTTCGCGGCCATCGCCGGGCCGCAGCCCATTCCGCCGCGCTTCGTGTTCGGGTACTGGTGGTCGCGCTACTGGAACTATTCCGACGAGGAGCTGCGCACGCTGGGCGCGCGCTTCGAAAAGGAACGCATTCCGCTCGACGTGCTGGTTCTGGACATGGACTGGCACACCACGCCGGGCCTTTCGCTTCGGCCCGGCCATGAACACGAGGACGTTTTCGGCGAAGCCTCGGGCTGGACCGGCTACACGTTCAACCGCAGCCTCTTTCCCGACCCGGAGGCGTTCATGCGCTGGGCGCATGGACAGAACCTGCGCATCACGCTCAACCTGCATCCCGCGTCCGGCGTCATGCCGCACGAGGAACGGTACGAAGCGATGGCGAAGGCACTTTCCTGGGATACCTCCACGCAGGCACCCATTCCGTTCGAAGGCGCGTCGCAGCCGTACATGCGCGCGCTGTTCGACACCGTGCTGCGCCCGCTGGAGGCGCAGGGCGTGGATTTCTGGTGGCTCGACTGGCAGCAGTGGCCGGAATCGAAAAGCCATCCGGGTCTTTCGAACACCTGGTGGCTCAACCATGTGTTCTTCACCGAGATGGAGCGCGATGCCGATCGTCGCGGGCTCATCTATCACCGCTGGGGCGGCCTCGGGAACCACCGTTATCCCATCGGGTTCTCCGGCGACAGCGTCATCTCGTGGACGTCGCTGGCCTACCAGCCGCACTTCACGTCGATGGCGTCGAACGTGCTCTATGGGTACTGGAGCCACGACATCGGCGGGCACACCTTCGACAAGAAGATTCCCCGGCCCGAGCGCCACCTGGACCCGGAGCTGTATGCGCGCTGGATGCAACTGGGCGTGTTCAGCCCGGTGCTGCGCACGCATTCGGCGAAAGAAGCGAGCCTGCACAAGGAGCCATGGCATTTCGGACCGCCTTACGGCGACGCCATCTTCGCGGCGATCCGCCTGCGCTACCAGCTTGCCCCCTACATCTACGCCGCGGCCCGGGCTGCCTTCGACACCGGCGTGTCGATCGTGCGGCCCATGTACTACCACTGGCCGGAGCACGACGAAGCCTATGCGTATCCGGGGCAGTACATGTTCGGAGACGACATCCTCGTTGCGCCGGTCACCGTGCCCGCGGGGGCCGACGGCACCGCGCCGTTCCCGGTCTGGCTGCCGCCTGGCCTGTGGTACAGCCGCGATGGCGCGGAGTCGTTCGAAGGTGGCAAGGTATTGGCGCGCTCGTACACGTTGGGAGAAATTCCGATCTTCGTCCGCCCGGGCAGCGTGGTGCCGCTTTACCCGGAAGGTTTGCACGATCTGTCCACTCCGCCGGACTGCCTCATTCTCCAGGTGTTCCCCGGCGAGGAGGGCTGCACGTCGTTGTACGACGACGACGGCACGAGCCAGGGTTACCGGCGTGGCGAATTCGCCACCACGCGCATCACGAGCTGGCGCGCCGAGCAGGTGCAACGCGTGCATCTGGATGCCATGCGTGGCGACTACCGCGACCGTCCCGCCACGCGGTCGTACGTGGTGGAGTTGCTGGATGCCGGCATCCCGGAGAGCGTGGAAGTCAACGGCGAGCCGCTGCCTTACAGCGCCGAACCGAAGCCGCGTACCTGGCTGTTCGACGCCGCATGGCTGTGCATCCGTGTGGACCTCGGGCCGGTGTCCGTCGACGAGCCGCAGGACGTCGTGGCGCGCTTCGCGCCGGAGCATGCGCCGCCGCCCGGGCTTCTGCACCGCATGCGTCGCGCAGGCGATGCCGTGAAGTACCTGAAGCAGGTATGGGGAGACATCTCCGCGCTACCCGACGACGTGAATCTGGCGGGACAGGCCGCCCGCGTGCTCGCCTATGCAGTGGAGGAGGGCGACGACGCCGGCAGGGCGGAACGGTTCGCCGCAGAGGTGAGGCGTTTCGAGGCGCGTTACGCCGCGCTGCCCGACAGCGTGGGCGCCACGCCGATCGACGACGCCTTCAAACTCGGTTTCGCCCAGATGCTGGGCCGCTGAGGTGCGCCGCCTCGCGGTGTTCGCCCTGGCGCTGATGACCTTCGCATCGCATGCGCAGGAACCGGTACGGGTCGGCTCGAAGGCGGACAACGAAGGTGCGTTGCTGGGGCAGGTCGTGTTGCAGGTGCTTCGCCATGCGGGTGTGCCCGTGGTCGACCGCACGCAGCTCGGCCCCACCTCCATCGTGCGCCGTGCGCTGTTGAATGACGACCTCGACGTCTATCCGGAGTACACCGGCAACGCGGCGTTCTTCTTCCATCGCGAGAGCGACCCTGCGTTCCGCGATCCCGCGAAGGCGTACGCGCTGGCGGCCTCGCTGGATCTCGCAGCGAACCGCCTGGTCTGGCTGGCCCCCGCGCCTGCCGACAACCATTGGGCCATCGGTGTGCGCGGCGACGTGGCGAAGCGCGAAGGCCTGCGCTCGCTACGGGACTTTGCGCGCTGGGTGAACGCCGGCGGCAAGGTGCTGCTGGCCGGCTCCGCGGAATTCGTGGAGAGCGACGCGGCGTTGCCGGCGTTCCAGTCCGCGTACGGTTTCACGCTGCGCGGCGAGCAACTGCTGGTGTTGGCAGGCGGCGACACGTCGGCGACGATCAAGGCGGCGGCGGAAGGCATCTCCGGTGTGAATGCGAGCATGGTTTACTCCACGGATGGCGCCATCGCGGTCACGGGGCTCACGGTGCTGGACGATCCCGCACACGTGGAAATGGTGTACCAACCGGCCGCGGTGGTCCGCGAACAGGTACTCCGGCGCTATCCGGGGATGCGGGCATCGCTGGAGGCCGCGTTCCGTCCGCTGACCGTGGAGCTGCTTCGTCAGCTCAATGCACGCACGCAGATCGACGGCGAGGATGCCGCCAAGGTGGCGGACGATTACCTTCGTTCGCAGGGATTGCTGAAGTGAGGGCGCAGGCGTTGCCGGTATGGGTGTTGTCGGCGGTCGGCCTGGCCGCGGCGTGGTTCCCGGCGTTTGTTCGCGTCGCACCCAACCGGTTGCTCACCGGCGAAGCGCTGAGCCCGCATGCATGGCTGCTGACGGGAGGGTGGCTGTTGATCGTTGCCTGTTCCTTCGTCACCGCCCCGGCGGGGCGATGGGTCCTGGCCTTGCTCGCCTGGACGGGTGTGGCGGGTTTTCCGCTGCTGGCCGGCGCGGACGCGCGGGACGTGCTCGCGCATGCCACACCGTTCACACGGGTGCAGCCTGGCGCGGGTTTCTGGCTCGGCTGGCTCGCCGCCGCCCTGCTGCTTCTCGATCGCCTCCGCGGCATGCGCAAGCCATGGCAGGCGGGCGCATGGATTGCCGCGCTCGCGGCGATCGTGGCGGCTTCCGCCCTGGGTGCGTTCGACGGCCTGTCGCTCGTGCGCGAATGGCAGGCTCAGCGCGCACCGTTTTCCGCCGCGCTCGGCGAACACCTCCGTCTTGCCGCCGTCACGCTGGTTCTCGCGCTTGCCTTCGGAGCGCCGCTAGGCTGGTGGGTGTGGCGCACGGGCCGCGCCAACGGTGCGCTGGTGGGCACGCTCGCCTTCCTGCAGACGGTGCCGTCGCTGGCGCTGTTCGCCTTGCTTATTGCGCCGTTCGCCTGGCTTGCACATGCCTGGCCCGCGTTGGGTGCGCTGGGTTTCGGTGGCACCGGCGGCGCGCCCGCGGTCTTCGCGCTGCTGCTGTATGCCCTGCTGCCGGTGGTGCGCTACACCGTCGCCGGCCTGGATGCCGTGCCGGCCGACGCACGCGAAGCGGCGCGCGGCCTGGGCATGAGCCGGGCGCAATTGCTGTGGAGCGTGCAGCTGCCTCTGGGATGGCCGGTGCTGCTCGCCGGGCTGCGCATCGTCGCGGTGCAGACGATCGGCCTTGCGGCGGTCGCGGCGCTGATCGGTGCGGGAGGGCTCGGCCGCTTCGTCTTTCTCGGCATCGGGCAGGGTGCGATGGACATGGTGTTGCTCGGTACACTGGCCATCATCGCTCTGGCGCTTGTCGTCGATCTTCTTTTCCAGGGGCTGCTGGCCCTCACGGAGCGTCGCGCATGATCGAGTTCGACCACGTCCACAAGCACTTCGGTCGACAGGTGGTGATCGACGACCTTTCCTTGCGCATCGAAAGCGGCGAGTTCTTCGTGCTCGTAGGGCCGTCGGGCTCGGGCAAGTCCACCCTGCTGCGCACGGTGAACCGGCTCGTTCCGGTCGACGCCGGGCAGGTGCGGATCGACGGCGAGGACGTGGTGACGCGCGATGCGGAAACCCTGCGCCGTGGCATCGGCTACGCGATCCAGTCGGTGGGGCTGTTCCCGCACCGCACGGTGGCCGAAAACATCGCGACGGTGCCGCGCCTGTTGCATTGGCCTCCGCACGAGATCCGCGCGCGTACCGCCGAGTTGCTCGCGCTGCTGCATCTGGACGAACCGGGCATGGGCTCGCGTTACCCCCATACGCTGTCGGGCGGACAGCAGCAGCGCGTCGGCGTGGCCAGGGCGCTGGCCGCGAGGCCGCGCATCGTGCTCATGGACGAGCCGTTCGGTGCGCTCGACCCGCTCACGCGCGAATCCCTCCAGGCCAGCCTGAAAGCGATTCAGCGCGACACCGGCACCACGATCCTTTTCGTCACCCATGACATGGACGAGGCGTTCGGGCTTGGCGATCGTGTGGGGCTGATGCTCGACGGAGGCCTTGTGCAGGTGGGCTCGCCGCTGGATCTGCTGCACGCGCCGGCGGACGACCGCGTGCGCGACTTCGTGGGCGGCACGCGCGCTCGCCTGCGCGAGCTGGCCGTACGCACTGTCGGCGACAACATGCGTCGTGGCGAGCAGGCGGACGGCGATCCGGTCGATGCGGAGGCCTCGTTGCAGGACGCGTTTGGCGCCATGCTCACCCAGGGGCGCGACCGCCTGCCGGTGCACGTGCGCGGCGAGAGGGTGGGTGCGATCGTCTTGGCCGATCTCGTGAGCCGGCGCGCATGAAGGCAGCCGTTTCGCTGGGGCTGCTCGTCGCGCTCCTCGTGGCGTTGCCGTACTCGGCTGCCTGGTTCCATGCGTGGCAGCCGGAGGTTTCGCATCCGCTGTACTCGCGGCATTCGTTCGTCGCGCTGACACTTTCGCACGTGGGCCTCGTCGTGGCGGCCACGTCGGTCGCGGTGGCGGTGGGCCTGGGGCTCGGCATCGTGGCCACGCGTCCGGCGGGTCGCTCGTTGCTTCCCACGGTGCGTGCGGTTGCCGTCATCGGCCAGACGGTGCCGCCCGTGGCGGTTCTCGCCATTGCCGTGCCGTTGCTCGGCTTCGGCGCCGCACCGACCTTGCTGGCGCTTGCGCTGTACGGCGTGCTGCCCGTGCTGGGCCAGACCGTGGCAGGACTCGACCAGGTGCCGAAGCCCGTGTTGCACGCGGCCGACGGCATGGGCTACGGCCGCTGGCGACGCCTGCTCGACGTGGAGTTGCCGCTGGCCGCCGGACCCATCATGACGGGTGTTCGCCTTTCGGCCATCGTGAGTGTCGGCACGGCCACCATCGGCTCGGCCGTGGGCGCGACGACGCTGGGCTCACCCATCGTCGAGGGGTTGGTCGGGAACAACGCCGCCTATGTCGTGCAGGGCGCCCTACTGGTGGGCGCCCTGGCCTTGACGATCGACGCCGCGCTGGCCGCGGTGGAGCGGCGAATCCGCCGCGGCCGGTCGTAGGGGCGTGCGGTTACCAGATCCGCACGCGCTGCTTCGGGTCGAGGTACAGCTTCTGCCCCGGTTTCGGCTGGAACGCGTCGTACCAGGGATCGAGGTTGCGTACCGTTTGTGCGCGGAACTGGCCCGGCGCATGGCCGTCGCCGATGACCTGCTGACGGAGCGCGGCGTCGCGCGTCTTCGTGCGCCACGATTGCGCGAAGGCGAGGAAGAAGCGCTGGTCGCCGGTAAGCCCGTCGATCACCGGCGCCGGCTTGCCGCCCAGGCTTTCCTTGTACGCGGCATAGGCGATGGCAAGGCCAGACACGTCGGCGATGTTCTCGCCCAGCGTCTGCTGGCCGTTGATGTGCAGGCCGGGTAGCGCTTCGTACTGGTTGAACTGCGCCACCAGCCGCTGGCCGGCTTCCTTGAAGTGCTTCTCGTCGGCCGGCGTCCACCAGTTGGCGAGGCGTCCCTGCGCGTCGAACTCCGCGCCGGTGTTGTCGAAGCTGTGACTGATCTCGTGGCCGATCACCGCGCCGATCGAACCGTAGTTGGCCGCCGGGTCCGCCTTCGGGTCGAAGAACGGGGCCTCGAGGATCGCGGCCGGGAAGTTGAGCGCGTTCTGCAGGGGCAGGTTCACGGCGTTCACCGTCTGCGGCGTCATCCACCATTCGTCGCGGTCCACCGGCTTGCCCAGCTTGGCGACCTGATGCCGATATTCGGCAAGTTCGGCGCGCTGGTGGTTGCCGAGCGGATCGTCCGGACGGACTTCCAGCCCGGAGTAGTCGCGCCAGGTGTCGGGGTACCCGACGCCCACCTTGATGGTGGCGATCTTCGCTTTTGCCTTCTGCTTCGTGCCCGCCGACATCCAGTCAAGTGTGTCCACGCGCTCGTCGAAGGCCTTCAGGATGTTCTTCACCATGTCCTGCACTTCCGTGCGGGAGGACGCGGGGAAGTACTTCTTCACGTAGATCTGGCCCACGGCATCGCCGAGGTCGACGTTCACGCGGCTCACGCCGCGCTTCCAGCGGTCGCGCTGCTTCGGCGTGCCGGTGAGCGTCTTGCCGTAGAAGCCGAACGCGAGGTCGTCGTAGGTCTTGGGCAGAAGGCCCGAGGCGTTCTCGTTGATGGTGTGGAAACGCAGCCAGGCCTTCCAGGTGTCGAGGGGCTCGCTGGCCACGAGGGCAGCGAACTTCGTGACGGTGGACGGCTGCCACACGATGAAGGTGGGCTGGTCGTCGAGGCCGGCGGCCTTGAAGTAGGCGTTCCAGTCGATGCCCGGAGCCTTCGTGGCGAAGCTGGTGCGCGGCCATGGGTTGTTGGCCTTGTGGATGTCCTCGCTTTCCACGATCGACAGCTGCGCCTGCGCCAGCTTCGTTTCCAGCGCCACGATGGCCTTGGCCTTCGCCGCCGCATCGGGCGTGCCGGCTTCGGTAAGGATCGCCTGCACGTACGCCTGATACTTCGTGCGCGTCTCGACCATGTCCTTGTCGTTCTTGAGGTAGTAGTCGCGGTTGGGCATGCCCAGGCCGCCCTGCAACAGGTAGGGGACATTCCTGGAGGGATCTTCCAGCCCCTGCGCAACGAACAGCCCGAGCAGGTGCTCGGTGTCGAGGTTGGTCGCGTTGATCGGATCCACATCGGCCCGCAGCTGCGCGCCGAGGGCGGTGGAAAGTTCGCCCTTGTCCTTGATGGCGTCGATCTTCGCCAGCGCCGGTTTCAGCGGTTCCAGGCCGGCTTTCTCGATGGCGGCCTCGTCCATGTAAGCCTTGTAATAGTCGGCAATCAGCCGCTCGTTGCTGCCCGCTGCCGGGTTGCCTTCGCCCGCGGCCTTGATGAGTTCGGCGTTCCGCTTCTCGGCCTTCTGGAAGACCTCGAGGAATACGCCCGTGCTGGCCCGGTCGGCCGGAATCTCGGCGGTCTTCTTCCACGTGCCGTTGGCATAGCCGTCGAAGTCGTCGCCGGGCTGCACCGAGTGGTCGATGCCCTTCAGGTCGATGCCCGACGGCTGTGCCGCGAATGCGCTGGTGGAAGCGAGCCCGCAGGCGATCGAGGCGGCTAGGAGCCGATGGATGGTGGCCATGGAAGGTGCCCTTCGTGATTGGTACGCACACGATAGTCGCCGCCGGGGGACTTGTGGGCATGACCGATGGACTAGGCGCAGGGGCCGGCCCGGCTCGCGGAGAAGACCTGCCGGCGATGTGCCCTAATGGCCTTCGGCCCCGCAACGGGGCCGGTACCAGGGCGGGCCGCGGGGCGCCTCGGCTCGTCCGACCATCCTTGGCAGATCCTTAGGGAGATCTATATGAACGCACGTTTCGAACTCACCGGTCCGCAGACCGATATCGCCAGCTATCCGACCTGGGCACAGGACATGGTCGCCTCCTGTGAGGATGCGCGCCGCGGTATCGTCAGTCATGAGATGTGGACGGCCATGTGTGCCGCCACGCTCGACCGGCAGACCACCCGCAACTTCATGGTGGGGGTATGGCCCGTCATCGAGCGCTTTCCGGGCTACATGTCGCACAGCCTGCTGAAGACCCGCTTCGGTCGCAGCCCCGGGGACGATCTTGCCCGGCGCTGGCTGGTGCGCAACATCCGCGTGGAGCAGAACCATGCGGAGTACTGGCTGAACTGGGCGGAGAGCGCCGGGGTTTCCCGGGCCGACGTGCTGACCGCGGAGCCGCCGAAGGGCACGCAGGCCCTCGCCGACTGGTGCGAGGAGGTAAGCCGCAACGATTCGCTGGCCGCCGGCATCGCCGCGACCAATTATGCGGTGGAGGGGGCGACCGGAGACTGGTCGCAGATCGTCTACGAAAGCACAACCTATGCCGAAAGCCTGCCGGTTTCCGGCCGGAAAGCAGGTCTTCGTTGGCTGCAGCTCCACGCCGCCTACGACGATACGCATCCATGGGAAGCGCTGGAAATCGTGTGCACGCTGCTTGGCGGGAACCCGCCTGTGGACCAGGTGGAGCACATAAGGGAGTGTGTGCGCCGCAGTTATGTAAGCATGAGCATCACCCTCGACCGCTGCATGGACGCGGCGGGCATGGTGCGCAAGTGGAACGAGGCGGCTGCGTGACTCGCAAGTTGTCCGGCAACTGGCGCACTATCCATGAGGTTTTCTTGATTTGAGGGTTCGATGCGGTCAGAGGCCAGCCACCAGCAACTCCTGTCGCGACGCCTGAGGCCCCTGGCCTATGCGCTCGTGGCGGTCGTGGGGCTGATCCTCACCCTGACCTGGGCCGCAATGCAGACGCAGGTCACTCTCGCCGGTTTCCTCAACGGCGAGAGTCTGTGGTCGAAGGCCCAGAAGCAGGCCGTCATCGATCTGGACGAATATGCCGCCCACGGCCGGCCCGAGGACCTGGCAGGCTTCCGGCGGAACTACGCGGTGCTCCTGGCCGACAGGCAGGCGCGCGACGCCATCGCCAGCGGCCACTTCTCCCATGCGGCGGTGGAAGCCGACTTTGCCCGCGGCGGGGTGATTCCCGAGGCCATCCCGGGCATGGTCTTCATCTTCCAGTATTTCTCCGGCATGCCCTATGTGCGCGAGGCCGTGGCGGAGTGGCGGTCGGTCGACGACAGCCTCGTGGAGCTGAACGATATCGCGGGCCGCCTCGAGCAGGGGTACGCCTCCGGCACGCTCGACTCCGGGACCGCGGCAAGCGAGCGCGTCCGGATCGCCGCACTCAATAATTACATCGAACCCCGCGCCAAGGCCTTCTCGCTGGACATCGCCAACGGGGCCTCATGGCTGGGGCGCGTGCTGTTTTTCCTGGTGCTGTGCGTGGCGGCCGTGGCGTCGCTGCTGTGGCTGCGCCTGGCACAGCACATCCTCGCGGGCATCCGTGGCACGGAGGAGAGATACAGCCTGCTGTTTGACAGTGCGGCCGACGCCATTTTCATGGTGGACCAGGAAACCGGCCGCATCCTCGACGCGAACGACCGGGCCGCGGCCTGGCTGGGCTGCACGCGCGCCGAACTGACCGGCGTGGAACTGTCCAGCCTGTTCGCCGAAGGATCGCCGGAGACGGGAGAGGGCCTGCTGCGGGGGGCCGACGGCATCACCCGTCCGGTCGAAACCCAGAGCAGCCTCGTGGCGTGGGGCGAACGGCAGGTCTCGCAAGCCATCGTGCGCGACATCTCCGATCGCGTGGCCATGGAGCAGGAGCGCAAGATCGCCGCCGAGGCCCTGGCCAGCATCGCCGAGGGCGTAATCATCGCCGACGCCGAGCGGCGCGTGACCACGGCGAACGCCGCCCACGCAAAGCTCACCGGCTTTCCGGCCCAGGCGTTGCGCCGCACGCGTTTCGATGCCACGCGCACGCTGCCCGATGGACGCCCATTGCCGCAGTCGCTCTGGGAGGACATCGCCGCCGGCGACAACTGGCTGGGCGAAGTGGAGAGTCGCAGGGCGGACGGCAGCACCTATCCGGAGCTGATGAGCATCAGCACCATCCGCGACCGCGAGGGGCGCCCCCAGCACTACGTGGCGGTGGTTTCCGATATGACGGCGCGCAAGGCCGACCGGCAGCGTCTGCAGCATCTGGCCACGCACGACCCGCTGACCGGACTCGTCACGCGTTCGGAGTTCGAACGGCGCTGCGCCGAGGCGATCACCCGCGCGGCGCACGAGCGTGGCGCGGTGGCGGTGTTGTTCGTCGACCTGGATGCCTTCAAGGTGGTGAACGACAGCTACAGCCACGCGATCGGCGACGCCTTGCTGATGCGCGTGGCGGAGCGCATCCGCGCGCAGCTGGCGCCGCACGACGTGGCCGGGCGCATCGGCGGCGATGAATTCACGGTGCTGCTTGCGGACCTGCGCTCGCGCGAAGAAGCGTCGCAAGTGGCGGAGGCCATGCTGGCGTCGTTGGCGCGCCCCTTCGACCTGGGCGACTACGAACTCTTCGTCAGCGCAAGCATCGGCATCGCGGGCTATCCGCTGGACGGCAACGATGCGGTCACGCTCATCGCGAACGCCGATGCCGCCATGTATGTGGCGAAGACCGAAGAACGCAACGCGCTTCGCTTCTACACGCCGAAAATGCACGCGGATGCGCGGCGTCGGCTCAAGCTGGCCTCAGAGTTGCGGCAAGCCCTTGTGCGCAACGAATTCCATCTCGTGTACCAGCCCAGCGTGGAAATGAAGAGCGGCCGCATCGTCGCCGTCGAGGCGCTGATTCGCTGGCGCCACCCGGAACGCGGCCTGATCGCGCCGGACGAGTTCATCCCCATTGCGGAAAACCTGGGCCTCATCCGCCAGATCGACCAGTGGGTGCTGGAGAACGCGTCGCGGCAACTCGCGGCCTGGGACGAAGCACGCCTGCCGGCCTTGCGGATGGCCGTGAACGTGTCGGCGGGATCGTTCGGCCACCCCGACTTCCTGCAAGGCATCGGCCAGGCGCTGCGCGACAGCGGCATTTCGCCGAACCGTCTGCTGGTGGAACTGACGGAGAGCGCCATCCTGCGCCTGGGCGAAGACACCCATCGCGCCATGCAGACTTTGCACAACCTCGGTGTGGCCGTCGCCATCGACGACTTCGGCACGGGGTATTCGTCGCTTGCCTATCTGAAGCTGCCGGCGGTGGCTTACCTGAAGATCGACCGCTCCTTCGTCACCGGGCTGCCGACGAACCCGAACGACGTGGCGATCACCGAGGCGATGGTGGCCATCGCGCGCAGCCTCGAGCTGCATACCATCGCCGAAGGCATCGAAACGGAAGGCCAGCACGACTTCCTGCTTCGCGCCGGTTGCCAGGAAGGCCAGGGATTCCTCTACTCGCAGCCGCTTCCACCCGACGAGATCGAACGCCTGCTCGCGCCGAAAGCGACGCGCGGCAAACGCCTGTCGCTGGTGCCGCCCAGGCGCGCCTGAGCGGCACCCGGTTTCACAGCGTGGCGAACACCGCTCGCGCGGCCGCAATTGTGGCGTCGATCTCCGCATCGCCATGCGCGCTGGACATGAAGCCGGCTTCGAAGGCGGAGGGGGCGAGATAGACCCCGCGTTCGAGCATGCCGTGGAAGAACCGGTTGAACCGCGCCACGTCGGCGGCCGTGGCCTGCGCATAGCTCTCCACGGTGTCCGCGGTGAAGAACAGGCCGAACATCGCGCCGACGCGGTTCACGCTGAAGGGAACGCCGGCGTCGCGCGCGGCGGCGAGCAGGCCGTCGGTGAGCCGTACCGTGCGAGCCGCGAGGTCGTCGTGGAAGCCGGGGGCCTGGATGAGCCGCAGCATCGCCAGACCTGCCGCCATCGCCACCGGATTTCCCGACAAGGTGCCGGCCTGGTAGATCGGGCCCGCCGGCGCCACCTGCTCCATGAGGTCGCGGCGGCCGCCATAGGCGCCGACCGGCATGCCGCCGCCGATGATCTTGCCGAAGCAGGTGAGGTCCGGGGTAATGCCGTAGTAAGCCTGCGCCCCGCCCAGGGCGACGCGGAACCCGGTCATCACCTCGTCGAAGATCAGCAGCGCGCCGTGCTCCGTGCAAAGCTCGCGCAGTGCCTGCAGGTAGCCGTCCTTCGGCGGGATGCAGTTCATGTTGCCGGCGACGGGTTCGATGATCAGGCCGGCAATCTCCTTGCCTTCCAGGGCGAACAGCGTGCGCGCCGCCTCGATATCGTTGAAGGGCAGCGTCAGCGTCAGGTCCGCCGAAGCCTTCGGCACGCCGGGCGACGTCGGCACGCCGAAGGTGAGCGCGCCCGAGCCCGCCTTCACCAGGAAGCTGTCGCCGTGGCCGTGGTAACAGCCCTCGAACTTCACGATCTTGCTGCGACCCGTCGCGCCGCGGGCCAGGCGAATGGCCGACATGGTGGCCTCGGTGCCCGAGTTCACCATGCGCACCATCTCGACCGAGGGCACGATCGAAACGATCGTCTCGGCCATGGTGACCTCGTCGGCGCAGGGCGTGCCGAACGAGAGGCCGTCGCGCACGGCGCGCTCCACCGCCTCGCGAACGGCGGCGTGGTTGTGGCCCACGATCATCGGGCCCCACGAGCCCACGTAGTCGATGTAGCGGTTACCTTCGACATCCCACAGGCAGGCGCCATCCGCTCGCGCGGTGAAGAAGGGCTCACCGCCCACCGACTTGAAAGCGCGCACCGGCGAGTTCACGCCACCGGGCAGCAGCTGACGGGCGCGGGCGAAGAGTTCGTGGTTCGTGGTCATCGAATGATTCCTGGTTCGAAAAGGTCGGCGAAGCGACGCGTCGCCGTCTGGATGTCCGGCGCGGCGAAAATGGCGGAAACCACAGCCAGGTAATCGGCGCCGGCATCGATCAGCACCCGCGCATTGTCGACGGTGATGCCGCCGATCGCCACGATCGGCAGCCCCAGGGCCTTCGCCTGCGTCAATACGTCATGGGGAGCGACGGGCGCATGCGGTTTCGTGGGGGAGGGGTACATCGCGCCGAAGGCGAGGTAATCCGCGCCTTCGCCCTGCAACTGGCGCGCGCGCTCGATGGAGCCATAGCAGGACACCCCGATGATGGCGTCGGGCCCCAGAGCGGCGCGCGCCTCGGCGATGGAGACGTCCTCCCGCCCGAGGTGCACGCCGCCGCCGGTATCACGGGCCAGTGCGACATCGTCGTTGACTATAAAAGGGACATTGTAACGGGCGCAGATTCGGGAAATCTCGTCAGCTTCCGATCGGCGGCGTTCCGCGTCGGCTGTCTTGTCGCGGTACTGCAAGAGGCGGGCACCGCCGGCCAGGGCGGCCTCCACCGCGGCGAACAGGTCGTCGCGGGGCCCGTTGGTGATGGCGTAGATGCCCTTGCCCGAGAGTTTGGACCGGATGAGCGTCGACATGGTGTTCCTTGGGTTTGAGCGCGGGGGGTGACAGAATGAGAGACTATCCGCACGTTGACTACACGCAAAACCATGAGCCAGAGCACTGAAACAACCCTTCGCAAATGGATGTGCGTCGTTTGCGGCTTCATCTACGACGAAGCCCTGGGGCTGCCGGACGAAGGCATCGAGCCGGGCACCCGCTGGGAAGACATTCCCGACACCTGGACATGCCCGGATTGCGGCGTGACCAAGGACGACTTCGAGATGGTCGAGCTCGACTGACGCGAAGTAGAGAGGGGGCGGACACGATTTCGCCCCAATTCGCCAGCGTTTACGCAGGAAAACCTGCTTCCATGGTGCCAGGCCACGCAACGTGGCCATCAGCGGAGGAAGCGGTCATGCAACGATTCATCCCCTTCGACGACCAGTGGGACGAACTGGCCGGCATCGATCCGGCGCAACTCGTTCCGTACCATGTGGGCGTGCCCTGCGAGCATGGGCTGTCGCCGGATCAGCGCACCGGCCCCGGCTCGCCTTCCACGGCGAGCGACTCGCCCAGCTTCAGGCCCAGCTTCCCCGCGGTGCCTGCCACCAGCTCCAGGACATAACGGGCGTTTCCGTCGCTGGGGTAGATGGCGCACGGATCGACCTTGCATGGCTGCGCGTTGAGCTGCATGGAGACCAGCTTGCGATCCTTGTCGAAGTAGAGGATGTCGAGCGGGATGAGGGTGTTCTTCATCCAGAACGCACGGGGCTCATCGTCGGCAAAGATGAAGAGCATGCTGTGGTCGGGTGCCATCGACGGCCTGTTCATCAGCCCAAGCTCGCGCGATGCGTCGTCGGTGGCGAATTCGGTGGAGAAACGTTTCCCGTGCAGCGTCACGGAGGGCTCGGTGGCGGCGTGGGCACCGAGGGAGAGCGCCAGCAGGGCGACCGGAAGAAACCGCTTCGACATCGTTTGACCTTATTAGTGTGGAGAGGCTCGACGGAGTCTACCTCGCGTCGATTTGCCGAAAAGATGTCGAGACCCCCTTCACACCGACGCGGGCTCGGCCTATACTTTCAATCCCTCGCGACGAAAGCCTCCCATGCGAGGGGTCTCTGGCTCCACCAACCACCTCGAAAAAAAGCATCACGAGGGTGTTGACGGACAGGAAAAACGATATAGAATGGGCGGCTCACCTCGGGACGAAATGTTCAGAGGGTGATCTCGGAAGAGGTCGCAAGTGATTGATCTTTGACAGTGTGCGCAGGTGAATTGTGTGGACGCCTTGCGGTGGACTGAACGTAGTCAACCAAATGCAAGTGTCCCACTAGAAAGAAGTCAGCAATGAGTTTTTTCTCGTTGGGGTTAAGCACTTCAGAAAGATAGATCATCTTCGGATGGTCGAAAACTTAAGTGAAGAGTTTGATCCTGGCTCAGATTGAACGCTGGCGGCATGCTTAACACATGCAAGTCGAACGG
>NZ_JAAQQR010000004.1 GCF_011742555.1 Luteibacter jiangsuensis
CGTCAGCCTGCTTGATAAACCCGATGATCTGCTCGGTGGTGAAACGACTCTTCTTCATATCCGTCCTCGTGATTGACGGACTTTACAGCTTCATGTGGTACGGCTCAGTGGGGGCAGGTCAGTTGAGGCCGCCGGGGCTGCGATCAGCGAAAACCTGGCGCTTGTCACCTTCGGCCAGAACGAGGTGACGAAGAAGCTCGCGGGGTGGGTTGCCATGCTGGCGGCTCCCAGCCTGATTACAAGCTGACACGGGATGGACTTCGTGCAGATGCCCGTTAGATAAGTCTTGTCTTATCCCGGCTATTACGTGCCTTCCATTTTCGCCATCACCTGCCGGAAAATGACTTCCACAGCCCAAAAATCGCTACCCAAAAGATAACACTGCACGTACAAGGATCCACCCAGCCAAACAAGATCAACTGCACATTCGAACTGGCGATGTGCAGACCTCTCGTATCTCTCATGGGAGACACAGCGATACCAAAACTGATGATCCCGACAAAAGCGAACAAAAATGGCGAAAGCAACCGCTTCTTCACACTGAACTTTTTCGCCATCCTACCCCTGAATGGAAAACAAAACCTCAGCGCAAGAAATATCACAGGCAGGACGTAGCATATAAAACCAAAAGAGTAATAAACCTCTCGCAAGGCAGGCTGCGGTGACGGCGCCGCCCACATTCTTAGAGGTATCGTCGGATCCAGAAAATCGATCCATGGCGCGAAGTATTGATAGGCTTCGGGAACTTTCCAGACCCACGTAGTAGCGGCCGCTGCGGTCACGACACATGCAGCCGTAAATATTTCTAGCGCAAGAGCAGCCCGAATGACATTCGGCATTCGCACCTTCTTGCGGGTCATCAGACCATTCTCCGTCCCTAATCCTGCACGACTTCCAGTCATCTTTCGCTCCACTCCTCACTCTCGTCCATGCGCCACGGGTGTGCGTTTCGGAGAACGTGGCTACGCCCTAGCCCGATATCGAAGATGGGCGACGAGAGTCGTCGCCCCATTGCGTCTTACTTGGCCTCAGGAGCCGTCCACTCCTTCAACCAAGCATTCACCGTCTCATGCCACTGCACGCTGTTCTGCGGCTTCAGCACCCAATGGTTCTCATCCGGAAAGTGCAGCAGCTTGCTGGGGATGCCGCGACGCTGTAGCGCCGTGAAGGCGCCAAGCCCCTGCGTATCCGGAATGCGGAAATCCTTGCCGCTGTGGATGACGAGCATCGGCACACGCCAGTCCTTCACGTGGTTGACCGGATTGAAGCGCTCGTAGTTCTCCGGGTGGTCGAACTGCGTGCCGCCATTTTCCTTTTCCTCGAACCACAGCTCTTCGGTGTCGTAGTACATGGCGCGTGCGTCGAACACGCCGTCGTGGTCGACGAAGCACTTCCAGGGCTGGTTCCAGTTGCCGGCCATCCAGTAGACCATGTAGCCGCCGTAGCTGGCGCCGAGCGCGCATGCGCGGTCACCATCGAGGAACTTGTACTTCGACTGTGCTGCGTTCCAGCCGGCCTTCAGGTCTTCCAACGGCTTGCCGCCCCAGTCGCCGGAGATGGATTCGGTGAAGGCCTGCCCGTAACCGGTGGAGCCGTGGAAGTTGATCGTCACCACCGCGAAACCCTGGCCCGCATAGGTCTGCGCGTTCCAGCGGTAGCTCCAGCTGTTGGTCATCGCGCCCTGCGGGCCACCATGGATGATGAAGGCAACCGGGTAGGACTTGCCGCGCTTGAAGCCCACCGGCTTTACCACGTAACCCTGCACGGTCTCGTTGTTCCAGCCCTTGAAGGTGAAGAACTCGAAGTCGCCGGTCTGCGCGCCCTTGATCCGCTTGGCGTTGAAATGGGTCACCTGCTTGAGACCCTTGCCGTTGAGGTCGGCGGTGTAGAGGTCGGCCGGCCGCTTCAGGTCGTCGCGGCTCAGCAGGATCTTCTTGCCCTGCGCCGAGAACGCCGACACCGAGCCGTCGGTCACCAGGATGGTGGCCTTGCCGGTCGCCGTGTCGATGGCAAAAAGCGGGTGCTGACCGTTGTCGTCGGTCGTGGTGTAGAGGGTCTTGCCGTCGGGCGAAATCTGCAACGCGCCGGAGGAACGGTCCCACGAAGGAGCCACCTCACGCTTGCTGCCGGAAGCCAGGTCGAGGGCCATGATGCCGAAGCGATCCGCTTCGGAACCCGGCTCCTTCATGGCCGTGTAGTAGAGGGTCTTGCCGTCGGGCGACACGAGGGGGTTCGCGTCCCAGGCCAGGTTTTCGGCGGTGAGATTCGCCGGAGCCGCCGAGCCATCGGCCGGCACGCTGTAGATGTCGAAGTTGGTCGACCAGGGCTCGGTCTTGCCGGCAATGCGCACGTCGAAATAGACGGTCTTGCCGTCGGGCGAAAAAGTGAACTCGTCGTCGCCGCCGAAAGGCTTGCTCGGCACGTCGCCATCGATGCCGCGGGTGAGCAGCACCGGCTGCGACGGAGCATTTGCATCGGCGATGTACAGCTGCGAGCGCCGCCCGTCCGCCCAGGTGTCCCAGTGACGGACGAAGAGCTTGTCGTAGACGGTGCCGGTGGACTTGTCCTTCTCACGACCGTCCAGGTGCTCCTTGGTGCAGGCCAGGTCCGGGCAGTCGGTAAACACGTCGTAGTTCAGGAGCAGCTTCGAGCCGTCCGGCGAGAGCTTGAACGCATTGACGTCCAGCGGCGCGTTGGTCACCGGCTCGCCGGCCCGGACGCTCAGCGCGAGCCCCTTGCCCGTGGCGTCCGCGTCGAAGGCGCGATGCCACACCTGGGCCGTGCCGTCCTGCGGCGCCGTGTAATAGATGGACTTGCCATCCGGAGCCCAGCGCGGGGAAGACCCCTTCTCCACCACCATCACCGGCTGGGGTGGCTTGTTGAGGTCCACCATATAGATGGAACTCACACCCTTGTTCGCCGCGTAATCCGTGGCCCGAACCGAAAACAGCGCATAGCGCCCGTCCGGCGACAGCTGCGGGTCGCTCACGCGGTCCATCATCACCAGGTCGCGGATGGAGAACGGGTGCGGGGCGGCGTTGTCGGCGTCGGCTGCGAGGACGGGGCCGGAGGCTAGGGCCAGGGCTAGCGCGGCAAACAGTGGCTTCATGAGGGCTTCCTTGGATGTGCTTGGATAAGTCTATCGTCTCGCCGGAAGGCGGTTGCACGAGCTGGTAGGGTATGGCGTATTCTGCCGTCCTTTGTCCACCTACACGAGTGACCGGTGGTCTACAGGGGAACCGATAATGCTGGAAGTCAGCACGCCCAAGGCACTCGGGCGCCGAGGCTGGGCGCCCGGTGTATTGCGGCAGCATGCCGTCCTAATGGCCGTCGTCATCGTCGCACTGGCGATCAGGCTTTATTACGTCCAAACGGCTGTGGTGGACCATCCTTTGAGAGGGGACGCCGGCCAGTATTTCACCTACGCCCGGAACATCGTTCATCAGCAGGTGTTTTCCATTGTCTCGCCAGAAGAAGGGGCACCTATCGCCGACAACTTCCGGGATCCGGGATACCCCACGTTCCTTGCCGGGATCGTTGCCTTGTGCGGTGATGGCGAGGCGTTCTACACAACCGCTCTCGACGTCCAAGCCATCCTGTCCGCATTCACGGTCGCCCTATATGCGCTCCTGGCACGACGATGGCTTGGCTTTCGCTCGGCTGTAGTGACGAGCCTGGGCCTGACGTTCTGGCCGCTCTCGATAACGCTGGCAGGCTTCCTCCTGAGCGAGACCTTGGTCGGTTTCTTCCTGGCTGTAGCGCTCTGGTCCTTGCAACTTGGGCTCGAGAGAGGCACGCGCACTGGAATGCTTATTTCGGGCGCCGCCTTCGCGGCTGCGGGACTGACGAACGCCGTCTTGGCCCCGGCGGCACCGCTGCTTGCCGCGGTCATGGCATGGCGTGACAAGGCCCGGCGGACCCTCTGGATTTGCTTGCTCATCGCAGCCACCCTCCCATGCGCGGCATGGATACTCCGTGGCACGCAGTTGCCGCCGGGCCTGAGTTCATCCAGTCGCATCGCCATGAATTTTGTCCAGGGATCATGGCCGGAATATCACAGCGCGTGGATTGCCAGCATTTATAGGAACCCCAATGCGCAGGCGACCCTGGGCTTGATCGATGGCGAAATTCGTCTAGTGCACGAAGATCGCCGAGCAGGGCTGAGGGCGATTGCGGAACGTATGGCGCGTGAGCCGATGCGTTACCTCGCCTGGTATGCGTCCAAACCGGCCGAACTGTGGGGCTGGTCGATCGGCATCGGGCAAGGGGACATATACGTATATCCGACTTATCGCTCGCCACTGAGCGGCACCGGCGTCTTGCGATGGATTACAGACCTGCTTTACTTTGCGAACCCCTTTCTGATGCTACTGGCATTTGCTGGTGCCGTTATCACTCTCGCCACCTGGAAGCGGAGGGAACCCGTCCTTGCGCTCGCGATGCTACTCGCTGTCTACGCGACAGCGGTATTCACCGTGTTGCAGGCCGACGCCAGATACGCCGCGCCTTACCGCGGTAGCGAATGGATGGCCATTTGCGTCGCCATCGCCGGACTTGCCGGCTGGAGCCGGGAAGTAAGACGCCGGCCAAGATTGCGCGACGCTCGTCACAGTTAGTCTTCTGCACCCTTGAACCATAGGGGCATTGGTATGAAGCGTGCTACGACGTCCGGTGACAACAGGGGCCCACGCCATGCACTTCAAGAACAATCGGACGGTATCCGGTTTCACACTGATTGAATTGATGATCGTCGTTGCGATCATCGCTATCCTCGCTGCTATCGCCGTACCCCAATACAAGGACTATCTGATCCGCAGCCAAGCGTCCGAGGGGTTCGTTACAGCCGCCGGAGCCAAGGCAGCCGTATGGGAATACGTGCACAATACGGGGCGATTCCCCACCTCCAACCAATCGGCGGGCCTTCCCGATGGGGCATCCATCAATGGCAAATACGTTTCCTCAGTCGCACTGCAGGATACGGGTGTCATTCTCATCGCCTATCTACGCCCCGATTCCAACGAGGCGCTCAAGCATCAGACGATCACTCTCTCGCCCATCGATACGGTCGGCGCCATTGGCTGGACCTGCAAATCCACGCTTAACGACCGGTACCTGCCAACATCTTGCCGCTCAAACTGACGACCTTCGTCACATAGTGACGCATAGCGTCACCTCGAGAGATGCACGCAATACACTGAATAGTCGAAATTTTCCTGTTGATCCACAAGCGTGACCGGATGCACAATCCCATGACCGGCAGATATGAGGGAATATACCGGTCGCGAACGCAATGGCATGTTCGATGCACGCTTTGCGGCGAGCTTCCTGGTCGGTTCCTGACCAAAAGCAAGTGAGGGAGCTGCTGCCCCGAAAGGGGCGGATGCTTAGGGCTCAGGGGGCGTCACTTTTTTCGGTTAGTCCACAGTTACGAGGAAACTCCATGAAGAATGTCCAGAAGGGCTTCACGCTCATCGAACTGATGATCGTGGTCGCCATCATCGCGATCCTGGCTGCCATTGCCATCCCGCAGTATCAGAACTACATCATTCGCACTCAGGTCTCTGAAGGCATGAATCTCGCCGACGGTGCCAAGACGGCCGTCTCCGAGTTCTATAACAACACTGGCCGTTTCCCGAGCAAGAACGCGTCGGCCGGACTGCCTGCGGCTGCCTCCATCTCGGGCAAGTATGTGGTCAGCGTTGACGCTGGCGAGACCACGCCGGGCAAGATCATCGCCACTTTCGGTAACGAAGCGAATAGCAAGCTGACCGCTGGCGGCGCAAAGAAGGTCGTCCTCTCGGCGACCGACCAGGGCGGTTCGATCACCTGGAACTGCAAGTCCGGCGCGGGCACGACCGTTCCCGATGCCTACCTTCCGACGTCCTGCCGTACCTGATACGCATCACGTTCTGCGAAAAAGGGGCCGTTTCGCGGCCCCTTTTTTTTGGATGAATTCCGTGCACCTCGATCGCCCCCGTTTCGTCATGGTTGTCTGCACGCTTGCGACAATCGTCACGGCCGCCTGGATATATGCCCAAGGCCTCACGGGCGGGTTCGTCTTCGACGACTATGCGAACCTGCCTTCGCTTGGCGCACAGGGGCCTATAGACAATCTGCCGGCCTTCCTGCGCTTCATCACCTCAGGCACAGCCGACCCCACCGGGCGGCCGATCGCGCTGCTTTCCTTCCTGATCGATGGCCACGACTGGCCTACGGCCGCCGAGCCCTTCAAGCGAACTAACGTTGTCATCCACCTGCTCAACGGCACGCTTCTGGCGTGGTTGCTCTTTCGCCTGGGCGGTCTTCTGGGCGCGCAAGGTTTTCCGAGAGCGTTTGCCGCCTGCGTCGGTGCGGGTGCATGGCTACTCCATCCGCTGTTCGTTTCCACGGTGCTCTACGTGGTTCAGCGGGAGGCCATGCTTCCCACGGCCTTCGTTCTGCTCGGACTTCATCTATGGCTGACAGCAAGGTCCCAGGTCCAACGTGGACGAAGCGAGATCGGACTTCTCCTCGGCATCCCCCTGCTGACGCTTCTCGCCCTCTTGTCGAAGGCGAACGGCATCCTCTTGCCGCTCCTGATCGTCGCCGTCGACAGCTGCGTCCCGCCGCTGGCGAGTCATGACAGGCGCTACCGCCGCCTGCTGAGGATCAGTTGCTGGCCCTGGATCCTTGCTGTCGCCGCAGTACTGGCCTGGCTGGCGTACCGCGGTATCGACAATGCGTCTGCAGCCTATCGCGGCTGGACCATCGGGCAGCGCCTCCTCACCGAACCGTCCATACTTTGGGTCTATCTTGGGCAGCTTTGGCTGGTCCTGCCAACATCGGGCAGCGTGTTCCATGATCAGTACGTTGCGGCAACTGACCTCTGGCACCCACTCTGGACGCTGCCTGCGATCCTCGGATTGGCCGTCGTGCTTGGCATGGGGTTGCGTTACCGGAAGACCCACCCCGCGCTAGCCATGTCCGTGATCTTCTATTTCGCGGGGCATCTGATCGAATCCACGTCACTTCCCCTGGAACTGTACTTCGAACACCGCAACTATTTGCCTGGTTTGTTGATGTTCTGGCCAGCCGCCCTGGCCGCCGGCAGGCATTTCCGTGCCCGCACCGCTGTGGCTGGGGCAGTGATCCTGTTGACGGGCATGAGCCTGCTATCGCTCAGGCTTGTCCGGCTCTGGAACAATCCTCCCGCACAGGCCCTCTTCTGGGCGACCCAGTCGCCGGAATCGCCGCGTGCACAAGCCTATGCCGCGCAGATCGAAGGCGCCGCGGGTCGTGCCGACCTGGGCATACAGCGCTTGACGAAGCGGCAAAACAACTTCCCCAACGAACCGCAGATCGCCCTGACGCTGCTGGACCTGCGGTGCCAGGAGGGTTCGGTAACAGGAGACGATATCCTCAATGGCGCGAACACACTGCGCCATGCCGCGCGTGATCCCGGGCGCATCCTTCTGAACTGGAGCCTCGAGGCCATCGAGGAGGCGAAAGCGCAGCGCTGCACCGGGCTCGATAACAAAGCGATCCTTACGATCCTTGACGCGGCTGCTTCGAATCCGATCATCGCATCGCTCCCTGGCCGGATGCAGGACATCGTCCATGCCCGGGGAGAACTCGCCCTCGCCCGTGGCGACACGCAGTCCGCGCTTGAGGACTTCAACAAGGCTCTAGCGCTGTCCCCGACCCCACAGGCGGCACTGGAGCAGGCCGCTGCCTTGGGGCGTGCAGGCGCGCCCGGCCTTGGCCTCCGGCACCTGGCCTATTTCAAGACGTTACCCGAGCCCCCGGGTCGCGGCCCCAGTACGGCCATGGCATGGTTGCACGACCGGGTGCTCGAGCGGCAAGGTTACTGGCGCAACGAGATCGACCACCTAAACGCGGCCCTCGCCCGGGACGACAGGAAACGAGCGCAATGACGACATCCCGAGGCTGCTTCTTTTGAATGCCCGGCAGAATATTCGGCAGTGGGTCATGCATCCTGGCCTGTGGGTGGCGATCGCCCTGCTTGTCACGTTCATCGCCTATGCACCGGGCCTGAAGGGCGCGTGGCTATTCGACGACTTTCCCAATATCGTCGATAACGCCGATCTCCATATCAAACACCTATCCCTGCCGGAACTGACCTCCGCAGCGCTTTCCTCGCCGTCCAGCGATTTCAAGCGCCCGCTGGCGTCGCTCAGCTTCGCCCTCAACATTTACGCCAGCGGCGTGGATCCGGAGGCAATGAAACTGACGAACGTCATCATCCATTTGATCAACGGGCTTCTCGTCTTCCTGCTCGCACGCCGACTGATCGCGCGGGATGTCTTGCCGGACGAACGGGACAGCCGGACCGCAGCCCTTGTTGCAGCCGCATGGTTGCTGCTCCCTATCAATCTCACAGCCGTTCTCTATGTCGTGCAGCGCATGGAGAGCCTCGCCAACGTTTTCGTCCTCCTGGGGCTCTACGGATATGTCGTTGGGCGACAGCGCATGGAACGTGCAAGGTACGGGTTCGCGCTTAGCGCGCTTTCACTCGTGCTGGGAACCGGCCTGGGGCTACTGGCCAAGGAAACGGCGGTTCTTACCCCACTTTATGCGTTTCTCATCGAATGGTTGGTCTTCCGTGACAAAGCACCCGAGCGACGGTTGCCACGGCGCATCTGGATACTCTTTGGCGTGGTGCTTTTCATGCCAGGAATCCTGGGTGTAGCCTGGATCGCACCTGCGCTGTTTCGTGCGTCGACCTGGGCGACACGCGACTTCACGATGACCACCCGCCTTCTGAGCGAAGCACGGGTCGTCCTCGACTACCTCGCGTGGACAGTCGTGCCCACGCCGTCGGCACTGTCTTTCTACCACGACGAATTCAGGATCTCGACGGGGCTGCTGTCGCCGCCCATCACCTTGCTCAGCATCGTGGGACTGGTGGCCCTGGCCGGCCTGGCGTTCGCCGCACGACGACGCGCGCCTCTGCTTTCCCTCGGCATCGCGTGGTTCCTGGCCGCCCAGACGCTCACGGCCACCATCGTTCCGCTCGAATTGATCTACGAACACCGCAATTACTTCGCCAGCTTTGGCGTGGTGCTCGCCGTGGTAACGACGCTGAGGAGACAAAGCGCGGCGGCGGAACCTCGATCATCGACGGCGAGCAGCGTCGCGCTCGGACTCGCCTTGGTCTATTGGGGTCTGCTGACCGCTTACTCCGCCTATCGCTGGGGAAATCCGGTGCGGCTTGCCCAAGAGCTCGCTATCCGTGCCCCGGATTCGCCGCGCGCCCAGTATGAACTCGGCCGGACCTACATCATCGTTTCCGGCTACAAGGCGGATTCCCCGGTAGTTCCGCTTGTCGCGGCTCCGCTGGAGAAAGCCGCTGCCCTTCCCGGGTCCTCCACGCTGCCCGAGCAGGCGCTCATCTACTTCGCAGCGCGCATGCATCGCCCCATCAAGCAGGAATGGTGGGACTCGATGGAGCGCAAGTTGAAGCTGAGGTCGCCGACGATCGAGGACGAAAGCGCAATCATGTCGTTGAGTTCGTGCAGCCTGAAGGAGCAGTGCGCCCTGCCTGCAGACCAACTCCTGCGCCTCTACATGGCCGCACTGAACCATCCGCGGCCCAGGGGACGACTTCTTTCCGCGTACGGCGACTTCGCCTGGAATGGGTTGGGAGACAGGGCACTCGGTTTCCGCATGGCGCAAGCGGCATCTGCGGCGGAACCCTCGGAACCTGCCTATCACATCACTATCGTGAAGGAGGCCCTCGTGCTCGGTAACGAAGCGGCAGTGGCCGAACACATGGCAGCACTTCGCCGCCTGAACCTTAATGGCCGCCTCGACGACTCCATCAAATCTCTTCAGGATCGGGCAGCAACGTATGGCAGCAGCGCTGCCAAGGCCAGCACATGAAGACTCTGATGACCAGTACCTCCTATCCCGCGGACGAGAGTGACTGGCGCGGTGTGTTCATCCGCAATCTGGCAGGTGGCCTTGCCAGGATTCCAGGAATGGAACTGCGACTGTGGGCGCCACCGGGCGAACTACCCCAGCACGTGCGGAGTACGACCACTCCAAAGGAAGCCCGCTGGCTTGGCGAACTGATGGCCGCGGGTGGCGTATCCCATCTCATGCGCAAGCACGGCCTGCGCGGTGCAAATGTTCCGTTCCGCCTCTTGCGCATGCTATGGAGCGCGTATCGTAGGGAACGCGACATCGATCTCTATCATGTCAACTGGCTGCAATGCGCTCTGCCGCTGCCATCCGACGTCAAGCCAGTTGTCATCTCGGTGCTGGGCAACGATCTCAATCTGCTCGACATCCCTACGGTAAAGGCGCTTCTTCGGAGGACGTTCAAGGGGCGCGCCGTCGCCATCTGTCCCAACGCCGAGTGGATGGTTCCGAGACTCGAGGCCGCCTTCGGCGACGTGGCACGCATCGTCCCGGTCTCCTTCGGCATCGATCCCATCTGGTACGACGTCGTCCGCCAGCCCCAATCCTATCCAGAGTGGATCGCAGTAACCCGGCTCACGGCGAACAAGCTCGGTCCGCTGTTCGAATGGTCGGAACCCCTCTTCCGGAATCAGCCGCGCACCTTGCATCTGCTTGGCCCGATGCAGGAGCAAGTCGCCATTCCCGAATGGGTTCGATGGCACGGAGCGGCAACACCTGCTCAACTGGCATCGACATGGTTCCCCAGGGCCCACGGGCTCATCACCCTGAGCGTCCATGCGGAGGGGAGGCCGCAGACCATGCTGGAAGCCCAGGCCGCCGGGCTGCCTATCGTCGCCTCCGATATGCCTGCGCATGCCACGGTAGTCGAGCACGGGAAAAATGGTTTGCTCTGCGGGAACCCTTCAGAATATGCCGAGGCCATCGCCACGTTGGAAGACCCGCACACGAACTCGACTTTCGGCGCCAATGCCCGATCCGCAGCGCGCACCGCGTTCGGAACCTGGGACGATGCGGCGCGCCGGTATGCTGCCATCTACGAGCTATTGGCGCCCAGGCGCTGATACCGTCACACTGCGCCAAAAAGCGACCCAATCCATGACGACCACGAACCGGTTCCCGCTCGCCATCCGAGGCGCTCCGCCGCGCTTCCAAGAGCCCGTGCACGTGGGGCGCCCCAATACCGGGGACCGATCCGCCTTCTTGGCGCGAATCGACGCGATGCTGGACAGGAAATGGCTGACGAACAATGGGCCGCTTGTCCAGGAGTTCGAGCAGCGCATCGCCGCCGACCTCGGCGTCCGCCATTGCGTGGCCATATGCAATGGAACCATCGCACTGGAAATCGCGATCCGAGCGATGGGCCTGACAGGTGAAGTCATCGTGCCCTCGTGGACCTTCATCGCCACCGCCCATTCTCTCGCATGGCAGGGAATCACTCCTGTTTTCGCGGACATCGATCCCACCACGCATAACCTCTCCCCAGCGTCGGTCCTGGCCGCTGTCACGCCCCGGACCACGGGCATCATCGCAGTGCACACCTGGGGCCGCGCGGCGGACATCAACGCGCTGGCCGATATCGCCAATGAGCACGGCTTGCAGCTGATGTTCGACGCCGCCCATGCTTATCGTTGCACCTACCAGGGCAAGCGCATCGGCTCGTTCGGCGCCTGCGAAGTGCTCAGCTTCCACGCAACCAAGGTCTTCAACACGCTGGAAGGCGGCGCCGTCGTCACGAACGACGACACGCTGGCCGACACGATGCGGTTGATGCGCAACTTCGGCTTCGCGGGTTACGACAACGTGGTACACCACGGCACCAACGGCAAGATGGTGGAAGCCAGCGCGGCCATGGGCCTGACCAATCTCGAAGCCTTACCGTCGTTTGTCGAGGCGAACCGCATCCGTTACGAGGTCTACCGTGAACGACTGGCCGACATCCCAGGCGTGACGCTCGTGACATATGACGAGCACGAAGAAAACAATTATCACTACATTGTGGCTTCGGTTGACGAACCGTCGAGGGTGGGGCGCGACGAATTGATCGATATCCTTCACGCGGAAAATATCCTCGCACGCAAGTATTTCTGGCCCGGCTGCCATCGCATGAAGACCTACGCCGACATCGAGCCGACTGTATCGCTCGAACATACCGAACGTGTCGCCGCCCGCAATATCGTGCTTCCCAGCGGCCCGTCGCTTACGCTCGATGGCATCCATCTCATCTGCGACGTGATCGCGTTCTCGTGCAAGCAAGGCCTGGCTCAGCCATGACACCCTACGGCAAGCTGGCCATTTTCGGCGCCGGGGGCCACGCGCGCGAGGTCGCCTTCATCGCGGAGCGCTGCGGGGTGGCGCCGGCCACCATGGCATTCGTGGTCGAGGAAGCGCATTTACGTGAGACGACCGTCAACGGCATCGAAGTGCATGCCATAGAGTCCGGGCATTGCGACGGATGGCCCTTCGTCGCCGCGGTCGGCGATCCCGCGTTGAAAGAGCGTGCCACCGGCCTTTGCGTCTCCCGGCGAATGTCAGCGGCAACGCTTTGTGACCCAAGCGTTGGCCTGCACCGTACAGTGGTGCTCGGGGAAGGCTGCATTCTCTTTCCCGGCGCCGTTCTCACTGTCAATGTCTCGCTGGGCCGGCATGTCCACGTCAACGTGAACAGCTCGCTCTCGCACGATTGCCGCGTGGGTGACTACTCCATTTTCTCCCCTGGCGCTCGTGTGGCCGGACACGTTCACATCGGCTCACGCGTGTTCGTCGGCATCGGCGCCACCATCGTGAACGGCCTTCACAATGTCCCGCTGCCGATCGGCGACGATGCGTTCATAGCCGCAGGCGCGTGTGTGACGGGTCCGGTTGCCGATGGGGCCCGCGTCATGGGCGTGCCGGCGAAGGTCCGCTGACTTGAGCGTACCCGGCGCCGTCAAGCACGCGACTCGCTGGAGCGGGCTCGAAATCGGCGTTCGTTATGTGCTGCAGTTCGGCGTGACCATCGTGCTCGCCCATCTTGTCGAGCCCTCCGCCTATGGCGTCGTTGCCATGGTGTTGGTATTCACCGCCCTGGGAAATGTCTTCGTCGATTCCGGCACGGGCCTGGCTCTGATCCAGCGACAACGCACGACGGCCGACGAGGAAACCTCGGCGTTCATCATCAACCTTGCCATTTCCGTCGTGGTGATGGGTGCGTTGATCGCCGCGTCGCATGCGATCGCGAACTTCTACGGAAGGCCCGAAATCTCGGCGATGTGCATCGTCCTCTCGGCGATCTTTCCCCTGAACGCCCTCGCCGTCGTGCCGGATGCCCTGCTGACCCAGCGCTTGCGCTTTCAGGTCAGAACCCGCGTGGAACTAGGAAGCTCGCTGGCCTCCGGCGCCATTGCCATCGCGCTGGCCATGGCAGGTGCGGGGGCCTGGGCGCTGGTTGCGCAAGCCATCACATCGATCGGCACGAGGGCACTCATGCTCTATCTCGCTTCGGGGTGGCGCCCGTTGGGGCGGTATCGACGCGAAGATGCCCGGTCGATCCTCTCTTTCGGCGGTTACATGTTGGTGGCTGGCCTCATCGACACGGCTTACAACCGTCTCCAGGCAGTCATCATCGGTCGACTGTTCACCGCTCGCGACCTCGGCTTCTATTCGCTTGCCCAGAACACACAGCAGGCGCCCACGTCTTTCGCCTCTGCCCTTCTCAACCGGCTGGGTTTGCCCTTGCTTTCGGCCGCAAGGCACGACCTTGACGAGGTTAAACGGGTACACCGTGCCGCCCTCTTCATGAGCCTCTTCGCCTTTGTTCCGCTCATGATCGTTCTCGCCGTCTATGCGAGCCCGATCGTTGTCTTCGTGTACGGCGAGCGCTGGGCGCCGGCAGGTCCGCTCCTGTCGATCCTCGCCTTGGGAGCCATTCCCTGGCCAGCCCATGTGCTCAGCCTGGTGGCCCTGAACGCGATGGGCGAGCCGCGGCTCGTGCTGCGGGTGGAAGTCGCAAAGAAAACGCTCGCGGTGGCATTGCTTCTCGGCAGCGCGCCGTGGGGGATAACGGCGATCGCCTGGTCCACCGTCATCACCAGCGCTGCATCGTACCTGCTCAACGCGTATTTCGTGGGAAGGCGACTCCGTTACAATGGCGCGGCCCAGGCGCGCGATCTTGCGCCGACCCTGGTAGTGGCGGGATTCACGGCCGCCGTCGCGATGACCTGCGCTGCCTGGCTGCCGCAGTCCTGGGTGGGTATCGGTAGTGGCATCAGCCTGGCGCTTCTCGTCCACGTATCGGTCGGTTGGATCGTGTCGCATCCGGCGGTTTCCGGTTTTCTGCAACTCATTCCCTCGAGGCTACGCTGACATCATGGCCCCCACCCTGTCCCGGACCATGAAGCCGACATTGTTGGTCGCAGGTGCGAGTGGGTTCATCGCCTCGCATCTCCTCTCCCGCCTCCAGAACGTCGGATATGGCGTGGTGACGCTTTCAAGGCGACCTTTCGTTTTCGGGAACACGAAGTCGGTTGTCGCCAGGAACCTCACCGCCGATGGCTACACCGAACTGCTGCGCAATGTCGACGGCATCGTATGGCTGGCGGGTGCCAGCACTCCCAGCTCCAGCGCCGGGAGGCCGTTAGCGGAGCTTGACGATAACCTGCGGCCACTGCTGGAACTCATGGAGGCCAGCATCGGCTTAACGCCGAAGCGCATGGTCTTCGTATCCACCGGGGGGGCCATCTACGGCGACGTAAGGGAACGGAACGCCACCGAAACGTCGCACGTGGAGCCGAAGGCCTACTACAGCGCAGGAAAGGCCGCCGCGGAAGCATTCCTGTCGGCATGGGCACACGAAGGCAAGCACTCGGTCACGGTGCTTCGCCCATCCAACGTGTATGGACCAGGACAACCCTATCGGCGGGGATTCGGCATCGTGCCGACCGTATTCCATTCGGCGATGACCGGTGAGCCCGTTGTGATACGTGGAGACGGTCAGGCGATTCGCGACTACCTCTACGTGTCCGACCTTATCGACCTGATCATGAACGTCCTGGGCCAGCCTGCCACCATGGGAACGCACACCTTCAATGCCTCAAGCAGCATTCCGGTGCCGCTGAACCAACTACTCGACCTGATCGATGAGATAACCGGCAAGCCTGTGCTACGCGAGTACCGGCCGGCCTCGCCTTATGATGTCGACAGAGTCGTGCTCGACAATAGCAAGGCTTGCGAAACATTCGGCTGGGCACCTCGGGTCGGGCTGCGCGATGGACTCGAGAGGTCATGGAGCGCAGATCGATGATCTGTTCGATATGCATCGCCAATTACAATGGCGAGCACATGCTGGATGCATGCCTTGCCTCGATAAGCGCGCAGGACTTCGCCGGGCCTTACGAAATCATCGTGCACGACGATGCCTCGACCGATGCCTCCCTCGCGGTCCTGGCGCGGCACCCTGGGGTCCGGGTCATTCGCAGCGAGTCCAACGTCGGATTCTGCGAATCCAACAATCGCATGGTGGCCGCCAGTCGCGGTGAGTACGTCCTGCTGCTCAACAACGACGCCGCTCTGTTTCCCGACGCCTTGTCGACCTTCCTGGCGCACGCCCGCGAGGCGTCTCGCCCCGCCATCCTCACCGCTCCCCAGTTCGACTGGTCGACTGGCGACCTGGTCGACCGGGGGTGCCTGCTCGACCCATTCATGAATCCGGTCCCCGTCACTTCAGAAGGACATCCCGACGTCGCCATGAGCATCGGGGCATGCATGTGGATTCCCCGTGCATTGTGGTTTGCGCTCGGCGGCTTTCCGGCCTGGCTGGAATCCCTCGCCGAAGACATGTATCTCTGCTGTGCGGCGAGGCAGCGCGGATACGATGTTCGTTGCCTGCCCGCTTCCGGGTATCGCCACATGCAAGGGCAGAGTTTCGGCGGCAATCGTGCGAATGAAGGGAAGCTGCTCACAACCTACCGGCGTCGACGACTCAGCGAGCGGAACAAGACCTTCCTGCTCGTGGTCTTCACCCCTGGCATGTGGCTGATTCCCGTGCTTGTCGCGCATCTGATGACCCTGATGGGCGAGGGCTTGATGTTCTCCGCGATTCGGCGGGATCGCCGGCTTCTGCAAGAGGTCTATGTCGGAGCGGCGCTCTCAGCATGGCGCGAACGTAAATCCCTCCTCGCCCACAGGCAGCGATTGCAGAAGGCCCGGACGATCGACAGTTCGCAGTATTACGCGGCATTTACCTGGTGCCCGCGCAAGCTCGCTCTGCTGTTTCGCTACGGCCTGCCCCGCTTCCGTTAACGATCCTTCCGGAACAGGAAGAAAGGCTCCCTTGGGTTTATCCCATGTCGCCTCGCATCGATACCAGGCAAGGCCTCTGCGTGGGTACGCACGCAAGATCGCAGCCCCGACAGGCTGGTCATCTGCTCGACGATGTCATTGCCGAAGAGACGAACATGGTCTTCCTGACCGTAGAGTTCGAGGCGAGCCTGCGCAGTCGAAACACCGGGATCCTCGAACGTCCGGGTCAAAACGAGGCTATAGGGAGTTTGCAGTATGGCGAAGCCGCCCGGCGCAAGGACGCGCTCGATCTCCTTCAGCGCCGCCGCCAGGCCATCGACATGCTCCAGCACATGATTGGCGATCAGCACATCGAAGGACGCGTCAGGGAACGGCATCCTCGTGATATCGACCTTGATGACGTCTGTTGACGGTGGCTCGATGTCGGCTCGCAAATATTCCGCCGGCAAGCTCGATTGAATCACTTCGACGAGCTTTTTCTCCGGCGCGAAATGAAGCACCCGCGCCCCTTTCATGCGAGCCAGCAGGCCTTCAGCCTCGAGGTAGAGCTTCAAATGGCGTAAACGATCGGTCGCGCCGCAGCGCGGACATTCAAAGTTATCCAGATCACTTCCGTTGAGTCCAAGTTGTCGCATCGCGCCGGAAAGGGACGACGTGCCATTCCTATAGGGCAGAAAGCCTCCAACGCCGTGTCCACATACCACGCAAACATGGCGTCGCGGCGCGAGCCAACCGAGGATGCCGGCCCTTGCCAGCCTTGCAAAGCGCTTAAGCATGATTACCGGAAGTAGAGGGTGCGCGTGCGTGTGCGCAGGACGGAAGTGGAAAACGCTTGCATCCCCTGCCTGACGGATTCCATGAGAAAGCTCCTCAGGCAACGAAATGCAAACCGGACTGGTGTCTCCGCTGATCCTTGCAGGGCAGCAGGCCACCATGCCTGGAGCATCGCCAGGCGCCTCAGCCGTAAGGCCCGGAATGCGACGCGGCGGAGAAAGTCGGCGCATGCTTCCGCTCGCACCTTGACCGAAATGACCGGTAAAGCCGCCTCGATAGCCTCGAAGTACTGGCGACGCACGGCATCGTTATCGTGAACCAGCATCGATCCCGAGGAGTTCGATCGATATCCCACGAGTACCTTCGACGTATACGCCATGCCACCCGCGGCACCAAGCGTCAGATGTATGCGGTAATCAATGAAAGGAGGCACCAGGTCCAGCAATATCTTCCGGAACTCCCCTCGATAGAGAAGCGAACTATGGTTCAGGAAATTGCCTCGCCGAAGCAATCCTTCCGTATCGAATCGCTGTGAACGCGCATTACTGAAAACGCCCACGGGTTCGCGCTCGTCGTCGAACACGAAAGCGTTGGCGCAACAAGCTGCGCACTCCGGTGCGGCTTGCAGCATGGCAATTTGCTCACGAAGCTTACCAGGGAGCCAGAAATCGTCTCCATCCAAATGGGCGACGAAATCCCCATCGGCCATCGCGATCATGCTGCGCAGGTTGCCTATCGGACCTTGCCTCTCTGCATGGACGACATGATGTATCCGGCCTGGCCAGGCTTGGGCAAGGGAAGCGACGATATCGGAGGTACCGTCGTTGGACATGTCGTCGCCAACCCAGACCTCCACCTCGGCGTCGACATCCTGAGACAGCACGCTAAGCAGACAGTCCGCGATATATCGACGATGGTTGTAAGTCGACACGCAGACGCTGACCCTGGGACGCGTCATTCGTGGGGCCGGTATGTGAGGGACGTGATTTGTTCCGAAACCAGACCAATGAGGAAAACGATAACGGCCGCGCTCCACATCAGGGTACTGCCGTTGGTCAGGCGTCCATAGTGAAAGTACGTATACGCATAATTCGCACTACCCATGACGAAGAAGGCGAAACTGACGGGAACGAACAATTTCAGGGGCGAGTAGAGCGTCGCGATCTTGAAGATGATCAACAGAAAGCGAAGACCGTCCTTCAGTGGCTTGATATGGCTCTTGCCGACGCGCTCCGCCGCCTTGATCGGCTCGTACGCCACGCCATAGGCACTGCGGAAGAACGCCATCGTGCTGGTGGTGGGATAGGAAAAGCCATTCGGCAGCAGGTGAATGAATTCCCGAAAACGGTTTGCACGGGCAACGCGGAATCCCGACGTCAGGTCAGCGACGACCTGACCAGTCATTCGGCTGGCGAGCCAGTTATAGAGCGTGTTCGCGAGGCCACGACCGACCCCGGCCTGGCTCTCCCAGGACCGCGCGCCGATGACCATGTCGTAGCCCTCGGCAAGGCGGCCCACAAGCCGCGCGATATCAGCCGGATCATGCTGCCCATCCCCGTCCATGAACACGAGGATATCCCCCGTTGCCGCCCTGGCCCCGCGCTTGATCGCCGCCCCATTACCCATGGAATAAGGCGACGAAAGGCAGGTCACCCCGTTACCGGCGCACACGGTCTTGGTGTCGTCGGTCGACCCATCGTCGACCACGATGATCTCCGCCCCGGGCTGGGCAGCAGTCAATCGGGGCAGAAGATCTTTCAGGGCTGCCGCCTCGTTCTTGGCGGGCAGGATGATGCTTATACGGCTCAAGATATCTCCCCCATGGTCGTTGAATCATAAGGGATATCGGCGGCGGGAAACGAGAAGGGCACCGCGGACCGCACCTTCGCCCGAACCCCCGCCCCATCACACCTCGCAGCGTGACCAATCCTATAATCTAGAGTAGATTCAGGCGCGTATCTCGGGGAAACGTCCAGATGGCTTCACAAATGCATACGCCGATCCTGGCTGGCCTCACCGGCATGGCTCGCCGCCTCGTCACGGAGAGCGTGCTGCCGGAGGCTGATGTCCGCAAGGCCGTGCAGGACGCCGCCGAGAAGCGTGTCTCACTTTCCGCCTGGCTGGTGGATCACAACCTGGTCGACAGTGCCAAGCTGTCCCAGGTCGCGTCGGCCGAGTTCGGCATGCCCCTGATGGACATCGGGGGGATGGCCGCGGCGAACATGCCGCTGGATCTGGTCACCGAAGCCCTGATCACCAAGCACCAGGCCCTGCCCCTCTTCAAGCGCGGCAAGCGCCTGTTCGTCGGCATTGCCGATCCGATGCAGTCGCACGCGCTCGACGAGATCAAGTTCCACTCGAACCATATGGTCGAGCCGGTGCTGGTCGAGCGGGGGCAGCTGCGCCGCATCATCGATACCGCGCTCTCCGCCATGAGCGCCAGCGTTCCCGGGTTCGAGGACCATGGCCTCGAAGATCTGGCCCTGGAAGGCGGCGACGAGGACGGCGAAGGCGCCACGGGCATCGATGCCAACGCCAACGACGACGCCCCGGTCGTCAAGTTCGTGAACAAGATCCTGGTGGACGCGATCAAGCGTGGCGCCTCGGATATCCACTTCGAGCCGTTCGAGACGGTCTATCGCGTGCGCCTGCGCATGGACGGCATCCTGCGCGTCGTCGCCACCGCCCCGATCAAGCTGGGCAATCGCATTGCCTCGCGCATCAAGGTCATGAGCGGCCTGGACATCGCGGAGCGCCGCGTGCCGCAGGACGGCCGCATCAAGCTCAACCTGACCAAGACCCGCGCCATCGACTTCCGCGTCAGCACCCTGCCGACGCTGTTCGGCGAGAAGATCGTGCTGCGTATCCTCGACGGCTCCTCGGCCAAACTGGGCATCGACAAGCTGGGCTACGAGGACGCGCAAAAGAAGCTCTACCTCGACGCCATCGAAAAACCTTACGGCATGGTGCTGGTCACCGGCCCCACCGGCTCGGGCAAGACGGTGTCGCTTTACACCGCCCTCAACATCCTCAACACCGAGGGGCGCAACATCTCCACGGTGGAAGACCCGGTCGAAATCCGCGTCGAGGGCATCAACCAGGTCCAGCAGAACACCAAGCGCGGCATGACCTTCGCGGCGGCCCTGCGCTCGTTCCTGCGCCAGGATCCGGACGTGATCATGGTCGGCGAAATCCGCGACCTCGAAACTGCCGAAATCGCGGTGAAGGCGGCGCAGACCGGCCACATGGTGCTCTCCACCCTGCACACCAACGACGCGCCGCAGACCATCTCGCGCCTGATGAACATGGGCATCGCGCCCTACAACATCACGTCGTCGGTCACCCTGATCATCGCCCAGCGCCTGGCTCGGCGTCTGCACGACTGCAAGCGGCCGATCCAGCTACCGCCCGCGGCCTTGCTGGCCGAGGGTTTTACCCAGGAAGAAATCGACGAGGGCATCACCATCTACGAAGCCGTCGGCTGCGACAGCTGCAACGAGGGCTATAAGGGCCGCGTCGGCATCTACCAGGTCATGCCCATGGTCGAGGAGATCCAGAAGATCGTCCTGGAGGGCGGCAATGCCATGCAGATCGCCGACGTGGCAAAGAAGGCCGGCATCAACGACCTGCGCGCCTCGGCACTCCTGAAGGTCCGGAACGGGGTCACCAGCCTGGCGGAAATCAACCGCGTCACCAAGGACTGACGCCTGCCCGCGGCCGCCGCGGCATGTGAAGATGTGCGCCAGACGGCAGAAAGACACCAGCCCTACCGTTCAAACTAGAATAAGAACATGGCCGTCCCGGGAGGGGCGGCCACGACGCATCAACCCGGGGGGAACACCGCGCCATGGCTACCGCCACCGCCACGAAGAACGCGCGCGCCATTGGCGCCGCGCGCGCCGAAGTCAATAAGCTGGTCATGTACGACTGGACCGCCCTCGACAAGCGCGGCAAGCGCATGAAGGGCGAGATGCAGGCGAAGAACGCCGCGCTGGTGAAGGCGGAGCTGCGCCGCCAGGGCATGAACCCGCAAACGGTGCGCGAGAAGGCGAAGCCGCTTTTCGGGTCGTCCGGTAGCACGGTCAAACCGAGGGACGTCGCGATCTTCAGCCGCCAGATCGCCACTATGATGGCGTCCGGCGTGCCCATGGTGCAGGCCTTCGACATCATCGCGAACGGGCAGAAGAACGTCCGCTTCAAGAACATGCTGATCGACGTGAAGAGCGCCATCGAAGGCGGCGCCTCCCTGCACGAGGCCCTGGCGCAGTATCCGGTGCAGTTCGACGAGCTCTATAGAAACCTCGTCCATGCGGGTGAATCGGCGGGTGTGCTCGACACCGTGCTCGATACGGTCGCTACCTACAAGGAGCGCATGGAAAGCATCAAGTCGAAGATCAAGAAGGCGCTCTTCTACCCCGTCATGGTTCTGGTGGTGGCGCTGCTGGTCTCGATGATCCTGCTGCTGTTCGTCGTGCCGGTGTTCCAACAGACGTTCGCCGAGGCGAAGGCCGAGCTTCCCGCCCCTACCCAGTTCGTGGTCGCGGCGTCGAAGTTCATGCAGTCATACTGGTGGGCCGTGATCGGCAGCATCGTCGGCTCCGTATTCCTCATCATCTTCTTCAAGAAGCGCTCCGAGAAGTTCGCCCATTTCCTGGACCGCTTCTCCCTGCGCATTCCGGTCATCGGCGATTTGCTGCACAAGTCGGCCATCGCCCGGTTCGCCCGCACGCTCGGCGTCACTTTCCACGCCGGTGTGCCGCTCGTCGAAGCCTTGGACGCCGTGTCCGGCGCCACCGGCAGCGTGGTCTATGGCGACGCCGTGAAGCAGATGCGCGACGACATCGCGGTCGGACACCAGTTGCAGTTGTCCATGCGGCAGACCAACCTCTTTCCGAACATGGTGGTGCAGATGACCGCCATCGGCGAGGAATCCGGTTCTCTCGACCACATGCTGTTCAAGGTCGCGGAGTTCTATGAGGAAGAAGTGAACACCGCGGTGGACACGCTGAGCAGCCTGCTCGAACCGTTCATCATGATCATCCTCGGCGTCCTCGTGGGCGGCATGGTGATCTCCCTCTACCTCCCCATCTTCAAGCTCGCCGGCACGGTCTGATCCCCGCCGCCGCAAGCAGGCACAATAAGAACCCTTCGCCTTCGCGGGCGGAGGGTTTTTCTTGACCACGGACCGTCCATGCCCGAACTCCCGCTCGCCCTCTGGATCGCCTTCGCCGCCGTTTTCGGCATGCTTGTGGGCAGCTTCCTCAACGTCGTCATCCTGCGCACGCCGGCGCGCATGCAATGGGAATGGCGCCGGCAGGCGCGCGAGGTGCTGGAACTCGAACCGGTGGACGACCCGAAGCCGCCGGGCGTGGCCCTGGAAGCCTCGCATTGCCCCAAGTGCAAGCACCGGCTGGCCGCCTACGACAACATTCCCGTGCTGGGCTGGCTGTTCCTGCGCGGGCGCTGCCGTTATTGCGGCACGAAGATCTCGGCCCAGTATCCGCTGGTGGAACTGTTCACCGGTGTGGCCAGCGCCCTGGTGGTCTGGCACTTCGGCCCCACGCCGGCGGCGCTGGCGGGGCTGGTCTTCACGTTCTTCCTCATCGCGCTTTCCGGCATCGACGCCCGGACGCAGTTCCTGCCGGACGAACTCAATTACCCCTTGCTCTGGATCGGCCTGGGCCTCTCGCTGATTCCCGCCTGGCAGCCACTGCCCGTGGCGCCCGGCTCGGCCATCCTGGCGGCGCTGATCGGCTACCTGAGCCTGTGGAGCGTCTACTGGCTGTTCAAGCTGCTGACCGGCAAGGAAGGCATGGGCTACGGCGACTTCAAGCTGCTGGCCGCCCTCGGTGCGTGGATGGGGCCCGTGTCGCTCTTGCCGATCATCATGCTGTCGTCGCTCATCGGCGCCCTGGTGGGCGGCGGTCTCATGCTCTTCCGTAACCACCAGCGCGACGTGCCATTCCCCTTCGGCCCCTATATCGCCGCCGCGGGATGGGTGTGGTTCCTCGCCGGCGACCGCCTGCTGGCCGCCTACCTGCAATTCACCGGGCTGCGATGAGCTTCGTCGTCGCGCTCACGGGCGGCATCGCGTCGGGCAAGAGCGCCGTCGAGCGCCGTTTCGAGGCGCTGGGCATTCACACTTACGATGCCGATGCAGCCGCACGCGCCGTGGTCGAACCCGGGTCGGAGGCATTGGCGGAAGTGGCCCGTACCTTCGGGCCCGATGCGCTGGATAACGACGGGCGGCTCGATCGCGCGGCGATGCGCAAGCGCGTGTTCGACGACCCGGCGGCCCGCACCGCGCTCGAAGGCATCCTCCACCCGCGCATCCGCACCTGGCTACGCGACGCCGTCGATGCCGACGACGGCCCTTACTGCATCCTGTCGATCCCGCTGCTGGCGGAGAACCGCGCGCATTACGCGTGGGTGGATCGCGTGCTGGTGGTGGATGCCCCGGAAGCGGTGCGCATCGAACGCCTGGTGCGGCGCGACGGCATCGACGCGGCCCTGGCGGCGAAGATGATCGCGGCCCAGACGACGCGGGAACACCGCTTGTCCATGGCCGACGACGTGATCGTCAATGATGGGGACGAGGCGAAGCTGGATGTGGCGGTGCGCGAACTGGACGCGCACTACAGGATGCTGGCCGGCGGCGTTTGAACCGCGCACCATGGCGACTGCATGGCACCTTGTGGGAGCCGGCTTTGCCGGCGATCCCGCGGCAGCGGGCAAGCTCGCCGCGAACACCCATCGCCGCTGAAGCGGCTCCCACACAAAGCTCGCATGCCCGTGGGAAACTTCTGTGCTTGGGAAGGGCTTCTGAAAAAACAGTTGCTCCCACAGGAGCACAGAAACACTTGGTTTCAGATCAGGCTGGCCGCCGCCAGCCGTTCGGCCACGAATTCCTCGGCTTTCATCGGTTCGGCGATGTGATAGCCCTGGACGAGGTCGCAGTCCATTTCCACGAGGCTGAGGAGCGTGGCTTCGTTCTCCACGCCTTCCGCGACGGCCTCCATGCCCAGGCGATGGGCCACGTCGATCATCGCCTGCACCAGCAACTCGGTACGGCTGTCCGTGTTCATCGCATCGACGAAGGTCCGGTCGATCTTCAGTTCCGTCGCCGGGAAATGGCGGAGGTAGGCGAACGAGGCATAGCCGGTGCCGAAGTCGTCGATGGCCACGCGCACGCCGCGATCGCGCAGGCAGCGCAGCACGCGCACGCTCATGTCCAGGTCGGTCAGCAGGGCGGTCTCGGTGATCTCGACGATCACTGCCGTGGGCGGCACGCCCCAGATTTCCATGGCGCCGAGCATCTGCTCCGCGAACCCCGATTCCGCGAAAACGCGCGGGGACAGGTTGATGGCAACGTCCAGCGGACATCCGCCACGATGCAAGGCGGCCGCGTGGCGCAGGGACGCGTTGAGGCTCCACCGCGTCAGGGGAACGATGAGGTCGCTGCGCTCGGCGAACTGGACGAAGTCGGCGGGTGCCACATGCACCTGAGCGGTGGTGGTCCAGCGCGACAGGGACTCCACCCGCACCATCTCCCCGGAACGCAGGTCGCGTAGCGGCTGGAAGGCCACATGAAGGCGGTTGGCCTCGATGTCCTCGCGAAGTTCCCCATAGAGGATTTCAACCGGCGTGGCGTCGGGCTGGTACAGCGCGAAGGCCTCGCCCACGCGCAAGGCTTCGTCGTGCGCGAGTTCCGCGCGGCGATAAAGCAGTTCCGCGGAGGTGCCGTGCTCCGGGTGCACCGCCACGCCCACGATGGGACGACCGTGCCAGGGACGATCGCCGCGCAGCAGGGGGGCATCGAAGGCCCCGACAATGCGGGTGGCGGCAAGCAACGCATGGGTGCGGTTGCGCACCGAGGGCAGCACCACCACGAAGGTGTCGTCGCCGGCGACGAAGACCGTGTCGAAATGACGCACGGCTTCCACGAGCCGCTCGCGCGCCGCCAGCATGATCTGGTTGCCGAATTCGTATCCGAAGCGCAGCTGCGCCTCGCGCATCCCCTGCAACCGCACCACCAGCACGGCACGCCAACCGGAATCCGGAACGACCCGGTCGAGGATCATCTGCACCGCTGGCAGGATATCGGCACGCTCACTCACTGAATGAAAAACTCCCTGGGATCTATGCCATGACTGCCTGCCGGCAGGGTGCGCAGGATTTCTCGGCGGACGACGTCCACCTGGTTCATCAGGTCCACGATGAGGAAATCGTCGCGCTGCCCCTTGTCCGCATGCGTCAGTATGGCTACCCGCGGCTGCAGGCGGCGCGCCTGATTCTGCACCATCACGACGGCGACTTCACCCGTGTTGAGTTCGACGATGGAGCCGGTGGGGTAGACCCCGAGGCAGGCCTGGAACTGTTCGACGAGCTCACCCTGGAAGGCGGCTTCCCGGCCCGCGTACAACTGGCGCAGGGCCACGTGCTGGGACACCGCCGGCCGATACGGGCGCGACGACGACATGGCGTGGTAGGTGTCGATGATGGCGGCCATGCGCCCGGGCAGCGGGATCTCCGTGCCCGCCAACCCCGCGGGATAGCCACTGCCGTCGAAGCGCTCGTGGTGGGTGAGCACCATGTCGCGCACCTCGGCGTCGGTCACTCCCGAGTGGTCGAGGATCGCGATGCCCTCCCCCACATGCTGGCGCGCCAGCGTCCACTCGTCATCGTTGAGGGGGCCTTGGCGCGAGAGCAGTTCCTCCGGGATTCGCACCTTGCCCACGTCCATCAGCAGGCCGCCCGCGGCAAGGCTCACGATGGCGTCGCTGGCGAAGCCCATGTGCCGGCCGAACGCGGCCGCCAGGGTGCTGCAGCCCACGGCGTGCTGATAGGTGTAAGTATCGCGTCGGCGCAGGCTCTCGATCCACACGAAGGCATCGCTGCTGCGCAATACGCTCGCGACGAGGGGGCGCACTGCCTCTTCCACCGCGACCGGCTCGATGCTGCGGCCATGCTGGACATCGTCTACCAGGCGCTCCGCGAAACGCGTCACCTTGTCGAATGCCGCCTGGGCATGGGGCACCTCGTCTTCGAAACGAACGGTGTCCCGATAGACGTGCCGGGATACCAGGCGCGGGTTCACGACCGGCCGTGGCGGTGCCGGACGTGCCGGGGCCGCCACGTGCGCCGGACGCAGGGCCGGCCGCTCGCGGGCCGCCTGCCGATGCAGGTCCACGAACACGTACTTGCAGAATCGCGCCAGCTTGTCGATGTCTTCCTGGCACGTGATCGGCACGCCCTGCAGGGGAAACGTGGTGTCCGACCACTCGCAATCGAGACGGCTCACGTACATGCCCACCTCCAGGTCGGCAACGAAGACGCGTCTCTCTACCAGGTCGTAAGCCACTTGCTCCTCTCCACCACACCGGCCCATCCGATGGGATATCGGCGTCGTTTACCGAATCTTTAGGGCTCGGGGCGCCGAATGTGAAAGCCGGCACCGTCCGGACTGTCAGGAAATCGCGGGGCGGCCGGTCTGATCGGACAGGCCCACCCCCAGGAGCTCCCCATGCGCCTTCGCCTGCTTCCCTCCCTGTTTCTCGCCCTCACCGCCTGTTCCGCCGCGTCCGCCGGCGAGGAAGGAGTGAAATTGCCCGCCCCGGTCGTCGACACCAGGCCGGCCGCCACCGGCGATGCCACGGCCGTATTCGCGGGTGGCTGCTTCTGGGGCGTGCAGGGTGTGTTCCAGCACGTGCGGGGCGTCAAGAGCGTGCGCTCGGGCTACTCGGGCGGTGACGCCGCGCACGCGAACTATGACGACGTAAGCGACGGGGACACCGGCCACGCCGAATCCGTGCGGGTCGTGTACGACCCCGCCCAGGTGAGTTATGGCCAACTATTGCAGGTGTTCTTCTCGGTAGCGCAGGACCCTACCCTGCTCAACCGTCAAGGTCCGGACGTGGGCACGCAGTACCGGTCGGCCATCTTCTATGCCACCCCTGAGCAGAAGAAGGTTGCCGAGGCCTACGTGGCCCAGCTGAAGGCCGCCCATGCCTTCGCCGCGCCGATCGTCACGGAGGTCACGCCGCTGAAGGCCTTCTACCCCGCGGAGACTTACCACCAGGACTACATGCGCCTGAATCCGGACTCGATGTACATCGCCGTGAACGATCGGCCGAAGGTCCTGGCGCTGCAGCGCCTGTACCCCGAGCGCTACACCCCCGAATGGGCCAACGGCCGCTGATCGATCCGCAGGTCACAGCATCGGCAGGTCCAGGCCCTGTTCCTTCGCGCAGGCGATGGCTTCGGGGTAGCCCGCGTCCGCATGGCGCATCACGCCCGTGCCGGGGTCGTTCCAGAGCACGCGCGCGATGCGCTTGTCGGCGGCCTCGCTGCCGTCGCACACGATCACCACGCCGCTGTGCTGGCTGTAGCCCATGCCGACGCCGCCACCGTGGTGCAGGCTGACCCAGGTGGCGCCGCCGGCCACGTTGAGCATGGCGTTCAGCAGCGGCCAGTCGCTCACCGCGTCGCTGCCGTCGCGCATGGCTTCCGTCTCGCGATTGGGGCTGGCCACGGAGCCGGAATCCAGGTGGTCGCGGCCGATCACCACGGGCGCCTTCAGTTCGCCGTTGCGAACCATCTCGTTGAAGGCCAGGCCGAGACGATGGCGCTGGCCCAGGCCCACCCAGCAGATGCGGGCCGGGAGGCCCTGGAAGCTGATGCGCTCCCGGGCCATGTCCAGCCAGCGATGCAGGTGCGGGTCGTCCGGAATCAGCTCCTTCACCTTGGCGTCGGTCTTGTAGATGTCTTCCGGATCGCCGGACAGCGCCACCCAGCGGAACGGGCCGATGCCCCGGCAGAACAGGGGCCGCACGAAGGCCGGGACGAAGCCCGGGAACGCGAAGGCCTCTGCAAGCCCCTCGTCCTTGGCCATCTGGCGAATGTTGTTGCCGTAATCGAAGGTGGGAACACCCATGGCGTGGAAGGCGAGCATCGCCTCTACGTGGCGCCGCATGGACGCCTTGGCCGCGCGCGCGGTACCCGCCGGGTCCGCCTTACGGCGCTCGAACCATTCCTCCACGCTCCATCCGGACGGCAGATAACCGTTCACGGGATCGTGCGCGCTGGTCTGGTCGGTCACCGCGTCGGGGCGGACGCCACGGCGGACGAGCTCGGGGAGGATGTCCGCGGCATTGCCCAGCAGGGCCACGGACACGGCCCGCCCTTCCTTGCCATAGCGTTCGAGCCGGGCCAGCGCGTCGTCGAGATCCGTGGCCTGCTCGTCCACGTAGCGTGTCTTCAGGCGGAAGTCGATGCGGCTTTGCTGGCACTCGATGGTGAGCGACGAAGCACCCGCCAGGCTGGCCGCGAGCGGCTGCGCGCCGCCCATGCCGCCCAGGCCCGCCGTGAGGATCCAGCGGCCGGCGAGGTTGCCGCCGTAATGTTGCCGCCCCATTTCCACGAAGGTTTCGTACGTACCCTGCACGATGCCTTGCGAACCGATGTAGATCCACGAGCCGGCCGTCATCTGGCCGTACATCATCAGGCCCTTGCGATCGAGCTCGTTGAAGTGCTCCCAGTTCGCCCATGCCGGCACGAGGTTCGAATTGGCGATGAGCACGCGCGGTGCGTCGGGGTGCGACGGGAAGACACCCACCGGCTTGCCCGACTGTACGAGCAGCGTCTGGTCGTCGCGCAGCTCGCGCAGGGTACGAAGGATGGCGTCGAAGCATTCCCAGTTGCGCGCCGCGCGACCGATCCCGCCGTACACCACCAGTTCCGCCGGATTCTCGGCAACGTCGGGGTCGAGGTTGTTCTGCAGCATGCGGAACGGCGCTTCCGTAAGCCAGCTGCGACACGTGAGTTCGCTGCCGCGCGGCGCGCGAACGATGCGGGTGGTGTCGATGCGCGTGACTGCGGTCATCGGGGACTCCGTCGATCCTGGGAATCCCCGATTATGGTCCCGCGCCCGGGGGCGCCGCTAGCGGCCCGCGGTACCGGCGCGCGCCGGGGCGTTGCGGGTGCTGTCGGGCTGCGGCAGGGTCTGGTACTGGCGGGTGGCCGCATCCTGCCGGGCGCGGTAGAGCTGCTGCTGGCTGCGGTCCGCGGCATCGAGCTGGTTTCGCAGCGCCGGGTCGGTGGTATTGGCGCGTTGCCGGTCGAGTGAGCCTTGTCGCAGCTGCTCGCGCAGCGCGTTCTGGTTTTGCCGGTCCTGCAGCTGCTGGCGGTCGACCTGCCGCTGCCATTGCTCGTTGGGAGTCGGCGTGGTGATCACGACCGGCCTCGGACGCGGCGGCGGCGCGGGCTTCGCGGGCTGGCTCTGCGCCAGCGCCAGGACGGGCAGCGAGGCCGCGAGGAGGCCCAGCAGGATTTTGCGTGATGAATTGGTCATGGGACTCGTCCATCATGGAAGGATTGTCTGTGCACGAGCCTACGTCTTTACCCATGAACACCATGTTGTCGCGCTGGAGTGCGCTGCTCACCTTTTTGCTGCTGTTCCTGTGCGGCTGCGCCGCCCAGCCGACGGCGGCGCCTGCCCGCCACCCCGTGCTGCTCGTGTCGATCGATGCGTTCCGGGCCGACTACATCGAACGCGGTCTCACTCCGAACCTCGTCGCCCTGGCCAGCGATGGCGTCAGCGCGCCGTACATCCTGCCGTCGTTCCCGTCACTGACGTTCCCCAATCACTACACGCTGGTGACCGGTCGGGTACCCGACCGCCACGGCATCGTCAACAACACGATGCAGGACACGAAGCTGGGCAGTTTCAGCCTTGCGAACCGCGATGCCACCAGCGACGGCCGCTGGTGGGCGGAAGCCGAACCGGTCTGGGTCACGGCGCAGAAGCACGGCCTGCGCACCGCGACCATGTTCTGGCCGGGCACGGAAGCGAAAATCCACGGGATGAGGCCGGATCACTGGATCCCCTTCGACGATTCGCTGACGGCCCGCCAGCGCGTAAACAAGCTGCTGTCGTGGATCGACGAACCCGGCCCGAAACCTGTATTCGATACCCTCTATTTCGACGATGTCGACCACGCCGGCCACGAGTTCGGACCGGACTCCACGCAACTGAACGACGCCCTGCGCACGGTGGACGACGCGCTGGGCTACCTAGTGGCGCAACTGCGCCGCCGGGGGCTTTACGACGCCATCAACCTGGTGATCGTGTCGGACCATGGCATGGCCGATGTGCCCCGCGGCAACATTGTGTTCGCCGACGAGGAAACCGATCTGGCGTCGCTGGACGCCGTGTCCTACGGCGTCATGGCCACGTTCAACGCAAAGCCGGGCGTAGACGCGTCGCGCGCGGTGGCACGCCTGCTCGCCCCCCACGCGCACATGCGCTGCTATCGCAAGGAAGACTTGCCGGCGCGGCTCGATTACGGCAAGAACCCCCGCGTGCCGGCCTATCTCTGCCTGGCCGAGACGGGCTGGTCGATCACCAGCCATGAGGTGCTGGCGAAACGGAAGGAACCGATGTCGCGCGGCGAGCACGGGTACGACAACCTCGATCCCACCATGCGCGCCCTGTTCGTCGCCCGTGGCCCCGACATGGCGAGCGGCGCGCGCATCGCGCCGTTCCCGAACGTGGACATCTACCCGCTTCTGATGCACCTGCTGGGACTGCAGCCGCTGCCCAACGACGGCAGGCTCGACGACGTGAAGGGCGCATTGCGAGCCCCGGCAACCGGCACGGGCCGATTCCCGTAGAATCGGGGGCATGCGCCAGATCTACACTTCGCCACGCCAGGACAACATCGACCGTGTCGTCGCCCTGCTCACCGAGCAGGGCATCGAAACCACGGTGACCAACCGCTCGAGCTGGAACCGGCCCACCTATCAGCGATTCAGCTATTCGCAGCGGAACAACGACCGCGATGCCTGGCCTCAGGTCTGGGTGAAAAGCGCCGACGACTTCCCGAAGGCGCGCGGCCTGCTGAAAGACATCGGCATCGAGCCCGTCGTGCGCTTCCAGGAGGAATTGCGCATGCACCGGCAACCGGACTACCGGCCCGCGGCGCAGCGCACCGCGTCGCGCGTTCGCCTCATGGTGCTCGCGATCGTCGCCGGCGTCATGCTGGTGGTCGTGCTCAAGGCCACCCAGGTGCTCTGAGTGGAGGGCGCTCGCGCAGTTCGCCCTCCCGCCCACGTCGCTCTTCGCGAGTCCACGCGTGCCGCGCACGACGCGGCCGAGGCATCGCCGCTCATGCAACGGCTGCTCGCCGGCGCATTGGATGAAACGGCATACCGGGCATTGCTGGCGGCCCAGTGGCATCTGCTGAGCGAATGGGAAGCCGAGCGGTCGGCGTGGCTGGCAGGCATCGGTGTCGCGCAGGGCTGGCACTACGCCTCCCGCGTCGAGGCGCTGGCCCGGGACCTGGAGGATCTGTCCCACCCGGCTTGCGACAACACCCTCGTAGGAGCGCGCCCTGCGCGTGACATCTTTTCGCGGAAAGCGGCAGGTCCTGTGGCTCACGGCCCCAACAGCTGTCGCGCGCAGGGCGCGCTCCTACAGGGCTGGGGTGAGCTTTACGTCATCGAAGGCTCGGCGCTCGGCGGCCGCGTCATCGTGAAACGGCTCCGCGAACGGTTCCCTGCCCTGGCCCACCGTTTTTACGCCATCGGCGAAAACACCAAAGCGCCCTGGCACCGCTTCCAGGGGTTGCTCGACCGCATGCTGGCCGAGCCGGCCGCGCTGCGCAGCGCCGTGGAAGGCGCACTGCGCATGTTTGCGCGCTACCAACAGACGTTAAAGGATCACGCCTCGCATGTCTGAGCTTCCCGACCTCACCCTCTGCGATCGCGAGCCGATCCACATTCCCGGCTCGATCCAGCCGCATGGCGTCCTGCTCGTGGTCGACGCCGCCACGAAAACCGTCCTGCAGGTCAGCGAGAATATCGGCGACGTGACCGGGGTCGACGTGGAAACCGCGCTCGACGCGCCCCTGCACGAAATCGTCGAACTGCCCTCCGGCCTGTTCGACGGCACGCGGCCGGCGCATGACGCATGGGCTCCCGTGGCGCTCCCGCATGGGAGCGCCGGTGGCCCGTGGTACGCGGCCGTGCACGCCTACGACACTCGCTGGCTGATCGAGATCGAAAGGCGCGACGTCCATTTCGACGACGATCCCCGGCAGGTGGCGCGCGAGCTCGCACGGCTGATGGAAACAGACCTCCAGGTCGAGCGGGCCGGCGCGCGCGTGGCGCGAACCATCCGCAGCCTGCTGGGCTACGACCGGGTCATGGTCTATCGCTTCGACCGCGACTGGCACGGTGAGATCATCGCCGAAGCGCGGCGCGACGACCTGGAGGCCTACCTAGGGCTGCACTACCCCTCCACGGACATCCCCGCGCAGGCCCGCGCGCTCTACCTGCGCAACCGCGTGCGTCAGATCAGCGACTGCAAATACGTGCCGGCGCGCATCCTGCCCGCTTACGACCCCGTCACCGCCGAAGCCACCGATCTCAGCGACGTGTCGCTCCGCAGCGTGTCGCCCGTGCACCTGGAATACCTGGGCAACATGGGCGTCACGGGAACCCTGGTGGCATCGATCATCGTGGGCGGCACGTTGTGGGGCCTCATTTCCTGCCACCACTACAGTCCGTTCTTCGCCGATCACCGCATGCGCGAGGCCGCCGATGGCATCGCTACCGCGTTCGCGGCGCGCGTGGCCGCCATCGAGGAACTCGGCGAGATCGAACTGGAAAGCGCCCTGCTGACGGTGCGCGAGAAGCTGATCACGGCCTTCGACGAGAGCGACCGGATCGACCCCGCACTCCTTGGCCGCGTCGCGCCGGAACTGCTCGACATGGTGGATGCGGACGGCATCGCGATCGCCGCCGACGGACGCATGGTCCGGCACGGCGAACTACCCGGCGACACGGTACTGTCCCGTATTCTCGACAGGGCGAAAGACGCGCCGGCCACGTTCGCGGACATGGTGCACACGGACGACATCGGCGCATGGTGCGCGGATCTGGCGGATCCCGCCGTGACCCAGATGGCCGCGGGCCTCGTGTACCTCCCGCTGCCCATCGGGCAGGACGCCGCGATCCTGTGGACCCGCACCGAGCAAGTGCGCCAGGTGCGCTGGGGCGGCAATCCTTCTCTCGCCAAGCTCGAGACGATCCCCGGGGCCCGGCTGTCGCCCCGGCAGAGTTTCGAAACCTGGCAGGAAACCGTTCGCGGACGCTCGCGTCCGTGGTCGCGCCAGCACCTCGAGTCGGCGCTCGCGTTGCGCTCGATGATCCGCGGACCGACGGACGCCTCCGCCGACTGACCGCCCGCGATGCACCCATGCGTCGCTTCCGGAACAGCCTCCACGCCGCGGTGACGCGGCGTCGGCCGGGGCGCTATAAGATCGGGCCATGACCGATCGTGTCCGCCTGTTCCAGACCTTGCCGCACACATGCGGCTACTTTGCCGAGCGGACGGCACAGAACCTCGTGGTCGATCCGGCCGCGCCGAACCTCGACCGGTTGTACGCCCCTGCGCTGGCAAAAGGATTCCGCCGCGCCGGCGGTCATCTTTACCTGCCGCAATGCAACGCGTGCCAGGCCTGTGTGCCGTGTCGCATCGACGTGGCCGCCTTCTCTCCCGATCGCTCGCAGCGCCGCTGCCTGAAACGCAACGCCGACATCGAGGTGAGCGAGCAGATGCCCGGCTTCACGCGCGAGCGCCATGCGCTCTACCGACGCTACCTGCATGCCCGGCACAGCGGCGGCGGCATGGATGCGGCGGACGCCGAGGATTTCCAGCGCTTTCTCGCGGCCCCCTGGAGCCCGACGCTATTCCTCGAATTCCGGACCGGAAACCGGCTGCTGGGCGTTGCCGTCACCGACGTCACCCTCGCGGGGCTTTCGGCCGTCTATACGTTCTTCGACCCGGAGGAGGACGCGCGCAGCCTCGGCACCTTCGGCATCATCCAGCAAGTGGAACTGGCGCGGCGCCGCGGCATCCCCTATGTGTATCTGGGTTTCTGGATCGCGGGGCATCCCAAGATGGATTACAAGCGGCGTTTCAAGCCGCTCGAGATCCGCAGGCACGGCCGTTGGATTCCGATGCCCTAGGCACCCGGCTCCTGGCGGTGCGCCCAGCGCGCGATCACCGAGTGCAATGCGTCGATGCCGTCGAACAGCGCAGCGGGACCGGGCTGGAGGATGATCGGCGACTTGATCTCGTGCAGTTCGCCGTCGCGCACCGCGGGCATGTCGGCCCAGCCGGGGCGAGCCGCCACGTGTTCCGGCCGGAACCGCTTGCCGCACCAGGAACCGAAAACGATGTCGGGCGCACGGCGCACGACTTCCATGGGGTCGGCCAGGATGCGCTGCTTCGCCAGCGGTTCTTCCAGCAGCTCAGGGAATACGTCGTCGCCGCCGGCAATACGCACCAGTTCGCCGACCCAGCGGATGCCGGTGATGAGCGGCTCGTCCCACTCCTCGAAGTAAACCCTGGGCCGGCGCGGCAACGCGGCGGCCTGCGCTGCCACGCTGGCGAGGTGCTCCTCCGCGCGCTGCGCCAGGGCTTCGGCCTTCGCGGTCGCCCCGACCATCGCGCCCAGGCGGCGAATGTAGGCAACGATGCCATCCACGCTGCGATGGTTGCTGATCCATACCTCCACGCCCGCGCGGATGAGTTCCTGGGCGATGTCGGCCTGCAGGTCGGAGAAACCGATGGCGAGATCCGGTTTCAGATCGAGGATCTGGCCAATCTTCGCGCTGGTGAATGCGGATACCTTCGGTTTTTCCTTGCGGGCCCGCGGCGGCCGCACGGTGAAGCCGGAAATGCCGACGATGCGATGATCCTCGCCGATCGCGTAAAGGACTTCGGTCGGTTCTTCGGTGAGGCAGACGATACGCTGCGGATAGGCGTCGGACATCAATGACCTGAAACGGTGACGGTGATCTTCCGCTGATGAGCCTCATGGCGATGCTCGTAGAGGAACACGCCCTGCCAGGTGCCGAGCAGCGGTTTGCCGCCGTGCACGGGCAGCGAGAGCGACACGCCTGTCAGCACCGTGCGCACGTGCGCGGGCATGTCGTCGGGGCCTTCGTCGCGATGGTGGAACAGCGGGTCGCCGTCGGGCACGAGGCGCGCGAAAAAGCGTTCCAGGTCGGCAACGACGGTCGGGTCGGCATTCTCGCCCACAAGCAGCGATGCGCTCGTGTGCTGCACGAAAACGTGCGCGATGCCCATGCCGACGCCGCTTGCGACGATGGCCTCTGCGATGCGGTCGGTCACCTCGGTGAGGGAACGGCCCCGCGTGTGCACCGTGAAGGTGCTCTGCGCGATGTGCTGGACAGGCTGGGCTCGGCTCACGGCGAACTCCCGGGATGCGTTACGGATAAAGCAGGCAGCTGGTCCAGTGTGTACCGTCCCCGGCGTGCACGATGCGTTCATGCAGGCGGAACGTGGCGCCGTACCAGAACTCCACGCGGTCCGGTTCCACGAGGTAACCGCCCCAGTGCGGGGGACGGGGCACGTCGCGGCCGGCGAATTCCTTCTCGTAATGCGCCACCCGGTCTTCGAAGGTCTGCCGGTCGGGCAGTTCCCGGCTTTGCTTCGACGCCCAGGCACCGATCTGGCTGCCGCGCGGGCGGGTCGCGAAATAGGCGTCCGATTCAGCGGCATCCGTCTTCGTGGCACGCCCCTCGAAGCGCACCTGGATGCCCTCGCGAATCTGCTTCCAGTGGAAACACAGCGCTACCTGCCCATGCTGCGCGATCTCGTTCGCCTTGGCGCTCTCGTAATTGGTGAAGAAGCGCAGCCCTCGCTCGTCGATGGCCTTGAGCAGCACGATGCGCGAATGCACCCTGCCGCCCGCGTCGACGGTGGAGAGGTTCATCGCGGTGGGTTCGGGATCGCCGCTGCCCTTGGCTTCGTCGAGCAGGCCACGGAAGGTGTCGAGGATGATCGGTGTAAGCATGACGAGGGACTATGCTGTCGGCCATGGAGTCCTTCGATGCTAGCACGCAGGCGGCCGCTGTCCTCGATCATTTTGCCGCACCCATCGGGCGTGCGAAAGGCCCCTTCGTGCTCGGCATCTCGGGATTGCAGGGCAGTGGCAAGAGCACCCTTGCGGCCAGTCTCGTCGCCGCGGCGCGCGCACGTGGGTGGGACGCCGTCTCGCTGTCGCTGGACGACGTGTACCTGACCCGCGCCGAGCGCGAAGCGCTTGCGATGGACGTTCACCCCCTGCTGCGCACCCGCGGCGTACCCGGCACGCACGACCTGGCGCTGCTCGCTTCCACCCTGGACAACCTGGGCAAGGCATCGCCGGACGCGCCGGTGCGCCTCCCGCGTTTCGACAAGGGCCGTGATGAGCGCCAGGAGCCGTCGTCGTGGCCTTCCGTGGTACGGCCGCCGCGACTGGTGGTGTTCGAGGGGTGGTGCCTGGGCGTGGAGCCTGCCGCGGATACCTCCGAGCTGGTCGAGCCAGCCAATGCACTGGAACGTGTCGAGGACGCCGACGGCCGGTGGCGGCGATGGGTCGACGAGCGTCTCGCCGACTACCTCCCCATCTGGGCTCGCATCGACGCCCTCGTGCTTCTTCAGGCGCCGTCGTGGGACATCGTGGCGACGTGGCGCGACGAGGCGGAGGAGCCCTTGCGCCGACGCGGGGATCCGGCAGCGATGGACGCTGTCGCGCTGTCCCGCTTCCTGCAGCACTACGAGCGGATCAGCCGCAGGGCGTTGGAGACATTGGGCGCGAAAGTGGACCTGGTAATCCACCTGGATGCGCACCGCCACGCCATCGCCTCCGGGGTAGGAGTGCGCCCTGCGCGCGACATCTTTTGAGGCCGAGAATGGGAGCTGGCGCGCTGATTTTCAGATTGGCGCGAAGAGCTGTCGCGCGCAGGGCGCGCTCCTACCCTTCTGGGTGCGAATCGAGCAGCGCGGCGTAGCCCTCGCGCGCGTCGGGCCACGCGCAGCGGAAGCCTGCGGCGCGCAGCCGAGCGTTCGAAAGGCGCTTGTTACCGATCCCTGCGGGGCCGGGGCCGTCCGGTGGCAGCGGCGCACCGGTGAGGCGGGCCAGGTGATCGTAAAGAACGTCGATCGGCAGCGGCGTGTCGTCCACGCCGACATACACCGCTTCCGGCGCGGGCAGCTCCAGGAGGAAGGCGAGCGCCGCTGCGGCGTCGTCCACGTGGATGCGATTGGCATAGACCTCGCGCCCACGCGGCACCGCCGCCTTGCCCTCGCGCAGGCGATCAAACAGCTGCGTGCGGCCGGGACCATAGAGGCCCGCCAGCCGCAGGGACACGCCACCCACCGGCAGCGCGGCAAGGCTGCGCTCCGCTTCCAGCAATACACGGCCATTGAATCCCGGCGGATCCGGCGGCGTGTCTTCGTCCACCCAGCCGCCCCCGTGCTCGCCATAGACGGCGGACGACGAGACGAACAAGGTCCGCTGCGGCGGTACAGGCAGCACGTCCAGCAGGTGGCGAAGGCCATCGACGAATACCGCGCGATAGGAGGCTTCGTCCCGGGCATCGGCGGTCGGCGAAAAGACCACCGCATCCACCGCCGGCAAGCCGGAAAGCGTGCCCGGCCGGGTCACGTCGCCACGAAGCCAGACGATGCCGTCGCCGCCGGCTGCTTCGCCGCGGCGGAGGGCGAACACCTTCCGGCCCTTCGCCAGCAGGCGATGGGCCAGCCGGGTGCCCACGTCGCCGGCGCCCGCGATCAGCACAGAACGCGGAACGGGCCTCTCGGTGGTGTTTTCTGCGGACATGGCGCCTGCGACATTCGAACGGAGTGCCCTATCATGGGCGTAATGAATCCTTCGCCCAACCTCTTTCTCGTCGGGCCCACGGGCGCCGGCAAGACCTCGATCGGACAGCGCCTCGCGGCCCACTACGGACTGCCTTTCGTCGATCTCGACGTGGAGATCGAAGCGCGCTGCGGCATGACCATCGCCGAACTTTTCGCGGCCGAGGGCGAAGCGGCCTTCCGCGCGCGCGAGTGCGCGCAACTTGAAGAGTCCAGCCTGCGCCAGGGCATCGTTCTGGCCACCGGCGCGGGCGCCGTGCTCGATCCGGCGAATCGCGAAGCGCTGATGTCGCGCGGTACCGTGCTCATGCTGGGAGTGGACGTGGACGAGCAACTCGACCGCCTCCAGCACGACACGGCCCGCCCCATGATCGCCGGCGGCGACCGCCGGGGCAGGCTGGAATCGTTGGCCGAACACCGCAATCATCTGTACGAGGACATCGCGGACCTGATCTTCCGTGGGCGCCGCGAAAGCGTCGACGAAGCGGTTCCCCGCGCCATCGCCCTCCTCGACCGTCACTGGAAACGCACCTGATGGAAACCCTGCACGTCGACCTCGCCGGTCGCAGTTATCCGATCTGGATCGGCCCGGGCCTGCTGGAGGACCACGCTCGCTGGCGGGCCCTCGTCCGTGGCAGGCACGTGCTGGTGGTGAGCAATACCACCGTGGCACCGCTCTACCTCGACCGCGTGGCGAAGGGGCTGGATGGCCTGCATTGGTCCTCGTTCCTGCTCGACGACGGCGAGACGCACAAGACGTTCGCCAACGTGGGCAAGGTGCTCGAAGCCCTTGGCGCGCTCGGCGCCACGCGCGACGCCTGCGTCGTCGCCCTCGGCGGCGGCGTGGTGGGCGACCTCGCCGGGTTTGCCGCGGCGTGCTGGATGCGCGGCATCGACTTCATTCAGATGCCCACCACCCTGCTGGCGATGGTCGACTCCTCGGTCGGCGGCAAGACGGGCGTGAACCTGCCCGTGGGCAAGAACCTCGCCGGTGCCTTCCACCAGCCCCGCGCGGTGGTTGCCGACATCGATCTCCTGCACTCGCTGCCGCAGCGCGAATACCGCGCGGGCCTGGCGGAAGTCGTGAAGGGCGCTGCCATCGGCGATCCCGCCTTCTTCGCCTGGCTAGAAACCCATGCCGACGCGCTTGCCGCGCGCGAGACCGCGCCCCTCATCGAGGCCATCGCGCGCAAATGCGCTTACAAGGCGGGCGTGGTGTCGCGCGACGAAACCGAACAAGGCGAACGCGCCCTGCTCAACCTCGGCCATACCTTCGGCCATGCCATCGAAACCGCGGGGAATTACAGCGATCTGCTGCACGGCGAGGCCGTGGCCGTGGGCATGGTGCTGGCCGCGAGGCTCTCCGAGCGTCTGGGGCTGTCCGCTGCCGAAGACACCGCGCGCCTGATTGCCCTGCTCCACCGGCTGGGCCTTCCCACCGAGACCTCGCGCCAATACCCGGCGAGTCAGCTCATCGAACTGATGCGGCTCGACAAGAAGAACAGCGCGGGCACGTTGCGGCTCATTCTCTGGCGCGGCATCGGCAAGGCTGAGATCGTGTCGGGCGTCGCCGAAGAAGCCGTGCTCGAAGTCCTTGGGGCGGGTTGACCGCTTTTCGCGCCAGGCAGGACCCGCTGTAGGAGCGCGCCCTGCGCGCGACATGTTTTGAGGCCAAAGCCGGGAGCTGGCGCGCCAGCCTGCAGACCGGTGCGAAAGGCTGTCGCGCGCAGGCGCGCTCCTACACGAGCCGACTGACCGTGAGGGTCGAGGCAGAGCAACCTCTTGGTAAAGGCCCTACAATGATCGGCCCTGCGCCTGTCACGGATCGCTGATGCGGATCTACCTGCAAACCATGCCCGAAGCGGGGGCGGAGTCGCCCCGGTACGTGCAGATCACGCTCGAGCAGGACCTGCTCGGCGGCTGGACCCTGTACCGCGAGAGCGGCGTGCAGGGCGGCAAGGCCATGCTCAAGCGCGAGGTCTTCGTCGACCGCGACGCCGCGCTGGCCGCGTTCACCAAAGCGCGCGACGCTCAGATCAAGAAAGGCTTCAAAGTGATGTTCAGCCAGGGACAGGAGTCGGCGCATGGCCGCTGAACTCCGCAACGACCGCTTCCTTCGCGCGCTGCGCCGCCAACCCACCGACACCACGCCCATCTGGGTCATGCGGCAAGCCGGCCGCTATCTGCCGGAATACCGGGCCACGCGTGCCCGCGCAGGCAGCTTCATGGGGCTGGCGACGAATCCGGAGTACGCGTGCGAGGTCACGTTGCAGCCACTGGAACGGTTCGAACTGGATGCCGCCATCCTGTTCTCCGACATCCTCACCATCCCTGACGCGATGGGCCTCGGGCTGTCGTTCGCACAGGGCGAGGGCCCGCGGTTCGCGCGCCCGTTGCGCGACGCGGCCGCCATCGAGGCACTTACCGTGCCCGACATGGACGGCGAACTGCGCTACGTGATGGACGCGGTGCGCCTGATCCGCCGGGAACTGGACGGCCGCGTGCCGTTGATCGGATTCTCCGGCAGTCCGTGGACACTCGCCTGCTACATGGTGGAGGGGCAAGGCTCGCGCGACTTCGCGCGGGTGAAGGCGCTGGCGTGGGACCAGCCCGCGCTCGCCCACCGACTGCTGGATACGATCGCTCGCGCCGTCGCCGCCTATCTTGTCGCCCAGGCCCATGCCGGTGCCCAGGCCCTCATGATCTTCGACACCTGGGGCGGCCTGTTGGGCCCGGGGCCCTTCCGCGAATTCTCCCTGCGTTACATGGCGCAGGTGGTCGAGGTGCTGAAAACCGACGCGGCCAGCCGCGACCTGCCCGTGATTCTCTTCTCGAAAGGCGCGGGCGGCCAGTTGGAAGCACTCGCCGATACCGGCTGTGCCGGCCTTGGGGTCGACTGGACGCTCGACATCGGCGAAGCCCGCCGCCGCGTGGGCGACCGCGTCGCGCTACAGGGCAATCTCGATCCGGCGGTGCTGCTGGCGTCGCCGGAGGTCGTGGCGCGTGAGGCGCGCGCCGTGCTCGACGCCTTCGGCAACCATCCGGGTCACGTCTTCAACCTCGGCCATGGCATCACGCCGGAGGTGAATCCGGAGAACGTGAAGGTGCTGGTGGATACCGTGCATGAGCACGGACGGGTGATTCGCGCCCTCTGACGGCCCGCCGCACTGCAATCCCGTAGGAGCGCGCCTTGCGCGCGACAGTCTTTCGCGAGGAGCAACAGGGCCTGTTACTCACGGCCCCAAGAGCTGTCGCGCGCAGGGCGCGCTCCTACCATGGTCCACTTCCGTCGAGACCTGCGTGGATTCAGAACCGATTCGGCCCCGCGATGTGGCACTTCGCCAGCGCACCGCGCGCGGCGTTCGCGCCGTTGGTGTCGCCGGCCTGGAGCCGCATTTCCACCACGGTCTGCCAGTTGCGCGCGCACAGGCTGCCCGACTTCGGGCCCATCTCGAACGACTGCTTCGAAAGTTGCTCGGCCAGCGGGTAATCCTGCCGGCGAATGGCAATCTCGGCGCGGTCCTGGATGAGTTCCGGGGCTTCAGGCGCCAGCTTCAGCGCCTGCAGCAGCTTCGCGTCGGCCTCGTCGTACTTGCCCGCGCGTTCGTCCGCCCGGGCGGCCTGCTCCAGGCCCTGCACGCCCGGATCGCGCAGCGGCGCGACCTCGATGGCGGATTTCTCCCTTTCGCCCGCGGCGCGAACCTGGGCCACGATGTCGTAAGTGGGCTTGCTGGGGCGGGTGGCCTGCGGCGGCGCAGGCTGGCTGCAGGCGGCGACGAGCGTAACGGCGGCGATGGCACAAAGACGAAGGCGATGCATGGTCAATCCGTAGGATTACTGGGTACCGGGGACGCCGGCACTTCAGGCTCGGCGTCGCCGCCGAACATACCCTTGAATCGCTGCCAGAAACAGCCCTCTTCCGCTTCGGGCACGTAACCCGACACAAAGGGGAACTGCCGCGCACCCTCACAGGAGGGGTCGGTGCGCTTGCCGCTCTGCGGATTCACATAGGCCATTTCCAGGCCGTCGCCCAGCGTGGTGGGCAGCGGGCGCGTGGGCATCTTGCGGAACAATTCCTGCCACACGCGCATGCTGCCGGTGGCGCCGTAGAGCCCTGTCGGCTTGTTGTCGTCGCGGCCCATCCAGACGATGGCGAGGCGGTCGCCCGTGAAGCCCGCGAACCAGCTGTCGCGTTGGCTGTCGCTGGTGCCGGTCTTGCCGGCCGCATGCAGCCAGGAAAGGCCGGAGTTGCCGATGGCCGCGGCGGTACCGCTGTTCACCACCTGCTGCATGGCCCACGTGGTGAGCCGTGCCGCGGTCTGATACTCGCCCTCACCGCCCTTCACCTCGTAGCGCTTGATCGCCTGGCCCTTGGCGTCCATGACGCCGCGTACCGCCACCAGGGGCAGCGCGTGGCCGTCGGCGGCGATGTATTCGTAAAGCTGCGCGACCTGCAAGGGCGACAGATCCACCGCGCCGAGGAGCAGCGACGGGCTGGGATTCACGTTCTCCAGTCCGAAGGATTCAAGGAAGCCCTTGATGCGCGGCACGCCCACCTGCAAACCCAGGTTCACCGTGGCCAGGTTCCACGAATGCACCAGCGCGTCGAGCATGGGCACCTGGCCGTGGATCTGGCGATCGTCATTCTGCGGCGTCCACGGTGTGCCGTCGGGCTGGCGCATGTTGATCGGGGTGTCGTCCAGAATGGATGACAGCGACCACCGCGACGGCTGCGCCAGCGCCACGAGGTAAACGAACGGTTTCACCAGCGAACCGATGGGCCGACGCGCGTCGAGAGCACGGTTGAAACCCTGGTCGCCCGGATCGCGCGAGCCGACCACGGCCAGCACGCTGCCGTTGGTGGTATCGGTGACCACCGCCGCCGCCTGCGCCGCCGCGCCGCGCTTGCCCAACGCCTTCGCGGTAGTGAGGATCGCCTGCTCGGTGTAGAGCTGGGCCGCGGGGTCCAGCGTCGTGAAGATGGAAAGGCTGCCGTCGCGCAGCGCCGCCTCGTCGAAATCGGCTGTGATCTGCGAGCGGACCAGCTGCATGAACGCCGGGAAACGGTTGTGCGGCAACTGCGCGTTCGCCGCGATGCCGAGCGGCGTCGCTTGCGCCGCCTTCGTCTGCGCGTCGTCGAGCAGGCCCGTGTCGTGGAACTGCTGCAGCACGAGGTTGCGGCGCGCCAGCGCGCGCTCCGGATAGCGGCGCGGATCGTAGTAGCTGGGGCCCTTCACCAGTCCAATGAGCAGGGCGATCTCCTGCGGGCGAAGATCTTCGAGGCGGCGTCCGAAGAAGAACTCGCCGCCGGCCGCGAACCCATGCACGGCCTGGTTGCCCTGCTGTCCGAGGAACACCTCGTTCACATAGGCCTCGAGGATGCGTCCCTTCGAGTAGTGCGCTTCCATGAGCAGCGAGAGGATGGCCTCGTTCACCTTGCGCAGCATGTTCTGGCTGCGGTCGAGGAAGAGGTTGCGTACCAGCTGCTGGGTGAGCGTGGAGCCGCCCTGCACCGTATGCCCGGCGCGCAGGTTCGCGAAGGACGCGCGCAGGATGGCGGAGAAGTCGAGACCGATGTGGTTCTTGAAGTCGCGGTCTTCCACGGCCTGCAGGCCCTGCACGAGCAGCGGCGGCACATTCTCGAGACGCACGATCCGGCGCTCTTCCTGCTGTGCACCGTAAAGCGTGGCGATGCGCGCGGGATCGAGGTGAATCGCCTTGATGGGCTTGTCGTTCGTGTCGTCGACTACCGACGCCACTTGTCCGCCGGACAGCGCGACGCGGATGCGATGCGGCAGCTCGCCGCCGTCCGGTCCCGCGTAACCATGCGAGGCAATGAGGAACCGGGAGCCGTTCTTGGAATAGCTGCCCTGGATCTTGCCACCCCCTTCAGTGGTGTAGCCCGCGAAGGTGAGTTCCAGTTCGAGCGCCGCCGGCGTCATAGGCACGCCCTGGGCCAGCGGCAGCGGCCGCGCATACACCCGCGTCGGCACGGCGAATACGAGGTCGCTGAAGCGGCTCTGCAGGCGCGAATTCAGCACCAGTGTGTACGGCAGCAGGAAGCCGAAGACGAGGCCCATCACCAGCCAGAAGGGGACGCGCAGCCAGGGCCAGCTGGCGCGCAGGAGGGAGCCGAGACGATTCAGGAAGGCCAACGCGGAGGAGTCCTGGGGGAGAAGACGTGCGGAGATGATAGGGGCACTTTCCCGGCAGCCATCTGAACGGATGCTGGCAAGGGTATGGCGACCGGGCTCAGGTGAGCGGCCGCCACGTGTCCGGGGAGGGTCTGAAAGAGCGCGGGTGAATGCCCAGGATGCGCTCCAGTTCTCCGTTGTCGGCGACAAGGTCGTCGTCGAGCCGCTCCACCGGTCCGCGCAGCGCGGGGACGACGAGTGTGGCGAGGCGCAGGGCCAGCCGGGGGATCGGCAATGGCAGGGTGGCGCCGCCGGCACTGCGCCGTGCGCGCCGGAACATCTCCCGCGCCTTCATGCGCTCGCCCCCGCCGATCGGGAAGGTCTTGCCACGGGCGAACGGCGAGCCGAGCGCGGCGACGACGGCCGCCGCGATGTCGTCGGCATGCACCGGCTGCCGGAGCCCACGTCCCGCTGGCAGAGGGAACACCTTGCGGCGCAAGGCGGCGTTCACGATCGGGGTGAGGCTCTTGTCGACGCCGGCTCCATAGATCAGGGTCGGTCGCAGCAGGGTCCACGGCATGCCGCGAGACGCGCAGGTGGCGACCAGGGTGGTTTCGGCATCGCGCAGCCGGCGCGACAGGTCGCGCTCCGCGGGGACCGCCGAGTCGCGCTTAGTCTCCGCGCTCATCGACGAGGTGGCCACGAGGTGCGGCGTTCCGGCAAGCCGCGTGGCCGCAAGCCACGGCGCCAGGTGATCGAGCGGACCAAGGCTGATCACCGCACGCAGCGGAGGAAGGTCGGGCATGGCATCGGGAAGACCGCCGCGTATCCAGCGAGGATCGCTTCCCGTCGCCTGACGGCTCAGCGCCAGGTAATCGAAGCCGGCGTCAGTCAGGCGAGGCAGGAGGAATTGTCCTATCTGCCCCGATGCTCCGATCACCAGAACCGTCATGCCCGTGTTCAACGCCCCGTCGCGATGCGCTCGTACGCGCTCTGCAGGCGGGGGTCGTCCGGCGCGTAGCGGCGGGCACGGTCGAGCGCCTGGAACGCGCCCTGGCGGTCGCCTTGCGCCGCGCGCTGCAACGCGTTGTCGATCCAGGCGCTGCCGAGCCGGTGGCGTGCCTCGCCCTGGGTGGCATCGCCCGGGGCCAGGTCGGACAGCGTGCCGTAGAGGTTTTCGGCGCGCTGCACGTTGCCGTTCGCCACGGCCTGCTGCATCTGCTTTTCCACCTGGGTGGGGAGGCCCTGCAGCCCCGCGCGTGCCGCTGGATCGTTTCCGTCGATGGCCAAGGCGTTGCGGTACAGGTCGTAGGCACTGTCGCCGGGAGGATCCATGATGTCGCCCCGCGCGGCGGCGGCCTGCGCGCGCCGGACGAGATCGGCCACCTTCGCCTTCTGCTCCGGGCTCACGGCCATCGAGGCCTCGGGAATCGCGTCGTCGCCACCGCTGGCGTTCGCATCGCCGCCGCCGGCGGCCGGATGCCGGTCGCCACCGGCGATGCGCGCACGGGCCGCGGCCAGCTCCGCCGACTTGGGGGCGAGCTTCGCCGCGCGGTCGAGCAACCGCGTGGCCTGATCGTCGTCCTCGCTGTCGATGGCCGCGTTCGCCTGCACGATCAGCGCCTGCGCGACCCGCCCCACCCCAGCCTTCGCCTCGGCATTGTCGGGATCGGCCGCGAGTGCCGCCTGGAAGCGCGACAGCGCATTGTCCTCGCCGTCGCCGACGAATCGTCCTGCGCGCAGGGCTTCGTTGCCCTGCTGGATCAGCATGGCAACGGCCTGGCCGTCCTGCTTCTTCGTTTCCGCCAATGCCGCACGCAAGGAAGGGAGATCGCCGTAGCGGGGGACGAGGATGGCGATGCGGTCGACGATGGCGTTCGCCTTTTCCTTGTCGTTGGCGGCGATCGCCTGGCGAGCCTGGGCGGCCAGTGCGTCGCCCACCTTGTCGAGCCCGCGCGCGGCCACGGCGTTGGTCTTGTCGGCATCGAGCACACGGCGATACAGCGCTCCCGCACCGTCGTCGCCATCCAGGCGCCCGGCGGCCAGCGCCTGCTGCGCCTGATCGATCAGCGTTTCGGTGCGCGCTTCCGGATTACGGGCCTGGGAAAGTCTCTGCGACAGCCGCTCCACGTCGGCTCCACCGCCCAGAAGTTCGCGGGCGACATTGAGCGCGGCCTCGGCCTGGTCGAGATTCCCCGCCGTCAGTGCGGCGTCGGCCCTGGCCACCTCGGCCAGACCGACGCGGCGCAAGCCGTCGCGTGCCTGATCGCTGTCGGGCTGCTGGTCGCGCGCCTTTTCGAACAGTTCGCGCGCACTGTCGCCGTTCGTGCCGTCCAGGCGGCCTTCGTCGAGCGCGCGGTTGGCCTGCGCCAGCGTGTCGTTGAGTTCGGTGGCGGGCATCATGTTGCGCAGGCGGTCCTGCTGCAACCACAAGCCCGTGACTGCGCCGATCAGCACCAGCACGAGGACAGGAATGAGCCACCCGCGCTTGCGCGGCCCACGGGGCGATGCCGGCGGCGGCGGCGTACGGCGGCGGGGAGCGTCCACGACGATGTGCGGCAGCCCGTCGTCGATCGGCGAAGCCGGCTTGTCGAGGTCGTCGAGCCGGCCCAGGGTGGGTTCGGTGCGACCGCGGGGCTCGCGGTCGTTGGAATCTCTGCGTCCGCTCATGGGGTTGAATCGTCCATAGGAGCGGTGCAGCTTAACATTGGGGCGTGAACGGTCGTTGTAGGCCCCTCACAGCTCCACGCGGATACGGCTGGCCGCGCGCGTGGCTTTCGCGAGCGCCTCCTCCACCGTGGCGGCACGTGCCAGCGTCACGGCCATGCGCCGCCGGCCACGAACCTCCGGTTTGCCGAAGATGCGAAGCATGGTGCCAGTCTCGGCCAGGGCTTCCGCAACGCCGTGATACCTCGGCGCCGTGCCTTCGCCATCGACCAGCACGGCGCAGGACGCGGCGGGCGCGAACAGGTGGATGTCGGGCACGGGCAAGCCGAGGATCGCGCGAGCGTGCAGCGCGAATTCCGAAAGGTCCTGAGAGATCAGCGTCACGAGCCCGGTGTCGTGCGGCCGCGGGCTCACTTCCGAGAAGATCACCTCGTCGCCACGCACAAAGAATTCCACGCCGAAGACGCCGCGCCCGCCCAAGGCGGCGGTGATCGCGTCGGCCTGGCGCCGGGCGGACGCCAGAGCGGCATCGCTCATCGGTTGCGGCTGCCACGATTCGCGGTAATCGCCGTCCTCCTGGCGATGCCCGATCGGCGCGCAGAACGACACGCCGTCGCGGTGGCGAACCGTAAGCAGGGTGATCTCGTAATCGAAGTCGACGAACCCCTCCACGATGACGCGCCCACGCCCTGCCCGGCCACCCGATTGGGCGTAATCCCACGCGGCCCCCGCTTCCTCGATGTGCCGCACCACGCTCTGTCCCTTCCCTGACGAGCTCATCACCGGCTTGACGACACAGGGCGTGCCCAGTGCGGCGACGGCGGCAAGAAAGCTCTCGCGGTCGTCGCAGAAGCGATACGGCGACGTGGGCAGGCCGAGTTCTTCCGCGGCGAGGCGGCGGATGCCCTCGCGGTCCATCGTGAGCCATGCCGCGCGCGCGGTGGGGATCACCTTGACCCCTTCCTTCTCCATCTCGACCAGCGTCGGCGTGTGGATGGCTTCCACCTCGGGCACCACGAGGTCCGGCTTCTCCTGCTCGATGAGTGCACGCAACGCCGCGCCGTCCAGCATGTCGATGACGTGGCTGCGATGGGCCACCTGCATGGCCGGCGCGTTCGCGTAGCGGTCCACCGCCACTACCTCGACGGCGAAGCGCTGCAGTTCGATGGCCACTTCCTTGCCGAGTTCGCCCGAACCGAGCAGAAGGACCTTGAAGGCCGTAGGGGAATGCGGCGTGCCGAAAGTTTTCACGAAAAGCGTCCTCGCAGGCGATGGGAGCGATTCTATCCTGCCCGCGCACACCGGATCGTATCCTGGCATTGACGTATACCCGCAGATGACCTCATATGGTTGGGGTTGGCCCCGGGGAGTTTTCCATGAGACGCAGGATCGCCGTCGTTTCCCTCTTGTCATTCCTGGGCGTCGCCCAGGCGACCGCGACCGAAACGTGGATGTCCGTGACGCTCGACGGGCGCAAGATCGGGAAGATGCTCGTAGAGCGGCACCGGCAAGACGACAGCGTCGTCACCACCCAGACGATCGATCTCCGGATCAATCGCGGGAAGACCCCTCTCGTCGTACACAGCGAAGTGGCGGCAACCGAAACGGCAGTGGGGAAGCCGGATGCCTTCACTGCCAGCAGCCGGTCTTCCGGGCAGGAAACACGCACTGAAGGACACCGACGCGACGATGGCAGGTTCCAGGTCAGCACGACCGTCGGTGGGCGATCGTCTGTGGGTCTCCTGACATGGCCAAAGGGGGCGGCCCTGGCCGAAGGGCAACGGCTGACCATCGTCGCGCACGGATTTGCACCAGGAACGCGATACAAGGTGCGGAACTTCGATGCGACGAAACAACAGGTGGCGAACCTCGACGTCGAGGTGGTCGGCGACGAAGTCGTCGAGCTTCCTGGCGGGAACGAAACGTTACACCATCTACGGCAGGGTCTCGTGGGATCGGACAGCACCCGCCGCATCGACCTGTGGGTGGACGACAACGGCAATCCGCGCAAGACGCTATCGCCGATGCTCGGCCTGCGGATGGAAACCGTTGCCTGCGACGAGGCATGCGCGAACGCGCCGGACCAGGATCTCGATGTCCTTCGTTCGTCGATGGTGCAGGCGCCACGCGCGATGGGCAGCCTTCGCGTGCTTCCACTGCGTTACACCATCGGTATCGAAGGCGACGCGCATTCCCCTCTGGCTACGACCGACGAGCAGCAGGTAACACGGGTGCGGCAGGGCGTCTACGACGTGACGATCGGCGACGCGCAGGCGCATGGCGAAGCTCGACCGACAGCGGAAGACATCGCGCCCAATCCCTGGGTGCAGTCGAACGCCCCAGAGATACATGCCCTGGCGGAGAAGGTCGCGGGCGGCGCATCGAACGATCTCCAGCGCATGCGCCGGCTGCGGAGCTTCCTGAGCGACTACGTCGACCAGACAGGCCTCGACGTGGGCTACGCCTCGGCACTCGAAACCCTCGAGACGCGCCGTGGAGACTGCACCGAACATGCCGTGCTCCTCGCCGCGCTGGGACGCTCGCTGCACATCCCCACGCGCATCGTCACGGGGCTCGTCTATTCCGACCGGTTCGCCGGTGCTTCGCGCGTTTTCGTCCCACACACGTGGGTGCAGTCGTGGATCGACGATCGCTGGGTGAGTTTCGACTCGGCACAACGGCGATTCGATGCCACCCACATCGCACTAGGGGTCGGCGATGGCGATCCCTGGCGCTTTTTCTCGGCCATGGCGTCTTTGGGGAATATCCGGATCGACCGGGTTGCTCCCGTCGGAGGCATACCATTCATGCGACAGGAGCCTGTGCTGCGAACGCCGCCGCGGGAGCCGAACAGGTCCCAGCCCGTGACGCCGCCCCGGAACAAGCCCTGACGCCTCCTGCCTTCCCCGAATGTGGCACTTGACTGGCGCCACGAACGTGCTGTGATGGCGGCGTCCCCAACAATCCGGAAGTACGCTCATGAGACGCTTTCTTGCCGTCCTCGCCGTACTGTGCGCTGTTCCTGCCGTTTCCATGGCGGAAGATCGCTGGATGACCGTGTTGTTGGACGGCCGCAAGGTCGGAAGCCTGCACATCGACCGCCAGGTGCAGCCGGACAAGGTGGTCACCTGGCAGGTCCTGGACTTCCGCATGACCCGCTCGCGCACGCCGATGACGTTGCGCACGGAACTCCGCTCCACCGAGTCCCCGGCCGGCGCCCCCCTGGCGTTCTACGCCAGCACACGCATGTCGTCGCAGGAAAACCTCGCCACCGGCGAGGTCCGTGACGACGGTCTGTTCCAGGTGGCCAACACCGTCGGTGGCCAGTCGAAGATCAACCTGCTGATCTGGCCGACCGGCGCCACACTCGCCGAAGGGCAGCGGCTGGCCATGGTGGCGAACGGCTTCAAGGCCGGCACCACCTACCGGCTGCGCAATTTCGATTCGGTACGGCAGCAGGTCGCCAACGTCGACGTGCAGGTGCTCGGCGACGAAGTGGTGGTCATGCCCGACGATCGCAGGGAGACCCTGCACCACCTGCGGCAGTCGATCGCCGGGGCGGGGCCCGACCGGGCCGTGGACATCTGGGTGGACAACGAGGGCTTCATCCGCCGTAGCCTCGCGCCCCTGCTAGGCTTCCGGTTGGAAATGGCCTCGTGCAGCGCCGCCTGCGCGCAGGCGCCCGACCAGGACATCGACCTGCTTCGCGCCGCGATGATCACCTCGCCGCGGCCGATGGTGGCCGCGCTGCGGATAGCGCCCGTGCGCTACACCATCACCGTGCGTGGTTCCGATTCCGGTGCCAATCCCTTCGTCGACACCGACGAGCAGGTGGTGCGCTCGCTGGGCGATGGCGTGTACATCGTGGACGTGGGCTTCGGCATGCGCCATAGCGACGAGCCGGGCCCGCTTCCCGAGGACACGGCGCCGAACGCCTGGGTGCAGTCGGAAAGCCCGGAGGTGGTGGCGCTGGCGCGTCGCGCGGCCGGCGATGCATCCACGGATCTGCAGCGCATGCGACGCCTGCGCTCGTTCCTTTCCGACTACATCGACGCCAAGGGCCTGGACGTCGGCTACGCTTCGGCCCTCGAAACTGTCTCCACACGCCGCGGCGACTGCACCGAACATGCCGTACTCCTGACGGCCATGGCGCGCGCCCTCGGCATTCCCGCACGCGTGGTCACCGGCATCGTGTACGCGGAGCGCATGGGCGGCGCGACACGTGTGTTCGTGCCACATGCCTGGACCCAGGCATGGATAAACAACCGCTGGGTCAGCTTCGACTCGGCGCAGCGGCGCTTCGATTCCACGCATATCGCGCTCGGCACCGGCAGCGGCGAACCCTGGCGGTTCTTCTCGGCGATAAACGCGCTCACCCGGATCCGGATCGACCGGGCCATTCCGTCGTCGAACCTGATGGACATGCCCGCACCCAGCGATGGGCCTGTGATGCCGGCGGGACGGGACGCTCCGTAATCGAGGCAGTTGAAATCTGATATCAAAGTGATATCTTTTTTCAACCAACCAGGGGTCCATCGTCATGAACGAGCGCGCCGCCGCCTCCCTTCCGGGCATTCCTGCCCTTCTCGGTTTCATTGTCCTGATCGTTCTCATCTCCGGCGCCGTTCTTGGCCAGGTCGCCCATGACGGCAGCCCCCTGGCGGCCGCCAGCGTCGCACTCGTGCCCGTCTTCGCCTTTCTTGCCAAGGGCTTCTTTCAGGTTCAGCCGAACCAGGGTCAGGTGATGCAGTTGTTCGGCAAATACGCGGGCACCGAGCGTCGCGAGGGCCTGCGCTGGACGAACCCGTTCTATTCCCGCCGTCCGGTAAGCCTGCGCGTGCGCAACTTCGAAAGCAGCCGGCTGAAGGTGAACGACAGCGATGGTAATCCCATCGAGATCGCGGCCATCGTCGTCTGGCAGGTGGTGGATACCGCGGAAGCCGTGTTCTGCGTCGACGACTACGAGAACTTCGTGCAGATCCAGAGCGAATCGGCCCTCCGGCAGATGGCGCAGAGCTATGCGTACGACGCACACGACGACGCCAAGCCCTCGCTGCGCAGCCATGGCGAGGAGGTGAACAATCATCTGCGCCAGGAGATCGAGGAACGACTGCAGAAGGCCGGCGTGCAGGTGATCGAATCGCGCATCAGTCACCTTGCCTACGCACAGGAAATTGCCCAGGCCATGTTGCAGCGGCAACAGGCGAGCGCCATCGTCGCCGCACGGGAGCGCATCGTGGAAGGTGCGGTGGGCATGGTGGCCCTGGCGCTCGACAGGCTCCGCGCCGAAGGCGTCGTGGAACTCGACGAGGAACGGAAGGCCGCCATGGTGTCCAACCTGCTGGTGGTCCTCTGCGGCGACCGCGCCACGCAACCGGTGGTCAACGCCGGCAGCCTCTACAGCTGAGTCCCGCGTGGCGGCCGAGAAAAAAGCATACCCGCTGCGTATCAGTGCGGCCGTGCTCGAAGCCATGCAGGCATGGTCGGAGGACGAACTGCGCTCGCTCAACGCGCAGATCGAATACGTGTTGCGCGACGCGCTGCGCCGCGCAGGGCGCCTTAAGGCACGCAAGGTCGATCCGGTGGAAGACCCGGACGAGTGAGCGACGCTGTTTTGTAGGAGCGCGCCCTGCGCGCGACATATTTTGGAGCCGTGGCCTGGAGCTGGCGCGCACGCTTGATGATCGACGCGAAAAGCCGTCGCGCGCAGGGCGCGCTCCTACATCTGGCCGGGGCGGAGTGCTGAAACGACGGCCAGCCAGCCTGCAATGAACGCCACGCCGCCCACGGGCGTGATCAGTCCCACCATGCGCGGTGCCCCGAGCGCCAACGCATAGAGGCTTCCCGAGAAAAGAACGATGCCGGCAGCGAACGCACCGATCGCGACGCTTCGTGCCCGCCCTTCGCGCAGCCCGACCGCCGCCACCAACAAGGCCAGCGCATGCCAGAAGTGGTATTCGACGCCGGTATGCCATGTGGCCATGGCCGCCGCGTCCAGGCTGCCGCGCAGCGCGTGCGCGCCGAATGCGCCCAGGGCGACCGCCGACGCGCCCGCGAGACCGACGACGATGGCGGTGGCCGTGCTGACAGGTTGTCGCATGCGCTGGGATTCCTCTGTGTGCGCGCCTTCGGGCAGGCAGGGTGGCGTATCCTGCGCAGGATATCTCGTGGAGACTCGCATGACGCCATCCATCTTCCGTCGGGCCCTCATGGTCCTGCTGACCGCCGCTGCGGTGGCTTCGCTCGCCGCGTGCCAGCGCGAAGCGCAGCCCGAGTGGCGGCTGAACGACGTATCGGGCCATCTCCCCGACCTCGACTTCAAGCTGACCGACGACAACGGCAATCCGGTGACCGGAGCCGACTACAAAGGCAAGGTCGCGGTCATGTATTTCGGCTACACGCACTGTCCGGACGTTTGTCCGCTGACGCTTACGCAGTTGCACGTGATACTCGACCGCCTCGGTCCCGCAGCCGAGAACGTGCGCATCCTCTTCGTCAGCGTCGATCCGGCTCGCGACACGCCGGCCGTGATGCATGCCTATGTCAACGCGTTCGACAAGCGCGCGGTGGGCCTGGTCGGTTCGCAGGCAGCCGTGGAAGCCCTGGCCAAGCGCTACCGTTCCGCCTTCACCCGCGAACCCGACCGCGGCGACGGCAATTACGAAGTCAGCCACAGCTCCGCGATCTACTTCTTCGATGCGGAAGGCAAGGCTCGGCTGCTCGCGACACCGTCGGCATCCCAGGACGATATCGTCCACGACCTGCACCTGCTCACTTCGCTGGAGACACGCTCATGATGGCCCGTTCCCTCGCCCTCGCGTTGATCCTGTCCATCGGCGGCGCCGCGCACGCAGCCGATAAGCCGGCCGTCGAGGCGAAGAGCGGATGGGTACGCGTGCTGCCGGGCAACCTGCCCGCCGGCGGATACGTCACGTTCGAGAATCGCTCCGATCGCGCACTGTCCATCGTAGGTGCTGCGAGCCCGCAGTACGGTAACGCGATGATCCATCGCAGCAGCACGGATGGCGGCATGGGTCGCATGGAGATGGTCGACAGCGTGCCGCTCCCGGCGAAGGGCTCCCTCGCGTTCGCACCGGGTGGCTACCACGTGATGCTGATGCAACCGAAACAGGCGGTGAAGCCTGGCGACAAGATCGTCGTGACCTTCACGCTCTCGGACGGCGAGACCATTCCGGCAACCCTGCTGGCCCGCCCGGCGAATGCATCGGGGCCGACGGACTGAGTGCGCTGCGCCGCCGGGCTTCTGTGCAGGAGTCGTATAGCGGCGAGGAAATCCTGCCATGGTGCGGCACGTTTCGCTCGCCGCCATGGCGGCTCCTACAACTTTCTAACCCACGACCCGGAAGCCGGGCAGCACGTCGTGCACACCCAGGTCTTCGCGATACAGCTCGGTGACTTCGGCCGATGGCGGGCCATCGTGCAACCAGGTTTCCATCCTGTCGATGGCGGCAGCGTCGCCTTGAACCACGACTTCGACACTGCCGTCGCCCAGGTTCCGCGCGTGTCCGTCAAGCCGCAACGCCAAGGCATGCTCGCGCGCCGACGCGCGGAAGAAGACGCCCTGCACCCTGCCCCTCACGATGAAGCGCGCGGCTTTCATGTCATGACCCCTTGGCGATGGCCGCGTTGAGCTTGGCGGCGTCGACCGGGCCCACGAAGCGATGGGCGACGTGGCCATCCGGCGCGATCAGGTAGGTGGTGGGCAGACCCTTCGGCGGGTCGAAATCCTTCGGCGGCTCCGTGACGTCCACCTGCGCGATGGGGTAATCCACCGGGTGCTTGCGCAGGAACGCCTCGATGTCCTTCTTCTCGGTGTCCTCGAAGGCCAGGCCGATGGCCGCAACATCCTTGCGGCTTTTCACGAACGCGGAGATGTCGGGCATTTCCTTGATGCAGGGCACGCACCATGTCGCCCAGTAATTCACCACCACCCACTTGCCGCGCTGTGCGGCGAGATCGAACGGCTTGCCGTCCAACGTGGTGACCTTGAGTTCGGGATTCGCGGCCGGGGCAGCGGCGATGGGCAGGGCCATGGCCAATGCGGCGGCGGCGAGGAAGCGGCGGATCATGCGGGGGTATCCTCGGTGGGGACGGGAACCGGCGGGGGCGGGAACAGCTTGTCGAGGCGCGCGCCAAGCGTGGCGTCGAGCGCTTCGGCCAGATTGTCCAACAAACCCAGGAGCTCCGGGGGCAAGTTGATACCGAGCCGCTGCACCTCCGAACGCGGGGCCAGCGGAAGCCGGTACTGCGTGCAACGGTACACCCGCAGCAACTCGGTGGCGTCGAGACTGCGGCTGAGCATCCAGCCGCCGGACTCGCAGCGCTGGATCATGTCGGCCCGCTGAAGGTCGTCGAAATAACATGCGATGGCGCTCGAGGGCAGGTAAGGCTCGCGCAGCCGGATCATGGCCGGGTCCACGCTTTCACCCGTGCGCTGGGCACCGACGAAGTGCTGGAGCACCACCAGCAGTCCGATGAACTCCGCGCCTTCCGGCAAGGCCTCGTGCGGTACCGTGTACTCGAACGCCGAGATGGATGCCGAAATGGACGCGCCCAGGATCACGATGATCCACGACAGATAGATCCAGAGCAGGAAGATCGGGATGGCCGCGAGGGCGCCGTAGATTTCCTCGTAGTTCGGCGAGTTGCGGATGAACGCCGCGAAGCCTCCGCGCGCAAGCTCGAAGAGGATGGCCCCGAGCAACGCACCCACCGCCGCGTGACGCCACGACACCCGCCGGTTCGGCACCATCGTGTACATGAGCACCAGCGTGATGAAGGTGATGCCGAAGGGAAGGAAGTTGATCAGGCGGCTTTGCGTAGCGATCTGATCGGCGGCCTGGTGCAGCAAGGGGAACGCCGCAATATAAGAGGACAACGCCAGCCCGCCCACGACGAGGATGGGGCCCAACGTCAGTGCGGCCCAATACAGCAGCACACGCGACGTCCATCCGCGGGGCTTGCGCACACGCCAGATGCGATTGAGGCGGTCCTCGATGCTGATCATCATCGACACGGCGCTGAACAGCATCACGAGGATGGAAATACCCGTGAGCTGGCTGGCCTTGTCGGCGAAGGCCAGCATGTATTCCTGGATCTTCATGCCCGTGGCGGGCACGAAATTCTGGAACGCGTAATTGGCCAGGGATCCTCGCCATTCCGCGAACACGGGGAACGCGGAGAGCACGGCGAACACCGCCACGGTGAGCGGCACCAGCGACACCAGGGTGGTGTAGGAAAGGGCACCGGCCGTCTCGAAGCACTTGTCGTCGACGAAGCGCAGCCAGGTGAAGCGCATGAAACTCAGCGCGCGGTCGCGGTCGATGCGCAGCGGCATGTCCATCCTCATCTTACGTCCCGAACGATTGGGAACGCGTGGCAGTTCTGCGAGACTAAGGGCCTTCGCAAAGGCACCCATCCATGTCCCACGACGTCCTCGTACTCTACTACAGCCGCTATGGGCACACCGCCCAGCTTGCCCGGTTCGTCGCGCGCGGCGTGGAGGAGGTTCCCGGCATGCGCGCGCGGCTCCGCCAGGTGCCTCCGGTGGCTCCGGTCACCGAGACCGCCATGCCGCCGGAGCCGGAGGAAGGCGCGCCCTACGTCACGCGTGCCGACCTCGGCGAGTGCGTGGCACTGGCCATGGGCAGTCCCACCCGCTTCGGAAACATGGCCGCCCCGCTCAAGTATTTCCTGGACACCACGGGGGCGGAGTGGGCCTCCGGGGCACTGGCCGGCAAGCCCGCCGCCCTGTTCACCTCCACCAGCACGATGCACGGCGGCCAGGAAGCCACGCTGCTGTCGATGGCGGTGCCACTGCTCCACCACGGCATGCTGATCCTCGGCATCCCGTACACCGAGCCCGCGCTCAGCAGCACGGTCACGGGCGGCACCCCCTACGGCGCCAGCCACGTGGCAGGTCCACGGGGCGACAACGCCATCAGCGATCACGAGCGCGAACTCGCGCGCGCCCTGGGCAAACGGCTGGCCGACGTGGCCCGCCGGCTGGGCACGCCCGCGTGACCGCCATGCAGCGCACGGGCCTGTTCGCCTGGGCGGGCCTGCTCCTGGTGCAGGTGCTCTGGTACACCATGTATCCGCCGGTATCCATACCGACATGGGTCGCCTTTGCGCTCACCGTTCCGCCGCTGCTCCTGCCGCTCCTGTCGCTGCCCAACGTGGCCCGCGCCCTGCTGTGGGTGGGGATCCTCGCGCTGTTCTATTTCTGCCACGGCGTATCGGAAGCGTGGAGTTCCACGGGCGATCGCTGGCTGGCCTTCATCGAGATTGCCCTCACCCTGCTGCTGATCGGCAGCCTGGGCGCCGGCGTGCGGCGCAGGCGCTGACCCTACCCGCGCGTAATGCGCACCGCGCGTCACGGCGCGGCACCCCACCCATGCTGCGCAGCGTATCGACGAACGCGTGCCCGCGGTGCAGGCTAGAACCATCGATTGCAACGGTGGACGCCACGATGAGTTTCGTACAGAGCGCACCCAGGCTCGCGCACCCGTACCGCGACGATCGCGTGCTGAACGCCTGGCTGGCGCATACGCTGCCGTCGGCAAGGCTGGAGGCGATGCGCCCGGACCTGGATGCCCTTGCGGACTACGCGCTCATGGCGTGGGACCGGCGCTGCCGCACGCCGCGCACCGAGCCCGTGCTAACGCAGTGGGACGCGTGGGGTTCCCGGGTGGACCGCATCGCGCTCACGCCTGCATGGGAAGAAGGGCCTGACATCACGACGCGGCATGCCGTGCTCGCCGCCGGCCATGCGGGTTCGCCATGGGCCAGAGTGGAGGAATTCGCGCGCGTCTACCTCTATCACGTCGCCAGCGAGTTCTACTGCTGTCCGCTGGCCATGACCGACGGTGCGGCCACCGCGCTCCACGCGTCCGGCAACCGCGCCCTCATCGAGCGCGCCTTGCCGCACTTTCTCAGCCGCGATCCGGCCACCTTCTGGCTCTCCGGCCAGTGGATGACCGAAACGCCCGGCGGATCCGACGTCGGTCGCACGGAAACGGTGGCTCGCCAGGACGCCGAGGGCCAGTGGCGCCTGTACGGCCGCAAGTGGTTCAGTTCGGCCGTGGTGGGCGAAGCGGCGCTTGCCCTCGCGCGCCCCGAGGGCGCCGGCAACGGCACGGCGACCCTTGCGCTTTTCTACGTGGAAACGAAGGACGAAACCGGCGCGTGGCGCGGCGTCACCATCGACCGCCTCAAGAAGAAACTGGGCACGCATGAGTTGCCGACGGCCGAGATCCACCTCGACGGCCTTCCCGCCACGCCGGTCGGCCCGCTCGATCACGGCGTGCGCCAGATCGCGCCGATGCTGAACGTCACGCGCACCTGGAACGCGGTCTGCGCGGTGGCGAGCATGGCCCGAGCGATCGCGCTGGCCCGCGATTACGCCACGCGCCGCAGTGCTTTCGGTGCCCGGCTGATCGACCAGCCGTTGCACGCGCGCACGCTCGCCGACATGCAGGCCGAGTACGAGGGCGCGTTCTCGCTCACCTTCCACGTTGCGGAACTGCTCGGCCGCGTCGAGCACGGCGAGCACGCGACCCACGAAGCCGCGCTGCTCCGACTGCTCACGCCCCTGGCCAAGCTGTGGACGGCGAAGGTGTCCATTCGCGTCGTTTCGGAAGCGCTGGAATGCTTCGGCGGCGCGGGCTACATCGAAGACACCGGCCTCCCGCAGCTGCTGCGCGATGCGCAGGTCTATGCGATCTGGGAAGGCACCACCAACGTGCTTTCGCTCGACATGCTGCGAGCGCTGTCGGCCGGCCTGGCACCGCTGCGCCAGGCCGTGGACGAACTGGTTCCCGACGACGGAACACCGGCGCGGCACACCGTGGTCGCGGCGCTGGACGCAGCGGAAGCGCTCCTGGGCGAGGTCGCGGCCGATCGGGCGTCGCTGGAGGCTTCGGCTCGGGGTATCGCCTTCACCCTGGCACGGACCATGGCCGCTGCCCTGCTGCTGCGCTCGGCACGTTGGGGCGCGGCGACCGGCGACCTCCGCCCTGCAGCGGCCAGCCGGCGGTTCCTCGCCCGCGGCCTGGACCGCCTGGCCTTGCCGGACAACGAGGACGACAGCCTCCTGGCCGGCGATGGGGCAGCCGCCATGTAGAATGGCGGGCCCGCTCCACCCGCTCCCAGGCGAAGACCATGCAGCAACTCACCATCGTGACCACCGGCGGCACGATCGACAAGGTGTACTTCGACGACAAGTCGGACTACCAGATCGGCTCGCCGCAGATCGGCGACATCCTCCAGCAACTGGGCGTCGCGTTTCGTTTCGACGTGATTCCCATCCTGCGCAAGGACAGCCTGCACGTGACCGACGAGGATCGCGCCCTCATCCGCAGCACGATCGAGGCACAGCCGCACCGGCATGTGCTCGTCACGCACGGCACCGACACGATGGTGGAAACGGCCCGCGTCCTCGCCGGCATTCCGGGCAAGGTCATCGTCCTTACCGGCGCGCTCAATCCGGCCCGGTTCCAGGGATCGGATGCCGTTTTCAACATCGGTTGCGCCGTGGGCGCCGTGCAGACGCTCGACGACGGCGTTTACATCGCGATGAACGGCCGCGTGTGGGATCCGGCCAAGGTGCGAAAGAATCGCGACGCGAACCGGTTCGAGGCCATCTGAGTCGACATCGCGCCGGACGATCAAGGCACGGCACCGTGCTCAGTGGCGGCGCGCACGATCCTCGACCACGGCGTCGACCGTCGCCCCCGCATCCATCAACCCGGCGCCGCAGCCCTTCGGGCAGCGGCCGGGAATGGGACGCGCGTTGTCGACGAGTTGAGCCGTCACCTCGTCCACGCCGATGTCCGGATCGGCCGAACGCATGAGCGCAACCAGCGCGGATACCAGCGGCGCGGCCGCGGACGTACCGCCCCGGTAACCGAACACCGAGCGTTCGTGGCCACGCTTGCCCGTATCCCAGGTGGAAAGGATGTTGTCCATGCCGACGGCGAGCAGGTTGCCGCCGGGCGCGGACAGCGTGACCTGCTGTCCGAAGTTCGAATACCACGCCATGCCGCCGTCCCTGCCTAGCGCGGCCACCGAGATCACCCCCGGGCAGTTTGCCGGCGTGTTCGTGTTGACGTTTTTCTGGTCGTTACCGGCGGACGTGACCACCACCGAGCCGCGGGCGCGTGCATCTTCGATGGCCTGCCGCAGTGACGACACACAGGGACCGCTCGTTCCCATGCTCACGTTGATCACGTCGGCGCGGCGACTCACAGGCGGCACGCCGGGCACGTGGCCGCCACTGGCCCAGACGATGGCGTCGGCGAGGTCGGAAGCGCGTCCGCCGCACCGGCCCAGCACGCGGACGGGAATCAGTTTTGCCTCCGGCGCCAGCCCCACGATGCCGGCGCGGTTGCCTGCCCGTGCCACCACGAGACCGGCCATATGCGTGCCGTGCCATGTGGAGCGCCTGGCCTCCGCGAATCCGCAATCGCCGGGCTCGCTCCAGTTGCCCGGATCGGTAGGGTCCGCATCGCGCCCGTCGCCGTCGCGCGCCGTGTCCACGTTACTGACGAAGTCGTAGCCCGGCAGCAGCTGGCCGTCGAATTCCGGATGCGGGGTGATGCCCGTATCGAGCATGGCCACCACCGCACCTGCGCCGCGCGTGTATTTCCATGCCACTTGTGCGTCGACACCCACCCTGGCGTCGTGCATGTACCACTGCCGCTTCCAGAGCGAATCGACGATCGTGTGCGGCGCAAGGAGGAGGTCCTCCTCCACGGTGACACCCGGCTGCCGGGCGAGCGCCGCGGCTTCCTCGGTGCGCAGTTCGACGACCTCGCCGCCAGAGGCAAGGGTTCGGATAGGACGCAGCCCGCCGGTGCGTGCAAGCGCGAGGAAAGACGCGTCAGGAACGCTGCGTGCAACACGCGCATGTGTTTCGGCGGGAAAGTGCACGATGTACTGGGCGGGTGAGGCGGTCGCCAGGGTCGATATCGTCAGCAGGGCAATCGCCATAGGGGGAACGAAGCGCATGGGAGGTCCTTCGGAGTCGCGAGATACGCGGGTCCGACAAACCTAGATTCCGGCTGGCGATGCGGGTACGCGGCCACGCCCGTAGTGTCGCGTGGGTTTCCCACCATAAAAGAAAAAAGGCCCGGGCGTCGCCGCCCGGACCTCCTCGTCGATCGACGCTTGCGCCGTTACTGCACGGCTTTCAGCGCCACATTCGAATACGCCGAGTAGCCACGAATCTGGATGTAATACGTGGCTGCCGACGACACCGAGATGGTGCAGGTTTCATTGTTGCCGTTGAGGTACGGACGGCAGGTATAGGCCGTGGTGGTCGGTACCGAACCGCGACGCACGTACAGGTCCGCATCGCCGGTTCCGCCACTCATGGTGACCGTCAGCGTGCCGGCCGCCGCGGAAACCGAGTAGTTGACCACCGAGCCCGCCGCACCCGACAAGCCGGTCTTGTTCAGCAGCACCGTGCCGCCACCACCGTTGCAGCTGACGCCCACACTGGAGAATGCGGACACCACGTCTGCCGAGCTGTAGCCGAGGTCGTTCGCCGCCGTCGCGACACCGCACGAGCCGCTATTGAACGTTGCGCTCGCCGTCCAGTACAGCTGGTTCGCGCGGGCAAAGGCCTTGAATGCCTTCGACGTATCCCAGCCGGTCTTCTTGGCGAGCAGGCAGAACGCCTTGTTGTACACGCCGGACGAATAGTGCACGTCGAGCCCGTTGTAGTAGTTGGCGGCGTTGTCGATGGACGCGCCGTCCTGGGTCGGGTTGCACATGTAGCGGAGCGCGCCGTTACCCTTGAAGATCTCGGCGCCCACAAGCCAGTCGTTGCTGCCGTTCCGGTCGTAGAACTCGGCGGTTTCGCCTGCCATGTCCGAGAATGCCTCGTTCATGCCGCCCGACTGGCCGCTATAGGTGAGATTCGAGTTCTGCTCCGTGAAACCGTGGCTGATCTCGTGCGACGTCACGTCCAGCGACACCAGCGGATAGAACGTGCTGGCGCCGTCGCCGAACGTCATGGACGTGCCGTCCCAGAAGGCGTTCTCGTAGTTGTTGCCGTAGTGCACCTTCATCAGGAGAACCTGATTGTTGTTCAGCGGCGGCACATTGAGGTAGGCCTGGTACATGTCGTGCACCACGCCGCCGAAGTGATGCGCGTCGTTGATGGGACCGTAGGCGCCGTTGATGGCATCGCCGCTGGAGTTGGGACAGGTGAACGACCACAGCGTGCCGCTACCCGACGTGGCGTGGTTCATGTTGTAGGTGCGCACGTAGGTGTTCTGCATGGTGCAGGTGCTGCCGGACTGCGTCACGTTGAGGTACGGCAGGCCGTTTGCGCCCCAGGTGTACTGCCCGGTCTTCTGGTTGCCGCCGGGACCGGTGGCGTTCGCATAGGTCAGGCCGTCCCACTGTTCGAGGATCTGCCCGGTGTTGGCATCGATGATCGCCGTGGGACGGGTCGGATGATCGCCGCCGGAGAAGAAAGAGGTGAGGTAAACGAGGCGGGCGGGACCGCCCTCCTGCGGGTAGACGAAGAGGTCGGCCTTGCCGTTCTCGGGTTTGGCCAGTCCGCTGACGAACGAACTCGACTGCTTGACCAGCAGCGCCACCGCCTGGCTCTTGTCGAAGCGCGGCGTGACGGAGGCGAGATCCACCTGCAGCTCGGACGACACGACGCCATTGGCGACCAGCGCATTCCCCTGCGCGTCCTGCTCCACCGCGATGCTGTGGCCGAAAACCGGCACGCCCTTGAAGGTCTGCTGCATGCGCACCGTGGTCGTGCCACGCACCGTCGGGGCCGCGGATTGCGCGACGAAGCCGTTGTCGGACGACAGGCCGAGACGCACGGCCAGTTGCGAGACAGGGGTCGAACCGAGGTTTTGCGCGCGCAAGGCCTGCTGGGTGGCCGCTCCTGCCGTCGACGCGGCCACGATGGCCAGCGAGGCGGCCAGGAGTTTCAAGCGAACTTGGTTTGCCATTACGTTCCTCCTCCTGGAATGGGCCGCACGAAGCCATTGCGGCCGTGGGGACCACATTCCGAACGATATGAATTCGCGCCGTGGCGCGATGCCCGTTGCACTGCGGCCCCGTGTGGTCGCCTGCCGTCCCCTCCTCCTGCTCCCTCGGAAACCGGCCTGGACCTTCACCCGCGGAACCGACCTTCGTTCTCCCTGCCGAAGGTCACGGTCAACCTAGCGCAAGAACTCGCGGTCGACTACCTAGGGATTTCCCTAGGGACACGCCCCCTAGGGACACTGGCGCAAAAACACGCGATGCTAGTACGCCACCACCAACGAACCCCGGGAGAGGAAAACGGATGAGTGTCACCTCCGATATCGACGGCGACCTCAGGCGGCTCACCCCGTCCGTGCGGGCTGCATTCCGGCTGACGTCGGAACGGCACCCGCTGGAACGGCTGCTCACGGAGATCGCACTCCCCGGAGCGACCACCTGGCAGAAAGGCGAGAGCATTGCGTCGTCGGATCTGCAACGCCGCACCAACGGCTGGTGCGTGGAGTTGCCCTGGCAGCGCACCTACATGCTCGACGGCCCGCTGACGGAGTTGCTGGCCGTGCTCGCGCCCGGGCGCGACGACATCGTGGCGGCGATTCATGCGCTCGAACTCGACGCGCACGTGGGTCTGCATGTGCGCATGTATGGCCAGGAGGTACCGGCCTGTCTGTTTTCGCCGGCCAGCATCAAGGCCCTGGCGGCTTATGGCGCGTCGCTCGAGGTCGGCATCGTTCCTTCCGAAACGCCCGAACGCTGAGGCGAAGCGTTTCAGAGCATGCCGGTTTCGAGCTTCGCCGCGTCGGACATCATCGAGTGGTTCCACGGCGGGTCGAACACGAGGTCGACGTCCGCTTCCATCACCGTGGGAATGATTTCGAGCTTGGTCCGCACGTCGTCGACGAGGATGTCGCCCATGCCACAGCCCGGGGCGGTGAGGGTCATCTTCACGTAGACCTTTCGACCGCCCTCGTCGCCGGTTTCCAGGCTCACGTCGTAGACGAGGCCCAGTTCCACCACGTTGATGGGAATTTCCGGATCGAAACAGGTGCGCAGCTGCTGCCACACCAGCTTCTCGACGTCCTCGTCGGAGGCATCGTCCGGCAGCTCGATGGGTTTCGGCGGCTCCTTGCCGAGCGCGTCGGCGTCGTTGCCCGCGATACGGAACAGGTTGCCTTCCACGTACACGGTGAAGCTGCCGCCGAGGGCCTGCGTGATGTAGCCGATCTGTCCGGCCGGAAGCGTCACCGTCTCGCCCTGCGGAACCATGACCGCGTGGCAGTCGCGCTCGAGGGTGAAGGGCTCGCTGCTGAGGCTGAAACCGCTCATTGCTGTCCTGTAAAGGCCGCCGGGCGGCCGCAAAGTCGTCAATTATGCCCTAGGTCGGGGCGGCGGCCGGCCCCCTCAAGAGCGCGAAGCTGCCATGGCCGCTATCATGCCCGCTTTGCCCGCCGTCACGATCCGATGTCCGATCCGACCCACCCCCACCAGGCCGGGCGTTCCACGCTCGCCGGATTCCTCTTCGGCATCGTCTGTGCCGCGATGTTCGGCTTCGCCGTGGGCGCGGTGTGGATGCTTCCGTCGATGATGTTCGGCCGCGCGTTGCCTGCCCTGGTACTGCCGGCCGGGTGGGTGCTGGGCATCGTGACGAGGCGCTGGCTGGGCTTCCGCGGCATTGCGGGCGCCTTTCTGGCCGCGGGCGCCACGTTGCTGGCGGCTGCCTATACTGCCTGCCTCGTCGCCGCGGCCACCATCGCCGGCATGATGGGCATCGGGCTCGCCCAGGCCATGAGCGACGCCGGCCCGGCCATGCTCGTGGCGCTGGCGCGCCTCGCCCAGGGCCCGGGCGACATCCTGCTGGCCTTTGCCGGCGCCGCCCTCGCGGCCATGGTGGCCTGGCCGTTGCGGGCCCATAAATCCAGGCACCCGGAAGATATTGCCTCGAACGGGTAGTCAACCGGCGGTCGCCCACCGCGTTTACCGGAGTGAACCAGGCCGTATGGAGCACGAGGATGCCGAGACCGACGATGCGGAGAAGGGCGTGAACGCCTCGCTCGCGCTCGACAGCGCATCGCTTGAGGACCTGCGCGAGGTTCCCGCGACCATGGACGCGTTCCTGGCCGCCATCGAACGCCGGGCCTGGCGCATGGCCGAGATCCACCTGGGCAACCGCGAGGACGCGCTGGACGCGGTGCAGGACGCCATGCTGAGGCTCGTGCACCACTACAGCGACAAGCCGTCCGGTGAATGGACCCCACTGTTCTGGGGCATCCTGCGCCGGCGTATCGTCGACCTGCAGCGGCGCCGCAAGGTGCGTTCGATCGTGGTGGGCTGGCTGGGCGGCGGCAAGGACGACGATGGCGACGAGCTACCCCAGTGGGAGCCCGCCGACGAAAGTCCCGAACCGTCCGCAAGATTGCAGGATTCGCAGGCTTACGCGGACATCGTCGCGGCCCTGCGCAACCTGCCGCGCCGGCAGCGCGAAGCCTTCGTGCTTCGCATCATGGAAGGCCTGGACGTCGCCGAGACGGCGGTGGCCATGGGCTGCTCGGACGGCAGTGTGAAGACTCACCTTTCGCGCGCGATGCATGCGCTGCGCGGTCAACTGGAGGCATGGCGATGAGCCAGCACGATCAGGAACTCGAACGCCGCGCCAGGAACCTCTACCTGCGCGCCAGCCGGGACATCGATCCGGTCATCGCGGGACGCCTGCGCGCGGCGCGGCGCACGGCGCTGGCCCGGCCGCACGCCTCGGCCGCGCGGCGCCTGTTGCTGCCCGCCGGGGCATTTGCCGTGCTCGCCCTCGCCACGCTCATGGTGTGGCAGCCGGGCGGCGGTCCGCCGTCGCCCACCGTGGTCGCCCAGCCGGGCGACAGCGAGCCCAACGACTTGCCGCCCGACGCCGACAGCGCCGACCCCGCTCTTTACAAGGACCTCCAGTTCTACAGCTGGCTGGCCTACAACGACACCCGTTCCTCGTCCCGAAAGTGATGCCCATGCGCCGCGCCCCGCTCGTCCTCGCCCTGTTGCTCGCGCTCGCGGCACCGCATGCCGCCATGGCGCAGGATCGCCCGCCGCCGCCACCGCCGCCGGGTCAGGCCGGACCGCCGCCCATGCCCGCCCCGCGGCCATGGAGCGCGCTGTCGGCTGACGAGAAGGACATCCTTGCGCCGCTCGCACACGACTGGGACACGTTCCCGCCGCAGCGACAGTCGAAAATGCTCGACAAGGCGCAACGGTGGCGCGGGCTGCCGCCCGAGCGCCGTGCCGAGATCCGCGAACGCATCGAGCGCTGGCAGCACATGACGCCGGAGGAACGTGCCGAGGCGCGTCGCAATCGGCAGAAGTTCCAGGACCTCTCGCCGGAACAGCGGCAGAAGCTGCACGACGCCTTCGAGCGCTTCCGCAACCTTCCCCCCGCCCAGCGTCAGGCGCTCATGGACCGGTGGCAGAGCCAGTCGCCCGAGCAACGCCGCGACGCGGTCGATCACCTGGGCCCGAACGACGCCCTGCCGCCGCCGCCCGACGATCACCGGCCGCCCGGCCATCCTTAGGCGGCCCTGCGGGGGCCGTTTCAGCGGCGATGGGTGTTCGCGGCAAGGTTGCCCGCTGCCGCGGGATCGCCGGCAGAGCCGGCTCCCACACAAAGCAGTCTGGCTCCCGCAAGGCCTGGCGGGGTCCGGTAAACTGCGCGAATGACCGATCTCGCCTTCCTCGATGCCCGCCGTTCCGTGCCTTCGCGCCAGCTCGGCGAGCCTGCTCCCGATGATGCCACCCTGCGCCGCCTGATCGAGGCCGCGCTGCGCGTGCCCGACCACGGCAAGCTCGTTCCCTTCCGTATCCGCATCCTGCGGGGCGAAGCGAAACTCGCCTTCGGCCGCAAGCTCGCGAAGATTGCCGAAGAGGCAAACCCCGATCTTTCCGAAGCGAAGCGGGAGAAGGAACGGCACCGCTATGAACATGCGCCGCTGGTGCTGGTGGTGTCGGCGAAAATCGACGACGAGAGCAAGGTGCCCGAGATCGAACAGACCCTCACGGCCGGTTGCGTCGCGTACAACCTCCTGCTGGGTGCGCAGGCGCTCGGATACGGCGCGCAGTGGCTCACGGGTTGGGCGGCCTACGACCGCGACGTGGCGAAGCTGCTCGGCATGAAGAAACGCGAGCACATCGTCGGCTTCATCCACATCGGCACGCCCGCGATGGAAGCGCCCGAGCGCGATCGTCCCTCGTACGACGACGTCGCCAGCGTGTGGCAGCCGTGAGCGGCGACTCCCTCGTCCACCTCGTGGACGGCAGCCTGTACGTGTTCCGCGCCTGGCATTCCATGCCTGACGAGTTCCACGACCATGAGGGCGAGCCGGTCAATGCGGTGCACGGCTTCACCCGCTTCCTCTGCGAATTGCTGGAGCGCAGCCGCGCCGAGCACATCGCCGTCGCGTTCGACGCGTCGCTCACCACCTCGTTCCGCAACGCGATCTATCCTGCCTACAAGGCCAATCGCGAACTGCCACCCCCGCAGCTGGTGCGCCAGTTCGCGCTGTGCCGGGAGATCTCGGCGGCGCTGGGGCTCACCGTGCTCAACGACCACCAGTACGAGGCCGACGATCTCATCGGCAGCGCCTTGTGGGGCTTGCGCTCGCACGGTTTCCGCGGCGTGATCGTTTCCGCGGACAAGGACTTCGGCCAGTTGCTCGGCGAATCCGACGAGCAATGGGACTTCGCAAAGAACGTCCGCTGGGGCGCCGCCGGCGTCTTCGAGCGGATGGGAGTGCATCCGCATCAGGTCGCCGATTATCTGGCCCTCTGCGGCGATGCCGTGGACAACATCCCCGGCGTACCGGGCATTGGCGCCAAGACGGCCTCGGCACTGCTTGCGCACTTCGGCAGCCTGGACAACATCCTCGAGCGTGTGGACGAAGTGCCGTACCTGCGCATCCGCGGCGCGGCCGCCTGCGCCGCCCGCCTGCGCGAGCACGCGGAGCAGGCCCTGCTCTGCCGCCGCCTGACCCGCATCGCCCTGGACATTGCCGTGGCAGAAACCGCGGATGCGCTGACCCGGCGCGCCGGCGACGCCGCCTCCGTCGACGACCTCTGCGAACGCATCCGCTTCGGCCCGATGACGCGCACGCGGCTAAAGGCGCTGATCTGAGCTGTGGGAGCCGCTTCAGCGGCGATTCCGCGGCAGCGGGCAAGCCAGCCTCAAGCACCCATCGCCGCTGAAGCGGCTCCCACACAAAGCCGGCAAGCCGCGGGCGACTAGCGGACCTCCACGCGGATACAACGTCACACAGGCGCGATACCCTTGACCGGATACTTCGTTGTCCCGCCAAGGAGCCGCCCATGAAGAACAGCCCGCTGCCGCATGCCTCCCCCGTTCCCGACGACGCTTCCGCGCCGGAGGAGACGCTGTACACCGGCAAATGGCTGACCTTGAAGCAGCGCGGGCGCTGGGAATATGCCGTACGCAACAATCCGCGCGGCGCGGTGATCATCCTGGCGGTCACGCCCGAGGACAAGGTGGTTTTCGTGGAGCAATACCGCGTTTCCATCCTCGCCAACACCATCGAGATGCCGGCCGGCCTGGTGGGCGACATCGCCGGTTCGGAGGACGAGGACGTCCTGTTGGCCGCGCGTCGCGAACTGGAGGAAGAAACCGGCTACGCCTGCGGACACATCGAATTCGTGCACGAGGGGCCCTCGTCGGCCGGCATGAGCACCGAGATGATCGCCTTCGCCCGCGCCTGGGATCTCGTAAAGGTCGGCAAGGGCGGCGGCGACGAGACCGAGAACATCGTTGTGCACGAAGTGCCGCGCGCCGAAGCGGGCCGCTGGCTGTTCGAGCGCGCCAAGGAGGGTTTCTCGATCGATGCCAAACTGTTCGCCGGACTCTGGTTCATCGAGCACCCGGACGCGCACATGCGCTGAAGCTCGATACGGCCCTCCTACAGGCCGATTCCGCACTTTCGTCCGCTGTCAATCTTGCTCCGCTTCCCGCCCCCGGTTAGCCTTCCCGATGGCCTGATCAGGCGCCGTCCATGTCCGTCCGTTTCGCCCACCTCCACCTGCACAGCGAGTATTCGCTGGTCGACTCGACCATCCGCATCAAGCAGCTGGTCGCCGCCTGCGCGCGCATGGGTATGCCCGCGGTCGCATTGACCGACGAGAACAACCTCTTCGGTCTGGTGAAGTTCTACAAGCAGTGCACGGCGGCCGGCGTCAAGCCGATCGCGGGATGCGACATCTGGGTGTCCAGCCCGGACGATCCGCGCCCGTGGCGCCTTACCCTGCTCTGCCAGGACCGCGACGGCTACCTGAACCTCTCGCGTCTGGTTTCGCGCGCCTGGCGCGAAGGCCAGGGCACCGGCCGGGCGCTGGTCGACGCCGCCTGGATGCACCCGGAAAGCGTGCGAGGCCTCATCGCCATCGCCGGGCGCGAAAGCGAGACCGCTCGTGTCGCGCTCGGCGCCGGACTGCCCGCCGCCGGCCAGAAGCTTGAAGCCTTGCGCCGCCTGTTCCCCGACCGCCTGTACCTCGAACTGACCCGCACCGGCCGCGAGAACGAGGAACATTGGGTGCGCGCCGCGATGGCGCTGGCCGGCGAGTACGCACTTCCGGTCATCGCCAGCAACGACGTCCGCTTCCTCGAGCGCGAGGGTTTCGAGGCCCACGAGGCGCGTACCTGCATCAACCAGGGCCGCGTGCTGGCGGATCCCAAGCGCCCGCGCGACTACAGCGAAGAGCAGTACTTCAAGTCGCCCGAGGAAATGGAGGCTCTGTTCGCCGACATTCCCGAAGCCCTGGAGAACACGGTCGAACTGGCGCGCCGCTGCAACCTCGAACTTTCGTTCGGCACCTACTACCTGCCGAACTTCCCGGTGCCCGAGGGCCACACGCTCGACACCTACATCCGGGAACAGGCGCAGAAGGGCCTGGAGGAACGCCTGGCGACGAACCCGCTGGCGCCGGGCAAGACCCTGGAGGATTACCAGGCGAGACTCGACCGCGAGGTCGACGTCATCATCCGCATGGGCTTTCCCGGCTACTTCCTCATCGTGGCCGACTTCATCAACTGGGGTAAGCAGAACGGTATTCCGGTGGGCCCCGGGCGCGGTTCGGGCGCGGGCTCGCTGGTGGCCTGGGTGCTCAAGATCACCGACCTGGACCCGCTCCAGTTCGAGCTGCTGTTCGAGCGATTCCTGAATCCCGAACGCGTGTCGATGCCCGACTTCGACATCGACTTCTGCATGGACCGCCGCGACGAGGTGATCGACTACGTGGCGCGCAAGTACGGCCGCGACCACGTCAGCCAGATCATCACCTACGGTTCCATGGCCGCGAAGGCCGTGCTGCGCGACTCCGGGCGCGTGCTCGGCATGGGCTACGGCCAGGTCGACCGTATCGCGAAGCTGATTCCGAACCGGCCACTGGACCTCACACTCTCCGACGCCCTCGGTCGTTCGGAAAAGTCGAAGAAGGAGCCCGATCGCGTCGTCAAGGACTTCTGCGACGCCTACGAGGCGGAGGAAGAGTCGCGCACGCTCATCGACCTCGCGCTCAGCCTCGAAGGCCTCACGCGCAACGCGGGCAAGCACGCCGGCGGCGTCGTCATCGCACCGACGCCGCTGACCGACTTCGCGCCGCTGTACTGCGAACCCAGCGGCGAAGGCGTCGTCACCCAATACGACAAGGACGACGTCGAGGCCGTGGGCCTCGTGAAGTTCGACTTCCTCGGACTGCGCACGCTCACCATCATCGATTGGGCGGTGAAGGCGATCAACAAGCGGCGCGAACGCGAAGGCATCGAGCCGCTGGTGATCGAATCGCTGCCGCTGGACGATCCCAAGGTCTACGATCTGCTGAAGAAAGCGCAGACGGTGGCCGTCTTCCAGCTCGAATCCCGCGGCATGCAGGGCATGCTCAAGGAAGCGCAGGCGGACCGCTTCGAGGACATCATCGCCCTCGTCGCCCTGTACCGCCCCGGCCCGATGGACCTCATCCCCAGCTTCTGCGCGCGCAAGCACGGGAAGGAGCCTGTGGAATACCCCGATCCGCGCGTCGAACCCATCCTGAAAGAGACCTACGGCATCATGGTCTACCAGGAGCAGGTGATGCAGATGGCGCAGATCGTCGGCGGCTATACGCTCGGCGGCGCCGATCTGTTACGCCGTGCCATGGGCAAGAAGAAGCCCGAGGAGATGATCAAGCACCGCGCCACCTTCCGTGAGGGCGCGGCCAAGGACGGTATCGGCGGCGACAAGGCCGACGCGATCTTCGACCTCATGGAGAAGTTCGCGGGCTACGGTTTCAACAAGTCGCATGCGGCGGCCTACGCGCTGGTGTCCTACCAGACCGCTTGGCTGAAGGCGCACTACCCGGCGGAATTCATGGCCGCGACGATCTCGTCGGACATGGACAACACGGAGAAGGTGGTCACCTTCCTCGACGAGACGCGCGCCATCGGCATCACCGTGCTGCCGCCCGACGTGAATGCGTCGGCCTGGATGTTCGAGGCCGTGGAACCGAAGGTGGTGCGTTATGGGCTAGGCGCCATCAAGGGCGTGGGCCAGGGCATCTGCGAAGAGATCGTGGCGGAGCGCAACGCGCGCGGACCGTACCGCGGGCTGGTCGATTTCTGCCAGCGCGTCGGTTCGAACAAGCTCAACAAGCGCACCATGGAAGCGCTGGTGCAGTCGGGCGCGCTGGACGCGCTCGGCGAGAATCGCGCCACGCTGCTCATGCACATTCCCGAAGCGATGCGGGCCGCCGACCAGGAGGCAAAGAACCGCGCGTCCGGCCAGGTGGACATCTTCGGCAACGCCTTCGGTGCGGCCGAGGCGCCCAGCATCATCGAGCTCTCGGGCTCGGTGCCGGAATGGCCGCTGGAGCAACTGCTGCAGGGCGAGCACGACACGCTGGGCCATTACCTCTCCGGCCACCCCACCGACCCGTGGAAGGCGGAACTGGCGCAACTGTCCAGCTGCCCTATCGGCGAGATTCCGCAGCGTTACCAGCCGCCCAAGCCGCGTCGCGGCGACGACGACGACAACGCAAGCCGCTTCCGTCGCGGCCCGGAAACGCCCTGGACCGTGGCCGGCATGGTCGTAGGCATGCGCAAGCGCGGCGACAGCGATGCCTTCGTGCAGATCGAGGACGCCACGGGCCTGTTGGAAACCAGTTTCTTCCGCGAGGTGTTCACCGACGCGGCGCCGCTGCTTACGCGGGGCAATCTCATCGTGGTGGAAGGCGGGCTGCGCATCGACGACTTCGCAGGCGGTTACCAGCTACGCGCACGCAAGGCGTATTCGTTGTCGGATGCCATGGAACACTTCGGCCGGCTACTGACGGTGAAGCTCAACGGTGTGGGTTCTGACTTCCCGCAGCACCTGCGCCAGGCGCTGATGGGGTATCGCGGTGGCCGCACGCCGCTTCTGCTGGCCGGGTATCGCAACGACGTCGGCCAGGCCAGCCTCGAACTGGGGGACGCCTGGCGGGTACGCGCCCTGCCCGACCTCGTGCGCACCTTGCGTACCCTGCCCGGCGTGCTCGGCACGGAACTGCGCATCGTACGGCCCTCCGAGTGAGTTGCCGCCGCCCGTGCAAACGGGCAGCGGCATGCCATCAAAGCACGTCCACCGCTTCGGCCTGCGATGACTCGACCAGCGTGACGTCAGTCACCTGAACCGACGAATCGCCGCCACCGTGCGAGATGCTTACGAGTACGTGCGCAGGAGCTGCAACCTGTACTCCGTTGGCCACCAGTTCGACGACGCGCCACGTGCCCGCGGTTGCGGTGGTCTTCACGCTGCCGATGTACCTGGTGTTACGGCCTACGCCGTCGCTCATGTAGAGCGATGCGTCCACTTCCGCGTCAGACGACTCGGCGCGCACACGGAAACGCAGCGCATACGCGGCACCGTCCCATTTGTAGAACATGGCGTATACGGGCTGCTGGATCGAGGCTCCGGGCGAGATCGAAACATGGGCCTCGTCGCCTTCGCGGCCGAGACCGACATGTCCGAGGGCCTCCCAGCCGGCCAGACTGGCGAAGTCGCCGTTCTTCACGGGAAGACGGCAGGTGGTGTCCGCATCGATGTAGGAGTGGCATGCGGGCAGGTTGGATGGGAACGGCATGTTGCCGGCCACCGCGTGGCCGGCGAAGAGGCAAGCGCAGACCGCAGCCGCGCGCATCGCGAGGCTGGGAGGGTAACGAGTATTCATGGTGCTCCTTGGCGATTGTGGGTATGGACATACGCGGAGTCCGATTCCGCGCCGGGATTACACCCTAGTCCGGCCGCGCCTAGGGCGCGCCCCACATGGGACGGGTTGGTATCCGACATGGTTTGACGGTATTAACCCGCATGGCGACGCTGACGAGCCTAGGCCATGGGTCGTTCGCGCCTCACGGACCTGCGCATGCTGCGGCGTGCCGGCCGGCAAATCGCTGCCTCGCTATGCGATCAGTCGACGCTCGCGAAGCACGCCGACGATCCGCGCCGCCAGGGATATCGGCGTCTGCGCCGCACCGTCCATGCGTAGGTCGGGCGCCTCGGGCACTTCATAAGGATCGCTGATACCCGTGAAGTGCTTGAGCGCGCCGGAACGCGCCTGCGCGTAAAGCCCCTTGGTATCGCGCGCTTCGCAGACATCCAGCGCGGTGCTGACATGCACTTCGATGAAATCGCCGTGCGCTTCGACCAACGCGCGCGCGGCTGCCCTGTCGTCGGCGTAGGGGGCGATCGGCGCGCAGATGGCTATGCCACCATGGCGGACGATTTCCGATGCGACGTAGGCGATCCTCTGGATGTTCGCCGAGCGGTCCGCGCGCGAGAAGCCCAGGCCCGCCGACAGGGTCTTACGCACCTCATCACCGTCCAGCATGCTGACCTGCCGCGCCGTGTTTTCGAGGAGCGCGGCCATCAGCGCCCGGGCGATGGTCGACTTGCCCGCGCCGGAAAGGCCGGTGAAGAAGATGGCGCAACCCCGATTCTGGGGGCGTGGGAAGCGCTGCCGGAGGATCGCTTCCACTTCCGGATAGGTGAACCACTCCGGGATGGGGGCGCCATCACGAAGGAGCTTGCGCAGCTCGGTGCCCGAGAGGTCGCGCACGACCTCGCCCGTGCGCAGTTCCTCGCTGGAGACATACGCCTGTCGGCCCGGCGAATAAACCATGGGCGCAAAGGGAACGACCGTCATGCCCAGTTCGTCGGCATGCGCCTGGACCAGGGCCTGCGCGGCCAGCGGCTCGTAGTACGGCCGACCCGACGCGTCCGCTCCCGGCCCGGCATGATCGCGCCCGACGATAAAGAAATTCGCGCCGTAGTTCTTCCTGATGATGGCGTGCCAGAGCGCTTCGCGCGGCCCGGCCATGCGCATGGCCAGCGGCAGCACCGCCAGCTTCACCGTATCCGGAGGGTAATGCGCCAACAACGCGCGGTAGCAGCGAACGCGGGTATACGTATCGACGTCGCCGTCCCGTGTCCGTCCGACGACGGGATGCAGCAGAAGGTTTCCACCCACTGCCTCCATGGCTCGCCGCGTCAGTTCCACGTGTGCGCGGTGCAGCGGATTGCGCGTCTGGAAAGCCACGACGCGCTCCCAGCCCCGTCCGGCGAACCACGCCCGCATCTCGCGCGGAGAGGCACGCAAGTCGGTGAAATCGTAGTGGGCAGGCCGCTGTACGCCGCGCACACGGCCGCCAAGGCAAACCCCGCCCCGGCGCAGCAGATCGGCGACACCCGGATGATGAGGGTCATGCGTACCGTAGACCGCGAGGGCTTCGCGGGCCGTGTCCGGGCGAAAGATGTCTGACACGGTCAGCACCGCGTACGCAGTGCCCTGGATATCCCGCAGCACGACATCTTCACCTGTCGCCAGCGATACCGCGGTGTCCTCGGAAACGTCGAGCACGATCGGCACCGGCCAGAGGGTGCCGTCGAACAAGCGGAGCCCCTCCACGACGGCCTCGTAATCCGCCTCCCCCATGAACCCTTCGAGCGGCGAGAACGCACCATCGAGGAGCAGCTCCAGATCGCAAAGCTGCCGGTGACCGAGCACCACACCCGGCAGTGCACCGGATGCGCGCCTCGCGTCGAGCGCCTCTGCATCGGGCAGGTACAGATCCTTCAGCACACCACCATGGGGCTCGATCATGATCAGACGATGGGCACCTGGTTCACGTTGTTTTTCGGATCGGCCCAGAAGGCCTCGTTGGCGAATCGGCCGAAGACCTCACGCGGCAGGACGGGCGCGCGCTCGACGGCCTCGACCTTCGCGCGGACGACATGCAGTCCCGGCATGCCCACGCGCGCATCGAATTCGTCGGCGCTGTACGCGATGTCGTTGAAATCGTGCTCGAACCAGGGCTCGCCCAGGAAACGGTACACCGCGCGCATGGACGCTTCGGGATCGCGCACCAGGCTCTCGTAGGTCAGCAGCAACAGGTGATCGCGGGCCTGTTCGCCGTAGAACGCTTCCTTCGTGGCCTGGTACGCGAAACCGACCATGCCGCGGGGATCGGTCAGCGCTTCGACCCGCGAGTACACCGTGGTGTTGGTGTCGAAGCGAAACACCTTGCTGACACTCACCGGCTGCTTCTGGACGAGCCGTTCCATGCTGTCGAGCACCCACGCCAGCTGGCGAACGCAGGCGATCACTTTCACCCCCGGGAACAGCGTGGCGAGCAGGCCCATGCGACTGCACCACAGGCGGCTCATGTCGAACACCGCCTCGGCGCGGGTATCGACGGAATAGAAGTTCTCCACTAGCCCGCGCAGTACGGCCACCCGTTGCTCGTCCGTGACGTCGAAGGCGAAGTCGTTCTTGCTGCTGGCCTCGGCCACCACGACGCCCATGATGTCGGCCACCGGGCTGGTCATGCCCGCGCGGAAGCGCGGATTCTGGTTCAGGATGGCGGCAAGCAGCGTGGTGCCCGCGCGCGGCAGGCCGGAGATGAAATGGAACCGGCGCTCTGACATGCGGTACTTTCCTCCAGGGTTTATCGGGGTGCGGGCCCGGTGGATGCACGCAGGCGCATCTCGTAGCCGACTTCGACCATGCGGGGCTCGCCCTTGCCAAGGAGGCCGAGCAGGAGTTCTTCGGTGGCCCGCTTGCCCATGTCGCGCACCGGCTGGTGCACGGTGGTGAGCAACGGCCACACCTGGGTCGCGATGGTGGTGTCGTCGAAACCGCAGATGGATACCTCGGCGGGTACCGAGACGCCCGCTTCGGCGGCCGCCCAGATGGCGCCGACGGCCATGTCGTCGTCGGCGGCGAAGATGGCCGTGGGCCGTTCCTTCAGGGCCAGCAGCTGCCGCGCGGCCCTCACGCCCGATTCGAACGAGAACTGGCCCTGGACCATGTACTCGGCGCGTTCTTCGAGACCGGCGCGCTTCAGGCCATCGCGGTAGCCCGCCAGGCGCCACACGCCTGCGCCGTGCTTCGGGTCGCCGATGATGTGCGCGATGTGGCGGTGGCCCAGCGCGACGAGGTGGTCGACCATCGCCGCCGCGGCCTCGCGTTCATGCAGGATGACGCCGGCGATACCCTTGGACTTGCGCGGCGCGATGGAGGCAAACGGCAAGCCGGTGTCGCGCAGATGGGCGAGCAGCGCCGGATGGTCCGTGATGGGCGGCGTGAGGATCAGGCCGTCGGGGCGGTGCCGCCAAAGGATGCCTTCGACGCGCTCCATGAAATCCCGCGCCTTGGAGTTCAGGGGCTGCACCATCATGCTGTACTGCTGCGCCTCGCAGGCTTCCTGCACGCCGGCCTGCACTTCCATGATGTAACTGGGCGAGAGGTTGTCGTAGAGCAGCCCGATCATGAACGAGCGATTGGTGGCCAGGCTTCGCGCGGAGGTGAGCGGACGATAGTTAAGCTCGGCGACGGCAGCCAGCACGCGTTCGCGCACTTCATTGCGCACGCCAGGTTCCTGGTTGAGCACGCGTGAGACGGTCTTCTTGGACGTATCCGACGCACGGGCCACATCGTTGATGGTCACGCGCGACATGAAGGTCTCTTCAATGCTTCGTTCCCCGGGTGACTTTGGCGACGACCTGCTCCGTGGGGGTGTTCCAACCGGACACCTCGACCACCGACCCTCCGGTGCCCTTTGCCGGATAGCGCGCCGTGAGCTGCACCGATTCGCCGGGCCAGAGCGTGACGTCATTGTCAGACCACGTCACGGGCAGCGCAAGCTCGCCCTTGGCACCGCGGCGTATCGCCAGGTGCTCCTGCACAGCGGCCGACGGCGACGACGAAGGAACAGAAAGCGTGACTGTGGTGACCTCCTCGTCGCCCTCGCGCACGGTCGAGGCATGAACATCGCGGGCAGCCATCGGCAGCGAAGCCAGGGCGGTGAAATCGCCGTACTGGGTCACGGGCGTGAGGTACCAGTTCGACTTCGGCCAGTCGAGCGTGTCCTCGCGCGTGGACAGCCAGTAGACATTCCGGCTCACGGTTTTCCCGTCGGCAGCCTGCAGTTCCAGCTCGACGAAATACACCGGAGACAAGCCGGCGATCGATGGCAGGTCGAGCACCGCTTGCGCACGGTTGCCCGCTAGGTCGATGTGCTGCACCTGCTTCTCGTAGCGCACGCCGCCGTCGAGGTTGCGGACCTTGACCGACGCTTGCAGCCCGTGGCGCTCGTCCAGCGTGTGGTTCACCGCCACGATGGAGCGCGAATCGTACGAATACTGGATGTGCACCGGCTCGTTCGCCTTCTTGGCGCCGTAGTACGCACCGGCCGGATTGAGGTAGTAGTCGTACAGGTGCCAATGCAGCGACGGCCAGGCGTTGTTGAGCATCCAGTAAATGACGCCTGTGGCGGGGTTCTCGGCCCCCATGCGTGCATTGAAGGCTTCGAACTGCGCGCGCACGCTGTCGTAGTTGTCCAGCTGGGCCTTCGCCACGTAGTCGGCGAGGCCGGTAGGGGCGCCGTAGCGTTTCGCCAGCGCCGTGTCGAACGGCGTGAGCACGGCGAACGTCGACCAGTCGGCCGAGGCGTGGTATTGCCGGGCCTCCGGATACTTCCACAAGGCTTCCTGTTCCTGCACCGACAGCATGCGCTGTACGTCCTCGAGGCGCGGAATCACGGCGCCAGCGCTGACTTCCGAATCGAAGCCGAACGCTGCACCGAGCTTGTCCGCGTACCAGTACGACGGCGGAATCCAGTCGTAGGGGCCGGCCATCTTCATGCCGGAGGGGCCGGCTTCCGCCGTCTTCTCGTCCACGGCCGCCGAGATGATCGGCAACGACCAGCCTTCGGCGCGGAGGGTATCCGTATACATCTTCGCGAGCGCGGGCGGTGGCGCGTGGTCGCTGCCGATGAAGAAACCGATCACGGAGGGGTGGTTGCGCAGCAGGCGGGCCTCGCTGGCCATCGAGGCCTGCGCCGTGCGCATGTCGGCTTCGCTCCAGGGCTCGCCGCCGGTCTTCGCCGCGGCTTCCCATTTGTCGCAGCACTCCCAGCCGGGCAGCACGAGGATGCCGTTGCGGTCGGCAAGATCGTAGAAACGCTCGTTTTCCAGCTTGCCTTCGCTCCGGATGGTATTGATGCCGAGGTTCACCACATAACGGAATTCCGCTTCCATGCGCGCGGGATCGTCGCGCAGGAACATGTCGGGCGCCCAGCCACCGCCACGGATCAGGAGGGGTTGGCCGTTGACGATGAACTGGCGATAGCCCTGGCGGGTGAGCGTGGACTCGACACGACGCACGCCGAAGCTCGTCGCGGCCCGGTCCGACGGCGCGCCATCGACCGTCGCCGTGACGGCCATCCGGTACAGCGGATGCTCGCCCATGCCGATGGGCCACCACACCTTGGGATGGTCCAGCGTCACGGCCGGCACAGGGCCGGAGGCGAGCGGCACGACCTTCACTTCCCCCGGGGCGAGGCGGACCGTCTGCCGCACCGGCATGTCGGCGACGGTGCCCGCGACCGTGGCTTCATGGGCCACCGTGTCCAGATTCGTCGCCGTGACGGTCACGGCGAGGGTCGCCTGCGCGAGGTCCGCCGACAAGGTCGGAGCGACGTGCGGCGCACTCAACGCCACGGGACCGGTCTGCACGATGTCCACGCCACGCCAGGGACCCATGTTGTTGTCGGGCGGCGTGGGGTTCCAGTCGACCCAGCCGATGGACAGGCTCATGCGCGGGTCGCCTGGATAGACCTTCAAGGCCACCGTGTTCGCGCCGGCGTGCACCCACCGTGTGATGTCGATGTCCTGCTCGGGATAGGCCCCCGCGAGATCCGCCCGATCGGCCACCTTCTGTCCGTTCACCCACGCATCGGCGGCGGCGATGATCCCGTGGGTGCGCAGCAAGGTGTGTCGCGTCCCGGCGGCCTTCGGCAGCACGAAGCCCGCCCGGTACCACCATGGCGTCACGAACAGGTTGCCGCTGGCGTCGGGCACCTGCACGGCACGAAGGTTGTCGCTGTGGAACACGTCGAACTTGAAGACGTCGTTCTCCAGGAGCCCGGCCATCACGGTGGCGCGACCGGTGACGGGGTACCAGTCCTTGGTGGCGAAACCGGTCCTGGAGATGGCCACGCCGTCCTCCTGCGCCTTCGCCATGTCCTGGATCTGCCAGCGGCCGATGGGCGTGACGCTGCCCGCATCCGTGGCGACACGCGTATCGACGTAGGTGGTGCCAGCCACCGCCGCGGGAACGGCGACCAGGCCCGCCACGATGGCTGCGGCAACAATCATTCTCTGCATGGCGTCAATGCTCCCCGGCGGCCGTGCGCTGGACCTCGATCGGTGCGAAAGGCCACGCGTCGTTCACGCGTGCCCATAGTGCGAAAACCACCAGGCCGGCGACGATCCACGCACCGGAAAGCAGTAGCGACAAAGGCGATGCCGATACGTAGACGTACACCCAGCCCACGAACGCGACGATGCAGGGCACCGGGTAGAGCCATTGTCGATAAGGCCGGTGGAGCCCCGGCTCCCGGCGGCGCAGGACGACGAGCGCCACGACCTGTGCGATGGACTGCACCAGGATGGTCGCCGTCAGCAGCATGTTGATGACTTCGGTCAGGTCGAAAAAGGTACCGATGGCCGTGACCGTACCCATGGTCAGCAAGGCAACGTGTGGAAATCCGTGCTTCGCATGGAGCCGGCCGAAGGTCGACAGGAAGACCTTGTCGCGTGCCGCTTCGAACGGCACGCGCGAGCCGCCGAGCAGGCCGGTGAACACCGAGGCCAGCGCCGTGACGATGATGAGGGCGGTCATCACCTCGGCGGCCACGTGGCCCCAGCTGCGTTCCACCACAAGCGACGCGACGGACTTGGAAGCGGCGATCTCCCGCCACGGCGCCACGCCCAGTACGCTGATGTTGAGGAGGAGGTAGACCACCATCATCGCCGCGATCGAGATGATGATGGTGCGCGGCATGGTGCGACCGGGGTCGCGCAGTTCGTCGCCGATGTATGCCGTGGTGTTGTAGCCCAGGTAGTCGTACACGCCGATGATGAGGCCCGCCCCCAGCCCGACGAAGAAACGAGGGCCGAACGCACCGGGCGGAAAGTCGAAGGCCAGCCTGGCGTCGAAGTGCGAGAATCCCGCGGCCGCCACGCCGACGATCGATACGAGCATGATCGCCCACAGCGCAATGGTGATGACACGCACCGATTCGATCCGGCGGTAAAGCAGCCATGTCACGAGTGCCGTCGCCGCCACCCCAACGATCCGTGCCGTCCACCAGCCCATGTCCGGGAAGAAGAACTGCAGGTACTCCACCATGCCGATGATGCCCGTGGACATCAGCAACGGTATGGCGAGGAGCATCGTCCAGATGAAGAGGAACGGCATGAGCTTGCCGGTACGGTCCTGGAAAGCCCTGCGCAGGTACACATACGTGCCGCCGGAGCCAGGCATGGCCGCGCCCAGCTCCGCCCACACCAGTCCATCGGCCATTGCCAGCAGCGCGCCCACGATCCACCCGACGATGGCCTGCGGGCCACCCATGGCCGCCACCATCAATGGAATGGTGATGAACGGACCGATCCCGCACATCTGCGTCATGTTGATGGCGGTGCCCGAGAAGACACCGATGGACCGGTGGAAGTGACGCTCGCTCATGGGTTCCCCTACCACTGGCCGCGGATGCCGAACATGAACATGCGCTCGGAGAAGGTCGAGTGCCCGGGCTGGTCCTTCCAGGTGAGATAGTAGCGCTGGTACTCGTTGGTCAGGTTCGTGCCGTTGAGGAACACCTCCAGTTGCTTGGCGAACTTGTACGAGATGGACGCGTCGATGTATTCCTGCGGCGCTTCGTACAGCTCCAGCCCGGTGATGCCGCCGACGCTGTCGGACACCGCGCGCCGCGAGCGATAGTTGTACGCCACGCGTGCCTGGAAGCGGTCGTCCTGGTACCACAGGATGACGTTGCCCGATTTCGTCGAGTTGTCCTGGAACGGGATCTTCTTGCCGGCAAGGTCCTTCTCGCCCGAGTTGCTGGGCGCGTACGTGGCATTGATCTCCATACCTGTCTTCGAAAGGAAGCCCGGCAGGAAAGTGAAGCCCTGGCGATAGTCGAACTCGGCACCCTTGATGCTGTTGCCCGTACCCTGCACGGGCTCGGTGATCACGATGCAGTGGTTGCGGACCACGCCGTCTTCATCCGGCAGCGTGCAATTGGTAACGCTGCCGTTCTTGATGAAGCTGTCCACGTTGATGCGGAACAGCGCGAGGCTGACCATGCTGGTGGGATTGATGTACCACTCCGCCGAGGCACCGAAGTTGGTCGAGCGCCAGGGATCGAGTTTCGGGTTGCCGGACGACGTACCGTTGGCCACGCGGAACACGGGGCCGTCGGGCGTCTCGGCCAACGAGTAGTTCAACTGCAGGCCGCCGCCCCAGGTGCTGAGGTCCAGCGGCATCATGTTCTTCGAATAGGCCAGGCGAAATTTCAGGCTGTCGGTCACGTCCAGCGCGAAGTTGGCCGAAGGCAAAACGTCCTGGTACGAGCGCTTCGTGATATCCCTGCCCACGTCCGCCGGCTCGTCGCCGTAGGCGCCAGGATCGCCGCTGAGGTGCTGTGTCACATCGAGGTTGCTGCGAATGAGGCGCACGCCCACGTTGCCGCTGTACGGCATGTCGCCGATCGTGCCGTTGAAGTCACCCTGCAGGTAACCCGACAGTTCCTTGAGCCGCACGCCCCAGGTGGTACCGGGTTCGGCCGCGCGCACGGTGTCCGGATACAGCGATTTCCAGTACGCCTCCGGATTCTTCATGGCGTCGGGATCGATCGCCCAGAAGTCGATGCCGGAACCCAGCAGGTTGTGATAAGCCTTGAAGTTGTTAGCCAAGGGGCCGGCGGTGTTGGGCATGGAGATGGCCGACAATGGTCCGGCGCGGAAGTAGCCCAGGTCGTTGCCGGCCGTGCACGAGCCGCTGTTCAGCACCACGTCGGCGCCGACGTAACGCACGAGGCACCCGTTCGGATCGCTCGCACCCATCCCGGCGTAGACCGGCGTCTCGAACGTCCAGCCCTTGTTGCCCGCGTTGCGGATGCTGTTGCGCACGCCGAACTCGAGCTTGAATCCATCGTTGAAGTCGAACTTGCCGTCGAACCGCAGGGCATTGAGGGCCACCTTGCGGTCGTAATTGCCGGAAGATTCCAGCGTTTTCATGGTCCAGGCGGCAGGATTGGCAAACGCCGCCGCCAGCTCGGCGGGGGTACTGATCTTGAGGTATCGCCCGCGGAAGTCGGCCACGATGGGAATCGTGTTCTGCGGAATGCCCGTGGGATTGAACACGCGGTTGCCGCCCAGTTCCTCGGGATACACCATGGTCCCCGGCGGCACCGCGTCGTCGGGCACGCCGTCCTTCAGCACGTTGGGCCAAAGCGCGCCGTCCGAATCGGAAATGTTGACGTCGGTTTCCTGCAACGACTGCGAGGCCGTGTCGTGGATACCGCGAAGCGAGCCGGTGAAGGGGCCGCCGTCGTCGTAGTCCAGCTGCAGGTTCAGGTTCTTCGCCACCGAGAACTTGCGGATCATCGACGAATACGATTCCACATCGCCCGGCCATTTCTTGTAGACCTGCGTGGTGTAGATGTTCGACCCTTCCCAGCCCGGCTCGGGCGTGCCGTACGAACCGAGCGCCGGGCGGCCAGTATCGCGCGACTGCAGCGGCACGTAGGTGGCGCCCTGCCAGTTGGTGGAATTGAACTGGACACCGACGTTCCGGTCGAACTGGTGCTGCTGCGAGTAGAAGTAATCGCTCGTGAGGGTGAAGCCGTTGCCGATGTCGAACTGGAAGGACGCATTGCCGGACTTTCGCTGGCGCTGGGTAATGATCTGGTTGATGCCGAAATTCTGGCTACCCAGAAAGACGCCGTTCGACTTGCCGTCGCCGTTTACGTCCACGCTGCCGTCCGCGTTCTGCACGATCTGCGACGGAATGGGCGCGCCGTTCCACGGCGTGAGGAAGCCGTTATAACCGCCGGCGCTCGTGGCGTTCTCGCCGTTGAGCACGGCGCCGTACTGATCCAGGCCCTCGGTGGAATTCATGCGCCGGGTATCGGAGTAGTCGCCCGACAGCAGGAAGCCCCAGCGGCCGTCGTTATAGGCAAAGAGGCCATTGGCCTCGGGCCCCGTGTGCTTCGTGGTGGAACCGCGCTCGCCGTTCGCGGAATAGCTGTAGGTGAAACCGGAAGGCAGGTCCCACGGGCGGTAGGTATGCAGGTCGATCGCGCCGCTGATACCTGCATCGGTCTCGTTGGCGGTTGCGGATTTCACCACGTCCGCGCCATGGAACAGCGTGGACGGCAACATGCTGAAGTCGGGTTGCTGGGAATCGATCTGGTCGGCGGTGATGAACACCTCGCCATTGAGCATGGTGCCCACCTGGGGCAAGCCGCGCACGTCCACCGAGGTGCCCACGCCCGCGTCGCGATTGATCTGCACGCCGGTGATGCGCTGAAGCGAGTCGGTGATCGTCGTATCGGGCAGCGCGCCGATGTTCTCGGCGGTGATGCTGTCCTGGATCTTGTCGGCGTCGCGCTTCACGTCGATCGCCTTCATCTGCGAAGCGCGGACACCGGTGACGGTGACGCCGGACAGGTCGACGGCGGCTTTCGCGTCGTCGGCCTGTCCGTCCTTGCCGCCGCCCTTCTTCGCGGCGGACGAGGGTGGCGCGGCCTGCGTGGCAGCCGGCTGGGCGGATGGCGCGTCCTGCGCGCCCGCCGGCGTCGACGCGACGGCCAGCAGGGTTACCGCGATGGCGAACGACAACGGATGCTTGCGAAGTGCTGTGGACATGAGCCGTGACCTCGTGACTATTGCCTGTCGGGAACGCGTACTGCCCGGCCGCGCCTTGAGGCGCACCGCCTTACTTCAGGAACGAAAGCTTTCCGATCGCCCACTGCCCCTGGCGTGGGTCGCCCGTTGCGAAAACACACAAGGCGTGCACATCGGCGGCGACGGGTGCGGATAGCCTGGCCTCCGTCCGTATCTGCCCGCCCATCGGCATGACGTGGCCAAGTGGCAGCGTCGCAAGCCGCGGGCCGTCGCAACCGTTGGCGCGAACCTCGATGGCGTCGTCGGTGCCTTCGCCGGCGCGCACCACGGCGCCGCGCGCTTCGTCGCCATAGCGCCATGGCAGTTTTTCTGCCGTCACAGCGATTCGGTGAGCGCCTTGCACGTCAGCCGCACGCCACATCCAGCAGGCGTTACCGATCTCGACCGCATAGACGGGGATCGGGCCTCGGCCTGGGGCCGCACCTTGCAGCCGCGACGGCGGCTCCCCCGAGCACGTCTGCAACGCGGAGCTGTCGCGGCTCCACACTGCGGCGTCGTCCAGCGAGGCCGAACGAGCCGCGGCCAGCACGCTGCCATCCGGCGCGAAAGTCGCGGCCCGCAACGTGGTGCCTGCCCGCAACGCGAGCGGCTGCGTATACACGGCGGATGTGGCGACAGGCTCGGTGCCGTCGGTGGTGTAGCGGATGTCGCCACTTTGGACCTGATTGGCGAGCACGACGCGCATCCCGCCGTTCGCCGCGCGCGATATCGCGAAGCCAGGCGCGAACGCACTGTCGGCGACGCCGATGCCCTGTGCGCGATAGCGGGCAATGTCTGCCGGGAGACGCGCCACGAAGCCGTTCCAGTCGTGGGTGTCCGGCGGCGACCACCCCAGCTCCGCCAGCGCGGCGATGCGCGGGAACGCAGCGTGCTGTACATGCGCGAATGTCAGCATCTGCTCGGACCACAGCCCGGCCTGCACGCCGACGATATGCTCCGCCTCCTCCGCACTGGCGCCCGGGGGCACCACTTGCGTGTCATAGGCCTGGCGCAGCGTCACCTCCGGCGGGGGGCCGGCCCATTCGTCCGGATGACCGGATTGCAGATGGTCGAAGTAGAGGGATTCCTGCGGCGTCATGACGACGTCGTGGCCCTGGCGCAGCGCGGCGAGCGCCACGCGCTCGTCGTGATCGCCATGCCACGACATCACGACCTGGCTCTTCGGGAGCGCGACGCCGGCAGCCACCTCGTCGTCCCAGCCCACCGGTATACGGCCGTGGTCGACGAGATAGGTGGCGACCTGCTGCATGAACCAGCCCTGCAACTCGTCCATGTTGGCCAGCTTCAGCGCCTTCATCTGCGCATTGACCTCGGGCGAGGCGTTCCACTGTTGCTTGTCCGCCTCATCGCCACCGATGGAGATGTGGCGCGAGGGAAACAGGCGCATCGTCTCGTCCATCACGTCGTCGACGAAGCGCAGGGTCTTCGCGTTCGGATTGAGCAGCCAGGGGCTCACGCCCCAATCGGTCCACACCGGCGGGCGCCTTCCCGTCACGCCCAGCCATGGATAGGCGGCGATGGCGGCCTGCGAGTGCCCCGGTAGATCGATTTCCGGCACGATCTCGACGTAGCGCTCGGCGGCATAGCGCACGATGTCCCTGATCTCCACGGCCGAGTAGACCTTGCAGTAGGGCTTCGACCGGCCTCCCGACACCTCGCTGTCGTTGCCTACGGCATCGCGGCACGCGCCTTTCGTCGACAGCTCCGGGTACGCCGGCACCGGAAGGCGCCAGCCCTGGTCGTCGGTGATGTGCCACACGAGCACATTGAGTTTGTCGAGCGACATCGCGTCGATCAGGCGCTTGATCTCATCGGCGCTCTGGTAGTGCCGGCTGGAATCGAGCAGCAGGGCACGCCACGCGAAACGCGGGTGGTCCTCGATCGTGCCGTAGGGAACACGCGCCACGGCGCCGCGCGTCCAGCCCGCCTGCGTCAGCAGCTGCCATGCCGTCACGCTTCCGTAGAACGCACCGCGCGCCGTGCGCGCCGTGACGACGATGCCCTGCCCGCCCACGGTGATCGCATAGCCTTCCTCGCCTTCGACCGCGGCGCCCGGGCGAACGTCGAATGCCACCACTGCCGGCTCGCCCTTGGCGACCTTGCGCAACGCGAGGCCACGCACGCCGGCAACGCGCCGCACGAAGTTGTCCACGACGGCCGTCGTGGCGGCGTCGGAGGTGCCCCGCACGGCGATGCCCGCGCCGTCGCGGATCTCGACCGATCCTGCACCGGCCGGCCTGGCCTTGGCGGGCATGGGCAAGAGCGACCAGACCGGCGCGAGCCCGGCGGACGCGCCCGTCGTGAACACGGCCATGGCCACGGCCGTGCAGGCGGGAAGGAGGCGGCGACGACGTATCGCAGACATTTCCGGCTTCACGCGTGCGCGCCCTCCCTGGCATCGGATGTCGCACGGTGGCGCAGGTACCAGTGGGCAGCGCCCTGCACCCCATGGCAACCGTGCTCGGTGACCCATACCGGCACCTGGGCCAGCAAGGCGCGCACGCTGCGGCCGTGCAGGAAGCGCTCTTCGAACGCGCTGCGCGCGAGGAGGTCGAACATGGAGGACAGGAAACCGCCGGCCAGGAAAATGCCGCCGGTCGGCATGGTCGTCATGGCGAGATTGCCCGTGAAGCCACCGAGGGCCGCGCAGAACAGCTCCACCGCCTCGACCGCGTGCGCATCGGCCTGCGCTGCGGCAGCGGCTGTGACGGCCCTGGGCGTTTCCAGCGAGGGCACCTCGCCGTCGAGCGCACACAGCGCCTCGTAGACCGTCAGCAGGCCCGGCCCCGATACGATGCGTTCGACCGGTACGTAACCGCCGTCCGGTGCCAGCCACGCCAGCACCTTGCGCTCGCGCAGCGAGTGGGGCGCGAAATCCATCTGGCCGGCTTCCGTCGCGAAGACGGCCGCGTGGGGCGACCCGGGGACATGCATGGCGGCGCCCAGTCCCGTGCCGGGACCGACCACCAGCGACGGCCCCTGGCCACGGACGAGCGGGCCGCACAGATGCCTGCCGCTGGCGGCCAGCGGTCCCTCGATGGCATAGGCCAGGGCTTCGAAATCGTTGAGGAGGGCGACCTCGTCCAGGCCCAGCGTGGCGCGCAATACGTCGGAACGCACGGGCCAGGCGAGGTTGTCGTTCACCACCTCGTCGCCCATCGGCTGGCCGGCGCATGCCAGTACGCAGCGGGAAACCGGGGTGTGGACCTCGGACGCGATGAATGCCTGGAGCAGCGCGGCGAGCGAAGGAAACGAAGCACAGGGGAATACGCGATAGGCGAGGGTTTCAATGCCGCCCGGCCGCCCGTCGCCGGCGGCGCGCATGAGCGCGACGTGGCCGTTCGTGCCGCCGATATCGCCCGCGAGAAAGTACATCCCGATTTTCCCCCACCCCTCTGGCCCCATGGGTGAACCACCCCATCCAGGTGCCCCCGCACCGGATTGGTCATCAGGGTGTAACGGGACTGACACCGGTGTCAAGACATGGCGCAACAGCGCCGGGGCCCGTTCGGGTGGTGTGGCGTTTCAGCCACTTACGGCAGCCGCGGGGCGTCCATACCCTCACGCACACCCGCCAGCCCGCCACTCGGTATAATCAGCGGTCTTGCCCGGATCACGCGACTTCATGAATCCCAACTTCCTCGATTTCGAACAACCCATTGCCGAACTGGAAGCCAAGATCGAAGAACTGCGCCATGCCAGCAGCGGTCAGGCGTTCAACATCGACGAGGAAGTGGGCCGGCTGCGCGAGAAGCTGAAGCTCAAGACCGCCGAGATCTTCCGCAACCTCACGCCGTGGCAGATCAGTCAGGTATCGCGCCATCCGGCACGCCCTTACACGCTGGATTACATCCAGGGCATGTGCGAGGAATTCCACGAGCTGAAGGGCGACCGCATGTTCGCGGACGACCAGGCGATCGTGGGCGGCCTCGCGCGCATCAGCGGCCGCTCGGTCATGGTGGTGGGCCACCAGAAGGGTCGCGACACCAAGACCAAGGTGAAGCGCAACTTCGGCATGCCCCGTCCGGAGGGTTATCGCAAGGCGCTGCGCCTGTTCAAGATGGCGGAGCGTTTCGGCATTCCGGTGTTCACCTTCATCGACACCGCCGGCGCATGGCCGGGCATCAACGCCGAGGAACGCGGCCAGTCGGAGGCCATCGCGCGCAACCTGCTCGAGATGGCCGAACTGCGCGTGCCCATCGTGTGCACGGTCACCGGCGAAGGCGGCTCCGGCGGCGCGCTGGCCATCGGCGTGGGCGACCGCACGCTCATGCTCCAGTACTCCACCTATTCGGTCATCACGCCGGAAGGCTGCGCTTCGATCCTCTGGAAGAGTGCCGACAAGGCGAAGGACGCCGCGGAGGTCATGGGCCTCACCGCGCCGCGCCTGCTGGAGAACGGGCTGATCGACAAGATCGTGCGCGAACCGCTCGGCGGCGCGCACCGCAACCCGCAGTCCATGGCAACGCGCCTCAAGGCCGTGCTGCTGAACCAGCTCGACGAACTTCAGGCGTTGCCAATCGACGAACTGCTCGAGAAGCGCTATCACCGCCTGCGCGGCTACGGCGCCTTCAGCGAGGGTTGACGCCGTTCCTGCGCAAGCAGGAACCCAGCGCCTCGCTCCACCTGCAAAACGACACCGTGACGTCGGCTTCCTACAATCCGACGCGAAGCGCGTACCATCGGACATCCGCCGCCTCCGGAGTTCCACGATGGCCAACGACAACACCGCCAAGCTCGCCGTGCTGATCGATGCCGACAACGCCCGGCCCGCCATCGTCGACGGTCTTCTCGCGGAAGTCGCGAAGTACGGCACCGCGCACGTGAAGCGGATCTACGGCGACTGGACCGGCCCCAATCTCGGGGGCTGGAAAACGGCGTTGCTCGACCACTCCATCCAGCCGATCCAACAGTTCGCCTATACCAGCGGCAAAAACGCCACCGACTCGGCGATGATCATCGACGCGATGGATCTGCTTTACGCCAACCGGTTCGACGGCTTCTGCATCGTGTCCAGCGACAGCGATTTCACCCGGCTCGCCTCGCGCATCCGCGAAGCGGGCCTCATCGTTTACGGCTTCGGTGAACGCAAGACGCCGCTGCCTTTCGTTTCGGCCTGCGACAAGTTCATCTACACCGACCGCCTGGTCGGCACCGTCGAGAGCGAACCCGCGGAACCAAAGGCAAAGAAGTCGCCGAACGAATTGCGCGGCGACACGAAGCTCACGAACCTCCTGCGAAACGCTGTCGATGCCGCGTCCGACGAGAACGGCTGGGCGTCGCTCGGGGCCGTCGGCAGCATCGTCAACAAGCGCTCGCCCGATTTCGATGCCCGCGATTATGGGTACTCGAAGTTCAGCGGACTCATCAACGCCATCGGTCTCTTCGACATCGAAGAGCGCCAGATCGGCAATGCAAAGCACCCGTACGTGCGCAACAAGCCGCGAAACAAATGAAGCCGGATCTTTCCGCACACCTCGACCGTGCGCTGGAAGAGGTCGGCGAGACGTCGCTGCTTGTTGCCTACAGCGGCGGCCCGGATTCCACGGCACTCCTGCACGCCCTCGCCATGCGCACGCCGCGTCCCGCGTTGCGTGCCCTGCACGTGGATCACGGCCTGCACGCGGAGAGCGGCGTCTGGGCGCTGCACTGCCGGCGCTTCTGCGAATCGTTGGACGTGCCCTTCGAAGCGATGCGCGTCACGGTGGATCTCACCCGCGGCGAAGGTGTCGAGGCCGCGGCCCGTCGCGCCCGCCTCGCGGCCTTCGCTTCCGCGCTGAAACCCGGGGAGCGACTGGTCCTCGCGCACCATCGCGACGACCAGGTGGAGACCGTGCTGTTGAAGCTGCTGCGCGGCGCCGGCCCCGAAGGGCTTGCGGGCATGCGTCCCTGCCGCCCGCTCGGCGCGGGCCTGTTGTGGCGCCCACTGCTCGAGCTGCCTCGCACTGCGCTGCTCGACCATGTCGCCGGTTTCGCTCTCGACACGGTGCACGATCCCTCGAACGACGATCCGCGCATTGCGCGTGCTTATCTGCGCGGAACGGTACTGCCCGCGCTCCTGGCGCAGTGGCCGCAGGTCGCCACCAGCATCGCGCACAGCGCCCGGCTCTGCGGCGAGGCCGCGGAAACCCTGCGCGACGGTTGGCTGGGCGCCCTCGACCGGCTCGGTGACGACCGCGGCACACTGGATGCCACCGGCTGGCTGGCGCTGCCGCCTGCATGGCGCTCCCCGCTCCTCGACCACTGGCTGCATGCTGCGGGCCTGTCCGCCCCAACCACCGCACAGCGTGAAGCACTCGAGCGCCAGGTTCGCGAGGCCGCGGCGGAACGCCTGCCGCTCGTCGGATGGGCGGACACCGAGGTGCGCGTGTGGCGGGGTCGCATGTGGGCCATGCGGCGGCGCGGCGGCTTCGACGAAGGCTGGTCGGCGCTATGGTCGGGGGAGCCGCTGGCGCTTCCCGGCGGTGGCACGCTCGCCCTCACCGGCGGGCGTCTGCCAGCCCCCGTGACCGTGCGCTACCGCCAAGGCGGCGAAGCCCTACGTCCGCATGGCGACCGTCACACCCGGGAACTGCGCGACCTGTTCCAGCAAGCTGCGGTGCCGCCCTGGGAACGCCCGCGCATCCCCCTCGTCGAAGCCGGCGGCCGCCTCGTCGCCGTGGCCGACAAATGGCTGAGCGAGGAAGGAAAAATCCTGTTCGCTGCCGTCGGCGGCGCACCGGTGTGGCACCTTGGCGATTGATTGAAACGCCCGCCTGAGCTAGTTTTGCGGCCATGCCGAAAGCCCCAGACACCCCCGCGCCCGCGTCGTCGATCGCCGAATTCGAGCATTCGCTGGACGAACTCGAACAACTGGTCACGCGGATGGAAGGCGGGGAACTCAGCCTCGACGAGTCGCTGAAATCGTTCGAGCGCGGCATCGGCCTCTACCGGCATTGCCAAACGGCACTGGAGCAAGCGGAATTACGCGTGCGCCTGTTGCTGGACCCCGAAGCCCCCGATACCGCCGAACCCTTTGACTCCCGCATCGACTGACCTGCCGGCGCCGCTCAAGGCGCTGGTCGGCCGGGCGGACGACGCGCTCGCGCGTGTCCTTCCCGGCGAACAGCTGCCGCCCGCGGACCTGCACCGCGCCATGCGTTACGCCGTGCTGGGTGGCGGCAAACGCCTGCGCCCGCTGTTCGTCTACGCCGCCGGCCACGCGCTCGGCTGCGACGGGCCCATCCTCGATGCGCCCGCCTGTGCCGTGGAAATCATCCACGCCTACTCGCTGGTGCACGACGACCTGCCCGCGATGGACGACGATGCGCTGCGCCGTGGCAGGCCCACGTGCCACATCGTGTTCGGCGAGGCCATGGCCATCCTGGCCGGCGACGCGCTGCAGGCGCTCGCCTTCGAGATCCTGGCCAGCGCGCCCGGCGACGACGATCCGCGCCAGCGCATCGCCATGCTGCGCGCGTTGGGCGCTGCCTGCGGCGCCGAAGGCATGGCCGGCGGCCAGGCCTTCGACCTCGCCGGTGTCGGCCGAAAACTTTCGCTGGACGAACTGGAGCGCATGCACGCCTACAAGACGGGCGCGCTCATTCGCGCTTCGGTCCGGCTGGGGGCGCTGGCTGCGGGCTGCCGCGACGACGCGATGCTCGATCGGCTCGACCGCTACGCACACGCCGTAGGCCTCGCATTCCAGGTTCGCGACGACATCCTCGATGTCGAGGGCGAATCCGCGGTGATCGGCAAGACCGCCGGCAAGGACGCCGCCGCCGACAAACCCACCTTCCCTTCCATCCTCGGTCTGGATGCCTCGCGCGAACGCCTGGCCACGCTGGTCGACGAAGCCCTGGACGCCATCGGGCCGCTCGGCGAACGAGGCGAGTGGCTCGCCGAACTGGCGCGGTATTCCGCGCGACGCGGGCACTGAGGAAAGGCGCAGCTTTCGAAACATCTGAAACGCCGGACGAACCGCACTGGTCGCAGACGATCGATGAAAACCAGGCATAGCGCGGCCTACAGCGCATGTCAGCAACCGATTATTGCCACGACGTCCCACTTATTTGAGCATCCCCTGCGTACTACGCAAGGAACCTGCTCATGCGCTCATGGAAGGCGATCGTCGCCGTCATTGCTCCGCTCGCCGCTACCGTCGCTGCGGCTTACGGCTCGGCCTATGCCATCAACCTCTTCCTCGGCCTCGACGATCAGCCCCTGCGCTGGGACAACGCATGGCGGTACTACCACGCGCTCGATCAGCCGCGCGTAGCGCTCTACGCATGGCGCATCAAACTGGGAATCGCCGCGGGTTGCGTGCCGCCTTTCCTCGCCTGCTGCGCGGCATGGGCCAAGCTGATCAAACACAGGTCCAGCGCGGAACCGACACATGGCGACGCCCGCTTCGCCACCCTGGCCGACGTACGAAAGGCAGGGCTTCTGAAGCGCAGGCCGGAGAGCATCCTGATCGGCAAGTACAAGGGCCATTATCTCTGGCTCGGCGGTGCCCAGCACATCATCAGTATCAGCCCCACCCGCTCCGGCAAGACCACCAGCCTCGCGATACCGGTGCTGCTGACGTACCAACATTCGATCGTCGTGCTCGATCTGAAGGGCGAACTGCACAAGACCACCAGCGGACAACGCAGGGCCATGGGCCAGGATGTCCTGGTCTGGGCGCCGTACGATGAGCATGGCCATACGCATCGCTTCAATCCCATGACCTTGCTCGCCGGCATGGCGCCGGCGAAGCGGATCGGCGAATTGCAGACCATCGCGGCCATCCTCTACCCGGACCAGCCCGGGACCGATCCCTTCTGGATCACGCAAGCCCGGGCAGCCTTCACCGCTTTCGCCTCGTGCATGTTCGAGGCCTGGGATGGCAAGCACCTGGGCGGCGCCGGCGCCCATCCTTCCCTGGTAAACACCCTGGACGACTTCCCCAGCTTCGAGCGCATCTTGCGCTTCTCCAGCGGCAGCGACGGCGAGACGGGCCGGGACATGCTGAACAACCTTCTGAGGGACAGCACATCGGGTCACCTCAGCCCCCAGACCCGCACGGTATTCGCCAACCTCGCCGGCCTTGCGGAGGAAACCTTCTCCTCGGTGATCGCCGCGATGCAGGCGCCCTTGCAGCAGTTCCTCAGCCCGATCCTTGCGGCGGCGACCAATGCCACGGACTTCGACATCCGCAGCCTGCGCAAGGCACCCACCACGCTTTACGTGAACATCCCCACGAACAAGCTGGACGAAAGCAGCAAGCTGCTGAACATCTTCTTCAGCACGGTGATCGGCAACAACCTGGACAAGCAACTGGGCGAAGAGCCCGATCTGAAGTACCAGATGCTGATGCTCATGGACGAGTTCACGGCGATGGGCCGGGTGGACGTCTGGGCCAAGCGCATCTCCATCGCGGCGAGCTACGGCGTGCGCGACCTGTGCATCGTGCAGAGCCGCGCCCAGCTGAGCGGCACGTACGGCGAGAACGACGCACAGAACTTCATCACCAACCACGGTGCCCAGATCGTGTTCGCGCCGCGAGAACAGACCGATGCGAACGCCTACAGCGAGATGCTGGGCTACCGCACCGTGCGGAAGAAGCAACGCAGCACCAGCCACGGCGGCAGCGGTCGGCAGGTGTCGACCAGCCATATCGAGGAACGCCGCGCACTGCTGCTGCCGCAGGAAATCAAGGAACTGCCCGCCGACGAGGAATTGGTCTTCTACGAGGGTTGCAAGCCGATCCGGGCGCGGAAGAACTGGTTCTTCAAGGACAAGGCTTTCCAGCAATTGGCGAGCATGCCGCCCGCAGCCATCAGGCGGCGTCAGGAGCCTGACGCCATTCCGGAAGTCGCTGTCGAGCGTCGGCCCAAGAGCGGACGGGCAAGAACCGCCTTGTCGCAACGCGCACGCCGTACGAGTACGGCGGTGGCATGAACCATGGAGACGTCATGTCAACTGAAGACGACTTTGGTGAGGAAGGCGCGCGTCCTTCGTCGCTCATCCCTGTTCACAAGCTAGCGACGCGCGATCCGCTGCACGACATGCAGCTATTGCATGACGTGGCGATCATCAATGAGCGGGTGCGACGCGAATTGGGACCACCGCCACGCTCCGCATCTCAACAGAAACCCGGGAAGGAACGGGAAGACATGAAACCTCGCGAACTTGCCATAGCGGCGCTGATCGCCGCGAGCTCTTCGGGCGTTACCGTTTGTGCGGCATCTGCACAGACGTTAAGCGAGGAGCGATATATCGACCCCGCGGTGCGTGCGGAACTCAACCTTCAGCCGCCCAAATGGCCGTTGAAGTTCAAGGACCATTCCTTCAGGGTGGTCTGTTACAGCACGCAAATGTGCAAGGTCTGGTATGCAGGCGCGTGGTCGATCCGCGACAAGCCGACACCGCCTTCAGCCAAGTACGGTCCGAAGTATCTCGATCACCTACTCGGTGGCCACGTCGGCATTGCCAATTTCCCCGAACCGGCGGAAGTCACTTGGCGCTCCATGGACGGTACGGCGCATCAAGCACATATCGACATCGGTTCGATCTTCCGCGACGAAGTAGCCATCCATAACGTAGCTCGTGACGAGGTCGCCGACCTCGTTGACGGAGAGCTTTCCGGGGATCCACAGATTCTTCTGGAGATCAATGACAGAACGATTCGGGTCTACATGCGCACCTATGTCCCGACGAAGCATTTCCAGATCCCAGGCAACCCCTATAGCGCTTCTCGCTACGAACCGATTCTCGCCAGGACCTATCACTACTAAACACACGGAGTGTGAGCCATGGGACAACTTCTTTCCGGCGGTACGACTCGCCCGGCCAGCGCGAGCGATTTGGACGCCTACGAGCGAATGCGCGAACAGCAGGCGAAACAGACTGTGCCGGTGCTGCAACATCGTGACAGGCCGCACGAGTACCTGTTCATCGCCCTGTTCGATGGCACAGGACAGAGCGCCTACAACGATCGATTACTAACGAACATCGGCGAGTTGAAGAAGCAAGCCGACGAACTTGCTGATGAGCACAGTAATCGAATCCGCGTCGGCTATGCCGAAGGTATCGGAACACAGAAGAATCCGCTCGCCCGCGCTATCGACGGTGCCTATCCTTACACGTGGGACGATAAGATACGGAAAGTTTATTGGGATCTTGCGACGGCAGCGGATCAATGGAAGCGCGAAGACCCGCAGGCGCAGATTCGCGTCGTCGGCGTCGGCTACAGCCGAGGCGCCGTCCTCGTACCCGGGTTGGCGCGTCTGGTCGATCAGTTCGGTATCGCCCATCCGGAAGGTTTGAAGTTCGGGCGTGACGCCCACGGCAACCTCACCGTGAAGTCGCCGAGCACCCTCGTCCCGCCGGGCGAAGTGGCCCAGGCCGTCGGACTGTTCGATCCGGTCGGTACGAATCTTCCGAAGAACTACGACGCGCGCCTGCCGAAGTCCGTGCTGTCGGGCTTCTCGCAGATTGCCCGCGACGAGCAGCGCGAGTTGTTCCCCCACCAGACCATCCTCGATCCGGATTGGTCCGACGACGGCCGTTTCTTAAGTGCCACCCTCCCCGGCGGCCATTCCAATGTCGGCGGCGGCAACGACGACGCGGGGCTCGAAACCCTGGCCTTCAACGGCATGGCCGACTATCTGAACGCGCTGACCGATCGGCCGCTGTTCACGCATCGAGAGGTGCCGCCGGATCCGGCGCAGTTCACCATCTTCCAGGCAGACGGCGTCACCGCCGCCTTCGGCTTGCGCATGGACAAGGACGGCCAGCGCAACCTTCGCGACGAGTTGGCAAACTGCAAGATCGTCGATATCTGCCGAGATGCCGAGGCAGTGGATCCCTCTCTGGCCAGCCGGTTCGACTGGCAGCGCGTCACCCCCGAACCGCCCAAAGCACTGCCAGCACTGCCGGAAGCCGCCGAGGTAGCGCGAACCGTCGAAGCACCCGCGATGCCCGGTCCAGCGCCGACACCGCCGACGCCACCGCTGCCCGTCGTACCCGTCATCCGCCTCGACGACCCGAGCCACCCCGATCACCGCATGTATCGCGACGCGCAGGCGCATGTGTATGACCTCGACCGACAGGTCGACCGGACACCCGACCAGCGCAGCGACAACCTCAGCGCCGCCCTCGTCGTCGCCGCCCGCTCCGACGGCCTTGAGCGCATCGATCGCATCGAACTCAGCAAGGACGGCGCCACGCTCACGGCCATCGAAGCGCCGTTCGACCGGGCGGAAAGGCGCAGCGAGGTGTCCGTCGTCGCGTCGATGAACACGACGATGGCACACAGCGCCGACCGGTGGTCGACCGCCATGCACGACTTCGCACAACGTCGGACCCTGTCGCACGACGTGGCGCAAGAAGCGACCCTGGACTCGCCGCCGGCGCACCTTCCCACGTCGTCGACCATCGGCCGGAACGATCCGCGCCATGCGGACCATCCCCAGCACGGGCTCTACAACGAGCTGGCGCGCTGCGTGCCCGACGCCTCGGAAGACCGCCTGCTGGAATTCACCGCCGCCTGCCATGCCAGCCGGATCACGGCCGACAATCTTTTCGACGTGCGCCTGGACGAGGACCGGATGACGATCGAGTTCATCGGGACCGGCGTCCGGACCCGGCCGGCCCTAATCGATCTGGAAAAAGAGCCGCCCCTCCCCGAACAGGCCATCGAGCAGATCCAGCAGTACGACCAGCGGCAGGCGCAAATCATGGAGGAGACGCGCGCGCAGCAGGCGCAGGCCAGCATGGGGCGCTCGCTCTGAGCGCCTGCCCGGCGGGCGGAGAGAACGAAAGAGGCCCGCCGAAGCGGGCCTCTGCGTGCAGCGCCGGAACCGGTGGGCTCAGGAAATCAGGCGCAGCGTGAACGGATAGCGATAGCTGCCGTCCGAACTGACGCGAACCGCCGCGATGATGCAGAAGATCAGGTTGAACAGCCACAGGAGGGGCGTGAGGAACGCACCGATGATGACGAACGCGAGCACCCAGCAGATCACGTAGCCGATGAGCACGGTGATCTGGAAGTTCAGGGCTTCCTTGGCCTCGCCGACCAGATAGGTCTTGTCGGTGCGGTCCTTGTGCACCAGCCAGACGATGAGCGGCACGATGATGCTGAAGATGATGCCCGAGAGATGGGTGAGCATCGCGATGTTCTTGTCGTCGTTGTTTGTCGCTACAGGGCCGGTGGGCTCGTAGGGGGGCGGCGACGGCGGGATCTGGTCGGACGGCGTGCTCATGGCGGAACTCCGTGGACGATGTCGGGCTCAACTGTCCCGTGCGTCCGAGCTGGTGTCAAGCCGACGTTTGGCACAGGGAAGACGAACTGTGGGAGCCGGCTGTGCCGGCGATCCCGCGGCAGCGGGCAAGCGTGCCGCGAGCACCCATCGCCGCTGAAGCGGCTCCCACACAAAGCGACGATGCCGTGACGCCGGTTGCTCGCCGCCATAGCGGCTTCTACAGCGCGTTCCCGCCTTGCGCTTATTCGCCCGCGATGGTCATTTTCTCCACCAGCCACGACCCAGTAAGCACGTGCGAGCGGCGGTCCACGTCCGATCCGACCGCCACGAGGTTCGCGTACATATCGCGCAGGTTGGCCGCGATGGTGATTTCCTCGACCGGATAGGCGATCTGGCCGTTCTCCACCCAGAAGCCCGACGCGCCGCGCGAATAGTCGCCGGTGACGATGGACACACCCTGCCCCATCACCTCGGTCACCAGCAGGCCGGTGCCGAGTTTGCGCAGCATGCCGGCAAAATCGTCGTCGCCGGTCTTCACAAAGAGGTTGTGCACGCCGCCGGCGTTACCCGTGGACGAGAGGCCGAGTTTGCGTGCGGAATAGCTGCCCAGGATGTAGCGCTGCAGCACGCCATCGACGACCAGAGGCGAATCCACGGTCGCCACGCCTTCGGCGTCGAAGACCGAGGAACCATGGCCTCGCGGAATCAGCGGTTTCTCGTCGATGCGGAACCATGAGGGAAGGATCTGCTTGCCCACGTGGTCCACGAGGAAGCTCGAGCGCCGGTACAGCGAACCGCCGCTCACGGCCCCTAGCAGGTGGCCGAGCAGCGAGCGGGCCACTTCCGGCGCGAACAGCACCGGCGCCTGGCGGGTACCCAGGCGGCGAGCGCCCAGCCGGGCGAGCGTGCGCTCCGCCGCCTTGCGGCCGATGTCGGCCGCGCCCATGAAGTCGCCGGCGTGCCGCACGCTGTCGTACCAGTAGTCGCGCTGCATGCCATCGTCGTCGCCGGCAATCAGCGCCACGGACAGGGAGTGCCGCGTGCCGCGTTCCCGCCCCACGAAGCCGTGGGAATTGGCGTAGACGGAGACGCTCTGGCCGGCATTCACGCTGGCGCCGTCGGAATTCGTGATGCCCGCGACCGCGCGGCCGGCGTCCTCGATGTCGCGCCCGAGCGCGATGGCGTCGTCCACATCCAGATCCCAGGGATGCCACAGATCGAGGTCCGGAAACGACGTGGCCATGCGCTCGGCGTCGGCCAGCCCGGAGGCCGGGTCTTCCTCGGTGAACCTGGCGATCGCGCAGGCCTGGTCGATGGTGGCCTGGATCGAATCGGGATTCAGGTCGGCCGTGCTCGCGGAGCCCTTGCGCCCGCCGAAATACACGGTGAGGGAGAAGCCGCGATCGCGCGTGCGCTCTACCGTCTCCACCTCGCCCAGGCGCACGTTCACATTGAGGCCCACGTCGATGCTGGCCGACACCTCCGCCTGGCTGGCCCCGGCGGCGCGGGCCCGCCGGATCGTCTCCTCGGCCAGTTCGGCGAGGCGGTCGAGGTCCTGGTGGCTGGTGTCGGGGGTCACAACTTGGCTCACGTGGGCGTCCTGGGGCTTGGGCGGTTAGAATATCGGGCCGTACGCGGCCGATCCCCTGCAAGTGGGGGCCGCGTTGCCCGATAAAAAGCAAAGGGCACCGCCCATGGTGCCATGGAAACCCTAATGAGCGTCCGTGTCGGCTACTACCGCCACTTCAAGGGCATGCCCTACCGTGTGCTGGGAAGCGCCCTGCACAGCGAGACGATGGAGGAACTGGTGATCTACCAGGACCTTTACGACCAGCGCCGGCTCTGGGTCCGTCCCGCCGCCATGTTCGCCGAAACGGTCGAGCGCGACGGCAAGACCATGCCCCGCTTCGCCTTCGAACGCGAAGCCGACGATTTCCAGTCCATCACGGATGCCATGCCATGAAGCCTTTCGACGACCGCCCGCAAGACGACGAAGAGGACTTCGGCCCCAGCCGCAGCGAAAAGCGCCGCAACGCGCTGGACATCCTGAAGCTCGCCGGCCAGCTCGTGGAGTTGCCGCCAACGCGCATTCCCAAGCTGAACCTGCCCGAGGACATCGTCGACGAGATCGGCCGCACGCGGAAGGTCACCTCGCACATTGCCCGCAAGCGCCAGCTCGCCTACCTCGCCAAGCAGATGCGCAGGCACGGCGACGAGGCCTTCGTGGACGCCCGGGCCGCGCTCGGCGAGGACCGCGACCGGCAGCGTCAGGAAGCGGCGCACATGCACCGCCTGGAGGCCGCGCGCGAGAAACTGCTGGAAGGCGGCGATACCGCGCTGGGCGAACTGTTCGACAAGCACCCCGATCTGGACCGTCAACACCTGCGCTCGCTGGTTCGCCAGGCGAAAGCGGAACGCGAGGCGAACAAGCCGTTGCACGCGTTCCGGGAGATCTATCGGATATTGAAGGAACTCGAGGTGGCATCTTCCGCCGACTAGGTGCCGCGGCCCAAGGGAGATCGCTGCGGCTTTATGTGGGAGCCGGCTATGCCGGCGATCCCGCGGCAGCGGGCACTCTAGCGAGCACCCATCGCAGCTGAAGCGGCTCCCACAGGAGTCCGGCAACGTGTATGGCCCACGAAGAAGGGCGGTGGATCGCTCCACCGCCCTTCTTCGTTTTCCTTGCTACGTGAGTCTTACCAGCCGATACCGAGTTCGAGGTGTTCCGGCTGTGTCTCGATCAAGGTCGAGCTCTGGTCGGAAACATCGTCGTACGCGAAACCGTAGGCCTTGCCATTCACGCCGTGCAGGTGCCAGAAGCGCGAGTAGTAGTTCGCCGGCGACTGCGTGTAGAACGAACCGGGGTCCTTCCACAGCGTGGTGTCTTCCATCACGTGGCGATTGAACGCCGCGCAGATCTGGGCTTCGAGCTGCCCTTCCACTCCCCACGGGTCGTTCGACCGGGCCAGCGTGCCCTTGCCTTCGAGCACGTCCTGCGTGCTGGGCTTGCCGACCCTGAAGAGCATGCCCTGCGGCTCGTCCGGCTCGTGCGTATCGGCCCAGTTGGTATGGGTGAAGGTCAGCACGCCGTCGATCACGGTGCCTTCGAACTGCTTGTTGCCGATGGTCATCTCCAGCACGTGGCTTTCATAGTAAGCCCACGACTGGTCGATGTAGTCGTCGAAGTAGTGCTCCTGCGGCTTGCCTGTGTCGAACGCGGCCTTGCCCGGTGCCAGGATGCGGATCGGATCGGCCTCGGTGAGCTGGAACTCGGCCGGAACCTCCTGGTTGTACTGGGCGAAGATCTGCGCACGCGTCTGCGTGATGCCCGACGACTCGTGCCTGGTCTTGTCACCGCCATACACATCGAGCGACAGCGGGATCGAGAACTGATCGACCTGCGTCGTGTTGATGAAGATGGCGTTGTCGTTCCAGGTGAACTCATACCAGTCGTAGTGCACGTCGATGTTCGGATCGGTCGCGTTCAGCGGATTGGGGCCCGCAAAACCGATCGAACCGTCGGCGGCCTTCAGGATCTTGATGTACATCGGTTCACCGACCGAGACGAAGATCCGGCCCGAATCCATCTTCGGCAGCTTGAGCACCTTCGCCTGCGCCAGCGTGAAGAAGTAGTTCGGGTAGTTCTGGCCGTTCTTGGTCAGGTGGCCGGGGCCGTCGTTGTCCGCTTCCGATGCGGCCGTCAGCGTGCCGTCCGGCTTCACCCACGAGAACACCTGGGTCGCCGGGTCGCGGCCGATGACGGCAACGAAGATCTGGTCGTCGCGCCACTTGCCGTTGGTGGTGTTACGCAGTTGCGTGCCGATGAAACCCGGATAGGTGACGTAATCGAAGCCCTGGGACGGATCGTTGGCCTGCGGATTGTCCGGCGGCGTCGTGCCGTCGTTCGTGTCGGCGGCGTACACGCCCATCTCCCACAGCGAATAGCCATAGGGGGTGGAGCGCTTGAGGCCGGTCATCCGCACGTACTGTGCCGAGACCGCCGGGAACGTCACGGTTTCGACGCCGCCCTGCCCGTTCTCGTTGTCGTACGCGACGTTCCAGGTCTTGCCGTCGATGGACACGTCGATCCGATAGGCGAGCGCATGCGCGTTCTCCCAGGACAGCACCACCTTGCCGATGGTCTGCACGGAGCCCAGATCCACCTGGATCCACTGGTCGTCCGTGAAGCCCGAGGACCAACGCGTGCCGGCATCGCCGTCGTTCACGTTCTCCGGCCTGAAGGCCACCGGATTCTCGCTGTCCGACGCGAGCACGGTGCGATGCAGGGCCAGGTTGCCCGTGGCGGGCACGGTCTGGTCCGGCTGCTGCGGCTGCGTTTCCTGCGGCTGGTCGGTCACCGGCTGCTGCGGCTGCGTCGCGACCGCGGCGTACACCTCGAACTCGAACATCGAGTTGCCATAGTCGGTGAGACGCTTGGTGCTGTTCATGCGCACGTACTGTGCGGTCTGAACCGGGAAGGTTTGCGTGTCCACGCCGCCCTTGCCCGCAACCGGTCCCACCACCGTGTTCCAGTGCGCTCCGTCGTCCGAGACGTCGATCGTGTACTCGGCGGAATAGGCATTCTCCCAGCGCATGATCACGTGGTCGAACGTCTTGGGCGAACCGAAATTGACGACGAGATCGGCGGGATCGACCCCCGGCTTCGAACTCCAGCGGGTGTCGAAATTGCCGTCGATGGCCGCCGAGGCGCTCAGGTCGCCACGCTCGGGGTCCACGGACGACGATGCGGTGGCACCGATGGCGATGTTCACGCCGCCCTTGCCATCGCCCGGCGTACCGGGGCTGGGCGGGTTGCCGCCGCCGTTGTCGCCACCGTTGTCGCCATTACCCGGCTGCTGCACCGGCACCGTGCCGAACACGGGATCGAAGCCGTCCGTGGAGTTGTCGACCGCCAGCATGAAGTCGTCGCTGGTGGTCGAAAGCCCCTGGGCGCTCACCACTTTCACACGGAGACGCGTGCCGTTATCCGCCGCCACCAGGGCAGGCGTGGCATAGGCGCCGTCCGCCGTGCTGGAGAGGAACGACTCGACATCGGCGTTATCGGCGTTCTTGCTGACGGTGTACCAGTCATAGCTGAGCGGGCCGACGCCCGTGGCCGTCACGGCGAAGTGCGCGGAACGTCCCACGCCGGCTTTCTGGTTGGTGGGCTGTGCCGTGATCGCCGGCGCGATCGCCTTGGTGCCGAGCACGCACAGCACGTGGCCCGGATTGTTCTCGGCCACTTCACGGCTCTTCACGCCGAGCGAATTCACCTGGAAGGCGAACTGGGGGTCGTTCGGGTCCTGCCCTTCAGTCCACGTCGTCCATGCGCCCGGGAATGCCGCGGTCGAATAGTTCTGTCCGCTGATCGCCAGGGCTTCGTCCACGGTGGGCAGGCGCATGCCGTCCTTCGCGCACTCGCGAATCGCCACCGACTGGGTGAACTGCGCGCCCTGATCGGTGAAGCCGCGCTGGGTGCGGTCCCATTGCAGGCCGCTCAGTGTGTCGGTCACCCGGTTGGAACCGCTGGATGTCGTGTAGCGGTCGGTCGACGAGCAGCACCCGGCCGAGTCGTACACCTCGAACTCGTACAGCGAATACCCGTAATCGGTCGCACGCTTGATGCCCTGCATGCGCACGTAACGGCCCTTCACCGGATGCTCGAAGGTGAAGTCTTCGGTACCGCCGTTGCTCGTTTCCGCGTGGTACGCGTCCTGGAACCCGGAATCCGGGCTGTCCGAGTACTGGATCTTGTACTCGGCGGCATGGGCGTTCTCCCACTTCAGCACGACGCGATTGAAGACGCGCGACGAACCGAGATCGACCGTGATGAACGCATTGTCGTCGCCGATCTTGGAGCCCCAGCGCGTGTTCTCATTGCCGTCCACGGCCTGCCAGGCTGCCGTGCCCTGCGGGTTCTCCACCTCGCTGGCGAGCGTGCCCTTCTGACGGGCCAGGTTCGCGCCCGGCGGAGCGAGGGTCAGTTTCGCGGAGGCGGTGACACCCGCCGCATCGCCGGTGATGTTCGTCACCGTGACGCTGTAGGTGCCCACATCCGCCTGCTGTACCGAGGGGATGGTAAAGATGGGCTGGTCATCGCCTACCGGCTGCCCGTTGTGCGACCACTTGTAATGGTACGGCGAGGTACCCGCCACCAGCGTCGACACATCGAACGTCGCGGGCTGGCCCGGATTCGCGCGGACGTCGCCCATGGCACCGGTGAAGACCGGCGGACGCGCCGCGTTCACGGTAAGCAGCACCTCGCTGGAGAGCTGCTGGCTGCCCGAGTTGCTGATGAACACCGAGTACTTCTTGCCGCTATCGGCCTGGGTGAGCACGGGCGTGTCGTAAACCGGGCCCGTGGCATTCGGGATGGCCACGCCATCCTTCATCCACTTGTACTGCACCTTCGGCGAACCGGACGCCACGACCGCGAAGTGTGCCGTCTGGCCTTCGTCGACGTTCTGCGCCTGCGGCTGGCTGGAAATCGCTATCGGCTTGAACGCGAACACATGCAGCACCGCGGGTGCCGACTCCTGGTCGGGGCCCTGGCCGTGCACCACGACGCTGAACTTCGCGCCGTCGTCGGCAAGGCTCGTGGCAGGCGTGGTGTAGCTCGCGCTCGTGGCGCCCGGAATCTCCACGCCATCCTTCTTCCAGGTGAAGCTGAGCGGCTGTGCACCGGATGCCGTCACGGAGAAGTGACCTGCATCGCCCGCGGTGACGCTGTCGTCGACCGGGTTGGCGATCACCGAGGGCGGACCTGAAGGCGTGGGTGCCTGCGGGACGGCCGAGATCGCGAACGAGGTGTGCCCCGTGAGCAGACCCGGAGCCGACGCGCTCACGGTGACCGTGCCGGTCTCGAACTTCGTGCGCAGCGCGATCTTCTGCAGGCCACCCTCGAACTGAAGCTCATGCGAACCCGGCGAGTGATAGTAGTGGTGCGGCTCCGCGATGCCGCCGTTCGGATCCGGTGTTTCGCCGTCGCTGTAATCGACGTACTGCTGCGTACCGCCGTTGAAGCTGACCAGCGACGCGCCACTGTCGACTTCGAAATCGACCTTCTGCGCGGCGTACGGTACGACCACGCCGTTGGCGTCGACCACCTTGGCCACGATGAAGGCAGCATCCGAGCCGTTTGCCGTGATCTGGAAGCGGGTGCCGTCGGGCTTCACGATCGGATCGGCCGTGTTCACCACTTCGAGCTCGATGTGGTGCGCAGCGCCGGCCGTCGTCAGCGTGTCTTCCACGTTCGCGCCGTTGGCGTCGGTGCGCACGTTGCCGAGGTTGTCGATGCACTGGGCCACGGCCTGGCCCGGCTGCCAGGTGACGTTCCAGTGCACCTGACCCGGAAGCTTCGTGGTCTTCTGCGCCTTGTCGGCACCCACGATCTTGCCGGTGAGGTGGTCCGTGTCACCGTTCTCGGCGTTGTACGAGGCCTCGTCGATCGTGTCCCAGGTGTTCGGCACCTGATCGGTGCCCTGCTGCACGCCGTTGACGAGCAAGCGCACCTTCGGGCAGTTGCTGAACGCATTCACCTGGATGTCGCCGGAGCGGTTCCAGGTGTGCGCCAACTTCACCACCGGGCGCAAGTCGTACGGCACCCACACGGACTCATAGATGTAATAGAGCATGCGCGGGAAACGGTTCGCGTCGGTCATCGACGCATTGTTGCCGCGCGCGTTGTGACGGAAACCCTTGATCGGCGTGCCGTCGGCCCGCGTGGCGATGCTTCCGTCCGGGTTGCGCTGGTAGACCCAGTGCGTGGCGTCCTCCAGGCCTTCCACGAGCTCGATGGTCTCGCCTGGGGTATCGGCGAAGTACCACTGTGCCATGCCGAACGTGCCGACCTTGCGCGCCTGCGAGTACGGCACGAGGTAGTTGAGCGCGAAGGCCAGTTCGTAGTCGTACGAATGGCGCAGCGTGCCCGGGCCCCAGTACTCCGCACCCCACGCGGGCTTGTTCGGATACTCGGTGGAGTGCAGGTAGGTTTCGCAACCGGCCTTCGAGCAGCTCAGGATGTCGCCGTTGGCGGCATTGGGCGTGCGGTCGGCCGCCGCGCGGGGAGCGATGGCGTCCCAGCTGCGCGCCATGGCGCGCAGTTCCTGCGCGAAGGCGGTGTTCATCGCGCCGTTGTCGTGTTCCCACGCCAGGATGGACGGATGGCTGCGGTCGCGGATCACGATGTCGCGATGGACCTCGCGCTTGATCGTCCACATGTCCTTGCACGCCTGGTCGCCGGCGGTGCAGGCATTCGCGAAGCCGTTCTCGCCGTCACCGCTGGGCTGCACGATGAAGACGCCGAGGGCGTCGGCGGCCTCGACGAATTCGGGGCTGGACGGCGAATGACCCGGGCGCCACAGGTTCCCGCCGGCCGCCGCCATCTGCTTGAGGTCACGCCACTGCTGTTCCTCGGGCACGGACGAACCGAGGCCCGGATAGTCGTAGCGTCCCGAGCCACCCCACATGTACTGCTTCTTGCCGTTGATGTACGGGAAGTCCTTGTCCCAGGTGATCGTGCGAATGCCGAGCGCGCTCTGCTTCGCGTCCACCACGGTGCCGTCGATGCTGACGGTGTGCAGCACCTTGTAGAGGTACGGCTTGCCGTCCAGGCTGTTGTTCGGATACCAGAGCGTCGGATGGTTGACCGTCAGCGTCTCGTCGAACACGGGTGTCTGGTCGGAGGGAATCACGTGCGGCGCGAGCGTGCCCTGCCGCTGGTCGCTGGCAACGAGATTGCCGTCGGCGTCCACGATCTGCGTGGTCAGCGTCACCGTCTGCGGCGCGTCGGTCTCATTGACCACATTGGTCTGCACGCGGACGGTGGCCTGCGTGTGGTCGGCGCTGATCGCCTGGGTGCCCACGTAGGTGCCCCAGGTGTTCTGGCCGGCGTAGACGTTCTCCGGAATATGCACGAGATTCGTCACGTGCAGCTTTACCGGACGGAAGATGCCGGCCTCCGCCTGACCGAAGCGGAAGGAACCGGAGAAACCGGGATCTTCGAAGAATCCGCCGCCGCTGCGGCTCACCTTCACCGCCAGCACGTCGGTGCCGTCGAATTTCAGGTAAGGCGTGAGGTCGACGATATGCGGCAGGAAGCCGATGACGTGCGTGGCCTCCGCGTCGGGCTGGCCGGGCTGGTTGAGCACGCCCGTGCCCGGAATGAAGCGGCCGTTGACGTACACGCGGTCGCCCGTGTGGGCGCCCTCGAACTCCACCATCACCTTCTTGCCGCGATAAGACGCGGAATCGGCAAGCTTCGTGCGATACCAGCTGATCTCGCCGTCCAGGCTGCCCTGACCGCCGCCGGATTCCTGGTTGATGAAGGTGGTGAAATCGTTGGCCGCGTGCGGCAACCCGACGGTCAGCCACTTGCTGTCGTCGAAATTGACGGCGGCGCCGTCGTCTCCGTTCGGTACCGGCGCGTAGACCACCGGGTCGTTCGGATTGACGATGGCTTGCTTCGTGTATTTCCACGGCTGCGCGCCGAGGTTGATGTCCTGGCGGTCCGATGGTGCGAGCGTCACGGCCTGGGCCGTGGCGGTCACGCCGAGGAACGCGAGGGCCAGCAGGCTCGATAGCCTGCGCAACCCTGGCGTATTCCGCGCTGTTGCGGGATGTCGCTTCATTGAATCCGGTCCCCCTGATTGGGCCACGTTGGGAGACGACGATGTCGCAACGCGCACGAACGGACAGCCGACGCACATGGCGCCGGCTTTTCGGACGTTTCGCGATGAGTGGACTTTCCACCCAGGTGCCGGTCTGTGCGAGCCCCTGCTGGCCTACCGGGTTCAGCCGTCCATACGCCGTCGCTGCGGATCATCCACTTGCGGAATGACACTCACAATACTAATTCGAGGTATGGGCCCCAAAATGACGACGCGATGTTGCGTTCCGTGATGTGCTTCCGTTTTGTCGTGCCACGGAGGCGCATGGATAGGTTTGGACAAGACGTGCGAACGAGCGGGTTTCGACGGCTCACTGAAGGCGGTTCCGTGTGCGCAGAACGTCACGCGTCAAGAATGTGGCGGGGGTGGAGTGAGGTTGGAGGCAGGCGTTTGTCACTGGTCACTGCGTTTCGCCTCTGCTCACTTGATCGCAATCGTTCGGCGTGCTGCATCTGGGTATGGGTTCGCTTCGTAGGGGGGCTCGCCTGTTCGGCCTCGCATCGGCGCCTGTGCCGTGGCTTGAGAGCCAGTACCCGGACGGTGAGGGTTGTTGTTGGGAGAGCAAAGCGCGCGTGGGGAGAGGAAGCACGAGCCGATGGTGTGCTTTCGCATCTTGCCGACCGAGGCGCTGGGTGCCTGCTTTCGCAGGCACGACGGTAGGGTGGGGGCGCTGCGGTACTGTCGCGTCGCGCTCTTGTGGGAGCCGTTTCGCTTTGTGTGGGAGCCGCTTCAGCGGCGATGGGTGCTTGCGGCAAGCGTGCCCGCCGCCGCGGGATCGCCGGCGTAGCCGGCTCCCACAGAGAGCATTGGGCAGTCGTATTTCTCGGGAACCGGAGCCAGGTTTCCTCGCCGCCATGGCGGCTCCGACAGCAACCTGCGAATCCCAATGCCTCACCCTTCCCAACCGCCGTGCCTGCGAAAGCAGGCACCCAGCGACTTGAACGCGGACGATCACCGCAACGCAAGCAAACAACGCTGCGCCACGTCATACACAACAAACCACCTCACCGTCCGATGCCGGCAGCCATCGCCCTCGCCGCGATGTCTGGAGTCGAGGGTGGCCGGGTGGAAAAGGCCCGTAGGGGGCGGGCCAGGACGGCCCGCCGTCTTCGCCGAGGCAGGAAGCCGAGTCGAAGACCCCCGCCCGGACGCCCGGGTCCGCCGCGGCGAAGCCATAAGACACTAGCCGCGTAGCGGCTCTCCTTTCGCAAGGAACGACGTAAGTCTTCGCAAAGCATGAACCCGCGCAAGCGGGCTATCCTTTTTATCTGCGCGAAACTCGCGGCGACTACGCGGCCGTACCGCCCACCGTCATGCCGTCGACGCGAAGCGTGGGCTGGCCCACGCCCACGGGCACGCTTTGTCCGTCCTTGCCACAAACGCCCACGCCTTCGTCGAGGGCCAGGTCGTTGCCGATCATGGACACGCGCGTGAGCACGTCGGGGCCGGAGCCCACGAGCGTGGCGCCCTTCACGGGACGCGTGATCTTGCCGTCCTCGATGAGATAGGCCTCACTTGCCGAGAACACGAACTTGCCGTTCGTGATGTCGACCTGACCACCGCCGAAGTTCACGGCGTAAAGGCCACGCTTCACCGAACGCAGGATCTCTTCGGGATCGCGGTCGCCCGCCAGCATGTAGGTGTTCGTCATGCGCGGCATCGGCAACTGCGCGAACGACTCGCGGCGGCCGTTGCCGGTGGGCTTCACGCCCATGAGGCGCGCGTTGAGCTTGTCCTGCATGTAACCCTTGAGGATGCCGTTCTCGATCAGCGTGGTGCACTCCGTCGGCGTGCCTTCGTCGTCGATGCTCAAGGAGCCGCGACGGCCCGGCAGGGTGCCGTCGTCCACGACCGTGACGCCCTCGGCGGCCACGCGTTGGCCGATGCGGCCCGCGAACGCCGAGCTGCCCTTGCGGTTGAAGTCGCCTTCGAGGCCGTGGCCAATCGCCTCGTGCAGGAGGATGCCCGGCCAGCCCGGGCCCAGCACCACACTCATGCTGCCGGCAGGCGCATCCACCGCTTCGAGGTTCACCAGCGCCTGACGCACGGCCTCCGCCGCGAAGGCGTGCGCGCGGCCGTTCTCGATGAGTTCGCGATAGCCGTAACGGCCACCGCCGCCGGCATGTCCTTGCTCGCGGCGGCCGTTCTGCTCGGCGATCACCTGGACGTTGAGGCGCACGAGCGGGCGCACGTCGGCGGCGAGCGTGCCATCGGAACCGGCAACGAGGATGGTGTCCATGGTGGCAGCAAGGCTCACCACCACCTGCGTTACGCGCGGGTCGCGCGAGCGGGCGTATGCGTCCACCTCGCGCAGCAGCGCGATCTTGTCCTCGTTCGGCAGGCTCTCCACGGGATCGATGGCGGGATACAGGCCACGCCCGGTCGCGAGGGAAAGCGGCTTGCCGGCGCCCGCGCCGCCCTGCGCGATGGCGCGCGCGGCGCGCGATGCCTCGAGCAATTGCGGCAGCACGATTTCGTCGGAATAGGAGAAGCCGGTTTTCTCTCCGGAAATGGCCCGTACGCCGACACCCTGTTCGATCGAGTGGCTTCCGTCCTTCACGATGCCTTCCTCCAGCACCCAGGACTCGCTGCGCGAATGCTGGAAGTACAGGTCGGCCGCGTCGATCGAGGGGCCCATCAACTGGGAAAACACGCGATCGAGGTCGGAAGCACTGAGGCCACCGGGGGTGAGGAGGCGACGTTCGGCGAGGGAAATCAAGGAATCCATGAGTCTGCCGGTTGGGGAAACGATGTGGCCCCTTATCTGGGGCCGGGACACGCTAGCTTAAACCCTTGTGGGGGCTGCTTCAGCGGCGATGGGCGCTCGCCTCAGGCTTGCCCGCTGCCGCGGGATCGCCGCTGAAGCGGCTCCCACAGGGAAATGCCCCTTTTACTTGGCGGGTAGCACGGCCGGATCGGTCGACGGCTGGCCCTTGTCGATCGGGGTGAACACCGGTTTGTCCCAGGTGCCGGTCACGTGATACCGCTTGCGCGCCGCCTGGTTCAGCCCCTTGCCGAGGATGCCCTGCACGGCCAGGCCCGCGGCGGCGCCGACCGGCCCTCCCGCAATGGCCCCGACCACGGGCAGGCTGTTCCCCACGTGCGGCACGATCAACACTTCCTGGTCGTAATCGCGTGCCTTCAGGCCCGCCCTTCCCGTGATGGTGATCTCGGCCGAGGGCGCGCGAATCTTGAGGTTCTGCGTGGTGGCGTTACCGTTGGCAAAGCGGAAATCGCCCTTGATGGAGTCGAAGCCGAAGCCCTTGCCCAGCACGTCGCCGAAATCCAGGGCGAGACGTCGCGGCAGTTCGGTGACGGACACCAGACCGAACAGGCGGCCGACACCCGGCTGCACCTCGAGGATGCGGCCATTGGCCAGATCCACGGAGAGCGTGCCGTCCATGTTGGCGAGCGCCAGGGCCGACGGGCCGCCGGGCCACGTGGCGTCGAGGCGCGCGGACGTACGGCCGCCCTGCAGGATGCCCGCGAAACCGAGGGCATCGAACATGCGGGCCACGTCCTCCGATGCGAAATCCATCGTCAGGTGGGTGCTGCTGCGCTTCTCGTCGCCATTCCAGTCGCCGGACGCCGTGATTTGCACGTTCTTCGACTGCGCGCGCAGCTGGTCGATGTGCATGCCCTCATCGGTGGGCCAGGTCTCGAGGCGGGCCTCGCCCAGGCGCGCCTTGCCAAGGCGCATGTCGCTTACCTGCAGGTGCATCGGAGGCAGGCTGGAAGGCGCCACGCCGGCTTCGTTCGTGTCGACCGGCTTCTTCGCGGCGGCTGCGGCCGCCTTCGCCTCCTCGGCTTTGGCGACGGTCGCGGCGGTGGTGGCTGCCGCACCGGCCGCGGCCTTGCCCTTCTTCGCCGCAGCGGCGGCATCGTCTGCCGCGGGCCACCACAAGCGGTCCATGCGCGCGGTGATGCCGCGCCGGCGGAGTTCGTCGTTCGGCACCGTCATCTGTCCAGCCATCGCCTCGCTGTCCATGCGCAGCGACAGTTCGCTCGGGCCGGGCTTCGCCACGATATGCATGTTGGCGAAGTGCTGGCCGAACACCTCAGTGTCATCGGCCGTTACGTCCAGCGCCGAGAGACCGGGTCCGGCCTCCCCGGTGGAAAGACCGACGACGTACTGCACCCACCCCGACGCATCCAGCTTTGCCGCGTGGCCACCGATCAGGTAACCCTGCGCAGGCAACGTCGTCGGCGCGGCGGTGCCCAGGTTGAACGCAGCCGCGATCGGCGTGGTGTTCGTCGGCAGGCGCAACCTGCCGCGCACCACGTCGCCCAGGGCAAGATCGAGCCTCGCGCCGTCCACCGGCAAACCGACGCTCACGGAAAGCGGTGTCGCGACGTTGGCGGGCTTTTTCACCGGCGTGGGCATGGTGAGTTCGACACCGTTGAGGTCGGATTCCACCCGAAGGGTCTGCGCCGTGGCATCGCCCTGGCCCGTCTTGCGCAGGTCGAAACCGATGCGGAAATTGCCGCGCCCCTTCGCCACGTCGGACAACCATTTCAGGTTTTCGAAATCGCCGACCATCTCGCCCACGGTGAACGCACCGCCGAGCGAGGCGTCGAGGATCTTCGCCGGGTCGCCGGTGGCGCCGGCGATCGCCAGGTCGAGCTGCGCCGGCTGGCCATGGAACGAGGTTCGCAGCCCTTTCGCGCTGAAACCGGTGCCGTCGAAGGTCATCGGACCGGTGATCTTGTCCAGGCGAAGTTTCCACTCGTCCGCGACGAGGTCGGCGTCCTTGATGGTGGCCTTGCCCTGCAGGGTGAAATCCTTGGCGCTCTTCAGCGGCATGAGCAGGTTGAAGCCGAACTCGCCGGTACCGCCGAGCTTCAACTTGTCGAGGGTCTCACGGCTGTGACTGGCGACGGGGCTGTTCTTGATGAAGTCGAGATAGCTGCTGCCCGTACCGGCGCCGCTCACCTTCAGGTCGAGGATGCCGTCGCCGAAGTCGGGAATGGCAGCGGACGCGGCGCTCACCGCGTTGCCGAGGGAATGGCCGGCCGACGCCTCCACATACATGCCGTTGCCAATGAAGTTCGCGACCGCCGAAATGCCTTCGGCGCGAGGCCACCCGTTGCCGTAGTTGAGTACGGTGTCCTCGATGACGGCGCGGGCCTCGAAGCGGCCTTCCTGATTCTTGAAGGGGAATTCGCGCACGTTGCCGCGCAGTATCGCTGCTCCGCCGGCGATGCGTCCGGCCACGAGGCCGTTGTTGAGCCAGTTCTGTGCGCCTTCGGACATCGAGTGGATCGGCCAGAACAGTTTTGCCGCGGGAACCTCGCCTTCGCCCAGCGCCACGTACATGTCCATGAAGGGGCCGGTATCCGCGTTGGGCAACACCAATTCGCCCCGCGCCTGGCCGCCGTAGCCCTCGCCACGGAAATCGAGAGGATCCACGCCCACATGCCATCCGTCGTCGTCGCGATACGCAGCGATCTCGCCGCCCAGGGAGGACATCTGGAACGGCTTGCGGAATATGCCGGTCGCATCGATCGTGGTCGCCTGCGCCGGAAGGCTGAGTGCGAGTGCTTCGCCGTCGCCGAACAGTTCGCCGCTCAGCGCGGACACGCCGGGCAGGCTGTCACTGGCGTCGATGCCCAGGCCGGAGAACGACGCGTGCGCGAACGACATGCCGGATTCGGAGTTCCACTCCACCCGCGCCTGATCGAAGCGGCCACGCGGATGCCCCTCGCCAAACCAGCGCGCCAGCGCCGGCGTCACCTGGGGAAAGATGCCCGCCCAGGGAAGCAGGGGCGCAAGCTCGAGCTTTCGTCCGACCAGGACACCGTCGGTACGGCCAGCGTTTTGCCGGAGCACCAGTGCGAGGTCGCTGCCGTCGCGTCCCGCCCAGTCGATCCGCTGGCCGCCTTCGGTGCGATGCAGGTCGACGATGCCGTGCAGGCCGGCGGTGTGCACCGTACGCGCCGGACCGCGCACGGCGAGGTTGTCGAGATCCACGCGCCAGGTGGCGCGCACGACGCGCGCATCGCGCCAGTCGAGCCAGGTCTCGAAGCTGCCCTTGCCGGCGGCGAGCGCGTAGCCGTTGACGGCGAAGTCGCTGGTCAGGCCCGCGAAATCGACATCGGCGCCTTTCACGTAGATGCGCCCGCTGGAACCGTCCTCGGCGAACGTGCCGGATGCGGTGAGCAGGCCTGCCGTGTGTTCGCGCCGCAGCGTGCCGCCGAAGCGGATGGCCTGGCCGCGCAGGCTGATCTGCAGGCGGTCGGCAACGAGCCCGTAATTGCGGTGCGTGGTTTCGTCGGCGATGTCGAGGCGCAGGTTGGACAGCCACAGATCGGCCGAGAGATTCCCCAGCGACACCTTCTGTGTGCCGCCGCCGGTGCCGAGGCCGTCGATGCTCCAGCGTCCGTCGGCCGCGCGGCGCAGGCCCAGGCGCAGGTCCTGGAGGCGCAGGTTGATCAGGTGTCGCGACGGAAGCACGAAGGCTCCGAAATCGAGTTTCACCGCGGCCTGGGGCAGGCGCAACGGTTCGCCGCCGCCTTCCGGCGCAACGGTCACGTCGCGCATCACGAAGAGCGGACCCGACGGCCGCCAGAATCCCTCCAGCGACGCGAAGCGCACGGGCCGATGCAACTGCTCGCTGAGCATGGCCGCCACGCGCTCCGGATAACGCGCCGCCAGGGGAAGCAACAATTGGCCGAGCGCCATCAGGATCGCCAACGCGATCAACACGCTTCCGATCAATCCCAGCAAGACGAATCGCAGGCGTCGTGCGCGATGGCGCCAGATGGCACTCACAGGCAGGGCTTCTTACAGCAGGACGACATCGAACTGTTCCTGCGAGTAATGCTCTTCCGCCTGGAAGCGGATGCTCTTGGCGATGAATTCCTCGAGTTCGGCGACGGCTGCCGATTCCTCCTCCAGGATGCGGCCGACCACCTTGGGGCTGGCCATCACCAGGAGTTTCTGCGCGTTGAACTGACGCACCGCGCGGGTGATCTCGCGGAATATCTCGTAGATGACGGTTTCGGCCGTCTTCAGCGTGCCCCTGCCGCTGCACGCGGGGCACGGCTCGCACAGCTGCCGCTCCAGACTTTCCGTGGTGCGCTTGCGTGTCATTTCCACGAGGCCGAGCGCCGACATGGGATAGACGGTGGTCTTCGCGTGGTCTTTTGCCAGACCTTTCTCCAGCATGCGCAGCACCTGTCGCTTGTGCTCGTCGTCGGTCATGTCGATGAAATCGATGATGACGATGCCGCCGAGGTTGCGCAGGCGAAGCTGGCGCGCCGCCGCCTGCGCGGCTTCGAGGTTCGTGCGGTACACGGTTTCCTCGAGATTGCGACTGCCGAGGTAGCCGCCGGTGTTCACGTCGATGGTGGTCATCGCCTCGGTCTGATCGACGATGAGGTAGCCACCCGACTTCAGCGGCACTTCCTTCCGCAATGCGCGCTGGATCTCGTCTTCCACGCCGTAGAGGTCGAAGATCGGCCGTTCGCCCGCGTAATGCTCGATGCGGTCGGAGAGCACCGGCATGAACTTGTGCACGAACTTCACGGTTTTTTCGTAGGTTTCGCGCGAGTCCACGCGCACCTTCTCGATGCCGTCGTTGAGCGAATCGCGCAATGAACGCAGCGGGAGCGACAGCTCCTCGTAGACGCGTTCGCCCACCTTCGCTTTCTGGATGTTCTCCTGCACCACGCGCCACACCTTGCCGAGGTAGGTCACGTCGAAGGCCAGGGATTCTTCCGACTGGCCTTCCGCGTTCGTGCGCACGATGTAGCCGAGATGGTTCTCGCCGATCAGCGGAAGGATGATGTCCTTCAGGCGTTGCCGCTCGGCTTCGTCTTCGATGCGAACCGACACGCCCAACGTGCGCGAATGCGGCAGCAGGACGAGGTAGCGGGAAGGGATCGACAGATGTGTGGACAGGCGGGCTCCCTTGCTGCCGATGGGATCCTTTACCACCTGCACCACGATTTCCTGGCCCTCGTGCACCAGTTCGGAGATGGGCGGCACCGGGCCATGCCCGTTGCCCTTGCCCTCGACCGGCGCATCCGTGGGCGGCAGCGACGGACGCACGATGTCGGACGCGTGCAGGAACGCGGCCCGCTCCAGACCGATCTCGACGAAGACGGCCTGCATGCCGGGCATGACGCGCTGCACACGCCCCTTGTAGACGTTGCCCACGTAACCGCGCTTCTGGGCGCGTTCCACGTGCACTTCCTGGAGCATGCCGTTTTCGACGATGGCCACACGCGTCTCACGCGGTGTGACATTGATCAGGATTTCCTCACTCACCGCGCTGCCTTTTCCTTCCGTCGTCATGCTTTATAGCCCGCCCTGCGAGGGCCTGTCACTGACCGCGCAGCAGGCGGGAGGTTTCGTGGAGCGGCAGGCCCATGACACCTGAATAACTGCCGGAAAGGTGTTCGATGAAGGCCGCGGCGCGGCCCTGGATGGCATAGGCGCCGGCCTTGCCCAGGCATTCGCCCGTGGCCACGTAGGCGGCGATATCGGCGTCCGAGAGCGGGGCGAAACGCACGGTGGAAACCGACCGTGCGCGGCGTTCGCCACCGGCGTGCACCAGCCACACGGCGGAAATCACCCGATGCTCGCGCCCCGCGAGCCGGCGCAGCATGGCGGAGGCATCGGCCGCATCGCGCGGCTTGCCGAACACCTCGTCGCCGAGCACCACCTCGGTGTCCGCGCCGAGCACCCGGGCGTCGGGCTCCCCCGCCACCAGCGCGAACCCGGCGCGTGCCTTGTCCAGCGCCACGCGCGCCACATAGTCGTCGGGCGATTCGCCTGTCCCGCGCGTTTCCTCCACGTCCACATGGAGCGTGCGATGCGGCTCGCCCAGCTGGTCGAGGAGGTCGCGGCGGCGCGGCGATTGCGAGGCCAGGTACAGCACGGCGGTTCCTTGGGGTCTTCGTCAGGCGCGGTGGTAAGGGTGTCCGGCCACGAGCGTCGTGGCGCGGTAGAGCTGCTCCGCGAGCACCAGCCGCACCAGCATGTGCGGCAAGGTCAGCGGCCCCAGGGACCAGCGCTGGTCGGCGCGGGCCAGCACGTCCGGCGCATGGCCGTCCGGGCCGCCGATGAGGAAGGCGAGGTCGCGGCCGCCCATGCGCCATTGCTGAAGCTGCTGGCCCAGGTCTTCGCTGCTCCAGGGCTTGCCGCGCCCGTCCAGCGCCACGACGTGGATATCGCGCGGCAAGGCGGCGAGGATGGCGGCGCCTTCGTCCAGCATGGCCCGGGCATCGTCGCGGCCCTTGCCGCGCACGCCGGGTTTGATCTCGATCAGCTCGAGCGGAAGTTCGTGCGACAGCCGCTTGCGGTACTCGGCGAAGCCTTCGGCCACCCAGGCCGGCATGCGTTCGCCGACGGCGATGAGGCGAGCCCGCACGGCGGGCTCAGTCGTTCGCGGCTTCGGCGCCGTCGTCGCCCACGGTCCACAGGCGTTCCAGGCCGTAGAACTCGCGGATGCGCGGCATCATCACGTGCACGATGATGTCACCCAGGTCGACCAGCACCCATTCGGCCTCGGTCTGGCCTTCGACGCCCAGCGGCATCACGCCCGCTTCCTTGGCGAACTTGATGACTTCGTCGGCGATCGATTTCACGTGCCGGGCGGAGGTGCCCGACGCGATGAACAGGATGTCTGCGATGGAGGTTTTGCCGCGGACATCGATTTCCCGAACGTCCTTGGCCTTGAGGTCTTCGAGGGCGGCGACCACGCGCTGGCGGAGGTGCTCGTTGCTGGCGGCGGATTTGGCCTTGCGGGATGCGGTCGAACTCAAGATGCGGGAACCTCGTACGGCGGGATGCCGGGGTTGGGCGCAGTATAACGCCCGAGCGTTCCGGCCGCGTCAAATGCCCCGGCAGGTAATGTGGACGAACAGGGTATGCCCCCCAGGAGCCGGCATGGCCGGGTATGCCACTGTGGGAGCCGGCTGTGCCGGCGATCCCGCGGCAGCGGGCAAGCTCGCCGCGAGCACCCATCGCCGCTGAAGCGGCTCCCACAAGAAGCGGGTACTACGAGGGCTGCCCCAGCGCCCGGTAAGGCGCCAGCAGCGCCTCGTCCTCGAAACATGCCGTCGGCAGCAGGAAGCGTGGCTCGCCGCCTGCCGCGAAGGATTCCCGGATCGCCGTGGCGGCGATATCCAGGGGGGTGATGGCGATGTGCACCACCGCCCCGGCCGGGCCGCGCACACGCTCCGCGCGGCGCCCTGCGACGAAGTTCGCCAGCGGGCCCGTCGGCTCGTGACTGCCGCCGCCGGGACGGGTCAGCACGCCCACGTGCGCGAACGTGAAGAGGTCCTGCCACAGATGCCAGGAGGCCAGGCCAGCGAAGGCATCGGCCCCGACCAGCAGCACCAGCGGCCGGTCGGGGCCGATGTCGGCGCGCAGGGACGCCAGCGTATCCACCGTGTAGGACGGCCCGTCGCGGTCCAACTCCCGGGTGTCGAGGGTCAAGCGGTTCTGGCCGGCCAATGCCGCGCGCAGCAGGGCCACGCGCCCGGCCGCATCGGCCACGGGAGGCGGTCGGTGCGGCGGTGTCCGCGCCGGTACGAGGCGCACCTCGGCGTCCAAGGCCTCGGCCGCCTCCCAGGCGGCACGTAGGTGCCCGTGATGAACGGGATCGAAGGTGCCGCCGAGGATCGCGAGCGGTCGCATGGCGGTCATGCGAAGGCAGCCGCGGCCCTGGGCTCGGCGATCGCCGCGATGAGGCGCTCCGCCTCCAGCCACGGATCGCCCTGCTCGCGTCCCTTGGCCATGCGGTCGATGCGCGCGGCCCGGGCCAGGCAGGCCATCCAGTGTTCGCGCGGCGCGCGGCGCAGGGCCTTGCGGAAAAGCTGCTCCCGGGCCGGCCACAGCCGTTCGGCCTTTGCCTGTGCGCCGAAATCCCGCGCGTTCGCGAGGCGCATGGCGAGCTGCAACTGGTTCACCAGCCAGCCCATGAGGGCGATGAGCTCATCGCCCTCCGCACGAAGGCCGGCAAGGATGCGAAGCGCGCGGCCACCCTCCCCCGCGAATGCGGCATCGGTGAGCTTGAAGGCATCGAAGCGGGCGCTGTCGGCGACCAGGCTTTCCAGTGTGGCAGCGTCGAGCGGACGGTCGCCCGCGAGCACGACGAGCTTGTCGACTTCCTGGGCGGCGGCCAGGAGGTTGCCCTCCACCCGCTCGGCGAGCATGGCGACCGCATCGGGCGTGGCCTTCAGCCCGCGCGACGCGAGGCGCGCGCCAATCCACTGTGTCCACTCGTGCGGGCGCGGCGCATTGAAGACCACTTGCACGCCGGCTTGATCGACGGCCTTCGTCCAGGCCCCCTCATGCTTGCTGCTCCACTCCGTGGCGGTGATCAGCAGCGTGGTGTCGGGCGGCGGATCGCTCGCGAAGGCCGTGATCGCCGCGCCGCCGTCCTTGCCTGCGCGACCGCCGGCCAGACGCAGATCGAGCAGGCGTTGCGTGGCGAACAGCGACAAGCCCGCCGAGGCACGCGCGAGGTCGTCCCAGTCGAACCGGCTGTCCGCTTCGAGTACGTCGCGCTCGCTGTAACCCAGCCGCCGCGCCATCGCACGGACAGCGTCCGCAGCCTCGAGCACCAGCAGTTCCTCGCCCGCCAGCAGGTACACCGGCGCCATGCGGTCGCCCGCGAGGTGCTTCTGCCACTGCATAGCATTCAAGGGCACGAGCGTCGCCTGCTTAGTGGGACGGCGCCGACGCCTGCGGAGGCGCTGCCAGGGCGGGATGGTCCGCGGCGGCCTGCAGGCGGAACAGGATCGCCTGGACCATGTCGCCGATGAGGCTGCGTTGCAGCTCCTCGGTCTGGCTGGCGGTGCCGATGGTATTGGTCGCGTCGTAGCTGAACTCGCGCGACATATCGACGCCCTGCGAGGGAATGATGACCGTACCGTCGGCTGCCTTGGCGTTGAAGTCGACGTGGTAGCGCACCGCGTATTCGGTGACGCGTGCCGTGCCGCTCACGGTGAGCGAATCGGTACGGAAGTTATTCGAGGTAATCGTCAGCTCCGCCGCGTCCGGCGCCGGTTCGTCGACGACGGTAGCGTCCGAGTTCTCCAGCGCGCGCCGGAGGTCGCGGTCGAGCTTGCCGCCACCGGACACCGTGAGGTGAATCTTCTTCATGCCCGGCGGCAGCGAGGCGGTCTGCCGGAGGTGGAAGCCGCAGCCGGCGAGCAGGGCCGCGACCGACAGGAGCGCTGCGATGCTGAACGAACGGAGGAGGTTCGGGCTCATGGTTATCCTGCGACGATGTTGACGATCTTGCCGGGCACGACGATCACCTTGCGCACGGTCTGGCCTTCGAGCAGGCGGGCCACGTTCGGCTCGGCCCGCGCCATGGCTTCCGCCTCGTCCTTCGAGGCCGATGCCGGCACCTCGATGGTAGCGCGAAGCTTGCCGTTCACCTGCACCGCGTAGGTCAGGGAGTCGCGAACCAGGGCCGCCGCGTCCACCTGGGGCCAGCCGGCGTCCTCGACCAGGGTTTCCCCATGGCCCAGCACCTGCCACAGGGCATGCGCCACGTGCGGCGTGAAGGGGTTGATGAGCTGCACCATGGCGGTGAACGCCTCCTGGCGCAGCGCAGCGCCCTCGGCGCTGGCGTCGTCGAACTTGCCCAGCGCGTTCAGCAGTTCCATGAGAGCCGCGATCGCCGTGTTGAACGACTGCCGGCGGCCGATGTCGTCGCCGACCTTCTGGATCGTCTCGTGCAACTGGCGGCGCAGCGCCTTGCGGGCACGCTCGTCGCCGGGGACTCCGGCCGCGGGGACCGATTCGGCATGTGCCGACACGTCGCGCCACAGCCGACGCAGGAAGCGCGCCATGCCTTCCACGCCCGCTTCGTTCCATTCCAGGGACTGATCCGGCGGCGCGGCGAACATCGAGAACAGGCGCACGGTATCGGCGCCGTACTTCTCGACCATCGACTGGGGGTCCACGCCGTTGTTCTTCGACTTGGACATCTTTTCCACGCCGCCGATCTCCACGGGCTTGCCGTCCGCGCGCAGCACGGCACCCACGATGCGCGCGCGCTCGTCGCGCTGCACGTCCACGTCGGCGGGGTTGAACCACGTGGCGGAGCCGTCGGCTGCTTTCCGGAAGTAGGTTTCGGCGATCACCATGCCCTGGCACAACAGGTTCGTGGCCGGCTCGTCGCCGTGCACCATGCCCTCGTCACGCATGAGCTTGTGATAGAAGCGGAAATACAGCAGGTGCAGGATCGCGTGCTCGATGCCGCCGATGTACTGGTCGACCGGGGCCCAGTAGTTCGCGCGCTCATCCACCATCGCGTTCGCACCGGGGCTGGTGTAGCGCGCGTAGTACCAGCTGGACTCCATGAAGGTGTCGAAGGTGTCGGTTTCGCGCTCTGCCGGGCCACCGCAGTTCGGGCAGGTGGTCTTGCGCCATTCGGGGTCCGCCTTGATCGGCGACTGCACGCCGGAGAACTCGACGTCTTCGGGCAGCACCACGGGCAGCTGGTCTTCGGGCACCGGCACCACGTCGCAGGTGGGGCAGTAGATCGCCGGAATCGGGCAGCCCCAATAGCGCTGCCGGCTCACGCCCCAGTCGCGAATGCGCCAGTTCACCCGGCGCTCGCCGCGGCCGAGCGCCGCGAGCTTCGCCGCGATGGCCTCGAAGGCTTCCTTGAATTCCAGACCGTCGAACTCGCCGGAATGGATGAGGGTGCCGTACTCCGTATAGGCCTCGACCGTCTGGATGCGGGCCTCGAACGCCTTCACGGTTTCCACCGCGGCGGACGACTGGTAAGCGTCGGAAGCGCCACCATCGAGGGCGTTCTGGACGGTGTCGGTGCCCTGGGCGGCGAGGTCGCGCTTCAGTTCGGCCACGGCGTCGACGACCCCGCGGTCGACCACCACCATCCTGATCGGCAGCGAATACTTCTGCGCGAATTCCCAGTCACGCTGGTCGTGGGCCGGTACGGCCATCACGGCGCCCGTGCCGTAGCCCATGAGCACGAAGTTCGCGACCCAGATGGGCAGCTTCTCGCCCGTGATCGGGTGGGTGGCGTCCACGCCCGTGTAATAGCCGCGCTTTTCTTGCGTCTCGAGCTCGGCTTCGGACACGCCACCGGCCTTGCAGCTTTCAATGAACTCGGCAAGGCCCTGGTTGCCTTCGGCGGCATGCGTGGCGATCGGATGCTCGGCGGCCACGGCGAGATAGGACGCCCCCATCAAGGTATCGGGACGCGTCGTGAACACGGTGAGCGGTTCGCTCCAGCCGTCCACGTCGAAGGAAATCTCCAGGCCCTCGGAACGGCCCAGCCAGTTGCGCTGCATGGTCTTCACCGCATCCGGCCAGCCGGGCAGCGTGTCCAGACCGTCGAGCAGTTCCTGGGCGTACGCGGTGATCTTGAGGAACCACTGCGGAATCTCACGCTTTTCCACCAGCGCACCGGAGCGCCAGCCGCGCCCGTCGATCACCTGCTCGTTCGCCAGCACGGTCTGGTCGACAGGGTCCCAGTTCACGACGCTGTTCTTGCGGTACACCAGCCCCTTCTTCATCAGCCGCGTGAACATCAGCTGTTCCCAGCGGTAGTACTCCGGCTTGCAGGTGGTGACCTCGCGGGTCCAGTCGTACGCGAAGCCCATGCGCTTCAACTGCTCGCGCATGTGTTCGATGTTCTTGTACGTCCACTTGGCGGGCGCGGTGCGGTTCTTGATCGCGGCGTTTTCGGCAGGCAGGCCGAAGGCGTCCCAGCCCATGGGCTGGAGGACGTTGCGGCCCTGCTGGCGCTGGAAGCGGCTGATCACGTCGCCGATGGTGTAGTTCCGCACATGGCCCATGTGCAGGGCACCCGAGGGATACGGAAGCATCGAGAGGCAGTAGTACTTCGGCTTGCCCGTGTCTTCGCTCACTTCGAAGGCGCGCGTCTCGTTCCAGAAGCGCTGGGCGGCGGCCTCGACGACGTCCGGGGCGTAACCGCCCTGCTCGCGCGTGCCCTGATCGTGGGTGTCCTGCATGGTGTTCGGTACCGGTGGGGATGCTCGGGTGGCCGCGAGGAAAACGCGGCGGTCAGTCGCGGGAGACTATCCCACGGGGGCAGGAAGGCCAAGCCTTGAGGGCTGCAGTGGGCCATACAAGCGTTATGTGGGAGCCGCTTCAGCGGCGATGAGTGCTTGCGCCGAGCCTGCCCGCTGCCGCGGGATCGCCGGCGAAGCCGGCTCCCACAGAGAGCACACCTAGATCGCGGCGCAGGTCGCCGGCTGGCCGGCGGCCACCGAGCGCACCGCGGTCGCCACCTGGTCGGCCACAGTGCCCAGCACGCGCTGGTGGGCCTCCACGAGGCTGTCGTAGCTCGAACCCGCCGGTTCCGACACGCGCGAGGCGCAATTCGCCGAAACGCCGTCCGCGCCACGCACGGACCAGGAGGCTTCCAGCGTGGCGCTCCCACCCACCTCCGAATCGAAGCGGCGCACGTCGAGTTGCACGCGCACCACCTTCGCATCCTTGCCGCGCGGCAGGCCGTGCATGTCGTGGGTACCCAGGCGGGCGGCAAGGTCGGCAGAGAGCGCGCCGCGGATCTCGTCGCCCAGCGGCGAGGCCCAGCGCTCTCCGTCCAGCACGGCGATGCCGGTGGCACCCTGCCGAAGCACGAGGGCTGGCTGATCGACCTGCGGCGGCACGGCCACGGGCAGCACGTCGATGGCGAAAGATGCGGTCGCCGCCGGCAGGGGTGCCGACGGGGGCACCAGCGTGTGGAAGTGCGTGGGCGCCGAGGCACAGGCACCCAGACCGGCCACGAGGAGCACGACGCCGGCGAGGCGGAGGGAATGGATCATGGCTGTTCTTCCTTGCCCTGCTTGGCGGACGGGGTAACGATCTTCGGCGGCGCGTCGGCGCCACGACCGCGCAACAGCGCTTCCGGATGGCGGCCCAGGTAATCGGTGAACGCGCGCACCGAGCGCACCGTTCGCTGCAGTTCCTCCAGCGTGTTGGCGATGTTCTGCTGCAACGGCGAGTTCTCGGAAAGCGCGTCGTTGGCCGTACCCACCGTGCGGTTCACGCCTTGCAGCGTCTTCTTCGCCTCGGGCAGGAGGTCGCCGTTCACCTGCTTCAACGTGCCGTGCAGTTCCTTCAGGCTGCCGTCCAGGTTGCGGCCGATCGAATCGAAGGGGATCTTCTCCACCTTGTCCACGATGCTGGAAATCTGCTCCTGCAGATGATCGAAGTCGCCCGGCGTGGTGGGGATCTCCACCGGTTTCGCCCGCGGGTCGAACGCCACCTTCTTAGCCTTCGGATCGAAGTCGAGCGCGATATAGAGCTGCCCGGTGAGCAGGTTGCCGCTGCGGGCCTGCGCGCGCATGCCGTGCGCCACCAGCCCGGCCATGATGCGCGGGAACAGCGTGTCGTCGTCGCCGCCGACCGCCTTGGCCAGTTTTTCGTGCGCCTGGCCGAGCCGTTGCGGATACACCAGCGCCCCCACCACGACGGGGAAGGAATGCGTCGCGGGGTCATAGTCGAGGTTGACCGATACGACCCTGCCTACCTTCACGCCCAGGAATTCGACCGGCGCGTCCACGGCCAGCCCGCGCAGCGAATGTTCGAAGCGCATGCGGATGTAGCGCGGCTTGCCGTCTGGCGGGGCGAGCGCCGTGGCCTCGTCGTTGAACAACGTGTACTCGGACATTTCCGGTGCCACCTCGGCCTGGTGCGGCCCCGGCGGGTCCTGGAACGCCACGCCGCCGGCGATCACCGTGGCGAGCGATTGGGTGTTCATCTTCAGACCGTCTGCACCGAGCGACACGTCCACGCCGCTGGCGTTCCAGAAGCGCGAGTCCTTCGACACGAAGCGGTCGTTCGGACCGTCGATGAACAACTGCAGGGACACGCCCTTCCCGTCCTTGTCCAGTTCGTAGGACACGATGCGGCCGACCTGGATGCGACGGTAGTACACCGGCGAGCCGATATCCAGCGAGCCGAGGTCGCCGGCATGGAGCACGAAGCGCCTGCCCGGGGCACCGTGGGTGACGGCTGGCGGCGTTTCCAGGCCGGTGAACTCGTTCTGCTCCTGGTCGGAGTCGCCGGCGTCGGCACCGATGAAGGCGCCGGAAAGCAGCGTGTCGATGCCGGAAACGCCGCTGGCACCGATGCGCGGCCGCACCACCCAATAGCGCGTGCCCTTCGTGGCGAAGGCACGCGCGTCCTTGTCGAGGTCGATCATGACCGAGATATGGGTGCGGTCCTTGGACAGGCGCATCGTGGTGACCTTGCCGATCACCACGTTCTTGTATTTCACCTGGGTCTTGCCCGCCTCGATGCCTTCCGCGGTCAGGAAGGACACCGTGATCTGGGGGCCCGCCGACATGAAGTGGCTGACCAGGAGCGAGATGCCCACCAGGGCCGCCACGATCGGCACCAGCCAGATCAGCGAGAACCCCAGTTTCGACTTGCGCACGACCGGCTGCGGCAAGTCGTCGTCGGGTGGCGTGCTTCCTACGTTGGTGTCGCTCATTGCGATTTCCTGTTGTCCCAGATCAGCCTGGGATCGAAACTCATGGCCGACAGCATCGTGAGCACCACGACGATGCCGAAATAGACCACGCCGGGCAACGGCTCGACGCGGCTCAATATCTTGAAGTGGACCAGCGCGGAAAGGATCGCCACGACGAACACGTCGAGCATCGACCAGTACCCCACCAGCTCCACGAAGCGGTAAAGCCGGGCCCGCTGCCGCGCGACCATGCCGCTCGATCGCTGCACCGTCACCAGCAGGAAGCCCATGATGAGGAACTTCAGCACGGGCACGATGATGCTCGCCGTGAAGACGATGACGGCCAGCCCCGGCGAGCCGGCCCGCCAGAGTTCCATGATGCCGCTCAGGATCGTGTTGTCGTCCCTGGACGAGATGCTCTGCGTGCGCATGATGGGAAACACGTTGGCCGGGATGTAGAAGATCGCGGCGGCGACCAGCAGTGCCCAGGCGCGCGACACGCTGGCGTGCTTGCGGGCGTGCAAGGTGTTTCCGCAGCGCGGGCAACGCGCGTGACGGTCTTCCGTGTACGCCGTGACCTGCCGGCACACGTGGCAAGCCATCATGCCCAGATCGATCGCGCGCGGCGGCGTGCTCATGCCTCCGCTTCCGCAGTCAGATCCCACAGTTCCCTGGGGTCGAGGCTGGAGAACACCGTGACCAGCAAGGTCAGGAATCCGAAAGCCCATATGCCCGCGCCGGGCACCACGTCGAAGTACGTATGCGCCTTCACCACCGCCACGAGCGTACCGAGCATGAACACCTCGATCATGCTCCAGGGCTTCACCCTGACGAGAGCGGACATGGCCAGCGGGAAACCCGGCGCACGAATGCCCTTGCGGGCGAACCAGAGCACCCAGCCGAAGATGAGGATCTGGCCCAGCGGAAAGAAGAACAGGGTCATGGCGCTGAGGAAGGCGACGATCTGCGCCCCGTCGTTCCACATGGCGATCACGGCCCCCCACAGCGTGGTGGCCGCTTTCATCCCGGACAGGCCGAGGGTAACGATGGGCGACACGTTGGCGATGACGAAGACGATGAGGGCGGCGAAGATCAGGGCGAACTGGGCGTCCACCCCGAGCCACTGGTGTCGATCGAGCACGGCGCCGCAGACCACGCAATCGGCCACCTCGCCGCGGGCGAGACTGCGCCTCCGATAAACGGAGTCGCAGTGTTCGCAGACGATGAGGTTTTGGGTCCTTTGCATGCCGTCCAAGCGGTCGAAGGCCGCAACGGGCCGTTCCCTATGATCGCAAATCGGCGTAAACGTCGCATGACGGAAGGGGCGCATGTCCGCCGAACAGGCGGCCGGGGCTTGATATCCTGCCCGCCTTCCCCGACTTTCGGGGCATCGAACTTTGTACCAGGAGCATGCTGTGACCGGCGCCCAGACCCGTAGCGAACACGTCTTCGACGCGACCACCGAGGCGTTCGAGAAGGACGTCATCGAGGCCTCCCTCCAGACCCCGATCCTGGTCGACCTGTGGGCCGAATGGTGCGGCCCCTGCAAGTCGCTCGGCCCCATCCTGGAAAAGCTTGCCGGCGAATACAGCGGTGCGTTCCGCCTGGCAAAGATCGACGTCGACGCTGAGCAGCAGCTGGCGGCCATGTTCGGCGTGCGCAGCATTCCCACGGTCGTCCTCATCAGCGGCGGCCAGGTCGTCGACGGATTCGCGGGGGCGCTTCCCGAAGGACAGATCCGCGAGTTCCTCACCCGCCACGGCATCCAGCCCGCGGACGGCGCCGAACCCGCAGCCGAAGCCGAAGCGAAACCGGCCGAAACGCCGGAGGAAGCCATCAACCGCCTCCAGCAGGCCATCGCCGCCGATCCTGATCGCGCGGAACTGAAACTGGATCTGGCCCTTGCCCTCATGCGCGCAGGCCAGGTGGAGCCCGCCCAGGCCGAACTCGACGCCCTTCCCGCCAACCTCGCCACGGATGCCCGGGCCGTCCGGCTGCGCAGCCAGCTCGAGCTTGCGCGCGCCCTCGCCGGTGCGCCGTCGCTGGAAGCACTGCGCTCGCGCGTGCAGGCCGACGAGGCCGACTGGGAGGCGCGGGACCTGCTCGGCGTGCGCCTGCTCATCGAGGGCGAGGCCGCCGCCGGCCTGGATCAGTTCATCGACATCCTGAAGCGACAGCGCGACTGGCAGGACGGCCAGGCAAAGAAGCGCCTGCTCGCCGCGTTCGCCACGATCGACGACGCGCAGCTCGTCGGAACGTACCGCCGCAAGATGGCGTCGCTGCTGTTCTGATGGCTCGGAGGGAGCCGCTCGGCTTCATCGCTTTGTTGGCTTATCGCCGCTGAAGCGGCTCCCACAGCTTGGCCGACTCGGCTAGGGCTTCGGCTTCTTCCGGCGCACGTAGAGCTGCTTGCGTACCGTCGCGACGAGTTCGCCGGAAGCGGTACGAATGTCGGTGTCGAACCAGCGCAGGCATTTTTCGCCGTTGGCAGTCGCCGCGCGCAGTTCGTCGAGCACGGATTCCTCGATGCGGAATTCCGCGTAGACGTCTTCCCTGCCCGGCGCCACGAAGCGGATCTCGCCGGCCTGGTCCCACACGATGTATTCGTTGCCCAGGCTCTTCAACGTCATGATCATCCAGAACGGATCGGTCATGGCGAAAAGGCTGCCGCCGAAGTGCGTGCGCACGTAGTTGCGGTTGTACCAGGTGAGCTTCAGCCGGACCTTCGCATAGCGATAGTCGTCGAGGGCGACCACGCGGATGCCGGTGAACAGGAAGGGCGGCCAGGCGTTGAGGATGCGGCGCATCGTGCGAGCTTTCATGGCCGCCATGCTAGCGACGCGCCGGATAAGGGCGGAAGTACCCCGTTTCAAACGCAACTTATCGGTGCATGACCTATGGCACAGGTTCCCGCCGCCGACCGGCGCCGACTATCGGGGGTCGACCATCGTCAGGGAACCGAGCCATGCGCCGTCCGCTTCGCCGCGCCACCCTCGCCGCCGCCGTCGCTTCCGCGATGGCCTTTTCCACCGTCCACGCCGCGGCCGCCGAGCTTCCGGTCGCCGCCGACCAGCCCTACCCCGGCACGCTTGCGCTGCACGTGGACCTGTCGGATGCGTCGAAACACCTCTACCACGTGCGCGAAACCATTCCGGTCAGCGCGGGGCACGCGGTCCTCTACTACCCCAAGTGGATTCCCGGCGTGCACGCGCCCTCGGGACCACTGGCCAATGTGGCCGGCTTCGTCGTCACCGCGAACGGCAAGCGCATTCCCTGGCGCCGCGACCTGAAAGAGATGTATGCCTTCCACGTGGACGTCCCCGACGGCGTGGACAAACTCGATCTCGCCTTCGAGTACCTTGCGCCGGCCACGCCGAACTACGTGCCCCTGTCGTTCAATGAGGTGGCTTTCTATCCGGCGGGCCACTACACCAGCCGCATCACGATCGAACCGAGCGTCACGCTGCCGGCGGGCTGGAAGTACGCCTCCGCCCTCGAAACCGCCTCGCAGTCGGGCAACGAAGTGCGCTTCAAGCCAGTGAGCTTCGAGAACCTGGTCGATTCGCCCCTGATGACGGGCAAGTACTTCAATCGCATCGACCTCGCGCCGGGCCAGGACACCGCGGTACACCTCGACATCACGGGGGACACGCCCGCCGGCGTGAAGCCCACCGACGAGCAGATCGCCAAACAGCGCGCGCTCGTGGTTCAGGCCAACAAGCTTTTCGGTGCGCACCATTACGGGCACTACGATTTCCTGCTGGTGGTGTCCGACCATACGGGCCACTTCGGCCTGGAGCACCACCAGTCCAGCGACGACCGCCTCTACGCGAACTTCTTCACCGATCCGGACGTGAACGTCGCCGCGGGCACCCTCCTCCCGCACGAGTACATCCATTCGTGGAACGGCAAGTTCCGCCGCCCCGCCGATCTGTGGACACCTACGTTCACCGAACCCATGCAGGACGACCTGTTGTGGGTGTACGAAGGCCTCACGGACTACTGGGCCGGCGTGCTCACCGCGCGGTCCGGCATCTGGACCACGGCGCAATGGCGCGATTCGCTGGCCGGCATCGCCGCCGACATGTCGGCGCGCACCGGGCGTTCGTGGCGTTCGCTCCAGGACACCGCGGACGGCATCCCGCTATCGGCAGGCCGCGCTCGCGGCTGGACGAACCTGCGCCGCAGTTCGGATTACTACCCCGAGGGCCAGTTGCTCTGGCTCGACGTCGACACGAAGATCCGCGACCTTTCCGGCGGCAAACATACGCTCGACGAATTCGCGCGTGCCTTCTACGGCATGGACAACGGCAGCTACACGCCGAAGACCTATACGTTCGAGGACGTGATTTCCACGCTGAACGGCATACAGCCCTATGACTGGGCCACGTTCCTGCGCCAGCGGCTCGATTACACCGGCGACACGCTGCCCGAGCACGGTATCGAAGGCGGCGGCTGGAAGCTGGTGTACGACGATAAACCCACCCCCTTCGCGAAGACCGCCGAGAAGGTGCGCAAGACGGTCAACCTCGCCTACTCGCTCGGCATCCAGGTCTCGGACAAGGGCGAAGTCACCGATTCGCAATGGGACGGCGTTGCCGCGAAGGCGGGCCTCGTGCCGGGCGCGACCATCGTCGCCGTGAACGGCAAGGACTATTCGGCGCAGGTGCTGAAGGATGCGGTGGCAGCCGCGAAATCGACCAGCACGCCGATCGAGTTCCTCATCAAGGACATCGAGGAATACGCGACGGTCAAGGTGGATTACCACGGCGGCCTGAAGTATCCGCACCTCGTGCGTGGCGACGGCAAGGACCTGATCGGCGCCATCGCCACGCCGAGGAAATAATCCTTACGGATTCTCGCGCGCGCTCTCGAACAGGAACCATACGCGGCGTTCGGCCTGGTCGATCCAGTTTTCGACCAGGCTCGCCGTCGCGACGTCGCCGTACTCGTCGCAGACACCGTGCACTTCACGCAGGAAGCCGACGAAGCGCTCGTTGTCGTCGCGCAGTTCGGCAAGCATGTCCTGCGGTGTGACGAAATCGGCATCGTTGTCGGACAGGCGCTGCGAACGCGCAGCGTGGCCGAGCGAACGAAGCGTGGTGCCGCCGACCTTGCGGGCCCGCTCCGCGATGTCGTCGGTGATGGCGAAGAGTTCCGTCGCCTGCTCGTCGAGCAGCAGGTGCAGGTCGCGGAAGCGCGGACCGGACATGTGCCAGTGGAAGTTCTTCGTCTTCAGGTACAGCGCGAAGGTGTCCGCGAGAAGCACGGTCAGGGCACCGGAGATATCGCGGGTGGCATCCGCGCCGAGGCCCGTCGGCGTCTTCAGCGCGGCCTTGCGCAGGTTCTTCGTGGCTTGGGGGTTCTTCATTGCGCTGCGCTCCTTGGGTGTTTGAGCCCCCGAGGATGCGCCACCGGTGTGACAGGGGATTGGACGAAACACGCTCGCCCATCAGGCGAGCGGAAGGGTCACCACCACCCGCAGGCCCGGGCCGCGCTCCCCGTCCAGCAGCCGGATGCTCGCGCCGTGCAGTTCGACCGCGCGTTGCACGATCGAGAGGCCGAGGCCATAGCCGCTCCCCTGGGTGTCCAGGCCCCGCTGGAAACGGGTGAACATGGCGTCGCGGCGTTCGGGCGGGATGCCGGGGCCGTCGTCGACGACCTCGATGAGCGCCTGATTCCCCTCTCGCCGGATGGAGAGATCGACGTGACCGCCGTGAGGAACGTGGCGAAAGGCGTTGTCGAGCAGGTTACGCAGGAGCGAGCGAAGGGCCGCCGTGTAGCCCTGAACGGCGAGGCTGTCGGGCAGGTTCACGCCCAGTTCGACGCCGCCGGCCTCGATCAGCGGAGACAACTCGTCCACCACATCGAGGGCCAGCGCCGCCAGGTCCACCGTGCCGCGGGGGCCCGCAGCGGCGCCTGCCTCCAGGCGTGCCAGCGACAGCAGCTGCTCGGTTCGGCGCGCCAGCGACACGAGGCATTCGCGCGCGGCCTCCAATGCGGTCTGCGCCTCGTCCGGCTGGGCCGAGGCCATGGCGTTCTCGAGATTGATCATCGTGGAGGCCAACGGCGTACGCAGTTCATGCGCGACGTCGGCGCTGAACCGGCGCTCGCGTTCGAGCGCTTCCTCGAGACGTTCGATCTGGCCGTTCAGCGCACCCAGCACAGGCCGCAGTTCCACCGGCTCGTCGGAAAGGTGCACGGGCGCGCGGCTCCCCGGCTTGCGCCGCGCAAGCGCCCCGGCCAGCTGGTCCAGCGGCATGAGGCCGCGGCGTATCGCCCACCCCACGAGGAAGGCCATCAGCGGCAGGCCCAGGAGTAGTGGCAGCGTATGTTCGATCCATAGCGCGCGCGTGATCTCGTTGCGGCTGTCGTAGCGCTCGCCGGCGCGGATCGTGATGTTCTCGTCTTCCTTCACGAGGGTGAATACGCGCCACCGGTACTTGCCCTTGTGCGTGTCCTCGAAGGCGCCGTCCACCGCCTCCGTGTGCGGCATCCCCGCAAGGTTTTCCGTCGCGAGCAACAGGCTGCCGTCGCTGTCGAACACCTGGAAGCCGACCTCCGATTCGAAGGTGCGCCCCTGCACCGTCAGCTCGTGCGGATGGTTGGAGACGCTCGGCACCAGCAGGCGCGCGGACCGGTGTTCGCGCAGGTGCTCGACGCCGATGCGATCGACCAGGACTTCCAGGGTGCGGGCCGCCTGGGCGAGGCGGGCGTCGGACAGTTCGTCCACTTCCTCCAGGGTGTGCTTCGCACTGAGGAAACCGAGCGGAATCAGGACGATCACCAGCACCATCACGATCAGCGCGAGCAGGCGCGATCGAAGGCTGGCGAGCTTCATTGCGGCTCACGCGGCAGCATGTATCCGAAGCCGCGCACCGTCTGGATCGCGCCGTGGCTCAGCTTGCGCCGCAACGAGTGCACCAGCACTTCCAGCGCACTGGTGCTCACGACATTGTCCGGGCCGTAAAGCGACGTTTCCAGCGATTCGCGCCGCACGATGCGCCCGGCGCGCTCCATCAGCGCTTGCAGCAAGGCGAACTCGCGACGCGTCAGGTCCACCCGCTGCCCATGCCACGTGACTTCGAAGGTGCCGAGGTCGAGGCTCAAGGCGCCCGCTTCGAGGCGATTCACCGCCACCCCGCGTACCCGGCGCGCCAACGAGCGAATGCGCGCCGCGAGTTCGTCCAGGTGGAAAGGTTTGACCAGGTAGTCGTCGGCGCCCGCGTCGAGCACGCTGATGCGCGAATCCACGGCGTCCCGCGCCGACATCACGATCACCGGGGTGGCTACCCGCAGGCGCCGGGCCTCCGTCAGCACGTCCAGACCGTCCTTCCCGGGCAGGCCAAGATCGAGCAGGACCAGGTCGGCATCGTGGTCGCGCAGGGCCAGCAGCGCTTCGTTGCCGTTGCGGAACCAGCTGATCGTATAGGCAAGCCGCTCCAGTGCCCGGCGTATGGCCTCGCCGAGCTGGACGTCGTCTTCAACGAGAATGATGTGCAAGGCCGCGCCCTCGGTCGTCAGGCTGCCATTATCCTTTCGCGCAGCTTAGCGCCTCCTTATACCGGGGTGATCGCGAACGGGGACGGGCCTCGGGCGCCAATTGGCTGAATGTTCAGTCAGCTGCCTACAATGGATGTTTTATGGAACCCGCCATGCCCCGGTTTCTTGCCACACGCATCCTGTTCGCCCTCGCCGCCGCGGCACCGCTGGCGATCCACGCCAGGGACGCCTGGATCACGCCAGCCGAGGCTTCGGCCTTTCGCACCACGCCTTCGTATGCGGAAACACAGGCTTATCTGCGCCGGCTGGTCGAGGCTGCGCCGGACATCTTGCGCATGGCCACTTTCGGCAGCACGCCGGAGGGACGTCCGATGACGGTGATGATCGCGGCGAAGGACGGCGACCTCACGCCCGAGCGCGCCCGCGCGGCGGGCAAGCCGATCGTCCTCGTGCAGGCGGGCATCCACCCCGGCGAAATCGAGGGCAAGGACGCGGGCTTGATGCTCCTGCGCGATATCGCCGTCACCGGAACGTTGCCGCACCTGCTCGACCATGTCGTGCTCGTGTACATCCCCGTGTACAGCGTGGACGGTCACGAGAACTCGGGCCCGTATTTCCGCATCAACCAGAACGGGCCCGAAACAATGGGCTTCCGTGGCCAGTCGCAGTACCTCAACCTCAACCGCGACTACGTCAAGGCCGAAGCTCCGGAAACCCGTGCGTGGCTGAAGCTGTGGAACACATGGCACCCCGACCTGCTCATGGACATCCACACGACCGACGGCGCGGACTACCAGCCCGATCTCACCTGGTACGCCGAGGACCCGCACAAGTTGCCGCCATCGATCGCCGCATGGCAGGAGCAGGCGTACGCGCGCGAAGCCATGCCGCGGTTCGAGAAGCTGGGGCACATCGCATCGCCTTACCTGGAATTTCGCGACGGCCGCGACATTACCAAGGGCATCGAGAACTTCGGTTCCGGGCCGCGCTTCTCGACCGGATACGCCGCCATCCGGAACCGGGCCGGCCTGCTGATCGAAACGCACATGCTGAAGTCCTACGAAGTACGCGTACGGGCCAGTTACGACGTGGTGCGCAGCGTGCTCGAGGTCGTGAATCGCGACCCCTCGGCGCTACTGGACGCCTCCCGCAAGGCGGATGCCTGGGCCGCATCCCTCTCCGCGACGCGGGGGGCGACGCTGCCCGTGACCTTCAAGCAGGATCCCACCCCGAAGCCGTTCACGTTGAAGGGCTATGCGTTCACGCAGACCCATAGCGACGTTTCGAACGACATCTGGGTGCGCTACGACACCTCGAAGAAGAAGACCTACGAGATCCAGAGCTGGAACGATCTTCTCCCGGACGTCTCCGCCCCTCTTCCGGCAGCCTGGGCGATCCCGTCGCAATGGACGCCGCTGATCGATCGCCTGGACGCTCACGGCATTCCCTACACACGCCTCGCCGCCGCGCGCCGGGTGACGGTCACACGCGACGAACTCACACAGCCGAAGTGGGCCGACAAACCGTTCGAAGGCCACCACATGCTCAAGGACGTGGCCATCGCACCCACGCAGGAAGCGGTGGAACTCCCGGCGGGAACGGTGATCGTGCGCACCGACAATGTCGACGCCGTGCTCGCGCTGAACCTGCTCGACGCCCGGGCGCCGGATTCCCTGCTGCGCTGGGGTTACCTCGACGCGATATTCGAAGCGAAGGAATATGGCGAACCCCGCGTGCTCGAAGCCCTGGCGCGCACGATGATGGCGAAGGACCCCGCATTGAAGGCCGAGTTCGAGCGCCGGCTGAAAGACGACCCCGCCTTCGCGGGGAACGCCCGGGCGAGGCTGATGTTCTTCTTCGAACGCAGCCCCTGGTACACGGCGCAGAAGGTCGGCGCCTATCCGGTGATGAGGCTGGACGCCGCCGCACTGCGCAGCCTGCCGTTGCAGGAGCACGCCCCCTAGTAGACCTCGAAGGGGCGCATCATCTCGTTCGCCTCGTGCTCCGCCAGGTGGCAGTGCCACGCGTACCGCCCGACGTAGCCGTCGAACGTGGCGACAATGCGGGTGACCATGCCGGGATAGGCCTGGACCACGTCTTTCCAGCCCCTCTCGTGCGGTGGCGGTTGCTGGGCCGGACCGAGGTAGCGGAGCGTTCTCTTCGCCATGTACTCGTCGACGTCGTAAGGGCGGCGGTCGAGGATCTGGAAGCGGACGAGGTGCAGGTGGATGGGATGCGTGTCCTCCGTGAGGTTCACGAGGCTCCACGTTTCCGTACTGCCCAGCTTCACCTTCTCCGTCACCGGATCGTGCCAGCGCTTTCCGTTCAACAGCATCAGCATGGGCGTGGCGATGCAGTCGCTGTATTCGTCCAGGGTGAGTTCGCGCGTGGACGACGCACTGCTTTCCGTCATTCGGGGCACGTCGCGCAGCACCGGCGGAACGCGGCTTTCGTCCCGAACCATGCCATTGCCCACCGCGAAACGCATGAGCGGCAAGGCATCGTTCATCAGCTCGGCCTGGCCGCCGCGCAGGTCTGCAAAATCGACCACCACGTCGGCGCGCTCGCCCGGCGCGAGAAAAAGCGACGTCATGGATACCGGTGACGCAAGAAGGCCCTGGTCTGAGCTGATGACCTGAAATGCCCGGCCATCACGGAAACGAAGGTGGTAGAAGCGGCCGTTGGCCGCGTTGAGCACGCGCAGGCGGTATCGCCGCGCTTGTACGTCGGCGCGCGGCAGGATGGCGCCGTTGACCAGCGTGACGTTGCCGAATACCTCCGGCACCCAGGGTGCCTTCGCATCGCCCGAGTCCGGGTAGTACAGACGGCCGTCCTCGCGCAGAAGGCGGTCGGCCAGCACCAGCGGCAGCTCCTGCTCTCCCGAAGGCAGACCAAGCGACAGCTCGTACTCGTCTCGAAGCAGGTAGAGCCCCATCAGACCCGCGTACATGTTGAGGCGGTTAATGCCCATCGCATGGTCGTGGTACCAGAGCGTCGCGGGGTCCTGCGCGTTCGGATAGCGATGCCGGCGCGACTTCCCGGGCACATACCAGTCTTCGGGAAATCCGTCGTCCTTGCGGGGCACCTTCGCGCCGTGCAGGTGCACGATCGCACGCACCTCGGGCTTGTCGGCCTCGGCACCGCAGATGGCGTGGTCGACCGGAAGGAAGTGCTTCGACGGCAGCGCGTTTTCCCACACGACCTCGACGGGCTCGCCGCTGCGCGCCTCGATGGTGGGGCCCGGACAATGCCCGCCATAGGTCCACAGCGTGGTCGGCGGCAGATCGCGATGCAGCTTCTGCGCACTTTCCGCCATGCGCACGTGCAGCGGCTTTCCCTGTCTCGCCTGCAGTACCGGCGGCAGCGGCAGGCTGTCCACGAACGGCGCGAGTTTGGCGGGGTCGACGAGGCCCGGCAGGTGCGACACGTCGCCCATCGGGTGCATGCAGAGCGCATTGCCCACCTGCCCCGCAGGTGCTGCCTTCATGGCATGCATGTCATGCGCGAACAGCCGCGACGGGATCCATCCCGCCGCAGCCGTCCAGCCTACCGTCGCCAGGAAGCGGCGGCGATCAACCATGCCCTGCGTTCCCAAGTGGCCAGAAGGGCCACCCGCCGCCCTGTTTCGGTTGGCCCGTCGATTCGTCGAGGATCAACTTGCGCTCGAACAGACGCGGCAGGAAGAAATCGAACATGCGATCCAGACGCCCCGCCTGCGCGTCGCTCGATCCGCCGCCGATACGCGTGCCGTCCAGCCAGTTGTCTTCGATGAAGCGCGTGATGGAACTCTGGTCGGTCACCGAATGATCGACCATGTTCTCGCGAGCCCAGGGCGAAACGACCACGAGCGGAAGGCGAGGACCGAAGCCGCAACGGCCCTGCGCCGGGGTCTTGCCGTCGAGGCCGGGCAGCGTACCGTGGCCCTTGCAGACGCCGTCGCCGTCGAGCGCGTCGGTGCTGCCACGCGAAGCATTTACATGCGGCGGTTCCTGGTGGTCGTACCAGCCATCGGAATCGTCATAGGCGATGACCACCGCGGTGCTCCGCCACTCGTCGCTCTGCTGCAGCGTGTTGATCACGTGCACGATGAACGCCTGCTCGTCGAGCGGATCCGAATACCCTGCATGGCCGTCCTGGTACGCCGGCGCCTTCAGGAAGCTCACGGCCGGGAGGTTGCCCGCGTCCAGGGCATCGTAGAAGTCCTGAATGTCGTACTGGTGGTTAGCCGGGTCCCCGCTGTGTCCGATGGCCGCGACCGATGCCGGGCGCGCGTGCGTGGGATTGGCCGTGGACGGGTAGTACTGGAACGGCGCGTGGTGCGGGCTGTAGTCGTTCGAGGTGGCGTTCGTCACCTTCGACAGCGTGCGCCGCGAACATCCCGTGCTGCCGTCCGGATTCGTCCGGGTGAGGTCAAAGCCGCCCTGGAACCAGCCCCAGGTGACGCCGCGCTCGTTGAGCAGATCGCCGATATTCCGGCCGCCCATGGTCACCTGGCTGGCCGTGGGCGACGAGCAGACATCGCCGATGGGGTCCGGGTCACCGATCATCGTCAGCCCGCCGTTGCCGTCGTCGGTCGTGGCGCCGGTACCGTTCAAGGTCGCGGAGACGCCGGCGGTCTGGCCGGCGATGAGGTTCAAGGCACCCGGCGACGACGGGCCGAAGGTGGTGCCGTAGCTGTTGTCGCTCATGGCGAAGCTCTGCGCATAGTTCCAGAGCGCGGTGACGGTGTTGCCGTCGTAGTAGCCCATGACCTGGCCCTTGCCCTCCTCGGCCGGATCGCCGCCGGGCAAGCTTTCGCCCCGGCCGGTGTACAGCGGGAAAAGGTCCATCTTTCCGCCGTTGAACGCCCGCTGCTCGGACGTGTAGCCGTGGTCCTGGTCCGCCGTGGCCGCCTGGGCGCGGGTAAGCCGGAACGGATTGATCGCCCCGTCGCCATTGTCCGCATTGCCGGCGTTCGGATTCTTCGTAAGCAGACGGCGCGAGAGGCCGTTCACCGGCGGCGTGAAGGGCCGCGCGTAGAACGCCGGCTCGCCCTTTGGGTTCGCGGCGTAGGGATAGGTGCCGAAGTAATGATCGAACGACACGTTTTCCTGGAAGATCACCACCAGGTGCTTGATGGGCGTGGCGGTGCGCGGATCGCCGTGTCCATGCCCGGGGTGACCGGCGCCGAACGCCTCGACCGCGGCGTCCGGGACGGCCTGGTGCGCGCCCACGATGGACGCGGCGGATAAGGTCAGCACACAGGCGATGCCCGCGGCCAGTAGCTTGCGCATGACGGAATGCTCCTCGTGGTGGGATCGATGGCTTGTCCGGGGCCGCACCCCCTGTCATGCGGTCGTTTCAGCGTACGAAGCCCACATGACAGCGCCGGGACATCGCTCGCGAGTTATTGCGAAATGTCGCCAACCATGACTTTCGTCACACTCCGCCCTGCGCGGCGGCCGCAGCCGCTATGCTCGGACCCCTGCGGCGCCGGGGGCGCCGTTCAGTCACCAGAACGAGGGACACCCATGACCAAGCAGTATCTGAAGCCGCTCGCGCTCGCACTCGGCGTTGCGCTGGCCGGCACGGCGTGCAGCAAGCACAACGACGCCGACACCGCGGTACCGGGCGGCAACCAGCCGTCGCCGGCGTCCACCGCGGCCCCGGCTCCCAGCGGCAGCACCGCCGCCGCGCATGCCGGCCCGTCGTTCAACATCGCCGATCTCGATACCGGCATCGATGCCTGCAACGACTTCAACGGCTTCGTGAACGCCAAGTGGGTGGCCGCCAACCCGATCCCCGAAGACCGCACCCGTTGGGGCGCCTTCGACCAGCTCGCCGAGAACAGCCTGAACACGCAGCACGACATCGTCGATGCGATGGACAAGGGCGCGGCGAATGCGAAGGCGGGTTCCATCGAGCAGAAGATCGGCCTGCTCTACCGTTCGGGCATGAACGAAGACGCCATCGAGAAGGCGGGCGTCGAGCCCCTGAAGCCGGAACTGGCCAAGATCGACGCGCTGAAGACCTCGCAGGACATCGTCGACTTCCTCGACAGCAGCTTCAATGAAGGTAACGGTTATGTGTTCGGGTTCGGCTCCGGTGCCGATTTCCAGAACGCCAAGATCCAGATCGGCTACGCGCAGCAGGACGGCCTGGGCCTTCCGACCAGGGACTACTACACCGACCCGAAGCAGGCCGACAACCGCAAGGCCTACCTCGCCTATATCGCCAAGACCTTGACCCTCGCCGGCGTGCCCGAAGCCGACGCGAAGAAGCAGGCCGACGAGGTGATGAAGTTCGAAACCCAGCTTGCCGCCGCATCCCTCGCGCCGGTGGAACTGCGTTCGCCTGAAAACCAGTATCACTTCGTGTCCGTGGCCGAAGCCGACAAGGTCACGCCGCACTTCAACTGGGAAAAGTTCTTCGCCGCCCAGGGCGTGACCGTGGAGAAGGGTTTCTCCCTGTCGCAGCCGAAGTTCTTCAAGGAATTCGACAAGATGCTGGCGTCCACGCCGGTGTCCACCTGGCAGGCCTACCTGCGCTTCCATGCGATCGACAGTGCTTCGCCTTACCTGTCCAAGGCGTTCCAGGACAACAAGTTCGACTTCTACGGCAAGACGCTCGCCGGCCAGCCGCAGCAGAAGCCGCGCTGGAAGCGCGTGCTCGGCACGGTGAACAGCTCCATGGGCGAGGCACTCGGCCAGCTCTACGTGGCCAAGGTGTTCAAGCCGGAAGCCAAGCAGCGTGCGAACGAACTGGTCGACAACGTGCGCAACGCCCTCAAGGCGCGCATCGAGAAGCTCGACTGGATGAGCGACGAGACCAAGCAGAAGGCCATTCAGAAATGGAACACCTTCCTGCCGAAGATCGGCTACCCGGACAAGTGGCGCGACTGGTCGGGCCTTGATGTAAACGGCGAGAACTACTTCGGCAACGTCGAGGCCGCCAGCAAGTTCAATTACCACTACGACATCGCGAAGATCGGCAAGCCGACCGACCGCCTCGAGTGGGGCATGACGCCGCAGACGGTCAATGCCTATTACAACCCGACCGACAACACAATCAACTTCCCGGCCGCCATCCTCCAGCCGCCGTTCTTCGACGCCAATGGCGACGACGCCATCAACTATGGCGGCATTGGTGCGGTGATCGGCCACGAGGCCAGCCACGGCTTCGACGACGAGGGCAGCCAGTTCGACGGCGACGGCAACAACAAGAACTGGTGGACCAAGGACGACCGCGCCAAGTTCGACGAACGCGCCGGCAAGCTGGTGGCGCAGTTCAACGAATACGCGCCCATCAAGGATCACCCGGACCTGCACGTAAACGGCAAGCTCACCCTGGGCGAGAACATCGCCGACCTGGGCGGCCTCAACGTGGCTTACGACGCACTGCAGGAAGCGCTGAAGAAGAACCCGCAGGAAGCGCAGGAGAAGATCGACGGTTACACCCAGGACCAGCGCTTCTTCCTCAACTGGGCCCGCGTGTGGCGCGGCAGCGTGCGCGAGAAGCAGGCCATGCTGTACCTCAACGTCGACCCGCACGCCCCGGCCTCGCTGCGCGCCATCGGCGCACCGTCGAACATGGAAGCGTTCGCCTCGGCGTTCCAGTGCAAACCGGACGCGAAGATGGTCCGCGCCGCCGACAAGCAGGTGAAGATCTGGTAAGCGCGACACGCCATCGCTGAAGCGATGGCTCGAAGGCGCCGCACGCGAGTGCGGCGCCTTTTTTCATGCCTCAGGCCCTCCTCCAAAAGGCATAGTGCGCCTTTCTCGCAAAACCGTGCTTCGGTTCTAAGGACACGCTAAGCACCGGTTCCTACCATCCGCACATGCCGCGCATGCTCAGCCATTTCGATGGACCGCTACGCCGTCCGTGGCCATGGGTCGGTCTTGTCGCGCTCGTGGCGGCCCTTCTTCCGGCGGTCCCCATCGACGAGACGCGGTATCTCACCGTCGCATGGGAGCTCCAGCATAACGACGGGTTCGCGCTGCTGACCTTGAACGGTCGCCCCTACCTCGACAAGCCGCCGCTCCTTTTCTGGCTGATCGGACTGGCGTGGCATGTATGCGGCCACTCGATCTGGGCCGCGCGTATGGTTTCGCTCGCGGCGGCGGCGGGAACCATAGCGCTGCTGGGCGCGATCGAGCGCCGGCTGATCGACGGCGGCCACCACCGACCGCTCGCCCCCTGGATTCTGCTTCCCTTCGTGCTTTTCGATGCGTTCTCGGGCAGCGTCATGTTCGACGTACCGTTGTGCTTCTTCGTCGCAGGCAGCCTGCTTGCCCTGATCCACTGGCTTCGCGACGGGCATGCCGTCGCCTTCGTGTTGCTGTTCGCCTGCGCGGCGCTGGGCATGCTGATGAAAGGCCCGGTCGTCGCGGTACATTTGATCGGTCCAATCTTGCTGAGCCCCTGGTGGAACGCTCCTCACCCACCGAGACCCTGGCGCATCGGACTGGCCGTCGCCGCACTCCTGCTGTCCTGCCTTCCGCTGACCTGGTGGGCCGCGAGCGCCGCGGCGGAAGTCGACCATGTGCCAGTCTTCGAGACGTTGCGCCACCAGGCATTCGGTCGGGTGACCGATAGTTTCGCGCATCGCCGCGGCCCGTACTGGTACCTGCTGTTGCTGCCCCCGCTCTTCCTGCCCTGGATCCTGTGGATTCGCTGGCGGCCCTTCGCACACGGCGCGCGCGCCGCCGGTCGGGATCCTCGCATGCGTTTCGGCGTCGCCTCGTCGGCCGTTGCGCTGCTGCTGTTCTCCCTGATCAGCGGCAAGCAGCTGCATTACCTGCTCCCGTTGCTGCCCGGAGCCTCGCTGATCCTCGCCGCCATCGTGAACGCGCAACCGGAGACGATCGACCATCGTCGCCCCGCGTACGCGATCCTTCTCGCTACTGTGGCATGCGCATGGCCCGTCGCCCTCGCCTGGTCGGGAAGGAATGAGCACGCCGGATGGCTACCCACGGCGGTCGCGGCTTTCGCCTTGCTGGCCCTTGCGATGTTCGTCTCGGCACGCCGCTACCGTGGGATCGAGACGACCTCGGTGGCTTCGCTGTGCATCGTGGTTGCCCTGTTGCTGCAACTCGGCGCGGTGCTCCGGCGATCGCCCAACGTCGACGACCTCGCCGGATACGTTCGCGACCTTCGTCAGCGCGGCGTGCCCTTGGTCGCGCTGGACGACGAGCCCGGCATGGTCGGATTCCTCGCTCGGCTGCCGGAGCCCCTGCCTGTCGTCGATGCGGCCGATGCCGCCCGGTGGGCGACCGAGAACCCCGAGGGCATCGCCCTGATCCACGGCGGAAAGAGCCAGCCACCCGCCGGAGCACTTCTGGTCGTGAAGTTGGCGGATGGCTGGGAAGGCCTGGTGCCTGCGCCGATAGTGCGCCGCGGCGACTATTAGGGGCCGGTCGCGCACCGGCTTGCGATACGATTGCAAATCGTTCTCATTAAAATTACGATAGCCGGCAAGACGGGTCCCGTACCCGCGCACGCCTGACCCAGGGACAACAGGAGCCTTGCATTCGCGCGCCCCCAGTGACGCGCGAGCGGTGGCGTATGCGCGAACGAAGGCCGTTCCCTTCATTCGCACAAGGATCGATCCAATGGCCTTTATTACGAGCCGCAAGCACGCCGCCCCCGTCGCGCGCACCGTCGGTGCCGCCGTTCTCCTCACGCTCGCCCACGGTGCCGCCGCTGCCGACGTTCCCGCCGATGTCGCCGTGCCGCCGCAGCAGGCCAAGGTCAATGATGCGCAGGCGCTGCCCGGGATGAAGGTGGAAGCCGACCGCTCCAGCGATTACCGCGTGGACAAGGTCTCGTCGCCGAAATTCACCCAGTCCCTGCTCGACACGACGCAGACCATCCAGGTGATCGGCAAGGAACTGATCCAGCAGCAAGGCGCCACCACCCTTACCGAGGCCCTGCGCAACAGCCCTGGCGTGGGCACGTTCTACGTGGGCGAGAACGGTTCGACGAACACCGGCGACTCCATCTACATGCGCGGATTCGACACCTCCGGCAGCATCTTCGTGGACGGGGCGCGCGACCTCGGCACGGTATCGCGCGACGTGTTCAATATCGAACAGGTGGAGGTCACCAAGGGTCCTGACGGCACCGAATACGGCCGCACCGCGCCCACGGGGGCCGTGAACCTGGTAACCAAGCAACCGGTGCTCGGTAACGGCCTTTCGGGCTCCGTGCAGGTGGGCAGCGGACAACGCCGCCGCGGCACGGCCGACTGGAACCAGCAGATGGGCAACGACGCGGCGTTCCGCCTCAATGTGCTGGGCCAGGAAAGCGGCGTCTACGGCCGCGACCAGGTCGAAACGAACCGCTGGGGCATTGCACCCTCGCTTGCGTTCGGCCTCGGTACGCCCACGCGCGTCTACCTCGATTACCTCCACATCAAGCAGAACAACGTGCCCGACGGCGGCGTGCCCACCATCGGGCTGCCGGGTTACAGCAGCCCGGACAAGCGCGCCTTCCTCGCCGATGCGCGCAAGGTCGATCCTGACAACTTCTACGGCACCAGCCAGGACCACGACCACGTCACCCAGGACATGTTCACGGTGATCGTGGAGCACGACTTCAGCGAGAAGGTGGCCCTGCACAACACGACCCGCTTCGGGCGCACCGCGCAGGACTACCTGCTCACCGCGTTCATGGGCTCGACGGCCAACCTGCTGACGCCGGATCCCACCGACCCCTCCACTTGGACGATCGCGCGCAGCCTTCCAACCTTCAAGCACCAGTCCAACCGCATCGCCACCAACCAGACCAACCTCACGGCCTCGATCGTCACGGGCGCCGTGACGCAGGACATCAGCACCGGTGTCGAACTCACCCAGGAACGTGCCCGCACGATCGGCATGGCCACGTCGAGCGGCAGCACCTGGCCCGCGGCAAACCTGTACCGGCCTTACTCCGACGTTGGCGGGCTGCGTTATCACGAGACGGGCGCCGCAAGCCAAGGCAAGACGAACACCGCGGCGGCTTATATCTTCGACACCGTGAAGTTCGGCGAGCACTGGCAGGTGAACGCCGGCGTACGTTTCGACCACTACAAAACCGACTTCAACAGCACGGTGGTGTGCGGCGGTCGCGGCGCTCCGGTCTGCGGCCCCCTGCCCGCGGGCAGCATCGTTCCCGGCGTGGACGCGAAGAAGAGCGACAACCTCGTCAATTACAAGGTGGGCGTGCTCTACAAGCCGGTATCGAACGGCAGCATCTACGTGAACTTCGCGCAGTCGCAGGAGCCGCCGGGCGGCAACACCCTTACCCTGTCGGCCTCGGCGAACAGCGCCGACAACCCCAACTTCGATCCGCAGAAGGCGCGCACCGCCGAGATCGGCACGAAGTGGGACCTCCTCGGTGAAAAGCTCCTGCTCACCGCGGCGCTCTATCGCACCACGGTGACCAACGAACTCGTGCAGGACCCGACCGACCTGCTGTACTACCAGATCGGCAAGAAGCGCGTGCAGGGCGTGGAAATCTCGGCTCTCGGCAAGCTCACCGACAACTGGGCGGTGAGCGCCGGCTTCACGACGATGGACGCCACGGTGGAAAAGGGCGCGGGCGTCACGGCCAACGGTTCCGACGATCTCGCCTACACGCCGAAGCGGGCGTTCACAGCCTGGACCACGTATCGCCTGCCCTTCGATCTCACCGTCGGCGGCGGCGCGCGTTACTCGGGCGAACTGCAGCGCGGCACCGATGGCGCCGTGGGCACGCCGGCGTATACCGAGGCTTACTGGGTGTTCGACGCGATGGCCAGCTACCCGATCAACCGGCATGTGGACCTCCAGCTGAACGTGTACAACCTGTTCGACAAGCGCTACGTCGCCGCCATCAACAAGAGCGGCTACCGCTACACTCCGGGCACGCCGCGTTCGGCCATGCTCACCGCGAACATCCGTTTCTGATCGCCCGAGGAAACCGCCATGCTGATGCACATCCCGGAAGTCCTGAGCAAGGAACAGGTTGCCGGGGTGCGTGCCGCCATGGAGGGTGCCGAGTGGACCGACGGTCGCCAGACCGTCGGTCCGCAAGGCGCACGGGTGAAGCGCAACCTGCAGCTGCCCGAGGCGTCCACGCTGCGCCGCGAACTGGGTGCGATGGTGGTCGCCGCCCTCGCCCGCCATCCGCTCTACCACGCGGCGGTGCTGCCGCTGCGTACGCTGTCGCCGCGCTTCAACCGCTACGAAGGCGGCGGCGAGTACGGCTTCCACATCGATGGCGCGGTGATGGCCACCGGCGACGCCGACACCCACGTTCGCAGCGATATCTCGTGCACGCTCTTTCTCAGCGAACCGGAGGAATACGACGGCGGCGAACTCATCGTCAGCGACACCTATGGCGAGCACGAAGTGAAGCTGCCCGCAGGCGATGCCATCGTCTATCCGTCGTCCAGCCTGCACCGGGTTACCCCGGTCACGCGGGGCGCCCGTATCGCTTCGTTCTTCTGGATACAGAGCATGGTGCGCGACGATGGCGCCCGTCGCCTGCTGCTGGAACTGGACACCGCGATACGCACGCTCTCCGCCAGCGGCGCCGATCAGGCTTCGATCCTGCAATTGACCGGCGTTTACCACAACCTGCTGCGGCGCTGGGCGGAAACCTGAGGTAGCGGGACCGGGCCTCGGGAGCGGATAATTGGCGCCCCCTTGATGTCCCGGCTCCCCAAGCATGTTTCAACCCGGTCAACGCTGGATTTCCACCGCCGAGCCCGAGCTCGGTCTCGGCACCATTCTTCGCGTGGAAGGACGCAGCGTACAGGTGCTGTTCGCCAAATCCGGCGTTCTTCGCCCCTATGCCGCCGACAGCGCGCCGCTGATCCGCGCGGAGTTCCGCGCCGGCCAGCGCGTGTCGGGCAAAGGCATCGCCTTCCTGGTGGAACGCATCGAGGAACGCGACGGCCTGTTCGTGTACCGCGGCGAGGGCCGGGAACTGGAGGAAGGCCAGCTCGACGATGAGCAGGCGCTTTCGCAAGCCGACGACCGCCTGATCGGCGGCCGCACCGATCCGAACGACCGCTTCGACCTTCGCTTCGAGGCCCTGCGCCGCCGAGCCGACGCGCGCCGTTCCGCCGCCTGGGGCCTCGAATCCGCACGCATCGGCCTCGTGCCGCACCAGTTGCGGGTAGCGAGCATCGCCGCCGCGCGCCGGCCGCCCCGCGTGCTGCTCGCCGACGAAGTGGGCCTGGGCAAGACCATCGAGGCCGGCATGATCCTCGCCCGGCAACTGGCCACGGGACGCGCCGGCCGCGTGCTCGTGCTGCTGCCGGAAACCCTGGTCTACCAGTGGTTCGTGGAATTGCTGCGCCGGTTCAACCTTTCCTTCTCGATCTTCGACGAGGAACGCTGCGAGGCCATCGAGCAGGCGAACGACGGCCGCAATCCCTTCGAGGACGAACAGCTCGTCATTGCCGATTTCGCGTTCCTGGAAAGCTCGCCGAAGCGAGCCGCGCAGCTCGTCGAAGCCGGCTGGGACCTGATCGTGGTCGACGAGGCGCATCACCTCGAATGGACGCCGGAAGGCGCCAGCCCCCGCTACCGGCTCGTGGAGGAGCTGGCCTCGGCCACCCCGGGCGTGATCCTGCTCACCGCCACACCGGAACAGCTGGGCCGCGCGGGCCACTTCGCGCGCCTGCGCCTGCTCGATCCGCAGCGGTACGCCGATCTGGACACCTATCTTGCCGAGTCGGCGGGTTACACCGAACTCTCGGACATCGCCAGCACACTGGCGGCAGGCAGCCCGCTGGACACCGCGCAACGCGGCATGCTGGCCGACCGCTTCAAGGGCGACCGCGAGTTGGCGGCGCTGCTCTCGCGCGACGAGGCCAGCGACGAACTGCTGGCGGCGCTCATCGACCGGCACGGCACGGGGCGTGCCATGTTCCGCAATCGCCGCGCCGGCATCGGCGGCTTTCCGCGACGCACGCCGGACATCCTGGCGATCGATCCGTCCACGCTCGATGCCGGGCGCCGCGAGGCGCTGCTCGCCGAATTCCGTTCGGACATCCAGCAACCGCCCGCCGCACTCGAGTTCGACTACGCGAACGATCCGCGCCTCGCTGCGCTGATCGGCCTCCTGGACGCGCATCCCAACGACAAGTTCCTCCTCATCTGCCGCAGCCAGGCCAAGGTGATGGCGATCGAAGACGCCCTGCGCACCCGCAGCGGCGTCGGCGTGGCCCGCTTTCACGAGGGCCTGGGCATCGTGCAGCGCGACCGCAATGCGGCCTTCTTCGCGCAGCCCGATGGCGCACGCCTGCTGCTGTGCTCGGAGATCGGTTCCGAGGGGCGCAACTTCCAGTTCGCCCATCGCCTGGTGATGTGGGACCTGCCGCTGGACCCCGACCTGCTCGAACAGCGCATCGGGCGCCTCGACCGCATCGGACAGAAGCACGACATCGTCGTCCACGTACCGGTGCTGCGACAGAGCGCGCAGCACGTGCTGGCACGCTGGTACGACGAAGGCCTGGACGCGTTCCGCACGAGCCCCGCGGACGGGCGCGAACTGCTGCGCCGTTTCGGCAACCTGCTTTCCACGCTTGCCGACGCACACGCACGCGAGGACGACGACCGCGACCAGGAACTCGACGCGCTCATCGCCGAAACGCGCGGCGCGCACGAGGAGCTGTCGGCGCTGATCCATGCCGGGCGCGACCACCTGCTCGAACTGGCGGCCAGCCGCGATCCGCATGCCGACGACCTGGCAGGCAGTTTCGCCGCGGAAGACGACGACGCGCTGCGCGATCTCTTCGTACAGCGGTTGTTCGAAACCTACGGTGTGCACGCGGAAGAACTGGCCCCCGGCATCGTGTTGCTCGATCCGCAATACCTGTCCACCGATGGCCTGCCGGGTTTCGCCGACGGCCCTGTTTCGGTCACGTTCTCGCGCCATGTCGCGCTGTCCCGCGAAGACCTGCCCCTGCTTCGCCTCGACCATCCGATGGTCGCCGCGGCAGTCGACCTGCTCGTTTCCGGCGAGGATGGCAATGCCGCTTTCCTCGTGGACGATGCCCTGCCCGTGCGCACGGCGCTGCTGCAGGCCGTGTTCGTGCTGGAAGTGGTGGCCGACCGCGCGCTCGATGCGGGTCGCTTCCTGCCGGCCACGCCGCTCATGCTCACGGTGGACACGAAGCTGAGCGAGCGTCCGCAGTTCCGGCCCAGTGACGTGGCGATCCGCCGTGCGGCGGATCGCAATATCGAGGTGCCGCGCTATCGCAAGTTCCTTTCCAAGCTCGTGCCGCCGATGCTGGAGCGTGCGCAGGACATCGCCGCCGCACGTGCCGACGCGTTAAAGGCCGAGGCCATGGCGGCGGCACGCACGGAACTGGACGCCGAGCACGCGCGGCTGGTCGCGCTGCACTCGGTCAATCCGTCGATCACCGACGAAGAAGTGGACGCGATCGCCGCCGAGAGGGACGCGCTGCTTGCCGCCATCCCCGAAGCGCGACTGCGCCTGGACGCCGTGCGCTTCGTGGTGAGCCCGGACTTCCTCGCCTTGCGCTGACCCCGGGCGGCAGGACTTACATCACGGGTGGCGAGCCGAGCGGCGCGAGAACCTGCACCGCCGTGCGCGCGAGCTCGTGCAGGGTTTTCGCCGCCGCCTCGGTGCCCGGCGGCGCGTCCCATGTCGGCATCACGTCGTAGGGCTTGGCGAAGTAGCTCATGTAGTCGCGTCTCGCGGCGCGGCTACCCAGCCAGTCGAGTCCGGCATGGCGCAGCGTGCCGTACCTTTCATAGAGGCGGCGCATGTAGCGGACGTATCCGGTTTCCGAGATGGGATCGCCCTCCGGGTTCCAGAGGTTGGCCTTCACCGGCGATGCCAGGAGCCGTTCGGTAAACGCGACGGGCGATTCCCGGGTCTCGCTGCCGTTCCGTTCGATCCGCTTCATCGACACGCCGTCGGCCTCCCAGCCGCGGGCCACCGCCCGTATGGCAGCGGGATAATCCCGCGCGGTCGTGCTGACGCCATACATCGGATCCACAATACGGGTGCCGGGCGGCAGGTTCGCGAAGGCACGGCTACCCGCCGCGCCCGTCGATACGAAGCCAAGCGCGTCCGCGTCGGCCGGCATGACCAGGGTAAAGGCGTGCTCCGGCGTCGCGCCGACGACGGCGACGTGCCCGTCTTCCCGCAGAAGGCCTCGCAAACGCCTCGTCTGGACCAGCACCTTGATGTGGCGATCGCCGAAACCGGCTTCGACGAAGGCGCTGATCGGCCGTTCGTCCCTGAGCATCGCCAGGTACGCGGCCGCATCGGGTGTGCCGGCGCGGGACGCGCCGTTATCCGGCACGGGCATCACAAGCTGACGATCCAGCGGCGAGGTTGCCAGTGTGTCCGGCGGCAACGCGGCATGCCACGGACGGGGGGCCGGCTTGCCTGCCAGGTCGAGGTGCGTGGGAAAGCTCACAGCCACACCGGTCACCGGATGGCGGATGGTGAACTCCACTGCGCCTTGCGGCGTGGTGCCTGCCTCCGGCAACGATGTTCCCACGAGACGAAGCATCGGCTGCGGAATGCTGTTGACCATGCGTTCGATAACGGTGAAATCGTTGTCCTCCGCCGGCGGCGGCCGCACGTCGACATTCACGAACGCCTGCAGGTCGGTCACGGGGGGCATAAGATTGAGACCGTTGCGCACGCCTTCTTCCGGAAACCATTCGCCATTGAGATCGACGACGTAGCGGCCGGTGCCACGGCCCGGACCGTCGCCCGGAGCCAGGATCTGAAGGTAACCGCCCGCCTCGGGCGCCTCCGTCTCGACCACTTGCGTACGGCCGTCCAGATGACGCAGCCGCACGTAATGGCGCCCGGCGACGCTCCACTGATCGGCCGTTGCGGCACCCGGCGCGGAAAGGACCGAAGGTGTCTTCACGACCAGATGATCGAGGCCGTGCGGCAGCAGCCCGTCCTGTTCTTCCGCGATCCTCGTGAGGAGCTGCATCAGGAATGGCGCGCCCGTGCCATCGTGTGGTCGTCGCGGGTCGTGCTTCCTCGCCAGCACCTCGTCAAGCACGGGCCATGGATCGCGTTCACCCGGAAACAGTTCCGAACGCCGCGCCTGGTCCGCCGCACGAAGCTTCGCCACCTTGTCCGTGGATACCCAGGTGTGCGGATCGACGAGTGCCTGGCGCAGGCTGGACAGCGCCTTCAGTGCCTGCTTCCTGCCCTTGGGAAGGTCCAGCGGATCGATCCACCGGCGGTGGATGATCTGGAGTTCCGGAAGGGTCGACCGCGCCTCGAGGTTCTCGGCCAGCGTCTTGCGGAATTGCTCTTCCCATCCGCTATGGGCGAGGTCGCCGAGCGCCCTGCCCACCAGCTTGAAGACGGAATTCCACGCTGACGGCGCCGCCAGGGGGTCGCCGACAAGGGTGTAATGGCCATCGGCATGGCGAAGGCGAATGGTGTCGTCCGGAATGCTTTGCGCATCGAATTCGGTGCCGTCCGGCCGCCTTCCGAACTGGAAGTCGTCTCCCTCGAAGAGAGCGATGGGGTGATTCACCTGCTCCGTGATGGACGGAAGCAGCAATTCCACTTCCCTGGGTGTCCAGCCGACCGCATGACGATCGCGCAACCTCCCGGCGAGCGTTTCGAGAATGCCGTGCGCGAGCGACAGGCGCGCCAGCGGACCGGGCTCGCGCGCTTCGGCATCGCGCACACTCGCTTCCGACGAGCCGAACTGGTGCAGCACCTGGGCTGCCCGGTTGAGTGCGTGCGGGTCCGCGGAATAGTCGTTCGCCACGACGTTCGAGAGGTAACTACCGGGCATGTGGTTGGCGTCGGTGAAGTCGAACTCCCACACGGCACCCCGTTTCGGCGCGATTCGGGGGCCTGGCGTGCGATTGCGTAGCAGGGTGCGGTAACCGGTACCGTCGAGGACGATCTGCACCGCCCTTCCGTTTTCCAGTTTCACCATGAGCCTGTCTCCGGCACGGAAGACACCGGGCGACACTTCCGTGGCACCCTGGGGCAAATGCTTCCATGTCTGCGCGACGTAGTCCTCGGCGGACCAGCGCACGAGACGGCCTTCCGAGCTGAGGTAGATGCGGCTGCCTAGACCGGGAAACCTCGGTGCCCGCGCGGGGCTGGCGAGATAGCCGACCCGGCCATTGATCCGCTGCGGCGGCTTGAACGTCGGCTGGCGTCCGGTCACCGGCTCTGCGGCGGCACCGGGCTCGGCGGGGCGCTTGCCGCCAAGTCCCGCCCCGGTGAGCGCCGTCGACACCAGTGTCATGCCGGCCTGCTCGAATCCCCGTTTCCTTTCTTCCAGGGTTTTGCCGTCCACTCCCTGTTCGATACCCGTACCCGTGCCGACGACGGCGAGCGCCACCTGCACGGGGATGACGAGGGGTCGAACGAATCCGAGGGGAGACAGCAACGCTGCCGTGCGGTTGACGGTGACCCGCCATGTCTCCCACGCGTTGCGGGTTTGCACGAGGGCATCGGCGCGAGTCCGGCGCTCCGTCGCGTCCCGCATGTCGTCGAAGACATCGCCCGCGATGGCGGCGTTCGCGTGATCGATCGCGCGCCCGTCATGCTGCCACTGGCCGTTGCCGATTTTTTCCAGACCGTGCCTGACCCCGGTCCAGAACACGCCGTCCTGGCTGTCCTGGATGGAAAAATGCGAAAGCAGGGCGTCCAGCGCATGCGGATCCTGCGCCTGTCCATACACCCACTGTCGAAGTGCCTGCTCGCTGCCGGCCACCACGAACGACGGATCGAAGCCGGGCACGTACATCACCTCGCTCCCGTCGCCGGCGACGAAGCGGACAAGGTTGCTCGCCGTGTAGCCGTTGATGTCGAAGGGACGGATCTGCACCGAGGCGTCCCGCGACGACGTGCGCAGGTGGTCGAGGGTGATGGGGCCGGAAAGCGGAACGTGCGGGGCGCCGCCGCGCATCACGAGTTCGAACTGCTTGTCGTCCAGCAGGCCGGAAGCATGCGCGGCACGTGCCCGGAGCACGAACTGGTAACGGGCGACGACGGCCCAGTTTGCCCGGTGCTCGCGCCAGTACGTGTCCAGCTCGCCTTTCAGGCGGAGGATGTAGGGCAGTTCGGCGAACGCGCTGGGCGCCTTGGCATGTTCGAGGACGTCCGACAGGCGATGCGGGCTCTCATACTCCGCGGAGAAACCTCCTTTCCGGAAGATGCCGAACGCCTCGTCCACGTCGCGCGATTCCTCCTTCGCCGTCTCGATGACGTTGCCCTTGGCGAAAAAGGTGTTGTAGAGGTAACCGGGGCCCGTACGGCTCCAGAGGAACTGCCACAGATCGCCGAACACACCCTTTACGCTGCTCGCGTGGATCAGGTGCTCTCCGAGTTCGACGATGCCCGGGCTGTGTCCGCCGCTGCCCAATCCGCCAACGGTATCCGCGGCCACGGCGAACGTGCTGTAGCCAGCCTGCTCCGGGAACGCCTCCATGACCGCATCCACGAGCGGAACGGTGTGGTCGGGCTTGCCGCGACGTCGTCCACCGGGACCGCGGAAATGCGCGACCACGTAATCGTCGCCCTCGATCTTCAGGTGCTCGCGGATGAAGGCGCGCGCCACCTCGCGCGGATCCGGCGGCAACACTGCGGCAACCCGGGCGGAGATGTCCTCGAAGGCCCTGGCATCGGCCGTGGTGGAGAACGTGAGGGATGCCAGCCAGACCTTGCGCGCCGGCGACGCAGCGGCGGACCCCGCTTGTTCGACCGGCTGGCTTGCGCTGCCGGATGCGCCCATCGGTTGCGCCGCGGCGAAGGGCATGCCGGCCAGGTACGACATCGTCGCGGAAGCCAGCAAGGTACTCAACACCCGCAAGCGTGCAGGTGCGGGGGGCATTGTCATCGTCGACCTCTTGTGTGGAATCAGGGGTGGACGACTGTAGGACTCACATCTGCGTGGAACTGCCACCGCGGGGCGAAAAGCGGGTCAGCGTAGGCCTTCGCGGGACGTCGGACACCGACGGATAGTTCGCCACGAACCGGCGGGCAAACACCCGAAGGCCCGTCGGGAAAGGAGGCGCGGACCCACGGGCGCTACATGGCCCGCCCCGGTCTGACGCCCCACGCCCAGAGCAGGCACAGGCCGGCCACCAGACCACCAAGGTGGGCAAAATGCGCAATGCCTGCGAGCGTACCCGTGACACCGAAGACGAGCTCAGCCGTGCCGTACAGAATGACAAACAACCACGCGGGAATGCCGATGGGAATGGGGATCAGCATCAGCTTTTCGCGCGGGAACAGCATGGCGAACGCACCGAGCAGACCGAACACCGCGCCGGAGGCGCCCACCGTCGGATACATGCGATCCGATTCGAACAGGTAGATGACGGCCAGCTGCGCCACCGCCGCCGCGACCAGGCAGGTGAAGTAGTAGATGGTGAAACGGCGCGCGCCCATCACGCGTTCGATGAGGCCGCCGAACATGTACAGGGCGTACATGTTCAAGACGATGTGCATGAAGCCGCCATGCATGAAGCCGTAGGTCACCAGCTGCCAGACGCGGAATCCGATGCCCGCCACATCGCCGCCACCGAGGTCCACGGCGATGTCGTGCCCGTACGGCCAGAGGGCGAACCAGCGCGTCAGCGCCAGCGTGTCCTGGTCGCGCAAGAGGTACTGCAGCGCGAACACCAGAATGTTGGCAATCAGCAGATTGCGGGTGACCGGCGGCAGGTTCGTCGGCATCGTCATGGTTATCCGGCTGGGCAATGCCCAAGGGTGGTCGCGCGGTCGGTGCAAATCAACCCTTGGGCAGCGCCCGTTCCGAGGCTCCCCCGCCGCCCAGCGATAGAAGCAGCAGGACGACGGCCAACGCGCCATACGCCGCCACGAACGGCCAGACCATGGCCTGGGCCGCGGCGTCCAGGGTCCATGGCAGGTACACCGCGCCTATCGGCTCCACCGAATGGATCAGGCCGAACGCCGTCAGCACGGCGCCCAGCGCCACGATGCCGGCAGCCTTGCGCACGTGCCCGTCGATCATGGCCACTACGAAGCTGGCCCACACCATGGAGGTGATGATGAAGCCATTGCCGAGAATCACGATCACGGCCATGACCGGAACACCGTGGCTGGTGTCGGCATACAGCGCGGCAAAGCGAGTCGGATCGACAATGGTCGGGTCGCCCAGCTTGATCGCCAGCATCCGCGCGATCGCCGGGAAGAAGCTGAAGACCACCGCTCCCGCGTAACGCAGCGGGGTGGCTTCGAACGCTTGCGTGGTGATGCCTATCGAGACGAACACGAGGATAGGTGCCAGCACCGCTACCGGCAGCAGTTCCACCAGGTTCGACAGATAGCCCAGCACGCCGCCCAGGCCGATCACGAGGCCGGTCACGAGTGTGTAGCCCGTGCGTGCGCCCATCGCCTTGTAGGCCGGTTGCCCAATGTAGGGTGTGGTCTGGGCTACGCCGCCGCAGAACCCTGCCACCAGGGTCGCAAGCGCCTCCACGAGCAGGATGTCGCGGGTGGAGTAGTCGTCGCCCGCGGCGCGAGCGCTTTCGGTCACGTTGATGCCACCCACCACCATGAGCAGGCCGAACGGCAGGATGAGGGGAAGGTAGGGCACGGTGGCAGGCAGGCCCTGCAGGAACCCGAGATTGGGCCAGGGAAAGCCGAGTCGCCATTGCCATGTGCCGGGCGGGTGGTATCCCGTGCCCAGCAGGCCTATCGGTCCCAGGCCGTAGTAGAGCAGCACGCCCACGAGGAAGGCACCGAGCACGCCGGGAACCCCGAAGGGCAAACGCCGCTTCGCCACCAGGCAGTACAGCACGATGCCGAGTCCCGCGAAGCCCACGACAGGCACGCGCATGATCTCCACCAGTGGCAGGAAACCCATCAGCACCAGCGCGATGCCCGCAATCGATCCGAGCAGGCCCGCGCGCGGCACCGAGCGCTGCACCCAGGCACCGAAGAAGGAAAGCACGAACTTCAGCACACCCATGACCACCAGTGACGCCATGCCAAGGTGCCACGTGGCCTCGCCGGCGGTGATGTCGTCCATACCCGCGTGGCGATACGCAGCGAAGGCTGGCCCCAGCACCAGCAACGCCATGCCGATGCTTGTGGGCGCATCGATCCCCAGCGGCATCGCGGTAACGTCCGACCGTCCCGTGCGCGCGGCGAGCCGGCGGGCCATCCAGGTGTAGGCGAGGTTCCCCAGCAGGACGCCAAGCGCGGTACCGGGGAACATCCTGCGGAAGACCAGATCGGCGGGCATGCCGAAGATGCCTACCAGTGCGCTCGCCATGAAAGCCAGCAGCGAAAGATTGTCCACGACGAGCCCGAGCACGCCGTTGAGATCGCCACCCCCGAAACGGCGGCGTGGAACGGAATCGATGGCCATCAGAAGGACACCTCCGCCGGCTGGCTCACGCGAAGCACGGACTGGTCGCCGGTCCTGGCCTTCCATGCCGCGCGGATCTCGTCTATCGCCATCCGCTGGGCCGGTGTGTCCGGATGCAGCAGCACCACGATCTTCGAACGCAACCGCTCCGGCACGGATTGCCCCTTGCCCTGCCACTGCCCATAGGCATCGACCACGGTCAGCCCGCTCGGAAAGCGAGGCGTCACCTCCCGATCGAGGAAGGCGCGCCATCCGGCCTCGTCCACCCCGCTCTTTCCATCGGCCGCTCCCAGCCCGAAATACAGCTCGGTGCGCACCCACCCTGTCGCCGCGGCGGGATGCGCCGCATCCCCGGCAAGCACCGGCGCGGGAGCCAGGGGACGCGTTGCACAGCCCGCGCAGGCGAGCGAGATCGATAGCAGAAGGGCTGGCGCAAGTTTCATGGGTCCCCTGTGGACGTCCGTACGGCTATGCGTCCGAAGGGTAGCAGCACTTCCCCGACTTCCGCGAAGACAAAAAAAGGGAGGTGCTTCGCGTAATTCCGGGGTGCGTGGTGCGACCTCCTTTCGCAAGGAACGACGGAAGTCTTCGCGGCGAGGGGAACGGGTACTGGCAACCGACGGTGCGGGTTGTTGTGGAGAGAGCCGGAGCACGAGCCGATGGTGTGCTCTCGCATCGTCGCTGACCAAGGCGCTGGGTGCCTGCTTTCGCAGGCACGACGGTCGGTGGGGACGCAGCGAGACCGTCGCGTCGCGCTCTCGTGCGAGCCGCTTCGCTTTGTGTGGGAGCCGCTTCAGCGGCGATGGCTGCTCGCGGCAAGCGTGCCCGCTGCCGCGGGATCGCCGGCGCAGCCGGCTCCCACAGAGAGCGTCGCGAATCGTCTCGCGCGCGATGGGGACGCGCTCCTACGACACGCGAGAGACTCCCAACTACCGTCGTGCCTGCGAAAGCAGGCACCCAGCGACTTGAGCGCGAACGGTCGCCACAGACTGATAGAACGACGCCGCGCCACGCACTACACAACACACCACCGCACCGTCCGATGCCGGCAGCCGTCGCCCTCGCCGCGATGTCTGGAGTCGAGGGCGTGCGGGCGGAAAAGGCCCGTCAGGGGGCGGGCCAGGACGGCCCGCCGTCTTCGCCGAGGCAGGAGGCCGAGTCGAAGACCCCCGCCCGGACACCCGGGTCCGCCGCGGCGTAAGCCATCAGACACGAGCCGCGCAGCGGCTCTCCTTTCGCAAGGAACGACGGAAGTCTTCGCGGCGAGGGCGACGGCTGCCGGCTTCCCGACCACGTACGAGCGCCGAGCGCGAGGCCGAACAGGCGAGCCCACCCTACGAAGCCCAAGCAGCAAGCGCAAAGCAGGAATCCGCAATCCCCGGAAACACGCGAAGAACCAAAAAAAGAGCCCGGCTTTCGCCGGGCTCCTTCTTGTTGCTACCGATCTTGCGAGCGGTTCGGGGCAGATTACTGCTGAACCTGGAGCTCGGTACGACGGTTGCGAGCGCGGCCTTCGGCCGTGTCGTTCGTGTCGATCGGGTTGTTCTCGCCGTGGCCGATCGGGCCTTCCAGACGATCAGCACCGATGCCGTGCGAGGTCAGGTAGTCGTACACGATCTTCGCGCGACGCTCGGACAGGCCCTGGTTGTAAGCGTCCTTACCCACGCTATCCGTGTAACCGGCAACCGTGACCTTGACCTGCGGGTAACGCTGCAGGGTGTCGACAGCCTGGTCGAGGACGCCCAGCGACTCGCTGGTCGGCTCCTGCAGGGTCGGGCCGATGTTCGTCTCGCCCTTCTTCGGACGGTCGAACTTGAAGTTGACGCCGCGCAGGTCGATGACGACCTTCTGCGGGCAACCATCCGGGCCGACGATCGTGCCAGCCGGGGTGGCCGGGCACTTGTCGTCGCAATCGTTCACGCCGTCGCCGTCGGTGTCGAGCGTGGAGCAGTCCGGAGCAGCCGGGGCCGGAGCAGCGGCCGGAGCCGGAGCAGCCGGCGGCTCGCCGAAGCGCGACACGATCGAGAAGCCGAGGAACCAGTCGCCGTAGCCGTTCTCGCTATCGTTGGTCTTGTCGTCCCAGTCGTAGCGGTAGCCGGCTTCCACGCGGAAGTCGGAGCTGTCGGTGATGGTCTTGGACACGCCGACGCCGAGCTCGGCGGCCGGGGACCAGCCGTTGTCCGACGGGTTGTGGTGGTACGAACCCATCACACCGGCGAGCAGGTACGGACGCCAGCTGTCCCACGCACCAGCGTAGAAGCGGGCGGCAACGCCGTAGCTGTTGTTCGACCAGTGGCCAACGCCATCGTTGTCGCGCTTGGTGCGGTCGGCAAAGATGTCGATCGACGCGTTGTTGGAGATGAACTTGCCGAAGCCCAGGCCGTAGTAAACCTGGCGGCTGTTGGTGTTGCGGTCGGTGTCGTTGTAGTAACCGCCAACCGTCGGGGCGATGTACCAGCGGCCGTCATAGCCGTTACCCGCGGTGTCGGCGGATTCCTGCGCGTGAACGGCACCCACGCCGCCCAGGGCCAAGCCGATCAGCAAAAACAAGCCCTTACGTTTCATCGGTGTCTCCTCATTATTGGTATTCGCGTCCGCGCTCCACCCCAGACGGAAATCGCGCGTAGAACTCTTGTCGAATCCGGGGACTTCAGCCGTCCCTCGCTTTGATACCCCTTCAACGGGCGGCGGCAGTTTAGCAAAAATCAAACAATTGAGCACATGCCAAAAACCGCCGTTCATACTTGAGTCACGGCCATTATCAAGCCGTGAAGAGCGTCATGAACTCGTGAATGGGCATGGCGTCCAGTTTCTCGGGCGACGAGGTAACGGCCAGCACCTTCTCGACGCGGTCGGCGGGCCACTCGGCACGCAGCGCCGATTCGAACTTCTTCAGCAGCACCGGGATACCTTCGGCGCGGCGCTTGCGGTGGCCGATGGGGAAGTCGATGGACACTTTCTCCGTGGACGTACCGTCCTTGAAGAACACCTGGACCGAATTGCCGATATAGCGCTTTTCGGGGTCGAAATAGTCCTTGGTGAATTGCGGATTCTCCACCACCGTCATTTTGTCGCGCAGCGCGTCGATACGCGGATCGGCAGCCACCGAGTCGTTGTAATCGTCGGCGGTAAGACGGCCGAAAATCAGCGGCACGGCCACCATGTACTGGATGCAGTGATCGCGATCGGCATAGTTGGCCAGCGGGCCCGTCTTGTCGATGATGCGGCAACCCGCTTCCTGCGTCTCGATCACCACCTTTTCCACGTCGTCGAGGCGGTTGCCCACCTGCGCGTGCAGCGCCATGGCGCATTCCACCGCCGTCTGGGCGTGGAATTCGGCCGGGAAGCTGATCTTGAACAGCACGTTTTCCATGACGTAGCTGCCGAAGGGGCGCTCGAACTCGAAGGCGTTGCCCTTGAAGGCCACGTCGTAATAGCCCCAGGTCTTCGCCGACAGGGCCGACGGGTAACCCACCACGTTGCGGTAGACGGCGTTGATCGCGTGGGTGACGGCGCGGCGGCAGGCGTCGCCGGCGGCCCAGCTCTTGCGCGGACCCGTGTTCGGGGCATGACGGTAGGTGCGCAGCGCGCCGTTGTCGATCCAGCTGTGCGAGACGGCCGTGGTGATCTGCTCCTTGTCGCCGCCCAGCATGGCCGTGGTGACGGCCGTGGAGGCGAGACGAACGAGGATCACGTGGTCCTGGCCCACGCGGTTGAAGCTGTTCTTGAGGGCGTAGCAACCCTGGATCTCATGGGCCTTGATGGCATAACCAAGGACGTCGCGCACCGTCAGCGGCTTGCCGCCCTCCTTCACCGCCTTGCGGGAAAGGTAGTCGGCCACCGAGAGGATGGCACCGAGGTTGTCGGAGGGATGGCCCCATTCGGCCGCGAGCCAGGTGTCGTTGAAGTCGAGGTAGCGGATCTGCGTGCCGATGGCGAAGGCGGCCTGCACCGGATCGAGTTCGTGGGAGGTGAACGGCACGCGGGAGCCGCCGGCGAGCGTGGCACCCGGAACCACGGGGCCGAGGTGCTTCACGCAGTCCGGGAACTTCATGGCCAGCGCCGAGCAGGCCAGCGAATCCAGCAGCATGTAGCGCGCGGTGTCATAGGCCTCCTGCGAGTCGATGGTGTAATCGGCCACGTAATTGGCGATGTCCACCAGCGGCTGGTCCGGATCGGGACGCGTGGCGGAACGGATGTCGTGTGCGCTCATGGACTTCACTCGCGAGGGGTTGGGAAAGCCGGCGATTTTAACCGGTGACCGCGGGGGGATGTCTTGCCGCGCTGCACCCCAGCGGCCACAATGGCGCCACTACCGCCCGAAGGGGAGTAGTTCCGCGGGCCGTCCCGGCCCGCGCGCCACGATCGTCAGTACGGACGCCACAGCGTCCCGGTCGTAGCGGCGGCTCGCGCCGGGAACGAGACTTTTGTGGCGACGACGGGCGCGCGTACCCGTCGCCGCCGCATGGGTCCACCCGCGCGCAAGGTCTCCCATCCATGGATTTCCTCACCCCCGAGTTCTTTTCCGGCCTCGCCGCCATCGTCCTGCTCGACCTGGTGCTTGCGGGCGACAACGCCATCGTCATCGCGCTGGCGGCACGGAACCTGCCCCGACACCTCCAGAAGAAAGCCGTGTTCTGGGGAACCTTCGGCGCCGTTGCCGTGCGCGTCGCCCTCACCTTCGTGGTTATCTGGCTGCTGAAGCTGCCCGGACTCATGCTGGCGGGCGGTCTCCTGCTGCTCCCGATCGCATGGAAGCTGCTCAAGCCGGGCGAACACGACCCCAACGTGGCCGCCGCCTCCGGCTTCTGGTCTGCCCTGCGCACCATCGTCGTCGCGGACGCGCTCATGGGCCTGGACAACGTGTTGGCGATCGCGGGCGCGGCCAAGGGGCACATGGTGCTGGTCGTGCTCGGCCTCGCCATCAGCGTGCCGTTGGTGGTCTGGGGCTCCACCCTGATCCTGAAGCTGATCCACCGCTTCCCCATCATCATCTACATCGGCGCGGGCGCCATCGCCTGGACCGCCGCACGGATGATCGCGCACGACCATCTCGTCGCCGCGTGGTTCGATGCGCGCCCCTGGGCACCCTGGCTGCTCGACGCGCTACTGGTCCTCGGCATCTGCGGCGGCGGCTGGCTGTGGGCACGCCGGGCACGGCACAAGGCGCTGGCGTAAACGAGCGGCCCCGGCCCCCGGGGCGTCACGCGCTTCCAAGGACTGGGGCCTCAGTGCGAGGTTCTTGTGGTTTTCGGCAGAACAGCCGGAACCCCCAGAGCGAGCAAAAAAAGGCCGCCTTGCGGCGGCCCCTGGATCCCCCGGAACGCGGTGGATCAGAAACGGAAGCGGACGTAGGCCGTCGGACCGTGCACCTTCATGTCGAGGTTGAGGTCGTAGTTGCGCTTGTCCTGGTTCAGCTTGATGCGGGTGTAGGCGTACTCGGCGCCAAAGCCCACGTTCTGCCACGGGAACCATTCCACGCCGACGGCAGCATCCCAGATGTGGCCGTTGAGCTTGCCGCCGTTCTTCTTCACGCCGTTGGCATTCACGTACATGCGCCACTCGTCGTTGAAGGCGTGGCGCCAGCCCAGCTGCAGGTTCGGGGCCCACGCGTTGGCATCGGTGCTGGAGCCTTCGCTGAACGTCTCGCCGTTGACATTGGCGGTACCGAAGATGCTGGCGTCGACCTTGTAGTACGCCGCGCCGAGGCCCAGGCCGAACACGTCGTCGCCGGTGCCGAACCACCACTTGTAGGCGGCGCTGCCGAAGGTGAACTTCAGGTCGCCCTTCACCCGCGCCGTCGCATCGATGGGCTGACCGAGGAAGTTGATCTGCTCGGATAGGTTCTTCGAATGCGAGCGGTCCACCTGGTAGTAATCGAAGGTGAAGCCCTGGTGCTCGCCGATCAGGAAGTCGAGACGAACACGCGGTTCGACCTTTTTCTTCTTGAAGTCGAGGTCGTCTTCGAGGTTCACGTCGCCACTGGTGTTGAGGACGCCTGTCTTCGCGCCGATCGTCGTGTCGTTATTCGTGTAGTAGCCACCAACCCAGAGGCTGATGTTGTCCAGCGCGCGCGACTGCGACTTCTTGTTGCTGTCCTGTGCGTGCGCGGCCGCGCCGAAGGCGGCGAGCGAAGCGATGGCAAGGCCCGCGGCGAGCTTGGCGTGACGAGGTGGACGTGTGTGCATTCTGAAAACTCCCTGCAAGGTTTTTGTTCGTAACCCCCGGACGAAAGATTAACGAGCCCTTGCGTGTGCATTCCGTGCACGGGAACCTTCGCGTGTTCGAAACGCGTTCAGGCAACACTTGGTGAAGCGCATGTGAAATCGCGTCAGAGCGTGATCGGCACGCGCACCGTGACCGTCGTGTCAGGCGTGTCGCGCGTGATGCCGACCCCCAGCGTCACGTTCAGCGTCTCCTTGTCGTTGAAGCGATACGAGCCACCGATCAGCAGCGAACCAAGCGTGGCTCGTGCGGAACCGGGTAGCGGGTGGCCGTTTTGCGTGGTGCGCCCCACGAAGGCCTGATCGTAGCCGATGCTGATGGACGCCTTCTCGTTCAGGGACAGGCCCATGCCAATGCTGATGTCCGCGATGTCGCCCGCCTTCACGTCACCGAGGAACTGCTTGCCCGCCCCGAGCACATTGCGGCTGACGTTCTTTCGCTCGAAATTGTGCAGGTAGCTCAGATTGCCGAAGAACACGACGGGGTCGGACGGATACAGCCAGGTCACGCCGAGTTGCGCGGAATAGAACCCTGTGCCGGTCGGGCTGCGCAACGGCAGGCCTGTGCCGGTGAAGTTTTCCACGCAACGCGTGACGCAGTCGCTGGTGACTTCGAACGGGTCGCGACCCGTGCGCGACTTGGCGCGGAACCAACCGATGTAATACGGCTTGTCCGCGCCGCCGTCATTGAGCTGATAGCGCAACGTCGCCTCGACGTCGCCGATGCCCTTGCCGCTCGTGGTGAAGAGGCGGTCCTGGGCAGTGCCCGTGAAGATCTCGCGGCTGATGGTGTCGGTGTGCGTGTCCACGTAGGGAACGCGCACTTCGAGTTCCATGCGATTGGTCAGACCGTAGCGGAACGCCACCGCACCGGTCTGCGTGGTGGTTTTCACCTGACGCACGTCCACGAGGCCGATGAGGATCGCGGGAATCACGGTATAGCCCACGAGCGCGACACGATCGCTGGATGAATAGCCGTACTGGTACGACGGCTCGAGTATCAGCTTCCCGCGCGGGGTGAGTACGCCGGGTTGATCGAAGATGGGCGCGACTTCCGGCGGGCGTTCGTCCTGCTCCGGACGCCGCCCCACGGGCTGGGTGGCCACCACGGGCGCCGAGCCCGGCGCCGCTGGCGCTCCCGGCGGCGGCGCGGCCGGCTGCTCCTGGCCCGTGGCCGCCTGGGCACGGGGATCGGCAAGCGCGGCGGAACCGCCCCGCGCTTCTTCAAGCGCATTGAGTCCGATGGCGCGGCGAAGGTCGTTGTACTGCACCTCCTGCGCGGCCAGCTCGCGTTTCATCTGTTCCAGTTCCGCGAGCTGCTCGGCCATGCGGCTGCGCATGGCGTCGATGCGTTTCCCCTGTGCCTCGATCTTCTCCCGCAACGCCGGATCGACCTGCGATTCCTGCGCGAGGCATGCGCCCACCCATAGCGGAAGCGTGGCGAGCGCCAGTGCGCCCGCGCATGTCCTTGCCTGCATCACCCTGCCATTGCGATACATGCGTCAATTCCCCCGGAATTGGATCACCGCGTCATGGAGCGATTCGGCAAGCCGCATGCCTTGCAGCGCGTTCGCGGTGTTCACCGAAGCATCGATCGTGGTGGTGGCCGAGATGGCCTGGTTGTCGAGCGAGTTCTGCACAACGAGTCCCGGCAATCCGGACGAGGGCAGCGTGGCCGTGACTGCTGCCGGCAACGCCTGCATCGGCGCGGGCGTCACCGCCGCCGTGGAGGCTGGCGGCGTGGCGGAGGCGACCGACGGAACCGCCGCGCCCGTCGGAGCCGCCTGTGTCACCGTCGGCATGGAAGACACCGCATCGGCCACGCCGCCCGCACCGTTCGTGATCACGGTGGTGCGCAGGGCATCGCGCAGAGCCGCCGCCTGTTCCGTGGTTATCTTGGCGATGTCCGGAACGCTGATGGTGGTGCGCATCGCCTCCATGCCGTTGATCAGCACGGTGCGTTGCAACGCGAAGGACGCGCGCAGATCGTCGCCGAAGTCGAAGCCGCCGCGGATGCGGTCCAGGCGCGCGTCGGAGAGCGCGCGATCCGCCGGCAGTTCCGCGGCGCCGGCGGTAGCGCAAAGGCCACTTCCGAGCAGCGCGGCGGCGAAAAGGATTCGGGTTTTCATATGTCCCCCGGTCCGCGTTTCGGCATGACGAGGGGACCGAGACCGTTTCGCTCGATGCCTTCGCCAATGGGAGCCGCCGGAGCGACCGCCCAGTCCCGCGGACTGTTGAAGATGGCGCTGTCGCGCCGGTTGTGAATGACGAACACGACGCGATTGGTCCACATGGCGTCGAAGCGTCGCTTCGACATCGCGCGCGTGCCACGGGCCGGATCGCCGACGAGCACGCGGCCGTTCTTGTAGCCCTTCACCACCACGAAGTGGTGGTAGCCACGTTCGTTGATGAGGACGATGGCCGGAATGCCTTCCGCGTCCAGCCGCTCCAGCGGCACCTCGAAGCCGTCGGCCTGGAAGCCGCGCGAAGCGAGGAAGCGCTTGATGTCGAGCAGGGAGAATCCCTCTTTCCCGATCTTCGCGCGATCGCCATGGGTGTACATGACGTCGAACGCCGACTGTTCGTCCACGGGATAGCCATACTGGTAGGTGAGCAACGTCGCCACGGCCGCCGAGCCGCAGCTGAAGTCGTACCGCTGCCGTACCGTATTGCGGAAACGTGCCTCCTTCAGGCTCGTCATCTTCATCGGATACGACGTACCCGGGCTCGTCTGTATCTCTGCCCTGCCCGCGGCAGCGAAGGGGCTCGACAGCGTCGCGAGCAACCCGATGGCGAGGGCGAGGCGTGCTTTCACGGGTTCATCCGCAGGTTGACGATGGTGTTGTTCTGGATGAGCACGTTGTTGCCCGAATTCTGGATGACGGTGGGCAGGCCCGCCGAATTCCCGAAGGCGGAATCGCCGACGAAGTTCGCGCCGCTGTAAGTACCCTTCGCGGTGTTTTCGCTCACGGTGCCATTCGATTCCTGCGTATTGAGGTTGTTGGTGACATGGGTGTCGGTACCGCCGGTCATGCCCTGCAACTGGGCGGCCGACGCGGGCGCACCGAACGACGATGGAGGTGCTTCGCCGGGTGGCGCCAACTGCGCGCCGGCCACGCACGGGGCGGCCAGCAAGGCAAGCGCCACGAACGCGGTGTGGGGTCGGAACATCGGCATGAGTGTTCTCCTGGAGCTGGGGATCCCCTTCGGATGCCACGGGGCGCGGGCGCGCCCCGTGGCTCCCTTCTCGCTACCGTTGCCGCGTGTTACGGGGCGCCGCCGACGCTCAGGTTGGCCTGGACGTTGACGCTCTGCTGGATCAGCGACGACGCGCCCGAGTTGGCCGCGAAGCTGCCGATGCCGGCCAGCGTGGAGCCCGCGCTACCCATGTTGTTGGCCATGCTGTAGCTGCCGGTTCCCACGGAGTTGGAACCGCCGTTCCCGCCGGAACCACCGCTGCCGCCGGTGCCGGAGCCGCCGGAACCCGAGCCGCCGGCCGCGCCTGCGCCGCCGTCGCCCGACATCGCCGTCGCGGTACCGCCCGCACCACCCGTCGAGCTTCCGCCCGTGGAGGTGGGCGAGGAATCGCCTGACGTTGAGGTCGCGCCCGTGCTCGCCGACGCGCCGCCCGTGCCGGCCGTGGATCCGCCGGTCGCCGTATCGTCGCCTGCACCGCGGCCATTCGCCTTGCCGCCGTCGCCGTTGGAGTTGCCGCCGTCCCCGCTGGTGTCGCCGCCGTAGGCCATGCTCGCGCCCCAGGCTCCGCCGCTGCTGGTGCTGGCATCACCGCCGACCGCACCGCGCGCGCGCGCGTTGCCGCTGGCTCCGCCGTCTCCGCCGGAGCCGCCACGGCCGGTCGCGCCATAGCCGTCGCCGCCGGATCCGCCGCGCGCGCCATTGGCGTTGCCGAGGTTCATGGCGACGTTGCCGAGGCTCAGGACGTTATTCCCCGTCACGGTGCCGTTGAGGGTGCTTTCGGCCACCGCGGTGGTCGAGATGGTGTTGAACGAACTGGTTGCCGTGTTGTTGGTGGTGGAGCTGTCGGAATACTGGATGGCCATCGACCGGCGCTGCGCGCTGGGGCCCGCACCTCCGGTCTGGGTGTCGTCGGCCATGGCCGGCAGTGCCAATCCGGTGGCGAGGCAGATCGCCGTGGCAATAAGAGTCTTACGCATGGGAGAGTCTCCTGTGAACGACGCGAAACCCCTGTTTTTTCGGGATGGCCGGACGTCCTGCCAACGCACCGGGTTCCAGCAAAGGAGCAAATTGCGTGCCTTCCGTCGCGTGCGCGGCGAGACGTGATTCCATGCGGATTTGCGACGCCACCGCCCGCCTTCGGGCGGGCTGCGTTGTAAAGGCGCCGATACACGCCGTAACGCGGCTGCTGCGGATGAATTCGTGAAGGCGCACCGGGCCACTTGCCGTACGCGGCGGTTCCGACCATTATTCGAACGATCGTTTGAACGGAGCCGTCCGTGGCCTACCCGCATCTGCTTTCCCCGCTCGATCTCGGATTCACGAGCCTGCCCAACCGCGTGCTGATGGGCTCGATGCACGTTGGCCTCGAGGACAAGGCTTCCGACTTCGACAAACTCGCGGCCTTCTACGCCGAGCGGGCCAGGGGCGGCGTGGGGCTCATCGTCACGGGCGGCATGGCGCCGAACATCCAGGGCTGGCTGAAGCCGATGTCCGGAACGATGTCGATGCCCTGGCACGTGGGCCGGCACCGCAAGGTCACCCGGGCCGTGCACGCGGAAGGCGGCAAGATCTGCATGCAGATCCTCCATGCCGGGCGATACGGCTACCAGCCGTTCTCCGTCGCCCCTTCGCGGATCAAATCCCCGATCACACCGTTCACTCCGCGCGCCCTGTCGGCGCGTGGCGTGGAACGCAGCATCGACGCCTTCGTGCGCAGCGCGCGACTGGCCCGCGACGCCGGTTACGACGGCGTGGAGGTCATGGGCTCGGAAGGCTACCTGATCAACCAGTTCCTCACGGCGCGCACGAATCGTCGTACCGACCGCTGGGGCGGTTCGGCCGAGAACCGCATGCGCTTCCCCATCGAGATCGTGCGACGCATGCGCGAGGCGGTCGGGCGCGATTTCATCATCGTGTACCGCCTGTCGATGCTCGACCTCGTGGACGAGGCCCAATCGTGGACGGACATCGTCACGCTCGCCAAAGGCATCGAGGCCGCGGGCGCCACCATCATCAACACGGGCATCGGCTGGCACGAGGCGCGCATCCCCACCATCGTCACCAGTGTGCCGCGTGGCGCCTTTACCTGGGTCACACGGCGGATGAAGGGCGAAGTGTCCATACCGCTGGTCACCACCAACCGCATCAACATGCCCGATGTGGCCGAGGCCATCCTCGCCCGGGGCGATGCCGACATGGTGTCCATGGCGCGTCCTTTCCTCGCCGACCCGGAGTGGGTGAACAAGGCGCGCAAGGCACAGCCCGAGGCCATCAACACGTGCATCGCGTGCAACCAGGCCTGCCTCGACCACGTGTTCGCGAACCGGCGCGCCTCGTGTCTCGTGAACCCCCGCGCCTGCCATGAGACCGAACTGATCGTCGCGCCAGCGTCGGCCCGGAAACGCGTCGCCGTCGTGGGCGCCGGCCCGGCCGGTCTTGCAGCGGCGACCACGCTTGCCGAACGCGGCCATGCCGTCACCCTGTTCGATCGCGCGCCGGTCATCGGCGGCCAGTTCAACATGGCAAAGCGCATTCCGGGTAAGGAAGAATTCCACGAGGCGCTGCGCTATTTCGACCATCGCCTCGAAGCGACCGGCGTGCAGCGCCGACTCGGCACCGACGCCACACCTGACGCGCTCGCCTCCGGAAGCTTCGACACCGTAGTGCTCGCCACCGGCGTGCGCCCGCGGATGCTGGACATACCCGGCGCGGATCACCCGAAAGTGCTGAGCTACCTCGACGTGTTGCAGAACGACGCCGCCGTCGGACACAAGGTCGCCATCGTCGGGGCCGGCGGCATCGGCTTCGATGTCGCGGAGTTCCTCACCGAAGCCACGCCCTCCCCCACCACCGACATCGCTCGCTGGACGAAGGAATGGGGTGTGGACATGGCCATGACCACACCCGGCGGCCTTACGACCGCGCAGCCGGAAAAGCCCGAGCGTCAGGTCTGGCTGCTACAGCGGACCTCGGGGCGGCCGGGTGGCCGCCTCAACAAGACGTCCGGCTGGGTGCACCGCGCCACGCTGAAGAACAAGCGCGTGCAGATGATCGGCGGTGTGGCGTACGAAAAGATCGACGATGCGGGGTTGCACGTCGTCGTCGACGGCAAGGCGCAGGTCCTGGATGTCGATCACGTTGTGGTCTGTGCGGGCCAGGAACCGAACCGCGAACTGCACGATGCGTTGCTGGCGCGTGGCGTGGATGTGCGCCTGATCGGCGGCGCCGATGTCGCCGCGGAGCTGGACGCGAAGCGGGCTATCGATCAGGCGACGCGCCTGGCGGCTGCACTCTGATCGACGCCATGTACAGCGCCCCTGTGGGAGCCGGCTATGCCGGCGATCCCGCGGCAGCGGGCCCGCTTGTCGCGAGCACCCATCGCCGCTGAAGCGGCTCCCACACAAAGCTCGGCTGCCTTCTGTGGGAGCCGGCTATGCCGGCGATCCCGCGGCAGCGGGCCCGCTTGTCGCGAGCACCCATCGCCGCTGAAGCGGCTCCCACAGGGACATCCACCCCGCGGGAGCCGCGCGCAATTCAGCGCTTCTCGATCGGCGTGTAAGCCTGGTCTTCCGGGCCGGTGTAGTTTGCGCTCGGGCGGATGATCTTGCCGTCCTGGCGCTGTTCGATCACGTGGGCGCTCCAGCCCGAGGTGCGGGCGATGACGAAGAGCGGCGTGAACATGGCAGTGGGCACGCCCATCATGTGATAGGCCGAGGCCGAGTACCAGTCGAGGTTCGGGAACATCTTCTTCAGTTCCCACATCAGCTTCTCGATCTTCTCCGACACCTCGAACAGGCGCGGATTGCCGCCCTCGGTGCAGAGCTTGCGCGAGATTTCCTTGATGATCTCGTTGCGGGGATCGGACACCGTGTACACCGGATGGCCGAAGCCGATGATGATCTCCTTGCGATCGACGCGCGCGCGAATGTCGGCTTCCGCCTCGGCCGCGTCGCGGTAGCGGGCGATGATCTCCATCGCCACCTCGTTCGCTCCGCCGTGCTTCGGCCCGCGAAGCGCACCGATGGCACCGGTGATGGCCGAATACATGTCGGACCCCGTGCCGGCGATGACGCGGGCCGTGAAGGTGCTGGCGTTGAATTCGTGCTCGGCGTACAGCACCAGCGAGCGGTCCAGCGCGTGCGAGTGCAGTTCGCTGGGTTTGCGCCCGTGCAGCAGGTGCAGGAAATGCCCGGCGATGGACTCGTCGTCCGTCTCCGTTTCGATGCGCTTGCCGTTGTGGCTGAAGTGGTACCAGTACAGCAGCATGGAACCGAAGCTCGCCATGAGGCGGTCGGCAATGTCCCGTGCGCCGGTGAGGTTGTGGTCGTCCTTTTCCGGCAGCACGGTGCCGAGCACCGAAGCGCCGGTGCGCATCACGTCCATGGGGTGCGTGGCTGCGGGCAGCAACTCGAGCGCGCTCTTCACCGGAGCCGGCAGGCCGCGCATGCGTTTCAGCTTGGCACGGTAGGCGTTCAGCTCCATCCAGTTCGGAAGCACGCCGTGCACGAGGAGATAGGCCACTTCCTCGAACGAGCCTTTGGCGGCGAGGTCGTGAATGTCGTAGCCGCGGTAATGCAGGTCGTTGCCGCTGCGGCCGACCGTGCAAAGCGCGGTGTTGCCGGCGGCGACGCCGGACAGGGCGACGGACTTCTTCGCCTTCGGCGCCGTGGTGGTTGGGGTGTCGCTCATTGCGTGACTCCTTAACCTTTCTTGGAGAACAGTTCGTCGAGGTGACGTTCGTAGGCGTGGTAACCGATACGGTCGTAGAGTTCTTCGCGCGTCTGCATCGTGTCGATCACGTTGCGCTGGTGGCCGTCGCGGCGGATCGAGGTGTAGACGTTCTCCGCAGCCTTGTTCATGGCCCGGAAGGCGGAAAGCGGATAGAGCACGATGCCGACGCCCACGCTGCCCAGCTCCTGGGTGCTGAACAGCGGCGTCTGGCCGAACTCGGTGATGTTGGCGAGGATGGGCACCTTCACGGCATCGACGAAGCGCTTGTAGGTCGGCAGGTCGTACGCCGCTTCGGCGAAGATCGCATCGGCACCTGCCTCGACGCAGGCGATGGCGCGCTCGATGGCGGCGTCCACACCGTCTACCGCGATGGCGTCGGTGCGCGCGATGAGGAAGAAGTCGGCGTCGGTCTTCGCGTCGGCCGCGGCCTTGACGCGATCGGCCATCTCGCCCGCGCTGACGATCTCCTTGCCGGGACGGTGGCCGCAGCGCTTGGCGCCCACCTGGTCCTCGATATGACAGGCCGCTGCGCCGAACTTGATGAGGCTTTTCACCGTACGCGCGATATTGAACGCACTGGGGCCGAAGCCCGTGTCGATATCCACCATGAGCGGCAGGTCGCACACGTCGGTGATGCGGCGCACGTCGGTAAGCACGTCGTCGAGCGTGTTGATGCCGAGATCGGGGAGCCCCAGGGAGCCCGCGGCCACGCCGCCGCCGGACAGGTAGATGGCACGGAACCCCGCCCGCCTGGCCAGCAGGGCGTGGTTGGCATTGATCGCCCCGATCACCTGCAGCGGCTGTTCGGCTGCGAGCGCGGCCCGGAAGCGGGCGCCGGGCGAGGGTTGCTGTGCCATGGAACTCTCCGCGTAAAGGGAGGCATTTTAGCGCACGGGGCGCCCAAAGGCCTTGCTGCGCCGCGGCGTAGCCGCGGCGCTTCCACGCGGATGGCCCGCCTTGCTACCGGTGCATCGGCCCGTGGCAGAGGCATTCGCCGTCTTCGTTCGCGTGCCCCAGCAATGCGTCGAGCAGGCTGGCGGTGGGTGTCCACTCGCCTATCGCCGGGTGGATCAGCATGGCCTTGCGGGCCACCAGGCGGCTACCTTCCAGCACCGAGGCAATGGCCGCGCGCTCATAAGCCTTCACCGAGCGCACCAGACCCGCCACGGCATCGGGCAGCGGCGCGACCCTGCGCGGTTCGATGCGATCGAGCGAGATATCGCACAGGGTCTCCACCACATCGGCATCGGGCAGGTCCGGCACCGCCCCGCGGTTGCGCGTGTTGACGACGATAGGCGCGGGCTTCGCGCCGGTCAGTGCGCTCATCACATCGATAGCGATGCGGTGATAGCCGGTCGCGACGCGGAACGGATCGACGTCCAGGCTCACACCGTCGTCGAACGCCGAGCCGCCTTCCGCCTCGAGTTTCATGTACGAACCGGAGCGCTGGTTGAGATAGGCGGCATAGATGTCCACCGCCTCGTCGCCCTGCCCGGCCGCCAGACGCGAACTCAACGCAGCGATCAGTTCGTCGTTCAGTGTCGCGATCTCGGCGCCACGGCTGCCGCCCTGGCGGCGCTGGTTGGCCAGCGCGCGCTGGCGTTCGTAGTAGAAGAACAGGTACTCCGTGGGGATGAGCCGTAGCGTACGGATCATGTCGGTATCGAACAGCGGCGCGAGGTACAGGCTGCGCAACAGCTCGTCGCTGTCGATCAGCGTGTCGATCTTCTCTTCGCCGCGCACGCGCACGCTGCGTACCCAGCCCAGATGGTTGAGGCCGACGTAGTCGCATTCCACGGATTCGAACGGCTCGCCGAGCGCACGGGCGATGTTGTGGAAGAGCTCCGTGGGTGTATCGCAGATGCCGACGATGCGCGCCTTGCTGTGATCGCTCACCGCCTGGGTGATCAGGCCCGCGGGGTTGGTGAAGTTCACCAGCCACGCATCCGGCGAGAGGCGCTCGACCAGCCGGGCCTGTTCGATCGCGACGGGGATGGTGCGCAGGCCCATCGCCACACCGGCGGGGCCCGTGGTTTCCTGGCCGGAATAACCGTGCTCGATCGCGACGCGTTCGTCGGCGGCACGGCCGGCGATGCCGCCGATGCGGATGCTGTTGAGGACGAAATCCGCGCCCTCGATGGTGTCCTCGATGGAGGTGGCAGCGCGCAGGCGAAGTTGGCCGCCCCCGCGCCGGACGATCGCCTTGCCCAGGTCCACCATGACCCGCAGGCGTTCCGGGTCCGGATCGTAAAGCACCATCTCGGCGGCACCGAGGGCTTCGGCGGCCTCGTTCACGCCAAACACGACCAGGGGCGAGCGGACACTGCCGCCTCCCACGAGGGCGATCTTACGATCGGTACGTCTGTTCACGAAGGGTCCTCAATTGGGGGGAATGGGGTAGCGCCGCGAGGGCGCCGGCGGCCGTGCTGCACAGGGCGCCGCAGATGCAGGCGCGCTCCAGCGCAGGGCCAGGGGCTTCGTCGTCGAGCCACGCGTCGATCAGGCCGGCGTTGAACGCATCGCCGGCACCGGTGGTGTCCACCACCTCGATCACCGGCGGTGCCACATGGTGGGATACGCCGCCGGCCACGGCGACGGCGCCCTGTTCGCCGCGTTTCAGGACGGTTCGGGGCAGGCCGTTCTCCAGCGCCCATGCCATATAAGCCTCGGCGCCCGCCTGGCCGCAGAGCATTTCGGCCTCGGTGGCGTTGGGCAGGAACAGGTCCACCTCGCGACACGTCGCGACGTTCGCGGGGTCGCGCAGCCAGTCGGGCGAATGGCCGACATCCAGCGACAGCGTGCAGCCGGCCGCACGCAGCGGCGGCAACATGGACGAAGCCAGCTCACGCGACAGTGGCATCGCGAAATGCACGTGCCGCGCCGCAGCGAGGTCGGCGATGACGGATGGCACCGCCAGCAGATCCGGCAGGCCCCGGTTGGCGCCGGGGTAGGTAAAGAACGTGCGGTCGTCACGCATGGAAACACTGACGGTGGTGCCGGTAACCTCCTGCTCCAGGCGTATGCCGTCCATGCCGACGTCGAACTCAGCCAGACGGCGCTCGAACCAGTCGAAGTCGGCATCGCCGATCAGCCCGACGAGTCGCACGCGGCGGCCGAGGCGCGAAAGCCCACACGCCGTGTTCACGCTGCCGCCACCCAGTTCGCGCACGTAGCTCCTGGCGATCACCTCCTCGCCGGGGCGCGGCCAATGGGAAAAGCCGGTGAAGACGTGGTCGGCGAAGATCTCCCCGACGACAGCGACATCCCGGAGCTTCAACGGGGGAATGGCCACGTGCGGGTTCTCCGTGCTTGCCAGAGGAAAAGGAGGCTGCCCGCCGCGATGGCGACGAAGGCGGTCAGCATGGTCGGAACGCCGCTGGTGGCGACGAGGTAAAGCCAGCCGGCAACGCTGACCGCAATCGGCAGTGGATACAGCGGCATGTGGAATGCTCCCTCGACACGCGGGCGCCGTCGCAGGGCCACCACCGCGAAACACTGCGCGATGTACTGGAACAGGATCTGCACCACCATCAGCAGGCCGATCAGCCTCTCCAGCGAAAGGAAGCACGCAAGCGCGGAGGTGATCCCGACGAACAGCAGCGACACCGTGGGGAAGCCGTCGCGCGGATGCAGCCGTGCGAAGGCACGGAAGAACTGGCCGGCCGCGGCGGCGGCATAGGGCACGCGCGAATAGCCGAGCAACACGACCAGCGCCGACCCCCAACTGGCGACGAGGATCAGCACAACGGCCAGCGTGCCGCCCCACGCGCCGTGCACCGCCTGCATCATGTCGGCCACCACCGCGGTGGAGTGCGCTGCCTGTTCCCAGGGCAACACGCCGAGGATGCTGACGTTGAGACCAAGGTAGAGGACGGCCACCACCGGAATCGACACCAGCACGGCCATCGGAATGGTGCGCCGCGGCTGCTTCACCTCACCGCCGAGCATGCAAACGTTGTTGTAGCCGCCGTAGTCGTACACGGCGATCAGCGACACCGCACCGAGCCCCAGCCAGAAACCCTTGCCGGAGGCCATCGGCGCATCCATGAAATGCCGCGCCGTCGCCATGTCGAAGTGCATGATGCCGGTGAGGACAATCCATAGCGCGGCGGCCACCACAGCCACGGTGACCACCAGCGACAGCTTCTGGATATCGCCCACCTTGCGGTAAAGGATCGCCGTGTTCAGCAAACAGAGCGTGGCGGCGACGACGACGCGACCGCCCTCGCCCAGGGAAGGCACGAGGTACCCCGCGTATTGCGCAAAGCCCACCGCTGCGGAGCCGATCGACAGCGGCGCCGTCAGCAGCGTCTGCCAGAGGTAGAGGAAACCGAAGAGCCGCCCTGCCCGTTCCCGGCCATAGGCCTCGCGCAAGTAGTGATAGGGCCCGCCGGATTCGGGGATCGTGGAACCCAGCTCGGCCCACACCAGTCCGTCGCACAGGCAGAGAAAGGCGCCGGCGATCCAGCCCAGCAGCACTGCCGGACCCGCCAGCGCGGAAAGCGCCAGCGGGATGGTGACGAACGGCCCGATGCCGATCATGTTCAGCACGTTGGCCGAGAGGCCGCCCCAGAACCCGATCGCCCGCGGCGGCACGGCATTCGCCAACACCCGCGTGTCGCCTTCGCGCCATCCCGTCATGCGTCCGCTCCCACTCAGAACGAGTACTTCACGGTGACCAGGGCTGTGCGGCCCGCATCGACGATATCCGAATTGGCCAGACTGTAACGGCCAATGTGCGACCAATACTGGTATTGCCTGGTCAGGTTGCTGATCTGCAGGTCGAATTGCAGGCCGTTGGCCAGCGCGTAACCGGCGTGCAGGTCGACGCGCCGGATCGGCCGGAGCCAGAGGTCGTCCCACGGGGCACCCTGGTTCAGGAAGTCGTACGTGGAGATGTACGAACCCGTGTAGTGGTAGCTCAGATTCAGCGAGAAACCGTATTTCTCGTAGAACACTTCCGCGTTGGCCATCGTGCGCGGGGCCTGCTGGAGACGCTCGTGCTCGAAGCCGTCCCGGCCCAGATCCACGCGCGAGTTCTGCTTGGTAGCGTTGACACTGAAGCCGAGGCCGTTCCAGGCCCCCGGCAGGTTCTCGAACTTCTGCCGCACCGTGGCTTCGATGCCGTACACGCGACCATCGCCACCGTTCGTCGGCGTCTTTGTCAGCACCGTGCCCACACCCGAGGTGTTCGGGTTGGCCTGGCCGCCACCGCTGTCGTAGATGTAATCGCTCAGCTTCTTGTAATAGCCGGTGAGCGAGAAGAACCCGCCGCTGGCGGTGGTCCATTCGGCGCCCAGGTCGACGTTGGTGGCCTTGATCGGGTCCAGATCGGGGTTGCCGCGGGTGATCGTGGTCACGCCATTGGACACGCTGATCTGCTCGCCGCCGCCAAGCTGGACGAACGCCGGCCGCGTATAGCTCTGCCAGATCGAGCCACGGAACACCACATTGCCACCGGGGCGGTAGTTGATGAACAGGCTGCCGAGCGGTTCGTTGTAGATGGTGCGATTGTTGGAGAAGTAGCCCGGCAACTCGTTGCCGTCGGGGTCCTGCGGCGTCGTCCAGAATGTGTTGTGGATGGAGGTGTGCTCGAAGCGCACGCCAGGAATGATCTCCAGCGGCCCTTGCTCGATGGTCGCCATGGCGTAGGCGGCGGAAACTGCCTCGGTACCGCGCATGGTGTCGCAGTTGAAGTTGTTGAAGTCGAGCTGGCTGCACGTGTCCAGATCGGAGGGCTGGACATGCGCATCGATCAGGGCCGCGACCGCGGCGCGACTCACGTCCGGCGTCCTCCACGGATACTTGCCGGGAAAGATCTGGTTGTAATACCCCTTGAAGATGCCCAGGTCGTCCAGCGTGGTGGTGCCGTCGTTGATACCGCCGGTGCTCCAGTCGCGGTTGGTGAAGGTGCGCGAGCTGTCGCTGTACTTCACGCCGAACTTCACCGACTGCACCGGGCCGTCCTCGAAGTCGTAGCGCAGGTCGAGTTTCGCGCCGCCCCGTTTCTGGCCGGAACGAATACGGGTGACTTCGCCGTAATCGTTCGCCCACATGTTCTGGATGTTGTTCACCGAACCCAGGAGCGCCGGTGTCAATACCGGATACGGGAAGTGATTGCCGCCGTAGGAGAGCAGCGAGCTCCTGTCATAGGCGAAGTTGTCCTGCGAGTACTTGTCCTCGCGCCCGTCGATCTCGACATGCTCCGGGCGATCGTTGCGGCCGATACTCCAGAACACGTTCGGCGAGATCGTCCAGCCCCCCGCCGTCTTGTCCGCACCGAACTGGATGGTGCCGAGATCGGCGCGCTCCGGGTTGGTTTCGAACCAGAAGCGATTGGCGATGCGGCCGATGTTCGGCGTGTACACGCCCGGCGTTGCCGTGGGCACGTAAGTCACGTCCTGCGGCAGCAACTGGTTGTACGTGGTGTTCTGTTCGGTAAGCGCATACGCGTAAGACATCTTGGCGTAGGCGTGGAAGGTGGGATCGATGTTCCAGTCGAACGACATGTTGCCGCCGTAGCGGCGCTCGAAACCCGAGGCGATACCGACGTTGGTGCCGATGCTGGTGAGGTTGTGCTGCGGGTCGTAACCCGGCGCGTTGTCGCCTTCGGCGGTGGCATGCAGGAAAGCCCACGATCCGTCATTGCTGGCGCTTTCGGCCGCGCCGACCTCGCTGTTGGCGATATTGCGGTAGTCGTAGTACGCACTGACGTAGACGCCGAACTGTTTTTCTTCACCGAACTTGCTCTGCAACTCACCGGCCAGTCCGCCACCCAGGCCGCTGCCGCCGTAATCGCGTGCTCGGCTTTCGCTGCGGCCGCTCGCGGTGACGCTGCCGCTGAAATCCTTCTTGAAATCGAACGCGCTCGGCGTGCGGAAATCGATGGTGCCGCCGATGGCGTCGCCGTCCATGTCGGCCGTGGAGGTCTTGTTGAGCACAATGGTCTGCAAGCCCGACGGCGGCAACAGGCTGAGCTGCACGCTGCGGCTGTAAGGCATGCCCTGGGCGACGTTGCTGCCGTTCACCAGGTTCACGTTGTACTCCGAAGGCAGCCCGCGCACGGAAGCGAACATGCCCTCGCCGCGCGCTGCGCCGTCGACGCCCCCGAAATAACCGGTACCCGTCGTGGTCACGTTCACACCGGACATCAGGCCGAGCGCTTCGGCCACGTTGTGCACGGCGGTGTGCTGCAGGTCGTTCGCCGAGAGCACGTCCACCGTATTGACCGAATCCATGCGGATGTTCGTCGCCTCGTAGCGGTTGGCCACGACGCTCAGCGCCTTCAGCTGTACGGCCTTGTCCTTCTCGTTCTTTCCTTTTTCCGTCTTCTCCCCGGCGGCCGTCACCGGCGCATCCTCGCCGGCGGCCTGTTGCGCGTGCACCGGTGCACCCAGGAAACCGCAGGCCATACAGATGGCCAGCACAAGTGTCTTCTTCGTCAGATCATGACTGTTACGCATATGTCACCCCACCCCGAAAGTGTCGCTGCAGGCAGCACGAAGCCCTCCGCCCATGCTGCGGATATGTCGACCAGCGACCTTCGACATGCACACGCTGCCTGTACGCGCGCGAGACGCGATCAGGCGAACGTCATGTCATGCCCGCTTGCGACGCGGGCTCATCAGGAAGGGAGGCCGATCAGGAGAAACGGATCAGCGGGTATGGCGCGGCGGCGAATAGCCGGCGAGGGATTTGCCACGCGAGCGCAGGGCACTGAGCTTGGCGCGGGAGAGTATGCGCTGGCCGTCGGCCTGCACGAAGGGGAACGACGGCTCCGCCATGGCGCAACCCGGATGTGCTGGATTGTGGCTGCGGTGCGGCATGACACCCCCGAGGTAGACACCGCACGCGATGGCGATGCGGCGCTTCGGCAAGGTATAGCGCACCGTAAAAACGGCGTCAATAAGCCTTCTGTCGTTGCCTGTGGGAGCCGCTTCAGCGGCGATGGGTGCTCGCGGGAGCGCCTGTTGCCGCGGGATCGCCGGCGTAGCCGGCTCCCACAAGGTCATTGCAGCTCAGAAAAACTTGTAATTGAACGAAACCGTATACGTCGCGCCGGGTGCGTAATACAGGTTGCTGTAGTTATCGAGCACGAAGTACTTCCGGTTAAGCAGGTTCTCGCCATTGATCTGCAGCGAGGCGCGATCGTCGAACGCGTAGCGTGCCATCGCCGTTACCAGGAATACCGACGACTGATCGACGCGTTGCGGTCCGTTAGGGCCGTCCACCAAGGTGTGGCTCGGGCCCTGCCAGTTGACGCCGCCGCCGAGAGTCAGGCCGGCGAGCTGGCCAGGCAGCCGATACGTGGTGAACGTGCGCACGAGCGTGCGCGGCAGGGCCGGGCGCAATTCGCCGGTGTGGCCGGGGCCTTTCACGTTGAAGTGCGACCAGCCCACCGTGCCGTTCCATGCATCGGAGAACGCACCCGACGCTTCGAATTCGTAGCCACGCGAGCGCGTGCCGTCGACGCTGTAATACGCCTGCGTGATGCCATCGGGAAGAAGCTTGCCGACGTCGGCCTCGGCGACGCTGGACAGGCGGGTATCGAAGAACGTGAGCGACGTGTTCAACGCCCCACCGAAGTGGCGACCCTTGATACCGACTTCGCGACTGCTGCCGACCATCGGATCGAGGAAGCTACCGTCTACACGGCGGTTGTCCTGCGGATCGAAGATCTGCGTGTAGCTCGCGAACGCCGAATAGACCGGGGTGATGTCGTAGATCAGACCCGCGTAGGGAATGGTCTTGTCCTGCTTCTGGTGATACACGCCCGCCGAGGCGTCGTTCGTGTCGTTCGTCCAACGAGTGCGGCGCGCGCCCACGATGAGCTTCAGCGGATCGGCCAGCGAGAGGCGCGCAGCGGCGTAGAGGCCCTTCTGCCTGGTGCTGATGAGCGAAGCGCGGTTCGCGGTCGCAGCGAAATCCGGATAGGGGTACTGTCCCGTCCAGTCGAGGAAGTTGCCGGGGTCCGGCAGGTCGCCGTGCGGGTATTCATAGGCGTCGTTCGAGTAGTGCGAACCGCTGGCACCCACGACCAGCTCATGCTCGCGGCCGAACGCCTGGAACGGGCCGGACGCATACACGTCCAGCATGTTCTGCCTGCCGTGCTGCCGGCTGCGGTAGGCGTAGGGAGTGATGCCCTCGCCCGTTTCCCTGTTGGGCCAGCCGTAGACGTAGAACAGCGCGTCGTCGCCGTCTGTCTGCCGGTGACTGGCTATCGCGTGCAACTGCCAGCCGTTGTCGAAGCTGTGCTTGAGATCGACGAAGGCGGTCTGGGTCTTCTGGTTCCAGAAGGTCCAGTTCGCCGCGCTGGTGAACGAGCGCGGCCACGAGAGGAAACCGCCGTCGTCGTAGAACACCGGGTACGTGCCCCAGGTGACACCCTTCGGCTTGGTCTTCTGGTAATCGTAGCCCACGCTCAGCACGGTACGGTCGCCCAGGTCGGCATCGACCACGCCGTAGAACACGTTCTTCGCATTGCTGTAGCGGTCGAGGTAGGAGTCCCCGTCTTCGTGCACGCCGACCATGCGTCCGCGGATGCTGCCCGATGCGTTCAGTGGCGAGGCGATATCGAACTCGGCGCGCTTTGTGTTCCACGAGCCGTAGCTGACGGTGGCCTCGGCCTGTGGCGTGCGGCTGTCGGCATGCTTGCGCACGAAGTTGATCAGCGCGGCGGGGCTACCCGCACCGCTCAGCAGGCCCGATGCGCCGCGCACCACTTCGATGCGGTCGTAGAGCGCCGTGTCCAGCGTGGCATCGGCGGAACTCGCATTGAGGCCCGGAGCGACCGGCACGCCGTCGTTGGCGACGTTCTCGATCTGGAAGCCGCGCGACCAGAACACGACGCGCTCGGTGTCGTACTGGCTGGAGGAGACGCCGACGGAGTTGTCCAGCACCGAACGCACGTTGGTGAGGTGCTGGTCCTCGATGCGCTGGCGGGTGATGACGCTGATGGATTGCGGCGTGTCCTGCAGCGACAGCGGCAGGCGCGTGGCGGCGGCGGACGACTCCGCGGTATAGGTCGGTGCGGCCTGCCCCTGGACCCGTACCGCATCCAGTGTGGTCGTATCCGCGTCGCCATCGCCTTTCCCGTGCGCGGCATCCTGGGCATGCGCTGTGGAAAAGGCGACGGAAAGGCCGAGAAAAAGCAGGGAGAGACGCGGAAACGCTCGATGGCGATGAGACATGGTGCAGCCCCTTGAGGAGAAGTCGGTGAGACGACTGGGGCTTGCCGAGCGGCTGGCTCATCGTTTAGCCATCCGACTTTACCACGGCGGGGTTGCGATCTGAAGGTACGGAGGGGCCTCTAACCGGACGGCCGCTGCCCGCAATGCGGTCCGTGCGCGATGGCCTTGCGGATCTCCTCGAGGGAGTTCGGATCGTCGAGTGTGGAGAGATCGCCGGGATCGGTGCCCTGCATGAGCGCCTGCAAGGATCGGCGCAGCAGCTTGCCCGAACGCGTCTTGGGCAAGGCGCCGACCACGTAGACGCATGCGGGCCGCGCGAGGCCGCCGAGCAGTTCCACCACACGTCGCTCCATGGCCTGCGCGACGTCGCGCGGATCGTCGCTGACCCCCTGCTTCAGTGTCGCGAACACCGCGGGCACCTGCCCTTTGAGTTCGTCGACGATGCCGACCACCGCCACCTCGGCCACGGCCCCTAGGGTGGCCACGGATTCTTCCACCTCGCGCGTGCCCAGGCGGTGCCCCGCGACGTTGATGACGTCGTCGGTGCGTCCGAGGATGAAGAAATAGCCTTCCTCGTCGCGCACCGCCCAGTCCAGCGAGCTGTACAGCAGTTCCTTGAAATGCCCGAAGTAGCTACGGCGATAACGTTCGTCGTCGCGCCAGATGGTCGTGAGGCAACCGGGCGGCAGCGGCGGTTCGATGACCAGCACGCCTTTTTCGCCTGGGGCCTTCTCTTCGCCCGTACCCTCGTCGATCACGCGCATGCGATAGCCGAAGATGGGGAATCCGGGCGATCCCGGTTTCACCGGCTTCAGGTCGAGGCCGGGCATCAGCGACAGCGCCGGCCAGCCCGTCTCGGTCTGCCAGTAGTTGTCGATCACGGTCTTGCCCGTGCCTTCCGTGAGCCAGTCGTATGTGGGGCGGTCGAGCGGCTCGCCCGCCAGGAAAATCCACTTCAGGGCCGACAGGTCGTACTTTCGCAACCAGGATGCGTCCTGCTTCTTCAGCATGCGCACCGCGGTGGGCGACGAGAACAGGGTGCGTGCGCCGTAGGCCTCGCACAGGCGCCACCACACGCCCGGATCCGGCCCCGTGGGCAGGCCTTCGTAGAGGATGGCCGTGCAGCCACCGATCAGCGGGCCGTAAACATTGTACGAATGCCCCACAGCCCAGCCCACGTCCGACGTGCAAAGGATCGTCTGACCCGGCTGCAGATCGAAGATGGCGGTCATGGAAACGGCGAGCGCCACCGCGTAGCCGCCCACGTCGCGCTGCACGCCCTTTGGCCTGCCGGTGGTACCGGAGGTGTAAAGCAGGTAGCTCGGTTCGTTCGACTCCAGCCAGGTCACCGGCACGTCTGCCCCGTCGTGCTTCGCGCGCAGCGTGGCGTAGTCGACGTCCCGCCCTTCGTTCCACGCCATGTCGGTGTCGAGCCCGCGGCTCACCACGAGCACATGCGGAGGCGCCGCCTTCGCCTCGCGCAACGCGGCATCCACCAGCGGCTTGTACGGGATGACCTTGCCGCCGCGCATGCCGGCATCCGCGCAGATGAGCAGCACCGGTTCCGCGTCGTCGATGCGCAGCGCCAGGTTGTGCGCGGCGAAGCCGCCGAAGACCACCGAGTGGATCGCTCCCACGCGCGCGCAGGCGAGCATCGCGAAAACGGCTTCGGCCACGTTCGGCATGTAGATGACGACGCGGTCGCCCCGGCCGACGCCGAGCTCCACGAGCGTAGCGGCGAACGTGTTCACCTCCCGATGGAGTTCGCGATAAGTGATCTCGCGAACGACGCCCGTTTCGGTCGAAACGGCGACGATGGCCAGCTGGTCGGGACGTGCGTCGAGATGGCGATCGACGGCGTTATGGCAGAGGTTCGTCGTTCCCCCGACGAACCAGCGCCGGAACGGCGGGTTCGCCGCATCGAGTATGCGCTGCGGGGGCGTCTCCCAATGGATCAGCCGCGCCTGCTCGGCCCAGAAGGCTTCGGGTTCGTCGACCGAGCGTCGCCAGGCGGTGTCGTAGTCCATGCTCGCATCCGGGAGAACGGGCCTATGAGATTAGATCGGGCGCCCAGCGGGCGCCTCTGGACGTTGGTCGAACACGAGCAGGCCCTAGCGCTCCTGGCCGGGGCGCGCCACGCGGTACATCTCCCACGCGATCTTCGTCAGCAACTCCTGCCCGTCGTCGCCCGGCTTGTAGAGGTCGAAGTGGGTCTTCCCTGGAAGGAAACGTATGTCGCTGCGGGCGTGCAAGCCGTCGAGCGTCTCCTTGAGGAGCTTCGCAGGGCCGTCGAGATAGAACGTGTCCGCCGTACCGACGATGACGTGAATCTTCCCATCGAGGTCGGGTTTCAGCGTGGGCCACTGCGTCCGCAGGCGCTCGGCGATGTCGTAATGGGCTCGCCAGTAGGCAGCGACCTGCGGATCCACGGCGCCGGTGTCGCGATTGAACATGGGCTGCGGCCGCCCGTCCTTGCCGCGCGGCGAGAACACCCATTCGAACGAGGCGAGCTGCCCGCCGTAGGCGCCCAGCACGCGTTCCAGTTTCGCGAATGTCTCGAAGGTGGCAATCACCTTGCCCTTGTCGCGCACCAGCGGGTTTTCGCTGCCGTCCGGCTTGCGGTAGGCGTTGGCGCCCGGCGCGGACAGGTCGATGCCCGTGAAGTCGCGGAAGTCGCTGGGATCGGGCGAGGTGGACCAGGTGCCGCCGAAGATCTTCGGATAGCGCGTCTGCAACCAGAGCGTGGCCCAGCCGCCGGACGAATGGCCGTTGAGGAACCGGCCGCTCGCCTTGCCGTCCATGCGGTACCGGCCTTCCAGCCACGGAATGTATTCCGTGGTCAGCGCCTGGCCCCACGGGCCGTTGTTCACGGAATCGGCGAACTCGTGCGTACCGGTGGGGCCGGATTCGTCGAGCAGCACCCAGATCATCGGCGGCATCTCTTTCTTCGCCATGGCCAGCCATATCGCGGCGATGGTGCCCGCGTAACGGTCGAAGCCCCCGGTGAACCCGTGCGTCAGATACACCGTGGGATAGCGTGCGATGCCCTTCGGGTCGTATCCCGGTGGCGTGAGCACCCAGGCGCGGATGACCTGAGACCGCCCGCCGAATGCCGTGAGCAGCGGGCTTTCCATGACTTCGGCATGGGCATGCTGGCGAGCTTCCGGCAGCGCGTCGCGCACGGCCTGCGGCAGCTTCGGTGAAAGCGCCCAGGGGTCGGTCGGCGGCACGGTCTTGCTCAGAGCCAGGACAGGCAGAGTGCCGCCCGGAGTGAACTTCACCTTCGTGACTTCGCTGAGGAGGTCGCCGGCATGCCGGCCGGAGTAGTTGTAATCGTGGCCGACATCGAGCACGGCCTGGACGTAGTAATCGCCCGGCGGCAGGGTCGAGAACCCGGCCGGGAAGGCCTCCCCGTCGGTGTCCAGGTCCACCGACTGGCCCGGCGCGATCCAGCTGACCTCACGCGCCGCCACGGATACGGACTTCGGCTGGAACGGATTGGTGTCCACCGCCTCGGGCTTTTCGCTCCCCGACGCCGGTGCCGCGAACACGATGAGTCGGCCAGAGGTGCCTTCGCCGACGGTACCGGGAAGGGAAACGCGGACGATGCGATGCGCGAGCGGCGCATCGTCGGCCTGTGCGGCGACCGTGGTGGCAAGGAGCGCGAGCGCGGCAAGCGCACGGGTCAGGTTCTTCATCGGTGGGGACCCCCTCTGGCCGCGGAGGCGCGGCGTGGCAACATGGCCGATCCTGCCACGACACGAGGAGCAAACGGAATGGACGCGGAGTGGATCAGCCGCCATGCCCTGTCGATCTGGGCCGTGCTCCTCGCGATCGCCCTGGGTGGCGCCGATCTGGCCTGGCGGCGGGCCGTGCGCCGGCGCGAGGGCCAGGATGCCGCGGCGCGCGCCCTCCTGCGGCCGGCCACCACCGTCGCCGTGGTCGTTGCCATGCTGACGATCGCCGCTGCAATCGCCGTCGAGATTCGCGACGCCGCCGGCCTGGCGGCGTTCGATACCGCGCTGGCCGGCCAGTTGCGCGCGAACATGCCGGAGGCGGCATTACGCGTGATCGCCCTGCTCACCCACGCCGGCGATGCGGTCGTGCTCGGCGTAGCCGCCGCCGCCATTTTCCTCGGGCTCCTGTGGCGACGGCATCGACGCCTCGCCGGGGCATGGATCACGACCCTCCTCGGCACGGCGCTGATCAACGCGGCGTTGAAGGGATGGTTCCGGCGCGAGCGGCCGCTGCACGACCATGGCTTCATCGTGGAGCACAGCTACAGCTTCCCGAGCGGTCACGCCTCCGGATCGATGGTCTTCTTCGGCATGCTGGCCTACGTGCTGCTCGTGCTGTGCCCGCCACGCTGGCATCGCTCGATCGTGGTCTCAGCCGTCGCGATGATCACCCTCGTAGGCATCAGCCGCATCCTCCTCCAGGTGCACTACTTCAGCGACGTGCTCGCGGGCTACGCGACCGGCCTGGCCTGGGTGACCCTGTGTGCCGGCAGCGCGGAATACGTGCGCCTGCGCGAGGGCCGAAGGGCGGCCTCGTGATTTCATGCGGTCGTGACGGCACGGATGCTTCCTTGTGTCCATGCCTACCCCAGCCCACGCTCCGTCCTTTGCCATCGTGATGAACACCGGTTCCGGCCACGGAGAGGCCGGTGCCGCCCGTGAAGAGATCGCGCGCATCCTGGATGCCGCAGGCAGGCCCCACCGATTCTTTCCGATCGACGGCGAGCGCGACATCAAGGAGGTGGTGCGGGAGGCCGCCGACTATGCGAAGTCCAGCGGCGGCGCGATCGTGGCGGCAGGCGGCGACGGCACCATCAACTGCGTGGCGGGCACCGCGTGGACCGAAGACCTCGTGATGGGGGTGCTTCCCCAGGGCACCTTCAACTTCGTGGGCCGGACCCACGGCATTTCCGCGGATACAACGGAAGCCACCGAGAAATTGCTGCGCGCCACGCCGCGAGACGTGCAGATCGGCATGGTCAACGACCGCATCTTCCTGGTCAACGGCAGCCTGGGCCTCTATCCGCAGGTGCTCGAAGACCGCGAAGCCTGGAAACAGCGCTTCGGCCGGCATCGCATTGTGGCCCTGTGGTCCGGGCTCGCGACGATGATGCGCGGGTACCGGCCGCTGCGCATCGAGGTGAGCGACGGCACCCAGACACGCACGCTGCGGACGCCCACCTTGTTCGTGGGCAACAATGCCCTACAGCTGGAAAAGATCGGCCTGCCCGAAGCGGCGGACGTGCGGCGCAACGACGGCACGCTCGCGGGGCTCGTCCTCAAACCGATCGGCAAGCTGACCATGCTCGGCATCATGCTCAGGGGCGCCCTCGGCAAGCTAGGCGAAGCGGAGCAGGCCGTAAGTTTCCCCTTCCGGGAGATCACGGTCGTGCCGAAACACCATCGGCACGCCATCAAGGTGGCCGTCGACGGGGAAATTGTCTGGCTGAAGCCACCCATCGTCTTCCGCGCCGCCCCGCGGCCCTTGCGCCTGCTGACCGATGGCGAGCGCCAGCCGGGGGAGGACCCGGGTTGAGCCTGATCGTTCAGATCTCCGACCCGCATTTCGGCACCGAGCGCCCCGACGTGGTGGCGGCCCTGCACGAGGCGATCGTGTCGCTCTCGCCGCGCCTGGTCATCCTGTCCGGGGACCTCACACAGCGCGCCCGCCGCTCGCAGTTTGCCGCGGCCCGGCGGTTCGTCGACGCTTATGCGCGTCCGACCCTCGTGATACCGGGAAACCACGATGTGCCGCTTTTCAACCTCGTCGCGCGCACGTTGAACCCGTTCGGAAATTACCGGCGCGCGTTCGGACGCGATCTGGAGCCGGTATTCGAAGACGACGACGTGCTGGCCATCGGGGTCAACACGGTGCGCCCCGGCCGGCACAAGAACGGCGAGGTGTCGGATGCGCAGATAGAGCGGGTCTGCACGCGCTTGCGTAGCGCTGGCGGCAACCCGCTTCGCATCGTGGTCACGCACCAGCCGGTGCACGTCATACGCGAGAAGGACATCGCGAACCTGCTGATCAACCACGAGCGCGCCGTCGCCGCGTGGGCCGAGGCCGGCGCCGACCTCGTGCTGGGCGGCCACATCCACTTGCCCTACGTTCGGCCGCTGGGCGTCGAGGGACAAGATCGTGCGCGCCCGCTCTGGTCGGTGCAGGCGGGTACGGCCGTATCCAAGCGCATTCGCGAGGGCATGAGCAACTCGTTCCATGTCATCCGGCGCGAGCGGGGTGACGAATGCGTGGTGGAGCAATGGGATTATGACGAGGCCGCAAGGCGCTTCGGCCCCGGCAAGCGCACCTCCATCCCGCTGCGCTACTAGGGACCACCCTGGGCCTGTCCATACATCGCGTCGACGTGTAGCGGGTCTACTATCGGGCAGTCCATCCAAGGGGACCCGTCATGAGCTACCCACCGCGCCGCTCCGCCGTGGCCAATGCCATCTATGCGCTCCTGAACCCGATTCCGTTCGGGTTCTTCGTTGCCGCCCTCATCTTCGATGGCGTCTATGCGAAAACGGGCACCATACTCTGGGCGAAGGGCGCGGCATGGTTGATCACCCTCGGCCTGCTGCTTGCCATCGTGCCTCGCCTGGTGAACCTCACCCAGGTCTGGATCACCTCGCGCCGATTCGGCAGTTCCGCGGACCATGTCGACTTCTGGCTCAATGTGGTCGCCATCGTCGCCGCGATACTCAACGCCTTCGTCCACACGCGCGACGCCTACGGGATCATGCCAGCCGGGCTGTGGCTTTCCATCGTCACCGTGCTGCTGATCGCCATCGGCCATGTGGTGATCGCGGTGCATTATTCGACGGTTCGGGAGATCGCCCATGACTAAGGCATTAAAGCCCGCCGTACTAGCCCTCGCCTGCGTGCTGACGCTGGCCGGCTGCGCAGGCAAGAGCGAACAGAACGCGGCCGATCAGGTGGGCGGCGATCCGTCGCTGCCGAAGGCCCGTAACTTCCTTCTTCCACCCATGGAAGTACCGCGCTTCACCGGCTGGAAAGAGGGCGCCACACCGACCGTCGCGCCGGGGCTGAAGATCGAAAAGATCGCCGGCGACCTGAAGCACCCGCGGCAACTGCTGACGCTTCCCAACGGCGACGTGCTCGTCGTCGAGGCCAACGGACCCGGCGAGGAAGCCGTGACGACGCCGAAGCAACTGATTGCCGGCATGGTCAAGAACACCTCGGGAAAGGGTGCGAAAGGCGGCGATCGCATCACGCTGCTGCGCAAGACGGGCACCGGTCAGTGGGAAAAGCACACTTACATCGAGCACCTGCATTCGCCATTCGGCGTGCAGCTGATCGGCAGCACGCTGTACGTCGCCAATACCGATGCGATCGTCACCTTCCCTTACACGGAGGGAGCCACCCGCGTCGACGCTCCCGGCACGGAATTCACCGACCTTCCGTCGACAGTGAACCACCATTGGACGAAGGCCCTGCAGGCGAACGGCGACGGCAGCAAGCTCTACGTGGGCGTGGGTTCGAACAGCAACATCACCGAGAACGGCATGGAGGTGGAGTATCGCCGGGCCAACGTGCTGGAAGTGGATGTCGCCAGCCGCGGCAGCCGCATCTATGCCTCGGGCATCCGCAATCCAACCGGCCTGCAATGGGATCCGACGACGAACACACTTTGGGCCATCGCGAACGAGCGCGACGAGATCGGCAACGATCTGGTACCCGACTACATGACGTCGGTGAAGGAAGGTGCCTTCTACGGCTGGCCGTACAGCTATTACGGCCAGCATGTGGACACGCGCGTGAAACCGCAGCGGCCCGACATGGTGCAGAAGGCGATCAGCCCCGATTACGCACTCGGCTCGCACGTGGCCGCCCTCGGCTTCCTCCTGAGCCAGCGGAACGCGTTGCCGGCGCAGTACCAGAACGGCGCGTTCGTCAGCGAGCACGGCAGTTGGGATCGATCCCCGCTGAGCGGCTATGCCGTGGTCTTCGTCCCGTTCCAGAACGGACGGCCCGTCGGCAAGCCAGAAACCCTGGTGAGCGGCTTCCATTCCAAGGACGAGAAGGAACTCTATGGTGCGCCGGTAGGCGTGGTGTTCGACAAGGACGGCGCGCTGCTCATCGCCGACGACGTGGGCAACACGGTATGGCGAGTCTCGGCCGCGACGCCCTAGCTAAAACTGCGGGAGCCGCCATAGCAGTGAGTGAACCTTGTGGGAGCCGGCTGTGCCGGCGATCCCGCGGTAGCGGGCAAGCTCGCCGCGAGCACCCATCGCCGCTGAAGCGGCTCCCACACAGAGCATTCATACATACTGCATCTTCCGGCTCATCCCGCCGTCCACCGTGAAGTTCTCACCGGTGATGAAGCCTGCCTGCGACGACAGCAGGAACACGGCCAGCGCACCGATGTCCGGCGGCAGGCCCGCGCGGCCGACCGGATGTTGTGCGTGGTCCGCGGCGGAGAGCTTCGCCTTGCGGCGCGCGGAGGGTTTCTTCCATTCGTCCACGACGATCCAGCCCGGGTCGATCGCATTCACCCGCACCGGTCCGGCGCTGATCGCCAGTGCGTGCGTGAAGGCCACGATGCCGCCCTTGCTTGCGGCATAGGCTTCGGTGTCCGGCTCCGACTGATGGGCGCGCGACGAGGCGATGTTCACGATGGCGCCGTTGCTTTTCTTCAACGCGGGAAGCGCATGCTTGCTGCAGAGGAAGGTGCCGCCGAGGTTCGTGTCGATGCGACGTTTCCACTCGCTCCATTCGAGCCGTTCCAGCGGCCCCGATTCGGGATCGGCGATGCCTGCGTTGTTCACCAAGCCGTCGATCCTGCCAAAGCGATGCAGCGCGCCGGCGATGAAACGCTTGACGCTGGCTTCCTTCGCGACATCGAGCACGAGGAAAGCCGCACGGCCGCCCACGTCCCATTCGTCCAGACAGGCCCTGCCGGCCTCGGCGTCGACGTCGCCGATGAGCACGCTGCCGCCCGCCTCCAGCACCGCCTGTGCGATGCCTTTGCCTATGCCCTGTGCACCGCCGGTCACGAGCACGACCTTGTCCGGCCACTCGGTGGCAGCAGGGACCGGCGATGGAGATGCGTGTTTCGGTGTTGGCATGGCTTCGCTCCCTTAGGGCAACAGCGGGATCGTCCGCGCCGCGCCGTGGAGGAAACGTCATGCGTGGCGGTAGTAGTCCATTTCGCGATACCTGCGGGCATACAGGCCAAAGGCCAGCGCCGCCACGGCGGCGAACGCCGCGAAAAAAAACATCTGGAACGCGGTCGCGCCGATGCCGGTGCCCGCGATGCCCGCCAGCACGGCGTCGTTGCGCACGCCCGCGTTCGCAAGCAGCACCCAAAGGTTGCCCACGGTGACACTGAGCGTCCAGAAGCTCATCAGCGTGCCCTTCATCGACGGCGGTGCCTGGCTATAGGCGAACTCCAGCCCGGTCGCCGAGACCAGTACCTCGCCCATGGTGAGGAACATGTACGGCAACAACTGCCACGCGATGGAGACGGCGTCGCCGCCATCGATCGCGAGCTGAATGAAGCCCACGATCACCCAGGCGACCGCGGAGAACGCGATGCCCGCGGTCATGCGGCGCAGTGCCGTCGGCTCGATACCCAGCCGGCGCAGGAACGGAAACAGCACGAGGTTGTTGAACGGAATCAGCAACAGCACCAGGGCGGGGTTCACCGCCTGCATCTGCGCGGGATGCAGCCAGTCCGGCATGCTCATGGCATTCGCCTGCAACACCCAGGTGGAGGCTTTCTGGTCGAACAGCGACCAGAACGGCGTGACCAGTGCGAACACCAGCAGCACGCGCAGCACCGCCGCCACGGCGTCCACCGCCTCGTCGGGGTGCTTTCCGCGGGCCCGCTCGAGTTGCAGCCGCGTGCCGAGGCCGATACCGCCGAGGGCCAGCACGAAGGCGAGGCACAGCGCCGCCACGATGCCCAGCACGGGCATGAGGGCGAGCGAACCGGCCGCCATGGCGAAGGCCGCGACGGTCACGACAAGGCCCGGCCGCCCTTCTCCCGGCGCATGCGCGAGCAAGGCGGTGCGCACGACCCGCGCGAAGCCATGCGGATCGCTGCCGGTCGGAGGCAACATCACGTAGTGCTTGCGCCCGCTCCAGAACACCACCGTCGCGATGAACATCAAGGCGCCAGGAATGCCGAACGCCACGGCCGCCCCGTAATGGCGGAGGAAATACGGCATCGTCAGCGAGGCCAGGAACGAGCCCACGTTGATCATCCAGTAGAAGGCATCGAACACCACCTTTGCGAGCCGCCGGTTGCTCTCGTCGAACTGGTCGCCGACGAAGGCGGCCACACAGGGCTTGATGCCGCCCGCACCGAGCGCGATCAACGCCAGTCCCGTGTAGAACCCGGGCACGCTGTGCTCGAACAGGGCCAGGCAGAGGTGGCCCACGCAATACAGGAGGCTCAGCCACAACACGGTGCGGTATTTGCCGAACCACCGGTCGGCCAGCCAGCCACCCAGCAGCGGGAAGAAATACACGCCGATGACGAAGGTGTGGAACACGTCCTTCGCCGCGCCCGGCCGCTCCGCTTCGGGCAGGTACATCAGCAGCGACGTGACAAGAAACGGCGTGAGGATGTTCCGCATGCCATAGAAGCTGAAGCGCTCGCAGCCCTCGTTGCCCACGATGTAGGGGATCTGCCGCGGCAGGCGCGCGTTACGCGCGGTGTCGACGTCGAGGGCGGTCATGGCGGTCCCGTTGGAGTGAACAACCGCAGGATCCTAAACGAAACGCTCAGGGGAGCCGCGCTACGCTTGCCCCATTCCCCTGCCCCGGAGCCACCATGCAGCCCATTCGCACCGGCCTCATCGGCTATGGCACAGCAGGCGCGGTCTTCCATGCGCCGCTCATCGCGGCAGCGTCCGGATTGCGCCTTACCGCCATCGCCAGCCGTCGCGCGGAAGAGATCGCCCGCGACTTTCCGGAAGCCAAGGCTTACGAAAATCCTCAATCCCTCATCGACGATCCGGACATCGAACTCGTCGTGATCGCCACGCCCAACGAGACCCATGCCGCCCTCGCCCGCGCCGCGCTGGAAGCGGGCAAGCACGTGGTGGTGGACAAGCCGTTCACGCTCGATGCCGGCGAAGCCGAGGCGCTGATCGCGCTGGCCGATGCCGCAGGAAGGAAGCTCTCGGTATTCCAGAATCGCCGGTGGGACAGCGACTTCCTGACGGTACGGCGTCTCGTCGACGACGGCCGGCTGGGCGGGATCGCCTACTACGAGGCGCATTTCGACCGATTCCGGCCGGAGATCAAGCAGGGATGGCGGGAAACGGAGGCGCCGGGTGCCGGGCTGCTCTACGACCTGGGGGCTCACCTCATCGACCAGGCCCTGGTCCTGTTCGGCCTGCCTCACGCCGTTACCGCCGACGTAGCCCGGCAGCGCGCCGCCGCCAGGGCCGACGACTATTTCCATGTGGTGCTCGATTACGGCCGACGCCGTGCCGTGCTACATGCCTCGGTGCTCGTGCGCGATCCGGGGCCGCGCTATCTGGTGCACGGCGACGGGGGCAGCTTCGTGAAATACGGCATCGACAGTCAGGAAGCCGCGTTACGCGAAGGCCGCCGTCCGGGCGGCGAAGGCTGGGGAGAGGACGACCCGGCCCTGTTCGGGCGCTTCACCGACGCCGACGGCACGGCCGCAACGATCGATTCGCTGCCGGGCCGTTACACGGCCTACTACGACGGTATCGCCGCATCGATCCGCGACGACGCGCCGCTGCCGGTCGAAGCGCGTGAGGCGCGCGACGTCATTCGCGTGATCGAGGCGGCGCAGATCAGCGCGCGCGAGCGGCGCACGATCCTTCTGTAAATGTTTCGATCCATTGTGGGAGCCGCTTCAGCGGCGATCCCGCGGCAGCGGGCCAGATTACGGCGAGCACCCATCGCCGCTAAAGCGGCTCCCACAGAATGCGTATGCCGTGGGTTGGTCAATGGTCGCCGGTGGCGACACCGCGCGACGAGTCGCTCACCCACCCACTCCACGACGGCGCGTAGAGGCGCGAACCGCACAGGCCGGCGTACTCCATGGCCAGGAGGTTGTGGCACGCCGTGACGCCCGAGCCGCACATGTGCACGACGTCTTCCGGCGGATGCGGCCCGACGATCGCTGCGAAGGCGAGGCGAAGTTCCTCGGGCGTGCGGAAGTACCCCTCCGCGTCGAGATTGTCGGCGAAGGGCCGGTTGCGCGCACCGGGGACGTGCCCCGCCACCGGGTCCAGCGGCTCGACGTCGCCGCGAAACCGCGGCGCGGCGCGCGCGTCCAGCAACAGCAGCCGTCCGCTGGCAAGGCCTTCGGTCAGTTCGTCCGCGCCGACGGTGGCATGGAAATTCACGCGGACGGCCGTGGGCTCGCGCACCGGCAGCACGTTGTCCACGGGTAGCCCCGCCTTCACCCACGCCGGCCATCCGCCGTCGAGGACCGCGACGTTATCGATGCCCGCCAGCCGCGCAAGCCACCAGAAGCGCGCCGCCGCCAACGAGCCGCCCGCAGCGTCGTAGACGACCACCTGGAGGTCCGGCCGCCAGCCGGCGGCCGAGAGCCACGCCGAGAATCGCTCCGCCGAAGGCAGCGGATGCCGCCCCCGACCGTTCGAAGGAGAGCCCATGTCGGCCAGGTCACGGTCGAGGTCGGCGCGCACCGCGCCGACGACGTGCGACAGCGCGTAGTCCTGGTCGCCCTTGCCGGGATCGCGGCCGCCCGGCTGGTTGAGGTCGAACCGGGCGTCGACGAACAGCACGTCGTTCGCCGGCAGCTGGGCGGCCGTGGCCGCATCGATGAGCGTGCGCGAGATCAGCATGGGTGTCCCATCCGCTTGAGCAGGTTGAGCAGGATGGCGGCCGTGACGCCCCAGATGCGGTAGCCCGCATGGAGGAACTCGACCATCTCCCGCCGGTGTCCCCGGAAATCCATGGTGTAGCGGCGAAGGTTCGCGGGATCGAGGAAGAAACCGAAGGGCACCTCGAACACTTCCGCGACCTCGCCCGGATCCGGCTTCAGCATGGCATCGGCCGCGACGCGTGCGACCACGGGCGTGACCGAGTAACCGCTGATCGTCTCGAACGTCTCCAGGAAGCCGAGCGGCGTGACCATGCCTGCGTCGAGCCCGATCTCTTCATGGCTTTCGCGCAGTGCCGCGGCCACGACATCGGCGTCGGTGGGTTCCACCCTTCCGCCAGGGAAAGCCACCTGCCCCGCGTGCTGTTGCAGGGTGTCCGTGCGCAATGTGAGCAGCAGGTTCTGCTCGCGGTCGTCGCGAATGCCGATGAGCACGGCGGCCGGGCGGCGCGGCCCGGTACCGATCAGTTCGGCCATGTCGCCGTGATTCCAGCCGCGCGGCCCCGGAGGCGCTTCAAGGGGAAGCAGCGCACCGCGCAGCCGGGCGAGCATGTCGTCCATCAGCTAGCGTCCCGAAGGGGAAGCACGTGGTCCATGAGCCGGATCTTTTCGGCGTCGCTCATCCTCGTCCAGCGGGCGATCTCGTCGCCCGTGCGCAGGCATCCCATGCAGAAACCGCGCGTATCGAGGCGACACACGCCCGTGCAGGGACTGAGGGGTAGCGTGGAGGAAGCGATGCTCATACCGCCTCCCATTGTAGCGGGATGGGTGTAGGAGCGCGCCCTGCGCGCGACAGTTTCTCGCCCCCGGTCTACAAGCTGGCGCGCCAGCTCCGGGGCACGGCCCCAAAACATGTCGCGCGCAGGGCGCGCTCCTACCGCACGTCCATCAGCTCGATTTCGAACACCAACGCCTCGTTCGGACCGATGCGCGGCAATTCGCCGCGTTCGCCGTAGGCCAGCGCGGGGGGGATCACCACCTTCCAGCGGTCGCCGACATGCATGCGCGGGATCACGTCCTGCCAGCCGGCGATCACCCGGTTCACCGTGAACGTGACCGGCTTGCCGTGCGCGTAGGAGCTGTCGAATTCGGTGCCGTCGATGAGCGCCCCGCGATAGTTGACCACCACCGTGCTCGTGACCTTCGCCTGCGGGCCATTGCCCTTCGCGAGCACCGCGTACTGGATGCCCGAGGGAAGCGTGATGACGCCGGGACGCGTCTTGTTGCTGGCGAGGAAGTCGGCGCTGCGTTTCGCGTTGGCCGCGGCGACACGCCGGAACGTCACCATGGAGTCCCGCTGCACCTTGGCATCGAAATTCACGAGCTGCTGCTGCATCACGTCGATGGGCACTCCGGGGGCGCGCTTCGCGTAGCCGTCCTGCAAGGCCTTCACGAGCACGGCGATGTCCACGTCGGGCTGCGCGCTGTTCGCGAACTGCGTGCCGATCTGGTAGCCGATGGCATAGGAAAGCTTGGTCTTGTCGATGGCCGGCGCACCCGAAGCGGGCAGCGTGGGCGCCGACTGCGCACTCGCGACACCGTTCACTAGCGCCAGCGCGACGAACACGACCAGGAAACGCAAGGGTGACATCCCGTTCTCCGTGAATCCGGAACCGTTGGCGTGCATGGAGGATAGTCCATCGGCGCTCGGCCCGCCCATTGCTTCCTGAGACGCCGCAACGGGGGTAAAGGTTCCCTTCCCTGCGCTACCATCCCGTTTTTCGGCACGTCCGCCCCACCGACCAGGAGCCGTCATGGCCTTTCGCACCCTCGCCACCGCCGATCGCGGCGCCGTTCGCACGATCACCGTCAACCGTCCCGACAAGCTCAACGCACTGAACCGGGAAACGATCGGCGAACTGACCCTGGCGTTCCGGCAGGCGGCCCAGGACGACGCCGTGCGCGTGGTGGTGCTGGCGGGCGCGGGCGAAAAGGCCTTCGTGGCGGGCGCGGACATCTCCGAGATGACTGCGTGGTCGCCCGTGCAGGCCCAGTCTGCCTCGCGCGCGGGGCAGGACCTCATGCTCACCATCGAACGCCTGGGGAAGCCGGTGATCGCGAAGATCCAGGGCTATGCGCTGGGCGGCGGAATGGAACTGGCGATGGCGTGCCACCTTCGTGTGGCCAGCGAGAAGGCCCGCTTCGGCCAGCCGGAAATCGGCCTGGGCCTGATCCCCGGCTTCGGCGGCACGCAGCGCCTCACCCGCCTCACCGGCCGCGGCGCCGCGCTCGAACTGTGCCTGCTCGGGCAGCAGGTGGACGCGGCGCGCGCCGAACGGCTCGGCCTGGTCACGCGTGTCGTGGCCCCCGACGAACTCGAGGCCACCGTGGACGCGATGGCCGACCAGCTTGCCGCCGCCGCGCCGCTGGCGTTGAAGGGCATTCTGGACGCCGTGATCGAGGGCGGCGAATGCGCCATCGACCAGGGTCTGGCCTTCGAGACGCAAGGCTTCGCCATCGCGTTCTCGACCGAAGACATGCGCGAAGGCACGGGTGCGTTCCTCGAACGACGCAAGGCGAGCTTCAAGGGCGTCTGAACACGGCAGAGACGCTCGGTGGAAGTGTGGGAGCAAGCCAGAGGCAAGCACCCATCGCCGCTGAAGCGGCTCCCACACAGAGCACGCTCGCCAATGCGTGGGGGCGCCTTCTGGGGGAGCCGGCTGCGCCGGCGATCCCGCGGCAGCGGGCAAGCTTGCCGCAAGCACCCATCGCCGCTGAAGCGGTTCCCACAGAGGGCTCGCCTGACTTGTGGGACTCCCCACAAATCCGTTTCTTGTGGGAGCCGGCTACGCCGGCGATCCTGCGGCAGCGGGCAGGCTTGCCTCGAGTCAGTGCCCGCCGCGGTATTTCAGTTCGCCCGCCTCCACCCGCACGTCCAGCCGGTTTTCCGGCGGCGCGAGCTGGCAGGTGGCGTACGGGGTGAACGCGCACGGCGGGTTGCGCGCTTCGTTGAAGTCGATGACAAGCTTGCCGTCCACCGGAAGACCGGTATCGAGGAAACGCCCCGCGCCATACGTTTCCTTGCCGGACGTAAGGTCGCCGAAGACGAAGAAGAGCGCCTCGGGCACCTCCTGGATCGGGTACAGCTCGAACACCCGCCCGTCGCGCGTGAACACGGCCTTGCCCGGCACGTTCTCCTTCTCGATGGTACCGATGACGGTGCCGAGTTCCAGTTCGTACGGCGGATCGAACGGCACCCAGTCCGCGACCACGCGCCACGTGGGATCGATCGGAAAGTACGCCAGCCCCTCGAAACCGACGCGCGTTTCGGCTTGCTCGTCTTTCACGCGCACCGCCTTGCGGCCGTCGCGTTCGATGACGAAGAGGATCGCGGAACCGAAGCGGACTTCGCTCGGCGTGCTCCCTCTCGCGTCGTCGCGCAACGACGCGCGCTCGACCGCCTGGCCGTCGACGACAGCTCCGCTGCCGGGAACCAATTCGATCGTGCTCGTACCGTCCGCCGCGAGCACGATCGTGCCGAGGTGAGCCGGCCCGGTTTGCAGCACGATGTCGTTGTCGCTCGCGCCACCGATGCGGTTCGCTCCTTCCTGCAACCATTCGAACCCGATCAGGCTGAGCCAGCCGCCCGGCGCCGTGAGCAGTTCCAGACGCCGCGCACGCGCGGCCGCGACGTCGTGTTCATGAGAATTCATCGCCATCTCTCAAAGTAATCGATGCTGTAGGAGCCGCCATGGCGGCGAGGTGACCCGCGACAACACATCGAACGAAAACCATTACCGGAACGTAGGCCGACTTCGCACGCATCAACGCCCGCGCAGGAAGAGCTTGTCGAGTTCGCCCAGCGACAGCTGCACCCACGTCGGTCGGCCATGGTTGCATTGCCCGGAACGTTCCGTCGCTTCCATCTCGCGCAGCAGCGCGTTCATCTCGGGAATGCCCAGGCGCCGGCCGGCTCGCACGGACCCGTGACACGCCATCGTCGAAAGGAGTTCGTTTTCCAGTTCCTCGAGCCGGCGGGAACTTCCGTGCTGCGCCAGTTCGCCGAGTACGTCGCGCGTGAGTTGCGCCACATCGGCGCCCTCGAGCAACGAGGGAATGCGACGCACCACCACGGCACCGGGCCCGCTGCGGGAAAGTTCGAGACCCCACTCGCCCAGGGCGTCGGCATGCTCTTCGGCCGCGGCGGCCTCCTTCGTGCTCACGGCGATGGACAACGGCACCAGCAGCATCTGCGAGCGCAGATTGGCGGTGACGCGCCCGTTCTTCAGCTTTTCGTACGTGATGCGCTCGTGCGCGGCGTGCATGTCGACCAACACGAGACCGTGCGCGTTCTCCGCCAGCACGTAGATGTTCTTCAGCTGCGCGATGGCGTAGCCGAGCGGCGGCACGTCGTCGTTCGCCTCGTTGCCCGCCGGCAAGGGCGCCGGGCGCGAAGCCGTCGACGCACCGAACAGCGTGGCGTAGTCGGCCAGCGGCTGGTCGCGCACGCCGAGGTTCAGCCGCGACTGACTGGCCTGCTGCGGCCACGCGGGCATCGCCGACGACGAAGACGACGGCGATGCGAGCGGACGGTGATCGATGAAGGCCCCCACCGCGCCGGCGCTCACCGGCACGTCGATCTCGGCCGATGGCAAGGCAGCGCCCGCGCGCGTCTGCGCCAGCGCCTCGTGCAGGGTGCGGAAGAGGAAATCGTGGATCAGGCGCTGCTCGCGGAAGCGCACCTCGTTCTTCGCCGGGTGCACATTGACGTCCACCCCCGCCGGATCGAGTTCCAGGAACAGGACGAATACCGGATGCCGGCCGTGGAACAGCACGTCCGCGTAAGCCTGGCGCACGGCATGGGCGACGATGCGATCGCGCACCAGGCGACCGTTGACGTAGAAATACTGCTGATCGGCCTGCGAACGCGACGCGGTGGGCAAACCGACCCAACCGGAGAGACGCATGCCGGCCGCCTCGTGCTCCACGCGCAGTGCCTGTCCGGGAAATTCGGGGCCGAGCACTTCCGCGACGCGGGCCAGCGCGGCGTTCTCGTCGCGCGCGGGCTTGAGCAGACGCACGGGCTTGCCATTGTGACTGAGGCGGATGTCCACGCCCTCGCGTGCCAGCGCCAGCGACTTCAGCAGGTCGTCGATGTGCGCGAACTCCGTGCGCTCCGCGCGCAGGAACTTGCGCCGCGCAGGCACGTTGTAGAAAAGGTCGCGAACCTCGATCGTGGTTCCCTGTGGATGCTGGGCGGGCCGCACGTCCTGCATGCGGCCGCCGTCCACCTCGATGCGCCAGGCGGAATCGTCGCCCGCCTGGCGCGACGTGAGCGAGAAGCGCGCCACGGAGGACACGGAGGCGAGCGCCTCGCCGCGAAAGCCCATGCTCGATACACGCTCGAGGTCGTCGAAGCTGCCGATCTTGCTGGTGGCATGCGAGGCCACCGCCAGCGGAAGCTCGTCGCGGGGAATGCCGCCCCCGTCGTCGCGCACGCGGATGAGCCGGACGCCGCCCTGCTCGATGTCGACCTCGATGCGGCGCGCACCGGCGTCGATGCTGTTCTCGACCAGTTCCTTCACCACCGAGGCGGGCCGCTCGATGACTTCGCCGGCGGCGATCTGGTTGATCAGTTCCGGCGGCAGGGGACGAATGGGCATGACGGCTTGACCTGACGGGCTTGCAAGCCCTGAAGGATAGCCGATGGCGGCGGACGCCGCCCCAGGGGGCGTCAGCCGGAAGGAATGAGCATGACCGTGCCGACACGCACGGTGTTGTCGGTCATCTTGTTGGCGAGTTTCAGTGCGCCGACCGACACGCCGTACTGCTGTGCGATGCCGGTGAGGGTTTCGCCACGGTTGACGCGGTGCACGTCGCGAACGTTGTCGTCGGCACGGCCCCCGGCTTTCCTGCCAGCAGCGGGCACGTCCGCCTTGGCGACGACCACGGGGGCGGCGGGCTTCGAGGCAGCCGCCTTCGCAGGCGTGGCGGTATTGCCGGACGGCTTCGACGGCGCGGTATCGCCGTCGTCGTCGGACGAGCGCGCGGCCGCCACGAGCGTACCGTTGCGGCGGGCTGCCTGCGCGGCGAACCAGGTTCCCGGCGGCGGCATCGACTCAAAATAGTTGCGCACGCCGCCGAGCACCGCCGTGGCGAGCTGGCGGCGATGGCCTTCGTCGCGGAGCCGCTTTTCTTCCAGAGGATTCGTGATGAAGGCCGTCTCCACCAGGATCGACGGCACATCCGGCGACCGCAGCACGACGAAGTTGGCCCGCTCCACGTAGCCGCGGTGCGTGGGACCAAGACGGCCCAGCGCCTTCAGCACGTTGCCTGCGATGGACTCGCTGGCCTGCATGGCGTAGCCCTGCTGGAGGTCGAGTAGTACGGCCGCCAGCGTGTCGTCCTTGTCGTCGAGCGACACACCGCCGACAAGGTCGGCACGGTTTTCCCGATCGGCCAGCCAGCGCGCGGCCTCCGACGTCTTGCCGCGCGGCGAAAGCACCCAGACCGACGACCCCTTGGCATCGCTGTTCTTGAACGCATCCGCGTGGATGGACACGAACATGTCAGCGTTGTGCTCGCGGGCGATCTGGTAGCGGCGCTTCAGCGGAATGAAGTAGTCGCCGTTGCGGGTGAGCACGGCCTGCATGCCGGGCTGCCGGTTGATCTGGTCCGCCAGCTCGCGCGCCACCTGCAGGGTGACGTCCTTTTCGCGCAGGCCGGTCGCACCGCGCGCCCCCGGATCTTCGCCGCCGTGGCCGGCATCGATCGCCACCACCACCTTGCGCTCGGTGGCGAGCATGGGGGGCTTGCCAGGGGGAACCGTCTTCGCCGCCCGGGTGTCCCGCGCCGCGGCTGCGGCCACCTTGACGACGCTGGGCGTGTCGTCGATGACCGGGTTGTCGCCCGGGTCGCTCTGCCCGCCCGGGTAGAGGTCCAGCACGAGGCGGTAGCCGTAATCGCCGGCCGGCTTCAGGAGGAAGCTTTTCGGCTTGGCGGCAGGGTCGACCTTCGCCACCACGCGCGCCGTCGAGCCCTGCTTCGCGGTCGTCAGCGATTTATAGAGGCCCTGGCCGCCCGGTGCCGAGAAATTGCCGGCGACAGCACTGCCAGCGATATCCAGCACCACGCTGCCCGGGGTGTCGCCAGCCGACATCTTGTACTTGGCGGGCCCGGAAAGATCGAACACCACGCGCGTGTACTCGGGCCCCGCCCAGACGCGGGCCGCATTGACGTCGGCGGCCGTCGAGCGGCCAGACGCCAGCGTCGCGACGGCGGTCACGCACGCAAGAAGGCAGAATTTGATAGTGATTCCCCTCATACGGCCCGGATTGAACTGCAAGTGCTCGCTGAATGCAAGATATTTGCCTTGTTAATCCATAACCTGCGAACACTTCGTCAACAACCGTACAGGAATCGCCTGCAAATCGTCAGAAGTGTCGGCGATGCCGTAGGCCAGATCCGCCCCCGTATCCGCCTGTCCCTACAAGGAGTCGATGAGGAGCTCGCCCGCCGGAGAACGCGGCTCGAAGCTTACGACCCGGCCGCTTCCGTCGTGCCGGAAGCGGATTTCCAGGTCGACCGGGGGCAAGGCTCCCGTTCCGCGCTCCGGCCACTCCACCAGCACGATGGCGCCGGGCTCGGCCAGGCTGTCCAGCCCCAGCCATTCCAGCTCGCCCGGATCGGCGATGCGGTAGAGGTCGAGGTGATAGGCCCGCCGGCCTTCGAGCTCGTAGCCCTCGATCAGGCTGTAGGTGGGACTCTTCACCCGCTCGCCGACGCCGAGGGCGCGCAGGAAGGCGCGCGCGAAGGTCGTCTTGCCGGCGCCCAGATCACCGTGGAGGTAGACCACCAGGCCGCCTTGCAGTCGCTCGGCGAGTCGCTGCCCCAGTGCGATCGTGGCCGCTTCGTCGGGAAGGATCTGCTCGCGGTTCATGCGTCCAGCCCGTTCACGAGCCGCCGCAACGGATCGAGCAGATCGCCCGCGAGCAAACCGCGTTCGCCCGCTCGCGCCGCGACGTCGGCCGCGCGGGCGTGGAGGGCAACACCCAGGCAAGCCGCGCGATAGGGATCGCATCCCTGCCCCAGCAAGCCGGCAATGACACCCGTGAGGGTGTCACCCATGCCGCCACTGGCCATGCCCGGATTTCCCCAGGGACAGACGGAGACCTCGCCATCGGGCGACGCCACGAGGCTGCCGTTGCCCTTCAACACCACCACCGCGCGATAGCGGCGCGCCAGCTCGCGTGCCGCTGCGAAACGGTCGGACTGCACCGCGGCGGTTTCGATTCCGAGGAGCCGGCCTGCCTCCCCTGGGTGCGGCGTGAGCACCGCCCTCGCCGGAAGGCGCCGGGGTTCCGCATGCAAGAGGTTGAGGCCGTCGGCGTCGAGAACCGTCGGCAGGTCCATGTCCAGCGCCGTCGTCCACAATGCATGACCCCAGGCACCTTGCCCGAGACCCGGCCCGAGCGCGACGACAGAGGCCTTGTCCAGCATCGGTTGCAGCGCCTGCGGGCCGTTCACGGCGTGCGCCATCAATTCGGGGCGCGCTGCATTCAGGGCCAGCACGTTTGCCTCGTGCGTGGCCACGCTGACGAGGCCCGCGCCCGAACGAAGCGCCGCTTCCGCCGCCATGCGTATGGCGCCGCCCGTGCCGTGGTCGCCGCCGATGGCGAGCACGTGGCCGTTCGACCCCTTGTGCGAATCCCTCGGCCGCGGCGGCAAGCTGGAGACCACCATCAGCCATGCATCCGGCGCTTCCAGCACGTCTTGCGGAAGGTCCAGCGGCTGCAGTTCCACCTCTCCCGCCAGTTCGGCACGATGGGTATGCAGGCCACGCTTGTGCACGATGAAGGTGGCGGTGGCTGCCGCGCGCACCGCCACGCCGGGACAGGCGCCCGTGTCGGCGGACAGGCCGGAAGGCACGTCGAGAGCGAAAACGGGAATGCCGCTGGCGTTGATCGCCTCGATGGCCTCCCGCGCGTCCCCCTCGGGGACGCGATCGAAGCCGGTACCGAAGAGCCCGTCGACCACCACGTCAGCCGGCGGCAGTGCCGGCCAGGCCGACAACGGATGCACCGTGCCGCCCAGCGCTTCGAAGGCGGCACGTGCGCTGATGGCGTCCGCGCCGCGCGGCGGGCCGAGCGCCACCAGGTCCACTGCCAGGCCGTTGGCCAGGGCATCGCGAGCCACGAGGTAGCCGTCGCCGCCATTGTTTCCCGTACCGCATACGACGCGCAGCCGGCGTGCCGCAGGCCAGCGCCGCCGCAGCATGGCGAAGGCCGCCGCGGCGGCGCGCGTCATCAACTCGAAGCCCGGAATACCGAGCCCGTCGATGGCGCGCCGGTCGATCGCGCGCGCCTGGGCGGATGTGAAGAGGGCGATATCCAGATCGAAGGCGGTCATCGGCCGATTATAGGAGGCCCGGTAGAATGGCGGCATGCCCGTTTCCACCGCCATCGACTACGCCGCCCTCGCCGTCGACATCAAACGCTGGGCGCGCGAACTCGGCTTCGCCGACGCCGGCATCGCCGGCACCGACCTCGGCGACGACGAGCGCTACCTGGAAAGCTGGCTCGCGGAGGGCCATCACGGCGAGATGGACTACATGGCGCGCCACGGCACCCGCCGCAGCCGCCCGGCCGAACTCGAACCCGGCACGCTCCGCGTCATCTCCGTGCGCATGGACTATGTGCCACCCGGCATGCCGAACGCATGGGACGTCATCAACGATGGCGAAAAAGCGTACGTGGCGCGCTACGCACTGGGCCGCGACTACCACAAGGTCATGCGCAACCGTCTGCAGAAACTCGCGGCGCGCATCCAGGAGCGCATCGGCGACTTCAGCTATCGCGCCTACGTCGATTCCGCTCCCGTGCTCGAGAAAGCCATCGCGCGCAATGCCGGACTCGGCTGGATCGGCAAGCACACCGTGCTCATCAACAAGCGCGCAGGTTCGTACTTCTTCCTCGGCGAGCTGTACACCGACCTCCCCCTGCCCGTCGACGCGCCCGCAAGCGCCCATTGCGGCAGTTGCCGCCGCTGCATCGACATCTGCCCGACCCAGGCCATCGTCGCGCCCTATCGCCTCGACGCGCGCCGCTGCATCTCTTACCTCACCATCGAACTCAAGGGCAGCATCCCGGTGGAACTGCGCGAGCCCATGGGCAACCGCGTGTTCGGCTGCGACGACTGCCAGCTGATCTGTCCGTGGAACAAGTTCGCGCAGGACGCGACGGAGCCCGACTTCGCTCCGCGCCACAGCCTCGACGGTCCGAAGCTCGTCGAACTGTTCGCATGGAGCGAAGAAGAGTTCCTCTCCCGCACCGAGGGCATGGCCATCCGGCGTACGGGCTACGAAGGGTGGTTACGCAATCTCGCCGTCGGGCTCGGCAATGCGCCGGCGAGCGATGAAGTGGTCGCCGCGCTGCGGGAGCGGGTGGATCATCCGTCGGCGATGGTGAGGGAGCATGTTTTGTGGGCGCTCGCGCGGCACGGAGCTCTGCGCTGACTCGTCGTCGCCACGTCCGGCGCGGTCAACGCGATGGCGCCTGCCGAGCCCGCCTCGACGGCGGGCTCTCCAGGTCAGACCATGCCGCCCGACTTCCGTACGATCAGCATCGCCAGTTCCAGCGACTGCTCGTAGTTGAGGCGGGGATCGACCATCGACTTGTAGGCGCGATCGAGGTCCTGTTCCACGAGTCCGCGAGCACCGCCGAGGCATTCCGTGACGTTCTCGCCCGTGAGCTCCAGGTGCACGCCGCCGAGGCGCGTACCGGCGGCGGCGTGGATGTCGAACGCCTGGTCGAGTTCGCCCGCGATGTTCGCGAAGCGGCGGGTCTTGTAACCGTTGCTCGTGCTCTCGGTGTTGCCGTGCATCGGATCGGCCACCCACAGCACACGACGGCCTTCCCGCTTCACCGCTTCGAGGAGCGGTTGCAACTGCGTGGCGATCTTGTCGTTGCCCATGCGGTGGATGAGCGTCAGACGGCCCGGTTCCTCGTTCGGATTGAGCACGTCGATCAGGCGCAGCAGATCGTCCGCCTGGACTGTCGGGCCCACCTTCACGGCGATCGGGTTGCGTATGCCGCGGAAGTATTCCGTGTGCGCGCCGTCGAGCGCCGCCGTGCGCATGCCGATCCACGGGAAATGCGTAGACAGGTTGAACCAGCCGTCCTGTCGCGGCACCTGGCGGGTGAGCGCCTCCTCGTAATGCAGCAGCAGGGCTTCGTGCGAGGTGTAGAAGTCCACCCGCGAGTAGCTGGAGATGGACTGGCCCGCCAGCGTTTCCATGAAACGCAGCGAATCGCCGATGCTGGCCACCATGCGCCTGTATTCCGCGGCGAGCGGCGAATGCTCCACCCATGCAAGATCCCAGTATTCGGGATGGTGCAGGTCGGCGAAGCCGCCATCGATCAGCGCACGGACGAAGTTCATCGTCATGGCCGAGCGGGCGTGCGCCTTGATGAGGCGCTGCGGATCGGCGCGACGCGCCTCTGCCGTGAACTCCGGGCTATTCACCAGATCGCCGCGGAACGCAGGCAGCGTCACGCCGTCGCGCGTCTCCGTGTCGGCCGAACGCGGCTTGGCGTACTGACCGGCGAAACGCCCCACGCGCAGCACCGGTTTCTTCAGGCCGTGCACGAGCACCAGGCTCATCTGCAACAGGACCTTCAGACGGTTGGAGATGATCGGACTGCTGCAGTCGGCGAAGCTCTCGGCGCAATCGCCGCCCTGAAGCAGGAACCGTTCGCCCTCCTGGGCCTCGGCAATACGCTGCTTCAGCGCCAGGATCTCCCAGGAGGTGACCAGCGGCGGCAACTCGCCCAGCTGTTCAAGGGAGCGGGCGAGCTCCGCGGCGTCCTCGTACGTGGGCTGCTGCAGGGCGGTCCTCGACCGCCACGATCCCGGCGTCCAGTCGAGCGACGGCGGAGTTACGGCTTTGAGGGAGTGTTGCATGTCGGTACTGCCTGCGTGGATGCGCCTGCGCGGCGCGGGAATTTAACGAACGGAACGGCGAACGGCAAGGAACGCCCAGACGATGAGCACGACGAACCAGAGCAAGGTCCAGCCGGGCATGGGTACGCCGAGGATCGGCTCGACCTTCGCGCACTCGCCGGAGCCGGTGAATGCGAGCTTCAGCATCTTCATGAACGGGAAGGCGTCGAAGAGGTATCCGAGGCCCGGGCCGCATGCCGGCACCTGATCGGCCGGAAGCGACTGGAGCCACAGGTGGCGGCCCGCCGTGGCGATGCCCCAGAGTCCACCGAGCGCCACGAGCGCGGCGTAGACCACACGGGTGCCCGTGCGCCGCGGCGCGTGCAGCCCGCCGATGAGGAAGAACAGGCCCATGATGCACACGGCGATGCGCTGGAAGATGCAAAGCGGGCACGGGTCGAGGTGCATGACGTACTGCGAGTAAAGCGCGAACGCCATGAGGCCCACGCAGACGACGAAGCCGGCGAGATAACGCGTACGGAACGACCAGTTGCGAAGGCTCATGCGAACGATGCTGCGATGCGGGACACCCACGTTAACGCTTTGTCGAGGGAGTTGTAAGTCCTGGCCTGAAGTTTCTTTTGCAACCAAGACAAGGACTTCTGGCTGTTCAAACGAAAAAACCCGGCAGGTCGCCCTGCCGGGTTCTCTTTCGATCGAATGACCGACGCTTACTCGGCGTCGACGGCTTCGCTCTTGGCCGGACGGTCGACCAGCTCGACGTACGCCATCGGAGCGTTGTCGCCCGGGCGGAAGCCGCACTTCAGGATGCGCAGGTAGCCGCCGGGACGCTCACGGTAACGCGAGCCGAGCTCGAACAGCTTGCCCACGGCTTCCTTGTCGCGCAGGCGCGAGAAAGCGAGGCGGCGGTTGGCGACGCCGTCGGTCTTGGCGAGCGTGATGAGCGGCTCGGCGACGCGACGGAGTTCCTTCGCCTTGGGAAGGGTGGTGCGAATCAGCTCGTGCTTGATCAGCGACGAAGCCATGTTCTTGAACATCGCTTCGCGGTGGCTGCTCGTGCGGTTGAGCTTGCGACCGGATTTCTGGTGGCGCATGGCGTTTACTCTCTAAGGTCTGTTGTTATGAAAAACCGGCCAGGATGGTCCGGCTTTCCGCGGTTACCCGCTTTTCGAGGCTGTCAAAACGCCCCGTTATAAGAGCACGGCCTCTGCGGACCGTTCTGGAACACCGGGGGAAGTACACAAGGTATCCGCCGGTTGAAGCAAAGGAGCGGGGCGATCGAAGAACGATCGCCCCGTGAAACATCAGCCCAACTGCATGCCGTGGGACAGGCCCGGCGGCGGCCAGTTTTCGAGCTTCATGCCGAGCGCGAGACCGCGCCCGCCGAGAACGTCCTTGATCTCCGTGAGCGACTTCTTGCCCAGGTTCGGCGTCTTCAGCAGCTCGACCTCGGTCTTCTGGACCAGGTCGCCGATGTAGTAGATGCTTTCCGCCTTGAGGCAGTTCGCCGAACGGACCGTCAGCTCGAGGTCGTCGATCGGACGGAGCAGCAGCGGATCGAAACCGCCCTTCTCCGCCTTGGTCGAATCGCTCTCGCGACGCGAGAAGTCACCGAAGACCGACAGCTGGTCGTTGATGATCTCGGCGGCCTTGCGGACCGCGTCTTCAGCACCGATGGTGCCGTTCGTCTCGATGTCCAGCACGAGCTTGTCGAGGTTGGTGCGCTGCTCGACACGAGCCGCGTCCACTTCGTAAGCCACGCGCAGGACCGGCGCGAACGAGGCGTCGAGCTGCAGACGGCCGATCGGCCGGGTCTCGTCGTCCGGATGCTGGCGCGCGCTGGCCGGCTGGTAGCCGACGCCGCGACGCACCTTCAGGCGCATGTTCAGGGCCACGTCCTTGGTGAGGTGGCAGATCACATGTTCCGGATTGACGATTTCGACGGAGTGGTCGACCGCGATGTCGCCGGCGGTGACCACGCCCTTGCCCTTCTTCGACAGCGTCAGGGTGACTTCGTCACCGGTGTGCTGGCGGATGGCGACGTCTTTCAGGTTCAGCAGGACTTCGATCACGTCCTCCTGCAGACCTTCGAGAGTGGTGTACTCGTGCAGCACGCCGTCGATTTCGACCTCGACGATGGCGCTGCCCGGGATCGAAGAGAGCAGCACGCGGCGCAGCGCGTTGCCCAGGGTGTGGCCAAAGCCACGCTCGAGCGGCTCGACTACCACCTTCGCGCGGTTCGCTCCAAGCTGCTCGACGCTGAGGCCACGAGGCCGCAGCACACTAGTTGACGAAACTGCCATGCAAGGCTCCGATGGATTACTTCGAGTAAAGCTCGACGATCAGGGCTTCGTTGATATCGGCCGGGAGATCGCCACGATCCGGGACGGCCTTGAACGTACCCGCGAACTTCTTGCTGTCGACCTCGACCCACGACGGACGAAGGTCCATCGTGTCGTAGATGGTCGCCGCTTCCTGCACGCGCAGCTGCGTGCGGGCCTTCTCGGTCAGCGAGACCTCGTCGCCCGGACGGACGTGATAGGAAGGCACGTTGACCTTCTTACCGTTGACCGTGACGGACTTGTGGGCCACGAGCTGGCGAGCCTGGGCGCGGGTGACCGCGAAACCCATGCGGTAGACAACATTGTCGAGACGGCTTTCCAGCAGGCGCAGCAGGTTTTCACCCGTGTTGCCCTTCTGGGTCGAAGCCTTGGTGTAGTAGTTGCTGAACTGACGCTCAAGCACGCCGTAGATGCGCTTGACCTTCTGCTTCTCACGCAGCTGAACGGCGTAGTCCGACAGACGGGCGCGCTTGTTGGCGCCATGCTGACCGGGCTTGTTTTCGAGCTTGCACTTGGAATCAAGCGCGCGAGCCGGGCTCTTCAGACCGAGGTCGGCACCTTCACGACGCGCCAGCTTGCAGGTAGCTCCACGATAACGGGCCATGGTTATGCTCCTTAGACGCGACGCTTCTTGGGGGGACGGCAGCCGTTATGCGGAATCGGCGTGACGTCGATAATGTTGAGCACCTTGTAGCCCAACGCGTTCAGAGAGCGCACGGCCGACTCGCGGCCCGGGCCGGGGCCCTTGATGCGCACTTCCACGGTCTTCACACCGTAGTCGCCGGCAGCGCGGCCAGCCTTTTCGGCGGCAACCTGGGCAGCGAACGGGGTGGACTTGCGGGAACCGCGGAAACCCGCGCCGCCAGCCGTCGCCCACGACAGGGCATTACCCTGGCGGTCGGTGATCGTGACGATGGTGTTGTTGAAAGAAGCCTGCACGTGGGCCACGGCATCCGTGACGACGCGCTTGATCTTCTTCTTGGTTTTAACCGGCTTAGCCATAATCGGTATCCGTTACTTCTTGATCGGACGACGCGGACCCTTGCGGGTACGGGCGTTGGTACGCGTGCGCTGGCCGCGCACCGGCAGGCCGCGACGATGGCGCAGGCCACGGTAGCAACCGAGGTCCATGAGACGCTTGACCGCCATGCCGATTTCGCGGCGGAGGTCGCCTTCGACCGTGTACTTGGCGACTTCGGCGCGGATCTTCTCGACCTCGCCTTCGCTCAGCGACTTGATCGGGGTGGTTGCGACCACGCCCGCGTCGACGCAGACCTTCTTGGCCCGCGACCGGCCGATTCCGTAAATGCTCTGCAAACCAACCCAGACATGCTTCTGGACCGGCAAATTGACACCCGCGATGCGCGCCATGATGTACTGTCTCCGATGCGTTTCGTGCGCGGTAAACGCGCAATTCTAACCGTTATTAACCTAAACGGGAAGTCCTGCGGCGCCAGGCGCCGCGGCCTCCCCTACTTTGGGGTCCCCATCGCGTCTCAACTGCGACGGAGATTCGACTTCTTGAGCAGACTCTCGTACTGGTGGCTGACGAGATGGGCCTGGACCTGAGCCGTGAAGTCCATCACCACCACCACCACGATCAGCAGCGAAGTGCCGCCGAAATAGAACGGGACGTGCCAGGCGTTCTGCATGAACGTGGGCACCAGGCAGACCAGGACGATGTAAATCGCGCCGACACCGGTAAGCCGGGTCATGACGCCATCGATGTAGTCCGCCGTGGCCCGACCCGGGCGGATGCCCGGAATCAGCGCGCCCGAACGCTTGAGGTTATCGGCCGTTTCCTGCGAGTTGAACACGATCGCCGTATAGAAGAAGGCGAACCCGATCACCAGCACCGCGAACACGATGTCGTGGACCGGCTCACCCGGACTCAGCGCCGTGGTCAGCCATTGCAGCCAGCGGGACTGGTGGGCGGAGCCGAACCAGGTCGCCGCGGTTGCGGGGAAGAGCAGCAGGCTGGTCGCGAAGATCGGCGGAATGACGCCCGCCATGTTGATCTTCAGCGGCAGGTGCGAGGTCTGACGCTGGAACTGACGCTGGCTGCCCTGCTTCGCATAGTTCACGGTAATGCGCCGCTGGGCGCGCTCCATGAACACCACGAACGCCGTCACCGCCAGGATCACCACCAGCACCATCAGCAGCTTCAGGACCGACAGCTCACCGTTGTTCGCCATGCTCAGCGTGTGAACGATGGCGGCCGGCAGGCCTGCGACGATACCCGCAAAGATCAGCATCGAGATACCGTTGCCGATACCGCGCTCGGTGATCTGCTCGCCCAGCCACATCAGGAACATGGTGCCGGCGGTGAGGCCGACGACCGATGCCAGGACGAAGCCGGCACCCGGCATGTAGACCACCGGCGCACCGCCCGCGGCAACCTGCTTCTGCAGGGCCACGGCGATGCCGAAAGCCTGGAATGCCGCGAGCCCGACCGTGCCGAAGCGCGTGTACGTGGTCATCTTGCGACGACCCGCCTCGCCTTCCTTGCGCAGAGCCTGGAGCGACGGAATGACCGAGCCCATCATCTGCACCACGATCGACGCCGAAATGTACGGCACCACACCGAGAGCGAATACCGAGAAGCGGGACAGCGAGCCGCCCGAGAACATGTTGACCATGTTCAGCAGACCGCCGCCACCCTCGACCAGGCTCGTCATCGCCTCGGGATTCACGCCCGGAACGGGAATGAACGAACCGAGGCGGAAGACGATCAGCGCACCGATAAGGAAAAAGATGCGCTGACGCAGTTCCGTCAGTTTGCCCAGCGAGCCGAGCGTTGTGCCCTGCGCTGCAGCCACCTGATTACTCCACGCTGCCGCCGGCGGCTTCGATAGCCGCCTTGGCGCCGGCCGTCGCAAGCACGCCCTGGAGCTTCACGGCGCGGTTGATCTCGCCCTTCAGCACCACCTTGACCTTCTTGGCGCGGCTGGACACGAGGCCAGCGGCGTGCAGGGCGATCAGGTCGATCGTGTCAGCCTGGACCGAGGCCAGCTGGTAGAGCATGACCTGCTCGGTGTCGGCCTTCTTCAGCGAGCGGAAGCCCACCTTCGGCAGGCGACGCTGCAGCGGCATCTGGCCGCCTTCGAAACCGACGCGGTGCGTGTTACCGGCACGGGCGTGCTGACCCTTGTGACCACGGCCGGCCGTCTTGCCGAGGCCGGAGCCGATACCGCGGGCGACGCGGGTGCGGGTCTTGCGGGCGCCCTTGCCGGGCTTGATGTCGTTAAGACGCATGATGCTTACTCCTCGACCCGGACCAGGTAGTAGACCGTGTTGATGAGGCCACGGACCTGGGGGCTATCCTTCAGTTCGCGCACATCGTTGAGCTTGTTCAGGCCAAGGGCCTTGACGCTCAGGCGATGACGACCCTGTACGCCGCGCAGGCCCTTCACCAGGCGCACGCGCACGGTGCCGGCGGCAGCGGTTTCGTTCTTCTTAGCCATTGCCCAGCACCTCTTCGATCGTCTTGCCACGCTTGGCGGCGATGCGCTTCGGCGAGGCGACGGCCTGCAGACCCTTGATCGTCGCGCGGACGAGGTTGATCGGGTTGCGCGAGCCGACGGCCTTCGCAAGCACGTTCTTCACGCCGACCACTTCGAGCACGGCGCGCATGGCACCGCCGGCGATCACGCCGGTACCCTCGGAAGCGGGCTGCATGAAGACGCGGGCCGCACCGTGGTTGGCCTTGATGGCGTACCACAGCGTGCCGTTGTTCAGTTCGATGCTCACCATGTTACGACGGGCGCGTTCCATGGCCTTGGAAATGGCGACCGGCACTTCACGGGCCTTGCCATAACCGAAACCGACGCGACCCTCGCCGTCGCCGACCACGGTCAGCGCGGTGAAGCTCATCTGGCGGCCACCCTTGACGGTCTTGGCCACGCGGTTGACGGCAATGAGCTTTTCAAGCATGCCGTCCGAATTTTCGCGATCTGTCGAGGACATCTCTTTTCTCTGTCGGCCCGGATGATCCGGGACTTCTGTTTACGGCTCGGTCGCCGCTTGGAGTTGTAGTTACATCGGGCGGCACCGGCCCCGGGGGGCCGATACCGTGGCCTGACGCCTCTTAGAACTTGAGGCCGGCCTCACGCGCCGCTTCGGCAAGAGCCTTGATGCGACCGTGATAACGGAAACCCGAGCGATCGAACGCGACGGCCTCGATACCGGCGGCCTTGGCGCGCTCGGCAACGATACGGCCCACCGTGGTGGCGGCCTCGACGTTCTTCTTGCTCTTGAGGCCTTCGGCCACCGACTTCTGCACGGTCGAGGCAGCAGCCACGACGGTACCGTTCGGCGCGAAGACCTGGGCGTAGATGTGCTGACCGGTGCGATGCACGCTCAGGCGGGCGACGGCGAGCTCACGGATGTGGGCGCGGGTCGACTTGGCGCGGCGCAGGCGGGATTGGTTCTTGTTCATCGTCTCGTCTCCAGGAAGCGGATAGGCCGATTAGGCCTTCTTGGCTTCCTTCAGGATGATCGTCTCGCCGGCGTAGCGGACACCCTTGCCCTTGTAGGGCTCCGGCGAACGGAACGCGCGGATCTTCGCTGCCACCTGGCCCACGAGCTGCTTGTCGGCGCCCTTGATCAGGACTTCCGTCTGCGTCGGAACTTCGATGGTGATGCCTTCCGGCGCGTCGAACACGACCGGGTGCGAATAACCCAGCGACAGGTTGACGGACTTGCCGGTGAGCTGGGCGCGGTAACCCACGCCGACGAGCTCGAGCTTCTTCTCGAAGCCGTTGGCGACGCCGTGGACCATGTTGGCGACGATGGCGCGAGCGGTACCGCCGAACTTGTCGTCGGCGCCGTCGGCCAGGACGATGTTCGCCACACCGTTTTCCTGCTGGAACGAAACGCCCGGCAGTTCATGGGTGGTCAGGGTGCCCTTCGGGCCCTTGACGGTGACGGTGCCGTTGGCGACCGAGAGTTCGACGCCCTTCGGGAGGGTGATGGGCTTCTTGGCTACACGTGACATGTCGGGACTCCTTACGCCACCTGGCCGATGACTTCGCCGCCCAGACCCTTGGCACGGGCCTGCGCGTCGGTCAGGAGACCGGCGGAAGTCGAGATGATCGAGATACCCAGGCCGCCGAGGACCTTCGGCAGCTCGTCCTTGCCGCGGTAGACGCGGAGACCGGAACGGCTGACACGGGAAATGGACTCGATGGCCGGACGGCCTTCGAAATACTTCAGCTTGATCTCGAGGACCGGCTTGCCCGCTTCGTCAGCGGTACGGGCGTCGAGGATATAGCCTTCGTTCTGCAGAAGCTTGGCAACCGCCAGCTTCATCTTCGACGACGGCATACGGACAACCGGCTTGCCAGACGCCTGGCCATTGCGGATGCGCGTAAACAGATCGGCGATGGGATCAGTCATGCTCATAAGAAAACCCTTGAGAGTGCACCGATATCCGAATTACCGGAAATCTTGAATTGTAAAGCCGACAATCGTCGGTCTGCGTTGCGCAGACCGACGACTATAACAGCTTGACCCGCCGTTGGCGAGTTTTTTACCAGCTAGCCTTGCGCAGGCCCGGCACGTCGCCACGCATGGTGGCTTCGCGGAGCTTGTTGCGGCCCAGGCCGAACTTGCTGTAGACGCCACGCGGGCGGCCAGTCAGGGCGCAGCGGTTACGCTGACGGGCCGGGCTGGCATCGCGCGGAAGCTTCTGCAGCTTGGCCTGAGCTTCCATCTTCTCGTCGTACGAGGCGGTGGCGCTCAGGACGATCGCCTTCAGTTCGGCGCGCTTGGCGGCGTACTTCTTGACGAGCTTGGAGCGCTTGAGGTCGCGCTCGATCATCGAGGTCTTGGCCATGTTCTACCTATCAGTTGCGGAACGGGAAGCTGAAGGCTTCCAGCAGCGCCTTGGCTTCTTCGTCGGTCTTGGCGGTGGTGGTGATGGAGATATCCATGCCACGCAGCGCGTCGACCTGATCGAAGTCGATTTCCGGGAAGATGATCTGTTCCTTGATGCCGAAGTTGTAGTTACCGCGGCCATCGAAGGCACGGCCCGAGACACCACGGAAGTCGCGCGTACGCGGCAGCGAGATGTTGATCAGGCGGTCCAGGAATTCCCACATCTGGGCACGACGAAGCGTGACCTTGCAACCGATCGGCCAACCGTCGCGGATCTTGAACGAGGCGACCGACACGCGGGCCTTGGTCGTGATCGGCTTCTGGCCGGCGATCTTGGTCATGTCGGCGACCGCGTTCTCGAGGATCTTCTTGTTACCGGCGGCTTCGCCGACGCCCATGTTGAGCGTGATCTTCGTGATGCGCGGAACTTCCATGACGTTCTGGTAACCGAAGCGCTCGGTGAGCTTCTTCATTACCGACTCTTTGTAAAACGTTTCAAGGCGGGTCATGACTTCGGTTCCTTACGCGTCGACCACTTCGCCCGAACGGAACACGCGCACCTTGCGCCCGTCCTCGAGCGTCTTGGTGCCCACGCGCTCGCCCTTGTTCGAGGCGGAGTTGAAGAGCTGGACATTGGAGATATGGATCGAGGCCTCACGCTCGACGATCCCACCCGGCTGGTTGGCCTGGGGGTTCGGCTTGGTGTGACGCTTGACCAGGTTCACGTTCGAGACGACCACGCGGTCGCCGTCGACGCGCAGCACGTCGCCGCGCTGACCCTTGTTCTTGCCGGTGATGACGACGACGTTATCACCCTTGCGGATACGGTTCATGGTCTGGCCTCCGCTCAGAGCACTTCGGGCGCGAGCGAGACGATCTTCATGAACTTCTCGCTGCGCAGCTCGCGGGTAACCGGCCCGAAGATACGGGTGCCGATCGGCTCGAGCTTGTTGTTGAGGAGCACGGCCGCGTTACCGTCGAAACGGATCAGCGAACCGTCGGCGCGGCGCACACCCTTGGCGGTACGAACCACCACGGCGTTGTACACCTCACCCTTCTTGACCTTGCCGCGGGGAATGGCGTCCTTGACGGTCACCTTGATGACATCACCGACGCTGGCATAACGGCGCTTCGAGCCGCCCAGCACCTTGATGCACATCAGTTCCTTCGCGCCGCTGTTGTCCGCCGCGGAAAGCGTGCTTTGCATCTGAATCATCGCAGCTCTCCTTAAACTTCAGCGCGCGTGACGATTTCGACCACGCGGTGATGCTTGGTCTTCGACAGCGGGCGGCACTCCGCGATGCGGACCACGTCGCCCTCGTTCGCACCGGTTTCGTCGTGCGCGTGGAGCTTCGTGGAGCGGCGGATGATCTTGCCGAGCAGCGGGTGCTGCACCTGACGCTCGATCAGCACCGTGACCGTGTTGGCCATCTTGTTGCTGATGACGCGGCCTTCGAGGGTACGCGCCGTTTTCTGGTTATCGCTCATATCAGCCGTCCCTTACTTCTTCGCGCCGAGCACGAACTTCGTGCGGGCGATGTCGCGCCGAACGCGGCGCAGCTGGTGCGGCTGGGTGAGCTGGCCGGAGCCCTTCTGCATGCGCAGATTGAACTGCTCCTTGCGAAGGTCCAGCAGATGCTGATTCAGCTCTTCCGCCGACTTGTCTTTGATTTCTTTGATGGCCATTACATCACCGCCCTGGACACGAACTGGGTCTGGACCGAGAGCTTGGCCGCGGCCAGGCGCATGGCCTCGCGTGCGGTCGCTTCGTCGACGCCTTCGATTTCATAAAGCATGCGGCCCGGCTGGATCAGAGCCACCCAGAACTCCACGCCACCCTTACCGGCACCCATGCGGACCTCGATGGGCTTGCGGGTGATCGGCTTGTCCGGGAACACGCGGATCCAGAGCTTGCCGCCACGCTTCACGTAGCGCGTGATGCAACGACGGGCCGCTTCGATCTGACGCGCGGTCAGCTGACCGTGCGTCGTCGCCTTGAGGCCGTACTCGCCAAAGCTCACGAGATTGGAGTTGAATGCCAGGCCGTCGTTGCGGCCCTTATGCATCTTGCGGAACTTGGTACGCTTCGGTTGCAACATGGCAACGCTCCTTACTTGGCAGAGCGCTCGCCGCGCTCACGGCGGTTTTCACCACCTTCGCGACGCGACGACTGCTGAGGCTGCTGTTCTTCCTTCGACTCGGCCGTGGCGGCCGCCAGATCGAAGATCTCGCCCTTGTAGACCCACACCTTGACACCGATGATGCCGTACTGGGTCTTGGCCTCGGCGGTGCCGTAGTCGATGTCCGCACGCAGGGTGTGCAGCGGAACGCGACCTTCGCGAGCCCACTCGGAGCGCGCGATCTCGGCACCGTTCAGACGGCCGGAGACGTTGATCTTGATGCCGAGGGCACCGAGGCGCATTGCGTTACCGACCGAGCGCTTCATGGCGCGGCGGAACATGATGCGACGCTCGAGCTGCTGGGCGATCGATTCGGCGACGAGCTGGGCGTCGAGCTCCGGCTTGCGGACTTCGCTGACGTTGATGTGCGTCGGAACGCCCATCATGTCGGTGACTTCCTTGCGCAGCTTCTCGATGTCCTCACCCTTCTTGCCGATCACCACGCCCGGACGGGCGGTGTGAATCGTGACGCGGGCGGTCTTGGCCGGGCGCTCGATCTGGATCTTCGAGATACCGGCGGCGGCGAGCTTCTTGCGCAGCATCTCGCGGACCTTGAGGTCGGCAGCGAGGTACTGGGCGTACTCACCCTTGTTGGCGTACCACTTCGAGTTCCAGTCCTTGGCAATGCCGAGGCGGATACCGGTGGGATGAACTTTATGACCCATCGTTTCTTACCCCAGTCAGTTGCCGACAACCACAGTGATGTGGCTGGTGCGCTTCAGGATGCGCGAACCGCGACCTTTGGCGCGGGCGTACATGCGCTTCATCGCCGGACCTTCGTCGACGAAGATGCGGGCCACCTTGAGCTCGTCGACGTCGGCACCGAGGTTGTTCTCGGCATTGGCGACGGCGGAGAGCAGCACCTTGCGAACAAGGTGGGCGGCCTTCTTGTTGGTAAAGGCGAGCACGTCGCTGGCTCGGCCCACGGGCATGCCGCGGACCAGGTCAGCCACCAGGCGTGCCTTCTGCGCCGAGATGCGGGCGCTGCGCAGGATCGCTTTGGCTTCAGTGCTCATCACTTGCCCTTCTTGTCGCCGGCGTGGCCCTTGTACGTGCGGGTCACCGCGAACTCGCCGAGCTTGTGCCCGACCATGTTCTCGTTGATCAACACAGGCACGTGCTGGCGGCCGTTGTGGATGGCGATGGTCAGACCGACCATCTCCGGCAGGATCATCGAGCGACGCGACCAGGTCTTGATCGGACGCTTGTTGTTGGCGGAAACGGCGGCTTCCACCTTCTTTACGAGGTGCAGGTCAACGAACGGACCTTTCTTTAGAGAGCGCGGCATGATCGTTTCCTATTACTTGCGACGACGCACGATGAACTGCTGGGTGCGCTTGTTGTTGCGCGTCTTGTAACCCTTGGTCGGCGTGCCCCACGGGCTGACCGGGTGACGGCCGCCGGAGGTACGGCCTTCACCACCGCCGTGCGGATGGTCGACCGGGTTCATGACCACGCCGCGGACGGTCGGGCGAATGCCCTTCCAACGCTTGGCGCCGGCCTTGCCGAGCTTGCGCAGGCTGTGCTCGGAGTTGCCCACTTCACCGATGGTGGCGCGGCACTCGACCGGCACGCGGCGCATTTCGCCGGAGCGGAGACGGAGCGTGGCGTAGCCCTGCTCGCGCGCCACCAGCTGGACCGAGGCACCGGCGGAACGCGCGATCTGCGCACCCTTGCCCGGCTTCATCTCGATGCAGTGAATGGTGGAACCGACCGGGATCGAACGAAGCGGCAGGCAGTTGCCCGGCTTGATCGGGGAGTCGGAACCCGACACGAGACGGTCGCCCACCGCCACGCCCTTCGGCGCGATGATGTAGCGGCGCTCGCCGTCGGCGTAGCACAGCAGCGCGATGTGCGCGGTGCGGTTCGGATCGTATTCCAGACGCTCGACAACGGCGGCGATGCCTTCCTTGTCACGCTTGAAATCGATGATGCGGTAAGCCTGCTTGTGACCGCCGCCGCGATGACGCGTGGTGATGCGACCGAAGTGGTTACGGCCGCCGGTCTTCGCCTGCGATTCGGTCAGGGGCGCGTACGGTGCGCCCTTGTGCAGACCTTCGGTCCGCACGCTGACTGCGTCGCGGCGGCCCGGGGAGGTCGGCTTGTGAGTGATCAGTGCCATCTCAATTCAACTCCTGGCTCAGGCCTTGGCCGACACGTCGATCGTGTGACCGTCGGCGAGGCGCACGTAGGCCTTACGCTTGCCCTGGCGGCTGCCAGTGCGGAAGCGGAACGACTTGACCTTGCCCTTCGTGTTCACGAGGTTCACGTCCACGACCTTGACGTCGAAGAGGTGTTCCACCGCAGCGCGGACATCGGCCTTGGTCGCCTCGGGCGCCACGACGAAAACGTACTGGTTGTTCTCAGCAAGGCGAGCCGACTTCTCGGAGATGTGCGGCGCGCGAAGCGTGTTGAGCGTGCGTTCGGTGCTCATGCGAGCCACTCCTCGACCTTCTTGACCGCGTCCACCGTCATGACGACGTAGTCGCTGCCGACCAGGCTGACCGGATTCAGGGCCAGCACGTCGACGACGTGGATGTACGGAATGTTGCGTGCGGACAGGTAGAGCGCCTCGGTGGCGTCTTCCGACACCAGCAGCACACGACCCTTGACTTCGAGCTCGGCCAGCTTGGCGATCATGCCCTTGGTGCTGGGCTTGTCGATCGACAGCTCGGAGACGACCTTCAGGCGGTCCTGACGGTTCAGCTCGGCGATGATCGAGCGGATCGCAACGCGGTAAGCCTTGCGGTTGACCTTCTGCTCGAAGCTGCGCGGCTTGGCTGCGAACGTCACACCACCGCCCACGAAGATCGGGGCACGGTAGTCGCCGTGACGGGCGCCGCCGCCCTTCTGCTTCTTGAACTTCTTCGTGGTACCCGACAGTTCACCGCGCGACAGCTGCGCCTTGGTGCCTGCACGGCCGCCCGCCTGGTAGGCGGTGACAACCTGGTGCACGAGGGCCTTCTTGTACTCGCCGCCGAACACGTCGTCCGACACGGTGAGCGACTTGGCGCCAATAACGTTAAGTTCCATGGCGTCTCTCCTCAACCCTTGGTCGTCGGACGGATCACGACGTCGCCACCGGTCGCGCCAGGGACTGCGCCCTTGACCGCGATCAGATGACGCTCGGCGTCGACCTTGACCACTTCCAGGCCCTGCACGGTGCGATTGACCGCACCCATGTGGCCCGCCATCTTCTTGCCAGGGAACACGCGGCCCGGCGTCTGGCGCTGGCCGATCGAGCCAGGGGCGCGATGCGACAGCGAGTTACCGTGCGTGGCGTCGCCCATCTTGAAATGGTGACGCTTGATGGTGCCCTGGAAGCCCTTGCCCTTCGACACGCCAGCGACGTCGACCGTCTGACCGACGGTGAACACGGCTTCGGCGGTGATCTCGGCGCCAACTTCGTACTTGCCTGCGTCGTCCGCGTTGAGGCGGAATTCCCACAGACCGCGACCCGGCTCAACCTTGGCCTTCGCGTAGTGGCCCTTCGCGGGGGCCGTCAGCAGCGAGGCGCGCTTCGCGCCGGCCGTGACCTGCACCGCGCTGTAGCCGTCGTTTTCTTCGGTCTTCACCTGCGTCACGCGATTCGGGGTCGCTTCAATCAGCGTCACCGGAATCGAGCGGCCGTCTTCGGTGAAGAGCCGGCTCATGCCGCACTTGCGGCCAACCAGTCCGATACTCATCTTCGTATCCTTTAGTCCGCTCAACCGAGCTTGATCTGCACGTCGACGCCGGCGGCGAGATCGAGCTTCATGAGCGCGTCCACGGTCTTGTCGTTGGGGTCGACGATGTCCAGAACGCGCTTGTGGGTACGGGTCTCGTACTGGTCGCGGGCATCTTTGTCGACGTGCGGCGACACCAGAATGGTGTAGCGCTCGATCTTGGTCGGCAGCGGGATCGGGCCGAGAACCGTGGCGCCGGTGCGCTTGGCCGTCTCGACGATTTCGCTGGCCGAACGGTCGATCAGACGATGATCGAACGCCTTGAGCCGGATGCGAATCTTTTGGTTCGCCATAAAACCGTGTCCTGTTATCGAAAGAACGTTCTTGTGATTCGGAGGGGCTTCTCGCCACTCCGCACAACCCAGATTGCTAACTACGGGTACTGCAACGGGCCGCCCTGGAACGGCAAGACACCGCCCGGAACGACCCGAAAAAGTCAGGCAGGCCGCAAGACGGCCTGCCTAGACAGAAAAGTATAGAATACGCAACAACATGGGTCAACAGAGCTTGCGCCCCGTGGCCCGTCGGTACCCTATTCGGCATCCTTGCCTGCGAACTCGAAGCACATTCCTTGCGCCTCATTTCGCGTGGTCCGGGGCGTTTTTCGCGGCACCCGGGAGTCTTAGCCAGCGGAGTATAGCGGCGACGGCGGGAGAATGGAAGGCTCCGGGCAAACAGATGCATCTACTATTTACATAGTTGACTTATCCCCGCCAGGCGGGTAACTACTATGCCCTTAGTTGCAGGGGCCGGACATGGGAATCTCACAGATCGATCGAAAAGCGGACGTCGCGTGATTGCCTGGATGCTCTACGCCCTGCTGGTGGCGCTTGCGCTGGCTGCCGCGGCGTTCATGGCCGAACGGGCTGCCAAGGGCCGCGGCGCACGAACGAGATGGGCATGGCTCGTGTCCATGCTCGGCTCGTTGGCGCTACCGGTCCTCATGGCCGGCGCATCGATACAGCTCCCCGGCGGTCTCGCGCGGACCGGACCGGGGCCGTCGCTGGTGCTGCGCGAGGCAACGTCGATCCGTACCCCGCTTACGCAAATCCACCTCGACGACGTGCCGGTGTACGGACTATCCGTCAATACCGACGGCGCCGCTGCGGGCCTGTGGATAGCGGCATCGACACTTATGCTGACGACGCTCTCCATGGGCATGCTCGTCACGTCGCGACGCCGGCGCGGCTGGCGCAGCACGACGGTACACGGCGAGCGCGTATGGGTCGCGAGCGATACGGGACCGGCGGTCATCGGGTTCCTTCGTCCGCACATCGTCTTGCCCGAGTGGTTGCTCGGGATGAGCCCTGCGCAACAGAGCCACGCACTGGCCCACGAACGCTCGCACCTGGAAGCCCGGGACCCTCTCGTCATCGCCGTCGCCCTGGTCGTACTGACCCTCATGCCGTGGAACGGAGCGCTGTGGTGGCAGTTCAGCCGACTGCGTCGCGCCATCGAGATGGATTGCGACGCGCGGGTCATTCGGAGCGGATGCGACGTTTCCGCGTACTGCGAAACACTGCTCCACGTGGGCCAGCAGAAATCGAAGCGCCTCCCATGGCTCCCCGCGATGAGCGACTCGGTCTCGTTCCTCGAGCTGCGCATTCGCCAAATGCTGCGCAGGCCGGGTAAATGGGTGCGGGGATCCACCGCGGCGTTGCTATGTCTTTCGCTCGGGATGGCGGTCTTCGCGGCACAGGTGACGCCGCCGGATGCCCTCCCCCTGCACGCGCTATCCATGGCGGCGCCAGACCAGGGAGTGCTCGATCGCTATACCGGCTTCTACCAGATCAGCCCGATGTCGCTCGTCCACGTGACGCAGGCCGACGGCAGCCTTTCGGTCCACATCACCGGGCAGATGGCCGCACCCAAACCCTTCCAACTCGTGCACGTCCGCGACGACCAGTTCGCGGTGCGAGGAAACGATGCATTGGCCGTACGCTTTATGGTGGACGCATCGGGACGCGCGGCGCGACTGATCGCCACCCAGACCGGACGTGTCGTACTCGATCGGCCCCGTATCGATGACGTGACCGCCCTGCGGGTCAACGATGCACTCGCCACACGCATCAAGGCGCAGAAGCCGTTTGCCGGCAGCGAGAAAGCGCTGCGCCTGCTTCTCGACGATCCCGATAGCGGTGCCGGGATGAGTCCGGAACTCGCTCGTGAACGCCGGGAGCAAAAGGCGGCACGCGAACGGTATCTGACCCGGATCGGCCCGGTGCGGTCTTACACGTTCACCGGCGTCAACGAATTCGGTTCGGATACCTACCTCGTGCACCGCCAGAACGGCGACGAGACGATCATGTTGGTCGTTGACGAAGACGGCACCCTGGCGAGCGCCGTTCGATACTCGCCCTTGGCCTCCCCACCCGATAGCTGATCCTCCACCACACCGCGTTGCGCCCGCCGGCGGCCACGCCATGGCCGTGCGGGAGCGCTGCGCCCTTTCGACCACCGGAGTAGTGAAATGACGTTCAGAGCATTGCGCCACGTTGCCGGACTCTGCCTCGCCGCGGCCGTGGCCAGCACCACCGCCTGGCCCGCCCATGCCGCGAAACCGGAGCCCGGAGCCTATACCGGGAAGTTGCAGGATGCCCTCTATCGCATCGACGTCCCTGCCCACTGGAACGGCGATCTCGTCATGCTGATGCATGGCTACCAGCCTGTGGGTGCGCCCATCACCACGCCGATGACGCCCGCCGATCCGACTCCCGTGTTCCTCAAGAAAGGGTTCGCGGTCGCCCAGAGCCAGTACGCGTCCCAAGGCTGGGCGGTAAGCGACGCCATCGCCGACACCGAGCGGCTCCGCCAGCACTTCGTCCGCACATACGGGCAACCTCCGCACACCTACATCTATGGCTTTTCGATGGGCGGATTGAGCGCCGCCGCCAGCATCGAACGCTATCCCCATGCATACAGCGGCGCGATGATCACCTGCGGGCTGACGGTGTCCACACCGGACTTCCTCGCTCGTGGCGTCGTGACGCCCCTCGTGGCGTTCGACGCCTTGATACCAGGTGTCATTCCCGATGTGGCGGCACCCGATTCCCCGCCGGCGATTTCGCCCGACGCCATCGCCAAAGCCGTGGAAGCGCATCCGAAGGAGGCCGCCCTGCTGGCTGGGCGCCTCGAGGAGAAAGCGGAAACGCTGCCGACATTGGCCCTGTATTACATGGCATTTCGCGAAATCGAAACGCGCGCGGGCGGGATGCCCGTCGACAATCGTAAGGAGGTCTACAAGGGGTTCGGCGATGACGTGACGTTCAATCGCCGTGTGCGCCGCTACGACGCTACGCCGAAAGCCGCGGAGTACACCAGGAACAACGTCACCCTGACGGGGCGCATCGAGATCCCGCTCGTGATGCAGTGGAACGCATTCGATCCCACCATCCCGACGCGATTCCATGGGGTCTACCCGGCTCAGGTCAGGGCGGCGGGCGCGGCGAAGTGGCTTACCGTGCTCGCCCCTGTCGGCGATGGCCATTGCAACTTCACCGACGAGCAGACGGCGGAGGCGTTCGATACCTTGGTGCGCCAGGCAGTTGTGCACGGCAAGCACTAAGCACCAAAGCCCAGTGCAAGGACTTCCGCAACGAACCATAAAAAAAGGCGAGGGCTTGCGCCCTCGCCTTTTCATTCCCCCGAAGGGAGATGTTACTTATGCGATGACCTTCGACACCACGCCGGCGCCGACGGTGCGGCCGCCTTCGCGGATGGCGAAGCGCAGGCCGTCGTCCATGGCGATCGGGTGGATCAGCGTGACCGACATCTTCACGTTGTCGCCCGGCATCACCATCTCGACGCCTTCCGGCAGCTTCACGGCGCCGGTGACGTCCGTGGTGCGGAAGTAGAACTGCGGACGGTAGTTGTTGAAGAACGGGGTGTGACGGCCGCCCTCGTCCTTCGACAGCACGTACACCTCGGCTTCGAACTGGGTGTGCGGCTTGATCGAACCCGGCTTGGCCAGCACCTGGCCGCGCTGGACGTCGTCGCGCTTCAGACCGCGCAGCAGCAGACCGGCGTTGTCGCCCGCCTGACCCTGGTCGAGCAGCTTGCGGAACATCTCGACGCCCGTGACCGTGGTCTTCTGGGTGTCGCGGATGCCGACAACTTCGATTTCGTCACCGACCTTGATGATGCCGCGCTCGATACGGCCCGTGACCACAGTGCCGCGACCCGAGATGGAGAACACGTCTTCCACCGGCATCAGGAAGGTCTTGTCCACGTCGCGTTCCGGCGTCGGGATGTAGGTGTCCAGAGCGTCGACGAGGTTGATGATCGCCGGCACGCCGATCTCCGACTGGTCGCCTTCCAGCGCCAGACGGGCCGAACCCTTGATGATCGGGGTGTCGTCGCCCGGGAAATCGTACTTCGACAGCAGTTCGCGGACTTCCATCTCGACGAGCTCCATGAGCTCGGCGTCGTCGACCATGTCGGCCTTGTTCAGGAACACCACGATGTACGGCACGCCGACCTGACGCGAGAGCAGGATGTGCTCGCGGGTCTGCGGCATCGGACCGTCAGCGGCCGAGCACACCAGGATCGCGCCGTCCATCTGAGCGGCACCGGTGATCATGTTCTTGACGTAGTCGGCGTGCCCCGGGCAGTCGACGTGGGCGTAGTGGCGGGTGGCCGATTCGTATTCCACGTGGGCCGTGGAGATCGTGATGCCGCGCGCCTTTTCTTCCGGCGCCGCGTCGATCGAACCGTAGTCCTTGAATTCGCCACCGAAGCGCTCGGCACCGACCTTCGTCAGCGCGGCCGTCAGCGTGGTCTTGCCGTGATCGACGTGACCGATGGTGCCGACGTTGACGTGCGGCTTGTTACGCTCGAACTTACCCTTTGCCATGACTCTAAACCTCTAAAAGAACGTTATGTGTTGAAGAAGAAGCCCTTATCAGGACTTCTTCATGACCTCGTCGGCGATGTTCTTCGGTGCCGGCTCGTAATGGTCGAATTCCATCGTGAACGTGGCGCGGCCCTGGGTCTGCGAGCGCAGCGAGGTCGCGTAACCGAACATTTCGCCCAGCGGAATCATCGCGTTGACGGTCTTGCCCGACGGCGTTTCTTCCTGGCCGGTGAGCATGCCGCGACGACGGCTGATGTCGCCCATGACGTCGCCGACGTAGTCTTCCGGCGTGACGACCTCGACCTTCATGATCGGCTCGAGCAGCACCGGGTTCGCCTTCGCGAAGCCCTGCTTGAACGCCATCGAGGCGGCCAGCTTGAACGCCATTTCCGACGAGTCGACGTCGTGGTACGAACCGAACACGAGCTTGACCTTCACGCCCACGACCGGGAACCCGGCCAGCGGACCGGCGGTGATCGTCTCGCGCAGGCCCTTTTCGACCGACGGGATGAATTCCTTCGGAATCACGCCGCCCGTGATGTCGTTGATGAAGAGGAAGTCGTCCTTGATCTGGGCGGCCACCTTCTCGTCGGCACGATCGGCGTCGGAGATCGGGGACATTTCGATCACGACGTGACCGTACTGACCCTTACCGCCCGACTGCTTGGCGTGCTTGTAGTCCGACTTGACGTCCGAGGCCTGAATCGTTTCGCGGTAAGCCACCTGCGGCTTGCCCACGTTGGCCTCGACGTTGAACTCGCGCTTCATGCGGTCCACCAGGATGTCCAGGTGAAGCTCGCCCATGCCCGAGATGATCGTCTGGCCCGACTCTTCGTCCGTGCGAACGCGGAACGACGGATCTTCCGCGGCCAGACGGCCAAGGGCGATACCCATCTTTTCCTGGTCCGACTTGGTCTTCGGCTCGACCGCCATCGAGATCACCGGCTCGGGGAACGACATGCGCTCGAGGGTGATGATGTGGTCCTGCGCGCACAGCGTGTCACCGGTCGTGACGTCCTTCAGGCCGACCGCCGCGGCGATATCGCCGGCGCGGACTTCCTTCAGCTCGTGACGCTCGTTGGCGTGCATCTGCAGGATGCGGCCGATGCGCTCCTTCTTCGACTTGACCGGGTTGTACACCTGGTCACCGGCGTTCAGCGTGCCCGAGTAGACACGGAAGAACGTCAGCGCGCCGACGAAGGGGTCGGTCATGATCTTGAACGCAAGCGCCGAGAACGGAGCGTCGTCCTTGGCCGGACGGGTATCCGGCTGCTCGTCTTCGTTCACGCCCTCGACCGGCGGACGGTCGATCGGCGACGGGAGCAGGTTCACGACCGCGTCGAGCATGGCCTGCACGCCCTTGTTCTTGAACGCGGTGCCGCAGTAGACCGGAATGATCTCGCTCTTCAGCGTGCGCAGGCGCAGGCCTTCGATGATCTCGGCTTCGGTCAGCTCTTCGCCGCCCAGGTACTTGTCCATCATCTCTTCCGTGGCTTCCGCCGCGGCTTCGATCATGGCCGTGCGACCTTCCTCGGCCTTCGCCTGGAGGTCGGCCGGGATGTCGACGTATTCGAACTTCATGCCCTGGGACTCCATGTCCCACTTGATGGCCTTCATCTTGAGGAGGTCGACGACGCCTTCGAAGTTGTCTTCGGCGCCGATCGGCACCTGCATCGGCACCGGGTTGGCGGCGAGGCGGGCCTTCAGCTGGTCGACGACCTTGTAGAAGTTCGCGCCGGTGCGGTCCATCTTGTTGACGAACGCGAGACGCGGAACCTTGTACCGGTTGGCCTGACGCCACACGGTTTCCGACTGCGGCTGCACGCCACCCACGGCGCAGAGCACGAACACCGCACCGTCGAGCACGCGGAGCGAGCGCTCCACTTCGATGGTGAAGTCGACGTGTCCCGGAGTGTCGATGATGTTGAAGCGGTGCTCGGGCAGCGAACGGTCCATGCCCTTCCAGAACGCCGTGGTGGCGGCGGAAGTGATGGTGATGCCGCGCTCCTGCTCCTGCTCCATCCAGTCCATCGTCGCCGCACCGTCGTGCACCTCGCCAATCTTATGACTGACGCCGGTGTAGAACAGGATGCGCTCCGTGGTCGTGGTCTTGCCGGCATCGATGTGAGCCATGATGCCGAAGTTGCGGTAGCGCTCGATGGGAGTGGTGCGTGCCACGGTCTTTCCTCAATCTGAAGCTGTTTTTACCAGCGGTAATGCGAGAAGGCCTTGTTGGCCTCTGCCATGCGGTGCGTTTCTTCGCGCTTCTTGACGGCGCCGCCACGGGATTCCGAGGCTTCCAGGAGTTCGGCGGCCAGCTTGCGCGGCATGGACGTCTCGCCGCGCTTGCGCGCTGCGTCGATCACCCAGCGCATGGCGAGGGCCATGCGGCGACCCGGACGAACTTCGACCGGCACCTGGTACGTGGCACCGCCGACGCGGCGGGACTTCACCTCGACGGCCGGAGCGATATTGCCCAGAGCCTTCTCGACGAGCTGCACCGGCTCGGCGTGCTTTTCGCCGATGTGCTGCAGGGCGCCGTAGACGATCGACTCGGCGACGGACTTCTTGCCGGACTTCATCACCATGTTGATGAAGCGGGCGATCAGCTGGCTTCCGTGCTTCGGGTCCGGGAGGACGACACGGGCGGGATGGGAACCTTTACGCGACATAATTCTTGTCCTTTACTCAGCTCTTCGGGCGCTTGGCGCCGTACTTCGAGCGCGACTTGCGACGCTTGGTCACGCCGGCGCAGTCGAGACTGCCGCGAACCGTGTGGTAACGCACACCCGGGAGATCCTTGACGCGACCGCCGCGGATCAGGACCACCGAGTGCTCCTGAAGATTGTGACCTTCGCCACCGATGTAGCTGATGACTTCGAAACCGTTGGTCAGGCGCACCTTGGCAACCTTACGCAGGGCCGAGTTCGGCTTCTTCGGGGTGGTCGTATAAACGCGCGTGCACACCCCGCGGCGCTGCGGGCTGCTCTGCAGGGCCGGCGAGGCGCTCTTGTACGCCTTCGGGCTGCGGGATTTGCGCACCAACTGGTTGACTGTCGTCATGCGAAGCTATTCCTGAGAAACATAAAGGCAGACCGATAGATCGGCCCGCCAGAGAAGCGTTGTTGACGTGCGTGGCCCGCGAAAGCGGGCTGCGCCCATCGTCCCTGAATCCGAACACGAGGCGCTTCCCTGCGCCTCATTTCGTATGTACGAGCAAAACCCGCGTACGGGCCTTACTCGGCGCTATCGTTGGACCCGGCGGGAGCCTCTTCGAACGTGACGGCCGGCGCCGAACCCGAGAGGGTTTCGAGCTCCGAGGCCGTCAGGCCGCCCTGGCTACGACGCGAAGCGTGGTATGCCAGGCCCGTACCCGCAGGGATTAGCCGCCCAACAATAACATTTTCCTTCAGGCCCCGCAACGTGTCGCGGGTGCCCCTGACCGCCGCCTCGGTAAGGACGCGGGTGGTCTCCTGGAACGAGGCCGCCGAGATGAACGACTCCGTGGCCAGCGACGCCTTGGTGATGCCCAGCAGGACCGACTCGAACTCGGCGCGACGCTCGCCCCGGGCCTCGGCGCGATCGTTCTCCTCGTTGATCCGGACGCGCTCGACCTGCTCGCCCCGGAGGTAGGTGCTGTCGCCGGGCTCGGTGATCTCGACCTTGCGAAGCATCTGGCGAATGATCGCCTCGATGTGCTTGTCGTTGATCTTCACGCCCTGCAGGCGGTACACGTCCTGGATTTCCTTCACCAGGTACGAGGCCAGCGGCTCGACACCCAGCAGGCGCAGGATGTCGTGCGGATTCGGCTCGCCGTCGACGACGGTTTCGCCCTTCTCCACGTGCTCGCCCTCGAACACGATGACCTGACGCCACTTCGGAATCAGCTCCTCGTGCTCGTTGCCGTCCGCGTCCTTGATGATCAGGCGCTGCTTGCCCTTGGTGTCCTTGCCGAAGCTGACGATGCCCGAACGCTCCGCGAGGATCGCCGGTTCCTTCGGCTTGCGGGCTTCGAACAGGTCGGCCACGCGCGGCAGACCACCGGTGATGTCGCGGGTCTTCGAGGTTTCCTGCGGGATACGGGCAACCACGTCGCCCACGCCCACTTCGGCCCCGTTCTGGATCGACACGATGGCGCCGGCCGGAAGGAAGTACTGGGCCGCGATGTCGGTACCCGGCAGCTTGAGCTCACGGCCCTTGCTGTCTTCCAGGCGGACGATCGGGCGCAGGTCCTTGGCCTGGGTGCCGCGACGCTTCGGATCGGTGACCACCGCCGACTCGAGGCCGGTGAGCTCGTCCGTCTGCGACTGCACGGTCACGCCATCGATGAAGTCGATGAAGCGCACCACGCCCGCCACTTCGGTAACGATCGGGTGGGTATGCGGATCCCAGTTCGCGACGGTCTGGCCGGCCTTCACCGGGTCGCCGTCCTTCACCGTGATGGTCGCACCGTAAGGCACCTTGTAACGCTCGCGCTCGCGACCGTTGGCGTCGATGACGCTCACTTCACCCGAACGCGAGACCGCCACCAGGTGACCCTGCGCGTGCTCGACCGACTTCAGGTTGTTGAACTTCAGCGCACCGGTGGTACGAACCGTGACGTTGTCCACGGCGGCCGCACGGGATGCCGCGCCGCCGATGTGGAACGTACGCATCGTCAGCTGGGTACCCGGCTCGCCGATCGACTGAGCCGCCACCACGCCCACGGCCTCGCCCATGTTGACGAGGTGGCCACGGGCCAGATCGCGGCCGTAGCAGAGGGCGCACACACCGTGGCTGGCACGGCAGGTGATCGGCGAACGCACCTTGATCAGCTGCACGCCGGCCTTGTCGAGCTTGTCGACCAGGTATTCGTCGAGCAGCGTGTCGCGCGTGACGATCGGCTGGTCGTCGTCGCCCGGGGCGTAGACGTCTTCCACCACCACGCGACCGAGCACACGCTCGCGCAGCGGCTCGACCACGTCGCCGCCTTCCACGATCGGAGACATCAGCACGCCGTCTTCCGTGCCGCAATCGTGCTCGGTGATGACGACGTCCTGCGCCACGTCGACGAGACGACGGGTCAGGTAGCCGGAGTTCGCCGTCTTCAGCGCCGTATCCGCCAGACCCTTACGGGCACCGTGGGTGGAGTTGAAGTACTGCAGGACGTTCAGGCCTTCGCGGAAGTTCGCCTTGATGGGCGTCTCGATGATCGAGCCGTCCGGACGGGCCATCAGGCCGCGCATACCCGCCAACTGGCGAATCTGGGCCGCGCTACCGCGGGCGCCGGAGTCGGCCATGATGTACAGCGAGTTCATCGACTTCTGGTTGACCACGTTGCCGTCGGCGTCGGTGACCTTTTCGGTACCGATGCCGTCGATCATCGCCTTCGCGACCAGTTCGTTGGTGCGCGACCAGATGTCGACCACCTTGTTGTAGCGCTCGCCGGCGGTGACCAGACCCGACTGGTACTGCTCCTGGATCTCGACGACTTCCTTCTCGGCCTCTTCCAGGATGCCCTTCTTCTCCGCCGGGATCTTCATGTCGTCGATGCCGATGGAGATACCGGCGCGCGTCGCGAAACGGAAGCCGGTGTACATCAGCTTGTCGGCGAACACGACCGATTCCTTCAGGCCGAGCAGACGATAGCTCTGGTTGATCAGGCGCGAGATGTTCTTCTTGGTCAGTTCCGTGTTGACCAGCGCGAACGGCAGGCCTTCCGGAATGATCTCGGCCAGCAGGGCGCGACCCACCGTGGTGTCGACGAGCGGCTGGCGCTCCACGCGCTCGCCGTCCACCATCTCCACGCTGCGCACGCGCACCTTCACCTTGGCGTGCAGTTCGACGGCACGGTTGTCGTACGCACGACGCACTTCGCCGATGTTCGCGAACACCATGCCGGCGCCCTTCGCGTTGATCAGCTCGCGGGTCATGTAGTACAGACCGAGCACGACGTCCTGCGACGGCACGATGATCGGCTCGCCGTTCGCCGGCGACAGGATGTTGTTCGACGACATCATCAGGGCGCGGGCTTCGAGCTGCGCCTCGATCGACAGCGGCACGTGCACGGCCATCTGGTCACCGTCGAAGTCGGCGTTGAACGCCGTACACACGAGCGGATGCAGCTGGATCGCCTTGCCTTCGATCAGCACCGGCTCGAAAGCCTGGATGCCCAGACGGTGCAGCGTCGGCGCACGGTTGAGCATGACCGGGTGCTCGCGGATCACGTCCTCGAGGATGTCCCAGACCTGCGCTTCCTCGCGCTCGACGAGCTTCTTCGCGGCCTTGATGGTCGTGGCTTCGCCACGGGCCTGCAGCTTGGCGAAGATGAAGGGCTTGAACAGCTCGAGCGCCATCTTCTTCGGCAGGCCGCACTGGTGCAGGCGCAGCGTCGGGCCGACCACGATGACCGAACGGCCTGAGTAGTCGACGCGCTTGCCGAGCAGGTTCTGGCGGAAGCGGCCCTGCTTGCCCTTGATCATGTCCGCGAGCGACTTCAGCGCGCGCTTGTTCGTGCCGGTGATGGCACGGCCGCGACGGCCGTTGTCGAGCAGCGCGTCGACCGACTCCTGCAGCATGCGCTTCTCGTTGCGCACGATGATGTCGGGCGCGGCGAGTTCGAGCAGACGCTTCAGGCGGTTGTTGCGGTTGATGACGCGGCGGTACAGGTCGTTGAGGTCGGACGTGGCGAAGCGGCCGCCGTCCAGCGGAACGAGCGGGCGCAGGTCGGGCGGCAGCACCGGCAGGACGGTCAGGACCATCCATTCCGGCTTGTTGCCCGACTCCAGGAACGCCTCGATCAGCTTCACGCGCTTGGTGAGGCGCTTCAGCTTGGTCTCGGAGTTGGTGGAAGCGATCTCTTCCTTCAGGCGAATGACTTCGCCCGGGAGGTCGAGGCTCTTCAGCAGCTCGTAGACGGCCTCGGCACCCATGCGGGCGTCGAACTCGTCACCGTGCTCCTCGGTGGCTTCCAGGTACTGGTCTTCGCTGAGCAACTGGCCGCGCTCGAGCGCGGTCAGGCCCGGATCGATCACCACGAAGGCCTCGAAGTACAGGATGCGCTCGATGTCGCGCAGCGTCATGTCCAGCATGAGGCCGATGCGCGACGGCAGCGACTTCAGGAACCAGATGTGCGCGGTCGGGCTGGCCAGCTCGATGTGGCCCATGCGCTCGCGACGGACCTTGGCCAGGGTGACCTCGGTACCGCACTTCTCGCACACCACGCCGCGATGCTTCATGCGCTTGTACTTGCCGCACAGGCATTCGTAGTCCTTGATGGGACCGAAAATGGCCGCGCAGAACAGGCCGTCACGCTCAGGCTTGAACGTGCGGTAGTTGATCGTTTCCGGCTTCTTCACTTCGCCGTACGACCACGAACGGATCAGCTCCGGCGAAGCCAGAGCGATCTTGATCGCGTCGAAGTCCAGCGTCTGTCGCTGCTGGTTGAACAGATTGAGCAGGTCTTTCATGCGTAATCTCCGGTAGCCGCGACGATCACTTGATCTCTTCGAGCTCGATGTCGATGCCGAGCGAGCGGATTTCCTTCACGAGCACGTTGAAGGATTCCGGCATGCCCGCGGCCATCTCGTGGTTGCCGTCCACAATGTTCTTGTACATCTGGTTGCGGCCCTGCACGTCGTCCGACTTGACGGTCAGCATTTCCTGCAGGGTGTACGCCGCGCCGTAGGCCTCGAGCGCCCAGACTTCCATTTCGCCGAAGCGCTGGCCGCCGAACTGCGCCTTGCCGCCCAGCGGCTGCTGGGTGACGAGCGAGTACGGACCCGTCGAACGCGCATGCATCTTGTCGTCGACGAGGTGGTTCAGCTTCAGCATGTGCATGTAGCCGACGGTGACCGGGCGATCGAACGCCTCGCCGGTACGGCCGTCGAAGAGCACGGTCTGGCCGGATTCCGGCAGGCCCGCGAGCTTCAGCATGTGCTTGATCTCGGACTCCTCGGCACCGTCGAACACCGGCGTGGCCATCGGCACGCCGTCGCGGAGGTTGTCCGCGAGCGCGACGATCTCCTGGTCGGACATCGACTTCAAGTCGACGTGACGCACTGCGCCTTCCGCACCGGCATTGCCGTGGTTGTAGACCTCGTCGAGGAACTCGCGCAGCTTCGCCGGCTTCTCGTTGGCCTCGATCATGACTTCGATCTTGTGGCCAAGACCCTTCGCCGCCCAGCCGAGGTGAACCTCGAGGATCTGGCCGATGTTCATACGCGAAGGCACGCCCAGCGGGTTCAGCACGATGTCGACCGGACGACCGTCGGCGGAGAACGGCATGTCCTCGACCGGCACGATCATCGACACGACACCCTTGTTGCCGTGGCGGCCGGCCATCTTGTCGCCCGGCTGGATGCGGCGCTTGACGGCCAGGTAGACCTTGACCATCTTGAGCACGCCCGGCGCGAGGTCGTCGCCCTGGGTGATCTTGCCCTGCTTCTCCTTGAAGCGCTTGTCGAAGTTCTCCCGGTGGCGCTTGACCTGCTCGGCCGCACGCTCCAGGAACTCGGAGACTTCCTCTTCCTTGACGTTGATCTTGAACCAGTCGTCCTTCTTCAGGCCGTCGAGGTAGGCGTCGTCGATGGTGGCGCCACGCTTCAGGCCGGCCGGGCCGCTCATGGCGGTCTTGCCGACGAGCTGCGAACGCATACGCGCGTAGATCGCGCCCTCGAGGATGCGGAACTGGTCGTCGAGATCCTTGCGGATACGCTTCAGTTCGGTCTCTTCGATCTGCTTGGCACGCTTGTCCTTCTCGATGCCGTCGCGGGTGAAGACCTGCACGTCGATGACGTTGCCGTCCATGCCCGGGGGCACGCGCAGCGAGCTGTCCTTCACGTCGGAGGCCTTCTCGCCGAAGATCGCGCGGAGCAGCTTCTCTTCCGGCGTGAGCTGGCTCTCGCCCTTCGGCGTGACCTTGCCCACGAGGATGTCGCCGGCCTTCACTTCCGCACCGATGTACACGATGCCGGACTCGTCGAGGCGCGCGAGCGCCTGCTCGCCCACGTTCGGGATGTCGGCCGTGATTTCCTCGGCACCGAGCTTGGTGTCGCGGGCGATGCAGGTTAGTTCCTCGATGTGGATCGAGGTGTAGCGGTCTTCCTGCACCACGCGTTCGGAGATCAGGATCGAGTCTTCGAAGTTGTAGCCGTTCCACGGCATGAACGCGACGAGCATGTTCTGGCCGAGCGCGAGCTCGCCGAGGTCGGTCGAGGAACCGTCCGCCAGCGTGTCGCCCACCGCCACCACGTCGCCCACGTTCACCAGCGGGCGCTGGTTGAGGTTGGTGTTCTGGTTGGAGCGGGTGTACTTCGTGAGCGTGTAGATGTCGACGCCGGCGTCATCGTCGCCAACCTCGGCCTCGTTCACGCGCACGACGATACGCGCCGCGTCCACCTGGTCGATCACGCCGCCACGACGGGCCGACACGGTGACGCCGGAGTCGCGCGCCACGGCACGCTCGATGCCGGTGCCGACCAGCGGCTTCTGGCTGCGCAGGGTGGGAACGGCCTGGCGCTGCATGTTCGCGCCCATGAGCGCGCGGTTCGCGTCGTCGTGCTCGAGGAACGGCACGAGCGCCGCCGCGACCGACACGGTCTGCATCGGCGAGACGTCCATGTAGTTGATCTCGGCCGACGGACGCAGCTCCGACTCGCCACGGAAACGGCAGGACACGAAGTCTTCGATGAACTTGCCGTCCTTCGTGAGCGGCGAGTTCGCCTGCGCGATGACGTGGTCGCCCTCTTCGATCGCGGAGAGGTAGTCGACCTTGTCGGTGACCTTGCCGTTCTCGACCTTGCGGTACGGCGTCTCGAGGAAGCCGTAGGCATTGGTGCGGGCGTACACGGCCAGCGAGTTGATCAGGCCGATGTTCGGGCCTTCCGGGGTCTCGATGGTGCAGACACGACCGTAATGCGTGGGATGCACGTCGCGCACTTCGAAGCCGGCGCGCTCACGGGTCAGGCCGCCCGGTCCGAGCGCCGACACGCGGCGCTTGTGGGTCACTTCGGACAGCGGGTTGTTCTGGTCCATGAACTGCGAGAGCTGCGACGAACCGAAGAACTCCTTCACCGCCGCCGCGACCGGCTTGGCGTTGATCAGTTCCTGCGGGGTCAGGCCCTCGGATTCGGCCAGCGACAGGCGCTCGCGAACCGCGCGCTCGACGCGGACGAGACCGATGCGGAAGGTGTTCTCCGCCATTTCGCCGACCGAGCGCACGCGACGGTTGCCCAGGTGGTCGATGTCGTCCACCGTGCCGGTACCGTTACGGATGTCGATGAGCACGCGCAGCACGTCGAGGATGTCCGACGTCTCGCCCTGCTCGGCCACCAGGCGCTGGGATTCTTCTTCCTTGCGCTCGGCGAAGTACTTGTAGTCGTACAGCACGCCCGGACCGATCACGTCCTTGCGGCCGACGCGACGGTTGAACTTCATGCGGCCGACGGCCGAGAGGTCGTAGCGGTCGAAGGTGAAGAACAGGTTGAAGAACAGGTTCTGCGCGGCGTCCTTGGTCGGCGGCTCGCCCGGACGCATCATCCGGTAGATTTCGACCAGGGCCTCGAGCTGCGTGCGCGTGTTGTCGATGCGCAGCGTGTTCGAGATGTACGCACCGCGGTCGAGGTCGTTCACGTAGAGCGTCGGCACCGTTTCGATGCCTGCCTTGCGGAAGCGCTCGAGGTGCTCGAGGGTCAGTTCGTCATTGGCCGCGGCGATGATCTCGCCCGTGTCCTTGTCGACCATGTCGATGGCCACGATGCGGCCCACCGGGTAGTCATCCGGCACTTCGAGCGTGGCGATCTTCTCATTGGCGAGCTGACGAACGTGGCGCGCGGTGATGCGCTTGCCGGCCTCGACCAGCACCTTGCCGTCGACCACGAGGTCGAACGAGAGCGTTTCACCGCGCAGGCGCTCGGCGACGAGGTCGAGGGTGACCCCGCCCTTCTTGCCCAGGTGGAAAACGTTGTGCTCGAAGAAGATGCTCAGCATCTCTTCGTTGGTGTAGCCGAGCGCGCGCAGCAGCACCGTCACCGGCAGCTTGCGGCGACGATCGATACGCGTGAACAGCGCGTCCTTCGGGTCAAACTCGAAGTCGAGCCACGAGCCACGGTAAGGAATGACGCGGGCCGAGAACAGCAGCTTGCCCGAGCTGTGCGTCTTGCCGCGGTCGTGGTCGAAGAACACGCCCGGCGAACGGTGCAGCTGCGAGACGATGACGCGCTCGGTGCCGTTGATGATGAAGGTGCCGGTCTCGGTCATGAGCGGGATCTCGCCCATGTAGACCTCCTGCTCCTTCACGTACTTCACGGCCTTCTTCGAGGCCGGGCTGTCCTTGTCGTAGATGACCAGGCGGACGGTGGTGCGCAGCGGCGCGCCGAAAGTCATGCCGCGGTTGCGGCACTCGCGCTCGTCGAACGCCGGCTCGCCGAGGCGATAGTCGACGTATTCGAGGGCGGCGTTGCCGGAGTAGCTGGAAATCGGGAACACCGACTTCAGGGCGGCGTGCAGGCCCTTGTCCTCGCGCGCCTTGGGGTTCACCTGCTCCTGCAGGAATTCCTTGTACGAGTCGGTCTGGATCGTCAGCAGGTTGGGCACGCCCAGGACGGGGGGCCGCTTGCCGAAGTCCTTACGGATGCGCTTCTTCTCGGTAAACGAGTAGGTCATGGTGGGTACCGCCTCGGTTTCATGATGCCGGCCAGGGAGCGCCGGCTAACAGTTAATGAATCGAAAATCGGAGATCGGGATTCGAACCGCGGAGCCCGAGCCGGCGCTCTCGAATCGCGATGTCCCATTTCCGACGGGACACGTGAAACAGTGAATCAGTGAACCGTGAACCGTGAACCGTGAGAACTTACTGTTTACGGTTCACTCTTCACTGCCCGTTCAACGGGCAAAGCCCGGGGGCTTACGCCCCCAGGCTCGCTTGACGCTATGTCGAACAACTGGCGCGCAAGGCGCCGATTACTTGAGTTCGACCGTGGCGCCGGCAGCTTCGAGGTCCTTCTTGAACTTCTCGGCATCTTCCTTCGAGGCCGCTTCCTTCACGACGCCGCCGGCCTCGGTGAGGTCCTTGGCTTCCTTCAGGCCCAGGCCGGTGATGGCGCGGACGGCCTTGATCACGTCGACCTTCTTGTCGCCGGCGGACTTCAGGATCACGTCGAACTCGGTCTGCGCTTCGGCAGCCGGGCCAGCAGCAGCAGCCGGGCCAGCGACGGCGACCGGAGCGGCGGCGGAGACGCCGAAGGTGTCTTCGATCGACTTCACCAGTTCCATGATTTCCGTCAGGGACTTGGCCTTGATGGCTTCAACGATCTGTTCGGTGGTCAGGGTGGACATTGTTTCTTACCTTCTGAAATGGGGTTTCGAATGAAAAAGTCGAGACGTAGATCAGGCTTCGGCCGGGGCTTCGGCGGCGACTTCGCCACCACCCTGCTTGTCCGCCACGGCCTTGACGGCGCGCGCGAACATCGTGACCGGCTCGGCCAGCACGCGGGCCAGCATGGCCAGGGCCTCTTCGCGGGTCGGCAGCGAAGCCAGCACGTCAACGTGCGCGGCATCGAACAGCTTGCCCTCGATGGAGACGACCTTCGGCTTGAGCTTGTCGTTGGTCTTCGCGAATTCCTTGATCAGGCGGCCAGCGGCGCCCGGTTCCTCGGTCGAGAACGCATAGAGCAGCGGACCGACCAGGGCGTCCTTGACGACCTCGAATTCGGTACCGGCCACGGCGCGGGCAGCGAGCGTGTTCTTGACGACTTTCAGGAACACACCCGACTGGCGGGCCTTCTTGCGCATCTCGGTCATCTGAGAGACCGTGGTGCCCGCGTATTCGGCGGCGACCAAGGAGTGAGCCTTCGCGGCGACTTCTGCCAGCTCGGCGACTACTTCTTGCTTCTGGGACAGATTGAGAGCCATTGCACTCCTCCAATTTGACTCCGCTCACGACTCCTGCCGCTTGCGGTCCTGGGCGACATCGTCCTGACGTCGGGGATGCGCGCATCCCGGGTGGTGGCCTTTCCAGATTCGAAACGAATACCAGAAGGGGCTGCACCATCTACGCAGGCTGGAGCCTTCGAGGCCTCCGATTAAGCGAACCCGCTGCCGACGACGGCGATTCCTTGCCAACACGAGCTCCCTGCTCGTCGTCGTCGCGCGCTGCCCGCGCCTACGGTCTTTGACGGCTGCCCCGGCATTGCAACCGGGGCTGCCCTCAAAAACGTGCCCTCCGCCGGCATGGCCGGCAGAGGGTCGTAACACTTACTTGGTCGAGGTGTTCACGGTCGACGTATCGACCGGCACGCCCACGCCCATCGTGCTCGACAGCGACACCTTCTGGATGTACTGACCCTTCGCTGCGGCCGGCTTGGCCTTCAGCAGATCGGCGATCAGCGCATTGAGGTTGTCGGCCAGCTGGGCGGCGTCGAAGCTCGCCTTGCCGATGGTGGCGTGGATGATGCCACCCTTGTCGTTACGGAACTTGACCTGACCGGCCTTGGCGTTCTTGACGGCCGTGGCGACGTCGGCGGTGACCGAGCCGTCCTTCGGATTCGGCATGAGGCCGCGGGGACCGAGCACCTGGCCGAGCTTACCGACGACGCGCATGGCGTCCGGCGTGGCGATGACGCGACCGTAGTTCAGGTCGCCCGCCTGCATCTTCTCGGCGAGGTCGTCCATACCGACGGCGTCGGCGCCGGCCGCGAGCGCGGCCTCGGCCTTTTCACCCGGCGGAACGAACACGGCAACGCGAACGGTCTTGCCGGTGCCGTGCGGCAGCAGCGAGGAACCGCGAACGCCCTGGTCGGACTTCTTGGCGTCGATACCGAGGCGGACGGCGACGTCCACGGACTCGGCGAACTTCGCCTTGGCGTTGTCCTTGACGATCTTCAGCGCCTCGTCGAGACCGTAGGTCTTGCCGGGCTGCACGGCGGCCGTGGCGGCCTTCATACGCTTGGTGAGCTTTGCCATGTCTTAACCCTCCACCACCAGACCCATGGAACGCGCGCTGCCGGCGATGGTGCGCACGGCGGCATCGAGATCGGCAGCCGTGAGATCCGGCTCCTTCTGCTTCGCGATTTCCTCGAGCTGGGCGCGGGTGACCTTGCCCACCTTGTCGGTGTTCGGCTTCTGCGAGCCCTTGGCCACGCCCGTGATCTTCTTGAGGAGGATCGAGGCCGGCGGGGTCTTCGTGATGAAGGTGAAGGTACGGTCCGAGTAGGCCGTGATCACGACCGGGATCGGAAGACCCGGCTCGAGCTTCTGCGTGGCGGCATTGAACGCCTTGCAGAACTCCATGATGTTCAGGCCGCGCTGACCGAGCGCCGGACCGACCGGCGGCGACGGGTTGGCCTGACCGGCCTTCACCTGCAACTTGATGTAACCAATGACTTTCTTTGCCATTTATCTTTCCTCGCGAGTGCGGACGCCTTGCGGCTCCTCGCTGTAAACCGTCCATGGAGTGTGGTGGGTTCGCGCCTGCGAACCCCTGAAACACGGACACGCCGGAGCACAAGGCTCCAGCGTGAACCGAACATTATAGGCTCCTCACACAGGCTATGCAAACGCTGTGCCGGAGGGCTGGCGGGGCCAGCCAGAGGGCCTGGTCAGGCCTTCTCCACCTGGCCGAACTCGAGCTCGACCGGGGTAGAACGGCCGAAAATGAGCACCGCGACGCGGAGGCGGCTCTTTTCGTAGTTGACTTCCTCCACCACGCCGTTGAAGTCGTTGAACGGGCCGTCGGTGACGCGGACCATCTCGCCCGGCTCGAAGAGGACCTTCGGGCGGGGCTTTTCGACACCCTCGCGCACGCGGCTCAGGATGGCGTCGGCCTCGCTGTCGCGGATCGGGTGGGGACGATCGGCGGTGCCGCCGATGAAGCCCATGACTTTCGGGGTTTCCTTGACCAGGTGCCAGCACTCGTCGTCGATGCGGGGCGTCTTGCCGCTCGTATCGGTTTCGATTTGGACCAGGACGTAACCGGGGAAGAACTTGCGCTCGCTGCGACGCTTCTGGCCGCCGCGCATCTCGATGACTTCCTCGGTCGGAACCAGGATCTCACCGAACTTTTCTTCCATGCCCTCGCGCTTGACGCGCTCTTCCAGGGCCTTGCGAACCTGCTGCTCGAACCCCGAATAGGCGTGAACCACGTACCAGCGCTTGCTCATGCCTTACCTCAATGTCCGAGCTTAAGCAGCCAATCGAGCACGATCGACTTCAACAACCAGTCGATGAGCCCCATCAGCAGCGAAAGAATGACCACGACCACCAGGATGACGCCAGTAGTCTTCAACGTTTCGTCGCGCGTCGGCCAGACGACCTTGCGCATTTCGAACTGCGATTCGGCAACGAAGCCACGCAGCTTGCGACCCGGGACCGTGAAGGCGGCAATGGCCATGGCGGCTACCACGGCGACGATAACGCCCGCGACGCGCGCGAAGGACGGCACGTTCGGGTTATCGCTGAAATAGTAGAAACCGACGATGCCGGCGACGAGCACGACCAGCGCAAGCGCCAGCTTGCCGAGATCGGCCGGGCCCATACCCTTGGCTTCTTGTGCCTTCGTATTCATGCGGACTCGGGAGTGGCACGCCAGGAGGGACTCGAACCCCCAACCTGCGGTTTTGGAGACCGCTGCTCTGCCAATTGAGCTACTGGCGTACAGGTGAAACAGTGGAACCGCGAAGGCGGGCGGTCGACGACCCACCCGCCTCGCGACTGGCTGCCGGCCCCGAAGGGTCGGCATCGTTCTTACTTGATGATCTTCGAGACCACGCCCGCGCCGACGGTACGACCGCCTTCACGGATGGCGAAGCGGAGACCTTCGTCCATCGCGATCGGGAAGCCGAGCTCGACGGTGATCTTCACGTTGTCGCCCGGCATCACCATCTCGGTGCCTTCCGGCAGCTTGATGGAGCCCGTGACGTCCGTGGTGCGGAAGTAGAACTGCGGACGGTAGTTGCTGAAGAACGGGGTGTGACGGCCGCCCTCGTCCTTCGACAGCACGTACACTTCGCCTTCGAAGTTGGTGTGCGGCGTGACCGAACCCGGCTTGGCCAGCACCTGGCCGCGCTCGACGTCTTCACGCTTCAGGCCGCGGACCAGCACGCCGACGTTGTCGCCCGCCTGACCCTGGTCGAGAAGCTTGCGGAACATCTCGACGCCCGTGACCGTGGTGGTCTGGGTGTCACGCAGGCCCACGACTTCCGCCGCGTCGCCCACCTTGATGATGCCGCGCTCGACGCGACCCGTGACCACCGTACCGCGACCCGAGATGGAGAACACGTCTTCCACCGGCAGCAGGAACGGCTTGTCGATTTCGCGCTGCGGTTCCGGGATCCAGCTGTCGAGAGCGTCGACGAGCTTGATGATCGCCGGCACACCGATGTCGGACTGGTCGCCGTCGAGGGCGAGACGGGCCGAACCCGCGATGATCGGGGTGTCGTCGCCCGGGAAGTCGTACTTCGACAGCAGTTCGCGGACTTCCATCTCGACGAGCTCGAGGAGCTCGGCGTCGTCGACCATGTCGGCCTTGTTCAGGAACACCACGATGTACGGCACGCCGACCTGACGCGAGAGCAGGATGTGCTCGCGGGTCTGCGGCATCGGGCCGTCAGCGGCCGAGCACACCAGGATCGCGCCGTCCATCTGGGCGGCACCGGTGATCATGTTCTTGACGTAGTCGGCATGCCCCGGGCAGTCGACGTGACCGTAGTGACGGGTCGGCGATTCGTATTCCACGTGGGCCGTGGAGATCGTGATGCCGCGCGCCTTTTCTTCCGGCGCCGCGTCGATCGAACCGTAGTCCTTGAATTCGCCACCGAAGCGCTCGGCACCGACCTTCGTCAGCGCGGCCGTCAGCGTGGTCTTGCCGTGATCGACGTGACCGATGGTGCCGACGTTGACGTGCGGCTTGGTGCGTTCGAACTTACCCTTTGCCATGAGCGTTAAACTCCGCTGGAGCCAATGAGATAGTAAAAAAGGAACCGCCGCGGACGACGAAGATGGTGCTCATGACTGGAATCGAACCAGCGACCTCTTCCTTACCAAGGAAGTGCTCTACCGACTGAGCTACATGAGCACATGACGCAATGCGCGTATGAACAATGGAGCGGGAGACGGGAATCGAACCCGCACAATCAGCTTGGAAGGCTGAAGTTCTACCATTGAACTACTCCCGCACTGCGCGGAACTCGTCTGGTGGAGGAAGGTGGATTCGAACCACCGAAGGCGTAAGCCAGCAGATTTACAGTCTGCCCCCGTTGGCCGCTTGGGTATTCCTCCAACAAAGAACGCCTATTGTCGCGAGCGTCCGGGAAACTGTCAACAACTTCCGCACGGGAAAATCACGCGCGGCGACGGCTCCGAAACGCTGCGACAGCCCGCCGGGACGGGTGCGCGGCGAGCGGGCCGCGAAGTGTAGCGGCGGGCCGTTCGAATGGGAAGCGCGATCAGGCCTCGCGAGTCGCCAACACCAGCGGCTCCATCGCGCGAGACATCTCCATCAGCTTCATCGCGTACTCCTGCAGGCGCAGATCCTTCTCCTCCACCGGCTTCCATGGGGGAACGGGCGTGGGCTTGCCGCCATCGGGCTTGTCCAGGGCCACGAACACCATGACGCAGCTCGTCGCCAGGCGCTCTTCGCCGCTGCGCAGATCCCGAGCCAGCACGTCCACCGCCAGGTGCATGCTGGAGGTGCCCGTGTGGATGAGTCGAGCCCGCACGGTCACCAGGTCGCCGATCAGGATGGGCGCGAGGAACTGGATGCCGCTCACCGAGGCCGTGACGCAGTACGCACCGCTCCAGCCCACCGCGCAGGCGTAGCCGGCCTGGTCCAGCCATTTCATGGCCATGCCGCCATGCACTTTGCCGCCGAAGTTCACATCGGTGGGCTGGGCCAGGAAACGGAATTCGACTTCGCGCTGGGTGCCGGGCATGGCGTGACCTTGTTTGGAAAAACCGGATTATGACCGGGACGGCGGCTTGCCGGGCCGCTTCCCGCAGCATAGATTCCGAGCATATCCCCCGGGAGCGCCCCGATGGTCTTTCGCAGCGTCGCCACGCGACTCGCCCTGGGCGTCCTGCTGGGCTCGGCGCTCGTGCTCGTCGTCACGGGCGGCCTGCTGCTGTCGCACACGCGCGACCAGATCCTCAAGCAGACGGAACAGGAGGCCTCGGCGGTCTCAGGGTGGGCTGCGACACGCATCCAGGGGCGTCTCGACAACGTGTCCCGGGTGGCGCGCGTGATGGCCGGGATCCTTGCCACGCGCCGCGACGAAGCCCCCGCACTCATCCGGGACACGCTCGCCGTGAACCCCGAACTGGTGGACATCACGGCCGCGTTCATTCCTCGCGACACGGCGGCGCCACGGCCCGTCGACGCGCCGATCGCGCGGCGCGCGCTCGACGGCGCCCTCAGCATGGGCAGCCGGCTGGAGGACCCGGGGGTCTACTGGACCTCCTCGTGGTTCATCCACGGCCTCAATTGCGACGACGGCTGCTGGCAGAAGCCCTTTCACTCAGTAGGTCGCAGCGACACCCTTGTCGGCTATTCGGTGGCCATTCCGGGCCAGAAGGTGCCCGTTGCGGGTGTCGCGGACGTCACCATCAGCCTGGGCTGGCTGCAACGGCTGCTGGGCGAGCTGCACAAGCCCGAACACGCCTCGGCCTTCGTCGTCGATGCGAACGGCGATTTCCTTGCCCACGACTGGACGTCCTACATCGGCACCCGGGGCAGCAAGCCCTTCCGTGCCGCCCTTGCCGCGGGGGAGAACCCGGTACGGCTCACTCCCGAGATGGGCAGCCGCGTGAGCGAGCCGGTGTGGGTCTATTTCGTCGCCATCCCCGGCACGAGCTGGACCTTCGGCCTGAACATGCCGGAACGCACGGTGTTGGCCGACCTTCGCCGCACCTACTACGTCGACATCCTTCTCGGCCTCCTCGCCCTGGCCGGGGTATCGCTCATCGCCCTGGTCATTACCCGGCGCCTGATGGCGCCGCTGGTGATCCTTTCCGACCGCGCCGACGACGTCGCACGCGGCGAGCTCGATTTCCCCCTGCCCCATGTTCGCCGCAAGGACGAGGTCGGGCGCCTGACCCGTGCCTTCGATCACATGCGCCGCCAGCTGGCGGGCCACATCGACAGTGCGAAACAGGTCGCCCGCGAGCAGGAACGCATGGCGAGCGAGCTGGAGATCGCCCGCCAGATCCAGTTGGCCCTGATTCCCGAACCGCATTGGCTGGCCGCCGACGGCCGCGTCGAGGTCCACGCGGCGTTGCGCCCGGCGAGTGCCGTGGGCGGCGACCTGTATACCTATTTCACCCTCGGGGCCAGGCACGTCTGCGTCATGGTCGGAGACGTATCGGACAAGGGCATTCCCGCCGCGCTGTTCATGGCGCGCACCATCACGCTCGCACGCACGCTCGCGACGCACGCCCGGTCGCCCAGCGAAATCCTGGGCGCGCTCAATCGCGAACTGTGCAAGGGCAACGACACCTGCATGTTCGTCACCCTGCTCTGCGGCGTGGTGGAAACCGAGACCGGCCTGCTCTCGCTTGCCAGTGCCGGGCACGAGCAGCCGGTGCTGCACGCGGGCGGCAGCGCCACCTTCGTCGATGTGGAAACCGGGCCCGCACTCGGCCTGGACGCCGAAGCGCGCTACCCTGTACGCGTACTCACGTTGCTGGGGGGCGATACCTTGCTCATGTACACCGACGGCGTCAGCGAGGCGCATGCCGCCAATCAGCGCCTGTATGGCACACACGCCATCCTGGACAGCATCGCTCGCGTCGAGGACGGCGCCACGCCGGAAGCTTACGTGCAACAAGTACTGGGCGACGTCGATGCCTACGTCGACGGCGCGCCTGCTTACGACGATATCGCACTGCTCGCGCTGACCTGGCACGACAGCGGTGCCGTGGGAGCCCGCCTCGATGCGGTTGCGCATTCCTAACCGGCTGGAGGACGTCTTCCTCGCGCTGGACCGGGCCGAAGGCGCGCTGGATCGCGCCGAGGTGGATGCGTCCTGCCGCGCCGACGTGCGCCTGGTTCTCGAAGAGCTGCTCGTGAACACCGTTCGCCACGGCTATCCGGACGGCCGCGACGGCAACATCGATATCCGCCTGGAAGTCGAGGCCGACGTGGTGCATCTCGAACTGCGCGATGACGCCATGCCGTTCGATCCGCTGCAACACGAACCACCCGACCTACCCGGCGACATCGCACGACGCGAGATCGGCGGACTGGGCCTGCACCTGGCCCGGAGCATCGCCAGCGAATTCCACTATGCACGCGACGCACACGGCAACCGTGTCGTCATCCGTTTCGATCCCTCCGACGAGCCTGCCCTATGACTCTCATCGTCCGCAGCGAAAGCCCCAGCCCCGACCGCAGCACCGTGTGGCTCGAAGGCCGCCTCGACGCAGCGACCTATGCGGCGTTCGACGAGGCACTGCGCGACGTCACCCCGCTCCTGGACAACGGCGGCACGCTGGTGATCGATCTTTCGGGCCTTGAATACATCAGCAGCGCCGGACTGCGCAGCCTCGCCCAGTTACGCAAGCAACTGCACGACCGCGATGGCCGCACGCTTCTTCTCAACCCGCAGCCGCAGGTCAAGAAGGTTTTCGATATCGTGAAGGCGGTGCCGGTGGCGGAAGTGTTCGCCAGCGTGGGGGAACTGGACCAGTACCTGGATCACATGCAGCGGCAGATGACTGCGCCGGGTGGGTGAAGCCACACATCGTGGAACCTCGCCCCCAGGAATGAGTGAAGGGCTCTGAAAAAAGAGCCCCGGAGGACCGGGGCTTTTCGTCAGACGTTGAACCGGAAGTGCAGCACGTCGCCTTCCTTGACGAGGTAATCCTTGCCTTCCAGGCGCAGGCGGCCGGCTTCCTTCGCGCCCTGCTCGCCCTTGAACTTGATGTAGTCGTCGTAGGCAACCGTTTCGGCGCGGATGAAGCCGCGCTCGAAGTCGGTGTGGATGACGCCCGCGGCCTGCGGTGCCGTGGAACCGGCGCGAACCTGCCATGCGCGCACTTCCTGCACGCCGGCGGTGAAGTAGGTCTGCAGGCCGAGCAGCTTGTAGCCGGCACGGATGACGCGATTGAGGCCGGGCTCTTCAAGGCCGAGGTCCTTGAGGAATTCATCGCGGTCGGCGTCGTCGAGCTGCGAGAGTTCTTCCTCGATGGCCGCGCACACCGGCACCACCTCGGCGCCCTCTTCCACCGCGCGAGCGCGCACGGCGTCGAGGTGCGGATTGTTCTCGAAGCCGTCTTCCGCGACATTCGCGATGTACATCAGCGGCTTCATGGTGATGAGGAACATGTCGCGGACCAGCGCCTTTTCTTCGGCGTCGAGGCCGGCGGCACGCGCCGACTTGCCCTGGTCGAGCGCCTTGGCGAGCTTCTCGAGCACCGGCTTGCGCGCCAGCGCGTCCTTGTCGTTCGCCTTCGCCGAGCGCGTGGCGCGGTCGAGCGCCTTCAGCACGGACTCCAGGTCGGCCAACGCCAGCTCGGTGTCGATGGTTTCGATGTCGGCAATCGGGTCGACCTTGTTCGCCACGTGGATGACGTTGCCGTCCTCGAAGCAGCGCACGACGTGCGCGATGGCGTCGGTCTCGCGGATGTGCGCGAGGAACTTGTTGCCCAGGCCCTCACCCTTCGACGCGCCGGCCACGAGGCCCGCGATGTCGACGAATTCCATGGTGGTGGGAATGATGCGCTGCGGCTTCACGATGGCCGCCAGCTCGTCCAGGCGCGGATCCGGCACCGGCACGATGCCGGTGTTCGGCTCGATCGTGCAGAACGGGAAGTTCGCGGCGGCGATGCCGGCCTTGGTCAGCGCATTGAAAAGGGTGGACTTGCCGACGTTAGGCAGGCCGACGATGCCGCATTTGATACCCATGGGGCGATGCTCTCAGCTTTGTCGCAATAGTGGGGCTTACGGAGCATCGCCCCGTAAGTCGGGCCCAAGGGCCCTGTGAGTCGGACCGTCGGTCCTGTAAGTCGGCCGCTGCGCGGCCTGTGAACCGTAAGCGTCGCAAGTACCCTTTGCGCCACTCCCTTACGGTTCACTCTTCACTCTTTACGCGGCCGTATGCAGCCGCTTCATCGCTTCCTCGAACTTGCCTGACAGCGCCAGCGGCAGCACGTCGAAGGCACGTCCCAGGCCGATCATGATGGCATCCTCGTCGGCCGCGCTCGGCCGGCCGAGTACCCACGGGGTGACCTTGTCCTTGTGCCCCGGGTGGCCGATGCCGACCCGAAGGCGATGGAATTTGCCGTGGCCCAGGTGGGCCATGATGTCGCGCAATCCGTTCTGGCCGCCGTGGCCGCCGTCGAACTTCATGCGGACGGTGCCGGGCGGGAGATCCAGCTCGTCGTGGGCGACGAGGCACTCCTCCGGCGCGATCTTGTAGTAGCGCAGCGCCGAGGCGACGGCGATGCCGCTCTTGTTCATGAACGTGGCCGGCTTGAGCAGCCAGACCGTTTCGCCCCCGATGCGCAGCTTGCAGGTCTCGCCATGCAGCTTGCCGTCGAAGGCCCAGCGCTCGCCGTGCTCCATGGCGAGGGCGTCGACACACCAGAACCCGGCGTTATGCCGGGTCCTGACGTACTCGGCCCCGGGGTTACCGAGGCCGACGATAAGCCGCAGTGCCGCCAGCTTACTTCTTCTCTTCGGTCGGGGCTTCGCCGCCCTCGGCGGCCGCCGGGTCGACTTCTTCCTGGATGGAAGCCACGGTGACCACGGCCACGTCGTGCTCCTTGCCGAGACCCAGTTCCGGGATTTCCACACCGGCCGGCAGCTTGAGGTCGGACAGGTGGATGATGTCGCCCGACTTCAGGTTGGCGAGGTCGAGTTCGATGAACTCCGGCAGATCCTTCGGCAGGCAGGAGACCGTCACTTCCGTCAGGTTGTGCGAGATCACGAGACCCGCGGTCTTGCCGGCCGGGGACTTCTCCTGGTTCAGGAAGTGCACCGGAACGGCCACGCGCACGGCTTCGTTCTCGTTCACGCGCTGGAAGTCCATGTGCAGCATGAGCTGCTTGAACGGGTGCTTCTGCCAGTCCTTGATGAGGACCTTCTGGAGCTTGCCGTCGACCGTCAGGTCGATCACCGACGAGTAGAACGACTCGTAGCGCGAGCCGAGCAGCACGTCGTTGTGGAGGACCTGGATCGCCTGCGGGGCTTCGCCCGCGCCGTACACGATCGCCGGCACGTAGCCCGCGGTGCGAAGGCGGCGGCTCGCACCCTTCCCTTCCACACTGCGGCTCGTGGCCGTGAGCTGATGATTGGTAGCCATTGGTGTTGCCTCAAGTAAACCGCCTCGCGGCGGTGGGTAAAGGACTCCCCCGCGACCAGGGGAGTCCGAAAAACGGTGGATCAGTCGATGTAGAGCGAGCTCACCGATTCGCCGAAGGCGATGCGGCGGATCGTCTCCGCGAGCAGTTCCGCGACCGACAACTGGCGGATTTTCGCACAGTTACGGGCGTTGTCGCGCAACGGCAGCGTATTGGTCACCACCAGCTGATCGAGCTGGGAGTGCTCCAGGTTGTCGATCGCGGCCCCCGAAAGCACCGGGTGGACGCAGTAGGCGACCACCTTGCGGGCGCCCTTTTCCTTCAGCGCCGCGGCCGCGGCGCAAAGCGTGCCGGCCGTGTCGACGATGTCGTCCACCAGCACGCAGGTCTTGCCTTCCACGTCGCCGATGATGTTCATGACCGTGGCCACGTTCGCCTTCGGGCGGCGCTTGTCGATGATGGCCAGGTCCGCGTCGTCCAGGCGCTTGGCGAGCGCACGCGCACGCACCACGCCGCCGACGTCGGGGCTGACCACGATCAGGTCGTCCATGCTGTGGTGACGCCAGATGTCGGCCAGGAGCACCGGCGAGGCGTACACGTTGTCGACCGGAATGTCGAAGAAGCCCTGGATCTGGTCGGCATGCAGGTCGATCGTGAGCACGCGGTCCGCACCGGCCGTGGCGATCATCTTCGCGGCCAGCTTGGCCGTGATCGGCACGCGGGCCGAGCGCGGGCGGCGGTCCTGCCGCGCATAGCCGAAATACGGCATCACCGCGGTCACCGTGCCGGCCGAGGCGCGCTTCAGCGCATCGATCAGCACCAGCAGATCGAACAGGTTTTCCGCGCTGGGTGCGCCCGTCGGCTGGATGACGAACACTTCCTGCTTGCGTACGTTCTCCTCGATTTCGATCTGCGCCTCGCCATCGCTGAACCGGCCGACGAGGGCCTTGCCCAGGGGAATGCCGAGGCGGGCGGCGACATCGTCGGCGAGCGCGCGGTGCGCGTTGCCGCTGAACAGCATCGGGGTGGACGTATCCACGAAGGAACTCCTGGCGTGAGTGGGTTGGTTCGGCTATGCCACCGCGAGCGGTGGCTGGGGCGGCAGGATTCGAACCTGCGCATGCGGGAATCAAAATCCCGTGCCTTAACCAGCTTGGCGACGCCCCAACAATTCGTTCCGGCGAACCAACGGCCCGCCATGGCTTTGCCGCAGCCCGCGGCCCTACCCGTTCTTACGACACGATGCCCCTTGCCTCGATCCGGCTCCGCGCCAACAGCAGCGGCGAAGGATCGACACCCGCCGCCACGTGGGCCGTGAAGTCCCCGGGACAGCGCGAGGCGACGCCAAGCGCCGCCTCGTGGGTTCTCGTTTCCAGGAACACGCAGCCGCCGCTGCCGGAGAGGCGGGCGTGGCCGAAGCCCGCCAGCCAGTCCAGCGCCGCGGCCACCCGCGGGTGGCGCGCGCGGACCACCGGTTCGAAGGCGTTTTCCGCCGAATCCCCGGAAACAAAGGACGAAATTGTCGCCGGAGGGGCACGACGTGTCAATTCGGGAGCCGCGAAAAGGGCCGCGGTGGGCACGTGTTCGTGCGGATCGACCACCACGTACCAGCGGCGGGGAAGGCGCATGGCGGTGAGCCGCTCGCCCACGCCCTCCGCCCAGGCGGAACGGCCCCGCACGAAGACGGCCACGTCGGCGCCGAGCCTGGCGCCCAACGCGGCCAGCGCATCCTCGTCCAGGCCGGTTCCCCACAGCGCGTTCAGGCCAACCAGGACGCTGGCGGCGTCGGAACTGCCGCCCCCCAGCCCGCCGCCCATGGGAATGCGCTTCGCCACCGCGATCTCCGCGCCCAGCGCCGTTCCTGTTTCAGCGGCGAGCAGCCGGGCCGCGCGGACCGTCAAATCGGCGTCCTCGGGAACGCCCGGTACGGGGGTGGGCCGCAGGATCGCACCGTCCGTCCGGACCCGCAGGCGGACCTCATCGCCCCAGTCGAGCAGGCGGAACACCGTCTGCAGGTCGTGGTAGCCGTCGTCGCGGCGGCCGAGGATACGCAGGAACAGGTTGAGCTTGGCCGGTGCCGGCCAGACGGTCCAGTCCTCGCGAGAGAGCGGCGCCAGCTCGCGCCGCATGAACACCCGCAGGTGGTCGGGAAAGCCGTTCGCCCGGTCGCGTTCCAGTGCCTCGGCAAATTCGGGCGCGCGTTTGTCGACGGCTGAGAAACCGTGCTTCGCATAGAACGGCGCGTTCCACGGCACGTCTGCCAGCGTGCCCAGCGTCACCGCGGCATAGCCGGCCTCGCGGGCCCAGGTGCAGGCGTGTTCCAGCAGCGCCGCCCCGATGCCCCTGCCGCCGAAAGCCGGCAACACGTCGATTTCGGCGATGCCGATCGTGTCGTCGCCTTCGGGCGCAAGGCAAACGAAGCCGACTACCTCGCCGTCGACCACGGCAACCCATACGAAGCCGCGGGCGATCAGCTCGCGAACGGTGTCCACCGGCAAGGCCAGACCGGCGTAGGACGACCATGCCTCGTGTCCGCGGAAGAGCTCCACCGCGGCGCGCTCGATGGCGCACAGGCGCGCGGCGTCGTCGTCGCGCGCGCGGGAGATGGTGTAGTGCATCGAGCGAGCCAAGGGTGCTGAAACGCCGAAGTATAAGGCGCGCTCCTACTGGCCGAAGGTCCAGTCTTCGATGGAGAGGCGAACCTTGTACGGCGCCCTTTCGGCGAACACCTTCGACGGCATCGGCGGCTGGCGACCGGCGTCCCACTGCTTGTAGTCCACCGTCCAGCCGTCCTGCACGATCCGCGACGGCAGACGATCCGCGCCGAAGGCGATGTCCGCCGCGCCGCCGTCCGCACGGAGGCCAAGCACCCAGCGCTTCAGCTCGACCATCGGGATCTGCCAGCCGACGGCGCTCGCCATCAGCGATTCGGCATCCGGACCGCGCCGGGGGCCTCCATCCAGGCCCTCCAGCTCCGCGCCATCGGGGCCGCCGGTGAGGCGGAAGCTGCGCCCGGTGACCGGGGCGCGTACGGTGAATTCATAGCGCGCGCCGTCCTGGCGCCAGGTGAGGCTGCCGGAGCCGGAGTCCTTGCCGTTGGACACGGACAGGCGGCCTTCGAGCGTCCAGTGGTCGGTATCGCCGAGCGCCTTCTCGCGTTGCTCTTGCAGGCCGAGCGTGAGGGCGTCGCCGGGCTGGCGAACCGGCGCGCGGGTGGTGGCGCAGGCGGCAAGGAGAAGCGTGGCCAGCGCGACGAACGAGGCTCTGTGGGACAGCGAAACAATCAGGGTCATGTCGCACTCGAAAGATGGATGGAGCAACTGTAGGAGCGCGCCGTGCGCGTTTATGCCCGTGTCGGGTACGACATGTCTTGAGGCCAAGCCTTGGCGCTGGCGCGCCAGATCGGAGACAGGCGCGAAGAGCGGTCGCGCGCAGGGCGCGCTCCTGCAAGGGGCAGAGGGAGCAACGCTCAAGGTTTGAACTTCTGCTCGGTTTTCAGCAGCGCGGCGTTTTTCGGGTCGATCCTGCGCACGTCGTTGAGCAGCTTGCGAGCTTCGTCACGATGACCACGGGTCCACAGCACTTCCGCGAGGTGCACGCCGATCTCCGCGTCCTTGCGCTGCGCCCATGCGCCGCGCAAGGTGCTCTCCGCCTGGTCGAGCTCGCCCTGCCGGTACTTCAGCCAGCCCCAGGAGTCGGCGACGGACGGATCGTTCGGACGCGCCTCGCGCGCGGTCTGGATAAGGCTTTGCGCTTCGCCCAGATCGCGGCCGCTGTCGGCCAGCGTGTAGCCGAGGGCGTTGCTCGCCTCGATATCCCCGGGTTTCAGCGAGAGCACCTTGCGGAAATCGGCCACGGCGTCGTCGATCCGACCGGCTTCCGCATAAGCCAGGCCGCGGCCGTACAGCATGTCGGTGTCGTCGGCCTTTACTCGCAGCGCCTTGTCGAAGGCCTCGGCCGCCTCGTTGAAGCGCCCGGCATCCATGTAGAGTTCGCCGTCCACCGCGAAGGCCTTGAGGAGTTGCTCGGGGTGCTCCGCGAAGTTGGTCTGGAGTTCCGCGACGATCTCGTGCGCGTCGTCGTCCTTGCCCTGCTGATGGAGGATCACCGCGCTGCGCACGGACGCGTCGAAGATGCGCGGGTCGTCGTCGCCGACGGCGGCATACCAGTCGAGCGCGTCTTCCTGCTTGCCCAGCAGTTCTGCCATCTGGCCCAGGATGAAGGCGTTCTCGGTCTGCACGTCGTCGGACTGACGGCGGATCTCGCCGTACAGGCGCGCGATGGCGGCCTTGTCTTCGGCCTTCGCCGCCAGGCTGAGACGCATGGTGTAGGTGTCGGCATTCTGCGCACCGGTGGCGAGCAGCTTCGTCGCGGCCTTGCTGTCGCCCAGTTGCACCAACAGGCTGGCGTAGGCCATCCGCAGGCGCGGATTCTTCGGGTCGCGCTCCACCGCCTTGGCGAACAGCTTCTTCGCACCGGCCTTGTCGCCGGCCTGGAACGCGCGCTGCCCCGCCCAGGCGTAGGTGGTTCCGTTATGGAAACGGGCGAGCGCGGCATCGCCGATGGACGTGGCGTAATCGTGCCGGCCCAGGCTCTCGCCAAGCTCGCTCATGGCGAGCCATGCCGTGGAATCGTTCGGAAGCCGCTGCGGCGTGGCGATCCGTTCCAGCAACACGCCGGCCTGGGCGGCGTCTCGACCGCTGGCCAGGATGCGGCCGAATTCGCGCCATGCGTCGGGATCGCCGGTGGCGATCAGGGCGTCCAGCTGGCGCTGCGCCTCCGCCGTGTCGCCGCGGTCCAGCGCCATCCGGGCGCGGGCCGAGGCCAGCTCGGCCGGTTTCGCGCCAAGGGCTGCCCAGCGCTCGACCGCCTTCGCCGCGGCCGCCTGGTCGTGCACAGCCAGCGCCAGTTCCGCGGCGCGGGCGGCCACCTTGGGATCGTCGCCAAGGGAAGCCGCGTGGCCGTAGGCCTCGGATGCCGCCTTCAGATCGTTCGCGGCCAGGGCGAAGTCGCCCGCCATCAGCTGGGCTTCCAGGTCCCGCTCGGGCGGCACAATCGCCACCGTCAGCCGGTCGAGCGGCTGGACGCCGGTGCGCGTTGCCTTGGGCGCCTCCGCCGGGCGCGTGGTGGCACAGCCGGCCAATGCCGCCAGCGCCAGCAGCACCGCAAATTGACGCACTTGCTTGAACTTGAACCGACCGCTCAGCACACTACTCTCCGTCTTTCCCGATAGGCACCTGCAAGCGCCGGCGCCTTGGTAGGGGCACAATGCGCCCTTAGCTTAGCCGACGCCACCCAAGCCGACCCGTCATGCCACTCATCGCCCTCGGGCTCAATCACCTCACCGCGCCGGTCAGCCTGCGCGAGCAGGTGGCGTTCGACGCCGCGGTGGCACCCGAGGCGCTGGGCGACCTCACCCGCCAGCCGGGCGTCGAGGAAGCCATGATCCTCTCCACCTGCAACCGCACCGAGCTGTACTGCAGCGTGGCGGAGGGTTTCGAGACGGTGCCGGGACAGTGGCTGACGCGTCAGCACCGATTGACCCCACAACGCCTCGACGAGTTCCTGTACCGGCATGACGAACAGGATGCCGTGCGCCACATGTTCCGCGTGGCCACGGGGCTCGACTCCATGGTGCTGGGTGAACCGCAGATCCTGGGCCAGGTGAAGGAGGCCTATCAGCAGGCCCGCTCGGCGCAGAGCCTGCGCGCCCCCATGGAGCGCCTTCTGCAGCACACCTTCGCGGTGGCGAAGCGCGTGCGCACGGACACCCGCATCGGCGCGCATACCGTCTCGGTCGCGTACACGGCGGTCCGCCTGGCGGAGCAGGTCTTCACCGACCTGCGCCAGGCCTGCGTGCTGCTGATCGGCGCGGGCGAGACGATCGAACTCGCTGCCCGCCATCTCGCCGACAAGAACGTGCGCCGCCTGATCGTCGCGAACCGCACGCTCGAGAACGCGCAGGAACTGGCCGGCCGCTACGCCGGCTATGCCATTTCGCTGGCCGACCTGCCGCGCCACCTCGCCGAGGCCGACATCGTCATCACGTCCACCGCGTCGCGGCAGCCGGTGGTGACGCGTACGATGGTGGCCGATGCGATCGCCGCGCGTCGTCGCCGGCCGATGTTCATGGTGGACATCGCCGTTCCGCGCGACATCGAGCCCGAGGTCGCCGCGCTCGACGACGTCTACCTCTACGGCATCGACGACCTGAAGCAGGTCATCGACGAAAACCGCCGCTCGCGCGAACTGGCTGCGCGCGAGGCCGACGCCATCATCGATCTCCAGGTCGAGCGGTACATGTCCTGGCGTCGCGCCCTGAACCTGCGAAACCCCGCCGTCGATCTTCGCCAGGCCGCCGAGGCACAGCGCGACGAAGTGCTGGCAAAGGCCCAGGCCATGCTGGCGAAGGGCCGGCCGGCAGAGGAAGCCCTCGCCTTCCTGGCGAACACGCTCACCAACAAGTTGTTGCACACGCCCAGCGCGCGCCTGCGCGATGCGGCCATGGCGGGCGACCTCGACCTCCTCCACGCCGCCGGCCGCCTCTACGGGCTGGACCCGGACGACGACGTTTCCGCATGATGTGCGGCTACAGCCGGACATCATGCCCCGAATGACCCCCTCGATCCGCCGCAAACTCGAAGCCCTTGCCGAACGCCATGAGGAGATCGGGCTCCTGCTCGCGCAGCCGGACGTGCTTGCAGACAGCCAGCGCTTTCGCGAACTCTCCCGTGAATACGCCCAGCTGGAGCCCGTGGCGGCTTCGCTGAAGGAGCACGACCTGGCCGAACGCGAGCTGGCCGACACCCGCGCCATGCTCGACGACCCGGAAATGCGTGACATGGCCGCGGACGACGTCGAGCGCATCGAAGCGCATCTGGCAACGCTCGACAGCGAATTGCAGGTGCTGCTCCTGCCGAAGGATCCTCGCGACGAGGGCAACCTGTTCCTCGAAGTGCGCGCCGGCACCGGGGGCGACGAGGCCGCCATCTTCGCCGGCGACCTCTTCCGCATGTACGCGCGCTATGCCGAGCGCCAGCGCTGGACCCTCGAGATATTGAGCGCCAGCGAAGGCGAGCACGGCGGCTACAAGGAAATCGTGGCGCGCATCGAGGGCCGCGGCGCCTATTCGAAACTGAAATTCGAATCCGGCACGCATCGCGTGCAGCGCGTTCCGGAAACCGAATCGCAGGGCCGCATCCATACCTCCGCCGCCACGGTCGCCATCCTGCCTGAGCAGGACGAAGTGGGCGACATCGAACTGCGCGACGCCGACCTCAAGGTGGATACCTTCCGCGCGTCCGGCGCGGGCGGGCAGCACGTCAACAAGACCGACTCCGCCATCCGCATCACCCACCTGCCCACGGGCACGGTGGTGGAATGCCAGGACGAACGCAGCCAGCACAAGAACCGGGCCCGCGCCATGAGCCTGCTGAAGGCGCGCCTGCTCGACGCCGAGCGGAGCAAGCAGAGCGCGGCGCAGGCCGAATCGCGCCGCCTCCAGGTGGGTTCCGGCGACCGCAGCCAGCGCATTCGCACGTACAACTTCCCGCAGGGCCGCATTACCGACCACCGCATCAACCTCACGCTTTACCGCCTGACCGAGGTGATGCAGGGCGACCTCGACGAGTTGGTCGACACCCTCACCCGCGAGCACCAGGCGGACGAATTGCAGACCCTGACGGCCGCCGGCTGATCCCTGTGGGAGCCGGCTGCGCCGGCGATCCCGCGGCAGCGGGCAAGCTTGGGGCAAGCACCCATCGCCGCTGAAGCGGCTCCCACAAAGAGCCCCGTCGCCCGCAAGCACGCTCCCTATACGCCGATGAGGCAAACTCAGGCCTTCGCCGCGAGGAACTGTCTCATGGGCAAGAAGAAAGAATACGAAAAAGCACTGGAAGATCTGCAGATCGAACTGGTCGGCCTCACCCGCTGGCTGCGACTCACCGGCAGGCGCATGGTGGTGCTTTTCGAGGGCCGCGACGCCGCCGGCAAGGGCGGCACCATCAAGGCCATCACCGACAAGCTCGACACCCGGGCCGCCCGCGTCGTGGCGCTGGGAAAACCCAGCGCCACCGAGGAATCGCAGTGGTACTTCCAGCGTTACGTGGCGCACCTGCCGTCGGCCGGCGAGCTCGTGCTGTTCGACCGCAGCTGGTACAACCGCGCCGTGGTCGAGCCGGCGATGGGCTTCTGCACCGACGACCAGTACCAGCACTTCATGAAGGCCTGCCCGGTGTTCGAGAAGATGCTCGTCGACGACGGCATCATCCTCTTGAAGTACTGGCTCTCGGTCGACCAGGAAGAACAGGAGCAACGCTTCGCCGAGCGCGCGGCCGATCCGCTCAAGCGCTGGAAACTGTCGCCCGTGGACCTGAAGGCACGCGAGAAATACGCCGAGATGGGCGACCTGCGCGATGCGATGATCCAGAAGACGCACACCGACGATGCCCCCTGGTTCGTGGCGGATTTCGACGACCAGAAGAAGGGCCGCCTGAACCTGATTCGCCACCTGCTCGACCAGATTCCGGACAAGCTTTGCCCGGAAACGGAATTCGACCTGCCGCCGCTGAAGGGCAAGCCGAAGAAGGACAAGGTCACTGCCAAGGCGCAGCGGGTGCCGGAGGTCTATTGAGACGAGGCACGCGGCTGGCCCGCAGGAGCCGCTAAAGCGGCGAGGAAACCCGCCGCACGGCCTCACGGCGCTGTTGGCTTCTCGCCGCCATGGCGGCTCTCACGGGGCGTCGGCGGGAGAGACGCAACCACTGCTGTAACGCCAGCAACCCGCCGATCGATTCGATCATCGCCGCCGGTACCCACATGATCACGCCGCCGATGAGCTGGCCGGTTAGCACATTCATGGTGAAGGCGCGGCCGCAGATTTCGAAGATCGGGTAGAGGTCGGTCTTCGAGAAGGTGACGATGGCGCCCGCCACGATCTGCGGCGTCATCGTGATCGCGGGCGACAGCACGCGCCAGCCGGGCGACATGCGGCCCGGCGGCTTGGGGCGGTGATCCAGCACCAGCCACCAGTAGGATAGGCCGGAAAGCACCATCGACCAGTTCATCGCCCTGTAGATGCGCCAGTCCAGCATCGCCAGCGTCTGCATGTCCGGTATCAGCCAGACCAGGATCAACGCCACGAAGAACAGCGTGACGAAGGCGGGGTTGAAGGCCGCCGAAGCGAAGACGCGCCACGCCATCGACTGCCCTGCCCTGCGCACGTGCACGCGCCAGGCCAGCGGCAGACCGGCGCGCAGCGCGGTGCCCGGATAGGCCGCGATCAGCAGCAAGGGCGCGAGGTGGTGCAACAGCACCTGCTGGATGCGGTGCATGAAGAATTCATGCTCGGCGAAGTAATCGAAGTAGGTGTGCAGGGACACGTACACCATCGACATGCCGACCCAGAACGCCACCTGCCGCCCGAACGGCACGCGCAATCGCCGCGTTCCCCTGACGTACAACCATGCCACGCCGACGAAGGTGAGCAGGAACACCCAGGAAAACTCCCAGGGAACGATCCACTTCAACAAGCCGTCGAGCATCGCTTCAGACCACGCGCCGGCTGCGCCGCGTGCGGCGCCAGCCGTAGATCAGGCCGAACAAGGCCACCAGGCCGGGCACCAGCACGATATTGATGAACTTCAGGCGCAGCCCAAGGGCGTCGATCTCCGCATTGAGCTGGTGCTGCACCTCGCGAAGCTCCTTGCCGATGGCGAGCTTGCGTTGCAGGTATTGCTCCACCTCGCGGCGCTGCTCGCCCGTCGCCGCGGCGGGCGTCGCGCCGTTCTTGGCCGGCTGCAGCTCGGCGAGGCGGCGCTGCGTCTCGTACAGTTCGTTTTCCAGCTCCTTCTTCTTCACCAGGAACTTGCGGTCGGCGGCGGCCTGCAGGGCGCGCACCTTGGTGAAGGGCCGCTGCGAGTTCACCCGGCCGCGAATCGACAGCAGCGCGGTGGAACCGCCGAGGTTGTCGACGATGTTCGCCACGAAATCACCATTGTTCGCGAAAGGCGTGAGCTGCTGCTGCCCGAGCAGCGGCTGCACGTCGATCCACAGACGATCGGAGAGCAGGTCGGTATCGGCCACGAGCACCACTTCCCCGGGCCCCGCCGCCTGGGCCAGGTGTCCCTTGTCGTGACGTTCCGGGAAGGCCGTGCGGAACGTGTCGCGCAGCCGTGCAGCGAGCACGTAGCGCTCGTGCGAGGGTTCGTAGTTGTCCAGCAGGACGGACGGATCGGACGCCGCGTCGCGCACACGCTGGGCGGGCACGACCGTGGCCTCGTCCGAGGTCTGCACGAGCGGAATGAGCCGCGCCTTCGTATCGGGCGCGAGTTCGAAGAACCCGGCGGTGGAGAAATTCACGCGCTGCAGGCTGGCCGTGACCACGTCGTCATGATTCAGGTCCTGTGCCCCCAGGCCGAGCATGGCGGGGTGCGCGATGCTGTTGCCGTTCAATTCGATGGTGAGCGCCTGCGATCTGTCGAGCACCACCTTGGTGGGGTCGTAGACCACGCCCCATGCTTCGAAAAGACGGCGGAGGTCCGAATCGTGATCGTCCACCACGCCGTGGGAATCCACCAGCGGCGCATTGTCCATTTCGGCATCCGGGTCGACATACACCACCAGGTGTCCGCCATGAAGCACGTACTGGTCGATGGCGTAGAGCGCATCGTCGGACAGGTGCTTGGGGTGGATCAGCAGAAGCACCTTGATGGCCGGATCGATGTGCGTGAGGCCGTCCGGATCGATGTTGGTCACGTCGGCGAGCTGGTCCAGCTGGCGCAGGACGGTCCAGGCCGGCTCGCCGATCACGAGGTTCCCTTCCACCGGCAGCGAACTCACGACACCCAGACGCGGCTTCGTCGGCATGCCGAGCTCGTAGAGCAGTTTCGCGATGTCGTATTCGACGAACGACTCGCGCGCCGGATCGAAGAACGGGATGGCCTGGGGCGGCACGTCACCGGAGGCACTCATGCCCACCAGCCCGAAAAACACACGCTCGCCATTGCTGCCGCCGCTGGCCGGCGAAAGGCCATAGCTTTCCGCCGCGTCCTCGTCGTCGGAATAAGGCACGGGATCGATGACCCTGAAGCGGATCCGTCCGTGCGCCCGCACGGCGATCTCGCGCAGCATCTCGTGCACGCGCTGCTCGTAACTGCGCAGCTGCGGCAGGTCGCGGGTGGCGTGCTCGGAAAAGTACAGCGTGAGCGTGAGCGGCTTGCGTAGCCCGTCCACGATCTGCTGGGTACCGGGCGTCAGCGTGTAGATGCGGTCGGCGGTGAGGTCCATGCGCGCGGTACGCAGCGACATGGAGCTGACGGCGATCGTAAGGAGGAAGAGCAGCGCGATGCCGGCGAGGGCAAGACGCAGCAGGAACGAGCGGGAAACCTGCAAGTGCCGCATCGTCAACGCGTCCGCTTGAGGTCGAGCATCACGACGCTGGCCGCGAGCCAGGCAACGATCGTGGCGAAGAAGTACACCAGATCGCGCAGGTCGAGCACACCGCGGGCAATGGCGTTGGCATGGCGCGTGATACTAAGTTGGCCCATTGCACCGATGAGCTTGGGCGGCACCGCGTCCTGAAAGAAATCGAGCACCTGCGGCTGGCCCACCAGCAACAGCAGGAAGCAGACCGCCGCGGTGAGGATGAAGGCGATGATCTGGCTGCGCGTGCTGGTGGACATGCAGGTGCCGATCGCGATGAATGCGCCCGCCATCAACCAGCTGCCGACGTAACCCGCCAGTACCACACCGTTGTCCGGATCCCCCAGGTAGTTCACCGTGATCCAGATGGGAAAGGTGAGCGCGAGGCAGATACCGATGAAACCCCACGCCGCAAGGAACTTGCCGAGTACGGCCTGGGAGATCGTCACCGGCAGGGAGAACAGCAGTTCCAGCGTGCCAGAGGCGCGCTCCTCGGCCCACGTGGACATCGTGACCGCGGGCACCAGCACGAGGTAGAGCCACGGATGCATGTCGAAGAAAGGCTGCAGGTCGGCAAGGCCGCGATCGTAGAAATCGCCGGTGTAGAACGTGAGCAGCCCAGCCAGGACCAGGAAGATCACCATGAAGACGTACGCCACCGGCGTCACGAAATAACCGCGCAGTTCGCGGCGCGCAATGGCCAGCACCGGCGTCATGCCTGTCCTCCCCGCTGCGTCGTGATCTGCCGGAACACCTCGTCGAGGCGGCCGCGTTCCAGCTGAATTTCCGAGACCTCGAGGTTCTGCGTGCGCAACAGTGCCTGCACGTCGTCGAGGATGGGCTGGCCGGCGCGGGGGAATACCGTCACCCGTCCGTCGAGCGGATCCACTTCCACCATCGACACGTTCGGTATGCGCGCCAGCATCTCCCGCGACACGCCACTGCCCGGCGCGCTGAACGACACCGCGCCGTGATAGCGCGAACGCGCTTCCAGCTCCGCGGGCGTCGCGTCGGCGAGCAGACGGCCGTTCGCGATGATGGCCACGCGATTGCACAACGCGTGCACCTCTTCGAGCAGATGCGTGGAGATGAGGATCGTGCGCTCCCTGGCCATGGCGTCTATCAGCATGCGTACCGAATGCTTCTGGTTGGGATCGAGACCGTCGGTGGGCTCGTCGAGCATGAGCACCGGCGGGTCGTGCAGGATCGCCTGCGCCAGGCCGACGCGTCGGCGCAGGCCCTTCGAGAGGGTGCCGATGGTCTGGTCGAGCACTTCGTCCAGTTCGAGCCGCATCACCACTTCGTCGAAGCGCCGGAAGGCCACGTCGCGTTCCAGCCCGCGCACGCGGACCATGAACACGAGGAACTCGCGGATGGTCATCTCGCCGTAGCTGGGGGCGCCTTCCGGCAGGTAGCCAAGGGCGCGTTTCGCCGCCAGCGGTTCCTTGCGCACGTCGTGGCCGCATACCCATGCCGTGCCTGAGGTAGGCGTGAGGAATCCCGCGATCATGCGCATCGCGGTGGACTTGCCGGCGCCGTTGGGCCCCAGCAGACCCAGCACCTGGCCGGGCTCGGCGCGCAGGCTCAGCGCATCGACCGCGGTCAGCGGTCCGTAGCAGCGGGTAAGGCGGTCGGTTTCGATCATCTCGATGGAGTGTAGCGGGATTGGTTGCGGGGGCGGAGATAGGGACCGTTGCCTCGCTGCGAGGTTCGCTTGAGGGTTTGCTTCGTAGTGTGGGCCGAACAGGCGAGCCCACCCTACGAAGCGAACCCCATACCGACTCCATATACGCAGTCACGCCACGCCCCCGGAAATACGCGATGAACCAAAAGAAAAAGCCCCGCCGTTTCCGGCGAGGCTTCTTTCAAGGCGGTACGCGCGCGACTTACTGCGCGGTGGTGCTCGCCGGGGTCGGGGCGGTGCCGGCCGGAGCGGGCGCGGTGCCTGCCGGGGCCGGAGCCGACGACGAGCCGGCCGGGGCGCCTTCCTCGAGACCCGGCTGCTTCATGCCGGCTTCCTGTTCCGGCGTCTGGTCCGGAATGTTGTCGCCCTGGAGCGGCAGGTAGATCTCGAACTTCTGCTCGTCGTAACCCTCGATGGTGCCCTTGTTGTTCACCGGGGCCTTCACCTGGATGTCGTACGCGCGGTAGGTCACGTCGTCGAACTTGTAACCGTGCGTCTGCGAATACGCGGCCAGCATCTGGCGCGTCTGCGGCAGGCCCGCGCCGGTACCGTTCCACTCGGCCTTGAGGGCCTTGCCACCGAAGGCGAGCACGGCCTTGACGTTGCCGTCGACGATCACGCGGCCAAGCTTGTCCTTGCTACCCGGGGAAGCGGAAGCGGTGTCGGCGGGAGCGGCGGCGGTCGAGGACGAAGCCGGCGCGGCGGCATCCAGCGACGGACGCTGGGCCGGGGTGATTTCCACGTCCTGGCCGTTGATCTTCAGCGTGGTGCTGTCGATTTCGGCGGCCACGTCGAACGTGTAGTTCTGGTCGCCCCAGTTGGTGGTGAAGGTGATGCGCGGGCTGACGATGTTCACGCCCAGCTTCTTCGCCGCCGCCTGGATCTCGGCCATGGCCTTGTCGGACGCGGTGTCGACGTCGTCAAGGGTACGGGGTGCGGTGGTGGAGACGAACAGCACCGGCTTGGCGGGCTGATCGACGATCGACGGAACCATGTTGCTGTAGTCGATGTTGGGGATCGACGCCATCAGGTTCTGGAGGTTCGACAGGCTGAACTGGATCAGCGCGTCCGGATCGCCGTGGATGTAGAGGTTCGAGAAGCGGCTGATGAGGTTGAAGCCGTAGTTGACGTCGTACGACCAGTTCACCTTCACGAGCTTCTGGCTACGGCCAGCGCGCTCGAGCTTGATCGTGAACTTCTTGTCTTCGCCACGCCAGCTGTTGTCGAGGTTCCAGACGATGGTGCCCTTGCCGGCGTCGGAGATCTGGGCAAAGCCCGGATCGATGGAGGCGATTTCCAGCGAGCCGTCGCCCACCTTCGGATCGGAGGCCTTCCAGGCGATCTTCGCGCCCGGACCATACGCCTTGCCCGAGAGTTCGAACTGCACCTTCGGGTCGAACGAGCGCAGAACGGTGTAGTCCGGGAACCGACGGAAGTTGCTGAAAACGTCGTAAACCTGGCGCAGATTCTTGCTGATGAGCATTTCGCGCTCGACGTGTCCGGTCGAGGGCATGGCCACGCCGACCACGACGCCGAGTACGGCAACGATGACGATGGCGACAATAAATTCTAACAGACGCGTCATTCCACGGATCTCCGAACGTCTTACGAACAGGCTCCACGCCCGGCCATGGACGCCGGGCGGTCACCCCTGAAGAATCGGCCCGTGGCAGGGGTTCGCCCGCGCCGAAAGAGCCGATGGTACTTGCTCGCGGCGGCGAACGCCATTGGGTCGCCTGCCCTTTTTTTCACGGGTGCACAAGCGGATTTTCGGCCAGAGTCGGCGGCGTCTCGCCGTCCGGTCAGCCAGGGGTTAGCCTCAAGGGGCCTCTTCCCTCAGACAATGCCCAATTCAAGGGCCTTGAGCACCGCACGGGTACGATCGCGGACGCCGAGCTTCGAGAGGATGTTGGAGACGTGGTTCTTCACCGTGCCCTCGGCCACGCGAAGGGAATTGGCGATCTCCTTGTTGCTGTAGCCCCCCGACAACAGACGGAGGATTTCCGTCTCACGCTCGGTGAGCGGGTCCGGCTGCTCCAGGCTCGAGAACTGGTTCTGGATGCGCCCCACCCCTGCCAGCAGTCGCTGGGTGACCATGGGGGCCACCAGTGAGCCGCCCGCCGCGACGGTACGCACGGCCTCCACCAGCTGGTCGAGCGACACGTCCTTCAGCAGGTAGCCGCGCGCGCCGGCCTTGAGCCCCGACAGCACGAGCTGATCGTCGTCGAAGGTGGTCAGGATGATGGTGGGGGGCAGTTCGTTGCGGCCGCCGAGCGTCTGGAGCACTTCCAGGCCGCTCATGTTGGGCATGCGCAGATCGAGCAGCACCACGTCGGGCCGCACCTGGGGAATGGTCTGTACCGCCTGGGCGCCATCGGCGCATTCGGCCACGACGCGGATGTCGCCGGCCAGGTCGAGCAGGGAGCGGATGCCCTGGCGAACCAGGTTCTGATCGTCAACGAGGCAGACGGAGATCATGGAAGATCCTCGGAAGGAACGGAGAGTTTGGCACGCGAAGCGGCTTCGGGCTCATCGCCGAGGGCCGGATCGAATACCTGGCGAGGGGGCGCGTGGGCGAGCGAAGGCTCTTCGCCCAGCGGCAGACGGGCGGTCAGCGCGAATCCGCCTGCGGGGTCGGTCCGGAACGACACCGTGCCTCCGAATTCGGCGAGGCGCTCGCGCATGCCGTTCAGGCCGTTGCCGGGCCGGAATTCGCCGCTACCGCCACCGCGCCCGTCGTCGCGGGCGTCCAGGCACAACTCGTCCGGGCCGGTGTGGCGGAAGGTGAGCCAGAGGTGGCGGGCATTGGCGTGGCGCACGGTGTTGGTCAGGATTTCCTGCACGCAGCGCAGGAGCATCTGGGCCCGGCGCGGGTCCTCCACGCCAAAGCGCGGCGGCACCGTCAGCCGCACATCCAGGCCCGGCACGCCCTCGGTGAGGCTGCGCAGGGCCTGGGTGAGGTCGATGGCGTCGTCCTGGCGCAGTTCGCTGACGACCTCGCGCACGTCGGAAAGCAACTGTTTCGCCGTGCTCTGGGCCTTCAGCACGTGCTCGCGCGCGACGTCGTTGGTGAGGTGGCTGGCCACTTCGAGGTTCAGGCTCAGCGCGGTGAGGTGGTGCCCCACAAGGTCGTGCAGGTCGCGGGCGATGCGCATGCGTTCGGCGATGCGCGTGGATTCCGCCAGCAGCGCACGGGTGGCGCGCAGTTCCGAGTTCAGACGGCGCAGTTCCTCCCGCTCCTCGGCCTGCTGGCTCGCGACCATCGAGGCCACGAAGACGAGGGCGGAAAAGCCGAAATAAAGGCAGGCCTGCATCAGGGCGTTGATCAACCCCCAGCCCGGCACCTCGGCGAACACCGGCACCAGGGCCACGTGGGCCACGGCCATCCAGGCGATGCCGAGCGGCAGGCTGACCAGCCAGGGCACGGCGGTGGCCACGATGATCAGCAGCAGGGCGCCCACGCCGCTCTTGCTCAGAACGCCGATGGCCAGCGCGGTACCGGTGAGGATCACCAGCACGGCCACGCGCGTGGCGCCGTTCAGCCGGGCCCCCATCTGATTGGTCAGCAGCCAGTACACCAGCCCGAAGACCAGGTAGCAGGCGGTCCAGGCCAGCAGCGGCATGTCGCCGATCGCGCCCGGGCCGCTACCGGCCCGCTGCATGGACAACGGCAGGCCCGCGCACAGGAACACGAAGTACGTGGCGTAGCGCAGCAGGCGGACCAGGCGGACGTGGATGAACTCGGCTTTGTACATGCTCGCATCATAGGCCTTCGCGCGGCCCGCACCACCTGACTGAAGTCACGTGTGCGCAAGCGGCAAGCGTCGGCTTTTACAACGGTTTTACATGTAAGGATCGCTCCACCGCGCGACCGGGGCATGCCATAATGCCGGGCATTGCGACGGCCTGGGGGTCGTCTTCCCACGAACCACAAGCGGAGCATTGAATGGCCCTTGCCATCCGCGACGTGCGCGAGCACGACCTGGATGCCGTGCTGGCACTCAACAATGAGGCAGGCACGGGCATCCTCGCCACGGATCTCGACCGCCTGCGCCACCTTTACGACATCGCGCACTACTTCCGCGTGGCAGAGCAGGACGGCCAGATCCTCGGTTTCCTCATCGCCATGCGCCCGGACGCCCAGTACGGCAGCCAGAATTTCCGCTGGTTCCGGGACCATTACGAAAGCTTCGTGTACATCGACCGCATCGTCATCGCGTCGCAATCGCGCGGCCATGGCCTGGGGCGAATCTTCTATTGCGACGTGCAAAGCTATGCCGAGGTACGCGTGCCACTCTTGACCTGCGAGGTGTTCCTCGAACCCCGCAACGACCAGACCGTGCTTTTCCACGGCACCATGGGTTTCCAGGAAGTGGGACAGCAGAAGATGGACGAAGGCCCGAAAGTGAGCCTCCTGGCCCGCGAGCTTCCCAGCTTTCCATTCGTGCGCGAGCGCTACCTCGAACACGGCGGCCTGCCCGACGTGGCGTGGCTCGCCGAACGGCGCCGCCCCGTGAACGGCATGGGAGCCCGCGCATGAACGCTCGCGCCGAATCCCTCGAAGCCGCGTGCGACCTGCGTTTCGGCCAGGTCGGCATCGCGTGCGTGCGCGTGCGCCGTGTGGACGCCGCCGCGCTGGTGGAGGAACTGGAACGCCGCGTGCGCTCCGCCCCGCAGATGTTCTCGCGGGCGGCGGTGGTGCTCGACCTTTCGCACCTGCCCAAGCTGCCCGACGACGGCATGGTCGATGCCCTGCTCGAGGCCATTCGCAGTGCCGGCATGCTGCCCGTCGGCATCGCCTACGGCACCAGCGAAACGGAAGCCCTGGCCGAACGCATGGGCCTTCCCCTCATCGCCAAGTTCCGCGCCCAGTACGAACCCGCCCAGGGTGAGGCAGCACCGGCACCGGCACCGGCGCGGCAGGAGCCTGTGCGCGCCGCCGCCGTTCCCGACGAGCCGGCCGAAACGAGTGGCACCGTCACGGCGCAGCACCATTCGGGCAGCACCGTGCGCTCGGGCCAGCAGGTGTACGCGCGCGACCGCGACCTCGTGGTCACGGCGGGTGTCGCCAATGGTGCCGAAGTGATCGCCGACGGCTCCATCCACATTTACGGCAGCCTGCGCGGCCGCGCCATGGCCGGCGCGCAGGGTGACGAATCCGCACGCATCTTCTGCTCCGACTTCCGCGCCGAACTGGTGGCGATCGCCGGGCACTATCGCGTGTTCGAAGACATGCCCAGGGAATTCGAAGGCCAGCCCGTGCAGTGCTGGCTCGACAATGGAAAACTCATGATCGCGCGACTCTAACCAGCGCATTGCAGCACTCGGAGACATCACTTGACTGAAATCATCGTCGTCACCTCCGGCAAAGGCGGAGTCGGCAAGACCACCACCAGCGCCTCCCTCGCGACCGGCCTCGCCATGCAGGGCAAGAAGGTCGCCGTCATCGACTTCGACGTCGGCCTGCGCAACCTCGACCTCATCATGGGGTGCGAACGGCGCGTGGTATACGACTTCGTGAACGTCGTGCACGGCGAGGCCACGCTCAAGCAGGCCCTCATCAAGGACAAGCGTCACGAGAACCTGTTCGTGCTCGCCGCGTCGCAAACCCGCGACAAGGATGCCCTCACCCAGGAAGGCGTGGAGAAGGTGCTGGACGAACTGACGAAGGAAAACTTCGACTACGTGGTCTGCGATTCCCCGGCCGGCATCGAGAAAGGTGCGCACCTCGCCATGTACTTCGCCGACCACGCCGTCGTCGTCGTCAATCCGGAGGTCTCCTCGGTGCGCGACTCCGACCGCATCCTCGGCCTTCTGGCGAGCAAGACACGCCGTGCCGAAAAGGGCGAAGCGGCGATCAAGCAGCATCTGCTGCTCACCCGCTACAACCCCAATCGCGTCGAAGCCGGCGAGATGCTGAGCGTGAAGGACGTCGAGGAAATCCTCGGCATTTCCGTCGTCGGCGTCATTCCGGAATCGGAAAACGTGCTCGCCGCGTCGAATGCCGGCGTGCCGGTGATCCTCGACGACGACTCGAACGCCGGTGCGGCCTACAAGGACACCGTAGCCCGCATTCTCGGCGAAGAGCGTCCCCTCCGTTTCCTCGAGCCGGTCAAGAAGGGCTTCCTCAAGCGCGTCTTCGGAGGTTGAGCATGGGTATCCTCGATTTCCTGAAGCGCAAACCCGAACCGAGCGCCGGCGTCGCCAAGGAACGCCTGCGCATCATCGTCGCCCAGGAGCGCTCGACGCGCGGCGGCCCCGACTACCTGCCGCTGCTGCGTAACGAGCTGCTCGAAGTCATCCGCAAGTACGTCAACGTCGACGTCGAGGCCGTGAACATCAACCTCGAGCGCGACAGCGGCCACGAGGTGCTGGAACTCTCGGTCGCCCTGCCCGACGGCAAGCCGGCCGCCTCGGCCGGCTGAATCCATGGGTGGGAGCGCAAGTCACCGGGTCCCTGCTTTCGCAGGGACGACGGCTGCGTGCAATGCCGCGGCATCCGGCACCGATCCCGCCGATGCCGTGTTGCGTGTCGGCGAGATCGGCTTCGATGCGCCCCGGGCGTTGCTCGCCCGGTACGGCCTGTCTCTCGTCGCCGTGGCCGACGCCACGGAAATCCCCGGTAGCTACTGGGGCGATACCGAGGCCGGCATCATCGGCACGACGGTGTATGCCCGCGCCGACACGCCGGTGCATTCGCTGTTGCACGAAGCCTGCCACCTCATCGTCCTTCCCGAGGACAAGCGCGCGCTCGTGCACACGGACGCCACCGATTCCATCGAGGAAGAGGACGCCACCTGCTACCTGCAGATCGTCCTCGCAGACGAACTTCCTGGCGTGGGCTCGGCACGGCTGATGGAAGACATGGACCGCTGGGGCTATACCTACCGGCTCGGTTCGACGCGTGCCTGGTTCGAGCAGGATGCGGGCGAGGCGCAGGCCTTCCTGCGCGAACGCGGGTTGCTGTAAGGCAGTTACAGCGACAGCCGAAGCACGCGGGAGAACATGTATCGACCACCCGCATTGGTGCCGACGGCGACATTGATGAAAACCGTGCGTCCCGAGTTTTCGGCCACCCATGCCGCGGGCACATCGAACGTCTGAGCACCGCCGTGCGTCACCTGCTGTACGGGCGTGTCGCGCACCGCGACGCCGGCCCAGCGCATGCTCAGCGTGTGCGTTCCCGGCAGGAGGCCAGCGAATGTGAAGGACACCACGGTATGGGTCGCATCGATCGCCGGCGCCGGCAAGTCGAATGGCTGGGCCTCGATAGCCAGGTCGAGGCTGGCCGATTCCTCCTCGGGATTCGTACCGCGCCTGACAAAGAACGTGACCGGCACCGTGCTGCCGATGTTGTCGATGACCTCCACACGAGGCACGCTGAAATCTGTCGGACCCACCATCGCGACCGGCTTGGTATCCGTATACGCGACCGCTCCGACCCAGCGAATGCCCACTTCCTGGCCCGGCGCCATGCCGGGGTACTCGGGCACGCGCACGGTGACGTCGTCGCGCCGGTAGAAGTCGTCTATCCGCAGCAGCAGTCCGTTGTTTCCGGAGGCTTCCAGCACCCGTGGCCGGAGATTGCCCACCTCCTCGCCCGGCACATGGAAGCGAAGCACGCGGGAAAACATGTAGCGACCGCCTGCATTGTTGCCGACTGCGACGCTGATCAGCACGGTACGCCCGCGGTTTTCATCCACCCACGCCGCGGGCACCGTGAACGTCTGCTCGCCGCTCCCGATCACTTGCTGTACAGGCGTGTCGCGCACCGCGACACCGGCCCATCGCATGCGCAGCGTATGGGTCCCCGGCTGGATGCCGGTGAAGGTGAACGACACCTTGGTGGCGGTTGCGTCGATCGTCGGCGCAGGCAAATCGAACGGCTGCGCCTCGATAGCCAGATCGAGACGCGCGGAAACCTCCTCCGGATTCTCGCCGCTCTTGACGTAGAACGTGATCGGCACCGTGCGGCCGATGGCATCGACGACCTCCATCCGCGGCACGCTGAAATCCATGGCGCCCACTGCCGCGACGGCCCTGGAAGCTGCGTATGCGACTGCCGCCTGCCAGCGGATACCTACCGTCTGTCCCATCGCCATGCCGAGATACCGGGGCACCCGCACAGTCACGTCGTCGCGCCCATAGAAGTCGTCGATCCGCAACAGCTTTCCGTTGTCGCCGGACGCTTCCAACACCCGTGGCTGGGTACCGGTGACGCGCTCGGGCAACGGGATTTTCTGGTCGCTTGCGCTATACGTGACCAAGGCCGTGCCTTCCTGCGAGGTAGGCAGGCTCAACGCAAGGACAGGCAATACTTTCCCATAATGGTTGAAATAGCGTTCCTGGTCGTAACGCGCATTATTCAGCGCCCCCGCGTTGCCTGCGCGGTAGAAGAACGAATGGATGGGCAGTGTCGCGCCGAGGCCCGCAGCCCACGTCCTCAGGATGTTTTCCTCGGTGAACTGCCACTGTTCCGCTTGCAACCCTGCGCGAGCGCGTATGTTCTGCTCGAAGCGGTCGGCGGTATCAGGGCTCCCGACCCGGACATCCCAGCCACATTGGTGCGAATGCCGTGAATGGCCCGGCGTGAAGTAGTTCGTCAGCCACTCTTCCGCCGTATGGATAGCCAAGTCCTGGCACGGCGCGCTGCGAGGGAAGTTGGGCCACATCCCGCAACCTTGCAGGGGCCGCTCGGACGTATAGCCATCGAAGGGAAACGCACAAAGAACCTCGATCGTGGCGCTTCCCACGGGCGCATAGGCGGAGGGGTAGAAGATGAAGCCGTTGGGGGTGAAGGTATTCGGGATGTTCGCGTCGATCCGGAACCAGGAAAACGAGATACCCCCTTTTGCCACGGCGCCGGGGCTGGGATCCCAAGGAAGAAAGGTCGCGCTCGTCATGGTCCCACGCAAGGTCACGCCACTGCAGAGGAACGCGGGGAGTGTGGGCCCGCCGCAGTCGTGGTCGCGCCGCTGGTACCAGGCGTTCAATTGCGAGGCCGCCTCTTCTCCCGCACCGGCGATGTGCCCTTCGCCTGACGCCAATGGCGCACCGACACGTTCTGCGCCGGGCGCCGACGGAGGGGGCCGTGCGAGTCCACAACCCGCGACGGCCCAGATCGCGAAGACAAGCATGCACCTCGAGACGAACGACGGCATGGCGAACTCCATTCGCGATGATCTTCCATGTGGGACCACTACGCCCTGCGCAGGCGGAGTGTAGCGACGATCGTCCTCTCGGGGCAAAACACGATAAGCGAAAGAAATCTGTGAGTTGCAGGAAAGACGCCGTACTTTGCATGCAACTTCAGCCCGGTTCGTTGCCCTCGATCTGCGACACGACACTTGCCGCCGGGCAAGCTGTCGCCGCAGCCAGACGGCGACGTTCCAGCCTCACGTACCAGATCCATCCGCCGAGTCCGACCGAGCACATCGCGGTGGCCCCGACGGCCAGGGTGAGCATGCTGCCGGACAGCGCCGGCGACAGCACGCCGGCCACCAGCGAGGTCATCAGCAGACTGAAGAAAGCCTGCACCGAGGACACACCGCCGCGCTGTTCCGGGAAACGGTCGAGCAGCAGCAGGGTGAGCGTTGGGAACGCGAGTTGCACGCCGCAACCGTAGAGGGCCAGCGGCAGCGTGGACCAGGGCACGCGCGGCGTATCCAGCGTCAGCGAAAGCACCAGGCTGATCGCGCACGACGACAACATGGCCATATAGCCCCAGCTCACCGTCCGCGCGGCACTCACCCTCCCGGCCACCCGGCCCGAAATGAACGCTCCGGCAACCATGCCCGTCACGACAGGCACGAACAACCAGGGAAATCCGTCGGCGCCGAGGCGAAGATGATGGCGGATCACCTGCGGAGCCGAAGCGATGTAGAGGAACAGGCCGGAAAAATTGACCGAACTGGAAATCGCCAACGGCCAGAACGGCAGGTCGCGGCCGATGCGCATGTAACCCGCCAGCAGCGGACGCGGCCGAAACACCGTGCGCCTCTCCGCCGGATGCGACTCCACGAGGAACCATGAAACGCCGAGCGTGAGCGCCAGGGTGAAGCCCGACAGGGCCCAGAAGATGCCACGCCAGCCATCGATCCCCAGCAGCCAGGCGCCCACGATGGGCGCGATGGCGGGCGCGATACCGAAGATCATCATCACCTTCGACATCATCCGCTGGGCCTCCTCGCCGTGCATCGTGTCGCGGACGACGGCGCGCCCCACCACGATGCCCGCGCCGCCGCAGAGCCCCTGCAGCACGCGGCAACCGAGCAGGAAGGCGAAACTGGGGGCAAGCGCGGCGCCCACGGAAGCCATCGTGTAGATGGCCATGGCGATCACGATGACCGGCTTACGCCCATACGCATCGGACAGCGCCCCATGGAACAGGCTCATCGCCGCGTATGCCAGCAGATACACGCTGAGCAGTTGCTGCAGGGCCACGTCGCCCACCGCGAAGTCGCGGCCAATGTCCGGAAAGCCCGGGAAGATCGCATCGATCGAGAACGGCCCGATCATCGACAGGGCCGCGAGCAACAGGGGAAGATGGCGACGCGGGTCGCGGGTCGCGAGCGACATGGCGCGGCTGGGCCGTGGGAGGGTCGGCCAGTATAGCCGCAGGGTATGGCGCTCGCCGTCGGACGGGCAGCGGGGGCATAATCGTTCCATCGATCGTTCGTGGGGGTATCGTGGGCTACACCGGGTTCCTGGCCGTCGGCGTGGGCGGCATGCTGGGTTGCTGGCTTCGCTGGTGGCTGGCGGTCGCCTTCAATCCACTCTTCCCGACGCTTCCCCTCGGCACCCTTGCGGCCAACCTGACGGGCGGTCTGCTGATGGGCGTGGCCCTCGGGGTGTTCGACCATTTCCAGACGCTGCCGGTCGAGGTGCGCCTGCTCGTCGCCACCGGGTTCCTCGGCGGCCTGACCACGTTCTCCACCTTCTCCGCCGAAGCCTCCGCATTGCTGCTGCGTCAGCAGTACGCCTGGTTCGCGGCGCACGTATCGGTCAACCTGGCCGGGTCCATCGCCATGACGATCGCCGGCCTGGCGATCACTCGCGGGGTACTGCGGCACTTCTGAGGATCACAAGGAATCTTTACTCGATGAGCCACGATTCTTCTTCCCTCAAGGCCCGCGCACAGGAACTGCTGGAACACGCCGGCGTCACCATCGGCGGCAGCCGCCCCACCGATCTCGTCATCCACGACGAACGCACCTACGCCCGCGTTTTCGCGCATGGCTCGCTGGGACTCGGCGAGTCCTACATGGACGGCTGGTGGGACGTGGTCGACATGCCCGGCTTCTTCACCAAGGTTCTGTCGTCGCACCTGGACGAATCGCTGCGCACGCTCGACACGTTGATCGCGCACTTGAAGGCCCGGTTTCTCAACATGCAGCGCGGCGAGCACGCCTGGGAGGTGGGCCGCCAGCATTACGACCTGGGCAATGACCTGTTCGAGGCCATGCTCGGCAAGCGACTGGTGTATTCGTGCGGCTACTGGGCGCAGGCGCAGAACCTCGACGATGCCCAGGAAGCCAAGCTCGACCTCATCTGTCGCAAGCTCCGGTTGAAGCCCGGCCAGCGCATCCTCGACATCGGCTGCGGCTGGGGCGAGGCGCTGAAGTTCGCCGCGGAGCGTTACGGTGTCAGCGGTGTGGGCGTCACCATTTCGCGCGAACAGTCGGCCTTCGCGCAGGACCTGTGCCAGGGTCTGCCCATCGAGATTCGCCTTCAGGACTACCACGAGCTCGACGAGCGCTTCGACGCCATCCTTTCCGTGGGCATGTTCGAGCATGTCGGGGGAAAGAACTACCGCAGCTGGTTCGAGGTGGCGCGGCGCTGCCTGCAACCCGGCGGCCTGGTCGTGCTTCACAGCATCGGCAGCAACGCGGCGCCCGGCAGGCCGGACCCGTGGATCGAGAAGTACATTTTTCCCAACTCGGTCATTCCCGCCATGAGCCAGGTGGCCGCGGCGCTGGAGGGCCTCTTCGTGGTCGAGGACTGGCACAACTTCGGCGCGGACTACGACCGTACGCTGATGGCATGGCGCGACAACTTCGACGCCGCGTGGCCGCGCCTCTCGGCGAGCTATGACGAACGGTTCCGCCGCATGTGGCACTTCTATCTCGGCTGTTCGGCGGGCGTCTTCCGAAGCCGGCGCGACCAGCTCTGGCAACTCACCCTTTCGGCGGAGGGCGTGCCGGGCGGGTACCGCGTGCCGCGTTGATCGCCCCGCGTTGACGGAACCTGCTCGCGCGGGCCTCTAGGCTCGGGCCGATGAACGAACTCGTCGAAACCGATGTCCCCGCAAGGCTCGATCGACTGCGCTGGGGACGTTTCCACACCCTCGTCGCCACGGCGCTCGGCATCACCTGGGTGCTCGACGGACTCGAAGTCACTGTCACGGGCGCCATTGCCGGTGCCCTGAAGTCCAGCCCCGTGCTGCGCCTCAGCGACATGCAGGTGGGGCTTGCCGGCAGTCTTTATCTTGTCGGCGCCGTGGCGGGCGCCCTGTTTTTCGGCTGGCTCACCGACCGCCTGGGACGAAAGAAGCTATTCACCGTCACCCTCGGCCTTTATCTCAGCGCCACGGCCGCTACCGCACTGTCTCCCGACTTCGCCACGTTCGCGCTCTTCCGCCTGTTGACGGGCGCGGGCATCGGGGGCGAATACGCGGCCATCAACTCGGCGATCCAGGAGCTGATCCCGGCGCGCTACCGCGGGCACACGGACCTCGTGATCAACGGCAGCTTCTGGCTGGGCGCCGCCGCGGGTGCGCTCGGGGCCGTGCTGCTGCTCGACAGCGGGTGGCTGCCGCCGGAGATCGGCTGGCGGCTTACGTTCGGCCTCGGGGCCGTGCTTGGCCTGGGCATCCTGTTCCTGCGCCGCTGGATCCCCGAAAGCCCGCGCTGGCTCATGTTGCACGGGCGGGTCGAGGAAGCCGAGGCCATCGTGGCGGACATCGAGACGCGCCTCCAGGCGCCTCCCCCGGACACCGCCCTCCCCCGTCTTCGCCTGCGGCCGCGCGGCCTGTCGCTTAGCGACGTGGCAGTCACCCTCTTCCGTACCTACCCGAAACGCACCCTGCTGGGCGTGGTACTCATGGCGACGCAGGCCTTCTTCTACAACGCCATCTTCTTTACCTATGCGCTGGTGCTGGGTCGCTTCTATGGGGTGGCCGATGCCGCGGTCGGGCTGTATCTGCTGCCCTTCGCCGCGGGCAATTTCCTCGGACCGCTCCTGCTCGGGCGGCTGTTCGACACAGTGGGACGGCGGCCGATGATCGCGGCCACCTATGCCCTCTCGGGTCTGCTGCTGTTCGCCACCGCGTGGCTCTTCGTGCATGGACATCTGGATGCCCGCACGCAGACGCTCGCCTGGAGCCTCGTGTTCTTCTTCGCCTCCGCCGCGGCCAGTTCCGCCTACCTGACCGTGAGCGAGAGCTTCCCGCTTGAGCTGCGCGCCCTTGCCATTGCGTTGTTCTATGCATTCGGCACGGCGCTCGGCGGGGTCGCCGGCCCGTGGCTTTTCGGGACGCTCATCGGCACCGGAGAACGCGGCGCCATCGGCGGCGGCTATGTCCTGGGCGCGTCGCTCATGCTCGTCGGGGCCGCCGCGGCCTGGTGGCTCGGCATCGCGGCGGAACGCCGCTCCCTGGAAGACGTCGCCACGCCCCTCGGCCACATCGGCGGCCGGGGCGACAGCTGACGCCGGTCTTCACCCCGTTTCCAGGCTTGGGACAGCACTTTCCTGCGCGGCCGGCTAGAATGCCGCTCCAGTCACTCGAACGTTCACCAGGGAATTGCAGGCGTGCAGCAACGAAATTTCGCCGTGTCGGTGGTCCAGCCCGGCGGTAAGGTCGCCATCGAGATCGAGTTCAACGAGAAGATCCACGGCCTCTCGGGCGACACCCTGTGGCTGTCTCTCGAGGAAAACACCACCGTGGAAGACGCCGAAGCGCTGCGCGCGCTGTTCGAGCGCCTCGGTCATCGCATCACGGTGACGAACGTACGCTCCTGACCGGGCCGGTCTCCTTCACGGCCACCGCCAGAGGCACCACCCGGGGCATCAGACGGTGGTGGTTCACGCCATGGAGTTTCCCGCAGCCCAGGCACCGACGCGCCATCCCCAGCCCACGCCTTGCCGCGCGCGGCGGGGCAAGCAGGCACCCGCAGACGTAGCAGCCGGGAAGGGCGCCACGATCCCACAACCGTAACCGGACCGTCTGGATCGCTGCGATCGCCAGCGCCAGGACGATGCCACCGGCAAAAGCCCATGCGGGCAGGTTCGAATACAGCGACAGGATGGCCAGGTCGCCCTGCGCCGGCTGCACGGCCTTCAACGCGGCGGCGGCGACGGTACCGGCCGCCAGCGCAAGGCCGGCGGGCAGGTACATCCGAAAATACATCCGTCCCACATACGACATATCGAGCCCCCCATACCCGCCGGAACCTCCCGGCGAGGGGAGATTGTCGTCATGGGGGTCTATCGATTGTGAATGCGGCTCAGGCCTTGGCCGGTTCGCCGAACGACGGTGGACGGTCCGCCAGGGCCTTGCCGAAGTTCTCGTTCGGCGTGTCGCCCATCACGAAACTCAGCGTGCCGCCGGCCACGAGTTCCTTGTGCGGAATCCAGCTCTTCGTCCAGGGCTTGCCGTTCCACGTGACCGACTGGATGTAAGCGCGGCCCGGCCCGTTCTCCTTCGTCTCCACGACCAGCGTGCGGCCCTCGCCCACCTGCACCTCGGCGCGATCGAGGATCGGGCTTCCGAACACATAGTTCGTGCTCACCGGATCGACCGCGTAGAGGCCCATGGCGCTCATGACGTACCAGGCGCTCATCTGGCCGCAGTCCTCGTTGCCGGCAAGCCCGTCGGGTTCGGGCAGGTACATCGTCTCCAGCAGCATGCGCACGCGCGCCTGCGTCTTGTGATGCGAGCCCGTGTACGCGTAGAGATAGGGCACATGGTGCCCGGGCTCGTTGCCGAACGCGTACTGGCCCACAAGGCCCGCGATATCCGGCGGCGCATTGTCCGGCAGGACGGGCTCGGCGTTGAAGAGGCCGTCCAGCTTCTTCTCGAAAGCCTGCTCCCCGCCGAACAGCGCCATGTAGTTATACAGGTCGTGCTGATTCAGGAACGTGGCCTGCCAGGCGTTGGATTCCGTGAAATCGCGCCAGCGGTTCGAATGGCCGATGGACACCGGATCGAACGGTTCGATCCAGGTACCGTCCGCCGCGCGCGGACGCACGAACTGCGTCTGCTTGTCGAACACGTTGGCGTAATTCTTCGACTGCTTCAGCAGCGCCGAGGCATCGTCGCCGTGACCCAGTGCATTGGCCATATGCGCCACTGCCCAGTCGTCGTACGCGTATTCGAGCGTTTTGCTCACGGCCTCCCCTTCCTTGTCGCTCGGAATGAAGCCCAGCTTGCGGTAGTAAGGAAGCCCGAAGTAATCGTCCTGCAGGGCGCGGCGGCGGAAGACCGGCCAGGCCTTCGCATAGTCGATGCCCTTGAAACCCTTCGCCTGCGCCTCGGCCACCACCACGGCCGAGTGGTAGCCGATCATGCAGACCGTCTCGATACCTTGCAGCGGCCATACGGGTGCCCCGCTGGGGCTTTCCACGGCATTGCGCACGATGCCGTCCACGAGGTCGGGCACGCGGTCGGACTGGTAGAGCGTGAGCAGCGGATGCTCGGCGCGATAGGTATCCCACAGCGAGTAGGTGCTGTAGTTGTGCCGGCCTTCCGGCAGCGTGTGCACCGCCTTGTCCATGCCGCGATAACGGCCGTCGATGTCGCTGAACACCGTGGGCGCCAGCATCGTGTGATACAGCGCGCTGTAGAACGTGCGCTTGATCTTGTCCGAACCGGAGTCGATACGGATCTTCGACAGCTCGCGCTCCCACTCGGCTTCCGCCGAGGCACGGATGCCGTCGAAGTCCCAGGCCGGCATCTCGCCGTCGAGGTTGCGCATGGCGCCGTCGATGTCGACGCCGGAGATGCCCACCTTCACCAGGAGCGGCTCCGACGAGGCCTTGTCGAAATGCAGCGCGGCCTTCAGGTGATCGCCCTTGGCCGTGATGCTGCCCTTCGGCAGCGCCTTGTCTTCGGAATAGAAGGTGGCGCTTGCGATGGGCCGCGAGACCTTCATCGCGAAGTAGATGACGCGGCCGCTGGCCCACTGCCACACACGACGGCCACCCACGAGCGTGTCGTTGCCCACCAGGGTGAGTTCGGCGTCGGTGACCTTTGCCGGCTTGTCCATCGCATCGGCGAAACCGTGCGTGAGGTCGATGAGCAGGTGCGCGTCGCCGTCCTTGCCGAAGGTGTAGCGATGCATGCCTGCGCGCAGCGTGGCGGTCAGCTCGGCGAGGATGTCGAAACGCGTGAGCTTGGCGCGGTAGTAACCGGGATGGGCCTGCTCGCCGGTGTAGTGCGAGCGGTAGCCCTTCACACCGGTCTTGTAGCCCTTCGGCGCCTTGTCGCCGCTGACCTTCTGCGCGTCGAAGCGCGACACGTAGTTCACGCCGTCGTAGTCGCGGTCGCCCGGCTGGAGCAGCACCGGGCCCATCGAGGGCATGACCAGGAAGTCCAGCATATCGGCGGCGCCGGTGCCGGACAGATGGGTGTGCGAGAAGCCCATGATCGAACCGTCGCCCTGGTGATAACCGGACGAGCCGTCCCATTGCGCGTTGTACGTATCGGGGCTGAGCTGCACCATGCCGAAAGGCCGCGTCGCACCCGGGTAGGTGTGACCGTGGCCGCCCGTGCCGACGAAAACGTCGACGTAACGCAGGACACCCGCCCCGGCGGTGCCGCCGCCGGGTGCGGGCGTCTTGAGGCCTTCCTGCACGCCATCGGCCAGCGCGGTGAGGGAGCCGAGCTGACCGAAGGCCGTGACGGCGGCCATCCCTTGCAGAAAACGTCGACGGGTAACCATGACTGCTCCAGTTACAAAGTATCGGGATGTTTGTCGGCGAGGTGGACCACCAGTTCGCCGAACAACGTGTTGGCCCAGGCGAACCACGAGCGCGTGAACTGCTTCGGGTCGTCCTGGTCGAAGGCCTCGTGCATGAAGCCGGTGCCTGCGTGGGTGGTTTTCAACCAGTGCAGGCACTGGCGAATCTCCGCGGTGTCGTCCGTGGTGAAGGCCTTCATCATGATGGACATGGGCCAGATCATGCGCAGGCCCTCATGGGGGCCGCCGACGCCTTCGCCCGCGCTGCCCTTGAAGAAATACGGGTTGTCCAGGCTCCACACCTTCGCGCGGGTGCGGGCATAGCGCGCATCGTGGGGCGTGCACTCCAGATACGGCAGGGAGAGCAGGCTCGGCACGTTGGCGTCGTCCATGAACAGGCGATTGCCGTAACCGTCGACTTCGTAGGCCCAGTAGTCGCCGGCCGCGTCCGGGATGGTGCCGAACTTCTCCACCGCGGCGGCAACCTCGTCGGCGGTGGCCTTGCATTCGTTCGCGAACGCCTGGTCGCCGTACAGCGCCGTGTGCATCTCCGCCAGGCGGCGCAGCGTCACCACGGCGAACAGGTTGCCCGGAATGTTGAACGCGTACACCGTCGCGTCGTCCGAGGGACGGAACATGGCATGGATCATGCCCACCGGGCGCGTGGGCTGGCCGTAACCGTCGAGGAACTGGCTTTCCGTGGGCTTCGGCGAGGTGCGCAGGAAACGGTATGGACCGTGGCCGTCCTTGCGCTGCTGCTCGCGGAACGTCTCCAGGATACGCCGCGTGGCAGCACGCCAGGCGTCGTCGAACGGTTCGCGATCGCCGGTGGCCTTCCAGTAGCCGTAGGCCAGCCGAACGGGGTAGCACAGCGAGTCGATCTCCCATTTGCGCTCACCCACGCCGGGCAGCATGGGGAGGTCCGCCTGGGCCCAGTCGAGCTTGCTCCTGCCCTTGGGATCGGGAAGGAACGCGTTGGCGTAAGGGTCGATCGAGATGCAGCGCGCCTGCCGGCGGATGAGGCCGCGGAAGAGCTTGCGCAGCGCTTCGTCCTTGGTGACGAGAGGCAGGTAAGGCCACACCTGGGCCGATGAATCGCGCAGCCACATCGCGTCGATGTCGCCGGTAACGACGAAGGTGTCCTCGTAACCGTCCAGACGTCCCACTTCCACTGTGGTGTCGAGCGTGTTCGGGAAGCAGTTTTCGAACAGCCAGGCGAGTTCGGGATCCTTGATCTTCTTTTTCGTCTTCGCGATCAGCGCTTCGACCGCTTCGCTGGTGAACTTGCGTTTGCCCACGGGCGGACGCTTGCTCGGAAAGCGCGGGGCCGCCATGGCGGCCATGCCGCCAGTGCCCAGCACGGCCGCGGTCGGCACCAGCGAAAGCCACTTCATGAGGTTGCGTCGGTTCGGATTCACGGCGTGGTCTCCTTCAGGGCGTCGACGAGCGAGCGTAACGTCAAAGTGCGGCGGAGCGTATCGATGTCGACCTTGCCATCGATGGCGATGTCGACCTTTTCGCCCGGTAACAGGTCGAACGCGTTGTTGTCGAGGCGCACGTCGAGATCGCCGGTATCCACCCAGACAGCGCGGGCAAGACGCTTTGCCGATACGGTGAGGACATAGCCGTTCGCGCCCTGGCGAAGGCGGCTGGAAAGCTCCGGCTTCGGCAGGGCCAGCGTGCGGGCGGCGCCGAAGTACAGCAGGTGATGCGCCACGACCTTGCCCTGCTCCAGCAGGTCGAACGACACCACGGTCTTGCGCGAATCGGCACCCTTCAGAAGCGCTGCGTCGGCTACGGTCGTCACCTTGGTGCTCGACAGCGCTTTCGCGTTCACCGGTTGGCTGGACTCGCGCAGCAGCTTGCCGCCCATGTCGTACACACGGGTGCGGAGGGTAGCGGCGAAGTCGGCGGTGCGATCGGAGACGGCGAAGACCTCGGTCGTGCCGTCGCGGCGCAGGGGCACCACGTCCACCGGCGCGTAGAAGCGCTTCGCATGGAACTGCAGCGCCTTCCAGCGATTGAAGTAATCCACGCTGGCCCACGAGGCGCCGGGCCACACGTCGTTCAACTGCCAGTAGAGCGAGCCCATGCTGCGCGGGCGCGCGCTGCGAAGGTGTTCGGCAGCAAGCTCGATGCCTTCGGCCTGCATCACCTGGCTCAGGTACACGAAGGACGGGAAGTCCTTCGGCTCGCCGTACTCCTGACGGATGTACAGCAGCAGGCGCTGGTTGCCGTCGCCGTTGGCGAACTTCTGGTGCGCACGCATCACCTTCGATTCGGGCTGCATGTCGCCTTCGGACGCGAAGGCCTTGATGGTCGCCATCACCGGGAACGACTGCAAGCCATATTCCGACTGGAAGCGGGGCGTCACGTCCAGGTAGTGCGAGATAGGCTCCGAACCCGACCACACCTTCCAGTAGTGGAAGTCGCCGTCGCTCTCGACGTTGGCGGGCCCGTCGTAGTCGGTGCTGGGCGAACTGGCCCAGTACGGCACCTGCGGGGAGAGGTCGTTGACGACCTTGCGCAGGGTCTTGCCGAAGAGCTCGCGCATGCCGTCGTCGATGCGCTTCACTTCGTCCGCGTTGACGAACTTGCGGAAGTCCTGGCGGTCCGGCCAGTCGTCCCAGCCGGTCTGCACTTCGTTGTTACCGGCCCACAACACGATGGACGGATGGTCGCGCAGGCGCGTGACCTGCTCAACCGCCTCGATGCGCGCGTTCTCGCGGAAGGCCGGGTCGTAGGGCGTGATGGCACCGCCATACATGAAGTCCTGCCAGATCATGATGCCGAGCCGGTCGGCGGCCGCGTAGAACGCATCGTCCTGGTAGGTGCCGCCGCCCCACATGCGCAGCATGTTCATGTTGGCGTCCTTCGCGGAATGAAGGATCGCCTCCATGCGCTGCGGCGTCACGCGCGTTGGGAAACTGTCGAACGGAATGAGGTTGGCGCCCTTGGCGAAGATGGGCACGCCGTTTACGACGAAGGCGAAGCCCCTGCCCCACTGGTCCCTCTCGCGGCGCAGTTCCACCGTGCGCAGGCCCGTCTCGCGGTCCACGCTGGCGACGGTGGCACCGTCGGCGGTGACTTCGGCGTGGAACCGGTAGAGGTTCGGCTCGCCGTAACCGACCGGCCACCAGCGTTGCGGGTGCGCGATCGACACGGGCAGCGACACGTGATTCTCGCCCTTGGCGAGGGTCGCCTCGTGCTCCTCGTGGCCGCGGGTGCCGTCGGGCGCGGTCCAGTCGATCTTGAGCGTGACCGGGCCGCCCTTGTCCGCGCGGAGGTCGAACTGTGCGTCGAGGCTGGCGCTGTCGGCATCCACATGGCTCTGGGCCACGTGGAAGTCCGCCAGCCGGGTCGTGTCCCAGCTTTCCAGGCGCACCGGGCGCCAGATGCCGAGGGTGACGTAGCGCGGGCCCCAATCCCAACCGTACTGGTAATTGGCCTTGCGCACGTAATTGGAGGTTTGCTTGCCCTTGGGCTCGTCGCCGAAGGCGGAATCGAATTCGCCCGGCAGCGAGTACGGCTGCTTCATGAGCCAGGGCAGCAGGCGCGCGATGGGCGACTGCAGATGCACGTCCAGCGTGTTGGTGCCCTTGCGCAGATTGCCCTTCACCGGCACGCGCCACTGGCGGAACATGTTGTCCGCCACCAGCATCTTCTTGCCGTTGAGCGAAACCTCGGCGAACGTGTCGAGGCCGTCGAAAACGAGATCGACGTGGCCGCGCGCCAGGGTGGCCGCATCCACGTCGAAGTCCAGGCGGTAATCCCAGTCGGAAAGACCGATCCATTGCAGGCCGGCCTCGTTGTCGCGCCAGAACGGATCCTCGATCCGCTTCAGCGCCAGGAGGTCGGTCTGGACGACCCCCGGCACCTGTGCCGGGAGCCAGTCCTTCAGTTCGGCGTGCGCGCCCGCTTCCGTCCCTTGCGCGAGACGGAAGCGCCAGCCGGAGGAAAGGTCTTTCTCCCCCGGCGGGCTGGCGCTGGCCGCTCCGGCGGCAAGCCAGAACGCCAGTGCCAGCGACGCGCGGCGCATCACAGCTTGAAGCCCAGCGACAGCGTGTACGTACGGCCGTTCTTGTACGAATAGAGCGGCTGGCTCGGGCGATCGTCGTAGACCTGGTAGGTCTCGTCGAGCAGGTTGGTGCCGTCAAGCGAGATGCGCATGTGGTCGTTGATCTGGTAGCCGACGGAAGCGTCGAGTTCCCTGAAGATACCCGTGATCTGCTGAGACTGCAGCGCCGCGATCGAAGTGAAGTACGACGAGCGCCAGCTGTAGGTCACGCGCGCGCTCCACGGGCCCTGCTCGAAGAACGGCGACAGGTTGAACGAGTTCTTCGAGTTGTACGGCAGCGGGAAGTCGTTGCTGGTGTCCGCGTCCGAGTACGTGTAGTTCGCCAGCATGCCGAAGCCCAGACCGAAATTCTGCTGGTAGCTGATCGACGCGCCCTTGACCTTGGCCACGCCCGCGTTGACCGGCACCTGCATCTGGTACACGTCGTCGCGCTGGTTGGTCAGGTTGTACTGGGTTTCCAGCACCTGGGTGTTGAGGATGTAGCCGGAGATGCGGCGGAAGAACAGTTCCGCAGCCAGCACGCTGTTCTCGGAGAAGTACCACTCGGCCGAGAAGTCGTAGTTGGTCGACTTGTACGGGCCCAGGTCCGTATTGCCGCGCGAGCCGGTGAGGCTCCGGTCGTCGAGCGCCACGTACGGGGTCATCTGCTGGTAGCGCGGACGGGCGATCGTCTGCGCGTAAGCGAAGCGCAAGGTCAGGTCCTGCGCCACGTCGTACGCGATGTTCAGCGACGGCAGCCAGTTGTGGTACGCGCTGCGCTTGTTCACCGGCGCGTAGGTGTCGGTGCCCACCGAGTTGTAACCGTCCACCGTGTCGCGCGTGCGGAAGTAGCGCACGCCCAGGTTGCCGCGGTAGTTGTCACCTGCGAAATCGCCCTGGATGTAGAACGCGCGGTTCTGTTCCTGGATGGCGTAGGTGGCCTTCGGATCGATCGGCGCGCCGTACTGGTCGACGAGCGCGTTCACGCTGTCCTTCAGCCCGCCCTTGCTGATGGTGGTCCAGTTGGCCATGCTCGGCGTGGCGTTCAGGCCACCGAGGAAGCCGTCCGGGGTCTGGCCGCCGGCGAAGTCGGCCAGGGTGTTACCCGCCAGCCCCATGTCGGCGAGCGACGGGAAGCGCGCGGCGTAGGCGTCCTGACCGTTGTAATGGTTGGTGGCCTTCACGCCCACTTCGATCTGGTTGAGCGGGCCCCAGGTGACATCGTGCGAGAAGTCGGCCTGAAAGTAGCGCTCGCGATCATAGGTGGGCGCCCGGCTGAAGCCCACGCCGTTGAGCACCGCCTGCGACGGGTTGTCCGGGAAGTGGTAATTGATCTGCGGATGCTCGCCGGCGAGATTCCAGTCGTAGCCGCCGAGGCTCTTCACCTGAGCATTCCAGATGCCCTCCGAGCCACCGGTCGAGCCGGTGTAGCCGATCTGGCTGGAGGCGCGCCAACCGTCGCCATACCAATCCGCGCGCAACTGCGCCGTACCGGTATTGACCTTCGACTCGCGCTCGTAGCCGTCGAGATAGGTCGGCGCTTCCGGACCGTACGACGCGCCGGTGATCACGCCGTTGTTGACGCTCGCCGACGTGGCATACGGCGCGGAGCTCGACCAGTCGCCGTAGCGGCTCTGGTTGTAGTTGTCGAACTTCTCGGTCACATAGAGGCCGGTGAAGTTCAGCTCGAAGCTGTCGTTCGGCTTCCACTGCAGGCCGGTGGACACGCCGTCGCGCTTGCGGCGCTGCTGGAACCACGCAGTGTTGATCGCGGTCGGGTACACCGGCTGCTGGTCCGCCGGCACGACGCCCGGGGCGAACTGGTGGTTGGGGTTCGTGTCAGTCGGATCGTTCGCGCGCTGGTAGCCGAAGATCTCGGTGCCCTGGCGATCGATGATGCGGTCGGAGTGCATCAGCGAACCGAGCACACCGAAGGTGTTGTCCTTGTTCTTCCAGCTGTAGAGCACCGACGCGTTCGGCTTGCCGGTGTCCGCGCGGTCGTTGTAGCCGTAGCTCACCGTGCCGGTCAGCGTGTTGGCCTTGAGGTCCAGCGGACGACGCGTGTTCACGATGACGGTGCCGCCGATCGAACCTTCGTCGATGTTCGCCTGCGGGGTCTTGTACACCTGCGCATTGCCGATGATTTCGGAGGTCAGCAGGCTGTAGTCGAAGGAGCGGCTGTCCGGATTGTTCGGATCAGAGGTCCAGTTGGTGGAGGCGAGCGTCTGGCCGTTCAGCAGCAGGCGGTTCAGCGCCGGATCCGTGCCGAGGATGCTGACCTTGTCGCCTTCGCCGAAGTTGCGGTCCACGCTGATGCCCGGAAGGTGCGACAGCGATTCGGCCACGTTGGTATCCGGGAACTTGCCCACGTCTTCGGCCGAGATGGCGTCGACGATGGAATCGGAGTTCCGCTTCAGGTCGAGCGACTTCTGCAAGCTCGCGCGGATACCGGTGACGGTGATGCCTTCGAGGCTCGCGGCGTTCTGTGCATCGGTCTGGGCGGGCGCCGCGGCGGCAGGCTTCGCCGGGGTGCTCGTGGCGGGCGCGGGGGTAGCCGCGTCCTGCGCCATCGCGCTGCCCGTGGCGAGCAGGCCGGCCATGATGGCCATGGAAAGTGCGCTGATCCGGTGATTCACTTCTTTGCTCCTGGGAGAGGAAACGGCACGGAAACGCGCGCTCGCGCGCTCGCTCCCGCACTGGGGGATGTCGTTTTTCTCGAAGCGAACGCCACCGCGCCGGCCTGGGCCCGCGTTGGTGTCTTTCGCTTCCGTTGATTCGTTCTGGCCCTGCTTACTCCGGCGACCGCGATCTGCGCGGGCATGGCCCCACCGCGCGCGTTCCGTCGTCGTTGCAGTGGTATGACGTGCTTGATTCTCCGAGGGCGCTGACAACGTTGTCAACCAATTTTTTAACTCGATCTAAAGCTACCGGCGATCATCTAACTAGCTAATTTATCTAGATATTTCATCCTGAATAAAATAGTGCGCTGCGCAAATTCTCAGGTCCCGTTTGGATCGATCCATGCGTTCGATCGCCATCCGCCGCTGGACGTAAACGACTATGGGCGCAGGCTTTTTCCTCGATGCAGAAACCGCTGGTGCGTGCAGCGGACGATTTGCGTTCGATGTTGCACTGCAACGAGAAATTCACATGGCATTGGCGAATTGATGCTCGGTGAAATGCCCCTCGCTTGCGGGATCCCGGGCCGTCGGGCCGCGGCACAGATTTTTCCGGTTCATCGCGGAAGGCCGGGGACGCATGCCGCATGCATCGGTTCATTCGCCAAGGCGAATGCGTGTGGCCAGCGGCTGGCGCCGCCGTCGCCTCGGCCTCGCCAACTGCGCAAAAAAGCAGATGGACGACCGCGACGCGCCGATCAGGCGATGCCGAGGCCCTGGATGCTTGCCGTGCTCGCCTGGAAACCCGCCAGTTCGGCGAAGCGCTTTCCGCGCTCGGTGTAGTCGTGGAACTGGTCGAAGCTCGGTGCGCCGGGAGAGAGGAGAACGCATCCCTGCCCTGCGAGCGCCGCACGCGCCGCCGCCACAGCGGCCGGAAGGTCGGTGGCGCGATAGACGCCCGGCACGCCCGCCTCTTCGAGGGCATCCGCGATACGCGGGCCGTTCGCGCCCTGGCACACGATGGCCTCTGGGGCGGCCGTGCGCATCGCCTCCACGAACGGCACCCAGTCGAGACCGCGATCGTGTCCGCCGACGATGAGCGCGGTGCGTTTCCCACCCATCGTTTCGAGTGCCGCCAGACTGGCCAAGGGCGTCGTGCTGATCGAGTCGTTTATCCAGTCGAGTCCGTCGTGCGTACCCAACGGCTGCAGCCGGTGCGGCAGGGGGACGAAGGTGGACAGCGCAGGCGCCGCCGCGCGGGCGTCCAGACCCATGATCTCCAGGACCGCCAGCGCCGCGCAGGCGTTGAGTGCGTTGTGCAATCCTGGCGCGGCCACCCGGGCGGCCTCGATGACCTGCTCGTCGCCACGGCGTATCCAGCCGTCGGCCACATGCCATCCCGATGCATCGCCGAAGGTATGCAGGCCCGGATGATCCAGGGCGCGCGTCAGCAGCAACGGCTGCGTCGCATTGACCAGCACCTGCGCCGACGCCGAGAGAAGCTTGAGCTTGTCGTCCACGTAGCGCTCGCGCGTGCCGTGCCAGTCGAGGTGTTCCTCGTACAGACTGGTGACCACGCCGAGATGGACCCCCATGGCCTCGCCCGTCTGGAAGCTCGACAGTTCGATGACCCAGAGGTCTGCGCTGGCATCGTCGAGTTCCAGCATCGGCATCCCGATGTTGCCGGCCAGCGCGGTGCGCACGCCGAGGAATCGTGCAAGGTGGGCAATGAGGGCCGACGTGGTGCTCTTGCCCTTGGTGCCGGTCACGGCCACCGTGCGCGCATCGACGTGTTCGCCAAACCACAGCGCGCTGCCCGACGTGAACCGCGTGCCTCGCACTTGCGCATCGAGCAGCTCGGGCTTGTATGCCGAGATGCCGGGCGATTTCACCACTACCTGGTAGGCGGCAAGCGCGTGTGCATCGGGCGTCACGTCGCGAACGTCCACCGAGGGAAAGGCGGCCCGCGCCGCCTCGGCTTCGCTGGTGCTGCAGAACAGCGTCACCGGCTGGCCGGGCAAGTGCCGGGCCAGCGCGGCGAGGGCGGCACGGCCCTCGCGGCCGAACCCCCACACCGCGACGCGCTTGTCGCGCAGCTCAGCCCAGCGCATCCAGCGCTCCAAGCAGTCGCTGCGGAACGAGGTGCGATGCGCCGGGTTTCAACCACGGTTCCAGCCCCAGCTCGTCGGGCTGCAATTGCGGGAGGATTTCCGTGCGGAAGCGTGCGACGAGCGCATCTTCACGCCATTCGGGGCGCTCGGCCAGCGCGGCAAGCGCGGCACGTGCCTCGGCCCCCTCGCCCACGCACTCGAACGGCTTGTGGTCCTTGTATTCCAGCAACGCATCGAACGCGCCGGCGAGCGCGTCGTCGTCGAGCAGGTTGCGGCCGAAGATCGACAGCAGCCGCGGCTTTGCCATGAACGGCGCCAGCGCCAGGAACACGAAGTGACATTTCGGACACTGGCCGCACCAGCGATCCGCGGGCTTGGGCCCGAGGATGCGGAAATTGCGGTTGCAGCTGGAAAACACATTGAAGTATTCCGCGCCGAGGCGCGCGAACGCGCTCGTCACCGCCAGCTCGGACCAGGGCCGCAGGAGCGAGCAGTAGTCGAGGTCGGCGGCCACATGCGTATGCAGGTAGTCGTGCAGGCTCTTCTCGAAGCCGAAGCCCTTGCTCCACTGGTGGTTCACTTCCTGCCCGTCGTATTCCAGCGTGGCGACCGACGCGGAGCGCTCGTTCGCGAACACGATGGAATCGTAGCCGTAGAGGATGGCAGCGACCGCAAGGATGACCGAGTTGATGGCGGTGACCGGAATATGCCCGTTCCATGCGCCCAGCCGGTTGAGCTCGAAGAGCCCCGGCGCGAGTTCGCGCGAGATGTTCAGCGTGGGCAGGCCGGTGCGCGCGGCGCATTCCGCGATGAGCGGCGAGTTGCCCACCCAGGTGGCCGTGGCATCGGCGCCGATTGACTTCACGGCTTCGACAGCCACGACGGAATCCTTGCCACCGCCGATCGGCAGCAGCGACCGCGGCGGAAGTCCTGCCGCCGTCGCCGGCACCGTGGCATGCCGCTTGAAAGGAAACGCGATGCGCCCGCGCAGATCCAGCCGGTTGCGGTACGCGAACTCGGCCAGCCCGTGCAGATACAGCGCATCCAGCAGGCGTGCCGTGGGCTCGTCCAGCGGCTGCCCCTCGACCACGATGCCTGCCGGAATGCCCGCCTTGTAATAGCTGACGCCGGCAACGAGGTGGAGCAGGCGCAGGGCCGCCGCGAGGGCGGCCTCGCGCTCCGGCGGCACGGCCGGCGCGCCGGGGAAGGTCACGCGTTCCACCAGTTCCGGGCCGTCGTCGAAGGCGTAGACCAGTTCGGCGACGCCGTCGGCGAACGTGTTGCGAACGAAGCGGAACTGCTGGCTGTTGCGTGGATCGATGAAGGTGTCCGTCACGGCAGCAGCACCTCGTCGGCTTCGTCGCGCAGGTTGTAACGCGACGACATGACTGCACCGTACGCGCCCCCTTGCGCCACGAGGATCACGTCGTCTTCCTTCGATTCCGGCAGGCGACGGTCGGAGCCAAGGATGTCGCCCGATTCGCAGATGGGGCCCACCACCTGGTACATCGTGGTCGCGGGCTCATCCATGCGCGACAGGTTGACGATCTCGTGCCATGCGTCGTACAGCGCAGGCCGGATCAGGCTGTTCATGCCCGTGTCGAGCCCGAGGTAACGCGTGTTCGCGCCCTTTTCCTTCTCCTGCGTGACCTTCGCCAGCAGCACGCCGCAGTCCGCAACGAGATAGCGGCCGGGCTCCATCCACAGCTGGAACTGCGGATACGCCTGGCGCACCGAGGTCAGCACGCGATCGAGCGCGGCCACGTCGAGCGCCGTCTCGCCGGGATGCGACGGCACGCCCAGCCCGCCGCCGATGTTCAGCACCGTGATGGTGCCGATACGCTCCGCCAGCGCGGCCAGCTGCGAATAGACCTCGCCCCAGTGCGCGGCATCGAGGATGCCCGAACCAAGGTGCGCATGCAGGCCGATCACCCGCGCGCCGGCCGCGTCGGCAAGGCGCAGGAAGCGGTCGATATGTTCGATCGGCACACCGAACTTGCTGCCCGTGCCGCCCGTTTTGACTTTCTCGTGATGGCCCAGGCCGCGGCCGAGGTCCACCCGGAGCACGATATCGCGCCCAGCGAACATGTCGCCCCAGTGTTCCATGGGATGCAGGGCGTCGATCGTGATCGTGGCGCGGGTCTGCAAGGCGGTGGCGAAGTCGCGGCGAGAGGCGAAATTGGGAGTGAACAGCAGCGGCACGTCGGCCGGCACCGCCGCGGAAACCGCGGCCAGTTCACCCGGCGAGACGCATTCGAACGCGAACCCTTCTTCCGCGAGCACCTTGAGGATGCCCGGATGCGTGTTCGCCTTCACCGCGTAATGCGCGCGGTCCACGGCTTTCAACGACTTTACCCGGCGCGCCTGCGCGCGCACGGTGGGCAGGTGGTACACGTAACGCGGCGTGCGTTCTTCCGCGAGGCGCAGCAGCGTCGGGCGCTCGCCGTGCCACCAGGCAGCCGCCGACGCGGTCTGCTCGCCGCTGCCGTAGAGCGATTGCCAGGATGATCCGAACACCATGCTGTCGTCGGTGCGCAGGGCACCGGCGCCGATCAGGAGTTCATGCAGCCGAGGCAACATATCGTCCACCACGTCTTCGTCGACCACGAAGGTCAGGTTGAGGTTGTTCGACGATTGCGAGATCAGGTGCACGCGCAGCTGGCCGAATTCCGCCAGCACGCCCGACAGCTTGTGCAACATCGAACGCATGCCGCGCCCGACGAGCGTGATGGCCGCGCACGGCGCGATCACCTTGACCCGGCACACGCGTGCCAGATCCGCGGCTAGCGCGGCGATGGCGTCGGAATCGAGCAGGTTTTCCGTCGGGTCCAGCGACACCGTGACGTTCGTTTCCGCCGAGCCGATCAGGTCTACCGACAGGCCGTGCCGCTTGAACGCGTCGAACACGTCGGCGAGAAAGCCCACCTGCTGCCACATGCCCACCGATTCCATGGAAACGAGGGTGATGCCCTTGCGCGCGCTGATCGCCTTGATGCTCGGCGCATGCTCGCGCACTTCCGGGCCGATGGCGGTGCCTTCCAGTTCCGGCCGGTTCGTGTCCTTGATCAGCAAGGGCACCCGCGGCTCGCGCAACGGCGAAAGGCAGCGCGGGTGCAGCACCTTCGCGCCCGTGGAGGCAATTTCCTGGGCTTCTTCGTAATCGAGACGCTGGAGCAGCCGCGCGCCCGCCACCTGCCGGGGGTTGGCGCTGAACATGCCGGCCACGTCGGTCCAGATCTCCACGCGCGACGCGGCGAGCAAGGCGCCGAAATACGCTGCCGACGTATCCGATCCGCCGCGGCCGAGCAGCACGGTGCGTCCCGCATCGTCCTGCGCGATGAAGCCTTGCGTGATGAAGACCTCGCCACGTTCCGCCAGGGCGGCGGAAAGCGCCGCGTCGTGGCGAGGCTCCACCATCGCCGAAAGCAGGCGCGTGCGCTCGTTCTGGTTCGGCAGCGCGATGGACCGCAGGCACTCGCGCGCGTCGACCCATGTGGTGGGCAGACCGTTGGCCGACAGGAACGCCGCGCCCAGCGCGCTCGACATCAGCTCACCGTGCGCCTGCACGCGGGCCTGCCAGGCCAGGTCGCCCAGCTCCGCCGCGCCGGCTTCGGCCAGCGCCGCCATGTCGGCCAGACGGGCACCCAGGGTGTCCGGCATCGCCAGCGACATCTCGGCGAGCAGGGCATGGTGGCGATCGGCCAGTGCGGAGGCCGCTTCCGAGCGGCGTTTCGATTCCGTGTGCGTGCAAAGCTGTTTCAGGCCGTCGGTGATGCCGGACAGGGCCGAGACCACGATCAGCACGCGTGCGCCTTCGGCGCGGCGGCTGGCGGCCAGCTCGAGGATATTGCGCCAGCGTGCGGCGGTGGCCACGGAGGTGCCGCCGAACTTCATGACGATCCAGGGCGCGTTGACGGGCAACGGCGCGTTTGCGATTTCGCTCACGGGACTCTTTGGGTTGGGTGGGGAAAGCGAGAAAGGCCGGAGATTCCGGCAAATTGACGAAAGTGTTGCGCTGCAAGGGGAAAAAGGCAAACGTGCGCTCCCACTTCCCATCCCCCGCCTCCGCGGGCGATCCTCACGCACCATCCACTGACGCGACCCCCAATGGAAAACCCCGGCTACGCCCGACGCCTCACCCTCATGGACGCCGCGCTCATCGTGGTCGGCGGCATCATCGGCGGCGGCATCTTCCTCAACCCCGGCATCGCCGCGCAGCGCACCGATTCCAGCCTGGTGCTGCTCTCCCTCTGGGTCGGCGGCGGCCTGCTCACCCTCATCGGGTGTCTCTGCTACGCCGAGCTCGGCGCGCGGCGGCCCGAGGCCGGCGGCAGCTACGTCTACCTGCGCGAAGCCTTCGGTCGGCTCGCGGGCTTCCTTTTCGGATGGACCATGCTGCTCGTGATCTACAGCGGCAGCAGCGCCGCCGTCGCCACCATCTTCGGCAGCTACGCCACGTCGGTGTTCGGCCTTTCGCCCACCCTGGTGAAGCCCCTCGCCGTGGGTGCCATCGTGTTCGTCACCGGCCTCAACCTGTTCGGCATCCGCTTCGGCGCGCAGGTGCAGAACGTCTTCGCCATCCTGAAGCTCGCCGCCATCGCCGTGCTTGTGGTCACCGGCCTCGCCTTCGCCGGCGCCGGCACCACACAGGCGCTCACGCCCAGTCCCACCCATGTCGCCGGCGGCCTCGCCGGAGCGCTGCTGCCCGTGCTGTTCGCCTTCTCCGGCTTCAGCTACCTCAACAACCTCGCCGGCGAGGTGCGCGATCCCCAGCGCACGCTGCCGCGCGCGCTCGTGCTCGGCATGCTCGTGGTCATCGCCGCCTACGTGCTCACCAACTACGCGTACCTCGCCGTTCTCGGACACGACGGTCTCGCATCCAGCCAGGCGCCGGCCGCCGACGTCATGAGCCGGGTGTTCGGCGACACCGGCGCGAAGATCATCGCCATCGGCATCGCCGTGTCCACGCTCGGCTTCTGCAACATCACCCTCGTCGCGGGGGCGCGCGTGCTCCAGGTCATGGGCGAGGACGGCCTGTTCTTCGCCAGTGTGGCCAGGCTGCACCCGCGCTACCGCACGCCGAACATCGCCCTCATGGCGCTGTCCGGCTGGGCCATCGTGCTCGTGCTCGCCGCAAATTACGGCCAGTTGCTCGATTTCGCCACCTTCGGCGACTGGGCCGCCTACGCCGTCACCATTGCCACGCTCTTCTGGTACCGCCGCCACGCCACGGGCCGCCCGGCCTTCGTCACGCCCGCGTATCCGCTGCTGCCGCTGGCATTCCTTCTCGCGGTGATCGCCGTGGTCGTGGCCTATGCATGGGACAAGCCGCTCAGCGCCGGCGTGGTCTGCCTCGTGGTGCTTGCCGGCCTGCCCGTCTACGCGGTGTGGCGACGGCTGTTCAGGCTAGGGATACCCTGACGCTCGCTGATCCCCGGCCCGGATGCCACAATGGCCCGGATATCCAGGGACACTCTGAGAAAGCAGATGGCACAGCAAGGCCCGACGTCGCCCGTTCCCGTACCGCCCCGGCAAGAGGCCGGCCAGACCGCGTCCAAGCCGGTGCGTGAAGGCATCGACGTCATCGTCAATGGCAAGCGGTACAAGCACACGGGCGACCCCGCGATGCCGCTGCTGTGGTACCTGCGCGACGTGCTGCGCCTCACGGGCGCCAAGTACGGGTGCGACCAGGGCGATTGCGGCTTCTGCACGGTGATCGTCGACGGCAAGGCCGTGGCCTCGTGCGGCACGAAGATGGAAAAGATGCGCGGCAAGCGCGTCACCACAGTGGAGGGCCTCGCCGCGGCCGACGGCACGCTGCATCCGGTGCAGCAGGCATGGATCGACGAGGACGCCATCATGTGCGGCTACTGCCAGCCCGGCCAGATCATGGCCGCGGTCGATCTGCTCTCCCGGCAGAAGAACCCCTCCGACGCCGATATCGACAAGATCGGCAACCTGTGCCGATGCGGCAGCTACGGCCGCATTCGCAAGGCGATCAAACGCGCCGCGGGCGCCATGAAGGACGGCAAGGCATGAGCGGCGAGGTCCGCCTTTCCCGTCGCCGCTTCCTCAAGTTCGCCGCCGGCACCGCGGGCGGCCTTGTCATCGGCATCGGCACCGTCGGCGCGGTCGATCGTCCGCCACCGCTCGGCCTGCTCGGCGACGCCTGGACGCAAGTGGGCCCGTATCTCCGCATCGCGGCGGACGGTCGCATCTTCATCGGCGTGCGCGATCCCGACAACGGCGAAGGCACTTCCACCTCGCTGGCCCGCATCATCGCCGACGAGTTGGACGCCGACTGGACCCGCGTCGTCGTCGAGCCGCTCGGCCTTGGCGTGACCATGGGCAACGGCGAGGCGAAATTCACCTACGGGCACCAGCGCAGCGGCGACGCTACCAGCATCCCCGCGGCGTGGGCCGATCTGCGCCAGGCCGGCGCGCTCGGGCGCTGGCTGCTCCTGCAGGCGGCGGCGCGCCGCCTCGGCGTGCCCGCGGAGCGCCTGCGCACCGAGAACGGCATGGTTCTGGCCAGCGACAACCGGCGCGTGTCCTACGCCGATCTCGCGTCCACGGCCGCCGGCATCGACGCGCCCGCCAGCCCTCCGCCGCTCAAGTCGCCGGATCGCTACCGCCTCATCGGCCAGCCTGCCGGCGACGTGGACGCACGCGCCGTCGTTACCGGCACGCTTCGCTACGCCTTCGACGAGAACATCGGCGATCCGGTCGTCGCCGTCCTCGCGCGCTGCCCTTACCCGGGCGGTACGCTGGACAACGCAGACCGTGAAGCCGCACAGAAGATCGAGGGTGTCTACGCCGTCCTCGACATCGCCCCGGATGCAAACCAGCCGCCGGGCATGGCCGCACAGGCGCCTGCCCTCGCCGTGCTTGCCCGCGACACCTGGTCCGCACTGCGCGGGCGCGCCGCGCTCAAGGCCACGTGGAAAGCCGACGGGTCTCCGGAACCGGCGGCCTCCGCGCTCGAGCAGCAGGCGTTGCAGGCGTTCGACGACGAGACGATCGCGCCTTCCACCGTGCGCAACGACGGCGACACCGCCGCGGCGCGCAAGAAGGCGGCGCGCGCGCTCGAGGCCACCTATTTCCAGCCGTGGGTAGCGCACGCCACCGCCGAAACCCCCAACTGCGTCGTTCGCCTGGACCCGGGAACCAGCGTGACCGTCATCGCGGCCACGCAATCGCCCCGCCAGGCGTACGCCGTGGTGCAGCGGATGACCGGCTTCCGTCCCGACCAGATCGACATCCAGGTGCCGCGTGGCGGCGGCGGCTTCGGGCGCCGCCTCGAAGCCGACTACATCGCGGAAGCCATGTCGATCGCGCTGGCAAAGAAACCCGACGACATCCGCAACCGGCCAGTGAAGGTGCTCTGGACGCGCGACGACGACCTCTCCCGCGATTTCTACCGCCCGCTGGCCGTGCACCGGCTCAATGCGTCGCTGGACCGCAAGAAGAAGATCGTCGGCTGGCACCAGCGGATGGCCAGCCCGTCCGCGCTCGCCGGGCGCGGCGTCCCCGACAATCGCCTGTGGCAGTCGGAGCTCGTGCCCGACGCCCTGCCGGCGGGCCTCGTGCCGAACTTCCGCAGCGACTGGTATCCGCTGCCGTCGCGGCTCGCCCGCGGCGAGTGGCGCGGTTCGCCGCACGTCACGCCGACCTTCGCCAGCGAAAGCTTCATCGACGAACTGGCACATGCCACGAACACCAACCCGCTCGATTTCCGCCTGGCCTTGCTCGGCGATGCACGCCAGTTGCCCTACGGCGGACGCGGCGGCCCCATCGACACCGGGCGCATGGCGAACGTCCTGAAGCTCGCCGCGGAGAAGCTCGACTGGAGCCGCTGGCTGCGCAGCGAGAACGGTCTGGGCATCGCCTGTGCCTATGTATTCGGCGCGTATGTGGCGCATGCGGTCGAAGTGGCGCCCACGAATGACGGCATCGACATCCACCGCGTGGTCTGCGTCGCGGACGTCGGCCGCGCCGTGAATCCGCTGGGGCTCGAGGCGCAGTTGCAAGGCGCCACGATGGATGCCCTTTCCACCGCGCTCAACCTTGCCATCACAGTGAAAGACGGTAAGGTGCAGCAGACCGGCTTCCGCGACTATCCGATCGCCGCGACCCAGCCCATGCCCTACGAGGTGGAAACGGTGATCGTGCCGTCTACCGCAGAGCCCGCGGGCGCGAGCGTGGTCGCCGTGCCTTCGGCGGCGCCGGCGCTCGCCAATGCCGTGTTCCGCGCCACGGCGGTTCGCGTGCGGCGCCTGCCGCTGCTGCGCGAACTGGCGCGACTGCGCTGATCCCTTCCCGCTCCCGAGGTACCGCATGACCACCGCATCGTTCACCTCGGGCCCATCGGCGGCGCGCACGGACGCCGAACTGATCGGCAACAACAAGCGCTTCTACGACGCCTTGTGGGCGGAGGCCAAGCTCTTCGCGCCGGAGCGCTTCAACACGTGGCCCCTGGTATCGGAACTGGCCGCCCAGACCTCCCGCCGCCTGGAAGTGGCCCCGGGGCTGCGCCCCCGGCTGCCTTTGGCGGATACCCAGTTCGTCGACCTCAGCCGCCCGGCGCTCGCCGAGCTTGGCCGCAGCGGCGCCCGCGTGGCGAACGCCATGATCGGCGCGCTGCCGTTCCGCGACGCCAGTTTCGACTTCGTGTGCGCGTTCGACATCCTCGAACACGTGGTGGACGACGAGGGCGCCCTGGGGGAACTGGCCCGCGTGGCGGAACCGGGCGCTCGCCTGCTGCTGTCGGTGCCCCTGCATCCCGAGGCCTGGACCCCCTTCGACGACTTCGTGGGCCATTACCGCCGCTACGAGCCGGAGGCCATCCGCGACCTGCTGTCCCGCCACGGCTTCGCCATCGAGCGCAGCGCCGTCTATGGCATGCAGCCCAAATCGTCGAAGCTGCTCGACCTCGGCCAGTATTTCCTCACCCACCATAGGGCGCGCGCCATGTGGTGGTACAACCGGGTCTTCATGCCCCTGGGCGTGCGTTTCCAGAAGCCGCTGGCGTTCACGGAAGGCTTCGATCCGGCGCCGGGCGTCGACGAGGTCCTGCTGGTCTGCCGCAAAGCCACCGTCTAAATCGAGCAAAAACAGGGGCTTTACACATGGCGCGGCGCAACTGGTTATGATGCGCCACCTTCAGGTCGGGACACAGCGGCATGCTCTACCTCATGCACGAATGGCAACGCTCGATGCTCAGCCCACTTTCGTATTGGGCCGAGGCGGGGGCGAAGATGTTCGGCGACATCGCCAGTCCGTTCGCCCGCATGCCCGGTGCCGACCGCGCGGCCGCGGGCTGCGAGCTGATGTACCGCCTGGGCAAGGCCTACGAGAAACCCGAGTTCGACATCCATAGCGTGCACGCCCACGGGCACGACGTGGCCATCGTCGAGCAGGTGTCCATGGCCAAGCCGTTCTGCACACTGAAGCGCTTCAAGCGGTTCTCCGACGACCAGGCCACCGTGGACCGCATGAAGCACGATCCCGCCGTGCTCGTGGTCGCGCCCCTGTCCGGGCACCATTCCACCCTGCTCCGCGATACGGTGCGCACCCTGCTGCGCGACCACAAGGTGTACATCACCGACTGGGTCGATGCGCGCATGATCCCGCTGGAGGAAGGTTCCTTCTCGCTGGCGGACTTTGTGTCCTACATCGAGGAATTCATCCGCCACGTCGGCGTGCATCGTGCGCACGTGGTGTCCGTGTGCCAGCCGACCGTGCCGGTGCTGGCGGCGGTGTCGCTCATGGCGGCGCGCGGCGAAGCCACGCCCGCCACGCTCACGCTGATGGGCGGGCCGATCGACACCCGGAAAAGCCCGACCAGCGTCGACAACCTCGCCACCACGCGGCCGTTGTCGTGGTTCCGCAACCAGCTGATCCACAAGGTGCCCTACCAATATCCAGGCGCCGGCCGGGACGTCTATCCCGGCTTTCTGCAACATGCCGGGTTCATCGCCATGAATCCCAGCCGCCATGTCATGTCGCACTGGGACTTCTACGAGAACCTGCGCAAGGGCGACCTCGACGACGCCGAGGCGCACCGCAAGTTCTACGACGAATACAACGCGGTGCTCGACATGCCCGCGGAGTACTACCTCGACACCATCGAAACGGTGTTCCAGGAACATCGCCTGCCCAAGGGCACCTGGGAAGTGCACGGCGAACTCGTGCGCCCGGCGAAGATCAAGTCCACGGCCCTGCTCACCATCGAAGGCGAACTGGACGACATCTCCGGCCCCGGCCAGACCGAAGCGGCGCATGGCCTGTGCACGGGCATCGCAAAGAAACGCCGCAAGCACATCACGGTGGAGGGCGCCGGCCACTACGGCATCTTCAGCGGCCGCCGCTGGCGCGACACCGTCTATCCCGAGGTGCGCGACTTCATCAAGGCGTTCGACAAGGGCAACAGCAATACGGGCGCCACCGGGAACCGCAAGGCTTAGCGCGTCCTGTGGGAGCCGGCTTTGCCGGCGATCCCGCAGCAGCGGGCCATCTTGCCGCGCCCTCATCGCCGCTGAAGCGGCTCCCACAAAACGGCCGCCACGCCTGGAGTGCCGTCGTTCAGAGCAGCAACCAGCCGATCAGGCCAACCGCCGCGAAGAACGGTATGGACCACAGGTGGAACGTGCCCCACGCCTTGCGCTCGCCCAGCAGCCGCAACGCAATGAGGTTGGCGAGCGAACCCAGCACGAACCCGAACCCACCCACATTCACGCCATAGGCGATGGTGCGCCAGTCGTGCGAGTACTCCGCGAGGAGGATCGCCGCAGGCACGTTGCTCACCGCCTGCGACGCGAGCGCGCCGGTGGCGTACAGGTGCGTCGGCTCGTTCAGGCCCAGTCCGCCGATGAATCCCTTCACCGTGCCGGTGCCTGCCAGGAGACGCAGGTCAACGAACATCAGTACGAAGGTGAGCAGCAGCCCATAGTCGATGCGTGCCACCACGCGGCGGCGGAACGCCAGAAAGATCAGGGCCACCCCGAGCAGCCCCCACGCCGCATGGCCTAGATCGGCGGCGAGGATGAACGGGATGTAGAGCACTGCGGCGACGACGAGCATCGTGCGATCCACGCGCTCGTCGGCCTGCTCGTGTACCTCCAGCGTGTCGGCAGGGAAAGCCAGGGCCGCCACCACGAGAAGCAGCACCAGGGCAGCGCCCGACAGCGGCAGCATGGCCCACACGAAGCCGCCAAAACCGTTGTTCCACTGCTGCCAGAGGAACAGGTTCTGCGGGTTGCCGATCGGCGTGAGCATGGACCCGGCGTTGACCGCCAGCGCCTCGAACACCACGATGCGCGTCGCCGGCATGCGTGCGATGCGGCACATGCGCAGGGTCAGCGGCACCACCACGAACAACGCCACGTCGTTGGTGAGTAGCATCGAAAGCACGGCGGCCGCGGCCACCAGGCCGAGTGCCGCCACACGTCGCGTGGCGGTGCGGTCTATGAGCCAGCGCCCCGCCACGTCGAGTGCGCCGCTGGACTCCACGGCCTTGGTGAGCAGGAGCAAGCCCGCGAGCGCGGCGATGGTGGGCCAGTCGACCAGCCCGGGCCACTGCGGCAGGCGTGACGGATTGGCGGCCGCGAAGGCGATCGCCACCACGAGCAGCACGAGGAAAAGCATGTCGCGGCGCAATTGGCGCAGCAAGTCGGGCAACCACGTCATCAAGGAAATCCCGCCGGCGAAGGCGGGATCATACCGGTACGGACCGCCCTCTTGGCGTGATGTCAGTTCTTGTCGCGCGGGATGTCCACCTTGCCGGTGACGCCGCGATGATCGATGTCGCCGCTGCCGATCGAGCGCACGGTCAGGTCGCCATGAACGTCGCTGACGTCGAGGTCGCCGGACCCGATGGTGCCCACCTGCACATTGCCCTGGGCGCCTTCGATCTTGGCGTCGCCCGAGCCGACGGTGCCGATGCGCACCCCGGCGGCACGCTTCGCGCCGAAGTCGCCGGAACCGATGGAATCGATGTCCACCTCGCCGGTGTCTTCCAGCTTCAGGTCGCCGGACCCGACCGTGCCGCGCACCTTGCCCTTGATGTTGCGCGCTTCCAGATCGCCCGAGCCGACCTGGGCGTCGAGCGAGGCGAGGTTGCGTGCCTTGGCGTCGCCGGAGCCCACGCTGAGCTTCACCGGAATGTCGGAGGGAATGTTCGCCTCCACCTTCAGGTCGGCGTAACGGTTGCCCCACCCGCCGAAGAAGCCATGCGAGCGCGCGTCCTTCAGCTCCACGAGGAGGGTGTCGCCCACGCGCGTCTGGGTAACCACGAGGTTGTCGAGGGTCTCCTGGTCGGACGCGCAAGCCTTGCCGCGCACCGTGCCCTTGCCGGCGGAAGCGCCGCCGGTAACGAGCAGGTCGTACGAATTCGTGACGAAGCGGATGTCGCGCACGCCCTTGAAGTCGAGGTCGAGGTTGCGGTCCGCATGGAATTTGCATTGGGCGTCGTCGGCCATGGCCGCGGCGGGCAGCAGGAGCAGCGAGGCGAGGATCAGTTTGCGCATGGGATGTCCCTTCGTGAGTCGGCGGTAGACCGGCCATGGATGCGCGCCGGGGGCAAAAGGTTGCAGCGGCGCCTTCACGCGAAGCTGACCGCACGGCAACGGACCCGTCAACCGGTCCGGCGGCAGCACGTTTTTCCCCCTGCAACACCCAACCGGAGCCTACCCTATGCAACGCAAGACCCTCGTCGCCAGTGCCGCCTCCCTCCTCCTTGCCGGCTCGGCCGCCTTCGCGTTCGCGCAGGATGCCGCGCCCAAGGCCCCCGCCGCGCCGGCCCAGTCCGCTCAGAGCCCGGACCACCAGGGCATGAAGTGGAACCGCGGCGAACGCGGTGAGCATGGCAACTGGGGCCACCATGGCCGCGGCGGCATGCGCAAGGACGCCGGCGTGATCGGCGACCTTCGCTCACTCGAGCGCCTCTACGTGATGAGCGGCCGTGCGAAGGAACTGCCGGCGCTGTACAACGACGTGCTGGCCAAGTCGCAGAACCCGATGGTGCGCGACTACGCGTATCGCCACCTCGCACGTGCGCAGATGCAGCCGCAGAACGTCGACGCCGCCATCGCCACCATGCGCAAGAGTCTCGACGAGAGCCTGGCCCAGGACCAGAAGCGCCACCAGGAAATGGAAGCCTTCAAGCAGCGGATGCAGCAGCGCGCGGCGACGAAGAGCTGATGAACCGGGCGGGGCCGTAAGGCCCCGCCCTTTTAAGCTGTGAACTGGCAGCAATCTTATGTGGAGCCGGCTTTGCCGGCGATCCCGCGGCAGCGGGCAAGTTTGTCGCAAGCACCCATCGCCGCTGAAGCGGCTCCCACATCAAGCGCTTACGCGCTTTGAGGCGATCAGGCGCCGTCGCGCTTAACGCGCGTCCAGAGCGCTTCCTGTTCTTCCAGCGGATACGATGACAGGTCGCGTCCTTCACTGGCCGCTATCGCTTCCATGGCGCGAAAGCGCCGCTCGAATTTCGCGTTCGCGCCGCGCAGCGCGCGCGACACGTCGACCTTCGCATGCCGCGCCAGGTTAGCGGCAACGAAAAGCACGTCACCGATCTCGTCGGCCAGGCGTTCCTCGTCGGCACCGTGTTCGAACTCGTGTCGCACTTCCTCGAGCTCTTCGGCCAGCTTGTCCAGCACCGGCCGGTGGTCGGGCCAGTCGAATCCGACGTTCGCGGCGCGCTTCTGCAGCTTCACCGCCCGCTGCCATTCGGGCAGGCCGCGCGAGATACCCGCGAGCGCGCTGTCGTCGGCCGAGCCTTTCGCAGCGCGTTCGTCCGCCTTCAGGCGGTCCCAGTCGCGCGATCGTTCCGCATCGTTGGCGTGCGTGGCATCCGCGAACACATGAGGATGCCGGCGCAGCATCTTGTCGCAGATGGAGGCCACCACATCGCCGAACGCGAAGTGCCCGGCTTCTTCGGCCATGCTCGCATGGAACACCACCTGCAGGAGCAGATCGCCCAACTCGTCGCGAAGGTCGTGCATGTCCCCGCGATCGATGGCGTCGGCGACCTCGTAGGCTTCCTCGATCGTATAGGGCGCGATGGTGGCGAAGTTCTGCCTCACATCCCACGGGCATCCGTTTTCCGGATCGCGGAGCCGGGCCATGATGGCTATCAGCTCCTCCACGTGCCGCGTCATGCGTTTTCCTCGGGATCGATGAGCCGCGCGGCCCAGTCGATGCCGGGATCGCCGCAGGCGATGAATTCGGGATTGATGAGCGAATCGCGCGTGTTGTAACGGAACGGGCGGCCGGCAAGGTCGAGTACGGCGCCGCCGGCCTCTTCCAGTACACATTGCGCCGCTGCCGTATCCCACTCCGACGTGGCGCCGAGGCGAAGGTAGATATCGGCGTCGCCACGAGCAATGACACAGAACTTGAGCGACGAGCCCAGGGCGAATGTTTCGTGCTCGCCCAGCCGATCGAGCAAGGCCATGCTGCGCCCCGTGCCGTGGGAACGGCTGCCCGTGACCATCAGCAGGCCATTGGCGCGGCGCGTGGAGAGGCGCTCGCGCGCGGCCTCCGGCGCCCGTTGCCGCCACGCGCCCGCCCCGGCGGCGGCCGCGTAGAGGTCGCCGGTGACCGGCGCCAGCACGACGCCCAGCACGCTGCGGTGATCCTCCACCAGCGAGATGTTCACCGTGAACTCGCCGTTACGCTTCACGAATTCGCGCGTGCCGTCCAGCGGGTCGACCAGCCAGTAGCGGCGCCAGGTGCGTCTTTCGGACCACGGTGCGGCTGCGGCTTCCTCCGAGATCACGGGAATGCCCGGCGCCAGCGCGTGCAGGCCCTCCTGGATCACGCGTTCGGCCGCGAGGTCCGCCGCGGTGACCGGGGAGTCGTCGTCCTTGCAGACCACTTCGAAATCCCGCGCGTAGATCGCCAGGATGGCGTCGGCCGCGCGCCGCGCGATGGCGCAGACGGGGTCGAGCAAGTGCACGGGCGACATCGTCACGCCGGCTGGTAACGGCCGGCGAGGTACTCGCGGGCCATGAAGAGCGCTGCGATCGAACGCCCCTCGGTGACGTCGTCGCGGGCCAGCAGTTCGTGCAGCATGTCCATGCGCCAGGGCACCACTTCCAGTTCCTCGGGTTCGTCGCCCTCGAGGCGTTCCGGATAGAGATCCTCGGCCAGCACCACGTGCGCAAGATGGGTCATATACGACGGCGAGAGCGACAGCGTGCCGAGGATCTTCAGCTTGCGGGCGCCGTATCCCACCTCTTCCTTCAGTTCGCGGTTCGCGCCCTGCTCCGTCGTTTCGTCGCGGTCGAGGCGCCCCTTGGGCACGCCCAGCTCATAGCGATCGACGCCTACGCCGTATTCCCGCACGAGAAGCACGGTGTCCGGATCGCGCATGGCCACGATGAGCACGGCACCGAAGCCGCTGCCCTTCAGGCGCTGGTAGGTGCGCCGTTCGCCGTTCGAGAATTCGAGGTCCACTTCCTCCGCGCGGCGGAGGGGGCTGTCGGGCGCATCGCGCGTCGCGAGGATCGTGGGACGTTTGTTCATCGCCCGATTGTAGCGCCAGGGGCCAGCCGGGCCAGCGCCTCGGCGTGAATGGCGGGGGTGCCGGCCAGCACGCTGCGCAAGTCCAGACCGGGCTCCCGGCCGTCCAGATCCGTGAACACGCCGCCCGCCTCGCGCACGATGACCGCGAGCGCGGCCACGTCCAGGATATTCACGTCCGACTCGACCACGAGGTCGATGCCGCCCCGCGCCAGCAGGTGGTAATGACAGAAGTCGCCGTAGCCGCGTATGCGGTTGCTGTCGCGGATCATGCCGCCGAGCGCATCCCAGCGTCCATCCGTCGTAAGGCTCTTCACATTGCCCGTGGAGATGGACGCATCGCGCATCGCCGTGGTGTCCGCGATGCGCACGGGTTCGCCGTCGAGGAACGCGCCGCGACCACGGACGGCCCACATCCTTTCGCCGTACACGGGCGCGGATGAAACGCCGAGCACGAGTTCGCCGCGATGCATGAGCGCGATCTGCGTGGAGAAGAAAGGCGTGCGCCGCACGAAGCTCTTGGTGCCGTCCAACGGATCCACCAGCCAGAGGTATTCGCGCGACGTGTCGTCGGCGCCGTATTCCTCGCCGTAGATGCCCGCTGCCGGCAGCGCCTGCGCGAGGATGCCGCGAATTGCCAGTTCCGCTTCGCGGTCCGCCACGGTCACCGGCGTGTCGTCGCCTTTCACGATCACATCCACGCCCGCGCGCCAGTAATGCAGGATGATCTCCGCCGCCGCGCCCGCGGCGTCGCGCGCGGCGCCCAGCGCCTTGTCGAGGATATCGGTCATGGTCCTGTCCGGGGCGCGAGCCCCACCTTTCGTTGCAGGTTGACGGAGCCGTCGCGGCCGACGGGGCCGAAACGTGCGATGAGGTGCGACACGGCGCTGTCGGAAAGGCGAGGCGCAAGCTTCCCGTCGATGCGCCAGCCGAGCGGCGAGGCGGCGAGCACGGCGTTCGCCGCGAGGGATCCCTCGCCATCGTCACGCAAGGTGGCGCGCAGCACGCCCCCCGTACTGGCGGCGTCCAGAAGGAGGCCGCCAAGAGAAATGTAGCCCTCGGGCGTGCGCAGGGCGGCCTTCTTCCAGACGATGGCCGCTTCCAGAGTCATGGGCCAGTTGCCTTGCAATTCCGCGTGCGGGATGCGCCCTTCCACGACGCCCGAAGGCACGAGGTCGTCGGTGGACCCCATGCCGGCAAGGGCCGCGGCGTCGAGACGGAACGACACACCCGTCAGGGTCACGCGGTCGGCCTCGCTCTTGTCCATGTGGCCGTCGAAACGCCCGGCACGGCCTTCGAGGTGCATGTCCAGGTCGGTCCGGCCAAGGATCGCCTGCCGGCCCAGCCGCCACGTGGCGGCGCCGAGTTCGCGACCGTCGGCCAGCAACACTCGGTCGGCGCGGCCGTTCCACAGCGTTCCGGACAACCCCTCGAAGCCCAGCCCATGCGCGCGCCGGGCCAGCAGCGGCACGGCCACGGACGCAGGAAGGAACCAGTAGAACAAGCCGCCCGCAACGGCCAGCAAGGCCACGGCCAGGACGATCCAACGGAACCACTTCAAGCCATCACCTCGTTCCTGGGGGGGATTATCATGGGCGGATGACCGATGCCCTTTTTGCCTCGACGGCAGTCGACACGCTGGTCGCCCGCGACCTCTCCGTTCTCTGGCACCCGTGCACGCAGATGCACGACCACGAGACCCTGCCCATGGTACCCGTCGTCCGCGGCGAAGGGGCATGGCTGGTGGGGGCCGACGGCAGGCGTTACCTCGACGCCGTCAGCTCCTGGTGGACCAACCTCTTCGGCCACGCGGAACCCCGCATCGGGGCGGCCCTGAAAGACCAGCTCGACACGCTCGAACACGTCATCTTCGCCGGGTTCACCCATGCCCCGGCCCTCGAACTGGCGGAAGAACTGGTCCGGATCACGCCGGCCGGTCTCGAGCGGGTGTTCCTCGCCGACAACGGGTCCGCGGCCATCGAGGTGGCGCTGAAGATGAGCTTCCACTACTGGCTCAACCGGGGCCACGGCGAGAAAACCCGCTTCATCGCCCTCACCGGCAGCTACCACGGCGAAACACTGGGCGCGCTCTCGGTCAGCGACGTGGCGCTCTATCGCAAGACCTATGCGCCCCTGCTGCTCACGCCCGAGCTCGCGCCGTCCCCCGACACGTACGAGGGCGAGCCCGGCGAATCGCCGCAGGATCTTGCGGCGCGCCGGCTCGTCGAGATGCGCGGCATCCTCGAGCGGCACGCGCACGAAACCTGCGCCGTGATCGTGGAGCCGCTGGTGCAGTGCGCCGGGGGCATGCGCATGTACCACCCCTCGTACCTCACGGGCCTGCGCGCGCTGTGCGACGAGTTCGAGGTACACCTCATCGCCGACGAGATCGCTGTGGGCTTCGGCCGCACCGGCACGCTGTTCGCCTGCGAGCAGGCAGGCATCGCGCCGGACTTCATGTGTCTGTCCAAAGGACTGACCGGCGGCTTCCTCCCGCTTTCGGCCGTGCTCACCACGCAGGACGTCTATGCCGCGTTCTATGCCGAATACGCCTCCGGCAAGGCGTTTCTCCACTCGCACAGCTACACCGGCAACCCTCTCGCCTGCCGCGCGGCCACCGCGACGCTGAAGATCTTCCGCGACGACCCCGTGCTCGAGCGCAACCGCGCGCTGGCGGCCCATATGGCCGCACGGATCGCGCCGCTCGTGGATCATCCGCATGTCGCCGACGTGCGCCAGACCGGGATGATCGCCGCCATCGAACTGGTGGCCGACAAGTCCAGTCGCGCGCCCTTCCCCGCCACCGACCGCCGCGGCCTGCGGGTCTATCGACATGGGCTCGAACATGGCGCACTGCTGCGGCCGCTGGGCAACATCGTGTATTTCATGCCGCCCTACGTGGTGACGGAGGCGGAGATCGACTTCATGGTCGACACCGCCATCGCCGGTATCGCAAAGGCCGTCGCCTAGGACCGGAAACGCGAGATGCCCACGGGCAGATCGCCCAGCCGGGCCATCTCGCCGTCTGCGAACAGGCCAGGATCGGCCAGGTAATCCATGGCGAACGCATGCGCGTCGGCGCCCCAGAACAGTTCGTCGCCGATCGCGAGGGTCGGCACGCCGAACACCTGCTGGCGCACCGCCTGTTCGAAGTTGGCCTGCAGCCCGGCCTTCACCTCCGGTGTACCGAGCGCGGAGCGGACGTCGGCAATGCCGAGCGCGGCGGCCAGCGGCTCCAGGGCCTCCGGCGTATCGGCGGCGCGGCCGTGCGCCCAGATCCATTCGAAGATCGCACCCACGGCATCCACCGTGGTGCCCGCCGCCACGCAGAGACGCAGCGCGGGCAACGGGTTGAACGGGTGCGCGGCGGGGAAACGCAGCGGCATGCCCTGCCTGCGAGCGCGCCACAGCGCGTAGCGATACGAGAATTCCCGCTTCCGCGGGATCTCGGCCGGCCCACGATGATTCATCTCCGTCAGCAACGCCCCGAAGAGGATGGGTCGGAGCGATACCTCGCGCTGCGCGGCCAGTTCGCGAACGGCGGGCCATTGCAGCCACGAAAACATCGAAACGAAATCGAAGTACCAGACGATCGGCATGCACGGGGCTCCTGCGCTCGGTCCGACGACGATAGCGGTCCCTGCCCCCGGCTACAATGCGACTTTAAGTGACACGAGGCACATCCATGCGCAGCATCCGCATCCACGTCGACGCTCCCCTCGCCAGCGGCAGCGACATCGTGCTGCCGGCCCAGGCGGGCGAACATGTGGCGCGCGTGCTGCGGCTCGAGGTCGGCGCGCCCGTGGTGCTGTTCTCCGGCGACGACGGGCTGGAATACGACGCCACGCTGATCAGTGTGGGCAAGCGGGAAGTGGTGGCCTCGGTGGGCGCGGGCCGCGCGCCAGGCAACGAGTCGCCGCTGTCGCTTACCCTCGCCCAGGGCGTGGCGCGTGGGGAGAAGATGGACCTGATCGTGCAGAAGGCCACCGAACTGGGCGTCGCACGCATCGTACCGATCACAACGGAGCGGTCCGAAGTGAAGCTCGACGCCCCGCGGGCGGAAAAGCGCCTGGCGCATTGGCGCGCGGTGGCTGCGAGCGCCTGCGAGCAATCCGGCCGAGCGCTCGTGCCACGCATCGACCCGGCCGTACCGCTTGCCACGTGGCTGGCGTCGCTGGGCGAAGGCGGCCCGGTGCGCCTCGCGCTGCTGCCCGAAGGCACGAAGCGCCCGGGCGAACTCGCACTCCGCGACGCCGCCATCCTTGCCATCGGCCCCGAAGGCGGTTTCGGCGAGCGCGATCGCGCGGCGTTGGCTTCCTCGGGGTTTACCGGATTGAAGCTCGGGCCGCGCATCCTCCGTACCGAAACGGCGGGGCTCGCTGCGATCGCGGCATTGCAGGCGCTGTACGGGGACGTATGACGCCCTGAGATGCCCTAGAGAGACCCTGCCTCTGTGGGAGCCGCTTCAGCGGCGATGGGTGCCCGCGGCGAGCTTGCCCGCTAACGCGGGATCGCCGGCATAGCCGGCTCCCACAGGGGTCTTACAAAGGACGGCCTCAGCCCAGCGCTTCCGCGATCCGGCGCATCGCTTCGCCGTCGAGCGACGGCACCGCGTCGAGCGCCTTCAGGTTTTCCTCCAGCTGCGCGAGCTTGCTCGCACCGAGGATCACCGTCGAGACGTTCGGATTCTTCAGGCACCAGGCCAGCGCGAGGCGCGACATCGGCATGCCCAGGTCGGTGGCGATCGGGGCCAACGCCCGGACGCTCTTCAGACGCGCACCGTCGTTTTCGAGCAGTGCCTCGCGCAGCCACGCGTAGTCGGGGTGACCCAGGCGCGAATCGTCCGGTACGCCGTCGTTGTACTTGCCGGTGAGCAGGCCGGAAGCCAGCGGCGACCAGATCGTCGTGCCCATGCCGTAACGCTGGTACAGCGGAGCGTATTCGCGTTCGACCCGGTCGCGGTGCAGAAGGTTGTACTGCGGTTGTTCCATGGACGGCGCGACGAGATGGCGCTCGCGTGCGATGCGATGTGCTTCCTCGATAGCCTCCGCGGGCCACTCGCTGGTGCCCCAGTACATCACCTTGCCCTGGCGGACCAAGGTGTCCATCGCCAGCACCGTCTCTTCCACCGGCGTGTCCGGGTCGGGCCGGTGGCAGAAGTACATGTCGAGGTAATCGACGCGCAGGCGGTCGAGCGCCTGGTGGCAGGCGTCGAACACATGCTTGCGCGACAGACCCCGCTGCGTGGGACGCGGATGTTCGCTGGCGCCGAAATACACCTTGCTGGACACGCAGTAGGCGTCGCGCGGTAGGCGCAGATCGGCGATGACGTCGCCCATCAGGCGTTCCGCGTCGCCGGCGTTGTACGTCTCGGCGTTGTCGAAGAAGTTGATGCCGTTGTCGTAGGCGCAAGCGATGAGCTCGCGCGCCGCGGAGCGACCCACCTGGCGCCCGAAGGTGACCCATGCACCGTAGGAGAGCGCGGAAACCTTGAGGCCGGTCGAGCCGAGTCGACGATATTCCATGGCAATCACCCGAGGAAGGCGTGGAGGATCAGGAAGAGCACCGCTCCGGCGAAAAGGCCGGCGATCACGTCGTCGAGCATGACGCCGAAGCCGCCTTTGACGCGACGGTCGAACCAGCCGATCGGCCAGGGCTTCCAGACATCGAACAGGCGGAACAGAAGGAAGCCGGCGACGACAGCCCACCATGGGGCGACCAGCGCCGGCAGCAAGGCGATCCACTGGCCCACGAACTCGTCCCATACGATGCTGCGGTGGTCGGCAACGCCGAGGATGCGGCCGGACACCTCGCAAGCCCACACACCGATGGCGAAGCCCACGACGATGATGGCCAGCCATGCGAGCAGCGGCAGGTCGCGCAGCAAAAGCCAGGGCAACAACGCCGCCAGCGACCCGAACGTACCCTGCGCCTTGGGCGTCAGGCCGGACCCGAAACCGCATGCCAGCCAGCCGGCGGGCGAAGCGAGCAGGCGACGACGGTCCGCGGGGTCGAGTACGTATTTCGTGCTCATGCGGCGAAATGGTTCCAACCGGATCGCGCCGGCTCGTGCACATGGCCATGCTCGTCGAGCACGCGCACGCCCGCGCCTTCAACGATGCGGCCGATGCGCGTGGCACCACAGCCAAGGCGCGACAGCGTGGCACCCACTTCGCCCGCGCGGTCGGCGGGAACGGTGAAGCAAAGCTCGTAGTCGTCGCCACCGCCAAGCGCGAAGTCGAGCGCATCGGCCTCCGAGAAATGCGTGAGCAAGGCAGACGAACGCGGCAGCATGGCGGCCTCGATGTCGGCACCCACACCGCTAGCCGCACAGATGTGGCCAAGATCGGCGACGAGGCCATCGGATACGTCGATGCAGGCGGTGGCCATGCCGCGCAGCGCCTGTCCGGCGGAAACGCGCGGAGTGGGCCGGTTGAGCCGATCCACCAGCGCACCGTAAAGCGACGGGTCCGACTCGGCCAGGCAGCGGAGGCCCGCCGCGGCATCGCCGAGCGTGCCCGTGACCATCACCACATCGCCCACCCTTGCACCGGAGCGGCGCAATGCTTCTCCCGGTGCGCAGAAGCCGTGCACCGCCACGGTGACCGTGAGCGGGCCACGCGTGGTGTCGCCACCGATCAATGCGAGGCGGTAGGGCGTGGCAAGCTCGGCGAAACCGCGCGCGAGCCCGTCGAAGAAGGTTTCGTCGCCATCGGGCGTGGTAAGCGCGAGCAGGGCCCAGGCAGGGGTGGCGCCCATGGCGGCAAGATCGGAAAGATTGACGGCCAGCGCCTTCCAGCCGATGTCGGCGGGTGCGGTTCCCACCGGGAAATGCACGCCTTCCACCAGCGTGTCCACGGCGATCGCCAGCTCCCTGCCGGCCGGTACGGCGACGACGGCGGCATCGTCGCCGATGCCTTCCACGACATCGTCGCGATTCACTTCGGTATGCCGGCGGATCCGTTCGATCAGATCGAATTCCATGCGTTTCCCTTCAACGGAGAGCCATGGGTGGCGCTGTCGTCAGGATCGCTTCTCGGCTGTACGCCAATGCGTCGCGAGTTTGTCGAGAACGCCGTTCACATAGCTGTGCCCGTGGTCGGCACCGAAGCGCTTCGTGGCTTCCACGGCTTCGTTGATCACCACGCGGTAGGGAACGTCGGGACGGTATTTCAGTTCGTACGCTCCCATGCGCAGGGCCGCGCGCTCGATGGGGTCGATCTGTCCCACTTCGCGATCGACGAAAGGCTTGATGCCGTCGTCGAGTTCCTTCACGTGCTGCTCCACGCCTCGCAGGATGTCCTCGAAATACTCGAGGTCGGCCACTTCCATGTCCTGCTCGTGGCGGAACTGCTCGATGACGCTGCCCATCTTGCTGCCGCCCACCTGCCATGCGTACAGCGCCTGCAGGGCGCGGCGGCGTGCGCGCGAGCGCGCGGCCAGATCGATGCCGTGCGGAGGGGTGTTCATCGGTCGAGCTTCGCGTAGAGGTTGACCATCTCGATGGCGACCATGGCGGCGTCGGCACCCTTGTTGCCGGCCTTGGTGCCCGCACGCTCGATGGCCTGCTCGATGCTATCGGTGGTCAGCACGCCGAAGCACACCGGCACGCCGGTCGCGTAGGCGGCCTGACCGAGGCCCTTGGCGGCTTCGCCGGCGACGTAATCGAAGTGCGGCGTGGAGCCACGGATGACCGCACCCAGGCCGATGACGGCGGCATAGGCGCCGGAACCCGCGACCTTGTGGGCCGCCTGCGCGATTTCCCAGGCACCGGGCACCCGGATGAGGTCGATCGCATCGTCCGCGACGCCGTGGCGGCGCAGCGTGTCGCGGGCGCCCTCGACCAGCGGCTCGACGACGAACGCATTGAAACGGCCCGCGACGATGGCGAAGCGGCCCTTGGGAGTGGCGAAATCGCCTTCGATGATCTTCATGCTCGGAAAGTCCTGTGGCGATCGGCCGCCGCGCGACCGGACATTTTACGGGGTTTTGGGTCGGGGGTGGCCGCTGAAACGGAGGGTGGCTTTCCCACCGGCGACCACGAGGCGGGCCGGCACGCCGAACGGCAGGGTGAACTTGGCCGGCCCGTGTCCGAACGGCAGACCGCGGATCACCGGGATGCCGGCAGCCGCGGCGATACGGTCCAGCGCCGTGTCCAGGTCGTAACCGTTGTCGTAGGCGGCCGTGCGGTAACCGGTGAAGTCGCCGACCAGAAGGGCGTGCTGGGCGCCCAGCACGCCGGCATGGAGGAGGTGGTAGAGCATGCGTTCGACGCGGTAGGGCGACTCGGCCACGTCTTCCACGAAAAGCAGCCCGCCTTCGATGCGGGGGAAATACGGCGATCCGACGAGGCTGGCGAGCATGGCCAGGTTGCCGCCCCAGAGCGGACCGTCGAGAGCGAGATCCGCCGCGGTGTCCGTCGCCCAGGCCGCTTCGCCGTCCTCGCTGGCCATCGTGCGCCAGAAGTGATCCCAGGTCAGCGAGTCGAGTTCCTGCGCCCCGAAGTCGGCGCCAAGCATGGGGCCACCGTACGTGACGATGCCCGCTTTCGCGAACAGGGCGCACTGCACGGCCGTGAAATCGCTATGTCCGACGAGGGCCACCGTGCCGTCGCGCAAACGCGTTCCCAGCCGCTCGTAGTCGAGCAACGGCAGGAGCGGATGCGCGCCGTATCCCCCACGCACGGCGAGCGCGATGCCCGGCAAGGGGCGCGCCGGATCGGCCAGCCCGTTGATGTCGGCCGCGCGCTGCTCGTCGGTGCCGGCGAAGCGGAGGACGCGGCGGTCGAGGACTTCCTTGCCATCCACGCGATGTCCCGCCGCCTCCAGCCGCGCGATGCCGCGCTGCATGGCTTCGGGAGCGTGAGGATATCCGGACGGGGCGATCAGGCGGATGTCGTAGCCGGTGGGCATGCCGGTGTTCGGGGGATTGTCGTTCATGGGCATCGATCGACTAGTTCGCCTGCTCCACTACCTCGAGGCCGAAGCCCGCGATGCCGACAAATTTGCGCGGCGTGCCCATCACGCGCAACCGGGTGACGCCCAGGTCGGCCAGGATCTGCGCGCCGAGCCCCAACTGCCGCCACTCCTGGTCGTCCTTGGGTGCCGGTATCGGGGCTGCGTCGCGCTTGAGCCGGGCCAGCAGCGCTTCGGGCGTGTCGCCGCCGGAGAGCGCCACGAAGATGCCCCTTCCCTCCGCGTCGATGCGGCGCAAGGCATCGGTCACGGTCTGCCCGAGGTCGTCGCGCTTCAGGTGCAGCACATCGGAGAGCGTATTGCGCACGTGCACGCGCGTCAGCACGGGCTCGCCGTTGGCGACGTCGCCGCGCACCAGCGCGAAATGCAGGCCCTGCCGGATCGCGTCGCGGAAGGCCACCAGGCGAAAGCTCCCGAATTCGGTGTCGACGTCTTCCTCGTACACGCGTTCGACGGTCTTTTCCGTCTCGAGGCGATAGCGGATCAGGTCGGCGATGGTGCCGATCTTCAGCCCGTGTTTCGCGGCGAAGGCTTCGAGTTCCGGCCTGCGGGCCATCGAGCCGTCGTCGTGCAGGATCTCGATGAGTACCGATGCGGGCTCGAGGCCGGCCAGCGCCGCGAGGTCGCAGCCGGCTTCCGTGTGTCCGGCGCGGGTGAGCACGCCACCCGGCTGGGCCGTGAGCGGGAAGACATGGCCCGGCATCGTGATATCGGCCGGCGCCGCGTTCTTCGCCACCGCCACCTGCACGGTGCGTGCGCGGTCGTGCGCGGAAATACCGGTGGTGACGCCTTCGGCGGCCTCGATGGACACCGTGAAATTGGTATGGAAGGGCGAATTGTTGTCGCTGACCATCGGCTTGAGGCCGAGCTGCCGCGTGCGCTGTTCGGTCAGCGTGAGGCAGAGCAGTCCGCGCGCTTCGCGAACCATGAAGTTCACATCTTCCGGGCGCACCTTCTCGGCGGCCATGACGATGTCGCCTTCGTTCTCGCGGTCCTCGTCGTCGAGAATCACGACCATCCGGCCGTTGCGCAACTCCTCGAGGATCTCGGGGATCGTGTTGAATGCCATGTTGCCTCGTCCTCTCAGGCGAAACCGTGCTGCTTCAGGAACGCCTCGTCGAGGCGCGGGGCGTCGCCGCTGGCGAGCAGGCGTTCGACGTAGCGGGCCACGACGTCCACCTCGATGTTCACGGCGTCGCCGGGGCGGCGCGCCGAGAATGCCGTGTGTTCCACCGTATGGGGGATAAGGTTCACCCCGAAGCGATGGCCGTCCACCTCGTTCACCGTGAGGCTGGTGCCGTCGATGCAGACGGAGCCCTTGTGCGCGATGTATCGCGACAGGCCGGCCGGAACCTCGAAGGTCCAGCGCAGCGAGCGGCCGTCGGGCACGACGGAAACCACCTTGCCGGTGCCGTCGACGTGGCCGGAGACAAGGTGACCGCCCAGGCGGTCGGCAAGGCGAAGTGCCTTCTCCAGGTTCACCGGGTCGCCGGGCTTGTGCTTGCCGAGCGTCGTGTGGGAAAGCGTTTCGTTGGACACGTCGGCGGCGAAGCTGGCGCTGTCGAAGGCGATCACGGTGAGGCAGACGCCGGAGACCGCGATGCTGTCGCCGAGCGCCACATCGGCCATGTCCAGGCCGGCGGTGTCGACGGTGAGGCGAACGTCGCCGCCGCGCGGTTCGAGCCGCGCGATGCGGCCGACCGACTGGATGATGCCGGTGAACATGTCAGTGGCCTCCCTGGCCCGGTGCCGTCCGGAATGTGTTGTTCATGGTCGTTTCCCGCAATGGTGAGCGAAAAACGCCCCAAGGCATGGCATCGCCGCGTCCCGTCGGGAGCGAACGAATGCCGTCTTCTTTCATCCGGACTGTGACCGTCGGCTCCGGCATCGGACCGGATCTGCTGACCTCCCGGCGTGGCCGGGAGCGCTCGCGGGCTCGTTCCTCGAAAGAAACCTACCGCCGGTGGGGAGTTTCGCCCCGCCCTGAAGACGCTTTGGAAGGGCCGCTCCGAGGGGAGCGGGCCAAGGCAGAATACCACGACCGCATGGGAGGCTCTTGTGGGAGCCGCTTCAGCGGCGATGGCTGATCGCGGCGGGCGTGCCCGCTACCGCGGGATCGCCGCTGAAGCGGCTCCCACAAAGTGCGCCCCCATTACGCGGGCGCATGATGTCGTTCCCGTTTCAACACCCGATCCATCACCCAACTCGTGCGGGCGCCGGTGCGGGCCGTGGATGGACACGTGCCCCTGCCCGTCAATTCGGCCACGATGGTCTCGATCAGGGGTTGCTGGATGTGTTCCGGGTTGGCGATGCGAATGCTCTCGGGGCGTTCGCCGGCTTCGAGCACGATCGGGCCGTCGCCGAAGGTGGCGAACACGAGGCGGCCGCGGTCGCCGATGATCTCCACGCGATCCTCGCGCCGGTCCGCGCCGAAGTTCCAGAGGCCCGTGCCGAGCACGCCGCTTTCGAAACGGAAGGCCATCGCCACGGTGTCCTCGGCGGGATAGGCCCCCATCTGATTCGCCACCATGCCGCGCGCATCGGCGATGGGACCGAGCAGGAAATCGAGGATGTCGAGGGTGTGGCATCCGATATCGACGAAGATGCCGCCACCCGACAACTCCGGACGCACTGTCCAGGGAAGGTTGGCGGGATCGCGATAGCGATCCTCCAACGGATGGTGCAGCAGCACGCTCACGATGCGCGGCGTGCCGATGGCTCCCTCGGCAAGCAGCGTCGCTATCCGGCGGAAGCGAGGCAGCATGCGCCGGTAATACGCCACGAATACCGGCACATTCGCCGCCTCCGCCGCGGCGACGATGTCGCGGCATTCGTCGTGGTCGAGGGCCATGGGCTTCTCGACGTAAACGGGCTTGCCGGCGGCGATGGCCATGAGCGCGTACTCGCGATGGCTGGCGGGTGGCGTGGCGACGTAAACGGCGTCGACACCGGGGTCGGCAATCAGCGCGGCGGCATCGTCGTACCAGCGCGGTACGCCATGGCGTGCCGCGTAATCCCTTGCCTTTTCGCCGTCGCGGCGCATCACGGCGACGAGCGACGAGTCGGCGACCTTCGCGAAGGCCGGCCCGCTCTTCACCTCGGTGACGGCGCCGCAGCCGACAATGCCCCAGCGAACATGGGCGAGCGGCTTCATGATCAGCTCGACGCCTGCGCTCGTCGTTCCTGCGCAGGCAGGAACCCAGCGCCTCTGGCGCCACGTGGCCGCGGAGTCACTGGGCCCCCGCCTTCGCAGGGGCGACGTGAGTGGCCGTGGGGGCGGTCGGACGCAGTTGCAGACGGGTGTCGTCGCCGATCTGGCGGCGATCGACGGTGCGGAGTTTCCAGCGCGAGGCCATGTCGTCCAGCGGCGGCAGGTGCAACATGGGGCGCGCGCTGTCCCCCAGCAGCACCGGCGCGATGTACACCAGCAGTTCGTCGACCAGCCCGGCCGCGAGCAGGGCGCCACAGAGCACCGGCCCGGCTTCGACGTGCACTTCGTTCACGTCGTGCAGGGCCAACCAGTGCAGCACGGCGTGCAGATCGATGCCGCCGCCGTCTTCGCGGCGGATGGCGGCGCGCGTCGCGTTCGCCAGATGGCCGGGAACCGGCGCATCGGGGGCATGGAAGAAGACGGTGGGTGCCGCGGCGTCGAGCACATGGGCGCCGGCGGGCGTGCGCAGAGCGGTGTCGACGATCGCACGCAGGGGCGGCACGAAGCGCTCGTGTTCCGGCAGCCGCACGGTGAGCCGCGGATCGTCGGCGAGGACCGTTCCGCTCGCCGACAGGATGGCCGACGCGCGTGCGCGCCAGCGCTGCACGTCGGCGCGCGCGGCTTCGCCCGTGATCCACTTCGATGAACCATCGGCGAGCGCCGTCCGGCCGTCGAGACTCATGGCCAGCTTCGCCCGCACCCACGGCCGGCCGCGCTGGATGCGGCTGAAGAACCCGACGTTGAGGTCGTGCGCGGCATCGCGCAGCAAACCCAGTTGCACGCCGATGCCAGCGGCACGCAGCTTCTCGATGCCCGCACCGGACACCTTGTCGAAAGGATCCTCGTGCGCGATGACGACGCGCCCGACGCCAGCGGCGATCAACGCGTCGGCGCAGGGTGGCGTGCGGCCGAAGTGGGCGCAGGGTTCCAGCGTGACATAGGCGGTCGCCCCGCGCGCCGACTCCCCCGCCTCGCGCAGCGCGAACACTTCGGCATGCGGCTCGCCGGCCTGCTGGTGCCAGCCCGTGCCGAGCACCGTCTCGCCGCGCGCGATGACGCAGCCCACGCGCGGATTTGGCTGCGTGGTGTAAAGGCCCTTCTCCGCAAGGCGCAGGGCGTGCGCCATGTGGACATGGTCGATGGCCGGGAAGAACGGTCGCGACATCAGGACTTGCGGCCGCGCCTTGCCGCCTCGAGCAGGGGCAATTGGAGGCCTTCCAGCGAGGGAAGGTCGCGCTCCAGCTTCTCGATTTCCTCACGGAACGCGTGCACGTCCTCGAAGCGACGGTAGACGGACGCGAAGCGCACGTACGCCACCTGGTCGAGCTTCTTCAGTTCGCGCATTACCAGTTCGCCGACCTGGCGTGAGGGGACCTCGCGCTCGCCGCTGCGGCGCAGGTCGTTGATGACGGCACGGACCGCCGTGTCCACAGCGTCGCTGGCCACAGGGCGCTTCTGCAGCGCGCGCTCGAAGCTCACGCGCAGCTTGTGCTCGTCGAAAGGCTCGCGGCGGTCGCCGGACTTCACGATCGACGGCAGCTTGAGCTCCGCCGTTTCAAAGGTGTTGAAGCGCTCGCCGCACTGCGGGCATTCGCGACGACGGCGCACCGTGCTCCCGTCCTCGGTGAGACGGGAGTCGATGACGCGTGTGTCTTCGTGCTGGCAGAACGGGCAATGCATCTAGACGCCGGCCCTCAACCGTAGACCGGGAACTTCGCGCACTGCGCCGTGACCTTTTCGCGCACCGCCGCGATGACCGCTTCGTCGGCCGGCGCGTCCAGCACGTCGCAGATCCATTGCGTGAGTTCCACCGTTTCCTTCTCCGTGTAACCGCGCGTGGTGATGGCGGGCGTGCCGACGCGCAGGCCGGACGTGACGAACGGCGAACGCGGATCGTTCGGCACGGCGTTCTTGTTCACCGTGATGTGCGCCTTGCCGAGCGCGGCTTCCGCGTCCTTGCCGGTGACGTCGCGGCCGATCAGATCGATGAGCATGAGGTGGTTCTCCGTGCCGCCCGAAACGATCTTGTAGCCGCGCTCGATGAAGGTCTTCGCCATCGCCTTGGCGTTCTTCACCACCTGCTTCTGGTAGTCGGTGAACGCGGGCTCCAGGGCTTCCTTGAAGGCCACCGCCTTGGCGGCGATGACGTGCATCAGGGGGCCGCCCTGGATGCCGGGGAACACGATCGACTGGAGCTTCTTTTCCAGTTCCTCGCCAAGGCCCTTCGCGACGATGATGCCGCCGCGCGGACCGCGAAGGGTCTTGTGCGTGGTGGACGTGACGACATGGGCGTGGTCGATGGGGCTCGGGTAGACACCCGCCGCGACGAGACCCGCGATGTGGGCCATGTCGACGAAGAGATAGGCACCGACCTTGTCGGCGATGGCGCGGAAGCGGGCCCAGTCCAGCACCTGCGAGTAGGCCGAGAAACCGGCCACGATCATCTTCGGCTTGTGCTCCAGCGCCAGCTTCTCGATCTCGTCGTAGTTCACGACGCCGGTGTCGGGATCGATACCGTACTGCACGGCGTTGAAGATCTTGCCGGAGAGGTTCACCTTCGCACCGTGCGTGAGGTGGCCGCCGTGGGCCAGGCTCATGCCGAGAATGGTGTCGCCCGGCTGCAGCAGGGCGAAGTACACCGCCTGGTTCGCCTGCGACCCCGAATGCGGCTGCACGTTGGCGTAGTCCGCGCCGAACAGCTGCTTCAGTCGCGAGATCGCCAGCCGCTCGGCTACGTCAACGAACTCACAGCCGCCGTAGTAGCGCTTGCCCGGATAGCCCTCGGCGTACTTGTTCGTAAGCGACGAGCCCTGGGCCTCCATGACGCGCGGGCTGGCGTAGTTCTCCGAGGCGATCAGCTCGACGTGATCTTCCTGGCGACGGGACTCGTCGGCGATGGCCTTGGCGAGTTCGTCGTCGTAGCCGGCGATCGTTGCGTCCTTGGGAAACATCTCGACCTCGTGCGATGGGCGGGGGAAAGACGGAAAGTGTAGCGCCTATGGGGGGTTGCGGTCACGGGGCGCGCCGATGACGGCTCCGAAGTTCCGCTGGCGCCGACAGCTTGAAGCCGAAATCCCTGACCGGCCGTCGGTCGCGCCCTCGCTATGCTTCCGGCCAGGGCTTCCCCCCTCCGCAGCGCCCTGCAACTCAACGAAAAGGAATTCCCCCTTGAATACCTTGCACCGGACCATGCTGCTCGCATGGTCGATCTTCACGTGCGCCTCCGCGACCGCCCTCGATCGCCGTCTCGAGATTTTCGATGCCCGCGCCGGGGGCCCGCTGCCCACCCGTTTCGTGCTACCGGACCCCAATGGGGAGGAGCACAGCGTCGCCCTGATCCGGCGATTCCGCAGCGACATCCGGCTGAACGGCAAGCCGGCGGCGATGTTCAAGGCCGAGATCGACGGCCGCCCGGGGGCGATCGTGCGCCATGGCGAGGCACTCGACATCACCCTCGACGAGGAGACGCCCGCCACGCCGCCTGGTTCGGGCCCGATCGACTACGAGACAGCCCCCACCGAAGCCCTGCCCCCCTTCACTGCCCGCCGCTCGATGGTCCCCAAGGCGCCGGACGCGGATCCCGAAGCGGGCATGACGGTTTGGTTGTTCCTGCACAGGGAGGCTCATGAGTACGACCGCGCCAAAGTCCTGAGCTGGTACGCGAACTGGTGGCTGGACGACATGGAAACCGCCGTGATGCCCGACGTCCCCGTCCGCATCTGGGTGGTGGAGAACGCTCCCGGGATTACCGATCTGGACTATCACGCCGGCATGGCCAACATGCGCCTGTGGGACGTGCGGCGCCGCGGGAAAGAGTTCGCAACCGCCTCGGGCGAGGCCGTGACATCGCTGCACAAGTTCGTACTGCTCGTGGGCGACCCGGCGGAGAACTGGGGCCACAACGCCGTAGGGATAGCCGCTCAGAACATTGGCGCGGCCATGATCAGCAACCAGGGGCCCCGCCTCGTCCTGGCCCACGAGATGGGCCACCTGCTCGGCGCCCGCCACGAGGATTCCGAATACCGCTTCCTTTGCGACACGAACATGGTTCCGGACGTCACCTCCCTCAAGTTGCCGTGCAAGGTTTACACGAAGGCCAACGACGCGAATATCCGTGAGTACGTGCGCGCGGCGGCCCGGCGCTGAGCCGGCCGAAGGCCGGCCTTCCCCCGCGGGACGCGTGACAGAGGGGGGGCGGCCGCGCCAATGGGAGCGCCGGGAACCCGCTATAATTGGCTTTTGCCCATCGGCGCGCGGCGCGCCGGCGGCGCCCAATGCCACGGAGCGTCCATGCAGTACATCTACACCATGAACGGGGTGAGCAAGATCGTCCCCCCGAAGCGCCAGATCATCAAGGACATCTCGCTGTCGTTCTTCCCCGGCGCCAAGATCGGCCTGCTCGGCCTGAACGGCGCCGGCAAGTCGACGGTGCTGCGGATCATGGCCGGCGTCGACAAGGACTTCCAGGGCGAAGCCCGCCCGCAGCCCGGCATCAAGGTCGGCTACCTCGCGCAGGAACCGGAACTCGATCCGGAGAAGACCGTTCGCGAAGCCGTCGAGGAAGGCGTCTCGGAAGTGCTCGACGCCCAGAAGAAGCTCGAGGAGGTCTACGCGGCCTACGCCGAGGAAGGCGCCGACTTCGACGCCCTCGCCAAGGAGCAGGAACGCCTGGAAGGCATCCTGGCCGCGAACGACGCCCACGCCCTGGAGCGCCAGTTGGAAGTGGCCGCCGACGCCCTGCGCCTGCCGCCCTGGGACGCGAAGATCGGCCCGCTGTCCGGTGGCGAGAAGCGCCGCGTGGCGCTGTGCCGCCTGCTGCTGTCCAAGCCCGACATGCTCCTGCTCGACGAGCCCACCAACCATCTCGACGCCGAATCGGTCGACTGGCTGGAAACCTTCCTGCACGACTACCCCGGCACCGTGGTGGCCGTTACCCATGACCGCTACTTCCTCGACAACGCCGCCGAGTGGATCCTCGAACTCGACCGCGGCCGCGGCATTCCCTGGAAGGGCAACTACACCGAGTGGCTCGTGCAGAAGGACGAGCGCCTGAAGCAGGAAGCCCAGCAGGAGAAGTCGCGTCAGAAAGCCATCCAGAAGGAACTGGAATGGGTGCGCTCGGCCTCCAAGGGTCGCCAGTCGAAGGGCAAGGCCCGTCTCAACCGCTTCGAGGAACTGAACTCGGTCGAGTACCAGCGCCGCAACGAAACGAACGAGATCTTCATTCCGCCGGGCGAGCGCCTGGGCCAGGAAGTCATCGAGTTCAAGAACGTCACGAAGTCGTTCGGCGACCGCGTGCTCATCGAAGACCTCTCGTTCAAGATTCCGGCGGGCGCGATCGTCGGCGTCATCGGCCCGAACGGCGCCGGCAAGTCCACGCTCATGAAGATGATCATGGGCAAGGAGCAGCCGGACAGCGGCGAGGTGAAGCTCGGCCATACGGTCAAGCTCGCCTACGTCGACCAGTCGCGCGACGCGCTGGACGCGAAAAACAACGTCTGGCAGGAGGTTTCCGGCGGTTCGGACATCCTCACGATCGGCAACTTCGAGATCCAGTCGCGCGCCTATATCGGCCGCTTCAACTTCAAGGGCACCGACCAGCAGAAGATCGTCGGCCAGCTCTCCGGCGGCGAACGCGGCCGCCTGCATATGGCGAAGACCCTGCTGCAGGGCGGCAACGTGCTCCTGCTCGACGAACCGTCCAACGACCTCGACGTGGAAACGCTGCGCGCGCTCGAAGACGCCCTGCTGGAATTCCCCGGCTGCGCCGTGGTCATTTCGCATGACCGCTGGTTCCTCGACCGCATCGCCACGCACATCATCGCGTTCGAAGGCGACTCGCACGTCGAGTTCTTCCCGGGCAACTACAACGAGTACGAAGCCGACAAGAAGCGCCGCCTCGGCGACGACGCCGGCCCGAAGCGTGTGAAGTACAAGAAGCTGGTCTGATCCGGAACTGTGGGAGCCGCCTGGTTGCAGAAGGTGCGCCATTGTGGGAGCCGCTTCAGCGGCGATCCCGCGGCAGCGGGCACGTTGGTCGCAAGCACTCATCGCCGCTGAAGCGGCTCCCACATTCACAACCCGGCCGAGGAAATGCCCCCCATGAACTTCATGACCGCCCTCAAGGACGCCTGGCGCCGCAACGACTCGCTCGTGTGCGTCGGCCTGGATCCGGAACCCGGCCGGTTACCCGCGGGCCTCTCCGGCACCGAGGGCATCTTCACCTTCTGCCGCGACATCGTCGACGCCACGGCAGGCCAGGTCTGCGCCTACAAGCCGCAGATCGCGCACTTCGCCGCGCAACGGGCCGAAGACGTCCTGGAACGGCTGATCGCATACATCCACGAGACGCACCCGGGCATCCCCGTCATCCTCGACGCGAAACGCGGCGACATCGGTTCCACGGCAAAGCATTACGCCACGGAAGCCTTCGATCGCTACGGTGCCGATGCCGTCACCCTGAATCCTTACCTCGGGCACGATTCCATCGCCCCCTTCCTCGATCGCGCCGACAAGGGTGTGATCCTCCTGTGCCGCACCTCCAACCCGGGCGGCAAGGATTTCCAAGCACTCGACTGCGGGGGCCAGCCACTCTATTTGCGCGTGGCGGAAACCATCGCGCGCGAGTGGAACGGCAACGGCAACTGCGCCCTGGTCACCGGCGCCACCTGGCCGGAAGAACTCGGCCGCGTGCGTGGGGTGGTCGGCGACATGCCGCTGCTGGTTCCCGGGATCGGCGCCCAGGGCGGCGACGTCGCCGCAGTCATGGCGAACGGCCGAACACGCGACGGCACAGGCCTCATGATTTCCTCCTCGCGCGCGATCCTTTACGCTGATTCGGGCGTGAACTTTGCCGAACACGCACATCGCGCAGCCGAAGAGATGAGAAAATTCGTCAACTCCTTCCGCCTTTAATGAGCAAAATCAAAGGCAGTCGCAAATTGGACGAGTTGGCAACTGGAAAAGCGTCACGCTCCCGCTCCGCGCTATGAACAATACCCGGACCGTAGCGCCCAAGCGTTCCATCGGAGTTGTCATGTCCCCTACCAACCGAGGTTTTTCCCAACGTCTTCATGTCGCGCTGGACATGGCCGGCGTGAAGAAAGGCCGCGGCCGCATTACGCAGCTGGCCGACCTTTTCGACGTCAGCAGGGAAACCGCAAGGAAGTGGCTAAGCGATCTCGGCCTTCCGGAACTGGAACGCCAGATCGATATGGCGGTCCGTTTCGGCGTCAATTTCGAATGGCTGGCCACCGGCCGCGGCGCACCTAGCGGCGCCACCGGCGTACGCGAAAGCCCTGCCCTCTACCGTGCCGATTCCCGCGAGCAGCTGCGCCTTGTCGGGCTCGTGAGCCGCATGCCGAAGGAGCGCCGCAAGGCCCTCCTGGTGATCATCGAAGCCCTGGCCGACGCCGAATAACCGCCCCGGCCCGGGTCAGTCGTCGCCGATGTCTTCCCCCGGGAACAACACATCGGTGAAGCCGAACCGGCTGAAGTCGGTGATGCGCGAGGGGTACAGGCGCCCGATCAGGTGGTCGCACTCGTGCTGCACAACGCGAGCGTGAAAGCCTTCGGCCTCCCGGTCGATAAGGTTGCCCTCCGGATCGAAGCCGCGATAGCGGATCAGCGAATAGCGGTTCACCACACCCCGCAGGCCCGGCACGGAGAGGCACCCCTCCCATCCTTCCTCCATATCCTGGGAGAGGGGCGTAATGTCGGGGTTGAGCAGGATCGTACGCGGTACGGGCGGTGCATCCGGATACCGCTCGCTGCTGTCGAAGCCGAAGATCACCAGTTGCAGGTCCACGCCGATCTGCGGCGCGGCCAGGCCGACGCCGCCGGCGTCGGCCATGGTGTCGAACATGTCCGCGATCAGCTCGTCGAGTTCGGCCGAGCCGAACATCGCATCGGGCACGGGCTGGGCGATGCGCAACAGGCGCTCGTCGCCCATCTTCAGGATCTCGCGAATCATGCGTTTTCCGGGGAGTGGGGATACCCCCAGCATGGCGCCGGACGGCCCCCGGCTCAAGTCGGGACCGGGAACGGAAGACTTGTCTCAGTCATTAGCCATTCGACCAATGGCTAATGCCCCGGAACCCTCGCGGTCATTGACCCCCAGGGCAACGGGGACGACCCTTGGAGCATCCGCAAGGGGAGCTCCAACATGCAAAGCGCCATTCCCAAACCCAGCCCGGCCGGCAAGATCCTCTGGGCCGCCATCGCCATCGTCGGAGCCTGGTGCCTCGGCGTCGTCGCCCTGCGACGGGGCGAACCGATCAATGCCATCTGGCTGGTCACCGCTTCCATCGCCGTTTTCCTCATCGGCTACCGCTTCTACAGCCGCATGATCGCCACGCGGGTCTTGCAGCTCGACCCCTCGCGCGCCACGCCTTCTGTCCTTCGCAACGACGGCCTGGATTATGTGCCCACCGACCGCTGGGTGGTGTTCGGCCATCATTTCGCGGCCATCGCCGGCGCCGGCCCGCTCGTCGGACCCGTGCTGGCCGCGCAGATGGGCTACCTCCCGGGCACCCTCTGGATCCTTGTCGGCGTGGTATTCGCCGGCGCGGTGCAGGATTTCATGATCCTCGGTCTCTCCCTGCGCCGCGACGGACGCTCCCTCGGGCACATGCTCCGCGAGGAACTGGGTGAAGTGCCCGGCGTCATCGCCATGGTGGGCGTCCTCGTCCTCATGATGATCGTGCTGGCCGTGCTGGCACTGGTCGTCGTCAAGGCGCTCACCCATAGCCCCTGGGGCACCTTCACCGTCGCCGCCACGATTCCCATCGCCCTGCTGATGGGCGTGTACCTGCGCTTCGTCCGCCCCGGGCGCATCCTCGAAGTGTCGATCATCGGCCTCATCCTGCTGCTGGCCTCCATCTGGTACGGAAAGACGGTCAACGACACGCCAGCCCTGGCCGCCCTCTTCGACTTCGACGCCAAGGCCCTCGCCTGGCTGCTGATCGGCTACGGCTTCTTCGCCTCCGTGCTTCCCGTGTGGCTGCTGCTCGCGCCGCGCGATTACCTGTCCACCTTCCTCAAGATCGGCACCATCGCCCTGCTCGCGCTGGCCATCTTCCTCGCCGCCCCGACCCTGCAAATGCCCGCGGTCACGAAGTTCATCGACGGCACCGGGCCGGTGTTCGCCGGCAACCTGTTCCCGTTCCTCTTCATCACCATCGCCTGCGGCGCAGTTTCCGGATGGCATTCCATCATCGCCTCGGGCACCACGCCGAAGCTCCTCGCCAATGAAGGCGAAGCGCGGCTGGTCGGTTACGGCGGCATGCTGATGGAAGCCTTCGTGGCGATCATGGCCCTGATCGCCGCGGCCTCGCTGCACCCGGGCGTGTACTTCGCCATGAACTCACCGGGCGCGCTGGTCGGCACCACGGCCGAGCAGGCCGCCCAGACGATCAGCAGCTGGGGCTTCCTCGTCACGCCGGCGGAGTTGACCGACACCGCGCGCAATATCGGCGAAAGCACCATCCTCGGCCGCGCCGGCGGCGCCCCCACCCTGGCGGTGGGCATGGCCCAGCTGCTCCACGGCATCATGCCGGGCGAAGGCATGATGGCGCTGTGGTACCACTACGCCATTCTGTTCGAAGCCCTGTTCATCCTCACCACGGTGGACGCCGGCACGCGCGTGGGCCGCTTCATGATCCAGGAACTGGCAGGCATGGCCTGGGCCCCGTTGAAGCAGACGGAATCCTGGGTGGGCAACATCGTGGCCACCGTGATCTGCGTCGGCCTGTGGGGTTATTTCCTGTACCAGGGCGCGGTCGATCCGCTGGGCGGCATCAACACCTTGTGGCCGCTGTTCGGCATCGCCAACCAGATGCTTGCCGCCATCGCACTGATGCTGGCGACGGTGGTGACCGTGAAACTGAAGCGCCAGCGCTATGTGCTCGTGCCCGCCGTCCCGGCCGCCTGGCTGGTGATATGCACGCTGACCGCGGGCTGGCAGAAGATCTTCGACGCGAAGATCAGCTTCACCGCTGCGGCGCAGAAGTACGCGGATGCGATGGCGTCGGGCAAGCTGCTCGCCCCGGCGAAGTCGATGGACGAGATGCAGCGGATCATCACCAACAACCGCGTGGACATGGGCCTTACGGCACTCTTCATGCTGCTGGTCCTGACCATGCTGTTCTTCTCGCTTCGCTCCATCGTCCGCGCATGGCGTGCCACGCACCCGACCGCGCACGAGGAACCGTACGTCGCGCTGTCCAGCGTGGCGCAGTAAGGAGGCCCCCCCATGGAAGCGAACGCATCCGGATCCCGCTCGCTCTGGCAATGGGCGGTGCAAACCGCCCGCCTCTGCTGCGGCGTGCCCGACTACGACGTCTACGTGAGACACCTGCGCGAGCACCATCCGGAACGCCCCGTACCGAGTTACGGGGAGTTCTTCCGCGAGCGTCAGGAAGCCAGGTATCGCGGCACAGGCGGGCGCTGCTGCTGAGGTCCCGAGGCGGTGCCTGCGCATGTGGGTGCCGCCATTGATTGTGTTGCGGGAATCGCTTCGTAGGGCTGGCCCGCCTGTTCGGCTTCGCGCTCGGCGCCTGTACCGTTGCTTGAGAGCCAGTACGGACGGTGCGGATTGTTGTGGGGAGAGCCGGAGCACGAGCCGATGGGTTGATTTCGTCCCTTGCCGAACGGGGCGCTGGGTGCCTGCTTTCGCAGGCACGACGGTAGGAGGGGACGCTGTGATGCCCTCGCGTCGCGCTCTTGTGGGAGCCGCTTCAGCGGCGAAGGGTGCTCGCGGCAAGCGTGCCCGCTGCCGCGGGATCGCCGGCGCAGCCGGCTCCCACAGAGAGCACCACGATTCGTATCTCGAGCGAAGAGCTCCTACACAACGCGCGAGCAACTCTCAGCCACCGTCGTGCCTGTGAAGGCAGGCACCCAGCGACTCAAGCGCGAACGGTCACCACAGACCGACAAAGCAACGCACGCCACGCACTACACAACACACCACCGCACCGTCCGATGCCGGCTTTCAAGCCACGGTGCAAGCGCCGCGAGCGAGGCCGAAGGCGAGCGAAACCTACGAAGCGAATACGCACCACGACCGCGGCGGCGAAGCCGCTAAGCGCATGAACTCGCGTCGGCGAGTTGTCCGATCCGCTCCGCTACTTCCGACGGCGCGGCTTGCGCATGTTCGCGCGAGAGTCCTCGATCATCGTGTACATGGCTGCTGCGGCCTCGTTCGGCCGGCGGCGGCGGATGGCTTCGTATACCGCGCGATGATGCGGAAGCGCGTATTTGAAGTTCTTGGCCGTGCGCGCCGACATCACGAAGAACGTACCGAGGGCGGCCTCGATCACCGAAAAGAGCGCACTGAGCAGCTCGTTGTTCGTTGCCAGCAGCACCGTTTCGTGGAAACGCAGATCCGCGGCCGCCCAGTCGTCCAGCGTTTCCGCGGCCTCCATGGCCGCCAGCGCCTCGCGGATCGCCTCCAGTTGTGCCGGATCGCGCCGCCTGGCGGCCGTCATCACCGCCGCGGGCTCGACGATCTCGCGCATTTCCACCAGCTTCTCCACGAAGTCGTCCGTGGGGAGCGAGGCGCAACGCCAGCCGAGCACGTCCGCATCCAGGTGGTTCCAATAGCGCGAGTCGCGCACGCGCATGCCGGTCTTCTGGCGCGTCTCGATCAACCCCTTGGCCGCCAGCACTTTCAAGGCCTCGCGCAGCACCGTGCGGCTCACCGCCATCTCGCTGGCGAGCTGTGCCTCGCCAGGCAGCGCATCGCCGGGCTGGAACACGCCACACACGATCGACTCGCCCAGGCTCTCCACCACCTGCGTGTGCAGGTTCCGGCTACTCCCTTTCTTCGATGCCATCCCATCCTCCCCCTCAAGGCTTCCTCGCCCATCCTACCGGAGCACGGCGATGGGCATTGACGCGGCGCAGCTTGTCAATTGTCCAACAAATATGATCTGGTCCCCAAGTCCATTCGAAGGGAGACACCCATGATGAAGATCGGGACGAGCCTCGCGGCCGCCATGCTGCTGGCCGCCGGCACGGGCGCGCATGCCGGGGAGGCCACGAAAGCGTCGTTTGGCCAGACGCCCGACGGCAAGGAAGTGACCGTGGTCACGCTGACGAACGGCCACGGGATGTCGGCGAAGATCCTCTCCCTCGGTGCCGCCCTCTATGCGCTCGACGTGCCCGACCGCAACGGCAAGCCCGGCGACATCGTGCTCGGATATCCGGACCTGAAGGGCACATTCGCCAAACCGCAGTATTTCGGCGACACGGTGGGGCGTTATGCCAACCGCATCGCCAAGGGTCGCTTCACCCTCGACGGCAAGGCATATTCGGTTCCGGTGAACGACGGTCCGAACTCGCTGCACGGCGGCAAGGTCGGGTTCGACAAGGTCGTATGGACGGTGGACAAGGTGGAATCCGGCCCGCGCCCGAGCGTCACCCTCACCTACGTGAGCCCGGACGGCGATCAGGGGTATCCGGGCAAGCTCACCGCCACCGCCACCTATGCCATCGACGACAAGAACGAACTGACGATCGAGTACACCGCCACGACGGACGCACCGACCATCGTCAACATCACCAACCATACGTACTGGAACCTTGCGGGCGAAGGCTCGGGCAGCGTGATGGACCAGCGACTGACGATCGCCGGCGATGCCTATCTGCCGACCGACGCCACGGCCATCCCCACCGGCGAAATCCGTAACGTGGCCGGCACGGTTTTCGACTTCCGCAAGGCCAAGCCCATCGGCCGCGACATCCGCGATGCGAAGGAGCAACAACTCGTCTTCGGTCGCGGGTACGACCACAACTGGGTCATTTCGCGGAAAGAAGCGGCGCAGCCGCGCGAAGTGGCACGCGTGAGCGATCCGAAGAGCGGCCGCGTGCTATCCCTGTGGTCGGCGCAACCCGGCCTGCAGTTCTACTCCGGCAACTTCCTCGACGGCACCACGTCGGGCAAGTCCGGCGGTGTCTATCGTCAGGGTGATGCGTTCGCGCTGGAACCGCAGCTCTTCCCGGATACACCGAACCAGCCGGCCTTCGGTTCGGCGCGACTCGCACCGGGACAGACCTACCGGAACACGATGGTCTACAAGTTCACGACCACCAAGGAACGGTAGGAACGCGCCTGGCCTTCATACCTCGTGATGCAGCGCTTCCGTCGGCTTTCCACGGCGGAAGCGCGGCGCCAGTTCCACCATGTACATGGCGGCGAGTACGAGCGCGCCGCCGGCCAGCATGCGTCCGGTGAGCACGTCGACACCGAGCAGCACGGCGAAACCCGCCGCGAACACCGGCTCCGTGGTCATCACGATGGCCGCGCGCGTGGCGGGCATGTGCGCCTGCGCCCAGGTCTGCACCAGCATGGCGAGCGCGCCGGCGACGAGGGCCATGTAAAGCACGGCCACCCAGGCCTTGCCGTCCGGTGGCAAGGACGGGCCGCCATGCGGGAGGGTGATCGCAAGGAACACCGCCGCGATGCCCAGCATCTGGATGGCCGACATGCCGAAGGTATCGCCGGGTTTGGACCAGTGCCCGAGCCCCACGATGTGCAACGCGTACAGGGCGGCCGAGCCGAGTGTCAGAAGGACGCCGGCGTCGAGCTCGAAGCCGTTCAATGCGAGCACCCCGAGGCCGAGTGTGGCGACGAGGACGGCGAGCCAGGTAGTCCACGGCATGCGCTGGCGGAACAGCAGCAGGGAGAGGATCGGCGTAATAACGACATACATGCCGGTGACGAAGCCGCTGACGCTCGGCGACGTGCGGGCCAGGCCTTCCGTCTGCAACCACTGCGCCAGGCCGTAGAGCACGCCCAGCCCCAGGCCTCGCAGCAACTGCGAGCGCGGCAGCCGCAGTAGCGGGAGCGCGAAGAGGACGAGCATCGCCAACGCGGCGATGACGAAGCGCACCGCGAGGAAGTCGGCAACCGGCATCCGGCCCACCACGTCCTTGATGAGGGCGAAGGTGGAGCCCCAGATGGCGGTGACGGCCAGCAGGCCAAGCGTGGCGAGGCTACCCCCGCGCGCTGTCCCGCTCATCGGCGTTTACGCAGAAGCTGCCCCGGGATCTTCGCCACGAAGTGCGCCCAGATGCCGAGCCACACCGCGATGCGCACCAGGGGATTGCGTGCGGCCGGATCGTGCCTGCGGAACCAGAGGTACATGCTGCGGTGCTTGTGCCGGCTGACGAACACGGGCCGGTGCCGGCTCGAGCCGCCCTTGCCGTGAAGCACGCGCACGTCGCCGGCCAGCAGCACCTTGTAGCCCGCGTCGCGCGCGCGGCGGCACAGATCCATGTCTTCGCAGTGCAGGAAGAAGGTTTCGTCGAAACCGTGCAGGCGCTCGAAGACGCTGCGCGGCATGAGCACGATGGCACCGGAAACGATTTCCACGGCTTCCGCGCCGTCCGGCATCGGCCCGCGGATGTCGATGCCGGCGTCGCCCCCATGACCGAGCTTGGTCGCGAGCGAGCGGCGCAGCAGCGGATCGCGTCGGCGTGACGCCGGATCGGGGTTGCCGTCGGCGTCGCAGACCACGGCGCCCACGATGCCGGTGTGCGCATCGATATGCGCCGCCATGCGGCGAATCGTGTCCGGCGCCACGAGGCAATCCGGGTTGAGCACCAGCAGCCGGTCCCCGCGCGCCTGGGCCGCGCCGCGGTTCACGGCGGGACCGAAACCGAGATTGGCCCGGTTGTACACCACGCGCACGCGATCTTCGTCGGCATAAGCGCGGTCGATCGCTTCGGGCACGCCGTCGGCGGAGCCGTTGTCGACGACGATCACCTCGACCGGTACGTCGCTCGCGAGCACGTGCTCCACACATTCGCGCGTGAAGGGCCCGCTGTCCGCGAGCACGATGACGACGCTGGTGAGAGGCGTGGCTTCCATGGTCTCAGGCGGCTTGGGCCACGGCGGATCGCATCAGCCGACCCACGCGCGCGCATTGCGGAACATGCGCATCCACGGGGAGTCCTCACCCCACTGCTCCGGATGCCAGCTCAACTGCGCCGTGCGGAACACGCGCTCGGGGTGCGGCATCATGATCGTGACGCGGCCGTCGGCGGCGGTGAAGGCGGCCAGGCCACCCGGGGAACCGTTCGGGTTCAGCGGATAGCTTTCCGTCGGCTTGCCGCGGTTGTCGACGAAGCGCGCCGCGGCGTGGCTCTTCGACGGGCTGCACACCATCGGGAAATGCACCCGGCCTTCGCCGTGCGCCACCGCGACGGGAATGCGCGAGCCGGCCATACCGCGGAAGAAGATGCTGCCCGAATCCAGGATCTCGAGCGTGGCCACGCGCGCCTCGTACTGCTCCGACTGGTTGCGCAGGAACTGCGGCCAGTGCTTCGCGTCGGGGATGATGTCCTTCAGGCCGGACATCATCTGGCAGCCGTTGCACACGCCGAGGGCGAAGCGCGTGCCGTCCTCGAAGAAGCGGGCGAACTGCTCGCGCAGCGCATCGTTGTACAGGATGGACGTGGCCCACCCACGTCCCGCGCCGAGCACGTCGCCGTACGAGAACCCGCCGCAAGCGGCCAGGCCGATGAAGTCCTTGAGGTGGTGCCGGCCGGTGGCCAGGTCGGTCATGTGCACATCGACGGCATCGAAGCCGGCCCGATGGAAGGCGGCCGCCATTTCGACCTGACCGTTGACACCCTGCTCGCGCAGGATCGCCACGCGGGGACGCACGCCTGTGGCGATATACGGTGCGGCAATGTCCTCCGCCGGGTCGAAGACGAGCTTCGGCGAGATGCCGGGGTCGGCATCGTCGAGGCGCCACTCGTTTTCCTGGTCGGCGCTGTGCGGGTTGTCGCGCAGGCGCTGCATGGCGTAGCTGGTTTCGTTCCAGGCGCGGAACAGTTCCGTCCAGTTCCACTTGAACGCGGGCTCGCCGGCGAGATAAAGCTTGATGCCGAGCTTTTCCTTCGGACGGCCGACGTTGTGCGTGAGACCGGCGAGGTTGTGCTTGACGAGCAGTTGTTCGAAGGCTTCGCGGTTCGCCGAAGCCACCTGTACGACGGCGCCCAGTTCCTCGTTGAACAAGGCGCGCAGCGTCGCGTCGGCCCAGCCGTCGAGGCGAAGTTCCAGTCCGCAGTGGCCCGCGAACGCCATTTCCAGCAGCGTGACGATGACGCCACCGTCGGAGCGGTCGTGGTACGCGAGGAGCAGCCCGGCGCGGTTGGCTTCCTGGATCAGTTCGAACATCGCGCGCAGGCGCTTGGGATCGTCGAGGTCGGGCGGCACGCCGCCGCCACGGTTGAAGACCTGCGTGAGCGCGGATCCGCCGAGACGGTCGCGGCCGGCGCCAAGGTCGATCAGCCACAGGTCGGTGTCGCCGCGGTCGAGCTTCAGCTGCGGGGTGAGCGTGCGGCGCACGTCGTCGACGCGCGCGAAACCGGTAATCACCAGCGACACCGGCGACACCGTCTTCTGCGCCTTGCCGTTCTCGTCGGTCCACACCGTCTGCATGGACAGCGAGTCCTTGCCGACGGGAATGGAGATGTCGAGCGACGGGCATAGTTCCATGCCGACGGCCTTGACGGCATCGAACAGCGCGGCATCTTCGCCCGCGTGGTTCACCGCGGCCATCCAGTTCGCGGACAGGCGTACCTCGTCGAGCTTCATGGATGCGGCGGCGAGGTTGGTGATGGCTTCGCCCACCGCCATGCGCGCGGCATCGGCACTGGAAAGCAGCGCGACGGGCGCGCGCTCCGCCATGGCCATGGCTTCGCCGGTGTAGCCGTCGAAGTCGGTCATGGTGACCGCGACGTCGGCGACGGGAACCTGCCAAGGGCCCACCATCGGATCGCGCGCGTTGAGCCCGCCGACCGTACGATCGCCGATGGTGATGAGGAAGTTCTTGCTGCCGACCGCGGGCAGGCGCAGCACGCGCATCAGCGCTTCGTCCATGCCGATGCCGGTAAGGTCGGCGACGAGGTCGACGCGCGGCTTCACGCGCTTCGCATCGCGGTGCATGCGCGGCGGCTTGCCGAACAGCACGTCCATGCCCAGGTCGATCACGGTGAGATCGCGGCGCGGATCGCGCACGATGAGGCGCGGTTCTTCGGTGGCTTCGCCGACCACTGCGAAGGGGCAGCGCTCGCGTGCGCAGAAGGATTCGAAAAGTTCGAGGTCCTCACCGCCGATGGCGAGCACGTAGCGTTCCTGCGACTCGTTGCTCCATACCTGCATCGGCGAGAGGTTCGGGTCGTCCGAGGGGAGCTTCGACAGGTCGATGACACCGCCGACGCCCGCGTCGTTGAGGATCTCGGGAATGGCGTTGGACACGCCACCGGCGCCCACGTCGTGGATGCTGACGATGGGATTGCGGTCGCCACGTGCCCAGCATGCGTCGATCACCTGCTGGCAGCGGCGTTCCATTTCCGGGTTGTCGCGCTGCACGGAGGCGAAGTCGAGTTCCGCGCTGGACGTGCCGGACGCCACGGAAGACGCCGCGCCACCGCCCAGCCCGATGAGCATGGCCGGACCGCCGAGCACGATCACCTTGTCGCCCGGACGAACCTTCCGCTTCTGCACGTGCTCGGGACGGATGGCAGCCAGGCCACCGGCGATCATGATCGGCTTGTCGTAACCGCGCCGCACGCCCTTGTCGCCCGTTTCCTGCTCGAAAGTGCGGAAATAGCCGCCCAGGGCCGGACGGCCGAATTCGTTGTTGAAGGCCGCGGCGCCGAGCGGGCCGTCGCGCATGATCTCGAACGCGGACGCCATGCGCGGCGGAAGCGGACGCTCCTTTTCCCAAGGACGCGGCAACCCGGGAATGCGCAGATGGGACACGGAGAAACCCGTAAGACCGGCCTTCGGCTTGCCGCCGCGACCGGTCGCGCCCTCGTCGCGGATTTCGCCGCCCGCACCGGTGGCGGCACCCGGCCACGGGGCGATCGCCGTCGGATGGTTGTGCGTTTCCACCTTGATGGCGTACGGCGCCGCTTCGGCCACGGTGCGAAACACGCCGTCTTCCGGATCCACGAACAGGCGGTTGCCCTCGTAGCCTTCGATGACCGCCGCGTTGTCGTGATAGGCCGACAACGTATGTGCCGGCGACTTCTGGTGCGTGTTCTTGATCATGCCGAACAGCGACGACTCCTGCTCCGCGCCGTCGAGCGTCCAGGTGGCGTTGAACACCTTGTGCCGGCAGTGCTCGGAATTCGCCTGCGCGAACATCATGAGCTCGGCATCGGTAGGCGCGCGGCCCATCTCCGCGTAGCGCGCGGCGAGGTAGTCGATCTCGTCGTCGGCCAGCGCAAGGCCGAGCTCGGCGTTGGCGGCGGACAATGCCGCGCGCGGATCGGCGCCCAGCTCGATGCGCCCGAGCGGACCGGGTTCACCGGCAAGGAAAAGCCCGGCGGCCTGTTCCAGCGCATGGAGCGGCGACTGCACCATGGGATCGCAGAAGGCGGTCATCACGGCGGCGTACGCCGGATGGTCGTCGGCAGGCATGCCGGTGACCCGCCATGCCGTGCCGCGCTCCACGCGGCGCACGTCGAAACCCGCGCCATGAAGGATGTCGGTGGCCTTGCTGGACCACGGCGAGATGGTGCCCAGACGCGGCACGATCCAGAACGTGGCGTCCTCGGGGGTGCCCGCTTTCGCTTCCAGCACCGCGAGGAGGCGCGCACGCGCGTCGCCCTCGGGCGCCTGGTCGGCGTCGACGAAGTAGGTGAACCAGGCGGCCTGTACGCGTGTACCGTGATGCAAGGCATCCAGGTGGGCGTTCAGTCGTTCGAGGCGAAAAGGCGAGAGGGCGCTCTGCCCGTCGAGTGCGATCATGCGGGGGGAAAGGCGCAGAAGGAAAACGCCTATTCTACATGATGTTGCGCGGCAGCATCGGACCGACCGAAGGAAGGTCCCGGGATACCTGTGGGAGCCGCTTCAGCGGCGATGGATGCTCGCGGCCAGACTGCCCGCTGCCGCGGGATCGCCGGCATAGCCGGCTCCCACAGGGGCCGGCTCCCACAGGGTTGGATCAGCCGCCGCGGCCCACCGTGCCTGCCGGGGCCTCCAGGGCCTTCAGCAGCTGGGCCGGGGTGACGTAGCCGCCCACGACGTCGCCGTTCTCGGTGACGATGGTGGGGGTGCCGTTCACGCCCAGGCGCTCGCCCAGTTCGAAATCGTCCTTCACCGGATTGGCGCAGGTGGCCGCCTTGGGCGTGGCGCCCTTCATGGCCTCGTTGAAGGCGTTCTTGCGGTCGGCACTGCACCAGACCGACACGGCCTTGGTGTAGGACGGGGTGTCATTGCCGGCCGTGGTCTTGATGCCTTCCCGCGGCCAGAACACGTATTCGACCGCGATGCCCTGCTTGTTGAATTCGTCGATGTGCGCGTGGAGCTGGCGGCAGAACCCGCAGTCGACGTCCGTGAAGACCGTGACGGTGTGCTTCGGGTTGGCCGGCGCGTAGATGAGGCGCTGCGACGCAGGCACCTTCGCCAGTGCCGCCTTGCGCGTGGCGGCCCAGCTGGCCGCGCTGAGGTCGGTTTTCGCCTTGAGGTCGATCAGGTTGCCGTTGAGCATGTAGCGCCCGTCGGCGCTGACGTAGACCATGCGACCCGAGGCCACCACCTGATAGAAGCCCTCCATGGGCGCGGGCGCAATGCTGTCGACCTTGATACCGGGCCCGAGGGCTTCGACGGCGTCGCGCACAGCCTTTTCGTTGTCGGCCGCGCAGGCCGTCATGGCGAACGCGCCGGCGAAGAGCGCCGGCAGGATTTTCTTCAACATCGCTACCACTCCATATGCCACCGGGGGAAACGCGGCATCGATTGGATCACGATCACCGCATTCGGTTCCCCGATTGTGGCACGCCTCAGCCTCGCGGGTGGTGCTGGGCGTGAAGGCGCTTCAGGCCCTCCTTGGCCACGAGCGTGTAGATCTGGGTGGTACTGAGGGCGCTGTGCCCGAGGAGCATCTGCAAGGCACGCAGGTCGGCGCCGTGGTTGAGCAGGTGGGTGGCGAAGGAATGTCTCAAGACATGCGGAGAGACCCGGCTCGCCGGTATGCCCACCTGCACGGCGTAGCGCTTCACCAGGGTCCAGAACATCTGCCGGCTCATGGCGTCGCCACGCCGCGAAAGGAACAGGGCCAACGGTTGCCCGTGTCCCGCGGCCAGTTGCGGACGCGCGTCGCGCAGGTAGGTTTCCACGTGCGCCAGGGCCTCCTCGCCCACCGGGACCAGACGGTCCTTGCCGCCCTTGCCGGTGATGCGAAGCACCCCTTGCCGCGTGTTCAGGCCGGCCAGCGGAAGGTCGACCAGTTCCGAAACGCGCAAGCCGGACGAGTACATCAATTCGAGCATCGCGCGGTCGCGCATGCCCAGCGGCGTGCCGACATCGGGCGCGACGATCAATGCCTCCACCTCCCGCTCGGCCAGCGCCTTGGGAAGGCTGCGAGGCATGCGCGGACGCTGCATCAGCAGGGTGGGATCCTCACGCTTGCCTTCGTCGCGGGCGAGTTGCGCATAGAAGCGCCGGAACGCCGACTGGCGCCGGGCCATGCTCCGCACGGACACGGGCTGACTGCCGTGGTACGCGGAAAGGTCGTCGCGGCCGGCCGTGGCCAGCGTGCGCCCGCGCGTGGACAGCCAGCGCGCGAGCTGCTGCAGGTCGCGGCGATAGGCTTCGAGGGTGCGATCGGCCAGACCGTCCTCGGCCCAGATGCGCTCGATGAAACGCTCGATGAGGCGGGCGTCGGCGGATTCGATGTCGGACATGAGGCGATCGTCTCACGTCCGCACCGCGACCCTCAAAGCGGCGTCGGGAAGAAGATTCGCCGTGCGCAGGAGATAATGGTCCGATGGCCAGTACGCGACGACCCGCATGAACCTCCCCAAATCGCCCGCGCCTGCGTGGCGCCGCCTTGCCGCCGTCGTCTACGACGCTCTCGCCGTGGTCGCCATCGTCATGGTGGTCGGGCTCCTGGCCCAGTTCGCCACGGGCGGCACGCTGTTCGACACCCAGGGCCACCTGCTCGCCTGGTGGTACCAGCCGCTGCAAGGTGCGGTCGTGGGCACCTACTTCCTCGTTTCCTGGGTGCGCGGCGGACAGACGCTCGGCATGCGCCCTTGGCGGATCAGGGTGACGGATGCCGACGGCATGCCGGTGACGTGGGCGCGCGGCGCCGTCCGCCTCGCGGCCGGGGCGCTGCCGCTCGGGCTGCTGACGCTCTACCCGCTCGTGTCGCTGAAGATCGCGCTCTGGGCGCCTGTCGTGGGCTGGGCCGTGCTGCTCCTTCCGGCGTTTATCGACCGCCGCCGCCGCGGACTCCACGACATGGCGGCCGGTACCGAGATCCGCCACCTGCCCTGAAGCTAGTGCGAGAACTGGTCGCTCGCTGGAACCCATGAGCCGGAGTTCGCGGAGGGCACCGGCACGTTGATCTTGATCGACGCCTCGCACCCCGGTGGCAGCGGGCCGCCGGTGACGCGCGCCGTTGCGCACAGCGCCGTGTTGTCCAGCGCGACCGGAGCGGTGGCGACCGTCGCACTGTTGGCAGGCGGAAGGTTGTCGGCCAACGGCTTGGCAGGCGCCATGGTCTGCACCTTCGCAAGCGCTTCCTGGCTGGCGGGTTTCGCCTGCACGTCTTCCGAGCAACCGAAAGTCAGGAGGGAAATGGCTTCCTTCATCGCCCCGCCCGCATTGCCCGGACCGGCCGTGCAATTGAGCCTCACGCCGCGAGGCAGCGAGATCGTCTTGCGCACCGTGGCCGCTTCCACGCCATGGCGAATGGCCGTGTCGACGGACGATTCGCCCTTGGGCGTCCAGGCGCCCTCGAAGCGCGTGGCCTTGTAGTCGATGTGCACGCGCGAGCCGGACTGCGGTACGAGGTTGCCGCGCGGTTTCAGCTCTACATAGGCGCCGGCCACCTGGCCGGTCTTGTCGCCCTGCCCGCCCGCGACGCCATCGTCGCGCTGCGAAGTGCCGTTCGCGCCCGTCAGGCGCTGACTATCTTCCACGCCGTTGGCCGCGCCCGGCGTGCCGGTGGCGGCAGTGGCGCCCGGCGTGTTCGAACCCGAGGCTTCGGCCGTGGTCTGCCCCGGAACGAGGGGCTGGGCCGGCGGCCCCTTGGCTTCGCCAGCGGCACGTGCCGCATCCGCCTTGCCCTGCTCCGCCGCGGTCTGCGCCGTGGATTCGCCCGCGGCCACATCGCCGGGCGCCTGCCCCGGCGGTTGCGGCGCGGTGTCGACGCCGGCCACCGGCCGTTGCATGTCGCCAGGCGTCACGGCCGGCGCCTGGACGGCGGGGCGCACGTCGTCCGCAAAAGGCGCGGACACCGTGGGTTTCGCCGTGGCGTCGGGAAGGGGCACCGCTTCGAGGTCCACGGTGGCCTCGACGGCCGGTGCGTGGATGGGCTCGACCGACACCTTCGGAGGCACCGGCCGGGCATCGATGGCGAGGTCGGGCTTCGGCGCCGTGGGCTCGGACGCGATCGCCGGCAAAGGGGCGTCCTGCGGCGTCGGGGGAGCGGACGATGTTTCCGCCTCGGGGCGCGGCACCGTCGCGAGCGTCATCGCGGTGGTCGGCACCGGCGCAGTGCGCTCGGCCGTGATCGTCGGCGGCGTGGGCGTAACGGCCATCTGCGCGGCGGGCGTCTCGGGCAGCGCCAGCGAAGCGGGCGGCGGCATGGGCGCCGTGCCTTCGGCCTGCGCCCGACGCACCGGCTCGGGCTGGAAGCGGGGCGGCACTACCGTCGGCTTTGGCGTGTCCACGGCCAGATCGGGCGGCGCAGGCGTCGGCACCGGCACCTTCTCGAGTTCCGGTTGGGGCGGCGGCGCCTTCGGCTGGCTCAACGGCCGCTCCGCGACGGCAACGACGCTCGGCGGCGGCGCGCTCAGCTTCACGTCCGGCTTCACCTGCGGAGGTTGCGCGGCGGGCACGGCGATGGCGGGAAGGGGCTTGGCGGCGGAAGCCACGGCGGCAGCCCGGGACCCGCTCGATGCGCGGCTGGCCTTCGAATGCGCGGTATTCCAGCGCGTCTTCGCGACCGGCGCCCTCGACGGCGTGCCGCGTACCGGCGGCACGGGCGGCGGCGGCTTGTCGATGAGGCGCACCAGCAATGCGTTTTCGTCCGGCTGCTCCGGGGGCGGCGGCAACACGTCGTACGCGGGGCCCAGGATCATTCCGAACAGGAAGAGCAGGTGGACGACGATGGTGCCCACCCAGCCGAACACGCCCAGCAGGCGGTCGCGCGGCCTCTCGCGCAAGCGACGGCGATATACCAGCGCACGCATCGCAGCTTCGCGCGGCGACACCGGCAGCGAATTCTCGGCGATCGGGCGGTCGCTGTCCGGTTGGTAAGTCTTGGGCATGGGCGGCTAGTGTCCACGCTGCGGCCGGTGCGCACAATCGCTGTGCGGGTCGCGACGCTACTTGCCCGTGCGCCGCTCGCGTTCCGCGTTCTCCTGGTCCATCGCCTTCAGCGGAGTGTCGGAGGCACAACCCTGCGGCAACGGCTTGTCGGCCCGGAAGGCCGCGATGCACTCCGCCTCCGTGGGGGGCGCCGGCTGACCGGGCAGGTCTTTCACCGGCGGGTTCGCCGGCGCCATGTTGAGGCGGACGTCTCCGTCCTTCGCGGCAGCCTTCGAGGGGTCTTCGCCGCCACAGCCCACGGGCAGCACGAAGAAGACCGTGGCGCACTTCACGCGCACGCCGTGCCCGAGGTCGATCGTCTTCTTCACCGTCGTGGTTTCCATCGCACGGCGAAGCCCCTTGTTGAGCGCGTTTTCGTCCCGCGGCGCCCAATCCTTCTCGAACCGTGTCTGCGTGTAGGTCACCGTGGTCTTGTGGGACATGATGCCGCTGTCGTCCGTAGGCTTGCGCGCGACGAAATCGGCCTGGGTCGTCCCTTCCGCGCCCTTCTTCGGCATGACGATGCTTCCGTCGGCCCCGAACAACACGGGGCGCCTGGCCTGCGCGTCGGGTGCCGGCGTGGCGTCCGGCGCCGGGGGCTGCGGCGTGGCCTGGGTCGAGGGGCGCGGGCGCGGCGGTTCGGGGCGGGTCGCCTCCGGCGAACGAACCTTCGGCGGCGGTTCCGGAGGCGGAGGCGGCGTTTCCACGGCGGGCGCAGGACGGGGAGCCGGTTCGATGAAACGCACTTCCAGCACGTCTTCGCGATCGGCCACCGGCGCATAACCGATCAGGAGCCTCGGCTCCATCTCGTAGCGAACCAGCAGCACGAGACCGATGTGCAGGACGATGGCGGCCACCATCGCGAGGATCCGCAGCACGCGCTCGCGCGGGGGCGGACGGCGACCGATGTCGTGCAGCGCGGCAAGCGTGGCGGCGTCGATCGGCGCAAGACCGGGCGCGCGCGGCGAATCCCCCGGCTGCAGCCGGTGGGGCTCGACGAACGGCGGTGGCGCCTTGCCGGGATATTGCACGCTGCGGTGATCCTGTAGCCGCACTGGAAAAGTCGAACAGCATAGCGGCGGTCCGCTAAACCCAGCGTAAGCCCTCGGGCTCAGACCATGGCAGCCACAGAAGATTCCCGGCCCACTTGATTCCCGAGGCAGGAAGGAGAACGCTTGGGCCCGGGTCCACGCCCAACCACCGCCATGACCGTCCGACCTCCGGACGACCGTGACGGCCCGCCATCGTCACGCCCGGGGGGTGTGCGAGAAGGCGACGCCGATCATGACGCCGCGTTCCCCCGCGCCACCCCTTCCACAAGAGGAGGGTCGCATCGTGTCGCCATCCACGGAATGTATCCGCAGCCTGGCTCTCGCCGGCCACGCCGGCGCAGGCAAGACCACGTTGTTCGAAGCCATGCTCCACGCCGGCGGCGCACTCACCGGCATGGGCAGCATCGAGCGAGGCACCACCGTTTCAGATACCGATCCCATGGAAAAGGCCCGAGGCCACTCCATCGACGCGTCGGTGGCATCCATCGAGCGCAACGGCTTCCGCATCCACCTCATCGACACACCCGGCTATGCCGATTTTCGCGGCCCCGCCCTCGCCGCGATGGATGCCGCGGATACGGTGGCCATCGTGGTCAACGCCGCCAACGGTATCGAACACGGCACCCGCAGCATGATGGCGCACGCCAAGGAGCGGGGCCTCGCGCGCATCGTCATCGTCAACCGCATCGACGCCGATGGCGTGGACCTGCCGGCACTCGTGGACGCGCTTCGCGAGGAATTCGGCAACGAATGCATGCCGCTCAACCTGCCCGCGTCGAAAGGCCGTTCGATTCGCGACGCCTTCTTCCAGACGGCCGGGGACACCGACTTCTCCTCACCTGGCGAAGCCCACCAGCGCATCGTCGACCAGGTCGTGGAGATCGACGACGAGGTGATGGAGCACTACCTGGAAGCGGGGGAGTCCTCTCTTACCGCTGCCGAAATGCGCGACGCCCTCGAACATTCCCTGCGCGACGGCCACCTGGTGCCCATCGTGTTCGCCAGTGCGCGCGAAGGCGTCGGCGTGGCCGAATTGCTCGACCTCGTGGAACGCATCCTCCCCTGCCCGAGCGAAACGAATCCGCCCCCGTTCCGCGATGCCGACGACGCACCGTTCGCGGTGACGGCCGACCCGGAAAAGCATGTGGTCGCGGACGTCTTCAAGATCGTCAACGACCCTTTCGTCGGCAAGCTCGGCGTGTTCCGCGTATGGCAGGGCACCGTGCGCAAGGACTCGCAACTGCTGGTCGACGACGGACGCAAGCCGTTCAAGGTTGCGCACCTGTTTCGCCTGAAGGGACGCGACCATGTGGAAGTGGACGAAGCGCTGCCGGGTGACATCGCCGCCGTGGCGAAGATCGAGGACATCCATTTCGACGCCGTGCTGCACGATGCGGCGGACGAAGGCCACATCCGCCTGGAGTCCGCTTCCTTTCCGACACCGATGTATGGCCTCGCCGTGGAACCGGCACACAAGGGTCAGGAACAGAAGCTGTCACAGGCCCTGGCGAAGCTGGCGGAGGAAGACCCCTGCTTCCGCGTCGAGCACCACAAGGAGTTGAACGAGACCGTGGTGCGCGGCCTGTCGGACCTGCACCTGAAGCTGATGCTCGAGCGCATGAAGTCGCGCTACGACGTCGATGTCGTCACGCGCCCTCCGCGCATCGCCTATCGCGAGACGATCGCCGCGGGCGCGGAAGGCCATCACCGGCACAAGAAGCAGACGGGCGGCGCGGGCCAGTTTGGCGAAGTGTTCCTTCGCGTCGAGCCGCTGGACCGTGGAAGCGGCTTCGTCTTCGACGACGAAACGAAAGGAGGCGTGATCCCCGGACAGTTCATGCCGGCCATCGAGAAAGGCGTGAGGCAGGCGCTCGACGCGGGTGCGATCGCGGGGTATCCCATCCAGGACGTGCGCGTGATCGTCTACGACGGCAAGCACCATCCGGTGGATTCCAAGGAAGTGGCTTTCATCAGTGCCGGGCGCAAGGCCTTCCTCGACGCCGTGTCGCGCGCACGGCCGCAAGTACTGGAACCGGTGGTGGACCTGGAGGTGTCGATTCCCGATCACTACGTGGGCGACGTCACCGGTGGCCTGGCGTCGAGACGCGCCCAGATCATGGGTACGGATTCTTTACGTGGCGGGGAAACGCTGATCAAGGCCCGCGTTCCGCTGGCCGAACTCGTCGACTACCCCACGCAGCTCAAGGCGATGACGGGCGGCCTGGGCCGCTATGCCATGGCGTTCAGCCACTACGATCCGGTGCCGCCTGGCGTGCAGAAGCGATTGGCGGAGGCGTGGAAGCCAAAGGCCGAGGAGGACTGACTGTGGGAGCCGCCATGGCGGCGAGGGCAAGTACCAGCGGTCGGTAACGTGCCTCGCCGCCATGGCGGCTCCTACAGGATGCGGTGCGATCAGGCGGCCGCCAGGGCCTCGATCACCGCGTTCGCGAAAGCGGGGATGTCGTCGGGTTTGCGGCTCGTGATGAAGTTCGCGTCCTTCACCACCTCGCTGTCCTCCCACTTCGCACCGGCGTTCTCGAGGTCCTTCCGCACCGACGGCCACGAGGTGACCTTGCGGTCCTTCACCAGACCCGCGTTGATCAGAGTCCAGGGCCCATGGCAGATCGCCGCCACCGGCTTGCCGGCCTCGGCAAACTGCTTCACAAGGCCCAGTACCTTTTCGTCAGTGCGCAGCTTGTCGGGATTGATGACGCCACCGGGCAACACGACGGCGTCGTAACGGCCGGCGTCGGCCTTCTCGAGCTGCACGTCGACCGCGACGTCCTTGCCCCAGTCCTTCTTGTCCCAGCCCTTGATGCTGGAGGCGTCGCCGGGCGCTATCACGTCTACCGTGGCGCCGGCTTCCTCGAGAAGCCGCTTCGGCTCGGTAAGTTCGGACTGTTCGAATCCGTCGGTGGCGACGACCGCCACGCGGCGGCCATCGAGTCGTTTGTTCGCCATGGGGAACTCCTTCGGGGAATGTTCCGCGCAGTGTGGCGAACGGCCCATCAGGAGGATGTCGCGGTGTCGTCGGCATCCCGTGGGCAAAGGTGAAGGCGGGATCAGTCCGCCTTCTTGCGCTTCGGCTTCAACATGGTGCCGATGCACTTCGGCGAGCCGCAGCGGCAGGCCCAGATCTTCTTGAGACGGGCCGTGTGCGGCATGTCGAGCGTGATGCCGTAGTCGTAGACCAGTTCCTCGCCGGGGGCGATGTCGCGGATGGCCTCGATCAGCACGCGATCGTGCTTGGACGGCTTTCCTTCCACGGCTTCCTCGATCAGGGCCTGGCAATTGGGATCGCACCCGTGGTTGATCCAGCGGGCCACGTTGCCGTGGCTGTTGCCGTCGACGATGTAGCGTTCGTTGAGCGTGAAGAGGAACGTGTGTCCGGTCTCACCACCGTCGCCGTAGCGCTTGTCCGCCTGCGCATGGGTGATGCGATCGCCCTTGTATTCGATGATCTCTTCACCGGCCTTGATCGGTGCGGTGGCAAAAACGCCATTTCCATGGATGGGCGAACGTCGTGCGGCGATGCGTCGGGTCATTGTGAAATCGATACGGAGGAATAATCCCGGATGATGCCTGCTCGCTCGCCGCTTGGGAACCGCGTTTGAAACGCCCGGCTCGCGCGCACGCCTCGCCGGGCGCTACCATCGAACGACCGTTCGACCTCCAAGGGCACTTCAACCGGAAGCCATGGGAATGACTCCGATCGTACGCCAACCGTTCCTCCGTGCCGCGCTGCTCGCGGCCGTCGCTCTCCTTGCCGCTTGCGGTCCCGCCAGGAAAAGCGTGTTTCCGCCCGCGGTCACCCTGCAGGAAGTGGCCGCCAAGCCCGGCGGCCCGTGGCACGTGACCCTCCGCATCCGCAACAACAGCTATGGCGGCATGTCCTTCGATACGTTCCAGGGCACGCTGCGCGTGGGCGATCTCGGCGGCGTGCTGCTGGACGCGAAGATCGACCAGGACATCCCCTCGTTCGCCGCCGACGTCGCCACGATCGACCTGCTGCCGACGCCGGAAATGTCCAAGGCGCTTGCCGAGCTCGCCGGGAAGGGCAGCTCGGGTGCCCTCCCCTACAGCATCGACGGGCGCATCACCGCCACGCCGGAGAAAGAGAAGGAATCGCATTCCTATCCCGTGCGCGGCAAGAGCTGGCTCTCCCCGGTGCCCGGCATCCCCGACACCTACCGTTCGCCCTGACCCGCCACCGACCGCCGTACAGGATTCCCCATGACGCTTTACAAAGCTCCGCTCGATGACATGCGTTTCGCGCTTTACGACGTGCTCGGCGCCGAAGCCGTACTCGGCCGCCTCGAGGGCGGCGAGGCACACACGCGCGACCTCATCGACGCCGTGCTCGACGAAGCCGCCCGCTTCAACGAGCAGGTGCTGGCCCCATTGAACGCCTCGGGTGACGCCGAGGGTTGCCATTACGACAAGGGCAGCGCCACGGTGACCACGCCCGCGGGCTTCAAGGAGGCGTACCGTCAGTACGCGGAAGGCGGCTGGGCGGGCCTCACCGCGCGCGAGGTGTTCGGCGGGCAGGCCCTTCCCGCCGTCGTCGGGGCGCTCACGAAGGAAATGATCGATTCGGCCAATCTGGCCTGGGGCATCTATCCCCTGCTCTCGCACGGGGCCACCGATGCGCTCGAACACCACGGCGACGACTGGCAGAAGGAGGTCTTCCTGAAGCCGCTGGTGGAAGGCCGCTGGACCGGCACCATGTGCCTTACCGAACCGCAGGCCGGTTCCGACCTGGGCCTGTTGAAGACACGCGCGGAACCGAACGGCGACGGCAGCTACCGCGTCACCGGCACCAAGATCTTCATCAGCGCGGGCGAACACGATTTCGCCGATAACATCGTGCACCTCGTGCTGGCCCGCCTCCCTGACGCACCCGCCGGCAGCCGCGGCATTTCCATGCTGGTGGTGCCCAAGTTCAAGGTGGACAAGGACGGCGCCATGGGCGAGCGCAACGCCGTCGCCGCGGGCGCCATCGAACACAAGATGGGTATCAAGGGCTCGGCCACGTGCGTCATGAACTTCGACGAGGCCGAAGGCTGGCTCATCGGTCCGCCGCACAAGGGCCTGATGGCGATGTTCACGATGATGAACGCGGCACGCCTTGCCGTCGGCATCCAGGGGCTCGCGGTGTCGGAGCGTGCACTGCAGAACAGCCTGCATTACGCCCGCGAGCGCTTGCAGATGCGCGCGCTCTCCGGACCGAAGCTCCCCGACAAACCGGCCGATCCGCTCACGGTCCATCCGGATGTGCGCCGCATGCTCCTGACCCAGCGCGCGTTCGTGGAAGGCGGCCGCGTGCTGGCCGCCTACGCGGCCCTGCAGGGCGACATCGAGGCCCGCGCGGCGGACGCGCAGGAGCGCAAGGCGGCCGGTGAACTGCTCTCCTTCCTCATTCCCATCGCCAAGGGCCTGCTGACCGAGGCGGCGCAGGAATGCACGAAGGAAGCCCTGCAGATTTTCGGCGGGCACGGTTACATCGCCGAGCACGGCATGGAACAGTTCGTGCGCGACGCCCGCATCATCACGCTGTACGAGGGCACCACGCAGATCCAGGCGCTCGATCTGCTCGGACGCAAGATCATGCAGTTGCAGGGCGCCGGCCTGAAGCATTTCCTGGGCGAGATATCCGCCTTCTGCCAGGCGAACCAGGCGAACGATGCCGTCAAGGCGTTCGTAGGCCCCCTGGCCGTGGCCGCGAAGACATGGGGCGACCTTACCCAGGCCATTGCGCAATCGGCCCAGGCGAATCCGGAAGAACTCGGTGCGGCCGCCGTGGATTACCTCTACTTTTCCGGCTACGTCACGCTCGCATACTTCTGGGCCCGGAGCGTGCTGGCCGCCGAAGGCGCCCGCCTCTCCGCCGAACGCCGCCAGGCCAAGCGGGACACCGCCGCCTTTTACTTCGCCCGCATCCTCCCGCGCATCCACGTGCACAAGGCGGCGATAGAGGCAGGCGTGGCGACCCTGCCGGAACTGCTCTGAGGGCCTGCACCCGTAGGAGCCGCCATGGCGGCGAGGGGAACATGCCTCGCCGCTTCAAGGGCGCTGTCGGCTTCTCGCCGCTATAGCGGCTCCTACACACGACCGGGGCTTTCCCCCGCCCGCGCGAAGGTGTAGAAAAAAGGCTCTGCCCGGACCTTCGACCGAGACGGTGCCCGAAACGATGAGTGATTCCCCGTTCCTGATCCGTCTCGCCGAGAGCGACGACGACGAATTCATCCTGGGTCTGCTCCACCGCTTCGTCGACTTCCCGCTTCCCAACGGGCGCACGCGCACCGATTGCCTCAAGGGCATCGAGGCCGACCTCGTGAAGCACCTCGACGAGCAGCCGTCCAACAGCTACATCTTCGTCGCGGAGAACGAAGACGGCGAGCCGGTGGGATTCGTACACCTGCAGAAGACGAAAGACTTCTTCACCCACCGGGACAACTGCCACATCTCGGACATTGCGGTGGCCGAAGTATACGAAGGCACCGGCGCGGGCAAGTTCCTTCTCGACCATGCGTATGCGTGGGCCAAGGAACACCGTTGCCAGTTCGTCACGCTGGCCGTATTCCCAGGCAACGAACGCGCCCGCGACATGTACGCGAAGCACGGCTTCGATACCGACCTCATGAGGCTGGCCAAACCCGTGAAGTAGGCCGGCCGCCCCGCATGGCGGGGAAGCCAAAAAAAAACCGCCCCGAGAGGGGCGGTTTTCTTGTGCGAATCGCGGAAACTCAGGACTTTGCCGTCGCCGTTTCCTGCTGTTCGCGGGCGTCGAGACGCGCGGCCATGCGGTCGATGTTGGCCAGCGACACGAGATGCGCGTAGATCCAGCCCAGAGCGCCTTCGCGCAGGAACTCCTGTGCGGTCTTCTCGTCCAGGGCGCGCAGCTTTTCCTCGTTGATGACGAAGAGGCCGTTGAGGTTGATGCCCTTGCCTTCCTTCTGCAGCGTGATGGTGCGCGGCTCGAGCAGGTCGTGCTCGCGCAGCTTACCCATGAACCACTGCGTGCGGGCCACGTGATCCTGGAATTCGCCCAGGAAGTTCACGGCGTTCGTGAGGGCCGGCGCATCGGTGCCGTCCTCGTTGAACAGACGCTCGCCTTCCTCGTTGTTGAAGCCTTCATAGGCCTCGTCGAGGAACACGGTGAAGTCGTCGCCTTCGGTGCCCGCCGGCTTCTCGGCCAGCACGAACGGATAGCGGCGCACGAAAGCCGGGATATAGATACCCTGCTCCCAGAAGCCGTTGTCGCCGACGAGCAGGTTTTCACCCTGGCGCAGGCCCAGGAGCGCCATCGGACCGGCTTCCTCGATGGAGTTGCCGGCGAAGAGGATCGGGAAGTCGCGCGCGGCGGGCGCGAACTCGACGCCGGTGAGCGGCACGGAGTGCGCTGCGGCGGCGAAACGGATGTTGTTCACGGCCTTGAGACGCAGGTCGCGGTGGGCGGTGCGGTTCAGCGGAACCGGACGCTCGTAGAAAAGCACTTCTGCCACTGTGTAACCCTCATGGACCCGTCGGACCTGGGAAGCCACCCCGGCCCCCCTTCCAAACCCGCCGGGCTCGAATGCGAACCCCCACTATAGCAGTGGCCGATGACAGGAGAAGCCCCGCAAGAAACGTACCTGCCGAATGCTTTTCCTTCGCGATTATCGGCTATGCTCGGGCCAAAGCCCCCACAGGGGGCCGGGATCGGAACTCCGATCCGCACGGAGTTCGGCTTGCTGGAACGCTCTTTCGCTTATGTGAAGGACGAGACACGATGACGATGGAAGTGCTCCAAGACGACCTGCCGAGGGTCACCGCGCTGCACGCCACGCGGGTGCTGTCCCTCGATGCGGCGGGCCGTATCCTGGATTGGATCAGTTGGCAGGACGCCGTCTGCCTTTATGTCCGGGGCGTGGTGGCCTGGACCCTTGGCGAGCCCTGCGTCACGGTGCGCGGCGGCATCAGCCGGGCCAGCGGGCTGCGCAGCAGCCTCGAACTGCATCCGATCGTGGCCAGCACGGGCCACTGTCGCGAGCACGCCATCGACCCGGCACCGGCGCTCACGAATACCGCCCTCTTCGCCCGCGACCGGCACATCTGCCTGTACTGCGGCCACCAGTACACCCGCCACGAACTCACCCGCGACCATGTGGTTCCGTTGTCCAAGAAGGGCGCCGACGAGTGGGAGAACGTGGTCAGCGCCTGCCTGGCCTGCAACCTGCGCAAGAGCAACCGAACGCCGCAGCAGGCCAACATGCCGCTCCTGGCCGTCCCCTACCGCCCGAGCTGGGTGGAGCACCTGATCCTGTCCAACCGCAACATCCTGGCGGATCAGATGGAGTTTCTGGTCAGCCATCTGCCAAGGGACCGGCGGCCGGCTTAGGGAATCGCGCGGCTCCCGCGGTTTCGGCACCAGGCCGCTCTTTGCCGGACACCGTTCATCTATTGTCCCTTGCCCCGCCTCCTTCGGAGGCGAACAATAGGGGAATGAACGACCTTTCCCGCTATCCCTATCTGGCGCAGATCGATTCGCCAGAGGACCTCCGGCGCTTTCCGGTGGACGAACTTCCGGCCATCGCCGACGAACTGCGCCGTTACCTGATCGAGGCCGTGGCCTCGTCCGGCGGCCATTTCGGGGCGGGCCTCGGCGTGGTGGAGCTCACCGTGGCCCTGCACCACGTGTTCGAGACCCCGCACGACCGCCTGGTGTGGGATGTCGGCCACCAGTGCTATCCGCACAAGATTCTCACCGGGCGGCGCGACCGCATCACGACGATCAAGAAGAAGGACGGCCTCGCGCCCTTCCCGCGTCGCGAGGAAAGCGAGTACGACACCTTCGGCGTGGGCCATTCCTCCACGTCGATCTCCGCCGCGCTCGGCATGGCCGTGGCGCTTCAGCGCCGCGGCGACCCGCGCAAGGTGGTGGCCGTGATCGGTGACGGCGCGATGACCGCCGGCATGGCCTTCGAAGCCCTGAACCACGGCGGCGACATCGAGCCCAACATGCTGGTGATCCTCAACGACAACGGCATGTCGATCAGCGAGAACGTGGGCGCAATGACGAAGATGATGGCGCGCGCCATGTCCAGCCGCACGCTCAACGCCTGGCGCGAGCGGGCGAAGAAGGCCATGCCGCGTGAATCCCTGTTCGGCCGCTTCTTCAAGCGCTGGGAAGAGCACGCAAAGGGCATGTTCGTGCCCTCCACGCTGTTCGAGGAACTCGGCTTCCACTACACCGGGCCTATCGACGGCCACAACATGGCCCAGCTGGTGAATGCGTTGGAGACGGTGAAGGCCCTTCCCGGCCCGCAATTGCTCCATGTCATGACGACCAAGGGCAAGGGTTACGAGCCCGCCGAGAAGGCGCAGATCGAATATCACGCGGTCGGCCCGTTCGACCCGGTGGCCGGTCTCGTGAAGAAGGGCGCGCCGGCCAAGCCGACGTATACCGACGTCTTCAGCGACTGGCTCTGCGACATGGCCGCGGCCGACGAGCGTCTGCTCGGCATCACTCCCGCCATGCGCGAGGGCTCGGGCCTCGTCCGCTTCTCGAAGGAATATCCGCAGCGCTACTTCGACGTGGCGATCGCCGAGCAGCATGCGGTGACGCTCGCCGCTGGCATGGCCGTGGAAGGCGCGAAGCCGGTGGTGGCGATCTATTCCACCTTCCTCCAGCGCGCGTACGACCAGGCCATCCACGACGTGGCGCTGCAGAATCTCGATGTCACCTTCGCCATCGATCGCGCGGGCGTCGTCGGTCCGGACGGCGCCACGCACTCGGGCAGCTTCGATCTGTCCTTCATGCGCTGCCTGCCGAACATGGTGATCATGGCGCCGGCCGACGAGAACGAATGCCGCACCATGCTCAGCACCGGCTTCCACTACGACGGTCCGGCCGCTGTCCGCTATCCGCGCGGCACCGGTCCCGGCACGCCGTTGTCTGCCACGCTGGACACCTACCCCATCGGCAAGGCCGAAGTCCGCCGCCGTGGCCACCATGGCCTCGCCATCCTGTCCTTCGGAACGATGCTTGCGCCTGCCGCGGTCATCGCGGCCGAAGTGGACGCCACCCTTGTAAATATGCGTTTCGTGAAGCCGCTGGACGAGGAGCTGATCCTCGAACTGGCACGCACGCACAAGGCGTTCGTCACCATCGAGGACAACGCCATCGCCGGCGGCGCCGGCGCGGGCGTGGCCGAGTGCCTCGCGGCACACGGCATCACCCTGCCAATCCTGCATCTCGGCCTGCCCGACGTGTATCTCGAACATGGCAGCCGCGAGGAAGTGCTCACCATGGCAGGGCTCGACCTGCCGCAGGTGCGCCACGCCGTCCGGAAGCGTTTTCCGCAGTTCTGCGCCACGCCGGTGGCCAGCGCAAGCTGAGCGCGATCAGCCCGCCCGCGCGCCGGTAACCCGGTCGCGGGCTTCCAGATCCTGCACGGTAAACGCGTCGGTCAGCCCCTCGCCGCTGAAGATGTCGCGGACCGAGGCAGCCTGGTTCCAGCCGTGCTCCACCAGCAGCCATCCGCCGTCCGTGAGGTGCTCACGGGCGCCGTGCGCGATACGGCGGATATCGTCGAGGCCATCCGGACCGGAAGCCAGGGCTGACGATGGCTCGAAACGCAGGTCGCCTTGATCCAGGTGCGGGTCGCCGGCTTCCACGTACGGCGGATTGCTGACGATCACGTCGAATCGCTGATCGCCCAGCGCGGCGTACCAGTCGCTTTCCGTCATGAGCACACGCCCCAGCCCGAGTCGTTGTGCATTGCGACGCGCGACGACGAGGGCCGCCACGCTTGCATCGACGGCCGTCACGTCGGCATCGGGACGCTCGCTGGCGATCGCGAGCGCGATGGCGCCGCTGCCCGTGCCCAGATCGAGTACGCGACCGCCCTCGGGCAAGCGCACCAAGGCCTGCTCCACCAGCAGCTCTGTCTCGGGACGGGGGATCAGCGTGGCGGGCGTCACCTCCAGGGGCAACGACCAGAAATCCCTGCGACCGAGGATGTACGCGACGGGTTCGCCTTTGGCGCGACGGGTGAGCAGCGCCTGGAAGTTGGCGGCGCGGGCCTCGTCGATGCGGTCTTCGGCGTGCGCGAAGAACCATGCGCGATCCACGCCGAGCGCATGCGCCAGCAACAGTTCGGCTTCGAGGCGGTCGCCCAGCGCAGCGGAAGCCTCGCGCAAGATCGTGCGGATATCGGTCATGCAGCGATTCTAACGGGCCGGGCCCCTACAATGCCGCGATGCGCGCCCTTGCCATCCTTCCCGCCATCCTGCTGCTCGCCGGTTGCCACGCCACTTTCTTCGGCGCGGTGAACGCGTTGGAGCCGGGCGCGCATGTCGTTGCCCACCGCGACAATGTGTTCGATGCAACGGAGAAGCTTTCGCTGGACGTCTATACGCCGGCCCACGCCGACCACGCGCCCGTCGTCGTCTACTTCTATGGCGGCGACTGGACCACCGGAAAACGGCAGTGGTATCGGTGGATGGGCGAAGCACTGGCGGCGCAAGGCATGGTGGCGATGATTCCGGATTACCGCCACGCCCCCGCCGTGCGCATGGACGGCTTCCTGCACGACGGCGCGGACGCCGTTCGATGGGCGCGCGATCATGCGGCGGAATTCGGCGGCGATCCGTCGCGCCTCTTCGTCATGGGCCACTCGGCCGGCGGACACATCGCCGCGATGCTCGCCACGGACAAGCAGTGGTTGGGCACTGTAGGCATGAAGCCCCGCGACCTCGCCGGTTTCATCGGCGTGGCGGGCGCCTACGATTTCCTGCCCCTGGACGAGCCCAGGTATGTCGCCATGTTCGGCGACACACCCGCGGAGCAGGCCAAGTCGCAACCCATCAACTTCGTCGATGGCGACGAACCCCCTGCGCTTCTGCTGCAGGGCGAGGAAGACACCGAAGTGTTTCCTTCCGAGGCCATATCCATGGAAGGGCTTTACCGCCAGATGGGTGAGCCTGTGGCCTTGAAGCTGTATCCGGGGCTGGGACACGAATCGCTTGTCTTCGCCCTTGGTCCGCTTCATCGCAAGGCGACGGTGATGCAGGACGTCGCGACGTTTGTGCGCCGACAATCGGCGACGTCTCGTACAACCGAGACAAGCCACGCTGCACCGGATCTGCAGGAGCCGCTATAGCGGCGAGGAAACCTGGCGATAACGCCGCATCTGGCCGTGTGGGAGCCGCTTCAGCGGCGAAGGGTGCTCGCGGCAAGCTTTCCCGCTGCCGCGGGATCGCCGGCAAAGCCGGCTCCCACATTGGGTTCTGGCACAAAAAAAGCCGGGCGATCGCTCGCCCGGCTTTTCGCTACACGCAATGACGAAGGATCAGCGCAGGATGGCCTTCGGGTCCTGCTTGGCCTTCTGTGCCGAGCACAGGAGGATTTCCTCGCTGGTCTGGGCAAGGCCGCGTTCCGCACCGCTCACCTGGTTAAGGCGCGGCTTGAAGAACGCGTTCAGGCGATCGGCTTCGGCCTTGGAGCAACCGCCGCCGCCGGCCAGCGCCGGCAGGCGACCGCCGGCGAAGCTGCCCGTGCGCTCCACGATCTTGTCGTAGTTCGCGAGGAACCACTTCCACATCTGCGCGCGCGATGCTTCCGTGTCGCGGCCGCCGCGCAGCACCATGGCCATTTCGCCCACCTTCACGTCCTTGCTGAGCGCAAAGTCGCGAGCCTTGTTCGCCAGCGTCGGGTCCTTGATGTCGGCGAGGGCCGAGAGCATGGCATTGCGCTTTGCCGGGTCCGAGGTCTTCGGGATCTCCGCGATCAGCGCATCGACGGCCGGTGCGCCACGCTCCTGCACCGCCACGCCCAGGGCGTCGCCGAGCAGGTCGGCATCGGCGGCCTCGAGGTCGAGGTGACCGTCCTTCGTCTTCAGCGCGGCGTCGCCCTGCTTCAGGAGTTCAGCGCGCACTTCGGGCACGCCGATGTCCTTGTCGGCCAGGAAGCCGGCCAGCGTGGTACGCGTGATCGTGTCGTTGTCGGGCTCGCCTGCCTTCTTGCGGAAGCCGAGTTCCTTCAGCTTCGGCAGGTAGGCGTCGGTGGCCCACTTGCGCAGGTGCTCGCGCTGGGCATCGGTCTGCGCTTCGTTCGCGAGGATCCAGTGGAAGGTGCCGATCGGTGCCGTGAACACCTCGCGGGTCTTCGCTGCGGTGAGCGGCTTGTACGCGGCAAGCACGTCGCCGGCGTCGAGTTCGCCATGCTGGAATCCGGCGCGAACCGCGTCGGCATAGGCCAGCTGTTCGGCATCGCTCAGGCTGCCCACCACTTTCGAAAGCGCGGCGAGATCGGCCTTGCTCTGCGCGAAACGGTAGTAACCGCGGCCGTCGGCGTTCGGCAGTACCCAGCTGTTCTTCGCTGCACCGTCGAGCACCATGGTGCCGGTCGCCTTGTCGAACAGTTCGCACTTCACCTTGTTGCCGCCACCTTCCGTGCCGTAGCGCACGCACATCGGCACGCCCCACACGCGGTTGGCGTCGCCGGCGCTGCCCAGCGGCAGGTAGCGGCTCTGGGCCAGATGCAGCACCGTCTTGCCACCCTCGGTCTTCACCTCAGTGGCTACGTAGGGCACACCGGACTGGTCGAGGAAGCTGCGGAAGGCCTTCTTGAACGCGTCGCCCTGACCCGCGGCCTCGGCAATGGCGTCGATCAGGTCGTCCGCCGTTGCGTTGGCGAACTTGTGCTTCTGGATATAGGCACGCATGCCCTTCTGGAACACCGGATCGGTGACGTAACCCTCGAACATGCCGAGAACGGCCGCACCCTTCTGATAGGTGATGCCATCGAAGGCGGTTTCGATATCGCCGTTACCCGTGATCGGCTGGCGGATCTTGCGCGCGCTCACCAGGCTGTCGTTGTTCATGGCGCCCTGCGCACCACGCACGCGATCGAGGTCGGCGCGATATTCCGGGTGCACCTTGATCGTGACCTTCTGCTGCATCCAGGTGGCGAACGCCTCGTTGAGCCAGAGGTCGTCCCACCACGCCATGGTGACGGTGTCGCCGGTCCACTGGTGGGCCAGCTCGTGCGCGTTGACGTTGAACGAGCCGCGCACGTACTGCGCGGCGGAATCCGGATCGATCAGCAGCAGCCAGTCGCGGAAGGTAACGAGACCGGCGTTCTCCATGGCGCCCGCGCTGAAGTCGGGCGCGGCAAGCAGGTCGAGCTTGTCGTACGGATACCCGAAGCCGTAGTAGTCCTCGAGCGTGTGGATGATGGAGTTCGTCTCGCCGAGCACGTGCTGCATGCGATGGCCCTCGCCCTTCGCGGCGATGCCGCGCAGCGGGGTGGCCGTGGAGCGGTACTGGGTCGGCGTGATGTCCGGCCCCTTCACCACGTCCCACGGACCCACGGCAAACGCGACCAGATAGGTCGGCAGCGGCTTCGTGGTGGAGAAGGTCAGCGTCTTCCAGCCCGCGCCTGCCTTCTCTTCCTTGATCTGGGCGGTGTTGGCCACGCCCTGGTCGTCGGAAGGAATGGTCAGGCTGATGTCGAACGGCACCTTGAACGAGGGCTCGTCGAAGCCCGGGAAGGCGTAGCGCGCCGACACCGGTTCCATCTGCGTCATCGCATAGGGGATGCCTTCATGCGAGACCTTGTAAAGGCCCTGCAGCTGCTTGTTCAGCGGCGCAGTGAAGTCGATGGCGACGGTGATCTCACCTTCGAGCTTCGCACCCAGGTCGACCTTGGCGACGCCTTCCTTCTCGGCGGCCACGGTGTACTTACCCTGGTGCTTCTTGCCGGCGGCATCGGTGACGGTGACCTTCGATACCTTCAGATCCTTGCCGTGCAGCCAGATGAAGTCCGAGGCCTGCGCGAGCTTGATGCGGATCGTCGTGGAGCCGGAATAGTCCTCCTGCTTCGGGTCCACCTTGAAAGACAGCTTGTAGGACTCGGGCTGGGCCCAGGTGGGCAGGTGGCCGAGGGGCGCGGCGTCCGTGCCGGCGGCAAGCGCGGCGCCACAGCAGGCGGCGAGCGCGGTGAGAACGAGGGGACGGACGAAACGACGCATGGCAGGTGGGACTCCCTGTGGGTAATCCCTCCATCGTGGGAACAGGGGTGACTTTCGACACGTGCCAGAAGGCACCCCCGCTTTCGCTGCAGTGCGTCAGGACTTACTAGAATTCCACGATGGGCTTGAACCCGCCGAAGAACATGCGCTTGCCGTCAAAAGGAAGGTTCTTCGGATCGGCGAAAGCTGCAAGCCTCGGATCCTCCATCACTTTCTTCATGATGCGGTCGCGATCCCGGCGGTTCTTGTAGACGATCCAGGAGAACACCACGACCTCGTCCGGCTTGAGCTTCACGGATTGGGGGAAGGACGTGACCTTGCCGGGCTTCACGTCGTCCGCCACACACTCGGAATACGCGAGAGCGCCAAATTCCATCCATATCTTGCCTGCGAGACGGGCCATCTTCTTGTATTCGCCCAGCCGGGCGACAGGAACCGGAGCTACGAAGCCGTCGACATAACTCATGACCAACCCTCCTCGCATGGATGTGCGCGGAGCGTCTCGCACAAAGAAGAAAGGCCGCGTTAAACGCGGCCTTTCCCAGAAAACCTACGGACTGCTCAGCCTGCGGCGTCGGCCTGTTCGAGCACCACGGCCACCGCATGGATCACCGAAGCGATGCGCACCGCGCTCTGGATCGCCTGCACACCGATGCCGCCTTCGCGCAGCACGCGGTCGTGCGAGTCGATGCACATGCCGCAGCCGTTCACGGCCGACACGGCAAGCGACACCAGTTCGAAGTCGTTCTTCGCATCGCCCTTGTAGCCGCCGATCACGTTCATGCGCAGCTTCGCTGGCAGGGTCTCGTATTCCGGGTGGCTCACCAGGTGCTGGAAGCGGTAGTAGATGTTGTTCATGCCCATGATGGCGGCCGAACCCTTCGCGGCCGTCAGCTGCTCGGGCGAGGCGTGTTCGGCTGCGAAAGCCGCAATGGCCTCGGTCAGCGGCTTGAAGCGGGCCGCATAGGCCGAGCCAAGCGCGACCATGGCGATCTGGGCCATGTTCAGCCCCGGTGCGCCCGTTTCGGTCAGCACCGTGTCGAGGTTGAGCTTGAGATCTTTCGCATATTCGGGAAGCTGGCTGCGCAGGTCGGCGACGCTCATGAATGCACCTTTGTCTTCTGATCTTCAGGATAGGGGCACGGAATGTCTCGGCGCCGGCGGCACCGGTTCACGTGGGTACGCGAAGGGCGTGTATCGGGGAATAAGGGGGCGGTGAAGCGGACTTCACCGCCAGGGTGCCCACGCCGCGCGTGAGGGAGGGGGGACGCGGCGTGGGACTTTGACTTGCCTTAGGCGACCTTCAGGGTCTCGTCGCCGGCCTTCCAGTTGCAGGCGCACAGCTCGTCGGTCTGCAGGGCGTCGAGGACGCGCAGCACTTCGTCCGGGTTACGACCGACCGAACCGGCCGTGACGTAGGCGAACTGGATGTCGCCGTTCGGATCGACCAGGAAGGTGGCGCGCTGGGCGACGCCCTCGTCGGTCAGGATGCCGAGAGCCGTGGTGAGCTCCTTCTTGATGTCCGCCAGCATCGGGAACTTGAGGTCCTTCAGATCGGCGTGATCCATGCGCCAGGCGCGATGGACGAACTCGGAGTCGGTCGACACGGCCAGCACCTGGCAGTCGCGGTCGGCGAACTTCTCGTTCAGGTCGCTGAAGCCCTTGATCTCGGTCGGGCACACGAAGGTGAAGTCCTTCGGGTAGAAGAAGACGAGCTTCCACTTGCCCTCATAGGACTTGTCCGTCACGTCGACGAAAGCGTCCTCGATCTTGTTGGCGAGCGGGCCACCGGCCACGGCCTTCAGGTTGAACTGGGGGAACTTGTCGCCAATGCTCAGCATTTAGACTCTCCGTTAAGGGGGGTTGGTTGAACTTCTACGACCAAGCTTACTGGCCTGGTACACATATTCCAAATCGATTGTAGGCATGAATGTGATAGGCTGCACCTATCACGAGCTCCTTCGAGGCAGCCACCATGAACCTCCGCGACCTGTCCTACCTCGTCGCGCTGGCGGAGTATCGCCACTTCGGCCGCGCGGCCGAAGCGAGCTTCGTCAGCCAGCCCACCCTCTCTACCCAGATCCGCAAGCTCGAGGACGAGCTGGGCGTGGCGCTGGTGGAACGTACACCGCGGAAAGTCCTCCTGACGGAAACGGGACGTGAAATCGCCCGGAGGGCGCGCGGCGTGCTGTCGCAGATCGACGAGATCAAGTCCATCGCCCAGCGCACGCGCGATCCGGAATCGGGCACCATCCGCCTCGGCATCTTCCCCACGCTGGGTCCGTACCTGCTGCCGCACGTGGTCCCGCGCCTGCGCCAGCAGTTTCCGCGGCTGGAACTCCTGCTGCGGGAGGAAAAGACCGAACAGGTACTGCACATGCTGCGCGAGGGCACGCTCGATGCGGGTATCCTGGCCCTGCCCGTGCATGACGACTCCCTGCACACCGAGTTCCTTTTCGAGGAGCCTTTCGTGCTGGCGGTGCCTGGCGGGCACCCCTTGGCGTCCCGCGACAGGCTCCGCATGGAAGACCTCTCGGACCAGGACCTCCTGCTGCTGGAGGACGGGCACTGCCTGCGCGACCAGGCCCTCGAGGTATGCCACCTCGCCGGTGCCGGCGAGAAGTCCGGGTTCCGCGCCACCAGCCTGGAGACGCTGCGGCAGATGGTGTCGGCCAACGTCGGCATCACCCTCCTGCCCGCCCTTGCGGTGAAACCGCCGGTCGCGCAGTCGCCTGACGTGCAGCTCGTGGAGTTCGAGGCGCCCGCGCCCAGCCGTCGCATCGCCATGCTCTGGCGCAAGAGTTCCGCGATGACGCCGTTCTTCGAGGCACTGGCGGCAGTGATCCGCGACCTTCCCGCCGGTCTCCTGGACACGCGCAGTTGTGGCACGGGTCAACCGGGCGCCGGCACAGCCGTTGCCTTTCCCACCTCCTGAACGGTCCCGCCCACCGATGCGCGTCTGGCTCGTCCTCCTGCTCCTGGTCTGTACCTGGGGCGGTTATTCCTGGTGGAAGCACCGGCCCCTGCACAACCAACCCGGCGTCCTCGCCGCCGAAGTACCGGAACAGGAACCCGTCGGCGGCGGCACCACGCTGAGCCGGGGGCATTTCACGTTGAGCCCTCGCGCCACGTTCGCGATGACGGCCCGGGTGCTGTCGCGCGAGGACTACCAACTGGACGACCTCGCGCCGATCGCCCCGACCGACCTCGCGCTGGGCTGGGGACGCATGTCGGACAGCGCGGTGCTGGACCATATCCGCATTTCGCAATCGAACCGCTTCTATTACTGGTACACGGATCAGTTCCCGATTCCCCGCCACGAGATCGAGGATTCGAGCGCGAACATGCACATGATCCCGGCCAACGACGAGGCAGCCCGCGCGCTGCGCGACGTGCGTACCGGCGAAGTCGTCCACGTCGAGGGCTTCCTCGTCGACGTGAAACGTGACGACGGCTGGCACTGGAATACCTCGCTGACGCGCGAGGACACCGGTGCCGGCGGGTGCGAGATCGTGTTGGTCGAAAGCCTGCGGGACGAGGCCGTCGCGGCCCAGTGAGAGCCCTGCCCCAGGGAGGGGTCCCTAGGACTGGATCAACACGTGCAGCGGCACGTGGCCCGGCCAACGCGCGCGACCATTCAGACCGGCCAGTTCGATAGCGACGCTGGCGCCGACGACTTCCGCACCCAGGCGCTCCACCAGACGGCGCGCGGCTTCCAGGGTGCCGCCCGTGGCGAGCACGTCGTCCACGATCACCGCCTTTTCGCCCGGGGCAACGGCATGCGTGCCGATCTCCAGGCGGTCCAGGCCGTACTCCAGGCCGTAGTCGACGCCGACCACCGGCGGCGGAAGCTTGCCCGCCTTGCGCAACGGCACGAATCCGGCGCCGAGCGCCCGGGCCATGGCGGCACCGAAGATGAAGCCGCGCGACTCGATACCGCAGACGGCCCCGATGTCCCGGCCACGCCACGGCTCGCACAGCGCGTCGATGCACGCCGCGAACGCGGCCGCGTCGGCGAGCAGGGGCGTGATGTCCTTGAACATGATGCCGGGACGCGGAAAGTCCGGTACGTCGCGGACAAGGTCGAGAAGAGCCTGCATGGGGTTCCTGGCAAGGTGGCGCGGGCGCTCAGGCCGGCAAGGTGAGCGAACCGAAGCCGTCGTCGGAGGCCGCGGCCGCGCGAGCCTCGGCCAGCCGGGCATCGACCTGGCGCACGATGCCTTCCGCCGCTTCGGCCGCGGCTTCCGGAACCATCACGGCGAGGAAGTCGCGGGCCGGCAACTGCCCCACCGCGCCGGTGAGGAACTCGCCCGCGATGAACGCGGGGATCTCCGCACGCTCGAGCGCATCCTTCACCAGATGGGCGTCGATGAGGGATTCGGCGTGGTAGGCGATACGCATGGCAGCACGCTACCCCGCGGGCAGGGCGCTCGGCAAGCTCCCTAGGGTAAACTCAGCGTTTTGCCGCGCCCCACCTCCGAGCCCCGCGATGTCGACTGAAACGCCCGTCCTGCAGCAGCACTTCATCCGCCAGATCGTCCGGGACGACCTGGCCTCCGGAAAGCATGCGCGGATCCGCACCCGGTTCCCGCCCGAACCGAACGGCTACCTGCACCTGGGCCACGCCAAGTCGATCTGCCTCAACTACGGCCTTGCCGCCGAATTCGGCGGCCTGTGCAACCTGCGCTTCGACGACACCAATCCTTCCAAGGAAGACATCGAGTTCGTCGAGGCCATTCAGCGCGACGTGAAGTGGCTGGGCTTCGACTGGGCGGAACTCCGCCACGCATCGGATTACTTCGAGGTGTTCTATCGTTCGGCGCTGAAGCTGATCCGCCTCGGCGTGGCCTATGTGGACGACCTCAGCGCGGACGAAGTGCGCGAGTACCGCGGCACGCTGACCGAACCCGGCCGCAATTCGCCGTATCGCGAACGCAGCGTGGAAGAGAACCTCGACCTCTTCCAGCGCATGCGCGCAGGCGAGTTCGCCGACGGCAGCAAGACGCTGCGCGCGAAGATCGACATGGCGTCGGGCAACATCAACCTGCGCGACCCGGCGCTGTATCGCATTCGCAAGGTGCACCACCAGAACACCGGCGACGCGTGGCCCATCTACCCGATGTACGACTTCGCGCATTCGCTGTCCGACGCGCTGGAAGGCATCACCCATTCGCTGTGCACGCTGGAGTTCGAAGACCATCGCCCGCTGTACGACTGGTGCGTGGACAAGGTGGATCTCGCGAACGATCCCGAACTGTGGGAGCCGCTGGTGAAGGCCGGCCTGCCGACCTCGCCGAGCAAGCCTCGCCAGATCGAATTCTCCCGCGGCAACCTCAACTACACGGTGATGAGCAAGCGCAAGCTCATCACGCTGGTGGCCGAGAACCTCGTGGACGGCTGGGACGATCCGCGCATGCCCACCATCGCGGGAGTGCGCCGCCGCGGCTTCACGCCCGCGGGCATTCGCCTCTTCTGGGAGCGCATCGGCGTCAGCAAGCAGAACAGCACCATCGACATGAGCGTGCTCGAAGGCGCCGTGCGCGAAGACCTCGACGGCACGGCGCCGCGCCGCCTGGCCGTGATCGATCCGCTGAAGCTGGTGATCACGAACCTCGACGAAGGTCATGCCGAGTCGCTGACATTCCCGAACCATCCGAAGGACGAATCCTTCGGCACCCGCAGCGTGCCGTTCTCGCGCGAGCTGTGGATCGAGCGCGAAGACTTCGCCGAAGTGCCGCCGAAGGGATTCCATCGCCTGAAGCCGGAAGGCGAGGTGCGCCTGCGCGGTGTCGGCATCGTGCGCTGCGACGAGGTGGTGAAGGACGCCGATGGTCAGGTGCTGGAACTGCGCTGCACGCTCGACCCGGAAACCCGCACGGGCATGCCGGGTGCGGACCGCAAGGTGAAGGGCACCATCCATTGGGTGAGCGCGCGCGACGCGGTACCCGCGATCGTCCGTCTGTACGACCGGCTGTTCGACGTCACCGATCCGGACGACGACAGCGACGGCAAGACGTACAAGGACCACATCAACCCGCACTCGCGCCGCATCGTGCACGGCTATGTGGAACCCGCTGCCGCCGCTGCGATGCATGAAGACCGCATGCAGTTCGAGCGCCTGGGTTACTTCGTGGCCGACATGCACGACCACACGCACGCTGCGCCCGTCTTCAACCGCGTGGTGACGCTGCGCGATTCCTGGGCGAAGCAGGCCTGATGCTGTACGCGCAGGTACATCTCACCCTTCCCGCCTGGGTGCACGAGGCGGTGAACACGTCGGTGGATTACGCCGGGGACGACGCCAAGGTCGGCCTGGCCGTCGAGTTGTCGGGGCTCAATGTCGACCTCGGCACGGGTGGTCCGTTCGGCGCCGTGGTGTTCGACGGCAACGACCGTATCGTCGCCGTGGGCGTCAACCGCGTGGTGCCGCACAACTGCTCGGCCGCACATGCCGAGATGATGGCGTACATGACGGCCCAGCAACGTCTGCAGCGGTTCCGCCTCAACGAAGACGGCAACCGCTTCATCCTCGCGACCAGCTCGCAACCCTGCTGCCAGTGCTTCGGTGCCACCGTCTGGGCGGGCATCGACGAATTGCTGATCGGCGCACGTGCCGAGGACGTGGAAGAACTCACCCCCTTCGACGAAGGCCCCCTGCCGGAAGATTGGGTGGGTGAACTGGAGCGCCGCGGCATCGCCGTGCGTCGAGATATCCACCGCGACAGGGCGCGCGAGGTGCTGCGCCGCTACGGCGAATCGGGCGCGGCGTATTGAGCCCGGACCAGGCCCGGTGAGTCGCCGCTGGCGGGCACTGCTGCCGCTGGGCCTGCTGCTTCTGGGTGGCATGGCCTTCTTCGCCAGCGGCGCCTTCGACCGCTTCGAACCGCATCGGCTGCTGGCCGACGAAGGACACCTGCGCTCCACCATCGCGGCGCATCCGTTCATGGCGCGCTTCCTGTATTCGGCCCTCCTGGCCGTGGCCATCGCCACCGGCGTGCCGGGCACCATCGTGATCGTGCTGGCCGGGGGCCTGCTGTTCGGCGCGGTGCAAGGCACGGCACTTTCGTCGGTGTCGCTGGTGCTCGGGTCGCTGGCGCTCTATCTCGCCAGCCGCTACGCGTTCGCTGCCGGCCGCCGGGCGCCGCCGGCGCTGGCGCAACGGCTTCGTGCGCGATTCGCCGCCCACCCGGTCACCTACGCCCTTGCGCTTCGCTTCGTGCCCGTGGTGCCCCTGGGCGCCATGACCGTCGCGCTGGCGTGGCTACGCTGCCCGCTGTGGCTGTTCATCGGCGCCACCTGGCTCGGCGGCACCGTCTCGCTGTTCGTGGAGAGTTCCGTGGGGGCAGGCGTGGGCGAGACCTTCGCGGCGGGCAAGCCGGTCAGCGCGGCCGGATTGCTCGACCAGCGCATCCTGCTGCCACTGGCCGCCTTCGCCGTCCTGACGGTGCTGCCGCTGGCGGTTCGAACCCTGGCGGCGCGCCTGCGCCGTCGCACCTGACACCCGCCCCCGTCGATCTGCGCTAGGCTAATCCCCTCGCGCCGCCTGGAGGGGCCGCGCCAGGGGAACCCGCAATGCGAGACGTATCAACTCCATGGCTGGAAAAGGTCTGGCGACGCACATCGCTCGTGCAGCGCCTGACCTGTGTCGCCCTCGTTCCGACCGCCATCAGCGCCGTGCTCCTGGTCACGCTGCTCACGCGGCACCAGATGGACACCCTGCACGAGATGGGCCGTTCCACGGCGGACGCCATCGCGCAGCAGGCCGCCACCGTTTCCGGCGATGCGCTCCGGACCGGCGAGCGGCGCGAGCTGGGCCGGATCGCCCAATCCATCGTGCAGTTGCCGCAGGTGTCGCGCGTGCGCATCAGCGACCGCGACGGCGAGATCGTCGCCGACCGCGTGAACGGCTCCATCGCCAGCGGAAGCGACGACGACAGCCTCACGGTCGCCCGCGAAATCCTCGACCCGCTCACGCGTCGCGCGGTCGGTTCGGTGATCGTGGACGTGAGCGTCGAGGACGCCGTTGCCGCGCAGCGCGCCAGCGTGCACAACGCGCTGGTGTGGCTGGCGCTGAGCCTGCTGATCGCGGTGATGATCGGCTGGTCCACGGCGCGCTGGCTGAGCGCGCCGTTGCGCAACCTCGCCATCGCGGTACGTCAGCTGGGCCTCGGCGACCGCACGGTGGTCGTTCCCGTCACCGACGACACGGAAATCGGCGATCTGCAGCGCGGGTTCAACGGCGCCGCCTCCAAATTGCTCCACGCGCAGATCGGCATGGAGCGCGAGATCGCGTCGGCCACCGACGAACTGGCACGCAAGAACGCGGCACTGGAAGCGGCCAGCGTCGCGAAGGCGCGTTTCCTCGCGGCCGCCTCGCACGACCTGCGCCAGCCGCTTTATGCGCTGACGCTGTTCTCGTCCGGACTCGCGGTCGACGAATACGACCCCGTACGACTGAACCGCATCGCGCACATCCAGGAATGCGTCGAGTCGCTCGACCACCTCTTCGGGGAGCTGCTCGACCTTTCCCGGCTCGAGACCGGTGCCATGCCCGCGGCGGTGCGCGACGTACCGTTGGACGAGGTCTTCGAGGAAGTCAGCGTCAACTTCCGCATGGTGGCGGAGCAACACGACCTGCGGCTCGTGGTCCGCACCACCCGCCTCTGGGTCCGCTCGGACCGCACCATGCTCGCCCGCATCCTCAACAACCTGGTGAGCAACGCGCTGCGCTACACGCGTACCGGGGGCGTGCTGGTGGGCGCACGTCGGCGGCTGGACGGCACGGTACGCGTCGACGTCTGGGACACCGGCCTGGGTATCGCCAAGGAACATCTCCAGCACATCTTCGACGAGTTCTACCGCGTGGAGGGCGGGCCCGATACCGGTCGCCCGGAAGGCACGCGCCGCGGCCTCGGTCTTGGCCTTTCCACCGTGCAGAAGCTTGCCGGGCTGCTCGGCACCCGCGCCACGGTGCGCTCCCGGCCGGGAAAGGGCACGCTTTTTTCGATCGTCTTGCCGGAAGTGCAGCCGGGCACGATGGAGATCGCACCGACGCCTCCGCCGGATCCGGCCATTCCCCGCGACATCGTGGGCATGCGCGTGCTCGTGATCGACGACGAGCCCACCATCCTTGCCGGCATCAGTTACCTCCTCGGCAGCTGGGGTTGCGAGGTCGTGACGGCCGAGGACGCCCAGCAGGCCATGGAGGCCGTGCACCAGTGGATGCAACCGCCCGACATCGTCATATCCGACCTGCGCCTTCGCGAAGGCACGGGCCTGGATGTGATCGGGCAACTGGATCGCTATTACCGCCGTCGCCCCGGCGACCCGCCGCCGTTCGCGCGCGTACTCATAACAGGCGAAACGCGCGGCGAATTCCTGCACCACGTCGACCAGAGCGATACCCGGGTGCTGTTCAAGCCGGTTTCGCCGGAACGCCTGCATGAGGTAATGGTTTCTGCCTGGACTGTCCATCGGGCAGCCGTCTGAGCCGGATGGCCGGCTTGCCGACGGGAGCCCGGAGGACTATGGTCCGTTGCATGGGGTAGCTCGCAAGCCTTGGCGGGCGGAGGATGGGCATGCGTGTACTGATCGCTGACGATCATCGGCTGATCATCGAGGGCGTGAAGCTGAAGCTTCGCGAGCTGGATAAGGACGTCGAATTCGTCGAAGCCGAAACGATCAAGGATCTCCACCGGCGGCTGGAGGAATTTCCCCTGCCCGACGTGGCCCTGATCGACATGGCCATGCCGGGGGCCGATGGCGTCGAACACATCAAGTTCGCGGTGAAGGCCCTGGGCGCATCGGCCGACGACGGCGATTCGCGCGGCCATCCGGTCATCGTGCTGTCCGGCACGGAAGACCCTTCCGCCATCCGCCATGTGCTGGATCTGGGCGTGCAGGGTTACATCCCGAAATCCTCGCCTCCCGACGTCATCCTCAATGCCGTAAGGCTCGTGATCGGGGGCGGCATCTATGTGCCGCCCGAGGCGATGAAGTCGGCCGCCGCCACCGTGGCGCCCACCTTCGCGCTGTCGCAGGGCAACGACGGGCTCACCACGAAGGAGCGTCTGGCCACGGTGCTCACCGACCGCCAGATCGACGTCCTGAAGCTGCTGGCGAAGGGGCGCCCGAACAAGCTCATTGCGCGCGAGCTGCAGATCAGCGAGGGCACGGTCAAGATCCATCTGGCCGCGATCTTCCGCGCCCTGCATGTGCGGAACCGGCTCGAGGCGCTGGTCGCCGCGCAACACCTCGGCGACTGACGATGCGCGCGTGGCTGGCCTCATGGCTGGTCTGCGTGCTTGCCGCCGCGCCCGTCGCGGCCACATCGCAAGGCGACATCGATCCGGCCGCCCCGCTCACGTTCGGCATCCTCCCCATCGGTGGCCCCGCGGAATCGCTGGAAGCGTGGCGCCCGATGCTCGACGACCTGCACAAGGCGATCGGCCGGCCGGTGCGCGCCGTGTCTGTCACCACCTATGAAGGTATCGCCCAGGCGATCAGCGAACAGCGAGTCGACATCGCCTTCCTTTCCGGGCGGCTTGCGCTGGACGCTGTCACGCAACAGAACATGCAGGTGATCGGGCGCCTCACCCGCGGCGACGGTTCGCGCGGCTATCGCGCCGTGCTGGTGGTGGCGACGGATTCGCGCCTGCGCAGCCTCGATCAGCTTTTCGCGCGTGCCGGCAAATGGCGCTACGCACGCGGCGAGGCGCTTTCCGTGTCGGGTTATCTGGTGCCGGAGACGCAACTCTTCGCTGCGCGGGGGGTGGATTCGGATACGTTCTTCGCCAGCGTGCACGTGGACAACCATCAGAACAACGCGCTGGCCGTCAGCAATGGCGAGGTGGACGTGGCCACCAACAACACCGCCGACCTCGAACGCTTCCAGCAGCACTTTCCCGAGCAGTATGCCCGCCTGCGCATCCTGTGGACCTCGTCCCTCATCCCGCACGCGGTGATCGTCATCCGCAACGATCTGCCGCAGGCCCTGCGTGCGCAGGTCGCCGCCTTCGTGACCGGCTACGGCAAGGGCAAGGACGGTGCGCGGGAGGAGGCAAACCTCAAGCGTATCCACGATATCAGCGGGTTCGCCCCGGCCGACAATGCCGACCTGATTCCCTTTGCCGACATCGAATACGCCCTCGAACAGCGCCGTGCCACCAGTGCGCAGTGGGTGAGCGAGGCGGCCCGCGACGCGCGCTTCCGCAAGATCCGCGGCGACCACGACAACCTGATCGCACTGCTGCGCGGAAAGTGATAGGCCGAACGATATAGGCCGCCGGGGTTAGCTCCCCTTGTCTATCGCGCGCTCCTGCCGCGTTGCATAAATTCTGTAACGAGACCCAGTGCCACAAAGCCCCTCATGACCGTGTCGCCGCGATCGCCAGGAAGGCCTGTATCCCTTCGCCGGCAGTTGATCCTCAAGGGTCTGCTGCCCACGACGGTCGCCGCGCTCGCCATGGCCGGCACCCTCGGCGTGCTGCACATACGCGCCGCGGATGCGGAGGTTCACGCCAAGGCGCGCATACAAGCCGCGCGCATTGCCGCCGCGATGGCCGACGCAACGAACGACGACGCCGTTAGCGATGCGCTCAGCCGGGCGCTTCTCCGCACCGCGCCGACGCAACAGGCGATCCTGCACCGCGACCTCGCCGGCGACATCGCGGTGGACAGCGGGCGGCGTCTTGCACCGGACAGCCAGATACATACATGGACGAGCACGGACGACGGCGAACTGGAAACGGTGAGCGATGCGTCCGCGCTACGCGAACGGCAGCTCGCGGGCTTCGTCATGACCCTCCTCCTCTGCGGCGGCATCGTGTGGCTTTTCGCCATCGCGCGACGGGGACTGGAACAGGACATCGTGGCACCCATGGAGAACGTGCGGGCACGGATCGACCGCTTCCTCCATCCGCGCGGCGCGCAGGTACCGGCGGACGACGACGTACTGTCTGCGATCGACGCCTTGATCGACGAGCTGGTGGACCTGCGCACCCGGCACGATGCGGCCATGGCCGATGCGCTGCGCCAGCGCCTGCAGGACATCGCCAGGCACACGCGGTTCATCGAACAGGTGGGCGACCATTTCCGCCAGCCGCTCCAGGCACTGGCCCTTTTCGTCGCCGGCATGCAGCCCGGCGACGATCTACGCCAGCGCGCGGTGCTGGGCCAGATGCGCAGCAGCCTCACCCGTCTCAACGAGCTGCTCGACGGCCTGCTCGAGATGGCGAGGTTCGATGCAGGCGCGGTGGAACCCGCGCCGGTCGACGTCATCGCCTCCGATCTCTACGTCCGCGGTCGCGCCGCTATCGAAGCGGATGCCGCGCGGCTCGGCGTGGACGTGCGCTGGCGCGGCGGACGCCTGCCGTTGCACGTCGACCCGGTATTGTTCGGCGAACTGCTGCACAAGCTGGTTTCCAGCGCGGTGCTCAGTACGCCGCACGGTCGCGTGCTGGTCGCCGTCCGACGTCGAGGTGGAGCTATCCGGCTGGAAGTGCGCGACAACGGCATGGGCCTCGACCCGGGCGCGCAGGCGCGCGTGTTCGAAGACTTCACCCGCTTGCCGGGACACCCCGGCTACGGGCTGGCCCTGGCCGTCGCGCGTCGCATTGTCGACACCATGAGTGGCCGCATCGGCGTGCGCTCCAGCCCGGGACGCGGAACCCTGTTCTGGGCGGAGTTCGATGGCGCGGCGGTGCTGCCCGCGGCGAGCCATCCGGCCGAGCTGCACTGGCATCCCGCCTGGTAGAGACGGCCACGGGGTCCCCTGTCACGCGCGCCTGGACCGGCGTATCGTTGCGGGCAGACGGAACCTGCCCCGAGGAAGACGGCCGTGGCGAGCATCAATTGGTCGGATACGGCGCCCATCGTGGCGTTCGCCGGCGTGTTTGCCGGCGCGATCGGGCTGCCCGTTCCCGCCATGCCCACGCTCATCGTGGTCGGCAGCACCCTCGTTGCAGCCCGGGATCCACTCCTCATCATCGGCACGTTCATCGCGGCGCTGGCGGGGGCCTTCCTGGGAGACGCCGCGTGGTTCCTCACCGGCCGCCGCTTCGGATACCGCGTGCTGGACGGCCTCTGCCGCATCTCCCTGTCACCCGACACCTGTGTGCGGCGAGCGAGCGGCTTCTTCGAAAAGCGCGGGGTGAAGCTCCTCCTGGTTTCCCGCTTCATCCCTGGGTTGTCGCTGGTGGCCATTCCCATCGCCGGCGCCGGCGACACGCGCTTCTCGCGCTTCACGCTCTACGACCTGCTCGGCGCGGCGCTCTGGATCGTCGTGGGGTTGTCGGCCGGCATGCTGTTCTACCGGCAGATCGACGCAGTGCTGTCCCTGCTGCGACAGTTCGGCATCGGCATGTTCGCCGTGGCCGCGATCGGACTCGCGCTGTGGATCGCCTTCCGCTATGCACGACGCGCGCTGCTGCTCGCGCGGCTGCGCAAGAGCCGGATCTCCGTGGACGAGCTGGCTCGCCTGCTCGCGAACGAACCCGGCGCGCTCATCGTCGACGTTCGCTCGGCGATCAGCCGCCGCGACGACCCGTACGTGATTCCCGGCTCCCGGCTTTTCGACCTCGCCACCGCGGACCAGGAACTGGCCACGCTGCCCCGGCACAGCGCCCTGGTGATCTACTGCTCGTGCCCGAACGAGGTGTCGGCCGCCAAGGTGGCGGAACGCCTGAGCAAGTTGGGGTTCTCGAACGTCCGCCCTCTCACCGGCGGCCTCGGCGCCTGGCGCGAGGCGGGTGGCGACGTGGAGGCGATTGCCCTCACCACCTGAACCGGACGCCTTTTCGGGTTGTGCCGCCCGCCGCGGCCTCGTAAACTTGCCGGTTCTCGCGCTTGGGTCGTTAGCTCAGTCGGTAGAGCAGCGGACTTTTAATCCGTAGGTCGACGGTTCGAATCCGTCACGACCCACCATTGCGTCCCTCACAGGCGCACCCGCAAAACGCGCGAGAATCGCCAGGGGTCCTCCCTTTTCTGCTTCGATGCCACGGCGTAGGTCACAAGGATGTCGCGGCCGCGATTCGCTGCCAGCCACGCATCCGGAATGCGGAACGCGATGGCATCCTTCGAAACGACGTCCTGCCGGGGCAGATCGAGCGTAGTCGCGCCCTGCAGGCGCACATTCGCGTGGTATTCGGTGTTCATGGCCGGAAAGCGCACCAGTACCTGCGTATGGTCATCGCTCAGCGTCGGGGCCGGAAGCTCGAGCGGCTGCGCTTCCACCTCCACGATGGCCGTTCGGGAGACCTGTACCTGACCATTGCCCTGCCTGATCGAGAAAGCCACGCGAGCGCTGCTGCCGATGGTATCGATCGCCTCTGTCCGGGGAATGCGCAGCGACATCGGGGCAACTTCCGTGACAGTCTCGGGTGGCGTTACGTACGTGATCGACGGCCCCGCCCAGGACACGCTGACTGTCTGCCCCACCGCCATGCCCTTGTACACGGGCACCTCGACGGTCACATAGTCCGCCCGGTAAAAGTCGGTCAGGAGCAATTTGCTCCCACCCTCGCCTGAGGCCTCGCGGACCATCGGCACCTGCTCGGGAACCGGCACTTCGCTGCCCAACGCCTGGTCCTGCGCGCGATACGCGAACACGGCATCGGCCTCCGGCGACGGAGGCAACGCGATCCTGACGATCGGCAAGCGCATGCCCGTCTCCGCGTAATAGTCGCGCTGGTCGTGCTGCGCGGCCGCCAGCCCGGTACCGCTGTAGAAGAACGCTTCGATAGGCAGGTCGGCAGGTATGCCGGGCTTCCACGTTTCGATCCGCAATTCGTTCTCCGGATTGGCGCCATGAAACGAAGGGGCATACTTCATCGCCTTGAGACTTTCGAGGAAGGCGTTCGCGCTGTCCTCCGCCGTCAGGTCGAAACCGCACTGGGTGAACTTGCCGTTGGCACCGGCTATCCGGGTGAACGACGAGCGCCAGCCCTCGGCCTTCGTGATTCCCTGCTGCTGACAGGGTGCGCTCTTGACCGGATAGGTGTCGTAGGCACCGCACCCATGCCCGTCGCGCCGATAGGTGGACGCATCCACCGGAAACGAACAGAGCACCGCCGGATGCACCTTGCCTGGCGAGGATAGATAGGGCGCGAAAATGAAGCCGTTTTGATAACCGAGCGCAAACGCGTTGAACTCGGCGTCCTTTCTCAGGAAGGAAAACGAAACCGCGCCGGTTTCCACGGCGCTCGGACTCGGATCCCACGAATGATAGGCGGATGACGCCTTGGTGCCGCGAAGAAGGATGCCCGAACAGAGGAAGGCCGGAAGCGCCGGTCCGCCGCAATCCGGTCGCGTGTCCACGTAGCGGGCTCGCAGGATCTGCTCGATGCGCTCCGGGCTTGCCTCCCCAGCGACATCCTGCGACTCGTGCGCGGCACTTGTCGCCAAGAAGGTGACGGCCGCCACGACCGCACCGAATTTCCGGAGCCATCCATCCATGGCCTTCGTCCGCTTCCTGCTTCCTGCTTCCTGCTTCCTGACGCGACTTTCTGCCGGCAGCGTGCGCGGCGCAATAGGCCGGACGCTGTAAGGATCCAAAGCCCTTATTCGGCATTGCCGCGCCGACGGCCCTGGCGGGAATGCCGTGCGTGCGCAGACCGCTCCGTCGGCGCGACGGCAGTCCCGCATTGTCGCCGAAGAGGCATATCGATCGTTCGTGCGGTGGCCTGGTTGAGACGTATATTGATGGCCTCTGCAAAGGATGGCGGCGGACGATCATGGAGACGATCTACAGCGCGTACGGTGGCACGCATGGGCAAGCTGGCCACGCCCGTTCAAGGTATACCGGCGAGCGCATCGAAACGGATCAGGGCTGGTACCTGTTCGGCAGGCGCCCCTACGATCCCGTTCTGCAGCGATTTCTCGCTCCGGACGCGTTGAGTCCCTTCGATGCCGGCGGCGTCAATCGCTACGCCTATTGCGGTGGCGACCCGATCAATCGGATCGATCCGTCCGGACATGTGTGGGAAAACCCGTGGAGTAAATTGCGCGACCCCCTGCTCGCCGTCGCCGATTCCGTCCTGGCGACCACCACTCGGACCGGCACGTCGGCTACGCCCGTCATAACAGCCCATACCGCCGCAGCTTCCATGGACGTGGCGAGGGTTTCGTCCGGCATCCCTTCTGGCTCCCTGGCCGCTCCCGCGGTTCCCGGCAACGTGGTGTTCGGGCAGCTCGCGCCCGGTCCGGGCACTTCTCTGGCACGGGGAAACGAGCCTCCTCCCGCGAAGCGGCCCAGGACGGACGAACTCTTGCCCGCCAGTGGAGTGCTTCGCGACATGGAACGTCCCCGAATCACCGACAGGGTCGGAAGGTGGACCAAATACGCACTCACCGCGAACACGGGTGCGAGGTCCATCTGGGTAACCGACACAGCCTTGGACGAGACAGGCGCTACGAACCTGGTGCGGAACTTGGCAAGCTCGCCGCGGCGGCCGAACAACAGGATCAGGAATCTCTGGCTATACACCGGTTACGAGGGTGTGCGCAGCGGGCGAAACTGGGACCCTGATTTACGCACGCCAAGAGCTGCCAGCTCGGGGTATGCCGAACTCGCGCGAAGGTTCGAGGTTTCCGCTGGGGAATCGGTTGGCATCAACGTTCAGATCGTCGATATGCAATTTACCCATCAGGATATGATGACCCAGAAGCTGAAACGCGCAGGTGTTCACGTCGTCGGCATCAGTTACGGTCTGATGGACCCTGCGGTCAGGAAGGCTTTGAATCTCGACGTCGACTCGGTATCGACGTCGTGACCGGAGCCGATCCCACGATCAAGCGTAACGTGTCGGATCCGTCACGCCTGCCTTCGCAAAACCCTCGGCACGCAGGCGACAGGCATCGCAATGACCGCACGCGCGGCCTTCGGCGTCGGCCTGGTAGCAGCTGACCGTCGCCGCGAAATCCACACCGAGGCGCATGCCTTCGCGCACGATGTCGCCCTTGCCCATCTGCATCAGGGGCGCATGGATACGGATGCCCGCGCCTTCCACGCCGGCCTTGGTAGCGACATTGGCGAGCGACTGGAAGGCCTCGATGAAGGCGGGACGGCAGTCCGGGTAGCCCGAGTAGTCCACGGCGTTGACGCCGCAGAAGATGTCGTTGGAGCCGAGCACTTCCGCCCAACCAAGCGCGATCGACAACATGATGGTGTTGCGCGCCGGCACGTACGTGACGGGAATGCCTTCGCCGCCGTCTTCCGGCACATCGATGTCGGCCGTGAGGGCCGAGCCGCCGATGCTGCGCAGGTCGACGTGCACGGTCTTGTGCACCACGGCGCCGAGCATGGTCGCCACGCGCTCGGAGGCTTCCAGCTCGGAACTATGCCGCTGCCCGTAGGCGACGCTGAGCGCGTAGACCTCGAAGCCTTGTTCGCGCGCCATGGCTATGGTGACGGCGGAATCCATGCCACCCGACACGAGGATGACGGCCTTGCGGGAAGCGTTCGGTACGTTCATGCGTATTACCTTGGAATCAATGGCCGGCCGCGTCGTTCCACAGCAGCTTGTGCAGTTGGAGCTGGAAGCGCACGGGAAGGCGCTCGGCGAGGATCCATTCGGCCAGTTCGCGCGGCTCGACCCTGGACCACACGGGGGAAAACAGCACCATCGCCTTGCCGTCGAGCGCATGCTCGCGCACGACGTCGCGCGACCACTCGAAGTCTGCGCGGCTGGCGATCACGAACTTCACCTGGTCGTGCGGCAGCAGATGGTCGAGATTGCTCCACAGGTTGCGGCCGCTTTCACCGGAATCCGGCGCCTTCAGGTCCATGACCTTGCGCACGCGAGGATCGACCTGGGAAACATCCAGTGCGCCGGAGGTTTCAAGCGACACCTCGTAACCCGCGTCGCAAAGCCTCCGCAGAAGGATGAGACAGCGCTTCTGGGCCAGGGGCTCGCCGCCGGTGACGCATACATGGCGTGCACCGTGGCTGGCGACTTCCGCGAGGATCGCGTCGATGTCGTGCCATTGGCCGCCATGGAAGGAATACTCCGTGTCGCACCACACGCAACGCAGGGGGCAACCGGTCAGGCGAACGAAAACCGTGGGCCAGCCAATGGCATCGGCCTCGCCCTGCACGGAGTGGAAGATCTCGGTGATGCGCAGCCGCTCCCGGACGGGCGGGGCCGGCGAGACGTCCGCCGGCGTTGCGGTGCTGCCGTTCATGGGATCAGTTGGCCGTCTGGCGCTGCAGGCGGCGCAGGCGTTCCTGTGCGAGGCCAGCGGCCTTCGTGCCCGGATACTTGGCGGCCACCTGCTTGAGCGTGGCGACGGCGGCGTCCTGCTGCTTCAGCTCGATCTGGCAGTAGCCGACCTTGAGCAGACCGTCGGACACCTTGTCGCTCTGCGGATACTGCTTCACGAGACGCTGGAAGGCCTCGATGGCCACCGGGTAGTTCATGGTGACGTAGTACGACTCGCCCAGCCAGTAATAGGCGTTCGGCGCCAGCGGGCTGTCGGGGTACTTGACGAGGAAGTCGCGGAAGCCGCGCGAAGCACTGACGTAGTCGCCGGCACGCAGCGATTTGAACGCGGCGTCGTAGGCAGCCTGCTGGTCGGCATCGGCATGGGCCGGCGCTGCGCCGGCAGCCGCCTGGGCCGGGGCCGCCGCGCCTGCGGATGCGGGTTGCACGGCCGCGGGAGCGGCCGAAGAAGCGGAGGGGCCCGGTGCGGTGGCCGGGGCCGCAGGCGACTGGCCCTGCGACGCCCCACCCTTCTCGATACGGCCCAGCCGCGAATCGAGGTCCGCGTACTGTGCCTTCTGGGAATCCTGAAGTTGCTGGTTCTGGTGCTGAAGTTCCTCGATCTGACCCTGCAGCTGTGCCAGCTGCTGCTGCAGATCGTTGACCTGGTTCACCAGCGAGGTGGTGCCGGCCTGCTGCTGCGACTGCTGCTCCAGCCGCGACACACGGTCGGCGAGGCTGAGGCGGGTGTCCTGGGCGGCGGCAGGCAACGCAAAAAGCGTGGCGGACGCAATCGCGCCCGCCACGCCAAGCCTGGCCGTGATGCTGGTAGCCAGAGTCTTCTTCATTACTTACTTCGCGGTGTACACGATCTCGACGCGACGGTTCTTGGCCCAGCAGTCTTCGTTGTGCTCACGGCAGGTCGGCTTCTCCTTGCCGTAGCTGGTCACGTTGATCTGGCCAGCCGAACCGCCAGCGGCCTGAAGGGCGCTGGAGACGGCGTTGCCACGGCGCTCGCCGAGGCCCAGGTTGTACTCGCGGGTGCCGCGCTCGTCGGTGTTACCCTCGAGGGTCATGGCCGACTGCGGACGGTCCTGCAGGTACTTGGCGTGGCAAGCGATGATCTGCTGGAACTCCGGCTTGACGTCGTTCTTGTCGAAGTCGAAGTACACGACGCGCTGACGCAGGCAAGCGTCGGTGTCGAGATCGGACGGCTGGTACTTGCCGTCGCTGGTCGGGGCCTGGGTCTGAGCGACCGGCTGCTGTTCCGGCAGGGGAGCCGGCTTGGTGTTCTTCTTCGAGCACGCGGCGGCGCCAACGCAGAGCAGGGCAGCCAGGGTGACGGTAACGGTCTTATTCATGGGACGTTCCTTCAACAGTTGAGTTCCGACAGTCGGTTTTCGGTTTCGGGACAGGCACCGCCGGTTGTCCGGCTGTTTTTCTACTTACATCTACGCCGACGGGGCGCTGTCCCGCACCCGGCGTCTTCGCTCCGACGGTTGCCCTTGGGCGCCCGCCGGAAAACCTTTGGACCGCGGAAAAGGCGCGGCCACGCCGCGCCCTTCCCTGGACGTTGCCGATGTCGCCGCCCGGCAGGGCGCGCCATCAGCGCTGTCGATAGGGTCCCCAAGACGGCTCACGCACGTCGCCGTCGGACAGGACGAGACGCTGACGCACGAGGCCATCGGCTGAAACCGCATACAGGACGCCGCGCGTACCCTGCGATGCCGCATAGAGCAGCATGCTGGCATTGGGCGCGAAGCTGGGCGAATCGTCCACATTACCCGGGGAAACGAAACGCACCTGGCCACCCAGACTACGGTCCATGATGGCGATACGATACACGTTCCCGTTGCCCTGCACCATCGCAATCTGCTTGCCGTCGTAGCTCACCGAGGCGCTTGCGTTGAAGCCGCCCTGGAAGGTGAGCCGCTGGGCTGCGCCGCCCGAGGCCGACATCTGGTAGAGCTGCGGTTTGCCGGAGCGGTCGGAGGTGAAGATGATGCTCTGGCCGTCCGGGGTGAAGGTAGGCTCGGTGTCGATGGCGAAGTTGTTGGTCAGTCGGGTTTCCGTCCGGCTGGCCACGTCGATGACGAAGATCTCGGGATTGCCCACGTACGAGAGGCTGACGGCCAGCTTGCTGCCGTCCGGCGACCACGCGGGGGCGCTGTTGATGCCACGCGGGTGCGATGCGATCAGGCTGCGCGAGCCCGTGGAGATGTTCTGCACGTAGACCTGCGAGTTGCCGCTCTCGAAGGAGACATACGCGATCTTGCTACCGTCCGGCGACCAGGCGGGGCCGAGCAGCGACTCGCGCGACCGCGCCACGACCTGCGGGTTGTAACCGTCCGAGTCGGCCACGATCAGGGAATAGGTGGTGTTGTTGCCCACGCCGACCGCGGTGATGTAGGCGATACGGGTCCAGAAGGCGCCGCGCACACCGGTGATTTTTTCGTAGATCTGGTCGGCGATCTGGTGCGCCACGCCGCGGAGGTCGCCCGCGGGGGCGGTGAACGACTGCGCGAGCAGGCTCTGCTGGCGGTTCACGTCCCACAGTTCGTACTCGACCTTGAGCATGCCGCCACCGGCGTCGCTGATGCGGCCGATGGTCAGGTAGTCCTGCTTGAGCAGGCGCCACGTGGCGAACTTGACGTCCGAGCCCTGGGACGGGGTTTCGACGATGTCGTTCTTGTCCAGCGAGCGGAACTTGCCCGAACGGTTGAAATCCGCGCGGATGACGTCGGCGACATCGGTCGGCAGCGGCGCGCCCCCGGCCTGGGCGAAAGGCACGACGGCGATGGGAATGGCCGTTTTCAGCCCGCCGACGATTTCCACGTTGAGCGACTGGGCGGCGGCCGGACCGGCCACGAGGGCGGCCAGCGCGGCCAGGAGGAGGACGAGACGTGAAAGCGTTCTGCGCATGGGCGGATTCATTGCGACCTGGATAGTGGGACAGCGGCGAAATGTTAACGCGACGGCCACGTGCTGAGTGACCCGAATCTGAACCGCCCTGCCCCGCCCTGGCACCTGGCCGGGGCGGGACAAGGGCGCTACATCATTGCGGCCTGAACGTGAACGTTAGGTTGCGCTGGAAGACGTCCTCGAAGCCCTGGTAAGGCAGCGGCTGGGCGCGCAGCACGGCGTTCTCCACCGAGGCGCGTCCGGCGGCGTCGTACGGGCAGCTGGAGTCCACCTTGGCACTGAGCACCTGCCCACCCGGCACCTGCACGATGTGCACCACGCAGGAAGTGGGCGGCATGCTGTCCGGACGGAGCCAGTTCTGCGTGACCGCGTTCTGGATGGCGGCCAGGTACTGGCCCAGCTTGCCCGTGTCACGGCCATTCGTGCCCGACTGCCGCTGATCGGCCGGCGGCAGGTCCGGCAGGCCATCGTCCTTGGCGTTCTGCAGGTCCTTAAGTTGCTGCTCGGCCTGCTTCTTGGTGGTGTCGGCCTTCTTCGTCTGGGCCTTCGCCGCGTCAAGCTGCTTGAAGATGTCGTCGATTTCCTTCTGTTTCTCTTTCTTCTTCTGCTCCTGCTCGGCGTCGAGCTCGGCCTGGCGCTGGCGCTGCTTCTCTTCCTGCAGGCGCTTGGCGTCCTCAGCCTTCTGCACGGCGTCATCCACCACCTTCTCCTGGTCCTTCAGGTCGGGCTGCTTCGGCGGCGGCGGGAGGGTTTCTACCTTGGGCTTCTCCTGCGGCGGCGTCGGCGTCGGCACCACCGGGGGCGGCGGCGTGGTATCGGGCACCGGCTTGGCCTTCGTCGCCTTCGGCGGCGGGCTGCCGGTGGGGCCGACCAGGGTCGCCTCGATGATCTGGCCGGGCAGTTCGAGGGGCGCCGGGCACTTCAACGGATTCCACTCGGCCGGCAGGCCGATCGCCTCGGCCCATTTCTCGTAATCCGAGCACGGAATGACCGCGAGGCCCAGGAAGGCCACGATGCCGATGTGCAGGAGCGCGGCGAGGACGACCGCGCGGGGCGTGCCGTTACGGTTTTCCATTCTGCGCCGACTGGGGCTGGCTCATCAGGCCGATCTTGGAGACACCGGCCTCCTGCAGGATCGGGAGGATCGAATAGACCTTGCCGTAGCCCACGCGCTGGTCGCCCGCGACCAGGACCTGGAGTTCCGGGTTGGCGTCATGGAAAGCGGTGATCTTCTTGCGGAATTCGTCCTCGCTGACCGGCTCGCGCTTCGCGCCGTTCGCCGTGAGGTAGATCTGGCCTGCCTCGTCGACGGACACCACGATCGGGTCCTTTTTGTCCTGCAGCGACTTGGCGTTGGTCTGCGGCAGCTGGATGTCCACGCCGAGGTTCATCATCGGCGTAGTGACCATGAAGATGATCAGCAGCACGAGCATCACGTCGATGTACGGCACGACGTTGATCTCGGATTTCAGCTTCCGCTTGTGCCTGCGGTAGGTAGTGCGCATGGCGTACGCTCCCGCTCAGGCCGCGTCGTCGGTATGGATCTGGCGCTGCAGTACGGAGGAGAACTCTTCCTGGAACACCTCGTAGCGCGACGCGATGCGCTCGACCTTGTTGGCGTAGCGGTTGTATGCCCAGACAGCCGGAATGGCGGCGAACAGGCCCATGGCGGTGGCGATCAGCGCCTCGGAAATGTGCGGCGCGACGACCGAGATGGTGACGTCCTTCATTTCGCCCAGGCCCTGGAAGGCGCCCATGATGCCCCAGACGGTGCCGAAGAGACCCACGTAGGGGCTGATCGAACCGACATTGGCCAGGAACTCCAGGTTCTGCTCCAGCTTGCCGATCTCGCGCGTGCCGGCCACGCGCATGGCGCGCTCCGAGCCCTCGATGACCCGGTTGGCGTCGGTGACGCGGCGCTGGCGCTGGCGGGCAAACTCGCGGAAGCCCGCCTCGAAGACGTTCTCGATGCCGTGCTGCCCCTCGCGATTGCCCACCTCGCGGAACAGGGCGGCAAGGTCGGCGCCGGACCAGAAGCGGTCTTCGAAGGCTTCGGCGTTATCGTGCGCCGTCTTCAGCTGGCTGTATTTACGGATGATGATCACCCAGGAGAGGAACGAGAACACCAGCAAGAGGAGCATCACCAGTTGTACGGGCAGGCTCGCTTCCGACACCAGCTTGAAAATGTTCAGTCCACCGTTCATCGCTTGAGGGCTCTCCGCCGGGTATCTGGCTATCAGGTAATGGGGAATTCGTTGGCAAACAGACCCGCCGGGATCTGCGCCGGGCGCATCGTGTCGAGGTTGACGCACGCCACGCGCACCTGCGCGCGTACCAGTGCCGCATCCCCCCGCACAATCTCCTGACCGAACAGCATACTGGCTGAACGGCGTTCTTTGACGCTCACCGTGACTTTAAGTTCATCATCCAGACGGGCCGGGCGGTGGAAGTCGAGGTGCATGTCGCGGACGACGAAGCCCAGCGAGGTCGACTCACGCAGCGAAAGCTGGTCGATGCCCTGGGCGCGCAGCCATTCCGTCCGCGCCCGTTCCATGAAACGGATGTAATTCGCGTGGTAGACGACGCCACCGGCGTCGGTGTCTTCCCAGTAGATACGGACAGGCCAGCTGAAAACGCTCATGCCCCGTCCGAAAAGAGGTCGGGCGTGGCTGCCTGGCGTGGCGGCGGGGTCAGCCCCAGGTGCCGCCAGGCCTTGGCCGAAGCCATGCGGCCTCGCGCCGTTCGGATCAGGTAGCCCTGCTGAATCAGGTACGGCTCCACCACGTCTTCCAGGGTGCCGCGATCTTCGCTGAGCGCTGCGGCCAGCGATTCCACGCCCACCGGCCCCCCGTCGAAGTTCTCGATGATGATGCCGAGCAGGCGGCGGTCGAGGTCGTCGAAGCCTTCGGCGTCCACTTTCAGCATGTCGGTGGCCGCACGGGCCAACTCGTGCGTGATGCGGCCGTCGCCGCGCACCTCCGCGAAATCGCGAACCCGGCGCAGCAGGCGATTGGCGATGCGCGGCGTGCCGCGGGAACGGCGGGCGATTTCCACCGCGCCCTCGAATTCGCATTCGATGCCGAAGATGCGCGCCGCGCGACGGACGATCGCCGTGAGTTCCTCGATGCTGTAGAACTCCAGGCGCTGGATGATGCCGAAGCGGTCGCGCAGCGGCCCGGTGAGCAGGCCCGCGCGTGTCGTCGCCCCGATCAGCGTGAAAGGCGGAAGATCGAGCTTGATGGAGCGCGCCGCGGGGCCTTCGCCGATCATGATGTCGATCTGGAAGTCCTCCATCGCCGGATAGAGCACTTCCTCGACCACCGGGGACAGGCGATGGATCTCGTCCACGAAAAGGACGTCGTTGGCCTCGAGATTGGTGAGCAGCGCCGCGAGGTCGCCCGCCCGCTCCAGCACCGGTCCGGACGTGGACCGCACGCTCACCCCCAGTTCGTTCGCAATCACATGCGAAAGCGTGGTCTTGCCCAGGCCGGGCGGCCCGAAGATGAGCGTATGGTCCAGCGCCCCGCCCCGACGACGCGCCGCTTCGATATAGATGGCCATCTGCTCGCGAACCGCCTGCTGGCCGAGATACTCGGCCAGCCGCTTCGGCCGGATGCTGGCCTCCAGCGCCTCGTCGTCCATGGCGGCAGCGGAGGAAATGATGCGGTGTTCGGACATGGGCCGCATTATGCGCTGTGAGTCGGTCGCTGCGCGACCTGTGCGGTTCGTAAGTCGGTCGCTTGCGCGACCTGCGAGTCGGCCGCTGCGCGGCCTGTGAACCGTGAGTCGAGGCGTAAGCTTACGGTTCACAGCCGGGCGAAGCCCGCGACTTACAGGCCACGAAGTGGCCGACTCACGCACCCCACCTCAAATCTCGACCTGGGCGCCCAGTTCGATCAGCCGGTTGCCCGGGATCTGGAAGAACGCCGTCGCCGGCATCGCATTACGCGCAAGGAAGGCGAACAGCTTGTCGCGCCACAGGGCCATGCCCGGGCGGCGGACGTCGGCGACGATGGTTTCGCGCGACAGGAAGAAGGTCGTGTCCATCATGTCGAAGTCCAGGCCCAGTGCACCCGCACGCGAGAGCGAGTTCGGGATGTTTGGATCCTCGGCGAAGCCGTATCGCAGCTGCAGGCCGTAGAAGCCGCTGCCGTAATCGATCACTTCCATGCGCTCGTCGCTCTCCGCGACCGGCGTCTCCAGCATTTCCACCGTCAGCAGCACATTGCGCTCGTGCAGCACCTTGTTGTGCTTCAGGTTGTGCAACATTGCGTGCGGCACGGCGTTCTGGTTCGCGGTGAGGAACACCGCCGTGCCCGGAACGATGAGCGGCGGATGGTCCGCGATGTTCGCGACGAACGGTTCCAGCGCCAGGCCCGACTGCTTGATCTCGCGCACCACGAGGTCCCTGCCCCGGCGCCAGGTGGTCATCACCGTGAAGATGATCACGCCCAGGACCAGCGGGAACCAGCCGCCATGGGCGATCTTCAGTGCATTGGCGCCGAAGAACGCCAGATCGGTGATGAGGAAAATCACGCCCACGGTGATCACCGCGGACCAGTGCCAGTGCCAGCGCAGGCGAGCGACCACCAGGGCCAGCAGCGTCGTCATCGTCATGGTGCCGGTCACGGCGATGCCGTAGGCCGCGCCGAGATTGTTCGAGGAACGGAAGCCCAGCACGGCGAGGAACACCAGCACCAGCAGCAGCCTGTTCACCCACGGGACGAAGATCTGCCCTGACATTTCGTGCGAGGTGTGCACCACCGCCATGCGGGGCGAATAGCCCAGGGACATGGCCTCGCGGGTCATCGAGAACGCCCCTGAGATGACGGCCTGCGAAGCGATGATCGCCGCCATCGTCGCCAGCGCCACCATCGGGTAGAGCCACTCTTCCGGCACCATGTGATAGAACGGATTCTCGATGGCGCTGCGGTCGTGCAGAAGCAGTGCGCCCTGGCCGAAGTAGTTGATCAGCAGGGCCGGCAGCACGAATCCGAACCAGGCCAGCCGGATCGGACGCTTTCCGAAATGGCCCATGTCCGCGTACAGCGCCTCGGCACCGGTGAGCGCCAGCACCACACCGCCCAGTGCGATGAACGACAGCTTGCCGTGCTCGCGAAAGAAGCTCACCGCATACCAGGGGTTCAAGGCAGCCAGCACCTGAGGATGCGCCACGAGCTGGCGCAGGCCGAGGAAGGCCAGCACGAGGAACCACAGGACCATCACCGGCGCGAACGCCTTGCCGACGATGTTCGTGCCATGCCGTTGCACGGCGAACAACACGAAAATGATGACCAGACAGATCGGCAGCACGTAGGTGTCGAGTTGCGGCGCGGCAACTTCCAGACCTTCCACCGCGGAGAGGACCGAGATGGCCGGCGTGATCACGCCGTCGCCATAGAACAGCGAGGCGCCGAAGATGCCGATCGCCGCCAGCACCCAGCGCGCCCGCGGCGAGCCGCTGACGCTGCGCTGCGCGAGCGCCATGAGCGCCATGATGCCGCCTTCACCCTTGTTGTCCGCGCGCATCACGAAGGTGACGTATTTCAACGACACCACCATGATCAGTGACCAGAAGATCAGCGACAGCACGCCCAGCACCGCCGCCGGATGCGGCGTCATGCCGTGCGTGCCCAGCGTTTCCTTCATGGTGTATAGCGGGCTCGTGCCGATATCGCCGAAGACGACGCCGATGGCGCCTAGCGCGAGCGCGCCCAGGCGACGACCGTGCGCGTGCTGTAAGTCTTCGGCGGAGTTTTCCATTTTCACTTTCAACCTCCGAGCGCTGCGCGCAGCGCCTTGCGGATGATGGCTTCGGCGGAATCCCCTTCCGCCGCGGCCTTCTGTACCAGCCGCGAAGCTTCCACGGGCTTGTAACCGAGTTGTTGCAGGGCCACGGTGGCTTCGCTCACCGGATCCACCGGTGCCGCCTCGCCCATCGTGCCGACGGGCAGGCGTACGCCCACGGCATCCACACGATCGCGCAATTCCACCACCATGCGCTCCGCAGTCTTCTTGCCGATGCCCGGGATCTTGGTGAGCGCCACCACGTCGCCCGCGTGCACCAGCCGCGACAGTTCGTCGGTGGCGACGCCGGACAACACGGCCAGCGCGATCTTCGCGCCGATGCCGCTCACCTTGAGCAGATTGCGGAACATCGCCCGCTCCGCCTCGCGCAGGAAGCCATAGAGGGCCACGCCGTCTTCCTTCACCGCGTAATGGGTGAGGAGGATCACTTCCTTGCCCGTGGCGGGAAGGTCGTAGATGGTCGACATGGGTGCGTCGACGTCGTATCCCACGCCGCCCACCTCGATGAGGAGCGACGGGGGCTGCTTGCTTATGAGGGTGCCACGCAGGCGGCCGATCATCGGCGGCGTCTCCATGCGGTGCGCGGGATACCCACGCGTTCGATGCTGGAACGGGTGTGCGCATGGGCGATCGCGATCGCCAGCGCGTCGGCGGCATCCGCCTGCAGCGGACCCTTGATACCGAGGATCATCCCGATCATGTGCTGGACCTGGGTCTTGTCGGCACGGCCGGTACCGACCACTGCCTGTTTCACCTCGGTCGCGGCGTATTCGTGCACGACGATTCCCTGACTGACCACGGCACACACGGCCGCCCCGCGCGCCTGCCCCAGTTTCAGGGCCGAGTCCGCGTTGCGTGCCATGAACACGCGCTCGATCGCGGCTTCCGCCGGACCGTGCTCGCCGATGATCCCGCACAGTTCGTCAAAGATGCGTTTCAGGCGCAGCGGAAAGCTGGCCTCGCCCGAAACGAGCAGTGCGCCGTGCCACACGTGGCTCACCGCGCCGTTGTCCGCCACGTCGATCACACCGACGCCGGTACGCTGGCTGCCCGGATCGATACCGAGGATGCGGATCATGGTGCGACGGGGCGTCAGCCCTCGTCGTGGGCCGGCAGGACGGCGTTGTGGTAGACCTCGTCCACGTCGTCGAGCGAATTCAGGCGGTCCAGCAGTTTTTCGAACTGCTCGAGCGCCTCGCCGGTGGGCGTGACCAGCGGCCCGTTCGGGCGCATGACCACGTCGGAGCCGTCGACGTCGAAGCCGGCGGCGGCCAGCGCCTTGCGCATGGCTTCCACCGCGATCGGATCGGGGGCGAGCAACACGGTGCCGACGCCGTTCTCGATCACGATGTCTTCCGCGTTGTTCTCGATGGCGGCTTCCTCGAGCTTCGCCTCCACATCGGCGTCGCCACCGGTGTGGACCACCACCTGGCCCACGCGGGTGAACTGGAAGGCCACCGAGTTGGTGGTGCCCATGTTTCCGCCGAGCTTGTTGAGCGCGGCGCGCACGTCGGCCACCGTGCGGGTCTGGTTGTCGGTGACGCAGTCGATGATCAGCGCGGTGCCCGCCGGGCCGTAGCCTTCATAGCGGATTTCGTGCATGTCCGCGCCGCCGTCGGCACCCGAACCGCGCTTGATGGCGCGCTCGATGGTGTCCTTCGTCATATTGGCGGCCAGGGCCTTGTCGACGGCGGCGCGCAGGCGCGGGTTGCCGTTGGGGTCGGGCACGCCGCCACGGGTGGCGATGGTGATTTCGCGGATCAGCTTCGTGAACACCTTGGCGCGCTTGGCGTCTTCGGCGTTCTTGCGACCTTCGATGGACGGGCCTCTACCCATGTTCGATTCCTGGATCTACCGGACGGACAGGGGCGCGATTCTAGCGGAAGCGGGGCTACTGTAGGGAGCCGCCATGGCGGCGAGACATGCTGCGACCACGCGGCATCATGCCGCTGTGGGAGCCGCTTCAGCGGCGATGGACCCTTGCGGCAAGATTGCCCGCTACCGCGGAATCGCCGGCGTAGCCGGCTCCCACAGGGCGCTAAGGAGAGGTATCAAAGCGGCCTTCGCGCAGGAAAAACGCCACCTGGCGGGCCACATCGGCCGAGACCAGCATGCCGGTGTGACTCGTTTCCAGGACGCAATGCGCCGTGAGACCCGGGAGGCGCGTTTCCTCCACGCCGACCGAGCCGTCATGCTCGCTGCCCACGTCGCCGACCAGCGATCCGAGGCCCACGGGCTGCCGTCCGGCAATCACGCCCACCTCGCGGCGGCCGTCCCAGCGGTCCAGGCCATGTTCGAGCAGTTCCTTCGAACGCCCCAGCAGCATGTCTCCGCCCCAGCGATGGGTAAGGCCGCGGGCCGCGCCGCTGCCGTTGAGCGGCGAGCCGAGACAGACGATGCGCCCGTCCGGCAGGTCGTCGTCGCGGCAGGCCAGCAGGGCCAGGATGCCGCCCAGGCTGTGTCCCACCACGTGAACCGGGCCCGGCCCCAGCGCGCGGATACGCTTGCGCAGCCGCGCGATCGCCTGTTCCGGCGGCGCGGCCACGCTCATGTACTCGAACTGGTGCACCTCGAACCCCTCCTCGCGAAGGCGTCGATGCAGCATGGCCATGGCGAACCCGCGCATCCACAGCCCGTGCAGCAGCAGGACGTGGGCCTGGGAGGCGTTCATCGCGGCATCCGGATCAAGCCTTCGCCGGCTCCGCGGCCGCCACGCGAACGTGCAGCTCTTTCAGCTGCGGCTCGGAAACCTGCGACGGCGCGTCGGTCATGAGGTCCTGCGCGCTGGTGGTCTTCGGGAAGGCGATGACGTCGCGAATGGATTCGGTGCCGGCCATCAGCGCGGCGATGCGGTCGATGCCAAAGGCCAGGCCGCCGTGCGGAGGCGCCCCGAGACGCAGCGCCTTCAACAGGAAGCCGAACTTCGCCTCGGCCTCTTCCTCGCCGATGCCGAGCAGGTCGAAGACCGCGCTCTGCATCTCGGGACGATGGATACGGATGGATCCGCCGCCGATCTCGTTACCGTTGAGCACCATGTCGTAACCGCGGCTGACGGCCACTGCAGCATTCGCGCGCAGGTCGGCAATGTCGTCGACCTTCGGCGCCGTGAACGGATGATGCAGCGCGACGAAGCGCTTTTCTTCCTCGTCATATTCGAACATCGGGAAGTCGGTGACCCACAGCGGCTTCCAGCTGTTCTCGACCATGCCCCGGTCGCGGCCCAGCTTGATGCGCAGCGCGCCCATGAAATCGGTGACCGTTTTCCAGCCGCCCGCGCCAAAGAACACGATGTCGCCGCTGGCGGCGCCGGTGAGCTTCAACACCTGATCCAGCGCGGCGTCGTCGAGGAACTTCGCCACCGGCGAGTTGATGCCGTCGCGGCCCTTGGCCAGGTCGTCCACCTTCAGCCAGGCGAGACCCTTGGCACCGTACTTGGCGGCGTATTCCGTAAGGCCGTCGATGTCCTTGCGGGAGAGGTCGGCGGCGCCCGGCACGCGCAAGGCGGCCACGCGCCCGGCCGGATCGTTCGCAGGACCGGAGAACACCTTGAACTCCACGTGCTTGACCGCCTCGGCGATGTCCACCAGTTCCAGCGGGATGCGCAGGTCGGGCTTGTCGGAGCCGAAGCGGCGCATGGCTTCCTCGTAGGTCATGCGCGGGAACACGGCATCCAGTTCCACCTGGCGCACTTCGCGGAACACGTGGCGGATGAGGTTTTCCACGAAGTCCTGGACGTCGCGCTCCTCGACGAAGGCAAACTCGAGGTCGAGCTGGGTGAATTCCGGCTGGCGGTCGGCGCGCAGGTCTTCGTCGCGGAAGCAGCGGGCGATCTGATAGTAGCGGTCGAAACCGGCCATCATCAGGATCTGCTTGAACAGCTGCGGCGACTGCGGCAAGGCATAGAACTGGCCCGGATGCACGCGGCTCGGCACGAGGTAGTCGCGGGCACCCTCGGGCGTGGCCTTTGTGAGGATCGGGGTTTCGATGTCCTGGAACCCCGCGGCGTCCAGGTAGCGGCGCAGCTCGCGCACCAGCGCGGTGCGCGTGCGCATCATCTTCTGCATCTCCGGGCGGCGCAGGTCGAGGTAGCGGTAGGTCATCCGCAGGTCCTCGTTCGGCGATTCGTGCAGCGCGAACGGAAGATCGCGTGCCGCGTTGAGGATCTCCACCTTCTCCGCCAGCAGCTCGACCGTGCCGGTCTTCAGCTTGTCGTTCGCCGAGAGACGCTTGCGGATCTGCCCGGTGACGCGCACCACGAATTCATAACCGAGCTCGCCGGCAACGGCGAAAGCCGGCGCGTTTTCACGCTCGATCACCACCTGGGCCACGCCTTCGTGGTCGCGAAGGTCGACGAAGGCCACATGGCTCTGGAGGCGAAGGGTATTGACCCACCCGCAGAGGGTGACGTCCTGGCCGATCAGCGACTCGTCGATGAGTCCGCAAAGATGGGTGCGCATGCGCTGGAAACTCTGGGGAAAAGACCCCGGATCGTACCACGAGCCGGGGTGCCTTCCAGAGCCGGAACGGCCGCTCAGCGGCCGATATCGAACTTGCCGCGGCAGCCGCGATCGGCCCAGATGCCGTCCCGGGTAAAGCCGTAGCTGTAGCCTTCCTCGCAGTTGTTCCGCGAGGTCTGCTCGACCAACCGGGCGCCGCGCCCGATCGGCCAGCGGCAGAACACGCGCTTGTTGTCGTTGCTGTCGCAGGACACGATGCGCCCACCGCCGCCGGGGCCGCCGCCCCAACCCGGGCGGCCGTCATGATCGTCCCAGCCCGGCCGGCCGCCACCGCCCCAGCCCCGCGCCTCCTGGAAGATGCCGCGGCATCCGTCGTCGACCCAGAGGCCGCCGCGATCGATGTCCCAGGTGCGGCCGCGGATGCAGTCCGTCTTCGAATCCTGGCGGACCAGGCGGGCATCGCGCCAAGGGACCCGGCAATACGAGCGGCGTCCGTTGTCGCTGTAGCAATTGACCGTGTCGCCGCCGCGCTGGGCGTGCGCCACGTGCGGTGCCGCGAAAGCCGCCGCACCGAGTGCCACCGTTGCCGCCAGTCCCAGGATCGTTTTCATGTCCCCGTCCCTCCGATGTGTGTGGTCGAAAGTTATCCGAGGAAAACGCAACAATGTTTGAACGGATCGCAGGAAGTTGTCAGCGGCTTCAGTAACCGATGTTGAACTTCCCCCGGCACCCCTTCGCGGCCCAGATGCCATCGGCCGCGAAACCGTAGCTGTGCCCCTCGACACAATCACTGCGGGAGGTCTGCTCTACCAGCCTCGCCCCCTGCCCGATCGGCCAGCGGCAAAACACGCGCTTGTTGTCATTGCTGTCGCAGGACACGATCCGGCCGTCGCCACCCCGAGCGGCCGCGGCCGGACGAGCAGGACGGATGGACGGCTGTGGACGGATGGGATGCGGCGGATAGTCCGACGTCCAGCGCGGCCGGTCGTCGTAGCGACGCCAGCTTTCGTCGTGGCCGCCGTGATGGTAATGATCGACGCGATATGAGCGGTCGTCATAGCCGGCGGCATCCTCGAAGAGGCCGCGGCAGCCATCGTCCACCCAGATACCGCCACGATCGAGGCCCCATGACTGGCCACGGACGCACGGTGCGCGGGAGTCCTGCCGGGCAAGTCGTGCTTCGCGCCACGGAACCGGACAATACGAACGGCGGCCGCCGTCGCTGTAACAATTGACTGTCGACGGGCCCCAACCGGCCTGTGCCTGCGGTGACGTGAACGACAACGCCCCGCCGACAGTGACGACGAATGCGAAACCAGCGATTCCCTTCATGACGACCTCCGAGGATGACGTCAAAAGGTACCGGGACAGCCGCCGTACGTCGCGTCGGCGTACGCCGCAGACCCTTGTAGGCCCGAGCGAGATCGCCGCCTTAGGTAGACGGCGACCCGGAGGACGAGGAAGGCGTTGACGTCGCGGGCGCCGGCGTCGCCGCAGGTGCCGGCGCGGGAGCCGGTGCGCCGGACGAACCCTCGGCCAGATTCCGCTTCTTGTCGCCTTCCTTCTTGAAGTCCGTCTCGTACCAGCCACTGCCGGCGAGGCGGAACTGGGGCGCGCTCAGCATCCGGCCCACGCGGGGTTCGCCACAGCTCGGGCAGGTGGTCGGATCGGGGTCGGACATCTTCTGCAGGCGGTCGAAACGGTGGCCGCAGGCCTGGCACTGGAATTCGTAGATGGGCATTGGGGTACCTCAAGGTCCTATCTGTCGCATTATCGCGTAAGTCGGCCGCTACGCGGCCTGTGAGTCGCGTGCCGCGCACGCTGGGAACCGTCAACCGAAGAGTGAGCTGACGGTTCCCAGGCCGCGCAGCGGCCGACTTACAGGCGGCGCAAGCCGCCGACTCACGCCGCCGTAAAGGCGAGGCGGCTCCCGTCGGAGTCCACGCGCACCGTCTGCCCGGGCGAGAACGCCCCTTGCAGGATGCGCTGGGCCAGCGGGTTTTCCAGCTGCTGCTGGATCGCACGCTTCAGCGGTCGCGCACCGTACACGGGGTCGAAACCCACGCTGCCCAGCAGGTCGAGCGCGGCATCCGAAATGTCCAGCGACAGCTGACGGTCGGCGAGCCGCCGGGCCAGATAATCGAGCTGGATGCGCGCGATGGCACGAATCTGCTTCTTGTCCAGCGGACGGAACACCACGAGGTCGTCGAGACGGTTGATGAACTCCGGACGGAAGTGCGCCTGCACCACGCCCAGCACCGAGGCTTTCATCTGCAGGTAGTCGGCCTCGCTGTCGCCGGCCTGTTCCTGGATGAGATTCGAGCCGAGGTTCGACGTCATGACGATGACGGTGTTGCGGAAGTCGACCGTACGGCCCTGGCCGTCGGTGAGGCGGCCGTCGTCGAGCACCTGGAGCAGGATGTTGAAGACATCCGGATGCGCCTTCTCCACCTCGTCGAGCAGGATCACGCTGTACGGGCGGCGGCGCACCGCTTCCGTGAGATAACCGCCCTCTTCGTAACCCACGTAGCCAGGGGGCGCGCCGACCAGCCGGCTCACGGAGTGCTTCTCCATGAACTCGCTCATGTCGATGCGCACCATGGCGTCCTGCGTGTCGAACAGGAAGTCGGCCAGAGCCTTGCACAGCTCCGTCTTGCCGACGCCGGTCGGCCCGAGGAACAGGAACGAGCCATAGGGACGATTGGGATCGGACAGCCCCGCCCGCGCGCGCCGGATCGCATCCGACACCGCGCGCACCGCTTCCTCCTGCCCCACCACGCGCGCATGCAGCGCCTCTTCCATGTGCAGCAGCTTCTCACGCTCGCCCTCGAGCATCTTCGCTACGGGAATGCCCGTCCAGCGGGCCACCACCTCGGCGATTTCCTCGGCCGTGACGCGATCCTGCAACAGCGTGAAGTCCTGCTTCTCGGCCTTCTGCGCCGCGGCAAGCTGCGCCTCCAGCGCCGGGAGGCGGCCGTACTGGATCTCGCTCATCGCGCCATAGTCCTGCCGGCGCTGCGCAGCCTCCAGTTCGAGGCGAGCCTGCTCGATCTGCTCCTTGATCTTGGTGGCGCCCTGCAGCGTGGCCTTCTCCGACTTCCACACCTCGTTGAGGTCGGAGAATTCCCGGTCGAGTTTCTCGATATCGGCCTCCAGGTTGGCGAGGCGCTGCTTCGACTCGTCGTCCTGCTCCTTCTTCAGCATCTCGCGCTGGATCTTGAGCTGGATGAGCCGGCGCTCCAGACGATCCAGTTCCTCCGGCTTGGAATCGATTTCCATACGGATGCGCGAGGCCGCTTCGTCCATCAGATCGATGGCCTTGTCGGGAAGCTGCCGATCCGGAATGTAGCGTGCCGACAGCGTCGCGGCCGCGACGATGGCGGGGTCGGTGATTTCCACGCCGTGGTGCACCGCGTAGCGCTCCTTCAAACCGCGCAGGATCGCAATGGTGTCTTCCACGCTCGGCTCGCCCACGTACACCTTCTGGAAGCGGCGCTCCAGGGCGGCGTCTTTCTCCACGTACTTGCGGTATTCGTCGAGCGTGGTCGCGCCAATGCAATGGAGTTCGCCGCGCGCCAGCGCGGGCTTCAACATGTTGCCGGCGTCCATGGCGCCATCGGCCTTGCCCGCGCCGACCATCGTATGCAGCTCGTCGATGAACAGGATCACCTGTCCTTCCTGCTTCGACAGGTCGTTCAACACGCCCTTCAGGCGCTCTTCGAATTCACCGCGGAACTTGGCGCCGGCGATCAGCGCGCCCATGTCGAGCGACAGCACGCGCTTGTCCCGCAGGCCCTCGGGCACCTCGCCGTTGACGATGCGCTGCGCCAGACCCTCCACGATGGCCGTCTTGCCCACGCCGGGTTCGCCGATCAGCACGGGGTTGTTCTTCGTTCTGCGCTGCAGGACCTGAATCGTGCGCCGGATTTCCTCGTCGCGGCCGATCACCGGGTCCAGCTTGCCGCTCTCGGCCCGCTCGGTGAGGTCGATGGTGTACTTCTCGAGCGCCTGACGCTGGTCTTCCGCGTTTTCCGATTGCACCTTCTCGCCGCCGCGCAGCTTCTCGATGGCGGCTTCGAGGTTCGCCTTGGTGGCACCGGCGGCCTTCAGCGCGCCGCCGGCCTCCCCGCGATCTTCCAGCGCTGCCAGCACGAACAGCTCGCTGGCGATGAACTGGTCGCCGCGTTGCTGGGCCAGCTTGTCGGTGAGATTGAGCAGGCGGTTCAGATCGTTGCCGACGCTGATGTTTCCTTCCTGCCCGCTCACCCGCGGCATGCGCTCGAGGATCTCCCCCAGGCGCTGGCGCAGTGCAGGCACGTTCACCTGTGCCTGCGTGAGCAGCGGCGCGGTGGAGCCGCCCTGCTGGTCGAGGAGCGCGACCAGGAGGTGCGTCGGCTCGAGGATATTGTGGTCGCGGCCGACGGCCAGCGACTGAGCGTCTGCCAAGGCCTGCTGGAATCGCGACGTGAGTCTGTCCATTCGCATCGTATTGTCTCCGAAGGTATGGCGCGCCCCGGGCCCTCCCCGCGACCGCCTCTGGCCACACAAATGCGGGTTCCCCCGCGAGGCTTCAACGGCAACTGTGCTCGCATGCAGCGGATTTTTCACGGCCCGCGTTGCATCCTGAGGGGATCGCCGAACCTGGAGCCACCGTGACAGTCACCAGCGACCATTTGCCGCGTCCGCCCGCTCATCTCGTGACACCTGGCACCGCCTTGTTCCTGGATGCCGACGGCACCCTGCTTGCCTTCGCCGACGACCCCGAAGGCGTGGTGGTGCCCGAAGGCATGCTCGACACCCTGGATGCCCTCCACGAAACGCTGGATGGCGCCCTCGCCCTGGTCAGTGGGCGAGCCATCGCAAGCCTGGACGACATTTTCGGCCGCCCCCGCTGGGCCGCCGCGGGGCAGCATGGGCTCGAACGCCGCGAGACGGACGGACGAACCGTCACGGTGCCGGTCGACGCCGCGGAACTTGCCCGCCTGCGCGACGAAGTGCACAGCGCCGCGTTGGCCATGCCGGGGGTCCGTGTCGAAGACAAGAGCTGGTCCGTCGCCCTGCACTGCCGCGAACACCCCGAATACCTCGGCGAGCTGGAGCACCTGGCTCCCGCCATCGCCGCCCGCTTCCCCGGCTTCGAACTTCAGCCGGGCAGCTACGTCTACGAGTTCAAGCCCCGCGGCATGGACAAGGGCGTGGCGGTGGCAGCCTTCCTCGACACCCCGCCCTTTCGGGGACGGAGTCCGGTGTACCTGGGCGACGACCTCACCGACGAACACGCCTTCTCGCTGGTGAACGATCGCGGCGGGGCATCGGTACGCGTGGGTGCAAGAACACCGTCATCGGCCGTGTTCACATTGTCTAGCCCAGGCGATGTCCATGCTTGGCTGGATTCCGTGAAAGCCGCATTGACGCAAGGAGCCGCAGGGAGACAATGAGTCGACTAGTCGTCATATCGAACCGCGTTGCGCTGCCCAAGCAGACGCAGACCGGTGGACTGGCGTCCGCGATGAACGCGGCGCTGCAGGAAATGGGCGGCCTGTGGTTCGGATGGAGCGGCAACATCGCCGCCGAGACCGGCAAGGAACTGCACGAGGTCCAGGAAGGAAACATCAGCTACGCCACGATCGACATGTCCAAGGCGGACCATGACGACTACTACAGCGGCTTCGCCAATCGCGCCCTGTGGCCGCTGTTCCACTATCGCGGCGACCTCGTGGACTACCGCCGCGACCACCTGGAGGGCTACCTGCGGGTCAATCGCGCGTTCGCGAAGCGCGTGGCGAAACTCCTCCGCAAGGACGATATCGTCTGGGTGCACGATTACCACCTGATCCCGCTCGCCGCGATGCTGCGCGAGCTGGGCGTGGAAAACCGCATCGGCTTCTTCCTGCACACGCCGCTGCCCGCGGCGGGCCTGCTGATCACGCTGCCCCGCCACCGGGAGATACTGGAGCCGCTGGCTTCGTACGACCTCGTCGGCGTGCACACCCAGCGAGACCTGCGCGCCCTCGAAGATTATTTCCTGCACGAACTGGGCGCCGCCATGCGCACCGGCGGCCGCATTCGCGCCGCGAACGGTCGCATCTTCCGTGCCGGTGTATTCCCCATCAGCATCGACACCGCAGAGGCGGTGGAACTCGCACACCGCGCGGAAGACAGCGGCGCGGTCGCGAAACTGAAGGCGTCCATTGACGACCGCGCCCTGATCATCGGCGTCGACCGCCTGGACTACTCCAAGGGCCTGCCGGAGCGCTTCGAGGGCTTCGCACGACTGCTGCGAGACCACAAGGAGATGCGCGGCCGCGTGTCGCTCCTGCAGATCGCACCGCCGTCGCGCTCCGACGTGCCGGAATACCGCTCGCTGCGCCGCGAGCTGGAACGCAGCGCGGGCCATATCAATGGCCAGTACGCGGAACCGGACTGGGTGCCCATCCGCTACGTGAACAAGTCGTTCGCGCACAAGGTGCTGGCCGGCTATTTCCGCGTGGCAAAAGTGGGTCTGGTCACGCCGCTCCGGGACGGCATGAACCTCGTCGCCAAGGAATACGTGGCCTGCCAGGACCCACAGGATCCGGGTGTGCTGGTGCTGTCGCGCTTCGCAGGCGCGGCGCAGGAACTGGACGCGGCGCTGCTGGTGAATCCGTCCGACCTCGACGAAGTGTCGGAGGCGCTCAAGCGAGCGCTCGAGATGCCGCTGAAGGAACGCCGGATGCGCTGGCAGTCGATGATGGACGTCCTGGAACGCAACGACATCACCACCTGGCGCAACGCATTCCTGCATGCGCTCACCGAACCGCCCAAGGTCAAACCCGAGATCTACGTGCCGTCGCCGGTGACTCTCAGCTCTTAGTCTGCCCGGGTCCAGATCAGCGAGGCGAAGCGCCCGCTGGCGGCGCCCTCGCGGCGGTACGAATAGAAACGCGGGTCGCGGAAGGTATCGAACCCGCCGCCCGATATCCGCTCGACGCCCGCGGCTGCCAGCCTGCGTCGTGCCAGGGTATAGAGGTCGCAGGTCCAATGGCCCGGGCGGGTGGGGGTGAAGGCGGCCTCCGCCGCCGGGTCGCGTTCGACGAAAGCCGCGCGCACTTCGGCGCCCACCTCGTACGACGGACCGCCGATCGCCGGCCCCAACCAGGCGAACAGCGAATCGGGCGGCACCCCCATCCGGGCCACCGTGTTCTCCAGCACGCCGGCCGCGAGGCCGCGCCATCCGGCGTGCGCCGCACCGATCGTCTGGCCGTCGTCGCTGGCGAACAGCACCGGAAGGCAGTCGGCGGTGAGGATCGCCAGCACCCGGCCAGGGCCACGCGCGATCGCGGCATCCGCCACCGGCTCATCGTCGGAGCCTGGCACCGAGGCCGCGTCCGCGACGTCGGTGCCGTGCACCTGCCGCAACCAGAGCGGCGCGGCGGGGAGGCGCAGGCCTGTCGCCAGCGCCGCGCGGTTCTCCGTCACCCGCGCCGGATCATCGCCCGAGCGCAGTCCCAGGTTCAGGCGGTCGTAAGGCGGAAGCGACACGCCCGGACCATGGCGCGTCGACACCGCGGCGCCCACGGTGGCCGGAGCCTCCCAGTCCGGAACGATCCATGCCTGGTCCATGCTCAGTCCTCGATCGGGTGCAACGCCGTGTCCGCCCGCAGCGCCTCGATCAGCGCTTCCTGGTCGGCCGGACGCGGGGAGTCGAATTCGAGGTACTCCCCGGTGATCGGGTGCTCAAAAGCCAGTTTCTCCGCATGCAGCGCCTGGCGGCGGAAACCGCGGAGGGCGTCGATCAGCTCCTGGCTGGCGCCGCGCGGAAGGCGCAGGCCGTTGCCGTAGAGCTGGTCGCCGACCAGGGGATGCCCCAGATGGGCCATGTGCACGCGGATCTGGTGAGTGCGGCCGGTTTCCAGGTTGCACTGGATGACGCTGTGGGCGCGGAAGCGTTCGCGCACCCGGTAATGGGTGACCGCCTCCTTGCCGCCATCCTCCACGTCGCGCACGCCCTGCTTCAGGCGGTCGTGCTGGTGGCGGCCGATCGGCTGGTCCACGGTGCCCCCGGCCACCATCGTGCCCAGGACCACCGCCTCGTACTGCCTGTGCACGTCGTGGCGGGCCAGCATGGCCACCAGCGCCGTGTGGGCCGCCATGCTCTTGGCCACGACCATCAGGCCCGCGGTGTCCTTGTCCAGGCGGTGGACGATGCCGCCGCGGGGCAATTCGGCCAGTGCCGGGCTGTGGTGCAACAGGGCGTTCAGCAGCGTGCCCGCCGGATTGCCCGCCCCGGGGTGCACGACCAGCCCGACGGGCTTGTCGATCACCATGAGGTCGTCGTCTTCGTAGCGGATGTCCAGCGCGATGTCTTCGGGCTGGGCATCCACCTCCGTCTCCAGCTCGGCCTCGAGGGCCACCTGCTCCCCGCCGCGGACGAGGTGCCGCGGCGCCACCCGGGCGCCGTCCAGCAGCACCTTGCCCTCCTTGATCCAGCCCGTTAAGCGGGATCGGGAGTATTCGGGGAACATCTCCGCCAGGGACTGGTCGAACCGCCGACCCGCCGCCGCCACCGGCACGGTGGCCTCGTGTCTGACCGTCGTCATACCGCCCCGCCCGGCCCAAGGCCGGTTTCGGCTATCATGCCCTTTCGCTCAAGCATCCGAACTCTCTCAATGCGTGCAACCAAGATCACCATTCTGCTCGTCCTCGCCTTGTCGATGAGCGCCTGCTCGATGTTCCGCAGCAAGAAGGAGACGATCGACACGATGCCGATCGACCGGCTCTATGCCAATGCCCACGAGTCGCTGGAGCACTCCGACTATGCGGCGGCCGAGAAGGCCTACGAGCGCCTTATCGCGCGTTTCCCGTCGGGCGAAATCAACGAACAATCCCAGATCGAACTGGCTTACGCGCAGTACAAAGACAACAAGCCGGACGACGCGTACTCGACGATCAACCGCTTCATCAAGACGTTTCCGACCCATAAGCATGCCGATTATGCCTATTACCTGCGCGGTCTGATCAATTTCGACCGCACGGCCGGCTTCATCGAGCGCTACCTGTCCCGTAGCGACAGCGCCTCCACGCGCCGCGACCAGGGCTTCAACCTCACGGCGTTCGACGACTTCAGCCAGCTGACGCGCCGTTATCCGAACAGCGCCTACGCTACGGACGCCCGCCAGCGCATGATCTTCCTGCGCAACCAGCTGGCGCAGTTCGAGATCAACGTGGCGGAGTATTACCTGCGCACGAAGTCGTACATCGCCTCGGCCGATCGCGCGCAGTACGTCATCGAACATTACCAGCAGTCGCCGCAGACGGCCGATGCGCTGGCCATCCTCACCCGCAGCTACCTTGCGCTCGACCGCAAGCCGCTGGCCGACCAGACCCGTCAGGTGCTGGCCCTGAACTACCCGGACCATCCGTATCTCACGGACCCGGAGTGGCCGCATCACCCCTCGATCTGGCGCAAGGCCATTCCGTTCTCGGGGCATCATTGAGTGCGTGAGTCGCCCCGCTTTGCGGGGCTGTGAGTCGCCCGCCTTGCGGGTGTGAGTCGCCCGCCTTGCGGGTGTGAGTCGCCCGCCTTGCGGGCTGTGAGTCGGCCGCTGCGCGGCCTGTGAACAGTAAGAAGAGCCGCTCCGGTTCACTGTTCACTGTTCACTGTTCACTGTTCACTGTTCACTGTTCACTGTTCACTGTTCACTGTTCACTGTTCACTCCCATCACCTCCAGCCGGAGGTGATGGGATAGCGCCGCTCGCGGCCGAAGGCCTTCGTGGTCACCCGCGGGCCGGGGGCCGCCTGGCGGCGCTTGAACTCGTTCACGTACACCATGCGGATCACACGCCGCACCGTGGCGTCGTCGTGACCGGCCGCGATGATGTCTTCCGCCGAGGCCTCACCCTCGATGAACAGTTCGAGGATGGCGTCGAGGTCGTCGTAGGGCGGCAGGGAATCCTGATCGGTCTGTTCGTGCCGCAGTTCGGCGGACGGCGGGCGATCGATCACCGCCATGGGAATCGCGCCATCGATGGCCGCCCGCCAGCGCGACAGCGCATAGACGGTCGTCTTGTAAACGTCCTTCAGCGGCGCATAGGCGCCACACATGTCGCCGTAAAGCGTGGCGTAGCCCACGGCCATTTCGCTCTTGTTACCGGTGGAGAGCAACAGCTTGCCGGTCTTGTTCGACATGGCCATCAGCAACACGCCGCGCGTGCGCGACTGCAGGTTTTCCTCGGTGATGTCGGGCTGAGTGCCCGCGAACACGGGCGACAGCGCATCGGTGAACGCCCCGTAGATCCCCTCGATGGGCAACACGTGATACTCGACACCGAGTTGCTCGGCCTGCGCCTTCGCTTCGCGAAGGGACAGGTCGGAGGTGTATTCGGTGGGCATCATCACCGCCGTGACCTTGTCCTTGCCCAGGGCGTCGACAGCGATGGCCAGGGTCAGCGCCGAATCGATACCGCCCGACAGACCCAGCAATACGCCTGAGAACCCGTTCTTGCCGATGTAGTCACGTACGCCGCGAACCAGGCCCGCATACATGATCGCTTCAGGCGAGCGCGTATCCGCTTCGGGCCAGTCGATGGCGGAGAGGCGACGCGTGGCCGTGTCGTATTCCACCGCGAGAAGCATCTCTTCGAACGACGGCGCGCGCGCGGCGATCTCGCCGTTGGCTTGCACCAGCAGGGAATGGCCGTCGAAGAGCAAGTCGTCCTGTCCCCCGACAAGGTTCACGTACGCGATGGGCACACCGTTCTCGGTGGCGCGGCGGCGCAGCAGTTCCTCGCGTGTGGCGGCCTGTCGCCGGTCGTACGGCGAGGCGTTGATCACGAGGATCAGTTCGGCCCCCGCTTCCGCGGCACGGGCAGCCGGCTCGGCTTCCCAGATGTCTTCGCAGATGAGCATGCCCACGCGAACACCCTCGATGACGAAGACACGCGTCGACTCGCCATGCTGGAAGTAGCGCTTCTCGTCGAACACGGTGTAATTGGGCAGGGCCTGCTTGTGATACGTCCACTCCACCCTGCCCTCGCGAATGAGCGTCGCGGCATTGAACACTTCGCCGCGGGTATCCGGATGTCCCACCACCGCCGAGATGCCCTCGATGCGCGGTGCCAGGGCCGCGAGCTCCTTTGCGCATGCCTCCAGGAAACTGGGCCGCTGCAACAGGTCTTCGGGCGGATAGCCCGACAGCGTGAGTTCGGGAAAGGCAATAAGCGAGGCGCCGAGGCGGTCGCGCGCTTCCTCGGCCAGCGCCTGCACCCGCCGGGCATTGGCGGCGGCGGCACCCACGGGGAAGTCGAACTGGGCCAGGGCGAAGCGGAACGTGGACATGGGGGATCCGTGCGGTCGCGGGGAACGTCCATGATAAAGCAACGTGGGGCGAAGCTCGCTGTGGGAGCCGGCTATGCCGGCGCATGCTCATTCCACGGGCACGTCGAAAAGGGTATCGGCAGCCGCGGAAGGCAGCGAGTAGTGCCACCATTCCTGCGGGTAATTCACGAACCCTTCCTTTGCCATGGCACGCAGCAGGCGCTGGCGATTCGCACGTTGGGTCGCGTCGATCCCCGGAAAGTCGGTGTGGGCGCGAGGATCGAAGAAATCGAACGCCGTACCCATGTCGAGCGCCGTACAGCCCTTGTCGTCGCAACGCATGAGCGTCAGATCGACGGTCGCCCCGCGGCTGTGACCGGACACGGGCGCGATGTATTCACCCAGCAGTTTATCTTTCCCCAGGTTCGGATAGTGCGCGGCCTTCGTTCGCGTGTCCGCGAGATCGCCGGCCCAGCGCACGAAGTTCGCGACGGCCCGCGCCGGCCGGTAACAATCCCAGATCTTCAGCCTGTAACCCTCGCTGCGCAGGCCATGCTCCACCCGGGCCAGGGCTTCGGCGGCCGCCGTGCGCAGGAAGCACTTCGGGGCCCGATAGCCGTCCACCGGCGCGCCGGTGAAATTGTCGCTCCCGGCATAGTGGATGGATTCGGCGATATCAGGCACGAGTGTGCGGATGTCGGTCAGACCCGCCTGTGCGGGCGTGCGGGCCGGCGAAATACGCGGCGGTGCATCGGCCGCGGCGGCATCAAGGACAAGCACGAACGCGAGCGAAATCCAGATCTTCATAGTCGTTGCTGAAATCGGCATCGGGATCGACCTTGCTCAGACGGAGACGGTCCGGGGCGTCCATGTCGAGCCAGGGCTCGGCGTCCATGCGCTCGTCGTTCCATTGGACAAGGTAACGGCCCCCCACGCGTTCCAGCTTACCGCTCATCGCCGGAGAACGCGCCGCCTTGAAAGCGACACCGCCCTTTGCGGGACAGATGCTCACCTCGCCGAACCATGGATCGCGCCATACGCCGAGGAAGCCTTTCGCCTCGGTCGCCGATGCGGTGGTGCGCGAGGAGGTATCCGGTGCCCGAGAGGCGCCGGGGGCCGCCGCTTCCGCCGCGATGCGATCGGCATATTCGCCCACGGTGTGCTTCTCTCCGGGCGTCGTGAACCGCTTCAGGATCGCTTCGGCGAGCGTGTCGCGCGCGTCCTCGCCGCCACCGTTCATCATGATGACGAAGCCGCTCCGTGCCTCCGGAAGGAGGCTCACCGTGGAATACATGCCCGACAAGGTCCCGGTATGCGTCACGCTCCAGTGGCCGTCCACGTCCGCGAGGCGCCAGCCATAGCCGTATCCGTAAAGGTGCGTATCGTTCCACGCCTTGCGGCGCTGCCCGACCGGCATCGGGTTCTGGATCGACCACAACGGCTCGCGCTGCTTCGCATCCAGCCACGCGACTTGGGACGCATCCGGCGCGAGCCAGTTGGACACCCAGCGCAACATGTCGTCGAGGTCGCAGCGTACGCCACCGGCCGCCGCGGATGTGATATCCGGAATCGTCGCGGGGTCGGCATTTGTCACGACATTGCCCCGATCGCCATGACGATGCGGCTGGGCCACGTTGCCCACGCCGTCGCGCGACCATGTGCCGATCTGGCAACGGCCGAGGCCCAGTGGCACGAAGACCTCGCGGCGGAGCAGTGTTTCGTAGGGCGCTCCGCCGGCCGCGGCAGCCACCTCGCCCGCCACCACGTACAGGAGGTTGTCGTACGCATAGCGCGAGCGGAAGCTGTGCGCCGGTTTCAGGTAAGCGAGCCCCGCCAGGATGTCCTTGCGCGTGAAGCGGTTCGGTTCGGGCCAGAGCATCAGATCGCCCGCACCTTCGCGCAAGCCACTGTTGTGTATCAGGAGATCGCGCACCTGCATCTCCCGCGTGACCCACGGATCGTTCATGCGGAAGTCCGGCAGGTAGCGCGTGACCGGATCGTCCCAGTGCAACTTTCCCTCGGCGACGAGGCGCGCGAGCAGCGCCGTCGTCATGGCCTTGCTGTTCGAGGCGATCTTGAACAGCGTGCGGCTGTCGACCTTGCGCCCCGACCCTGCCGCCAGCTCGCCGGCCGTTCGCGTATACGCCACCTTTCCGTCCGCGATCACACCCACCGCGATACCGGGGATGTCGTAACGCGCGATGGCCTCGTCCACCAGCGAGTCGAGCGACGCTGTGGCCGCAGCCTCGTCGGCGGCCCATACGCGCAGCAGGTTGCCGCCCCAGATCTTGGCAATGTCGGCGTCGGAGAACCCGCGGCCTTTCAGACCGGCCGTGACGTTGCGCGTCTCGGACGCGTCCATCCATCCGGTGATCTCGCCGCCACCGTCGAAGTCGGAAGCGATGCCGACGTGATCGACGCCGGCCACTTTCACCATGTGCTGTATATGGTCGAGGAAGTCGTCCAGCGTTGCGAGGGGATGCTCGCGCTGGATGGCCTTCATGCCCTCGACGTAGGCCGGAAGATAATCGTGTTTCTCGCTGTCGTACGCCTTGTCGCCCGCGTCTCGCGCGACGCGCACCTGCAATGCTTTCTCAGCGGCTTCGCGTGCCTGGTCCTTCTTCAGGAACTCCTTGTACGCCACGGCCTGGATCACGCCGCCCTTCGCCGCGATAGCCCGCAACAGGTCGTCCGGCAGATTGCGCGGGTGGTCGGTGACGGCCCGCGCCGACGAGTGAGAGGCGATGATCGGGGCCGTGGACAGCGCCAGCACGTCGCGCACGCACGCGTCCGACGCGTGCGATACATCCACCATCATGCCCAGTGCGTTCGCCCGGCGGACCACCTGCCGGCCGAACTCGCTCAGGCCGAGGTTGCTGTCCGGCTTGTCGCCCAGATCCTTACTGGGTAGCGAGCTACCGCAGAGATCGTTGTTGCCAACGTGCGCCAGACCCACGTAGCGGGCACCTCGCGCATAAGCGGCATCCAGACGCTTGAGGTCGTGCCCGAGGGAATAGCTGTTCTCGATGCCGATCATCGCGGAAAGGCGGCCCGCCGCCTTGTTCGCCGTCACGTCGTCTGGCGTGAGGGCCAACCGGATCTGGTCCGGGTAACGCTTCAGCATCAGGTCGATGGCGTCGTACTTCCGCGCCGCCTGCGCCACTGCCTTCGCATATCCCGCGGGCGTCAGCGCCGCCTGTTCCACGTAGATCACGAAGAAGGCCGCATCGAGCCCGCCGCGGCGCATCTTGGGAAGGTCGACCTTGAGTGGCCCGTCCTTGCCCGCATCGAACTTCGGATCCTGCATGTACGACAGCGGGATATCCACATGCGTGTCGAGGGTGAGGAGATGGTCCTGCCCCTGCGCCGTGGCGCAGAAGAGCAGGACCGCGGCCAACGCGTGCTTCCTCATCAGAAATCGATGGACACGGTCAACTGCCCGAAACGCGGCGGCTGGAAGCGGATCGGTTGCAGGTAGGTGTTGCTGTAGCTGCCGATGGATGTCTGCAGGTCCTGGTCCACGCCGGTGGTGCGCTGCTGGTTAAGCAGGTTGTAAATAGCGAACTTCACGCGCAGATTGTTCTTCTCGTCCAGGGGCAGCAGGTAGGTGATGCTGGCATTGAGGTTGAAGGTCCACGGCGTGCGCTTCGCGCCGCGCGACGATTCGACGTATACGCGGTTCTCGGACACCGGATCGGCGCAGTTCTCCACGCAGATGAAATAGCTGTGGTACGAGGTCTTGTCGAACGGGTTGCCCACGCCATAGGCGGTGATGGGGCTGCCCGAGAGCGCGGTCACGTCCGCACCCACCTGCCACTGGCTGTTGATCGCATAGGTGCCGCGCAGTTTGAACTGGTGGCGGTGATCGTTGGGCAGGTAACCGCCCGACAGGTTCACCCACGGATCGTCGAAGTTCTCCGTGCGGCCGGTATCGTCGAAGTTCGTATCCGAGTTGACCGGGCCTTCCGCGTTGCCGCGGCTCCACGAGAGCACGTACGAGGCGTTGAACATCCACTTCTCGTCCCACGCGCGGTCCACCTGGAATTCCAGCGACCCGAAGGTGCGGCGCGGCTTCTTCCAGCCGCGCTGGCCGAGGTAGTTGCCCGAGGCGTCGTAGAGCGCCCAGCCTTGTTTGGCGGTGTCGATGGTGATGTAACCGTCGGGTGTCCCGTCGCAGTTGGTGTCGCCGTACACCGTGACGTTGCGGCCGGGGTTGCCCATGACGTAACCGATGTAGCCGTCGCCGCCGCACTGCGGCGTGGCGCTGATCTCCATGTCGTCGATGGCATCGTGCAGCTTGCGGTAGGTGCCGCTGACGCCCCACGACCACTTGTCGTCGATCATCTGCTGGAAGCCGAGGATGGCCTCGTCCTGGTAGACGGGATCCATGTGCTTGTCCACTTCGGCCCGCAGATCGCCCACGGTGCCGTTGCCCTGCGAGGTGTCCACCGCCCCGATCTGCTGGCCCAGGATGGGCACCGCGTATTGCGACCCGTTGCGCTCCAGGTACTGGTAGCCCTCGAAGGTATAGAAGGTGCGCTCGTCCAGCAGGCCGCCAGCCTGCTTGATGTTGATCACGTTGGCGACCGGCAGGTAGTAGCGGCCCAGGTTGCCGAAGATCTTCGTCCTGCCGTCGCCGTTCAGGTCCCAGGAGAACCCGAGCCGCGGCGCGATCATGTTGTCCACCTTGATGTAGCTCTTGCCCTCGGCCGTCTTGTTGTCGAAGGAGTCGCTGCGCAGACCGACATTCAGCAGGAAGTCCGGCGTGATGTTCCAGTTGTCCTCGACGTAATAGGCGTTGTTCGAAGTTTCGAACGTGCCCCCGATGTTGTAGCGCCGCTGGCGCACGTACATGTCGTAACCGGGCGGAATGACGCCGTCGTTCTCGATGGTCGAACCCGCGGCCGCGTGCCGGATGTTGTAGTAATACTCACCGGGGCCGGGATAATGCCGGTCGTATTCCGAGGTATCCACCTCGTGGTCGTAGCCGAAGCGCACGAGGTGGTCGCCGAGCGTCCACTCGAAATCCGCGCGGCCTTGCTTGCGAGTGTCGTTGCGTTTTTCCACCATGGTGCTGGAGCTGCAACCCAGCGGCACATCCGGGGCGTCGGAGTTGTCGTCGATGCGCACAGGATTGCACTCGGCGTCGGCAAGGCCACGCGTATAGGCCTCGCGCTCGTTGCGGCCATACATCAGCTTCATCGACAGGTTGTCGACAAGGTAGCTGGTGAACGTGCCGTTCCAGTTCCTGCCGCCGGTATCGCTGGTGATGACGTCGCTCTTCTGCCCCTTCGTGTGCGTGGCGTAGTCGTACGGATAGACAGAGGCCTCGTTCTTGTCCTTGTCCGAAAACGCCATGAACTCCAGCAGGTTCTTGTCGTTGATGTGCCAGTCGATCTTCGTGCCCCAGAAACCCGAATCCGTGTCGTTCTGGGTGAGGATCGTGCCCTGGTTGTCCGTGTTCTGCGGCGTGTACCCGCGCGCTTCGTACATGGCGAAGAAGAAGAGCTTGTCCTTCACGATCGGACCGGACGCGTACACGTTCATCTTCGTGCGCGAGTAATGGTCCTCGGACGAGGTGATGTAACGTTCGCCGTCCCAGTAGCGGTTCTTCGTGGTGGCCTGCCAGGCGCTGGGCTCGAAGGTCATCTCCGCGCCGGCCTTGAACTCGTTGGTACCCGAACGGGTGACGGCGTTGACCACGCCACCGGTGGTGCGGCCGAACTCCACCGAGTATCCGCCGGTCTTCACCTGGAATTCCTGGTAGAAGGCAAACGGTGCTTCGGAGAAACCGTTGCGGTTGTAGAAGTCGGTCACGTTGAGGCCGTTCACGTAGAACGAGTTCTCGGCCACGGACGAGCCGCCGAAGGAGATGCCGCCGAACCCCGCGTTGCCCTTGTTCACGCCCGGCGCCAGCAGCGCCACGGCCTGCACGTTCTGGTCCACGGGCAACCGGCGGATCTCCTCGCGGCTGACGTTCGTCGCGATTTCCGTGGAGCTGACGTCCACCGCGTTGATCACCACCGGGGCGCTCACCTGCACGCCCTCGAGCTGAGTGGTGCCGGTGTCGCCACGCTCCACCAGATTCACCGTGGTGGCGTTGCCGAGGCTGACGTTCACCTCCGTCGTGGTGCTCACCGGCTTGCCGTCCACGCTGCTGTCGAGCCGATAGCGGCCCACCGGCAGGAATGGAAAGCGGAAGTTGCCGTCCGCGTCGGCCGTGACCGTGCGGGTCAGGCCGGTGCCGGGATCGCGCACCGTAACGACGGCGCCCGCCTTGGTCCGGCCGACGATCGAACCGTCGGTGTTCGCAGCGAAGGCCGCGCCGGAAACGGCAAGGCCGAGGCCGATCGCCATGCACAAGGCGCCGTGGCGCAACACGCGCCGGTTCGTCTTGATATCCCCCATCTCCCCACTCCCATAAGATGACACTCGGGTTGTAGTAAGCCGTCAGCGCGTCGTGTCGGCGGCCCCTTCCGCCTTTTCGACACGATGCCAACGGAAGTCGTAGTCCCACTGATCGAAATACAGGTTGCCGCCCTTCCATTCGACTTCGCCGCGCTGCGAATCGACCGTTTCCGAGCGGAAGAAGGTCTTCGCCGGTACGAACGGCTGCGAGAAATCGTCGTTGAAGGCGATGCGATAGGCGTCCAGGCCGCCGAGGTAGAACCACTCGAGCTTGTCGTCGCCCGGCATTGCGTTCGCACCGGCCGCGAGTCGGCCGAAGGTCACGTCCATCGGTACCCACCCATAAGGGGCGAGGTAGACCTGGCCCCAGTCGTGGATGTTGTTGTATTTGCCATCGGAGAAGATCCAGCCCGACTGCCAGCGTGCCGGAATGCCGTTGAGGCGGAGAAGGGTGATCAGCAGCAAGGTCTGCTCGCCACAGTCGCCGTGACCGGCGTGTAGCGTGTAATCGCCGATGTTGGAGATCGTGGAATATTCGCGCGCGCCCGCCCACGGAATGGTATCGACGGCGGCGAACAGCTTCTGAGCGATACGGTAGGGGTTGGTCTCATCGCCCACCGCGCGCTTCGAATACGCACGCATCGCATCGGTGAACACGATGTGCGGAGGCCGTTCCGTCACGAAGGGCGCGAGCTCCGGCGTGAGCGGAGCACGCACGACCTTCGCCGGATCGATGTCGACATAACGGGCGTAGAGCGTCAGCTCGTAGGTAATCGAAAACTCGGTAGGCTTGCCAGCCACGGCCTTTTTTTCGAGGTAGGCGGTGCGCTGCATGGCGGACTCCGGCGCGATCCTGGCGCCGGCGGGATCGCTCGATACGAGCCGGATGTCTTCCTGCTGCCCCTTGATCGCGCGCGGATAGGGAATCCAGGCCCGAACGATTTCGCCCGCGGGCACCGCGTCCGCCTTGACGGTGAGTATCTGCGTCACGCTCTCGCGCCGCGGCAGCACGCTGCTGGAACGTTCGGCCAGCGCGGCCTGACGCACCGCACGGTGGTGGTCGTTCAACACTTCGTTGGGACCGTCGTCGAACGGCGTCTGCTCTTTTCTCCGTGCACGAGCCTCGGCGCTGAGGCGGAAAAGATTGCCCGGCGACCGCTTGAAGTAGAGCGTGCGTCCGTCGATCACCTGCTTTTCGAGCAGCCCCGCGTGATCCCACTTCGCAAACTCCGCATCGGTGAGGTCCGGAATCTGCTTGCGCAGGCGCGCCTTGACGGCGTCGGCGTCCAGCGTGAAGTCGAGGAGGATGCGGCGCATGCGCTCTCGCTGGAATGCGAGGGCGTCGCGCTGTTCCGTCGTGATGTCCGGACGGGACAGCACCTTCGCGATGGCGGCTTCCGCCTCCCTGAAGTGGCCGGCGTCGATCGCCGCCACGATCTCGCTGGCGGCCGTCGACGTCGTGGACGGATCGCTACGCGACGCCGCCCCCACCGACGGCAAGAGGAACACGGCCCCCAGGGCAGCGCATAGCATCGCGTTTCGTAGAGCCGCTTTCACCGTTCGGTATCCCCGATGCAACCGTGGTGGATGGACGTGCTTCACCGCTGTGTAACATGCTTGCAAAGCGTGGTCAATAATTTATGCTTCAGGCTAACTCGTTAGGAATAGATATTCCTGACGACCGTCGCGACACCACCCGGGGAGGGACGAGTGATCCAGTCGGTTTGGCCTTATCTGGCCGTGATGCTGCTTGCGGCGGGGTTCTGGCCGGCGATCGAACGACGCTACGGCTGGAAGGTCTTCGACATCCTTCCGCCCATCGTCCTCACCTACCTCATGGTTACGGCGCTTTCGGTGGCTGGGCTGTGGACGGCCACGCCGGAGATTCACGAGGCGCAGCAGACGCTGGTCGCGCGGATGGTGCCCGCCCTGCTCTTCCTGTTGATGATCAATTGCGACCTGCGCGCGATCCTGGCGCTTGGGCCGCGCGTGCTGGGGGTGTTCGTCTGCACCTCGATCAGCCTGTTCACGGCCTTCGTCCTCACCTTCCTTCTCTACCGTCACTGGATGCCCGGTAACGAATGGATGCCGCTCGCATCACTGTCGGGCAGCTGGATGGGCGGCACGGCGAACATGATCGCCGTGAAACAGGCCATTGGCATGTCGGACACGTCGTTGGCGACGACACTGCTCACCGATGCCCTCTGCTATTCCATGTGGGTGGTGGTGCTGTTCGCGGTCGCGCGGCTCGCCCCTGCCTTCAACCGGTGGACCCGGGCCACGTCAAGTGCCGACATGAGCGTGGCCGAGACCGCTCCCCGTGCGCCCGCCACGGGCGACAGCGTGCTGTTGTGGCTCGGCCTCGCGGTACTGGTGTCGACGATGTCGGCACTCGCCGGTGCCCATCTGCCTACCGGCAGCATGGTGTCGGGCACGACTTGGACCATCCTGATCGCCACGGTGGCCGGCCTCGTCGCGGCGCATACACAGCTCGCCCGCCTGCCCGGCGCGCAGTCCGTGTCGAGCGCCCTGTTGATCTCCGTGGTGGCGGTGCTCGCTTCGCAGAGCAGCTTTGCCGGCATCGCCGCCGCGCCCGTCTATCTCCTCGCGGGGGTCACCGTCATCGCGTTGCACGCGGCATTGCTCTGTATCGCGGCGCGCATCTTCCACTTCGATCTCTATCTGTGTGGCATTTCCTCGCTCGCGCACATCGGCGGCGTGGCCGCCACGCCGGTGCTGGCCGCTACCTATTCGAGGTCGCTGGTGCCGGTGGGCATCCTGCTCGCCCTGCTCGGTTATATCCTCGGGACCGGATTCGGTCTCGTCGTCGCCGCGGTGCTTTCGGCGTTGGCCTCCTGACAAGGAACTCGCTATGAAAATGCTTCGCCCCGCCCTGCTCGCAACGCTGCTCGCGCTCTCGCTCGGCGGCGCGCCGGTCGCGGCAGCCGACATGCTCGTGCCGCCCTCCGGCGTCATGGGCGTCACCGATGCGCAGCTCACGCCCGATTTCTGGGTGGCTCGCCTTGCTGACGCCGACAAGCCGCTGCTCGATCGCGCCGCCATCGCGGCACTGAACGAACGTGTCGCCCGGCTCGATCCATCGATGCACGATATCCGCCACCTTCCGGCCGCGTTGCCGCGTGACCAGGTGAAGGCCTGGATCGAGAAACTGACCAGCAGACCGAGCAAGCCGTTGTTCGACGTGAAGGGCGCACCGGTGGCCGCCGCCGCCATCGACAGCGTGCTGGCCAACGCGGCGATCGATACGATCCCGGCGCAGGTCGAGCCACGCTACGGCATGGCGGTCCGGCGCACCGCGCTGCGTGGCTACCCCACCGATCTGCGCGTGTTCCGTGACGCCGACGACAAAGACATCGACCGCTTCCAGGAAAGCACGCTCTTCCCGGGCGATCCGCTGGTGTCCGTGCACACCAGCAAGGACGGCAACTGGGTATTCGTGGTGAGCCCGCGCTATGCCGCCTGGGTGAACGCCGCCGACGTGGCCTATGGCGACGCCGCCGCGGTATTCGCCCACGCCGATGCAACGCCCTATCGCGTGATCACCGGCGCCAAGCCGCTCACCGTGTACACGCCCGAGGCACCCGCTGTTTCCGAGTTGCAACTGGACATGGGCACTCGCGTACCGCTGGATACATCGCTGCCCGCCGACCAGCCCGTGAACGGCCAGAGCCCGTATGCCTCCTGGGTGCTCAGCCTGCCGGTACGCGACGCCAGGGGCGCCTTGTCGTTCCATCCGGCCCTGCTCCAGCGAAACCAGGATTCCTCGCCGGACTACCTTCCGCTCACGCGTGCCAACATCGTACGCCAGGCGTTCAAGTTCCTCGGCGAGCGTTACGGTTGGGGACACGCCTACAACGGCCGCGACTGCAGCGGTTTCGTATCGGACGTATATCGCAGCATGGGCGTGCAGATGCCGCGCAACACGCGCGACCAGAGCATCAGCCCCGGCCTCACGCACACGCTCTACACCGACAAGGACGGCCACGACGCACGACTGAAGGCGGCGATGGCGCTGGAAGTGGGCGACCTCGTCTACATTCCCGGCCACGTGATGATGGTCATCGGCAAGATCGACGGCCAGCCCTACGTCATCCACGACGTGGGCGGCATGAGCTACCGCCAGGCCGACGGCAGCCTCCGGCACGTGAAGCTCAACGAAGTGTCGGTCACGCCGCTCCTGCCGATGATGTCGAGCCATGACAAGACATTCGTCGACATCATGACCAGCATCGTCCGCATCCGCTGATTACCTTGCCCAACGAGGCTCCATGAAAATCACCGATATCCGCTTCGGCATGCTGCGCGTACCGCTGAAGACCCCGTTCAAGACGGCGCTGCGCACCGTGGACAAGGTCGAAGACATCGTGGTGATGGTTCACACCGACGATGGGCGCGTGGGTTACGGCGAGGCCCCGGCCACGGCGGTCATCACCGGCGACACCCATGGTTCCATCGTGGATGCCATCCGCCACTACATCGCGCCGCGCCTCATCGGCCAGGACATCGCCGATCTGAACCGCATCACCAAGCTGGTGCAAGGGGCCATGGAGAAGAACACGAGCGCCAAGGCGGCGGTGGAAATCGCGATCTACGACCTCTGGGGCCAGCTTTACGATGCACCGCTGTACAAGCTGCTCGGTGGCGGCGACCCGGTCATCACCACCGACATCACCATCAGCGTGGATTACATCGACAAGATGGTGGCCGATTCGGTGGCGGCGGTGGAACGCGGTTTCGAGTCGCTCAAGATCAAGGTGGGCAAGGACATCGGCGTGGACATCGAGCGTGTGCGCGCCATCTACGCCGCAGTGGAAGACCGCGCCCTGCTTCGCCTGGACGCCAACCAGGGCTGGACGGCGAAGGAAGCCGTCTATGCGCTGCATGCGCTGGAAGACGCGGGCGTCCGCCTGGAACTGGTGGAACAGCCGGTGAAGGCGCGCGATCTGGAAGGCATGCGCTACGTCACCGAGCGCGTGCACACGCCGATCATGGCGGACGAAAGCGTGTTCGGCCCGGCCGAGGTGATGGATCTCATCCGCATGCGCGCCGCCGACATCATCAATATCAAGCTGATGAAAACCGGCGGCATCTCCAATGCCATCCGCATCGCCGACATCGCCGGGCTGTACGGCGTGGAATGCATGATCGGCTGCATGCTCGAATCCAGTATCAGCGTGGCTGCCGCGGTGCACGTGGCGGTGGCCAAATCCGACGTGATCACCAAGGTGGACCTGGATGGCCCTTCGCTCTGTGCTTACGACCCGGTGGACGGCGGCGTGAACTTCAACGAATCCGAGATTTCCATCAGCGAGGCCCCGGGCCTCGGCATCCGCGAAATCCGCGGTCTCGAACCTCTTTGAAGGAGCCGCCATGTCGCCGCTGGTGAAGATCCGTTCCGAGCGCGACCGCATGTCGGCGGTGGAGCGGCGCATCGCCGATTTCATCCTCGAGAATGCCCAGTTGCTCCGCGACTATTCCTCGCAGCAACTGGCGAGCGCGCTGGGCATCAGCCAGTCCAGCGTCGTGAAGTTCACGCAGAAGCTAGGGTTCCGCGGCTATCCCGACCTCAAGTACTCCGTGGGCGAGGCCATCGGCCGCACTGAGGAAACGGGCGACGGCACCCCGGCGCGTGAGGAACGCGAGGGTGGCGACGCGCTGGGTGCCACGCTCTGGCAGCGCAAGTCCCGGGCGGAAGAAGCCACACGCCTCATCAACGATCCCGCCACCCTGCGCGAACTGGTCGCGGCGCTGGACGCGGCGGGCAAGGTGTTCCTCATCGGCGTCGGCGAAGACGAACTGCACGCCCGCGGATTCGCGGCACGCCTGTCGCTGCTCGGCATCGTCGCCATCCGTCACGTGGACGTCGGGCGCATGGCCGCACAGGTGGCCATGTCCGCGCCGGGCGACCTGCTCATCGTATTCTCCGAGCACGGCAAGCATCCGGCGCTCGTGAAGCTGGCCCGCTATTTCCGTGAGCATCGCGGCCGTGTGGCCACGGTGACGCGGCACACGTCCAACCCGCTGCGTGCGCTGTCCGACGTCTCGCTGGCCGTGGCCGCGCACGACGACGCATCCTATGTGCAATCCCTGATCTACCAGTCCACCGTGCAGCAGTTGCTCGACACCGTGTTCGTGCATCTGTGCGAGGGAGACGAAGCCCGTCATGCCCGCCTGGTGGAGAACCTCGATCGTATCCACCAGATGTTAGGGGCAACCTGAATCCTTGCCGGAGCGCACCATGCCATTGCCTAGTCGCCTTCCCCGTGTCCTCGGACTGCTGGCATTCGTCGCCACCATGCCATCGGGGGCATTCGAAACGCCCGCGGCCTGGTCCGTGTCGCGGCAGATGATCGTGGTGACCACGGACGGATGGAACGCGGACCACGGTACCTTGCGCACGTACGTGCGCGAGGGCACTCACTGGAAACAGGAAGGCTCTGCCGCCGACGTGACGATCGGCAAACGCGGCAGCGCGTGGGGCATAGGCCTCAATCCTCCCGAACAGGACGGTCCCGTGAAGAAGGAAGGCGACGGCCGCAGCCCGGCGGGCGTGTTCCGAGTGGGGCCCGCGTTCGGCTACGCGGAAAGCAACCCCACCGCCATGCCTTATCGCGGCCTCACGGCAACGGATTACTGCGTGGATGTGGATCGTTCCCCCTACTACAACCGCATCGTGGACGCGGACAAGGTGGGCAGGAATGCGGTGGCCGGCGCCACCGAAGCGATGCGTCGCGATCTCCATTTCGACGGCGACCGGGCCTACCGCATCGGCTTCGTCATCGAACACAACCCCGAGGGGCGCAAGGGCGCGGGCAGCTGCATCTTCGCCCATCTGTGGAAGTCGCCCACCTCGCCCACCGTGGGCTGCACCGCCATGACCGACGGCACCATGGAGCGCCTGCTCGCATGGCTGGACCCGAGCAAGAAACCCGTCTTCGTGCTGCTTCCCAAGACCGAATACGCGCGCCTGCGCGAAGCCTGGAACCTGCCGGCCCCATGACCGCCACCCAACGCATCCTCCTCGGCCTGGCACTCGGTGCCGCCGCCGGTATCGCCCTGGCCCACTGGGCGCCCGACGCCGCCGTGCGCGTGGCCGACGTGGTGCAACCGCTCGGCAAGCTCTGGCTGGGCGCATTGCAGATGACCGTGGTACCCCTCGTGCTTTCGCTCGTGGTCGTCGGCGCGAACACCGCGACCGATGCGGCGGCGTCCGGACGCATCGCCCGCCGCGCCATCGTGGTCTTCCTCCTGTTGCTCGCGCTCGGTGCCGCCGTGGCAGCCTTGGCCGCACCGGAACTCTTCATGCTGTTCCCGCGCAGCGAGTCGCTGCGCACGGCCCTCGGCACGGCTACCGGTCATCTGGCCACCACCGCGCCCATCGGGTGGAGCGACTGGCTCGCCGGTATCGTTCCGACCAACGCGATCATGGCTGCGGCACAAAGCGCCATGCTGCCGCTGGTGGTGTTCGCGATGTTCCTCGGCTTCGCGCTCACTCGCATCGCTCCGGAGCGGCGCGCGCTCGCCGTCGAACTCTTCGGCGCCATCGCCGACGCCATGATCGTCGTCGTGCGCTGGGTGCTTCTGCTCGCCCCGTTCGGCGTCTTCGCCCTCATCTTTTCCGTGTGCGCACGCGCAGGATTGCAGATGCTCGGCGCGCTTGGCGCCTATGTATTGGTGGAGTGCATCGTGTACCTCATGGTCACCGTGCTGATGCTTGTGGTGGCGCGCCTCTGGGGCGGCGAACCCTTCGTGCGCTTCGCCACCGCGATCGCGCCGGCGCAAGTTGTCGCGGCGAGCACACAGTCCTCGCTCGCATCGCTGCCGGCGATGATCGAGAGCGCGGACAGGCGGCTGGGCTACCCCACCGCGGTCACCTCGCTGGTGCTGCCGATGGCCGTATCCCTGTTCCGGCTGACCAGCCCGGTGCAGTACATCGTGTCGTCGTGCTTCATCGCATGGGCGCTCGGCATCGACCTCGGCCCGGCGCAGCTTGCCGCGGGTGCCGCGCTGGCGGTGGTGATCAGCCTCGGATCGGTGGGCCTGCCGGGCCAGGTGACATTCATCGCGACCAACGTGCCCGTGGCGCAGGCGATGGGGCTGCCTGTCGGGCCGCTGGGTCTGATGCTGGCGGTGGACACGCTTCCCGACACCCTCGCCACGCTGGGCAACGTCACCGCCGACCTCGCCGCCACCAGCGTGGTCGCGGCCCAATCGTCCAGGGACAAGGCATGAGCATGAAGCAACTGGATGTCATCGTGGTCGGCGGCGGTATCGCCGGTGCATCGGTGGCGTGGTTCCTTGCGCCGCATGCGCGCGTGGCCGTGCTGGAACGGGAGTCGTTCGCGGGCTTCCATACCACCGGCCGCTCCGCGGCTCATTTCAGCGAGAGCTATGGCTCCCCGCAGGTGCGCGCCCTCAGCCGCGCCACGCGCCCTTTCCTGGAACGGCCGCCGGCGGGTTTCGCCACCCATCCGATCCTGCAGCCACGCGGCGCCCTGGTCATCGGCGGTGCCGGTCAGGCCGAACGCGTGAAAGCGGAATACGAAGCGGTGCGGCAGCACACGCCGTCGCTTTCCCTCCTGAGCGGTTCGGCCGTTCGCGACCGCGTGCCCGTCCTTCGTCCGGAAGCGGCGGAGATCGCGTTCTTCGAGCCGGACTCCGCCGACATCGACGTGAACGAACTGCACCAGGGTTTCCTGCGCGGCGCGAAGGCCAACGGCGTGACGCTGCATGTCGACACCGACGTGCAGTCGATCCGCCGCGAAGGCGACCATTGGATACTGAACGAGGCATGGCGCGCACCCGTGTTGGTGAATGCTGCCGGTGCCTGGGCGGATGTCCTCGCAGTACTGGCCTGCGTGAAACCCATCGGCCTGGAGCCGAGGCGACGTTCGGCGTTCACCTTTGCGGCACCGAAAGGCGTTGCCGTCGACGCATGGCCATTCGTCGTGGATATCGACGAAACCTTCTACTTCAAACCGGACGCCGGCCTGCTGCTGGGCTCGGCAGCCAATGCCGACCCGACGCATCCGCACGACGTGCAACCGGAGGAATACGACATCGCGCTCGGCATCCATCGCATCGAGGAAGCCACGACGATGACGATCCACCGCCCGGCACGTACATGGGCGGGCCTGCGCAGCTTCGTCGCCGACGGCGACCTCGTGGGCGGCTTCGCGCCCGATGCCGAAGGTTTCTTCTGGTTGGCGGCGCAGGGCGGCTATGGCATCCAGACCAGCGCGGCGATGGCCGAAGCCTGCGCAGCGCTAATCCTGGGACGGCCGATGCCCTGGCATCTGGTGGACCAGGGCATCACACCGGAGTTGCTTGGCCCGGCACGACTCCGCCAATGAACCTGTGGGAGCCGCTTCAGCGGCGATCCCGCGGCAGCGGGCCAGTGTGCAGCAAGCACCCATCGCCGCTGAAGCGGCTCCCACACAAAGCGATCGCCTGTCGTCAGAAATCGTACGAAACGCTCAAGCGCCCATACCTCGGCTCCTGCCGTGCCGTGATCACGCCATACGCCGGCTCGGGCAGCCCCGGACCCGCTTCGGAATATGGATACTTCTGCAATGCGCGCCGCTCGTTGAGCAGGTTGAACACATTCGCGTTGAAGGCCAGCTTCCCGTCGCCGAACGACGGCCGCCAGGTCACGCCGAGGTCGATCTGGCGTATCCACGGCAGGCGGCCCTGTTCGCCCGGCGGCGACGGCAGGCCGTTGCAATAGTGGTAATTGCCCGAATAGCCCGCCGGGTCGGAGCGATCCGGTCCGTAATAGCCCAGGCAATGCCGCGGCGTACCCGACACCAGGCTGACATTCGCGGATGCCAACCATTCCGGCGCGATCTGCCAGTAACCGAACACCTTGAGCTGGTGCGTGTGATCGTTGCTCTGCGGACCGTTGGTGTGCTCCATGATTTCCGCGTTATCCCAGTCCTCGCTGGTGGATGCGGCCGTCTGGTTGAGATCGGAGCGTAGCTGGCCTTCCGTATTGCCGTAGCTCCGCGAAAAGACATAGGTGGCACGCGCGTACCAGGTGCCGTCGAACGGATGCTCCAGCAGCAGCTCGAGGCTGTAATACTTGCGCTTCAGCCCCTGGAAACCCAGCTCCTTGTTGCTCACCGGCACTTCCACGTGATTACCCGCGGTGTCCAGCAGCGTGAAGGTATTCGCCTGCCCCGGGTTGAACAGGTAGCAGCTGTTCACCTGGTTGGTGTCGATATCCAGGCCGAGGGCCTGCCCCTGCGCGACGATGCGATCGATGTCGCAATAGTCGTCGATGGCGTTGCGCAGCTTCCGGTACGTCAGCTTGGCGCCGTAAACCCAGTCGCTGCCGAAGGTCTTCGTGAAGCCAAGGATGTACTCGTCCTGGTTTTCCGCCTTCATGCCCTTGGCGGCCACGGTCTTCGGGTCCGGAAGCTGGCCGAAGTAATTGTTCGACGACACGGGCACACCGGGCGCGATCGCCGTCAGCCCGGTCGGCTGACCATCGGCAGCGATACCGGTGTACGTGAAGTATTGCGACGTGGATAACGCCCCGCCCGCCGCATTGAGCGCGGGATTGAGTGGCAAGCCCAGGTAATACCGGCCGGCGTTGCCATACACCTTGAAGGTGGAGTCGCCATTCACGTCCCAGCTGAAGCCGAGGCGCGGCGCCCACTGCGGCGACGTCTGCTTGATGTACACCTCGCTGTCGGCGTTGTAGTTGGTGAACTGGTCGTTGCGCAGGCCCAGCGTGACGAGCCAGCGGTCCGTGATCTGCCACGCGTCTTCGATGTACTGCGCGCGCTGGCTCGAACGCACCGTGGCAAGGCTCGACGACACCCCGCGTATCACGTAGTAGCCCTGCTCGCCACCGGGATAGTTCCCCGGCGCATCCACGCCCAACCCCGTGGAAATGGGAAGATTGGGTGCGCCCTGCCCGTAGGTCCAGATATAGCCGGGACCGGAACTGGACGTGCCCTGATCGCGCGCACGCGCCTGCTGGTTGTCGATGCCCGCGGTGATCGTGTGGTCGCCCAGGGTGTAGTGAATGTCGAATCGCGTGTTCGTCGTTTCGTTGCCGCGGTTCGGATTCGCCAACGACAAGACCGTCTGCCCGTTGTCGCGCGCTACACCGCCGGTGTAGGCGGGATTCTGGAAATCCTGCCCAGCGATATACACAGCATCGGGGTTGTATCCCGAAGGCACCACATAGTTCGTCGTGCGCATCTTTCCGTACTGCGCGCTGATGGTGAGATTGTCGGTCAGGTAACCCGTGTATTTCGCCGTGTAGACGTCGCCACCGAACTTCTCGTTATTGGCGCCGGACAGGCGCTCTCCGCGCTGGCGGTTGGCGTAGTCGTAATCGTAGACGGTACCCGAGCGCTCGGACTTGTCGGATGCACCGGTCACTTCCAGGATGTTGGCGTCGTCGATGTTCCAGTCCAGCTTCGCGTACCAGCGTGGCAGCTGATAACGGTACGAGCGGTCGGGCGACTGCGGCAAGGTCACGTTGCTTATCGTGTCGCCCGTTTGCCTTTCCACCTCGGCCGCCGCGAAGAGGAACAGCTTGTCCTTGATCAGGGGACCGCCGGCATAGAGGCTCGCCGTGGTGGAGGTGACGGTATTGGCGCTGTTGGGAGCATAGAGACGCCCTGCCTTCGGCTGCGGAGGAAGGCCGTTCGTGTAATAGCTGTCCTTCTCGTGCGCGCGCAGACCGTTCGGCTCCCAGATCAGCTGTGCTCCGCCGTGCCACTCGTTCGTTCCGCGCTTACCCACCACGTTGATGACGCCACCGTCGGAGCGACCGTACTGCGCGCTGTAGCCGCCGGTGTACACCTCCTGCTGCTCGATGGCGCCGTAAGGCAGCGAGATGCCACCGAACCCGCGCAGCGGATCGGTCGTGTTGAAGCCGTTGACGTAATAGGCATTCTCGCTTGCGGCGGAACCGCCGAACGACACCAGGGAGTTTCCGGTGGCACCGGTATAGCTTCCGCTGTTGTTGACGGCGCCCGGCGCCAACAACGCAATGGCCTCGGAATTCCGCGCCAAGGGGAGCCTGGCAAGCTGCTGCGACGTGACCACGGTACGCGAATCCACCGTGGACACATCGATGGCGGGCAAGGCATTCGCCGACACTTTCACGCCGCCCAGGTCCTGCACGCCCTGCTCCGCGAACGACACCTCCACACCGGCGCCGACGCGCAGGGCCACGTTCTCGCGGCTCTGCACGGGCGCGCCGGCATGGATCACCGACACCGTATACGTACCCAGGGGCAGCTGTGCCACGGAGTAACGACCGCGCGCGTCGATCGGTACCTCGCGCGTGAGACCCGTGTCGTTCACCACACGAACGACATCACCCTCGCTCGCCTGCACCTGCCCATAGATGGAACCCGTGGTGGATTGCGCCAGCACGGCCCCTGAAAACGCGGAGAACACCGCGACGGCCAGCAGCGACCGTTGCAACGAAAACATGCTCATGAAAACCCTTGATCGTGGAGTTAGGCAAGCCGTAACCGCATCGCCTTCCCCTTGCGAGGGCGATGGATCGATCGCAGCGGCTTGCCGGTGCACGGACGCGAACGCCCGTTACGCCTGCGAGGCGTTGATGGATCGGAACGAAATCAGGAAGGCGCGCCGTGCCCGGCGCAGCCGAACAGCGCTAGCGCCGCTGGATCAGCGGCAACAACAACATCGCACCGCGGCGAGACGCACGCGCATGGGATGGAAAGCAACGAGTTCAGGGTGACGCATGACGACCCCTCGTTTTTTGCTGCGGTGCGCAACCGTAACACGGTTCGATATGGCCGTGTCAAGCATTTGGACGTCTAGATGGCCCGCGGCTCGAACTGGGATAGAAGTGCGAATGCCGCAGCCATATCCCGCGGCATTCGTTCCAAAGGCCATAAGGGCAGAGGAGCCGGACCCCGCCCCAGGTCCGGGCCGTGGGATGAAGGACTTACGAGCGATTGGACGTCAACGCCTTCCTGCCTGGCTCTGATTCTTCTTTGGGCAGGCTACGCGATAAAGGGCTGGCTTGGCGTACACACGGTCGGATTCGCGGGCCTTGACCTGCAGTTCGATCACGGCGCCCTCGTCGTTTGGTACCCGGCTCGACTGTATACTGCGACACATATATCTGATCCGCAGCCGCCCGATATCTTCCTGTCGTGATAGCTCGTATTCGTGCTCTTGGCAGCCGATTCCACTGCAATCGAGCCGAGTCGACCAGACCCTTACCGGAAATCGAGGGTTTCCTTTGAAACTGAAAGGCATCTGGGTGTCGCGATTTATCTGCCCCTCAACCTGTTCGGTTGGATTGATCGCGAATTCCTCGCACGGCAGCTTGTTCCGATAGAGCCGATAACCCTTTGCGACACCACGCATCGCGAGCACCTGAAAGTCTCGTTTCTTGAGGAACTCGGCGTCTTTGGGATTGGTGTGGAATCCAACCTCAACGATGACCGATGGCATCCGGGCTAATTTATTTTCTGCGTGCCAAGAAGCCACGTGCGGCACTGAACTAACAGAAAAGTCCTTGAAATCGTCGTCCGTACGAATCAGTTCTCGCGCGCTGCATAGAATCTTCGACGCAAGCTCGTGATCTGCAGGCCGGCCATGGATGTATGTGCGCAACCCATTGACCTCACTGCTCGTATCCGCATTGGTATGGATATGAATCAGTGCATCTGCCTTCATGTGATTGGCGAAGAGAGGGCGGCTACGAATGTCTTCGTTGCGCTCTTTCAGGGAGTTATCCTTGCCCTGTGATTGCCATACATCCCTTAGTTCGGGATCTGACCTTTCAAGATGGTACCGTGCGGCGAGGCGCCACCATGATTCCCCGCTGGGTTTGTGGGAAAACCTATCGCCGTGGTAGCGAAGGGTCTTAACTTCGGCATTGTCGCGTTGTAATTCCCAGAGGAGGTGCCCGGAAAGCACCGGCGTGATGTCATCCTCGAGGATGCCGTTGGCCGACTCTCGCTGCGCACGCCAATCCTTATACTTGTGGTGAAAGTAAAGCCCGTGCCCCGGCGATACGACCACGAGGGGTTTGCGGTCGACATTGCGCCGACGCCTCTGACTCCTCTCGGAAGCTTCAGGACGGCGATTGATCGGCCAGTGATCGGCATCGAAGCCGCCGAACCTGAAGTCTATGCCGGTAACGCCGTCGATCCTCTCCATCGGCCCCCACAGTGCGCTGCTAAGATGCGCGGCGAAATCGTTGAACTCGCTCGTCAACGCATCGGGCCCAAGTCGCTCATCGACATTGAGAAGCACGAGATTGGTCATCGGGTCGACGCTGACCTCGACGTGGATCGGTAACGGGTCTTCGCTGAAAAAGTGCGCCCCGATGATGGCATTGTCGACGGTGCGCTGCATTTCCCTGACGAGGTTTACTTGCTCATCTTCCGTCATTTCGACGATTGTCTTTTTCGGAACCTCCTGTGCGATCGCTTGAGGCACGCACGTGCAGGCCGCGGTGAGCATCAAACATAGGAATATCCTCCGGCTTAGTGATTGCGACATGGTCAATCCGAGTGGCGCCGCGGAGCGCGGCGTCTCCATCGTCCTTGTCGGCACGGACTTGGATGAGTCGCCACTTCCCGCGCACTTGCGTCAATCGATCACTTGCCCGTCCCGGGAAAGGACTCACAGCGCGCGCCGGCTCTCCCGACAAGCCGCCTCAAGCATGGGGATCGTCTTCGGTGTCCACCTCGAGGCGAAGCCTCTGGCCTCACCTTCCGAGCCGACGGCGGCTTCGGCCATGCAATGAGGCGCTGGATTCCTGCTTTCGCAGGAATGACGAGCGGGAAATTGGTTGGTTCACCGCACTTCGTCCCTGCGAACGCCAGACCTGTGTCACGCGAACATGCTGAACCGCACCAACAAAAAAAGCCGCGACCCGAAGGCCGCGGCTCTTATACGCACAGCAAAGTGCGCGAGGCTTACTTCATCAGACCCGCGAGGGTCTTGCCGAGGTCGGCCGGGGACTTGACCGTGGTCACGCCCGCCTTTTCCAGCGCGGCGAACTTCGCCGCCGCCGTGCCCTTGCCGCCGGAGATGATCGCGCCGGCGTGGCCCATGCGCTTGCCCGGAGGAGCCGAGGCGCCGGCGATGAACGACACCACGGGCTTCTTGACGTACTGGCCGATGAACTCGGCCGCGTCTTCCTCGGCGCTGCCGCCGATTTCGCCGACCATGATGATGCCTTCGGTCTGCGGATCGTCCTGGAAGAGCTTCAGGCAGTCGATGAAGTTCAGACCGTTGATCGGGTCGCCACCGATGCCGATGCAGGTGGACTGGCCCAGGCCTTCGTTCGTGGTCTGGAACACTGCCTCATACGTGAGCGTGCCCGAACGCGAGACGATGCCGACCTTGCCCGGCTTGTGGATGTGACCCGGCATGATGCCGATCTTGCACTCGCCCGGGGTGATGACGCCGGGGCAGTTCGGACCGACGAGCACCACGTCCGGATGCGACTTCAGCACGTTCTTCACGCGCATCATGTCGAGCACCGGGATGCCCTCGGTGATGGCCACGATGACCTTGATGCCGCCGGCGATGGCTTCGAGGATCGAGTCGGCCGCGAACGGCGGCGGCACGAAGATCACCGATGCGTCGGCGCCCGTCTGGTCGACGGCGTCGCGCACGGTGTTGAAGACCGGCAGGCCGATGTGCTCGGAACCGCCCTTGCCCGGGGTGACGCCACCGACGATCTTGGTGCCGTAGTCGATCGCCTGTTCGGCGTGGAAGGTACCCTGCTGTCCGGTGAAGCCCTGGACGAGGACCTTGGTGTTCTTGTTGATCAGGACGCTCATGTTGCTTTCGCTCCTCAGGCCGCGGCGGCCACGGCCTTCTGGGCCGCATCGTTGAGATCGTCGGCCGGCGTGATCGCCAGGCCCGAGTTGGCCAGCAGTTCGCGGCCCTTCTCGACATTGGTGCCCTGCAGGCGCACGACCACCGGAATCTTCAGGCCCACTTCCTTCACGGCGGCGATGATGCCTTCGGCGATCAGGTCGCAGCGCACGATGCCGCCGAAGATGTTGACCAGGATGGCCTTCACCTTGTCGGACGAGAGGATGAGCTTGAACGCCTCGGTGACGCGCTCCTTGGTGGCGCCGCCGCCGACGTCGAGGAAGTTGGCCGGCTCGCCGCCCGCCAGCTTGATCACGTCCATCGTGGCCATCGCGAGGCCGGCGCCGTTGACCATGCAGCCGATCGTGCCGTCCATGGTGACGTAGTTGAGATTGTGCTGGACGGCGGCCGCTTCGGCGGCGTCTTCCTGCGTGAGGTCGCGCATGGCGGCGAGGTCCGGATGACGGAACTCGGCGTTGTCGTCGGAGTTCACCTTGCCGTCGAGGGCGGCGAGGTTGCCGTCGGCGAGGATCGCCAGCGGGTTCAGCTCGACCAGCGAGAGGTCTTTCTCGTTGAAGAGCTTGTACAGGCCCAGCATGATCTTGACGAGCTGGTTCACCTGCTTCGGGTTCAGGTCCATCTTGAACCCGAGCTCGCGGCACTGGTACGGCTGCAGGCCTTCCACGTAATCCACCACGATGGTGTGGATGTCTTCCGGCGTGTCGTGCGCCACCTGCTCGATGTCGACGCCGCCGTGCTTGGAGGCGATGAACGAAATCGACTTGGTGTCGCGATCGGTGAGGATCGACAGGTAGAGTTCCTTCGCGATGTCGGTCGCGTCGGTGACCAGCACCAGGTTCACCGGCAGCGCACGGCCGGCGGACTGGTAAGTTTCCATGTTCGTGCCGAGCATGCCCTTGGCAGCGGCGCGGACATCGTCCAGGCTACGGCAGAACTTGACGCCGCCGGCCTTGCCGCGGCCGCCTGCGTGGATCTGGGCCTTCACCATCCACTGCGTGCCGCCAAGGTGCTTGGCGGCGTCGACGGCGGCGTCGGGAGAGTTGGCAGTCTTGCCCGGCGGCACGGCGATGCCGTACTTGGCGAACAGTTCTTTAGCCTGGTACTCGTGGAAATTCATTCGATACCTCGAGCGAACGGGAGAAAACGTGTGAACGCGCGCCGGCCGTGAGGCCTGCACGGGGAGGGGGGAGCGATTGCGAGCTGTTTCACGCAATACGGCCGCGTATTTTCCCGCAAGGCGCCCCGGATGGAAAGGGGCGCCCGCCCATCCGCCCACGCACGGTGCGACGCAGTCGGCTTGCTGCAACGGCCGGCACCCCTATACTGGAACCTTATCCGGGCCCCGGGGGGCCCCGGCGGAGAAGCATCCAGGTGTCCACGCCCGCGTCGACCATCGCCGCCCGAACCCGCGCGAACCAGAGCACCGCGCGCCACGAACTCTTCTTTTTCAACTACTTCCGGCTGGGCCAGGCCGCCGTTTACACCGCCCTGGCGTTCCGCCCGGAGCACATGAACTGGCCGGCGCTGCCCGAGCCCGTGATCGCCCGGGTGTTCGCCCTTGCCTACCTGCTGGCCGCCCTGGTGATGGTCGCCCGCACCCGCCCGAGCCTTCAGCGGCCCGTGCTGATCGTGTCGATCGGGCTCACCCTCGACGTGGCGGCCGCGCTGATGGCCCTCGTGCTCATGCACGACGTGCGCATGGGCGTGGCCATGATGCTGGCCGTGAACATCGCCACCGGCGCGCTCCTGCTGCCCTTCCGGCTGTCCATGTTCTTCGCCGCGCTGGCCACCCTGGGCATGCTGGGCCACTCGGTGTTCGACCTGACCACCGATCCTTCCGACAGGGAGCTCGCGGAATACGGCCTGTTCGGCGCCGCCTATTTCGCCTGCGCCTCGCTGTGTTACGTGCTGGGGCGCAATATCCGCGCGTCCGAGGCCCTGGCCGAGCAGCGTGGCATCGATCTCGCCAACCTGTCGCAGGTGAACGAGCTGATCATCCGGCGCATGAAGACGGGCGTGCTGCTGGTGGACGAAGGCAATCGCATCCATCAGCTCAACGAGTCGGCCTGGATGTTGATGGGCAACCCTTCAGCGGACCAGCGCGATCTGGGCAGCCTGGCGCCCGAGTTGTCGCGACGCCTCTATCACTGGCGCGCCTCGGGCAAGCTGGACGAGAGCGCCACCATGCTTGCCGACGGCACGCCCGAAGTGGTGCCCCGCTTCACCCGCCTCGCGCCCAACGACGATTCGCACGTGCTGATCTTCCTCGACGACACCTCGCTGGTGTCGCGCCGGGCGGAAGAACTGACCCTGAGTTCGCTGGGCAGGCTCTCGGCCTCCATTGCCCACGAGATTCGCAATCCGCTCGCCGCGATCCACTACTCGGCGCAGCTGCTGGCCGAATCCACCGACATGAACGACACCGACCTGCGCATGGTGGAGATCATCAACAACCACTGTTCGCGGCTCAACGAGATCATCGAGAACATCCTGCAGCTCTCCCGCCGGGAGCGCTCGCGCCCCGAGACCCTGGACCTGGGCCAGTGGGTGCATCACTTCGTGACCGAGTATCGCCAGGGTAACGACCTGGGCTCGGACATCCTCCGCGCCGTTTCCGGCAGCGAACCCGTGGCCGCGGTGGCGGACCCCCAGCACCTGCAGCAGGTGATCTGGAACCTCGTGCAGAACGCCCTTCGTTACGGCCGCCTGCCCGGCGAGCCTGCACGCGTGATGCTCGTGGCCAGGCATTCGGAGGCCGGCATCCCCATTCTCGAGGTGATCGACCGCGGCCCCGGCATCCCGCCGAAAGTGGCCGCGCAGATCTTCGAACCGTTCTTCACCACGCACGAATACGGCACGGGCCTGGGACTTTATCTCGCCCGCCAGATGGCGGAGGCCAACCAGGCCGCCCTCGAATACGTGCGCGTGGCGGGCGGCGGCAGCTGCTTCCGCATCAGCCTCACGCCGCCCGCGCGCACCGCCGCCGCGGCCCCCGTGGCGGCACACGCGTGAAGGCCAGCCTTTGCGTATCCCGCCCGGGCGGTTACATTTGGACCATTAACCGAAGCTTTCGGACCCAATGAGCAAGCAGACCGTACTGGTCATCGACGACGAGCGGGACATCCGCGAGTTGCTGACCATCACTCTTGGTCGAATGGAACTCGACGTCGACGCGGTGGGGAGCGTTAGCGAGGCGCGGAGCGTGCTGGCCTCGCGGCACTACGACCTGTGCTTCACCGACATGCGCCTGCCGGACGGCAGTGGCCAGCAAATCATCGAACTCATCGCCGCTCAGTATCCGGACATGCCGGTGGCGATGATCACGGCCTATGGCAATGTCGACGCCGCCGTGACCGCCTTGAAGGCCGGCGCCTTCGACTTCGTGTCCAAGCCGGTGGACATCCACCTGCTCCGCCGCCTCGTGCGCACGGCATTGCGCCTGTCGGAAGAACGCAAGCCCGATACCGGCAACAAGTCGGCTTCCGGCGCGGATCGCCTCATCGGCGACTCCCCCGCCATGACCGAGGTACGCGGCAAGATCGCCAAGCTGGCCCGCAACCAGGCACCGGTCTACATCGCTGGCGAATCCGGCGTGGGCAAGGAGCTGGTCGCGCGTCTCATCCACGAGATGGGCCCGCGTTCCGCCGGCGCCTTCGTACCGGTGAACTGCGGTGCCATTCCGTCCGAACTGATGGAAAGCGAGTTCTTCGGACACCGCAAGGGCAGCTTCACCGGCGCGCATGCCGACAAGGAAGGCCTCTTCCAGGCGGCGCAAGGCGGCACCCTGTTCCTCGACGAAGTGGCCGAACTGCCCCTGCACATGCAGGTGAAGCTGTTGCGCGCCATCCAGGAAAAGGCGGTGCGCCCGATCGGCGGCCGCGACGAGATTCCCGTGGACGTGCGCATCCTGTCCGCCACGCACAAGAACCTTGCCGCGCTGGTCGAACAAGGCCTGTTCCGCCAGGACCTGTTCTACCGCATCAACGTGATCGAACTGCGCGTGCCGCCGCTGCGCGAGCGCCGCGGCGACGTGCCCCGCCTGGCCGATTTCATCCTGCGGCAGCTGGCGGCCGAGTCCGGCGGTGCGCCCGGGAAGCTCAAGCCGGAAGCGCTGGCGGCGCTGGAGGCTTATCACTTCCCCGGTAACGTGCGCGAACTGGAGAACATCCTCGAACGCGCCATGGCCATGTGCGAAGGCGACACGATCGAGGCCGACGACCTCATGCTTCCCCAGCGCACCGCGATGCCACCGACCGCGGCCGCGACGGAAGCCGTACTCGCCGCGGCGGCGGTCGCACAACCCGCACCGCGTGCCGCACCGGCCGCGGACGGCTCGCTCGAGGACTACATCTCGAATATCGAGCGCGACACGATCATCAAGGCGCTGGAAGAGTCGCGCTACAACAAGACGGCGACGGCGAAGAAGTTGGGGATTACGTTCCGGGCGTTGCGGTATAAGTTGAAGAAGTTGGGGATTGACTGAGGTTTCATGGCCTCGGTCACGTCACGTTCGGCATGACGCGTCGTCCGCGAACTCAGGTATCGAGACGAGCGTTGAGAATCTCAGCAGGACTCTCATGTGGAGCCTTGCAGGCTTTCAGCAAACACTATCGCCTCCTCCAAAAGGGGCTGCAGTTCGCTACCTTCGACATGGAAGTACGCATTGCCAGAGCCCACGTGCACCTGCAGGAACTCTGGTGCACGCGCGTGATCGACTCTCACGCTGACGACGGCGCCAGCTCGCGCGAAAGAGTTCAGCCCCTCAAGTAGGTCAGCAATCACCCCCGGACCAGTACCGTCCGCCGAGTTCGACTCGACGGACAACGAAATCCCACTCAAGGCCCTTTCCAGCGCAGGGCAGAGTTCCGCGGAGTCCTCCCGGAACGCCGGCTCCGAGTCGGGACCACCGTCGATAAGCACGGTGTACATTCCCCGGCGCACTCGCAGTCCATCCATTTTCACGAGAGACGATTGCCCGGAATGGCCTGATTCGACCAGTCTCAAAACAAGGCTGGCGACACGTAGCCACGATTGCGTATCGCATGTCGCGATGCTGTCGTTGATGCTCATCTCGTCGAAATCACCGTACCGCAACGGTCACTCATCGGGCGGCGTCCCAAGTGCTTCCGCAGCCAACATCGCCTTCAGGACCGGAACGCCCGACAGGTCGAATGTTCCGGACCGGCCGACGCCTGTAACCAGCAGGCGTCCTCCGCCTTCAATCCGATTCTTGAGGCGCACTTCATCCGAAGCTCTTGCAGGTGTAAATGCGATCATTCCATCCATGCAGTGACCCTTGAAGAGCGCCGAACGGCCTCCGACGGAAAATAAGCGTAGTTCCGCCATTGCTCCGACACAAAACGGACCTGGCGAACCGTCGCCAATAGCAAACCTGGCATCCCCCGGCCCATCCTGGTGGAAGACAAGCAAGTGCATGGAGCTGACGCCTTCCGCACGCAACCAGTATCCCCGTGCCGGCCAAGGCCGCCACCAAGAAGCACGCGGATCGTTCTTGTGCGCAGCACGCTCCGCCTGATATCGGTCGAGAGCATCTATCAACGCGTTCGCATAGGCCTGCACCTCGGGCGATCCCTTGCGCGGTCTCTGCAAAGCTTCGGGACCGGGAGCGAACAGGTCGAAAGCGTTGGTGTCGCCGCAGGCGAGCATCGCCGCGAACGCAAGTGCCAATGCAGTCCTGGTCCTCACGCGTGAGTGCCTGCTCCCAGCAAGCCGCGGAATCAGCGCTTCGCCTCGCTAGCATCCAACGCCTCACGCACCTTCCGCAGCAGCGCCCTCGACTGCACCGGCTTTTCGATCACATACAGATGATCGAGCTGCGGCAGTTCGTCGAGGTTCGGTGGCGCATCCGGTCGCGCCAGCAAGAGCACCGCGCCGGTGTAACCGTGGTCGAGCAGTGCGGCCAGGGTGCGCACGCCGGTGAACAGGTTCATGTCGGCGTCCATCACCACGAGGTCGGGCACGCCGTGCGCTTCGATCCATTGGAGCGCGGCGGTGCCGCTCTGGCTTGCACCGGCCTGGTAGCCGTAGGTGTCCAGGGTGTCGACCAGCAGCGACAGCTGCACTGCTTCCTCCACCACCACCAGTACTCGCTCGGCCTCGCCTTGCAGGCTGGCGTCGAGTACCTGCGCATCCATGTGATCGGCGTCTTCCGCGTTGAGCGGCAGATAAAGATGGAACTCGGTGCCCTCGCCCACCTGGCTGCGCACACGCATGAAGCCGCCATGGCTGGCGACGATGCGCTTGCACGAAAGCAGGCCCAGTCCGGTACCCGCCGCTTTGGTGGTGAAGAATGGCTCGAACAGTCGTTGCAGCACCTCGGGGGACATGCCCTCACCCGTGTCTTTCACCGAGAGGCGCAGATAACGGCCGGGCAGCGGCTGCTCGACCTCGGTGAAGAAGTCTTCGGGAAGGCTCACGAGGTCGGTTTCGATGACCAGTTCGCCGCCGTTGGGCATGGCCTGAATGGCGTTGAGGCACAGGTTCAGCAGACACTGCTGCAACTCCGTGTGGTTGCCTTCGAAGGCCACATCGGGATCGAAGACGTCCACGCGCATCTTCACCGTGCGCGGCACACTTCCTTGCAACAGCAGCTTCAGCGCTTCGAGCAAAGCACCCAGCTTCACCTGTTCCGCGCGTCGCGCACCGCGGGCGAACGAAAGCATGGACGAAACCATTTCCAGGCCGCGGCGTCCGCAGTCGCGCACCAGCGCGCCAAGTCGGGCCAGCCGCGGGTCGTCCGCGTAGTCTTCCAATGTGTCGCCCGCCAGCAGCAGCGGCTGCAGCAGGTTGCGCAGATCGTGGCTCAGGCCGCCGGCGAGCAGCGCCAGACTTTCGAAGCGCTGCGCGCGAATCAGTTCCTGCTCGGCACGCACGCGCGCACGCTGTTCGTCGGCTTCGCGCAGCGCACGCCGCACCGCGCTGGCGAGGCGGGCGGTGTTGTGCTTCAGGATGTAATCGGTGGCGCCGTTGCGCAGCGCCTCGATGGCAGCTTCCTCGCCGATCGTGGCGGAGATGAAGATGAACGGGATATCCGACGAGCGCTCGCGCAGGATGTGCAACGCGCGCTCGCCACTGAATGCCGGCAGACTGAGGTCGGACAGCACGATGTCGGGGCGGAACCCTTCCAGGGCGGCGACGTACGCCTCTTCCTGGTCGACGAGCTTCACCTCGAATTCGAGGCCGTCCTGCTCGAGCTCGCCAAGGACGAGCTCGGCGTCGAACTCGTTGTCCTCCACCTGGAGGATCCTTACTTTCCCGACCTGTTGCCCGCCTATGTCAGTCATGGGTTCCACCCGTGCCTCAGTCGCCTTCAGGACGCTGGTTGAGCACGGCCCAGAAATGGCCGAGCGTCTGCACCGCGGTGAAGAACTGCTGCACGTCCACGGGCTTCAGCACGTAGGCGTTCACACCCAGGTCCCAACTGCGGGCCAGGTCGCTCTCTTCGCGCGAGGAGGAAAGGATCACCACGGGCAGGCGCTTCCAGCGTTCCTCGGAGCGCAACTGCTTCAGTACCTCCAGACCGTCCATGCGAGGCATCTTGATGTCGAGCAGGATCACGGCCGGATCGCCCTCGGCGCGGTCGGCGAAGGGCCCACGACGGTACAGCCAGTCGAGGCAGTCCACACCGTCCTCCAGGTGGACGATGGGATTGGCGAGCTTGGCCTCGCGGAGGGCGTCGATGGCCATCTCGGCATCGGCCATGGAATCTTCGACGAGGAGGATCGTACGCAGGTCACGCTTGTTCATGTGTCACCCGTTGTGGCGCCGGGAACGTCCGATGCCGGTAATGAAAAATGGAAGGTGGCGCCGACGCCGGTTTCGCCTTCGGCCCAGGTACGCCCTCCATGGCGCGCGATGATGCGTCTCACATTGGCGAGGCCGATCCCGTTGCCCGGGAATTCCGATGCGCGATGCAAGCGCTGGAACACGCCGAACAGCTTGCCCGCGTACTGCATGTCGAAACCGGCACCATTGTCGCGCACGCTGAATTCGTAGTCGCCCACCGGCAGGCGGTTCACGCCGACCTCGATGGTGGCCACCTCGCGGTTGCTCGTGTACTTCACCGCGTTGCCCAACAGGTTCTGCCAGACCGTGCGAAGCATGTTCTCGTCGCCGACCACGATGGGCATGGGAGCGATCTTCCACTCGATATGGCGGTTGCGGGCGTCCGTTTCCACCAGCGCGCGGGCCTCGTCCACCAGCGACTGCATGTCCACCGGCTGCAGGCGCAGCGCGCCGCGACCGAGCCGCGAGAACACGAGCAGGTCGTCGATCAGCTGGGCCATGCGCCGCGACGAACTGCTGATCACGTCGATATAGTGGCGCACGCGGTCATCCGCCTTGTCGCCGAGCTGCGCCTCCAGCTTGGCCGCGAAACCGGAGATGTGCCGCAGTGGCGCGCGCAGGTCGTGCGACACGGAGTAACTGAAGGCTTCCAGCTCCCGATTCACGTCGGACACCTGCTCCACCTTGCCTTCCAACTGGCGGTTCAGCTCGCTCACCTTCTGCTCGACCAGCGCTCGCGCGGTGATGTCGCTCACCGTCAGCAAGAGGGCCGGGTCTGCGTTGTCCGGCTGTTCGATACGTCGGGCGTTGATCACCACGAAGCGATCGATACCGTCCACCGTGCGCTGGGTGAGCTCGTAATCCCAGAGTTCGCGGTCGCGCGTGATGACATCGCCGAGGCGCTGCAACAGCGCGGTGTCGGTCCACGCGCCGTCGCCGATCTGGTCCAGCGGCAGCTTCTGGTCCCGCTCCGGGTCGAAGCCGTAGAGTTCCGCGAAGGCGGTGTTCACCAGCAACGTGCGGAGCTGCCGGTCGAGCATCGCGATGGGCTCGCGCACCGCCTGCACAATCAGCTGCGAACGGCTGACGGCGCTGGCCACGCGGGATTCGGCGGCCAGCCGGATGGCGATCTGCCGTTCCGATACCACCACCACGATGCCTAGCAAGGCCACCTGGGCCAACGCCGCCACCAGGAGAACAAGCCGGTTGTCGGCGGCCAACTCGGCGGCTTCCTTCCTGCGGGTGTCGAGCAGTTTCGTCTCCTCCGCCAGCACCGCCTCGATCTGCTTGCGGAGGGGAAAGAGCTCGCGGGCGTCTTCCATCGAGGCAAGCGCCCCAGGACGATCGCCGGCCTGCAGGCGCTGCAGCGCCTGCTCGGCCAGCGCCATGCGTCCGCTGGCGATGGTTTCGAGCGCGCCCAGACGGCCCACCTGCTCCGGGTTGTCGCGGGTCATTTCGCGAAGGCCGGCGAGAATACCGGGTACCACCTTTCGTGGCGCACGTGCTCTCTCTTCCAGCGCCGCGCTGGCCGGCGCCCCCGCCAGCCTCGCATAGATGGCGGCTTCGCTGGCGCGCAGGTACTCGGCCATCTCGTAGACGCTGGCCTTCACCTCGGAGGTATGGGCGACCCAGTCGCGCGAGTTCAGTGCTTCTTCGGAGCTCGAGCGCGTGACGACATACGGCAGCGCGACGATCACGAGCACGGCAGCAAGCAGGCCCACCAGGCGCCAGCGCGGTCCGATACGTACCATCATGCCTTCGTCATCCCCGCGACGACTCCTGTCAATGAATGCCTCATTCTAAACGAGGACGGGCACGCCCTCCTCCCCGCAAGGTGGTGGAGAGAGGCGTACCCGTCCGGATGGAGGCGAGCTTAATGCCGAAAGGACGGTGAATTCCCCGTGACGGGGAACCCGCGCCAACCGGCAGGCGGCATTTGCGGCTCAGTCGTGTTGCGCGGCCCCGCTCATGGAGTACGGCTGGCTGCCCGGGGCGGTGCCCCAGTCCTTCGCCGGCGTCTCCTGCATCGAGAAATGCAACTCGCCGCCAGCCACGATCTCTTCGTGCCGGATATACGTGCGGTCGAGCGCCTTGCCGTTGAGCGTCACCTTGCCCACATACGGGTGCTTCGCGTCCAGATGGTCGGCCGACACGGTGAACTTCTTGCCGCCGGCGAGGTTGAGCGTGGCCTTCTCCACGAAGGGGCGGCCGATCACGTACTGATTGCTGCCGGGCGCCACCGGATAGAAGCCCAGCGACGTGAAGATGTACCACGCCGACATCTGGCCCAGGTCGTCGTTACCCACGAGGCCCGTCGGTGTGGGGGAGTATTGCGTCTGCATGATCTTGACCAGCCGCTCCTGGGTCTTCCAGGGCTGGCCGGCATAGTCGTACAGGTAAGCCACCTGGTGGCTGGGCTCGTTGCCATGCGCGTACCAGCCGATGAGGCCGGTGATGTCTTCCACGTGGGCAAACGACTTGGGGTCCACCTTCGCGTCGAACACCTGGTCGAGCTTCTTCACGAACGCGTCCTTGCCGCCCAGGGCCTCCATGAGACCCGCCACGTCCTGCGGCACGTACCAGGAGTACTGCCAGGCGTTGCCTTCGGTGTAGTCGGTGCCGTAGCCGGCCGACGACGGGTCGAACGGTTCGCGGTAACTGCCATCGCTCTTGCGGGCGCGGAGGAAGCCGGTCTTCGTATCGAAGCTGTTCTTCCAGTTGCCGGCGCGCTTCATGAAGGTGGCAGCGATGTCCTCCTTGCCCATGGCCTTGGCCATCTGCGCGAGCGACCAGTCGTCGAAGGCGTACTCCACGGTCTTGGAGGCCGCTTCCGGCTGGCGATCGATCGGCACGTAGCCAAGCTTCATGTAGTCGTCGATACCGCCATAGGGCCCATAGGTGGCGCTGGCCACCATGGCGTCGAGCGCCGCCTTGGTGTCGTAGCCGCGAATGCCCTTCATGTAGGCGTCGGCGATGACCGGCACCGCGTGGTAGCCGATCATGCACCAGGTTTCCATGCCCTGGTATGCCCACACCGGAAGAATGCCGAAGGGGCTGGCCTGCTGTGCGGCGATGAGCGAACTGACGAAATCATTGCTGCGAGCGGGCTCGAGCAGGGTCATCAGGGGCTGCTGGGCGCGATAGACGTCCCACAGCGACCACGTGGAATAGAAATCGAAGCCCTTCGCCTTGTGCACCTGGTTGTCGGGGCCGCGGTATTCGCCGTTCACGTCCATCGACAGGCCCGGCGCGATCATGGCGTGGTAAAGCGCCGTATAGAATGTCTTGCGGGTTTCCGCGGGCGCCTGCACGTCCACGGTGGAAAGTGCCTTCTCCCACGCCTGGCGGGCTTCGGCGCGGCGGGCGTCGAAGTCGAACCCGGCACCGTCCTTGTCGAGGTTGGCCACCGCGTTGTCCTCGCTCACCGACGACACGGCCACTTTCACGATCAGGGGCTTACCGAGGTCGCCGAAGTCGAACACGCCCTCCAGGGCCCGGCCGCTGATCGCGTCAACGTCCTCGGCGCGGTTGCCCGGCCCGGAGAAGCCCCGGTACGGCACGTCCTTTTCGCGGTTCTTGAGGCTGCGCGAGGTCATCGGCTGGTTGAAGCGCATGGCGAAGTACAGCTGGCGGCCGGGCGCCCACCCGCGGGTGGTGCGGCCGCCGGTCACCGTGCCGTCAGCACGGACGCGCACCGACGACCAGAGCACCTTGCCGTCGTAATCGTAGATGCTGGGGCGCAGGTCGAGCAGAAGGTGGGCCGGCTTGCCCTTCGGGAAGGTGTAGCGGTGCCAGCCCACGCGGGCACCGGCGGTCAATTCGGCCCGTACGCCGTAGTCGGCCAGCGTGACGGCGTAGTACCCTGCCTCGGCCTTTTCGCTCTTGTGGTCGAACCGCGAGCGATAGCCGCTACCGGGCTGGTCGGGGGAACCGGGGTCCAGCTTCACATCGCCGGCAATGGGCATGACGAGCACGTCGCCCAGGTCGGAATGGCCGCTGCCGGAGAAGTGCGTATGGGAGAACCCCTGGATGCTGGAATCGCCGTACTGGTAGCCCGCGGCCCACTTGTAGGCGTGCTTGAAGTCCGGCATGGCCGTGTCCGGCGAGAGCTGCACCATGCCGAACGGCACCGTCGCGCCGGGGAAGGTGTGCCCATCGCCGCCCGTCCCGATCATGGGGTCCACGGCCGCGAACGCGCCTTCGGCCTTGCCGCTGGAGGCTGCGGCGGCCAGGGCCGGCAGCGCGAGGGACAGGGCTGCGGCCAGCAGGCCGCGGCTGAGGCGGGTGGTTTTCGACATCGGTGGCTCCCCTTCGGTAGGCAAATCGCGGGTCCCGATCATTTGGATCGTGACAAACGCGTCGAACGTAGCAAAGATAGCGCAGTCGCGCATGTTGCAGTGCGTGATGCATCCCTGGCCACCCCGCGCGATGATCGCCGGGTTTAGATCGTTTGAAGGAGTTCCGATGTCGAGGAATACCCCGCAGCGCCGCAAGGTGACGCTCGCCGATATCGCACAGGGCTGCGACGTCTCCCGGGCCACCGTCTCGCTGGTGCTGCGTGGCAGCCCGCTGGTGAACTCCGCCACCCGGGCCCGGGTGGAAGCCGAGCTCAAGCGCCAGGGCTACGTGTACAACCGTGCCGCGGCCAACCTGCGCCGGCGTACCTCCTCCAGCATCGGCCTGGTCATCAACGACCTGGGCAACCCCTTCTTCGCGGAATTCGCGGCCGGCGCCGACGAGGCGTTGGCCAGGGCGGGGTACGTCACCCTGCTGGGCAATACCGGCGAATCGCCCATCCGCCAGCAGGCGGTCCTGAACTCGCTGATCGAGCACGGCCCGGCCGGGATCATCCTCTCCCCGGCCGAAGGCAGCGAGGGCGAACAGGTGTTGGCCGCCGTGGGCATGCATACGCCCCTGCTCGTATTCAACCGCGAGTTGCCCGACGACAACGGCGCCCATCGCTGGGACACGCTCGAGATGGATAACGAGCACGGCGCGCGCCTCGCCACGGAACATCTCATCCATCTCGGCCACCAGCGCATCGCTTTCTTCGGTGGCCACCGCGATTCCAGTTCGGTGGAGCAGCGCCGCCGGGGCTACGCGGGAGCGATGCGCGATGCCGGCCTGAAGGTCGATCCAGCCTGGCTCATCGAGAGTGCGCCCACCCGCCTGGAAGCGGCCCGGCAGACGGGCGCGCTGTTCGCGCGCGACCCGGCGCCCACGGCAGCAGTTTGCTACAACGACGCCGTCGCTCTGGGGCTTATGCTTGGCCTGACGAAGCGGGGCCGGCGCCCGGGCGAGGATTTCGCCCTGACCGGCTTCGACGACGTCGCAGAAGCGTCGGTCTGCGTGCCGCCCCTCACCACCATCGCGGTCGATCCGCGTGGCCTGGGGCGTCGCAGCGCCGAACTCATCCTCGAGAGACTTGGCAAACCCGAGACGGAAGCAGCCTATACGATCGCGCCGGTACGGCTCGTCGTACGCGAAAGCAGCTGCCCGCCCTCCTCCCCCTGAACCCCTTAATGGAGCGCCCCATGGCCACCGGATATACGCCATCGCCCAACACGCCGTCCGCAGCAACACCGGGCGACAACCGCTACACCTACTTCCCGCTCGCGCTCGGCGTGATGACGACGATCTTCTTCATGTGGGGTTTCCTCACCTGTTTGAACGACATCCTCATCCCGCATCTGAAGGCGGTGTTCGAGCTCAACTATTTCCGCGCGTCGCTGATCCAGTTCACGTTCTTCGGCACCTACTTCATCATGTCCCTTCCGGCCGGTGTCCTGGTAAAGGGGCTCGGTTACAAGAAGAGCATCGTTGCCGGACTCGCCGTGGCAGGCGTGGGCGCCCTGGGTTTCTGGCCCGCCGCCGCGTCGCATAATTACTACGCGTTTTTGGGCGCTCTCTTCGTCCTCGCGACGGGTATTACCATCCTGCAAGTGGCAGCAAATCCCTACGTGGCGCTGCTGGGGCCGGAGCGCACTTCGTCGAGCCGACTGACCCTGGCTCAGGCGCTCAATTCGGCCGGCACAGCCATCGCTCCCATCTTCGGCGGCCTGCTCATCCTCGCCGATACCCCGAAGACCGGCGACGAGGTCGCCAAGCTCTCCGCCGCCGAGCAGATTGCTTACCGGGCTCACGAAGCCAGCGTGGTTCAGGGCCCCTACCTCTTCCTGGCCGGCGTGCTCTTCGTACTGGCGATCCTCGTGTTCCTTTTCCGCATGCCCGCGCTTGACGAAAGCACGGAAAAGGGTGACCCCGCCCACCACACACTGCGCGAAGCGCTGCGCTATGCGCATGTCTTCTTCGGTGTGCTCGCCATCTTTTTCTATGTCGGCTCCGAGGTAACGATCGGGAGCTTCCTGATCAATTTCCTGCAGCTGCCCAACATCGGAAACATGTCCCAGCAGGATGCATCCCATTACGTGACGGCCTACTGGACCTGCGCGATGGTGGGGCGTTTTGTCGGATCGTTCCTGCTGACCAAGTTCCCGCCCCGCAAACTGCTCGCGGTTTTTGCCACGATCAACCTCGTGTTGCTGTTGATCACCATCCTCGGTAGCGGCTCTCTCGCCATGTACAGTGTTGTCGCTATCGGCCTCTTCAACTCGATCATGTTCCCGACGATCTTCTCGCTGGGCATCGAGCGCATGGGCCCGCTGACCGGCAAGGCGTCGAGCCTGCTCATCATGGCCATCGTCGGTGGCGCCTTGTTCCCGCCGATCCAGGGTTACTTTGCCGACCATATCGGCCTTCAGGTCGCTTTCTTCGTCCCGTTGATCGGTTACGCCTACATCGTGTTCTACGGCCTTTCCGGCTCGAAGATCCGAAGCGCGCCGGTTACTCGTTGAGAACCTCGATGACGACCGGCATTCGCCGGTCGTCTTTTTCCTCTTTCCGCCCCAAGGACAGGCCGTAGCATGTCTTCCATCCTCTGCTTCGGCGAGGCGCTGATCGATTTCCACGCACAGCCCCAGGGCGGCGCCGGTCAGCCTCCCGCCTTCGTTCCCTTTGCCGGCGGTGCGCCGGCCAATGTCGCCGTTGCCGCGGCGCGCCTGGGCGGCAAAGCCCGTTTCGCAGGCATGCTTTCACGCGACATGTTCGGCGATTTCCTGCTCAAGAGCCTCACCGAACTCGGGGTCGGCACGGAAGACATCGCGCGCACCGACGAGGCCCGCACCGCGCTGGCCTTCGTGGCGCACGACGAAAAGGGCGACCGCAGCTTCAGCTTCTATCGTCCGCCGGCCGCCGATCTCCTGTTTCGCCCCGAGCATTTCCGCCCCGGCGCGTTCGACGACCTGGCCGTTTTCCACGTCTGCTCCAATTCGCTGACCGAGGCCGCGATTGCCGCGACCACCGTCGAAGGCATGCGCCGGGCGCGTGCCGCCGGCGCGCTGGTCAGCTTCGACATGAACCTGCGTCCGGCTCTCTGGCCGAAGGACGAAGCGCCCCTGCCGCGCCTGTGGGAAACCCTGAACGAAGCCGACGTGATCAAGCTGAGCGCGGAAGAATTCGCATTCATCCACGCCGGTGCGGGTTCCGACGACGCGGTGCTGGAGCGGCTGTGGCGCGGCAAGGCGCGCCTCCTGCTGGTCACCGACGGCCCGGAACCGATGCGCTGGTTCACCCGTAGCGCCCGCGGCACGCTGCAGGGCTACACGGTGGACGCCGTGGACACCACCGCCGCCGGCGACGCCTTCGTGGGTGGCCTGCTCGCGCGGCTGGCCATGGAAGAAGTCACGCCGGCACGCTTCGACGCGCTTATCGCCGACGAAGCCCGTCTCGTGGGCCTGATCCGCTTTGCCGCGGCAGCCGGCGCGATCACCGCGACGCACAAGGGCTCGTTCACCGCCATCCCCGACCAGGCCGAAGTGATGGCCTTCATGGAGAAGCACGCATGACGACCGTCCCCCTCCCCGATTTCCACTCCGTCGATGTGCTGCGCGACCACGTCGCGAAGACGATGGCGTTCTACAAGCCGAACGAAGTCGATCCCGCCGGCGGTTTTTTCCAGTACTACAAGGACGACGGCACGGTTTACGACCGCAGCCATCGCCACCTCGTTTCCAGCACGCGCTTCGTGTTCAATCACGCGATGGCCTACCTCGAGTTCGGCAAGCCCGAGGACAAGAACCTGGTGATGCACGGCCTGAAGTATCTGCGCGAGGTGCACCGCAATCCCGAAACGGGCGGTTACGCCTGGACCATCGCCGACGGCAAGCGCGACGACCAGATGAACCACTGCTACGGCCTGGCGTTCATGCTGCTGGCCTATTCCTGCGGTGTGAAAGCAGGCTTCGACGAGGCGCGCGGCTGGCAGGACGAGATTTGGAACCTGCTCGAACAGCGCTACTGGGAGCCCGCGCACGGTCTCTACCGCGATGAGGCCGACAAGGACTGGAACTTCACGGGCTATCGCGGCCAGAACGCGAACATGCACATGACCGAGGCCATGATCGCCGCGTGGGAAGCCACGAAGGACGATCGCTACCTCGACCGCGCCATGTTGCTCGCGAACAACATGACCCAGCGCCAGGCTGCGCTCACCCCGCAAAAGCTGATCTGGGAGCACTACCACGAGGACTGGTCGATCGACTGGGAATACAACCTCGACAATCCCAAGCACCTGTTCCGCCCGTGGGGTTTCCAGCCCGGTCACCAGACCGAGTGGGCAAAGCTCCTGATGATGCTCGAGCGCTACACCAAGGGCACCTCGCGTCATAAGGACTGGCTCGTTCCCACCGCAAAGCATCTCTTCGACGAGGCGCTCGACAAGGCCTGGGACAAGGAATACGGCGGCATCGCCTATGGCTTCGCTCCGGAGGGCGAGGTGTGCGACGACGATAAGTATTTCTGGGTGCAGGCCGAATCGCTCGCCGCGGCGCAGTTGCTGTTCGAGACCACCGGCGAGCGGAAATACGACGAGTGGTACGAGAAGATCTGGGCCTACAGCTGGCAGCACCTCGTCGATCACACGTACGGCGCGTGGTTTCGCATCCTGAAGCGGAACAACGAAAAGTACGACGACGAGAAGAGCCCGGCCGGCAAGACGGATTACCACACCATGGGCGCGTGCTACGAGGTGATGGCGTCGCTGCGGCGCATGCAGGGCGACTGAATCGACATCCTGGCACTCACCGCAGCCCAGCTTGGTCGTCATCCCTGCGAAAGCAGGGATCCAGGGCCCAGCTCGGTCGTCATCCCTGCGGAAGCAGGGATCCAGGGCCTCGGTACTCATTCGTGCGGTAAGGCTCTGGATTCCTGCTTTCGCAGGAATGACGGGGGGGGTGTCAGGGTAGGGACTGCTTGAGTGTGGCGATCCCTTCCCAAGGATCCGCCTCCAACGTCTTCGCCCGCTTCATTGCCTTCTTCATGTCGAAGGCTCCACCGGTCTTCAGGCGGGCGATCTCTTCCCAGCGCAGCGGCATCGCCACGGGTGCGCCCGGACGGGCGCGCAGCGACCAGCCGGTCACGCTCGTCGCCCCGCGGGTGTTGCGCAGCCAGTCGATGAAGATCAGCCCCTCGCGCTTGGCCTTGCTGGCCTCGGCGATGTAGAGCGCCGGCTTTTCCGCCACGAGAGCATCGGCCACGCATTCGCAGAAGGCCTTCACCTTCTCCCATGACGGGCCGCGGCGTATCGGCACCACCACGTGCAGGCCTTTCCCGCCGGAAGTGCGCACGAAGCTTTCCAGCCCCGCGGCGGCGAGGCGCTCGCGAATCATGCGCGCCCCCGCGACCACCGCCTTCCACTCCACGCCTTTCGCCGGGTCGAGGTCGAAGATCATCCGGTCGGGCTTGTCGGGGTCGTCGACGCGGGAACCCCAGGGATGGAACTCCAGGGTGTTCATCTGCACGAGTTCGAGCACGCCGCGAACGTCGTCCACGTAGATGTATTCGGCAGCGCCTCCGTCCTTCTCTTCCAGCGTGACCGAACGCACGTGCTCGCCCAAGGTGTCGGCATGGTGTTTCTGGAAGAAGCACGGGCCCGTGGCGCCCTGCGGACAACGCACGAGCGACAGCGGGCGCTGACGCAGTTCCGGCAGCATCCAGTGCCCCACGGCGTCGTAGTAAGCCGCGACCTCGCCCTTGCTCGGCCCACCCTCCCCGAAAACCGGACGCTCCGGATGGGTGATGGTGACACCGCCGACAACGAGACCCGCCATGGCTCAGCCCGCCCGGCGCCGCGCCGGCGCCTTGCGGCTGGCGGTCTTCTTGGTGGCCTTTTTCGCGGCCGTCTTCTTCGTTGCGCTCTTCTTCGCGGCGGATTTCTTCGCAGCGGCCTTCTTCCCGCCACCCTCGCTCGCCGAGGTGCTTTTCGCCGCCGGCGTGCGCGTCTTCGCACCGATGCTCTTCTTCAGCAACGCCATGAAGTCCACCACGTTGGTGGCGGCGTTCTCCGGCGTACGCTCCTCTTCCTCCACGGTGGCCGTCACGCCCTTGCTCTTGAGGCGCTTCTCGATGGCAGTGCGCAGCTTGGCGCGGAATTCGTCGTGGTAATCCTCGGGCTTCCACTTGCCCGACATCGACTTGATGAGGTCCGTCGCCATCTCGATCTCCCGTGGGGAGATGCGGTAGTCCGAGGCGGACTTGCTGGGGAGTTCGTAATCCTCCGCGTCCACCACCTCGGACTTGTAGCGGAGGAGGTTCATGACCAGCGCGTCGCCCTGCGGCATCACGGCGGCCAGGTATTCCTTCGTGCGGATCACTACGCGCCCGATGCCGACCTTGCCGGTCTTCTTCAGCGTCTCGCGCAGCAGCACGTAGCCTTTCTCCGCCTTCTTCGCCGGCAGCAGTACGTAGGGCTTCTCATAGTACGCCGGGGAAATGTCCGTGGCGTCGACGAAGGTGTCGATCTCGACCGTCTCGTGCGCGTCGCTCGCGGCGTTGCGGATGTCCTCTTCCTCCAGCACCACGTAATTGCCCTTCTGGTACTCGAAGGCTTTCACGATCTCCTTCCACGGCACCTCTTCGCCCGTCTCGGCGTTCACCCGCTCGTAGCGCACCGGGGTGTTGTCGCGCTGGTCGAGCATGCGGAAATGCAGGTCGTTGCGACGCTCGCCCGACATCAGCCGGATGGGGATGTTGAGCAGACCGAACGAGAGCGTTCCGGTCCAGATGGGGCGGGCCATGGTGCGATCCTCGGCGCGTAGGTGCGGCGAGGATACGGGTGTGGGCGTGCAAGGTTTGCAAAATCGCAGCGAACTGTGGGAGCCGGCTATGCCAGCGATCCCGCGGCAACGGGCGAGCCTGCCGCGGGCACCCATCGCCGCTGAAGCGGCTCCCACAGGGTTATCGGGCCATGGTCACTTCGCCTCCACCACCGGCAACTCGATGGCGCTGGCCGTGCCGGGTGTGTGCCATACCTGCTGCGTGGCCTTCCGGTAGTCGGAGGGCTTGGCGAAGAAGATGTTGGGCACGAAGGTCTGTGGGTTCCGGTCGTACAGCGGGAACCACGACGACTGCACCTGCACCATCACCCGGTGGCCCGGCTGGAAGGTGTGGTTCACGGTGGGCAGGCCGAAACGGTATTCGAGCGGGGTGTTCGGCGTGAGCGGTTTTCCTTCACCGAAGCCCTCGCGATAGCGGCCACGGAAGATGTCCATGGACACCGAAAGCTCGTAGCCGCCCATGGCCGGGTTGCTGGCGTTCGCGGACGGATAGACGTCGATCAGCTTCACCACCCAGTCGCTGTCGGTGCCGCTGGTGGAGGCATAGAGGTTTACCTGGGGCGCGCCGGCCACCCGCAACGGCGCCGTGAGGGGGTCGGTCACGTACGTGAGCACGTCGGGGCGGCCGTCCACGAAGCGCTGGTCCTGCACCAGCCACGTGGTCCAGGACTGGCGGTCGTTGAAGTGCACGGGGCGCGGCACGTAAGGCACCGGCTTGCCCGGATCGGAAACGTATTCGTCGTACTTCGCGGCCGCGGCCGCGGGTGCTTCGAACGAGAGCGTGCCGTTGGCCCCGAGGTACAAGGAACGGTTCTTCTTCCCCTGGGGCCAGGACTTGAAGCGGTCCCAGTGGTTCTCCCCGGTGTTGTAGATGAACACCGGCGGCGTGTTCGCCTTCGGCGCGCCGTCAACAAGGTACTGGTTGAAGAACGGCAGCAGCACGTCGCGGCGGAACTGCAGCGCGGTGTCGCCGTCCCACTGCAACGCGCCCAGCGAGGCCGCTTCGTAGTTCACCTGGCTGTGGCGCCAGGGGCCCATCACCAGATAGTTCTTGTCGTTGCCCTTGTCCTTCGGCTCCACGGCTTCATAGCTGTGGATGGCGCCCCACATGTCCTCCTGGTCCCACAGGCCCTGCAACCACATGGTCGGTACCTTCAGCGGCTGCTTCGCCATGATCTTGTCCAGCGCCTGCTCCTGCCAGTACGCGTCATAGGCGGGGTGCTCGCTGAGCTTGCGCCAGTAAGGCAACTGATCGAAGCCGTTGGCACGGGCATAGTCGCCCGCCGAACCCGCCTGAAGAAAGTTCGTGTAGTCGTCATCGCCCGCGCTCGGAATGGTGGCACCCTTCCCGCGCTTCGCGTTCTGGCCCGCGATGTAAGCAAAGTTCGTCTGGCGGAAGGCGCCGTAATGGAACCAGTCGTCGCCCATCCAGCCGTCCACCATCGGGCTTTCCGGTGCCGCCACCTTCAACGCGGGGTGCGGATTCACCAGGGCCATGACCACGGTGAACCCTTCGTACGACGAGCCGAGCATGCCCACCTTGCCGTTCGACTCCGGAAGGTTCTTCGTCAGCCAGTCGATGGTGTCGTAGGCGTCGGTGGAATGGTCGACCGGCGTGTCGTTGAGCGGCCCCCGCAGCGGGCGGGTCATCACATAGTCGCCTTCCGATCCGTACTTGCCGCGCACGTCCTGGAACACACGAATGTAACCGGCATCGACGAACACCTCGTCGCCCATCGGCAACAGGTTGCGCATGGTGGAAGACACCGTCCGCTCGGCCCGGCCGTCGGCGTTGTAAGGGGTACGGGTGAGGAGTATGGGCGCGTGCTTCGCGTTCTTCGGAATGACGATGACGGTATGCAGCTTCACGCCGTCGCGCATAGGGATCTCGACCACGCGCTTCACGTAGTCGTTGGCCGTTGTCGGCAACTCGAACCGGGAGGGGATGTCCGGCGTCATCGGTGCCGTTTGCGCAGCGGCGAACGTGGAGGCGACAGCCAGGGACAGGGCGAGCATCGGAAGCGACACGGAGAGACGTGGCATGGAGTTTTTCCTGCGGCAGTGGGACGGAACCCTCCAAGCGTGCCCGATCCTGAACGCGAGAGCCACGCATGCCAACAGTCATGCCCCACATGGCACGACCCATGCTTGGCGCCAAAAAAAACGCCGCTGCGGTAGCAGCGGCGTTCTTGCCGAGCCGGCAACTGCCGGTTGGCGCGGGGCCTTACTGGCCGGCGGTGGAAGCCGGAGCCGGCGTGGCGGCCGTGCCGGTGGTGGCCGGCGGCGTCATTGCCGGGGCGGTGCTGGCGGCCGGCGGGGTGGTTTCCGGTGCAGCGGCCGGTGCCGTAGCCGGAGCGGCTGCGGTGGAAGCCGACGACGGCGAGGCCGGCGTGGCGTTGTCATCGGACTTGTTGCAGCCGGCGAGCATGGCGGCGGCGACAAAAGCCAGGGCGGTAACCGAAATAACCTTCATGATGCTGGGCTCCTCATTTCGTTATGTATGCAGTGGATGCTTGCATCTTCGACGTTTCCCCCCGAAGACGGGCCCGTCTAGGGTGCGACCACAATTATGAAGCGTAGGTGTCCGACGGCGCAGCGCAGAAGCGTTCGTAGACATTTTCAGAATAATCGCGTTCCCCCGCCATAAGCCAGTCCCTAACCTGTCACCCGGAAATTGCAGTCGGCATCCCCAGCCGGCAGCCTGACAAGGAGTGACTCGCTTGAAACCATGCATCCCCCTCTCCCGGCAGTACCTCGCGGCTTTCGTCGCAGCCGCCTTTTCGCCTCTTGCCGCCGCGGCGGACTCCTTGCCCATCGTCGTGAATGGCGATATCCGGACCATTCCCTCGGGCACGTATACCTACACTGCCGATTCCGTGGTGGGCCTCACTGTCCTGGGCGGCGGACGAGCGTTCGGCCGGGACATCGAGATCGCCACCTCGGGCGGCCTGGGCAACGCTGTCGACATCTCGGGGCCCAACAGCTTTGTCGAGCTGATCGGCGGCGCCCTGAACACAAAGGGCGACGGTGCACTTGCCGTAAGAGCAACCAACACCGGCATGTCGGGCCTGCTCCTGCAAAACGTCGGCGTCGTCACCGAAGGGGCAGGCGCCAGAGGCATCCAGCTCGATCGCGCCAGCGGCAAGCTCCGTGCCGGCTCCGTCGAAACCTCCGGTCACAACGCCGTGGGCGTCGAGGTCAGGACCACAGGCTCGGTCTCCCTCGAGGGCACCTCGGTGGTCACGCGCGGCGACGAAGCCCAGGGCGTACGCGTGGACCAGGGATCGTCGATGGAATCCGACGGAGCCACCGTCCACACGAGCGGTCGCGGCAGCCACGGCGTCCTGATCGGACAGGGCAACGCCACCGCCACGCTCGTCCGCACGGAGGTAGCCACCCGCGGGCCCTATGCGAACGCCATTCACGCCAACCAAGGCAGCGGACTCGTGACGGTCACGGCCAACAGCAGAGTGCGTACCGAAGGCCTCGAGTCCATCGCCGTCATCGCGCATGACGGCGCCCCCGTTGCCGTTCGCGACTCGTTCCTTGAAACCCTCGGCAGGAATTCCCACGCCGTGTTCAACCACGGATCGTTCGTGAGTGTCGAGAACGCGGACGTCGCTACCGGCGGCTATAACGCCCACGGCGTCTTCGCCAGAGGGGGGCAGTATGCGGGCAAGGTGCCCTTCATCGACGTGCGCAATTCGCGCATCGTCACCCATGGCATGTTTGGCAATGGCGCCGTGGCATCCACCGGTGCCCGGGTTTCGCTGGTCGACACCACGATTCGCACCACGGGCGATGCCGGCCACGGCGTGTACGTCACCCAGGCCGAACTCACCAGCAGAGATACCACGATCTCGACCGAGGGGCAGGATGCCTATGGTGCCATCGTCAAGAACCGCGGCAGCCTGGTCATCGACGGGGGCAGTGTCAGTAGCGCGCACGCCGCGGCATTGGGGCTGCACGATCCGGGCAGCATCCACATCACTGGCGGCGCCGTGTTGAGCGGCGGCAATGGCGCCTTTGCGGAAGTCGATCCTGATTCCACCGACGCGTTCACTATCGTGCTGGATGGCAAGTCTCAAGCCTTGGGCGACATCCGGCTTTCGCCGTCGTCGAAAGCACCCGCATCTGGCGATCCGAAGCTCTCGCTCTCGATCAAGGGGCACGCGGTGTGGTCCGGTGCGTCGTCCATCGTGCGCGACCTCTCGATCGAAGACGGCGGCACATGGATAGTCACGGCGGACAGCCGTGTCGCCGGCCTGCGCAACGACCATGGCGTGATAGCTTTCCATCCGGCCACGCCCGGCGCGTTCGGCACACTGACAATCACGGGCGACTACGCGGGCGAACAAGGACTCTTCCGCATGCGCAGCCGATTGGGTGACGACACCTCGCCCACGGATCGCATTCACGTCATGGGGAATACGTCGGGCACCAGCTTCATTTCCGTGGATGCCCTCGATGGTGCGGGCAACGACACCGCCGACGGCATCCAGCTTGTCCGCGTGGACGGCCGCTCCGAAGGCCAGTTCAAACTGTCGGGCCGCGCCGTCGCCGGTGCCCACGAATACTTCCTGCACCAGGGATCGATCAGCCAGCCCGAAGACGGCGACTGGTACCTGCGTTCGTCGCTCTCCAACCCCATCCTCGCGCCCGAGGATGGCGAGAACATCGACGACGCCGACATGACACCGGTGCCGGTTCTGCGCCCGGAAACGGGCACCTACCGTGCGAACCAGACCGCCGCGCTCGACATGTTCCAGAGCGGCCCGGGCGGCGGCTGGGACGACGAGGCGGAAAACTCGCGCGGCAGTGCCTGGGCACGGTTCCAGCGGCGTCACACCGCGTTCGATCTCGGCCGGCAGGTCACGACCACCACCTCCAGCAACGAGCTTACCCTGGGCAGCGACCTCCTCCGGTCCGGCGGCTCCGTCGAAGGCCATCTCGGCATCATGGCGGCCATGGGCCAGTCGGACACCCGCGGCACGTCCACCGTCACCCGCTATTCGGCGCGCGGGCGGGTCAAGGGCGCCGCAGCAGGTGTTTACGGTGGTTTCCGCACGGCCGCCGGCACCTATCTGCGCGGCTGGTCGCAGTACGCGCACTTCAATCAACGCGTGGAAGGCCAGGCGCTCGCCAACGAGCGCTACGGAAGCGGCGCACTCACCACCAGCGTGGAGGCAGGACACCGCTGGCGCCGGGCGCTCAACCGCGATACCGACGTCTACCTCGAACCGCAGGCACAACTCGTGGCCACCCGCCTGCGCGGCGGCACGCATGTGGAGGCCAATGGCACGCGCATCGCTCCCCGACACGCCAGCGGAAGCACCTCGCGCCTTGGCCTGCGTGCGGCCGCGCGATGGCAGACGCCCGGAGGACACGTTGCTTCGCCCTACGTCGCCGGCAGCTGGCTGCGGCGGCTAGGCAGGCTCGACGCCACCCAGTTCGACGTCACCTCCCTTGCCGGCGGCGTGCCGCGTAACGCCTACGCGCTCAAGCTCGGTCTCAGCATTGTGCGCAACGACGGATGGCGATTCTGGAGCGACGTGGAGTCGCGCTTCGGCGTCCGGCGGTATCGCCGCATGGCGGGCACCGTCGGCATTCGTAAAATCTGGTAACCACCCTCAGGGCACCGGAGCCCTGCCGCATTCGCGCAAGGCTCCGGTCGACCATCGCCACCTACCCTGCAAGCTCCGCAGCCTCTGGTCGTGCGCGCCGCGCGGTCACCGTGCTGCCGATGGAAGCCAGCACAATGAAGCCAATGGCAAGCCACTGGAACGACGTGAGGTGCTCCCCGAGCAGCAGCATCGCCAGCAACGACGCCACCGCGGGTTCCAGGCTCACCATGATGCCGAAGGTTTCGCTCGGCAATCGCTTCATCGCCATCATTTCCAGCGACATGGGTATGGCGCTCGACACGATGGCCACACCGAGCCCCGCCGCGAGTATCGCGGGATCGAGCAGCGCCGCGCCTGCGTGGGCGACGCCATAGGGCACTACCACCAGACTCGCCGCCACCAGCCCGAGCGATACGGAGTGGCCCGCGTGGAGGTGGCCCGCACGCTTGCCGAACACGATGTACAAGGCCCAGCAGACGGCGGCACCCAGTGCGAAGAGCACACCCGTCGGGTCCAGGGTGCTCCCGTGCCCAAGCGGAAGGATCATCGCCAACCCCGTCACCGCCGAAGCCAGCCACAGAAAATCCACCGGACGACGCGACGCCCACATCGCCACGGCCAACGGGCCGCTGAACTCGATGGCTACGGCGATACCGAACGGGATGGTGCGCAAGGCGAGATAGAACAGAAGGTTCATCGTGCCCAGCGTGAGTCCGTACCGCAGCACGGACCCGGCATCCTGCCGGCTCAAGGGCCAGCGCCATGGGCGCCACAGCAGCAACAGCACGATGGCCGAAAACCCGACGCGCAACGCCGATGTGCCTTCGGCCCCGACAAGAGGGAAAAGCTTCTTGGCGAACGACGTGCCGATGCAAAGCGAGGTCACGGAGCCAAGGACGGCCAGCGCCGGTAACCAGGGAGTGGAGCGCAGGGAGGTCATCGACAGACTCAGGGCCGGGCGGCGTGGAGGCGCACATAGTACACACGCCAACAGCCAACCATGGCCCTGCCCCCCGGCTCCCATCGGGGGCGCGCCTCCTCAGCGGTCGTCGTCGCTGTCGCCCTCGGCCATCAACGCGTTGATCTGGCCCTTGTGCGCCTCGTAGAAGGCCACGTTTTTCTGGTTAACCTTCGACTGGTCGATGTAAGCCGCCAGCTGGGGGTTGGATTTGGCTTGCGACGCCATGGCCGCATTGGTCACCGCCAGATTCGCCAGCAGGAACTCGCGTGGGGTGAATCCATACTTCTTGAGCAGGGGAGCGATGCGCGGATCCGCACTGGTGACCTGGTTCGCGAGGTCGTCGAGGGAGTGCACCTTCGAGAAATCGGTAGCCGCATCCTTCGGTTTGATGCCCTGGGCCTTGGCTTCCTGCGTTACCTTCACGATACGGTTGAACACGTCGTCGTTGAGGCTGTAATCCTGGATCGCCTTCTTGTCCGAAGCGGGAATCTGCGAGACAGGATTGGCTGCCTGCTGTGCGCTGGCGGCAACGGGCACGAGGGATGCAGTGGCCAGCAGGGCGGCAAGTACGTAGCGAAACTTCACGGGCAACTCCTTCGTTGTCATGTCCGCGCTGGACGGTGGCACAGGATAATCGTCGAATTGTTACGCATGTGTCTGCGCGGTCACGCTTTCTTCAGGAACGCGCGGCACGTTCCAACCCATGGCGTTATAGAAGTGATAACGCGCCACTCCGATATATTCGTGAATCGCGAAGTCGGCGAAGGAGAGGTTCTCGGAAGTGGGCAGCCACGCATACCGGGCCCGCACGTAATCGCCGCGCACCGCCTCGGCGCGGATGCCGAAGTGCGCGAAATACAGGCTCGCACGACGCAAGTGCACGGCCGACGACACGAGCACCACCTTGTCCGCTCCATAACCCGCCAGCAAGGGCCTGCTGAACTGCGCATTCTGGAACGTGTTCATGCTGCGCCCTTCGAGCATCAGGTCCGCGCGAGGTATGCCTAGCTGGTCCAGCGACCGCGCATAGACGTCGGCCTCGGATTGCCTGAGCCGCATGGCATCGCCGCCACTGACCTCGAGCTTGCAGTCCCCACCGCTGGCCCTGCATGCGTGGTACAGCTGCGCCGCCCGGAGAATGCGTCCGTTCGCGTAAAGGCTGGGTTCGACGGCGCCGGCGTTGCCACGGACCGTGCCGGCCCCCAGCAGGATGATCGCGTTGCGTCGGCCCCACTGCATTACATCGGCTGGGTACCCCGCCTGCAGGCGATCCAGCAACAGGCTGGTCAAGGGGCCGCAACCGGCGAAGAACAGCCACGCCAATGCCACGAGCGAAAAGCACCAGCCACCGCGCAGACGACGCAGGGCGAACAGGACGAGGCCAATGGCCAGGACGATGAGGAAGATCACGAGAGTCATGGGCCGGAGCCTAGCAAACCGACGCGATCCGTGTTTCCTTGCGAGCGCTACCGGGGATGCAACGCCCGCTCGAGGCATTCGATGAGCTCGTCGCCACTGTAAGGCTTGCCGAGGTAGCAGAATGCGCCGGCGGCCATGACACTGGCGCGCATGGCGTCATCCGGGTAACCGGTGACGAACACCACCGGATACGTGCGGCCTTTTTCGACAAGGAGGCGATGCAGGTCCGTGCCATCGATGCCCGGCATGTGCACGTCGGTCACAAGGCAGTCGATGCCCTCGTCACCGCCCTCGCGGAGGAACTCTTCGGCGGAGGCGAAACTCCGTACGTCGTGCCCGAGCGACCGGACGAGACTGACGGTCGCCGTTCGGACAGCCTCGTCGTCGTCCACGATCGCCACGATCCTGTTAGCGGCCAATGTCACATCCTCGCCCGGCACCTGCCTGACCCTGCCGCCGCCTACAGTGCGCCGCGTCACGGCGATTGGGAATCATACGGAGGTGTGCGGTCGCGCCAGCGAGTCGTGTTCAGGCCCGCCCGGCAAGGGCTTCCGCCTGTTTCACCAATTCCGCGAGCGACTTCGCCCGCATCTTGCGCATGACGTTGCCGCGATGGATCTTCACGGTGATTTCCGACAAGCCAAGCAGCGCCCCGACCTGCTTGTTCATCAGCCCCGCCGTCACGTGCGCCATGACCTCGCGCTCGCGCGGGGTCAGCGATGCGTAGGCCTCGCGCAGGGTGTCCAGCGCCATCGCGTTGCGCCGGTCGGCCGCGTCGCGCTCGATCGCGGCGGTCACTGCGTCCAGCATGTCCTGGTCCCGGAAGGGCTTCGACAGGAAGTCCAGCGCACCGGCCTTCATGGCGCGCACCGACATGGGGATGTCCCCGTGCCCCGTCATGAAAATGACCGGCAGGCGATTGTCCATGGCGGCCAGTTGCGCCTGGAAATCCAGCCCGCTCACGCCCGGAAGGCGCACGTCGAGCACCAGACAGCCGGGCGCGTCGGCGTTGTCGCGCGCAAGGAAATCGGCGGCGTTGGCGAAGGTCGCCACCTCCAGTCCCACCGAACGGAACAGGGAGGCCAGCGCCTCGCGCACCGACGCATCGTCGTCCACCACGCAGACGACGGGCACCGGCTCGGAATCGGCAAGGCTGGTGCGTGTCATGCCGGCGTCGGCTCCAGGGTGGCAATGGGCAGGGTGAAATGGAACGTGGCCCCGCCACCGGGGCGGTTGGTGGCCCAGAGGCGGCCGCCATGCGACTCGATGGTGGAACGGCAGATGGCAAGCCCCATGCCCATGCCGTCGCAGCGCGTGGTGACGAAGGCATCGAACAGGTGCGGCGCGATATGTTCCGGAATACCGGTTCCGCTGTCTTCCACCTCCACGAGAAGGCCGTCCGCGGGGTCGGCGCGGGCGCTTATGCGCAGATGCCGCGCGTCGGCGGTCTCGGACATGGCACGTATCGCGTTGGCCATCAGGTTCACCACCACCTGTTGCAGTTGCACGCGATCGCCGCGCGGCAACGGCGCGCCGCGATCGATATCGATGCACAACGAAATGCGATGCTGCGCCAGTTCGCCGTCGAGCAGTTGCGCGCATTCCTCGACCAGCATGCCGAGGTCGAAATGCACGTGCTGGCGCGGTTCCTTGCTGGCCAGGCTGCGCACACGGTGCACCACTTCGCTTGCACGCCGGGCATCGCGAACCACGCGTTCCAGCCCCTGGCTCACTTCCGCCAGATTGGGTTCGGCACGGCGCAGCCAACGAAGGCTGGCCTCGCCATGGGTAACGATGGCGGCCAGCGGCTGGTTCACCTCATGGGCGATGGAGGCGCTCATCTCCCCCAGCGCGGTGATCCGCGCTGCCTGGGCCAGCTCGGCCTGCACGGCGATAAGCGCACGTTCCGCCCGCTTGCGGTCGGTGATGTCGACCACGCTGACCAGTACGCGGTCGTAGCGTGTCGGTCCCAGCGGCATGTTCAGCGCGAAGAGCACGGTCAGGCGCTCGCCGCGGAGGTTCGTGAGCGTCGTCTCGCCCTCCGCCACGCCGCCACCTTCGATGGTCGCGAGCACCCGTGCGAATACGGCCTGCGACGGCGCGAGCACGCGCGCGAGCGGCCCCAGCAGTTCTTCGCGGCGCGACGCCCCCAGCATCCGCACCGTCGCCTGGTTCACGTCGACGATCTGGGTGAGGCGCATCGCTTCCGAAACGAACTCCGGATGCGCGTCGATATAGGCCGCGAAGTCGGTCACGCCCTCTTCCCTCAGGGCGTGCACGCGGTCCATCACCAAGGAGTAGTCCTGTTCCCAGAAACAGAAGCGCGCATTTTCGAACATGCTGCGGTAGCGCCGCTCGCTTTCCGTCAGGGCGGCCGCGGCCGCACGGCGCCCGGTGACGTCGGTGCCCGCTTCCAGGATGACACGCGGCTTGCCGTACTCGTCCCGCAGCAGTGCGCAGCGCGCCTCCACGATCACGATGCGATCGTCGCGACGGCGCTGGAACACTTCGCCCTCCCACCGTCCGGCACCGAAAAGTTCGGCCTCCGCCTCGGCATGGTCGCCCGGGAACGCCGTACCCAGCAGATCGCTTGCCCGGCGCCCCAGGGCCTCCTGGGCCGTCCAGCCGTAGAGCTGTTCAGCGCCGCCGTTCCAGAGCACGATCACGTCGTCCATGTCGCGAACGAAGATGGAGTCGTGGGTGAGTTCGATCAGCCGCGCCTGCCCGGCGATGGTGATCATGCGCTCGCGGTTGCGCAGCGCCAGCACGCCGGTGATGGCGATGGCGCCCAGGCTCACCGCGCAGCGCAGGAACGAGGCATCCATGGCCGGTGCGCCGTGCCCCCTCGCATAAGCCACGGCCGTGAGCCCCATGCAGCCCACGGTGGCGCCGACGATCGCCCGGCGGCTTCCGCTGGCCGCCACGAGCAGCACCACTACCACGTAAAGCACCGCCACGGCGCTCTGCAACGGGGTGAAGGTGTCCACCACGAACACGCCCGCGGCCAGCACGGCACCCGCGCCCATCAGCAGTGCGGCCACATACCCCCGCGGGCGCGTGGCGGGCGCGTAGGCCTGGCTGTGTAGGGGCCGGAATCGGGTCATGGGTCGCGCCAGACGAGGTGTCTTGTATGGATTTAGCGTGGAGTGTCCCGATTTCCCGTGGCGCCCGTCTTGCACAGCGGTGATGGTTTTTGACCATTACGGAGCGGACCCTACAAGAAATGCACGCCACGGCGACTAACCCTTTGGTATGGAGCGTCCGACCGAATGTAGAATTCAGCCCGCGTCGTCCCGCGCATAGGCTCTTCCTCACGGGCATTCCCGCCCAGAGCCGCCGCCGTGGAGCAGACGCAGATGCGCTTCCAGATGAACGTCCCGAACGCCGGACAGGGTCTTCCGCCGTTCGCCCTTCCCGCCGAGGAAGAAGAATCCAACGTGACCCGCCTGCTCGAGCAGGCCCTGACGTCCGCCGAGACCGATATCGCCACCACGCGTGCCTGCGTGGCCAGGGTGGCTGCCTTGCTCGAGCGCGAGTCTTCCGTCGCCCGCCCGGCGGCGCCGACCCGCCGGCGCATCGGTGCCGGGCTGGCACCGTGGCAGGCGAGGCGTGTGGCCGCGCACGTGGACGAGAACCTCGGCTACTCGATCACCATCGACCAGCTGGCCGCCATCGCGGGCCTGTCCAGCAGCTACTTCTGCCGCGCCTTCAAGGACAGCTTCGGCGACCCGCCGCATGCCTACATCATGCGCCGCCGGGTGGAACGGGCGCAGACGCTGATGCTGCAGACGCGCGAGCCGCTGAGCCAGATCGCTCTCGCCTGCGGCCTCTCCGACCAGGCACACCTGTGCAACCTGTTCCGCCGGCTCGTGGGGCAGAGCCCCAGCCAGTGGCGGCGCTCCCGCTGGCAGGAGGTCTAACCGAACAGCTTCGTGGCGATTTCCGCAATGTGACGGCCCTGGTAGCGGGCGCCGGCGAGCTCATTCTCGCTGGGTTGCCGCGAGCCGTCCGAGGCCGCGATCGTGGTGGCGCCATAGGGACTGCCGCCCGTGACCTCGTCCAGTTTCATCTGGCCCTGGAACGCATAGGGCAGCCCCACGGGGATCAGCCCCAGGTGGAGGAGGTTGGTGATGATGGAGAACAGCGTCGTTTCCTGGCCACCGTGCTGCGTGGCCGTGGAGGCGAAGGCGCCGCCCACCTTGCCGTTGAGCGCGCCACTCGCCCAGAGCGAGCCCGTCTGGTCGAGGAAGTTGGACATCTGGGACGCCATCCGTCCGTAGCGCGTGCCGGTGCCGATGATGATGGCGTCGTAGCCCGGCAGGTCGTCCACCTTCGCCACGGGCGCGGCCTGGTCGAGCTTGAAGTTCGATTTCCTGGCCACGTCCTCGGGAACCAGTTCGGGCACGCGCTTGATGTCGACGGTGGCGCCGGTTTCGCGGGCACCCGCCGCCACGGCTTCCGCCATCTTCTCGATGTGACCGTAAGCCGAGTAGTAGAGAACGAGGATCTTGGCCATGGAACGCACTCCGCAGGGAAAGGTCTAGGCAGAAGGAGACGATACCGGCACGGCCATGCAGGCCGCGTCTAGACGCAGCATCGCCAACGCATCGAGGTAACCGCATGTTTGCCAGCGTCGTACACCTTCGTCCCGCGCCCCGGATCGACGTCCCGGCCCCCTGGACCGCGCTGGTCCTGCACGAAGCCGCCCGGATCGAGCCGGACGAGGCCGCCCGCATGGCGTGGTACCGCGGCGACCCGATCGCGACGCTGGGCCAGCAGACGGCCGAGTCCCTCGTGGCCTGCGGCCGGCACGAGGAGGTGCTGGGCTTCCTCCGCGCGGCGGCGCGGGACCTCGGCCTGACGCCTGCCCGGGCGTTCGCGGCGTTCTGAAGTCGCGGTAAAGTCGGCGGAACGGAAAGCCGCGGGCCACCACGTGTCGATCGAAGAAGCCACCCTGCCCGACCGCGACGAACGGCTGACCGCCGAGCGCGCCTACGAACTCTACTGGGCGGATCTGCTTCCCCGCGATGCCCGCTTCGCATGCGTCGGCACCGGCTGTTCGGCACCGCTGATCTGCGCCTGCCTGGACAAGCCCGAGCAGAACCTCAGGATCCGCCCCTATTTCCGTTCCTACCGGCTGGAAGACCACGCGGCAACGTGCGAGGTCGCGCATGGCCGCGGCGAGACGCGGACGGAAAAACGGCCGGACGTCTTCGAGGCCGAACGACCGGCCGGCCATTTCCGCAGGGAGCCGACGCCGCCGGCCTCGCCGGCCGGCGACAGATCGCCACGCCGCGTATCCGCCTCGCAGACGGCCGGGCTACCGCCGCGCGCCAGCCACTACTACCGCCTTTCCTCGCTCGTGCAGAAGTTCCTGGAGCATCGCCGCGACCGGGACCTCGCGGAGGCCACGGTCGACATCGGCGGGGAAACCACCACCTACGAGGCCCTGTTCCGCAATATCTACCGGCAGAAGGTGGTCGACCTGCTCGGCACCCGCGCCGTCTGGTGGGGCACGGCCTCCCTTCGCGCCACCCGGGAAGGCGGCTACTACCTCCGCTTCTCGCGCCCCTTCCGCCATGAGGATGCCGAACTGCGGCCGACCATCACGATTACCGCCCGGGACATCGAGGCGTATCCGGTCCGCAAGCTGCTGCGTGCCCGGCTGGACAAGCTCATCGCGGAATCGGGCGGCTACTGCGTGGCGTTCGTGTGGGCGAAGCCGTGGATGCCCAAGGATGCGGAAAAGCCCTTCGTGCGTTTCTACGTGAACAACCTGGACCACATCGACGTGCGCGGGCCGGAAATCCTCGAAGAACTGAAGAACACGTCCCGCGTCGGCGCATGAGACCATGACGCCATGGGTTCCGCCCCTATGCCTTGCGCACACACCCTCTGCACCAGTATCGACCCATGACACCCAAACGCCGAAAGCGCCTGCGCCTTCCCTTCGTGCGCCATCCGCGCGACGCGTCGCACGACTATGACGACGCCAGCTACGACGGCGGTGCCACCGGCGGCGCCTATTTGCGCCACATCGTCATCGTGGCCATCGTGCTCGCCATCGTTGTCGCCGCCCTGCACTGGCTTGCGCCGGGCTGGCTGTAAGAGTCTGCTCAGACGAGCCTGTAGATCCTCGCTTCCGCGGCACGCAACGCCCCTTCCGCGACGCCCGCGTGGGTGGATACCAGTACGCGTCCCGCCGGCTCCGGTATCGGAAGATCCGCCGGCTGGTCGGTGAAGTTCAGCAGCACCACCACGCGCTCGCCCTCGTGCGAACGCTCGTACGCCAGCACGGCGTCGCTCGCTTCCAGCACACGGATATCGCCGCGGCTGAGCGACGGCGTCTCGCGCCGTAAACGCAGCAGCGCCTTGTACAACGACAGCATCGATTCGGGATCGTCCGCCTGGGTCGCCACGTTGCATGTCCCGACGTCGTCGCCGATGCGCAGCCACGGCGTGCCACGCGTGAATCCGGCGCCCTCGCGCGGGAACCAGCGCATCGGCGTCCGCTGCGGATCGCGGCCCAGTCCCTTGTGCGGTTCGTTGAGTTCGAACGGGTCGCGCACCTCGGCGAACGGAATGGGCACGTCTTGCATGCCGATCTCGTCGCCGTAGTACATGGTGGGTGTGCCGCGCAGGGTGAGCAGCAGCACCGCCGCCACGCGGGCCTGTGCGGCGCCCACGCGCGACGCGATGCGCGGCTTGTCGTGATTGCCCAATACCCAATTCGGCCAGCCGCCCGCGGGCAGCGCGGCTTCATAGCGGCGGATGAGGCCGGCGATGGTCGGCGCGTGCCAGTCGGTGCCGATCAGCAGGAAATTGAACGGCAGGTGCGCCCCGGTGAGGTTCTCGCCGTAATAGGCGACGATGCGCTCCAGCGGCAGGTAGATCTCGCCGATCAGCACGCGATCGGGAAATTCGTCCACCACCTCGCGCATGGCGGCCACGATCCCCTGGGTCTCGGGCAGGTCGGCGGTATGCACCGGCAGGAAACGATGTGCGTCGGCGTCGATGCCTTCACGGAAGGCGGGATTGGGAGGGTTGTCGCGAAAGGCTGCGTCCTTCATCACGTGGTAGATCACGTCCACGCGGAAGCCGTCCACGCCGCGGCGCATCCAGAAGCGCATCGACTCGTACATCGCCTCGCGCAGCACGGGATTGCGCCAGTTGAGGTCCGGCTGCCTGTCGAGGAACAGGTGTAGGTAATACTGCGCGGTGGCCGGATCGAAGGTCCACGCACTGCCCCCGAAGTTCGACAGCCAGTTGTTGGGCGGACCGCCGTCGGGTGCCGGGTCGCGCCATATGTACCAGTCGCGGAAGACACTGTCCCGCGAACGGCGGCTCTCGCGGAACCACGGATGTTCGTCGGAACTGTGATTGGGCACGAAGTCGAGGATCACCTTCAACCCGAGCGCATGTGCGTCGGCGATCAACGCGTCCATGCCGGCGATGTCGCCGAACAAGGGATCGATGCCGCGATAGTCGCTGACGTCATAGCCGAAGTCGGCCATCGGCGAGGGGTAGATCGGCGAGATCCAGAGCGCGCTCACCCCCAGGTCGGCAAGGTAGCCGAGCTTGGAACGGATGCCTGCCAGATCGCCGATACCGTCGCCGTTCGCGTCGGCGAACGAGCGGGGGTACACCTGATAAACGACGCCATCGCGCCACCATGAACCTTCCGACACACATCCTCCATTGCATTGTGGGAGCGGCTTCCGCGGCTCTGACACAGAGCCTCGCCGCTGGCACGTGTAGGGAATGCCTTCACAACCTTTCGCTTAGCCTTCCGGGCAACCAACATCCGGGCGGCGTCATGATCAACGACCTCTGGTACAAGAACGCGATCGTCTACTGCCTTTCCGTGGGCACCTTCCAGGACTCCAACGACGACGGCGTGGGCGATTTCCAGGGGCTGGGCCGGCGGATGGACTATCTGCAGGGCCTCGGCGTCACGGCCCTTTGGCTCATGCCCTTCCAGACCTCGCCCGGCAAGGACGGTGGCTACGACATTGCCGACTATTACAACGTGGACCCGCGGTACGGCACCCTGGGCGACTTCGTGGAATTCACGCAAGCCGCCCATCAGCGAGGCATGCGCGTGATGATAGACCTGGTGGTGAACCACACCTCGGACCGCCACCCCTGGTTTCGTGACGCGTGTCGCAATCCGAAATCGAAGTACAGGGACTGGTACGTATGGTCGAAGACGCGTCCGGAAAACGCCGACGAGGGCATGGTGTTCCCGGGCGTGCAGAAGAGCACCTGGACGTACGAGAAAACCGCCAAGGCGTGGTACTTCCATCGCTTCTTCCAGTTCCAGCCGGACCTCAATACCTCCAATCCCTATGTGCAGGCGGAGATCCTGAAGATCATGGGGTTCTGGACGCAGCTGGGCGTATCCGGCTTCCGCATGGACGCCGTACCCTTCGTGATCGCAACGAAGGGTCCCGACGTCAAGAAGCCGAAGGAACAGTTCGACATGCTGCGCGGCTTTCGCGAACTGTTGCAGTGGCGCCGGGGCGACGCCGTGATCCTTGCCGAAGCGAACGTGTTGCCGCGCGACGACATGGAGTATTTCGGTTCGGACGGCGACCGGCTGCAGATGATGTTCAACTTCCAGGTGAACCAGCACCTCTTCCACGCGCTGGCTTCCGGCGACGTGCGGTCGCTGGCCGGTGCGCTGAAGAAAACGCGGCCGCGTCCGGCAACCGCGCAGTGGGCGCAGTTCCTGCGCAACCACGACGAACTCGACCTTGGCCGCCTCTCGCCTTCGCAGCGCCAACGCGTCTTCGCGGAGTTCGGCCCCGACAAGGACATGCAACTCTACGACCGGGGCATCCGTCGCCGTCTTGCGCCGATGCTGCGCAACGACCGCCGACGGCTCGAACTGGCCTACAGCCTCCTCTTCACCCTGCCCGGCACGCCGGTGCTGCGTTACGGCGACGAGATCGGCATGGGCGACGACCTGTCGCTGCCCGAGCGCGAATGCGCGCGCACCCCCATGCAATGGTCCACGGAGTCCTATGGCGGGTTCACCCGGATACGCAGCGGAGGGAAATCGGTGATCTCCGATGGCCCCTTCGGGTTCGCACACGTCAACGTGGCCCAGCAGCGGCGCGATCCGGGCTCCCTGCTGAACTGGATGGAACGCGTAATCCGCATGCGAAAGGAGATTCCGGAGGTGTCCTGGGGCGATTTCGAAGTGCTGCCCCTGGACGACAATGCCGTGCTGATGCTGCGTTACACATGGCGCGGCAATGCCGTGCTGTTCCTGCACAACCTGTCCGACGCACCGGTGGAGGTCGATTTCGCGGGCCCGGCCCAACTCACCAATGTGTTGTCGGAAGACCACAGCCGGCCGGACGAGCGGGGCCACCACCAGGTCATGCTCGAGCCCTATGGCTACCGCTGGTTCCGCGAGGGCGGCCTCGGTTACATCCTCGATCGTGACGAAATCGACGGCGTTTGACGCCGCTTAGCGGCGGGACCCCCTTCCAGTACCTCTTATGGGGGTAGGTGCCGATCCTTGCATGCGCAATGCTTGGCTCCTCCTTCGGTATCTCGAAAGGATCGGCCACCATGTATCGCGCCGAACCCACCTGCAGCATCCGTCTGGCCACGTTGCCCACGGTCATCGTCGATCTCGCCCAACGCTCCGCCGCCATCGACCGCGGCGACCGCCGGGGAAGCACCAGCCTCGTGGAAGACCTGCGAGGACGGGCGCAACTTACGGAAATTCCGCTCGACGGTGCCGCCGACGACCTGCTCCTGGTCTACCGCGCCGCGTGCGCAGCCGACGCCGACGGGGCGGGCGCCATCCTGTTCCGCAGACAGGCCGAGGGTGAGGCCGAAAGCAGCCACCCGCCCGCGGTCCGCTCCCTGGCCCAGGTCCTGTTCGACAGCCTTCGCGCCGAGGCGCCGAATACGCCGTTGCTAGCCCATGTGGCCCTGGCCCTCCGGGCCCTGCTCGGGGGCGCCTCGGCCCGCGACGAGGGCGCCACGCCGCGCGGCGGGCTGGCCACCTGGCAAGAACGCCGGGCCGTCGCCTTCATGGACGAACGGCTGGACCAGTCCTTCCCTGTATCGGCCGTGGCGGAAGTCTGCGGCCTCTCCGTCAACCATTTCTCCCGGGCCTTCCGTCGCAGCATGGGCAAACCGCCGCACCGCTGGCTGCTGGACCGCCGCATAGGGCGAGCGCGCGAGCTCCTTCGCGAAACCAACCTCGCGCTCGCCGATATCGCGCTCGCCTGCGGATTTGCCGAACAAAGCCACTTCACCCGTGTCTTTACCCGTACCGTCGGCATGCCGCCGGGCGCATGGCGGCGCGCGGCGGACTAAAGCATGGCCAACGACGACAACACGGTTTCGACCCTGGGCCTGGGGCGCGACCTCATGCTGGCGGGATCCCGGCTGCGCGACGCGGTGGGCCGCCGCGCCCAGCGGGAATTCGGCCTCACGGCACTGCAAGGCGAACTGCTGCTCCTGCTCGCCGCGCGCGGCAGCATGATCTCCACCGAGCTCGCGGCCGCGTGCGGCGTGAACGCCAGCACGGTCACGCACGCCGTGGACGCCGGGATCGATCGCGGCCTGATGCTGCGCGAACGCAACGAGGGCGACCGCCGCCTGGTCGACATCGTCCTGACGCCGGCCGGCAAGCGCATGGCCGAGAGGGTTCGGGCGCTGGTGGCCGACCTGGCCCGGACCGCGCTGGAAGGGGTGGACCAGCCGGGGCTGCTGGCTGAGAGCCTGGCCCAGGTCACCCGCAACCTCGAAGAGGCCAAGGTTCCCAAGGACATCCCCTAGGGACCCTCTAGGCGGTTCGGCGCCCGAAGATCAGATGGAGCCCGAACAGGGCGAACACCGCGCCGGCGCCGCCGTCGATCCAGCGGCTGACGCGCACGTAGGCCCGCCGCATGGCGGGCATCGCGAAGATGCCGGCCACCACCGAGAACCACACCACCGTCTCCAGCGTGACCATGGTCCAGAGACCCCAACGCGCCGCGCCCGACATGCCGTCGCCCACGAAGGCGGAAAAGATCGAGGCGAAGTACACCGCCGCCTTCGGGTTCGCCAGATTGGTCGCCAGCCCCCTCAGCAGGGCGCGCCACGGGCTGGAACCGCGCACGTCGACGACGGGCACGGCGGCGTCCGCCTTCGCTTTCCAGGAGGCGCGCAGCATCTGGAAGCCCATCCAGCAGAGGTAGGCCCCGCCGGCAACGGCGATGCCCCGTTCCAGCCACGCCAGCCGATGCAGGAGGATGTGCAGGCCCAGCAGCGCCAGGGCGGCCCATACCGCCACCCCCAGCGCGATGCCCAGCACCCCCGCGAACGCTTCGCGCCGCGACCGGCTGGCCGCGAGCTGGGACACGAAGAAGAAATCGGGTCCTGGAGTGATCAGGGCGACGATCTGGACGATGGCGATGGTGAGGAAGAGGTTCATCGTGCGAGGGTAGTACCCGGGACGCGACGGCGGAAGTCGGACCATTTATTCCGCATCGCGCCTTGCCCACAGGGCACTCCTCCCGTAACCTCGCGTTTTTTAAAGTGGTCACGGGGCTGCCCCCGTCCTTCCAAGGGGTAAGTCGCGATGCTGGGTCTGTTGGGCCACGTTCTCTTTGGCCTGTTCGGTTTGGTGGTGCTCGTCGCCATCGCATTCTGTTTCTCCAACAACAAGCGCGTGGTCGACTGGAAGCTCGTCGCCACCGGCGTGCTGTTGCAGATCGTCTTCGCCGCCATCGTGCTGAAGGTGCCGCTGGGCCGCGATGTGTTCGATGCCATCGCCACCGGCTTCGTGCGCCTCCTCGACTACGTGGACGTCGGTTCGCGCTTCATCTTCGGCAGCCTGCTGGACAGCGACAGGTTCGGCGTGATCTTCGCCGTGAAGGTGCTGCCCACCATCGTCTTCTTCGCGGCGCTCACCGGCGTGCTCTACCACCTCGGCGTGATGCAGCAGATCGTGAAGGGCATGGCCTGGGTGATCACCAAGGTGATGCGCGTGTCGGGCGCCGAGACCACCAGCGTCTGCGCCAGCGTGTTCATCGGCCAGACCGAAGCGCCGCTCACCATCAAGCCCTACATCGAGCGGATGACCCAGGCCGAGCTGATGACCGTCATGATCGGCGGCATGGCGCACATCGCCGGCTCAGTGATGGCCGCGTACGTGGCGATGCTCGGCGGCGACGATCCGGTGCAGCGCATGTTCTACGCGAAGCATCTGCTCACCGCGAGCGTGATGGCCGCGCCGGCCACCATGGTTCTGGCCAAGATCCTCGTGCCCGAAACGCAGGAGCCGCTCACTCGCGGCACGGTGAAGATCGAGGTCGAGAAAACCACCGCCAACGTCATCGACGCCGCCGCGACCGGCGCGGGCGACGGCCTGAAGCTGGCCATGAACGTCGGCGCGATGCTGCTGGCCTTCATCGCGCTCATCGCCCTCATCAACGGTCCCGTGCAGTGGGTGGGCACGGTCGGCGGCGAGCACAGCCTCAACGCGTGGCTCACTGCCACCGCGGGTCATCCCGTCGCGCTCAGCCTGGAAACGATCTTCGGGTGGATCCTCGCCCCGGTGGCGTGGCTGATCGGCGTGCCCTGGCAGGATGCCACCCTCGTCGGCAGCTTCATCGGCCAGAAGGTGGTCATCAACGAATTCGTGGCGTACGCCGACCTGGCGCGCCACCTCGACGACCTGCTGCCGCAGAGCCGACTCATCGCCACGTACGCGCTGTGCGGGTTCGCCAACTTCTCCTCGATCGCCATTCAGATCGGCGGCATCGGCGGCCTTGCGCCGAACCGCCGCGGCGACCTTGCCCGCCTCGGCCTGCGCGCCGTGCTGGGCGGCTCCATCGCCACCTTCATGACGGCGACCATCGCCGGCGTGCTCGAGCAGTTCTGAGGCGTGGCCGGCGTCCGCCTGCTGGTCGTCGGCGGCTATAGCGAGGAAGAGCGCTGGCGTACGCCGCGCCTTCCCAAGGCCGGCGAGCCCGCCTATGCCGACGAGTTCGACCGGCTGCCGGGCGGGAAGGCGTTCCACCAGGCGGTGGCCGCCGCCCGTGCGGGCGTGCCGACAGGGCTCGTTGCCGCGATCGGCGACGACACCATCGACCCCTCCGGCCTGCCGGCCAACGTGGTGGCCCGCTGGCAGGTGGTGTCCGGCGTGCGCACGGGACGCACGGCCATCGTCACGGACACGAAGGGGCAGACGCTCTCCGTGCTCTCTGCCGGTGCCAACGCCCACCTGGATGCGGAGTTCATCGCGCACCAGTCCGATCTGTTCGACAGCGCGAAGGTGCTCCTCGTCTCCACCGAGGCGAACATCGACGCCGTGGCCGCCACGCTGGAACTGGCCGGCACGAAGCGCCTGCTGCGCGTGCTCGATCCCGGCCCGCTGCCGCCGGGGCTTTCCGTGCGCGAGTTCGCCAGCACCGACGTGCTGCTGCTCGACGTGCACGAGTTCGCCCGCGTCTGCGGGCGGTTCCTCTCCATCGACATCACCGCGAACGCGGTGACCGGCATGGACGACACCACGATCAATGCACTCGCGCGGCGTCTGTGTGCCGGCACGGTGGTGGTCTCTCTCGACCGCAGCTGCCTCGTATCGCACGGCAGCGACCGGCACGGCGACCATACGGACCTCTACCGCGTACCCACCTGCGGCGCGGGCGACGTGTTCAAGGGCACGCTCGCGGCAAGGCTGCTCGACGCGCCATGCTTCCGCGATGCGCTGCTGGCGGCGTGTTCGGCGTCGGGCTGACCTGCATGCGGTGCCCTGTGTGGGAGCCGCTTCAGCGGCGATAGGTGCTTGCGACAAGCTGGCCCGCTGCCGCGGGATCGCCGGCATAGCCGGCTCCCACACAAAGCCCCACACCTCGCAAGGCAAACCGGCTCCCACACAAAGCCCCCACACCTCGCAAGGCAAGCCCGAACAGGGCTCCCATGCCGGCACTTCAAGGATTGAGCTTGATCTCGTAAACCGCATCCCAGCGCTTGCCCGTGACGAACAAACGATCGTGCGCGGCGTCGTACGCGATGCCGTTGAGCACGTCGTCGGCGGGGTCCTCGACGTGCTGCATCGCCGTCAGATTCTTCAGGTCGATCCACCCCACCACGTGCCCCGTGGCGGGATCGATCCGGGCGATGCGCGAGGTCTGCCACACGTTGGCGTAGATCTCGCCCTTCACCCACTCCAGCTCGTTGATCTGTTCCAGCGGCTTGCCGTCGACGGTTACGTCGATCAGACCCGTCTGCGCGAACGTCTGCGGATCGAGGATACGAATGCGCGGCGTGCCGTCGCTCATGAAGATGTGCGCGGCGTTCCGCGTCATGGCCCAGCCTTCGCCGGGATAGTGGATCTCGCCCAACAGCGCGAAGGTCTTGCGGTCGTAGATGAACCCCACGCCCTCGCGCCATGAAAGCTGCAGGATCCTCGAACCGCTGGCGATGATGCCCTCGCCGAACACCTGTCGCGGCACGTCGCGCCGCTGCACCACCTCGCCCGTTTCCAGGCGTACCTTGCGAAGGCCGGCATCCGCATAACCGCCCGTACTCTCGAAGAGATAGCCGTCCTCGTAGTACAGGCCTTCGGTGAAGGCCTGGCGGTCATGCGGATACGTGTGCACGATGCGCGCGGTGGACGTGGGAACGTCCACCGGCGCCGCTGCCATGGTCATCAGCCGTTCTTCTTCAACCAGGCGTCCACTGCCGGCAGACGCTCGTTGCGCACCATCACGCGGTACTTGATGTTGGCCATGCTGGTTTCCGCATCGCGACGCGACGTGGGTTCGATGTACTTGTCGGCGAACGCCTTGATCTTGTCCACCATGGCGATGTCCATCGAACCGCTGGCCAGCCTCGGGTAGTAGCGCGAGGTCGAGGTCGAGTCCACGAAGTGATCCACCTTGTCCTTGTTCGCTACGGCGAAGTCGAAGGCCAGCGCCGGATGCTCGCGCGAGGCGGCCGAGATCATGGCCGCGCTGTTCGTCGCGCCCGGCTCGTCGGTGAGCGCGAGTTCGAGCGCGCGCTTCGCGAGGGCTTCATCTTCCGGCGTCGCCAGCAGCGCGTACAGGCGGTCCTTCACCAACGGGGTCTTCTCCGCCTTGGCTTCCGCGTGCAGCTTGTCCCAGGTGGCGGCGTCGGCGTTCGCGGCAACCACCGACAGGATCGTCTTGCGCAGCTCGGCCGGCATGGTGTTGGCGGCGTAACGGCGACGGGCCTCCGCGATCACCTTGGCGTCGCCAAGGTGCGACAGCGTGGCGATGAGGTCGGAACGCAGGATCGCAACGGGTGCCTCCTCGCCTGCCTTCGCCTCCCAGCCCACCTGGGCGAACTTCGGTTCGAGCCGCGCAATGGCGTATTTGCGCAGCGCGGCCTGGCGCTTCGCGTCGCCATCGTAATAGCGGTCCAGCGACGCGAGGTCGCCCGCCACCTCTTCCCACAGCACAGGCGAAGCGTCCAGCGGCACCGCCTTGATCAGGTCGAGCACATCGGAGGCCGGCTGCAACCCGGCCATGCCGAGCGCCCACACGTCCGAGGCAAGCCCGAGCTGGTCGATCGGCTCCAGCTTCGCGAACGCACCCTCCAACGCCTTCATCTGCGCCGGCTTGTACAGCGTGCGGTAGTAACCCGTCTGCCCGGCGTTCACGACCACCGGGGCGCAACCGTCAACGGTAAGCGTGCCCGAGCCGTCGGTCAGCAGCGTGGACGAAGGCTTGCCGCCCACCGTCTTCGCCAGCACCGGCACGTGCCAGGCCAGCGGCTTCTTCTCGGGGCGGTCGCGGGTGAATTCGCCCTGGGACAGCGTCAGGGTGGTGGAACCGTTGGCGCAGGACACCGATTCCACGCGCACGAGCGGAATGCCCGGCTGCAACGTGAAGTCGTGGGCCACGGTGCTCACCGGCTTGCCAGCGGCCTTGTCGATCTCCTTCCAGAGGTCGTCGGATACCGTGTTGCCGTATTCGTGCGCCTTGATATAAGCCTGGACGCCCTTCTGCCAGGTGTCGGCACCGACATAGGCTTCGAGCATGCGGATGACCGACTCGCCCTTGGAGTAGGTAATGGAGTCGAACGCCTGACTGGCCTGCTCCACCGTTTCCACGTGCTGCACCACCGGATGCGTGGTGGCGACGGCGTCGCGCGACATGGCGCTCTCGCGGATCGACACAGCCTCCAGATTGGTGTGCCATTCCGGATGCAGCCGCTGCGTGGTGCGCGAAGCCAGCCAGGACGCGAAGCCCTCGTTGAGCCACAGGTCGTCCCACCAGCGCATGGTCACCAGATCGCCGAACCATTGGTGCGCCATCTCGTGCGCGGCGGTGTTGAACACTTCCTGCTTGTCGGACTGCGTGGAGATGGACGGATCGAGCAGCAACGCGTACTCGAACGTATAGATCGCGCCCCAGTTTTCCATGGCCGCGAAGAACTGGCTCTGGCCCGGCGACGCGATGTTGTCCAGCTTCGGCAGCGGATACGGCACGCCGAAGTATGCGTTGTATTCCTGCAGCACCGCCTTGCCGGAGTCGAGCGTGAACTGCGCCTGCGAGGTGAGGCCCTTCTGCGTGATCACGCCGATTTCCACGCCGTCGCTCTTCGTCGTGGCACGATCGAATTCGCCCAGGCCGAAGAAGAGGAGGTAGGTGGACATCTTGGGCGACGGCTGGAAGGTCACCTCGGTGAGGCCGTTACCCAGGTCCTTCTTCGAGGCGGCCGGCATGTTGCTCACGGCCATCTCGTTGCTGGGCACGGTTGCCTTCAGGGTGAACGTGGCCTTGTACGCCGGTTCGTCCCACGACGGAATGAAGCGGCGCGCGTCGGAGTTCTCGAACTGCGTGTACAGCGCGCGCTTCTTGCCATCCGCCTTCGTGTCGTAGTCGATGGCGAACAGGCCGTTGGCCTGCGTGCCGATCTTGCCGGTGTACTTCATCGACAAGGTATACGAGCCCACGGGCACCGCATGGTCGAACGTGAACGTGGCGGTCTGCGCTTTCTCGTCGATGGCGACCTTCGGCGCGGCGAACTTCGCCTTGCCCTTCGCCGGCACCAGGGCCACGTCGGCGAAGCTCATGTCGATGGCATTGAGCGTGATGGACGCGGTGGGTTCCAGCACATCCACGGCGATGGACACCTTGCCGTCGAACGTGAGCTTATCGGCGTGGGGCACCACGGCCACGTCGTAGTGCGTCGGACGCACCGAGCGCGGCAACTGGGTGGTGGCGAGCTGGCTGGTGTCGGCGGCGGGCGCGGCAACGGCGGCGGCGGAGAGACCGGCGAGCGCGAAGGCGATCGCGCTGACGAGAGGTGTACGCATGGAATGGCCCTTGGTTCGCCCCCCGCCGGACATCCGGCGGCGGTGCATCCGCCGATGGTCGCGGTCGCGGCTGCGCGAGGGAAGCGCCGGAAGTCACGGCCGCAAGTTTTCGCGGTATCGCTGTGTGGGAGCCGGCTTTCGTGGGAGCCGCTTCAGCGGCGATGGGTGCTCGCGGCAAGCTAGCCCGCTGCCGCGGGATCGCCGGCAAAGCCGGCTCCCCCAAAGGCCGTTCTACCAGAACTTCCACCAGCGGCGCTTTTCGAGCTTGCGCAGCGCTTTCAGATGCCCGCGGCCGGCCGCCTTGCGGAACCAGGCCCGGGCGATCGACGCGTTACGCGACACGCCTTCCCCGCGTTCGTGGAACAGGCCCAGCTCGAACTGTGCGTCGGCGTGGCCGGCGCTCGCGGCGTGGCGCAGGAGCCGCACCACCTCGGTCACGTCGCGGGGCGAACCGCGACCTTCGTCCAGCATCTTCGCCAGGGCGTATTGCGCGGGCGCGTGCGCGCGCTCCGCGGCCAGGGCGAGCCAGCGCACCGCCTCGCGGTCGTTGCGGGCCACGCCGTCGCCGGATGCCAGGCGCTGGCCGAGCAGGAACTGTCCAGCCGCGTCCTGCGGTCCCAGCCTGCCCGGCTTGTCCTGTGCCGCGTCGGTCCCGTCGGCAGGGGCCGCCAGATCCGCCAGGTGGCGGCGTGCCTCGCTGTCGCCCTGCTCGGCCGCCAGGCCGAACCAAAAGCGCGCCTGCTCGCGGTCTTCCGGCAAGGCGCTGGCTTCGAGGTGCAATTTGCCCAGGGCGAACTGCGCGGAACTGTTGCCGAGTTCCGCCGCACGCCGGTAATGGTGTTCCCCTGCCACCGTGTCGCGGGGCACGCCGATGCCGTCGCAGTACATGTGCGCGACGCTGCACAGCGCGTCGGCATAACCGGGAGCGTCGGGCTGGCCGCGCTCCACGGCGCGGCTGTAGTAAGTGAAGGCAAGCTCGGCATCGCGCGGCACGCCGCGTCCGAAATAGTGCGACACGCCGAGGTTGACGCAGGCTTGCACATGCCCCTGGTCGGCGGCGAGGGTCCACCAGCGCAGTGCTTCGGCGCGGTCGGCAGGAACGCCCTGGCCCCTGGCGTGGAGCGTACCCAGGGCGCATTGCGCCTCGGCTGAACCGGCCTCGGCGGCGCGGCGATACCACCCGGCCGCTTCGAAGGGATCGCGCGGCACGCCAAGCCCTTCCGCATGGATCGCGGCGAGGCGGCACTGGCTTTCCAGGTGCCCCTGTTCCGCCGCGCGGCGGAACCATTGGGCGGCGCGCGCACGATCCTGGGGCACGTGTCCGCCCTCGGCGTACATATGCGCCACCTGGAACTGTGCCCGCGCGTCCCCAAGCTGGGCCGCCTTTTCCAGGCGGCCGAACTTCTGCAATGCGTCCATCTCGGCGACATAACGATGGTCACCGAGCGCGCCCGATCTCCCCTGCGACATCCCATTCCCCTGCGAAGGCCTGCCGTTCGTGGGGCCGGATCATAGGGGTAAGCGGGCGCGGAAGATATCGGCTTTTTGGACAGGTGCCCCGGCCGTCACGGGTTGAACTGCCGCGATCTTCAACGAAACACGGAAACTGATCCCGCCAGCGGCCGCTTTCCCGGCTCGGCCCGGGCGCGCACGATGCGCCCATCGCCATCGGAGACCTATCCATGAAAGCCATCGTCTACACCCAACACGGCCTGCCCATCCAGGACCCCCGTTCCCTCGTCGAGATGGACCTGCCCAAGCCCGTGGCGACCGGCCGTGACCTGCTCGTTGCCGTGAAGGCCGTGTCGGTCAACCCGGTGGACACGAAGGTGCGCAATGGCATGGCCACGGCGGAGCCGCGTGTGCTCGGCTTCGACGCGGTCGGCACCGTGGCCGCGGCCGGCCCCGAGGTCACGCTCTTCAAGGAGGGCGACGAGGTCTACTACGCCGGCTCGCTCATCCGCCCGGGCAGCAATGCGCAGTTCCAGCTCGTTGACGAACGCATCGTCGGCCACAAGCCGCGCACGCTCGACGACGCGCACGCCGCCGCGCTTCCGCTCACGTCACTGACGGCGTGGGAAATGCTGTTCGACCGGCTGAAGATCGCCGAGGGCGGCAACGCGGGCGAAACGCTCCTTGTGATCGGTGCCGGCGGCGGCGTCGGTTCCATACTCGTGCAGCTGGCGCGCCGGCTGACGAAGCTGACCGTCGTCGGCACGGCATCGCGCAAGGAAACGGCCGACTGGGTTCGCGAGCTGGGCGCGCACCAGGTCATCGATCACGGCAAGCCGCTGGGTCCGCAACTCGAAGCGCTCGGCATCGCACAGGTGGACCACGCGATCGGCCTCACGCACAGCGACGACTACTTCGACCAGATCGTGGAGCTCATGAAACCGCAGGGCCAGTTCGGCCTCATCGACGACCCGAAATCGCTCGACGTCACCAAGCTGAAGCGCAAGTCGATCTCCCTGCATTGGGAGTCGATGTTCACGCGCTCCACCTACCAGACGCCGGACATGGCGGAGCAGCACCGGATCCTCGACCGGGTGGCGGCGCTCATCGACGACGGCACGTTGCGCACCACGCTGGGCGAGCACTTCGGCAGCATCACCGCGGAAAACCTGCGGAAGGCGCACGAGCTCATCGAAAGCCACAAGGCGAAGGGCAAGATCGTGCTCGAAGGTTTCGCGTAACCCCCTAGTCGAGCATCGCGCGGATCCGGCCCAGCAGCATGTCGATTTCAAAGGGCTTGGAAATCATGTCGGTGCCCCGGGCAAGGAAGCGCGATCGCTCCATCGCGTTCTCCGCGTAGCCGGTCATGAACAACACCGGCAACGTGGGGCGCCACGCACGGGCGGCTTCCGCCAGTTCGCGGCCGTCCATGCCGGGCATGCCGATGTCGGTCAGCAAGAGGTCCACCGGGTCGTCGCCGCGCAGCATGCGTAGCGCCTGATGCGTATCGCCGGTGGCCGTGCAGACGTAACCGGCCTCGGTCAGCACCTCGGCCACGAGCTGGCGCAGGGAGTCGGTGTCTTCGACCAGAAGGATGCGCTCCCCACGCCCACCCGATATCGACTCCTGCGGAGGCAGATCGGTCTCCACCTCCCGTTCGCTGGCAGGCAAGAGTATGGAAACATCGGTGCCGCGCCCCACGGTGCTCCTGATGCGGGCATCGCCACCGGACTGGCGCGCGAAGCCGTAGATCATAGAAAGTCCGAGCCCCGTGCCCTGCCCCAGCGGTTTCGTGGTGAAGAACGGTTCGAACACCTTCTCCAGGAAACTCGCGTCGATACCCGAACCGTTGTCGGACACGGTGAGCTTCACGTAGTCGCCGTCGGCCAGGGAGGGGTCGCGCTCGATGTGCTGGCGCCGCGTCCGCACGCGAATGACTCCGCCGTCCGACATGGCGTCGCGCGCGTTGATCACGAGGTTGATCACCGCGTTTTCGAGCTGGTTCGCGTCGACGTCGGCCACGACCGGCATCGGCTCCAGGTCGAATTCCAGCACGATGCGTTCGCCGAGCGTGCGCCGCAGCATATCGTCAAGGGAACGGATGCTCTGATTCACGTCCGTCGCCTTCGCGTCCAGCGGCTGCTGGCGAGCGAAGGCCAGCAGGCGATGCGTCAACGAGGCCGCGCGGCGAGCGGAGCCGAGCGCCGCGTCGGCGAAGCGCTGGAGTTTCTCCGGCTGTCCGCTTTCGAGCTGACGATTGATCAGGTCGATGCCGGTAATGATGCTGGTGAGCAGATTGTTGAAGTCGTGGGCGATACCACCGGTGAGCTTGCCCAGCGCGTCCATTTTCTGCGCCTGCAGCAACTGCGACTCCGTGCGCTCACGCTCGGCGATCTCGATGGCGAGCCGGTTGTGCGCGCTGTCGATCCTCTGCAGCTGGTCGCGTTCGCGGCGCCGTTGCTCGGTCACGTCCTCCACGAACACGAGACCGGCCTCGTCGCGATAGGGGGTGACGCGCCATTCCGTCTCGCGCGTTCCGTTGCGCGACCGCATGCACAGGATGCCGCGCCAACGCTGCTTGGTGGCCAGGTTGCAACGCATCTGCTCGAGGTCGCCGTCCTGCCCCGGCTCGAAGCACGGGGCGAGGTCGCCTTCGTGACCGGCGTCCTCGAGCAGGCGGTCGAAGGCCGCGTTGCTGTCGAGGATGCGCAGTTGTCCGTCCACCACCGCGATGGGTGCGGCGATGTTCGTGAAGATTTCCCGGAAACGGGCTTCCGCCGCGCGCAGCGCGTCTTCCGCGTTGCGCACGCGAATCAAAGTGCGCAGCGTGGCCAGCAATACGTCCGGGTCCACCGGGTGGATCAGGTAAGCGTCGGCGCCGTTGTCGAGCCCGGTGATGAGATCGCCCGTGTCGATGGACGCCGCGGATACGTGCACCACCGGCAGCAACATGGTCTCCGGCGACTCGCGCAGGCGCCGCACGACGTCGAACCCGCTCATGTCCGGCAGGTTCACGTCGAGGATCAGCGCGGCGAATTCGCGCGTGGCGAGCTCGTGCAGGCCGTCGGCGCCCGTGCCAGCCTCCACTGCTTCGTAGCCATGCCGTTCCACGGTGCGACGCATCGCGTAACGCGTCGCCGCATTGTCGTCGACGATCAGAAGACGGCTATTCCGCGGCATGGGTTTCATCCATCGGTAGTTTCAAGGGCAGCACCACATGGAAGACGGACCCCGCGCCCGGAGTGCTTGCCACGCCCACCTCGCCACCCAGCAGGTGCGCGAACTGCCGGCACAGCGAAAGCCCGAGCCCGGTGCCGCGCAGGCGCTTCTGCAATGGCGAGTCCACCTGGGTGAAATCCTCGAACAGGGAATCCTGCAACTCGGGCGGGATGCCGATGCCCGTGTCGCTCACGGCAAAGCGCATGCGACCGTCGTCTTCCAGGTGGGCCGATACGCGAACCTCGCCCCGGGGCGTGAATTTCAATGCGTTGGAAATGAAGTTGCGCAGGATCTGGGCGAGCTTCTTGTCGTCGGTGTACAGCCGGGGCATGTTCTCCGGTTCCTCGAAGATGAGGTCGGCCTCGGTGGCATCCATGATGGGACGGAACATGCCACGCAACGCCGAGAACAGATCCATCAGTTCGAACCATGCGGGCGAGATCGTGATGCGCCCTGCCTCGACCTTCGCCAGGTCGAGGAGGTCGTCCACCATGTCGCTGAGTTCGCGAGCGGCGCTCGCCACGAAGGCGACCTGCTTGTGTTGTTCCACCCCGAGCGCGCCATCGAGTTCGTCCGCGAGCAGGCGCGCGATGCTGAGGATCGAGCCCAGCGGCGTGCGAAACTCGTGGCTCATGTAGGAAAGGAAGCGGCTCTTCAGTTCCGAGGCCTGGCGAAGCTGTTCAGCCTGCTTGTCCAGCTCCGCGTAGAGCGCGAGCACACCCTGGTTGGTTTCCTCCAACTCCGCGCGAAGCCCTGCGCTCTCGGCGCGCAACCGCTCCAATTCGTTGTTTTCGCTCATGGAATCGTCCCAAGGCGCGCGGCCAGGATGGTGACGTCGTCGCGGCCCCGGTTGAAGTCCCGGTGCAGCAGTGCGGTGACCACGGCGGGATGACGCGACGCCAGTCCGGGATAATCCCGGAGATTCCAGCGCGACATCAAGCCGTCGCTCCACATCAGCATCAATTTGCCCCCGACGCCGGGAAAATCGAAAGGCTGCGCGCGACGGGTCTGCACACCGACGATACCGGGATGGGACGCGAGGCCACGGGAACCATCCAGCGTGGCCAGGCTTCCCGCGATGTTGCCGATGCCCGCATAGCGCAGGCTCCCCGCCTCCGCGTCGTACTGAGCGATAGCTACCGCACCGCCGCGCGTGCCTGCCATCGCCCCGTGCAATGTGCTCATGAGCTGCACCGGTTCGTCGAAGGCCTGGCCGGTAAATGCCGAGATGCCGGCCTGCGCGGCCTCATGGGCGGGCAGACCGTGACCGAGGCCGTCGACCACCAGGAACGAGCGCTTCGCGCCGCGCACCGCCATCGCCCATGCGTCGCCACAGACCGGTTCGCTTTCCATCGTCTGCTGAGTCGCCCCGAAAGCCAGGTCGGCCCGGCCGAAACCTTTCGGGTAGATGCGCGCCATGACCACCGAGCCGCGAGCATCGGCATACATGTCCATGACGTCGGCCTGGCGCGACACGGCACCCAACCCCTCGCCTCGCGTGCCGCCTGTCGAAAACCCGTCCGCGAGGCACTCGGCCAGGTTGAAACCGGGGCCACGATCGATGGCGACCACATCGACACCACGGGCACCGTCGCCTGGCACCACCGCCACGTGCACCGCGCCGGACGTCGCGTGCTTCAGCACATTCGTGGCGAGTTCGGTGGCGATCAACGCGACGCGCCCGCTATCGGTGTCGTCGAAACCGGCCTCGACGGCGGCCTGTTGCGCCACCCGGCGCGCCTGCCCGACCTGGGTCGGTTCCTCGACGGCGACGATGCGGGTTGTGGACCCGACGAAGGTCAGTTCCATTTGCAGATGGTGACGCGCGTTCCGACACCGGGAGTGCTTTCGAGAGAGAACTCGTCGACCAGGCGCTTCGCGCCGGTGAGGCCAAGGCCCAGACCGCCCCCCGACGTCCAGCCATCGGTCATCGCCAGCTTCATGTCCGCGATGCCGGGGCCCTCGTCGCGGAAGACGAGGCGCAGCCCACGGCGCGTACCTTCCTCGACGAACTCCCAGTCCATGTGGCCACCGCCGCCATAGATGACGGTATTGCGGGCAAGTTCGCTGGCCGCCGTGATCAGCTTGGTCTGGTCGACAAGCCGCAGGCCGCATTCGATGGCGAGCCTGCGAACCGTCTGGCGGGCGAGTACCACGTCTTGCTCGATGCTTATCGGTTGTGAGCCGTCCATGACGGCGCTCATTGCGCGAGCACGCGTTCGCGCAACAGGCGCATGCCGCGCTCGACGTTCAGCGCGGTGCTTACTCCCGGGAGGGTCAGGCCCAGCTCCACCAGCGTGATGGCCACCGCGGGCTGCATGCCCACGAGCACGGTTTCGGCGTCCATGATCTTGGACAGCCCCGAGATGGTACCGATCATGCGGCCGATGAAGGAGTCGACGATGTCGAGCGCCGATATGTCGATGAGGACGCCCTTCGATCCGTACCGGCTGATATGTTCGGACAGATCGTCCTGCAAGGTCAGCGCGAGCTGGTCGTGCATGTCGACCTGGATGGTGACGAGCAGGAACTCGCCCATGCGCAGGATGGGGATGCGGTCCATGGCGTCAATTGGCCTTGCTGACCGCGAAACCCGTGCGCTTGAGCGCGAGCTCCAGCGCGCCGGCCAGATTGGCCTTCGTGACGATGCCTTGCAGATCGATGCCAAGGTGGACGATGGTCTGGGCGATCTGCGGGCGCACGCCGCTGATGATGGCATCGGCACCCATGAGGCGGATGGCCGTGACCGTCTTCAGGAGGTGCTGGGCCACCAGCGTGTCCACGGTGGGCACGCCGGTGATGTCGATAATGGCGATTTCCGCGCCCGTCTCGACGATACGCTGCAGCAGGGATTCCATGACCACCTGCGTGCGCTGCGAATCGAGGGTGCCGATCATCGGCAGTGCCAGCACGCCGTCCCACAGCTTCACCACGGGGGTAGAGAGTTCCAGCAACTCTTCCTGCTGGCGGGCGATGACTTCCTCGCGGGACTTCTGGAACGTGCGAATGGTGTGCATGCCGAGCGCGTCGAGCAGCTCCGACACGGCCCAGACCTGGGGCGCCAGATCCGCCGGTTCGCTGGCATATTCCGCCTGGAGGAGATCGAACAGCGGTCGCTTCAGCGAAAAGATGAAGCTGGCTGTGCTCTGCGAGTCGAGACCTTGGAGGGCACGGCTGCGCGACAGGCGCTCGAGGAAGGTGCGCGTTTCGCTCCAGTCGTTGCCGGAGATGGAGGTGTCGCCCGCCCGCGCATTGCTCGCCAGAAGGCGCATGAATTCGCGTGTCTGGGCCTCGATCTCGGTGAGCGATACCCGGGCGTCACGCGAGACGCCGGTCGCGTCGAGATTGGCGGTCCAGTTGGCGAGCAGGCTGCCCTCGTTCTTGCGAATGACGTCGATCGTGCGCTGGGTCAGTGCGGTCATGGGCATCCCCTGGAAATCATTATGATGCGTGCGCCGTCTTCACAATGGAATAGCGCCGTGCAACCATCGTGTTGACGAACCCTTCACGCAGAAATCGCTATCTGCGTCGCCCATCATTTATTGCAGAGTCTGGTCCATGGCCATCGAACGTCCCCTCGTTGTCCTCCTTGTCGAGGACGATGACGCCATTCGAGAGATCACCTCGATGATCCTCGAAGGCGCGGGCCATGAAGTCCACGCCGTGCCCAACGGCGATGCCGCCGAAAAATGGCTGGAAACCGGCAAGGCCGACGTGCTCTTCACCGACGTGCGCATGCCGGGCCGCGTCACTGGCGAAGTGCTGGCCCAGCGCCATGCTGACATGCCCGTGCTCGTGACCTCCGGCGAAGCCCGCGAGCAGCACGGTTGGCTGAAGGAGGGCATGGGCTATCTGCCCAAGCCCTACGACCGCCGGGCCCTGCTGGCCGCCCTGGAGCAGGTGGCGGCCTGAGAGACCCCGTCAGGCCTTGTCGATCACCCGGCAGATCTTGCCTTCGGCGAACCCGAATTCCGAGGTGCCGGTCATGTCGATGACCGTGCCGGCACGTGGCCCTTCGGGTATGTCCTCGGCTACCTCGCCGTGGAAATCGATTCCGACGACCAGCGTTTCGCCGCTCACTTCCATTGCCGTGATCCTCTGTGTGCGCGAGGCGAACATCGCGGCACCTACCCGAGCCAGCTTCTCGAAGTCCGCCTTGCCATCCGTCGCCACGGCCAGCTGGCCGCCGGCATGGTGCTCGAAGCGCACGTCGTCCGATAGCGTGGCGAGCATGCCCTCGATGTCGAAGCGGTTATAGGCATTGATATAAGCCTCGACAAGCGCCTGGCGCGCCGGATCGATCATGTGCGGCTCCCTGGAGAACGAAGACGAAGGTCCAGGCCGATAGTACACAGGCGCAGGGGTGTCCGCCGTGTCCGCCCCATTGTCCGTGGACGGTTGTCGCGAGGCCTTGGCGCCAGGCGTGGCACGGACGTACCGCATGGCCCGCGACTTGCTACCGCCTCCGCATTCACAAGGAGCGGCCATGGCACACCTTCCGATTCGTTTGGTCGTACTCGCGGCGATGCTCGTCCTCACCACGCTTGCGAGGGCCGGCGACACCGAGTTGGTTCGCTACGATGTCGCATTCCGTATGCAGGGTGCGGACCTGGCGGCCGTCGAGGTGCGCGCGACCGCCCACGTGGACCGGAACGGTGTTATCGACTTCACCGTGCCCTTCTGGCAAGCGACCGACGTCCGCGCATTGGTGGGTTCGCTCGACACGTCCACGCCCGGGCGCTGGCGGTTGCGAGGCCAGCGTGGTAGCGAGGTCTCGTTCGCCTGGCGCAGCCAGCCTGCGGCTCCGATGCGGACCATGCCGTGGGACGCATGGCAGACGTTGCTCGTGCGGCCGGACGCCGTCGCGGCCTCGACGAACGTGCTCCTCGCCGCCCCCGAAGGCCCGGAAAGCCGCCCGGTAGACGTGCACTGGTCGGCTCCGGAGGGATGGAGGGTTTCGACCTCGCTTGCCCAGGGCATGCAAACGGCCGCCCGCCTGCGCGGCGGCACGTTCCTCGCCGCGCGCGAAGGGCGAACCTCGACGCGACATGTCGGCGCCGCCACCGTGACGGTCACCGCGCTGGACGGCACGCGCGACGTCGAACGCATCGCGGATACCCTCGCACACGCCGTGGCCGATGTCGTGCCGCCCCCGGCCCGCCACGATTACACGGTCAATGTCGTCGACTTCGACGGCAAGTCGCCCGGGCGGTCGATGACCACGTCTCCCCTTGGCGGCACCGTCTATCTGACCCCGGGCGTACCCGACGATGCGTGGCTTCCCTGGCTCCTGGCGGCGGCCACGCTGCCCGGACAGGCGCCAGGCGATCCGGCCACGGCTTGGTACACCGAGGGATTCGCCACGTACCGAACCGTGAGCGAGCTCTTCGCCAAAGGCTACCTGCCACCCGTCGCGTTCGCCCAGATGATCGACCAGGCCGCGACGGGCTACGGCAACTCGCCGTTTCGCCGTGCGCCTCAGGGCCAGGTCGAGGCATCCTTCGCCGCTTCGCGCGACATGCGCGAGTTGCCCGCGAACCGCGGCCTGCTCTTCGCCGTGCTCCTGGACGCGCGTATCCGAACCGCCACAGGGGGCACGAAGACCCTCCTCGACGCGTTGGCGCGCATCGGCAGCCCGGCGAACCCGGGCGCCGCACTGGTCGATGCGGTGGCGGCCATCGGTGCTGGCGACATCGCGCCGCTCTACCGCCGCTACATCGTGGAGGGGCAGCTTCTGCAACTTCCACGCGATGCGCTTGGGCCCTGCTTCACCGTCGGCACAGTGGCCGACTGGTCCGGCTGGCAGGTGCAGCATGTCTTCGCGAAGCCGTCCTGCGAGTTCCGGAGCACCGCGGCAGCCTCACCCTAGGGTGGTGGCATGCGGCGGGGCCGCGCCTTGCCGCCACCCCGCGCGCACCGTATGGTTCCGGCTTCCGTCACGACCCGAGTATTCCGATGCCGCAGCCGCAGGCGCAGTCCCCCGAGCATCTCAGGCGCAGCCTGTCGAACCGCCACCTGCAGCTGATCGCCATCGGTGGCGCCATCGGAACCGGCCTCTTCATGGGCTCGGGCAAGACGATCAGCCTCGCGGGGCCATCCATCCTGCTGGTGTACCTGATCATCGGCGTGATGCTGTTCTTCGTGATGCGGGCCATGGGCGAGCTGCTGCTCTCCAACCTCAACTACAAGTCCTTCATCGACTTCTCCACCGACCTGCTGGGTCCGTGGGCCGGATTCTTCTGCGGCTGGACGTACTGGTTCTGCTGGATCATCACCGCGATCGCCGATGTCATCGCCATCGCCTCGTACGCACAGTTCTGGTTCCCCGGGCTGGCGCCATGGATACCGGCGCTGCTGTGCGTGCTCCTGCTGCTGACGTTGAACCTCACCACCGTGCGCCTCTTCGGCGAACTGGAGTTCTGGTTCGCCCTCATCAAAATCGTGGCCATCTGCGCCCTCATCGTCACGGGCTTCGGCATGGTGGCCTGGGCCTTCCGCTCGCCGGACGGCCACGTGGCATCGCTGGCCAACCTCTGGAACGACGGGGGCATGTTCCCCATGGGCGTGGGCGGCTTCTTCGCCGGCTTCCAGATCGCGGTGTTCGCGTTCGTGGGCATCGAGCTGGTGGGCACCACGGCGGCCGAAACCGCCGACCCCGAGCGCAACCTGCCCAAGGCGATCAACTCGATCCCCGTGCGCATCATCCTTTTCTACGTGCTGTCGCTCGTGGTGATCATGTCGGTGACACCGTGGCGCCAGGTGCTGCCGGGCAAGAGTCCGTTCGTGGAACTGTTCGTGCTCGCCGGCATTCCCGCCGCCGCCAGCCTGATCAACTTCGTGGTGCTGACCTCGGCCACCTCGTCCGCCAACAGCGGCATCTTTTCCACCAGCCGCATGCTGTTCGGCCTGGCCGAGGAGAACCATGCACCTAAGGCGTTCCACCAGCTTTCGAAAGCCGCGGTGCCTTCGCGCGGGCTCTTCTTCTCGTGCCTGTGCCTTCTGGGCGGCGCCATGCTGGTCTACGTGATCCCCAACCTCGTCACGGCGTTCACGCTGGTGACGACACTCGCCGCCATCCTCTTCATGTTCGTGTGGTCGCTGATCCTGGTGGCGTACATGGCATACCGCAAGAACCGTCCGGAGTTGCACGCCGTGTCGAGCTACAAGATGCCCGGCGGCGTCGCGATGTGCTGGGCGTGCCTCGTCTTCTTCGCCTTCGTGCTGGTGCTCCTGGCGCTGGAAAGCGACACGCGGCAGGCCCTGATCGCCAGCCCCGTCTGGTTCGCCATCCTCGGCATCGGTTACGCGTTGCGTCGCAAGAATACGGCCGGCACGAAAGCGCAAAGCAACTCGTAGGAGCGCGCCCCGCGCGCGACATGTTTTGAGGCCGTGACCCGGAGCTGGCGCGCAGAGCCGCGGACTGGAGCGAAAAGATGTCGCGCGCAGGGCGCGCTCCTACGGGCGCGACTAACCCGGACACGCATCGGCCTCGTAGAACAAAAAGGGCCCGCTCTTCCGAGCGGGCCCTTTTCTTTCGCGCGAGCGAGCGACCTTAGAAGGCCACGCGCACACCGGCGGTGACGCCGTACGCCGAGCGGCGCTTGCCTTCCTCGGCGGTGAGGCCGCCGTAGAGGTAGGTGCTCTTGCCGAGGCGCATCGTGCCGTTCGCGTTCACCTGGACGAAGCCGCGACCGACACCCGGAGCGGCGGTGTCGAAGCGTTGGCCGGCCAGCGTGTTGTGCACCGTCGGATCGAGCAGGTCGCCGGTATCGGCACCCACCGCGACGCCTGCGTGCCAGGTAAGCGTGGACGCCAGCGGATCGGCGGCCTTCGAACCCATGCTCACACCGGCGAGCACGCGGGTGCCCGTCTCCGACAGTTCGTCCAGCGACAGGGCGACGGCGGAACCGCGCTCGTTCACGGCATCGCGTTCCACCTTCTGCCACACGACGCTGACATACGGTTCGATGCGCGAACCGTTCGCCGTCTGCATCGGCATGCGCAACGTGGCGCTGGCCATGCTGTCCTTGCCCGAGGTATGGGTTTCCAGCTGCGAACCGCCCAGCGGATCGGCGCGACGGGTCGTCCAGTCCGTGGTGCCATACGCCGCCACGCCGTCGAGCACGAAGCTGCTGCCCAGCGCCTGCTGCGCGTACACCATGCCCGACGTGCCGCGGATGGAACCCGAGCCGCCATGCGAGATCACGTTCGTGTCGTGGTGCGTGGCTGCCACACCGAGCACCGTGCCGCCCTCGGCGTAGAGGTCGATACCGCCCGTGGTGCGGTCGGTGCCGGTCTCGAAACCGCGGCCCTGGTTATCGGCGACGGAGCGATTGCCGTCACGGGTCACGTTCGCCCAGACGTTGTGCGCCATATCGGGCGAACGGTCCGTGGCGAGGTGATCGCTCACGTCGCGCTGCATACCAAGGCCCGCGCTGCGCGCAGCGGCGGCCTGGTCGGCATGCACTTCGCCGGAGAGGCTGCCCACTAGCGACGCAGCGCGATCGGCACTGGCCGCCGACACGGCGTAAAGCAGCTCGTTCTGTGCCGCCGTGGCCGTGCCGGCGTCCATCGCCTGCACCGCGCCGTCGAGCGAGCCCGCGACTGCCAGGCTGTTACGCTTTGCATCCGCACCGAGCAGGGTGGCGTACGACACCGGCGCAACGCGCAGGTCGATGCTGTGACCGCCGTTCGCGCCGTAGAACGCCAGGAAGCGAGCGTTCGCCGGCAGGCCTTCGGTCGGCTGCTGGATGCCGTCGAAACGACCTTCCACGCCGCCGTCGGCGGTCACGATGCGATAGGTGCTGCCCAGCGCCGGGATATACGTGTTCGACGCATTGCCCGTGATGCCGCGCAGGGTGGGCACCAGGGTACCGTCGGCGATGAAGCGATTGCCCTCACCCACGACCAGCACGCGCGAGTAGTTGCCCGCACCGTTACCCGTGCCGAGACCGTCGATGTCGACCTGCAGCGAGCTGCCGGCCTGCATCGTTACCGTGCCAGCCACCGTCAGCGTGCCCGGCGAGTTGCCGGCCGCCAGACGGCCTTCCACGTTCACCGGTCCGCTCACCACGCCCGTACCGCGCAGCATGGCGCCCTTGTCCACCTGCACGAAGCTGCTGGCAAGCAGGCCGTTCGCGCTCAGCACGCCGTCTTCCACGCACGTACCGCTGGCGAGGTTCGACTGGCCCGTAAGGCTCAGGTAACCCTTGCCCGACTTCACGAAGCAACCGTTGCCCTCGCCCGCCATCAGGTTGCCCGAGAGCACGGTGGTGGTGCCAGCCGCGACGTTCACGCCCGAGTCGCCGCTGATGACCACTTCCTGGCCGGTGCCGAGCGAGGCATCGGACTGCAGCGTGCCGCCCTGGAGCAGGATCTGGCCCGTGCCCAGCGAGGAACCGGTGTTGATGCGGATCACGCCGCCCTGGATCAGGGTGCCACCGGTGAACGTGTTGTTGCCGTACACGATCATCGTGCCGCCGCCGAGCTTCACGAGCCCGCCGCTGCCACTGATGTCGCCGCGCTGGTTCAGCGTCACGCCGTCAAGCGTGGTGATCTGCGCGCCGTGGCTGCCGATCAGGATGTCGCGATCCGTGCTCATCGTGCTGGTCACGGTGAGGTTGCCGCCATTGATCGCGATATTGCCCGATGCGTCGCCGAGGTTGGCGTCGGAAGACACCTGCAGCGTGCCGCCGTTGATCGTGGTGCCGCCCTTGTAGGTGTTGTTGCCACCCAGGATCAGCGTGCCCGCGTTCACGGTCGTGCCGCCGGTGTGCGAGGCCACGCCGGAGATGTCGAGCGTGCCTTCGCCGTTCTTCACCAGACCATTCGCGCCCGAGACGTTGCCGGTGGCGGTGAGCGTGGTGCCCGCGTCGGTGGCGATCGTGCCGCTCGTATTGAGCGACAGGTCACGCGCCGTGGTGAAGCTGTCCGTGGTGTGAAGCGAGCCGCCATTGAACGCGATGCCGTTGGATGCAGCACCAAGGTTGGCGTCCGAGGAGACCTGCAGCGTACCGCCATTGACGGTGTTGCCACCGGTGTACGTGTTGTTGCCGCCCAGGATCAGCGTGCCGGCGTTCACGGTCGTGCCGCCGGTGTGCGAGGCCACGCCCTCGATATCGAGCGTACCCAGGCCGTTCTTCACCAAGCCAGCGGCCCCCGACACATTGCCTGTCGCCACGAGCGTCGAGTGCACGTCGGTATCGATCGTGCCGCTCGTATTGAGCGACAGGTTACGCGCCGTCGTGAAGCTACCCGTGGTGTGCAGCGATCCGCCATTGAACGCGATGCCATTGGAAGCAGCGCCGAGGTTCGAATCGTTCTGCACTTGCAGCGTGCCGCCGTTGATCGTGTTGCCACCCGTGTAGGTATTGTGGTTGGTCAGCACCAGGATACCGTCGTTCACCACCGTGCCGCCGCTGTGGGAAGCCACGCCGCCGATGACCAGACGACCTTCGCCGTCCTTCACGAGCGCGCCCGTACCCGATGCGGTGCCGCCCGTCGCCATGGTCGTGTCGGCGTCGACGTCGAAGTGGCCGTTCCCGCTCAGGACCACGTTACGGTCGGAGTTGATCGTATCGGTGGTGTGCAGCGTGCCGCCGTTGAGGGCGAGGCCGTTCGAGGCATTGCCTAGGTTCGCGTCGCTCGACACTTCCAGCGTGCCGCCGCCGTTGACGGTGGTGCCGCCGGTGTACGTGTTGTTGCCCGTGAGCACGAGCGTACCGTCGTTCACGATGGTGCCGCCGGTGTGCGAGGCCACGCCGTCGATTTCGAGAACGCCTTCGCCGTTCTTCACCAGCGAGCCGTTACCGGACACCGTGCCGGACGTGGCCATCGACGTGCTGGCATCGGTGTCGATCGTGCCGCTGCCGTCGAGCGACAGATTGCGCGCCGAGTCCACATCGCCCGTGCTGTGCAGCGTGCCGCCGTTGAGGGCGATGTTGCTCGACGCGCCGCCGAGGTTCGCGTCACTCGACACTTCCAGCGTACCGCCGCCGTTGACGGTGGTGCCGCCGGTGTAGGTGTTGTTGCCCGTGAGCACGAGCGTACCGTCGTTCACGATGGTGCCGCCGGTGTGGGAAGCCACGCCGTCGATTGCGAGAACGCCTTCGCCGTTCTTCACCAGCGAGCCGTTACCGGACACCGTGCCGGAGGTGGTCATCGACGTGTTGGCGTCGGTGTCGATCGCGCCGCTGCCGGCGAGCGACAGATTGCGCGCCGAGTCCACATCGCCGGTGCTGTGCAGCGTGCCGCCGTTGAGGGCGAGGCCGTTCGAGGCATTGCCGAGGTTCGCGTCGCTCGACACTTCCAGCGTGCCGCCGCCATTGACCGTGGTGCCGCCGGTGTAGGTGTTGTTGCCCGTGAGCACGAGCGTGCCGTCGTTCACGACGGTGCCGCCGGTGTGCGAGGCCACGCCGTCGATTTCGAGCGTGCCTTCGCCGTTCTTCACCAGGGCGCCATTGCCGGACACGGTGCCGGACGTGGTCATCGACGTGTTGGCGTCGGTGTCGATCGTGCCGCTGCCGTTGAGCGACAGGTTGCGCGCCGAGTCCACATCGCCCGTGCTGTGCAGCGTGCCGCCGTTGAGGGCGATGTTGCTCGAGGCGCCACCGAGGTTCGCGTCGCTGGAGACCTGCAGCGTGCCGCCAGTGTTGACCACGGTGCCGCCGCCGTACGTGTTGGTGCTCGACAGCACCAGCGTGCCGTCGTTGACGACGGTGGCGCCGCTCTGCGTGAGGGCGCCGGTCTGCGCCAGGGTGCCCTCACCCTCCTTGACGAAGTCGCCGCTGCCCGTCACCGCGCCGGAGTGCGTAAGCGTAGTGCCCGTGGCGGTGTCGACCGTGCCGGTGCCGATCACGTTGATGATGTTGCCCAACGTCGTCGTCTGCGTGGTGTCGAGCGCGCCGTTGTTCAGGGTGATCGTACCGGTGCCGAGCGCAGCGCCGTTGTCGATCGACACGGTGGCGCCGCCGGATACGGCCGTGCCGCCGGTGTACGTGTTGGTACCGGTAAAGCCCTGCGTCCCGCCGGTGACGTTCACGCCACCCGTGCCGCCGATGGTGCCGGTGTAGGTGTCGTGCCCGTTCGTGATGGTGAGATCGTTGCCACCGAGCGCCACTGTGCCGTTGCCGGCGAGCGAGGCGATGTCCTCGTTGCCGTTCGCCTGGCCGATGTCGAGCGTACCGTTGTTGGTCACGCCGCTGGACTGCGCGATGCTGCCGTTGCCCGAGAGGGCGAGGGTCGCACCGTCGTCAATGGTGGTTTCGCCGGTATAGGTATTGGTACCGGTCAGCGTGACCGTGCCGCCGTTGCCACTGTTGACGATGTTGAGGTCGCCCGGCACCCCGTTGGTCTCGTCGGAAATCGTGCCCGTGAACGTGGCATCGTGTCCGTCCTGATCGATCGTGCCGCCGTTGTGGGAGATCGTGATGTCCTGCCCAAGGGTCGGATTGGTCTGATCGACCGTGAGCGTGCCGCCGTCAAACGCGGCGTCGGTGGTACCGAGGCCACTGGTGGTTTCCGGGTTCGCCGGATCGATCGTCACGACGGACGGGCCGCCGGCGTTGGCGGCCTCGTCGGGCGTGGCGAGCACCTGGAAGTCCGGGTTGTCCGGCGTGCAGTTGGCGACCGGGCCGGTGAGGCTCACGCACTTTCCGGCGTACACGCCCATCTCGACGCCGCCATTGCCCGAGCCGGCCACGTTCGCCGCATTGTTCGACAGCGCGGTGAAACTGATCGTGTAGACGGTTCCCGCAACGAGATCCACACCCTGATAGATACCGTCGAAGCTGCCGACGGCACCGTCATACCAGGAACCGGCGGTGGAGGTATTGACGTTCGTGGTGGTCTTGTCGCCGTCGCCCGGTGCATGCCACGTACCGGCCGCAGTCGGAACGGTGCCCGTCTGGTAGACCACGCCCCAGTTCGCAGGCGCCTGGACGCCGCTGTTGCCGATCTGTCCGCCCTGGGTGAAGAGCGGGTTGGTGAATAGGTTCGTCGTGGTATCGCCTGCCGCGTACAGGCCAACGTTTCCGAACGTCCAGTACGCCGGATCCTGGCGGAAAGCGAACAGGATGTAATTGTTGCCGGTGTCGGTGGCTGTGAACGTGACGGAGTAGTTCTGGAACTGGTTCGCGACGTTCGTCGCGCTATTGCCACCCGTACCGTTATTGATGTCCAGCAGGGAGCCACTCGGCATGGCCAGATAGGAAGCAGCGGACGCCGGCATTGCAAAGGAGAGCGCCACAGCCAGTGCCGCCAGCGGCAGGACGGTGGTTCGCGCATCGCGCGCCGTGCGCTTCGACGCGTTGCCGCCGGAAGAGCGACGGCCGAGTTCGGACGTCACGACGAGCTGGCTGATCGCCCGGTTCCAGACGATGCGGAAAATTCTATTCATTAGAGGTGTCGGTCCTGTCGCTGAGTTGAGTGCTCTCCCCTTCATCCCCCCTGCCGTGGATGACAGGTGCGATCGAGAGCAGTGACCCATCAGCAAAGGTCGTGCCAAGGAATGTGAAGCGCTTGTTACAGCGCTTTGCAGGCCCGCTGCGCGGTGGACCGGCCTGACGCACAGCGGCAATTTGTGACCGCAGTCACAAATTTCACCTAAGTGAAGACCAAAAGGGGCGACTTCCTTGACAGGAGGACGGGAGGAATGTCAGCGGACGGGCACCCCGCCAGGCAGGCTGATGCGCCCCTCGATGCACTCGGCGACGCGGCCGCCGATCCAGAGCGCATCACCCTCGCGCGCGACGTGGATGCGGGCATCGCGCCCCAGAGCGCGGCCCTGTGCGATCACGTAACGGTCGGGAGCCAGGCCGGCTTGTGCAAACCACACCGCGATGCCGGCATTGAGGCTCCCCGTGGCAGGGTCTTCCAGCATCCCGCCAGCGAACACCAGTGCCCGCACTTCGAAAGCGGTGTCGGGCGCCGGCCCGCCGTTCGCCACCACGCCGATCTTCAACCCGTCCAATGCGACTGGATCGGGGCTCAGGCGGTGCAGGCGCCCCGGCTCCCGCAAGAGCACCGCGCACCAGCCTGCGCCGTTATCGACCCAGCGGGCGTCCACAAGATCGTTGACGGCCAGCCCCAGTCCCGAGGCGATGCGCTCGCGCAGCGGCGCTTCGAGCGGTGCGTCCGAACGCAGCGGCGGGGCGCGGAACGACAAGACCCCGCCGTCGCGCCGTATCGGCACCAACCCTATGCCGCACTCCTGGACGATCTCCGTCGCCTTCGGTTGGCCGCCGGCCGCAAGCCAGGCATGACAGGCACCGAGGGTCGGATGTCCCGCGAACGGCATCTCGCCGCGCGGCGAAAAGATACGCACCCGGTAGTCCGCCCGGGGATCGGACGGCGACTGCAGGAACACTGTCTCGCTCAGCTGGGTCCAGCGCGCCAGGGCCGCCATGGTCGCGTCGTCGAGGCTGTCCGCGTCGAAAACGACCGCGAGGGGATTGCCACCCAGCGGGCGGTCGGAAAAGACGTCGAGCTGGCGGAAGGCGTGCCGGGTCATGGGCGATCAATGCGATACGGACGGCGGGCTTGCCATGACCGAGGAGAGTAGCAACGCCCCACGATTCACTTTCACATAGGCGGACGCCACGGGCTCGAGCTTCCCGTCCTTCAGCCGCCAGGCCGATACCAGCCAGTCGTCGTTGATGCGCCAGCCCACGTGTCCGTGCCCGATGAATCCGAGCAGCGTCTCGCCGCGGAAGTCGATGGGGAAGAAGCTGGCTTCCGGCCCGTAGCCTTTCATCTGGGCGTCGGCGATGTTCGCGCCAAACGCGGGCAATTCGGGGTAAGCGCTGGTGTCGCCCTTTGGCGCGATGCCTTTCGGCGCCCTGGCCGCCGCGACCATGGCGTCGTAGGCACGCTTCGCATCGCCCGTCAGCCGGCGATCGAGTGTGCCGGGTAGGGGGCTGCGGTCGTAGCGCGCGGCGGCGGTCATCGCGGCCGTGGCGAAATCGTCGCAGGGCGATTGCTTCGGCGCGCATGCGCTGCCAAGCGGCGACAGCGAGTGGTCGAACCGGAGGACCAGGCGGTTGCCGGGGCCGAAGCGCTTTCCGTCCCAAGGGCTGACGTCGAGATTCATCTCGTCCGGCGAGGGATTGGCGAGCACGGTAGCAAGCACGTCGTCGCCTACCTTCGCCATGCCATGCTGCGTCATGCAATCGCCGTCCCACGCCGCGGGCACACCGACCGCGATGGCTTTCTTGCCTTCAATGCGAAACGGCGCCTCCGTCCAGCAATGGGCCGTGCCGCCCACGGAATACAGGGAACTCACCGGGCTCCCCGCCAGCTTCCGGTATCCCGACGAGGCATCCAGCTGACCCAGTGCCTCGCGCATGCGCGCATCCGGTTCGTACGGAAAGCCTTTGGCGTCCTGGATGGGAACGTCGGTGGCGACGGTGACGGGCGCCCCGACCTTGGCGAGGTCGGCCAGCACGTCGTACGAACCCGCGGGCAGGCGCGACAACGCACCCTGCAACCTGTCGACCGGGCTCGGCGCCTTGGCATCGAGCCCCTGCAGGAAGTCGATACGCGCCTGGTATTGCCCGATATCCGCAGGCAGCGGCTTGCCAGGGTTGTCACCGAGGAAATCCACCATGGCGGCGTCGCGGCCGGCAAGCCAATGAAGCTGGTCGAGTTTCAGCGCATCGCCCTTTTCCGGATGGGTCTTCAGCGCCGCGCGGAACACCTCGCCGAGCTTTCCGTCCAGTGCGGACACCTTCGGCGAGGCACAAATCGCTTTTTCGGCAAGAGTCGAAGCCTTGCCGCAATCGAAACCGGCGGCGGCGCACGCGCCCGCGGCCAGCAGCAAAGGGATGCCCAGCAGTCCCTGTATCGTCTTCCTCACGCGCTTTCCTCCATCAAAGCCGGGCCTCCGGCGGTGGGGGACATTTTAAGGGGCGAGGCTGAAGCACACCTGCGCGGCGAGGCTGCGCTATATTCGGCCCGCCAAACGGCGAGCGGGGGGCTCACCATGGAAGCGATCGACGGCGCCGCCCAGCGGCGCGAGCAGAAGTGCATGCGGGAGCCGATGCGATGAGTACCGGATTCAAGCCCGTGGATCATCGCTACGACGACGCGCTGAGCCGCGTGTCCTGGGACGCCTTCGAACGCCTCGTGGCGGAGCATTACCGCGGCCTCGGCTACGAAGTGGTGCATACCGGCACAGGCGTCGGCGCGAATCGCACCGACGGCGGCATCGACCTGAAGCTGCTGCGCGACCAGGAAACGGTGGTGGTGCAATGCAAGCACTGGAATTGCTGGAAGGTGCCGCATAACGACGTGCACCAACTCATCGGCGTGATGCACACGGCGGGCGCGACGCGAGCCATCGTGATCACGTCGGGCGAATTCACCCGGGCCGCTCTCGAGGCCGCGGAGAAGTTCCCGCACATACGACTGATCGACGGCAAGATGGTCCGGGCCATGCTCGGCCCGGTGGAGGAACCCGCCATGCCGCACGCGACCATGGACGCGATGCCGTCATGGACCCGGCATGCGCGCAGCCCGCGACGAACAAGGGCGAGCCGCGGGCCGATCTTTGCCGCAACCGGCGCACTCGTGACGTTGGCTGCCGCAGTGGCCATGCTTTACGGCTACTACGACCGCGAAATCCATCATGCGCAACTCAAGGCGGTGCGAACCGCCCTGTCCCGTATCGATCAAACGGCGCATTCGGCCCGGTCAGCGCCACTTTTCCCGCCAAGGGCATCGAACAACCCGATGAGCACCCTCAACGGACACCCGGCCATCGTGCACGATGCTCCGATGACCAAGACCGATATCGCGGAGTGGGAGAAGAAGAACGCCGAATCGATGCGCATCCTGGAGAAGACGACGCCGTCGTTGCCTTGAGCGACGCCTCGAGCGAGTCTTTCTGTGGGAGCCGGCTGTGCCGGCGATCCCGCGGCAGCGGGCCGGCATGCCGCAAGCACCCATCGCCGCTGAAGCGGCTCCCACAGAAACCCCGCTGCTCCGGGTGGAGCCCCGGTGCTTTTCTTTCTCAGAAAACCCAGTTCAGACTCAACCGCGCCGACTGGTCTTTCGCGTCGCCTGCGAACTGGCCGACGTACGACGCATCGATGGTGACCGCCGGTGCCGGCTTGAAACGCAGGCCCAGCGTGGCCACGCCGGCGTTGTCGGCTATGGGCGTGCCCGCCACCTGGAATGCATCCCCGCCGGTGGCGAAGCGCTGCCGGCTCAACGTATCCGTGTCACCCCAGGCGTGCTGCCAACCCACGCTCGCGAACACGCCGATGCCGCCATCGGCCGAGAGTTCATGACTGCCGCGCAGGCCCAGCGTGGCGAAGGTCTGCGCGCTCTTGCCCCCTCGCACGTCGAGCGCGGCATCGCCGCCATGCTCGTGCAAGGCGTCCGTGCGCAGCTCCTGCCGGGCCACGTTGAGGTACGGCGCCAGCGACGCGTGGTCGAAGCGGAACGCATAGGCCCCCTCCACGAACACCTGCGCCGAGCGCGCGCGCGTGTCGCCATTCAGCCGTTCGTTCAGATCGTCGGCTTCGGCCGTGCGATGCGTGTCGATGTCGCGATGACTATAGAGCGCCCCAGCCTGCAGCATCACGTTGCCGTAATGGCCGCTGCCATAGATGCCAGCGGTACGTGTGTCGCCACTGGCGGAATCGGCGCGAGCCGAAGCCGACACATGGCCCGTACCAAGCGCGAAGCCGATGCGCGTATCGGCCGCCACGCCGGTATCCGCGCCGACCAGCACGCCGCCGCCATTTGTGCGCAGTCGTGCTGCATTGCCATCACCGTCGTGGTTGCCCCAGTGGCCCCACGCGGATGCCCAGGCGGCTGTGGCGTCGCCGGTGCCATCGGCGTACTGCGTGAGCAAGTGCTGGTTGATCGCATCGCGCTGGTAACGATCGTCGTCCGCGATCGCCCCACGCAGGTTCGCATGGATCTCGCCCGAGAGCGTGTCGAACGCCGAGCGCGCCGCCGCGGCGTCAAGCCGCAACACCGCTCCATAAAGCACCGAGTCCTGATCGAGCACTTGCAGCACGCCCGCGGTGGCACGCTGGTTGCGCGTGCCCGCTACGTCCAGGAACGAGACATCGTTACGACGGAGCGTGAGCTTCACTGCGTTCGCCGCGTACGACAGCGTTGGCGTGAGGAACGCGAAATTCGACGACACATCGCCGAAGGTGCCGTCGACACCGCCCGTCGCGGAAAGGATGGTGTACGTAGTGGCGACGCTCCAGTGACCACCGGTGCCCAGGCTGACGACGGGGCCACCATGGAGGATGGCCCTCCCACCGACCGCCACGGAGTCACCCTGCCCCGCGTCCGATACATCCACGGCATAACGGGCGCCGGCAGCCACATCGAGATTGCCGTTGAACGTGAGCGTGCCGATGGCGCCCGAGCCGCCTGGCGAGAGTTCGCTGCCCGAGGGCAACGCGACGCTGCCGGCCGTGCCGCTGCCGGCGAGGATGGTGCCGCTGGCCATGACGAGGTTGCCGCCGAGCGAACCGTCGAGCCACAGCGCGCCGCCGTCGATCGTGGTCGTGCCGGTGAAGGCGCTGCTGTTGCCGGTGAGGCGCAGCGCATTGCTGCCGAGCTTGCGGAACGTGCCGGTGCCGGACATCGTGCCTGCGTAGGTGACATCGTCCGAGCGGTCGAGCACCAGCGCGCCCTGGTTGGCGATGTTGAGCGGCAAGGTGCCGCGCGTACCGCCGTCGCCCACATGCAGCGTGCCGTCGGCGATGGTGATGACGCCGGTGTTCGCGGCGGTACCGGTCAGTACGAGCGTGCCGGCGCCGGTCTTCGTAAGTGAGTCTGCAACCGACGCGACGCCGAAACCCATGGGAGCGCTGTCGGCGATGTCGCCCGACAAGGTTGCCGTCTGGCCCGCCGCCACGTCGATGCCGGCTTCGCCCGCGAGCCTCACGGTGTTCGCGAGCGACATGTCGTTCGCTCCGAAAGCCAGTGTGCCGCCACTCAGCACGAGATCGCCGGTTCCGATGGCACCGTTATCGCCAAGCCGCAGGGTGCCGTCGCTGAGCCAGGTGGTACCGCTGTAGTTGTTCGCGTAATTCAGCACAAGCGTGCCCGCGCCCGACTTCTGCAAGGAACCGGAACCGGTGATGGCGCCGTTCCAAGTGAACACGTTGGCTGCGTCGGCTACATCGAGACCGCCAATACCGGCCAGCGACAAGGCTCGGTCGGTCGACGTATACGACGTGCCGGTGATGCGCAGCCCGCCACCGCCCATCGTCACTGCGTTTGCGGCATCGCCGAGATTGGCGTCGTCGCTGGCGGAAACCAAACCACCGTTGATGGCAAGGCCACCGGAGAATGTGTTGGCACCATTGAGCACCAGCGTGCCCGCATCCGCTTTTGTGAAGCCCTGCGTACCCGCGAGCACCGAATCGATGGTGGCGACGTAAGCCTGGCTCGCGGCGGTACCGTCACCCACGCGCACGATGACGGGGCCGCCCGACGCCACGAGGTTGAGGGAATCACCCGTCACCCGATAACCGTCGCTCAGGAACTGCATGCCGGTAACCGCCACCGCACCCGCGGTGCCGTCGACGGTGACCGTGCCCTTCGCGCCGCCGAAAATGGCGAAGCCGGGCTGCGGGGCCATGGGCTCCGTGAGGCTGCCCTGCGCATCCGTCCACGTGGGCGAGGTGTTCGACCAGGTGCCGTCGCCGCCACCCATCTGTGTGGGGCTGGCGAGATGGTTCGCGTTCCAGTAACTCAGCGTGGCGTTGGAGTAGTCGATCAGGTTGATCTGCTTCTGGCCGGTCAGCGTCTGCAAGGTGACGAGGTGTCCGGCAGGCTTGCTTCCGAGGAGGATGCCGCCGTTCGTCTCGGTGAGCGTGCCGCCGTAGGAAAAGAGGTTGTACACGCCGGGGCCCATGCCGCCCGCATCGGCGACATTCAACGTGACACCGTTCAAGGCGAGGTTGCCACCCACGACCACCTTGTCGCCCGCGCCGCTGGCACCGAACTCGGCGTCGAACACCGTGCCCTGCGCCATGCTGAGATCGCCGTCTACCGTGAGCGTGCCCACCGAATTGCCGGGCGACAGCGCGCTGCCGCTGGCCATGGTCACGCTGCCGCCGATGCTGCCGTGACCGCCGAGCGATGCACCGCTGGCGACAGCGACGCCACCGCCGAGGCGAGCGGTGGAACCCGCCGTTCCGCCGACCACGAGGCTGCCACCCAGTACCGAGGTGGAACCCTGGAACAGGGAACCGTCGCCGTCGTAGACCAGCTTGCCGGCACCGTACTTCGCGAGTGCCCCCGTTCCCTTGATGGCGCCGTCGAAGGTGGGATCGTTGCTGCGATTGAATGCGAGGGTGCCGCTGACGGTGGTATCGGCGTCCAGCGCGCCGGTGGCGCCGCCGTTGCCTACGGTGAGCGTGCTGCCCGTATCGATCTGCACGCCGTTGTTGCCGGCCAGCGCGCCGTCGGAACGAAGCGTGCCGGTGACGGTCACTCCCTGTGCACCGCTGAAAGTAACCTTCTGCGAGGCATACACGGTACCGGTCACGGTCAGCGGCAGGATGTCGGCGATCGAGATCGTGGTCGCGGTGATCGAGCCAAGCGTGGCGATCGCATTGCCCGCGCTGTTCAGCACCAGGTCTCCGCCCACCGCGCCCGATAGCGTCCCTGCCGTGACGCTGCCGGCCACCTGCTGGACCGACGACTGCGCACTCAGCGTCAGCGTCGACGGCGTGCTGACGTCACCGGCAAGCACGACCGAGCCGTCGCTGCTCACCGTGGCGTCGCTGCCTGCGTGCAGCGCCCCGATGGGCAGACTTCCGGCGGAACTCACGTCGATGGTGTTACCCGTCAACGTGAGCATGCCGCCAAAGACGTTGCCGGCATTGCCAAGGTCGATATCGCCCCCGGCTTGCACCGTAAGACTGTTCAGGCCGGTGACCGCGCCGGCGAACGTCACCGCGCCGGTGTCGCTGACGATGGTGGTGTCATTGGCGAGCGACACGGGCGTGCCGTAGTGCTGCAAGCCGGTCGTGTGAAGGGTGCCAGACAACGTGGTGCTGCCCAGGTGGTCGAGGTCGAGCGATCCGTCGAGCTGCACGCCCTTCAGGGTAAGGTTCCCGTTGCCAAAGCGGCTCGTGACGGTACCGGTGCCGTCGATGGCGTCGACGGATAGGGTGCCCGCGGTGGACGCAGCCGGCCAGAATTCGACGGCCGCCGACGCGCCGTCCAGTTGCACCCGCTCGAGCGATCCGCTGCTCGAGGAAATCACCTGCGCCGTCGCAGCGTCCGCGAGCTCCACGGCCCCGTTGATGATCGAAGCCGGAAGCATCGACAGCGTGTTGTTCACGCCATTGAAAAGGATGGCCGAAGCGCGCGCTCCGCCGGCGCCCACACCACCCTGGATGGTGCCTGCGTTCTGGATGGTGGAGAAACCCTGCGTAACGATACCGCTGCCGGCGGCACCCGTGCCCGTTGCCGCGCCGCCAACGATCGTTCCGGCATTGAGCACGGAGAGGCCAAGACCGATGCCGCGTATGCCCGCACCCGACTCACCGGCACCACCCGGCACGAGCGCGGCGCCACCCGCACCGCCGACGCCGCCCGTGATCGTGGTGCCCAGATTGGTCACCTGGACATTGTTGGCAGTGACGACCACGCCATCGCCACCAGCGCCACCACCGCCGCCGAACGCCTGAAAGCTCAGATCGCCGGAGCCGCCCGCGCCGCCCGCGCCACCGGTGACCTTGTTACCTGGATCGGTCGGGGGCGTCGCAGCCTGAAGCGTCAACTCCGCACCCGCCGCCGTGATCGCGATGCCGGCACCGCCACCGCCACCACCGCCGCCGCCCGCGCCGCTATTCACCGAGGCGGCGCCACCGGCGCCACCCTTGCCGCCGGTAATGGTGATATTCGACCCTAAGGCGAGATTGGTTTGGGTGATGACGATGCCGGTGCCACCGCCACCACCGCCACCGGCCGTCGCGGAGTCCTCGCCACCGTCGCCGCCCTGACCGCCGACGATGTCGTTACCCACCAGCGTGCCGACAGCGCCACCGCTGCCGCCGGAACCGCCGGGCGTGCCATCGCGGTAGCCGGTGGCGCCCTGCCCGCCCGTGCCGTTCGACGGCTGCGCGCCCGGGGCCGGCGTCAGGACCGTTCCGTTCAGGAGATTGCTACCGCCGCCCTGGCCATTGCCTGCGCCACCCGTTCCCGGGCGGTCGCCAAACCCGAGACCGCCTTGCGCACTGCAAAGGGTGACGTTCGCCAGGGTGCAGGTTTGAGCGAATGCCGGCGACGCAGCGACACAAAGGCCAATGGCGGCCATCGCGGCCCACAATGCGCGATGCCGGGGTGGCGATGCCTCGACCCGTGCCTGGCCCCCTGCCTGCGACGACGCCAGCTCCGAAGCCACCTGCACGACGCGCAGCGCTCCGTTCCACACGAGATGGTAAACGCGATTCATCAGATTTCCCCTGGGCGTAGGCGCCCCCCTGCCAGGGCCGGCGCAATAGTGCGCATCTTAGCGTTGTCGGGGATGGAGAGTCAGTCACGGATGCACGAAGCGAGTCGGAAGTACGAGGTGCTTGCCAGACAACGGCCAGGGCTGAATAGATTCTTGAATAGATCTTTTCCCCGAACGCATAGAGGGATCAAGCACTTGCGGGTCGGCACGCCGGGGGTTTTGAATAGATTCCCCGGCAATTCCGCCCTGCGGATCCCCCCGACCTCTCTCGCGCACGCATGCCTCGTAACGATCACACGCGGCCGACCTCAGCGTGAGTGACTCATGCCCATCTCGGCCTGCTGAGCGCGAACCTGCTCCATCACCTGCTGCTGTTGTAGGTCGTGCTGCTGGATCTGCTGTATTGCCTCCTCGGGGTAAGGGGGCGGGCTCTTCAGATCGATGTGCGCGGGTTGCGTAAGAGCACCCGTACCGACGAACGTCAACGTCCCCTGTTGCTCGTCGAGGCGCGCTTCGACCAAGTTCTCCGCCGTAATACAGCTCTCATGACATACCGCCGTGAATTGGAGCAGGCGGTCCTCCGAGGCATCCGGCACGCGCCTCCCAAGTTCGCTGTAAAGATCGTGGAGGTCGCTTCTCGGATGACGCGGGTCCTGCCAATCGAGGGCCCGCGTTTCTGATGAGGAAAAGGATGCCGGCGCTCCCATTGCGTTGTCGCTTGGATGTCCCGACCGCAGATAGGGCGCATCAGGTTGCCCGATGGAGCGAAGTTCGGTTTTCACAGTGCGATCCACGGCCGCCAGGGTGAGCGGCCCGGCTATGCCGTCAGCCACCAGCCCGTGTCGCCGCTGGAAATCTTCGACGGCGAGGCGAGTGCGGCGACCGTAGTCACCATCAACTTTCAGCTCGCAGCCGGCAGCGTCAACGTAGCCAAGGCGGTTGAGACTCGTTTGAAGTTCCTTGGTAGATGCGTCCCTTTGCGAGACGGATGTGCCGACTTGGTCGACCTCGTGCCCCGCTAGCGCTATGGCACGACGCATCGTCCTTCCTTCAAATACCTCGACAAGAGAGCGTGCGTAGTTTTCATCGGTGGCATAACCAGCTCTTTGCAGGGCATCGGCCTCTCTCGCGAGATCGCCGATTGTGCCTTCATCGAAAAGGCCGGCCTTGGTATATCGAGGATTCTCGCGAAGGAAACGGACGCGATCCGCCATCGCATCCTCTAGAGTCTCGTAAACTCTAAACGGTTGATCGATCCATACCGTTCTTCCCTGTACACGCTCCCATACATTGAACGTCTTCGTCTCACCTTCCCAGCCCACGCCGGCCTTGATGTTGAAGATGTTGTTGGTGCCAGGCAGGACTTTCTTACCCCACCCCGTCTCCTGCGCCGCCTGAGCCAAGATCAGTTGCCAGGACATGCCCGTTTCTTCCGATATCTTCACAGCGGCCGGGTAAAGCCTTGCGATGAATTTTTCCTTCTCGTCCATGACTGCGTAACCCCTTCGCTATTTGAGTCCAGAAGCAACGTTCATCGAAAACGCTTGGACATCATCGGCGTTCAAGTAGCGATATTTCCCAGTGATAGCTATCGAATCGCCCATAATCCGAAAGTTTCCGATGCCCCCGGTGACCCACGCGGAGTAAGCACCGGTGGTCCCGGGAACTTCCAGATCCGCCCAACCTTCGATGGCACCATCCCCATGCTTCATCCGGACAATCCGCAACAAGGTTTGGGAGAGGCTCGACTGAGATTGCGTGTCAATTTGAACAAGAACATAGACCGAACCTCCGCGTTGCAGGCAATGCGTGGCTCGCCCGGCATAGTATTCGGAGGGAATATCTATATCTCTGCGCCAAAGCTCCGCATTCCCGCGCGAAAGACGAACGCGCGGTCTTTGGTTCAAACCATCCTCATCCGACGACGCGCCGACAATACATTCAGTCCCAGCGCCAAGTTGCACGGAAGCGTACCGTTGGAATTTTGGGTATCCACGGTCTTCAATCGGCGAAGGTAATGCCCCGAGTTGGCCAGCGACCGCCCCTCCGGCAACAAGTGCGCCCAAGGCGACAACTGAAGGCATAATCTTGAGATTCATCGAGTTGTTTTCCCTCGTTTCACTATCCGTTCTCGCATTGTTTCCTCTGCTTTTCGGCATCGGCCCAAGCTCCCGCCTGACCCGCTCATTGATGATCGCCACGTCCCGAAGCAACTGCAGGTCGTGCATCGGATCGCGCGTGGCCAGCTTGTGCACCGGGATGAGCGAAGAAGGCCTCGCGCCTTCGCCGTTGAAATCGTCGTCTTCCGCGTTCATCGCGCCCCCCTTCTGTTCTCGCGGGTCACTTCCGCGCTTGCTGTCTCCTGAAGCCAGGCCTTGCCCTGGGCGGTTGCCGGCTTCGCGCACTGGTATTCATCGATCCCGGTCAGCGAGCCGGCGCGCTCGATTCCGGCAGGCGGCAGGCTGGCCCTCTTAAGCAAGCCCTTGTCCTTGAAGAACCAGTTCTTTCGAGCCCGGATCGGTTTGCAGCCCTCGTAGAAGATCAATTGCTCGTCGGCGGGCAGGTCCTTGACCTCCTGCGGCAGCATCAACGCCCGCTTTTCCTCGGCAAAGCTCGTCGACACTTGCCGACTGCCGCCGCCGGTGCTGGTGCTCCGTTGGCGCTTGCGTACGGTCTTGTACCCGAGCATCTCGCTGTACTCGTTCGCGTCCGCCTGCTCGCGCGGCGCGAAAGCCACCTGGGCACCGTGGTTCGTTATGAAGTTCTGTGCGTCGTGGTCGCCGTATGTGGCGCGAAGTTGTGACCGGCTCTGCACGATGCACAGATCGCGCACGCCGTAGCTTGCGGAAATGGAAATGCGCTTGGCCCAGACGTCGACGCGCCCCATGGCCGTGAACTCGTCCATCAGCATCAGCATCTGGTGCCTCAGTTCCGGCTCTTCCCTCAACTGCTTGTCGAGGTTGTTGCCGATGACTGTGCTGAAGAAGATGTTCAGCAGCTTGCTGCTCTCGTCGAGCTTGTTGGTCGGGATGATCACGTAGAGGGATGTCGGGGTCCTCCGCAGGCTGCGGACATCGATATCCGTGGCGTTGGTCGCGGCTGCCAGTACCGGGCTCAGGAACTGCTGCAAAGGTGCCTGCATGGTGGCGATCACCGAGGAGAAGGTGTCGTCCGCCAGACCGACGAGGTTGTTGAACACCGTACGGGTCTGCGGGCTGATGTGACGCCGGCGTGGGTTCTTGAGGATGCCGCCGAGCATCGCTCGGGTGCTCTGCCCGTCCTTGCCGCTGGAGAAGTTGAGGATGCGTTCGAAGCTGGGGAAATCGACCGAACTATTGATCAACTCGATGGAGGCGGCGGGGTATTTCTCATCCCAGCTTTCAAACAGGAACGAGGCAAAGGCTGTGAAGGCAGCACGGCTCTGCGCGGTCCAGAACGGGTCGCCGCCTGGTTGGTCCGGATAGAGGATGGCCGCCATAGTCTGCAGTTCCCCGATGCGCCTGGCCGGGCTCATGCCCGCCAGCAGGGTCATCGGGTTGAATCGATGGGTGTTGCCGTTTTCGTCGTACGGCGCCCATACCCGAACGACCTGCCCCAGTGACTCTCGCCAGCCGCTGGTGGTCTTGTGCAGTTCGCCTTTCACGTCCAGCACCACGACCGAGCCCTGGTAGGTCAGCACGACGGGAATGGCGACGCTGGTGGTTTTACCCGAGCGTGTCGGGCTGATGGTGATCACGTGTTGCGCGCCACCCAACCAGAGGTAGCGCCCCTTGTAGCGCCCGATGAGGATGCTCTCGGGCGTTTGGCGGAAGAGGCCGGCCTTTCTCAGATCCGTCGCGCTGGCGAGACGCGCGTCGCCGTGCGCGGACTCCGACGATTGGCTCCGGAACAGCCCGACCAGCACGGCACACGACACCAGGCCGGGCAGTCCGCAGCCCAGACCGATTCCCAGCTTGATTCGCCAGGCATAGGGCTCATACGCGGGCTGACCTAGCGCGGCGAAGTAGTGCCACGCCGTGTTCCAGTGCAGCGGGTGGCCTTCGATGCCGAGGAGAAGGTAGATGATGTAACCCGAACCATATGCAGCCGCCGCGACAGCGGCGAGCGTTGCAACGACGGCGATTGCCGCCTTCCATGGATGCATGAACAGCACTCCGTGCAGAACGAGGCGCAATGCTCGTCCTGGTAGCGTGTGTTGGCAATACGTGGTTGCCTTGCTGCGCCGTAGGCCTTGCGGCGCAAGGGACGTCGCGATTGGCGCACCCGACGTTGCGCTGCCGTCGGTTGCGGGGATTCTGAAAACGCAGGCGGCTGAGATATATTCCCGTCCGGCCTTGGTTGTCAGGGGGCGACCAGCCCGACAGGGATCACCCACATGGAGCACGAAGGCTCGCTGAGCTTCTTCGAATTGAATCGCCGGCTGGACGCGATGCCGGAGTTCGATGCCGCGGCACCGGGTTCGACCAAAAGAGCCCTTTTCGGGTTTGCCATCTGCCTGCTCGCCTACTTCAGCAGCTTTCTCATCCCGCACCTCTCGTTGCCCGCCCGGGCTCAGGTCGTCGCCCTGTACGCTGCGGTCGCCGTCGAGGTTGTCGGTCTATGTATGACTGTCTGGTATTCGCGCACAGAGTTCCGCGGTGTGGACAAGCCACTGGTCAACTTCGCGAAGCAGTTGGATCACGATCTGCCGCACCACCTCGGACTCGTCGCGTGGCTGCAAAGCCAGCCGCTCCCGTCGCTCGAGCGCCACGCCTCCATGGCTCGCTTTCGCAGGGAGCGCTTCACGCAAAAGCTGCCGCTCATCGCCGGAAGCATTCCTACTCTCGGGCTCATCCCTGTCGCGGTAGCTCTCTACTTCCAGATTCGCGAGTTCGCCGCCGGCCGTCACCCTGGGGCTTTGGACTTCGCGGCCGGGTTCATCATCGTCCTGTTGTATTTCATCTCGTGGATTTCGGCACTCATGAAGTCGCGCCTCGAAACCATGGACATGTACCTGCAATTAGCGCTGGATGCTAAGCGGACGGAGGTCTCCGTCGGTACAGCCGAGGCGGCGTGATCCTCGGCGGCTTCCGCACTTCTCAATCGCTGATACCCGACCGCGGCAGGATGCCGCCATGTCCGAGCTCGAACCGCCCTCTCCTGCACTTTCCGACGACGACGTTCGCTGGCTCATGGTGCGCACCGCGCGATCGCTCGCGCGGCTGTGGGCGCGCCTGGAACACGTCCGCGCGCAGCCGGGACGGCATCCAATGCACCCGCTGTGCGCCAGGGACATCCCTACAGGCGAGCCCTGGCTCCAGGCCGTGGCCCCGAACACGAGTCTGACCGGCGTCATACGCGCGGTGGTCCTGAGTCAGAGCCTCCTCATCGACGCCGCCATCTCTCCCGAGCCACCGGACCGTCGGTACTTCTGCCTGATCGTTCAGCATGTGAGTTGCGGCGCCCCCACGTGGTCGGCGTTCGCGCTGCGCGTGGCGACCAGGCTCGGTGTGACGCTGGCCGCCACGCCGTATATCGAAACCCATGGCGCATCGCTGAACGGCGAGATCTATCGGCTGAACGGAAGCTTCGAGAAGACGGCGCGAGCCGGCACTAATCCTCGTCCCCGTTATCAGGCGCGCTGAGCTGGTGCTCGTAATAGACGTCGATAGGATCGTCGAGGATGGCGTCCTGCTCGGCGAGACGACGCGGATCAGGATTCAGCCAGGTGTCGAGGTATTGCGGCTTGATGGCGATGATGCAGCGGTCGTGCCCGGCCGCCCGGACTTCCGGCGGCGGCGGCCGGCTGATGGCGGCGAAGGAATAGAAGCCGGCCTCGGTTTCCGTCGGTTCGCTATAACGCCACAGACAGGCCAGGAACATCTCCTGCGCCGGCTCCGGACGGAACTCCAGTTCCACCGACGACTCGCGTTCGCCGGGTGCGAGCGAACGATGCTGAAGATCGTGCAGCTTCACCGATTCGAAAAAGCGGCTCGCCACGATCACCGCATGGTTGTAGCCCCACAGCTTCCGCCACACCGTGGACAGGCTGTCGCGCCGGGCCATGTACGTGCCCGGCTTCTCGCGCTCGTCCGCGGCCGTCCAACCCGGAAGCCGACAGCGGTAGCGCATCGGCACCACCCGCTTCTCGCCCGTATCCGGGTCGCGGATCAGGACAGGCGCGTAATGGCCGGGCCAGATGCGCTCGAAGCCGTCCTGGATGGCGAAGTCGTTCACCTCACCGAGCTTGCGGCAGGCCTCGGCGATCTTGTTCGTGGCGATGCGCTTGTCGTTGGCGGCTTTCTTGGTGGGCTTGGGGCCAGCCAGGACCGCCTCGGCACGGGTCAGGCGATCCGTCTGTTCGGCGATCAGCTGCTCCTGAGCCAAGGCGGCGACACGGTAGGCCTCGAGGGCGGCATTCCTGGCCTCCTCGTCTTCTGGCAGGGCCGAAGCCAGGAAGGCATTGCGCATGGCCTTGGGCACGGCGCTCATCCACGTGCCGGCCTCGGTCGCCCAGCCGGCGAGCTCGGCGAAGGCGCGCATGTCGAGCGTGCCGCCGAAGCGTTGGTAGGCGCGGAAGTCGGCTAGGATTTTGGCGGAGTAGCACATGGTCGACATATCAATTGAGGATGTCTCGCGTTGCCGCGCGACGTGCCGCATCGGAACGCCTGACGACCAGACGCTAAAGTTAGCATGCCTGCAGCCGATATCCCCCAAAGGGCGAGGATCTGGTTGGCAGCTAAGTCAGGGAACGAACGAATGCACAAGGCAGTACTGCTCAAGATCGCTCTTCGCGAGCCAGCCGGAGTGGCAGAAGAAGCAAAGGACCAATTCTTCCTTGCGGGAGTCAAGGATGGTCTGCGATGCGCGTGGCCACACGACGATGTCGAGCTTCTACGCTTCTTTGCCGGGACCCATAACGAGCAAGCATTTGCGGTTATCCGCGTCAGCGACACCGCCACGCACAGTGAGGCGTTCCAGTGCGCGCAGGATCACCTCAAGCCATATATTGAGCCAAAATCCCTGGATAACGATGACGCCCGCTATGTTGCGTGGGCCAAGATGGAGGGCAATTCCTCCGTAGAGGGGGTTTCGCGCTTCTTGCGTTCAAACACAACGCTAGACATAGCTCGCTATCGCACCTGCAATGGCAAGCATTGCCTCGCAGATGCTGACGGATTCGCAGTCCTGTCAGCCAAGGAAACGTCGCTCGAACACTTTAGGCGGGTTGTGCGCACTTATGCTCTGGCGGTGGCGTATAGCGAGGCACTTATCTCCGTAAGCCAGGACGCCTCCAGGGTAGCTACTGGAGACGCAGTGCTAGCCGAGCGCACCATGCGTACCCTTACGACCTTCATGGTTGCCCACTATTTCGATCACCCCATTTCCACTCGGACCCGCGAATTACTCGAGTTTTATGCTGTTGCACGCGATCAACTGCGTTTGGTGGAACAGTCACGCGAAACGACTGCGCAGCTAAATCTCCTCAGTCAGGTAGTAAGGGAAGAACGGCGAGATGCGGCACTCGCGGCTCGAGAGCGCGCTCGCGAATTAAGGCGTCAGCAAGAGCGAGACCGCAAAGAGCAACTCCGGCTTGCTCGCCAACGGCAGGCATCTCTCGAGGCACAGATTGAATCGCAGAGGAAGGATGCTGACTCACAACAGGCAAAGCTGCAAAACCGTCTTTCCATTCTCAGTGTAGTTGTCGCCGCGATTGGTCTCGTGCAGATCACACCCACTTCCGTAACTTCGTTCGCCAAGGATTGGCACGCTTTCGTGTCCCCAAACGCGGAACAGGACCATGCGCCACCTGCTGAAATGCGTCAGCTTGATCTGATTAAGAAGAGTGCGACCGAAGTACATGGCAGTGGAGGAGAAAACACCTCGCTTCGTCTTGTGAAGCCACACAGTACATCGAGGCTCAGCGCTAGGAAGGCAAGTTCGCCTCGGGACGACCAAGCCCACCCCCGCTAAGGCGCCAGTGGATGCAGCCTCTTAGCCAGCGCAGCGACAGTCAGATCTTCAGTATCGATCCATAGCAGCGATCGAGTTTCTGCGTGAAGGCCACATGGTCCTGATTGCGCACTTCAAGAGTGCGCAGCTGCCGTCCCACGGATTCGACACGGTCGCGCCACCTCTTTTCCAGTAAGCCGCTTGCGATTATTCTTAATTGCAAGAAGGCTGCTGACTAGTTGAGGGCTTTCGTCGCGCGAAATGGGGGCGCCGTGAAGCAGAGTGAAGTTCGGTTCGCGAATGAAAACATATGGCATGTGGTGCCACTCCCGTTAGCGAGGTCACGTGGGACGGGGCGCCATGAAGTCTGAACTCATCGATCTAACAGCGTTCAAGATCGGCGAACCGTACAGTCGTGCTGAGGTCGCAAGGGTGGGCGCCATATCACCGAGGAATTTCGTCCGCCCCACCGGCATCTCAGAGTTCGCAAACGCAGTGCTATTGTTTGTTACCTTAGAGAAGACGGCATACAGTTACCACGATCAATTCGACGGCGACGTCTTCTGGTGGCAAAGCCAGACACGCCAGTCACAAACGAGTCCGTTACTACGTAGCCTGGCGTCGGGCGAGCGGCAGGCATACCTGTTTACCAGACTGCGTGAAAAGGCTCCTTCGACTTTACCTTTCATTTATTGCGGGCGGTTGTCAGCCCCGCTTATGACCGGTGAGCACCCTGTTACATGTGAGTTCGAAGCATTGGACTTTCTAGACAACCCAACGGGGTCGCTTGCGCAAATTTACAACTGGCGGCCTGCCTCCCTTACGGATTCAGACGAGTTGGAACGTCGTCGCGAGCTACTCACAAGCGACCTCAAAATGACTCGAGCCCGAGGGCAGGGAAGGATGCGAGACTATCGGCGAAGGAGAACGATCGAGAACTACGCTATGGACCTCGCTAAGGCTCATTATGCAGAACTAGGTTACGTCGTTACCGACACCTCCAGCACCAGGCCGTTCGACCTCCATTGCGTAAAGGATGGTCTACATAAGAGGGTCGAGGTTAAAGGCACGCAGTCGGCCGGATCTACCGTAGAGGTCACGACTGCCGAGGTCCAATCCGCCCGGGACGGAGATGGTAGCGGGTACACCACAGATCTCTTTATTGTCCATTCCGTCGCCCTAGACGCAATTCGGGATGAGCTTAAAGCAAGCGGCGGAAACGTAAGGAAAATTGAGAACTGGCGCCCCGAGAACCACCACTTAACACCTACGGTCTACAGATGCCAGGTGTAGATAAATACATGACTGTTAAGCAGGAACGTTTTCGTCACGAATACTCGACGAACCCCGACAGCTCGCGAGCGATAGTTCTTTGCCCTCAGTGAGCGATAACTTCTAGATTGCGACAGCGCCAGAAGAAGAACCAACTTTAAGACAACTTATGCCCTACGTCCCCGACCGACGCCCCGTCTTTACGGCCCGTTCCACCTGAGCGAAGGCGGCGTCCTGCGGCGCTGCATCGGGCACATTTTTGATGGCAAAGGCTTGCTCACACGGTGACCCCGCGAAAAAGCGGAGATACTCGGTGACCTGCCCCCACTGAGCCGTACCACATGAAGCTGTAAAGTCCGTCAATCACGAGGACGGATATGAAGAAGAGTCGTTTCACCACCGAGCAGATCATCGGGTTTATCAAGCAGGCTGA
>NZ_JAAQQR010000005.1 GCF_011742555.1 Luteibacter jiangsuensis
TGGCCGCATCCCGCCGTCGCAATTCGCTGCTCACCACCGCGCACAACAGGACAACAACGCAGTAATCTTCAACCCCGGACTTTCACAGTGATCATTGGTACGGCTGGTGGGGGCAGGTCACTGGATCGCGCCAAGACGATATGCTCCATCGATTTCGCGCGCGATCAGCGGATACGTTTTCGGGTCGTTCACCCACTAGTCGAGGCCAGGGCAAAAAAACCGGAAGTGCCGCCGGCCCGGAGCCGTGAGTGGCTACTAACAGTCCACAGGCAAGCGAAGAAATCAGAACGTGCGGCCGCCCCGCGCGATTGGAAGTCCTCGGCCTAGCTGCCCTAGCCTAGCCGGTGCCCGTCGCCTTTTGCAGTGCCCGCTAGACCACCGGCCACTGGATGCGTTCTTGTTCCAGCCGAGCCGGCGACCCTGCGCTAGGAGCGCGCCTTGGTAGTCATCTCGCTCTTCGGGTGTAAGCGTAGTACTTCCCGGGTGACCGGGATCATTGGCACATGCTTGTCCCGTATTGTTCGACTCCTGCGCTCGCGGTGCCCCCGATAACTTGCCCTAATCGACTCGATTTCTCCGGATGCGGAGGGCGCGTCAGCCTGGTTGCACAAAAAACTCCGTTGCTGCGCTCTGTGGTTCCCCTTTATCGATGTAGACGATCTGATAAGCACCGGGAAAATCCAACGCCGGTAGAATCAGCGCGAGGTGATCGACTGCGGGGCCAGCGTACTGAATGGATATGGCTCGAACCAAATCGAAAGTGTCCTTAGCGTGGCGCATCACGCGCAGTTCACCGTCGATCTCCGTCGTACCATTCGGCAGTTCAAGCGTGAGCTCGACATCGCGACCAAGATCGAACACTTGATGCCGAACCCAAAGCTCGGGCTTTTGCCCCCTTGCCGCCAACAAAGCAGGCCCCCCAAGCAGTGTTCCAAGTACGTCGATCAAGGTCTGATTCTTGTAAATCCCGGCGTGTTCGCCACCGACCTGCTCCGTTTGTATCCCCGTCAGCATTGCGCTCCAGATGGGGACGGTACCGTCACCTGCATTCTCACGATCGACTTTGGCAATGCGGTGTCCAATATCCGTGGCGTCTAGCCTTGCCATGACGGAACTCGTTGTCGTTTCATGGCTACCCACGAAAAAGAAATACCGGACATGGGAAGGCCGCCTGTCCAGATCGAGCGTCTCTTGGAAACTGCATGCCGAAGCAAGATTCTCCGGCACCAGGTCAAGGCTACGCGCAACATCGATGTCATAAATGTCCAGCGGGGCGTACCGACTTCCCGAGGAGCGATCCCAAACACAGGGTTCCCCTTTAGGCGGTAGCAGTTGATACAGAGACGGAAAATTCGGATCACTCGCCAATGACTTGACTTGCTGGGCGTTCAGAAACACTCTGCGCTCGTTGCCTATTGCAGCCGATAGGGCCATGGGTGCGCCTCGGTGCGGTGTTGCCAAGGTAATCAGCCTCTTCACCGACGCCAGACCAGGGCGGGCTTTGTAATCTCCCGACTCCAAGTAGCAGCGACTGATCAATCCGCCCATGCTGTGTGCGACGATACTGATATCGGTGTCGGCGCCGAGTTTCGCCGCCAGGGCATCAATTTCATCGGCCAGCTTGCGAGCTGCGAGCTTGTTATCCTTACGCCAATCGTAGGGAACCACGACTAACGTGGGCGTAATGCCCTTCTCGACATATCCCCACGACTCAAGGGAACGCACCAACGCGCCGTATTGTTCGGAGATCGAAACATTGCGAATGATGTCTCCCACTTCGGTGGCAGGATCAAGCAGTTCCGCCATGTGGGCATAGGGAAGCCACAGTTCCAATGGGCTTCCGGGCCAGATCACTTCGTCACCCCTCTTTAGCTCCGACCCCATGATCCCGGGAACAAAAACGACAGCTTGGGTCACGACCTTTTCCTTTTCATCTTGCGCAGGACCTTCAACATCGACTCGGCAGCGGACTGCTGCTTCTCTGTGAGCACCTCCGAGCATTCCGGGCAGATCCTTGCCATCTTGATCGCAGCCACAATGCCTGAGCGATCCTCGTTGTAATCGAACAGGCAACCCAGCGTTTGGTCGTGATAGCCCAGCTGATCGTTGAGGCCGACAAGAACGGCACCAATGAGCATGCCTCCGACCGCGGCCTCGAAAGGCCGATTGGCATTCTGCGCGAATTCGCGCACATCCATGGTCGAAATCAGAATAACCCCGTCTTGAACGTTGCTGAAGTGATTCCAGTAAAGCGAGCCGTCGCTCTCCCCGGCTACCATCACTGGAGTCAGTCCGACGACCATGTCCAGTCCCATGTAAGCACGGATATCTGATGCGGCATGGAAAAATTCTTCGAAGACGATGTGCGGCTCCAGGTCACTAACCTGTTTTCGACTCTGTTTGACTTGGTGGCGCGCGAACCATTCAACCATACCTTTGGCGGTCTTTCTTAACCCAGCTGGCACCGGTGCGTTGATCTCGAACAGTGTCACGATGCTTTGCGCCCCGTTGAGCCGAACAAGTAAGTCTGGCAGCCCTGCGATCCAAGCACCTAGGTCAAGAATTCCCACGCGAAGCGGGTTGTCGGCCCTCGAAAGATCGTGGGTTATCTGCTCGACGTATCCAGCACTTGCGACGTTTTTTCGACTGCCTGTCGCTGCGCCCTTTTTGCGTATTGCAGCCGTGACCCATTGCTCGCTCGTACTCGATCCCGCGGAGACCTTTTTTTTTGAAGCTCCCTCGGCTTTTCGCGCAGCTTTTTTGGTGGCTGTCTTCTTGGTGTCCGCCTTGGATACGCCGACCCCTCGGTAGGGGCTGGCCAAGGTTTGCGTCAAGGCTGGGTTTAAGGATTCAAACGTTTTGGACAAAAGCGGAGACGACGAAAGGATCGTACTGACGGTGCTTTGAGCTTGGGCTTCGGACGAAAGGGGGGGCTTGCTCTTGGCCGGCTTACGCCTATCCGTACCAACGATGCTCTTGATCGGCGCCGAATCGCTGTCGAGCAGACTGACATGGCGGACCAGCATGAACGGAGAGATCTTCTTCATGCCTCGCTCCCGAAAATCCGTTGCACATCAGCTAAGCGGTACAGGGCCGGAATGCCCCATTCGACGACTGCACCATCTCCGGTTGCTGTCCTGAGCCCTATTTTCAGAGCCACACGACCTTCTGCGACGGCTTGATCGATACCGTTTCCTCTTGCCAAAGAGCCGTATATGGCGCCGACGAATGGCGCAATAGACTTGATTGGGATGTTGTACTGGTTAGCTACCACGGCAGGAATCCCAGCCTTGATCAGAGCGGTAGCGACCGTTCCGAAGTCGTCGTCGTACTTGCCCGCCCCGCTCTGACAAGCGCTCAGCATGGCTAGCCGCACACCCTTCCCCGCGAGCGCTACCGCCAATTCCTCGGCCGACAGAAAGTCGCTCCTGCCAGACACGCGGTCCCGGAGAACCAAGTGCCCTATATCGTTTCGAAGGACGCCATGCCCAAAAAAATGGAAGACATTGAATGTCTTGCTGTTGATCGCGTGGAGCAAGTCAGCTCGAGTAGCTCCTTCGATCACCTCAATCGTTGCATCGTTGGGCATCTGAGCAACAAGCTCACGATCGAGAACGGCCTTGACTTCCCGCCAGCCGACACCCGCTTGATCAATCGGTTCGGCCGAAACGAACAACACGCGAATTTTTTCGCCCACCTTGTTCGAAGGCATACCATAGACACCACACGTGGGGTGAATCCGAATTACAGATCGGTCACGATGGGGAACTGGCATCCTGTCGGGTGTGCTGAGGTATTCCCAGGGTACTTCACGCAATTCTGGCTGGTCGCTGAGGATCTGAATGCTTACTGGGCCGACCGGCAGCCGATCGTAAAGGTCGCGTAGTTCTCCGCGGAACAGGAAATTGAACAGGTCTGTTCCAAACGTCGCTAAGTCAGGATCGCTCGGTCGCTGCCCGTTTCCACTAACCGCCCTGCCAATCAATTGACCGAACTCGATGAGACTGGTCAACGCCGCGTCGACAGGAATCAGCTCAATCGCGGTGTCAGCGCCACGCCTCGCAAGCGCGACGACGGCACGGCTGTTGCGAACGTCCAGCAGAAATAGATCGAAGGGGGTCACGCGAAATCCTTTTGAGGAGCACCCACTGCGGCGTCGCTGCACCGAGCAATCGGGCGACGCGGTGTGAGCTGACTTCCCACGAAATTGGCCATTATCTGCTTCTAGTGTAGATCACTAGGCGGGACACAGTGGCCCATCCAATACATAGGCCTTGGGCGCGCCTTAGCGAGCGCGCACGGAGTTTCGCCTGCCGGTGACTTGTCGACGCCAGGTTTGCGAAACCGTACGTGTCCAGTGCGATCTAATTTTGCCGCTCACGTACCCCCGATAACACGAGCTAATCGCCCTCCTCTGCCTCAGCTTCGGGTGAGAATATGGCTCCACCCAGCTCCGCGTTACACTAATTGCTTATAGATTCATCCACTTACCGTGCCACCAAGCCCAGCCAGTCGAATTGGCAACGTGTGGCACGCTCGTTGGCATTCTGTACTCAGATCACACAAAGCGGATAGGTCACTTTAGGGGCATTGCCCGTCGTCGGGCAGCCGGATCTGCAAATACGCGATATCGAGATGAAAGTCTCCACGTAGGCGTTCGAGAAAGCAGCGGGTAACCTCGTCTAGATCAGGTTCACCCACAGCGAATAGCTTTACTGACTCAAGTCCGCCGGTCCGGTAGCTGTATTCCAATAACTGTCCCATGGCTTGCCGGACAACTTGGGCGGCTGTGTCGGCGATCTTGATTTCGTAGAGATAGCAGCGAGTATCGGGTAGTCGGACGTAGGCATCGGCAAAACCTCCGGTGCCGCTAGGATATTCAGTCCAGACGCTGCCGGGACCGAATTCATTTTCCAAGTGAGTAAACAGGGCGCCCTGCACCTGATTGTGCCGCAGTTCTATGATGCGCCGGGAGGCCGGAAGGTCGGCAAAGGCTGTAGACGGCCGTGGTGAGTGACCAGGCTTCAGATCGGGGGCTGCGCTTCGTGCTCGCAGTTGCTCCAAGACGAACCAAGGGAAGATGTTTCGGGCCAGCTGATCCCCGCCGAATACTTCGGCACCGTCCAAGTGATTCACAAGCGCTTCGGCGCAGTGGGCCCAGCCGGTCATGCGGGGCATGACGAACCCAGTGTGCTCGACGAACCACTCCAAGACCTGATTCTGGCTTTTCGCATCGACGGTGGTGTGGTAACGGTGCGGGTGCACTCCCGCGAAGGCCCGTGCGATTAGTAAGCGGGGTACTTTGTCGATGCGTCCCTCGCTCTTCCAGCCCTCGAAGCGCTCCACAATCTGCTCGTAGTTTTCTGGGCTTCCGTCTGCGTAGATCTCGCGGAGAACCTGGATGAAATCATCATGCATAGCAGCGACGGTGTCGTACTTGACCACGCCTTGCCCAGCGTTGCTGATGTCGTTGCGAACCCTCTTCCAAAGAATGTCGAACGCCTCGCCTAAGCGGTTATCGGCGAGGTCCTGTGCGATCGTTTGAGTCTGCGTTCGGTAACGCGGGAGCCAGTTAGTGCGAAACCATAGCAAAGGGTCGCTGAAGCCGTCCAGAAAGCCGCGAGCCTCGGCGTCGAAAAGCACTCGCGAAGTGCGTGGCTTTTCAGCGACATCATTGTCCGATGAAGACCAAGTCGGGGGCGGCCGACCATCCAGCCGGGCTTGGGCGGCTTGAATAGCGCGCTCTGAAAACTCATGAGGAAAGCGGACGATAATGGCCTCGAAGCTCAGCTCTTGGAGGCCGGCATCTTCGAGCACTTCGTACCCTTTGGAGGGCTTCCGATTGACTACCATGCGTTCGGCGGCATGCAGTGCACCATGGTCGGTGATCATCTTGCGCGTGCGGTTCGCGCGGAATGTGCGCCCCTTGAGTTGGCTCTGCGCCTCTTCATATGCATAGAGGGCTGTGGCGATCGCCTGCTGTGCCGGAGAGGTGTGGCCGTCCTGGATCGCTTGCAGCGCGCGGGCATGGGCTAACGCTTCCGTTTCCAGGTCTGGGCGTCCTCGCTTCAGAGCATTTTTCGCAAACGTACGGGCATCCGTCGGTGTTCTTAGTCGGGCGATTCGTTCGTCCATGAAGCTCCTCCAGTCGTAACAAACGTTGGGTATACCGAATTGGGTGCGCCGCCGCGCGGAGCTCGACGTGTCGTTGCCCCCTTGTACCTCTTTTTGGTCGACCGATCCACTGCGGCGGTACCCTCGATAACCAGCCCTAATACCCCTCCCCTGACGGCGCCTTTTTATATCGGTCAGCCCAGTATTTTGAGCTGTTCAAACGAGTGAATCTGCTCGAAAGGTGAAGGCCCGAACAATCTCCTGCGCGATGCTCTCAACGTCCGCTGGAACCCGAGTATCTACGGTGATTACGGGGCCCAGCCCCACCGGCTGGCCGTACTCCCCGAGCATCTCCGGCGGCATTTCTTTCAATGGGTGAGCGGCATGATGGCCGCTGGCAGCGGCGCGATCACGGAAGCGACGTGCAGTTTCAATCTCGCCGCAGTCGCAATGCACCTCAACAATAGCGGCGTCCAAGCCCACGAGCTTAGCTCGTTCGTACTCGCTATGTGGCCGAAAGTTAGCTTCTAGCACGGCCTGTGGCGCATACCGTGCCAGAGCCCATATCAGTTCCATTGACGCACCGCCGATCTTCCGTGATGCCGCTAAGTCGCCTCCTGCGTCGCCAAACACGTCTGTCAAAGTCTCTTTGATGAAGTCCTTGGAGAAAAGCGGAAAGCCGAGCCGTAGCGCAAGCGGCACCGCTAGGGTCGTCTTCCCAGCGCCGGGCGCGCCGGAAACCATAACGATCTTTCTTTCAAGAGCCGCCACGACACACACCGTTTAGAGATTCTCGCCTCACATCGTAATCGAGCGTCGATCATGCGGCCGACACCTAACTTGCTATCGGCACCTGATTTATATCGGTCGTCCACGATGGCGACTTCTGACGGTACCTCATGGTCGTAAGGTTCAGCCCGAGTCGCCGCTGAACAAAGGGCCCGGCCGTGACGCACCCAGCTTTAATATACAGCTATACTGTATATATCGACATTTACGGTAGAGGCTGGATAGCTATGCACGATGCCAAATGGGTGGTTCGCCGTTTCAATGAAGAGGTCATCGCTGGCGGCGACCGAGCGTCCTTCGAGGCGCTGATGGCGCCGGACTTCATAAATCGATCTGCGCCGCCCGGCGCTCCGAACGACGGCGAGAGCATGTGGAACACCTTCGATACCGTTCTGCGTCCGGCGCTCGAAGGCCTGACGGTGTCGATCCACGACCAGATTGCCGAGGGTGACAAGGTGACCACGCGCAAGACCATATCGGGCCGGCACACCGGCGCGTTGTTCGGCGTGGAGCCGACCGGAAAGCTGGTGGCAATTGAAGTGATCGACATCGTGAGGGTGCGGGACGGGCGCTACGTAGAGCATTGGGGGATCAACAACCTATCCAGCGTGTTGGCCCAGCTGCGGCAGGGATGAAGGTCCTTATGAGCAAGATGGAAGATCAGGAAGCCATAGCCGAGTTGGCCCATGACCTGCGCCGAAGCGTCAGCACTTTCGTCCGTGCCGTCCGGCACAACACCGGGACGCAACGTTCGGCGCAATCGGAAACCCTGGATCTGTTGCAACGCGCCGGGCCAATGAGCGTCGCTTCCCTGGCAAGCCGCCGCGGCGTTACGCATCAGACGATGCGGCTCGTTGTCGCTCAGCTCGAAGCGAATGGTCTGGTCCGGCAGGAGACAAACCCCATGGATCGCCGCAGCCGCATTGCCACACTCACCCCGGCTGGAAACGATGCGCTCGAACGAGAGCGAGAGGCGCGGACGGCTAGTATCAAGGAAGCAATCCGCCGCCTGCTATCTCCGCAGGAACAAGGCACACTTCGGGCTGCGCTTCCGCTGCTCGATCGCCTATCGCAACTACCCGATTAGCAGGCAAAACGCGAGATATGGGTCAGGGGACTCAAGCGCCCCCTACTCTGCCGCGGCGTCATCACGGGTGTCGATCACGTGATCGGGGCCTTCGCCCTCCTTCTGCCTGAGCCGCTCACTCCACGACGGAGCGCCACCAAGCCGACCCGGATTGCGGCGATTCCAAGTGCACCCGCTCGCCCATTTCCGGCGTGATCAGCGACACACCACGGGCCGCCGCCAGTGCCGCGATTCGCTCGAACGGTTCGTGCCATTCGTGCATGGCCAGGTCGAACGTGCCGTTATGGATCGGCAACAACCAGCGGCCGCGCAGGTCGACGTGGGCCTGCAAGGTCTCTTCCGGATGCATGTGCACGAAGGCCCAGCGCCGGTCGTAGGCACCGGTTTCCATGAGCGTGATATCGAATGGGCCGAACGCGTCTCCGATCGCCTTGAAGCCGTCGAAGTATCCCGAGTCGCCGCTGAAGAACAGGCGGAGGTCCCGGTCCTGGATGACCCATGAGGCCCAAAGGCTGCTGTCGCCATCGCCCAGTCCGCGGCCCGAGAAATGCTGAGCCGGCGTGGCGGTGCATTGAAGCCCGCCGAGATCGGCCGACTGCCACCAGTCGCGTTGTTCCACCTTGTCAGGATCGATACCCCACCCCACGAGCTGGTCACCGACGCCCAGCGGGGTAAGGAAGCATTCCGTCTTCGCAGCCAGGCGGGTGACGGCAGCGCGGTCGAGGTGGTCGTAATGGTTGTGCGACAGAATGACGCCAGCCAGTGGCGGCAATTCGTCGATGTCGATCGGCGGAGCATGGAATCGTGCCGGGCCAGCCCATTGCACCGGCGACGCCCGCTCCGAGAACACCGGATCGGTGAGCCAGTACCGTCCGCGCAATTTCAGAAGCACGGTGGAATGCCCGAGCCGGTAGAGGCTTCGATCGGGTGCCGCATCCAGTTGCGCGCGCGTCAGGGAACGCACGGGTATGGGACGGTCGGGAACGGTTCCCTTGGGCTTGGCGAAGAAGAAGGACAGCGTCAGCTTCAAGCCGGCCCACCAGCCCATGGAAGGACGTGGAATGGGGTTATGGAAGCGGCCGTCGCGGTATTGCGGTGAGCCGGCGTAGCTCGGCACCTGCGTGGTAAGGGTGGTCACGCTTGAAATTCCTGGCGATAGCGACAACGTCGTTTCGAGTCTAGGGCGATGCGATGATAAAGTAAACCATTCGGTACAGTAATTATTGAACTCCCGTCGCGTTCTACATCGGATGTCCGGCTGCCATTACCGCCTCGGCCGTGAAGAATGCGACCCTCGACGCCATCGAGGAACGAGGAACCCTAGAATGAAAGCCATCGATTTCACCACCTTCGGCGACCCTGACGTACTGAAACTCGTGGACGTCGAGCCGCCGGAGGTACGTCAGAACGACCTTCTCGTTCGCGTGCATGCAGCCGGCGTCAATCGCGCCGACCTGCTCCTGCGTACCGGGCACTACGGGCGGCCGGATTTCGGCGACTCGCGCCTCATCGGTCTGGAGGTCGCCGGAGAGGTCGTCTCCGTCGGCGATGGCGTGAAGGGTTTCGCGATCGGCGATCGCATCATGGGCATCACTGGCGGCGGTGCATACGCCGAGCTCGCGCGCCTCGACTATCGCATGGCCATGCCCATCCCTCACGGCCTGGATTACACCCAGGCGGCCGCCATACCTGAAGTGTTCGTCACGGCCCACGAAGCGCTGGTCAACCTGGGGCGCCTCACGCCGCACGAAAGTGTGCTGATCCATGCAGCCGCCAGCGGTGTCGGCTCCGCCGCCGTGCAACTCGCCCATGCCCTAGGCGCCCGGGTCTTCGCCACCGCCGCCGGCGGCAAACTGGAGCGTGTCCGTGCGCTGGGTGCCGATATACCCATCGATTACAAGCACAGGGATTTTGTCGAAGTGATACATGGCGAGACGAACGGCACCGGCGTCGACGTCATCGTCGACTTCATCGGGGCACCCTACTTCGCTCGCAACATCGAGTCTCTGAACTACGGCGGCCGGCTGGTCCAGGTGGGCCTGCTTGGCGGTGGAGAAGGCGCCACGGTAGATCTTGAGCGCGTGATCTATCGTCACCTGCAAATACTCGGAACGGTGATGAAATCCCGGACCCAGGAAGCGAAACAGGCGATGGTGAAGCGCTTCCGGGACCAATGGCTCGAGCGCTTCGCCGACGGCACGCTCGTGCCGGTCATCGACAGCGTCTATCCGCTGGCGGACGCGGCAGAGGCCCATCGGCGCATGGAAACCAATCAGTCCATCGGGAAGATCGTCCTCACGAACGGCTGAGGCAGACAGTCGCCCTATTCCACCGTCGCGTGCGACGGCGGTGTTTTTCCACGCAGCCCGGCGGCGATATCCTCCGCCTCGCGCATCACCCTGAGCATATTGCGGCCGGCGAGCTTGGCGAGATCCTCGTCGGACCAGCCTCGCCGGGCGAGTTCGCGGAACAGTGCCGGATAGGCGTCCACGCCTTCGAGACCCACCGGCGTGTCCGGAATCCCGTCGAAGTCGGAGCCGATGCCGACGCAGTCGATGCCGGCGACGCGGCGGATGTGTTCGATGTGATCGGCCACCATGGCCAGCGTTACCACCGGCTTCGGATGCTTCTTGTCCCATGCCGCCATCGCCGCCGCGGCACGCTCCGGCTGGCCGATGTAGAGCCCGGCGTACGGCGGCGCGTTGTAGCGTGTCTGCTCCGCGGCACGGTCGGCAGACCAGCGGTTGTAAGCCTCGGAGACATACGGCGTGGCGAAGGTCGCCATGACGATGCCGCGATGCTTTGCGACCAGCGCGAGCACCTCGTCCGAGACGTCGCGCGGGTGATCGTCGAGGGCACGGGCACCGGAGTGCGAGAAGATCACCGGCGCGGCGGAGACGGCCAGGGCGTCGCGCATGGTCGCTTCCGAGACGTGGCTCAAGTCGACCAGCATGCCCAGGCGGTTCATCTCGCGCACAACGTCCTTGCCGAACGGAGTGAGCCCGTGGTGACGCGGAGTGTCGGTGGCCGAATCGGCCCAGTCGTTGTCCAGGGTGTGGGTGAGTGTCATGTAGCGTACGCCCAAGGCGTAGAACTGACGTAGCGCTGCCATCGAGTTGTCGATCGAGTGACCGCCCTCGATGCCGATCAGCGAAGCGATACGCCCGTCGGCATGAGCTTTCTCGATGTCCTCGGCTGTGGTCGCCATGCGGAAATCCTCCGGATAGCGCTCGACCATGCGATGCACGAGGTCGATCTGCTCCATCGTCATCTTAAACGCGGTCGTTCCCGCCACCGTCGGTGGCACCCAGACGGACCAGAACTGCGCTCCCACCCTGCCCTTGCGCAGGCGCGGAATATCGGTCATCAGCGGCGGCGCGGAGGGCTCGGCCTTGCCAGCGGGAAGCCGGGAGGTATCCGCGCGGAGGTCGATGGCGTCGGCATCGCCGACACGCTGGCGGATTTCCCAGGGCAAGTCGTTGTGGCCGTCTATCAACGGCGTGGCAGCAAGCACGCGCTCGACTCGCGCCGCCCGCTCCGACGCGGTGTCTGTCGCCAGGCAGGGCGCGACCGTGGTCGCCGCTGCAGCACAGACGAGAAACCGCCAGGCGGATGTCGTGGACATGACGGGCTTCTCCTCAATAGAGCACGGACACGCGCAGCAGCGAGAACGTCCAGGCGAACCAGAGCACGATGCTGGCCGAGAGCACGAGGACAACGGTCCACACGCGGGCAGGCCAGCGTGAGGGCCCCCGCCACGTCGCGACCAGATGCGGAAACATGGCGAGCCAGCCGCCGACGAAGGCGACGATGCCGAACACCTGCACGACACGCAGCACGCCATTGGAGGCATCGCTCATGTAGGTGAGGTGCGAGAACAGCGTCAGCACGAGGCTAGCCCAGGCCACGAGCGCGACAACGACGGCCAGCGCGGCGATGCGGCTGAGTCGGTACGCCCGTCGGGCCCTGCCCTCACGTGCAGCCGGCACGCGATAGTGCCGGCGGACCAGCGCCGTGATCGGCCAGGTCAGCACGGTCAGCAGCAGCGCGACCGCGGCCACGATCAGCGCGGGAACGAGCCACGCACCGTTCTGACCCGGGCTGGGGCGCTCGAAGACCATGAAGGGCGAGACCAGGTCGATGCTGAAGCGCACGGCCTTGCCGTCGACCACCTTCGCCGCGAGCCGCTCGTGCCCGCCGACGGCGCGCCAGACGAAAGGCTCGGTCTCCACCCATTTCAGCGGTGTTCCGTCCACGCCCTTGAACGGCGTGACCAGATGATGCTCCGCATCGAGCGAGATCTTCGGTTGCACGAACACGTTGAGGGCTGCGAGGAACGTGCTCTTGGAGACACGCGAATTGTCCCAATGGCCGGCGAGCATGGCCGCGTGTTTCGCCGCCGTCTCCGGGTCCACGCGGGCCGGATCTTCCGGCGCGGGGAAGTAGCGGTCCGCGAAGCGCTGCAGGATCGCCGTGCGCAGGCTCCCCGCCGCGCCTTCGCGGCCGCCGCTGTTGAACGAGACGTAGAGGCCGACGTTTTCGCGCAGGAACAGGTGCAACGCGGTGTGGAACAGCACCGTATCGCCGAGGTGGCCGATGACCTCGCGATGATTGATGTTGGTTTCGAAGAAGCCCAGCTCCATGCGGTTCAGCGGCGGCAGCAGGGTGAGCGGGCTGTCGTGCATCTGCCGCGTCGCCGCCTCGCCGAGCAGTCTCGCACCCTGATACGTGCCGCCCTGCAGGTGCGCGATCATGAAACGCGCCATGTCCTCCCCGCTCGCCGACATCGAACCCGCCGGCGCGGGGCCGACGATCTCGAACGGTCGGGGCGCGTCCTCGCCGAAGACGTAACCCTTCGCCATGAACGGAGCCAGCGCCGGCGGCAGCGGCTGCCTCGCGGTCGTGTGCATCATGCCGAGCGGCTTGAGGATGTGCTCGTCCAGGTAGTCGTCATAGGGCTGCCCGGAGACACGCTGAATGATGTAACCGGCCAGCGTCGCGCCGTAGTTGGAATACGCCGGCGTCGTACCGGCGTCGAAGATGCGCTGCGGCACCCAGCGCTTGAGCAGCACCTCGAAACCGGGCCCCTTGGGATCCTCCGTCATGATGTTCTTGCTCTGTTCCTCGAAGCCGGCCACGTGCTGCATCAGCTGCCGCATGGTCACTGGCTTGCCCCCACGCGGCGGGATGGTGAAGTCCAGATAACGGTTGACGTCGGCGTCGAGGTCGATCTTCCCCGCCTCCACCAGCTGCATCACGGCGGTCCAGGTGAATAGCTTCGACACCGAGCCGATTCGGAACAACGTGGTTGCGGGATCGACCGGCGTGCGATGCCCGCGATCCGCATAGCCGAAACCGCGGCTGGTGAGCACCTGACCGTCCTTGACCACCACGACAACCGCGCCGGGGATTCCCGACGCCTCCAGCGCGTACGGCAGGAAGCCGTCGAGCCAGGTGTTCGTATCGCGGGCGTCGAGCGGATGCGCCGTGCCGTCCGCGTCGGCTGTCGCCGCCGGCGGCACCGGCGCCGGTCCGGGCTGCGTCGTTGGCGGCGTGGGCACCTGTGCCATGGCGGCGGACAGGGCCGTGGCCAACGCCATCGCGACGATCGTCTTGAACAGGGACACGGCAGTTCTCCGAAGACGGAAATGAGGAAGGAACATCACGGCGACACCGCGCGCACGGCATCGACCAGGGCAGTGAAGGCATCGCCGCCGCGCACCGGATCGGCAACCGGCAAGCCGAGGCGAGCGCCTTCGGCGTGCATGCGCGCGGTGGCATCGTCGGCATCGAGCCGCGAGGTATCGAAAGCGACGCCGACGCAGCGGATGCGCGGATTCGTGCGCTGGCCCAGTCGCATCGTCAGCTCGATCACCTCGACGACGTCCGGCAGCGCGAAGTCCGGATAACCGAGCACGTGCGGGCGATCCGGCTGATGGCAGACGACGAAAGCGTCGGGTTGGGTGCCGTGCAGCAGCGCGAGCGACACGCCGGCATACGCGGGATGAAAGAGCGACCCCTGCCCTTCGACGATGTCCCAGTGCGAGGGCTCGGCTGCGGGGCTGAGGCGCTCCGCCGCCCCCGCGGCGAAATCCGCGACCACCGCGTCCATGGGCACGCCGCGACCGGCGATGAGGATGCCGGTCTGGCCGCTCGCGCGGAAATCGACCGCATCGCCACGCTCTGCCAGTGCCTTGGCCAAGGCGAGCGCCGTGTACTTCTTCCCCACCGCGCAATCGGTGCCGACCGTCAACAGGCGCCTGCCGGTTCGTCGGCGCCCCGTACCGACGGGCAGTCCATCCGGCGGAACACGCACGTCGATCAACCGGCGACCGAGCCGTCGTGCGGCATCCGCCAACGGCGCGATGCTGGACAGGCGCGTATGCATGCCACTGACGACATCCAGGCCGGCCTCGAGCGCTTCGATCAGCGCCTCGACCCAGCGCGGGGGAATGGCGCCGCCCGGTGTGGCGACACCGATGACGATCCCGCGCGCGCCCCTGACCCACGCCTCGAGCGGCGTCAGTGTGGGCAGGCCGGTATCGATCGTGCTGCCGCAGCCCCATTGCCCGATACAACGATCGGATGCCCAGTCGCGCAGACCGAAGGCGGTCTTGGCATAGCCCGCCTCGGTGACGTCGCCGAGGAACAGCAGGTAGGGCTGCGGCAGGTCGTCGAGTTCCACGGCGGCGGCAGGGTGTGCGGAAGACATGGGAAGCGGGTTCCTCGATGGATTCAACGGGTTTTCGCCGCCGGGGTGAACAAGAGGTCGCGATAGTCCCAGCTGAAATCGGCGGTCGGCGAGACGGGAGCCATCGTCATCCGCTCGATCCCGCCTTCCGGTGTCAGCGCGAAGGTGACGTATGCGTTCTCCACGTCCGGCATGTCCCAGACGGTGCGGAAGGTGTCGTACTGCACGTGCACCAGCCGCCCTTCGAGCCCTGGCGTGCGGTCGAACCGGATGCGCAATTCGCCGGGCTTCTTCGGGTCGCGAGAAAGCGTGGCGGTGCCGTACCACGGATCGCGATAGACGCCGAGGTAGCGATCGACTGCCAGGGAGGGGCCGCGCTCCGGATGCGTTTCGGCCTCGCGCTTCTTCAACGCCGCCGCGGCTTCGGCATGGCTGTCGTCGAGGAACTGCTTGTACGCACCGATCCAGTCCGGCGAATCCAGGCCCAGGTACGTGTCGAGCAGGTGCTCGCGCAGGGAGAACAAGGTGCCTGCGTCTTCGGCATTCACCATCACGGCGAAGGCGACCTTTTTCTCCGGAATGAGCATGGTCACCGAATACGCACCGAGCACGCCGCCGAGGTGGGTGATCACCTTGTGTCCGCGGTACTCGCTCACTTCCAGCCCGAGCGCATAGGCGTTGAATTGCGGATGGGCGAGCGCGAGCGGGCCGGTCGGGGCCGGCTCGTCGATCACAGTGTGCGGCGTCATCAGCGCCTTCGCCGCGTCAGCGCTGAACACGCGCCGCCGATCGTCGACGACGCCATCGCGCAACAGCGCCCTGAGCCACAGGCCCATGTCAGCCGCGCTGCTGCGCAGTCCGCCCGCGGGCGAGAACGTGGTGCCCGAGAGCACCGTTTTCAGCACCGCGGTCGGGCCGACGCCGCGGATCGGCGTGCTGTTCTTGCCGTGCAGGCCCACCTGGTCGGTGACCGGCGAATCCACGTCGGTCTGCGTGTCGCGCATGCCGAGCGGTTCGAGAATGCGCCGGCGCAGCATCGCTTCCCAGGTCTGCCCGGTCACGTCCTGGACCAGTTGCCCGGCGACGACGTACAACACGTTGTCGTAGTCGTAGCTGGCCCGGAAGGCATGCTCCGGCTTGAGGAAGCGCATCGAGCGGGTCAGTTCCGCCCGCGTGCGATCCGTGCTGGGAAACAGCATGAGGTCGCCCTGCCCTTTGCCCAGCCCACTGTTGTGTACGAGCAGGTCGGTAATCGTCATCTGCGAGGCGAAGCCGTCGTACATGCGGAAGCCGGCGACGTGATCGGCGACGCGATCGTCCCAGGCCAGCTTGCCGTCGTCGACGAGGATCGCCAGTGCCGCGGCCGTGAACGCCTTGGTGTTCGAGCCGATCGGGAACAGGGTGTGCGGGCCGACCTTGCCGGCGGCACCGAGGGTGCGCACGCCGTAGGTATGCGTGGCGATGCGGTCGCCCTCGACCACGACGATGGCCACGCCGGGCGTGTCGAAGGTGCGCATGGCACGGGCCGCGTAGTCGTCCAGCGGCGTGGCGTTCCGTTGCAGCACCGTCGCGGCCGGCGCCTTTTCGTGGGCGAGCGCGGGCGCCATCGCGAAGGCGGCGCACAAGGCACCCCCAAGGGCCAGGGCGTGGAGCGGCCGGATCGCGCCGGATACGGGCTGTCGGAACATCAGTCTCCCCTTCTCGTCTTGCGATGGACCGCGCGCCGCACGGTCAGGATCGTTTGGATCGACGCTTGCTCGCCGCGTTCTTGTTTCCGCCCGCGGATTTGGCGGGCGGCGGGTCGTCGAGCGGCGGCGCCTCCAGGTACCCGGCGAAGCTCTGGCGCAGGCGCGTGATCCGGTCGATGCGCTCGAACATGCCGGACTGTTCCTGCCGTCGCGCGATCGCCCCGATGAGCAGGCTCAGCAGGCTCATCGCCGGGCCGAAGTTGTGCCATGCGCGGGACTCGTCGATGGGGATCATCAGCACGTGGTCGGTCAGCTTGCGGGCCCAGTAACACTGCGTGTCGGTAATGATCACCAGCGGAATGCCGCGTGCCGCCGCTTCCTCGGCGAGGAGGCGGAAATGCCGGTAGTAGCGACGGAAGTCGATGAGCACAAGGCAATCGCCCGGCTTCGCGTCGAGCAGCATGTCGATGTAGGCGCCATCGGAGCCCTCGACGAAGCGCGTGCGCGGCCTGACGTGTTGCAACAAGTTGGCGAAGCCGAGGCCAAGGAAGCGACCATGGTGGAAGCTGGCCACCGAGACCCGCTCAGCCTTCACCAGCAGATCGACGATGGCCGCCCATTCCGGCGTGTGCGCGAGCGCGTGAGCATTGGTCAGGTCGCGGATCTCGGCCTGAAGGCCTTCCGACAGCGACGCGTCCGCGAGGTGGTCCGGTGTCTTGTAGAGCGGTAGCCAGGGTGCCTCGCCACGCAGGTCGTCCTTCAGCTCGCTCAAGCCCTCGTAGCCTAGGTTGCGCAGGAAGCGGCCGACCGTCATCGGACTGACCCCGATATGGCGGGCCAGCGAGGCGGCTGTTTCAAAGGCGATGCCGCCGATGTTCTGCAGCAGGTACGTGGCTATCTTCTGCTCGGAGGGAGTGAACGTCTCCCAGCGGCTTTTCAGTGTCTTCTGCAGTTCTTCGATCATAGGGGCTCTCTCAACGTGCGCCGACCACTTTATAGGCGGGATCGCGATGGCGATCGAGGTCGCCCACCCTGGTTCCGAGAGCGCGGAGCAGCAAGGCCGACGCCCCGGCGAAGCAGCCCATCAGGACGAAGAAGCCGCCGTGCCCCATCCGGCTCCATAGCGTGCCCAGGCCACCCGCCAGGAGGTTGCCGAAGAAGCCGGCGAAAAACCACGTGGCGATGCTGGTGGCGCGGAAACCCTCCGGCGCCAGACGGCCGAATAGCGCCAGACCCACCGGCAGGATGTGCAGTTCGCCGATGGTGAAGACGACGAACCAGGCGAACACCCACACCCAGCTCACACGCAACCCGTGGCTGTCATGCCATGCCGCCAGCACGCCGAGGACGATGAAGGACGCCGCGACGATGGCCGCGCCGAACGCCATCCGCCGCAACAGCGGTGTTTCCGTGCCGCGTTTCGCCTTGCGCACCCAGTACGCCACCAGGAGCGGCGTGAAGGCGAACACCGCCAGGGAGTTGATCGACTGGAACCAGGTCATCGGGATGGTCCAGGCATCGCCGAGCTGACGGTCGACCCCGGTGTCGATCCACAGCGGCAAGGTGTTGCCGTTCTGCTCGTACGCACCACGGAAGACCACGACGATGGCCGCGATGGTGATGAGGAGCGCGAAGCGCTCGCGCACCGCGCGATCCACCGGACGACGCGCGGACGCGGGAAGCACGCCGCGGCGCGGTTCCGCCGGTAGATAGCGCGCGCCGCCCAGGTAGATGACCAGCGACACCAGCATGCCCACGCCTGCCGCGGCGAAGCCGTAGTGCCAGCCGTACACCTCGCCGAGCGTGCCGCAGACCAGCGGCGCCATGAAGCCGCCGAGATTGATGCCCACGTAATAGATGTTGTACGCGGTCTTGCTGCGCTCGTCGCCGTCGCGATACAGGCCTTCGATCTGGCTGGCCAGGCTGGGAAGGAACAAGCCATTGCCCAGGGCGATCAGGACGAGCGCGGCGAAGAACGCCGGTTCGAAGGTCATCAGGAAATGACCCAGCGCCATCGTCGAGCCGCCGATGATCACAGCATTGCGCTTGCCCAGCCAGCGGTCCGCCACCCAGCCGCCCGCCACCGGCGTGAAATAGGCGAATGCGGCATACGTGCCGTACACCAGCGATGCATAGCCTTGATCCATGACCAGGTGCTTGGTCATGTAATAGACCAGGATCGCCCGCATGCCGTAGAAGGAGAACATCTCCCACATCTCGGTCAGGAAGAGCACGGTCAGGCCACGCGGGTGGCCGAACCAGTTCTTCCCGGCGGGGATCGCGATGTTCATCAAATCGTCTCCCGTCCGTTGCCCCACACCTCGTCGGCACAATCGATCATACCGTCGGCGTAGCGCACGGCGGGATCGCGGTCTTCGCTCAGATAGAGGGGGCCATCGAGGTCGACCACACGGCAATGCTGGCCGACGATGAAGGCCGGCGCCATCGACCACGACGAGCCGGACATGTTGCCCACCATCAGGTCGAAGCCCAGCGCACGACCCCTCTCGACGATCGCCATCGCTTCGGTGAGGCCGCCGCACTTGTCCAGCTTGATGTTGACCACCTGCACCAGGCCGACCATCTTCTCCAGGTCGTGGCGATCCTGCACGCTTTCGTCCGCGGCCAGCGGAATGGGACTGTCCAGGCCGACGAGCCACTCGTCGCGATCCATGGGAAACGGCTGTTCCACGAGTTCGACGCCCGCCTCCTGCAGCGTGGGCAGCAGCGCGAGGAACGAGTCGACGGTGAAGCCCTGGTTGGCATCGACGATGATGCGCACCTCGGGTGCCGCCGCACGCACCGCGCGCACCCGCTCCGCATTGCGCGCATCGTCGGTGAGCTTGAGCTTGAGGGCACGCGCGCCATAAATGAGATCGGCGTTGCTCTTCGCCGCGGCTCGCGCGGCCGCCGACGGCGGTTCCGCCGAGACGAAGCGCCGGGCCACTTCGGCCATGGTTGCCGGCTCGCCGGCTCCGAGGGTAAACGTGGTGGTGAGCGCATGCGGCTTCGCCTGGCCTTCGATCAGCGCCCACACCGGCTTCCCTTCGCGCTTGGCCTCGAGGTCCCATAGCGCGCAATCCACCGCGTTTCGGGCGCCGCCGCGCGGCAGCACATCGAGCAGTTCCTCACGGGAGATGCCCGCTTCGATGCGCTCGCGAGCGCCCTCGATCTGCTCGATCATCGTTCGCGGTACGTCGCCCAGGTAATAAACCCCGAGGCCTTCGCCGATGCCGCGGTGGCCGTGCTCGTCGGTCAGGGTCACGATCACGGCGTCGAACGAGTGGAAGGTGTACCCGGTAATCGCGAAGGGAACCTCCAGCGGCCAGCTCTTGGTCTGGATGGAGAGCGACAGACGCGACGACGCGCTTTCTTTCATGGGGAATTCCGTGGTGGCGTGGGCGGCCATGCTCAGTAGGCCGTGCTGAAGCTGACCAGCCCGAAGGCGACGATGAACCAGCCGAGGTAGAGCGCGGCGAGCGCAAGCAACGTCTCGCCCAGGCGCACCCAGCGACCGCGCCGAGGCGCGCGCCATGTGCCGACTGCGTGCGCGACAACCACCGCCACCGCGAGCAGCGCAAGCACGCCCCACACGTAGAGGACATAGAGCGCCGGCGTGATGCCACCTTGCAGCAGCGGAATGGCGTCGTTCGCGAGCACGTAGGTCAGCAGCGCTGTCCAGCCGAGAATGGTCAGCGCGAGCACCGTGACGGCCAGGCGGGAGAGCCGGCGGAACCGCATGGCAGCTGGCGTGAGCAACAGGGACCGGCGGTAGTGCCGGCGTGTCCAAGCGCCGATCGGCCAGGCCAGCCAGGCGGCGAAAATCATCAGGCTGGACAGTGACAGCCACAGCAGCACCGAGCCGAGCGCTCCCGCGCCACCGATGCGCTGGAAGACCGCGACGGGCACTTCCTCATCGGTGGCGAAGTAACGGATGCTCCCGTCCGTATCGGCGACGAAACGGAGCAAGGTGGTATCGCTCGCGTCGCGATAGAGCAGCGGCGCCACTTCGTGCCAGCGCAGCGGAGCGCCGGCCGCATCGGTGAAGGCACTGACGATGATCGTGTGATCGGGCTGCGGCGACACCGAGGTCTGTCCCAGCAGGTAGAAGAGGCGCAGCGCGCTGTCGTTGCGACGCGTCGACCAGTACCAGCCGGCCACCTTAGCCGCATCGTCGGCCGCGCTCGGCAGCGCGGCCGTGTGTTTGGCCGGCTGCGGATAATAGCGATCCAGGAAACGACGCAGGATCTCCTTGCGCACCACGTGCGCTCCCGCCTCGTTACCGAGGCTGTTGAACGACACGAAGATGCCCACGTGCGCGTCGAGCAGCAGATGCAGGTCGGAGTGGAAGTAGTCGAGGTCGCCCGCGTGACCGACGATGCGCTGGCCATTTCGGTCCTCGTCGTAGAAGCCGAGGTCCATGCCGTTGAGGCCGGGCGCATTGCTGTGCTGCCGCGTCAGCATCTGGCGCACCGTTTCCGGGCGCAGGATCGCCGCGCCGCCGCGACCGCCGCCGTCGAGGTAGGCGAGCATGAAGCGCGCCATGTCCATCGCCGTGCTGCTCAGCCCTCCGGCGGGCGCCGGATTGATCATCTCGAAGGCCTTCGGCACACCATCCGAGGCCGTCTTGTAGCCGATCGCCAGCAACGGCTCGAGTTCGGCCGACACCGGTTGCATGAAGGTGGAGTGGCGCATCCCCAGGGGCTGGAAGATGTGCCGGTCGACGTAGCTTTCGAAGCGTTCGCCGGACACGCGCTGCACGATGTACGCCGCAAGCCCGCAGCCGTAGTTCGAATACGCGGTATACATGCCGGCGTCGTAGATGCGTCGCGGCATGTGCGACTTCAGATAGGCCTCGAGATCGATCCCCGCCGCGGACGCCGGGAACATGCCGCTCGCCGTATCCTCGAACCCGCCGGTGTGGGTCATCAGCTGGCGCAGCGTCACGGGCTTGCCGTCCCGCGGCGGAATGGCGAAGTCGAGGTAGCGATTGATGTCGGCGTCGAGGTCGAGCTTGCCCTGCTCCACCTGCTGCATGACGGCGGTCCAGGTGAACAGCTTGGAGATCGAGCCCGGACGGTAGATCGACATTTCCGGCGAGGGCACCTGGCCGGTGGCGAGGTCGGCGTGGCCGTAGCCGCGTGCCAACAGCACGTCGCCGTCCTTCACCACGCTCACCACGGCGCCGGCGATGTCACCGCGTTCGAGCGCGAACGGGATGAGGCCGTCGAAGAACCGCGACAGGTCGTCGGCATTCAGCTCGGGCGTCGCCGAGGGCGTCGCTGCAGCTACGGCCACCGGTGCGGGGGCCGCGGAACTGGCGGATGCGGGCAGCGACGGGACCTGCGCGTGCGTAACGACGGCGGCGCACGCGAGAGCCAACGCCGTCAGGCGTCTAGCGAAGCGGGACATGGCAACTCCAGGAAGGACGGTGGCCGGGCGAAGGATCAGAAGTCGACGCTCGCGGAGACGCCCACCGTGCGCGGCACGATGTAGCGCGCACTGAACGGCGAAGCTCGGGGATCGAGCGTCTCGGGACCGATCGACGATACGCCGCGCTTGTCGAACACGTTCTTCACGTAAGCCTTGAAGGTGAAGTCGCCGACGTAGACTCCCGCGCGCAGGTCCAGCGTGCTGTAACTGGGGATGGCGAAACGCGGTCCGTCCACCGTCGAGAAATCGGAAACGCGATCGCCAACGTAGCGGTAGCTGCCGCCGACGAAGGCGGACCAGTTCTCGCCGACCGTGAAGTCGTAGTCGATACCGAGGTTCGCGTTCAACTTCGGCACGTACGGCAGCCGGTCGCCCTTGCGGCCGAAGAGTCCGGGCGGCGTATCGGAGGTCAGTTCGGCATGCGTCCACGTGGCATTGGTGGAGAGCACCAGGCCGTTCGCCGCCACATAGTTCCAGCTCGCCTCCAGGCCGTGGCTGCGCGCCTTGCCGCCGTTGCTGAGGAACGACACGCCACCCTCCTGCGCGGCGAGCTGGATATCCTTCCAGTCGATCAGGAAAGCGGCCAGCTCGACGGTGGAGCGCTTGTCCTCCGAACTGCTCTTGAGGCCGAGTTCGTAGTTGACCAGACGATCCTGGTCGAAGGTCTTCGGCGCATCCGTGCCGGGCAGCACCGAGGTGTTCGCGCCGCCGGGACGGAAGCTCGAGGCGATGCGGCCATAGACCATCAGGTTGTCGTTGAACTTGAACGTGGGGTTGACCAGATACGTGGCAGGCTTGTCCGTGCTTTTCAGCGTGAAATCGGCCGTGGGCGCGAGCAGGCCGTAGCTGGTTTCGTGGAACTCGGTGCTGTCGTGGCTGTAGCGTCCGCCCACCGTCACCGCGAAGCGCGATGTGGCATGCCAGGTGATGTCCGCATAACCGGCCCACTCCTTGAAGTTCGCCGGACCGACGGCAACGTGACCGGCGGGCGCCGGCAGCGCGATCGGGGCGCCGGTGGTGGCGTCGAAGACGTTGACGTCCTGCTCGTTGGTGGTGTGCTCACGGGTGAAGAACACACCCGCGCGCCATTCCACCGTCTGATCGGCGGCCGACTGCAGGCGCAGTTCCTGCGTCACCTTGTTCAGGTCCAACGGATTGCTGATTGAATAGGCGCCGTTGTCCAGGCCGAGCAACGGATTGACCAGCGGCCCGTAGGCGAAGGTGGCGTCCGTGTTCGAGCGCTTGTCGAGCTTGCCGTAACTTGTCGACGAAACCAGCGTGGCCCAGCCGAAATCGGCGCTGACGTCGGCGCTGTACAGCCGGTAGCGTACGCCGAACTTGCCGGTGCCTATGGCCTGCGACTGGCGCAGGTCGCCGTAGATCGGCCGTAGCGAGACCGGGTCGATCTGCACGCCGGCGTTGGCCAGTGCGTCGCCGTCGAGGTTCTGCGCCAGGGCGGCGAGCCTTACCGAGACGTTGCTCGATGGGGTCCACAGCAACTGCGCGCGGCCGCCGCGAATCTTGGCATCGTTGGTGTGCTTCTTGCCGTCCGCCACGTTGTCGATGTAACCGGGATCGCGTCGCGCGTACGCGTTCACGCGCAGCGCAAGTTCGTCCTTGACCAGCGGCAGATTGACCATCGCGTGCGTGTCGAAGCCGTCGCCCCCGTGCGATACGCTGCTGCCGCCCACCTGCACGCGACCGGCGAAACGGGTGCTGTCGGGCGGCGTGGTGACAAACTTCACCAGTCCACCGAGCGTGTTCGAACCGTAGAGCGTGCCCTGCGGCCCGCGCAGCACCTCGATGCGGTCCACGTCGTCGGGATCGATGTCGGGTGTCAGTATGGACCCGGCGGCGTACACGGTGCTCGAGCCGAACGGTGTGTCGTCGATATAGGTACCGACGGTGGCATTGGGCGTGTTCGAGCCGGACGTGATACCACGCAGCGTCAGTTGTGTCTGACCGGGGCCCTGGCTGACCGTGTTGAGACCGGGCACCCGGGTCGCGTAATCGGCAAAGCTCTGCGCACTCTCGCGTTCGAGTTGGCCGCCGTTCAACGCGGAGACGGCCATCGGCACGTCCATCACGCGCTCGCTGCGCTTGTTGGCGGTCACGGTAACTGCCGTGAGTTCGGTCGGCTCGTGCGATTTGGCCTGCGGATGAGCCGCAGCCTGCGCTGCATCGCTGCCCTGTGCGGACACCGGAGCATCCTGTGCCGCGGCCAGCACGGGCACGCTCAAGGCCAATGCGATCGCTGCACAGATGGACTTCTGACCGTGGAACGGTTGACGACGGAACATGAATTTCCTCCCCCGAGGCGACGACACCATGAGGTCGCGGTGTCAGTGTTATCACCGTATCATGAATGTGTCAAATGATATCTCGATAACATGCACATGTGCGTAGAGCCCGGGCTGGGGATCATGGAGGCGACGGGAGATCGGGACGGCTCGATCCGGAATTACAGGTGCTCTCTTGAACTCAATCCGTCCAATCAGAACGCCGTGTCCCACCTTTCAGCCCTTCGGAAGAGCTGATGGTTCCAAGCGCGTGTACCTTTCCCGATGCATCGCACACGCGCATTGCACAGGCCTTCGGGTTGGTCGCCGCGGCCTTGTCGTAGTCGCGTAAGCCCGCCTCGCGGATCTCGTGAGGGGTGGGGTTTTGCCGATCCGTGGAAGGGGCGTCGGTTGTGGGCGGGGCCACACAGTACACACACAGCACCTGGTGAACGGCACTGTCGTCGGTCATCTGCACGCTATTGCCTTCGACCGCTTCGCCATCGAGCGTCAACGAGACGGCTTCGTCGGGATGAGCGCGTCGTAACTCGATGTCGTACGTCGAGGACCCGTGTCGATAGGTGACCGAATAGCCGTCCCATGCCGCCGGCACACATGGAACGATGGACAGCCGGCCGTCGACGAGAGAAATACCGAACAGCGATTCGATCAACAGACGATACATCCAGCCCGCCGATCCCGTGTACCACGTCCACCCTCCGCGCCCGACATGCGGCTCGACCGCATAGACGTCTGCCGCAAGCACGTAGGGTTCGACCTTATACGTGGCCATCGAAGCCGCATCTGCCGTATGACTTGACGGGAGGATCATCCGTGCCAGGTCCCACGCGTGCTCGGTTTGGCCCAAGCGAGCGAATGCCATCGCTACCCATACTGCCGCGTGGGTGTACTGGCCGCCGTTCTCGCGCACGCCGGGCAGGTAGCCCTTGATGTAGCCCGGGTCCATTGCCGTCTTGTCGAAGGGCGGGTCGAGGAGCTGGATCAGGCCTGCGTCCGGACGGACGAGGTGCGCGTCGACCGAACGCATGGCTTCGCGCGCACGGCCGTCCGGCGCACCGCCGGAAAGTACCGACCAGCTCTGCGCTACCGCGTCGATGCGGCATTCGTCGTTGGCGGCGGAACCGAGCGGTGTGCCGTCGTCGAACCATGCGCGGAGGTACCACTCGCCGTCCCACGCGTGAGCTTCGACGTTCGCAGCGAGCCGGTTCGCCTCCTCGTCGCAGTGCGCGGCGAACACCGCGTCGCCGCGTCCCGCTGCCAGCGGTGCGAACTCGCGAAGGACGTGCATCAGGAAGAATGCCAGCCACACGCTTTCCCCCTTCCCGCCCTCGCCTATCCGGTTCATCCCATCATTCCAGTCGCCGCCGCCTATCAGCGGCAGCCCGTGCGTTCCGCGCGACATGGCGTGCTCGAGTGCGCGAACGCAGTGTTCGTAAAGCGTTTCTCGCGTGCCCGATACGCGCGGAAGGTCGTAAACGGATTCTTCGCCGGGCCTCAGCGCACGCATCTCGATGTATTCGATCGCTTCATCGAGCACCATGGTGTCGGCGGTCGCGCGTGCATAACGGCTCGCAGCGAGCGGAAGCCAGAGGAAGTCGTCCGAACACGTGGTGCGTACGCCTCTGCCGGAGGGAGGATGCCACCAGTGCTGGACGTCCCCTTCGATGAACTGTCGCCCCGCGCAGGTCAGAAGCTGGGCCCTCGCCACGGTGGGATCCGCGTGCAGCATAGCCATCGAGTCTTGCAGCTGGTCACGGAAACCGATCGCACCGCCGGATTGGTAGTAGCCGCTACGAGCCCAGATCCTGCTCGCGATGGTCTGGTACAGAAGCCAGCCGTTCGCGAAGACGTCGACGGCCGGCTCAGGGCTCCGTACCTGCACCGCACCGAGCAGTTCGCTCCAACGCGCGCGTACCTCGGCCAACTCGCGTGCGGCGGCGCCATCCTGGCGATAGCGTTGCACGAGCTCGCGTGCCTCGGCTTCGCTGTCACCCATGCCAAGCCGGAAGACGAGGTCACGCGATTCGCCAGGTGCAAGGCGGACGCTGACACGCAGCGCGCCACAAGGATCGAGCCCTGCGCCGACCCTGTTGCTCCATCCCTGGCGCCGCAGGGCAAGAGGCGAGGACGCGCGACCGTTCCGGCCGAGGAAGTCGCCGCGGTCACCCCCGATCTCGCGATCGTTGTCGCCGACATCGAAGAATGCGACCCGGCCAGGGAAATCGCCGTTGTATGCGTTTCGCGCGAACAGCGCGCCCGTCGTTGGATCGACGTCGGTCACGATGTGCATGGCATTCTTCTCGCGAATATCGCCGAGCACCCATTCCACGTATCCAGTCGCAGTGAGCAGCAGCTCCTCCGACCCCTTGTTGGTGATGCTGAGCACCTGGAACTTGAGCGGAGCGTCCCGTGCGACGAAGACTTCCAGCCGCGTCGCCACGTCGCGTTCGGCATGCTCGAACACCGAGTATCCGAACCCGTGGCGCGTGGTATAGGCGCCCTCCCCTCGCATGGGCAGGGGCGACGGCGACCACGCATGACCCGTCGCTTCGTCGCGCAGGTACAGGGCCTCGCCACAGGCGTCTTCCACCGGATCGTTCTGCCATGGCGTCAGGCGGCAACCATGGGCGTTGCCCGACCACGTATACGCGCTACCGCTTTCCGAGACGACACTGCCGAAACCGGGGTTCGCCAGCACGTTGCACCACGGGGCCGGCGTGGTGGCGCCCTGCCCCGACGTGATCACGTACTCCGTTCCGTCGGCGGAGAACTCGCCTGTGGCCTGCGTCGCGGCGATCTTCGCCTCGGCGATGCGTGGCAGCCAGCCCGCCGGCTCGGCGATCGCCGGCGCCGGTACCATGCGGTGACGCTCCATCTGCTCCTGCAGGGAGCCAAGCGTGTCCACGACCACGATGCGTGCACTGGCTTCCATGACGAGCCGGTCCTCGTACGACAGAGGCTGCGCTGCCCGGATGTACACACCGCCCGGACGGTCCAGAAGGCTCGCTTCGGCACCCGATGCAAGCAGTCCGATCAGCGCCTCGTGGAGGGCCTGCCGATAGCCGGTGCTGTCTTCGTTCCAGATCACCAGGTCCACGGCCAGTCCGCGCAGTCGCCAGTAGGCGGCGGCGCGGATGAGGTCGCGTGCGATGTCGAGGCGCGCGATGTCGCCAATGCGCAGCAGCACGATGGGCAGGTCGCCCGAGACGGCCTGCCCCCACAGTCCCGACTGGCCGCGCGTATTCGCGGCGATCATCGACGGCGCTGCGCGCATTGCCCGGTTCGCATAGATGATCGAAGTGGCCATATGCTCGAACAGCTGCGCATCCGCGAGCGTCGCATTCGCCTGGCGCAGCGTCACCTGGCTATGCGTCCACGCGAGGTCGAATACGCGATCGGATAGATGGCGATCACGGTATTTTTCGATCAGGCGCATGCATTGGCCACGGTCGTCGCCGACACCCGTGACGAAATCGAGCGTCGCGGTTTGTTCGGGTTCGAGGGTGATGCGCACACGGATGGCGGCAATGGGATCCAGGACCGGGCCCGCCGTGCCGCTGAGCGCGCGGCTTCCCGGAGCGAGCGCGAGGGGATCGGCCGCGCTGCGGCCACGACCGATGAAGCGTGCCCGATCGGTTTCGTAAGAGATCTCGTCGATGTCGGCATCGTGCACCGCCGCGAGATGACACGCCCAAGGCGGCTTTTCTGCGGCCGAGCGACCACGACGCGTGCACAGCAGCGCCTGCATCGATGCGACGATCTCGGTGGTGACGAAGAGCTTGCTGAACGCCGGATGCGCCGTGTCGCTGGCGGCATCGGCAAGCACCAGTTCGGCGTAACTGGTGAGTTCGACGGTGCGTCGGGTCTTGTGGCGGTTCGTGATACGCGTACGGCGAAGTTCGATGTCGTCTTCCGGTGAAACCACGATCTCGGTATGCGTTTCGAACGCGCGCTGACGAACACGGAATTCGGCGCGCGACTCGGCGAAGATGGCCTCGAAACTGTCCGTTTCCCGCATCGTCGGCTGATAGGTGGTGCTCCAGACCTCGTCGTTCGATGGGTCGCGCAGGTAACAGAACATGCCGTGGTTGTCCCGCGTGATGTCCTCTCGCCAGCGTGTCACCGCCATGGCGTCGCGGCGGCTGTAACCGCCACCGGCACTGCTTACCATCACGTGGTAGCGGCCGTTGGAAAGCAGCTGCACGGCCGGCCGGGGACGATTCGGATCGGTGAACAGGCGGAGTTGCGACTCGGCTCCCGTCGCCTGTTGCGTACTGTCTCCCATGCCGGTATGCCGGAGGTATTCGCTCGAGGAAAGGGGGAGCCTCTCCTGCAGCAGAAGACTCGTGGCCATTACGTTGGGGTCGGCTTCGAACCGGCGCTGCATCGGCTTGTCGAGCAGCGCGTGCCCTATGGCCAGCAGCGACATCCCCTGATGGTGAGACATGTACGACTGCACGATCGCCGAGTCCTGTCCAGGCCGCAGACGCGACGGCGTGTAGTCGAGCGCTTCATACAGGCCGTAACGGCCCGCCATGCCTGCCTCGCTGAGGCGCCGCAGATTGGCGGTGGCCGCCGCAGGCGACACCATCAGCGCGAGCGCCGTAGCGTACGGTGCGACGACCAGATCGTCGCCCAGACCGCGTTTCAGACCGAGGCCGGGCACACCGAACGCCCGGTACTGGTAAGTCATGCTCGCATCGACGGCGTGGTATCCCGATTCGGAAACGCCCCAGGGCACGCCACGTTGCTTGCCATAGTCGATCTGCCGCGCGACTGCGTTGCGCAGGGTCTCGTCGAGGAGGCTTCCCTCGTAGGTCGGCATCACCAGCATCGGCATCAGGTATTCGAACATCGAGCCCGTCCACGACAGCAGCACCGGCAGGCCGTGCGCTCTCGTCAGAAGACGACCGAGCGAAAACCAGCTTTCCTGCAAGACCTGTCCCTGCGCGATCGCAACGAACGTCGTCAGGCGCGCCTCCGACGCAAGCAGGTCGTAGAAGGACACGTCGAGCACATGCCGTTCGAGGTCATAGCCGATCGAGAACAGCCGCCGATGCTCGTCGTACATGAAAGCCTGGTCCATCACCGAGAGGTGCCCCACGATCGCCGCGGCGTCCTTCAGTACGGCGATCCGCGAACGGGCACACTCACCGCGCGCCGTGCCGGTCTCCGCGGCGAGTTCGGCCAATGAAGGGAGCGATGGCGTACCCGTTACATTCCCGCTCCAGCATGTCGCCTCGGCCATCAGGTCGTCGCACTGCGCCACGAGCCGTCCCAGCCAGAAGGCCGCATCATCGGACGGCTCATGCGTCAGCCCGGCGCGCAGCGCTTCCGCACGAACGCGCTGCTCCTCCGCGAATGCCAGCACTTCGCCCAAGGACGCGGGTGGCGCATCCGCCGCGCTGGTGAGTACCTGGGCCCAGACACGCCATTCGGGGGGTGGCGCGGTCGTCAGCGAATCAGCCAGGACGTCCAGCGTGTCGCGCAGGCCGGCGATCGATTCGCGCCGGAATACGGGATCGTCCACCAATCCGAGCAGCCCTTGCCTCAACGTCATGAGGTGGCCGGCCAGATTGCCGCTATCGACACTGGACACGTAGCGCGGATGCAGGGGCTGCAGCGTTTCAGTGTCGTACCAGTTCAGAAAGTGGCCGCGGTACCGTTCCAGCCGGCCAAGCGTGGCAAGCGTCGCCGCCGTGCGCTCGAGGAGGCGGCCGGTACCGAGATAACCGAAGTCGTAGGCGGCGAAACCGGCCAACAGCCCCAGGCCGATATTGGTGGGGGATGTCCGTCTCGCCAAGCGGGGCTGCGGCACCATCTGCAGGTTGTCGGGCGGTAGTCCGTGATCGTCGGGGCCGCCGTGCACTTCGAAGAACCCCCATGTGCGCCGCGCAAGCTTCCGCAGGAAGGCTAGATCGCCCTCGTTGGGGACGAAACGGCGGCTCGTCGGAGCGCGGCTGACCCACCACGCGATCACCGGCGAGGTCGCCCAGAGCACCAGCCAGGGTGATGCCACGACGATGGCGAGCGGGCGCGCGAAAGCGAGGAGCGCGAACACCGCGAGAGCCGACGCCGGACCGGGCCACATGGCAGCCCACGGCACTCGATGTCGATGGCGTCCCTGCTTCGACACGAGGCCCGACGAGCGCCATTCGAGAAGGTGTCGGCGGCTGACGGCGATACGCCAGACGGAACGGACCATCGCATCCAGCCCCGAGTACGCATCGTGGGGCAGTGACGCGATCGCGATCGCGAGCCGCGCCGCATGCGCGCCCGACGCGGCCAGCGCGACGTGACCCTGCTGGCGCCAGTCGATGTCGCGAGGTTTGCGAACGGCCTCCATGAACGCCTGCAGGAGAATGGGGAGCAGCGCCATGGATAGGACGGCCAGCGTCCAGGTCACGAGCGGCGTCATCGCGAGCCAGCCGACGACCAGCAGAAGCCACGTGGCAGCGGGCACGAGACTGCGGCGCAGGTTGTCGAAAATCTTCCATCGGGACAGGCTGCTGAGATCGTTGCGCCGCCACTTCCCGGCAGCCGGCACCATCGGGAGCAACCACGGCAGGAGTTGCCAGTCACCTCGCATCCAGCGATGACGGCGCTGGCTCTCGTCGAGGTAGCGGTCCGGCGTGCCTTCGAAGACGAGCACGTCGGTGAGCAACGCGGAACGGGCCACGCACCCCTCGATCAGGTCGTGGCTGAGCACGCGCTCCGGGCGGAATCGGTCGGCCATCGCATGCTCGAAGGCATCGATGTCGTAGATACCCTTTCCGATGAAGGAGCCTTCGTGGAAGAGGTCTTGATACACGTCCGACGTGGCTCGCGTATACGGATCGACACCCGCATCCGCGCCATAGAGGCGCGCGTGCAGCGACCGTGCCTGCGCCGGCAGCGCGATGCCGATGCGCGGCTGCATGATGCCGTAGCCCGAGGTGACCAGGGTATGCGCGGCATCGAAGACGGGCCGGTTCAGCGGATGGTCCATGGCGCCGACCAGCAGATGCGCCGCATCGCGCGGGAGATGCGTGTCGGTGTCCAGCGTGATCACGTAACGGATGTGCGGAAGGTGCTCGAGACGTCCCACCACGAGCTGGAAACGGCTCCGCCCCTGGCCTCGCAACAACGCGTTCAGCGCCGCGAGCTTGCCCCGCTTGCGATCCGCGCCGATCCAGCACTGCTCGGTGTCGCTCCATTCCCTCGGCCTGTGAAACAGGAAAAACAGGTCCGGGCCACCGGAAGCGTATCGCGCGTTGAGCGCGTCCACGCGATCGTGTGCGCGCTGGAGAATCGCCGGATCGCCGGGCAATGACGGGGTCACGGCGTCGGTGAAGTCGGTAAGGAGCGCGAATCGCAGGCAGGCATCGCGATTTGCGAGAAACCTGATCTCGAGCGCATCCACCAGCTCGTCGACATCGCCCGGATTGCCAAGCAACGTCGGTACAACCACCATGGTGCTCGCCTCGATCGGGATGCCTTTGCTGTAGTCCATGCGTGGGAGCCGATCGGGACGCGTCAGCACCGTAGCCGCGAGGTTCAGCAGCCCGAGTGCGAATTGGCTTGCGAGTATCGCGGCGGCGAGAACCAGGATGACGATCAGCACCGGATTGAAATGCTCGAGCGAACCGCTGCCCAACAGGACTGTCGTCAGGGCGAGCGTCAGGCCGACGAAGAGCGCCATGGACAAGCCAAAGGTCGACCTCGACACCGCAGTGCCGTCGCGGTCCGTACGCGAGCTGCGGATTCCAAGCCTTCGCCGCAATGCTGGCAGGCCATTGCCGTGGAGGTGGTAGCCGACATGCGAGGACAGTCCCTGCCCGGCCAGGCTCGCGTCGAGCACGGCACGCGCCACGTGCACCTCGTCGAGCCCATTCTTTCGGGCGAGGCGCTCGATCCGATGGCGATAGTCGTCACGGCTGGCGAAATCCATGCGTCCATAGACGCCAGCCGGATCTTCCCGCAAGGCAGCGTCGACGAGGCTCGTCCGTTCGACGAGCGCCTGCCAGTCGATCATCGCGAGGGCGCGCAGGCTGCCGATGCTATTGCTCATCGACACCTGCTGCGCGGCCTGCTGCTGTGACTCCATCTGAACCAGGTAATCGATGCTTTGCCCCGATTCCGCGAGGCGTTGCTCGACCCAGCTCAACGGCATCGCGAGCGCCGGTCCCTGCCCCTGCAGCCGCCGCACAAGCTCGGCCACGAACGGCGCGGTCATCACCGGAGCCGACCGGGCCATGTCGGCCACGACGAGCACCACGTTTTTCGCGTCTTCCGCCGCCATCCGTGTCATCGCGTTCGCCCATCGCGCGGCGCGCCTGCGACCTGCGCGATCATGGGTCAGGCGAACGGCGATGCGGCGCAGGTTTTCGATCAGGGCCATGCGCAACATGATCGGCACGGCCCAGAGCTCGCCGAGGCTCAGCGGCGTTACGGACTGGTAGCTCGTGAGGAATCGAGCAAGCCCGCTTTCGTCGACGCGGCCGTCGCCGTGGGCGATGACCTCCAGAGCGGCATCATAGACGCGAGGCAGGCCTTTGGACGGTCCGTCGTCGAGCTGAACGAGCTCGCGGCTGTAGCCGTCCGGAAAATCCCGTTTCGCGGTGTCGATCTGCTCCTCGACGAGGTAAAGATTGTCCAGGAGCCAGACACCTGCGGGTGTGGTCGCCTCACCCTGCCTGCTCGCCGACATCAAGCCGCGACAGGCTTCCAATATGATCCGTTCATTGTCGGCAAGCCTGGGCACCAGCCATTCGGGCGTCCTTTTCGACGCGACGTGGTGACGATGTGCAAGAAAAGGGCCGTGCGCTTCCAGTTGATCCGCGTTGAACAGTTCCGCTCTGATCAGGGGCTCGCGCTCGACGTCTGCCGATAGGCCTTGGCCACGTCTGCCGAGTCCGATCAACTTCTTGCCAGTAGGGCGGCTGACGGGCTCATCGATGCATCCTGTTGTGGGTGTAACAGCGCCCGGAAGCAGAATCGTGTCACAGGGGGCGTTATGCAGATGCGAGACGTCGTGCACACGTCCATCACGGGAGTGCAACGGAGAACCACGACGTTCTTACGCCCCAACTTCCCCCGGCCGCCGCAAGGCCGAGCGGGTACCATCGCAAGCCACCCTTTCTAAATTTAGAAACCTGTTTCCATTATGTGTCTGTTCTAATTCATTTTTGGAAACCACAGACTGATCTCCACAGGGCATTCCCCAGTAACGGAGGTCACGATGAAGTACAAGACACTCGGCAACACCGGTCTTCTCGTCTCGCAGCTCTGCCTCGGGACGATGACGTTCAGCGACGGCACCGGTGTTTACAAGCACATCGGTAATGTCGGCCAGGACGATGCGGACCGGCTCGTAAAGGCCAGCTTCGACGCCGGCATCAACTTCTTCGACACCGCCGACGTCTACTCGGCCGGCGCCAGCGAGCGCACGCTCGGGCAGTCGTTCCGCAACCTCGGCATCGCACGATCGGACGTGGTGCTGGCCACGAAGGTCTACAGCCGCATGGGCCAGGGCCGTAACGACGTCGGCGCGTCGCGCGGTCACATCATGGATGCGGTGGAGGCAAGCCTGAAGCGCTTGCAGACCGATCACATCGACCTGTACCAGATCCACGCCACCGACGTCCTTACGCCCATGGAGGAAACCTTGCGTGCGCTGGACGATCTGGTGCGCCAAGGCAAGGTCCGCTACGTCGGCGTGTCCAACTGGCAGGCATGGCGTATCGCTACCGCGCTCGGCCTCTCGGCGCGGCTGAATATCTCGCGCTTCCAGACCGTGCAGGCTTATTACTCGATCGCAGGTCGCGACGTGGAGCGCGAGATCGCCCCGCTGCTGCAGTCGGAGAAGATGGGCCTGCTGGTGTGGAGCCCGCTGGCTGGCGGTCTGCTGTCGGGCAAGTTCAGCCGTGAGAATCAGTCGCCTGAAGGCTCGCGCCGCTCCGGTTTCGACTTCCCCATCGTGGACAAGGAGCGCGCCTGGGACGTGATCGACGTGCTGCGCCCCATTGCCGAAGCGCACGGCTGTACACCCGCCCGCGTAGCCCTCGCCTGGCTGCTCTCGAAGCCTGTCGTCACTTCCGTGCTTGTGGGTGCCAAACGACTCGACCAGCTGGAAGACAACCTCGCCGCCATCGACCTGACGCTGAGCGAGGACGAGATCCGCCAGCTCGACGCCGTCAGCGAGCTTCCAGCCGAGTATCCGGGCTGGATGCTGGAAACCCAGGGCGCCGACCGTCTGGGCCCGGTGGATCTCTGGCAGAGCCGGACCACGTCCTGATTCGAGATCGAGGATCAAGCACATGACACATCGTCTGCAAAACAAAGTGGCCGTCGTCACGGGCGCCTCGAAGGGCCTGGGTGCCGCCATCGCACAGCAGTTCGCGGCCGAAGGCGCCTCCGTGGTCGTCAACTACGCCAGCAGCAAGACAGCCGCGGATGCCTTGGTCGCGAACATCGTGAGCGCTGGCGGAAAGGCCGTCGCCGTCAAGGCCGACATGAGCAAGCCGAGCGAGGTCGAGGCGTTGTTCACCGAAGCGGCCCGTGTTTACGGCCGTGTCGACATCCTGGTCAACAACGCCGGCGTTTACGACTTCCAGCCCGTCGGCAACACCACGCTGGAGCTCTTCCGCCGGCACATGGAACTGAACGTGTTCGGCTACCTGCTGGCGGTGAGGGAAGCCCTGAAGGTGATGCCGGATGGCGGCAGCATCGTGAACATGAGTTCCACGGTGACGCTGTTCGGGCCGGACAACGCGTCGATCTACACTGCTACCAAGGGCGCCATCGACGGACTGACGCGCGCCCTCGCCACCGAGCTTGCGCCGCGCCGGATACGCGTCAACGCGATAAAGCCCGGCGTGGTCGAGACCGAAGGTGTGGAAGCAGGCGGCTTTGGCGAGGGATCGGATTTCGCCGCCATGATCACCGCCAGGACCCCGCTCGGACGCCTGGGCAAGCCCTCCGATATCGCGCCTGCCGCGGTCTACCTCGCATCCGACGAATCGAGCTGGACGACCGGAGAGTTCCTGGTGCTTGCCGGCGGTCACCGCTGATCTGCAGAGGGAGAGCAACATGACGACGACTAACGAACGGACCGCCGGACAGGTAGTCCAGTCCTACCTCGATACGTTCTTCAGCAAGGATCTCGAAAAGACGCTCGCCTGCCTCACCGACGACGTGGTGTGGAAGGTCCAGGGTGCGCCGGATGTGCCCACGATCGGCGTACGCAAGGGCAAGGATGCCGTTCGCGAATGGATGGCGCTGTTCCCGCCGAACTTCGTGCCGCTCGATTTCCAGGTGGAACGCATCTACGAAAGCGGCGACCAGGCGGTGCTGACAGGTCATTTCACGCACCGGATCGTGAGCACGGGAAAAAACTTCAGCAGCGACTTCGCGGTGATCTGCACCGTGCGCGACGGCAAGATCGCTGCGTACAACTTCATCGAGGACTCTTACGGACTCTGGCGCGCATTCCAGCCTGGCTGAAGCCAGGCTCAGCCGGCCAGATCGCGGTTCGTTTTTACCACGTGGTCCGCAAGGAACTCGCTTACCGCACGGACGCGGGCGGACGCGACCAGGTCGGCGTGGGTCACCAGCCACACCTCGTTGCTGAAGAGTTCTTCCGGCGGCACCACACGCACGAAATCGTCGCCCGTCGCCAGGAAGTCCGGAATCACGGCCAATCCCAGGCCGGCTCGCACGGCCGCGATCTGTGTCGGGAGGCTCGTCGTCACCAATGCCACCTTGCAACCGGGGTGGGTCTGCGCAAGCCAGTTCGCGGCCGGCAAGTGGGCGTGACTCTCGTCCCAGGTGATGATGTGACGCCCTTCGAGCGGTTCTCCGGGAATGGCCGGATGGGCGTCGAGGTAGTCGCGGCTGCCATAGACCGAGTAGGTCATGTGCCCTACCCGCCTTACCTTCAGATTGCCGCGCTCCGGCCGCACGACACGGAGCGCGATGTCCGCCTCGCGCCGGCTGAGGTTCGCGGTGGTGTTGCTGGTGATGAGCTCGAGGCAGATGCCCGGGAACCGCTCGCGGAACACCGGCAGCGCCGGAATGATGAGATCGGTGGCCAGATTTTCCGAAGTGGCCACACGGACGGTGCCGGTCGGCGTCTTGTCGAGGCCGGCGGCACCGCGTTCCAGCGCGAGGATGCCGTCCTCCACCACCTCCGCGTGCCTGAGCACTTCGCGCCCTTCATCGGTGAGGAAATACCCGGTCGCATGCCGGGCGAACAGCGTCATGCCGACGCTGGCTTCCAGCTCACCGATGCGTCGGCTGACCGTGGACTGGCTGACACCCATCGCGGCGGCCGTCTGCGTGAGGCTGCCGGATCGGGCCACGGAGAGGAAGAAGCGGAGGTCGTTCCAGTCCATCGCGATCAATTGCCACCTAGTTGTATCTTCCCCTGGCATCCAGGGGAATGATCATGAAAAAGGGATTGGCGGCGATCATAGCAATGGCATGGATTGCCGTCGTATCCGCATCCGGCGTGACTGATTGGACATCGAAGGCCGATGCCATCGTCGACTCGATACCGGCGGATGGTCCGGGCGCCTGCGTGGCCGTGATGAAGGGTGGCAGGCTCATCTACTCCGCCTCGCGCGGCCTGTCGAGCGTCGAGCTCAACGTGGCGCTCGCCCCTGCCAGTCGATTTCGTATCGGCTCACTGACGAAGACCGTGACGGCAGCGGCCATCCTGAAGCTCCAGGCCGATGGCCGCCTGGCACTCGATGATTCCATTGCCAAGTGGCTTCCAGGCTTTCCAGGTTCCGCTGGCATCACGGTCCACGAGCTTCTGAACCATACGTCCGGCGTCAGTGACGCGTGGGATGCCCCACTTGCCGAGCCGCTCGATACGGCCCATCGGCTGGCACTGATCGGAAAGGCAGGAACCGATTTTCCCCCTGGCACGGACTGGCGCTACAGCAATTCGGGTTACATGGTGCTTGGCGCCATCCTTGAAAAGATTACCGGCCTCAGCTGGTCGAATGCGGAGCGAAAACTCGTGCTCGAACCGCTCGGTATCGATGCGATCGGATTTCACGACGATGCGACCGTCGTGCCCGGCATGGCATCCGGGTATTCGACGACCGCCGCCGATGTTGTGGCCAAGCCGCCGTTGTACAGCATCACCGGCCCTGGGGCCGCCGGCGCGTTGGATAGCGATGCGGGAAGTGTCGCCATGCTCCTCCATCGGTTGGCAACCGGCCCCGCACCGTGGCCGGCCATCTTCCGATCGATGGCGACCGGGGCTCGTCTGGGCCCGCATGAACTCCCTTATGGCCTGGGAACCATCCCGGGCGATCTCCACGGCGTCGCCATCGTGGAGCACTCCGGGGGCATCGAAGGCTACTCGGCTTACTATGTCTACGCGCCAGGCCAGGATGTCGCCGTCGCGGTGCTCGAGAATTCGGATGCACCCAAGGTCGCCGCCAGATCGCTTGCCCGGCGTATTGCTGCGCTGGCACTCGGCGTCCCCTACCGGACGTTCGAACCGGCTGCCTGGAAACCGGAGGCTATCAACGCGCTTGCCGGTGCCTACGTCATAGACGGTGATAGCCGCCACGTGATCGCCGTCCGCAACGGTGTCCCGTGGATACGTCGCGATACTGGCCCGGAAAAACGGCTAGTCCCGTCTGCGGGCAACGTGCTGATCTACGCGAACGACGGAACGGATTTCATCGAGCCTGTTTTGAATGAACGGGGCGCGGTCATCGCGTTGAAGTTCCATGCCGACGGTCAACCGTCGGCGCGGGTCGAAAAGAGGGTGCCATAATTTCTCAACGCGATACGAGAGTGTCATCCGGACCCTCCTTTCCATCGCGGGGCCCCGATTTGGATGATGACCACGCAATTCTGCACGGATTGAGTGCACTTATGTGGATCTTCAAACGAATTTGATGGCCCTGGCTTGGCCCCACATCGCAACCACTCCGGAGTTCGCCCTGGCCACCTCCCCCCATCCAAAGGTCGAACCCCAAAAGCGCAGAAACGTCATCGACGGGCCCGGAAAGTCGTGCTAGCGTTCCTGCGAACACTCCGTGAAGGCGGGGTATTCAGGGAGCAACGTCAAGCCAACTGCCGTCAGTTCCACCCGACGGTTCGTCCAGCCAAGATTCCCGGGAGCTCGTGCGATGACCATGACCCGCCGAGAGTTCATCAAGTTCACAGGCTTAGGCCTCGCCGCATCCAGCCTCGGCATGCTCGGCTTCGGCGCGGCCGGTGTGGCCCAGGCGGCAGCGGTCAGGCCGTTCAAGCTCACCCACGCCACCGAGACGCGCAACACCTGCACGTACTGCTCGGTGGCATGCGGCATCCTCATCTACAGCATGGGCGACCGTGCGAAGAATGCGCTGTCGAACATCATCCACATCGAGGGCGACCCTGACCATCCGGTCAATCGCGGCACCCTCTGCCCGAAGGGCTCGGCGCTGCTCGATATCGTGCACGCCCCGACCCGCCTGAAGGCGCCACGCTACCGCGAGCCCGGCTCGGCCGAGTTCAAGGAAGTGTCGTGGGATTTCGCGCTCGACCGCATCGCACGCCTGATGAAGGACGACCGCGACAAGCACTTCCAGGCGACGAATGCCGCAGGCACCACGGTGAACCGCTGGACCAGCATCGGCATGCTGGCCGCCTCGGCGTCCTCCAGCGAAACGTCCTTCCTCACCTGGAAGGTCACCCGCTCCCTCGGCATGGTGGTGTTCGACAACCAGGCGCGCGTCTGACACGGACCGACGGTGGCCAGTTTGGCCCCATCATTCGGTCGCGGTGCAATGACCAACACCTGGCAGGACATCCGTAACGCCAATCTGGTGATCGTCATGGGCGGCAATGCCGCCGAGGCACACCCGTGCGGTTTCAAATGGGTCATCGAAGCCAAGATCGAGAACGGCGCGAAGCTCGTCGTGGTCGACCCGCGCTTCACGCGCACGGCCTCCGTCGCCGACTACTACGCCCCCATCCGGCCGGGCACCGACATCGCGTTCCTCAGCGGCGTGATGCGTTACCTGCTGGAGAAGGACGCCATCCAGCACGAGTACGTCCGTTCGTACACGAACGCCGGTCTCATCGTGCGCGAGGGGTACGCCTTCCAGGACGGCCTGTTCAGCGGCTACGAGGAAGCGCGCCACGGCTACGACCGCTCGACCTGGGATTATGAGCTCGATGAAAAGGGCTTCGCGAAGTCCGACGACACCTGGCAGGACCCGCGCTGCGTCATCAACCTGCTGAAGCAGCATGTCGCCCGCTACACGCCGGAGATGGTCTCGCGCATCTGTGGCACGCCACAGGACAAGTTCCTGCACATCTGCGAACTTATCGCTGCCACGGCGGCACCGGAAAAGGCGATGACCAGCCTGTTCGCCCTGGGCTGGACGCAGCACACCGTCGGTTCGCAGAACATCCGCGCCATGGCGATGGTGCAGCTGCTGCTTGGCAATATCGGCGTGGCGGGTGGCGGCATGAACGCGTTGCGCGGCCATTCGAACATCCAGGGCCTCACCGACGTGGGCCTGCTGTCGAACCTGATGCCGGGCTACCTCACGCTGCCGAACGATCGCGAGACGACGTTCGACGACTATATGAAGACCCGCCTCTTCAAGCCGTTGCGCGACGGACAGACCAGCTACTGGCAGAACTACCGCAAGTTCGTGGTCAGCCTGCAGAAGGCGCTCTACGGAGACGCGGCGACTGCCGAGAACAACTGGGCTTACGACTGGCTCCCGAAGCTCGACATCCCGTTGTACGACGTCATCAAGGCGTTCGAGATGATGAACAACGGCGAGCTGACCGGATACATCTGCCAGGGCTTCAACCCCCTGCAGGCGTTCCCGGATCGCGGCAAGATCCGCCGTGGCCTGAGCAAGCTGAAGTTCCTGGTCACGATGGATCCGCTGGACACCGAGACCTCGCGTTTCTGGCAGGACTTCGGCCCGCAGAACCCGGCGAAGCCGTCCGAGATCCAGACCGAGGTCTTCCAGCTGCCCACCACCTGCTTCGCCGAGGAGAGCGGCTCGCTCGTCAACTCCGCGCGCTGGCTGCAGTGGCACTGGAAAGCGGCCGAGGCCCCGGGCATCGCGAAGTCCGACATCTGGATCATGACCGGCATCTTCCAGCGGCTGCGCGAGCTGTACCGCAAGGAGGGCGGCGCGTTCCCGGACCCGGTCCTCAACCTCACCTGGAAGTACACCGACCCGCGGGCGCCCGATCCGGAAGAGCTCGCCAAGGAGATGAACGGCCGCGCGCTCACCGACCTGACCGACGCCACCACGGGTGCGGTTACGAAGGGCGGCACGCTGCTGGATTCGTTCGCGCAGCTTCGCGACGACGGCAGCACCTCCGCGGGCTGCTGGATCTTCACCGGATCGTTCACCGAGAAGGGCAACATGATGGCCCGCCGCGATGCCACCGACCCACGTGAGCAGGGCATCGCGCCGAACTGGGCATGGGCGTGGCCGGCGAACCGACGCATCCTCTACAACCGCGCCAGCGCCGATGTCAACGGCAAGGCATGGAACCCGAAGAAGCCGATCATCGAGTGGAACGGCACGCGCTGGGTCGGCCTCGACGTGCCCGACTACGGCCCCACCGTGAAGCCCACTGACGGCGTAGGCCCCTTCATCATGAACGCGGAAGGCATGGGACGCCTGTTCGCCCGCGACCTCATGGCCGATGGCCCGTTCCCCGAGCATTACGAGCCCATGGAATCGCCGGTCGACAACGTGCTGCACCCGAAGGTCGCGCATAACCCGGTGGCGCGCGTCTTCGCCGACGATCGGGCCAACTTCGGCAAGCGCGAAGATTTCCCGTACGTGGCCACCACGTACCGCCTGACCGAGCACTTCCATTTCTGGACCAAGCACGCGCTGATCAACGCGATCCTCCAGCCGGAGGAATTCGTCGAGATCGGCGAGGCGCTCGCGAAGGAAAAGGGCATCGAGCAAGGCGGCTGGGTCAAGGTGTCGTCGAAGCGAGGCGAGGTGGTGTGCAAGGCCTATGTGACCAAGCGCATCAAGCCGCTCACCGTCGACGGCAAGCCCACCCACGTCATCGGCGTGCCGCTGCACTGGGGCTTCACCGGCCAGGCGCGCAAGGGTTACGGCGCCAACACACTCACGCCGTCGGTCGGCGACGCCAACACACAGACGCCCGAGTTCAAGGCGTTCCTCGTCAACGTCGAAAAGACCACCGCACCGGTCGCTGCCTGAGGTCCACGCCATGTCAGACCTGCAATCGCAAGATTATGTCCGGCGCTCGGCGACGACCATCACGCCTCCCGCGGCCCGCAGCCATGAAGACCAGGTTGCCAAACTCATCGACGTCAGCCGCTGCATCGGCTGCAAGGCATGCCAGTCCGCGTGCATGGAGTGGAACGACCTGCGCCCGGAAATCGGCCATTTCGAAGGCTCGTACGAGAACCCGGCCGACCTCGGGCCCAGCGTCTGGACCCTGATGAAGTTCGCGGAGTACGAGAACGAACAGGGCAACCTGGAGTGGCTGATACGCAAGGACGGCTGCATGCACTGCGAAGACCCGGGCTGCCTGAAGGCCTGCCCGGCGCCCGGTGCCATCGTCCAGTACGCCAACGGCATCGTCGACTTCATCAGCGACAAGTGCATCGGTTGCGGCTACTGCGTGAAGGGTTGCCCGTTCGACGTCCCGCGCATCAGCAAGGTGGATCACAAGGCGTACAAGTGCACGCTGTGCTCCGATCGCGTGTCGGTCGGCCTCGAGCCGGCCTGCGTGAAGGCGTGCCCCACCGGCGCGATCATGTTCGGTTCAAAGACCGACATGACGGACTGGGCCGGCGAGCGCATCGAGGATCTCAAGTCCCGCGGCTTCGAGAAGGCCGGCCTGTACGACCCGCCGGAAGTCGGCGGCACGCACGTCATGTACGTGCTGCACCACGCCGACAAGCCGTCGCTCTACTCCGGCCTGCCCGACAAGCCGCGCATCAGCCCACTGGTGCAGGCGTGGAAAGGCGCCATCAAGCCGCTTGCGGTCTTCGGCATCGCCGCGGCCGCCATCTTCGGCTTCTTCCACTGGGTTACCGTCGGCCCGAACGAAGTGCAGGAAGAAGATGAACTCGAGGCCGATCGCCTCCTGCGCGAGATGAAGGAAGAAGAGGAGAAGCCGTCATGACCCGTCCGGAACGTGCCTTCACCCGCTACACCACCGCCAACCGCGTCAACCACTGGATCAACGCGGGGCTGTTCCTGCTGCTGGTGCTGTCGGGCCTGTCCTTCTTCCACCCATACTTCTTCTTCCTGTCGAACCTGTTCGGCAGCGGCCAGTGGGCGCGCGCCGCCCACCCGTGGTTCGGCGTGGGGCTGCTGGTGAGCTGGGTCGGCATGTTCGTGCAGTTCTGGCGAAACAACTTCTTCAACCGCGACGACGCCGCCTGGTCGAAGGCCATCGTCAGCGTGGTGAAGAACGACGACGAGCACGTGCCGCCGGTCGGCCGCAACAATAGCGGCCAGAAGGCGGTGTTCTGGGCGATGACGCTTCTCATCCCTACCCTGTTCGTCTCGGGCCTGCTGATCTGGCAGGTGTACTTCGGCGAAGCGACGTCGATCCCCATGCAGCGCGTGGCGGTGCTGGTGCACAGCCTTGCCGCGATCGCCGCGATCCTCGTCTGGATCGTGCACGTCTATGCGGCCATCTGGATCCGCGGGTCGGTGCGCAGCATGACGCAGGGTTACGTCACGCCCGGCTGGGCGTGGCACCATCATCGCAAGTGGTTCTACCAGCTGGCGTCGGGCCAGCGGGTGAAGACCGAACCCAGGAAGAATCCGTGAAGCAAGCCGAAGCCCCGCCCAACGCGACATGGTCAGGCCCCTCGCACGCCGGCGTGAAGGCGCCGGACCCGATCGTCCTGCCGGATCCGCTCGCGCGGTTCGCGTCCAGCGGGGACCGCCTGCAGACACTGGCTGATGGCCATCCGATGGAGGCGTGGCTGCGTTTCATGGCCGCGCTTTCGCACGCACAGCACGCGGTCGCGGCCATGCAGGAGCCCCACGCGTCAGTGGCACCGGCGGCGCTCGCCCAGGCCGTCGAGGCCCGCCTGCCGCCGCTCGCCGCCGACGGCCATCGGCGCGACCAGGCCTGGCGCGAGGGTCTGGCCGCCCTGCTCGACCATGTGGACGCACCGGGCCTTCCAGATCCGGCGCGTGACGCCATCGCAGCTCTGCGCGCGGACCACGCCGACGCTCTCGAAAAGCGTGCCGACCGCTTCCTGCGCGGCCGCGTGCCGGCGGACGAAGCCGCGGCGGCCGTCTTCGTCGCCGCGGCGCTGCAGGTGTACTTCACGGGTTCGGCCGCGCGGCTTCCCGTGGACGAACTGCGGCTGCTGGAGGAACGCGCGCTGTGCCCGTGTTGCGGCTCGCCGTCGGTCGCGGGGCTGATCACCGCCAGCGGCACGACGCCCGGCACCCGCTACCTGTACTGCTCGCTCTGCTCCACCGCGTGGAACCACGTGCGCGCCGTGTGCCTCCACTGCGGTGGCACCCGCAAGCTGTCCGTGCAGGGCATCGAAGGCGCTCCGGAGACCGTGAAGGTGGAAACCTGCGGCGACTGCCATACGTACAGCAAGCTGCTTTATCAGTTGCGCGACATGAAGGTCGACCCGTACGCGGACGACCTGGCCTCGCTCGGACTCGACCTGCTGGTCGCCGAAGCGGGATACTCGAGGCACGCACCGAATCCGCTGCTGCTCTCGCCAACCTGAGCCCATGGCCGAACCCGACATCGCCCTGCTCCGCCAGATCCCCGCCGTCGCCACCGTGCTCGCCACGCCCGAGGCGGCTGAACTCGTGGAAGCGCACGGCCGCCCGGTCGTCACGGATGCTATCCGCGATGTGCTCGCCGGCGTCCGGATCGCCATGGCGCGCGAGGCCCGGCCGGTGCCGACGGCCGCCGGCATAGCGCGCGAAGCTGGCGAAAAACTGGCCGCGCGCCGTGCCTCCTTACGCATCGTGTTCAATCTGACCGGCATCGTGCTGCACACCAACCTCGGGCGGGCGCAGCTCGCCGACGCGGCGGTCGACGCTGCCGTGCAGGCCATGCGCCACCCGGTGTCGCTCGAGTACTCCCTCGATACCGGCTCGCGCGGCGAGCGCGACGACCACGTGCGCGACCTGTTGCGCGAGCTGACGGGGGCGGAAGACGCCACGGTCGTCAACAACAATGCCGCGGCCGTGCTGCTCTGCCTCAACACCTTTGCACTGCGTCGCGAGGCGGTGGTGTCACGGGGCGAGCTCATCGAGATCGGCGGCGCGTTCCGCATGCCCGACATCATGGCGCGCGCCGGCACGGACATGGTGGAAGTCGGCACGACGAACCGCACGCACGCGGCCGACTACCGAAACGCGCTGAACGAGCGCACGGGCCTTGTGCTGAAGGTGCACACGTCGAACTACCGGATCCAGGGCTTCACCGCCGGGGTCGACGCCCGCGAACTCGCCGCCATCGCCGACGAAGCCGGCGTGCCGCTGCTAAACGACCTGGGCTCGGGCAGCCTGGTCGACCTGTCGCGCCACGGCCTCGCGAAGGAGCCCACGGTGCGCGAGGCGGTCGCGGAGGGCGCGCGCCTGGTCACGTTCTCCGGCGACAAGCTGCTTGGCGGCCCGCAGGCCGGGTTCATCGTCGGCGACGCGGCACTGATCGCGCAGATCAACCGCAACCCGCTCAAGCGTGCGCTGCGCGTCGACAAGATGCGGCTGGCCGCCATCGAGGCGACGCTGCGGCTGTATCGCGACCCCGACCGCCTGGGCGATCGCCTGCCGACCCTGCGCTACCTCGTCCGCGAGGCCGCCGCCATCCACGCCCAGGCCGAGCGCCTGCTGCCCGATGTGGCGGCGCGGCTCGGTGCCTCGTTCGACGTCGACGTCGTCACGTGCCTCAGCCAGATCGGCTCGGGCGCACTGCCGCTCGACACCCTGCAGAGCGCGGCCCTCCGCATCCGCGCGCGGGGCAGCCAGACGGCGCTGGAGCAATTCGCGGCGCGCCTCCGCGCCGTGCCTCGACCCGTGATCGGTCGCATCGCCGACGGTGCCCTGCACCTCGACCTGCGCTGCCTCGACGCCGGCCATGAAGCGGCCTTCCTCGACGCTCTCGCCGCCGGGAGCGCGGGGCACCCGTGATCGTCGGTACCGCGGGGCACATCGACCACGGCAAGACGTCGCTGGTCCGCGCACTCACCGGTGTCGACACCGACCGCCTGAAAGAGGAAAAGGCGCGTGGCATCACCATCGACCTCGGCTTTGCATACCTGCCGGTCGACGGCGGGCCGGCGCTCGGCTTCGTCGATGTCCCCGGGCACGAACGCTTCGTGCACACCATGGTCGCCGGTGCCAGCGGCATCGACTTCGCGCTGCTGGTCGTCGCCGCCGACGACGGCGTGATGCCGCAGACACTGGAACACCTGGCGATCGTCGACCTGTTCGGCACGCAACGCGGTCTCGTCGCGCTGACGAAGGCCGACCTGGTGCCGCCCGAGCGCCTCGCCGCCGTCGCGAACGATATTCGCGAAGCGTGTCGCGGCACGGTGCTCGCCGGTGCCGACATCGTCCCGGTGTCGTCGGCCACCGGCGCAGGCATCGATGCGCTGCGCGCTCGACTGATCGCCGAGGCCGGAGTTCTCGGCGAGCGCCGGGAGGACGGGCGCTTCCGCATGGCGGCGGACCGCGTCTTCACCCTTCCCGGCATCGGCGTCGTCGTCACGGGCACGGTGCTCTCGGGCAGCGTGCGTCTCAAGGATCCGGTGACGATCAGCCCCTCCGGCATCGCGGCACGGGTGCGCTCCATCCACGCCCAGAACCGGCAGGTCGACATCGGACGCGCGGGCGACCGCTGCGCGCTCAACCTGACGGGCGAGGGGGTGACGAAGGACGCGATTCAGCGCGGCGACATGATCGTGGACCCGGCGCTGCACGCACCGGCCGATCGCATCGACGCGCGCATGACGCTGCTGCCGTCCGAATCGAAGGCCATCGCCGCCTGGTTCCCCGCGCGACTGCACCATGGCGCGACAGAGGTGGGCGTGCGCGTCGTCCCGCTCGAAGGCGAGCAGTTGCGCCCAGGTCAGGCGGCAGACGTGCAACTGGTGCTCGACCGCCCTATTGCCGCGGCGGCCTTCGACCGTTTCGTGCTGCGCGACGTGTCCGCCCGGCGCACGATCGGCGGAGGCCATTTCATCGACCTGCGCGCGCCGGAGCGGCAACGCCGCAAACCCGAGCGTGTCGCAGAGCGCGCGGCCCTGTCGCACCACGACCCACGGGCCGCCTTCGCGGCGCTGCTGGACACGCCGCCTTACGCCCGTGACATCGATGCGTTCGCGCGCGATCGCGCACTGTCGGCGGAAGCACGCGATGCCCTGCTACCGCCGATGGCGCACATGTTCGTCACGGGCGATGAGCGCATCGTGCTCGGCGATGACGCGTGGCGCCACTTCGTGACGGCCGTCGTGGAGCGTCTCGTCGCCTTCCATGCCGCGCACCCCGACCTGCCCGGCCTGGCCCGCGAGAAGTTGCGCGTCTCCGTCGTGCCCCGTCTTCCGGCAGCCACCTTGGCCATGGCGCTGCAGCATAAAGACCTCGTTGGTGCCGTCGTCCGCGACGGCGCGTTCGTGCGCCTGGCCAGCCACAGCGTTCAGATGGGGGCGGCGCGCGAATCGCTCTGGGCCGCCATCGAACCCCTGCTCGGCGGCCCCGCACGCTTCCGCCCGCCGCGCGTGCGCGACATCGCCGGCGAGTTGCGGCGGCCCGAGGACGAGGTGCGACAGTTGTTGCGCTTCGTCGGCCGCCTCGGCTCCGTTGTCGAGGTTGCGCACGATCACTACTTCCTGCGCGCAACGATGCACGAGATGGTCGGCATCGCACTCGACGTATCCGCGGAGACCCAGGACGGATTTTTCGGGGCCCCCGCGTTCCGCGATCGTCTCGACTGCGGACGCAAGGTAGCCATCCAGATCCTGGAGTTCTTCGAACGCCAGGGTGTTATGCTCAAACGCGACACGTTGCGACGTGTGCAGCCGCGCTATGACGACCTCTACGCACCGGCTCCGCCGTAGCCGGCATCTCTGGAAGAGAATCGTCCCCGGTGGGGCGTCCGGACTTCAAATCCGGGTGAGGCAGCCAGTCTGCCTCGGGTGGGTTCGACTCCCATTCTCTTCCGCCATCGATCGCGACATTCGGACCTTGTCAGGCCACCGTGACGCCGGCGTCGCCTTCCACTACCGCGCCGACGATGGAAGCGCGCGGGTAGCCGGCCGCCTCGATGGCATCGCGCAGGGCGTCGGCGCGATCGGCGCGGCAGGCCACCAGCAGGCCGCCGGAGGTCTGCGGATCGGTGAGTAACTGGCGACGCCAGTCGGGAAGCGCGCGGTCCAGAGTGACGCCGTCGCGGTAGCTGTTCCAGTTGCGCGTCGAGGCACCGGTAATGAAGCCGGCCTGCGCCAGTGCTTCGGCCCGGGCCAGCCACGGCACGCTGTCGGCGTCGATGCGGATGCGTACGCCGCTGCCACGCGCCATTTCGAGCGCGTGGCCCAGGAGGCCGAAGCCTGTGACATCGGTGATCGCATGCACGTCGTCGTCCTTCGCCAGCTCGTGCCCGATGCGATTGAGGAGCGTCGTCGAGGCGATCATCTCGGCGTATGCATCCTCGGGCAGTTGCTGTTTCTTGAACGCTGCCGAGTACACGCCGACGCCGATGCCCTTAGTGAGGATCAGCGCGTCGCCGGCGCGTGCGCCGGTGTTGCGCCGAACCTCGGAAGGCACGCACAGGCCGATCGCGGCCAGCCCGTAGATCGGCTCCACCGAATCGATGGAGTGGCCTCCCGCCACGGGGATGCCGGCCTCCCCGCAGACCGCCTCACCGCCTTCGAGGATGCGGCGGACGGTGCCGGTGTCCAGCTTGTCGAGTGGCATGCCGAGGATCGCGAGAGCCATGATCGGCTTGCCGCCCATGGCGTACACGTCGGACAGGGCGTTCGTGGCCGCGATGCGCCCGAAGTCGTAAGGGTCGTCGACCACCGGCATGAAGAAGTCGGTGGTGGCGATGACGCAGGTGCGCTCATCGACCTGCCAGACCGCCGCGTCGTCGCTCGATTCGGTGCCCACCAAGAGCTGCGAGAAGGGCATGGCCCTGGCGCGATCGGCGAGCAATTCGCGCAGCACCGACGGTGCGAGCTTGCAGCCACAGCCGCCGCCATGGGCAAGTTCGGTCAAACGGACACAAGTCATGGCAGGTTCCACCAAAGGCGAGGTAGCGCGGTCGTCATCCTATGCGGCAGCATAACGCACGCATGTTTCCCGAGGGGACGGTCATGAGTGTGGCATTTCGCAGCTCCCGCACGATGCGCTGGTCGGTCTTCGCTCTGCTCGTGGTGGCGGGGCTGTTCTACGTGAAGTGGTACCCCTACTACGGCCGTGCCTTCGACGCGGCGGCCCATCATTCCATCGGTTCGTCGATCCTCATGGGTACGGCGGACGCGGCCCCCACGCCCTCGTGGGACGCGGCCCTCGGTTATGCGCTGGCCTACGGAAAGGCCATCTGGAAGGCCATGATCCTCGGCCTGCTGATCGGCTCGGCCGTGCAGGCGCTCATCCCCGCAAGCGCGGTGCACCGCGCACTCGCGGGCAGCGGCTTCCGCAGCACGCTGGCCGGCGGGTTGCTCGGGATACCCGGCATGATGTGCACCTGCTGCGCGGCGCCGGTCGTCGTGGGCCTGCGCCGGCAGAATGCGGCGCCGGGCGCGGCGGTGGCCTTCTGGTTGTCGAACACCATGCTCAACCCCGCCACCCTCGTCTTCACCGGCTTCGTGCTCGGGTGGCAATGGACCGCGTTGCGTCTCGCCCTGAGCGTGCCGATGGTGTTCGGCCTCGGCTGGTTGGCGAATCGTGTCGCCGCGCCCGCCGACCACGTCGCCGTGCAGGTGCCGCGGGAGGAAGACGAGCCCCGCACGCTGGGCCAGACCGCGGTCCGCTGGATGCGGATCTTCGGCGGCATGACGCTGCGGCTCATTCCCGAATATCTGGTGATCGTGCTCCTGCTGGGCGCGGCGCGTGCGTGGATGTTCCCGCATATCGGTCCGGACATCGGCAACGAATGGTTCTGGGTGCTCGCCCTGGCACTGGCTGGCATGCTGTTCGTGATTCCGACGGCAGGCGAAGTGCCGATCGTCCAGGCGATGCTCACGCTCGGCATGGGCGTGGCTCCGGCTGCCGCCCTGATGATGACCCTGCCTCCGGTCAGCCTGCCGTCGCTGGCGATGTTGGGACGCTCCCTGCCCTTGCGCCTGCTGCTGTCGCTGGCGGCCGCAGTGGTGTCGTTCGGGGTATTCGCCGCGGCAATCGCCGCGGCGTTGTGGGCTTAGGGCCTAGCCGGCACCGACTGCGCCCGCGATTCGCGTACTACCAGGATGGTCTTCCCCTGCCTGGCCCGGTTCTCTGCTTCCACGAACGCCCTGTGAGCATCACTCAACGGGTAACACCGGTCGATCTGAACGGCGATCCGGCCTTCCTCTACTTTTTTGACGATCTGATCCAGCTGCTTCGGGTTCGGCTCGACGATGAACCAGTACGCCTCGATGCCCAGCGCCGCTGCGCGCTCGGGCGAAGGCGCATCTTCTGCCTCGCCGGAGATGGTCACCAATCGGCCGCCCCGTCGCAAAAACGACCAACTACGTTCGAGCAATTCGTGGCCCACCGTATCGAAGACGACATCCACCGGACCGGCGACGTCTTCAAAACGCTCCACCGATGTATCTATCGCATGGTCGGCACCCAGTGCCCGGCAGAGCGCCATCGCGGCCTGACCGCGTGCGGTAGCGATCACGCGGGCACCGGCGTCCTTCGCAAGCTGGATCGCGAAGGTTCCCACGGCACCGGCACCGCCATGGATGAGCACCGTCTCACCTTTCTTCAACTGGGCGAAGTCAAAGAGCGCCTGCCACGCGGTAAGTGCCCCGATGGGAAGGGTACAGGCGTCGATGCTACTTACAGCTGCGGGTACGTGCGCAATTTCGCCAGGCAACACGCTCGCCTGGTCTGCTGCGGCACCATTGCGCCAGAAGTCGATGAGTCCAAAGACCCGATCCCCGACGGCGAAACCCGATGTCGCCGAGCCCACCCTCGCAACACGTCCTGCGAATTCGTGCCCGATGATGACGGGCAACGGCCGCATGGAGCCGTCGGGTAACGGTAGACTGCCATTCGTGCCCCACTTGGGCTCGTCAAACGTGAGTCCGACCGTCTCTACATCGACCAGAATCCGGTCGTCGGCCAGCACAGGTGCGTCGGCGTCACCGACGGTGATGGAAAAGTCCCCGGCGCTGGGCGCCATAATCCAAGCAGCTTTCATGGCTTAGCTCCGACTGATGTGTCCCAATGTCGACCTGGGCCCATCAAAATGCCAACTTACCGATCGAGGCGCCGCCGTCCACAAAAAGCGTCTGCCCCGTAATAAAGCTAGCCTCCTCCGACAGGAAAAACGCGATCGCCGCCGCCAGTTCCTCCGGCTTGCCGAACCGGTTCATGGGAACGGAAGCGAGATAACGCTTCTCCCCCTCGCTCCCCGGCGGATTGTTCTCGCGGAACAGCACGGTTTCGGTCGGGCCCGGCGCAACCGCGTTGACCGTGATGCCGGTACGCGCCAGTTCCAGTCCCCATGAGCGGGTGAAGCTGACCATGGCGCTCTTGGCGGCCGCGTAAGCGGTGCGTTCGATCATTCCGAGGATGGTGAGGCTGGATATGTTGACGATGCGGCCCCAGCCGCGTTCGCGCATGCCCGGCAGAAGCGCTTGCACGGCCTGCACTGCCGGGTGGAGGTTGAGTGCGAGGGTGGCGTCGAGATCGTTCAGGTCGATGTCGCCGATGCGCTGCGGACGCACCGTGGCAACGTTGTTGACCACGCCATCGAAGGCATGGCGCGAAACCAGGTCGCGCACGGTCCGCTCGGTGGCTTGGCGGTCGGCCAGATCGAGCGCGACGAGCTCACCCGGAAAATCCTGATCGCCGGCCTGTCGCGCGATGCCGACAACGCGGTGGCCATCCTGGGCCAGCCGCTCGGACAAGGCACGGCCGATGCCCTTGCTTGCGCCGGTAACGAGGAATGTACGGGAAGACATGCTTTGCTCCTGTTGGTGTTGCCCTACCCCACCCAGGGCGAATGCAGCATGATGCTGCACATATCGCCACGGCGGAACGTAGGGTCCTTGAAGGCGAGGAAGTCGTCGTTGAATGTACCGAACGTGCTGTCCGGGCGATGCTTCAGACCTTCGTAGAAGGTATCGATCATGGCGTGCTCGAAGCCCCTCTCGCGTGGCCATGCGGCCGTGACGGCCTCGCGTTCTGCGTCGGTGAACTGATCATAGGAACGGCCGGCCACGTCCATGCCTGCGGCGAGGTGCAGCAGCGCCGCCTCCGGGTGCATGAACTGCGGGATGCCGGGTGTGGTGTGGAACGCGATCGCGCTCCACACCTTGTCGATGCTCTGCTCCGGAATGCCTTGGCTGCGAAGGAATTCGCGCGCCGCGTTCGCGCCATCCACTTCGAAACGCAATGCGCTGCCATGGAAGCGCTCTGTCAGGCCGAGGTCGTGAAACATGGCGCCCACGTAGAGCAGCTCCGGATCGAATGTCAGGTGGTTGCGTTCGCCCGCCAACGCGCCCCAGGCGTAGACTCGCATGGAGTGCACGAACAGCATGTCGCTTCCCATATCGCGAAGGAGCTCCGTCGCTTCGCGAGCGATCCGGCTGTCGGGGATGATGAGACCAGAGACCTTTGGGGTGGACATGTGCATTGTTCCCATGCTCAGCCTTCCGCGCGAAGCGCTGCCTCTGGCGGATTGCGGAAGCTGATGGCGAGCCGGTTGTAGGTGTTCATCAGACCGATGGCAAAGGTCAGGTCCACGAGCTCTTTTTCGCTGAAGACGGTCGAAGCGGCCTGGAAGGCACTATCGGGCACGCTGGTTTCCGCAACGCGCGTCACCGTTTCGGCCCAGGCGAGTGCCGCCTTTTCGCGCTCGCTGAACACCTTACCGGCCTCGTGCCATGCCTGCAGCAGCGCGAGCTTTTCAATACCGACGCCTTTTTTCACCAGGTCGCGGGTGTGCATGTCCAGGCAGTAGGCACAGCCGTTGATCTGGCTGACGCGCAGATAGACCAGATCCACCAGGATGGGATCGAGGCCAGACTGCATGATGTAACCGTAAACCGTGCCGAGCGCCTTCGCACCTGCCGGCGCGACGTGAACGTAATCGATGCGGGGAGACATGGTGATACCTATTTATCCGGGGTGGTGAGGGGTTTCTCGCCGGTGTCGACGACGAACACGGCCAGCAGCTTGGCGGGCTGGGTCTTGCTCACGTTGCGGCTGATGCCGTGATGCGCACCCGGCGCTTCATAGAACGATTCGCCGGTGTGATAGATCCGCGCGGGGCCATCGTCGACCTGGCTTTCTATTTCGCCGGAAAGCACATAGGCGTAGATGAAGGCGGAACCCGCGTGGCGGTGCGGCGAGGAAGCTCCGCCCGGGGGATAGTTCACTTCCACCGCCACGAGCGACTTGCCCGGCAGGTTGGGGATGACGTGCGAGAAGTTGGGCTGCACCGTTTCTTTCGGAGCCTGCGCATAGGCAGCCCCGGCAAGTGCGGCGGTGGCCAGCAGCGCGGCAATCAGGCGTTTCGTCGGCATGGTTCGCTCCTGTTCGGAATGACGACGATCTTGCGCCCGGCACGGTGCACTGCAAAGAACCAAAAACCTCTATTTTGGCTGTACCATGCGGCATGCCTCACGCGCTCGACATCCGTATCGACCGGTCCGCCGCATCCACGCTGACCGAGCAGATTCGTTTGGGCGTGCTTGCCGCCATCCGCAGTGGCGCTCTGGCGCCGGGCGCCCGATTGCCGTCCTGGCAGGCCCTGGCGGCACAGCTGGGCGTGGCCCGTGGCACGGTCAAATCGGCCTATGAGCGACTGGCTGACGAACAAGTCATCGTCTCGTCGCAGCCCGGCGGAACGCGTGTGGCCGACCACCCCACAGCCACCCGATCGGCACCGGCCAACGACGCCGAAGTGCCGGAGCTCTATCAGCATCTGTTCGCCGGTCCGGCGATGTTCCAGATGGGTGTGCCGGCCTCGGACAGCTTCCCGGTCAGCCTCTTCGCCCGCCTACGCGCCCATGCGGCCCGGCAGGAGGTCATGTCGCCGGCGGTCTACCCCGATCCGCGCGGCGAACTGGCCTTTCGCCGCGAGATCGCCGCGCATTTGGCGCTCGCGCGGGGTGTCGAATGTCGCCCTTCGCAGATCTTCGTGACGGCGGGTTTCGCCGGGGCACTGGAGATAACGCTACGGGTCCTCGGTTTGGCAGGCGGCGCGGCCTGGATGGAAAACCCGGGTTTCTTCCACAGCCGCCGTGCATTGAAACTCGCTCAGCTCGATCCCGTGCCAATACCGGTGGACGACGATGGCATGGACGTCGACTACGGTATTGAGAGGTTTCCGCATGCCGCGCTTGCCCTGGTCACACCGGGCCAGCAGGCGCCACTTGGCGGGACGCTGTCGCTTGGGCGGCGGGTGGCACTGATTGCGTGGGCCGCGCAAAACGGTGCATGGATCATCGAGGACGATTACCTCGGCGAATTGCAGCTTCGGCGTCGCGCTGCGCCCGCGCTTGCTTCGCTGGACCAAAGCGGCCGCGTCATCCACATCGGATCGTTCAGCAAGACCATCAGCCCTGCCCTGCGGCTGGGATTCATCGTCGCGCCACCGGATCTGGTGGACAAGTTCACCGAGGCGGTGTTGTGTCTCGGGTCGGCGCCCGGCCCCGCCGTGCAGCACGCCACCGCTCGTTTCATGAGCGAAGGGCACTACATGCGGCACCTGCGCCGGATGAAGCGCATCTATTCCGCAAGGGGCGATGCGCTGCAGAAGGCACTCGAGCGCAAGGGCTACGACGTGCGGATCGGCGGCCTCGCCGCGCTCTTGCGCCTGCCCGACGGTGTGCCCGACGCCGCCGTGGCGAAAGAAGCCCGCTCGCTGGGCCTGGCGCCCGAGCCGCTGTCGGGCTGGTTCGCGCCTGGCAGCGTGCCGACATCCGGTCTGCTGTTGGGGATCGCCACCGCGGACGAGGCCAGACTATCGGTTGCGTGCGAGCGGCTGCACGATCTGATCAGCAAACGCCGCCAAGAATGATGAGCCCGAATGGGCGATCGCCGCGGAGGGATGCACGCTCAGCCGTCTGTCGGTTGCTTGAAGACTTCCCCGCGCGCCGGGCGCTGCTCGAAGAGCATGATGCCCAAGGCGATAAGCCCTATCAGGACGAGCGAGGCCGTGTAGCGGCTTAGAGCGAGTCCACCATGATCGGTCGGCTTATCCAACAGGTCGCCGACCACGGCGCCGAGCGGACGGGTCAGGACGAAGGCAGTCCAGAACAACAGCGTGCGCGACACGCGGGTCATGTAATAAGCAAGCGCCACGACGAGCAGCAGGCCGCCGAAGATGGCCATGCCGCCCAGGTAACCCAAGCCCATGCTGTCGGCCGTCCAGTCGCCCAGGGCGGTGCCGAGCGTCTGCGAGAACATGATGGTGATCCAGTAGAACACTTCGCTGCGCGTGGAGACCACGGTCTGCACGCTGACCGAACCGACGACCCGGTACCATGTGATCAGCGAGGCCAGCAACAGGGCCAGCAAGATTCCCGCGCCCCCTGCGTAACCGATGCCCAGCGAGCGGTCGGCGAAATCCGCAAGCGTCGTGCCGACGATCGTGGTCGCGATAATCGTCACCCAATACAGTGCCGGATGGAATGAGGTGGCGCGTATCTGTGCGGCCACCGCTATGGCGAAAACCACGGCGAAGATCCCTGTGCTGAGCAAGTAGCCCAGGCCAAGCGACATCGACACCGCGTCACCGGCGGTCTCACCCAAGGTGGTGGCCAGGATCTTGATGACCCAGAAGCTGAGTACGACCTCAGGGACCTTGCTGTAGACGGATTCTCGCTGCATCGGGGGCACCGGTGAGACTAGCTGTCGGTTTACCCTAGGCGCGGACACTTAGATCGCCCTTAGTCGCCGGCATGGAGAATGTTCGCCATCGCGAACGAGAGGGCACTCTCGCCCGCGTGCGAGCGGGCCTGCAGAATCTCAGGTCCGTGCTGATGACCATCAAACGCGGCCGCGTCTATCCGCGGACCGCGTTCGTACCCTTGGTCAAGGATGACATTACCGACCGGTAACTTGGCCGCTCATCATCGCTACCACGGTTCGGTCCCATCCTTACTCGTGAACGTGCCGGTCTCGCCGCCTTCGGCTTGGGCGAGCCGCACGATCTCCTGCGCACCTTCGGCAAGCGTCTGGTGGCCGCTGTTCCCGTTGAGGTCGGTGGCGGTGTAGCCCGGGTTCACGGCGTGCACCCGGATGCCGGCGTCTTTCAGTTCCGCGGCCAGGATGACGGTGAAGAGGTTCAGGGCGGCTTTCGAGCCGTTGTATCCCAAGTACTTGACGGCGGCGTATTCCCAGTCGGGGTCCGCGTTCAGCGCGATGGATCCAAGGCTGCTGGACACATTGATGATGCGGGCGGCGTCGGACTTGCGAAGCAGCGGAATCAGCGCCTGCGTGGCTTCCACGGTGCCGAAGAAGTTCGTGTCGAAGATGCGGCGCACGGCGGCGAGATCGGCTGCCCCGGCCGGGCCATCCGCGGGATCGACGATGGCGGCGTTATTGACGAGGACGTCGAGGCGGCCCTCCCGGCGTTCGATGTCCGCCGCAGCGGCCTTGATGGATTCGGACGAACCCAGGTCGATGGATACCAGCCGGGCCTCGATGTCCTCGGAGCGCAGGCGGTCCACGGCGGCCTGGCCACGGCCGGCATCGCGCGCGCCGAGCAGGATGGTGTGGCCCGCATGGCCGAGCTGACGAGCCACTTCCAGACCGATGCCCTTGTTGGCGCCGGTGATGAGGGTAATGCGGTGTTGCTGTGTCATGAAGGGTTCCTGTTGAACAAGCGGACGACCCGCCCCAGCTAAGTTGGGAACCTCCGCCGGGCTTTTACATTCGCATATGCCAGTCGCCCCAAACGATGCCTTGAAGCCGCGAAAAACACCCCGTCAGGCCCGTTCGGCGGCCACCGTCGCGGCCATTTTCGAGGCCACGATTCAGGTTTTGCTGACCGACGGCTACCACGGCCTCACCACGACCCGGGTGGCCACTCGGGCAGGCGTCTCCGTCGGCACCATGTACCAGTACTTTCCGCACCGGCAGGCCCTGCTTTACGCGGTGCTCGAGGATTACCTCGAGGAGGTCATCAAGGCGCTTCAGAACGCATCGGATGCGTTCTCCGGCAAACCCGTGGCGCAGATGGCGGAAGGCCTCAGCCGTGCCTACCTCGACGCGAAGCTGCGGGGCATGCCGGGTACGCGGGCGCTCTACGTTGTGGCCGCCGAGCTGGAGACGGCGCCCCTGGTCGACGACATCGTCGAGCGTGCCGAGCACATCATCTTCCGCGCCTTGGCGACGGTCAGCGACGCGACGTTCGACGACCTCCACAAGGTGACCTACGCGTTGCGTGTCCTGATGGTCGGCACGGTACGCGCGGTACTCGAGGGCGACGCCTCGCCGGCATCCGTCGCCACGCTGCGCAGCGAACTGCCGCTGATGTGCAAGGCGTACCTTGTCGGCGCGTCGAGGCCGCGATCCTAACGTGCCGGTGGCACAGGCGTACCCTGCCCTGCTGCCCGCGGCGTCATGCCCTTGAACAGCTGCAGGGCCTGACGGATGGCGGCATCGTGGGCCGCGGCCTGGTGCTTCGCCTGCGCGCACTGCGGCACCACCTGTCGCGCGGCGGGCTGGCACGTGGCCAGGAAGTCGTAATGCGTCACGAGGGGTAACACGTCTTCACGGGCGCCAGGAATCGCTTGGGCCGCGACGCTCGCATTGGTCGCGGCAGGGGCGACCGTATCCGCGTCACCCACCACGATAGACACGGGTACCGTCATACGTGGCAGCGACGCGGGATCCAGCGCCTGGACCAGCGCCGGCGCCATGGCAAAGGCGGCGCGCACGCCCGGTATGGAATGATCCGCGGGTGCGTCGGCGAGGCGGGCCCGAATCTTCGGATCGGCGAGGGCCGCGTCGGCATCGCGGGCCGCGAGTGAGGGCGCTTCGAGCTGTGGCGCGCACACCCCATCGTCGGGATGCGCCTTGCAGAACGCCACGAAATGATCGACATCGACGCGCGCGCCGGCCGCGACCAGTGCAGCGAAACCTCCCGCGGAGAAGCCGGCAACGCCCAGTCGTGACGCATCCAGGTGCGGTCCGATAACGTCGTCCCGACGCATCGCGTTCCAGGCGGCCTTCAGGTCTTCCGCCCGCTCCCACCACAACGCGGCGCCGGCACCGGTGATGGGGCCCCGAGCGTTGCTGCCGGGGTGATCGACCGCGATGACGACGAAACCGGCGTCGGCCAATGTCGTGCCGAACCAGCCCATGATCCTGGCCGTGCCACCGAAGCCGTGCGAGAGCAGCACCACCGGGTGGCGGCCGTTCGCCACGGGTGCGTCCGGCGCGGCCCTGCCGCTGTCGAAAAGCGGCCGGTCGGGTGGCCCGATCAGTAACGGTTTTTCGATGGCGCCGTCGGTGGCGGGATACCAGACGGTGATGGCGACACGCGGCGAACCCGATGCGTCACGGAGGGCGGCGGTCGGCGTGGTGGTGGAGCGATGCATCTCGCCGACGGCTGCCACTGCCGTGCCCGTGACCAGACAGGCGGCGGTGAGGACGAGAACGCGGGTCAGTCGATTCATCGGAAGTCCTTCGGCACGTCATTCAATGGGTACGCAGATATCCACGCCGCCTTCGCCGGTCGCGGTGTCGAACGATGCGTCGTAACGCTCGAAATCGGGGGCATCGATGGCACGCAGACCCGACGCGGGCAACCACTCGTCCATCATGGCTCGCCATGTGAGAGGGATGGATCCGATGTGCGCGGCGTGCCTCGCGACTGCATAGCGTCGTTGTGCGAGCCGCAGCGTGTGGTGGCCAGGCAGGGCCTCGGCGAGGCGCGATATGGGATGGCCGGCGAGGTACTCCACGCAGCCATCGTCGTCCCCGGCCGCAAACACGCCATACGCCGGCGCAGTTGGAGCGCGACCATCCAGCTGGCCGAACAGGTCTTGCCACTGGGCGGGAATACCTGCCGTGTCGCTTGCCCGGTACGGACGGCTGACGCCCGAGAGCAATAGCGGACCGATGGTCTCGACACGCAACGCCGCCAGCGCGGGCGCCGGCTCCTCGATCACACGCAGGGGTGCAACGGTGTCCAGGCCGTCGAGAGAGGCCTGTTTACGGACCTCTTCCGGCGTCCGTCCGAAGGCATCACGGAACGCGCGCGTGAAGGCCTCGTGCGATCCGTAGCCCGCCGACAGCGCGACATCGAGAATGTCAGTAGCTCCGTCCGCCAGGGTCGCCGCCGCCTGGCTGAGCCGCCGCATGCGCAGGTATCTGACCACGGACCACCCGGTGGCCGCCTGGAACAGGCGTGAGAGGTGAAACGTGGATACGCCCGCAGCCCGTGCCACGTCCGTCAGCGCAAGCGCCTGTCCCGAATGACTTTCGATGTACCAAAGCGCACGTTGCACCGCCGCCATACGTGGTCCCCTTCAGCGAAGGCCCATGCTAGACCACCCGAGGTACCGTCATTTGATCGCGCTTGCTCTTCGTGCCCCGGAAAGCTGCTACCGCGTCAGCGATTCGCTCATGCCCCACAGCCTGTCGGCCGCGACGGGGTCGATGGCCCATGGCCTCACGCCGCGAATCATGCCCGTCGGGTCGTTTGCGGCATCGGCATCGGACATCACTGGCGCCACATCGTTGTCCTCGCAATAGACGCCACCGATGCCCTCCAATCGAGGATCGGTGGCCGCCCATACGCTTGTCGACGCACCCTGGCAAACGTTCTTCATACCGCGCGATGGATCTATCACCGGCCTCCCCTGGTCGTCGATGGCGCCTCGCGCGATCAGGTCTTCCCGGCTCATGTGGCGCGCGAGGTCCGTGACAATCGCACCCGGGTGAACGGCGAAGGCACGTATTCCCACCGACCGCCCACGCGCGTCCAGGCCGACAGCAAACAACACGTTTGCCGTCTTCGACTGGCCGTAGGCCACCCAGGGATCGTAAGGACGCGAATTGAAGTGGGGATCGTCGAAATCGACGCCTGCGATCCGGTGTCCTCGCGAGGACACCGATACGACTCGCGCGCCATTCGCACGAGCCAGCGCAGGCCATAGTCGCGCCGTCAGCTGAAAGTGTCCGAGGTGGTTCGTGGTGAACTGCATCTCGTACCCGCGTGCATCGCGCGCAAGCGGACAAGCCATGATGCCGGCGCTACAAACGAGGATATGGAGTGGTTCGCCAGTACTGAGGAAACGGGCTGCGAAATCGTCGATCGACCCGGGATCCACCAGGTCCATGGGTTCGATCTCGACGTCGATGCCCGCCAGCGTCCGCCTTGCCTTGGCAAGATCGCGCGCGGGCACCACCACCCGCGCACCGGCCTCCCGCAGTGCGCGGGTAGTCTCGACACCGATGCCCGAGTAGCCGCCGGTAACAATAGCCGTGCGGTCCGAAAGGTCGATACCGGCTAGCACATCGGACGCCGTGGCGGCGGCGGTGAACCTGCTGCCGATGGGATGCTGGTGGCTGGACATGGGGAAGCTCTCCTGGAAGATGCTACTCAAGGTAGTGGCCGTCCGCCGTACGATGAATGCTTGAAAATACGGCATTCATGTTCGATCGTTCGTTTATGAATGACCCCATCTCAGATATCCTGCGGCTGGCCAGCGCCGAGTCCGTGGTCTCCGGCGGCTTCACGGCCGGCGGAGACTGGGCGGTGCGGTTCCCTGCGCCCGATCGCCTCAAGTTCTTCGCCGCGGTTCGCGGCGAACTCTGGCTGGGTCTCGAGACAGAGGGCACGACGGCAACGCGCGTCACGGCCGGCGACGTACTTTTGCTGACGGCGCCAGAACGCTTCACGCTCGGCTCCGACCTCTCGCGCACCCCCATCGACGCGCAAGCGGTATTCGCGGAGCAGTCCCGGCCTATCGTCGACGCAGGCGGCGGGGACGACGTCTTGATGATCGGCGGCCACGTACGTTTCGACACGGCTTACGCGCCGATGGTGACCGAAGCCCTGCCACCCCTCATCCACATCCGTGGCGACACACCGGACGCGTCACCGATGCGCTGGATCATCGATCGCATGGTGGACGAGAGCACCGAGGACCTGCCGGGCGGCGGTCTGGCGTCGGCGCAGCTGGCGCATCTGCTGTTCATCCACGTGCTGCGTGCGCATCTCGCCGCCGGTGGTGCCGTGCGACCCGGCTGGCTGCGCCTCGCTGTGGACCCGCGTCTGGCACCGGCGCTCAGGCTCATGCACACGGCACCCGGCAAGAACTGGCGCCTGGACCAGCTGGCGCAGGCATCGGCCATGTCGCGCACCATCTTCGCTCAGCGCTTTCGCTCGGCCGGCGGCATCGCACCGCTCGCCTATCTCGCGCACTGGCGCATGCGCCTTGCCACACGTGCCTTGCGCCATGGCGACGCGACCGTCGCTTCGCTGGCCCGCGACCTTGGCTACGCGTCGGAAAGCGCGTTCAGCCATGCGTTCAAGCGCATCGTCGGTGTGTCGCCCAGCCACTACGCAGCGTCGCAGTCGTATAATGGCCGGGTGTCTCACCGGCGGTAACCGGGTGAACATGCGCACCCCACCCGTGGGTGCTCCCTGCCCCCACATCTACAGAGATCCCCGTGACAACATCCGCCATCCCCGCGTGCCCGCAGTGCGGCATGGAAAACACCTATCCCGACGGGGACATGTACATCTGCGCCGATTGTGCGCACGAGTGGCCGCAGCGGCCGGCGGACATCGACGAACAGGGTGCCGTGACGCGCGATGTCCATGGTAATCCCCTCAATAACGGCGACACGGTCGTGGTGATCAAGGACCTGAAGGTCAAGGGGTCGTCGATTCCCCTCAAGCAGGGCACCGTCATCCGCAACATCCGCCTCGTCGAAGGCGACGCCGAGCACATCGAAGGTAGCTCGGACAAGATCAAGGGTCTGGTACTCAAGGTCTGCTTTCTGAAGAAGGCCTAGCCCGTCAGCCGTTGCATGAGCGAGAGCACGTCCAGAAGCAGAACGCTGCCGTGCTCCGGCGAGTCGATCACTTCGTGGAGGTCCTGCTTCAGCTCGGGATCCAGGTGATTCGCGACCAGCGACGGAATGCGGATCTTCGCGCCCGGCTCGATGCCGACGATGCTCTCCACCGAAGCGACCGTCAGCCCGTACCTGTGCCCGTTGTGCTGGACGACGAGTATCTTCGGGTTGTCGAGGCTTTCCGTCGTGTCCATGCCGTAGAGGGTGCGCAGGTCGACGACGGTGGTCAGCGACCTGCCGTCGTTGACCACACCGCAGACATGCGGCGGCGCGCCCGGCGGTCTCACCAGGGCGCCATGGGATTCGACGATCTCGACGACCTGTTCGATGCGCACGGCCATCAGCCGATCGAGCCTGAATATCAGCCACGTTTCTCGCGATGGCTTGCTGCGCGTTTCCGTGCGCCGGGTGTTCTCTTCCCCCACAAGATAGAGATCGTGGTGACCCTTGGCGAGGTGCGCCATGTAGGGGTCCGCGAAAAGAGCCTCCGTGCCGATGACGGTCACATCCTGCATACCGGAGGCGCGCCGGTTGATGCAGTGGCCCAGTATTCCCGTTTGCCCGCTGACGATGGGCAGAGGCAGGAGCTGCTCGTCCGTATAACTGACGATGCTTTCGATGTCGTCCACCAACAGCCCCACATGGCCATCGCCCTTGCGCAGTACGACGACACGCCGCAAGTCCTCCACGTCGGGATCCTGGTGCTCGACGGCGCCGGAACTCTCCAGCCCAAGGAAGCGGGCGAGATCGACCACAGGCACGGCGGCGCCACGGAGCTCGAGCCACCCGTGACACATCGCATCCGAAAGCACCGAATGTTCGAGGGTCGGGAGCCGAACGATCTCGTGGATGTCCTCCATGGGGATGGCAAGAAGGCGCCCGTCGACATGGAACGAGACCACCTTGCGAACCCTGGCGGGCGCGCGGCGACGATGGTCCAACTGGAAAGCGCGCGGGCGCGGCACCTGGGGTAAACCGGGAACGCGGGCCAGCGCCGTGGCTGAGAGCACCTGGACGATACGGCTCTCCAGATCGAATGCACCCTCGATCAAGCCGTTCGCATCGCCTTCCGCTGCGAACGACACTACCTGCGAACTATCCAGCCGCAGCATCTCCCCGGTTCGATCGAAGCAAATGCCCAGCAATGTGTGCTCGGACTTCACCACCGCGACCCGGCGGTCCCGCACGCTATCGGCTTCCGCAAGACCGAGAAGCCTGTCGAGGCTCAGCACGGGCACCATCGTACCTCGCAGCATGAACAAGCCCGCTACATAATCGGGCGCAAGCGGAACCCTGGTAATGGCTTCGGGAAGGTTCACTACCTCCTGCAACGCGTCGACAGGCAGGGCCAACTCCAGGCCACCGACATGGAACGACCCGAAAAGTCGTATATCGTGACGGGAGTGAGCAGCGACATTGGGTAAAGGAAGGCCCACGGTGAATCCCCTATATGATGCGCTCGAAGGTACGGACGACGTATTGCTGGGTGTCGCAGTGGATGCTCAACTGGCGGCCGGCATGCCCCCCGATATCGACGTGAACGATGCGAATGCCGGCATCGTCCAGAAGCCGCCTCGCCGCTCGCGTGTTGAGCTCGCCGATGCTTCCGTGCGTCGCCGACCACGTCTGTTTCATCATCAGGGCTCCCCCTGCGATCACGGCGGTCAGCTCCTCATGATCCTTGGCCGTTGCCCCTAGCAACGCCAGCAAGGAAGGGATCGCGTCGGTGACATACTTGGCGGAGCCCTCCTTGGGGGTGGCTGAGGACTCCGGTAGCAGGCAGTGCGCAAGGGCCGACAACCCCTTCTTCTGCCAGAGGATGCCGATCCCGACGCACGAACCCAAGGTACTACGGAGGATTTTTGCGCTACTTCCAAGCCGCACCTCGCACATGCCGACATGGACATCGATCCCCGTCATGTCGCCGGCGCCGAGTTTCGGTATATGAGCGGCTGCTGGAAGACGAGGCCGCTCCGTATCCGGTGCAGGGACTCGGACTCTCCGATGACCAGCACGGCATTCGGCGCCATCGACCGCCGCACGCTTTCCACCACGGCCTCCTGTCCCGTTTCGTCGAAATAGATGAGTACGTTGCGCAACAGGACCAGGTCGAAACGATCCGGTCCGCCAAGGCCCTGGTACAGATTGTGCTGTCGGAACGCTATGTTGTTTCTTAGCTCAGGGAGGGCGCGATAAGCGTTGTCCTGAAGCTCGAAGTACTTCTCCAGCATGTCGCGCCGGCTGCTCTTCAGTCCCTCGGCATTCCTGCCGCGATAGATGCCAGCCGTGCCGACGTCGAGTACGCCTTGCGCGATGTCGGTGGCTACGATGCGATATGTGAAGTCGCGGTGCTTCAGGCGGAATTCCTCGGCCGTCATCGCCAGCGAGTACGCCTCCTCCCCGGTGGACGCCGCTGCGGACCAGATGTTCATGGTCTTGCCGGCGTTCGAGCCGTACCAGGCTGGAAAGAAGTCGTCCGTCAGGTACTGCCAGACCCGTGCGGTACGAAAGAACGAGGTCTCGTTCGTGGTCACCAGATCGATGAAACGTGCGACTTCGTCTTTCGAACGATCCAGCACAGCGAGGTATTCATCGTAGCTCTGTAGCTGAAGCTCCTGAACGCGCCTGCGCAGCCGCCCATGCAGGAGCGTCCATTTGCGCTCGGCCATGACGATGCCCGTGTAGCGATGCACGCGTGCGAGCATGGCGTGGCGGGTATCCGGACCGGCGATGGCTTCGGTGTTCAACATCGTGCCTCAGGTGGCGAAGTTGTTGACGGTGGCGTTCAGCTCGCTGGCACCTTCCATCAACCCGCTACAGGCGCGAGCGATGTTGTCGCAGGTGGAAGCGGTCTTCTCTGTCTCCTCGGCGATGTGCTGTACTGCTGCGGCGACTTCGCGGGCCGCCACGGCCTGCTCGTCCGCGCCACACGAAATCTCCGACATGGCTTGCGTGGTATTGACCACACCGAACAGAATCTTGTCGAATGCTGCCGACGCCTCCTTGGAGATCTGGCTGCCCTGGGAAACCCGCTTGGTGGACTCGCCGATCAGCTTCGAGATTTCCTTTGCCGCCTGGGACGACCTCTCGGCAAGCTTCCTCACCTCATCGGCCACCACGGAGAAGCCCAGGCCGTGTTCGCCTGCGCGCGCGGCCTCGATGGCGGCATTGAAGGCAAGGAGGTTGGTCTGGCTGGCGATCTCGCCGATGACCTTGCTGATCTCGGCGATATCCTCCGATGACTTGTGAATGAGATCCATCGACTCGATGGACTTTTCCAAGGCCTTGGCGCCCCGCTCCGCCTCCTGCTGGGTGTCCTTGGCCAGGCGGTCGGCGTTCTGCGCATTGCTGGCGATCGAGCTGATGGAGGCGGTCAGCTCTTCGATGGTGGCATTCATCTGCTCCACCGTCGCGCCCAGCAGCTGGGCACCGGCCGCCATCTCGTTGGACTGCTGGGCGATCTCGGTCGACGCAGAGGAGAACCCCTCGGCGCGACGCTTGACCAGGTCCTCGAGTTCGCCCTGGAAGGTGATGTCCGCGGCGAACTTCACAATCTTGTGCAGCTTGCCGTTGCCATCGTAAATGGGGTTGTAGCTGGCCTGGAGCCAGATCGTTCGGCCGTTCTTGGCCACGCGGCGGTAGCGGCCCGAATCGAATTCGCCACTGCGCAGTCTTTCCCAGAACGCCTTGTACTCCGGGGTTGCCGTATAGGCTTCGTCACACAGCTTGCGATGGTGTTGGCCGACCAGTTCGTGCAGCGAGTATCCGACGACGGAAAGGAAATTGGCATTCGCCGATGTCACATAGCCGTCGAGATCGAATTCGATGACCGCCTGGGACTTGTCCAGCGCCGTCATCTTCCCGTCGAGCTCGGCCGACTTATCGACGATAGTCGTGATGTCGGTCGCGAACTTGATGACCTTACAGAGTTCGCCGTCGGCGTTGAACACGGGGTTGTAGGAGGCGCTGAGCCAAACCTCGCGTCCGTCCGCGGCAATGCGCTTGAACTCCCCCACTTCGGGCTGCCCCGCGGCGAGACGCTTCCAGAACCTGGCATATTCCTCGCTTTCGGCGAACGCGGGTTCGCAGAACATCCGATGGTGGCGTCCCACGACGTCTTCGAGGCTGTAGCCGAGAACCTTCAGGAAGTTCTGGTTGGCGGCCAGGACGATCCCATTCAAGTCGAACTCGATGATGGCTTGAACGCGGTGAAGCGCATCGCGTTCGGCTTTCAAAATTTGCAGCTCTTGCACTGCGCTTGCGGCACTAACCATGCTGTTCCCCGTGTCGAGTGATTACGTCTGTCTGGTCGGTATCGTCCGGGTAACGTGCCGGCGATATACTGAGTTTGTCCGACGACGATTTAATTGCTTTCCTGTCGTCGCATCGCAATGTTGTTTACAAGGCGGAGTCGCAACATCTCCGCTACAAGCTCCGCGCACGTGCTCCTTACCGTGGAAGCGTCGCAACGGTCGCTGCATAGAAGCGCCACTTCGAGGGCTTTGGCTGCTTCATAGGTGGTGCGAAGGCCGCGTTCGACCGTCATCTCCGCCAGCTGCGATGCACCGACGACGGCATTGCGCCGGTTTCCGGACCGCAAGGCGGTAAACAGTTCGATCGCCTGATGCGATACCGCGTAGTTACTTCCCGAAGGCGATAGATCGGCAAGCGAGGATGTCCAGTCCTCTTCCTGCGATGCCATATCCCCGTTATTGCATCCGTCAGAATTAATAGACGTAACATGCTTCACAATGACCCTTCCTTCCCCGAAATCGCTTTCCTGGCTTAGTGCATCCTCCATGCCAGCCGGTAATTCGCATTTAGCTCGATACAAGTAATTGCGAGTCTCAATTAGCGATATACCGCGACTGAATGTGCCGTTTTTGCGCACGTCATCTTCCGACCTTTTTCGGCGTTTTGTGACTTTGATCCCGTTTTGGAAATCGGGCCGCTAAGAGAAACCGAAGGAATGTCACGGCAGGGCGAGCGGCCGCCACCCGCAATCCCACGCCTGGCGCCACACGATGAGCAGCGGCTTGCCGGTTGCATCCAGCGTGTGTGGGCCGGCGGCGAGTAGCCATCGGGCGGTGCTGTCGGGCTTTCCGTCGATCGATACCGGCACTTCGCGCTGACCGTCCGTGACGACGTAGTCGCCGGCCAGTGCGAGGGTGAAACGCTGCTGGCTCGTCGTCGCGGGAAGCACCAGGCCCGCCATGCGTACACCCGCCGTGCCAAGGCGGTAGTTGCGCGCGATAAACGCCTGGGCCGCCGGCGGATACCGTCCGTCGATGGCGACCATTGTATGGTTCGCGATCAGCCATGCGGCAATGTCGTCGCGCACGCGGCCGCTCCCGAAGCGCTCGCGGGCCAGGCTTTCGATCACCGGGTAGTACGGCCGCCGCCGGAAGATGCCACCACTCTTCGCGTCCATCAGCGTGTCGGCCGGGTTGGTGCAGTCGATCACGACTCGCAACTGCGCCTCCTCGGCTGCCAGGGTGTCGCGCCAGGGCGGCGCATGGGCGATGACCACCGACAACTCCGTCACGGCAACGACGGCGACGAAGACGGCATGTCTTCTGGGCGGCAGCACGCCCGAGCGGGCGACGAAACCCACCAGGCAAAGCATCGCGGTCGGAACCACCGGCAGGAAATCCTGCTCGGTCGGCAGGGGCCACACGAACCAGATCAACAGCATGAACAGGAGCGCGTGCACAGCGAAGAACGCCCTCCATCGCCCCAGCGCGTCCGCCCGGCGTGCATAAAAGGAAGCGCCGGCGACAATCGCTATGGCAAGAACCAGGTATAGGACGAGGCGCCTGCGAGGTTCCGCGGCGCCGGTGGGAGCCATGTTGTACGACACGATGTCGTACCAGGCCGGGGCGGTGTCGTGCTGCAGTACAAGCCATAGGACGAACGCAGCGGGGACAACGAACGCGCCTGCGAGGACAGCTAGGGTGTTCACCGACGCAAGGCGGCGATGCTCCCACCACCAGTGCGGCCAGACCGCCGCCGCGGCCGCAAGTGCGACGATCGCCAGCGGCAGCGTCTTCTGCGAAACAGACAACGCCGCGCCGATCAGCAAGCCTCCACAAAACCAGCCCACGCCCCTGCCACGAGCGAGAAGGGTCACTGCCATGCCGGAGAGCCACAAGGCAGCCCACGCATCGTCCGTGCGGAACTCGCCCGCTTTGAGGAAAACGAGGGGATAAAGGCCGACGAGGAGCACGGCCGCATCGGCGATGCCGTGCGAATGGAGCCGGCGCGCGATGACCCACGTCGCTACCAAGACAAGCACATACCAGGGGACCACCGCCATGCGCAGCCACCACAGGATGTCCGAGCGCTCGCCTAGAAACCCCAGCAGCGGCGCATACATCGTGCTGAACAACGGTCCGTGGTTATCGAAGACATCTCGATACACCATGGCTCCCTGCGACAGGCTCCAAGCCACGTGAGCATGCTGCGGCTCGTCGGAGTTCAGCGGATAAGCGGACAACCACAACAGGCGCAGCCCGATCAGGACAAGAAGGCCACCCAATCGCATGGCACTGCGTGTCGACGGGAAGCTTTTATTCATGGCGCATGCCGGTTGGCTCGTGAGATGGCCGACCCACCGAACCGAGTCGGGTGCGACAGTAGCGAGGCGATCTTTCCACCTGCTTTCTCACCAGCAACGCGTTCGAGCCGGGCCACTGGCCCGGCGTGTCAGCGTCACGGGGGCGGCCCGGGTGGCCTCCCGTAGCCGACGTCTGTCAGGTGCCGGTACACCGGTCGCTTTATCACCTCGCACGTTGCGACGAACAACACCGCGATCAGTGTGACGGCGCCGATCGTCTTCCAGGACAGCGCAACAAGACCGAACCAGCTTGCAACCACGGAATATGGCAGCGCCAGCGCGACGAACGTCATGAGCAGGGCAGCGGCCAGAAGAACGCGCCCCGGGCGACTTCTGAAAAACGGACGGTAAGTGCGGAGGACGAGAAGAACCCATAACTCCGTCAGAAGGGATTCCACGAACCATCCCGTTCGGAATGTTTCCTCGCTAGCGCCCGCCAGTGAGAACAAGGTCACGAACGTGATCAGGTCGAACGCGCTGCTGGTGAGACCAAATGTCAGCATGGCTCTCCTGATAAGACCGATGTCCCAACGATGAGGTGTGCTCCGCCATTCGTCGTCCACACGGTCAGTCGCGATGCCCAGGGACGGAACGTCACCGAGAAAATTATTCAGGAGTATCTGCTTGGCGAGCAGCGGCAAAAACGGCAAGAAGAGCGAAGCCGCGGCCATGCTGAGCATGTTGCCGAAATTGCCGCTTGTGGCGATGAAGATGTACTTGATCGTGTTGGCGAACGTGCGCCGGCCCTCGTCGACGCCTTTCCGTATCACGTCGAGATCGTGCCGAAGCAGCACGAAGTCGGCGGCGTCTTTCGCCACATCCACGGCGGTGTCGACAGAAATGCCGACGTCCGCGGCGTGTAGGGCGGGCGCATCGTTGATGCCGTCGCCAAGGAAGCCCACCACATGCCCCGCATGGCGAAGCGCGGCGATGATCCTCTCCTTCTGATTCGGCTCGATCTCCGCGAACAGCGTGGTTTTCGAGGCCCTATGCCAAAGTGCGTCGTTGTTCAGCTGCCGCAACGCCTCGCCCGTCATCTCTTCCTGCACAGGCATGCCGATGGATCGCGCGACGTGCCTGGCCACATAGCGATTGTCGCCTGTGACGATCTTCACCTGAACACCTAGTGCCTGGAGACCCGCAAGCGTCGCGGCAACCTGGGGCTCGGGCGCATCGAAAAACAAAAGGAAGCCGAGAAGCGTCATGTCGGCTTCGTCGCGAGCATCGTAATGGTCGCGGACGTCCACCCTGCGTCGGGCGAGAGCGAGCACCCGATAGCCTTGCTCGCTCCACGCGATGAACCGGGCTGTCGCGTCTGCCTTCCTTGCATCGTCCATGGTGGCGTCGCCTGCCTCCGTGCTCACGCGGGTGCAAGCGTCAAGCACGTTCGCCACCGCGCCTTTTGTCACAAGCACCGCGTCGCCGCCGTCCAGGCGCGCGACGACGCCAAGCCGGCGACGCTGAAAATCAAAAGGGATCTCGCCGATCTTCTCCGTCGCCTGGACATCTATGCCATCGGCTGTCGCCCGCTCCTTGATGGCGTCGTCCAGCGCGTTATGGATGCCGGCCTGCATCACTGCGTTCATGGCGGCGAAGTGCAGCACTTCCTTCGACGGAGATCCGTCCGGATCGACTGCGGCATCCAGCGCAATCACCCCGTTTGTCAGCGTGCCGGTCTTGTCCGTACACAGGACGTCCATGCTGCCGAGGTTCTCGATCGCATTCAGCCGCTTCACTATCACGCCTTCGCGCGCCATGGCGCGTGCGCCATGGGACAAGGTAACGGTCAGGATCGCTGGAAGAAGCTCCGGTGAGAGACCCACGGCGAGCGCGGCGGCGAACAGCAGCGTGTCGATCATAGGACGATGCAGCACGATGTTGGCCGCGAGCACCACGATCACCACTGTCAGCATCAGCCGGACCAGGAAGTTACCGAGCCGGCGAAGGCCCAGCTCGAATTCGGTTTCCAGGGGTCGACGCCGCAGTCTCTCGGCAATGCCGCCGAAGACGGTTCGCATGCCCGTCTCCACAACGATCGCGCGCGCCCACCCGCTGCGAACCGACGTTCCCATGAACACGCTGTTGTCGCGCTGTGCCAGGCTCGCGCCTCCGGGGCACTCGCCGGGCTGTTTGGCTACGGGAAGCGACTCTCCTGTCAGCATCGCCTGGCTGACGTAGCAGTCCCGTGCTTCGAGCACCCGGGCGTCCGCGGGCACCAGCGACCCGGCCGATAACTCCACGATGTCGCCCGGTACGATCGATTCGACCGGCAGTTTCTGCATCCCGCCGTCGCGCAGCACCTGTGCGGAGACGGCAACGCGCTGTCGGAGGGCCTGTACCGCCGCGGCGGCGCGATACTCCTGAACGAAACTGAGCACGGCCGTCAGCACCACGATGCCGAGTACGATCCACGCATCGAGCCACTGCCGCACCGCCAGCGATACCCCGGCCGCGACGATCAGGATGAGAACGAGTGGGCTCGTAAAGCGGCTGACCAGCAACTGGAGCCACATCGGGGTCACATGACCGGCCAGCGTGTTGGGCCCGGTCTCCGTCAACCGTCTCGCCGCTTCCGCCGTGGACAGCCCACCCGCGGTCGCGTCCAGCACCTTCAAGAGGTCGGGCTCGCTCAGCGCCCACCACGAAGCCACGCTGTCGGCGGGAGGCGACTTCATCGCTATTCGTCACCGCTGCCAGAGCACGAGCGGCAGCTCGGCGGGAAGGAAGGCATGCTCGTGCCACGGACGCAGGCGCACCGTGTAATCGGCTGCGGGGCGCGTCGCCGGCAGCGCCGCCTCGAACTCATAACCATGGGTGGCACCGCTGATCGGTGCGCCGGCCTGCATCGGCACGCATTGGCGCGGCATGCCGTCGCGCTCGTCGGCGTACAGTTCCGCCTTCACCCAGTCGAGTTGCAGCCCGCCAAGGTATGCCTGTGCACGGAATCGCCAGGTGTGGCCGTCGAGCACCACTTCCACGTCGCCCAGCCTCGCCTCGTGCCAGTGCGAGACCACCTCGGAAGCCCAGGACGGCAGCTCGTGTTGCTGCTCGCGCCGGCGCAGGGCACGCGCCGCCGGCAGGTAGAAGCCCTGCAGGTAGTCGAGCAACATCCTGTTACTGCTGAAGCGCGGCGCAAGGCGCGACATGCTTGCGCGCATGCGCCTTACCCAGCGTGTCGGCACGCCATGTGCGTCCCGTTCATAGAAGCATGGAACGATCTCGTTCTCGAGCAGGCGGTACAGGCTCTCGGCGTCCCCTGGATCGCCGCCCTTGCCATCGATGGCCCAGCCATACGCATCGTCGTATGCCTCCGCCCACCAACCGTCGAGGGTGGAAACATTCAGGCCGCCGTTGACGAGCGTCTTCATACCGCTTGTACCGCAGGCCTCCCACGGGCGTCGCGGGGTGTTGAGCCAGGCGTCCACCCCCTGTACCAGACGTTGCGCGAGGGCGAGATCGTAGTCTTCGAGAAAGACGACACGACCCGCCACCTCCGGCCGCTGCGCGAACGCCACCCAGGCCTGCACCTGGCGCTTGCCCTCGATGTCGTCCGGATGGGCCTTGCCGGAGACGATCAACTGCATGGGATGGGCAGGGTCGGTGAGCAAGGTCACGAGACGATGGGGTTCATGCAGCAGGAGATTCATGCGCTTGTACTCGGCGAAGCGCCGGGCCATGCCAAGGGTGAGCACGTTTGGATCGAGCACGCCTTGCACGGCGGCATTGCTTTCTCCTTCGGCACCCAGACCAAGCTGCCACCCCAGACGTTCGCGCACATAGCGAACCAGGTCCGCTCGCTGACGCGCTGCAAGATTCCACAGCGCCGTGTCGTCGCATTCCGCGATCGCGGCTTCCAGGCAGGCCAGGTTTCCGAGCCACCGGCGCTTGCCGCAAGTGGCCGTCCACAGCGCATCCGCGGGTACCGAGTCCCACGACGGTACGTGTACCCCATTGGTGACGTGACGCACGGGCACTTCTGCGATCGGCCAGCGCGGATACAGACGGGCGAAGAGTCCACGGCTGACCTCGCCATGCAACCGGCTGACGGCGGACACCTGTGCGCAGCCGCGCATCGCGAGGTAGGTCATGTTGAACGGCTCGTTCTCGTCCGAGGGATCGACGCGGCCCAACGCGAGGAGGTCATGCAGCGACAGACCGCAGTCCGCGAGGAGGTCACGGGCATACTTCGCCACCAGCGCGGGAGCGAAAGCGTCGAAGCCCGCAGCCACGGCCGTGTGTGTGGTGAAGACATTCCCTGCCCGCGTGGCCCACCAGGCATCGCGGAACGAAACCGAGTGTTCGTGCATGTATCGCCTGGCGCGCTCGACCACCGCCAGCGCCGCATGCCCTTCGTTGAGGTGAGCCACGACGTTCTGCTTGTCGAGCGCCGCGAGGAGGCTCCAGCCGCCTATGCCGAGCACCACCTCCTGCAGCAGGCGCAACTCGGTGCCGCTGCCGTAGAGCTTTGCCGTGATTCCCCGGTCGGCGGCGGTGTTGAGCACGTGGTTGCCGTCGAGCAGGTAGAGTTCGGCCCGCCCTACCTGTGCCTGCCACACGCGCAGGCGGAGGGGCCGACCGGGCAAGGGCACCGTCACTTCGAGCCAGCCACCGTCCGCGTCCAATGAAGGCTGGATGGGCAGGCTGGCCGGGTCGTTGTTGGGGAACAGCTCGTGCTGAGTACCCGTCGCGTCGATCGTCTGGCGGAAATAGCCTTCCTGGTAGAGCAGACCGATGCCCGTCATCGGCACACCGAGGTCGCTCGCGGTTTTCAGGTAGTCGCCCGCGAGCACGCCGAGGCCACCGGCATACACGGGCAACGCTTCGCTCAGCCCGAACTCCATACTGAAGAACGCCACCCCGTCGGGCATATCGACGGGCCAAAGCGAAGCGCAAAGGCCGGGCTTGTCGAGGTACTCCTGGCGATCTCCCGCCGCTGTCGCCAGGCCTTCGCGAAAACCGGCGTCCTCAGTCAGTTGTTCGAGCCGCGCCTGCGGCACGTTCTGGAGTACGATCCACGGGTTATGCGTGGCATCCCACAGTTCGGCGTCCACCTGCCGCCACACGCTGTCCACCGCGTGGTTCCAGGTCCAGCGAAGATCGAGCGCCAGATCGGTAAGCGCCTCGAGTCCGGCAGGCGTTGCGCGTGGCGGTATCCGGTGCATGCGGCCTCACTCGACGAAGATGCGGCGCCATCGATGGTCGCCGCATCCGTCGTGGCCGGTATTGATGGGGATCAAACGGCCGCGTGGACAGCGATGGTTTCATCGCTGCACCACCTCAAGGGATGGCCTACGCGTGGCGCCTCTCGTTCTCACCGCCGGGACACCGCAACCCCTGGGTGCGTACTGGGACGGCCATGGCGTGAACCTTTCCGTGTTCACGCGCCATGCCGAACGCGTGGAATGGTGCCTCTTCGATGCCAGCGGCCAGCACGAAGTCGCGCGATTGCCCCTGCCTGCCCGTGAAGGCGACATCTGGCATGGCTACCTGGAAGGCGCGGCACCGGGCCTCGTCTACGGGTTGCGTGTGCATGGGCCCTACGATCCAGCCAATGGGCACCGTTTCAACTCGCAAAAGCTGCTTGTCGATCCCTACGCAAGGGCCCTGCAAGGACGCTTTCAATGGAACGACGCCGTCTTCGGTTACACGCACGGCGCGCCCGATCGAATGGCGGTGCCCGATGACCGCGACAGTGCCCCCTTCGTCCCGAAGAGCGTCGTGAGCGCTCCCTTCCCCGCTGCACCGCAGCGCCCTGCCCGGCCGCGCATTCCCTGGACGGATACGGTGATCTACGAGATGCATGTGAAGGGACAGACCATGCGCCATCCGCGTATCCCGCCCGGCATCCGGGGGACGATGGCGGCCCTGGCGGACCCGAACCTCATAAGTTACTGGCAAGACCTCGGTGTTACCGCGCTCGAATGGATGCCGGTCGCGAGCTTCCTCGACGAAGAACGTTTAGCCCGGCATGGACTCTCCAACTACTGGGGCTATAACCCCATCGCGCCTTTGGCCGTCCACTCGCCCTACCTCGCGTCGGGCCACGTCCAGGAGATGGTGGATACGATCGACCGGCTCCACGGCGCCGGGCTGGAGGTGATCCTCGACGTTGTCCTGAACCACACGGCGGAAAGTGGGGAGCGAGGCCCCACACTGAGCCTGCGCGGGCTGGACAACGCCACCTATTACCAACTCAGGAAGGACGACGCCTCGGCATACGTCGACGATTCCGGATGCGGCAATACGCTGGATCCGGAAGAGCCTGCCGTCATCGCACTTTTTCACGCCGCGCTGAGGTACTGGGCCTGCGACATCGGCGTGGACGGCTTTCGCTTCGACCTCGCGCCTTTGCTCGGCCGCTGGGAAACGGGTCGGTTCGACGCCAACGCGGCGCTCTGGCGAACCATCGCAGCCGACCCCGATCTTCGCGACGTGAAGCTGATCGCCGAACCATGGGATGCCTCGTCCCGCGGCAGCGCGCTCGGGGCATTCCCCTCGCCCATTCGCGAATGGAACGGCCGCTACCGCGACGACATACGCCGGTTCTGGCGTGGCGACGCCTGCACGCGCGGAGCGCTGGCGACCCGCCTCGCCGGTTCCAGCGACGTCTTCGCTCATGGCGGGCGGACACCGGGCATGGGGGTCAACTTCGTCACCTGCCATGATGGCTTCACCCTGGCGGACCTCACCGCTTATGCCCGCAAGCACAACGAGGCGAATCCGTACGACGGCCAGGATGGAAGCACGGAGAACCTGAGCGCGAACGGCGGCGTTGAGGGCGCGACCGACGATGCCGGTGTGCTCGCGGGCAGGCGCCGGCGACGGCGGGCCATGCTCGGCACGCTGGCGTTGTCACGCGGCGTGCCCATGTTCCTGGCGGGCGACGAACTGTCGCGCACGCAGCTCGGCAACAACAATGCGTTCTGCCAGGACAACCCGATGAGCTGGCTGGACTGGAGCGCGCTAGGCGATTCCGGCCGAGATCTGCGTGCGTGGATCGCCGACGCCCTGGCCCTTCGCCGCAGATTGCCATTCCTCCGCCTCGATGCCTTCTACACCGGCACCTCGCCCGGCGGCGTTGCGGACGACAGCGATATACGCTGGTTCGAGCCCGACGGGCGCGAAATGAATGACGCCTCCTGGAACGACAATGTGCAGCGAGCACTTGCGGTTCTCGTTTCGGGACCTTTGCTCGCCGAAGAGCGTCGCGAACGGCTGTACCTCGCGCTCAACCCCGGCCTCGGGCCGGTGCCATTCCATTTGCCGGCGCCACGCGGGATGGGAGCGTGGCGTGTCGTGCTGGACAACGGCGACGCCGCCGGGACGACCCGCGGCAACATTCTTTCCTGTGGCAGCCTCGTCGATGTTCCGCCGGGTGGCTTGCTCGTGTTCGAGCCCGAATCGCAGGCCGGGTAGAGCCGCCCCCACCAGCAGTGAGGTCAGGGGCGCAGAACCGCGGCCCCGAAAAGCCGCCCTTCGCGCAGGTCCGCTAGCGCCTCGTTCGCCTTTTCAAGCGGATACACGGTGGTATTCGCGTGGACTCCGCAATGTTCGGGCGCCGCGAAGTAGCTGGTCGCGTCCCCGCGTGTGAGGTTGGCCACCGACACCAGCTCCCGCTCTTCCCACAGGAGTGCATAAGGAAACGAGGGTATGTCCGACATGTGGATGCCCCCGCACACGACGCGACCGCCCTTGCGCACGGCTCGCAAGGCGAGCGGCACGAGGTCGCCGGCCGGGGCGAAGATGATGGCGGCGTCCAGCGGCTCCGGCGGCAGTGCTTCCGCGTCGCCGGCCCAGCAGGCACCCTGGGAGAGAGCGAACGCCTGGTGTTCGCTGTCTCCGGCGCGAGTGAATGCGAACACCTTCCGTCCCTGGCCGACCGCCACCTGGGTCAGCAGGTGCGCGGCGGCCCCGAATCCGTACAAGCCCAACGCCGGCCCGTCGCCGGCCTTCTTCAATGCACGCCAGCCGATGAGGCCTGCGCACATCAGCGGCGCGGTGGCGACGGGATCGTCGCGCGCGGAAAGCGGCACGCAGAACGGCGCACGGGCAACGATATGGGTGGCGAACCCGCCCGGGCGGGTGTACCCCGTAAACTCCGGCGCATCGCAGAGGTTTTCCATGCCCATCAGGCAGTAACGACACTTTCCGCAGGTACCTCCGAGCCAGCAGACACCGGCGCGCTGCCCCAACGCCAGGCCTGTATCGGCCGATCCAAGCGCTTCCACGATACCGACCACCTCGTGGCCCGGCGTCACCGGTGGATGGACCGCGGGCAGTTCGCCGTCCACCACATGCAGGTCCGTGCGACAGACGCCGCAGGCCTCCACGCGCAGGAGTACCTCGCCCGGCCCGGGGGCGGGCGTGGCCGATTCGCGGGCCACCAGGGGTTGCCCGATGCGCTCCAGAACCATGGCGAGCATGTGCATCTCCCGTCGACGTTTCACTCCGGGTGCATCAGACCGCCCCCGCCGACACGCCGCATTGACGAGGGTCAACATCGCCGCCACGGCGGCGTCGAGAATGGACAACGCCCACGAAGCGGAGACATGACGATGCTCGATTTCCTGGTCGACATCCGTTCGGACGACCGCGATACCGCGCACTTGCGCTTCGCGTTCGAGCTCGCCAAGCGCTTCGGCGCGCACCTCACCGGCATGCAGGTCATCGCGCTGGACGCGAGTGTCATCGTCCTGCCGGAGCCCCTGCTGGTACTCGAAGACGAAGAAGCCTATGCGCACGAGCGCCATGGCTGGTGGGCCAGCGCCTGCCGAAGCCGCGGTATCGACGGCACCTGGGAGGTGCGGCGTGGCGTGTACAGGCGTGTGCTGATACGGCGGGCCAGCCTTTGCGATCTGCTGATAGGCCGCTTGCCCGTGGTGGGCTCCGGCATCTCCGCGGGTACCGGACTGCTGGCTCGCGTGCTCATGTCGCGCGTGTCGCCGATTGTTCTCGTTCCCGACGATGCCGCGCCTTCGGCGATGCGGCGCATCCTCATCGCCTGGAACGGTTCGGCCGTATCGGCCCGGGCCGTCCGCGCAGCGTTGCCGTTCCTTGCGCGGGCGCGGAGCATCACGATCCTCGCGGGCGAGCGGGAAGGCGGCGCACGGAGGGACGACGCCGACGCCCTCCTCCGCGCATGGCTCCTGCGTCATGCGCTGGTCTGCGACTGGATCGAGATGGACCCCAAGGCGTCGCCGGCGACCGCAATCGCCGAATGCGCGGAAGCCAGCCGCGCCGATGCCATCGTGATGGGTGCCTGGGGACGCTCGCGTCTGCGCGAGATGGCTCTCGGGGGAACCACGCGCCACATGCTCGCGCATGGCCGCGTGCCGATCTTCCTTTCGGCCTGACGCATGAGGAAACGCCCATGACGGCGCCCGATCCCGGTCAGCCGAACCGGCTCGAAGGCCTGAGCGAAGCGGAAGCTGCTCGCAGGCTTCGTCAGGACGGTCCGAACGCACTTCCCGACCGACGCTGGCTGGGATGGCTGCGTCTGCTCTGGAACATCGTGACGGAACCGATGTTCGTGATGCTGCTGATCGCAACCGCCATCTATGCCGCGATTGGCGATGCCGGCGAGGCCGCCCTCCTTCTCGCGTCGGTGGCCATCGTCATGCTGATCACAGTGGTGCAGGAGTTTCGTACACAGGGCGCGTTGCGCGCCTTGCGAGAACTGGCCGCGCCACAGGCCCACGTGGTACGCGGCGGCACCGAACGTCCGGTGCCCGTCGCCGCGATCGTCCGGGGGGATGTCGTCGTGCTGCGAGAGGGCGACCGCGTTCCCGCCGACGGGGTGCTTCTGGCCGACGGCGTCATGCTCGACGAGTCGCTGCTCACCGGCGAATCCGTGGCCGTGAAGCACACGCTCAGCGAAGGTCGCGACATCAAGGCGGGTACGCTCGTCGTCGCGGGGCACGGGCACATTGAAGTGACGGCCACAGGAAGCGCGACCGCGTTGGGCATGATCGGGGCGTCGCTGGCGTCGGAAGGCACACCCTCGCCGCTCCAGCGCAAGGCGGCTCGCGCCGTTCGCGTGCTCGCGATGATCGCCATGGCATTCGCTGCCCTCGTGGCGGGGCTCGCCTGGTGGTGGGACGGACTGGCGCCACTCGATGCCGCACTCGCGGGCATCGCCCTGGCCATGGCGATCCTCCCGGAAGAGGTGCCGGTCGTGCTGACCGTGTTCTATGCCCTGGGAGCCCGCCGAATCGCGCGGCAAGGCGTGCTCACGCGGCGACTCGCGGCGGTCGAGACCATGGGCGCGGTGTCCGTGCTCGCGGTGGACAAGACGGGGACGCTGACCCAGAACAGGATGGCATTGGTTCGGCTCGTGGACGCATCGGGTGCCATCCACGAAGCGACGAGCGTACTTGACGACAGCGCTGTGAACGTCTTGCACGCGGCCTTCGAAGCGACGCCGCCCGCATCGATGGACCCTACCGATACCGCCGTGCGCACGCTTGCCGAAACGGTCTCGCGCCTGGCCGCCACGGATGCCGCCGCCGCCCACGCACTGCGCGAGTTCCCTGTGGGCGACGGCCGCATGTTCGTCTCTCGCGTCATCGCCGGCCCCGACCCGACCACATGGCACATCGCCACCAAGGGGGCCATCGAAGACGTGCTGCCCCTGTGCCGGCTGAACGAAGCAACGGCCGCAGGATTCACGGCGCTGGCGACAGAACTGGCCGCCGAGGGATTCCGGATGCTGGCGGTCGCGCGTTCCGCTACGAGTACGGGTGCCCTGCCTACGGACCCTACGATTCAGCCGCATAGGCTGGTGGGCTTGCTCGCGCTTGCGGATCCCTTGCGCACCGACGTGCCGGCAGCGATGGCCGAATGCCGCGCGGCTGGCATACGGGTGCTGATGATCACGGGCGATCATCCGGCCACCGCGGCGGCCATTGCACGAGCCGCCGGGCTGCGCGGCGAGAACCTGCTCACGGGCACGGAGATCGCCAGCCTGGACGACAACGCGCTGGACATCCGCCTCCGCGAGGTGGACGCGTGCGCACGCGTCCTGCCCGCGCAAAAGCTGAGGCTTGTGCATTCCCTCCAGAGGCAGGGCCACGTCGTGGGCATGACCGGCGACGGCGTGAACGACGCCCCTGCCCTCCGCGCGGCGGACGTCGGTGTGGCGATGGGCGAGCGGGGAAGCGACGTCGCGCGCGAAGCGGCCGACCTGGTCCTCCTCAACGACAGCTTCGCATCGCTGGTCATGTCGATCCGCCTCGGGCGGAGGATCTTCGACAACGTGCACGGTGCCGTGCGGTTCATTTCCGCCGCCCATGTACCCATCGTGATCCTGGCCCTGGTGCCTCTCCTGATGCAGCAGTCGCCGTTGCTGCTGCCCGCGCAGATCGTGCTCCTGGAGATGATCATCGATCCGGCATGCTCCATCGTCTTCGAGGCGACGCCGGCGTCGGAAGATGTCATGCGCAGGCCACCCCGACCGGTCGATGACTCACCGTTCCGGGCGGCGGTCCTAGCCCGCGGCCTTATCGACGGTGCGGGCGCGGGCGTGGTTCTCGCGCTGGCCTATATCGCACTGATGCTGTCTGCCGTTCCCGCCCCGGAAGCGTCGTTGACGGTGTTCCTCGGCCTGTTCGCGTGCGTCGTGACGCTCGTCGTCACCGGGCAGCGCCGCGTAGCCGCCCGGAACGTGGGCACGTCGTGGACCTACGCCCTGCTGCTATTCGCGGCTGCGGTCGTCATGGCCGTCGCCTTCCTACCGGGCGTGCACGATCTCATGGGCTTCGCCGCGCCGGGTTGGAGCACCGCCTTCGTTCCACCGCTCTGTGTGCTCCTGACCATCGTCTGGCTCCGCTGGCCCGCGGCAGCGATGGCGATTAGCCGCCGATGGCGGCCGGGCGTCGGTGCACACAGCCGCGTTCGCACCACCGATCCATAGACCACGAGGTGCGCCATGAAAGCGATCGACATCGGTCGGCAACACGTTTCAACGGTCAACGGCGCCACGCCGGTGTCGGAGGTCGCGCGCCTGATGCAGAAACATCAGGTGACCTGCCTCGTGGTCGCCGAGACGAGCATGAGACCGCTCGGCGTGATTTCCGAGCGCGACCTGGTGCTTCGGGCGTTGGCCCCGGGCGCGGATTTCGTTCACATGACGGCCGCCGGGATCATGTCCACGCCGGCCATCGTCTGCCACTCGGATGCTACGTTATCGGACATCGTTCAGGCCATGGCGGGCGGGGGCGTGGCACACCTTCCACTGGTCGACGACGAAGGCCGCCTCGTGGGAATCGTTTCGGCGACCGATGTCACGGCGGCGGTGACGGAACTCCTCGCGCAGCTGGCGAAGGCCCTGGCGCCGGACGCGCTCACCGACCGCCCCTATTCGTAAGCGATTCGGCCGGCGTTCCTCACACCGACACGCCTTGCCGCGCTGCGAGTGCCGCCTCGCGTCTGCGCGACGCACGTTTGCGCAGCAGGGATCCGAGCACGTGCAGGGCCGGTCGCGGATCGTCCCAGCGGAAGACGTGCAAGTCCGCCCTCGCCCACTGCGTGACCAACCGCAAGACGTTGCCCATACCCCGCACCGGCGTTCGCCCGATACTGGACAGATCGTGATAGAGATCGACACATAGCTTGCCTGCCGGGTAGTCATACGAGGCTGTCCGCACCGGCTCGCCCAGGGCGTCCCGCCAGGCCATCTCGCACACGTTCACCCCGTACCGGGCGGCGAACTCGACATACGTCCACGCACATGTGTTGACCTCGATGATCCTGAACCGCCCGTCCCGTGGATCGCGTTTGAATTCGGCACTGAAGATGCCGCGGTAACCGACGCTGTCCAGCAAACGGCGCACGTGCGCCACGGCCTCCTCCGCCTGGTTGAGGGGAACGGAACACGAGCAGGAGCTGTTTCCGAAATCGGGTGGAGACATGCGCATGCGCCGGCGAACGAACAAGCCCGGATAAGTGCCGCCGGCATCGCGGAACCCATCCACGAAAAAATGCTCTGTCGGAGGGCCGGGGATGTATTCCTGGGCCATGAGCGAGAAGCCCTGGGCATGCAGGTGGGCCCAGGTGGTCTGCAGTTCTTCCCGGGAGTGCACCCACACACCCTTGGCGCCAACAACGTCGCTGAAACGCTGCGAATTCACCGGCTTGATGAACACCCGCCCGAGGGAGTCCATCGGAACGGCCTCGACGTCGGCGAGCGATCCGAGGTGGAAGGTTCGCGGATGAGGTATGCCGATGCCCTCCAGATGCCGGGCGAAGCGGGCCTTGTCCTGCAGCAAGGTCTGAACGTCTTGGCTCGCGGTGGATACCGCGAAGCGGTCCCGAAGGTCCGGCGGCAGTCTGGAGAGCCACATGGCGATGTCGTCGGCGCCGGCGACGAGCACCGCGCGCTCGATGGGCATCGCGCGCAGCGCATCTTCCGCCGCAGGGCCCGGGCGACCATCCCATGTCGTACCGGGAACGGGGCGGTACCAACGCGAGCGCGTGGCCAGGTCGCCGGGAGGACACACCACATACGCGGGAATTCCGGCCAGGGTCACGGCGCGAAGGATGCCGAGCGCCGTGGGTCCCTGGCCCAGGACGATGACCGGCACGCGGCCGGCGTCGACGACGTTCATGACTTCCCTCGGCCTGCCGCCGTTCTTGAAGTGACGGAGGCATTACATCCCAAGGTTGCCTAAGGCGGCAGTCGGCTGCATGGCCTATCCTTCGCTGCCGGTTCATGGCCGATAGGCATACCGTAGCCGCCCGCCATCGACCTCGTTCAACCTCTGTCCCGGAGTTCCTCATGCTTTGGATCGTGACCAAATACGCCATCACCGCGGCTGTCGTGGTGCTCGTTTCCGAGGTGGCAAAACGCAGCGATCGCATGGGTGCTCTCCTGGCATCGCTTCCGCTTGTCACGCTCCTGGCCCTGATATGGCTCCATGTCGAGCGGCAACCGGCCGAGAAGATCGCCAGCCACGCCTGGTACACCTTCTGGTACGTGGTGCCGACCTTGCCCATGTTCCTGCTGTTCCCGGCACTACTGGCCCGGTTCGGGTTCTGGGCAGCGTTGGGCATGAGCGCGCTCATCACCGTGGTCAGCTTCGGCGCGTTCGCCTATGCGGTCCGCCCCTTCGGCATCCGGTTGCTCTAGCACCTCAGGTACCCGGCCTTTTTGAAAGCGCGGGCGCCGACCAAGCCAGGACACCGGACTGAGCGTAGGAATGACCCGTAGAGCCATTCGGCTACTGCCTTGCTCCAGCGAGCCGCTACCAGGGAACCGTCTTGCCGTCCCGATCCAGATATTCCAGCCCCGGGCGGCTTCGCTTGCGCTGGATGACGTCGAGAATGAGCGGAATACTCTCTTCGACGGTGTAAGGCGCCTCGTCGCCACCAAGGTCGGTGCGGATCCAGCCCGGTGCCAGAAGGAGCAACGCACGCTTCGAGCCGGCCTGCCGGGCAGCGTAGCTGCGCATGTACTGGTTCAATGCCGCCTTCGAGCCGCGGTAGACCTCGCGACCGCCCCGCTCGTTATTGGCGATGCTGCCCTGCCCCGACGACATCACGCCGATCAGGCCATCGCTGGTCACCAGACCCTCGAGACCTTCGACCACCCTCATGGGACTCAGCGCATTGGTCACCATGACCTGGACGAACTCGTCCGTGGAAACTTCCGCGATCGTCTCGCCCGGATTCTCGTTCGTGGTTCCGGCATTGACGAAGAGAACATCGAAACGATTCCCCTCGAGCCGGTCACGCAACGCGGCAATGTCTTCGACCCGGGTGATGTCGATCCGCTCGACAACCAGCTTCCCGTTGCTCGCACCGGCCAGATCATGCAGCGGGGTATGCCCACTGCCGCGAACGGTGCCCGTCACACGCCAACCCAGCTTCAGGAATCCTTCCGCCATAGCGTGCCCCAGTCCACGGGAGGCACCGATGATGAGGATGGAAGGCGATTCATTCTGCGACGGCATCATGGAGTCCTCGCGGGCCAGTGAGACGACACATCATACGCGTCTGGCTCAACGTTCTTTCACTTCAACGTATATCCCTCTCCGCATGTCGAAGGTCATGGGTCCCATCCGCCCTCGCACCAAATAGACTACAGCTGTAGTCAACATGACCGGGGTGACATGTGAACAGGCGGCTCATAGGGGCAATACTCGGAATCGCAGCAGCGGCAACCGTTGGGGCCACCGAGCGGAGCGCAGGCAACTCCGCCGCCGTGAACGCCCTGTTCAAGCCATGGCAGACACCTGGCAGCCCGGGTTGCGCCGTCTCTGTCACGAAAGCGCAGCAGCTCGTATTCGAGAGCGCCTACGGAAATGCTGTCGTCACCGACCACGTGCCCAACACGCCGTCCACGACCTTTCACATCGCGTCCGTCTCGAAGCAGTTCACGGCTTTCGCGATCTACCTTCTGCAAGCAGACGGCAAACTGTCGATCGAAGACAATGTTCGCAAGTACGTGCCCGAGTTGCACGACTTCGGCCGTTCGATCAGGATCGCCGACCTCCTTCATCACACCAGCGGCCTCCGCGACCAATGGAGCCTGCTAGCGCTGGCGGGGCGAAGACTGGAAGACACGATCGCCCAGGACGACGTGCTTCGTGCGATTTTCGCGCAGCGGGAGCTGAATTTTCCGACGGGTAGCCGCTTCGGTTATTCCAATTCCAACTACACGCTGCTTGCCCTGGTGGTGGAGCGGGTGTCAGGCCAATCCTTCGCTCGGTTCATGGCCAAACGCGTGTTCGAACCGTTAGGAATGACGGACACCTGGATCCAGGATGATTTTCGCGTTCTGCACAGCGGGCACGCCGAGCCGTACGGCCCCGGCCCAGGTGGCCTTCAACATCGTTCGCTCCCCTACTCCACGTATGGGGCGACCGGTGTCCAGACCAGTGTCGAAGACATGGCGCGCTGGGCCATGAACCTTGATCGGCCGAAGGTCGGCACGCGCGGCCTCGTCGAGGCCATGAAGGCCACCACGCGCGACGATGCCGGCCGGGCGGTCAACTACGCCTCGGGATTCGAAACGGCACGCTATCGCGGCGCCGCGACCATCGAACATAGCGGCACGGACCCTGGATACGTCGCCGACTTTCTCATGTTCCCGGCGCATCGTTTCGCGGTCACCGTTCTTTGCAATACCGAAGGACCGAATCCGATCGAACTCGCCCACGCCATCGCCGATATTTATCTGGGCGGCGTTCTCGCTCCGAAGACAGTTGTCGAGCACAAACCCGTCGTGCTGGATGCGAAGCATCTCGCAAGCTTCGCAGGAACCTACCAGGAAGAACCCGGCATCCTGTTCGCGGTAACTCTCCGTGACGGCAAGCTGTTCATGCAGGACCGCGATGCGTTGACAGCCTTCGGTGAGCGCGATTTCTTCCTGGCGAACGCGCCCGTGACATTCGGTTTTCCCGACGGGAACACGCTCGTCATCCATGAGCCGGACCATGACCGCGTCGCCAGACGCATCCCGACGGTGGCCGTTCCCGACCTCACGCCGGCAAACATGCAGGACTATGCTGGCGCTTATTACAGTCCGGAACTCAACGCGGTATACAACGTGGCGATTCGCGAGGGAGCGCTCTGGTTGAGCGGCCCGCTCGGCGACGCGGCGGTGCGGCAGCAGGCAGCGCCATTGCGCGAACCGGACGCGTTTTACACCGAATCCCTTGCCGGCGCGCTGCAGTTCCGCCGCGACGATCGACAGCGGGTCAGCGAATTCGCCTTGTCCAACGGCAGGGTCATCGGCCTGCGCTTCGTGAAATTACGCGATGGGTTGCCGGAGCTGGTGCATGACGATGCGCCGCCCAGAGTAAAGGCCTCGCCGTAACCCGGTATCAGATGTCGGTTACAAGTCCATTGAGATACAGAGGGCGGATAGGTACGCTTCGCCCTTATGCCCAAGTTGAAAAGCAACCAAGTCCTTGTCACCGTTGGCACCGCGTGTTCCGTGTCGGCCGTAGGTTCCACCGAGACCTATCAGGCGCTTGTCGCCGGATCGGAGGAATTTCTTCCCCTTGCCGCCTTCGACGCCGGACTCGTCTCGATCCCCGCCGATGCCGAAAGCGCCGCCCAGGGCTTGCGCTGGGCCTCCGGCGAACAGGCCGGCGAGCCGGTGAGCCTCGACGAGCTCGAACGCCAGCATGGCGATGCCTTGCGCGCGAACATCGGCATCCGCCGCCTGCCCCGCGTGGTCGAGCTCGCCCCCCGCGTGGCGACAGACATTGCCGCGCCCCTGCCGCACGACCTCGAATCCGGTGGTCTGCGCAGGCTGGCGGGCCTGCGCTACGAGGACATCCGCGCCTCGAAGCTGAAGGACATGCACGGGCTCTTCCAGGACGACCCGCTGCTCAGTCCCTCGTTGCAGGCACAGCTTTTTGCCTATGGCGCCCTGGGTGCGCTCGCGGGTCTTCCGCGCCCGTTGTCCGAGCTGGTGCCCGATCCGTTTGGATTCCGCATCGCGTCGGCCACCGCTTTCGGCGGTATGGACGCGCTGGCCCAATGGCTGAGGCCCGATGCCCCGCTGCCACCCGGCGGTATTCCGAAAGACACCTTTGCCGTGCGCCTGGCGCATTCCCTGGGCTCGCACGGGCCGGCACTGGTGTCCACCATGCTGGCTCCGAGCTACAGTATCAGCCGCGTGCTGAAGAATCCGGAGCTGCGCGAATCGCTGCGTTCCGACAACGTCGGCTTCATGCGCGTGCCGCAGACGCCGATGACCGCGGTGGGCGCCTGCGCATCCAGCCTCATCGCGCTCGCGGACATCGCGCCGCAGCTGCTGTTCGATTATCCGGGCTTCCAGAAGCCGCAGATGGCACTGCTCACGGCCGCCGACGCCGCCTTGCAGCCAAGCTACGGCATCCTCGAAGCCTTTGGCGGCGGGGCGTTGATGACCAGCGAGAAGCTGGCCGCGAAGAACGCCGCCCATGCCGATGGCAGCCAGCGCAGCGTGCACGATTCGCTCGCCCCGTTCGACATCGACGCCGACGGCACCGTCGTCGGCCATGGCGGTTCCGGGCTGCTCGTGACGACGCTGGACTTCGCGTTACGCAACAGGCTGGACATCACGTCCATCATCGTCGGTTGGGGCCAGAGCGCCGAGGCCGGCGGCAAGGCGCATTTCGCCGGCGTAGGTTTCGGTGGCGAGAACGCCCTGGTACAGGCTTTGGACATGGCCTTCCAGGGGCACGGCTACGGCGTCCAAGACTTCCAGTACCTTGCGGCACACGCCACCGGCACGCGCACCAACTCGAAAACCGACCTCGGCACAGCGTGGGCCGGTTTGAGCGGTGCAGCCGAGCGTCAGGGAGTCACCGGCGCGCTGCCGAAGCTTTTCGTCGGTACACCGAAAGCCGTCGGCGACGGTCACACCATGGGCGAAACCGGCCTGAAGGCGCTGTCGCAAGCGCTGCAGTTCGTGCTTGGCCGGCCCGCGCCGGGCGTCCCGACGCTGCGCCGGCTCGATCCCGATCTGGCCGACGTGGCGGCCCATTTCCATTTGCAGGCCGAGCCGTCGCCGGGCAACGCCGATGGCGGGGCCCTATGTGCCACGCAGGGGTTCGGCGGTTACAACGGCGCTGTCGCGCTGCGATCGGCCACGCCCGAAGCATTCGCGCGCTACGAGTGCGATCCTGGTGTCCTCGCGGCTTATCTCGACGCCTGGCCGGCTATTCGCAATGAACGCGAGCAGCGCGAGCGCTTGGCCCGGCGCAGCCCCAAGCTGGCCCTTGCGATGGCGGAAACGCATCGCTGGACCGGCCTGGAATAAGGTTTTCCCGAACAACTTGTGCTTGTTGTGGGAGCCGGCTACGCCGGCGATCCCGCGGCAGCGGGCAGTCTTGGCGACGCAATCCTCTGTAACGGAAAGGCGGACTGGCGATGAACCCGCCGGCCCGCCGTCTTCTCGTAGCACCTACATCAGACCTGCGCCTGGCCGCCGTCCACGAACAGCTGCACACCCGTGATGAAGCTGGCTTCGTCCGAGGCGAGGAACGACACCGCCTTCGCCACTTCGTCCGGCGTGCCGGTACGACCCAGCGGCGATACCGAACTCACCTGTTCCACATAGGCGGCGATCTGCTCGTCGGTGAATCCCAGCTCGTTCTTGTAGCCCGGGGTGACGATGACGCCCGGCGCGACGACGTTCACGCGGATGTCCCGCCCTTTCAGGTCCGTGGCCAGCGTGCGGGCCAGCGAGCGCACCGCTGCCTTGGTCGCGGCATACACGCCGAAGGCCGCCGGGCCCTGCACGGAAACCATCGAACCGTTGAGCACGATGGCCGAGCCGGGCCCCATCAGGCGCAGCGCATGCTGCACGGTGAACAGCGTGCCCTTCACGTTGATGTCGAAGTACTTGTCGAACTGTGCCTCGGTCACCTGGTCGAGCGGCGTGAATTCGCCGCCGCCCGCGTTGGCGAAGAGGATGTCGAGGCGGCCGCTCTGCTCGCGGATGCGCCCGAAAATGCGGTCGAGGTCGGCGGGCTTCGAGATGTCGCCTTGCAGCGGGGTCGCGCCAATGCGCTCGGCCACCTTGTTCAGCTCCTCTTCGCGGCGGCCGGTAATGTAGACGGTTCCGCCCTCTCGAATGAAACGCTCGGCAGCCGCCTCGCCCAGACCGGAGCTGCCGCCGGTAACGAGGATGATCTTGCCTGCATGGCGTGTGGTGTGGACGTTGCTCGTGTCTAGCGTATGCATGGTTCAATGCTCCGGATGGTGGATGAGGGAGGTGTTCCGACTTCCAATCTGGGGCCGGACCTGGCCGGATCATTCGGCACCTTGTGAGTTCTCAATTTCTAGAGAGAAACAATCGTGGAACGTCTTCTCGCCATGCAGCTCTTTGTCCGCGTCGTGGAAACGGGCACCTTTGCCCGGGCAGCCGCGAGCCTTCGCATCCCGACGTCGAGTGCGACGAAGCTCGTCCAGGCTCTGGAAGGCACCTTGGGCGTGCAGCTGCTCGAGCGCACCACGCGCCGCGTGTCCGTTACGGCGGAGGGCGCAGCGTATTACGAGCACGTGCGACGCATGCTCGAAGAACTCGACGATGTGGAAGCGCAACTCGGGCACCGCACACAGAGTCCGAAGGGCCTGCTCAGGGTCGATACCGGCGGGTCCGTCGCGGCGCAGCTGCTCATCCCCGGCCTTGTCGCCTTCCGTGCACGCTACCCGCTGATCCACCTGCAGATCGGCGTAACGGACCGCACCGTGGATCTGCCCAGCGAAGGCGTGGACTGCGCCATCCGCAGCACCGCCGACGACCCGCTACTGATCACGCGCAAGGTGGCCGAATTGCCCTGGACACTATGCGCCGCACCGTCGTATCTGGCCGAGCGAGGGCATCCTGCCGGTGTGGAGGATCTTTCGCGGCACGATCTCGTCGGATACTTCTCGGCACGCAGTGGCCGCCCTGCCCCGCTCTCGCTGCGCACGGCGGCAGGCCACGTCGAGAGGCTCGACTGGACGTATGCGCTCGAGGTCAACGAAAGCAACGCCCACGCCGCGGCGGCACGCCACGGCCTCGGCATCGTGCAGACGTTGCGGTTTCAGGTGGCCGATGAACTGGCAGACGGCCGGCTTGTGGAAATCCTTCCGGCACTGCAGCCGCCCCCGCTACCGGTGTACCTGGTCTATCCGCCCAGCCGGCGGAACAATGCACGCGTGCGCGCTTTCGTGGAATGGATACTCGACGACCTGCCGCGCCGCGCGGGAGTGGAACGGGCTTCCGTCGATGGCTTGCCGATCCTGCGGTGACAGGAAATCGTGCGTGGCATCCACAGCGCGCCGCCAAATTTCGACGACGCGCGCGCCATCGTCCGGAACGGATCTTCTTATCTCAATCATTCCCACAGTATAGGGAAGGAAAGATCAGTCCAGCGGCGTCAGTCCGGTGTTGATGGCACCGGCATAGGCCGCAGGCAGCGTCTGGCCGTTGTACGTCTTGCCGGCGACGTCGTCGTAGAGCCAGAGGAAGGCGCCGGTGATACCGCACTGGCTCTCCCAGCTGGCCACCGTGCTCTGTGCTCCGGGCACCGAAACGCCACCTGACACGCTCGTATCGGCCAGCCCGGGGTAGACGGGAATGCCGCCGAAATCCCAGCCCGAACACGGGTTGTTGCCCGAGCCGCCGGCGTACGTCTGCAGATGCACGCCGTCGATCGTGCCGGGACGCTGCTGGTTCACCTGCGCCACCACGTTCTTCCAATACGAGGGGTTCGCATACGGGTCGGGCATGACGTGGTAGCCGAGCTTGCCCAGCATGACGGAGAAACTCACCGTGGATGCCGTGTCGTAGCTGTTCTCGTCGTCCAGGTCGATCGCATCGATGGATGGAATGGCGGCCTTCAATGCCTGGAAGTTCCTGTAGAGCGTGCTTTGCGATCCGGTGCCGCCGCCCGCACCGGTGCTGTTCACCAGTGCCTTGATGTGCTGGAAATCGCCGATGTTCGAGGAGCCGATGCTGAAGGTGATGCGCTTCACGCCGGCCGACTTCAGGCTGGCCAGCGTGCTGGCGAATGCCGGATACGTCTGCGCGCCGATGTACTGGCCGTTGGAAACGAGCGGAAACTCGCCGTTGAAATTGAGGTCGCCATTGGCCAGAACCTCGACGCTCCACACGATCACTTCGTTGAAGCCCGATGGGCCGAGTTCGCTGATCGTCCGCGAGGGATTCTTGTAGATCGGCCCTCCGCCGAAGATGCCCGTGTATCCCGTGGAATCCGCCAGCGTCGCCGGCGAAGCAACGATGCCGGCCAAGGCAAGCGCGCAGCCGAGCATGATCTTGTTATGGGACGTCCAAACCGAATTCAGCATGGTGCATCTCTCCGGGGAGTGGGTGGTCGCCCATGCTCGCCACGGTGTCTGCGAATTGCTGTGATGCGCTCGGCAAATCGCCCTGCGCAGCAAGAACTTGCCGAATGCGTGCTAATGGCCCATGTACGCGGCGAGTTCGTCGGGGGTGCCTTTCGGAAACGCTTCCCTGAGATAGTCCAGAAACGCCGACACGCGCGCACTGAGCAGCCGGCGCGAGGGATAGAGAGCCCATAACGCGATCGGTGCTTCCACGTCGGCCCAGTGCACCAGCGAGCCTGACGCAAGGTCGGCGCTGACCAGCGACAACGGTAGCCGTGCGGCACCCACGCCGGCACGCGCGGCATCGCGCACCATCAGCAGCGACGACAGACCGAGCACCGGCTTTGTCATCAGGGTGACCGGGCCCGCTGCCGTGCTCACCTTCCACGTCTCGTCATTTTGCAAGGAGCCGCGCACGACCGCAGGCAAGACGGCGCCGTCGTTGGGCCGCGGCAGAGCCGGGCTCGCCACGACGACCAGTCTGTCGCGCAGGAAGATTCTTCCGACCAGTGTCGCGTCCGGATCGGGATTGACGCGAATGACGAGGTCGTACCCTTCTTCGATCATGTCGACCGGCCGATCCTCCACCGTGACTTCCAGTCGTACGTCCGGGTGCTTCAGCGCGAATCCCGCAGCGAGCTTTCCCATGGCGGTCTGCGAAAAAAGCAGGGGTGCACTGATGCGTAACCTGCCCCGCGCCGTCTGCCCGCCCGAGGCGATCGCTGCCGCCGTTTCCTCCAGTTCGGTAAGCAGCAGGCCGGCGCGCTCGTAGAGCGCGCGACCCTCCTCCGTGAGTTTGAGCGAACGCGCGCCGCGTTCGAACAGGCGCAGATCGAGATCGGCTTCCAGGTCGGCCACGCGCCGGGACAGCGTGGCCTTCGGCCGGCCGGACTCGCGGGCGGCCCTGCCGAAGCCCCCATGCCGGGCGACCAGGGTGAAATCGGCGAGTGCCGGGAGGTCCATAGGTGTCTCACTGGTGGGACGACGCGTCCAATACTAACGGCTATGCGTACGATTTTGGATCGATAGCATGGCAACACGTTCCAACCACCCCCCGGAGAATTGCCATGACCATCCTTGTTACCGGTGCCACCGGCCGCGTCGGCCGCCACGTCGTCGAGCAGCTCGTCCAGCGCGGCGCTCCCGTTCGCGTCCTGACCCGCGACCCGTCCAAGGTCGCCTTTCCCCCGGAAGTGGACGTCGCCAAGGGCGACCTCCTCGATCTGGACGCGATGCGGTCCGCGCTGCAAGGCGTCAGCACCCTGTTCCTGCTGAATGCCGTCACCGGCGACGAGTTCACGCAGGCGATCGTCACCCTCAACCTGGCACGCGAGGCCGGCATCGAACGCGTCGTGTACCTTTCGGTGATCCAAGCCGACCGCTTCGTGAATGTGCCGCACTTCGCCGTGAAGTACGGTGCAGAGCGGATGCTGGAGCAGATGGGCTTCGGCGCGACGATCCTGCGCCCCACCTATTTCATCGACAACGACCTCACGATCAAAGACGTGGTGCTGCAGCATGGGGTGTATCCGATGCCCATCGGCAGCAAGGGCGTCGCCATGGTCGATGCGCGGGACATCGCGGAAGTCGCCGCGCTGGAACTCATCCGCCGGCACGAAGCGCCTACGGCGCTTCCACTTGAAATCATCGATGTCGTCGGCCCCGACACGCTCACCGGCGAGGGCATCGCCGCGATCTGGTCCGACGCCCTGGGGCGCCCGGTCGCTTACGGCGGCGACGACCCCAGCGGGTTCGAACAGAATCTGGGCACGTTCATGCCGGCATGGATGGCGTACGAGATGCGCCTGATGGTCGAGCGTTACGTCGGCGACGGCACGATCCCCGAGGAAGGCGACGTCGAGCGGCTCACCGCGATGCTCGGTCGACCGCTGCATTCCTACCGTGGGTTCGTCTCGGAGATTGTGGCATAACGTCAGCGATGCACGACGACGTCCGCCACCGCACCATCGCCCTCCTCCTCGCGCTCGCGAAGGAGGAGGGTTACACGCTCACACCGCTGCCCGATGTGCGCCTGCTCCGGTCCGACAGGCCGTTGAGCCGCACGCCGGTGCTGTACGAGCCGGGCATCGTCGTCGTCGCGCAAGGGCGCAAGCGGGGCTTCCTCCATGACGAAGCGTTCGTGTACGACGACCAGCAGTACCTCGTGGTCTCCGTGCCCGTGCCTTTCACGATGGAGACGGATGCCTCGGCCGAGGAACCGCTGCTGGCCATCTATTTCCGACTCGACCACGCTGTAGCCGCGGCGCTCTGCCTGGAAATCGATGCACTGCAGGGTCCGTCTTCCGCCATCCCGCGGGGGCTCTATGCGTCGCCCATGGAAGACGCGCTCGCCACCTCCGTGCTACGCCTGCTCGAAGCCTTCGCCCACCCGACGGACGCCCACGTGCTCGGGCCCGCACTGGTCCGGGAAATCTATTACCGCGTGCTTTCCGGCGATCAGGGCGGTTCGCTGCGCGCTGCGTTGTCGCAGCAAGGCACGTTCGGCATGGTGGCACGCGCGCTCAATGCCATCCACGAGCGATACGCCGATGGCCTCTCCGTGGGCGACCTGGCGAGCGAGGCGAACATGAGCGTGCCCACCTTCCACGCGCATTTCCGCGCCATGACCGGCACATCGCCCATGCGCTACGTGCAATCCACCCGCCTTCACCAGGCCCGCCTGCTCATGCTTCGGCAACATGCGACGGCGGCATCGGCCGCCGCCGCCGTCGGTTACGAAAGCGCCTCGCAGTTCAGCCGCGAGTTCAAGCGATTGTTCGGGCGACCGCCCGGCGAGGAAGTGGAACGGATGAAGCGCCACTTCGCCATGCCGGAACACCTGGTGCCGTCGGGCTACGTGTCCTCGCATTGAACGAATGGCGATGCATCAGCCGTCGGTACTGCGGCTGAGTTCTTCCCAGGCGTCGATCTCCGCGGCAACAGCGGCCAGCTTGGCCCGCACGAGGGACAATGCGTCGCTCCCGAGCAGCAGGTGCGCCGGCGGCTCGGGCACCTGGGTAATGGCCAGGATAGCCTTGGCGGCCTTGCGTGGGTCGCCCAGTTGTTTTCCGCTCACTTCCTCGCGGGCGCGGCGAATAGGATCGAACAGCGCATCGTAGTCCGCAATGGTGCGCGGCGTACGCCGCATGGAACGACCGGCCCAATCCGTGCGGAAGCTGCCGGGCGCCACGGCGGTGACGTATACACCGAACGGGCGCAGCTCCTTGCCCAGTACCTCGCTCACACCTTCCAGCGCGAACTTGCTGCCGCAGTAATAGGCGATGCCGGGCATCGTGATGTAGCCGCCCATGGACGTGATGTTGACGATGTGGCCCCGCCGGCGTGCGCGAAAGAGCGGCACGAATGCCTTGGTCACGGCCACGGCGCCGAACACGTTCACGTCGAATTGCCGGCGCATCTCGTCGAGCGGCGATTCTTCGAGAATGCCTTCGTGACCGTAACCCGCATTGTTCACCAGCACGTCGACCGGCCCGAAGCGCGATTCCGCTTCGGCGACCACGCCCGGAATCGCATCGGTGTCCGTCACGTCGAGTGTCACGGCAAACGCTTCGCCGGGATTCGCGGCCAGGAAAGCTTGCCGCGATGCCTCGTTGCGCACCGTACCGATCACTCGGTGGCCGGCGCTCAGGGCCTCGGTAGCCAGTGCGGCGCCAAAGCCGCTGCTCACGCCCGTGATGAAAATCGTCTTCGCGTTCATGGATTGCCTCCTAATCGGGAATGAGGCAATCGTAAGAACCGCTCCGGTGGCATCCCATGGCCCAGGATATGTGCGTCTTGCCTGATCCTATGAGGCTTTGGCTGCCGCGCTCGTCCGCGGCGCAGGCGGTGCGAACGCGGGAACGTCGAACTTCGGCACCTCGAGAGTGATCTCCGACGGCAGGTCTTTCATCTCGCCGGTGCGCAGGAAGGCATGGACGGCCTTCTTCGTCGCGGGGTCGTTGCGCAGCTGGTAGAACGTGCCGTCGTGACCGCCGCGATGTACGACGATGCCGTGTCCCTTGGGGAAGTACGCCAGCTGCGTGAGCATGTTTTCCAGCGGCGTCGAGGTGTCCCAGTCGCCGTGTACCAGAAGCACGGGGATATCGCTGCGTGTGAACGCGCGGAAGGTATCGCCCATGTCCGGCGTCGGCCAGTCCTTCGCGGAGTCGATGTAGGGAACGAACCCACCGGTGCCGAGCATGGGCACGGCGGCATCGTTGCGCAGCTGGAATTCGCGCGCCGGCGACGAACCGAGGCTCGTATCGATCAGAGGTCCGATGAGCTTGTAGGGCTGGGCCTGCCGTTCCTCCAGGGCCGATGTCGCCCATGCGTCGTTGTGGCCGTAGTACAGCGACAGCAAGAATGCCGGCCACGATGCCGGATCGCTCGCTTCCTCAAGAAGCGCCGACTGGAAGTCCACCTGCCCCAGCACGATGGTCCGGTCGTGCCCGTCGCTTCCTTTCACCTTCACTCGCACGGGCTCCCTCGCGAACCGTTCCTCGAGCGTGCGGATGGCGGCCATCAATCCTCCCTTCGGGAGATAAGGCGTCAGGCCCGCGTCCTTGTCCGCGTCGAAGGCGATGCGCTCCATCGTGGCGAACAGCTGCGACGGCATGTCGTAGCCGTAGTCCAGCGGTTCGATGGCCGAGAGCACGGCCCGGGCGACAATCTCCGGGTGCAGCCGCATCACGGCAAAACTCCACTGCGAGCCGAAACTGCCGCCGAAAAGGCTGATGCGGTCGTATCCGAGCGCGCGCCGCAGATCGTTCACGTCTTCCGCGCAGGCGGCGATGGTGTAACCGCCAAGATCCTTGCCCGGATTCGCCTTCACGGCCGCTTTCGCGAGCGCCACGGTGGCGGCCGTTTGCGCCTCAATGCTGCTCGGGCGATCCAGCGGCATGGCCGGGGCGGTGATCTCCAGCCGTTCGCCGCGCAGGGTGTATCCACGCTGCTCGATCACCACCAGATCGCCGACATCGGCGTAACTCAACCATGAGTCCAACCGCGAACGCGCCGCGGGATTCTGGCCGTCGAACGCATCGAGCACGCTGAGACCCGGGCCACCCGGCAACCAGAACACCGGCGGTGCGCCAGTGGGTGCCTTCGCCTTCAGGCGCGCGAATCCGACTCCTATCAAGCGACTCGTGGGCGACTGGCGATTCTCCGGCACGTAGAGCGTGCCGATCTCATACGGAACGGTCGAGCCATCGGCTCTGCGTGCCACACCCTTCTCGATAACGACATCGCCGGCTTTCGGCGTCGCAGCATGGGCGGTCAAGGAGAAAAGCGCGCCGGCCAGGCAACTTACGAGTGCGGCGGCGATCGAACCGAGCGGACACCTGAACTGCATACGTCAGACTCCCCGGGCGAGGCGGCAAGCTTCTCCAGGGCATACCGCCGTGTCAACTGCGCGCCTTTTCAGGCAGACATGCCCGGTCCGTCCGAGGAAGCGAGACGCGCTGCCGCAGTGGCAATGGCCAATGCCAGCGCCGAGCGGTCGAACGGCTTGGAAAGCCGCGTGATATCGGGGCTCGCTTCGGAAAGCGCTTCCGCGTAGCCGGTGGCTACCACGATGGGCAGATCCGGTTGCAGCTTTCGCAATGCCTCCGCGAGTTCGGCGCCGGTAATGCCCGGCATGGAAAAGTCGGTGACGAGCAGATCGAATTGCCCCGGCGTCTCGAAGGCCACGATGGCGTGTCTGGCCGACTCAGCCGCAACCACCACGTGGCCCATGTCTTCCAGCATGGCGCAGAGGGTCTCGCGCACGAGGGAATCGTCGTCCACCGCGAGGATCTTCAGGGAGGGCCCCGATGCGAAGCCCTGCGGCGCGGAGGTAGTGCGCGTTCCGCCGTGGCCGGTGGGTCCTCCCTGTCGGGAAGCCACGGGGAAGCGCAGCGTTACGCTCGTGCCCTTACCTTCTTCGCTCTCGATCGAGAGGCGCCCATGCGACTGCTCTGCCAGGCCATGCACCATGGACAGTCCCAGCCCCGTGCCCTTGCCGACACCCTTGGTCGTGAAGAACGGGTCGGCGGCTCTCGCCAGGGTCTCCGGCGGCATGCCCTGCCCGTCGTCGGTCACGGAAAGGCTCACATAGCGGCCTTCCGCCAATCCCGAAGGATGCCCCGGAAGCACCGATTCCACGAAGGCAGAGATCTCGATGTTGCCGCCGGAAGGCATGGCGTCGCGGGCGTTGACCAGAAGGTTGAGCAGCGCCAGTTCGAGCTGGTGGGGATCCACCATCGCCGGCTCGAGCGACAGGGGGAAGCGAGTGGTCACCATGATGCGCGAGCCGAGCGTGGTCTTCGTCATCTCGCTCATCCCGTGCACCAACGCGGGGATGTCCACAGCTGTCGGGCGAAGTTCCTGGCGGCGGGCGAAGGCCAGCATGCGCTGGGTGAGCGATGCGCCCCGGCTCAATCCGGCCATCGCGGTCTCGAAGATGGACTGGGTACGCGCATCGTCCGGCAGGCGCCGGCGAAGCAATTCCAGGGCGCCCTGCACCGCCATCAACAGGTTGTTGAAGTCGTGCGCCATCCCGCCGGTAAGCTGGCCGATGGCTTCCATCTTCTGGGCCTGGAAAAGCGCCTCACGGGCCTGCTCCAGTTGCTGCGTGGCGGCGCGCTGTTCCGTGACGTCCCGCGTGATCTTCGCGAAGCCGACCAGCTCGCCCCGCTCGTCGAGGATACGGTCGATGACCACGTGGGCCCAAAAGCGGCTGCCGTCTTTGCGCACACGCCAGCCTTCGTCCTCGACACGCCCGGTATTGCTGGCAATGCTGAGGTTGCGATCCGGCACGCCGGCGGCCCGGTCTTCCTCTGTGTAGAACTGCGAGAAGTGCAAGCCGACGATCTCGTCCGGCTGGTATCCCTTGATGCGCTGTGCGCCGGGATTCCAGCTCGACACATGGCCGGTCGGATCGAGCATGTAGATGGCGTAGTCCGCCACGCCCTGCACGAGAATCCGAAACTGGGTTTCACTGGTGCTCAGGCGCTCGTCACCCGGCGCCGGGTCGCCGTTTGTATCGTTTCCGTTCAACGTTTTGTCCCACTGACGGTCGCGTGGCCACTCCTCGACGTATGAAGAGGCTGGCCAATCATTTGTGAAAGTCGTGTCAACCTTCGTCGCGGATCCGGCGGCCATGAATCTCGTCGAGAAAGGCCAGCATGACGCCATTGAACGACTGCGGACGCTGCAAGGGGGCGAAGTGGCCGACGCCCGGGAGAAGGACAAACCGGGCGCGGGGAACGCTCCGCGCAATGGCCTTGGCGTGGCCACGTTCGATGAACTCGTCGTGCTCGCCAAGCACGCTCCAGACCGGTACCGTGACATCTTCCAACTCGCTAGCGCCATAGCCAGGCTGGCTCGCCTGCATCAGCCCGAGGTCGTCGCGCATGGCGTCGAAGGCGTCCGGCAGGGGCGACAGCCTTGCATAGTCCCGCACATGGTGGTCGTACACGAGATCGATGAGAGCGGACGCCTGGAACGGCTTCACGCCGGTGCCGTCAACGTTGCAGGCGAAGAAGAACACACCCGCCGAACGTGCCGGTGTTTCGCGGGACAGCACCAGGGCGATATCCGCGCCGTCGCTCCAGCCGACGAACGCGGCCTTCGCGATCCCCAACGCGTCCATGACGGCGCGCGTGTCCGACGCCATGAGTTCATAGCTGTAAGGCCTGGCATCTCGCGTCGAACGACCCTGCCCACGGCTGTCGATCAGGACGGCGCGATAGCCGGCGTCGACAAGGGCAGGAACCTGATGCCCCCAATTGTCCGCATTTCCCAGCCCGCCGTGCAGCAGGACGACGGGAACACCCGCGCCGACGCTGGCGTACCAGATGCGTGCATTCTCGTTGACGACGAAGCCGCTCGACATGGACGCCGGCAGGGGCGGAATGCCATGCGCGGCGAAGTGCGTCAGGTCGTCGTCCTGGAACGGGGCTGCGTTCATTGCGAATCCGGCGCGTGGGTCCGTCCATCTTAGACGCCGCCGACGCCTCCCCGCACCGGCACCCTCACCAGGAACGCCAGCGTCGCGCCGTTCCACGACCGATGTCCTGCCCGAAATCACGCAGGTATCGGCACGCTCACATACGTGGCTCGCCGAACCAGCGCCGCGCCGCCGCCTCGGCGCCCGCAAGCGGGGTGCCGTGTTCGCCGGCCCACGCCACGATGCCGTCCGGGCGTACCAGAACACCGGCCAGTCCCAGCCCGTCCTTGACGTCACGGGCTGCGTACCGAATGCGGCGGCCCCACCGACTGGCCAGTTCCCTCGCCGGCGCGCGCAGGTCGAAGTCCAGCCATAGTCCCTGCCCGCCTTCGAGCAGCGCTCCGGTCGCCGTGCCGTCGGCGAACACGAAGTCGGGCACGCTGCGTCCCACCAGAGGATGGCTGCCGCCGAGGTCGTAGCGCAGCGACAGCCCCCAGACGCGCTCCGCGACGTAGGTCGCGCCGTCGCGTGTGCCGATCAGGTCGCGCATGATAGCTTCGAGCGCCCGTGATGCGGGGCTGGGCCGAATCAGGGCGACCTGGGCCCGCGACCAGTCGAGCACCTTCGCGCCGACGGGGTGCCTTTCGTGTTCGTAGGTGTCGAGCAGCCCCACAGGCGCGGTTCCGCGGAGAGTGGCGGCCAGCTTCCATCCCAGGTTCATGGCATCGCCGATGCCCAGGTTCAGTCCCTGCCCGCCCAGGGGAGAGTGGATGTGCGCCGCGTCGCCGGCCAGCAACACCCGGCCCGTCCTGTACCCGCTTGCCTGGCGGGCGCGATCCGTCCATGTCGTCGCCTGACGCACGGCGGTAACCGCCACGTCGGTTCCCGATACCCGTCGAAGCACCTCCTGCACATGTTCACGCGTCGGCGGCTGTCCACGATGGAAGGCGCCGCCGTCGAAATCCACCATGGCAACGGTGCCCGGCGGCGCGAAGGTATACATGCCCTGCGGCGTGTAAGTGCGCCCAGGACGCAGCATGCCGGGATCGTCGAGTTCCACGTCGAGGGAATACCCGGTGAACTCGGGCTCCGTACCCACGAAATCGAAACCGGCAAGCTTGCGAACCGCGCTGCGGCCGCCGTCGCACCCGACCAGACAGCGAGCGGCAATCGCCGCGCCTCCGGCCTGCACGGTCACGCCGTGCTCCGACTGCACCACACCCGTCACCTGGACACCCCGGCGGATGTCCACGCCCAGCGAAGCAGCCCGCTCCGCGAGCACGGACTCCAGCGATGCGATATCCGCCATCAGGTGGTAACCCGTGCGACCGGGCAGATGATGTCGCCAGCGCTCCGTGTCCACTTGATCGAGGAAGATGGGAATACCCGCAAAGTGCCCGCCGGAACGGCGTTCTTCACGCGCCCAGTGCGCGGACGCGCGAGTGGCCCCCGACTGCTCGTTCCCGCGTTGCGCCTGCTCCACGGCATCGAGCATGCCGCGTCGGTAGAACGCTTCGATGGTGGATATCGAGAGTCCCCGCATGCCGAGCGGCAGCCGCTTCAGTGGCGAGTGCGGGTCGGCGGCCTGCTCGAGAACGGTGATGGACAGACCGGCGAGGCCCAGTTCACAGGCAAGGAACAGGCCGACGGGACCGGCGCCGGCAACGACGACATCGATGGGATGGGAAGTATGGAAAGGCATGCATGGCTCCAGAGTCGAGATTCGACCGGAGCGTTCCTCGCATGCGAGACCCTCACGGACGAATGAAGGGGCGCCTGGGCGCCCGATATTCGTCGTGGGGGTCTGTGGCATGGGGCCAAAGACCAGAGCTTTCGTCACCGAAAGGACTTGGGCTTACCAAACCAAGTCTGCCTTTTCCGACGCGCGCAGATTAGCATGAGTCTTCCGCGCACGGCAGGCCCTCGCGCGGAAAGCGCGCCGGGAATTATGCTACGGCAATGATTCCCTTCTTCCCGCGTTGGATCTGGTCGTGGGCCGTCTTCCTGCCCCTGGTCGCCGGCAGCGTCAATGCCGCTGCGTTGCTGTCGTTGCATCACGGAGGAGTTACCCACCTCACCGGCATCTCCACCGAGGGAGCGATAGGCCTGGGTTCCGGGGATGTGGCGCTCCTGGTCCATGCCATCGGGGTCATCGCGCTGTTCACCGTCAGCTGCGCATTCAGCGCGTGGCTCGCGCGCGGCCCGCGCTGGATTCCCTCCCTATCCGCAGGTGCGCTTCTGCTCGCCGTGGCCGCGCTCCTGGTCGTGGCCAGTTCGGTACTGGCCAGCACGCCATGGCTTGGCGTGATGATCTGCGCCGCCGCCATGGGCCTGCAAAACGGCACGACGTCCCTGGTGACGGGTGCGGTGCTGCGCACCTCGCACCTCACGGGCATGTTCACCGATCTCGGCATTGCCCTCGGGCAGCGCGTGTGGCGCGGTCCGGTGGACCGCCGGCGCGTTGCCGTGTGTTTCACCGTCGTGGCGAGTTTCGTTTGCGGCGCCACGGGTGGAACGCTGCTCTACTTGCGCTGGCACGCCTTCGCGCTGATCGCCAGCGCGGTGGTGTCGGCCGGTGTGGGCATCCTCACGCTCGCGCTGGCGCGGCGGCATGCCACGCCTGTCGCACAGGGCGGTGCGTGACGCGCGGTGGTATGGTCGGTGCCCGCCATCACCACGAGAACCGCACCCCATGCCGAATCCATCCGCGTCGCTTCCGTTGCCCGAAACGCCCGAGCGCGTCCTTCGCTTCTGGCGGGACGCCGGCTACGACCGTTGGTTCGGCCATGACCCCGCTTTCGACGCCGTGTTCCGCGAGCATTTTCTCGCCGCGCACATGGCCGCGGCGCGCGGCGAACTGGATGCATGGCTCGACAGCGCGGACGGCTGCCTCGCGCTGCTGATCCTGCTCGACCAGTTTCCCCGCAACGCCTTTCGCGGCACGGCGCACATGTATGCCACCGATCCGCTCGCTCGATCCGTGGCGCGGCACATGCGCGAACGCGGCTTCGACACGAGCTTCGATACCAACATGCGCGCCTTCTGCTACATGCCCTTCGAGCACTCCGAAGACCCAGCCGATCAGGATCTCTCGGTCGAGCTCTTCGCAGCCTTGGGTGGCCCGTTCCCCGCGTATGCCGAAACCCACCGCGACATCATCCGTCGCTTCGGACGTTTCCCGCACCGGCATCGCCAGCTTGGCCGCGACATCACCGCGGAGGAACAACGCTACCTCGACGAGGGCGGCTTCGCCGGATGACGCGCGCGCACGCATGAAATTGCGAGGCCGGCACGTTCACGCGTGCACCATGCGCGATTGATCATCATCGGCGGTCCGACACCTCGACGGAGTCCGCGATGAGCAAGACAGTGGGAGATTTCCTCCTCGAACGCCTGAGCGAATGGCATGTCAGGCGTATCTACGGTTATCCCGGTGACGGCATCAACGGCATCATGGGTGCGATGGGCCGTGCGGCTGACCGCTTCGATTACATCCGCGTGCGCCATGAGGAAATGGCCGCCTTCATGGCCGGCGGGCACGCGAAGTTCACCGGCGAAGTCGGCGTCTGTCTGGCAACGTCGGGTCCCGGCGCCATCCACCTGCTCAACGGCCTCTACGACGCGCGGATGGACCACGTGCCCGTGGTCGCCATCGTCGGTCAGCAGGCGCGCTCCGCCCTGGGCAGCGATTACCAGCAGGAAGTGGACCTGCATGTCCTCTTCAAGGACGTATGCAGCTACGTCGAGACGGTGGTCAGCCCGGCCCAGTTGCGGCATGTGGTGGATCGCGCGTTCCGCATCGCCAAGGCCGAGCGCGCCGTCACCTGCATCATCGTGCCGAACGACCTGCAGGAAATGCCCGCCGTGCCCAGTCCGCCGCGCGCGCATGGCAATGTCTATTCGGGGGTGGGTGACGCATCCCCGCATCCATTCCCGTCGGACGACGAACTGCAGCGCGCCGCCGATGTGCTCAACGCCGGTTCGCGCCCGGCCATCCTTATCGGCGCGGGCGCCCTGGGTGCCGGCAAGGAAGTGATCGCCGTCGCCGAGAAGCTGCAGGCGGGCGTGGCGAAGGCGCTTCTAGGCAAGGCGGCTCTCGCCGACGATCTGCCCTTCGTCACCGGCTCGATCGGTCTGCTCGGCACGAAGCCGAGCTGGGAGATGATGGACCATTGCGACACGCTCCTGATGATCGGCACGACGTTCCCCTATTCGGAATTCCTGCCGGAGGACGGCAAGGCGCGCGCAGTGCAGATCGACATCTCGCCGCGCAACGTGTCGATGCGCTATCCGACGGAGGTGAACCTGATCGGCGACAGTGCCGCGGTATTGCGCAAGCTGCTGCCACTGCTGAAGCAACGGACCGACACGGAATGGCGCGAGCGCATCGAAGTGAACGTCCGCAAATGGTGGCGGGCCCTCGAACTCAAGGCCATGCAGCCTGCCTCTCCCATCAATCCGCAGCGCGTCTTCTGGGAATTGTCGTCCGCCCTGCCTGACCGAACGATCGTCACCGGCGACAGCGGATCGCACACCAACTGGTTCGCGCGCGACATGAAGTTGCGCGAAGGCATGATGGCCTCCGTGTCGGGCAAGCTCGCGACGATGGGCAGCGGCGTGCCGTATGCCATCGCCGCCAAGATGGCCCACCCGGACCGCCATGTGCTCGCGGTGGTTGGCGACGGCGCCATGCAGATGAACGGGAACGCCGAGCTGGTCACCGTCAAGCAGTACTGGAAGCGCTGGTCCAACCCCAACTTCGTCGTCATGGTGCTGGTGAACAACGACCTGAACCAGGTGACGTGGGAGCAGCGTGCCTTGGCCGGCGATCCTAAATTCGCCGCGGCGCAGGACGTGGAACCCTTCCCCTACGCACGCTACGGCGAGATGCTGGGCTTCAAGGGCATTCGCGTGGAACGCCCCGAGGACATCCTGGATGCCTGGCGGGAGGCGTTCAATGCTCCCTGCCCGGTCGTCATCGAGTTCGTGACCGACCCGGATGTGCCGCCCCTGCCGCCGCACATCACGTTCGCCCAGGCGAAGGCGTTCATGTCGGCATTGGCCAAACGCGATCCCGATGCGCCCGGAATGATCCGTCAGGCACTGAGGGAGATATGGGCAGGGCTCGGCGCCTGAGCGGGTACTCGTATTTCCCCTAGGCAGCGGGGCGGGTGATGCCTCATAATGCGACCGGTTCGCATTTGCATTCGCATTCGGGCATCGCCCACTGGACTCCTGATGGCCCCCAAGCCGCCCCGCACCGCTTTCCTATCCCATGCCATTCGCGCCGCGCTCGCCGGCGGCCTGATCCTTGCCGGCGCCGCCCATGCCGGCGACGACGCCTCGGCACCTGACCCCCAGCAGTCGAAGGGGCGCGACAACACCACGACCCTGTCGGGCGTGCAGGTGGAAGCCAACGTCGCGCCGCCTACCGCCGAATTCGCGGGCGGCCAGGTGGCTCGCGGCGGTCGCTTCGGCGTGCTGGGCAACCAGGATGCGATGAACGTTCCGTTCGCCATCACCAGCTATACCGACACCCTGATCCGCAACCAGCAGGCCCGCACGCTCGGCGACGTCGTCTCCAACGATCCCGCGGTGCGCACCGGCTTCGGATTCGGCAACTTCTCGCAGACCTTCACCATCCGCGGCTTCCAGGTGTACAGCGACGACATCGCGTTCGACGGCCTGTACGGGCTCCTGCCCCGCCAGCTCCTGGCGCCGGAGTTGATCAGCCGCGTGGAAGTCTTCAAGGGTGCCAGCGCGTTCCTCAACGGGATCAGTCCCGGCGGCTCGGGCGTCGGCGGCAACATCAATATCGCGCCCAAGCGCGCCGAAAGCACGCCCATCACCCGGGTCGGGCTCGATTGGGGCGGCGACAGCCAAGTGGGTGGCAGCGTCGACATCGGCCGCCGCTTCGGCGCGAACGATGCCTTCGGCATCCGCGTGAACGCCGTGCACCGCGACGGCAACACCGCCATCGACGGCGAGCAGCGTCGTGTCACCGCGGCTTCGGTGGCGTTCGATTACCGGGGCGACAGGCTTCGCGTCACCACGGACGTGGGGTACCAGAAGCAGGTGATCACCGGCGGCCGCGCGGTGGTGTACACCACGGGCATCACCTCCGTGCCGCGGGCCCCTTCGGCAAAAACGAACTACGCCCAGCCATGGTCCAACTCCTCGCTGGAAGACACGTTCGGCGTGGTCCGTGCGGAATACGACATCGCCCCCTGGCTCACCGGCTATGTCGCCGCGGGCGCCCATCACGGCAACGAATTCGGCGACTACGTCAGCCCTTCCCTGCTTGATCGCGCCGGCAATGCCACGGAAACGCGGTTCACGGTGCCGTACATCGCGGACACGGCCACGGGGGAAGCGGGCTTCAACGCGTTCTTCGACACCGGTGCGGTAAGCCATCGCCTCAACGTCGGCTTCTCCGCCCTCACCTTCCGCAAGAAGGCGGCCTACGCGGGCTCGCTGGACCCCATCCACACCAATCTGTACGCGCCGTCGTACGTGCCCGTTCCGGACTTCGCCTATAACGTGGGCCCTATCTCCGATCCCGGCGTGACCGGCCGCAACCAGCTGCGCAGCGTCGCGGTGTCCGACACGCTCGGCCTGCTGGACGGTGCCCTGGAGGTAACCCTGGGCGCACGCCGGCAGAAGCTGCACACCGTGGGGTACAACTACGCAATAGATGGCGTCGACGGCGCGAAGAACTCCGAATACGAGCGCTACGCCACCAGCCCGGTCGTCGGCGTGAATTACCGCTTTGCCGATCAGTGGTCGGTCTACGCCAACCATATCGAAGCACTGACGCAGGGCGATCAGGCGCCGGCCACGTTCAACAACATTCCGGTGACCAACGCCGGACAGGTGTTCGCGCCCTACAAGTCCAAGCAGAACGAGATCGGCGTGAAGTGGGACGCCGGCACGGTGGGCAGCGCGCTTGCGCTGTACCAGATCAAGCAGCCCAGCGCCTATGTCGATTCATCGAACACCTATGTGGTTGACGGCGAGCAGCGCAATCGCGGTATCGAATGGAGCTTCTTCGGCCAGCCCGTGCAGGGGCTGCGTATCCTGGGCGGCGCGAACTACATCCGCCCGGAGCTGGTGAAGACGCAGGGTGGCGGCAACGACGGGAACGACGCCATCGGCGTGCCGCGATTCCAGGCGAACGCCGGCGTCGAATGGGACATCCCCCATTCGCCCGATATCACCCTCAGTGCCCGCGCGGTGCGCACCGGCCACCAGTACCTCGACGCCGCGAACGACCTGAAAGTGCCCGCGTGGACCACCTACGACATCGGCGCGCGCACCACCGCCCAACTCGAAGGCGTGCCCGTCACGTTCCGCCTCACGGTGCAGAACGTGGCGAACAAGGGCTACTGGGCTTCGGCCAACGGCGGGTACCTCACGCAAGGCACGCCCCGCACGTTCTACGTGTCGGCAACGTTCGATCTCTGACGCCGGGGTCGCACGAGGCGGTCGGCTGCGCACGTCAGTGCGGGTCGCCGCCGCCGATGGCCTTGCACACGGCGACGTAGCGCATGGCGAGTTGCGCGTCGCTATCGGCCTTGTCACCGCGGGCCCCCAGCAGGCTGCGCTGCGCATCGAGCGCCTCGATGTAGTTCGATTCGCCGTGTCTGTAGCGCGCATCGGCGAGCGTATCGGCGTCTGCGGCCAGGCGTTCGCGCTCGGCGAGGCGTTCGTTACGCTGCCGCTCCGCGGCATAGGCGTTCAGGGCACTGTCGATGTCGGTCCAGGCGCGTAGCACGGTCTGCTGGAACGCGACGGCCGCCTCCTGCTGTTCCAGTTTGCGCAGGCTCAGCACGCTTCGCCGGCGGCCCATGTCGAACACCGGAAGGTCGAGTCGCGGCCCGATCGACCACTGGCGGCTTCCCCAGTCGCCGAAGTCGCCGGTATGCAGGGACTGGAAGGCGAAGCCGGCGCCGAGCGTGATACGGGGGTAGAAGTCCGCGACGGCGACGCCGACGTTCGCCGTGGCGGCGTGGAGGCGGGCTTCGGCCTGCCGGATGTCGGGCCGCCTGCGGGCCACCTCGGAAGGAAGGCCGAGGGCGAGGTCGGGAAGCGCCCGCGACGTTTCGCCGTTTTCCGGGGCGGCAAGCATCGCCTGCAGGCTGCCTGGTGGCTGCCCCAGCAGCAGCGACAGCGCGTCCAATGTATCCGCCTCGCGCTCAAGCAACGGAGGCAACCGCGCCTGGAGGTCGGCGAGCAGCGCCCGCTGACGCGTCGTATCGAGATCGCTGGACATGCCACCGTCCGTCCTCGCCTTCATGAGGTCGAAGCGTTCGGTGGCGGCGCCGATGTCCTGCCGTGCCAGCGCGATCCGCCGTTGCAGGCCCCGCCATTCGACATAGCGCGCCGCGACCTCGGCCGCCACGTCGAGGCGTACCCCGTCGAAGAGCGCGCCGGCCTCGTCGACGCCGGCATCCGCCGCTTCGACCGAGCGGCGCACCCTTCCCCAGAAGTCGGGTTCCCAGGAGGCATCGAAGCCCGCTTCATAGATGTCGAACGGCTGGCTGAGGAGTTCGACCAGCGACTTGCGGCGGTCCGCCGGAGCGAGCACGTTGATCGTGCGGCTCGTCGCGCCGTTCTCGCTGGGGCGCTGCCGCTGCCCGCTGGCGGTCAGATCGACACGCGGACCCCACGATGCGGACGCCGCGCGCCGGCGCTCCCGGCTCTGGGCGAAGCGGAGCGCCGCGGTCCTGAGGTCCGGGCTCGCCGATGCGGCACGTGCTTCCAGTTCGTCCAGCGTGGGATCGCCGAGCGACTTCCACCATTCGTTCGAGGGTTTTGCCTCGCCGGCGGAAGGCAGGGGCTCGTGCAGCGACGCATCGCCCGCCCGTGCGGCCGTCCAGTTCGCGGGGGCGTCGGTACGCGGCGCCTTGAAGTCCGGGCCGACCACGCACCCGGCGAGCGCGACGGCGGCCAGGACGGAAAGCGAGATGACGACGAGGGTTCGCATGGCGCACCGGTTCAGACGAGTCGGTTTCGGAAGAGCCAGGCCGCGAGCGGCAAGGTGACGACCGCGATCGCGAGCAAGGGAAGGATGTCGCCGAGCACGGTGCCGAGCCCGGCGCCCTCGAGGTATACCCGGTGCACCATGTCGATGGCGTAGCGGGTCGGGTTGATCCTCGTCAGCCATTGCATCGGGACGGGCATGTTGGCGATGGGGGTGGTCATGCCGGACAGCAGCACCAACGGCATCATCAGCACGAACGTGTAGAGCATGGCCTGCTGCATGTTGGCGGCCATGGCCGAGATCGCCAGTCCGATACCCACGCAGGCCACCATGAAGATGCACAGGGCGACGTAGAGTTCGATGAGGGACCCCGCCAGAGGAATGCCGAACCAGTAGGTAGCGATCAGCAACACCAGACTGGCCTGCGTCAATCCGACGAGAATGGAGGGGATGGACTTGCCGATCATGATCTCCGCCGGTGTGCAAGGCGTGACCAGCAGCTGGTCGAACGTTCCCTGCTCGCGCTCGCGCGCCACGGAGAGTGCCGTGAGCATGAGGGTCTGCAACATGCTCAGCACGGCGATCATCGAGGTCATCATGAACCAGCGCGTCTCGAGGTTCGGGTTGTACCAGCTGCGCACGTCCAGCGTCAGGGGCATGCCCCCGCCGCCGTGTTCCGCGCGCCAGTCGGCGTTGAACCTCGCAACGATCTGGCCAAGGTATCCCGCGGCGGTGCCCGCCGTGACCGAATTGCGCGCGTCCAGGATGAGTTGCACCGGGGTCGCTTCGCCGGCGGCCAGCCGCTGCTCGAACCGCGGCGGGATGGCGACCACGAACAGGACGTCCCCCGCGTCCACAAGCGGCGCGATGTCGTGCTCGTTGCGCAAGGTGGCCACGCGGCGGAACACACCGGAGCTTTCGATCCTCGCCACCAGCCGTACGGCGGCCTGCCCGTGGTCGGCATCGAGCAGCGCATACGGCGCCTCGCGAAGATCCAGCGTCGCGGCATACCCGAACATCAGGGACTGCACCAGCACCGGTGCGAACAGCACGATCCGGCCGGCGGGGTCCTTGAGGATCACCTTGAGTTCCTTGCGGCAAAGGTTCGCCACGCGGAGCAGGAAGGCCAGCAGCGCGTTCATCCGACACGCTTCCGCGTCTTCGCGCGCGCGGCGGCCAGCAGCACCACCGCGTATCCGAGCAGGATGGCGCAGTTCTTGAGCACCATCGGCCAGAGATTGCCGGCGAGGAACAGGCTCTTCAGTGTCTGCAGGAAATAGGTGGCCGGCAGTGCGCGTCCGACACCTTGCACCACCAGCGGCATGTTGCGCAGGTCGTAGATGAACCCCGAAAGCATGAGTGCCGGCATGAAGCTCACGATGAGCGCCACCTGGCTGGCGGTGAACTGGTTCTTCGTCACGGCCGAGATCAGCAGTCCGATGCCCAGCGCCACGAAAAGATAGAACACCGACACCAGGAGAATCAGGAGCAGCGAGCCCTCGATCGGTACGCGGAAAAGGAAGCGGGCGGCCAGCAGGCACATCGCAAGGCCGATCAGGCCTACGCCGAAATACGGAATGATCTTGGCAAGAAGAATCTCGACAGGACGCACCGGTGTCACGAACAGGGCTTCCAACGTGCCACGTTCCCATTCGCGTGCCATGACGAGGGCCGTGAGGAACGCACCTACCAGCGTGGTGATGAGCACGACGAGGCCCGGCACGAGGAACCAGGTGCTCGTGTTCGCCTCGTTGAACCAGAGGCGCTGTTCGAGGCGGACCGAACCGATGGAATCCTCGCGCGTGCCCGCAGCCTGCAACGCCGACTGCACGTAGCCCTGCACGGTGCGCGCCGTGTTGGCATCGGCGCCGTGCAGGATCAGCTGTAGATGCGCGTCGCCAAGGGTGAGGCGCCGCGAGAAATCGGGTGGAATACGCAGGATGCCGTTGACCTCGCGGTCCAGCATCAGCCGCTCGGCCTGGGGCATGTCGTGCACCGGTCTGGGGTCGAGATACGGCGACAGGCGCATGCCAGCCACCAGATCGTTCGCCGCGGGCGAGGTGTCTTCCATCACCACGGCCAGCGGCGCGTTCTTCACGTCGAAGGAGAGGCCGTAGCCGAAGATCAGGATCAGCACCACCGGAAGCGCGATACCCATCATGAGGTTGCTGCGGTCTCGCAGAAGCTGCTTGACCTCCTTGCGCACCAGCGCCGCCAGCCGGCGCAGGAAGGCTCCCCGCCTGTCGGGCCCTGCCGCGTTCATGCGGCCGCCTGTCCGCTGCCGCGCTCGGCCTTGCGGTGTTGCTGCACGATGGCGATGAAGGCCTGCTCCATGTCCAGCTGGGCTTGCGGGCGTTCTCCGGCCTGCCGGCGGATGTCGGCCGGCGTGCCGAGAGCGAGCACTTTGCCTTCGTCCTGGATCACGACACGGTCGCAGTACTCGGCCTCTTCCATGAAATGCGTCGTGACCACGGCGGTGGTGCCGCCTTCGGCCAGCGCGGTGATCCGCCGCCAGAATTCGCGCCTGGCCAGCGGATCCGCGCCGCTCGTCGGCTCGTCCAGGAAGAGGATCTCGGGTTCGTGCAACAGGGCCGCCGCCATGGCCAAGCGCTGCCGGAATCCTCCCGGCAACTGGCCGGCAGGTGTCCGCGCCGCTGCGTCCAGGTCGAACTGCGCCTTTACCGACGCCATGCGATCGCGCAGCCGTGCGCCATGCAGACCGTACGCGCCGCCGAAAAAGGTGAGGTTCTCGTCCACCGAGAGGTTGCCGTACAGTGCGAACTTCTGCGACACGTAACCGATTTCCTGCCGCGCCCGCGCACGTGCCCGGCGCAAGTCGTAGCCCGCCACACGCAGGGAACCGGAACTGGCGGGAAGCAAGCCGCAGAGCATGCGGAATGTCGTGGTCTTGCCTGCCCCGTTCGGGCCCAGCAGGCCGAAGATTTCGCCACGGTCCACACTGAAGCTGGTGCGATCCACGGCGGTGAAGTCGCCGAAACGACGCACCAGGTCGGTCACTTCGATGACCTTGCCGTCGCCTTTTGGCGGGCGAGCCGTGGAGGTCCCCACCGCAGCCGCGGTGGCGAAGTCGCGATGCACCTTTGCACGCAATGCGAGCATGACACCGTCTTCCAGGCTCGGCTCGACAGCCGCCGCATCCTTTCCCGCCAGCGGTGCGGGAAGCGAGTCGTCGCGTGCGGTGGCCTCCTTCGTGCATACCACGCGTACCCTGCCCCCACGCGGTACGGCATCCACGATGCCGCAGTCGTCGAGCAACGCCGCCTGCACGTGGCGCGCTGCCTGTCCGGCCGGCGGCGTCACGGCGAAACACAGGCCGGCCGCAGTCCCGCGAATGGATTCCGGTGTGCCGGCAGCGAGGACGCGACCTTCGTGCAGGATCGTGACGCGGGCGCAACGAGCGGCCTCGTCCATGTACGACGTGCTCACCAGCACGCTCAGGTTCTCCTCGCGCACGAGCTGCTCGACGATGTCCCACAGCTCGCGGCGAGACAACGGGTCGACGCCCACCGTGGGCTCGTCGAGCAACAGGAGTTCCGGTGAACGGACCAGCGTGCAGGCCAGGCCGAGCTTCTGCTTCATGCCTCCCGAAAGCTTGCCGGCGGGCCTTGCGGTAAAGCGGCCGAGGTCGGTCATTTCCATCAGCCGCGTATACCTCGTCCGGCGCGCTTCGCGGCTCACGCCGTGCAGGTCGGCGTAGAGGTCGAGGTTCTCCTGCACGCTCAGGTCGTCGTAGAGGCCGAAGCGCTGCGGCATGTAGCTGATACGGTCCTGCACGGCCTGCGGATCGCGCGCGGGATCGATGCCCAGCACGATCATGGTTCCCGCGTCGGCGACCATGAGGCCGGCGGCAAGTCTCAGGAGTGTGGTCTTGCCTGCGCCGTCCGGCCCGACGAGCGCGCTGATCGCCCCCGTGCCCACCTCGATCGACACCTCGTCCAGCGCGAGCACTTCAGGGCTTCCCTTCGCAGCCGCGAAGGACTTGCCTATGCCGCGAGCGACGAGGGCGTCCGTGTCGCTCATGGCTTCGCGGCCACGCTGCCCGGCAAGACCACGGTCGCGGGCATGCCGAGTCGCAGGCGATCGTCGGGGTCGTCCACGTTCACGCGCACCTCGTAAACCAGGCTCGTGCGCAGGTCTTCCGTCTCGACATTCTTCGGAGTGAATTCCGCGACCGACGCGATATACCCGATGCGACCGTCGACGGGGCGATCGGGTGCACTGTCGGTCGTGACGCGCGCCGGTTGCCCGGGCTTGATCCGGCTGAGGTTCGCTTCCGACACATAGGCGCGCACCCACTTCGGGTGGATCACCGCAAGGGCATAGACGGGCCGTTGGGGCGACGCCATGTCGCCGGGTTCGAGCATGCGGCTGCGCACGACGGCATCGATGGGGGCTTTCAACTGCGCGTCCTCGAGCGCCTGTTTAGCCAGTGCACTTTCCGCCTGGGCGGCATCGCGCTGCGCTCGTGCCTGCGCGATGTCTTCCTCCCTCGCGCCGGCGACCGACAATTCGTGCGCCTTCCGGACGGCGTCCACCTTGGCGTCGGCCGCTTTTGCGTTGGCGGCGGCCTGGTCGAGTTCCTCGCGGCTCACCGCCCGGCCGCCCGTCCCCTGGCTGATCGCACGGAGCCGTTCGAGGGTCTGGCGAGCCACGCGTGCGTCGGCCTCGGCGGCACGCATGTTGGCGTCGGCCTGCGCGATTTCCTGGGGTCGGTTACCGGCCTGCAGGCGCCGCAATACCTCGTTCTGAACGGCCACCTGGGCCTGGGCCTGGGCGAGGCGCAGGCCCAGGCTCGTGGATTCCAGCGTGGCCAGCACTTGCCCGCGCGCCACGTGGTCGCCTTCCTCCACGCGCATCTCGGCGATGCGCTCGCTCACCTTGAACGCGAGGGATATCTGGCGGATGTCCACGTTTCCGTGCAGAACGATGGGCGAGTCCCCCCGCGGACGCAGCCACCACCACAGCCCCACTCCCGCGATGAGGATGAGCACGACGATGGCAACGACGACGGGCGGGCTGGGTCTGCGCATGATCGTGCTCGAAGCGACGGTGCATGCAGTTTAGGCCCGTCGGATGAAAAGAGCAGCCGCATGCAAGTCGCACCGGCACGCGGGTACTACAGTTGGCAACTCAATCGCCTCGGGAGAACCACCGTGGACCACTTCGACAAGGAACGGCGCCGTTTCGTGGGCGCCACCGCCCTTGGCGTCGCCATCGCGCACCTCGGCACCGCCGGCACGGCGGCGGCATACCCGGTGGAGGCCGCCCCTCGCGCCGGCCATCCCCAGGGTGCCACCTCGTTCGCGCGTACCGCATCCGTGAAGGCAGGCGTGCTCGAGGTCGGCTACGCGGAAGACGGTCCGGCGAACGGCACACCGGTGATTCTCCTGCATGGCTGGCCCTACGACATCCACAGCTATGTGGACGTGGCGCCCATCCTCGCGGCCAAGGGATACCGCGTGCTCGTGCCTTATCTGCGCGGCTACGGCAGCACGCGCTTCCTTTCGCCGGACACGCCGCGCAACGGCCAGCAGGCCGCGCTCGCATCGGACGTCGTGGCGTTCATGGATGCCTTGAAGATCGACAAGGCGATCGTCGCCGGTTTCGACTGGGGCGCGCGCACCGCGAACATCGTTGCGGCACTGTGGCCGGAACGCTGCAAGGCGATGGTGTCGGTCAGCGGTTACCTGATCGGCAGCCAGGCCTTGAACGAGGCTCCCCTGCCGCCGAAGGCCGAACTCTCCTGGTGGTACCAGTTCTACTTCGCCACCGACCGCGGCAAGGCGGGCTATGCGAAGTACACCCGCGACTTCGCCCGCCTCATCTGGGAGCAGGCCTCGCCCAAGTGGCGTTTCGATGACGCCACGTTCCAGCGCTCGGCGCAGGCCTTCGACAATCCGGACCACGTCGCCATCTCGATCGACAACTACCGCTGGCGCCTTGGTCTGGCGCATGGCGAGCGCAAATACGACGCGCTGGAAGCGAAGCTGGCGAAACAGCCGGACATCACGGTACCCACCATCACGATGGAGGGCGACGCCAATGGGGCACCGCATCCCGATCCCGCCAGCTACGCGAAGCGGTTCAAGGGTAAGTACGAACATCGCCTCGTGCCTGGCGGCATCGGCCACAACCTGCCGCAGGAGGCGCCGGAAGCCTTCGCCAAGGCCATCGTGGACGTCGACAGGTTCTGAGCCTGCGCCGTCCTTGCTACCATCGCTTCCTTTGCGCCGCCTTCGCGCGGCGCCCGGGAACCGACCGTGGCGCACTACCCAGGCCCCCTGCTGACACGCGACCTCGCCGACGCACTTTGCTCGGCCCGTGACACCGGCGCCGTCACGTGGAGCGGTTCGCTCGACCTCGGCCGGAGCATCGGCACGGCAACGATCGCCGCAGACCGCTGGGGCTGGCTCGAGCGCGACTACCCGTACCCCACGCGCCTGAAGGACCGGACCATCTACTACTGGGACGGCGAAGACTTCACGCCGGTCTCCCGCTTTTCCGGCTCCCTCATCAAGCTCGTGCCGACGCCGTGGGGCACACCCACCTTCGAGATCGACGGCATCAAGATGCTCCCGACCGCGAAGGAGTCGCCCCTGGACGATGCGCGGCGCAAGGTCGCGCTCGTCGAACCGCGGGGCAAGACGGTGCTCGACACCTGCGGCGGGCTCGGCTATTTCGCGGCGTGTTGCCTCGATGCCGGTGTCGGTCGCATCCGCTCGTTCGAGAAGAACGAGGACGTGCTCTGGCTACGCACGCTCAACCCGTGGTCGCCCGATCCGGCTGCAGCGTCGTCGGGTGGACGGCTCGAACTCACGCATGGCGACGTCTCGGCGGCCATCGGCAGTGTGGCCGAAGCATCGGTAGACGCGGTGCTGCACGACCCGCCGCGCTTCGGCATCGCGGGCGAGCTCTATTCGGGCGCCTTTTACGACCAGCTGGCGCGCGTACTGCGTCGGGGAGGCCGCCTCTTCCATTACACCGGCACTCCCAACAAGCTCACCAGCGGCAGGGACGTACCGCGCGAAGTGGCCCGCCGTCTGGACGCGGCCGGCTTCAAGGCCGAGCTTGCCCTGGACGGCGTGCTCGCTACGCGGCGCTGAAGGCGGCTCTCGACGTCAGCTCGGCTCCTTCTTCGTCCGGGTAGAGACCAACTGCATGAAGGCCTCCTGCTGGTAGCGGCTCATGCGCAGCTTCTGGCCGGTGTCCATCGTCACCACATGGTGGCCGTTGAACCAGGGATGGATCGACTGGACGCGGCGCACGTTGATGATCGCGGAACGGTGGACGCGGGCGAAACGGCGCGGATCGAGCCGTTCGGCCAGCGCCGTCATGGTTTCGCGCACCTCGTGCACGCGGTCGGCGAGATGGATCTCCACGATGTTCCGGTTGGCCTTGATCCAGACGATGTCGTCGACGTCGACGAAGGTCACGCGCTCGTCCACGCGCACGGGCAGGCGCTCGAGGTAGTCCTCGCGCCGACGCAACGCGTCCAGCACCTGCTTGATGGCGGGATCGCCCTGATTTCGGTTACCGCCGGCGCCCAGGCGGGCCTTTGCGCGGCGCAGGGTCTCCATGAAGCGGTCTCGACCGAACGGCTTCACCAGGTAGTCGACCGCATTGGCCTCGAACGCCCGCACGGCATACTGCTCGTATGCGGTGACGAACACGGTGGCCGGCATGCGTTCCGCACCGATGGCAGCCACGACGTCGAGCCCGGTCATCGCCGGCATCTGGATGTCGAGGAACACCAGATCCGGCGAGCGCTCGCGAATCGCCCTGACCGCCGACGCCCCGTCACCGTATTCGCCAGCCGGCTCGATGTCCGGATCTTCCCGCAGAAGACGAAGCACGGCGTGCCGTGCGATGGGCTCGTCGTCGACCACCAGCGTGACGATGCTCATGCGCTCGCGATCTCCGGGCCTTCGTCCGCATCCTCCGTCTCGCGGAACGGCAATTGGATGCGGCAGGCCACGCCTTGTGGCCAGAGCATGTCCAGGCGTACGTGGGCGGCATCCCCGTAGAGCTCGTGGAGTCGAAGCGCGGTGTTCGAAAGGCCGATGCCATGACCTCGTGTCGAGCCGCCTGCGCTCTCGTCCAGCACGCTGTTGCGATTGCGCACCTCGATGCAGAGATTGTCGCCTTCGCGACGGGCTTCTATCTCGATCTGGTCCGCTCCGACGCGCTCGCCGATGCCGTGCCGGATGGCGTTCTCCACGATCGGCTGCAGGATCAGGCTCGGCACCGCGCAGTCCAGCGTGGCAGGGTCGACATAGACGCGTGTCGTCAGACGGTCCTTGAAGCGCACGCCCTGGATGCCGAGATAAAGGTCGAGCAGCACGAGTTCGCGCCTCAGGCTGATCTCCTGGCCCTCGTAGTCCTCCAGGAAGGCGCGCAACAACTCGCTGAGGCGAAGCAGCATGTCCTCGGCCGTGAGCGCGTCTTCCCTGAGCAAGGTGGCGATCGCGTGCAGCGTGTTGAACAGGAAGTGCGGCTGCAACTGCGACTTCAACGCCTGCAGGCGGGAGCGCGCGAGTTCGGCCGCCAGTTGGTCCGCCTCGCGCTCGCGCCGTGTCTTCTCCTCGTGGAACGCCATGGCCTGCTGGATCGCGAACAGCGCCCAATAGGTGAGGAAACCCGTGGCGAAATGCTGGCCAACGAATTGTCTGATCTGCTCCAGCAGCGAACTGGGTTCGAACACCGTGGACACCGCGGCGCCCACCATCAAGGCGAGCATGGTGACGGCCACGCTCGCCAGCAGTTGCACCCCCAACCCACGGATGCGGAACTCGCCCTGGCGCGGATACAGCGCCGCCAGCCGGAACACCAACGGAGCCAGGGCGGCCCACGTGTACCACTGGATCATCGACCAGCGCAGATAGTCCCACGCATCCCACTCCTGGCCGGTGAGTTGCGCGTTGAGGTGGCGCTGGACGGCGAACACCACGGCGATGCCCGTCCACAGCGCGAGATAGCGCCTGAAACCGATCTCCGTCGTACCCAGACGAACCTTCATGACGTGTGTCCCATTGACCCTTGCGGGCATGGTAGGCGTACGCGCGGCGAGCGCAAAGCGAATCGTCGCCGCGCTACGAACCGTCCCGCCGAATCGACGATTCGTCCCGAGACGCTTCCCCGCGACACGTCCGTCCCGTTCCCATGGCGACGCCAACGCCACGGAGCACCCGCCATGTACGCAGCACGCATCGCCTTCCTCGCCCTGTCCGCCGTCGCCTCCCTGTCGCTCGCCCGGGCAGCCGAAGCCAACCGGGAGCCCACGAGAATGTTCACCCTGCTCAACACCTCCGACCACAGCGTGACCGCCGTCGCCGTGGGGAACACCGACGTCGCTCTTGGCGAGCCGTTGCAGGGCGGCACAGCCGCGGCCACCGTGCGTCTGCCGGAGGGCGGGTGCGTGCGCGATTTCCGGGTGACCTTCGCCGACGGCACCTCGCGCACCTATGCGGGCATCGACGTCTGTCGTTTCCACCGCCTGCGCCTGGGATCGTGGCCCCGATAAGTCGAGCTATCGTTGAAACGCCTTATTCCAACGTGTACAGGGGACGGTCGGGCGGCTTGTGTGCCACGCTCTCCCGCAGCGCCGCATAGGCCTCGGACGCCCAGAAGTCCTTCATGGAAGCGGGCCTGAGGTTTTCGACAGGCGCATTGACGCGGCCGGTGATCAGCATCGCCGTCATCGTTTGCAGTATCCGCATCTCCGGCAGCATGTCTTCCACGAAGAGGAACTGACCGGCCTGGTTCACTTCGAGGAAATGGAATTCCCCCTGTGCGTCGACCACCAGGTCGATGCAGCCGAATACGAGGCCCAGCGCGCCCATCAGGTCGCGGAGCTTCGTTTCCACAGCGGGCGGGAGCGCCAGGCGCTCGGCTCGGAACGAGGGGTCTCTACTGTGCCCACGCCAGTCCACGAACGCGCCATCGGCGCCCTTGCCGAGCCGCATCGCGAACAGGCGATCGCCGATCATCGTGACCCGGACGTCGTATCGTTTCTCGATGTAGCGCTGGTAGATGCCAGGGCACACGGCCATGGCCTCGGCGGGCAACTCGCTATCGGCATTCAGCAGCACCACGCCCACGGCGTGCATCCGGCCACTGTCCCGCTCTTCCCACTGGTGCACCAGGAAGCTCTTGAAGACCACCTGCCCCCAGCGCCGTATGAGTGCCGCGACGTCCGCCGCGTCGGTCGTCACGACCGTGTCGGGGAACGAAATACCCAGCCTGCGGCACGTGGCCAGTTGCACGAGCTTGTGTTCGGCGCGCTGCGCGGCCGCGAATGGATTGACCCAAAGTGCATCGCCATAGGCGCCCTGCACACCGAACAGGTTGCGTTGAAAGAGTTTCCATTCCCACGTCGCGAAGGCCCGGTCTTCCTCGGCGCAGTCGGGCACCGGGTCGTGCACGCGACGGTTCCAGACGGCGCTGACGCGAGCGCCGGACAGCAGCGAATCGTTGAATGTCTCGTGATCCTGCCCGATATGGAAACTGTAGTGCACGCCGCGCCCGGCGTGCAGCGATGGTATCCAGACGGGCTCGATACCTTGTTGCCGAATGGCCCAGGCGAGCGCGCAGGCGTGAGGGTCGTCCGGCGGCGCGAGGATCAGTGGTCGGCTCGGCATGTCGCTATCCCTTGACGAAGTGCGCCCCGCGATGCGGGGCGCGTCCTCCATCGACGTGTCAGCCGCCGATGATGCCCACTTCCGGCTCCGGCCTGTCCGGATCGGTGTAGATGGTCAGGAACAGTCCACCGCGATCGTCTTCGGCGACGGGCGTGACCTCGAAGGCACTGAGCCGCGCGAAAGCGCGAACTTTCATGGAAGCATCATGGGACTGTGAAGCGCTGTTCTTCATCGAAAGAACTCCTTGGTTGATCGCACGGAACGGATCGAAAGGAAAACGCCTTGCCCACGACGCCTGAGCGAAGGGGCTGTCCGATACTACGTGCCTGCGAGTCCATCCGGCCGATTTCCGCAGCCCTCCTGCCGGAAACGCGTACGATCCACCTCAGCGATGCGTCGTGCGCAGGGGTATGTCGCGCAGGCGCAGCGCCATCAGGAAGGCCACGACCACCAGCGCGGACGCCACGAAGTACACGGTGTGCATCGATGCGGCAAACGCGTGCACGTAACGCTGGTGAAGTGCGGCAGGCAGCGCCCTGACCGCGGCGGGACCGAACGAATGCGCCGTTTGCGCGCCTCCCGGCAGCACGTCGTGCAGGCGCGCCTGCAGGCTGATACTGAAGATGGCCCCGAACAGCGAGACACCGATGGAGCCGCCGATCGAGCGGAACAGGGTGACCCCCGATGTGGCAACGCCGAGGTGCTTCATCTCCACGCTGTTCTGCGTCGCCAGTACGAGCACCTGCATCACCATGCCGAGGCCGGCACCGAGCACGCCGGTATAGATGTAGAGAAGAAACACGGGATCGCCCTCGCCCACCGTCCCCAGCAGAACGAGCGCCGTGGCAGAAAGCGCGGTGCCCAGGATGGGAAAGACGCGATAGCGCCCCAACCGGCTGATCAGTCGTCCTACCACCACGGAGCTGACGATCACGCCGCCCATGAGCGGCAGCAACTGCATGCCTGCTTCTGTCGGCGATGCATTCTTCACCACCTGCATGTACAGCGGGATGAACGTGGTCGAGCCGAACAGCGCGGCACCGACGAAGAAGCCGATGAGGCTGCTCAGGAGGAAGATCCGATGCCGGAACAGGTGCAGCGGCATGATCGGTTCCGCGGCGACACGTTCGGCGCGCACGAAAGCAAGGATGGCCGCCACGGCTAGCGCAAGGATGAGCCAGAGTTTCGCGGAGTTCCAGGGCAGCTCCGTGCCGCCCTCCGTGGTGAAGACGATCAGGCCGCTGAGCGCCACGGTGAGCGAAGCCGCGCCCTTGTAGTCGATGGCGTGGCGCACAGGGCGCGCGTGCGGGCGGAACACCATCGCAATGATGGCGACGCAAAGCAGGCCGAGGGGCAGGTTCACGTAGAAGATCCAGCGCCACGAGAGGTGATCCACCATGAATCCGCCGAGCAGCGGACCGAGCACCGTGGCCAGCCCGTACACGCCGCCGAACAGACCCTGGTACCTGCCGCGTTCCGCGGGCGGAATCACGTCGCCGATGGATGCGATGGTAATCACCACGAGCCCGCCGCCACCCAGCCCCTGCAACGCCCGGGTGAGGATCAGTTGCACCATGTTCTGCGCCATGCCGCACAGCACGGACCCGACGAGGAAGATGGCAATGGCCACCTGCATCATCCGCTTGCGGCCGTAGAGATCTCCGAACTTGCCGTACAACGGGACCACCACGGTGGAACTCAGCAGGTACGCCGTGACCACCCAGGACAACTGGTTCAGGCCGCCGAGCTCGCCGACGATGGTCGGCAAGGCCGTGGAGACGATGGTGCCGTCCAGCGCAGCCAGGAGCATCACCAGCATCAGCGCGGTGAACAGCAGGCGCAGCGACTGTTTTGGCGGAGCCGCGGTCGCAGGTTCTTGCGTCGTTTCGGTCGTCAAGGCGGAACTCCCGGGCGATGGGAGCGGCGACTATACCCACGCCGGCGCCCGTTTCCTGCCCTGCCTTTTGCCATTGGAGAACCGCGGACCCCTTACGGTATAGTATCCACAACGGCGTAGAATTCCCTTTTTTCCCCGGAACGAGCGCCTTGGCCTTCCCCTATTCCCTCGTCATTTTCGATCTCGACGGCACCCTCGTCGATAGCGCCGCGGCCATCGCCGATGCGGTCAATCGCACCTTGCGCGACTGGAAGCTGCCGACGTACGACACGGCGGAAATCACCGGATGGATCGGCGAAGGGTCGCGCAAGCTCATCACGTCCGCCTTCCAGCACGCCGACAGCGACGCGAACATCGACGACGTGATGCCGGGCTTCCTCGAACACTATGCCGAGACCGCGCTCGACGGCCCCGCGTATGACGGCGTCGTCGAGACATTAGCCAGCCTCCACGGCCAAGGCGTGAAGCTTGCCGTCTGCACGAACAAGAACGAAGAGTTCGTACGCCCGCTGCTCGAGGTGCGCGGCATGCTCCGCTACTTCGACGGTATCGTCGGTGCGAACACCTTGCCGGAACGCAAGCCCAGCGGCGTTCCGCTGCGCTACCTGTCCACCCAGGCCAGGGTCGATATCGGACAGACCCTGGTGGTAGGCGATTCGGAAAGCGACGTGCTCGCCGCACGCGATGCCGGCATGGATTTCGTGCTGGTCAGCTATGGCTATCGCAAATCGCTGGACCTGCGCACCGCCGGCGCCATCGCGGTGATCGACCGCATGCCCGACCTCCTGCTGCTGGCGCAACGGGATCGGGCGAGGGGCGTCAGTTCGTCTTCGTAGCGGCGATGGATGCCTTGATGAGTGCCAGATCGTCCTCGATGCCGTAATCCGGCGGCGCGGAGTAGCCGAAGCGCACGATCACCAGATTCTGCGACGGCACGATGTAGATGCGTTGTCCCAGCGTGCCGCTCGCGTAGAAGCCGTCCTTGGGAAATCCGACCTTCACGCGCCACTTCGCTGGCCGACTGGGGCCGTCGTTGGTCCAGAAACCCGCACCGTAAGGCGCACCGAGCGTCGATGCGCGCGACCACGCCACCCAGCCTTCGGGGAGTAGCCGCGTCCCGTCGGGTGCGAGGCCGTCGCGAAGGTACAGCAGGCCGAAGCGGGCGAAGTCGCGGGCCGTGGTGTACACGTACGTGGAGCCGACGAACGTGCCGCGACCGTCGAACTCCATGGTGACGTCGCCCATCCCGAGCCGGTCGAAGAGTTCGCGGCGCGCGAATGCGCGCATGCCTGCCGCGCCCCCGCCCACCTCTTCTCCTACCCGCCGGGAGAGCAGCACGGTGTCCGCCGACGTGTACTCGAAAGTGCGGTTCGGCGCCTCCTTCGCGGGTTGTGCCGCCGCATAGGCGGCCATGTCGCCATGCAGGAATTCCATGCGCGCCACGGGGCTATACGCCGATTCGGCTTCTTCCGCCGCCAGGCCGCTGTGCATGCGCAGGAGATCCTCGATGGTGATTTTGCGCCTCGAGTCGCCGGGTGCCTGCCACTCCGGCGCCCCCAGCGGCTGGTCCGGGCGAATCTTTCCCTGCTTCGCCAGGATGCCGAGGAAGGCGTTGGTGAACGACTTGGCCACCGAGAAGCTGAGCAGAGGTGTGTGCAGGTCGAAACCGGCTGCATACTGCTCGGCGATCACGTGGCCATCCTTCACGATGACCACCGCCTTCACATGCTTCACGGGCTGCGCGGGCGACTCGGTGAACACGCGATCCAGGGCGGCCGCGATCGACGGCTCAGACGCAGCCACGGGACCGGCGGGAGCGAAACCATCCTCCGCCGCGGCATGCTTCGTCGTGTCCGCCGCTACCGGGACATTGCCCGGCAAGGCAAGCCTGCACCCGTAGCCTGGCGTGAAGTCCGCCCGGGCAAGCGTGCTTCCCAACGGACCGGACACCTCCACGCTCCGCGTGTCGCGCAACACGTGCGGGCTGAGCAGCCTGCCGACGGTTTCACCCAGCACCGGCACGACGAGCTGGTCGTACGTTTCCTTCGGGTCCTGCCCGCTGATGTAGGTCATGGAGCAGACGTGGTGCGCCGCGACGCCGGCGGCGACGCGGATCGCCTGATCCGGTCGCCACACCAGCCAGGCCGCGACGCTCAGCGCAACCGCCGTGCCCGCGACGATATAGGTTTTCTTTGCCATGGGTTTCCTCCGTTGGTGGGAGGAGTCTGCGCGGCGGGCAGCGCCGGCAGTGGCACGCCAGGGACGAATCCCCCTGCGGCGGGGACGAGTTCCATGCCGCAAGGGAGGTCATGCCCCCTCGCCTCAGAGCGAAAGGCCCGGCGGCAGATTTTCCAGGTAGCGCCGCGTCCAGGTGACCCGTCCGCCATCGGCCAGGAGCAGGCGTTGCTCGCCGTCGGGCCAGGGCTGCACCTGGCGGATCGCATCCAGGCGCACGATAGTGGAACGGTTCACCCGGACGAAGGCGGACGGATTCAGGCGGCCCTGCATGCTGTCCAGCGTGCCGCGCAGCCGGTGCGCCGTGCCGTCGACGAACACGTCGAGATAGTTGCGGCTGGCGACGACGCGATCGATCCGTTCGACGCGGACCAGTTCGGCGGCATCGCCGCTCGGAAGCAGCAGGCGATCCAGGTAGCGCACGGGCACGGGCGCGCCATCGAGAAGTCCTTCCACGCGGCCCGAGATGTCGATCGAGGGTTTCACGTTACCCAGCAACCGGGCAGCCGCCCTGGCGAAGCGCTCGGGCCCCACCGGCTTCAGCAGGTAGTCGAAGGCATGGACTTCGAAGGCGCGCACGGCGTGCTCGTCGTGGGCCGTGACGAAGACGATCTCCGCGGGCAAGGGATCGCCCAGCGCCTGCAGGACGGCGAAACCGTCCATGCCGGGCATGGTGATGTCGAGGAACATCACGTCGGGACGCTCGCGGCGAACGAGCTCGACGGCGGACGGGCCGTCGGCCGCTTCACCGACCCACAACAGCCCTTCGCTGGCCGCCAGGTAACGGCGCAGCTTGGCCCGCGCCGGTGCCTCGTCGTCGATGACCACCGCACGCAAGGTCATGCGGCCCACCGCCGTGCGGGCAGCCACACGGTGACGACACTGCCGCCTTCGGCGACCGGGTCGAGCCTCACCCCGGCCTCGTCCCCGTACAGGTGGCGAAGCCGCGCATGCACGTTCCCCAGGCCGATGCCGTGTCCGCCATGGGTGGACGGGCCACCGCCATAGTCACGGATGCGGACCATGAGCTGTCCGGCCTGCCGCGATGCGTCGATGAGGACACGGCGTTCGACACCCGCGCCCCCGTGTTCGATGGCGTTCTCCACGAGCGGCTGGAGGAGCAGAAAGGGAATGCGCAACTCGTCCAGCGCGGGGTCGTTTTCCACCCGGGCATCCAGACCCTCGCCGAAACGCACGCGTTGTATGTCCATGTACAGCGCCACCAATCGCCACTCGTCGGCCAGACGGTGCTCCTGCGCCGTGGCGGACAGCGTGGCGCGCAGCAGCTCGCCGATGCGCGACAGCATCTCGTCAGCCACCCGGGGCCGCTCGTACATCAGTTCGGAGACCGCATTCAGCGTGTTGAACAGGAAGTGCGGATTCAGTTGCAGGCGCAGTGCTTCCAGCCTGGCTTCGGACAGCGCCGACTCCAGCTGGGCCGCGCGCAACTCGCGCGCCTGGCCCTCGCGATAACGGTCGAACAGCCAGAGGCCCGTCACGATCACGGCATAGAAGAAAAGCTGGGTCGGCACCTCCATCAGGTACCGCCACACCGCGACGCCATAGGCGAAGCCCGGCATGCCCATGGCGCCGAACAGGAGCCGGCGCAACCCGATCATCAGCGTGGTCTGCACCACCGAGAGGATGGAGAACAACAAGGCGTGGGTGTACCAGGTCCAGCGAACCCGGCGCAGCACGAGAAAGAGGAGTGGAAGCAAGGCACCGAAACTCACGGCGCCGGTCAGTTCCTCCACGAGCTTCGGAAGGAACACCGTGGGCTCGCGATTGGCCACGTCGACGAGGTAGCGGTTGGCGGCCCGGAGCAGGCCGATCGCCAGGATGAGAAGCACCCCATACCCATAGGCACGCCGGCGCCAGCCGCGCCCCCTCAGGCCGTCCTCGTTCGCACTGTCCATGTCGTCCCCCCGGACGATGCTGTCCCCGCCGGCTCTTATACCAGAGCCGGCGGGGACATCGGATCACGCGGTGCGGCGCGGCAGTACCCAGTCGGGCCGAATGAAATGGCAGGTGTAGCCGTTCGGGTACTTCTCCAGGTAGTCCTGGTGCTCCGGCTCCGCCTCCCAGAACGGGCCCGCCGGCGCGATCTCCGTCACCACCTTCCCGGGCCACAGACCCGACGCGTTCACATCGGCCACCGTGTCCTCGGCCACGGCCTTCTGCTCGTCGTCGAGGTAGAAGATGGCCGACCGGTAGCTCGTGCCCAGGTCGTTGCCTTGCCGGTTCAGCGTGGTCGGGTCGTGGATCTGGAAGAAGAACTCCAGCACCTTGCGGTAGCTGAGCTTCGCCGGATCGAACTCGATCTCGATGGCCTCGGCATGGGTGCCGTGGTTGCGATAGGTGGCGTTGGGCACATCGCCGCCCGTGTAGCCCACCCGCGTGGCGACCACGCCGGGCTGCTTGCGGATCAGGTCCTGCATGCCCCAGAAACAGCCGCCGGCAAGGATGGCGCGCGAGGTCGTCATGCCGCACCTCCCTGCCCGTTGGCGAACAGGCTGGCGTACTGGCCGTAGCCTTCCTTCTCGAGGTCAGCCACGGGAATGAAGCGCAGCGACGCCGAGTTGATGCAGTAGCGCAGGCCGCCGCGATCGCGCGGGCCGTCCGGGAAGACGTGGCCCAGGTGGCTGTCGGCATGCCTGGACCGCACCTCGGTGCGGATCATGCCGTGGCTCTTGTCCACGTTTTCCTCGACGTGCTCCTTCTCCAGCGGCTGCGTGAAGCTCGGCCAGCCGCAACCGCTGTCGAACTTGTCCAGCGACGAGAACAGCGGCTCGCCGGACACGATATCGACATAGATGCCGGGCTCGTGGCTGTCGTGGAACGCGTTATGGAAGGGACGCTCGGTGGCGCTCTCCTGCGTGACCCGGTACTGCTCCGGGGTGAGCCTGGCGAGGGCTTCGGGCGTCTTGCGGTAGTCGGACATGGAGGGCTCCTGGTAGGGGGAATCGCCGGCGTCGGGCCCCTGCCCCTTGGCCGCCGGCGCTCCTCCCATAATGCGGGCGAAGCGCCCGCTTGCAACGGGTGGCCTCACCGTACCGACCCGGCCAATGCCCTCAGGCGGCGGCGTCTTCCACCCAGTGGTGCCCGGAACGGCGCAGGAGTTCACGGGCCGAGTCCGGGCCCCAGGTGCCGGCTTCGTACGCGTCCGGCGCCTCGTGGCTTTCGCGCCAGTTTTCCAGGATGGGCGTGACCCACTGCCATGCGGCCTCCGTCTCGTCCTTGCGCACGAACAAGGCCGGGCTGCCCTTTACCGCGTCCAGCAGCAGCCCTTCGTACGAATCGCGATAGCGCGCCCGCTCGGGCCCTGCCGGGCGCGAGAGCGCGTCCACCTCTTCCAGGCCGAAGCCATGACCGGGGTGCTTCACGAACAGGGGCAGCGTCACGCTTTCGTCCGGCTGCACCCGGATTACCAGGCGGCTGCCGGGCCGTGCTTCACCGAACAGGCCCGGTTCGCCCGCGCGGAACTGCACGACCACTTCGGTGACCTTCTCCGGCATGCGCTTGCCGGACCGTAGATAGAACGGCACACCGCGCCAACGCGGATTGTCGATTTCCGCCTTCAGCGCCACGAACGTTTCGGTCCGGCTCGGCGCTTCGCCGGGGAGCTCCTCGCGATAGGCGGGAACGGGCTTGCCTCCGGCCCTGCCTTGCACGTATTGCCCGCGCGCGACGTTGGCCCGAAGGTTCCGGGGATCCAACGGTTTCAATGCCTTCAGCACACGCACCTTTTCGTCGCGAAGCGCATCCGCGTCGAGGGACGAAGGCCGTTCCATCGCGACCACCGTCAGCACTTGCAACAAGTGGTTCTGAATCATGTCGCGCAGCGCGCCCGATCCGTCGTAATAACCGCCCCGGCCTTCGAGGCCGACGGTCTCGGCGGCGGTGATCTGCACGTACTCGATCGACTCGCTGTCCCACATGCGTTCGAGCATCGGATTGGCGAAGCGCAACGCGATGATGTTCTGCACCGCTTCCTTCCCGAGGTAATGGTCGATGCGGTAGATGCTGCCCTCGGGGAAGTACCGTCCCACGCCATCGTTGACCTTGCGCGCGGTTTCCAGGTCCGTGCCGATCGGTTTTTCCAGCACGATGCGCGACGTTTCGCTGCGGAGGCCTTTCTCCGCCACGTTGCGTGCGATGTCGCCGTAGAGGTCCGGGGCCGTGGCCAGGTAGAACACGCGAACCTTCGTCCGGCCCGCGCCGGAGTCCAGCAACGAAGCCAGTGCCGGCCAGTTTCCGGAAGCATCGGCACCGTTCAGGCTCACATAGTGAACCATGCCAAGGAACCGGTTCAGTGTCGTGTCGGCGATCTCGTCGGCGCCGATGTATTCGCGCAGGGCGGCGCGCACGCGCTCGCGATAGCTCTCGTCGTCCAGCGGCGACCGCGCCGTGCCGACGATGCGCGAATCGCCGGGCACCTGTCCTTCCGCGAAGCGGCGGTACAGCGCGGGCAGAAGCTTGCGCATGGTGAGGTCGCCGGTGGCGCCGAAGATCACGTAGTCGAACGATTCGACCGGTTCGAGGGGGAGTGTGGGCTTGTTCATGGGAAGCATGGATGAGGTGCCCGCGGAGCGTTTCAAGGGTGGAGACCCGCTTTCACCATTGACCGCCAGGCATAGCTCTTGTGCGTCGGAAGGTATGACACCTGTCCTTTGTTCGTCCCCATGCTTTCCGGCGACAGGCCCAAGCGGGGCCGATAACGAAGGACACACCCATGAGCAAACTGAAAGACAAGGTCGCCGTCGTCACCGGCGCTTCCAAGGGCATCGGCGCCGGTATCGCGAAGGCACTCGCTGCCGAGGGCGCCGCCGTGATCGTCAACTACGCCTCCAGCAAGGCCGGCGCGGACAAGGTCGTGGCCGATATCGAGGCCGCGGGTGGCAAGGCCGTGGCCGTCGGCGGCGACGTGTCGAAGCAGGCGGACGCCGAGAACCTCATCGCGAAGGCCATCGAACACTTCGGCCGCCTGGACGTGGTGGTGAACAACTCCGGCGTCTATGAGTTCTCGTCGATCGAGACGATCACGGAAGCGCATTACCGCCGCATCTTCGACATCAACGTGCTCGGCACGATCCTTGTGACCCAGGCCGCCGTGAAGCACCTCGGCAAGGGCGGCAGCATCATCAACATCGGTTCCGCCGTGACGCGCCTCACGCCGGCGGAAAGCGCGGTCTATTCGGGCACCAAGGGTGCGGTGGACGCGATCACCGGCGTGCTGGCCCGCGAACTGGGTCCGCGCGGCATCCGTGTCAACGCGGTGAATCCCGGCATGGTGATTACCGAAGGCGTGCAATCGGCCGGCATCGCCGATTCGGACTTCGAGGAATGGGCCAGGAGCCAGACCCCGCTCGGCAGGGTCGGCCAAGTGGACGACATCGCCCCGATCGTCACCTTCCTGGCAACGGACGACGCACGCTGGGTCACCGGTGAGCTCGTGCTCGCCTCGGGCGGCATGCGTTAAGCGAGACCGTAGAGCTCCGGATGGAGGAAGGGCGCCATCGCCAGCACCATGGCCTGCGTGTACGCGCTTTCGCGCGTGGCGTGGCCGTTGGTGACAAGGCCGATGGCGCCCCCTTGCTGCTTGATGTTCACAGTGCCGAACAGGCGATCCATGACATCGCCCAGTTCCTCCCCTTCGAGCAAGGCTTCGTAGACCGCCGGCGGTAACGGCAGCCACGCGCTGCAACCCACCGACACGTCGTCGCCGCTGGCAATGGCCACATAGCCGAAGGTGCCGGGACCGTCCTCGGTCACATCCACTCCGCCTTCCAGCGCGACGTAGAAATCCGCGTCGCCGTGCTGGCGGCAGAAGTTCATGCGGTTGAGCGCACCCTCGCGCGTTTCGGCCGCGGTCATGGGCTGGTCGGGCACCCCGGATGGCGCGTGCATGCCCTCGCACTCCACCAGGCGCCCCGGGAACAGCGGCGCGAGTGCGTTGCGCACCGCGCCGATCTTTACCGGATTGCGCGACCCTACAAGGACGCGAACGGGCGACGTATCGTGGTTCATCGCGTCAATCCGCCAGTGCGCGATCGACCATCGCCTGGGCTTCCGCGAGGATCGCCTGGAGATGTTCCTCGCCCCGGAAGCTCTCGCCGTACACCTTGTAGATATCTTCCGTGCCCGAGGGCCGCGCGGCAAACCAGCCATTGGCCGAGATCACCTTGATGCCGCCGATGGACTGGCCGCCGGCCTTGTTGGTGACCTCGACGACGGCATCGCCGGCGAGCGTGGTCGAGGTGACCTGCTCCGGCGCGAGCCGGGAGAGCTTCGCCTTCTGCGCATGGTTCGCCGGGGCGTCGATACGCGCATTGGCCGGATTGCCGAGCAACGCGGTGACGTCGGCGTAGATCCGGCCCGGGTCCTTGCCCATGCGTGCCGTCATTTCGCCCGCCAGCAGCGCGGCCACGATACCGTCCTTGTCGGTGGACCAGGCGCTGCCGTCCTCGGAGAGGAACGAGGCACCCGCGCTCTCCTCGCATCCGAAGCCCAGGCTGCCGTCGTAGAGCCCCGACACGAAATACTTGAAGCCCACCGGCACCTCGCGCAACGGGCGGCCGAGGTGTGCGGCCACGCGGTCGAGCAATGCCGTGCTGACGGCGGTCTTGCCGACGGCGGCGTCGGCGCGCCAGCCCGGACGGTTCTGGAAGAGATACCAGGCGGCCGTCGCCAGATAATGGTTCGCCTGCATGAGCCCGCTGCTGGGCGCCACCACGCCGTGGCGATCGTGGTCGGTATCGCATGCGAACGCCACGTCGAAACGGTCCTTCAGGCCGATGAGCCGCTGCATGGCGTACGACGACGAGGGATCCATGCGCACGCGGCCGTCCCAGTCCAGCGACATGAAGGAGAACGTCGGGTCGACCGTCTCGCTCACCACGGTCAGGTCGATCCCATAACGCTCGCCGATGGCACGCCAGTAGTGCACGCCGGCGCCGCCCAGCGGGTCGACGCCCATGCGAACGCCGCTGGCGCGGACGATCTCCAGGTCCAGCACGTTGCCGAGGTCGCCTACATAGCGCTGGAGGAAGTCGTATTCGTGGGTGGTTGCCGCCTTGCGTGCCTGGGCGAACGGCATGCGCTTCACCTCGCGCAGGCCGCCTTCGATCAGCGCGTTCGCCCGCGCCGCGATCCAGCCGGTGGCGTCGGTGTCCGCCGGGCCGCCGTGCGGCGGGTTGTACTTGATGCCGCCGCTCTCGGGCGGATTGTGTGAAGGCGTGATGACGATGCCGTCGGCAAGCCCGTTCTCGCGCCCGCGGTTGTAAACCAGAATGGCGTGCGAAACGGCGGGCGTGGGCGTGAACTCGCCCCCGGCCGACACCTGCGTCGTTACCCCGTTCGCCGCCAGCACCTCGAGCGTGCTCTCGAACGCCGGGGCGGACAGCGCATGGGTGTCGATGCCGACGAACACGGGACCGCCCACCCCCACCTGCGCGCGGTAGTCGCAAATGGCCTGCACCACCGCGAGGACATGCCACTCGTTGAACGACCGGTCGAACGACGACCCGCGGTGGCCGGACGTACCGAATGCCACCTTCTGCTCCGGTATCGACGGGTCGGGCTTCAGGTCGTGGTAGGCGGCCAGCAGGGCCGCCACGTCGACGGGCTGGGTTTCCGTGGCGGGTTTGCCCGCGAGCGGGCTGATCTTGGCACTCACCGATGGCTCTCCTCGGACTGCGATGTCCGCAAGCATACGATGTGTTTTGAGATTTCTTCCATGTCCGCGGAAGCGCGGCATGGTTATCGTGACTGCGTCACGCCCGCATCACGCGGCGTTTCACAATTGCAGTCGCTCGATGTACTCGAAGATCTCGGCATCCGTCTCCAGCCGAAGCTTCCGCATGGCGTTCGACTTCTGCTGGCTGATGGTGGAGAGCCCACGACCAGTGGCCCGGGCAATATCGGTGACGCTGTTGCCCGCGGCGAACAGGCGCAGGATCTTCAGCTCCCTCGGAGACAGGTCGGCCAGCGTCCCGGATTTCCCCAGCGGTTCGCCGGGCGGCGCACCGATCAATTCGCGTACCGAGGCCCCCAGGTAAACATGGTTCGACAGGATTTCCACCAAGGCCTCGGGAATCTCTCGGGTGTCTGCCGACTTTCCGATCAGGCCGAGTACACCGGTACCTATGATTTCACGATAGAGCGCGGGATTGGCGAGCGTCGTTATCACCATCACGGGCAATGCCGGATACGCACGGCGCACCTCGCGCAACAGCGCCAGTCCGTCGCGACCGGGCGCAGGCATGCTGAAGTCGGTAATCAATGCATCGCACGGCGTGGTGGCCAGCAACTCGAGCAGTTCGTCGGGCGACTGCGCTTCCGCCACCACGGTGGCGAGTCCGTCTTTGGCCAGGGCCAGGCTGAGGCCCTTCAGCACCACGGGGTGATCGTCCGCCAGAATGACGCGGTAGACCATGAGTGATCCATCCTTTCTTGCTTGTCCAGTCGCCGGCGAGCTGGTCTCGGATATCGCCGGTGGAGCGCAGAGTTGAGCATATCGCGCTTTCTGATGCCACTACGCCGACGTCTTGCCGCGTGGTGCTCCGCTTGCGGTTGCCATGGACTTCGCGCTCATTCGCAACCCGAACGGGCACTTCCCCACGTGCTCGCGCAACTCGGCGCGCATTACGGAGCGATCGCGCATGCGCACGGTGCGCTGTTCGATATGGAAGTGGATCCCGCGCTCGTGCCGGAACTCGTCGGACCTGCGGACGCTCTGGCGAACGCGCTCTCGCTGCTGCTCGACCGCGCATTCGGGGCCGACGCCTGCCGCGTCGCCTTGCATGTGGACGTGGTGAGCGACGACATCGCGGGGCAAGTCGTTCATTTCACCGTGGCGGAGAAACGTGCAACCTGCGACCTCGACGATGCGAACCTGCGCGAAGCCGCGGCGATCGTCGCCGCTGCCGGCGGCATGGTGCACACCGAACGATCTTCCGACGCCGGCGACCGTGTGATCGTGGAACTCGCCTTCGATCTTCCTCACACGCCGCCCTGCGTCGACGTCGAGGCCCTGCGCAGCGCGCTCGGTGGCGAAGCGGCCCTGCGTGAAGTGGTGGTCGCGCTGGACCAGGCGCTTTCCAGCGACATCGCGGATCTCGAACTCCTGCTGGAGCGCGAAGGCATCGCGCAGCTGCAGGCCTGGTTGCACCGCGTATCGGGCGCCCTCGGCATGGCGGAGGCCAGCGAGCTTTCGCGCATCGGCCTCGCGCTGGAACGCGAGCTGGAAAACGGACGCCGGCCACGCCTCGACCGCGCGATTCGCCGCTTCGCGGAAGATGCCGCCGGGGTGTTCCGCATGCTTCGCGAACAGGTGCCCGCCGATCGGCTATAGTCCCGCACCGTGACCACCCTGCCCGACATCGACGCCCGCTCCGCCGATCGATTGCACGACTTCGTCGATGCGCATCCGCGCCTGTTTATCGTTACCGGTGCCGGGATCAGCACCGACTCCGGTATTCCCGACTACCGCGACGGACAGGGCGAGTGGAAGCGCAGTCCACCCATGACCCTGCAGATGTTCATGAGCGGTCCGCCGGCTCGCGCCAGATATTGGGCGCGCGGCATGATCGGCTGGCGGCACTTTGCATCCGTGCAGCCGAACGTCGCGCACCGGGCCCTTGCTGCCCTCGAGCACGATGGCCGCATTGAGTTATTGCTCACCCAGAACGTGGACGGGCTTCACGAAGCCGCCGGCAGTCACAATGTGGTTGACCTGCACGGCCGCCTCGACCGCGTGCGCTGCATGCAGTGCGGCGACATCTCCACCCGCGACGCCATGCAACGCCGCCTGCAGGAAGCGAACCCCACCTGGATGGCCTTGCAGGCCACGATCGCACCCGATGGCGACGCCGACCTCGACGGTGTGGACTTCTCGTCGTTCGAGATTCCGACGTGCACCGTCTGCGGCGGCATCCTGAAGCCCGACGTGGTCTTCTTCGGGGAAAACGTGCCGCGTGCCCGCGTGGACACGGCCTGGGCACACCTCGCTCGCGCCGACGCGATGCTTGTGGTGGGCTCGTCGCTGATGGTCTATTCCGGCTACCGTTTCGTTCTGGAGGCCTCACGCCGCGGCCTTCCCATCGCCTCGGTGAATTTGGGCGTCACGCGCGCCGACGCCTTGCTCACCCTCAAGGTGGACCTCCCCTGTGGCGAGGCCCTGGCCCGCTACGCGCGCTAGCGTCTCGCGCGAAAGAACCGGCGCAGCAGATCGCCGGATGCCTCGGCTTCGAGTCCGCCCACGACCTCCACGCGATGGTTGTGGCGTGGCGACACCAGGGTGTCGAAGACGCTACCGGCCGCGCCGGTTTTCGGGTCCGTGGCGCCGAACACCACCCGGCCCACGCGGGCGTGAACCATGGCCATGGCGCACATGGCACAGGGTTCCAGGGTGACGTAGAGGGTGGCGCCGGGAAAGCGGTAGTTCGACAGAGTCTGTCCGGCCGCGCGCAGGGCCTGAATCTCGGCGTGAGCCGTCGGATCGCTCAGCGTGATGTTGCGGTTCCAGCCTTCGCCCACCACAACGCCGTCGAGCACAAGCACGGCCCCCACCGGCACCTCTCCCTCCGCATCGCGCGCATGCACGGCCAGTTCGAGCGCACGGGCCATCCAGGCGCGATCGGCGTCGGTGAACGACGCTTCGTCGGGGGGAGACATGGATTCGGAAGGTAACGGGCCGGTCATGACGCGAATGGTACATCCAAGCGGCCGGGCTCTCCCCGGCGGAACGACTGCACGCCTCGAAACAGGGCGGGATGTCGCAACTTTCGCCCGCCCTTTCGGTACACACAGCGCATGAACCAGCCACCCACGCCGCGCGGATTGCTCGGGGACACCGCCGCGCGCGACTACTCGCGAAAGTTGCGCCTTTTCAACGCTTTCGCGGCACCCGAAATCAGGCAGGCCATCGCACAACTGGGGCTCCGTCCGGGCGCCCGCGTGCTCGATGCCGGATGCGGCACCGGCGAGGCATTGCGCTGGCTTTCCGACCAGGTGGGAACGCAGGGCCGTGTCGTCGGCGTCGATCTTGCCGCGGCGCACGTCGCTGCGGCACGCGCCACGGCACCCGGCACCACGGTCGTCATGCAGGCCGACCTCGCCGCGCCGCCGATCGCCGCCGCCTCTCTCGACCTCGTGTGGTCGGTGAATACGTTCAACCACCTGCGCGACCCCGTGGCGGGCTTGCGGCTGGCCTCTGCCCTGCTCCGTCCCGGCGGGCGTATCGCCCTTGGTCAGAGTTCGTTGCTGCCCGACATGTACTTCGCCTGGGATTCGCGACTGGAACGGCTGGCAAACGAGGCCGTGCGGCAGTATTACCGCGACCGCTATGCACTGGACGAGCGCGAGCTGGCCTCGGTTCGCGCACTCGTGGGCATGATGCGCGCCGCCGGCCTTCGTGACGTCGCCGTACGAACCATCCCGATCGAACGCATCGCACCCGTGACGCGGGAAGACGAGGATTACCTCGTCGAAGCCATCTTCCGGAACTCGTGGGGCGAGAGGCTGCGGCCGTACCTGTCGCGCGGGGACTACGAAGAACTCGAGCGGCTGTGCGATCCGGCACATGCGGACTTCGCGCTTCGCCGCCCGGACTTCCATTTCCTCCAGACCTTCACCCTGGTGACCGGCACCGCGCCCTGGGACGGCACTTTCCCCACCGCGATCAGCGCCGGAAGCAACCCGCCACGTGATCGTCGACGATGCCCACCGCCTGCATCCAGGCATAGGTGATGGTCGGCCCCACGAACTTGAAGCCGCGCTTTTTCAGATCCTTGGATACGGTGACCGACAACGGCGTCTGCGCATGCACGGTGCGACCATCGCCGCGGATCACCTTGCCGTCGGTGAACGACCAGCAATAGGTGTCGAAGTCCTCGCCGCGCTCGCGCATGTCTTCGTAGATACGGGCACCCTCGATCGTGGCCTCGATCTTCGCGCGGGAGCGAACGATGCCGGGGTCTTCGAGCAGGCGTGCGATGTCCTTTTCCGTGAAGCGCGCGACCTTTGCGGGGTCGAACGCCCGGAACGCCTTGCGAAAGCCCTCGCGCTTGCGAAGGATGGTGATCCATGACAACCCCGCCTGGAAGCCCTCCAGCATCAGCTGCTCCCAGAGCATGCGGGAGTCGTGCAGCGGTACGCCCCATTCGGCGTCGTGGTATTCCAGATAGAGCGGGTCCGTGCCCGCCCAGGGGCAGCGTTTCGGTGCTTTCGTCATGGAGCCGAGGGCCGAGAGTGGATGGTCCCGGATGATAAGCCGGATGGCGTCACCGGTACTTGCCGTCCTCGCCACGCGACCAGTGCGGCGAGGGATCGGCGGGGCCGTCCGTGGCGAACAGATGACGCAGCCGCGCCGGTTGCGAACGCAGGTACTGCTTGGGTGCGCGCACCGTCGCGCCGAGTTCCGCCGCGGCGTGCCACGGCCACCGCGGGTCGTAGAGGATCGTGCGTGCCAGCGCCACCATATCGGCGTCGCCGGTGGCCACGATCGCCTCCGCATGTTCCGGGCTCGTGATGAGTCCCACCGCGATCACCGGCATCGACACCGCCTGTTTCACCCCACGGGCGAAAGGCACCTGGTAACCCGGACCCACGGCGATGTGCTGCGCGTGATGGAGCCCGCCGGTTGACACATGGATCGCATCGCAGCCGCGGGCCTCCAGGGCCTTGGCGAAAGCGATCGTCTGCTCGAGGTCCCAGCCACCCTCCACCCAGTCGGTGGCCGAAACGCGCATGCTCACCGGCCGGTCGGCCGGGAACGCCGCGCGCACCGCGTCGAACACTTCCAGCGGGAAGCGCATGCGGTTCTCGAGGGAGCCGCCGTACTCGTCGGTGCGCTGGTTCGACAGCGGCGACAGGAACTGATGCAGCAGATAGCCATGCGCGCCATGCAACTGGATGAAATCGAGGCCCAGCCGCGCGGCACGCCGCGCCGCGGCGGCAAACGCGTCGCGGATACGGTCAAGGCCCTCCCGGTCCAGGGCCGTCGGTGGCCGATTGTCGGGATGGAACGGGATGGCGGAGGGCGCGACGGTTTGCCAGCCATGCGCATGGTCCGGCGCCAGTTGTGCGCCGCCGGCCCAAGGTACCTCCGTGGACGCCTTGCGGCCCGCATGGCCAAGCTGCACGCCGAGAGCGATGTCCGACCAACGCCGCACGGCGTCTACCGTGGTTCGCATGGCGGCTTCCGTGGCGTCGTCGTACAGACCCACGTCCGCCCAGGTGATGCGGCCTTCGGGCAGCACTGCCGTGGCCTCGATGGTCAGCAGCGCCGCGCCCGACAAGGCGAGCTGGCCCAGGTGGATCGTGTGCCAGTCGTTCATCCGGCCGTCTTCGGCGGAGTACTGGCACATGGGAGCGATGACGACCCGGTTCGGAAGTTCGCGGTTGCGGATAGCGATAGGTTGAAAGAGCGCTGGGTGCGCCATGGGGTGTTCCACCGTGGTGAGATATGCCTGAGTGTCACATGGAGACCGAAAAGGATTTGGCAACCCCAGCGCGAGGGATGACCGGGGGTTCTCTATCCGGAATGATCGGCGGCTATCCTCCGCCCGCTCCGCACTGCCAAAGGATGCCGCAAGAAATGACGTCGTTCTTCCTCGCCTTCACCGTCTTCGCCGTTGCCAGCCGCATCGCCAGCCTTGTCGTCTCCCTGCGCCACGAGGCCGCGCTCAAGCGCGCCGGCGCCGTCGAGTACGGTGCGCTCAACAGCAACCTGCTCGCCCTTTGCCATGTCCTGTTCTATGCGGCCGCCATCTGGGAGGGCTGGGCCCGTGGTCCGGAGTTGGACGCGGTGGCCACGACCGGTATCGTGCTCTACCTCGTCGCGCTGCTATTCCTTTGCTACGTGGTGCACCTGCTGGGGCGCCTGTGGACGGTGAAGCTGATCATCGCTACCGACCACACACTGGTTACGCACCCGCTGTTCCGGACAATCCGGCACCCGAACTACTTCCTCAACATCGTCCCCGAACTGGTGGGCCTCTGCCTGGCCCTGCACAGCTTCAAGACCCTGGCCATCGGCCTGCCGATCTATCTGGTGCCCCTGACCGTGCGCATCGTGCAGGAGGAAAAGGCCATGCGGGCGCGCTTTGGTTGAAGAGCTCTACCCCACTATCCCCTGGCGAGCACGAGGTGCATCGCGTGCTCGCCCTGGGTGTGTTCCATGATTCTGTATCCCAGCGCGGGCAGGTCCAGGCCGGCGAACGGCGCTTCGCCCTGGCCGAGCAGCACAGGGGATATCGCGATGTGCAGGGCATCGATGGCGCCTGACTGGAGATATTGGCGAACGGTCGAGGCCCCGCCACCGATGCGTACGTCTCGCTCGCCGGCCGCGTCTTTCGCGCGCGCCAGGGCTTCGTCGATGCCGCCGGTCACGAAATGGAACACCGTGCCGCCGTCCATCGCGAGGGATTCCCGCGGATAACGAGTGAGAACGAACACCGGGCAGTGGTAGGGCGGCGTATCGCCCCACCACCCCTTCCACTCATCGTTGGGCCATTCGCCTCGGATCGGACCGAACATGTTGCGGCCCATGACCCACGCGCCGAGCCCTTCCATCGACTGCGCGGCGAAGCGTTCGTCCACCCCCGTGGAGCCACCCTCCTTGCCCATCATGGCGTGGAAGGTCCTCGTTTCCATCAGCCAGCGGTGCAAGCCTTCCGCGCCGACACCCATCGGCTGTGCGAGGCTCTGGTCGCGCCCGGCGGCGAGGCCGTCCACCGAGACGGTGAACGCATTCACACGAACTTTCGCCACGGCCACGCCCTCTCGTTCTTCGCAAGAGCGCACCGTTTCGCATATTCCTGCAAGTGGTGCAAGCGTGCCGGGTTTCGCGCACCGGCATCGCTCCCGGTCGCGACCATGCCGACCCGGTCAGCCTTCCTTGCCCAGGCCGGTCTGCTGAAGAAGGATCAGCAGCGCACTGTCGATCCAGCGGCGGCCGATGCTTTCGCGTCGGCCTTCCATGTGTGCGGTAGCCAGTTCTTCCGCGGGCAGCGGGGCTTCGAGACCGTCGCCTTCGACGCGGACGCGGTACCACACGGAGGCGGGCTTCAGATCCTTGACGGGAGCGGTGGGGTTCAGCGGGATCGGACCGCCGTGGTTCTTCGCCAGCATCAGGCTCGGCAGGTGCTCCATGGCACCGTTGTCCACCGCGATCACGCGACCATGCAGCGGATTCCAGCGACCGCGCGGATACACGGTCACCTCCGATCCGGCAACCAGACGCGCACGATCCGCTTCCGAGACCAGCACCTCCGCTCGCCAGCGCGTTCCGCCCACCACGGTGGCGATGCGCGAGCCTGGCGACACCCAGTTACCCGGCTGCAGCGTGGTATCGAGGTCGCGCACGATGCCGCCTTCGCTCGCCACGAGGCGGAGGCGATGGAGTTCGGCCGCGCTGGCCTGTCTTTGCACGTCGTATTGATCGGCCATGCGCTCGGCAACCACCTGCCTGGCGACACCGTCGCGGTCCAGTGCTACCGCGCCTCGGGCGGCCGATTCATAGGCCTCCCGCAACGCATCGGCCTTGGCGGTCTCGTCCCTCGGCGAAGGTGCCGAGAGTTCGAACAACACCTGGCCCGGCTTCACATGATCGCCCTCGCGAACGCTCACCTGCTCCAGACGCGCCGGGAACGGCGTGAACACCGGTTGTTCGATGCCCGCCTCCACCAGGGCATCCGCGGTGATGCCGGACGACCATGGCACGAGAAGAATGACGGCAAGGGCAGCGAGTACCGCGAGCCAGCGGCCGACCGTGGAACGCCGGATCTCCGCGCGGCGCGCCCACCATGTCCGGACTTCATAGAACATAGGCTTCACCACGAAGGTCACGATTTCCACCAGGAAGAGAATGAGGCCAAGCGCCTTGAAGAAGGCGTGGTAGACGACCACGGCGATACCGACGAACAGAGTGAGCCGGTACAGCCACGTAAGGAACGCGAAGCCGGTGAGGAACGCCGCGAAGCGCGGCGATACCGCGTCGGGGCGCGGGTCTTCGATGCCGAGGAACGTGCGCCGTACCCAGCGCTTGGCCCAGCGCCCTGCCCGCTCGTGCAAGCCCGGGTAGTCGAGCGCATCGGCCAGGATGAAGTAGCCATCGAAGCGCATGAACGGGCTGGCGTTCACGGCCACGGTCAACACCCATGCCGTGGTGCCGAGGAAGAACAAGGCGTTCTTGAAATTGCCTTCGGGCGCGAACGACCATAGCAGCGTGCACCATGCGGCGAGCACCCCTTCCGCCATGACGCCGGCCGAGGCGATCGCCAGACGGCGCCGGGAACCTTCGAGTTTCCAACTCTCGCCGGTGTCCGTGTACGCCATGGGCCACATCACCAGCAGCGCCACGCCCATGTGGCCCACGCGCACGCCGAAGCGCGTCGCCATGAACGCATGGCCGAACTCGTGCCAGCACTTCGAGAACACGAGCGCGCCTGCAAAAGCCACCACGCCGTCCCAGCTCATCGCGCCGCGCAGATTGGCCTGCACGGTGTCCCACTGACGGGCCGCCAGCAGAAGGCCCAGCACCGCGGCGACCAGGGTCGCGACGAGGAAGCGCGTGCCGAACATCCAGCTCACATAGGGCAACGCCTTGCGCAGGAAGCGCTCCGGCCGGATGAGCGGGATGCGGATGAAGAGGTAGTTCTGCAACAGCCAGTGCATGGCCGAGGCCTGGTGCTTGGGCATCGCGGCACGAAGGAGCTGCTGCTGTTGCAGGAAGCGGACGAAATCCACCACGTCGTCGGGTTCGGGCGCGAGCGTGGTGTCGGCGGCCACGGCTTCCGCGATGCGCACCGGATCGCAAAGCGACCAGTGCCGCAGGATCTCGAACTCCAGCCAACCGATGCGAAAGAACTGGTTGCGCACCGGATCGGACAGGTGCCAGGCCGGCGATCCGTCGCGATTGCGGCCGGCCGGATGGATGGCAAGCTCGTCGCGCAGCGCCGGCCACGGCGGCGGTGCCGCCGGCATCGCCCCCATCATGGACGCGGCAGCCATGTTCAGAGCCCGCTCCAGGCCCGCACGGTCGCCAGCGGCCGGCGCAACATGAGGTAGCCCAGAACGCTCCAGCGGCCGGACACACGAGCCGTGCCCTGCAAGCCGATGCGGGCGCCGGGCGGCGTGCCGTCGATCGTCCCGCGCAGCATGTAGCTGGCCACACCGTTGGGCGCTTCCACCGGCTGGTACCCGGCGTAATCCAGGCGCGCGTCGAGCGGCGACAGCGGGGCGACTTTCAGGAACACCGTCATCGGTGCCTGGGGAGCCAGGTTGGTCGCCTCACCCACCGGTGCCCATGCGCGCACGCCCAGTGCATGCGGATCGGCCAGCAGGCCGATGCGTTCGCCGGTCTGAACGGGCCGGCCGGCCCAGTCGTCGGGATCGGAATAGACGAACACACCGTCGGCCGGCGCACGGATCGCGAGCTTGTCCACTTCGCGCTGGAGCGAGTCAACGTCCACCTGACGCTCGCGCCATTTGCCTTCGGCCATGCCGAGGTCGGCCTTCGCGTTCTGGCTCTCGATCGCCTGCTGTGCGGCCTGGTGCATTTCCACACTGGCCGTGGCGAGTTCCGCCCGGGCCACGGCGAGCTTGTTGCGCAACGTGGTGTCGTCGAGTTCGGCCAATATCTGCCCGGCCTTCACCGGCGTGTTCGGCAGCACCTTCATGCGATGGATCACGCCCTCGCGCGGCGAGGCGATCACCTGGCTGCGCGTGGAAATGATCTCGGCGGGCACGAGGGTGTATTCGCGCATGGGAATAAGGAGCACGAGCAGCAATGCCGCCAGCGCGTACCGCAGGCGACGGCCGCTGCTCGCCTTGCGCCACCAGCGCTGCCAGCGCGTCGGCCGTGCCACGAGCGACCACCAGGCATAACCGTAAAGGTTCGCCAGCTGCAGCAGCGCGAACTCCGCCCCGTCGGATACGAGCGTCGTCGGCCACGCCTCGTCGCGGGCGAGAAAAAGCAGCGCGCCCACATTCTTGTCGGGCCCCACGAGCGGCAGAACCCACACGTGGGCGGGAAGCCATTCGCTCCACTCCCCGGCGAGTTCCTTCCCGAGCATCTCCGGCGAGAGGGGCAGCACGCGGGCCGTGGCAGGCAGTTCGGCGCAGCGCGCGGCGATCTTTCGCGTCACCGCGACCAGCCACAGGGCGTAGGGCGTATTGGGATCCGGATCGGCGAGACCCGAATGCGACACCAACCGCGGCCCCCGTGCCGCGGAAAGGGATACGAGCGCCGCCTGCCGGTATTCCACCAGCAGGCGCGTCTCGTTGCACGCCACGAACCCGAGTTCCGCAGCGTTGGTGGCGGCTTCCGCGCGGGTAGCGAGCGCGTAGAAGCGCGACGGCGCGGTCGCGCCGCGGGTGTCCGGTGCGTTCATCGGTTCAGCCCTTGCCCCCGTCCTTCGCCGGCGTGGCGCGGCCGCTCATCCCGGGTAGAACGCGGCTGGTGTCGCCGAGGAAGTCGGCCTCGATCTCGATCGTCTGGCTGACCGCGTCCACACGGCCGCTGAGCCGGGTGACATTGAGGACATAGCGCTCGCCGGTCTCGTCCACGCTCGCATCGAGGTGCGCGCCCGGACGCAGCCACGCGATCCAGTTCGACGGCACATTCAGGCGCGCCTTCGGCGTGCCGGTGCCGACGAGGTCGATGATCGGCGCACCCGGCGCGACGCCCTGCCCTTCCTTCACGTGCACGCGCGCCACCCGTCCGTCGAACGGGGCGACAAAGCGGCACTGCGCAAGCTCGGCCGAGAAGATGCGCATCTGGCTACGCGTCCGATTCACGTCGGCGGCGGTCAGCTCCACCTCCAGCGCCGCCGCGGACTGCAGGCCCTGGAGCTTCGCTTTCGCTTCGTAACGAAGCTGCGCCGCGTTGAACTCGGCCTCAGCCGCCGCACGCTTGGCTTCGACATCGCTGCAATCGAGCGACACGAGCACCTTGCCCTTCGCCACCGTGTCGCCGAGCTGGGCGTAGACCCTAGCGACTCGACCGCCGGCCACCGCGGACAGCGGGGCCTCGCGATCGGCGACCACGAGGAAGCGCACCGGCGCCTGCGCCCCGGCGGCGGAAGACGACTGTCCCTGCACGGGCCCCGCCAGTCCCATGGCAAGCAGACCGGCAACGCCCATCGCTTTCCTGACTACCTTCTCTATCGAAAACATACGGCTCACGGCTGCCTGATGGCCGCGGTTTCAGGCGCTGCGACGAGCTGGTGCACCTCGCCCAGAACGGACAGCGTGGCGGCTTCGGCCAGGGCCGCGACGGCGCGCGTGCTCACTTCGTCCGGCAGGAAGCTGCGATAGCTCTGGGTCATCAGGCGTTTGCCCGACTTGTCCTGCACGATCACGTCCCATTGCGCACGGGTGGCGTTCTTGCCGGGCGTGCTGCTGAAGTGAAGCTCCATCGCCAGCGCATCGTCGCCACTGCCGAGCGAAATGCGGTTGCCCGTCATCACGTTGCCCACGGCCGCGCGCACTGCACCGCCGTCCACACGCGCCGGCAGGCCGGTCACGGAGAGTTCCACCGGACGGTCCACTTCCACGGCGTCCGCTGCCTGTGTGAACACCTGCTGCTCGCCACCGGCGAGGCTGGTCTGGATGGCCTTCGAGAGCGTCGGCAGATCGGTGCCCACCACCTGCTCGGGCATCAGGTCGATACCCACCGAATTCAACACGCGGCCGTAAGCGGACTGCGCCGCCGCATAGGACGAGGCTTCCTGGAAGCGCGAGACCATCGAGCGGGCCTGCGTGCGCAGGGTTTCGAGATCGCTGGTGAGCTGGTTGCTGGAACCGGCCCGCGCCACGCTGGCGAGGCGCTGATCCACCCGTGCCGATTCTTCCGCCAACTGGTGGTCGTACACGGCGAGCTTGTAACGCTCAACCGACACGCGCACCTGGGTCAGCACCGCCATGCTCAGCGCCATGCGCCGCGCATCGTCCACCTTCATCCGCGCCTCGTTCGTGCGCTTGATGGCGGGGATGCCGGCGAGGCGGAACAGGTTCATCGACATGCTGACGCCGCCCTGGGCCCAGCTCTCGTTGTACAGGTACTTGTTGGAATCGTAGCCACCGCCAGCGAACAGGTTGAGATTCGGAAACAGCGAGGCGATCTGCTTCTTGGTCTCGATGGCGTCGATGCGTGTCTTGTAGTCTTCCTCGCGCAGTTCCGGCCTCTGCTCGAGTGCCATCTGTTCCAGCTGGTCGAGGTTGGACGGCACCTGCGACAGGGTCGTTTCCTTCGCGTCGGCGAGGGTGAAGTCCGTGCCGGGCTGAAGGTTCATGAGCGCGGCGAGCTCGCGCTTGGCGAACTCCATTTCCTGGCGCTTCTCGGTCACCAGCGTCATCGCGTCGAGCAGCGCGCGCTGATATTCCAGGCCTTCCACCGGCGGCAGCACGCCGGCACGCTCGGCCTGGCGGGTCTTTTCCAGCGCGGCCTGGATGTTGTCGGCCAGGGTCTGCGTTTCGCCCAGCAGGCGCTGGGCGCCCAGTGCGCGCCAGTACGCGTCGCGCACGTCCTGCACGATGTTCTGCAGCACCTTGCGGCGACGCTCGTCGGTCACGTTCACGTCGTCGGCCTGCTGCTTCGCACGGTAGTAGCTCAGGCCGAAGTCCAGCACGTCCCACGACAGCGTGGCGTCCGCGAGGAAGTGCACGCGCTCTTCCGAGGTGGAGGGGCGAAGGCTGACGATGCGGTCCTGGATGCCGATGCTGGTGCCGCCCGAATCGTTGCTGCGCCAGCGGTAGCCGGCGTCGGTCATCAGCTTGGGCAGCATGTCGAGTTCGGACACGTCGAGCAGGCCGCGCGACAGCGCGGTTTCCATGAGCTTCAGGCGATAGTCGAGGTTGTACTTGAGCGACCGCGCCATGACGTCGGAAAGCGTCAGTGCGCCGGTGATCGGCTCCTGGCCCTTGTACATGGCCTGCTGATCGTTGCGGACACGCGCGGCGACCTCGTCGTGCGTAAGCGGTTTGGGCTTCACCGCGCCGCAGCCGGTCAGGAAGACCGCCAGGGCGATGGTGGCGGAAAGGGTTACGGGACGCAGCGCGGACTTCGGCATGGCGGTCTTCATGGCTGTGGAATGGAGCATGGAAGTTCGTTTCCTCGAGTACGTGTCCGGCGACCGCTCGCGGTCGCCGGCTCGCGATTAATGACGTGACGGAATGACGGCGGGCACCACGGCGACAGGCACGGCCGCGGCCTTGGCCATGGCCGCGATCTGCGTCGTGAGCGACGGCGCGCCGCCCGGGGCGGACGTCGACGACGGAACCAGGATCACCGAGACCGGCTCGCGCACGACCGGCACCTCGCGGTGCTCGTGCTGCACGTGCTCGCCTCGATGGGACGCGTGGGCCCGCTCGTGCCGTTCGCCGCCCCGCTCATGCCCCGCCTGCTCGCGATCTGCGACGTGCTTCAACGCGAAGGGCGAGAAGTCGTCCCAGAGCGGGCTGGAGGCCAGGCCGAAGTCGTTGAGCGCGACGCGCGACCGCGCGTGCGTCTCGGCGACGATCTTGTGCGAGAAGCCGACGCCGTCGTTCAGCACGAACTGGCTGTTCTCCGGCCCCTGCGGCAGCTCGCCGATGCCGGTCGGATCCAGGCGCCCGGTCACCCACTGGTTCTGCCAGCGCAGCGTGTCGTCCTGCGACCGGTTCACCTCCGGCAGCACGAACAGTCCCGGCACATAGTCCTGGCGAATGTCGCGTACCGTCCAGTCGTGGGCCAACGGGAAGATCTGGTCGCCGGCACGAGCCTGCATGGGCGGCGTGATCCCGTGGATGGTGATGGTCAGCCGCGCCTCGCTGGTGTCGCCGTCCGCGTCGGTGATGGTGTAGACGAACACCTCCGTCAACGTGCGGCTCGCGTCGAGTGCGCTCACCTTCGCGTTACCCGTGTCCAGCTTGTAGCTGTAGGTACCGTCGGCATTGAGGATGAGCGTGCCGAACTCGCCCTTGCTGGCGCCACCGATCGCTCCGGCGGTCCCGGTATTCGCGGATCCGACGGAAGTCACCGGGCCACCGGTCGCGGCGCCATCGGCGCCGATGCGGTCCGAACCGTCATGCGATCCGTCCTTGCCGGTGAACACGTTGCCGGCCGCGCCAGTCTGGCCGCCGTCCTGCACGATGGTGGCGCTGTCGTCGCGGGCGGTCGGAGCGTCGTTGGCGATGTGGATCGTCAAGGTTCCGCTGGAGGTATCGCCGCCGGCATCGAGGACGGTGAGGCCAATGTTGTCGAGCGTGTCCTTGCCGGCCGGCTGTGAGACGGCGTGATCGAGCGTGTACGTGTAGCTGAGCGTTCCCGCGGTCGGCACCCCGCCGACGGTCGAGGTCGGCTTGAAGCCCGTCAGCACCAGCGTGCCGTCCGGCGTGCGGACGGTCACCGGCGAACCGTTCGAGAGGGCGGCCAGGTCTGTGGTGGTAAGTGTCTTGCCACCCATGGTGATGCTGGTCAGCCCGTCGTCGGCGACCACGCCGATGCTGCCGCTCACGATGTGCGAGCCGTCGTGGTCGACGAGGCCAGCTTCATGCACCGTGGCATGGCCGTCCGCACCGCCATTGCCGTCGACCGGCACGACCGTGGGACCATCGTCGGTATGGCCATGGATCGTGATGGTCAGCGTCGCGGTGCTGGTGTCGCCGTCAGCGTCGGTGATGGTGTACGTATACACATCGGTGAGCGTCTCGCCATCCTTCAGTGCGTTCACCCTCGGGTTGTCATTGTCCACCGCGTAGCTGTAGCTGCCGTCGGCGTTGAGCGTGAGCGAGCCGTAGTGACCGGCCACACCCGAACCCACTTGGCCGTTCACCGGACCGGTGGCGCTGCCGGCAACGACACCGGACACCGGCATCGTCGTGGCATCCGCACCGACGCGGTCGGGAACGTCGCCCGCGCCTCCGGCGCCGATGACATTGCCCGTCACCGCGGAGCCGTCTTCATTCGCGTCCGCATGGTCGGCGTGTGCGGTGGGCACGTCGTCGACGATGTCGACCTGGAGCGTGCCGGCTACCGTACCGCCGCCGGCATCCGTGACGGTCAGCGCGATGTTGTCGATGCTGTCGCCGGCGCCCGGCTGTCCGACCGGACGGTCGAGCGTATAGGTGTAGCTGAGCGCGCCGGCAGTGGGCACGCCACCCACCGAGGCCGTCGGCTGGAAGCCGGTGAGGACCAACGTGCCGTCGGGTGTATGGATGGTGACCGGCGAGCCATTGGACAGCGCCGTGAGGTCGGCAAGGCCGATGGTCGTGCCACCCACGGTGACGCTGGAAAGACCATCGTCCGCCGTGAGATCGATCGTGCCGCTCGTGACGTGCGACCCGTCATGGTCGACCAGGCCGGCTTCGTCCACCGTCGCGTGGCCCGCGATGCCGCCGTTGCCGTCGACCGGCGTGACCGTCGGCGCACCGTCCGTGTGGCCGTGGATGGTGATCGTCAGTGTAGTGGTGCTCGTGTCGCCGTCCGCGTCCGTGATGGTGTACGTATAGACGTCCGTCACCGTCTGGCCGTCGCGCAGTGCATTGATCGCGGGGTTGGTGTCGTCGACGGTGTAGCTGTACGTGCCGTCGTCGTTCAGCGTGAGCGAGCCGTACTGGCCTGCGACGCCCGTGCCGAGGTTGCCTGTCACCGTGCCGCCGACGTTTCCGGCGGCTACGCCGGTCACCGTCGTGGCGGCGTCCGCGCCGAGACGATCGGCCACATCCTTCGCGCCACCGCCGATCAGCACGTTGCCATCCACCGGCGCGCCGTCTTCAGTCGCATCGGCCTCGTCGGCATGCGCGGTCGGCGCATCGTTCATGATGGTGACGGTCAGCGTGCCGGTTGCCGTGGTGCCGCCGGCGTCCTTCACGGCCAAGGCAATGGCGTCGACGCTATGGCTGCGATCGGGGCCGGTCTGGAGCAAGGAAGCATCCAGGCTGTACGTGTACGACAGCGTGCCGCCGGTCGGCACGCCGCCGACGAAACCGCTCGGGGTGAAGCCGGTGAGGACGAGCGTGCCGTCGGCCGTGTCAATCGTGATCGGCGACCCCGCGAGCGCGGCGAGCTGCGCCGCGCTGACCGTGGTGCCACCGACCTGGATCTCCACCAGTCCATCCGGGGCCGAGATCGCCACCGTGTCGGAGGCGACGCTGTCATGGCCCAGCGGACCGTCCGGCGTGAGGCCGGATTCCCACACCGTGGCCTCTCCGTCGCTCTCGACACCGTTGCCCGTGCCGTTGCCGTCGTGTGGCGCGATGGTGGGACCGCCATCGGTATGGCCGTGGATGGTGATCGTGAGCGTCGTGGTGCTCGTGTCCCCATCCGCGTCGGTGATGGTGTAGGTGTAGGTGTCCTGGATCGTCTCGCCGTCTTTCAGCCTGTTGACCAGGGGATCGTCGTTATCGACGTCGTAGCTGTAGCTGCCGTCGGCGTTGAGCGTGAGCGTGCCGTGCTGCCCGGTCACCGCCGTCCCGACCAGACCGTTCACCGCGCCGCCCGCCGTGCCCGCGGCGACGCCGGAGACCACCGTCGGAGCGTCGGCGCCGGTGCGGTCGGCGACGTCGCCGGTGCCGCCCCCCGTGATGACGTTGCCGCCCACGGACGAGCCGTCCTCGTCGGCATCGGCGTTGTCCGCATGGGCAACCGGTGCGTCGTTCACGATCTCGACCACCAGGCTGCCCACGTTGCTCCCGCCACCGGCATCGTTGATCAGGAGGCCGATCGTGTCGGTGCTGTGATCCTGCCCAGCCTGCTGCGTGAGCGCTGCGTCCAGCGTGTAGGTATAGGTCAGCGTGCCGGCCGTCGGAACGCCGCCCACCGTCGCGGTGGGAACGAAGCCGGTAAGCACCAGCGTGCCGTCGGGCGTCTGGATCGTCTTCGGCGAGGTGCCGAGGTTCTGCAGGTCGGCAAGCGAAACGTCCACGCCGCCCACGTTGATGCTGTCGAGACCGTCGCCCGCCACGATGGCGATGGAGCCGCCCGTCGTCTGCGTTCCGTCGTGATCCACGAGCCCGGACTCGTGCACCGTTGCATGGCCCGCGGCAGCGCCGTTGCCGTCCACGGGTGCGATCGAAGGCACGCTGTCGGTCTTGCCATGGATGGTGACCGTGAGCGTCGTGGTGCTCGTGTCGCCGTCCGCGTCGGTGATGGTGTAGGTGAAGGTGTCCTGGATCGTCTCGCCATCCTTCAACCTGTTGACGGCGGGGTCGTTGTCATTGACGACGTAGCTGTAGCTGCCGTCGGCATTGAGCGTGAGCGTGCCGTACTGGCCGGCGACGCCCGTGCCCGTACCGCCGGCAACGTCGCTACCGGTAGTGCCGGCAGCCACGCCGGTGACGGTCGTCGGCGTGTCGGCACCGGTACGATCGGCCGCGTCGTTCGCGCCGCCGCCGGTGATCACGTTGCCCGTGGCGGCCGCGCCGTTTTCGTTCACATCGGCCGCGTCCGCATGCGCGGTCGGGGCGTCGTCGACGATGTCGACGACGAGCGTGCCTCCCTGCGTGTCGCCGCCGGCATCGGTAATGGTCAGCGTGACGTTCTGCTGGCTCTCCGACGCGCCGGGCTGCGACTGGGCCTCGTTCAACGTGTAGGTGTAGCTCAGCGAACCCGCCGTGGGCACGCCACCGACCGAGGTGCCGGCCGTGAAACCGGTGAGCACCAGGGTGCCCACGCCCGTGTCGATGGTCTTCGGCGCGCCACCCAAGGCCTGAAGTTCGGCGAGAGAGATGCTCACGCCGTGCACGGTGATGCTCTGGATGCCGTCGGCCGCCGTGAGATCGATGCTGCCGGACGTCGCCTGCGAGCCGTCCCCGTCCACGAGTCCCGACTCGTGCACGGTCGCATGCCCCGCGGCGGCGCCGTTTCCGTCCACCGGCACCACGGCCGGCGTACCGTCCGTGTGGCCGTGGATGGTGATGGTCAGCGTGGCGGTGCTGGTATCGCCGTCGGCGTCCGTGACGGTGTACGTGTAGACATCGGTGATGGAATCACCGGTCTTCAACGCGTTCACGGCCGGATCTTCGTTGTTCACCACATAGCTGTAGCTGCCGTCGGCGTTGAGCGTCAGCGTGCCGTGCTGACCCGTGACCCCCGTACCCACCTGCCCGCTTGCCGCGCCGCCCGTCGCGCCGGCCTTCACGCCGGTGACCGGCGTGGCGGTGGCATCCGCACCCACATGGTCGTTGCCCAGCACGCTGCCGGTGGCGGCGGCACCGTCTTCGTTCACGTCGCCCGTATCCGCCGAAGCGGTGGGCACGTCGTCCACGATGGTGACGGCGATGCTGCCGTTGTCGGTGAAACCGGCGCTGTCCCGCGTGGAGATGGCGATGGCCTCGCTGCTCGCGGCGGCCCCCGGCTGGTTCACCGGGCCGGTGAGTTCGTAGTGATAGACGAGCGTGCCGTGCGCATCGTCCGCGCCCGCCACGTAGCCGGTGACGACGAGCGTACCGTGCGCGGTCTGGATGGTACGGTCCGCCAGATCGACGTTGGCGATGTCCTTCAGCTGCGCGAGCGTCAGCGTAGTGAAATGCCCGGCGCCGTCTGCCGGATTGCCGATGGTGATGCTGTCCAGGTTGTTGAAGAGGTCGATGCTCTCCGTACCGTTCACGCCCTGGCTGCCGCTGCCGTTGGCCAGCCCCGCTTCGTTCACCGACGTGCCGCTGTTGATGGTCACGTCGAACACGCGGGTGGTCACGAGCGCACTGGACGAGCCGTCGGCATAACCGTATTGGTCGCCGATGGTGGTCGGGTCGGTGCCTTCGTTTGCCGCCTGGTCGCCGTCGAGCGTGCCCTGGTCCGGACGGCTGCCGTGGTTGCCGTTGTCGTTGACCGTCACCCGCACCTGGAACGTGCCGTTCCAGAACGCATTGTTGTCGCCGGCAGCCGACGGCGGCAGCTTCACGCCCACGGCGTTGATCGCCGCTTCCACCTGGCTGATCGAACCGGTGATCGTGATCGAGCGATGATCGCCGGCGATGGTGTACGAGGCGCCTCCGAAGGTGCCCGACATGGTGGTGACGCCGTTCACGTCGTTCACCTGGAAACCATTCGGAAGGGCTACCGTCGCCGTCACGCTATCGGTGCCCGCGTCGGGATCGGCAAGCGTGATATGGCTCAGGGTGTAGTGCCCGGCGGCACCTTCCGTTGCCGTGTTCGGCGCGGTGACGCCGATGGCCGTGGGGTTGTTCACCGACGAAGGGAACACCACGCGATACGCCGACGACACGTTCTTGCCCAGGCCACCGGGAACCGCCGCATACGGGTCCACGACGGTGGTCGGGATGTTTTCCACGCCGCCACTGGCGTTCGGATTCTGGCCGCCGTTGGCCGCCGTGCCCGAAAGCGCGCCCGTCGTCACGTCACGCAGGCGGTCGTCGGCGATCACCTCCACCCGGTACGACTTGTCGGCGTTGGCCAGCGAGCCGCCGATCGAGACCTGCAGGCCCGCGAGGTACTGGTTGATCTGATCGCGCGTGCCGCGGATGACCAGCGCGTCGCCGGTACCGTCGTAGGTGCCGTCGATCGTCACGCCCGACCCCGCATTGCTCGACCCGAGGACGATGTCGGCGTATGCGGAGTGAGCCAGTGCCACGCCGTTGGCATCCGTGACGCGCACCGTCACCTGCATGAAGTCGCTTTCGCCGGTGGTGATGCTGCCGCCATCGGTGTAGTCGACGTCGTCGACCGAGAACCCGTCCACGGCCGTGCTGCCGTTGAGGTACACGGTTCCGGTGCCCTTCGTGACGGTCGGTGCATCGTTCACGGCGATGACGTCGATGCCGATCTCCACCGGCGCCGGATTGTTGGCGACACTGCCGTTGCCGGTATCGTCGCCGATGCGGGAACCCGCGTCGTCGAAGCTCATGGTGAGCGTCACGTCGCCGGGCTGGCCGCCGTTGAGGTCGTGGTTGACGTTCGCCGCGCTCTGATAAGTGAGGCCGTTCGTGGCATCGTTCAGCAGGGCCTGGATGTCGCTGGCCCGGCCGGTAAGCACCAGGGTGGACGTGTTGTCCCCCGAGATGGTCACGCCGCCGAAACTGGTCTGGTTGCCGCTGCCGCCGATGCCGAGGGAGCCGCTGGGCACGGTCAGGGTGACCGTCACCGGTGTGTCGAAGGCCGCCGATTCCGCGTCGCTGACGACGAAACCGCCGCCGATATGGGTGGGCTGGTCTTCGTACGTGGCCGGAATGGTACCCGGACCGCTGATGACGCCGGGGTCGTTGACGCTGGACGCGCGCACCACGACCGAGGCCGCGGCGAGGTTGCCGCTGTCGGTCGGCGCGGCGTCGCTGTACCAGTCGTATTCGTTGGTTTCGACGGGGCTCGTGACCGAGCCGCCGCCTGTACCCGCGTCGGGCGACTGGTTCACGGCACCGCCGTTGGCACCGCCGACGAGGTTGCCGCTGGCGTCGCGCAGACGGTCGTCCGCGATCACCTGCACCTGGTATTTCGCATCCTGGTCACCGGCGAAGGTGACGGTCAGTCCGGCCAGCGCCGCGTTGATCTGCGCACGCGTGCCGGTCAGCACGAGATAGTCGCCGGAGCCGTCCTTGTCGGCATCCACCGTTACACCGCTGCCGGTGGCGAACCCTATGGAGACGCCGTCCGCGGTGTAGTCGCCCGCCTTGAACGCGGTGCCGTCGGCGTTGAGCAACCGCACGGTGACCTGCATGTAGTCGGTTTCACCGGCGCCGACCGTCGTCAGGTCCGGGTCGCTCACGGAGAAGCCCGGCACTTCGTTGTGCTGCGGGTTCGTGCTGTCGAGGTCGATGGGGCCGGTAGGCGCCGTGACCTTGGGCGCGTCGTTCGTGGGATCGGTGTAGATCCAGAACTCGTTGCCGGCCTGCTCCTTGTCGCCGTCGGAGATGGTGAAGCCGAACTTGTCGTCGGGCGCGGCGGGGTAGCCGGCGCTGGTCGACTCGGTGCCGTCGTTGAGGTAGTAGATATGGCCGGCGGCCACGTCGGCCTGCGTGAACGACGAGCCCTTGCCGAGCACATGGAAATTCACGCCGTCGGTAGAGAACGCAATGCTGCCGTGCGCGGGCGCGGTCGTGATCACATACTGCACCTGCACGTTGCTGCTGTCCGGGTCGTAGGCCTGGAGCATCGCCGCGGTGATCTGCGCATAGCCGCCTTCCGGCAGCGTGAGCGGCTCGTTGACCGGCGCGCCCCCGATCTGGTTCGGCGAGTCCGACGGCACCGCGGGATCGGCCTGGGTGGGATCCTTCGCGATCTGCGGCGCGTCGTTGACGTTGGTGATCTGGATGGTGACGTCGGCGTCCGTGGCCGACGTGGCGCCCCAACGGTCTTGCGCCTCCACCGTGAAGGTGGCGCTGCGCACTTCGGAGCCGTTGCTCACGAAGCGGAGGCCCGTGGTACCCGCGCTTCCCGTGATGATGGCGGCGTCGAGTGTCATGCCCGCCGTCACGTCGAGCCAGTGAGCACCGCCGTCCACCGAGTACTGCAGCTTGCCGCCCTGCGGCAGACTGGTAATGGTGAACTTCAGCGCGCCGGTGCCGGTGGCGTCGTTGTTGTAGGCGTAGTTGTCGCCGCCGCCGGGGAGCGTGGGCGAGCCTTCGAGGTAACCCTGGCTGGTCGCATCGTCCGGATCGTGCAGGCCGAGCTGGCCCGTGGTGATGTAGGCGATCTCGCCCTCGTTGATCACCGTGCTGGAGGAACCCGTGACCGTCGGCAGGTCGTTGGTCGGGTTCACGTAGATGTCGAAGGTCGGCGTCCAGCTGTCCACCACGGCCTGGCCGTTCACCACGGTGATGAGGCCCGCAGACACCGAGAAGTTGGCCTTCACGTGGAAGTCTTCGCTGTCGCCGTCGTGCTGGAAGCGCACGCGGCCGGCATCGAGGTCGGCCTGCGTGAAGGTGCCGAACGCGGAGACGTTCACCCAGTTGCCGCCCACCTGCTTCTGCAAGGTGCCGGCGCTGGCGGTGATGCCGGCGTCGTTCGTGAAGCCCAGGAACGTGTACACCACCTGTGAGGGGTCGACGCCCTGCGCGGTGTAGCTGAGGCCCGGCATGGTGGCGAAGTCGGTCGGCTGGCCGTTCGTGGTTGTGCCATGCAGGACGATGCTGCCGCCTTCCTGCACCGTGCCGATGGCATCGCCGCTCGGGTCCACGCCGGCGTGCGTGGACCCCTGGTCGGCGGTGACCGGGTCGTGGATGGGGAAGCCGCCATCGTTGCCGGCTGGCGTCGGCGCAAGATTGATCGTGAAGGTGTAGTCGCGCAGCGTATCGGTAGCAGCTGCGCCGTTGTAGTCGCCGCCGATGCGGGTGAACGTGGTGCCGTCCGCGTTCCAGCGCAGCGCCATCGTGTTGTCCACCACCTGGAAGTGGAACGTGTCCTGCTGGCCCGCCGTGGCACCGGACGTCTGCACGTACTGCACTCGGCCGGCGCGCACGTCGTCCATCGTGAAGGTGGCGCCGTCTTTCAGCTGCTCGCCGTTGAGCAGGAGGTAGCCGTGCGTGAGTCCGGTCTGGCTGGTGACGAAGCTGATGTTCCGGTCGGGCGAATCGACGTCGGTCGCTCCGATCATGCCCGGCGTGAGGACCACGGAATACCCGCCCGCACTGCCGTTGCCGGCGGCCGGCACCGTGGCGGTGAGCGTGCTGTCCGTGTCCAGCGCCGGATCGTCGTCCACCGCATGCACGTCGAGGGTGATCGTGCCGTCGGTGCTGGCGTTCGTACCCGTGCCGCCACCTTCGTCGGTCACGCGCACGCCGAAGCTGTCCTGGGTGACACCGTCCACGCCGTCGTTGCTGTACGTGAGCAGGTTGCGGTTCGCGTAATCGAACGTGAGCCCGGCCGTGACCGCCACGCCGTTGTAATAGAGCGTGCCGTGGGTCGGTAGCGAGGTGATGGTGATCTGCAGGTGCGTGTCCTGCGGATCGCCGCCGGTGCCGGCCACGATGTACTGACCGACGTTACCAGTGTCCACCGCGTTCGCCGGCTGGCCTTCGTACACCGTACCGGCGCCGCCGATGGTGGGCGCCTGGTTCACAGGATTGATGTTCAGGATGACGTGCACGCTGCCGGAGCGATCGAGTGGCGTCGCGCCGTCGTTGACGCGCGCGTCGAATGCGTCCGCGGTGTCCTGGTCGGCCCCCGCGGCCGTGTGCACATAGGCCAGGCGCCCGTCGATCACGTCCTGCTGGGTGAAGACCGAGCCCGCGCCGAGGCGCTGGCCGTTGAGAGTGAGGTAGCCGTATTGCGGCAGGCCGGTAAGGCTGTAGACGATCTGCGTGGGCGTCTGCGTGCCGAGCGTTACCTCGGCGTCCACCGCGGCAAGGGTGTCGGTGCCGATGACGGTGACGCTCCGGTTGCCGGAAGCATCCACTTCCTGCACGGTCTTCGTTGCGTTAGGTACCGATACCGGATCGTTGGACGGCGTGATGTTGACGTCCAGCGAATGGGAGGCCGTCAGCGACTGGGCATCGCGCACGGTCACGTCGATGGTCGTGTGTGCCGCCGTGTTGCCGAGTTCCACATCCGCGGCGACGAAGGTGAGCTGGTTGAGCCAGGCCTGGGCTGCGGCAGCCGTACCCGTGAAGGTGAAGCCGCCAGCCACCGCCGTGCCGCCGGCCGCCGAAACCAGCGTGCCCTTGCTGGTATCGGCCACCTTCGCCGTGACGGTGACGCTGTCGCCGCCCACGCCGTCGTCCACGATGGACCAGCCGCCGAGCGTGGCGCGATCGGCACCCGCGGCGTTGAGCGAACTGGGCTCGGCCACGGTGATGCTCTTGGCCGAGGTGGTCACCGTCGGTGCAACCAGGAGGCCGTCATAGTCCAGCGACAGGGAGCGGGCTTCGATGTGGCCGATGGTGCTTTCGAGCGCCCAGTTGCCGCCGAGCGCGGCCGAGCCCGTGGCGTCGGTGGAAGACGCGATGTCCGCTTGCGTCAGCCGGCCGAGCTGGGTGACCAGCGCGGTGTCGTGCTGTGACACGTCGCAGCCGTAGAGAAGGATGTCGCCATCGGAGGACAGCGATGCACCGATCTCGCCTAGCTGGGTCTTGAACGCGGCGACGTTCGCCGCCGTGACCGTATCGGTACCGAGCGAAATGGAATCGCTGGCGCCGTGGCTGATGATGTGGATGGCGCCGATATCGTGCTCGCCGCGCAACGCGTTGGCGATCTGTGAGAGGCCCGACGACTTGTCGTCCAGCACCACCACCTGACTGCCCTTGGGAAGCTGCGACACCAGCGACTGCCAGTTGGCCACGCTCTGGTCCACGACGTATACCTGCGCGGGTGCCGCCTCGCTGTGTGCCGGCGGCGGCGCGGGGGCCGGGGCGACCGCGTGGCCGGGCTGTTCGGCTGCCGGGCTCTGGAATTTGCCCGCGTCATGCGCCGCTTGCGCGGGATCGACGTGGTGCGCCGCCTCCACGAGTGCGGCGCCGTCGTACATCTGGCGCGGCTCCAGCGCATAGCGGTGGGCACGGGGGCGGAACGGATTCGATGACTTGTTCCCTGACATGGGTCGCCTTGCAGTTTTGACGGGCATGACTCGGGCCGACAGCCGTCGTCCCGAACGCCGCAAGGCTTCGGGAGGAGGATGTCGACGTGAGGCTGTGACCTCGATCACAGTGGCTGCGGCGATCCTATGTTCCATAGATGAAACGGGAAAGCCGTTCCGGTGGGAATTTGCGTCATGCACGGCGTGACGAAGTTCCGCTCGGGCAAAGGCCGCGGGATGCGCCGAAGTAATCGATTACTCGAAAGACCGCGTCATTGCTGGACTGGCGAGGTCACGAACTCGCCGCGACCTTTGCCGCAACGGATGCACGGCGCATCACGACAAATGTGAAATCAGCCTGCGGTGCCGGTTTCGTTATCGGTGACGGGTTCGACGAGACGCATCACGCACGCCATGAACTCCGCCGCCGTCGCCGGTTTGAGCAGCACGTCGTCGAATTCGAGCGAACCGCCGGGCGGAAGGCGTGGCGAGAGTGCCGCGTAGAGAAGTACCGGCACGGAGGGGTCGATCTGGCGTATCGCATGCAGCAAACGCCATCCGTCGCTTCCGGGCAACCTTTGCTCGGTGACAACAAGGGAAAGCGACTCGATGCGGACGGCTTCCAATGCGGCAGAGGCATCCGCCACCGGAATGCTTTCGAAGCCGTAGCCGTCCAGCAGATCGCAAAGCACGGCGCGGCGTATGGGGTGCGGCTCCACCACGAGGATCGCCCTTCCCTCGCCGTCCACCTCGCCAATGTCGCCGCCGGCTTCGAACTCGGCCTCGAGTTCGTCTTCGTCCGCCAGGTCGAAGTCGGCAGCGAAACTGAAACGGCTGCCGCTGCCGGGCACCGACTCGGCGTCGAGCTTCGTGCCCATGTGCTGCAGGAGTTGCACGACGATGGCGAGCCCAAGCCCGCTGCCTTCGTGCTGCATGGCATTGCCGCCCCGGGTGAACGGCTGCTGCAGCGATTCGAGCGCTCCCGCGTCCATGCCGATGCCCGTGTCTTCCACCGTGAAGACGAGCCGCACGCGTCCCGCACGTTCCGGCACGGCATCCACGCGGAAGACGACCGTGCCGTCGTGGGTGAACTTCGCCGCGTTGCCCAGCAGGTTCAGCAGCACCTGGCGCAGGCGCCGGAAGTCGGCCGCCACCACCGCGGGCATGCGCTCGTCGAAGCGGCACTCGAAACGATTGCCGTGGCGCTCGACGAGCAGCGACGCCTGTTCGGCCACGTCGTGGATGAACCCGTGCAGATAACCGGCTTGCGGTTCGAGCTGGAGGCCGGTCAGTTCGCCGCGCGAGAATTCCAGCAGGTCGTCGATCAACTCCATCTGCTGGCGAACGTGGCGCTCGATGATCCTGGGGTAGTCGCGCCCGGCGTCGCCGACGCGCCAGCGTCTGACCGCGTTCATGATCGCGCCCAGCGGCGCGCGGAGGTCGTGCCCCACGTGCGCGAGCAGCATGCGGCGGGCCTGGAGCGACTGCCGCAGCTCCGCCGTGCGCTTCTGCACGATGCCTTCAAGGCGCTGCGCGTGGGCGATGAGCAAGCGGGTGCGCCAGCGCCACGCCAGCACGATGAGCATCAGCACCGCGACGGCTTCGCCGGCGTAAGCCCAGGGCGTGAGCCACCACGGCGGCGATACGGTCAGCGTGAAGGCGACAGGCTCCGACTTGCTGCGCCGGTTCACGTCCACTGCCGCCAGTTCGAAGCGGTAGTCGCCCGGCGGCAACGAGGCATAGCGAACCTCGCGCTGTGCCGTGTCCACCCAGTCCTCGTCCACACCCGAGAGGCGATAGCGGAAGCGCACCGGATGGCCGGCGCTGTTGCCCGCCGCGCCAAAGCGCAGCACGAGCGCCGCCGCGTTGCGGAAGGCCACCGTGGCGGCCGGTGCGACGTCATGGCCGCCGTAAGTCGAGGCGAGCAGCAGCGGACGAATCTGCCGGGGTGCGAGCAACTGCTCCGGGTCCAGCACATGGGTCAGGCCGATGGGGGCACCGATCCACACGGTGCCGTCGTCATCGGCGAAGAACGCGCCGTGGTTGGTTTCGTCCCACAGAAGGCCATCGCGCATGGACAAGCGCACCCACGCGCCCTGATCGAGCACGTCCACGCCATTCCCACCGCCTGCCCAGAGACGGCCGCGGCGATCGGGCCGCAGGAAATAGAAGCGCGTATCGGCCAGCAGCGGATCGTCGACCGGGGCGACGGTCACGTCGCCGCCGTCGCCCACGCGGCCCACCAGCAAGCCGGGTTGCAGCGAACTCAGCCACAGCCTGCCGTCCGGCGTGACCGCCACGTTCTCGTAACCGCCCGGCAATTCGTCCGGCAGCACGCGCACGCGGGCCCATCCCTGTGCGTTGCGGCGGTAGAGACCGGAGCTGCATGCGGCCCACAGGCGGCCGTCCGCATCCTCGGCCATGTCGGAGCACATGGTGGAAGGGATGAGCGACGGGGCCGCGGGTTTCACCTCGCGCGCCGCGGCGTCCACTTCATAAAGTCCTCCGAGCGTGTACGCCCAGAAGCGGCCGGCGCGATCCAGGAGCGCCCCGCGAACGAGGTACGGCAGGACGCCCACTTCGGTCGTTCGTTTCGTCGCGAGTTCGTATCGCAGCACGCGTCCGTCAAAGAGGAAATACCAGATCGCGCCCTCGCGGTCGGCGATCACGGCGTGCGCCTGGGTGGGCGGCGGTACCGCGAGCGGCCAGCGGTGTGCGCGCCCTTCGTCCGGCACGATCACTTCGCCGCCCGCCTCACCGGCAAGCCAGACCGAACGGGCGTCGCCGCGTGCGATCGACCAGACGAGACTCCCGCTCAGGCCTTGCGCCGCGGTCCAGTTCTCCACGGCGTCCGCGCTGCTCCAGTAATAGACGCCGCGACCGTACGTACCCATCCAGATCATGCCGTCCTGGTCGGCCACCATCGACGAGACACCGACATCCGGCAGGCCGTTGCCCGGGTCGTAGAGCTCCCATCTGGCGCCATCCCAGCGTGCCATGCCGACGTCGATTCGCGTGACGATGCGCCCCGCCCTGTCCTCGACGATATCGATGCTGGACGCCGCCACTTCGGTATGGCCGCCCGGCATGTCGTGGACCGTGAACTCCGACGCGCCCGGAGCCAGACGAATCACATGCCGGATGCCCCGAGCCCAAAGGCTGCCGTCGCGGGAATCAAGGAGCCCAAGCCACTTGTCGGCCGGCACGCCCTGGTCGGTGCCGTAGCGCGTGAACACGCCATTGCGCAGCCTGCACAGGGTGCTGCCGCAACCGAACCAGGTGGTGCCGTTGCGATGGAGCAGGGCCGTGGTGTCGCCCGCGCCCGTCTCCGCGACGGGTTCCAGGGGACCTGCCGTCCAGCGGCCCGCGGCATCCTGTGTCAGCTGCAGCAGGCGATGCCCACTGACCACCAGCATGCCGCCGCGACCGTCGGCGGCCAGCGTCTGCCCGCGATCGGCGAACAGCGGCTTGCCGTCGGGTCTGACCCAATCAAATTTCCCGTTGCGACCACGCCGCTGCAGGCCCGCACGTGAAGCGACCCAGAGATGGCCGTCGGAATCTTCGTCGAGGCCGATCACCTCCGAGGTCTGGAACCCCTGCGCCTGGCCGAGCGCGTTGAAACCGAGGCCGTCGAAACGGTACAGGCCCTTTTCCGTGCCTACCCACAGGAACCCGTCGCGGTCTTCGTACATGCGCACCACGGACAGGCTGGTGAGACCGCTGTCCTGCGCGTACACCGTCAGGGGCAACTGCACGGCGGAGGCGAACGCTTCGCCCCACCCGCACGAACACACGGCAACGAGTGCCGCGAACAGCCAGCGCCATGCCACGGCCCGGCGTCGCGGATCTTGCTCAGCCGCCACGGTGAGCCAATTCAGAAACTGGTTCCTGCCGCGCCGAACGCCGGTACTGGCTGGGCGTCACGCCCAGGCGCTCGCGAAAGGCGGTGGTGAAATTGCACGCGCTGCGGAACCCGATGTTCTCGGCGATCTCCTGCATGCCCAGTGTCGTGCCAACGAGCAGTTCGCGGCTCTTGCGCAGGCGCTCCTCGCGGATCCACGCGAAGACGGTCATGCCCAGCTGCTGGCGAAAAATCGCGGACAACCGCTTGTCATACGTGCCGACCGCCGATGCGATCTCCTCCAGCGTGAAGGGAGACGAGAGGCGCTTGCTTATCAGGCGCATGGCGGCGCGCAGGACCACCTCGTCGCGTGACGGCGCGCCTTCGGGCACATCGGCGGAGGCCTCCGTCCGGCGGGCGAGGCGGAGATGGATCCGCACCCGGGCCAGCAACTCGGCAGGCTCGCAGGTCTTGAGGATGTAGTCGACGGCGCCGTGGTTGAGGCCTTCCAACCGCTCCTCCGGGCTGGCGGCGGAGGTCAGGAAGAGGATCGGCGTCTCCCTCGCCCTCGGCAGTTCCTGCAGAAGCCGGCACAGGGCGAAGCCGTCCATACCCGGCATGCGCACGTCGAGGAGGATCAGGTCCGGAAGCAGGGACTGAGCGCGCTGGTAACCCTGCTGGGCGGTAGTGGCGAGGGTGACCCGCCAGGACTGGCCCCGCAGGGCCTGCAACAGCTCGCGGATGTTCTCTGGCGCGTCGTCGATCACCAGGATGTGGCAGTCCTGACCGGACATGAATCCCCCTTCGGAATGCGTAGTTGGATCGTGAAGACTGCGCATTTTCGGAGGGAGTATAGGCCTTTCGGACGACTTTTTTCCGCTCCAGCAAAGAAAAGTGCCGCCCGCGCAAATGTGACGCACGTCACACTTCGCTAGTATCGCCGGCGGCACGCAGGGGTGCCGTTACGGTGGGAGTGCGGACGTCCGGCCAGCCGCCGGGGAACGCGGGAAATGGAACGAATCAACAATCTCAGTGACCTGTTCCTGCTGGTGCAGGTGATCGAGGCCGGCGGGTTCTCCCCCGCGGCCGCCCGACTTGGCACGACGCGGTCATTGCTCAGCCGCCGCATCATTGCCCTCGAAGAGCGCCTCGGGGCACGGCTGCTCCATCGCAATGCGAGGCAGTTCGCGGTCACAGCGACCGGCGAGCGGGTGTACCGCCACGCAGTGGCCATGTGCGAGGCAGCCAGTGCCGCGGAACAGGCCGCCACCCTGCCCGGCGCGCCGAACAGTCTGGTGCGCATCGAGGCCCAGGGACTCCTCTCGCCACTCGTGGCCGAACTCGTGCCCGGCTTCGCCGCCATCCATCCCAAGATCCGCCTGTCGGTGAGCACCGGCGGCAGCGACTTCGAGGCCCTGCTGCTCCAACAGGCCGACGTGATCTTCAGCCTGCGGGAAACCCTGCCCGACAGCGGCGACATCGTGGCGCGATCGCTCGGTGACGTGCGCGTCGTCACTGTGGGCAGCCCGGACCTGGTCCGCCGCCTCGGTACGCCGGAGCATCCGTCGCAGCTGGATGAAGCGCACTGTCTCAGCTACGCCAGCGAAACATCGGGGTACTGGATGTTCCGCGGCCTGACGCCTCGCCGGCGCAACGGCCGCATGGCCTCCGCCGACCTCGGCGCCCTGCTCAGCGCGGCACGTGCCGGCGTGGGCTTCGCGCAGTTTCCGCTCTACATGGTGGCGGACGACCTGGGCAACGGACGTCTTCGCACGATTCTGGAATCCTTCGAACCGTCGCCCCTGCCGCTGCACGCCCTCACCATGTCGGGCCGCGTCGTGAGCGATGTGACGCTCAACTTCGTGCGCTTCGTGCAGAAAAGCGTGACGGCCATGAGCGAACGCTGGGAACACCTGGTGCCGTTGACTGTTTGAGCGAGCGCCCGGCACGCTCCGTGATGTGGCGGCCTAGGGTGCATTGATCGCCCGTTGCGCGGCGAACGCGCGCTGGTACGCCGGCCGCGCTTCGCCCCGGGCGACGTACGCCGCGAGGTTCGGAAACCCGTCGAGAATTCCCGACGGCCGTGCGCGGAGCAGCACCGATACCATCATCAGGTCGCCGGCACTGAATGCGCCGTCCAGCCATTCGGCATCGCCCAGGTGCCGGGAAAGCATGTCCAGCCGCTGCCGGATACGGCCCGCGACCAGCGGCATCCGCTCGGCGGCCCAAGGTTTGTCGCCTTCCTGGAACCGGGCGATCGACAGATCGAGGATCGGTGGTTCCACCGTGCTCAGCGCGGCGAACATCCAGGTGACGGCGCGCGCCCGGGCATGTGAATCGCCGGGAAGCAGGCCGCCGTGGCGCTGCGCGATATGGAAAACGATGGCGCCGCTTTCGAACAGGCAAAGCCCGTCCTCCTCATAGGTGGGAATCTGCCCGAACGGATGCGCCGCCAGGTGCGCCGGCTCTTTCATCGCCTGAAACGAAACGAGGCGAACGTCATACGGCCGACCGGCCTCTTCCAGCGCCCAGCGGACACGCGTATCGCGCGCCAGGCCCATGCCACCGTCCGGAGATTTCTCGAAAGCGGTAATCACGATGCTCATTGCGGCTCTCCCTTCATGGACGCCTCGACCGTTATCGCATGCATGTTCGTTCTCCCTCGTTCGCCCGCCTTGATCGGCTCGATACGCATACGACGAACGAGCAAGAGGGAAATCGACATCCGTCCGGCAACTCGCAGGATCGACACAGGCGGCGAGCTTGACAGCCGGATCGCGTAGCGCAAATACTTCGCCACATGGTGAAGTATCAATCCTCGGCCATGGATCGAACGTTCGCGGCCCTCGCCGACCCGACCCGCCGGGCCATCCTCCTGCGGCTCGAGCAGGAGCCCGGGCTGTCGGTGAGCGAACTGGCCCGCCCCTTGGCACAGAAGCTGCCGGGGATGATGAAACACCTGGACGTCCTGGCCGACGCGGGCCTCATCACCCGCACCAAGGCCGGCCGCACCGTGTCGGTCCACCTCGCCGTCGAACCGATGCGCGAAGCCATGGAATGGCTGAAACGGTACGAGCGTTTCTGGAACGCGAGCCTCGATCGACTCGTCGCATTCGTGGAAAAGGAAGACGAACCATGAGCAGCAACCTGCCCAGTGTGACCATCGTTCGCCGGATCAAGGCGCCGCCTTCGAAGGTGTATGCCGCGCTGACGAAACCGGAACAGATGATCCAATGGTGGGGGCCCGACGCGGGCCCGACATTACGTGCCGAAGCGGACGTCAGGCCCGGTGGCCGTTTCGACATCGTGTTCCGCCTTCTGGACGGCAGCGAGCACAACCCCACGGGCGTCTATTGTGAAGTCGTGCCAAACACGAAGCTGGTCTTCACCTGGGAGTGGGCAGGTTCGACGGCCGGCGAATCGCTGGTGACCTTCCTGCTCAAACCCGTCGACGGCGGTACGGAACTGACCCTGATTCACGAACGCCTTCCCGACGAAGACGCCCGCAAGGGCCACGAAGTCGGTTGGCTGGGCTTCGTCGACAAGCTTTCCCATTTTCTTGGAGGTGCAGCATGAGCCCGATCGTCGTCTGGACTTACGACTGGGTGCCCGAAGCCCCGCGCGGATTCGTGCGCGACCTGCGACTTCGCTGGGCCTGCGAGGAAGCCGGCTTCGACTATACGGTGCGGACGGTTCCGCTGAATCCGAAAAGCGCCGACCATCTCGCGCGCCAACCGTTCGGGCAGGTGCCCTTCCTCACGGATGGCGAACTCCAGGTTTTCGAGAGCGGCGCGTGCCTGCTGCATCTCGCCCGGAAGAGCGAGGCACTGATGCCACGCGATGCCGCCGGCGAGGCCGAAACGCTGCAATGGACGATCGCTGCGCTCAACTCCATCGAAATGGTGGCCGTGCCCTGGTGGTTCCTCGACATGACCGGTACGGAGAACAGCCAGGTGACGGGGTGGCTGCAAAGCCGGCTCGATCACATCGAGCGCGTGCTGGGGGAGCGGAAGTGGCTCGTTGCGGACCGCTTCACCGTAGCGGATCTGCTCATGGCCGACGTGCTCCGTGTGCCTAAGGTTCGTGCCTTCGGCGACCGCCCCGCCACCGAATCCTACGTCGCACGCATCACGGAGCGCGCCGCGTTCAAGAAGGCGCATGCGGATCAGATGGCGCACTTCGCAGCGGCAGACGCCGCACGCGCGTGAGCGCGCGGCAGGAAGCCTCTCGGCGTGCCGGCCAGCTCAGGCCGGCACCTCCAGATAACGCGCCTGGTCCAGATCGGAAATGAGCGTCGGTCCTTCCGGCCGCCAGCCAAGCCGCGCCTGCGTCAGCGCGCTGGATGCCGGCATGTCGATCGTCACGAACATCGCCATCCACCCGAAGTGCCCCTGCGCCTCTTCGCGCGGAATCGACACCACCGGCAGGTTGAGACCACGCGCCACCGAGGTGACGATGTCGCGCGCGCTGACGCCCTCCTCGCCCACCGCGTGATACCTCGCACCGGCCTCCCCTTTCTCTATTGCCAACCGGTAGAGACGCACCACATCCGACAGGTGGCCCGCGGCCCAGCGGTTCTGTCCATCGCCCACGTAAGCGCACACGCCCTTCTCGCGCGACACCTGGATCAGCGGCGAAATAAGCCCCTGCCTGTACGGGTTATGCACCTGCGGCAGCCGCATCACCGACACGTTCACCCCTTCGTCCAGCAACGCGTTGCCGGCAAGCTCGGAGGCGATGCGGGGGTTTGGATGCGCGAGGTTGAAGACATCCTCGCTGGCGGGCTTGCCGTCGTCGCGGCTACCCATGCCCGTGCCCGACGTAATGAGCAGCGGCCTGTCGGAGCCCTTCAGCACCGAGCCCAGCGCGGCGATGGCGCGCTTGTCCTTCTCGCAGTTTTCCGCAAAGCGCGAGAAGTCATGATCGAAGGCGACATGGATCACGGCGTCCGCGTTGGCCGCACCGCGGCGCAGGCTTTCAGTGTCCTCCAGCGTGCCCCTGTGCACCTCGGCACCGGCGGCAACGAGGGCCTTGGCGCCGTCGTCGGAACGGGTCATCCCGATCACCTCGTGACCGGCCTGCAAGAGTTCGGGCACCAGCGCGGAACCGATAAAGCCGGTGGCACCTGTCAAAAAGATTCGCATCGGTAGGACTCCTCATGTCGTGACCGGAGTACGATGCGGCCTTTCATTATCCTGTTGAAGTAGTGACCTTATCCTATTAAACGGATTAACAGGCTTCCTATGTCATCCCAAGCCATCCAGACACTCGGGGACTTCCTGCGCAGCCGGAGGACGCGACTCGATCCGGCCAGCTTCGGATTCACCGGCCGCAGGCGCACGCCCGGGCTGCGCCGGGAAGAAGTGGCGCAACGCGCCAGCATCAGCGCCACCTGGTACACGTGGCTGGAACAGGGCCGCGGCGGCGCACCCTCGCCGGAAGTGCTGGAACGCCTGTCGTCGGCGCTCATGCTGACCGACACCGAACGGGAACACCTCTTCATCCTCGGCCTCGGGCGTCCGCCCGAAGTGCGCTACCGCGCCGTCGAAGGAGTGAGCCCGAGGTTGCAGCGGGTGCTCGACGGATTCGGGACCAGTCCCGCGATCGTGAAGACGGCCACATGGAACGTCGTGGCATGGAATCGCGCAGCCGCTGTCGTGCTCACCGATTACGGCACGCTCCCACCGGGCGAGCGCAACGTCCTCCGCTTCCTGTTCGGCAACCCCGAAGTGCGCGCGAAGCAGCACAACTGGGAAGGCGTGGCGCGATTCGTGGTGGGAACGTTTCGCGCCGACGTGGCGCGCACAGGCATCGCCTCCGAAGTGAGCGGCCTCGTCGACGAACTGTGTCGCAACAGCCCGGACTTTGCACGGATGTGGCACGAGAACCACGTGCTCGGCCACAGCGACGGCGAGAATGTGAAACGCCTGCTGCACCCCGTCTTTGGCCCCATCGACATGGAATACTCGCTGTTCGGCGTGGACGGCCGGCCGGATCTCGGGATGATCGTCTATACGCCGCTGGATACAGACCTCATCAGGCGCATTCGCGAGGCAACGGGCTAGCTCGCGGCACGACACGGGAGACGTGAATGACCACGGCCACATCGATCGGTTTCATCGGCCTCGGCACGATGGGTTTACCTATGGCGCTGAATCTTGCGCGTACCGGCGCATCGCTCGTCGTGTGGAACCGTTCGCCCGCACGCTGCGAGCCGCTGGCCGCGGCAGGCGCAACCGTCGCCGACGCGGCTGCCGAGGTGCTCGACGCATGTGAAACCACATTTCTCATGCTTGCCGACGAGGCAGCGACCGACGACGTACTTGGCCGCGGAACGCCGGACTTCGCCTCTCGCGTGAGCGGGCGACGCATCGTGGCGATGAGCACGGTCGCCCCGACCTATTCGAAGCACCTGACGGACGACATCGTGGCCGCCGGTGGACGATACGTGGAGGCCCCGGTGTCGGGCTCGCGCAAGCCTGCGGAAGCCGGCGAACTCGTCGGCATGCTGGCCGGGGAACCGGACGACCTCGCGGCCGTGCGACGGGTACTTGCGCCCGTGTGCAAGCAATTGTTCGATTGCGGTCACGCGCCCGGCGCCTTGCGCATGAAGCTGGCGGTGAATACCTTCCTGATCACCATGGTGACGGGGCTTGCCGAAGCGGCTCATTTCGCGGAGCGCCTGGGCCTCGACATCGAACGCCTCGCCGCCATCCTCGATGCCGGTCCGATGGCCAGCAGCGTTTCGCGAATAAAGGCGGCGAAGCTCGCCCATCGCGACTTCACCCGGCAAGCCGGCATCTCCGACGTTCTGAAGAACAGCCGCCTGATCGTGGAAGCCGCAAGGGAGGCCGGCGTCGCGTCGCCGCAGATGGATGCCTGTTTTGCTCTCTTCAGCGAAACGGAGGCGCTGGGACTGGGCAATGACGACATGGTGGCCGTGATCCGGGCGATCGAGGCGCGGACGGCCGCGACATCTCTCGACTGACGCAGGCGAGAGCGAGCACCAGCGTCACATGCGGCCGACGATCACGCCGAAGGTTCCCGTGCATAACGCGCCGGCGGCAAGCCGACATGCCGAGCGAAGGCGACACTGAAGGCGCTTGCGGAACCATAGCCGACGCGCTCCGCGATCTCGGCAATACCCACACCGCCCTTGCGCAGCATGTTCTTGGCCAGGGCCATGCGCCAACGGGTCAGGTATTCCATCGGGGCTAGGCCGATCGCGCGGCTGAAGCGCTCGAAGAAGGCGGAGCGTGACAGCGCGGCCTCCTTCGCGAGCTGTGCGACGGTCCAGGCCCGCGTCGGACTTTCGTGCATCAGGCGAATGGTCGCGGCAAGACGCTCGTCGGCCAGCCCGCGCACGAGGCCCGGCGCGTCGGGGAGCGCAGCCGTGGAACGCAGCGCTTCGATCAGCAGCACTTCGAGCAGGTGCGCGAGGATGACCTCGCGGCCTGGGCGCTGGTTCTGGAATTCGTCCCTCACGAGCTGAACCAGGATGGCGAAACGCGGTTCGCCACGGACATGCACCAGCTGGGGAAGCAGCGACACCAGCAGGGCCGCGTCCGGAGAGCCGAAACTGCAGTGGCCGGCAAGCATCCGCAGATCCACCGGGCCGTCGAGGTTCCCGATGCGGAATTCGCCCGGCGCCAGCGCCACGGGCAGGCTTTCCGGCGCGTCGGGTGCCACGGGCACCACACTGGACATGGCGACGCCGTACGCATCGGGAACCAGCACAAAGTCGCCCGCACGCAACTCGATGGTTTCACGTCCGTCCATCTGGAGCAGGCTGGCTCCCTCCAGGACGACGCAGTAGAACGGATGTCCCGCCTCCGAGCGGCTGACGCGCCAGGGCCCTGCCCCGGCGACGAGCTTCGAATAGCCCGCGCTCGGCTGCAGCAACGTGACGACCTCCGCCAAGGGATCGATCATCTCAGGACTCTCGCGAACGATTGGTGGACGGTTAATTATAGATGGTCCGGTCTTGGCGATCTATCGTGTGCTCCATCCCCCAGCACGCTCAAACGAGAGGCCCATGCAAACCATTCTGATCACCGGCTGCTCTTCCGGCTTCGGCCTTGAAACCGCCAAATATTTCCTGGAGCGCGAGTGGAACGTCGTCGCCGCCATGCGCACGCCGCAGGACGATGTACTCCCCCGCTCCGACCGGCTTCGCATCGTTCCGCTCGACGTGACCGATCCGGAAAGCGTCCGTCGTGCCGTCGAGGCGGCGGGGCCGCTCGATGCCGTGGTCAATAACGCGGGCATCGGCGCCGCGGCACCTTTCGAGGTCACGCCCATGGAGACCATACGCCAGGTGTTCGAGACCAATACCTTCGGCACGATGGCCGTGACGCACGCCGTGTTGCCGCAATTCCGCGAGCGGAAGGCCGGTGTCGTGGTGAATGTCACATCGAGCGTGACGCTGAAGAGCCTTCCCCTGGTTTCGGCCTATACCGCGAGCAAGGCGGCGGTGAACGCGTTCACCGCTTCCATGGCTCTCGAACTGGCGCAGTTCGGCGTGCGCGCGCATCTCGTGCTGCCGGGGCGCTCACCGGAAACGCCGTTCGCGCAAAACGGACGCACACGCATGCAGGGCCTCGACAACGAAGCCTACGCCGAACTGGTGCAAGGCTTCATGGGAAGCCTGACCGCCCCGGGCCCCGTCACCTATTCGAAGGACGTCGCCGAAGCGGTCTGGCGCGCGGTGACCGATCCGGCGAGCCCGCTGAAGATTCCCGCAGGCGCGGATGCCATCGACTGGGCTCGCGCGGCCTGACAACCGGGACATGTGGGCAGCGCGCACGCGCGCTACCCACATCCCGCCGGATCATTGCGCTTCGATGATGACCTTCAGCGCCCGTGTACTGGCCGCCCGCGAAAAGGCGTCATAGGCATCGAGAATCCCGTCGAGCTTGAAATGATGGGTGATCAGCTTCTTCGGATCGAGTTTGCCCGACTGCACCGTCTTCAGCAGCATCGACGTCGAAACCGTGTCGACCAGCCGGGTGGTGATGGAGATGTTCTGCGACCACAGCGTTTCGAGATGCAAGTCGGCCTTGACGCCATGCACGCCGACATTGGCGATGACGCCGCCGGGCGCAATGATCGCCTCGCAGAACTCGAAGGTTGCAGGAACACCGACGGCCTCGATCGCCGTGTCGACACCTTTGCCGTCGGTCAGGTTGAGGATACGTTGCTTCGCCTCGTCACCGTTGACCTTGAGCGTATGCGTCGCACCGAGGCGTTTCGCCACCTCCAGGCGGTTATCGTCGAGATCGACCATGATGATCTGCGCGGGCGAATAGAACTGTGCGGTCAGCAGCGCGGCCAGCCCGATGGGCCCGGAGCCGACGATGGCGACGGTGCTGCCAGGCTGAACCTTACCGTTCAACACGCCGCATTCGAAGCCCGTCGGCAGGATGTCGCTCAGCATGACAAGCGCTTCTTCATCCGCCCCGGCAGGGATGGGATAGAGGCTGGTATCGGCATGGGGAATGCGTACGTATTCCGCCTGCGTACCGTCGATCGTATTGCCGAGGATCCATCCACCCGTGGTGCAGTGCGAATACATGCCACGCCGGCAATATTCGCATTTGCCGCAGGACGAAATGCAGGAGATCAATACATGATCGCCTTTCTTGAACTGCGTGACACCGGCGCCGGCCTCCTCCACGATTCCCACACCCTCGTGCCCGAGAATGCGACCGGGCGTGCAGGTCGGCACATCGCCCTTCAGAATATGAAGATCGGTCCCGCAAATGGTCGTTCGGGTCACCCTGACAATCGCATCGGTCGATGCCGCGATTTTGGGAACAGGCCTGTCCTGCAGGCTTTTCTTCCCTGGTCCTTCATAGACAAGAGCTTTCATGACGTTTCTCCTGGTCAATGCGAGATGTCGACTCCGGTCACCGTAGCCCCCCGCGGGACAATCCATCTTGATCCTCATCAATGATCCGGGTCACGAGCAGCAACCCGATCAGCGCCAGGAGCGAGAAGCCGGCGCCTGCGACGAAGGTCATCGCCGGTCCGACCGCTGTCCAAAGCGTTCCCGCAAGCACGCTGGCGGTCAGCAGTGCCAGACCCGTGAGCAGGTTGAACAGTCCGAAAGCGGTACCGCGCAGATCGGCGGGCGCAGCGTCGGCCACCAGCGTGGTCAGCAATCCCTGCGTCGCGCCCATGTGAAGGCCCCAGAACACGGTTCCCGCCAATACCCACCCCGTGGATGAAGCCACAGCCAGCAGCACATCGGCGACGATCAGGAAGGCGATGCCCAGTGCCAGCAGGCGCCTTCGATCGGCCCGATCAGACCAGTGTCCAAATGGCCACGCACTGGCGGCGTAGACCACGTTCATCACGATCATCACCACGGGCACATACGTCGCTGACAAGCCCACCGAACTGGCGCGCAGCAGCAGGAAGGCCTCACTGAAACGCGCGAGGGTCAACACCGTGGCGAAGGCGACGACTTGCCAGTACGCCGCAGGCAGCCGACGCAACTCATCCCGATGGATGGGCGAACGGCGGCGCGGTTGCGCATTCGCGTGCACCTCCGGTTCCCGCACGCCGAACACGATCAGCAGCACGGCAACGATGGCAGGCAGGACGGCGGCCCAGAACACCAGGCGGAAGTTGTCGTGTGTAACAGCCATCAGGAGCAAGGCGATCGCCGGTCCGGCGACCGCGCCAACGGTGTCCATCGACTGGCGCAGGCCATAGGCGGCACCGCGAGACTCGACCGGGGTGATGTCGGCCACCAGGGCGTCTCGCGGCGCGCCACGTATTCCCTTGCCGATACGGTCGACGAAGCGGGCCGTCAACACCAGCCCCAGCCCCTGCGCCAACGGAAACAGCGGCTTGGTGAGCGCGGCCAGACCGTAGCCCAGCAACACCAGCGGTTTGCGCTTGCCGATCCAATCGCTGAGGGTGCCCGAGAATACCTTCACGATCGCGGCGGTGGCCTCGGCGATGCCCTCGATGATGCCCAGGGACATGGCGCTCACCCCGAGTACGCCCACCAGGAACACCGGCAGCAGGCTGTGCACCAGTTCCGAGGATGTGTCCATGCACAGGCTGACAAGCCCAAGTGCGATGACACCTCGCGGCAAATGAACGCGGCGTGGCCGCGATCCGGCATCAGGTGTCATGGCATCCCGCTCGCTCAAGTGGTTCCGCCCTGGTAATCGTCGATTCGGCGGCTCAGGCCGTCAACGACAACGTAAATCTTGCAGGAGGTTGTTCGCGTATATATGATTCGTATATGGAATATACATGCAGGGGCGGACCATGGGCATCGTGAATATTGACGACAACCTGCACGACCAAGTGCGCAAGGCAAGCACCGTGTCGTGCAGGTCCATCAATGCCCAGGCGGCGTTCTGGATCAGGATCGGCATGCTTTGCGAAATGAATCCCACGCAAAGCTACAGCGAAATCCTTGCCCGTGAGCTGCGCGCCGCCGGCATCGTCGCCCAACCGGTGAAGGTCGCCGCGGCATGACCAAGCGGCCGGACGAAATCGCCCTTCTCGCGGAATCGGGCCGGCTGCTGGCTGAGGTGTTCGGTCACCTCGACCGGTTGGATCTGCTTGGCATGTCCACCATGGAGGTCAACGACCTGGTCGACGACTTGATCGCTCACGAGTTCGACGCACGCCCGGCGAGCAAGGGCCAATACGGCTATGCCTACGCAATCAACGCGTCCCCGAACCATGTGGTCTGTCACGGCGTCCCATCCCCCTCGGACATCCTGCGAGACGGAGACATCGTCAACTTCGATATCACGCTCGAGAAGAACGGCTACATCGCCGATTCCAGCAAAACGTACCTCGTGGGACAGGTTGCGCCGCCTGCGCGGCGGCTTGTGCAAACCACCTATGAGGCCATGTGGAAAGGCATCCAGGCCGTTCGCCCCGGCGCGACCCTCGGCGACGTGGGCCATGCCATCGAAAGCCACGCACGACAGCACGGCTATTCGGTGGTCAGGGAGTATTGCGGTCACGGCATCGGGCGGGAAATGCACGAAGAACCCCAGGTACTTCACTGGGGAAGGCCGCGTACCGGTCTGATATTGCGCGAAGGCATGGTTTTCACCATCGAGCCCATGTTGAACCTGGGCCGGCGAGCCGTGCGCACCGAAGGCGACGGCTGGACGGTCGTGACACGCGATGGCCAGCTATCCGCCCAGTTCGAGCACACCGTGGCCGTGGCCCCGGACGGCGTGCGGGTGCTGACCTTGCGTGCGGACGAGAAGCGATCACGCGGCTCTTCATGACAGGCGGTGCACCATGACACAGGACGACCTTGCCACTGCCTACCGCGACTACATCGCGTGCCTCAACGTCAGGGATTGGGACAGCCTGGGACGCTTTGTTCATCGCGATGTTCATCACAACGGGGTTTTGCTCGGCCTGAGTGGGTATCGGCACATGCTCGAAAGCGACGTCGAGCAGATACCTGACCTCGTGTTCGACATCCGCATCCTGATCGCGACACCTCCCCGACTCGCAGCCAGGCTATGGTTCGATGTCGCGCCCAAAGCGGACTTCCTCGGCCTTCCCGTGAACGGCCGGAGGGTCGGCTTTGCGGAGAACGTCTTCTACGAGTTCCGCGAAGGGCTCATTCGAGAGGTATGGTCGGTGGTCGACAAGGCGGCCATCGAGGCGCAGCTGAAAGCCGACGAGCAGCGATAGCGGAACGCGCCGGCCGAGGGCTCAGGAGAGCCGCTCCATCAACGCCAGGGCATTCGGTATGGCCTCGCCCCGCGCCGTGTTGTCGAAGATGCACCAGACGTCCTGCTTGTTCGCCTGCGCATCGCGTATGCGCAAGGCAATGCGCTCCAGGAATGCGTCGTCGTAGGCCGAGTAATACACGTCGGGGCTGCCGTGCAGGCGGAGGTAGAGCAGCCCCGGATCGCCTTCGCAAATCGCGTCGGCGACGGGCGATGGATCGGCCTGTACGCAGGCGATGCCCGCATCCTTCAGAACGGCATCCCCCAAGGGAGTGAACCAGGTCGCGTGGCGTGGTTCGCACGCGACCGGTAAGGGCGTGCGCTTGCGCAGTAGCTCGAAGAATGCGGCGGCTTTGGTTGCATTGAGCGCAAGGCTCGGCGGCAATTGCACGAGGAGGCAGCCCAGCGTCGTCCCGAGAGACGCGATCTCCCCGAGGAACGTTTCCAGAAGAGCATCGCATTCGCGCAAGCGTCGCTCGTGGGTGATGGTGCGTGGCATTTTCACGCTGAAGCGAAAGGACGCGGGCACGCTCTGGGCCCAGCGAAGATAGGTTTTCGGCTGATGCGGGCGGTAGAACGACGTATTGATTTCAACGCACGGGAACACCCGCACGTAACGTTGCAGGTGGCTGCCTTCCGTGGCGAACAGGTCGGCTGCCCTGGAGGGGATCGACCAGCCGGCACAGCCGATGCGAACCGATGGTTTTGTACGTCTCACCGGGCTCTCTCACTCATGGCGGGCCTTCGATCTTGCGATCAACGTGGTGCGAGCAATGTCGAGAGCGTGTCCGGTCGCTCCATGATCCGTTCCAGCCGCGGGTAGCGGAGTGTGCCGGCGTAGCGGATGGGCACGGTCGATCGCTGCCCGTCCTGCTCGATGGTCAGGACGACGGGGTGGTTCACGGACTCGCGAACCGCCTTCAGGAGCGCGTCGCGTCCGTACGGCGCGGCATCGACGGCCATGATCCGAATGCCCGGCCGCAATCCGGCCTGAAAGGAAGGACCGCCCCATGCCACCGCTCGAATCGTGCCGTCGGCTCGGGCCGTCACTCCGATCGAATAGGTGAGATCGACCACGCCGGCTTCCTCCTCGCTCGCACGGAAGGCCGCCGTGGGCGCATCGGTGAAGACCAGACGCCACCCGTGCCGTGTCAGCCCGCTGCTGGTGTCGAGTTCCTCGTGCCCGTCGATCCAGGCACGCAGGAATCGATCCCAGTCGGAGGGCGCGACGTCGTTCAGCGCATGGCATAGGTCGGCGAAGGTATAGGTGCGGGTCGGCGCACCGGGAGTGGCCCCGGCGAAGAAGCCGTGTGCGAAATCGTCGATGCCGCGGCGGCCGTGGCTGCGCTCGCGCAGTTCGGCATCGACAGCCAGCCACAACATCACGCCTTCCGAATAGTAGTCCCGGCGTCGCTGCCAGTCCCGCCATGGCACTGCCTGGCGAAGCATGAAGGACGGATAGTTGACGTCGTCCGACAAGGGGCGCCACGCGCGGCCGGGGCGCGCCGCGACCTCCGCCGCCTCCAACGCCAGCCGGTCGCGCAATTCGGCCGGAGTGAACTGGCCAGCCCGTGTGGCCAGCACACGCCCCCAGAACTCGGTCTGTCCTTCGTACATCCACAACAGGCTGCCCGCGACGGGCACGTTCGGCGTCGGTGCCCAGAGATCGGCCGGTGTCCGATAGAAGCCGTTCCAGGCATGGACGATCTCGTGGGCGATCAGGTCGCGCGAGAGGATCTGGTTTCCCCAGTCCCGAAACAGGGACGAATCCAGTTCGTTTTCGCTGGACGCCCGATGTTCCGTACCGCCGGAAGAGGCATCGTCGCCCAGCCGCGCGAGAATATCGTAGCGAGCGAAGGGCGTGCTTCCGAAGACAGCCCGCATCTGCCCGATCAGGTTGCGCAATTCGGCAAGTCGCGCATCTGGCACAACCAGATCATCGGGTCGCTGTGTGACGAGATCGAGCGATACGGCCCCTGCTCCAGGCGCGGTAAGCGCTATCTGCTTCGCATAACGGCCGGCGAGCACCGGTGCGTCGAGGAGCGTTTCGAGCGTCGTCACGTGGAATCGCGTCGTTGCTCCCTCCTTGCCATCGACCTCAAGCGCGGTGAAGGGACGCAAGCCCTCCGGCAAGGTCACCGTCGCCGCCACGGGAATGTTCCGCGCATACCAGCCCGCGGGATAGAGAACGAGGCGCTGCCACGGCACCGACACGATGTCCGGCGTGAGTAGATCGCCGCCCACGACCATCTGGAAGCGCACGTCGATCGCCTTCGTGCCGGGCGCTACGTCCAGATGGAAAGCATGCGGCTCGTACGCATCGCGCCGCCACGGAATCCGACGTCCCCCAGCCTCGATCACGAGCCCCGCGAGATCGGTGACGGTGAGGCTTGGGCCGTGGCTGGCGGGTTCCCATCGGGGATAGAGAAGCGTGATGGCGCCTCCGTTCCCAACGGGAATCCGTTCATGCATCGAGAAAATGCGACGCCGGACATCCGCGGCGTCGACGTCGAGCTCGATCGTGCCTTCGAATGGCCGATCGACCGGGAGGGCCACACTACGTGTGGGCTCGGTATAGACAGGGCCGCCTACGGACTGCGCCGCCGCCGGAACGCAGAAGAGAGCACATATCACGATTCCCGCGAACAGGCTGCGGAATGGGCCGGTGCCAGATGCCGTGCTGCTCATCGGGGGCGCTTGAAAGATGGCCGGCATGCCTCCCCTCACCTGCTGCCAGCAAGACCGTGCCGCTCGTTCTTGCGATGTCATCGCTTCCCGTCCGGTTCTTTGATCAGATCGATAAAGGCCCGCAGCGGCGACGGCATGTGCCGGCTGCGCGGATAGTAGAGCGCCAGGCCGGGCGATGGCGGGCACCAGTTGTCGAGAACGGTCACGAGCTGACCCGACTCCAGCAAGGGCTTGGCAAAGTAGTCGGGGACATAGGCAATGCCACGCCCGGCCGCCGCGGCTTGCACGAGGAGATCGCTGTCGTCGAGGGTGAGGTTGCCCGGCACGTCGACCGCGACCTCGGCGCCACGCCTCGAAAACTCCCAGCGATAGCGCTTTCCGCTGGGAAGACGCTGGCGGATGCAGCGATGTGCATGGAGGTCGCCCGGTGTCTTCGGTATGGCCCTGCCCTCCAGATAGGACGGCGCCGCCACCGCGATGAAGCGCACGTCGCCACCGAACCTCACTGCCACCATGTCTCGCGGCACGGCCTCCAACAAACGCACCCCGGCATCGAATCCCTGCTCCACGATATCGACGAGCCTGTCGTCGGAAACCAGATCCAGCTCCACATCGGGATAGCTATCGAGAAATCGCGGCACGACGTGTGCGAGCAGGATCCGGGCGCCGGGCGTGTTGGCGTTGATCCGCAACGTGCCGCTGGGGGTTCCGCGTTCTTCCGAGAGCGTGTCGAGCGCCAGATCGAGATCCTGGAGAACCGGATCGAGGCGCGCGAGCAGCCGCGCACCGGCCTGCGTGGGCGACACGCTGCGTGTCGTTCGATTGAAAAGCCGAACGCCCAGCTTCGCCTCCAGACCGATGATCGCGTGGCTCAGCGCGGAGCGCGAAACGCCCATGACATCGGCCGCCCGGCGGAAACTCCGGTGGTTGGCGACTGCCGCGAAAGCAGCCAGATCGCTCAGGCTCGGACGGGCCATTCGTGAATCACCTTCACTACCCCATTCAGGTTTGACGATCTTATATCACCAATGCCCGCAACCTACATTTTGGAGGTAAACAAAGAGGAACTTACGATGCGAAAGACATGGTTCATTACCGGCGCCAATTCGGGACTCGGTTTCGAAATGACGCAACAGCTGCTTGCCGACGGTCAAAAGGTGATCGCGACAGCCCGCCGTCCCGAAGCCCTGGAGCAACTCAGGCAGGACCATTCGGCCCAGTTGGACATCATCCCACTCGACCTCACGGAACCGGACAGCATCGCGTCGTCCATCGAGGAGGCCTTCGTGCGCCACCAACGGATAGATGTGATCGTCAGCAATGCCGGCTACGGCCTTTTCGGTGCCGCCGAAGAACTCACGCGTGCGCAAATCGACCGGCAGATCGCCACCAACCTTGCCGGATCGATTCACCTTATCCGTGCCGCACTTCCCTTTCTTCGTCAGCAAGGCGGCGGACGGATCATGCAGGTGTCTTCCGAAGGCGGGCAGATCGCTTATCCGGGTTTCAGCCTCTACCACGCGACCAAGTGGGGGATCGAAGGCTTCGTCGAATCCGTTGCCCAGGAAGTGGCTCCTTTCGGCATCGATTTCATCATCGCCGAGCCGGGCCCGACGGGCACGAATTTCGGGACCAACCTCGATCGCGCCAAGCCCTTGGCGGCCTATGAAGAAACACCTGCCGGCGCCATTCGGCGCGGGATCGGCGACGGGGGTTTCGAGATCAAGGGTGACGCGGCGAGGACCGTGGCCGCCATGATCTCGGCCGCCCGGAGCGACACCCCGCCATTACGTTTGACGCTGGGCAGCACGGCGTATGCCTCGATATCACAGGCACTTCGGGCCCGATCGAAGGCGCTCGAGCCACAACGGGAAGTGGCGCATTCGGCCGATCGACAGGTTCGGTGAGCGCATGTTTCAGACGCGACCGGCATCGGCGACCAGGGGATGACGTCGCCGAGCCGGTCAGACACTAAGGCCGCCGGACAGAGGTTGCTGTTTCGACCTCTCGTGCAACTTGCCTGGCAACTTCCACAAATGCACGGGCTGCCGCACTCTGATAGGCATCTCTGCGCTGGATAAGTACTGCAGTACGCTCCAATCGTACCGTATCAAGTTCGATCGCTATCAGGTCGTCGTACCCGAGGGCAATGTTCGCGGGCAATAGCGTGGAAAGTCCCGTGCTACGTACAATCTCGATCACAGCGCTAATGGAATTTGCTTCGAACTGAATCCTTGGATTGATCGCGTTCTGCAGGCAGAATCGATCAATCTGCTCACGTGTCGCGAATTCTGCGCTGAGCAACACAAGTGTCTCGGCGTGCAAATCCTGAAGCCCGATCGATACCTCCTTTTCAAGCGGGTGTCCGCGGCGCACGACCAAGGCCAGCGTCTCAACGAGGAGTCTGGCGTGGGCGATGCCAGGAGACCGGACCTCGGCGAACGCCAGTCCGATGTCGACTTCGTCGGCCAATAGAAGCTCCTCCGCTCGCTCCTGCGACATTTCACGCACGGACACGGTGATGTTGGGATGGCGGCCGTGGAATGCCTCGAACACCGGGCCAACCAGATAAGAGGTGAAAGTGGGAGTGATTGCGATTCGGACCGACCCACTGGCGAGATTGCTCACGTCATGGATAGCGCGCGTTCCTTCACGTAGTTGCAGCAACGCGCGACGCACGTACTGCAAATAAACCTCTCCCGCGTCAGTCAACCGCGTTGTCCGGCCAGATCGGTCGAACAGCTGTACGCCCAGGCCCTCTTCCAGCTGCTTCACCTGCTGAGATAGAGCAGGTTGCGAGATGTGCAGCGCCCCAGCCGCCCGCGTGAAACTGAGATGCTCCGCCACCGCAAGAAAGTAATGAACATCTCTGGAAAGCACGATTGCAGCCATAAGGAAATCCGATAAGTATCATCATAAAACAGACTTTTACCTTATGCCATGCCGCGCGTAGCCTTTGCTGCAGATCCCGCAGCGCGAGGCTCAACATGCAAGACATCATTGAAGGCTTTCTGAAATTCCGGAAGCATGGGTTTCCGAAGCGGCTTGAGCTCTTCAAGCACCGGCTTCTACTGGCAGCTTCGTATCCCTCGCCAACGATCCCGCCGTGCACGCGGCAAATTCGTCGCCTCGCATGCGCCTGGCCGCCGATAGGTTCGACCAATTAATGCGATGCAGCAATGGATACATTGCTCGCGCAAAAGCGCATTACGTCCCTGAACCAAAGCAATTACCCACCCACCCATTTCGATTGGAGCGTTGACCATGTCCGTTAAAGAAGTTCGCCCGCCTCTGCCGCCTTTCACCCGCGAGACGGCTATTGAAAAAGTGCGCCTCGCCGAAGACGGCTGGAACAGCCGCGATGCCGACAAGGTTTCCCTGGCTTATTCACTGGATACCAAGTGGCGCAACCGCGTCGAGTTCACGAACGGCCGCGAGGAAGCCCGGGATTTCCTTGCTCGCAAGTGGAAGAAGGAGCTTGAGTATCGTTTGATCAAGGAACTGTGGGCGTTCACCGATAACCGCATCGCCGTTCGTTATGCCTACGAGTGGCGCGACGACTCCGGCAACTGGTTCCGCTCGTATGGAAACGAGAATTGGGAGTTCGGTCCCGATGGCCTGATGGAGCGTCGTTTCTCGTGCATCAACGACATGCCAATCAAGGAAAGCGATCGCAAGTTTCATTGGCCTCTCGGTCGCCGCCCGGACGATCACCCGAGTCTGTCCGATCTGGGCATGTAGGCAACTGGAGACGTCTGAACGGGCTCCGCACAGCATGCTGGAGTTCTTCGCGAATTACAGTCGCCCATCCGACTGAATGCACCGGGTGTCCCACTGGCTCATCAATTGCTCGACACCTTTGAGATCCGCCATCAAGTCGGCCGAGCGGGACGTCACCAGATCGCGCTCGGCGTCTGTCATGGCGAGGGGGTTGCCGGCGATCAGGGCGGGAGAAATGGCGCGCGTCTGATTTTCCAGAAGACGCTGCCCCTGCTCGCTGATCAATCGCTGCTGGGTGTAGATGCCGGCATAACACTGCACTTCCGCATAGTCCATGTGCCCGAGTGCCCCCGTATCCCGGGCCGTTGTCCAGGCGCTATCGGACAGGGCCGACCACTCCAGACGGTATTGCAGGTGACCTTCGCTGGGAACCTGGCGACTTTGCCGAAGCGCCTGCAGCACATCCAGGTTCTTCGCCATGCGGGCCTGGTCCGCCTGCACGCTGGCGATGTTCTGCTTCACCAACCCGCGATTCTCACTGATCTCGCGCTCGATGTTTCTCCGGGCCTCGATCACCAGGGACCGGTGGTGGTAAGCCTCGACCAGCGATTCCAGGCTCAGTGCAATGAGCAGGCCGATGCTCACGATAGCCAGATGGATGAAGAACTGTCGCCACGTGGTCACGGCGTGGTCGGGCGCATGCACGTGCATCGCGTCGTCCTCTAAGGCGGCGGGGGCGGGAACGGGGGTCGGCGGCGTGGACGCGGACTCGGGAACGAGCTGGTCTGGTTCGGTCATAAATGGCCGTCATGGTCAACCGGCTCGATTCTAGTTCAATTCAATGGCCTTCATTTCGGTCGATCGCCTGCAAGGTTCAAGCGTCCGACAAGTCTCGCTCGCGCGTCGCGTCGTACTTTCGGATATCCGTCGAGAGCCGCTGACCCCATCGGGTGACAAAGGCGACGGTGTCGGCGGCCGCCAGGTGAGCGCTCAGGGCCTGTTGGTCTCGCCAACGCTCCATCACGAGCAGCCGCCCGCGAGACGCGTCAACCACGGCGGCGTCATAGGAAAGGGCGCCGTCCCGCTCGCGGGTGGCTTCGGCGAGATCGGCGAGGTCGCGGGTGAAGGCCGACAGGTCCGAGGGCGGAACCTGCACGTAACCGGTGACGATGAGCATGGCGAACGGCTCCGGGAGCTCGAGCAGGGAGAAGGGGGCCACTGCAATGGAGAAGCCCAGTTGGAATCAGGCGACGCTCAGAACGATCTTCCCCTGGATACCGCCCTCGGCGACACGCCGGTGCGCGCGGGCGGCCTCCGATAACGGAAAGACGCTGTCGATCACCACGCGGACGGACTGCCGGTCGAGGAGCGGCGCCACCTGCGCAAGTTGCGCGCCGTTCGAGCGGACCTGGGTTGACGACACCGTTATCCCGCGCCTCGCCGCGTCGTCATGACCTTCGAAGCCCAGGGGGTTGACCAGGAACAGGGCACCGCCGGGCTTGATCGCGCTCAGGAAGCGTTCCATCCGCGGACCGCCCACCGCGTCGAGCACCAGATCGACATCGCGAACCGCCGTCTCGACGGCGGTTTTTCCATAATCGATGAACTGGTCGACACCGAACTCGGTAAGCATCGTCGCATTCTTGGCGGAGGCCACGGCGATCACCCGCGCGCCGCGCGCCTTGGCCAGCTGCGTGGCCAGATGGCCCACACCCCCGCCCGCGCCATTGATCAACACCGTCCGGCCCTCGAGCTCGACGGGCGCATGCGGGAAATGCTGGAAGGGGTTGGGCGCGTCGTGACCCAGCTCGACCAGGAACTGCCACGCCGTCAGCAGGGACATCGGCGCGGCGGCCGCGTGGACATGATCCAGCCTGTCCGGCTTGCGGGCCAGGTGCGCCGCCGACGCGCTGACATACTCGGCGTAGGCACCGCCGCCGGTCATCACACCTTCGGGAAAACGCACCATGCCGTAGACCTCGTCGCCGACCTCGAAGCCGTCGACGTCGGCGGCGGTCGCTTCGACCACGCCGGAGATGTCGGTGCCCAGGACAAGCGGGAAGTCGGCGTCCGGACGCCACTCGGGCGGGAGGGCGCGATAGCCGTCGCGTAGATACCAGTCCGGCGGATTGAGGCCGACGGCCATGACACGGACCAACACTTCACCTGGCCGGACGTCCGGCTTGGGAGCGTCCTCGTAAATCAGCACTTCAGGCCCGCCAAAGGCGTGCAGTCGAACCGCTTTCATCGTCTCGCTCATATCGTTCTCCTTGCGAGACAAGGTAGCGACTGGCCCCGAAGTTGATAACTGGGGCGAAAATCGGTTCTATAGTTCCGCCATGGAACGAATAAGCCTTGATCGCCTCACCGGTCTGATCGCGTTCGCGCGCGTCGGCGCGCTCGGCAGCTACGCAGCGGCCGCGCGGTCGTTGTCGATTTCCCCCTCGGCGGTCAGCAAGAGCATCCAGCGACTCGAGCAGCGCCTGGGGGTCTCCCTGTTCACCCGGACCACCCGCTCGCTCGCATTCACACCCGAGGGTCGCGACCTCCACGAGCGCGCCTTGAGCCTGATTCGCCAGGCCGAGGAGATCGAGCAGATGGCGCTGACGGCCCGCTCGGCACCCCGCGGCCCATTGCGAGTGGCCGCCTCCCTGCCGATCGGCCTGCACGTGATCGCACCCGCCCTGCCCGCGTTCCGGCGGCGCTTTCCTGACGTGACGATCGATCTTCGGATCGGGGATCAGATGGTCGATCTGATCGACGAAGGAATCGACGTCGCCGTCCGTATCGGTGAGCTCCCCGACAGCCGCCTGCTGTCGCGCAAGCTGGCACCGTATCGGCTTTGCTGCCTTGCATCGCCGGCCTATCTCGCCGAGCACGGCGCGCCGGGCCATCCACATGACCTCGAAGGCCACAACACGGTCAACCTGCGCTACCAGAGCACAGGACAGATGTTTCGCTGGCCCTTCAAGATCGGCGGGCAGGAAATCGAGATTCTGCCGCGGTCCGACATCGTGGCGGATACCAGCGAGGCGGTGATGGCCGCGCTTGTCGCCGGCGGCGGCATCGGCATCGGTGCGTCGTTCGCCGCCGCGCCCTATATCGCGCGCGGAGAGCTGTCGCCGGTTCTCGCCGACTTCGCGGTCGAACGCCGGAATGTCACCGCGCTATGGCCCGAGAGCCGTCGCAGCAATCCAGCGGTCCGCGCCTTTCTGGATATGCTCGACCCGGCGTTCGAGCACAGGGCGAATGTGGAGGACCTGGCGAGCACGGGGCGCGATAGTGGCTAGCCCAAGCTCGCGGCGTCGTTACACGTGCTCGAGGGGTAACTCCAGATAAGTGACGACCTTGCCATTGCCGAGCGATGCCGTGCCCACAGGCCTGAAGCCCAGCGCGTAATGGAACGCATCGGAGGCAGGGTTCGGCGGGTCCGAGTTGACTTCGCACAGGATTCGATCGTGCCCCACCGCTTGAGCGCGATCGATGAGCTTCCGATAAAGAGTTTTGGCCAACCCCCTTCCACGCGCCGCTTGTGCAGTCACAACCCGGTCCACGTAGATAAAACGAGAGTAGCGGGCACGAAACCACAGGAAATTGGGGCTGTCATAGTCCGCTGCTTGATCGAAAGCGATCAACATCGCGTCGGCAGGACCAGCCCGTTCAGCCATGAAGGCCCTGTCGATCAGCGTCATCAGGCGATCTTCGTCCAACCATGAAAGCTCGACCGCATGGTCGTTATTCAGCTTTACCAAGGCCGTGAGCAGATCCTCGGATTCGGATAAATCATGCTTGCTTATGGTGGTTAGCATGTTGTGTCTCCAAGTCCCCAACCAGACTTCCGATCAGATTTCGGACCCAGCGGTGGCCCGCATGCCTGTGACATCTCTCGTGCCAGATCAGGCTGACATTGAATTGTTCACCTAGCCAGGGCAGGTCAACCATCGTGAGTTTTTCTGATTGCCTGAGAAACAGGCGCCTCGGCACGAGTGCAACCAAATCGCTATCCAGGACGATCTCCGGCAGTAACAAGAAGGAGGCCGCGGACAAGACGACGTTGCGCCGGTAACCCAGTGTCGCCAGAGCACTGTCCACCGGTGTTTCGAAGTCGCCGCCCCGCCGTGACACCACGACGTGCTCCAGTTCGACATATTCGTCGATGGTCATACCCGCTTTCAGCCGAGGATGACCGTGCCTTCCTATAAGGACATAACTTTCGTCGAATAAGTGGCAGGTCCGCAGGTGCGGGGCCGACCGCTCGGGCGTAGCGATAACAAGATCGACTTCGCTATTCCCCAATTGCTGCTCCATCTGCTCGGGCACCAGATGCCGTACGGCCACCCGAACTCCGGGCGCCATCTGCCGGAGAGCCAGGACGAACGGCATCACCACGGCTGCCTGGATGTAGTCGGTACAGCCGATCGATACGGTCAGTTCTGCCTTGCTGGGATCGAAGTCCTGATGAGAACGCAGCGCATTGCGCACGTGATCCAGCGCGTCTCTCAGTTGCGGTGCAAGTTCGATGGCCTTGGCGGTCGGGATCATGCCCCGACGAGTCGGGAGCAGAAGCGGGTCGTCGAACACATCCCGAAGCCGCGCCAGTTGCGCACTTACGGCCGGCTGACTGAGGTGCAGTCGATCTGCCGCTTTGGTGACGTTTTGTTCGGCAAGCAGCACGTCGAGCGTCACCAAGAGATTGAGGTCGATACGACTGTCATTCATCCCGTTTATTCCTGATCGCTGCGCAATCAATGCCGCCGACGCGAAGACCGGCGGTTAGGTATTCGCCACATGGATAGCAATGACTAGAATAATCGATTTCACAAATTTCGGTCGGATGCCTATGTTGAGGGGACACAGCTCTCAACACACGGAATCGTCTCGTGAAAAAAAATATTCTCCTCGTTTACGCGCACCCTGAGCCCACTTCGCTGACACGGCAGCTGGTCGACGTGACCGCTGAGACGTTGTCGTCGGCGGGGCACACCGTGGTCCATTCGGACCTCTACGGCATGAAATGGAAGGCGGTGTACGACGCCGAAGACTTTCCGGTACGCAATAACCCTGAACGGCTGTCGTTCATCATGGAGTCCGGCCATGCTTACGCGGGCGGACATCAGACGCCCGACGTGATCGCCGAGCAGCAGAAGCTGCTCGAGGCCGATGCTGTCGTCCTGCAATTTCCGCTGTGGTGGTACGGCGTGCCCGCGATCCTGAAGGGCTGGATAGAGCGGGTGTATGCCTTCGGATTTGCCTACGGCTATCAGAATGGCTCCAACCAGTTCCGCTTTGGCGAGGGCATCCTCAAGGGCAAGCGAGCGCTGGTTAACGTGCAGGCAGGCGGTCCGGTGGCCGACTATGGCCCGCGGGGTATCAACGGGCCGATAGAGCAACTGTTGTTCCCGCTGACTCATGGCGCGCTGTTCTACCCCGGCATGGACGTGCTCCCAACGCATGCGGTCTATGGCGCGGGTCACGTTTCCACGGCGGAGGAAGTGGACGCGATCAAGGCAGCATGGCGGTTGCGTCTTGCTGGGCTATTCACCGACAAGCCCATTCCCTTCCGTTTGCAGAACGGCGGCGACTTCCCCGATCGCCACACCATGGCCGACCACGTCGCTCCGGGCCAAAGCGGCCTCGCCGCGCACTTTGCCGATCTGGTCGACGCATAACCGATGTCGCCTGCATTGTTCGCGCTTGCCGTGGCGGCCTTCGCCATCGGCACGACGGAGTTCGTCATGATCGGGCTTGTCCCGGAAGTCGCGCGCGATCTTGCGGTGACGATACCCCAAGCGGGCCTGCTTGTGACTGGCTATGCCCTGGCCGTGACCGTTGCAGCGCCGACGGTCACGGCCCTTACGGGAAGGCTTCCCCGCCGCGGTCTCGTGGTTGGACTGATGGCTCTGTTCACGCTCGGCAATCTGCTTGGCGGCGCTGCGCCGACTTATGAAGTGCTGCTGGCCGGGCGGATCGTGACCGGAGTGGCACACGGCGTGTTCTTCGCCGTCGGCGCGCCGATTGCGATGAGCCTGGCCGATCGTGAGCGCGGCGCGCGAGCGGTCGCGACGATGTTCGCAGGCCTCACCCTTGCCATGGTCATCGGTGTCCCGTTCGGCACCATCGTCGGACAGAACCTCGGGTGGCGTGCACCGCTGCTGGCTGTGGCTGTGTTCGGATGCCTCGCGACGGTGCTATTGCGACTTCTGTTGCCGAGAGAAATCCCCCATTCTCGGCCCGCCGGATGGCAGTCGCAGTTCGCCGTACTGATGAAACCCCGCCTCCTGGCGCTCTACTTCATCGCCATGACCGGGTTCGGCGGATCGTTCGTGGTTTTCACCTTTCTCGCGCCGCTGCTGATGGAGGTCACCCGCGTGTCTCCGGCCGCCGTCAGCCTGGCGCTTATGGCATTCGGCGTAGCTGCGGTAGTCGGGAATGTTGGCGGGGGCAGGCTTAGCGATGCACTCGGCACGCGGCGCGGCCTGGTAGCAGCGCTGGTCGGTCTCGTCCTGGCGCTTGCGACACTGCCCTTTTCGGCCCCGCACGTCCTGACCATGTTCGCCAACCTGCTCCTCTGGTCTGCCTGCTGCTTCTGTCTTGGCCCCATCGTTCAGTCGGGTGTGGTCGCGGCCGCGGAAGAGGTCGCGCCCGACGCGGTCGCGACCGCCTCGGGCCTCAACATCGCCGCGTTCAACTTGGGCATCGCAACGTTCTCGGCGATTGGCGGCCTGCTCGTGAGGGGCCCCGGGATTCTGACGACGCCCTGGGGAGGCGCAGCCGCTGGCTGCGCCGCGCTCGTCGCGAGCTTGTTCGTTCGCTCACGGCGGCCGAGGGCGCCGTGCGAGACGGTCTGAAATGACCTTGGATCACGACCTCGGATCACTTCCGCTCGATCATCAACAGGTCGCCCAAACCCGCGTGTCAAAGGGATTGGCTGTGATCAACATGGCGCGCTACTGTCTCTTTTACAGTCAAGAGCACACGCCTTGTGCTGGCGCCCTGTTTGGGCGGGTTCCAGTGAGGCATGAAGCCGAGCAACGGCGCTTATCCGACCAAGGCTTCCAGTTCCTCGGACGCCGCGCGTGGCAAGCGTCGCCCTTCCTTCGCCACGTTGACCTGCAAGGCCACCCGCGCCACTTCCAGCATCGTTTGCGCCAGCGAGTAGCTGCCCCTGGCCTGCAACCAGACCAGCACGTCGGCTAGGTGCCAGATCGACGCGCTGCCCTCATGCACCGGTGCCGGGAAGCTGCCCGGATGGGCCAGCATCAGCTTGCGCATGTTCTGCCGTGACACGCCGACAATCTCGGCCACGTCGGTCAGACCGACCAGATCGGGTGCGACTTCGATCAGCCGCGCCGACGGCGCGGCGCGGCGCACATCGGCCAGCGCGCTGCGCATGGCCTCGCCGGCATCGGCCGCTTCGCGGGTGAACTCCAGGGCCAACCGCCCCGGCTGGCCGATGCCGACCAAGGCATCGTCGCAACCGGCTTCGCCCAAACGCTCGACCAGTGCATCCGGGTCGCGGTCGTCATCGGCAAGCTGATATTTCAAGATGAAGGTGTATTCCATCGCGCTACTCCTTGGCATCGTCATCAGCTTCGCGCTGCGTGCGATGCGTGGTGCAGTTGTCCACGACGCGCCGCAAGGCCCGGGCGTGGTTGCCGGGGTTCTTCGGCGTGCTCCATACCGACGCGATGCAAAACTCGCCGCAGCGGCACTCCTCGTCGTTGTACGGGCAATAAACCCGGCCCCAAGCGTGGCTGCCGCCGATGTCGACGCGCCAACCCTGCGCTTCGGCATGCCTGAGGGCGTCCTCGACCTCTTTCTTCGGATGAGACGGACGGGCCATCAATGATCTCCAATATCAGGATGAAGGCCGTGGTTGTCAAGTGACAACCACGGCCTTCATTTCAGGCCTCGCCTAAGGAGCTCAATTCACTCCCACTCAATCGTCGCCGGCGGCTTCCCCGAAATGTCATAAACAACGCGAGAAATGCCACGCAACTCATTGATAATACGAGTTGAGCACTTGTCGAGAAAATCGTACGGCAGGTGTGCCCAGTGCGCCGTCATGAAGTCGATCGTCTCCACCGCGCGCAACGCGATCACCCACTCGTAGGCCCGGCCGTCGCCCACCACGCCCACCGAGCGCACCGGCAGGAACACCGCGAACGCCTGGCTCACGCGGTCGTAGAGGCCATGGGCCCGCAGTTCCTCGATGAAGATGTTGTCGGCGCGCTGGAGCAGGTCCACGTATTCCGGCTTCACTTCGCCGAGCACGCGCACACCGAGGCCGGGGCCCGGGAACGGGTGGCGGTAGACCATTTCGCGCGGCAGGCCCAGCTCCACACCGATGCGGCGCACCTCGTCCTTGAACAGTTCGCGCAGCGGCTCCACCAGCTTGAGCTTCATGTGCTCCGGCAGGCCGCCCACGTTGTGATGGCTCTTGATGACGTGCGCCTTGCCGGTCTTGCTGCCGGCGGACTCGATCACGTCCGGATAAATCGTGCCCTGGGCCAGCCACTTCACGCCTTCGAGCTTTGCGGACTCCTCGTCGAACACCTCGACGAACAGGCGGCCGATGACCTTGCGCTTGGCTTCCGGATCTTCCACGCCGGCCAGCGCGTCGAAGAAGCGCTGCTTCGCGTCCACGCGAATGACGTGCACGCCCATGTGCTCGGCCATCGTGGACATGACCTGGTCGCCTTCCTGGTACCGAAGCAGGCCGGTGTCGACGAAGACGCAGGTGAGCTGGTCGCCGATGGCCTTTTCGAGCAGGGCCGCCACCACCGAGGAATCGACGCCGCCGCTCAGGCCCAGCAGCACGCGGTCGCTGCCGACCTGGGCGCGCACGCGCTCCACCGCGTCGTCGATGATGTGGGCGGCGTCCCAGAGCGTGGCGGAACCGCAGAGGTCGACGACGAAGCGGCGGAGCAGTTCCATGCCGCGCTTGGTGTGGGTGACCTCGGGATGGAACTGGAGACCGTAGAAGCGGCGCTTGTCGTCCGCCATCGCCGCCAGCGGCAGGCTCGATGTGGAGGCGGTGACGCTGAAGCCTTCCGGGATCGCGGTGACGCGGTCGCCATGCGACATCCACACGCCCAGCGACTCGCCGTCCTGCACTACCGTTTCGAACAGCGCGCAGTTGCCGAAGGTGATGGTGGCCGGGCCGAATTCGCGATGGTGCCCTGCTTCGACCTTGCCGCCGAGTTGCTCGGCCATGGTCTGCATGCCGTAGCAGATGCCGAGCACCGGCACGCCGAGTTCGAACACCACCTGCGGCGCACGCGGGGATGCGTCTTCGGTGACCGACTCAGGGCCGCCCGAGAGGATGACGCCGCGCGGCGCGAAGCCGCGGATTTCCTCCGGTGCGTGATCCCAGGCCCACACTTCGCAATAGACGCCGATCTCGCGGATGCGGCGGGCGATCAGCTGCGTGTACTGCGAACCGAAGTCGAGGATCAGGATCTTGTCGCTATGGATATCGGTCATCGTGGCAGCCTGCGGATTGAATAGCTGAAAAAGCAGAACGCCCACTTGCGGCGGGCGTCCTGGGTCACCTGGAGCGAGCGCCTGGGCGCATCAGTCCAGGCGGTAGTTCGGTGCTTCCTTCGTGATCTGGATGTCGTGCGGATGCGCTTCGCGCACGCCCGCACCGGTCACCTTCACAAACTGGGCCTTGGCGTGGATTTCCTCCACCGTGGCCGCGCCCATGTAACCCATGGAGGCACGCAGGCCGCCGATGAGCTGATGGATGATGTTGCGCAGCGGCCCGCGGTACGGCACACGGCCTTCGATGCCTTCCGGCACGAGCTTGTCGGCGTCCGCTTCGTCCTGGAAGTAGCGGTCCTTCGAGCCCAGCTGCATGGCGCCGATGGAACCCATGCCACGGTAGCTCTTGTACGAGCGGCCCTGGAACAGTTCGACTTCGCCCGGGGCTTCCTCGGTACCGGCGAACATGGAGCCGAGCATCACCGACGACGCACCGGCGGCCAGCGCCTTGGGAATGTCGCCCGAATAGCGGATGCCGCCGTCGGCGATGAGCGGGATCTCGCCCTTCAGCGCCGTGGCCACGAGATCGATGGAGGTGATCTGCGGCACGCCGATGCCGGTGACGATGCGGGTGGTGCAGATGGAGCCAGGACCCACACCGACCTTCACGGCGTCGACGCCGGCGTCGAGCAGCGCACGCGCCGCCTCGCCCGTGACGATGTTGCCGGCGATGACCTGCACCTGCGGGAAGCGCTTCTTCACCCAGGCAGCACGGTCGATCACGGACTGCGAATGACCGTGCGCGGTGTCCACCACGATGACGTCGACGCCGGCATCGACCAGCGCTTCCACGCGCTGCTCGGTGTCGCCGGCCACGCCGACGGCGGCGCCCACCACCAGGCGCTCATGCGAGTCCTTGGCGGCGTTGGGGTTGTCGCGGGCCTTCTGGATGTCCTTCACCGTGATGAGGCCACGGAGCTGGAAACCGTCGTTGACGACCAGGACCTTCTCGATGCGGTTCTTGTGCAGGAGCTGCAGCACTTCGTCGTGCGAGGCGCCCTCGCCCACCGTGACCAGGCGGTCTTCGCGGGTCATGATGTTGCGCACAGGGTCGTCGTGCTTGCGCTCGAAACGCAGGTCGCGGCTGGTGACGATGCCGACGAGCTTTTCGCCGTCGACCACCGGCACGCCGGAGATGTTGTGCGCACGGGTCAGCTGGAGCACTTTGCCGATAGAAGTGTCGGGGCGCACGGTGATGGGATTGCGGATGACGCCGGCTTCGAACTTCTTCACCAGGCGCACTTCGGCGGCCTGCTGCTCGAACGTCATGTTCTTGTGGATGATGCCGATGCCGCCGTTCTGCGCCATGGTGATGGCAAGGCGGGCCTCGGTGACGGTGTCCATGGCGGCGGACACGATGGGGATGTTCAGGCGGAGACCGCGCGTGAAGCGCGTCGAGGTGTCCACATCGCGCGGCATGACCGTGGAGTGGCCGGGAACCAGAAACACGTCGTCGTAAGTGAGTGCCTCGGCAAGGATGCGCATAGCATTAGTCCCGCGAGTAAATCGCGGCATTATAGCGTGCGTTGCAGCAAAGCGACAGAGCGAGCTGGAAAGCTCACTGTGTGGTTGCCGGGTTCTGTGGGAGCCGGCTGAGCCGGCGATCGCGCGCAGCGGGCCAGCGTGCCGCAAGCACTCATCGCCGCTGAAGCGGCTCCCACAGAGAGCCGGCTAAACCTCAGCCGTCGATCGCTTCGGCAGCTTCGAGCGTGTTTTCCATCAGCGTCGCCACCGTCATCGGGCCGACGCCGCCGGGAACCGGCGTGATCCACGAGGCGCGTTCCGCGGCGGCGGCGAATTCCACGTCGCCGACGAGGCGGCCGTCTTCGAGGCGATTGATGCCCACGTCCACCACCACCGCGCCCGGCTTGACCCATTCGCCCTTCACCAGGCCCGGCTTGCCGGCCGCCACGACGAGGATGTCGGCCTGGCGCACGAAGCTGGCTAGATCCTGGGTGAACTTGTGGCAGCAAGTCACTGTGCTGCCTGCGATAAGTAGTTCCAGAGCGAGCGGCCGGCCCACGTGATTCGACACCCCGACGATCACGGCATGGCGCCCTCGCACCGGCCGGTCGGTGTGCCCGAGCAGGGTCATCACACCCTTCGGGGTGCACGGACGCAGGCCGAAGCGGCGCAGCGCAAGACGGCCGACGTTCACCGCCTGGAAACCGTCCACGTCCTTGCCCGGGTCGATGCGATCGACCAGGGCATCCTCGTCGATATGCTCGGGCAGCGGCGACTGCACGAGGATGCCGTGGACCGCCGGATCGGCGTTGAGGTTGTCGATGAGGGCGAAGAGCTCGTCCTGCGTGGTCGATGCCGGTAAGTCGTAACCGAACGACTGGAAACCGACCTGCTGGCAAGCGCGGCGCTTGTTCTTGACGTACACGGCGGAAGCCGGATCGTCGCCCACCAGCACGACGGCGAGGCCGGGCGCGCGGCGACCGTCGGCCACGCGCTTCGCCACACGGCGGGCGATGTGCTCGAGCAGTTCGTGGGCGATGCGCTTGCCGTCGAGGATACGTGCGGTCATGGAGGAGTCGCCCTGCGGAAACGCCGCATTATCGCCGATAGATGCGGCGGATTGTAGGACGTTCGGGCTTGAATCCTCGCGCCGTCGTAGGAGCGCGCCCTGCGCGCGACAGTTTTTCGCGCCATTCTGTGACTTGGCGCGCCAGCTCCGGGCCACAGCCTCAAAACATGTCGTACCCGACGCGGGCATAAACGCGCAAGGCGCGCTCCTACAAGGCGACATGACCAATAATGCCGATATGGCCATCGATACCCTCCCCTATCCCACCGATCTGACCGACGGCGTAGTGACCTTGCGCGCGCATCGCCATGGCGATGCCGAACCCCTTGCCGAGGCCGTCCGCGAGTCGGTCGACACCGTCGGCCGGTGGCAGGATTGGTGCCATGCCGGGTACGACGCCGCGGATGCCGAGCAGTGGATGGCGCTCGCGAGGAAATCCTGGCTGCTGGCCGACGGGTTCGAGATGCTGATCGTCGACGCGAACGCCGGCCGCATCCTCGGCGGCATGGGCGTCAACCAGCGGAACAAGGAGCAGCGCTTCGCCAACCTGGGATATTGGGTGCGCCAGTCGGAACAGGGGCGCGGCATCGCGACCCGCGCGGGGCGGCTGGCCATCGGCTTCGCATTCGCCTCGGTACGGGTCGCCCGGCTGGAAATCGTGGTGGCCGAGCACAACCTGCCCAGCCGCAGGACGGCTGAACGACTTGGAGGCACTTTCGAAGGAATACTTCGCAAACGATTGGTTTTAAACGATCAATCGCTTGATTGCGCGATGTACTCGGTGGTTCTGGGCGATCCGGCGGCTGCTGCCGCTCAGTAGACATCCACGTCGAGGGAAGCGCGCGGATGCGCGAGCAGTCCCTCAGCCCGCCGCAGCGCACATGCGTTCGAGGTCCCGATACCCCTCGAACATGGCGTCCGCTCCACAGCCCGGGCAATGCGGATCGCGGCGCAGGGTCAATTCGCGGAAGCGCATGCCGAGAGCGTCGTAGGTCAGCAGGCGGCCGACCAGGGGCTCCCCGATACCCAGTAGCAGCTTCAACGCCTCTGTCGCCTGGACGAGACCCACGAGGCCCGGAAGTACACCAAGCACCCCCGCCTCGCTGCAATTTGGCGCATCGGCCGCCGAGGGCGGCTCCGGGAACAGGCAGCGATAACACGGGGAATCGTCTCGCCTCGGGTCGAAGACGCTCGCCTGCCCCGTGAACCGCTCAATCGCCGCGTACACCACGGGCATGCCGAGGCGCCGGGTGGCTGCCGCCAGGAGGTAACGCGTGGCGAAATTGTCGGCGCCATCGATCACGATGTCGTGCTCGCGAAGCAGCGTCTCCACGTTCTCCGCGCACAGGCGCTCCGGCACAGGCGTTAAGCGCACGCGCGGATTGAGCGCCGCCAAGGTCATGCGGGCAGACTCCGCCTTGCCCAGGCCGACGCGGGCGTCGGCGTGGATCACCTGGCGATGCAGGTTCGATCGCTCGACGCGGTCGTCGTCGATGAGCGTGATGTGGCCGACGCCGGCGGCGGCAAGGTAGAGCAACGCCGGCGAACCGAGGCCGCCGGCACCGATCACGGCGACGCGCGCCGCCGCCAGCTTCGCCTGCCCCGTTTCGCCCACCTGGGGCAGAAGCAGCTGGCGCGCGTAGCGCTCTGCGGCGTCCGTATCGAGCATGCCTGCGCTCACAGGAAGGCCTGCAGCCTTCCACGCGCCCATGCCGCCCGCCACCGAGGACACGTGGCGATAGCCCATTCTCTGCAACGCCTCGGCGGCGAGCAGCGAGCGCTGCCCGCTCCCGCAAAGCACGAGAATCTCGCGGTCGCGGTCGGGCTCGGACTGCTCGATACGAAGTTCGAGGAACCCGCGGGACAGCCCCAGGGCGCCGGCTGGCGTATCGCTGGCCCGCTCGGCGTCCTCGCGCACATCGACAAGGAGTGCTCCTCGCCCTTGCCGGGCCAATGCCTCGACAGGCGACAACTCGCCCACCGTTGCACGGATCGAAGCAAGCCAACGGTCGCGATCGAGGCCCTCGGTCATACCGGACTCCCAGAAATTACTGGCACGAGTATGACATCGGCGACAGCGGCATCGACTGCGGCAAGCCCGCCGACGCCCCCGGAATTCTCCGACTTACTTCTCGCGCCGCTTCGCGTTGCGGATCATGCGCTGGCGACGGCGCTGCTGGCCTTCCGTAAGCACGTTCTTGCGGCCGGCGAAAGGATTCTCGCCATCGCGGAAATCGATGCGCACCGGCGTGCCTTCCAGGCGGAAGCGCTTCCGGAAGAAACCCTCCAGGTAGCGACGATACGCCGGCGCGATGTGCTTGGTACGGCTGCCATGGATGACGATGGTGGGCGGGTTCGAGCCGCCCGGATGCGCGTAGCGCAGCTTCGGCGCGTGGCCACGCACCAGCGGCGGCTGGTAGGCCTCGTAGGCCTTCTCCAGCGTGCGCGTGAGCTCGCTGGAGGACAGTTCCTTCGTGGCCGCCGCATGTGCGCGGATCACCGCCTTCATCAGTTCGCGGAGACCCGAACCGTGCAGCGCGGAGATGAAAACCGTCTTCGCCCAGTCGGCGAACTGCAGGCGTCGCTCGAGGGCCTTCTGGGTCTGCTCGCGCTGGTAGCTGTCCATGCCGTCCCACTTGTTCACGGCAATGACGAGCGCCCGGCCTTCCTCGATGGCGTGACCGATGAGCGTGAGGTCCTGGTCAGCCAGATTCTCTCGCGCATCGATCATCACGATCGTTACCTGCGACGCAGCAATGGATTGCAACGTCTTGATGACGCTGAACTTCTCCACTGCCTCTTCGACGCGCGAGCGGCGGCGCACCCCGGCGGTGTCCACCAGCGTGTAGCGGCGGCCGTCGCGCTCAAGCGGCACCCGGATCGGATCGCGGGTGGTGCCGGCGAGATCGGACACGATAAGGCGGTCTTCACCCAGCAAGCGATTGATGAGCGTGGACTTGCCCGCGTTCGGTCGGCCCACGATCGCCACGCGAATGCCCTGGTCTTCCAGGGCCGGATCGTCGTCGCGGTCGTCCGGGAGGTGCGGCAGCGCCTTGGCCACCAGCGTGTCGACGCCGCGGCTGTGCGCCGCCGACATCGGCAGGGTCTCGGCGATGCCGAACGAGGCGAACTCACCCATCGCGACCAGCTCGTCCACGCCGTCGGTCTTGTTGACCACGACGATGATCGGCTTGCCGCTGCGGCGAAGCTCCGTGAGGATCGATGCGTCGAGCGGCAGGATGCCCTCGCGCGCGTCGACCACGAAGACAAGCAGGTTCGCTTCCGAAATGGCGGCGCGAACCTGCTGGGCAGTGAGACCTTCGATACCTTCGTCGCTTCCCGACAGACCGCCGGTATCCACGACCACGAAAGGCCGCGGACCGAGACGACAGACACCATAGTGTCTGTCGCGGGTGACGCCGGGCATGTCGGCGACGAGGGCGTCCCTGCTGCGCGTCAACGCGTTGAAGAGGGTCGACTTACCGACGTTGGGGCGGCCGACCAGGGCGACGACGGGCAACATGGGGGTACATCATTCCTTGGATCAGTTCGCCGGGATGCGGTAGGCGCCGATATGGCCCTCGACATCCTCGACGTAGACGGTATCGCCCACCACGAGGGGCTGGGCACGAATGGCTTTCTTGGACAGTCGCTCGCGAGCCACGATCTTGCCGTCGCTGCTGTCGAGCCAGTGGATGTGGCCGTCGAGATCGCCCACGACCACATAGTTGCCCTGCACCGCCGGGCCCGTGAGCCAGCGATACTTCAGGGCGCCCTGCTTCCAGATGTTGGCGCCGCCGGACTTGTCGTAGGCAACCACCTCGGAAACGTCGTCCACGCCGAACACGGCATTGCCGTGCACGTCGAGCGAGGTGAAGGTGGACAGCGCGTGGTTCCACAGCGGGCGGCCGCTGGGACCGTCGATGGCCGTCAGCTGGCCGTGGTAAGCCGCACCGTAGAGGGTGGTGCCATCGAGGACCAGCGCGCCGTCGGCGTCGGAGAGACGGTCGATTTCGGTGCGGCCCTCGCCGGTGGCGAGCGTCTGCTCCCAGAGCTTCTCGCCGTTGTCGAGGCGCAGCGCCACGAGCTTGCCGGCATCGCTGCCGAAGAACACCACGCCGTTGGCCACCAGGAGGCGACCGTTGCCGCGCAGGCTGAGCAGCGGCACCTGCGACTGGTCGTATACCCAGCGGCGCTCGCCGGACTTGGCGTCGATGCCGTAGACGCGGCCGTCGTTCGTGCGGACGACCACGAGGTCGCCGACGATCACCGGCGCGGTGATGACTTCCGAAGACACCTCGGTGGCCCAGCGGCGCTCGCCGTCCTTCGCGTTGATGCCGTACAGGTGGCCGTCCAGCGTGCCGATGGCCACCAGGTCGCCCGATGCGCCGGGACCGCCGGAGAAGCGGGCGTCTTCGCGCTTGGCGTCGCCCCAGCCGAACCAGCCGTGCTGGCGGGTGCTCTTCGACCAGAGCTTCTTGCCGGTGGACGCTTCGAACGCGGCGATCTTCCCGTCCGTGCTGGCGGCGTAGAGCACGCCATCGGACACAACCGGCCGCATGCGCACGCCGGATTCGGCGGCACCGTCACCGATGCTGGACTTCCACACGCGCTCGACCTTGAGCGTCGGCTCGAACTTCTTGTCGAGCGGGGTCGGCGGTTCGACGTTTTCCTTCTTGAACGAATGGCAGCCGGCCAGAACGACCAGCGACGAAGTCAACGCGATTGCCCAGAAACGTTTCATGCACCCTGCTTCCCGGCCACGGCCAGATCATCGAGTTTGGTTTGGACCACACCGCGCTGCGGTGCGCTGTCGCCCATGGCGGCGATGGCGGCCTGGTAGGCCTTGCGCGCATCGTCGGGACGACCCAGCTTGACCAGCGCGTCGCCACGGAGTTCCTGCGAGAGCGCCACGAACGTCTTGCCGTCCATGCCGTCCAGGGCGGCAATGGCCTCCTGCGGCTTGCCTTGCGCGTACTTCAGCTGGGCCCCGCGAAACGACACGAGCGCCTTGAGCGTGGAGTCCTTCGCGTGGGCCTTCGCCCAGTCCAGGTCGCCCGCGGCCTTGTCGAACTGGCCGGCAAGGAGGTTGCGCTGCGCACGTTCGCCCGCGGCGAACACCGACCAGGCGGTGTCCGAGTAATCCTTGAGCAGGGTTTCGGTGCGCATGTCGATCTCGTTGGTGCGGCTCTGGGCCACGGCAAGCTGCAACGCCGAATATTCGCCGGCCGCGGCCTGCTCGTGGTTCGCCCGATGCGACTTCCACTGCTGCCAGCCGAAGATCAGCGCCAGGCCCAGGCCGATGCCCACGGCGATCGAGACGCCATTCTTGCGCAGCCACTGCTGGACGCGTTCGCCCTGTTCGTAGTCGTCGTATACGTCGAATGCCATGCAATCACCCACTGCGCTCCGCGCAGCAAATCCAAGGGAGGGAACGAGCCCGCGCCGGCCATCGGCGATGGCGGCACGGATCAATAGGCAAGGATACCCGAAAAGCACGGGCGGGCGGCGCCGCGCGGTGTGCGCACGGCGTGCCGCGGGGATCAGAGGGCGGTGGGCGAAGCCTTGCCGTCGCGAACGTCGACGCGGAAGCGGGCCACATTGGCACGGCGGAACGAGTCCAGCTGCACCGGCTGCCCGTCGATCGTCACCTGGGCACCGGTGGCATTGCCGATGCGGACATCGAGCTGGGAGTCGCTGCGGTACGACTTCTGCGTGCCGGCCGGCAGGATCCCATACTCCAGGCGCGAACCGTCGGCCGCCGTGACTTCCACCCAACTGGCGGAAGGCAGGCTCAGCGTGAGGCTGTGCGCGCCCCGTCCGGCTGCGTTGTCGGGCGTGGGCGCGGCGGACGCCAGCGGGGCCTTGTTGGCCGTGGCGTGGTCGAGCGGCGGGAACATGGCCATGGAGGCCATGAGGGGCTGCTGGTCTTCCACACGGGGTTCGCTGGCGGCGGCCGGCTTCGCCTCGGTGGCGGCAACGCTGTCGCCCGCACTGGACGACGGCGCGGCAGGCGCGTCCTGCTGCGCCACCGGCGTGGCGTCGAGCGGAGAAAGACGCGCCATGTCGCGGTCGAGCGTGCCGCGCACGCCCAGCCACACCATCGGCACGATGATCACCGCCGTCAGCACCACATAGGTGGCCGCGGTGAGGTAACGCTCGAACAGATAACGGGAATGGGAGACGCCGCCGGTGACGACGAGCTCCGGCTGGCGCGGCGTGAGGCGGGCGAGTTCGGCCTGGATGGCCTCTTCGTCCACGCCCACATGGCGGCCGTACTTGGTGAGGTATCCGGCGAGGTACACCTGGTAATCGATGCCACCGTATTCGCCGGCCTCGAGCTGGCGCAGGAGACGCGTCGGCAGGCGCAACGCCTGCCCGCAGGCCTCGATGCTGAAGCCGCGAGCCTCGCGCGCGGCGCGCAACCGGCCACCAAAGCCGGCTGCGGGCGCTGCGTGGTCGATCAGCACGCGGCCCTCTTCGGCAGGGGCCTCGATTTGCGGATCCATGACATGCTCCCTGTGTGCGTTCGGCTCGAGCCCGGCGAACAGGTCCTGTTCGCGTCCGTCCCGACCGGAAGAATTCGAAGATACTGGGGTCATTGACGTGCGGTGGCTTCGAGTGCGTGCGCGGGATCCGAATCCGGGAACCTTTCGCGCAGGCGTTTGGCGTAGTCCTGGGCCCCCTCCCCGTTGCCCAGACGTAGCTCGATATCGTGACCGAGCTTCAACGAATCCGGACTCGGCGCCCCCAGCGCCTCGTAGCGTTGCAGGAAGGCACGCGCCCGGAATGCATCGTTCTTAAGGTACAACACGTGCGCCATCTGATACAGGGCGTCCGCGTTATTCGGATTGCGCTCGATCGCCTTGCGGAAATAACCCTCGGCGGCGTCGTAATCCTGCGATTGCAGCTGGCAGGTGCCCGCATTGCTGAGCGCGAGGTCCGGCGTTTCGTAGAACGGGTCGGCCAGGGCGCGATCGAAGTACGGCTTTGCCTCGGCCGGCCGATGCTGGGTGCACAGGAAAACGGCGAGGTTGTTGTTCACCGAGCCCTTCTTCGGGTCGTATTCCACGGCCTTGCGATAGTGCAGTTCGGCGTTCACCGGGTCGTTGATGCGCTCGTAGAGCACGGCGATAACCGTATGGGCCGGAACGTATTTCGGATCGAACTCAAGCGCTTTCTGGAGTTTTTCCATGGCGCCCTTGAGGTCGCCGTTCTGCATGTAGCGCTGGCCTAGCTCGGTGTGAACCTCCGCCCCCTTGGCGCGATCCTCGGCGGCCGTCGAAGGCCGGAGGCCCGATCCGCCGCCCACACAGCCGGCGCACGCGAACGCGAGCGCGGCCACGAGTCCCCACCGCTCAAGCCGCATTCACCACTCCCTCTTCGAGTTTCTTGCGGAACTCCGCCTGACGGCGAGTACGGTCCACGACCTGCCCCTTCAACTGGCCGCAGGCGGCGTCGATGTCGTCGCCCCGGGTACGGCGCAGCATGGTCAACACGCCCGCATTGAGCAACTGGGTCTGGAACGCGCGAATCTCGTCCTGGCCGGAACGTTCGAAGCGCGCCCCGGGGAACGGATTGAACGGAATGAGGTTGACCTTGTTCGCCCCCGGGAGACGGCGCATGAACTTGATGAGCTGGCGCGCGTGCTCGGGCTGGTCGTTCACGCCCTTCATGAGGGTGTATTCGAAGGTGATCGAGGTGCGCGGCGCGCGCTGGATGTAACGCTCGCAGGCACCCATCAGCTCCGCCAGCGGATAACGCTTGTTGAGCGGCACGAGTTCCGTGCGCAGCTCGTCGTTGGCGGCGTGCAGGGACACCGCCAGGGAGACGTCGCTCTCCGCGGAGAGGCGGTCGATCATCGGCACGAGGCCGGCCGTGGACAGCGTGACGCGCTTGCTCGCCAGGCCGAAACCCAGGTCGTCGCGCATCAGGCTCATGGCCTTCACCACGTTGTCGAAGTTCAGCAACGGCTCGCCCATGCCCATCATCACCACGTTGGTGATGCGGCGCTGCTGGTGCGGCACATTGCCGAGATGTTTGGCCGCGACCCATACCTGGCCGATGATCTCGGCCGTGGACAGGTTGCGGGAGAAGCCCTGGGTAGCCGTGGAGCAGAACTGGCAGTTCAGGGCGCAGCCGACCTGCGATGACACGCACAGCGTGCCGCGGGTCGGCTCCGGGATGTACACCGTCTCGATGGCGTTGCCGCCATCCATGCCCAGCAGCCACTTGTGGGTGCCATCGACCGCGCCCTTCTCGAACACGGTTTTCGGCGGCCCCACGTAGCAGCTGGCGCTGAGTTTTTCGCGCAACGCCTTGCCGACATCGGTCATCTTCTCGAAATCGCTTTCGAGACGGTGGTAGATCCACTTCATGACCTGCTCGGCGCGATACGGCTTCTCGCCGAGCTGGGCGAAGAAATCGCGCAGCCCCTGGCGATCGAAGTCGAGCAGATTGACCTTTTCGGCGGGCGTATTCACGGCATGACTCAGTGGGAAACGACTTCCGTCGTACGGAAGAAATAGGCGATTTCCACCGCCGCGGTTTCCGGGGCATCGGAACCGTGCACGGCGTTGGCGTCGATCGACTCGGCGAAGTCGGCGCGGATCGTGCCCGGGGCGGCTTCCTTCGGGTTGGTGGCACCCATGAGGTCGCGGTTCTTCAGGATGGCGCCCTCACCCTCCAGCACCTGGATCATGACGGGGCCCGAAATCATGAAATCGACCAGCGCCTTGAAGAACGGGCGCTCCTTGTGGACGGCGTAGAAGCCTTCGGCTTCGGCGCGGCTCAGCTGCGCCATGCGCGCGGCCACGACCTTGAGGCCGGCCTTTTCGAAGCGGGCAAGGATTTCACCGACGACGTTCTTCTTGACGGCATCGGGCTTGATGATCGAAAGGGTGCGCTCCAGCGCCATACGGGTGCTCCGGGAATAGGAATAAGACAAGGAAGATCATGGGCGCCTTATGGGGCGCCGGATGCCAGTTTACGGCTAAAGCCGTCCGGAATGACTGACTTAGCACACGAAATCTTGACAGATTCTAGCTGATCCGCAACCCCGTTGCAGGCCCATGTGCGGTCGCGGATTGACCGGCCCGGGCAGCCGGGCGTACTCTCAAACGATCGTTTGATTCAAACCCACCGCCTGCGGAGTCCGCCGACATGACGAGCGCACCCTACGCCTCCCGCGAACGCAGCACGAAAGAGCGGATCCTGGGCGCCGCCGAGGCCCTTTTCGCCACCCACGGATTCGCAGGCGCCTCGCTCCGTCAGGTCACGGCGGCCGCACGGGTGAACCTTGCCGCAGTGAATTACCACTTCGGCTCCAAGGACAAGCTCATCGAGGAAGTGTTCCGCCGCCGCCTCGACGAGCTGAACAGCCGGCGCCTGGCGGCCCTGGCGAAAATCGCGAATCAGGACGAGACCCAGCTCGAGGACGTGCTGGACGCATACATCCGCCCGGCGCTCGACCTCTCGCGAACGGACGGCGGCGCGGCCGCCTTCGTCCGTGTGCTGGCACGTGCCTACGCCGAGCACAACGACACCCTGCGCCGCTTCCTCTCGGACAACTATGGCCACGTGTTGCGCCAGTTCGCCGCGGAGTTCGGGCGCCTGCTGCCCGGCCTGGCCAGGGAAGAGATCTACTGGCGCCTGGATATCGTCACCGGCGCCCTGACATACGCCATGGCCGACTTCGGCATCATCCAGCGCAAGAGCGACGTCGCCGAGCGCGACCACCGCGAAGCCGCCGCGGAACATCTCATCCGCTTCGCCGCTGCCGGCCTGCGCAACCCTTCCGTTTCCAATTCCCCGGTCACCCGCTGACCGGGGAACGATCATTGAGCTATCGGAGAACACCATGACCGCAACACCGTTACGCATTCGCAAGGCCGCGGTACTCGGCGCCGGCGTCATGGGCGCGCAGATCGCCGCTCACCTGACGAACGCCAACGTGGAAACCGTGCTGTTCGACCTGCCCGCAAAGGAAGGCCCGAAGAGCGGCATCGCCATGAAGGCCATCGCCAACCTCGCCAAGCTGTCACCGGCACCGCTGGCCGAAAAAGGCCTGGCCGCCGCGATCGTGCCGGCCAACTATGAAGAAGACCTGGCCATGCTGGCCGATGTCGACCTGGTGATCGAGGCCATCGCCGAACGGATGGACTGGAAGCTCGATCTGTATACGAAGATCGCCCCGCACGTGTCCAGGACCGCCGTGCTGGCCAGCAACACCTCCGGCCTGTCGATCAACGGCCTGGCCGAAGCGCTGCCGGAAGAGATGCGCCACCGCTTCACCGGCGTGCACTTCTTCAATCCGCCGCGCTACATGCACCTCGTGGAGCTGATCCCCACGAAGCTCACCGACCGTGCGGTGCTCGAGGGCCTCGAAGCCTTCCTCACCACCACGCTCGGCAAGGGCGTGGTCTACGCCAAGGACACCCCCAACTTCATCGGCAACCGCATCGGCGTGTTCTCCATGCTGTCCACGATGCACCACACCGAGAAGTTCGGCCTTGGCTTCGACACCGTCGACGCCCTCACGGGCCCGGCCATCGGCCGCCCGAAGAGCGCCACCTTCCGCACGGCGGATGTCGTCGGCCTCGACACGCTGGCCCACGTCGTCAAGACGATGGCGGACACCCTTCCCGACGATCCCTGGCATGCCTACTTCCAGGCGCCGGCGTGGCTGAAAGCCCTGATCGATAAGGGCGCCCTCGGCCAGAAGACCGGGGCTGGCGTCTATCGCAAGGCTGGCAAGGACATCGTGGTGCTCGATCTGCAGAAGCAGGACTACCGCGTGTCCGAGCAGAAGGCGTCCGATGAAGTTTCGGCTATCCTGGCCATCAAGGACCCGGCCGAGAAGTTCGCCAGGCTGCGTGCCTCGGCCGATCCGCAGGCGCAATTCCTGTGGGCCGTGTTCCGCGACCTCTTCCATTATTCCGCTTATCACCTGGCCGACATCGCCGATACCGCGCGCGACGTCGACTTCGCCATTCGCTGGGGTTACGGGTGGAAGCTGGGCCCGTTCGAGCTCTGGCAGGCAGCCGGCTGGCAGCAGGTTGCCGGCTGGATCGCCGAGGACATCGCCGCCGGCAAGACCATGAGCAGCGCACCGCTGCCGGCCTGGGTCACCGACGGCCGTAGCGGTGTGCACGGTAAGGCGGGTTCGTACTCGGCGGCCGACGGCGTCGAGAAGCCGCGCTCGAGCCACCCGGTGTACCAGCGCCAGGCGTTCCCCGACCCGATCCTGGGCGAGACGTTCGACAAGGGCACCACCGTCTGGGAGAACGACGGCGTGCGCCTGTGGCATGCCGGCGACGACATCGGCGTGATCTCGTTCAAGACCAAGATGCACACGGTGAACGACCAGGTGCTCGACGGCATCCAGCACGCCATCGGCCTGGCCGAGCAGCAGTTCCGCGGCGTGGTGCTGTGGCAGCCGTCCGAGCCCTTCTCGGCGGGTGCCGATCTCAAGGGCGCTCTGGGCCTGCTGAAGGAAGGCAAGCTTGCGCAGTTCGAGGCGATGGTCGCGAACTTCCAGGCCACCAGCATGCGCATCAAGTACTCGCTGGTACCGGTGGTAGCCGCGGTGCGCGGTCTTGCTCTCGGTGGCGGCTGCGAATTCCAGATGCATTCGGCGCGCACCGTCGCGGCGCTGGAAAGCTACATCGGCCTCGTCGAGGCCGGCGTGGGCCTGCTGCCCGCCGGCGGCGGCCTCAAGGAACTGGCCGTGCGTGCAGCCCAGGCCAACCCGGAAGATCCGTTCGAATCCCTGAAGAAGGTGTTCGAGACGATCGCGATGGCCAAGGTGTCCACCAGCGCGCTCGAGGCCAAATCCCTCGGCCTGCTGCGCAGGGACGACATCGTGGTGTTCAACAGCTACGAACTCCTGCACGTGGCGAAGGCGCAGGCGCGGGCCATGGCCGAGTCGGGTTACCGTCCGCCGCTGCCGGCGCGCGCCATTCCCGCCGCAGGCGACACGGCCACGGCCACCTTCAAGGCATCGCTCGCGAATCTGGCGGAGGGCTACTTCGCGTCCGCGCACGATATCGAGATCGCCAGCCGCATCGCCGACACGCTGTCGGGCGGCAAGATCGAACGCGGGTCGCTGGTCGACGAGGCATGGCTGCTCGCCCTGGAACGCCGCCACTTCGTGGAACTGGCGCAGACCGAAAAGACCCAGGCCCGTATCGCGCACACGATGACGACGGGGAAACCGCTGCGTAACTGACGCGCACAGCGCTCTGACGCAGCCCATCTCCCCACTTAAAGGAAACACTTCCATGAGCAAGCAAGTGCAAGACGCCTACATCGTCGCCGCCACCCGCACCCCGGTAGGCAAGGCGCCGCGCGGCGTATTCCGCAACACCCGTCCCGACGACATGCTGGCCCACGTCATCCGTGCGGTGCTGGAGCAGGCACCGGGCATCGACCCGGCCATGATCGCCGACGCCGTCATCGGCTGCGCGATGCCGGAAGCCGAGCAAGGCATGAACGTCGCACGCATCGGCGTGTTGCTCGCAGGCCTGCCCGAGCAGGTGCCGGGCGTCACCATCAACCGCTTCTGTTCGTCGGGCGTGCAGGCCATCGCGATGGCCGCCGACCGCATTCGCCTCGGCGAAGCCGACCTCATGCTGGCCGGCGGTACCGAGTCGATGAGCATGGTGCCGATGATGGGCCACAAGGTGGCCATGAACCCGGCCATCTTCGAGAACGACGAGAACCGCGCCATCGCGTTCGGCATGGGCATCACCGCCGAAAAGGTGGCAGAGCGCTGGAAAGTGAGCCGCGAAGACCAGGACGCCTTCGCACTGCAGTCGCACCAGCGCGCCATCGCGGCCATCGCCGCGGGCGAGTTCAAGGACGAGATCACGCCCTTCCAGCTCGACGACCGCTATCCGGACCTGAAGAACCACAGCGTCCGCGAAGACCGGCGCATCATCGACACCGACGAAGGTCCGCGCCAGGACACCTCGCTGGAAGTGCTGGGCAAGCTGCGTCCGGTATTCCGTAACGGCCAGTTCGGCGGTTCGGTGACGGCGGGCAATTCCTCGCAGATGTCCGACGGCGCCGGCGCCCTGCTGATCGCCAGCGAGAAAGCCATCAAGGACTACGGCCTCACTCCGCTCGCCCGTTTCGTGGGCTTCTCGGTGGCAGGTGTGGCACCGGAAGTGATGGGTATCGGCCCGAAGGAAGCGATTCCGAAGGCGCTGAAGCAGACGGGCATCACGCAGGACCAACTCGACTGGATCGAGCTCAACGAAGCCTTCGCAGCCCAGGCCCTGGCGGTGATCCGCGAACTCGGCCTCGACCCGGCCAAAGTGAATCCGCTGGGCGGTGCCATCGCCCTCGGCCACCCCCTGGGTGCCACCGGCGCCGTCCGCGCAGCCACGCTGATCCACGGTCTGCGCCGTCGCAAGCAGAAGTACGGCATGGTCACGATGTGCATCGGTACGGGCATGGGCGCCGCCGGCGTGTTCGAGGCGCTGTAACAAGGCGGGATCACTCGTGTGGGAGCCGCTTCAGCGGCGATCCCGCGGCAGCGGGCACGCTAGCCGCGAGCACCCATCGCCGCTGAAGCGGCTCCCACACAGAGCGAAGATTTGGGGTTAACCTCAGGCCATGCACGGCATCCACACCATCGATACCGGCTTTGCCCGGCCCTCCTTCGATGCGGCCTACCTGGTCGCCGAACGAGGCCGTGGCGCCTTCGTCGACAGCGGCACCGCGCATTCGCTGCCTCGCTTCCTCGATGCAATCGCCGCGGCCAGCCTTCAGCCGAAAGACATCGACTGGGTGATCCTCACCCATGTCCACCTCGATCACTCCGCGGGTGCCGGTCAGCTGATGCGGCACCTGCCCAACGCCAAGCTCGCGGTGCATCCGCGCGGCGCCCCGCACATGATCGACCCCTCCGCCCTGATCGCCGGTGCCGCCGCCGTCTATGGCGGGGAAGACATCGTGCGGAGGGACTACGGCGACATCGTTCCGGTGCCGAAAGACCGTGTCGTCGAAGCAGACGACGGGTTCGTCGTCGACCTGGCGGGTCGCGCCCTGCTCTGCCTCGACACGCCCGGCCATGCCCGTCACCACATCGCCATACACGATGAACGCGCCAACGCGTTCTTCACCGGTGACGTGTTCGGTCTTTCCTATCGCGAACTCGATTCGCCGGGCGGGCTGTTCATCATCCCCACCACGTCACCGGTGCAGTTCGACCCCGACGCGGCGCATGCGTCCATCGAGCGCCTGATGCGCTACGAGCCGGAGGCCATGTACCTCACCCATTACGGTCGGGTAACGGATGTGGCGCGGCTGGCGCGCGATCTCCACGAACTGATCGACGCCATGGTGGCGATCGGAAAGCGGCACGTATCCGCACCTGACCGCGAACAGCGCATCGCCTTCGATTTCATCGACCTCTACGCCGATCGCGCGCACCGCCAGGGCGTAACGCTGAACACCGCCGAGATCGTGAAGGTGCTGGAGGTGGACATCCGCCTCAATGCCCAGGGTGTGGTCGTCTGGCTCGACCGCAACTCCCGTTAAGCCAGCCGGCTACCGTTCGGCACCGCCCGCTCCGTCGTGGTGATGACCACGCCTTCGTCGGTATGGAAACCCGTGAGCAGGAATTGCGAGCGGAAGGGGCCGATCTGTTTTTCCGGGAAATTGATCACACCCACGATCTGCTTGCCGACCAGTTCTTCCGCGCTGTAGATCGCGGCCACCTGCGCGCTTGTCTTCTTCTCGCCGTGCGGCCCGAAGTCCGCCCAAATCTTGTACGCCGGCCGGCGCGCTTCGGGGAACGCTTCCGCGCGCACGATCGTGCCCGCCACCAGTTGCACCTTCTCGAAGTCTGCCCAGCTGATTTCTTCGCTCATCTCATCCTTCCAGTCGCGACTTGAACCAGTCGCGCAATTCGTATTTCCAATACGTGCCCTGCGCCGCCAGATAACCGAACGGCCGGTGCACCGGGTCCAGGCCGAAGCCCGCATACGTATCGAGCACCGGCTCCCCCGATGCGATGGCTTCCGCCAACGCTTCGCCGGCCGCGCATGTCGGTGCCAGACCGTGGCCGCCGAACGCTTGCGCATACCATAGGCCGTTTCCATGCGTGCCCACCTGGGGCATCTCGTGACGCGCATAGCTCATCAGGCCCGACCATGCCTGCTCGACCCGCACATCCGCCAGCGACGGAAACACACGTGCAAGATCGCGCTTCAGGAGTCGCTGCACGGCACGTGGCGACCGGTCGCGCACCGAAATGCGGCCGCCCCAGAGCAATCGCGTGTCGGCCAGCGGCCGATAGTAATCGAAGGCGAAGCGGGTGTCGTACACCGCGGCGCGTGTACGCAGGCATTCGCCGAGTCGTTCGCCCAACGGTTCGGTCACCATGACGTAAGTGGCAATGGGCAGCACGGCGCGATCGATGCGGCGGTCCAGTCCGGCAAGATAACCGCCGCAGGCGAGCACCACGTTCGGGGTTTCCAGTTCGGCATCGCCCACACGCAGCACCCAGCGGGCGCCCCGGCGCTCGAGCATCCGCACGCGCGAGGATTCGTGGATGCGCACGCCCGCCCGTTCGGCCGCCTGCGCCAGGCCACGCGCGTAGGCCAGGGGATCGATGTGCAGGGCGTTCCTCTCGTAGAGGCCGTCGTGGTACCGGGGGCTGCGCACGAATTCGTGCATGGCGTCCTCGGGTATCCACTGCCAGTCCGCACCGTAATGTTCGGCAAGCAGACGCTGCCGGGAGCGCAGCACCGCGGCGTCGCGAAACCAGTTCGCCCAGACCACACCTGCATCGACGGCATCGCACTCGATGCCCAGCACGGCGATCCGCTCGCGAATCAGATTCACCGCGTCCACCGTGCGCGCGTAAAGCGCGCGAGCCCGCTCCGGCCCCGCCTGTTCCAGCAACGCCTTTTCGCCCAGCGAATAGCCGGCGAAGACGAACCCGCCGTTCCGGCCCGACGCCCCGAAGCCGACCCACCGGGATTCCAGGACGACTACGTCGCGCACGCCGCGGGCGGCCAATCCCAGGGCCGTATTCAGCCCGGCGAACCCGCCGCCTACCACGACGACCGCGGCCTCGCGCCGCCCTTGCGGCGGCGGCCGAAGCGCGGGGACGGTCGTTCGGTCGTGGTACCACGACGGCATCGGGCGGATCCTCGAGGTCAGGTGCGCCGTTGTACAAGACCGCGCGCCGGGGCGAAAGGTCCGCCCCTGTACGAGTTCAGGCGTATGATTTGCGAACGTCCCGAGCAATCCATCCCATGAGCCTGCTGCCACCCATCGACCTTCAACGCTGGATCGACGAGAACCGCGCCCTGCTCAAGCCACCCGTCGGCAATAAATGCATCGTCGACGGCGACTTCATCGTCATGATCGTCGGTGGCCCGAACTCCCGCACCGACTACCATTACGACGAGGGGCCCGAATTCTTCTACCAGCTCGAAGGCGAGATGGTGCTGAAAGTGCAGGACGACGGCCGGGCCCGCGACATCCCGATCAAGGCCGGGCAGATGTTCTACCTGCCTCCCAAGGTCCCGCACTCGCCGCAACGCATGCCCGATTCGATAGGGCTGGTGATCGAAAGGCGCCGCATGGCGGGCGAGAAAGACGGCCTGATGTGGTTCTGCGACGTGTGCAACCACAAGCTGTACGAGCACTATTTCACGCTGGGCAGCATCGAAACCGACTTTCCGCCGGTTTTCGACAGGTTTTACCGGTCGCTGGAGGCCCGCACCTGCGGCAACTGCGGCACGATCCACCCGGCACCGGCCAGGTACGCCGACTGATCCGTCCCGTCAGCGGCGACGGGACAGCCATTTCGACGCCATGCGGCGGAGCGACGGATCCAGGGACGGATCGCGCGCGATCTCGCTTACCGGCCGCCACGCCAGTCCCAGCGATTCTTCGTTCGCGACGAACCCTTCATCGCAAGCGACCACCGCGTAGCGCACGTCGTAATGCCAATGCTCCGGTTCGGCTCCTCGGGCCGGAATGACGTGGCGGTCCACGTCGAAGATGCCTGGAAGCACAGCCAGCCCCACCAGGCCCGTTTCTTCCCCGGCCTCGCGCAACGCGACGCCCGGGAGATCCGCGTCCCCGTCTGCATGCCCGCCGGGTTGCAGCCAACGGCCCAGTTTCCGGTGATGCATCAGTAACGCGCGTTCGCCGTCCGCGCTTACCAGCCACGCCGAAGCGGTGAAATGGCCACGCAGTGTTTCGCGGTGGAAGGGCCGTGTCTCGCTGCGCCCCCAGGCGATGAAGTGGTGTACCGCGGCTTCGTCGGGCCAGCGGGCCGCGTAGTCGTCCAATGCGTCGAGCAAGTGTTGTCGTGCGGCGTCCATGAGGGAAGGCTTCGAAAGAGCCGGCATTTTCGCACGTCTTTTTCGGATTAGTCCGATGTCGCCGCCGGTAGAGGCTTGCCTACGATGTCAACGGGCGCACGACGCGCTCCGTCCGCAGCGTCCGCTGTGCAATGCAAGGAGTCGCGCATGTCTCAGAAACTGAAGTCAGCCGCCGCGTTCGCGCTGGCGTGCTCCGGCCCTGTTGCCGCCTGGGGCGCCGCCCTTCCCGGCGAAGCCAATTTCACCGGCCCCCTCGTCACCCCCGCCGTCAATGCGTTGCCGGCCGGCATGGTGAACATCGAGCCCTATCTCATTCATACCAATACGCGCGGGAGCTACGACAACCGTGGCGGCCGCCACGAGAGCAAAGCCACCGTACGGCAGTGGCAGATCGCCCTGCCCATCTCCTATGCCCTCACCGACACGGCGTCCGCGCAGGTCATCCTCAATGCGGCTCGAACCTCGGGCTACGGGCAACACAGTGACGGCATGCGCGCAGGCGACACCACGGTTCGCTTCCAACAGCGCCTCCGCGGGCCAGCCGCCGACGGCACTGGTCTGGTGCTGGGGCTGGCCCTGGCCCAACGCCTCCCCACCGGCCGCTACCACCGCCTGGACACCAACCCGCTGAACGGCACGGGCAACGGCGCCATGCGCACCACGTTCGCGTTCGGCGCGCAGGAACTCTTCTGGCTCGACGGCGGCCAGGCCATCCGTTGGCGCGGCCAGCTGGCGTGGAGCCCGTCACCCGGTCGCATCCGGGTGCGCGACAGCAGCGTATATGGCACCGATGCGGGCTTTCGCGGCCACGCACGGCTGGGCCAGGCATGGAACGCCTCCGTCGCCGCCGAGTACGCGCTGGACACCCGCTGGGTGCTCGTGGGCGAAGCCATCTGGAACCGCGCCAGCGCCGTGAATGTCGCCGGCACGGCGGCGGGCGGCTCGCGCGTGGCGTACAGGCTCGCTCCCAGCCAGGAATTCAGTCTCGCGCCGGCCGTTGAATACAACTTCACGCCGAACACGGGACTCATCGCGGGCGTGCAGTTCACCGTCGGCGGCCGCAACACGGCCGATTATGTGGCGCCCCAGGTGGCGCTCAACATGGTCTTCTGAAACACCGCGACTCGATATGCACAACCGCCGCAAGTCATGGTCGACACCTCGCCCGCAGCATGCAATGCCTTGGCAGGCCTCGCATTGCAGCTTGTACGGCCGAGCCCCCCTGGGCTATGGTGCCGTGCCAGCGCTTCCGGGCAGAGGCGCGTCCACCGCGGCACGCGGCGGTTCCAATAATAAAAGGCTACATTCCGGCAGTAGGGGAGACACATGCTGAAACACCTGTTCGCGACGCATCCCATTGAGGCCGCGCCGCACGTCGACGCTGGCGAACACATCGAAACCGGTGTGCACGCAAGCGGCGAGCTCAAGCGAGTCCTCACGGCCAAGCACCTGATCCTCCTCGGCGTCGGCGCCGTCATCGGTGCGGGTATCTTCGTCATCACCGGGCAGGCCGCCGCGCTGCATGCGGGTCCCGCGCTGGTCATCAGTTTCCTCATCGCAGGCTTCGCCTGCGCCCTGGCCGGCCTCTGCTACGCCGAGTTCGCCGCCATGCTTCCGGTGTCCGGCAGCGCCTATTCCTATTCCTACGCCACCCTCGGCGAGTACGTCGCCTGGTTCGTCGGCTGGAACCTCGTCCTCGAATACCTCTTCGCCGCGGCCACCGTCGCCGCCGGCTGGTCCGGCTACTTCAACGAGCTGCTCGGCATGCTCGGCCAGATGGCCGGCACGAACCTCGCCCTGCCGGCGTCTCTGTCGTCGGCGCCCTTCCAGTTCGTCGACGGCCACATCCAGGCCACCGGCACGCTGATCAACCTGCCGGCGGTCGCCATCATCGCCGCCCTTTCCGGGCTCTGCTACGTCGGCATCACGCAATCGGCGTTCGTCAATTCGATCATCGTGGCCATCAAGGTCACCGTGATCCTGCTGTTCCTCGCCTTCGCCATCCAGGTCATCAACCCGTCCAACTGGCATCCGTTCATTCCGGAAGCGGAAGGTCCGGGCACGTTCGGCTGGGGTGGCATCTTCCGCGCGGCCACCATCGTTTTCTTCTCCTACGTCGGCTTCGACGCGGTGTCGACCGCGGCGGGCGAAGCGAAGAACCCGCAGCGCGACATGCCCATCGGCATCCTCGGTTCGCTCGCCATCTGCACCGTGCTGTACATCGCCGTGGCGCTCGTGCTCACCGGCATCGCCCCGTTCCGCATGCTCAACACGCCAGAGCCGGTGGCCACCGCGCTGGGGCTGTATCCGCACCTGTCCTGGCTGAAGGCCATCGTGGTGCTCGGCGCCATCACCGGCCTGTCCTCGGTCATCCTGGTGATGCTCATGGGCCTGCCCCGCATCTTCTTCTCGATGGCGAAGGACGGCCTGCTGCCGCAGACCATGGCCAAGGTGCACCCGAAGTTCCGCACCCCGTACATCGGCACCATCATCGTGGGCGTGGCCGCCGCCGCCATGGCCGGCCTGTTCCCGGTCAGCGTGCTGGGCGAACTGGTGTCGATGGGCACCCTGCTCGCCTTCGCCACCGTCTGCGTGGGCGTGCTCATCCTTCGTTACACCCGTCCGGACCTGAAGCGCAGCTTCCGCGTGCCGTTCGTCTGGCCGATCTGCATCGCCGGCGCCCTCGCCTGCGTGTATCTGTTCTGGCAGGCGTTCGAAGAGCACTGGCGCCTGATGGTCGGCTGGATCGTCATCGGCCAGGCCATTTACTTCGGCTACGGTTACGCGCACAGCAAGCTGCGCAAGTCCCTGGGCTGATCCTCAGCCCACAGACGAAAAGGCCGGCGGACGTCGCCGGCCTTTGCATTTGCACTATCCTCCATCGAACACGACATCCAGGCTGTCCATGCTCCAGCAGTTACTTGCCAAGAAAGCACCCCAGGCGGAACCCGACGACGCACACGGCCCGGCCCTGCGACGCACGCTCGGACCATGGGGGCTCACGGCGCTGGGCATCGGCGCGGTCATCGGTGGCGGCATCTTCGTCATCACCGGCGTCGCCGCGGCGGAGCACGCCGGGCCGGCCATCATCCTTTCCTTCATCCTCGCGGCCATCTGCAGCACGTTCACGGCGCTGTGCTACGCCGAGTTCGCGTCGATGATCCCCGTGTCCGGCAGCGCCTATTCCTACGCTTACGCCACCCTCGGCGAAGGCGCGGCGTGGTTCATCGGCTGGAACCTCATCCTCGAATACGGTGTGTCGGCCTCCGCGGTGGCGGTGAGCTGGACGGGCTATTTCGTCAGCCTGCTCGACCATGTCGGCATCCACATTCCGCCGGCGCTCACCAACGCGCCCGTGGACTGGGTGGACGGCCACATGGTGCTCACCGGCGCGCTGTTCAATCTTCCGGCGGTAGGCATCACCCTCGCGCTCACCTGGGTCTGCTACGTGGGTATCAAGGAGTCCACCGGCATCAACATGGCCATGGTGCTGCTGAAGACCGCGCTCATCGTCCTGGTGATCGTCGTCGGCGCCAGCCATATCGACACCGCCAACTGGCACCCCTTCATTCCCGCCAACGAGGGCGGCGACAAATACGGCTGGAGCGGCATCCTGCGCGGCGCGTCGATGGTGTTCTTCGCCTATATCGGTTTCGAGGCCACGTCCACCGCGGCCCAGGAGTCGAAGAACCCGCAGCGCGACATGCCGATCGGCACCCTCGCCTCGCTCGCCATCTGCACCGTGCTCTACATCGCCATGGCGGCGGTACTCACCGGCCTGGTTCCCTTCACCGAACTCGGCACGTCCGAACCCGTGGTCACGGCGATTCGCCAGCATCCGGAACTGGGCTGGCTGCGCGGCGTGGTGGAGGTGGGTGCGCTCATCGGGCTCTCGTCCGTGGTGCTGGTGATGATCATCGCCCAGCCGCGTATCTTCATGATCATGGGACGCGACGGCCTGATGCCGAAAGTGTTCACCACCATCCACCCGAAGTACCGCACCCCGCACATCAATACCGTCATCACCGGCTTGGGCATCGCGTTGCTCGCCGCTGTGTTCCCACTGAACGTGCTCGGCGATCTCACGTCCATGGGCACGCTGGTCGCGTTCTGCGCCGTGTGCGCCGGTGTCATGATCCTGCGCAAGACGGCACCGGACCTCCCGCGCACCTTCCGCGTGCCTTGGGCGCCGGTCACGTGCGTGCTGGGCATCCTCAGCTGCATCGGCCTGTTGTGGTCGATGGGTGTGCGCAACTGGGTGCTGATGGGCGTCTGGACCGCCGTGGGCGTTATCGTTTACCTCGCCTACGGGTACCGCCACAGCCGGCTCAAGCGACAGGCCTGATCCGCCGCGCGTTTCCGGCGTAAAGCTAGATTTGGCCGCAGGTCAATCTCTTAAACTATTGAATAACATCGGTTTACGGGATTAACGGCACCGTCATTTAACTGCCATTGGCCGGTCGCCCATGGAGGGGAGTATGATCCCCAGTCCGAGGGTAAATCACTTGGCAGTGGGCCCCGGATTGCCGCCCTGCGCGTCAGGCGGGTCAGCTCCTCGGCCTGGCGCGCTAGGGCTGCATTTTGAGTTCGGACACGCAAAGGCCAGCCTCGCGGCTGGCCTTTTGTCTGTGCGGTCCGGACTGCCTCAGATCATGGTGGCGTGGGAAACGCACCAGCCCTTCGCGGCCACGGCCTTCCCGGGGAAGAGCTGGCATGGGCCCCAGGCCGCCCCGGCCTTGCCCTGGTAGAAATTGCAGTTGAAGCACGCGTCGCCGGGGGCCTTCTTCCCCTGGGCCTTGCTGGCGTCTTCGGTGTACTTCAGTGCCTGGGCGGTGGGGTCGGACAACGAGACATGGGGCAGGTCCTGGGCCCGTGCCGCCCTGGGAAGCGTGCCCAGCACGCCGGCGGCGGCCACGCCACCCGCGGCGAGCTTGAGAAAACGGCGGCGCCCCTCATCGTTCTGATCGTGTGTCGACATTGCATTGGCTTCCATCGGTGGCAATGCCCCGATCGTACCCCCATCGCCGAAAGGCGAGTGGTTCGCATTCCCGCACGGCCCCCCGTAGGCCGCATGCTATAGTTGGAGCCTGTTTGGACGTCCAAATCCCCATGTCGAAGACTCCCCCGCCCGTCGTGTCCGCCCTGCTGGCCGAACGCGCCGACGCCATCGCCGAAGCTGCGCGCGAGTTGGCCGCGTTCGGCTGGACGCCCGCCACCAGCAGCAATTTTTCGATGCGGATCGACGACGATCTCGCCGCCATCACCATTTCCGGCCGCGACAAGGGCCGGCTTGGGCGCGACGACATCATGGTGGTCGACATGGCGGGCAAGGCCGTCGGCTCCGATCACCGCCCGTCGGCGGAAACCGGTCTGCACACCCAGATCTACCGCCGCTTCCCCGAAGCCAACGTGGTGCTGCACACCCATTCGCGCACGCAGAGCGTGGCTTCCCGGCTGTTCGCGTCCGAAGGCCGCGTACGCCTGGAGGGTTGGGAGTTGCAGAAGGCCATCGCCGGCTACACCACGCACGAGAGCGTGCTCGACATCCCCGTTTTCCCCAACACCCAGCAGATGCCCGAGCTGGAGGCCCGGGTGGATGCCTGGATCGACTCGGGAAAGCCGCTTTACGCTTACCTGATCGACGGCCACGGTATCTACACCTGGGGCCGCGACATGGCCGAAACGCGCCGTCACCTCGAGGCGCTGGAATTCCTGCTGGGCTGCGAACTCGACCTTAGGAGGCTGGCCCCATGAGCCGTCTGCGCATCTACGAAGACAACCGCCACGACGCGCCCCTCGCTGTCTACGAGGACCACGCCGCCATCGCCGCCGAACTTCAGGCGGTGGGCGTCCGTTTCGAGCAGTGGCAGGCGAACCAGCCGATCGCCCCCGGCGCCAGCCAGGAAGAGGTCATCGCCGCCTATCGCGCCGATATCGACCGGCTCATGCGCGAGAACGGCTACCAGGCCGTGGACGTTATCAGTCTCAAGCCCGACCACCCGGATCGCGCCGCATTTCGCCAGAAGTTCCTGAACGAGCACACGCATAGCGAGGACGAGGTCCGTTTCTTCGTCGCCGGTGCCGGCCAGTTCACGCTGCACATCGGCGGCAAGGTCTACGAGGTGCTGTGCGAACGCGGCGACCTCATTGGCGTGCCCGACGGCACGCCGCACTGGTTCGACATGAGCGAATCGCCCTACTTCGTCGCCATCCGCCTGTTCACCAACGTGGAAGGCTGGGTGGCCAATTTCACGGGCGAAGACATTGCCGAGCGCTTCCCGCGCATGAGCCCGCACGCCTCGGCGTCCACGGTTTCGTAAGCCGGCCCCGTCGTTTATCCTGCGGGGCTACCCGTTCCGCAGGCTTCGACGCATGTCCGATATTCGCGCCATCCTCACCGACATCGAGGGCACCACCAGCTCGATCGACTTCGTGAAGGACGTGCTCTTCCCTTATGCGCGGCAGCACCTGCCCGCCTTCGTGGAGACACACACCGACGATCCGGAGGTGCAGCACTGGCTGCACGAGGCGGCGAAGGAAGCAGGCATCGTCGAGGCCGGTCGCGGCGAGATCATCGACATGCTGATCCGCTGGATCGACGAGGACCGCAAGTCCACTGCGCTCAAGGCCCTGCAAGGCATGATCTGGCGCGAGGGATACGAGTCGGGCGCCTATGTGTCGCACATGTACCCGGAGGTCGCCGCGCGCCTCAAGACCTGGCACGACCGCGGCCTGAAGCTCTACGTTTATTCGTCCGGCTCGGTTCCGGCGCAGAAGCTGCTGTTCGGCTATAGCGAGAGTGGCGACCTCACACCGCTCTTCTCCGGCTATTTCGACACGCAAACCGGTCACAAGCGAGAGGTGGACTCCTATCGGCGGATCGCCGAGGCCGTGGGCCTGCCTCCCGGGCAGATCCTGTTCCTTTCGGATATCCGCGAAGAACTCGACGCCGCCCGCGAGGCCGGTATGCGCACCACCCAGCTCATCCGTCCTCCCCAGGCGATGAGCGACAACGGTCATCCCTCGGTCGCCGACTTCGATGCCATCGCCCTCTGAATCCAGGCGCCGGATCGCACTGACCGCCGTCGTCGCCTTCGCCGCGGGCGTCGCGCTCACGGCGGGCGTGCTGCACCTGAACACCAGCCCGGCGCCGGCAAGCGCGACGGCGGCAACGGCCGCTGCCATTCCAGCCGATGCGCCGGCGCCGGCCGTGTCGGCAGGCACTCTAGCCGCAGCCGGAGAAGAAGCCGACGACACGGCCCTGGGCGACGCCTGGCCCGACGACGCACCCACGCCGGAGCAGATATTCACCGCGCAACCCGATGCGCTCAACCGCGCGCTTGCGGCGCTCGCTCCGCGTACGCCGGGAAAGACGAACCTGTACGCCATCGCCTTCGGCGGCGACGGTTCCGAAGACGTATTCCGCAACGAGGCCGAGTACGTCGATACGCTGATGACGAAGCGGTTCGGCAGCCCCGGGCACACCGTGGTGCTGGAAAACAATCCGGCCACGCTTGCCACTCACCCACTGGCAAGCTGGACGAACCTCGAAGCCGCCCTCGACGGCCTCGCCAAGGTGATGGACCCGGACCAGGACATGCTCCTGCTCTACGTCGCCACGCATGGCGGCAGCGACCACTCGTTGCTGGTCGACATGGATCCGATCCCGCTCGACCAACTCGATCCCGACGGCCTGGCGGACATCCTCTCCAAGCGGCCGTTTCGTTGGAAGGTGGTGGTGATCAACGCCTGCTATTCCGGCGGATTCGTTCCGAAGATCCGCGGCGCGGGCACGCTCGTGCTGACATCGGCGCGCAAGGATCGCACGTCCTTCGGGTGCGGCGCGGAGTCGGACATCACCTATTTCGGTCGCGCCTGGCTCGCCGATGGCCTGAATGCCACGCCCGACTTCATCGAAGCGTTCGGCAAGGCACGGACGGAGATTGCGAGCTGGGAGAAACGCGACGCCGTCGAGCCCTCGGAGCCGCAGATCGACATCGGCTCAGGGATCCAGGAGAAGCTGGAAGCCTGGCGAAAAGGTGCCGGCATCGGACCGGCAGTGCCGTTCCAAGCTGCCAGGCTTACCGCGAGCACCCATCGCCGCTGAAGCGGCTCCCACACAAAGCGCGCGTGCCCCGTGGGAAACCTCTGTGCTTGGGAGGGCTTCCGAATAAGACAGTTGCTCCCACAAGAAACCGGTCACTTTTTGTGGGAGCCGGCTTTGCCGGCGATCCCGCGGCAGCGGGCCGGTTGCGTCAAACGCTCAGATCGAGCGAAAACCGGTCGGCATCCATCCAGGCCGGGAAGCGTTCGCGGTGGGCCTTCAGCGGTGCGGGGTCGAGCACCAGGGTGACCACCTGCTCCTGCGTGCCGAGTTCGACCAGGGGCTCGCCCACCGGATCGATCGCCGCGCTGTCGCCTGCATAGGGCAAATCGTTGCCGTCCACACCCACGCGGTTCACGCCGATGACGTAAGCCAGGTTCTCGATCGCACGCGCGCGCAGCAATGTGCGCCAGGGCTGCCGCCGCGGCGCCGGCCAGTTCGCCACGAACAGCGCGAGGTCGTAATCCATGCCGCCGGCCGCGTCTTCGTTTCGCCCGTTCCGCAACCACACCGGGAAGCGGAGGTCGTAGCAGACCTGCGGCAGGATACGCCAGCCTTTCAGTTCCACGATCAAGCGTTCGTTGCCGCCGCCGTAGCGGGTGTGCTCCCCGGCCATGCGAAACAGGTGGCGCTTGTCGTACCAGGCCATGTCGCCGTTCGGCGCGGCCCAGATCAGGCGGTTGTACACGGTGTCGCCGTCGCGGATCACCAGGCTGCCGGTGATCGTCGCATTCGCTTCGTCGGCGAGTGCGCGGATCCACGCCACGCTCGGGCCGTCCATCGACTCGGCATTCGCCAGCGTGTCGTTGGTGAACCCGGACAGGAAGGTTTCCGGCAGCACAATGAGGTCGCTGGGGGCCGCGCCGCGAACCAACCGGCCGTAATAGTCGCGATTGCCGGGCGCGTCGTGCCAGCGCGTGGCACCCTGGATCAGGGAAACGGTCAGAGTTTGCACAGGAGCTCCGCGGCGGCTTCCATGGTGGCGTCGTTCTTGGCGAAGCACAGTCGGACCAGCCGCGTGTCCGGCGCGCTTTCGTAGAACGGGCTGAGCGGAATGGCGGCCACGCCGCCCTCCCGGACCAGCCACTCGCTGAAATTGATGTCGTCGACGTCGCGAATGGCGCCGTAATCCACCAGTTGGAAGTACCCGCCCGGCACGTCCAGCAGCTTCAGGCGCGACGGCGCGATGAGGGCGCGGAAACGGTCTCGCTTGGCCTGGTAGAACGCCGGCAGGTCGAGGTAGTGCTCCGGCGAAGATTCAAGGAATTCCGCGAACGCCCACTGCGCGGGATTGAACGTGCAGAAGGTAAGGTATTGGTGCACCTTGCGGAATTCCGCGGTAAGTGCTTTGGGCGCCACGGCGTAACCCACCTTCCAGCCGGTGCAGTGGTAGGTCTTGCCGAACGAGGACACCACGATGCTGCGCGCGGCCAGTTCCTCGTGCCGCAGCACGCTCTGGTGCTCCTGGCCGTCGAACACGATGTGTTCGTAGACCTCGTCGGACAGCACCACGATGGGCGTGTTGCGCACGATCGCCGCCAGTTCGTCGAGGTCGGCGCGCGAGAGCACGGCGCCGGACGGGTTATGCGGCGAATTGATGAGGATCATCCGCGTACGCGGGGTGATGGCCTCGCGTACACGCTGCCAGTCGATGGCGAATGCCGGAAGCGTCAGCGGCAGGTGCACCGCCGTGGCGCCCTGCAATTCGATGGCCGGCTCGTAGCTGTCGTAGCATGGATCGAAGACGATCACCTCGTCGCCCGCCCGCACGACGGCTGCAATGGCGGAGAACAGGGCCTCGGTGGCTCCGGAGGTTACCGTCACCTCCGTGTCCGGGCTGACCCGGTGGCCGTACAGGCTCTCCGTCTTCAGGGCGATCTGCTCGCGCAGCCTGGGGATGCCGATGCCGGGGGCGTACTGGTTCTTGCCCTCGGCCATGGCGCGCGTGATCGCGTCGCGCAGGGCCTCCGGCGGTTCGAAATCGGGGAAGCCCTGGCCCAGGTTCACTGCCTTGTGCTCCAGCGCAAGCTGGCTCATGACGCTGAAGATCGTGGTGCCGACCTTGGGAAGCTTGGTTTCGAGCTGCATCGAACGCCCTTATTCGTTTGGACGGCCAAACGCCGTCGAATGTTCCGATCCTACCATGCGCGCCAGGCGGATCGCCCCCGCCTGCTCGGGGTTCGCCGCGGCCTTCTCGCAATCCTTGTGGAACTCCGCCTGGGCCTTGGGCAACCGGTCGGCAAGGAAATCGACGAAACTGCGCACGGCGGGCAGCAGGCCGCGCCGGCTCGGATAAACGAAGTGCAGCGTGCCCTGGGCGGTGGTGTATTCGGGCAGCACCCATTCGAGGTCGCCGTTCGCGATGAGGGGGCCGCAAAAATCTTCGGGCAGCAAGGCCACGCCGCAACATTGCACGGCGGCGGCAATCAGCACGGAGAAGTCGCCGCTCACCAGGCGCGGCGTGACTTCCACGGCGGCCTTCTTTCCGCTCGCATCGACCAGTTCCCACACCTGGGCGCCTTCGTGCTCGTACATCGACAGCGCCGGGAGCTTCGCAAGTTCATCGAGCGTCTTCGGGCGTCCGTTGGAGTCGAGGAACTTCGGGCTCGCCACGAGCAGGCTGCGCGCGAAGCCGATACTGCGGAGCACCAGGGTGGCATCGGTATCCAGCTTCTCGCGCACCCGGATGGCGATGTCGTAACCCTCGCCAATGAGGTCCACCCTGCGATTCGTGGCGGTAAGGCGCACCTGCACCTTCGGGTGTTCCAGCATGAAGGCGGGCAGCATCGGGCCGAGCACGTTCTGCGCCAGCGATATGGGGCAACTCACGCGGATGACGCCGCGCGGTTCCGTCCTCAGCTCGTCCACCGCGTCCTGCGCCGCCTGGGCTTCCTCCAGCACCGCGCGGCAATGCTGGTAGAACCGCTCGCCGATTTCCGTGACCACGAAGCGCCGGGTCGTTCGCTGGAGCAGGCGCACGCCCAGGCGGTCCTCCAATTGGGCAATGCGCTTGCTGAGGCGGGACTTCGGGATGCCCAGCGCGCGGCCGGCCGCGGAAAACCCGCCGTGTTCGACCACCGAGGCGAAGAAATACAGATCGTTCAGGTCCTGCAGCGCGCCGTCCATCAGGGCTTCCCGTCGTTTCGTCTGCGAAACAATCAGTCTACTCCAAGCAGGCTAATCAGGGCATTGTCTGCGGCGTATCGTTTCCCCATCCCGCTCCGGCGGTCATTCTCGAGGGAAACACGCCATGAAACTCCTGCATATCGACGCCAGCGCCCTGGGTGCCCACTCCGTGTCGCGCGGCCTGACCGCTGCCGTGGTTGCCGAGTTCGTGCGCAATCACCCCGGCATCGAGGTCACGTACCGCGACCTGCACGCCGCGCCGCTGGCGCCCTGGGCCCTGCCCGCCGGCGACGACGACCCGAACGCGGCCGAAAGCGCCAAGGCACTTGAGGAGTTCCTCGCCGCGGATGTGGTCGTGGTGGGCGCCCCGATGTACAACTTCGGTATTTCCAGCACGCTGAAGGCCTGGATCGACCGCATCGCCGTGGCCGGCAAGACCTTCCGCTACACGTCCGCGGGCCCCGAGGGCCTGGCCGGGGGCAAGCGGGTGATCGTTGCTTCGTCGCGTGGCGGCATCTATTCGCCGGGCACGCCTGCCGCGGCCATGGACTTCCAGGAACCCTACCTCAAGGCCCTGTTCGGCTTCCTGGGCGTGACCGACATCGAGTTCGTCCGCGCCGAGGGTCTGGCGATGGGCGACGATCACAAGGCCAATGCCGTCGGCGTCGCTATGGCCGGTATCGGCGGCCTGCTGCGCAAGGCGGCCTGACGATGAACCCGCATGGGCGGCTTTGGCCGCCCATGCGGGCCGGATTACGGCGAGTTCTGCTTTCCGGGTTTTTCGTTCGGCATGTTCTGGGACTCTTGCGGATGTCCCTCGCCGGGAACCTTGGGCTTGCCGTGCGAGGGCTTCGGGTTGTCTTCCCGGTAACCCGGCGTCTGCTGTTTGTCGTCGTTCGTCACGAGATCACCTCCGATCGCTTACGAGCGTTGCTGGCAGGCCGCGTGGCCGCATTCGCAGGCACTGCCCACGTTCTGGCTTTCCGTCGCCATGCGGCAGCTTTCGCTGCAGAAGTCGCGAGACACGGGGACCTGGCAATTGCAGCCCGCGTGGTCGCACGGTTTCATCGCTTCGTTCATGCTCTCGCTCCGTACGGTCATGCCTGGCAGCGTGCGCGGACCTGCGTCTAATTTTCGTCACAGCCCGGCGAAACATCCTGAACGCTCCACCCATGCGCGGCGATAAGCAGACCGCTGAGGCTGCGAACGTCCTGCAGGTTGTGCTCCGCCACCCGCACCAGATCGGCGGACGATCCGCCGCGCAAATACGTAAGCCATGCGCGCGGTGCCTCCGAACCGGGTAAATCGTCCTCGCGCACGATGCGCAGCAGCCGGCGTTCCGCCGTCTGCATCTTGCAGTTCTCCCACACCTGCCGATAGCGACGCCGCATGGGATGCAGCAGATCCACGTGCGTCAGCCCCAACAGGGGGTTCGCCATGCGAGCCAGCCGATACCGGGTGGCCAGCAGTGGCGCGTCGTACGACTTGCCGTTGTAACTGACCAGCACCGTGTCGCCGTGGATCCACTCCGCAAACGCGCGGAGCATCGCGGATTCCGCGGCCATGGCGGTGATGTAGAGCTGACGGACGCGTAGCGCTCCTTCGTGCCAGTCCGCCGCTCCGATCATGAAGGCGCGCGTACCGGTGCCGCCGGCGAGGCCCGTGGTTTCGGTATCGAAGTGCAGGACATGTTCCCGGCGTGCGGTGGTCAGCCTCGCGAACGTGAGATCGAGCTCGGCCGGCGGCTCGTTCCATGCGAAGCGCTGCTCGATGTAGCGGAGACCGGGGGAGAGTTCTTCGCCGGGAACCTCCCGGGTGTGCGGGCGAGTCGGTGCGGGCGGCTTGATCAGGCGTTCGCGCACGCCAGCCATGCGGCGAAGTGCGGCCAGATCGCGAGCACCCATCGCCGCTGAAGCGGCTCCCACACAGAGCGCGGTTCCTTCACTCGGCGGTCGAGCCAGCGCTTTCCCCGTCCGTGCAAGGCGGCTCGGCACCGACGCCTGTGTGAAGGTTGCTCCGGCTTGCTCGATCTGTGGGAGCCGCTTCAGCGGCGATTCCTGCGGAGCTGTGGACCCGGCCTGCTTGCGGAGCATGGCCAGGCGGGCTGCGAGGCTGCTCATGCGGCAACGGCGCCCAGCAGGCGAAGCACGCGCGTTGCGAGTGCGCGCGGTGTCTCTTCCCGGCCCTCGTCGGCTGCGAGCACAGGCCCCACGCAGCCGGGACAGCCGGCCTTGCACGCACAGCCCTCCACCGTGGTCAGCGCATGACCCAGCAACTCCCGTGCACGCTGGAACAGCGGTTCGCTGAGGCCCACGCCGCCAGGGAAATTGTCGTAGAGATAGACCGTGGGCAGGAAACGCTCCAAGGCATCGGGCAAGGCCAGGCCGCCGTCGGGTGCGCGCAACTGGCCGCGGCCGGCGGCATCCACCTGCGCGGACCACCCGCCATCGCCGGACCCTACCGCCTTCTGCAGGTCGCGTGGCTCGGCCATCACCGCCACCACCGCCGCGGTATGCAATGCGTACGCGGCACCGAGGAAGCCGTCCAGCGCGTGCTGGCGCGAGCGGAACGCCTCGTCCAGCACCGTTTGCGGCAACTGCCACCACACCGCCGTGGTGTGCAGTTCCTGGTCCGGCAGGTTCACGGGCCCGTAGCCGATGTTTTCGTGCGTGTAGTAGCGGATCTTCTTATAGCCGGACACCCGCCGCACGACGTGCACCTCGCCGTGCCGCGCACTGCCCTTGCCCGAGTTGCTGCCGTCGAAACACTCCAGTTCCTTCAGTTTGGTGTAGTCGATGGCATCGGTGTAATAGTCGACGCGCGTGCGCGTGCAGTACGCCTTTCGCCCCTCCCAATCGAGTTTCTCGACCTGGTACGGCACCGACTGGATCATGTGAATGGCGCCTTCGTACAAGGTGAGCGCGGCCGCCGAGTAGTCGACTTCGGCGATGATCGTCTGCCGGCCTTCCGTGCGGTCCACCACCACGAAGTTGCCGTCGGCCACCGAGCGCAGGCTGACCGCGTTCGCCGGATAGCTGTCGGCGATCCATTCCCAGCGGTCGCCTTCGCGATGCAGTACTTCCGCTTCGGCAAGCACCTGGAGGAAATCCTCCGCGTCGTCGGGCCCGAACCGGTCGCCCGCGAGGAACGGCAGCTCGAACGCAGCGCAGCGGATGTGGTCGAGGAGGATCAGCGGCTGGTCGGGCTGGATGCGCGCATGTTCCGGGCTGGCCTCGGTAAGGAAAGCCGGATGCCGCATCAGGTATTGGTCCAGCGGTGCACTGCTCGCCACCAGCACGCCCAGCGACGGCTGCTGCCGGCGCCCTGCCCGACCGAATCGCTGCCAGGTGGCCGCGATGGAGCCGGGGTATCCGTTGAGCACCACGGCGTCGAGGCTGCCGATGTCCACGCCCAGTTCCAGCGCGGAGGTGGACACGATGCCGTCCACGTCGCCCGCGCGCATGGCGCGCTCCACCTCGCGGCGCTCGGTAGGAAGGTAGCCACCGCGATACGCGCGGATGCGGGCCGGCTTCCTCGTGTCATGGTCGAACACGTCCTTGAGGTATTTCGTCAACACCTCGACCATCAGACGCGACTGCGCGAACACGAGGGTTTTCATCTTCGCCTTGATCGCCACGCGCGCGATAAGGCTGGTCTGCGATCGCGCGGACGCGCGCAAGCCGAGGTCCGGATTGATGACGGGCGGATTCCAGAGCAGCACATGCTTGTCGCCGCTAGGGGCGCCGCTACTGCCGATGGTCACCACCTCGTCCTCGATCAGCGCTTCGGCATGCTCGGTGGCGTTGCCGATGGTGGCCGAGCAGAGCACGAACTGGGGACGAACGCCGTAGAAGGCGCAGATGCGTTTCAGCCGGCGCAGCACGTTGGCCAGGTGCGATCCGAACACGCCGCGATAGGTATGGATCTCATCGATCACCACATAGCGCAGGTTCTCGAAGAACTGTGCCCACTTCGTGTGATGCGGCAGGATGGCCTGATGCAGCATGTCCGGATTGCTGACCACCACGTCGCCGTGCAGTCGGATGGCCTGGCGCGCGTCGCCGGGCGTGTCGCCGTCGAACGTGAAGGCCTTCACGCCCAGGTCGCCCGCACGATTGATGTCGAGCAGCTCGGCCACCTGGTCCTGCGCCAGCGCCTTGGTCGGGAAGAGGTAGAGCGCCTTGGCGCCGGCCTCCAGCACCGAGGAGATCACCGGCATGGTGTAGCACAGCGTTTTGCCGGACGCGGTGGGCGTGGCCACGAGCACATGCTTCCCGGCGCGGGCGGCCTCCCAGGCCTCCTGCTGATGGCTGTAGAGGCGGTCGATGCCGCGCGCCGCCAGCGCCCGGGAGAGCCCGTCCGGCATGTCCTGGGGCATCGGCGCGTAGACGCCCTCTCGCCCGAACACGGTGAATGCCGAACAGACGCGGTCGCCGTATTTGTCGGTGAGGCGATGCGCCAGGGTCTGGCCGTCGTGCCGCGCCGCGACCACGGCGTCGGCTTCGTCGGTGCGAAGGGCTTTGAGGTAAGCGGCCATGGGCGTCACGGGCGGCGGAAGGACGCCCGTTATGCCCGCGCCTCGTCTCAGATGCTGCGACGGCGGCCGGATTGCCTAAGGAGGGGGCCCTGGATCACGTGGCCCCCGCGTCCGCGCCGGCCAGGTCGGCGTCGGCGACCCGCCAGATGCCGGATTCGTCCTCCACCTTGATTTCCACCGAGTGCCCCGGCTGATGGCGGATGGCCGCGGTAAGGGTCAGCGCGTGTCGAATCGCCTCGTCGCGGGTCGAAAATTGTCCGACGACGTCGGCATTCCGCCGCAGGGTCCACTGCCCCCGCGACGATGCATTGAAAGGTACGTAGAGGATCGTGCGCTGCAAGAGGTCCGCTCCGTCGGGAAGACCCCTTCGGTCTTCGTCGTGACGAAGCTAGGTGCGCAGCTGTCGCGGGCGTGTCACGGCGAAGTCGCCGGGCCGGTCACGTCAATCGCGGCAAATGGGACGCGCATCCTGCAGCCAATCGGCGTGGCGCACGCCCTTCTCCATCGCGGCATCCACCGCGGCTCGCTCGTCGTCGAAGTTTTCCAGGAGGGTGATCATCACGAAGTCCCGCGGTCCGGCGTGGCCGGCGGGCTCGACGATGTAGGCGGCCTTCCAGAGCCCGGTCGGGGCTTTCAGGGTGCGCACTTCCACCGAATAGTGTCCAACGGTACGTCGATGCACGATACGGCCCCCTGCGTTGGCTTCGTGGCGACGGCGAATTCTTGCGCCGTCGCCGATGAAATGACAAGGGTCAGGCTTTCGGCGCGGCCGCTGCCGTCAGGCCCGAACCGCTGGCGGGGATCGAAAAGTTCTTCGTTTCACCCTGCTGTACGCTGGCATCCACATCCACCCGGTCGGCACTGCATGCCCCGTGCGGCATCATGCCGAGCTTCCGCGCACCGGCGGGCACGTGCAGCACCAGTTGCTGGCCGATCTCCATGTCCGCCACCACCTTGTCGTCCACATAGATGGCGCTCGAGCAACCTGCGCCCCAAAGACCCTGGTCGCGCACGATGTTGAGCGTGGCGTCGCCGCCGTTGGGATCCTGGAGACCGAACACCGTGCTGGAAGGAACATCGTGGATGCCGACGTGCCGCTCGTTCTGGGTGGCACACCCGGTCAGCAGGACGAGACCGGCGATGAGTAGATGGCGCATGGGGGACTCCTTGACGTCGGGGAAAAGCATTCGTTCCGGGATGTCGAAGGCAAGTGAAAAGCGTACGCTATCGGCCCATAAGTTACCCCAACCGCCCCCGTAGAAAGCGTAGACTCCCGCCCATGACAGCCAAGCCTTCCCGTCCGCCCGCCCTGGTCTTCGACCGAGCACATATGGTCGCGGACACCATTGCCATGGTGCTCGATGGCGAGGGCTACGCGGCGCACGCGGCCGTTACCTATCGCGACGCCAAGCGGGCGTTTCAGGCTTTGCCGGATTTGTCCCTCATGGTGATCCACGCCGACACCCCGGGAGAGCGCCGCGGCAGCATGCTGTTGCAGGCGGCGCTGCGCGAGCGCCCCACCACGGCCATGGTCGTGGTGTCCAGCCGCATGCCGGAGGACCTGGCGCCGTTCCCGAGGTCGGCTGTGTTTCTCGAGAAACCCTTCGATCGGGCGCAGCTGCTCGACGCCATCGACCGGGCCCGTTCCTCGCGGCCCGCGACCCGCAAGCCGGACTAACGTTCCAGACGGGCCAGGGATTCCCGCGCCATCCGCCAGCCTTCCGACCGGGCCATCTTTTCGGAATCGTAGGAGACGCCGCCGCTATCGCTGGCGTCGATGATGGTGGTTCCATCGCGGGCGAACACCCGGTAATCCCAGGTGTACCTCGGCACGCCGTTCGCGCTGCTGTCGCGCATGCACTCCACGTCGATGCGGGAGTCCTCGTCGAGGTCGTGGCTCATGACACGCTCCGGTTGCCCATCGGGAAGCCGATGCAAGCAACCAGGCGATCAACGCAATGCGAAAGCGCGGGAAAAAAAGTGTGCGGACCTGGAGAGCCCTGGATCAGAGGCAGGAAATAGCCTCGTCACGGAAGCGGCTGTCGTATTCCCCGCCCTTGGTCTTCTGGACTTCGTGCATGACGACCAGGGCGCCGGCGCCGTTCGCGGTCACGTCCAGGCGCTCGTGCTTGCCGTCGTCGCTCGCGGTCACGCGGCCTTCGTCGTCCTTCGCGTCGCCCTTGGCGTTCTTCGCCAGGGCCTGCCACTTGGGCTCCACGCACTGCACATAGGCCGTCACGCTCTTGCCCGTCTTGCTGCTGAGCTTGGGCAGGCTGTCTTTGAGGCCACTGCTGGCGCAACCGGCAAGGAGGGTGCAGGCGGCGAACGCAAGAACGTGTTTCATGCTGGATTCCACGGTGAGGTTCCGGGAATTCTAGCGCGACGGCGCACCGGTGCGATCAGCCGCCCGCGCGCGAGGCGATGCTCGTCTCCGCCTTGGCCAGTTGGCCGTTCTGGCATTTCAGGTAATGGGACGAGGCCAGCCAGCGTTTGTCCGGGTAGTACGAAAACACCATCTGGCCGCCCTTCAGGGCATCGATCAGCTTGTGCGCGATGGCCGTGCGCACCGCGGGGCAGCCCCAGCTGCGGCCGATGCGGCCCGCCACCTTCGCCATCGCCTCGTTCACATAGGCCGCGCCATGGATCACGATGGCGCGGGCCATGGCCTGATCGTTTACCCCTGGCTCCAGGCCCTGCATGCGCAGCGAGTACCCGTTCTTGCCGGTGTAGGTGTCCGAGGTACGGAACAACCCGAGGCTGGAAGCCAGACTGTTGGGCGCATTCGAAAACTGCGTCGAGTTGGCGTCGCCGCTGTTCTTTCCGTGCGCCACCAGTTCCTGGAAAAGGAGCTTGCGGTTGACGGTGTCGAACACCCAAAGCCGTGGTTCCGACGACGGCTTCGAATAGTCGATCACGGCCAGCCGGTCGGCCGGCTGCCCGCCTTGCGTTTGCGCACATTCGGATGCCTTGACTGCCAGCCCGATCACATGCGGATCGGCCGACGGTGCCAGGCGCGCCAGCGCGTCGCCGAGCGAATCGGCGGCATGGGCGGAAAGCGGGAGGGAAAACAGGACGCCGAGTACAGGCGCCGATGCGAGGAGCGTCCGGAGCGGTCGAATCATGCGGCAAGCCGTGTAAGCATCAGCCCACATCCTAACGTGCTGATCATTTATTGACCACAATATCGTCACATCGGCGCCCTTCAGATATGTGAAACGACAATAATCAGCGCCAGAAAAGTAAGGAATCGATAGGCAATGGCTATGGAAATCAGGTCGCGGAGCATCTTTACCTTTATAGGGATGGCTGCCCTGCCCCTCGGGTCTATCGGCCAGGACCTCCCGCCAGCCGCGTCCGCGGCCTCTCCGCCCCCCATAGTGGCCCAGGAGCCGGCGCCTGCGACAAGCGCTGCGATCGCGCCCGCCAACGACGATCCCGTAGCCCAGGCGATCTTCGCCCGACTGCAGCAGATGACGCCGCTGAATGGCGGTCCGCTGCCGCGTGCCGATGCGGCGCTCGGGAAAGCCGTGGCCGATTTCTATGCGCAGCGCCACTACAGCGCAGCGTGGTCCGACGACGACAACGTCGGCCAACTGCTGGCAGGGCTGGCGTCGACGGAGGGCGACGGCCTGCTGCCCGAGGACTACCGTCTGTCCGAGCTGCGCACGATGGCAGAAGCCATGAAACAGCCAGGCGTGACGACTGCCACACACGCCGAATTCGAGGTCAAGGCTACCGGCGCCTACATCACCGCGCTCGTACAGCTCGCGCGCGGCAAGGTCGACCCGAACAGACTCGATCCCACCTGGAACTTCGACCCCGCCGCCATCGATCCGCAGCAGGGCATGTCCATGCTGCAAACCTCCATCGAGGAACGCAGCGTGGACCAGGCCTTCGCCATGGCGCGGCCACAGAATCCGTTGTACGCGCAGCTTCGCTCCGCCCTGGCGGAGCTTCGCACCACTGCCACGAACGGCGGCTGGCCCGGCGTGCCCGCGGGGCCCACCCTGAAGCCCGGCATGAGCGACCCGCGAGTGGCGGCGCTGCGTGCCCGGCTCGTCGCCGGCGGCTACCTCGACCCCACCCTCGCCGAGGGCGATCGTTACGACAATCCGCTGAAGGACGCCGTCAGCCGCTTCCAGGCCGACCAATACCTCGAGCCCGACGGTAGCGTCGGCGCGGACACGTTGGCGGCTCTCAACGTCCCTGTCGAGGCGCGCATCGGGCAGGTGCGCGCCAACCTCGAACGGGCACGTTGGCTGCTGCATTCGTTGCAAGGCACCTTCGTGGTCGTCGACGTCGCCGGCTACAAGATCACCTTCTATCGCGATGGTCAGCCGGTCTGGAAGTCACGTGTGCAGGTAGGCAAGCCCTATCGCAGCACGCCGATCTTCCGTTCGCAGATCACCTACGTGACGTTCAACCCGACCTGGACCGTGCCGCCCACGATCCTGAAGAACGACGTACTCCCGAAAATCCGGAAGAATCCTTCCTATCTGGCGAACAACCGCATCCGCGTGCTCGATCGCAGTGGCAACGTCGTCAACCCGTCGAGCGTGGATTGGTCGCGCCCTGGCGGCATCACCCTGCGCCAGGACGCAGGTCCCGGCAATTCGCTCGGCCAGGTGGTCATTCGTTTTCCGAACTCGTACGCGGTGTACCTGCACGACACGCCCCACCAGGAACTGTTCGAGAAGGCACGGCGCGACACCAGTTCCGGCTGCATCCGCGTGGAGCATCCGTTGCAACTGGTGGAACTGCTCTTCAACGACCCGCAGAAGTGGAATCGGCAGGCCATCGACGAACGTATCGCCACAAAGAAGACGCAGAACGTCACCCTGCCCACCGCCATTCCCGTGCTCATCGCCTATTGGACGGTGGACATCGGCGAGAATGGCAAGCTGGCCTACAAGCCGGATGTGTACCAACGTGACGGCGCGCTCATCGCCGCGCTGGACAAACCGCAGCCGCTGCGCACGCCGTGAGCGCGTAGGGTCAGCCGACGGCCGAAGATCGCCCTTCGTCTTTGCGGATAAAGGTGATCTTCCCATTCGGTTCCAATCGCGCAATCGCCACCGTGCCTTCGTGTTCCATCCCCACGCACGGCGAAATGCCACCAGGGCTCCGACAGTTCAAACCATTCGTTCATCGCCGTCCTCCTAAGCAAGCTGTAAGGCCTTCGCCGACGCTTCACGCAGTAGGCGAAAATGTCGCACCGCGGCGGATAGGGGCCAGCGCGGGGGTAGTCGTATACTTCACCAATGAACGCCCCTCAGGAAGCGACCGGAACCTCCCTCCACGACCAGGTGCGCGACGAGGGCTTTGCCTTCGTGCACGGTCCGGACATGCGCATGCTGGTGGAGCACGTTGCTCCCCTCTCCGACTGGGAGGCCTTCGCCGCCAGCTGGAATGCCCTGGAGCCCGACACCTACCTGGCCGCCACCGGGCGCTTTCGCCGCAGGCGCCATGCGACGTTCGCCGCGTCCCGCTTCGGCCACGTGGAGCCGCGCCCGCATCAGGCGCACTTCCAGACCCTGGCTTACAACACCCTCCAGGGCGATATCGAGCGCTGGTTCGAGCCCGTCCTCCCGGAGATCGCCACCGGGGCCACCATGAGCGCGATCCTCGACTTCTGCCGGGATTTCTTCGGCGGCCTCTCTCCCGAGGTTCCTCGCTGGCATGTCGAAGTGCACCAGTTCCGCATCGAAGCCACGGCCGGCGCCGCCGGCGAGCCCACGCCCGAAGGCAGCCATCGCGACGGAGTCGACTACGTCTTCGTGCTCCTGGTCGACCGCGAGAACATCGCCAGCGGCACCACGACCATCCACGCGCCCGACGGCCGTGAACTGGGCGAGTTCACGCTCGCAAAACCTTTCGACGCGGCGCTCATCCACGACCCGCGCGTTTTCCACGGGGTCACACCCGTGACACCGCTGGACCCATCGAAGGCCTCGCATCGCGACGTGCTGGTGGTGACCTTCCGCGCCGAGGCTGGCTGACGGCAAAACGGGCCACGCGTCCGTCGCACGGATTGCACCACCGGTTCACGCTCGTCACGGCGTACTGCGCGCACCGCAGACACCGAGTAACGGCCGTGAACGTACGTGCACCTCTCATCCTTCTTATCGCTCTCGCCGCAACGGCGCCCGCCTGGGCGCAGGACACGTCGAAAGTCGACGACACCGCCATCAACAAGCGCGACCGTCATGCGGAAAGCCTGACGCCGATGGATCAACCGAACAACGCGGACGACATCCGCGTGGCGGCTGCGGTGCGCAAGGCCCTCGTCGCCGATTCGTCGCTGTCCACCTCGGCCCAGAACGTGAAGCTCGTTGCGGCGAAGGGCACCGTCACCTTGCGCGGCCCCGTGAAGACGGAGGAGGAAAAGGCCCGCGTGGAGGCGATCGTGAAAGGCGTCGCCGGCGTGACCTCCGTGCAGAACCAGCTCGACATCAAACACTGATCAAAAGGGATTCCCATGAAAGCGTCCGTCTATTGCACTACCCGCACCGTGGAACAGGCCGAGATCATCGTGCTCGAACTCAAGCAGGCCGGCTTCACCAGCGACGACATTTCCGCCCTGCTCCCCGATCGCCGCGGCACGCGCGACTTCGCGCATGAGCACCACACCAAGGCGCCGGAAGGCGCAACCACGGGCGGTGTCGTCGGCCTTGGCCTGGGCGCCGGTCTGGGCTGGCTCGCCGGCATCGGCGCACTGGCGATTCCGGGTGTCGGCCCGTTCATCGCCGCCGGTCCCATCATGGCGGCGCTCGGCGGCGCGGCCGTCGGCACCGCCACCGGCGGCATCATCGGCGCCCTGGTCGGCATGGGCATCCCCGAGTTCGAGGCGAAGCGCTACGACGCAAAGGTGCGTGAAGGCAGCATCCTCATCTCGGTGCACACCGAAAGCAGCAATCAACGTGACGTGGCCAAGGACATCTTCAAGCGCAACAACGCGGACGATATCTCCACGGGTGCGGAAGCCAGCGCGCCCTGATATCCACAGGTGCTGTGGAAAGTCCCTGGACAACCATGTGGATAAGTGCCCCGCCGCCTTGTGCGGCGGGCACTTGCATTGCATTGGTCACAAGCTGCGCAAAGGGCGCGCCTTTTCTCAAGTGCTGAACGGGTCACCGTGTCACAATGGCCGTTCCACCGGTTCCAAGTAGCGCAATGAACTCGTCCGGCAAATATGACTTCAAGCAGTTCCAGGAGGAACTTGCCGCCCTCGATCGCAAGGCCGCAGAAACCAGGCCCGCCACGCCTGTCCCTTCCCCCGCGCCGGCTCCCGCCGCGCCGAAGCGCCGTGGCCGGCCGCCGAAGGTCGACCCCCTGGCCGCCGCCCGTGTGGAATTCGAAGCCCTTCGGCTGCGACATGGGCTTACCGTCGCCGATGTCGTGTCATGGTTCCCCGCCGAGGAAGGCATCGCCTATCTCCAGGGCCTGATCGCTGCCAGCGAACCGAAGCCTCGACGCCGCCGCAAGGCCGACCCGCCCGCGGACGGGAGCGACGAGGGCTAGGCCAGGGTGACGTCCCGCCTCGGGTCTGCTATCTAGGGGGCCCATGAGCCCAGCCAAAGCGCCGAGCATTGCGGCCGTCCTCGCCTCATCCGCGGCCAGCGAATGCCGCAAGGCGATCCGTTCGCTTTCCGATGCGAAAGACCGACATCGCGGCATCCACGAAGCGCGCAAGGCCATCCGCCGCCTGAAAAGCCTGCTGGTGCTCGGGGAGGATCCCTTCGCCGAATCGATGCCGTCGATCAAGGCCAGCCTCGCCGACCTGGCCGAAAGCCTTTCCTCGTTGCGCGACGCCTACGTGGCGCTCGATACGGCGCGCACGCTCGCCGGGCCCCGACCTTCGCCGGGGTGGCGCCACGCGCTCGAAAGGCTGGAACACCGCTGCGATGGCCGGCTGGCGGCAGCACTGCACGACGATCCCGGTTTCCTCAAGCGACGGAGGACCATCCGCGAGCTTGCCGCCACGCTCGAGGGCCTGCCATGGCGCATGCTTAACCAGCGGACGGTCGAAGAGATGCTGGAACGCTCGGAAAAACGGCTGGAAAAGGCGCGGAAGAAGGCGAAGAAGAACGCTACCCCGGCCAATGCCCACAACTGGCGAAGGAAGGCTCGGCGCCTGCGCATGCAACTCGAACTCTGGCGTCGTATCCAGAAGGCGCGCGGTAAGAGCGGACACCACCATGTCCAGGGCAGGAAGGAACGAGCCCGCGAACTGTCGCTGCTGTCCGACGCGCTCGGCACCAAACAGGATCTGCGCGCCCTGCGCGCCACCCTTCGCTCGTTGCGCGAACCCGAAGCCATGGCGCCGTTGCTGTCGCAGATCGGCGACGAACTGAAGAAGCACCGCAAGAACCTGCAACCGCTGTCGTAGCCCTCCCCGCGCGTTGGAAGTCCAGACGTCCGTACGCGGACGCATGGCACGATGCGGCAACTGCGCTACGCTCGACCTCCCTTACCCGGAGATTCCCATGTCAACGAAGCGCCTGAAGGTCGTCGTCGCGTGCTGCATCGCCGCCCTGCCCGTTTGTGCCGCAGCGGCCACCGCAGATGGCTTCACGCCGCTGTTCGACGGCAAGACCCTTGCCGGCTGGCATTCCTTCGGTCAGAAGGGCGTGGGCAAGGACTGGAGCGTGGTGGACGGAACCATCGAACTCCATCGCGACCTGAAGGCACCGCGCGAAGACTTCGCCGATCTCGTCACCGACAAGGAATACGAGAACTTCGACCTCAAGCTCGAATGGAAGATGACCCCCTGCGCCGACGCCGGCATCATGTTCAACGTGCAGGAAACACCGAAGTATCGGGAAACCTGGGAAACGGGCCCGGAGATGCAGATCGCCGACCTGGTGTGCACCAAGCCCGACAGCTACACGCTGTATGAGCGTTCGGGCGATCTCTTCGATCTGATTTCCTCGGACATCGAGAACGTGAAGGAGCACGGCAACTGGAACGAGGTGGAGATCGTGGTGAACCACGGCCACGTCCAGTTTTTCCAGAACGGCCACAAGACCGTGGATACCACGCTCTGGACGCCCGAATGGAATGCCCTGGTAGCGAAGACCAAGTTTGCGAAAATGCCGGACTTCGCCCGATTCCATAAGGGGCGCATCGCCCTGCAAGGCGGCGAGGACAAGGGCGTGGAGCCGATCCGCATCGCCTTTCGCAACATCCGCATCAAGGAACTGTAGGCCTACCCGGCGCCCGGAACTCTCCTGAAGGAGCCGCAGCGGAGAGACGAGCTTCGTGTGGGAGCCGCTTCAGCGGCGATGGGTGCTCGCGGCAAAATGTCCCTCGTTGTCATTGCCGCCGATTATGCGCATCGATTTACCCGCGCAGTACGTCACATTTCGCTAAAAGCCCAATAGACAACGTTGTCATGGGAGCCTAAACCGGAGTCGCTTTCGCAGTCGATCGACGAGGCAGGGACGCTTCACCATCACACTCGAACTGGAGGCGCTCATGCTTATCAAGACATCCCTCGGGCTGGCTGTCGCCCTTGCCTTCTCCGCCGTGGTACCCGTTCGCGAGGCGCATGCGGCCGATGCCTGCGCGGCAGCGTGGGAGGCAAGCAAGGTCTACACGGCCGGCAACACGGCCAGCGAGAACGGCGTGAACTACGTTGCAAACTGGTGGACGCAGGGCAACGACCCGGCCACGAACAATGGCGGCAGCGGTTCCGGACAGCCGTGGACCTCGCAAGGGTCGTGTACGGGCGGCGGCACGCCACCCGACAATCCGCCGGACAACCCACCTGACAATCCGCCACCGACCTCCGGCGACCTCCTGTTCAGTCCCTACAAGGACATCACCATCAACCTCGACTGGAACACCAACATCATGTCCACCATGGTGACCGGTACCCGTCTGCCCGTCGTGGGCAGTGGCAGCCTGGTGTCCACCCAGGTGCCGAATCTCGGCGCCATCACCCTCGCCTTCGCCACCGGCGAATGCGGCAGCGAGAACTGGGGCGGCGTCCCGGCCGCGGCATTCGCCAGCGCCAACATCGCCCGCCTCAACAATGCCGGGGTGAACTACGTCGTTTCCACCGGCGGTCAGGCCGGCGTCTTCACCTGCGGCAGCGCCACGGGCATGGCCGCGTTCCTGTCGCGATACATGGGCCCGCACATGGTGGGCGTGGACTTCGACATCGAAGGCGGGCAGTCGTCGGCGCAGCTCAATGCGCTGGTGAGCAATGCCGTGTATGCGGAGAGCCTGTACCCCAACCTGCGTTTCTCGTTCACGCTGGCCACGCTGGCCGCTTCCGACGGCAGCTATGGCGGCGTCAATGCCACCGGCGATGCCGTGGTGCGCGCGGTCAAGGCGTCGGGCCTGAAGAACTACACCATCAATTTGATGACAATGGACTACGGCGCCGCCGGACCGGGCATCTGCGTGGTTAAGAACGGTGCGTGCGACATGGGACAGTCCGCCATCCAGGCGGTGAAGAACCTGCAGCACACCTACGGTATTCCTTTGAGCAAGATCGAGATCACGCCCATGATCGGCGTGAACGATGTCAGCAGCGAAACCTTTACTGTCGCCGACATCGACACGGTGACCAATTACGCAGCCACGAACAAGCTCGCGGGCGTGCACTTCTGGTCGCTGGACCGCGACACCCCCTGTGGCGGCGGCTTCGCCTCGCCCACCTGCAACTCCGTGCCCAGCACCACCGTGCTTCAGTACACGAAGCGATTCCTGAGCAATCTCGGTAAGTGACGTCGCACGGTGGGAGCCGCCCGGGTGGCTCCCACCGGCCGGCGTGACGCCAGTCACAGCAGACATCGCGACTGCGAGGGTAAGCAGCTACTAGCCGGCATCCCCCTTTCCACTGCGACAATCCTCCGCGCGCCAAAGTGTCGCGCCGGCAAGTTCTGCACCGGCGGCGGCATAGACTGTGCGCGAAACGGAGAAAGCCATGAACGTTCCTGACACGGCGCTATTGCTCGCACGCTGGCAATTCGCCTTCACGGTGTCATTTCACATCATCTTTCCCGCCATCAGCATCGGACTGGCCAGCTACCTGGCCGTGCTCGAGGGCCTGTGGCTGAAGACGGGCAAGCTCGTCTACAAGGAACTGTTCTTCTTCTGGTCGAAGGTGTTCGCCGTCGGGTTCGCCATGGGCGTCGTCTCCGGCGTGGTGATGAGCTACCAGTTCGGCACGAACTGGTCGGGCTTCTCCACCGTGGCGGGCTCGGTCACCGGCCCGTTGCTCACCTATGAAGTGCTCACGGCTTTCTTCCTGGAGGCTGGCTTCCTGGGCATCATGCTTTTCGGCTGGACGAAAGTGGGCCCACGCGCGCACTTCGTCGCCACCCTGATGGTGGCGGTCGGCACGCTCATCTCCACGTTCTGGATCCTCTCGTCCAACAGCTGGATGCAGACGCCCCAGGGACACGCGCTGGTGAACGGCAAGATCGTTCCCGTGGACTGGTTCAAGATCGTCTTCAATCCGTCGTTCCCCTATCGCCTGGTGCACATGGCACTGGCCGCCTTCATCGTGGCGGCGCTGCTTGTCGGCGCGACCGCGGCATGGCACCTGTTGCGCGGTCGGAAGGACCCGGCCATCCGGAAGTCGTTCTCGATGGCGCTGTGGATGCTGTTGCTGGTGGTACCGATCCAGATAGCGGTGGGCGATGCGCATGGCCTCAACACGCGCGAACACCAGCCCGCAAAGATCGCGGCCATCGAAGGCCTGTGGGAAACGGAGAAAGGCGGCACGTCGCTCAACCTTGTGGGCTGGCCCGACATGGAGGCCGAGACCACGCGCTACGCCTTGAAAGTGCCACACCTGGGCAGCGTCATCCTCACGCATAGTTGGGACGGCGAGATCCAGGGCCTGAAATCGTTCGCACCCGAAGATCGACCCAACTCGACCATCGTGTTCTGGAGCTTCCGCATCATGGTGGGCATGGGCCTGCTCATGCTGCTGCTTGCTCTCCTTGGCCTCGCCCTTCGCCGCCGCGAACGCCTGTACGAGGCACGCTGGTTCCAGCGCTTCGCCTTGTGGATGGGCCCCACGGGCCTCATCGCGTTGCTCGCCGGATGGGTGACCACCGAGGCGGGGCGCCAGCCCTGGGTGGTGTACGGCGTGCTGCGTACGCGCGACGCCGTTTCCCCACTTACCGTGCAGCAGGTAGGCACCTCGCTCATGATTTTCGTGATGGTCTATTTCCTCGTCTTCGGCACCGGCATCTACTACATGCTGAAGCTCATGGCGAAAGGACCGGACCTGCCGCATGACGAGGCAGACGAGGAAGCGGCCGACACGGGCCGCGGCAAGGAGCGCTTCGACCATCGCCCGCTTTCGCGGCCCACCGAACCCATCGACGAGTAACCGCCATGACCATCGATCTGCCAGTCATCTGGGCGGCCATCATCGGCTTCGGCGTCTTTCTCTACGTGGCGCTGGACGGTTTCGATCTCGGCATCGGCCTGATCTTTCCTTTCTTCGACCGCGAGGGCGAGCGACAGGTCATGCTCAACACGGTCGCGCCGGTGTGGGATGGAAACGAGACATGGATGGTGCTCGGCGGCGCCTCGCTCTATGCCGTGTTCCCGGTCGCCTACTCCATCCTGCTGCCGGCGACCTACCTGCCCATCGTGGCCATGCTGTGCGGGCTGATCTTCCGCGGCGTGGCGTTCGAGATCCGCGCCAAGGCACGGCGGACCCAGCACCTCTGGGACCTGGCCTTCATTGCCGGCTCCGCCGTCGCCACCTTCGCGCAGGGCGTGATCCTGGGCACCCTGTTGCAAGGTGTGGAGATACGCGACGGCAAGTTCGCGGGCGGTGCGTTCGACTGGTTCACGCCGTTCAATCTCTTTACCGGTATCGGGCTGACCGTGACCTACGCGACGCTCGGCTGCGGCTGGCTGCTGATGAAGACGGACGGCGAACTGCGCCGGCGAATGGGCGTGCTGATGCGCCCGCTGACAGTCGCGCTCGGAGTGACCATCGGCGTCGTCAGCCTGTGGACCGTGCTTGGCCAGCAAGCCGTCGCCGCGCGTTGGTTCTCCACGCCGAACCTGTACTATTTCCTGCCGGTGCCGGTGCTCGTCCTGGCCTGCCTCGCGGGCATCCTGAAAGCGCTGCGCAGCGGCGCGGACCGCACACCCTTCCTGCTGACCCTGGGCATCCTCTTCCTCGGTTACACGGGCCTGATCATCAGCATCTTTCCGAACATCGTGCCCCCGTCACTGGACATCTGGACGGCCTCGGCGCCGCACTCCAGCCAGTTGTTCACGCTGGTGGGCGCGGCCATCGTCGTTCCCATCATCCTGGCGTATACGGCCATGGCCTACTGGGTGTTCCGCGGCAAGGTGCGCGCGGACGATCCGGGGTATCACTGATGAGCGAACGCAGCCGCTGGCGACAGGCTGCGTGGTTCGTCGTCCTCTACCTGGGCGGCGTTATCGCGGTGGGCCTGATCGCCCTGCTCTTCCGGCTCCTGGTGCCGCGCTGATAGGATGTGTGGCGCAGGCCACCGCCTCCGCCGGTGCTTCGGACACGACCGTGACATCCGCGAACCTCGTGGTTTCCTCAGGCGAAGTGACCGCATTGCGCCTGATCGACCTCGCCTACAGCATCGACCTCGTCCACGCCGAGCGGCTCTGGACAGAGCGCGGCAGCACGGCGTTTACCCGATCGTCGTTGAAGAGCACTCCTCCCGAGGCCGTGAGCTTCGGCGTTCCCCCGCTATGGGTGTCGCTGGGCGAGGTGCCCGTGGAACTTTCCGGCGGTACCCGGCGAGCGACCATCTCGGTACGGCTCTACGACTTCGGGCTGGCCGCGTTCTCCCTGCGTGTCCCGTGCAGCGGACAGCCCTGGCCCGCCTACGTGCGCGACGTCACGGACCTCGATACGCGCCTGGGGCCAGCCTCCGGCGCGGCGTTCTGGAACGACCTGCTCGAACGCGTGCGGGAGGTGATACGGCCATCGCTGGAACGCCCGACGGAGGGCGGCCGGCTGGACGAAGACCACCTGATCGCCACCGTGCACACGTTCAACGAGCCCATGGATGCCGAGCGTCTGATGGAAACGGTGGACCTCACCGAGGTTCTCACCGGCGACACACGTCCCCTGTCGCGCGCCGCGAAAAAGGATCTTCTCTCCCGCAACTTTTCTTACTACGTCGACGACCTCGTGGTGCTCACCTGGGACCGCGCGTTCATCTATGAGCCGCGCGGCGATTCCGACGTCGCGGACGTGATCGAGGTGGCGAACGCGCAGCTCGTGGAGATGCGCTACTACGATTTGCTGCTCGACGACGAACTGCCACGCATGTACGACCAGGTGGAAAAAGCGCGCTCCACGGCGTCCTTGCTGGCGTCCCGACGGTTCGCACATCTGGCGCGCGGGCTGTACACCCTGGTGGCCGAAGTCACCGAACTCACCGAACGTGTTGAAAACGCGCTACAGGTCACCGAAGACGTCTACCTCGCGCGCGTGTATTCCAGTGCGTTATCGCTGTTCCGCGTACAAGCGCTCAGCGCGTCGGTCGACCGCAAGCTGTCGATCATTCGCGACACGTACGCGGCGCTCTACGAAGAGGCATCCAGCCGTCGCAACGAGTGGCTGGAAATCGCCATCGTCGTGCTCATTCTTGTCGAAATCGTCATTTCGCTGACGCACGCGTGATCAGGCGTCGCCGGCAACGAAGCCCATGAAACTTGCGGTGCCCGCCAGGGCCGTGGACGGCAACGATGCCGTGCCGGCCGATTGCAGGAGGTCGAGCGTGGCACGCCGGTGCGATACGATCTGCCACTCCCCGACGTCTTGACCCTCGCCGCCGGCGGCCGCCGCTTCCAGAGCCGCGAGAAAACGGCCGGGCTCCGGTGCGTGGATCACCACACCCTCGTTCGAAAGCCCGCTCGAAAGAATGCCCAGGATCGCGCAGACCCGCTTCTTCACCTCGGCATCGCGTGCGTCGGCTTCGCGCATGCCCACGATGGCGCCCGCCACTTCCGGATCGTTCCAGTTGCCGTCTTCGGACTGGAGCACTTCCACGCTCTGCCATGCCTCCGGCGGACACAGTTTCGTCTCGCGGTCCAACGCATAGAACGGGTTCACCTCGGCGGGATACACCCTGCACGCGCGCGGACGCCGCTCGTAGATGCCGCAACGCATGTCCGGCTGCAAGTTCGGGCACGCGCCTTCGAACACCGCCATCAGCGACACGATGACCCTGACCGGCAGGCGTCCGCTGGTAGCGGCGAACGAACGGCGGCGCTTGTACCAGGCAAGATGGTTGTCCGCCGGCGGCTCTTCCGGCCAGGGGATGGCTTCGCAGAACAGCTGTACCTGACCACCGTCGCGCAGCCAGGCCATGGCTTCGTCCACGCCGATGGGGAGTCGCAGTCCGTGGCAGCAGCGGCCGCACATGGTGCAGGAAAAGTGGATGGTCATCGGGCCCCTGGGCTGTACGTCCGGCGGACGAGCGTCTGCCTGTGACATTCGCCGCGATGGGCAGATAGGTTACATCAGAGCCCTATCTTGTCCCCATAGCCCACGAGTTCGAGGTACCCGCGGCCGCCGGGCACCCGTACCGCTCCCTCCCAATACACGGGGCCACCCTCGCGCACGATGTCCAGTTCCTGGTCGTCCATGAGCGGCTGCACGACGTAGCGCTTCTTTCCCGCCGGGGTTGCGACCACGATGGTCGTCTCCACCGGATAACTCGCGCCGCTGCGCGGAGAGCGCCACAGGCGCCGGGTTTCGAAGTTCACGTCCTCCGGCCGCAGGACGACCAGGGAGCCGTCCGCGGCACGAACGCTCCCACCCGCCCACATCGGGCGCCCCTGCCGGTCACGCACCCGGAACACGGTGACCGCGCTGCCGTCGTCCATGTTGAGCCCTGCCCAATCCCATCCCTGCGAACGCGGATTGAGCAGACTGGACGACCATTCGCGATCGAGCCACGCGGTGCCCTTCACCGTTTCCACGTCGTTGCCTCGCTTCAGCCGGCCCTCTGCCGAAAGATGCGGCATGCTGAAATACGCGCTGGCCTCGCCTTCGCCCGGGCCTTTGCGGCTATAACCGCGATCGCCTTGCAGGAGCGGAGGCTGCGTGGGTGTCAGCGTGAGATCCAGGGTGAAGTCCGCGCCGCCGAAGTGGGTGGTAAACCGCCCGTCGCGCTGCCGGACGAGCTGCCAGTCGTCTATCGTCAGCTTCGTGTCGCCCGTGGCCGCTTCCGCCAATCCGAATCCCTCGCGCGCCAGTCGCTGCGCGTGATCGAGGCGCCCCTTCGCGGGATCGGCCAGTGCAGCATGGGCGAGGATGAGCTGCCGGGGCGCGAAGCGGCTGGGGTTGCCGTCGTCGAACGACATGCGCCTGCGGAAGAACGTGATCTGGAAACCCACGGGGCCGCCCTTCGTTTCCAGCCAGCCCGTGACGTACCACCATTCCAGTCCGTATTCGGGGTGCGCGCCGTGGTCCCGAGGCAGACTCACCGGCGCGTCGCGAGGTACCGGTGGAAACACGACCCGCTCGCCGGCAAGACCGGCGGTGGCCACGAGCAGCAGCACCGGCAGCAACCATCCCACGCGCATTACCAGTCCTCCCTTACCGCGCGAACCGCATCCACGGTCAGCACGCTACGGCCCACGATCAGGGCGACACCGGCGGTGGCGGCGATCAGCGCCGCGACCACGCCACAGAGAAAAGGCCAGGGAAGCACCGTGTCCATCGTCCAGTGGAACGACTGCGGATTCACCACGTGGATGAGCACCTGGCTCATGGCGAGCCCGAGTGCCACGCCGGCGACACCACCGACGCCACCCAGCAGCGCGCCTTCCGTCACGAGCATCCGTGCGAGCTCGCCGCGCGTGGCGCCCACGTGGCGCAGCATGCCGAACTCGCGAATGCGCGCCAGCACCTGCGCACCCACGGTCGCCGCAACGCCGGCCAGGCCGACGCACACGGCGATACCTTCGAGCAGATAGGTGATGAGGAAGCTGCGATCGAAGGCTGCCAGCGCCTTCTTTCGTATCTCCTGCGGGCGGCTGATCGTGAATGCCGGGCCGCCGTTTCCGACCGCGGCGCGCAAGCCCGCGGCGACCTGTCCGGTGTCCACGCCCGGCGCAACGAGGATCGACACGCCCGTGCGCCGACTGTCGCCGGTCCAGCGCGCATAGCTCCGCTCGTCCACGACAATGGCCCCATGTTGCCGGGCATAGTCGCGCCATACGCCGGCAACGACGACGGTGGGCGCACCCGGCAAGGGCAAGACGAGGCGGTCGCCCGGTTTCCAGCCGTAGACGCGAGATGCCGGTTCGGACACCCATGCCGGCACGTCGTTGGAAGGAACGGGAGCCGCCGGGCCAAGCAACGAATGCTGCGCCCCCGGTCCGTCCAGCGAGCGCGCAAGCAGCGCCACCGAAGGCCGCCGCTCGTCGAAGCGCAACGGCGTCTCCTTCAGCACCCCCATCCACGCGACACCCGGCACGGCGCGCAGGCGCGCCTGCGTCGCCGCGTCGAATCCGCCCGAGGTCGTGTCGTTCACCTGGAGGTAGATGTCGGCCCGCAGCACATCGCCAAGCCAGCGGTCGACGGATTCGCGAAAGCTGCTCACCATCACCGCCATGGCGACGGTCAGGGCCGTGGCGGCCAGAATGCCCGCGAGCGCCACGGATGCCTGCGACGGCGCACCCCACAACCGCGCGATGGCGAGGCGGAAAGGCACCGCTTTCGGCGATACGCCGCGAAGCGGCGCGACGAGGACACGTGCGAGCCAGGGCATCAGCGCCACGCCACTCGCCAGCAGCAAAGCCATGGACACATAGCCGAACAATGCCAGGCCGCGCACGGCAGGCAGGGCCGCGGCGCATGCCGCGCCCGCGAGCAGAGCGACGGCCACCCAGGGCCGGACGCGGACACGCGGATCGACCATGTCGCCCGGATTCTTGATGGCGATGCCGGGAGCTGCGCGGGACGCCGCGAGCGCCGGCACCATGCTGCCCAGCACCGCCGCCGCGACGCCGAGCGAGCCGAAGATGCACGCCGCCCAGGGCGCGAACACCAGTTGCGGCGTGCCACCGCTGAAATAGCCGCCGCCCAGGTCGCCGCCGAGCAACCGCAAGGCAAGCGACGCCAGCGCCAGGCCAAGGCCGATGCCCGCGCCGGCCCCCACGACACCGAGCAAGATCGCTTCGGTCAGCACCTGCCCGCGCAGCTTGCGCGCTTCCATGCCGAGCACGCGCAGCAAGGCGAACTGCGCGCTTCGTCGCGCCACGGACAGGGACTGCGCGGAGTACACAAGGAAGCCGCCGGTGAGCAGGGCCACGAGGGCAAGCATGTCGAGGTTGACCCGGTAGGCGGCCGAGAGGCTGTCGTTCTGGGCGGCTTCGCTCGTGGCGTCGACCACGATGGCATCGGGCGGCAGGATCGCGGCGATCGCTCGCCTCGTCGTCGCGACATCGCCCCCCTGATCGACACGGATATCCAGGCGTTGCAGCCGGCCGAGCATGCCGAACCGCCACTGGACCGCCGCGATGTCCATCACGGCCAGGCGACTTCCCGCAGCGGCCGGCAAGGTGCCCGCGACGACGGCTCGGAACGTGCGACCGTTGGCAACGATGGTCGTCGACTCTCCCACCTTGCGCCCCGACGCCGCGAGCACGGGAGCGGACAGATAGATGGCCGTCCCCTCGATGAATCCGCCGAGCCCGGTCGACCCACCCTCGACGTCGCCCTGCCCCATGCCTGCCACGCGAAACATGTCGATACCTTCGAGCGTCGCCCGAGTGGTTCCGTCGAGCGTCGCCGCAACCGTCACCACCGGCGACACCGATACGCCATGCACGCGTGCCACACGCGGATACAGTGTCTCGTCGAATCCGAAAGCATTCTTGGCTTGCACCTTCAGGTCCGCCGCGCCGCCGACCGATCGCACTGCCTTGTCGAACTCCCCCAGCGCCGACGCGTTGATGAGATGCACGGCGAATCCCAGCGCGACACCGAGGGCGATGGCGAGCAGCGCGGCCACGACACGACCCGGATGGGCACGCCATTCGCTCCACAGGAGCCAGCGTCGCGCCACGGGAAGCAGACGCGGGTCAGCCACGGGCAACGAGCCCGGCGGGCGACAGCACCAGCGTGCGATCCGCCGCCGCGGCGGCCACGGCCGAATGAGTGACGAGCAGCACGGCGGCACCAGCGTCGCGAACCTGGTTCACGAACAGGCCCAGCGTGTGCGCGGCGGTGTCGGGGTCCAGGTTGCCGGTCGGCTCGTCGGCGAGGATCAACCCCGGACGATGCACGAGCGCACGCGCCACGGCCACACGCTGCAATTCGCCGCCGGAAAGCTCGCGAGGATACGCTTCGCCCCGCCCTCCCAGGCCGACCGCGTCGAGCATGGCGTTCGCGGCATGCAGGGATTCTTCGGCCTCGCGTCCCTGCAAAGCCAGCGGCAAGGCGACGTTGTGGGCAAGGTCCAGGTGCGGCAGCACATGGAAAGCCTGGAAGACGAATCCGATGCGATCGCGGCGAAGCCGCGTGCGGCCATCGTCGTCGAGGCCGGCGATATCGATGTCCGCGATGCGAACGCTGCCTGCATCGGGCGCATCGAGCCCGGCGATCAGGTTCAGCAAGGTGGACTTGCCCGCCCCCGATTCCCCCATGATCGCGACGAACTCGCCCGGAGCCAGCGCCAGGTCGATCCCTGCGAACAGCGTCCGGCCGCCCGGCACCGTCTTGACCAGGCCTTTCACGTTCAGCATTCGGGGCTCCAGGCGTAAAGGCCGGCAGTTTACCCCGGCCAAACGCATGGATTCGTGCACGCGCCTGCACACGTCATGCGCGAATCCGGACAGCCATCTCCAGGTTCATGATCCGTCGTCGCCTTGAAGGCCGCGGCGACGGATCGTCATGCCCTTCAGTTGCTCCCCTTGACGACGAACGTAGCGTCCCCCGCCTGCCTGAGCGAGCCCAACTCGAAGTGCTTCCCGATTTCGGTCGCCCATATCTGGGCGATGACCTTGTAGACCTCTTCGGTGGGATGGGCCTCGTCGCTCGTTGTCGTGTAGAACGCCGCCAGCTGGTTCTTCGGCGGGGCGCCGTAACGCACCTCGATGCCTTTGGGCTGAGCCCCCTTGGTGAAACCGTATGAGTTGAGGTTCTTGCAGACGTGGTACATCGGTGTGTAGATGTCGACGATGCCCGCGGGATTGTTCTTCGGGAAATCCTCGTTGATGTGCTTCGCCAGTTCATGGCCGAAGTTCAGCGAGCCCGTCGAGAAGTCGATGACTTTCTGGGTGGCCTCCTGGCCGTAGTAACGAACCGCGTCCTGGGGATCGGGAAGGTTGCCGAACAGGAAGGCGGCGTTCGGATCCAGCTTGATGATGTCCTGGCAAAGGCTGGCCATCTCCCGGCCCACCTTGGCCATATCCGACTTGTCACGCTCGTTCGTCACCAGGTCGTTCAGGCCGAACCAGATGAGGTACAGCCCCACACCGTGCTCGGACGTCAGCGGGTATGCCTTGAGGTCCTGGGCGTACCTTGCGACCTGTTCCTTGAAATAGCCCAGCCCCGTGCTGCTGCGGTCGGAACCGCCCATCGCGCCGCCCTCGGCGTAGTTCGCGTAATAGAGCGGATCCGTGCTGGACGATCCGTTCTTGCTGTTCGCGCTCCAGCGCAGGTGCGGGGCCGCGGCGGCGAGCGATGTGGCCTGGTTCACGGTGATCAGCGGACTGCCGCCGGCCCACTCCCAGATGAAGTCGGTCCAGTTCCTGTTGTCGCTGAAGCGCTTGACCTGGTTGGTGCGCATCAGGCCGAAGAGCGAGGCAAACATGCCAGTGGGCGTATCGCGCTTGACGCCGATATCCGAGAGGCTGTCGCCGAAGATGATGAGTCGTTTAACCTTGACGGTCATGGCAGGGTCCTTCGATGTGTTCGATCAGCGGAATGCGGTGAGGCACTGCACGCCTGCGCCTGCCAGGTGGCGGCTCACCGGGTTGCCGGGCACGGCAAGCCTTGCCCGGGCATGCACTATCGCGACAGCCCGTTCCGCCTCACATCGGCAAATTCCCGATTTGCGCTGTCCGTTTCCCCAAGCCGCATCGACCGCTCACGAGCGGTCTTCGATGCCCTTCGGCTTCCGCGGCAAGGGAGGCAGCGTTTCCTTCTGCTTACCGCGTACGGACTTGTAATGGCACCTGCCCCAGCGTTCGGCGTAATACATGCCGCGCTCCTTCGATGCCGTATAGCAATACATCGAATCGAACGTCGTGCCGTTCTTGAACACCTGGGTCAGCCACTTTCCCGGCATGGCCGTTTCGCCCACGGCGGCGAAAAGCAGCCCGTTGACGTAGCCCCACCACGGACCGTAATCGTTTCTTTTCCAGGTGATGGTAACGTTGTCGTCGGGCATGGCCGCACCGTACGTTCCGTGCGTCTCATCCATTGCGAACGGTGTCGATCGTGCCGCGTTGCTTCGCCGCTTCGATGGCGCGCTCCCGCCACTGCATCAGCGGCGTGACGCTGACGCCATGGATGACGATGCTCACCGCCACCACCGTGAGCACGACGCTCTCGAAGGCGGGCACCGATACACCTTTCAACCCGTGCATCACGGCGAAGGCCATGTAATTGAGGCTGCCGAGCCCGCGGATGCCGAACCAGCCGATCAGCAACCGGCGCTGCCATGGCACCCTGCACCCGATGGTGGCGATCCACGTCGACAACGGCCGGATCACGACCAGCAGCACGGCAGCAACGAGCACACCCTCCCAGCTCGCCTGCGGGATCACCGTGATCCCGACGGCCAACACGAGGGCCACGGCAATGAGCCGTTCGACGGTTTCTCCGAAGGACAAGGCATCGGAAACCACCCACCCTACGGTCTGGCTCGGGTGGTCCACGCTGGCCTGCGACCGCTCATTCGGATTGACCCGCATCTCCGCCGGTGTTTCGCGTTCGACAGCTTCGTTCGGTTTCCTGTCGTCCCTGCCCTCGCTCACGCTCAGCTCGACCCGACGCAACCCCGCGCCGGCAGCGAAAGCCGCGAGAAATCCCGACACCTCCAGCAGTTGGCTGGCCGCATAGACGACCACCATGATACCCAGGGCGAGGAAGTCGCTCGGAGCCACGTCGCGGGCGGTGTAGCGAAGATGGGTTCCCACATAGCCGAGCCCCCACCCACCGAGGAGGCCGAGAGCCAGCCCGCCGGCCAGTTCCCACAGCACATCCAGCGTGAACCAGTGCGCGAGGACGCCGGACACCTCGGCGCCGGGCTCCATCAGGGCAAGGGCAAGGAAAAGCAAGGGCAGCGCCGTGCCGTCGTTGAGCCCAGCCTCACCCGACAGCGCCACGCGAAGGGGATCGTCGTCGCGCGCGTCGTCCACCGACACCAGCGACGCAAGCACGGGGTCGGTGGGACTCACTACGGCGGCCACCGCCAGCGCGGCGGCGAAAGGCCAACCAAGGCCCAGACAGGCAACCGCCGCGACTCCGGCGGCCGTCAGTACCATCGCCGGCAAGGCCAGCCGAAGGGCCATCAGCCACCCTCTGTCGCGGAGCGGCAGACGAAGCTTCAGGCCCGTGACAAAAAGGGATACCACCAATGCCGCTTCAGTCGCGACGTGCAACCAGTGAATGTGCTCGCGCGACAGTGGCAGCTTCGTCAGAGCGAAGACACCGGGGCCGATGAGGACGCCCACGACCAGATAGATGGCGAACGTGGTCACCGGCCCTCGATGGATCCAGCCGGAAAGAAACGATGTTGCCAGCAGGAGAGTGCCGGCCAGGGCGAGCCACCAGAGAGGGGTCATGCCCGGATGATTGCCGGGACCGGGTCAAGGCCCCGCGAAACGTGGACGGCGATGGCTTACGACGCGGGCCAGGTGACGGCAGGCACCGACTCGAATGCCGGCCTGGCGAAAAGGAATCCCTGCTGGAGCCCGATGCCCAGGTCTCGCAAGGTCAGGTACTCATCGATCGTTTCCACCCCTTCCGCGAGAGGGCGAACGCCAAGCTGCGCGCAAAGATCCACCAGGTGGCGGACGATGATCTGCCGTGCCCGGTTCGTGTCGATGTCCCTCACTAGCCCGATGTCGAGCTTCACGATATCCGGCTGGAAGTCCGCCAGCAGGTTCATACCCGCGAACCCCGCGCCGAAATCGTCGATGGCGGTGAGAAACCCGTGCGCCTTATACGCGCTAAGGATGCTCACCAGGTGATTGTGGTCGATCACCTTCTCGTGCTCGGTGACCTCGAAGATCACCCGGTGCAAAGGCCAGTTCACCTCTTTCGCGGTGGCGAGCGTCGCCTTGAGGCAGTGCTCCGGCACGTACACGGCGTTGGGCAGGAAATTGATCGAGAGCAACCCCGGGGGATCCAGGACGGCAGCCCTGCGGATGGCGACGATGCGGCATGCCTGGTCGAAGGCGTAGCGGTTCTCGTGGGCCACCGAGGCCAGCACATCGCTCGCCGATTCGCCATCCAGGCCCCTTACAAGTGCTTCGTGCGCGAAGGTCGTGCCCTGCTCGACGTCCACGATCGGCTGGAATGCCATCGTGATACGGCTGGCCACTTCGTCGGCGTCCCCACAGCCCTTGCAAAGTGTCGTCGTCATGGCCAGCCCTGGTGTGTGCGTTACGGAACGATGCCGCATCGTCGCAGCTTTCGTTCCAGGATGCCCTACTCCACGCGGTATTGAATGGGTTTGAACCGGAAATTGTTGGATTGACCGGCCGAACAGGCCGTGAGAGCCACCACGAGATCCATCTGCGCCAGAAAAACGGTGCTGTCGCCAGCCTTGCTGAGCGGCGGCTCGACCGAGAGCTGGCCATTCGTGCCGTTCACCTGAACGTTCATGAAGACATTGAAGGCCGTGGGGATGCGGTCCGGCGCAATGCCGTAGGGCTCCAGCGCGGCGGCCAGATTGCCGAAGCAGCCGCGGTGGGGTTCCGTATGCCCGTAGAGCTTGGCGAACATTTCCTTCGAGCAGGGGGCGAGCAGGAAGTCGTGCCGCCCCACATCGTCCCGCTCGATCGTCAGCATCGGTGAACTACGGTTCGAATACAGGATGTCGCCCGTGCTGAGCAGGAACTTGCTGGCGTAATCGAGCGTGCGCCCGCTCGACAGCCATTCGTCCGTGTCTTCGGCGTTGAATGCCACAAGATCGCTGACCTGCTGCCCTTCCGGGTCGATGACGGTGAGTCGCTGGCCTGCCTTCAGCGTGAACGCCGTGCCGCTCTGCGGAGGAATGGTGCGGTGGGTCATGCGGCCTTGTCCTTGTGTGCGTTCGCAGCGTGGAACGGGCAATGCCATTCGCCCAGGATATGGCGGCCGCTGTATTGGCGCGCTTCGGATACGGAGCCATGCACGGCGAGCATGGGATTGGCGGAGCCGTTCAAGGCGATATCCCGCTCGACGATGGCATTCTTCAGGCGAGCATAGCGCTCCTCGCGGCGCAGAAACTCGAACTGCTCGTGCAGGTTGAACACCAGCGCCGGATGCGCAAGGCGACGCGCACGACGAGATGCCCCCGGATGCAGGCCCACCACGTAGAAGGCCTTGCCGCCCACGCTCATGCTGAAGGCCGGGTCCTCCGGATCGGTGCTCACGGACGGGTCCCACTCGTGATGCCGTGCGTCGGCGTCGTGGATTCCCTGCAGGCGGGCGAACAGGAGCCGTTCGAACAGTTGCTCCGACATCGTCGTCGAATCCGTGTAATGGACTACCAGGCTTTCGAAGACATGCTCCGGCTTTTCGCGGTTGGCGAAGGCTGCGACGCCCGCCGCCACCTTCGCGTCGTCGGCCGGGCAACCCATGGCGCCGGCAAAAAGATGCGTTATGTGTCCGCGCTGCTGGGCCGTTTGCCCCGCGAAACACGGAAACCAGGGGCTGCTCATGTGTTCTTCGAACTGGCGCAGCAGCGTCTCTTGTTTATCGAGGTTCATGTCGTCTCCTTTAGACGACACGTTGCCGCGATGCGTGTGAATCGCCGTGGCAGGCCAGTTGAAGGCCCCATTGATCTCCATAAATGCCCAGTCAGAAAGGATTGGGCTCGAGTTCACACAACGGGCTTGAAGCGCGGCAGATTTCGCGCGGCGATCACACGCTATCGGGGTCTCGCGAAGCGATGGCTTCCGCTCGTCGACCGGCGAGCCGCCGCCAGCCTTCCGAAAGCGTATGCAGGCCGGCGAGCGCGGCGAGAGTCGCGACGTCGTGGCGATCGACGTAAAGCGCCCGCCATACCCGTTCCACGGTCCACTCCGGCATCACGCGATCGATACACTCCAGCACGGCGCCAGGCTGCACATCCCCTTCCTCGAGCACGCGGTAATACCAGCCCGAGCGGCCGGATACCTGCACGCGCGACGCCATGTCATCCACGCCGAACCTGACATTGAGCTTCCAGCACGGCTGGCGGCCCTGGCTTACCTGCAGTGTAGCCCCGCCAAGGCGGAACACGTCGCCGACCGCCACCTCGCGTTCCGTCAATCCGAGCGTCGAGAGGTTTTCCCCGAAGGCGCCCGGCTTCTCCAGCACAGGCACCGGCCCGATCTCGTTGCGCCACCCATCGTAATGGTCGAATGGGTAGTGATGTATCGCCTGCTCCAGCCCGCCATGGTGCTTCTGGTCGGCCTGGCTGTCGGCGTCGAAGCCGATGCGCGTGGCCCGAACGGGGCGATCCACGGGCGCCTTGTGGATGGCACTGGGCTTGCCGGAGTCGCCCAACGGGCGCACCGCGCCGACGAGGATGTGGCCAATGGGGAAAGACGGGTTCATGCGCGGATTATCGCGCGAAATGCCGTTCTACCAAGACTTCCCAAACCAGAAAACGGCGAGCTTTGTGTGGGAGCCGCTTCAGCGGCGATGGGTGCTTGCGACGAGCTTGCCCGCTGCCGCGGGATCGCCGGCATAGCCGGCTCCCACACAACAAGATTTCCCAAGCGAGGCGACGGAGCGAGCTTTGTGTGGGAGCCGCTTCAGCGGCGATGGGTGCTTGCGACAAGCTTGCTCGCTGCCGCGGGATCGCCGACAGAGCCGGCTCCCACATGGACTTACGAAGACCACTGTTCGGTAGACTTTAACGACAGCCTACGCAGCCGGAGGGAGCGACGCATGGCACGACCCCTGACCCACATCGCCGGATATTTCGTGCTTGTCGCCGTCATGGCGTTCGGCGGAACGTTCGTCGCGGCGCTGGTTGTGCCTGCGCGGCTCGGGCCGTCGGTGGCCTGGTTCGCGAAGTGCCTGATCGTGATGTGCCTGGTAGTGGCCCTGACCTGGGTCTACCTCCGGCGGGCCGGCATGGGATGGCGACGCTACGGTGTGAACCCTGGCTCGTGGCGAAACGGGCTGGGCGGTCTGGCGGCCGGTCTGGCTCTGGCCGTGGCCTGGTGCCTGCCGGTTTACCTCGTCGTGCCGTTCCACTGGGCAGCGAATGAGGCATTCGACTGGACCGCGTTCGCTCTGGGCACCGGGGCGAGTATCGGCATGGGCATCGCCGAAGAAACGGGATATCGCACCTACGGCTTCGACCGTCTGCTCGACATTTACGGACCGCTTGCGGCGCTGCTCGTACCCACCGCCGTCTTCGTCGGTGTGCACGTGGCCGGGGGCGTGCCATGGCTGGCCGGCCTTTTCGTGGTGGGATCGTCCAGCGTGATGTACGGCTGCCTCATGCTGGCGACCCGTAGTCTGCCCTTCGTGGCCGCGTTCCACATCGCCAACAACCTGGGACAGGACGCACTCCTGCGCACGAGCAGCGGGTCGCTGTGGAAACCCGTGTTCCATGCCGACGTCGCCACGGCGTCGCAGCCTGCGATATGGCTCGGCATGACGGCGCTGAATCTGCTGATGGCCAGCGCCGCATGGTGGGTCTGGCGTCGAACGCCCCGCCCCGAACTGTAGGAGCGCGCCTTGCGCGCGACATGTTTTGTGGCCGTCCCCGGGAGCTGGCGCGCCAGACTGGGGACAGGCGCGAAAACATGTCGCGCGCAGGGCGCGCTCCTACCGTGGCGGGAGTGCGTTTATGCCCTGGCTATCACTGACTTATGCGGTACATCACCGTGGCGTGCGGTCCCAGCGTGGTTTTGATCGAGCCGTCGCCCTTCGCATCGGTGTGAGCCCACAGGTCGCGCATGGTGTAGCTGCCGCCTGCCTTCAGGCCGATTTCCGCAGCGGTGACCGTCACGGCTTTCGCCTTGTCGCCTTCATTGAACACGGCCACTGCGCGACCGCCGTCCTTCAGCGGCTTCACGATGACGTGGATGCCGTCGGCATCCCTCACCTGTTTGCCCTGCACGCCCAGCGGATCCTGGTCGATCGCGATCACGTCCTTGTTGAGCAGGATCTTCAGCGCGTCCGGCTTGATCGTGCGCAAGTCGGTACCGATGAGCAACGGCGCGGCCATGATGGACCAGAGGCTGAAGTGGCTGCGGTATTCGACATCGGTCATGCCGCCGTTGCCGACCTCGAGCATGTCGGGGTCGTTCCAGTGGCCGAGGCTAGCGTATTTGTCGAGGACCACGTTCTCCTTGAAGATCTTCAGCATCGACGCGTAGTTGTCGCTGATGTCGCCGGTGGTACGCCAGGAGCCCGCATCGACCGGGTCCTTTCCGGCCCAGAGCCAGGGCTTGTTCTCGCCCCACTCGCACATGCTGTAGAAGATCTGCCGCCCGCTGTTGCGCAGCGCTTCGGCCATGGCGGTGTAACGCTTCTTGGCGTCTATCTTCTGGTTGTTGCAGTTGTCGTACTTGAGGTAGTCCACATGCCAGGAAGCGAAGGTTTTCGCATCCTCTTTCTCGTGCCCAAGCCCGCCCGGAAAGCCGCGGTTCTCCTGCAGCGGCTCGCACGTCGAGGTGCCTGCACTCGAGTACAGGCCGAACTTCAGGCCGCGCTCGTGGATATAGTCGGCAAGCGCCGCGATACCGCTCGGGAAACGCTTCGGGTTCGGCTGAAGGCGCCCGTCCTTGTCCCGCTGCCAGTTGGCCCAGCAATCGTCGATGTTCACGTACTGGTAGCCGGCGTCGCGCAGACCGAGGCTGATGAACTTGTCGGCGATGCCGCGGATCATCGCTTCGTCGAACTCGGCACGGCAGTGCGTGGAATTCCAGTTGTTGAAGCCCATCTGCGGCAGCGCCGCCGACGGGGTTTCGTCCGCCTGTGCCGGCGCGGAGACAACCCCTGCCACGCACATCGCACCGCACAGTGCCGCACCTCGCAGGATGCTCGCCAGGGTATCGCTCATCGTTCGACCTCGCATCGGGACAGGAAGACGCTTCTTCGCAGTGACCGTCATCAGAACGTCCCCCGCAGTCCCACCGTATAGACCGTGCCATCCGCCTCGGCGTAGAGGAAGCGGTTGCGGTACACCGAGTAGTCGTACAGGTGTTCGTGAGTCAGGTTGGTGCCCGACACGAAGATCGACAGGTGCTTGTCCAGCGCGTAGCTGGCGCTCAAATCCACCTGGCCGTAGTCGCTACGCGTGGCCGGCTGGGCACCCGCACCGTACGAGAGGCTTTCCAGGTACTTGCCGCGCCAGTTGTACGCCACGCGGACCTGCACCGGGCCCTTCTCGTAATAGACGCTCGCGTTGGCGGAATCGCCGATGCCCGGCACCGCGAACTTGCCCGACGCCGCAATGAGACCCGGACTGAGGTTCGTGCTGCTCTTCACCCGGGTGTAGTTCAACGCAACGCCCAGGCCATCGAACGGTTCCGGCAGCACGTGCTTGAACTGGTAGTTCACCGTGGCTTCCGCGCCGTAGATGTTCGACGAGTTCAGGTTGATGGGCTGGGTGAGCGACCAGATGAACGGCTGGCCCGTGTTCTCGTTGGTGAGGAACGGCACGGGGGTGCTCACCAGGGTGCTGAAGTTGCTCACCTTCTTGTAGAAGCCTTCCAACGCGACATAGCTGGCGTCGTCGATGTACCACTCCAGGCCCATGTCGTAATTGCGCGAGCTGTACGGCTGGAGCTGCGGATTACCTCGGGAAATGGTGAGCGAGTTCGGGCGGGTGCCGAAGCTCGTGTTGTAGTACAGGTTGCTCAACGCCGGCGGCGTCAGCGTCTTGGACCACGAGAACCGGTAAACCAGGTTATCGAGCAGGTTCCATTTGAAGTTCAGCGACGGCAGCCACTTGTGGTATCCGCCATCGGCGGACTGCGGCTCCAGTGGGCCGTAAGTGACCTGACCATTGCTGGTGTCGTTCGGGTCGATGCGATAAGCGATCGGCGGCTGGTTGACTGCCGTGGAGGTCGAGGCTACATGCAGGTAACGCGCGCCCACGTCGAGGGCCCAGGGCTTGTCCCACATGGTGCCTTCGAACACGACTTTCGCGAAGACGGACTTCTCCTTCTCCGCTACGTTGTTGTAGCTACCCGGGTTGGGTATCGCGTCAAAGGTACCGCCGTTGGCCGCGAGGCCCGCCAGCAGCGCATCGCGCTTCTCCGGCGGCAACTGGTTGTATGCCGCGGGGGACGCCAGCCAGCTCAGGTACGCGCGCGGGTCGTACTGGATAAACTCCGACGGCTGGCCCGGCGACGAGACACCGTGGATCTTCGGCGGCGCCTTGTAGATGTAGGCGCCGATGGCGTCCGCCGGCACATCGACCGAGTAGCCGCAATACGCATTGCAAAGAATGCTGTTCGGCGTGCCCCAGCTGACCGACTTCACCCACTCGTTCGTGTACTGTACGCCGGCGACCAAACGCGAGAGCACGCCGTCGTTGAAGTACTTGTCCAGCTTGATCTGGTAGTTGTTGACCTTGTTCGTCACGTCGTTGCCGGAACCGGCATTGCAACAGTGCGCCTTCAACAGGCTGGTATCCGTGCTCGACAGGATATTCGAGTAACTCGGCGGCTGGCTGTCGCCACCGTTGGTCCAGGTGGGATTGGTGCCGAAGTTCTTCGCGCCAACGACCAGGAAGTAGCCATTGGGGCTCTCCTTGTTCCATGCCTTGGAACTGGACACGTCCAGGCTCAGCTTGGTCGATTCGTCGATGTCGAACCCGAGGTTCAGGCCGTTCTGATAGCTCTTTTCGTAGCTGGGCGTATACGACATCACATAGTCGTTCGCCATGACGTTCGGACCCGAACCATTGCGCACGAAATTGAGCACCGTGCCGTTCGGGTCGGTCGTCAGCGACTGGATGTCGCCGGTGTTGCCGTACTCGCCGAAATAGTGGATGAACGGATCGACCTTATAGCTCGAATACAACGTGTCGAACTGCACCGTCAGGCGGTCGATCGGCTTCCAGTCGATGGCGCCGCTCACACCCTTGCGGACGCGCGTCTCGTCCAGCACGTTGCTCGCCAGGGTTTCCGGCACCGCGACGTTCGTGTAATTCGGATTGCTGAGGTTGGAAAGCTGGGAGATGTTCTGATCGGCATACCAGGAGTTGGCCTGGGTATTGAGCTGGGTGTCCTTGCGCTTGTAGTACCAGGCGGAGCCCATGAAGCCGAAGGTGTGATCCGAATTCGTCCAGCCGAACAGGCCCGAGGCTTTCGGCGTGGTCTTGCCTTTCCAGTCGCCGGTCAGGTTGCTGTTGACGCCCGCCGCGCTCCACGCACCGTGATAGCCGCTGAAGTCCAGCGGGCGCGCCGTCTGGATGTCCACGACGCCGCCGATGTCCACCTCGGTAATATCGGCCGAAGAGGTCTTGTTGACCTGCGCGACGCTGATGATTTCCGAGGGGAGCACGTCGAAGTTGAAGGCACGCGAGCCGGAGGCGGTCGCCATCGGCCGGCCGTTGATCGTGACCGCCACGAATTCGGGGCCAAAGCCGCGCACGGCGATCTGGCTGGACTCGCCGCCACTGCGGTTCACCGACACGCCCGGCACGCGCTGGAGCGCGTCGGCCACGTTCGGATCGGGGAACTTGCCGGTTTCCTCGGCAGAGATGGAATCGACGACGTTGACGGAATCCTGCTTGATCGCCTGCGCGCGCTGGAGCGCCGCCAGCTGGCCGGTGACTGCCACCGCGCCGAGCTCCGTCACCTTCTTTTCGTCTTTATTGGTGGCGCCCGGCTTGGCCGACTTGGCCGGTGTGGCCGCATCAGGCGGCGTGCTGGATTGTGTGCCCGAAGCCGGTGCCTCCGGCGCCGTCTGCGCAACACCCGGTGCCCCATACCCCACCATCCACGCAACACCCATTGCCACAACCAATTTCTTCAGCTGCACGGCTTTCTCCCCAACGTTTTTTGTGGAACACCCCAAGTGAGCACACACACGGTTTGCCGCACGAAACTCACCGGTGCCGATCCCCAAGACGGCACCACAAAGCCTCGTTGTTCCCCGTCACCCCGACACCTTGACAGAGCGGTTTGCAGCGACCGCAATTTGTCCTACTTATTCATCGTTGCCTAGGTTTATCGCCGCCACAAGCTGCGGCGCAGCATGACAAGGGAACGCCGCCCCCTTTAGATTCATTTGTCCAACAAATTGGCGCAACGGGACTTCGAAACGCCAATGGCGAACGACGAAGATCGGCAGAACGTCTTGAACGAATCGCTCATGGGGCCGACAGACCGGCGCAGGTTCCTGCACCTCACGGGGGCCTTCGTGACAGCGCTGCCATGGCTTGCCCTCCCCCGTTTTCTCGAAGGCAAGCCCGTCCCGCGTCCTGCGAGCCCCATGCCCACGGGGCCCGCGAGGCACACGCTCTGGTACGGCGGTGCCGCTCGGGAGTCGAACCTGCTGCGCGAGGGCCTGCCGGTAGGCAATGGCCGCATCGGCGCGCTGGTCGGCGGCGATCCGGCCGCCACCTGCCTGTACGTTACCGACGCATCGATGTGGCTCGGAAAGCGTGACGTGGTGCTCGGTACCGACGGCCAGTTCGACTACTCCACGGAGCATTTCGGAAGCCTCGTGATGCTGGCCAAGGTGTACCTCTCGGTGGAAGGACACGAAGCGGCGCAAGTCACCGACTACCGCCGCGAGCTGAACCTCGACCAGGGCTACATGCGCGTCTCCTATCGAAAGGACGGCATTGCTTACACATGGAACATTTTCGCCAGCTACCCGGACGACGCGATCGCCATCCATCTGTCGCAGACGGGCGGCAGCGACTTCAGCGGTTCGGTGGCATTACATGGCATGCATGGCGATACGCCGCGGGCCGAGGGGGTGCGCTGGCCCACTCCTGCGGCGGCTACCCGTTTCGAGGGAACCCTGGAGAACGGCCTGAAGTACGCGACGAACGTCATGGCCGTCGCCGGTTCCGGCAGCGTCGCGGCGGATGGACAAGGCCTCCGGTTCACGCGCTGCAACTCGCTCACGGTGATCCTCTGCGGCGGCACCAACTACACGCCGGATGCGACCAAGGGTTACATGGATCCAGCGGTCGCGCCCCTGGCCTTGGCCATCCGGAAAACCGAGGCGGCCGCCAGGGTGTCCCCGAAGGTACTGCTGAACACCCATGTGGCTGACTACCGCGCGCTGTTCGACACGATGCGTGTGGACTTCGGCACCTCCAGCAAGGCACAGCGGGCCATGGACACCTGGGCCCGCCTCCAGGCCCGTGCCGCGCCCGGTTCGTCTGCGGACCCGGAGCTCGAGGCGACCTATCTGCAGTACGGCCGCTACCTGACCATCGCCGGATCCCGCGACAGTCTGCCCACCGGACTGCAAGGCCTGTGGCTGGACAGCAACGTGTCGCCGTGGATGGCGGACTATCACAGCGACATCAATATCCAGATGAACTACTGGCTGCCCGACCGCGCCGGGTTGCCGTCGTGCTTCGAGCCCTTCACCAGCTACTGCCTCAGTCAGCTCGACGACTGGACCGACGTCACCCGGAAACACTTCAACGATCCGCGCAACGTCTTTCGCAACAGCTCGGGAAAGATCGCCGGCTGGACCATGGGCATCTCCACCAATATCTATGGCGCAGGCGGCTGGCGCTGGCACCCGGCTGGCAACGCGTGGCTGTGCAACAACCTGTGGCAGCACTACCAGTACAACCCGAGTAAGGCATACCTGGCCCGCATCTATCCGTTGTTGAAGGGCGCAGCTGAGTTCTGGGAAAGCCGGCTGCTGACAATCAGCGTGAAGGACCCAGCCACCGGTTCGATGCGCGAGGTGCTTGTCGACGACGCCGACTGGTCCCCCGAGCAAGGCCCGCTCGATGCCAAAGGCATCACTTATGCGCAGGAACTGGTGTGGGACCTGTTCGAGAACTACCGCCAGGCGAGCTCGCTATTGGGCCGGGATAGGGGCTACGCCGCGAAGATCGGAGAACTGCAGGCTCGGCTCTACCTCCCCCGGATCAGCAGCACCTCGGGCTGGCTGGAAGAATGGATGACACCGGAGAACCTGGGTGAGAAGCAACACCGGCACCTGTCCCCGCTGGTGGGATTCTTCCCGGGCGACAGGATCCGGCTCGGCGACAGCCCACCTGCGCTGATCGAAGGCGTCACCCGGCTGCTGGAAGCGCGAGGCACCGGCGGATACGGCTGGGCCTGCGCCTGGCGAGCCATATGCTGGGCACGGTTGGGCGACGCCGCGAAGGCCTACCGGCTTGTCCTCACCAATCTGTCGCCGTCGAAGAACCGAAGCAACGGCACGGCGCAGAACCTCTTCGACATGTACCTGCTGGACGACGGCAACGATGCCTTCCAGATCGACGCAAACTTCGGCACCCCAACGGCCATGCTGGAAATGCTGATCACGTCGCGTCCCGGCCTGATCGTGCTGCTGCCCGCCCTGCCCGAGGCCTGGGCGGCATCGGGCAGCGTGACAGGCCTCGGTGCGCGCGGCGGCTTCCGGGTCGACATGGCCTGGAAGCACGGCAAGGTCACCTCGGTGACGGTACGGAGCGTGGGTGGCGAGCGGACGCGGGTGAAGGCCGGGGCGTGGGAGAAGGACATCTCCCTAAGGGCGGGCGACGTCGTGACCGTGATTTGAACGGCTTTACCCCGTCAGATCAACCGCGAACTGCTGCTCGCCGCCGGCGCATACGCATCGAAGCTCATGGCGATATTCCGCAGCAGCAGACGCCCCTTCGCACTCACGTCGATACGGTCGTCCGTCATCGACACCAGGCCATCGTCCGCAAGCGTCTGCAGTTGCTCAAGCGCATCGCGGAAATAGCTGGCGAAGTGAATGCGGTGGCGCTGCGCGAAGGTACCCATATCCAGCGTGCCATGGCACATCAGCTCGCCGATGGCTTCGCGGCGCAGCTGATCGTCCTCGTTCAGGCGAAGCCCGCGTGCCACCGGCAGGAGGCCCTGCGTCACCGCCTTCGTATAGGCCGGAAGGTCCCGGTGGTTCTGGCTGTAGGTATCGCCGATACGGCTGATGGCGCTGGGGCCGAAACCGATGATGTCGCAGTCGCCGCAGGTGGAGTAACCCTGGAAGTTCCGCTGCAGGCTTCCCGCCCGCTGCGCACGAACCAGATCGTCGTCCGGCAGCGCGAAGTGATCCATGCCGATATACACGTAACCCGCGTCGGTGAGCCGCTGCAAGGCCATGCCGAAAAGGGCCAGACGCTGTGACGGCGACGGCAACGCCTCGGCATCGATCTGACGCTGCGCCTTGAACATCTTGGGCAGGTGCGCGTAGCCGTAGACGGCCACGCGATCCGGCTTCAGTTCGATCACCTTGTCCAGCGTGCGGCTGAAGCCGTCCATGCTCTGGCGGGGCAGCCCATAGATCAGGTCCACGCTGATCGAGCGGTAGCCGACGCGCCTGGCGGTGTCGATCGCCACCCGTGTCTGCTCGACGGACTGTTCCCGATTGACCGCCTCCTGCACCACCGGGTCGAAATCCTGGATGCCCACCGACATACGGTTGAAGCCCAGCCGACCGAGACCGCGCACATAGTCTTCGCTGGCGTGCCGCGGGTCGATCTCGATACCCCATTCGCGCTGCTCGATCGGTGCCGGCGTGAAGTGCCGATGGATCGACGCATTCAACTGGCTCATGGCACCGAGGCTGAGGAAGTTCGGTGTGCCGCCACCCAGATGGAGCTGGCGCACGACGCGATCGGAATCGATCAACGCGCCCAGCATGGCGATTTCATGATCGAGCAAGCGCACGTACGCTTCGCCCCTGCTGGAATCACGCGTGATGACGCGATTGCAGCCGCAGTAGAAGCAGGGGCTCTCGCAGAACGGCACGTGGACGTACAACGATAGCGGCGTGGGCACCGGGTCGTGGTTGGACGCGGCGATCGCTTCGCGCAGCTGGGTTTCGCCGAACCCTTCGTGGAACTGGAGGGCGCTGGGGTAGCTCGTATAGCGCGGGCCGCGGCCGTCGTAGCGGGCGATCAGGTCGGCGTCGAACTCGGGCATGGTGTGTGGTGTAAGCATGGCGAGACTATCGCCTGCGCGCCGCGCGTGGTTCTTGATGCCGGTCAATTGGCGCGCATCATCCGGCATCGCGCAGGCTGTCCGTCGTTTGCGCCGCAAAACCTTCCACCGTCCGGCGCGCCACGATACGCCCCTGCTCGATCACCGCCACTTCGTCCACCAGTGCCGCGATACCGCCGAGACGATGGGTGATCAACAGCACGCTGCGGCCCCGTGTTTCCACCGCCAGCGACTTGTACAGCGCGGCGGTGGTAAGCGCATCGAGGCCTTCGCTAGGCTCGTCCAGCACCAGCACCGGCGCATCGACCAGCAACGCCCGGGCGATCGCCAGCCGGCGCGCTTCGCCGCCCGAGAGGTTCACGCCGTTCGCACCGACCCAGGTGTCCAGGCCATTCGGCAGCTCGCGCAGGAATTCGTCCAGTTGCGCGACAGCAAGCACCCGCAGCAACGTGGCGTCGTCCGCATCCGGCGCCGCGATGCGCAGGTTGTCGCGCAGACTCGCATCGAACAGGTAAGGCGCCTGCTCGACGATGGCGAGTCGCGCCCGCACGTCGTCGGCACCCAGTTGATCCAGGGCCGTGCCGCCCAGCGTCACGCTGCCCTGATAGGGATACAGGCGCCCCAACAGCTGCGCGAGGCTGCTCTTGCCCGCGCCCGATGCACCGACCAGGGCCAGGTGCGTGCCGGCCGTCAGGTCCAGGTTGAGCCCCCGCAGCGCCCATTCGCCATGCTGCGCATGGCGCATCCATACCTCGCGCAAGTGCAGATCGGTGGCTTGTGGCATAGCCACCGGCGTCGCCGGATCGAGCACTACCGGCGCGCGGTCTGCCAGCTCGAACACCCGCTGCGCAGCCGCCTTGATCGCGGCGAGCCGCGACCATGCCAGCGGCAATGGCAGCAGCGGTTCGAAGGCGGCCATGGCGAGCATCGCCAGCAACGCAAGGCCCGGACCGTCGAGATGGCGCTGTTGCATCGCGAGCACGCCGATCAGGAGGGCGACGCTCAAGGCGATGCCGCTGCACGCCGCCAGCATGGCGTCGGCGCGAGCCAGCCCACGTTGCGTACGCGCGCGAGCCGCTTCACGCTGCGCGGTCAGTTGCTCCATCCTTGCATCGAACGCGTCTTCCGCGCCCCACATCGTCAGTTCCGCACGGCCCGCCAAAGCATCGGCCCAAGCCGCGCGCAAGGCTTCGGCATCGCGGTCGATCTGCGCCGCATCGTCAGCATGGCTGGCCTGCAACCGCCACGGCAGCCAGGCGCCGGCAAACAGCAGCAACGGCATCAGAAGCAACGCAAACCAGCCCGACCAGCAAGCGGCAACGACGAGCACGACCAGGGCGCTGCAAGCCGCCACAGCGCTGGGCAGCCACAGGCCCAGGTACGACTGTTCCAGCGTGTCGATATCGGCCCGCAGGCGCGACAGGAGTTGTGCGCCCCGCTGCTCCGCCAGCGCCGCCGGAGCCAGCGGGATCAACCGGCCGAACAACCAGCCGCGTAGACGCGCAAGAATGGACAGCGTGGCATCGTGGCCGCAGAGGCGTTCTGCATAACGGCCGCCCGTGCGCAGGATCGCGAACAGGCGCACCAGGGCCGCCGGGGTGTAGTAATTGATGGCCGCGGCACCCGCGCCCACCAGGGCCATGCTGGCGATGAAGTGCCCGGACACCGCCATCAGGCCGATACCCGCCGTGCTTGCCAGCAGACTCAGACCGAGCGCGGCGAGCATGCGCCCACGCTGCGGCTGCATCAGTTCGAACAGACGACGCTGCCAGTTCATGCGCGCAGATCCTCTTGCAGCAGTGCAGCGAAGGCGGTGCCCGGCCGACGCAGCTGCGCCACCGTGCCCTGCTCCACGATCGTTCCTCCGACCAGCACGGCCACGACTTCCTGTGGCCCCAGATCCCGTACGCGATGTGCCACCCGCAGCACGGTGCGTCCCCGGGCGAACTGATCCAGTTGCTGCTCGATCTGCGCCGCCGTGGCGGCATCCAGATGCTGGGTAGGTTCGTCCCACAACAACACCGATGCATCGCGCAGGCACATACGCGCGATCGCCAGCCGTTGCAGCTCGCCGCCGGACAAGCCGAGGCCACGTTCTCCCAACGGCGTATCCAGACCTTGCGGGAGCTTCGCCACCACGTGGTCGAGAGACGCCATGCGCAACACGCGCGCGATGCTCACCTCGTCCGCGTCCGGGCGGGCCAGCAGCAGGTTGTCGCGCAGGCTGCCGTTGAACACATGCGGGCGCTGCGGCAGCCAGGCGATCTGTGCGCGCCACACCGGCAAGTCGGCAGCCTGCAGGGCATGGCCGTCGATCTCGATATCGCCGCTTTCCAACGGCAGCAGACCCATCACCGCGGCAAGCAGGCTGGATTTGCCACCGCCGCTCGGCCCGACCAGGGTCAGACGGCTCCCCGCCGGCACCGTCAGGTCGATACCGCGCAACACCTCGCCACTGTCGCCCTGGCTGGCATGCACACCGCGCAGCACGAGGTTGGGAGCCGCCGCTTTCGGCGTGGCGACAGGCGTTGCGGCCAGGGGCGCCGCGACCGGCGCCGCCAGAATATCGACCAGGCCCTCGGCGGCCGCCACGGCCTCCATCCGCGCGTGCCGCTGCGTGCCCATGGCGCGCAGAGGCAGGAAGAACTCCGGCGCGAGCAACAGCGCGAACATGCCTTCGGCAAAACCCAGGTGGCCGGACATCAGCCGAAAGCCCACCATCACCGCCACGATGGCAATGCTGCACGTGGCAAAGAATTCCATCACCAGCGCGGAAAGAAAGGCCACCCGCAGCACCGCCATGGTGTCCTTCCGATACCCTTCGCCGGCCGCCAGCACACGCTCATGTTCGCGCTCGGCGGCACGATAGAGCCGCAGGGTGCTCAAGCCCGACACCGCGTCCATGAAGCGTGCGCCCAGGCGGCGCAGGCGCAGCCAGCGGCGTGTGCTGGCCTCGGCGGCAGCGCGTCCGGCCAGGATCAGGAACACCGGCAGCAACGGCGCGCACAACAGCAACACCAACGCCGACCAGGGCTCGCGCAGGCCCACCGCCAGCAGCACCACGGTCGGGATCAGGCCGGCCAGCGCCGCCTGCGGGAGATAGCCGGCGTAGTACGGAGCCAGCGTGTCCACGCCATCGACCAGCCGGGTAACCAGATCGCCCGCGGACTGTCCCGTAGACCACCGCGGCCCCAGCTGACGCAGGCGCTCCCGCAGACTGCGTTGCACGTTCTGCGTCACCGCCCTGCCGGCAGCATCGCTGCACGCGCGCTGGCGATAGAGCAACACGGCACGCAGCAAGACCAGCGCAACGACGCCCAGGATCGACCAGCGCAGGTCGGCCAGCCCCGCATGCGCGAAGATCGCCTGCGCCAGAACATGCGACACCAGCCACGCGATGGCGCATACAAGGAGCGACTGCGCCGCGCCGTACGAGATGGCGTTGCGCAGCAGACGGCGGACTGGCTGCGCCTGTTGGCGCAGCCAGTCCGCGGCGGCACCGTGTTCAGTGCTTGCCATCTTTCCGCTCGAGGGCCAGTGCGGCGGCGCGCTCGTCCTGTGCGTCGAGCAAGGCACCACCCACCGCGGCGATCAGCACGATCATCACCGTGCCGACCAGCCAGGCGAAGTACCACGCGCCACGGTCGCCGAGAATGATCGCCAGCACGATCGCCAGACCGGCGATCAACATGAAGATCGAGAACTGTATGAAGGTTTTCATCGTCAAGCCTCCGCTCAGTAGGCGTGTTCGTCAGTGGCGACCTGGTCGGGATCGACCTTGCCGCGCATCACATAGAAAGCCCAGCTGGTGTACCAGACCACCAGCGGCACGAAGACCAGGGTGAAACCGAGCATCCAGGCCAGCGTCAACTGGCTCGAGCCGGAATTCCACAAGGTGAGGCTCTGCGACGGGTTGCTCACCGAGGGCAGCAGGAACGGGAACAGCGCGCATCCCACCGTACCGATCACGCCGATCCAGGCCACCGCGCCCATCCACCAGGCGAGCAACGGACGCTCGCTGCTGGCGCTGAACAGGCTGCCCAGCATGCCGAGGAAGCCGGCCGCCGGCAGCAGCCACAGCACGTTGTGCGCATGGAAATTGCTGAGCCAGGCACCGTCGGCACGCGTCACCACCTGCTGCAGAGGCGTCTGCGCCACACCGGCACCCGGGAACTGATTCAGCACATAGCCCTGCATGTGCGCCACCCAGAAGCCGCCGACGGCGAACAGCACGATCGCCAGCGCCCATCCCAAGCGGGCCACCTTCCGGCTGCGCTCCGCAATGGCGCCTTCGGCACCGCCCATGACCGTCACGCCGCCCATCGCCGCCGACATGCAGGCCGATAGCACGCCGCACAGGATGGCGAACGGGTTGAGCAAGGCAAGGAAACTGCCGGTGTAGAACGACGTGAGCGTCCAGTCGAAGTGGAAAGGCACGCCCTGGAACAGGTTACCGATGGCCGCGCCGAACACCACCATCGGCACGAAGCCGCTGACGAACAGCGCCCAGTCCCACGCGCTGCGCCACCCTGCCGACGGCATCTTGCTACGGTATTCGAAGCCGACCGGGCGAATGATCATCGTCCAGAGCAGCAACAGCATCACCACGTAGAAGCCGGAGAACGCGGTGGCGTAGATCAGCGGGAAGGCGGCGAAGATCGCGCCGCCTCCGAGAATGAACCACACCTGGTTACCGTCCCAGTGCGGGCCGATGACATTCAGCGCCACGCGGCGCTCCAGATCGGTACGGCCGATGTAGCGGAGGATGGCCCCCACGCCCATGTCCATGCCGACCATCACGGCCAGGCCGATCAGCAGTACGCCGAGCAGCAGCCACCAGACCACTTGCAGGCTTGCGTAGATATCCATGATTAAGCCTCTGCCAAAGTCTTGCGGGAAGCGGGCAAGGAAAGGTCGCCGACGTCCAGTTCGGCAGCGCCGTTGCCGTCGTCGGGGCCTTTGCGGATCGCGCGCACCATCAGGTACATCTCGATGACGATGAACACCGTGTAGACCGCCACGAAGCCGATCAGCGAGAAGACCATGTAGCCCACGCTATGCGTGGAAGCGGACATCCAGGTCGGCAGAAGGCCGTACACCGTCCAGGGTTGGCGACCGATCTCGGCAACCAGCCAGCCGGCCTCGCAGGCGAGGAACGGCGCCGGGATCATCCACACCGCGAACTTCAGGAAGGTGCGCTTGTACTGCACCGTGTTGCGCAGGGTGTAGATCAGGCCGAGGACGAAGAAGGCCAGCATGCCCAGACCCAGCAACACCATCACGCGGAACGACCAGAACATGGTGGCCACGTGCGGGATCGAGTCCTTGGCGGCCTGGGCGATCTGCTCGTCGGTGGCCGTGGTCACATCGTCCGCGTAGCGCTTCACCAGGAAGCCGTAGCCCAGATCCTTCTGGTGGGTAGTGAACTGGTTCATGGCCACCGGATCCTTCGGGTCGGCCGACAACATCTTCAGCGACGACACCGCCGGGATACCGCCGCGGATGCGCTCCTCCGCGCGCTGCTCCAGCACATCCACGCCGGGCACCGTGCCCGTCAGCGAATGCGTGACCAGGATCGACAGCACATAGGGAACCTTCACCTCCCCGTAGTTGGTCTGGTTCTCCTGCGACGGGAATGCCATGAGGTTGAACGGCATGGGCGCGCTTTCGGTCTTCCACAGGCCTTCCATCGCGGCCAGCTTGGTCGGCTGCGCTTCGGCACCGACAAAGCCGAGCGCGTCGCCCAGCGTGATCACACCGGCGGTGGACAGCACACCGAACAGCACCGACATGCGGAACGAGCGGCGTGCCAGTTCCATGTGCCGGTTCTTCAGCATGTACCAGGCGCTGACGCCGGCCACGAAGATCGCCGCGGTGACGTAGCCGGCGATGGAGGTGTGCACGAACTTGGCCTGCGCATCCGAGCTGAAGATCAGCGCAGCGAAGTCGTTCAGTTCCATGCGCATGGTGGTGGGGTTGAAGTGGGCACCCACCGGGTCCTGCATGAAGGCGTTGGCCACCAGGATCCACAGAGCCGAGAGGTTCGAGCCCAGCGCCACCAGGTAGGTCACCGCCAGATGCTGGCCGGGCTTGAGCCGATGCCAGCCGAACACCATCAGGCCGACAAAGGTCGATTCGAGAAAGAACGCCATGAGGCCTTCGATAGCCAATGGCGCGCCGAAAATATCTCCGACGAAACTTGAGTAGAACGACCAGTTCGTACCGAACTGGAATTCCATGGTGAGGCCGGTGGCCACACCGAGTGCAAAGTTGATGAGGAACAGCTTGCCCCAGAACTGGGTGATCTGCTTGTAGATCACCTTGCCGGTGACCACGTAGACGGTTTCCATCGCCGCCAGCATGAAGGTCATGCCGAGCGTGAGCGGTACAAAGAGGAAGTGATAAAGCGCCGTGGCCGCAAATTGAAGCCGCGACAGATCGACGACGGTGATGTCATGCATGGCGTGACGTCCCTAGGTGGAATGACACGCGCCGGCCTGCGGCGCGCTTCGATGCCCTCGCCCCTGGGGCGGCGCAACGTGGGTGCAAGTGTCGGCTGGGGGACGCCCGGGCTACTTGACCTTGATCAAGATCGCCGCACACCCCGGCGCACCGCGCTGCGGCAGGACGTCGCAGACGGCGCAACGGAGCCGCGGAACTGATCCAGATCAATTGGCCGCGGACCGTGCCTTCCAGAATGCGCCTGCATTCCACACCAAGGACATAACAATGAAACCCCTGCTCCCCTGGCTCGCACTCGGCGCCGCCGTGCTTACCACCCTTCCCGCGCTCGCCGCCGAGAACCTCAACGGCGACGACCAATGGGTGCTGCGCTTCGGTGCCGCCACCGTGCATCCGGACAGCAACCCGGGTCATCTTGCCGGCATGAAGGCCAAGGTCGACAGCAGCACCCGCCCGAGCATCGACCTCGAATACCTGCTCACCCCGAACTGGGGCATCGACGTGCTGGGCGCGGTGCCTTTCCGCCACGAAGTGCGCCTGAACGGTTCGAAGGCCGCGACGACCAAGCAGCTGCCGCCCACCGTCGGCGTGAACTACCACTTCGTGCCCACGTCGCAGGTGTCGCCGTTCCTCGGCCTGGGCATCAACTACACCCACTTCTACGACAGCAAGGGCAAGGGCATCCTCGACGGCGCCCACGTGAAGCTGGACGACAGCTGGGGCGTGGCCGCACGCGCCGGCGTGGACTTCAAGCTCAACGACCGCTGGCTGCTCACCGCCGACGTGCGCTGGATCCGCATCCGCACCGACGTGAAAGTGGGTGGCACGAAGGTGGGCAACGCCCATATCGACCCGATGGTCTACGGCTTCAGCGCCGGCTACCGGTTCTGAGCCATGACCCAGGCCTCCGCTCCGATCGACCTGAGTCAGCTCCGCCGCAGCTGCCGCGCCTGCGGCCTGCTCGAACTGTGCCTGCCGGCGGGCATCGACCAGGCCGAGCTGGAGCGTCTGGATTCCAGCGTGCGCGACAAGCGCACGCTGGAAAGCGGCGGGATGCTGTTCCGCCAGGGCGACCCGTTCCACGCGCTGTATGTCGTGCGCTCCGGCACACTGAAAACCGTGGTGCAGGACGCCGACGGCGCCCAACAGGTGCTCGGCTTCCATCTGCCCGGCGAAATCGTCGGCGTGGATGCCCTGGCCCACGATGCGCACCAGAGCAGTGCCGAAGTACTCGAACGCAGCAGCATCTGCGAACTGCCCTATTCCCGCCTGGAAGAACTCACGGCGCAGATTCCGGGCCTGCAACGGCAGTTGCTGCGCATCGTCAGCCGCGAAATGGTGGCCGAGCAATCACACGTGGTGACGATGGGCCGCCAACAGGCGCAGGAGCGCCTGGCCATTTTCCTGCGGAGCCTGAGCGAACGCTACGGACGCCTGGCCCGCGACACCACCCACCTCATTCTGCCGATGTCGCGCTATGACATCGCCAACTACCTGGGCGTGGTGGTCGAAACCGTGAGCAGGCTGTTCACGCGGATGGAGGACCTCGGGGTGTTGCGGGTGTCGCGGAAGGTCATCCACATCCTGAGGCCGGACTTGTTGGGGGAGATGTGCGGGGCGGGCGGGGCCAGGGAACGGGCCGGAAGGGCTTCGTAGGAACGCCCGCCCCTCGCAGGCGGTACCGCGGTGCCCATCGTCACATGGCACTGCCGCTACACCCTTCGCCCGGCCGCCCGTCGCGAGCGAGCTGTTGCCATAGGCCGACGCCTGTTCGCCCACCGCCGTGGCGTCCTATCCAGAGACGATGGCGTCGGTGTCGGTCGATCCCACCGTGTTCGAAGCGCAGTCGGTCTGTACCTGCGCCGCCGAGTGCGCCATGGCCAAGGCCAACCAGCGACCTCTGCAAGTGCCACTGGTCCGATGACATCCGAAAGTGCCGCGCACGAAGCCAATGCAGCTACGCGAGGAGATTACCGCAGCGTACCTCACTCTTTGCTGCCAGCGCGACGGCCGATAGCTCAGCCCAGTTGTATTACGGCGCGCCCTATTCAACGAACGGCTGGTACGTTTATCACCCGACCGACACCAAAATGGCCCTCTCGTTCCAGCCGAGGCTTACGGCGGCGCAGCCATAGGTGCGAGAATCGGCTATGGACTCGGTTGGGTGGCAGATGGAATCATGGGCTCCCATGGACAAGAGGCATCGTCCAGCAATCCGATCAAAGGCACGCCCGGCGACACCAGTTGGACAACTTACCCTGATGGGTCGCCAAAACAGGGGCGCACATACGGGGATGATGGCTACCCACAAACCGACATTGACTACGGACACGACCACAATTGCGCGGGAGACCCTCATGCCCACGATCGGGATCGTCCGTCCGATAGGTCCGCTCCAGGCCACCCCAATCGCGGGCCTGCCCGTCCCGTACACAGGATGAGGTGAACAAAACGCCATGAGCCGATCCGCTGATTTGCGACCTACGCTTCACGACGGATTTCTGGATGGATTTCTTTCCAGAGGTGCAGAGATCAGAGTATTTGCGCGAACCGATAAGAAGGTGCCCGTCACCTTGATTCTTTCGGGCGTGAAGCGCTTTAGTGTCAACGGTTTCGCGGAGGGCAACATCATCCTTGATTGTGCGATCTTGAGCAGTGACGACATCTCGGAGGACATCCTCGTCTTGCTCAACCATGGCGAGGACCGCGAACGTTACCTTGCGCCTTTGCGCGCCATTGTCTCCGACCAGAGTCATCAAGTCTTGATGATCACTCCCAGCTACGGAGCCACGCTTGTTGCACTACACGAGCAACTGGCGGTGGTCGAGGGGACGATCATGGACTAACACGCTCCATGCATCCTGCATGCCGACGCGGCCATGGCGATGGCGAAGCAATTGCGCCACGGGTCCAGTCTTGAGGAGACTACGAGTCCGCCGCCGGTCGCAATGTCCAGAGCGACCCGATAGGCCTGACGGTTGGGGCGTCTACATATGCTTACGTCCATTCGTTATCGCTCACAGGGATAGATCGCCTTGGCCTTGGCGACACCGGCTGCATGCGCGACCCGTCATGGTGTGGGTGGCGTGCGCCCGCCAACAACCCGACGAAAGGGGCTTTCGGTGCTGACGAAACAGGGGGCGCCACAAAATGCGCCCCAGTCGACCGAGTTTGGGCTTGCATTCGATTGAAAATGAAAGAGATCAACTGGGCCAACATCCTGCACGATTCACAATACACTGGCGTGCGGATCGCCGCTATCGGCGTGGCGATTGGTTCTATCGGCTTCCCGATCGCCCTATTCGGATTCGTGTTCCTCGGTGCCTCGATATGCGTCGTTGGCCTTTCTACCGTGCTAACCGGCATCGCAGTTAATTTTGCACACATGCGCGACCGGAAATGAGTGCGCCAAGCCTAAAGACTGAACTCACTGCCTCATAAATTCGATAAACGCACGCAGCGCCGGTGACCGATGTCGACGACTCGGAAAGTATAAATAGGTCGTATCCAACCTACCCGACCAGGCAGGCAACACTCGCACCAGCTTGCCTGAGTCCAATAGATCCGACACCAGTGCGACCGGCGGAAAGGCGACGCCCATCCCTCTCACCGCAAGCGCGATCTGCGACGCAAGGTCGTGCACAACCGTGACGAATGGCGGCGTGACCTTCACGGCCTTGCCACCGCGATACAGGGTCCATGGAATGATGACGCCCGTTTCCTGGCTGCGGCAGACCATCGCGTGATGCTTCAAGAGGTCGTCCGGAACCTTAGGCATCGCGTGGTGCTCGAGATAGGTGGGGGACCCTACGAGAATCGCTTCCGATGCCGGCGATACCGGCACAGCCACCATGTCCTGATCGAGATGGTTGCCGTAGCGCAGGCCGGCGTCGTAGCCCTCTTTCACGATGTCGACCATGCGTGCCTCGACCGCGATTTCGAGCTCCACTGCGGGATAGGCCTCGCGAAAGGCCGCCAGCTTCGGCGCCACGACCAACTCGAAGGGTGCACGAGGCATGGTGAGCCGCAACGGTCCGGCGGGTCGGCCGCTTCGACCCGAGGCTTCTTCCGAGGCGCGGCGTAGCTGGGACAAGGCGGGAGCGACCGCTCGCAGATAATCCGAGCCTACGTCCGTGAGGCTCAGACTGCGCGTGGAACGGCGGAACAGTGACGTTCCGAGGCGCACCTCCAGGCTCTTTACCGCCTGGCTGACTGCCGACGCCGAGATGCCCAGTCTTCTTCCCGCTTCGGAAAAACTCCCCGCTTCCGCGACGGCAATGAAAACGTCCAGGCCGTCCAATGAGTCTCTCTGTCTCAATGCCTGTACCTGTAAGTTCAGCTTCAAGCCTTATACACGATTAGGGGCCTAACCAAGGTCAATCGGTGCCCCTAGGATGCGGTGATCGCGTTCGAAGAAAGGCAGGCATCCATGCACGAACCGCAGCTTCAAGCGAAGACCTTCCGCACCCCACGCCACACCACGCACTATCTCGAATGCGGTCCTACCGACGGGCCGCTCATGATGCTTTTGCACGGCTGGCCGGAACTGAGCCTGGTCTGGCGGGCGCAGATGCTGGCATTCGCTGACGACGGCTGGCACTGCATTGCTCCCGACATGCGCGGCTACGGCGGCTCGTCTGCCCCGGATACCACGGACGCATACACCAATGAGCAGGTCGTCGCCGATATGTTGGAGCTGCATGACCATCTAGGTGGGCAGCCTGCGGTCTGGATCGGGCATGACTGGGGGAGTGTCATTGTCGGCTTACTGGCAGCCCACGAGCCAGCTCGCGTTCGTGGTGCGGTGATGGTCTCGGTTCCGTATTTTCCGGACGCCAACGCGCTGGCGACACTCGTGCCCCTGGTGGACCGGAGGATTTACCCGGCCGATCGGTACCCGGATGGGCAGTGGGACTATTACCGCTACTACAACACGCACTTCGATGCGGCGGTCTCGGATCTGGATGCGGATATAGCGGCGTCGCTGGCTTCGATCTATCGACGTGGCGACCCTGCCAACACCGCCAAGCCCGCCTCGAATGCCTCGGTTACCCGCAGGGGCGGGCGTTTCGGCGACGCGCATCGCGCACCGCCCACCCCACCCGATCCGGCGCTCTGGCCTGCGGAAGACTTCAACGTGCTGGTGCAGCGGTTTTCGGAAAGAGGCTTTCGGGCACCCTGCGCGTGGTATCTGAACGATGAAGCGAATATCGCCTACGCACGCCGGGCGCCGGATGGAGGAAACCTCCGCATCCCAGCGCTCTTCGTCAATGGACGGTTCGATCAGATGAACACCATCGATGGCAATTGCTATGGCGAGCCGATGCGCGCGGCGTGCAAAGACCTCACCATAACCGACTTGCCCGGAGCGCACTGGCTACCACTGGAACGCAAGGCGGAACTGGTCGAGGCGATCCGCACATGGCTTCGTAACAAGAGCCTTCATGCAGACCAGATCTGAAAGTTCGCGTGCAGAACTCATCGACGGCCAGCGCGGCAATCCAAGCACTCGCAATGGCTGGGCACAAAACCGGGCCCTGGTCGTTCTCGCGGTCGGCTACCAGTGGTTCTACAACGGCGCCAACTTTGTCGCCTTCAAGATTGGGGGTGACGCGATCCATCCCCTGCTTCTCGCCACGTTGCGTTTTGCCATCGCCGCCCTCGTGATCCTGCCTTTGGGACTGTTGCGCCTGCGTGCACACCCGTTCCGTGTCCGGGAATGCGTCAATGCCGCGGGACTGGGCGTGGTGATGCTGGTCGGTAGCCAGACAGCGGCCATACTCGGCACGCACATGCTGCCGGCGGGCGTCGCGTCGGTTTTCGGATCGGCGGCACCCCTGTTCCTCGCGCTGTTCGCATGGATCGCCTTGCGCGAACCGATCGGATGGCGACAAACCTGCGGCATCGGGCTGGGCTTCGCAGGCCTCGTGCTCATGGCCTGGTTCACCTCGGGAGCGGGTGGCTTCAAACCAATGGGTGCCGCACTGACGCTTCTCGCCTCCGCCTTCTGGGCCGGAGGGTCGCTGTGGGCGCGGCGGCTGCGTCTGCCCGCCGATCCGGTGGTGGCACTGACGGTGCAATTGACCGCTGCCGCCGCGGTGCTCGTGATCGTCGCCGCGTCGACAGGGGAGTCAGGCCTGACGGATCTGACACACCTGCCCACCGCAGCCTGCTGGGCATTGGGCTTTCTCGTCGTCGGCAGCACGCTGGTGGGCTATGCCGTGTTTCTCGCCGTGAACGCGGATGTCTCTCCGACGATCGCCAACACCTTCAACTATGCCTCGCCCGTGGTCGCGCTGCTGCTCTCGGCTGCACTGCTCGGGGAACGCCTATCGTGCGCGAAGCTGTTTGCAGCCGGGCTGGCGCTATCCGGCGTAGCGCTCATGATTCGTGGCGATGCGAAGAAACAAGGCCCTGGCTAGGAAGAACGCCTGGGCACGACGGCGAATATCACCGCGCCGATCGTCCCGGCCAGCAGCGAACCGGCCAGGATGCCCAGCTTCGCTTCATCCTGCAGTTCCGGATGATTCGGGAACGCCAACATGCCGATGAAGAGCGACATGGTGAAGCCGATGCCACACAGCCAGGCCGTGGCAAACAGTTGACCATGGCTGGCCTGCGGGGGCAGTTCGGCCCAACCGGCTTTGATCGCGAGCCACGCGGCGCCGAACACGCCCAGAACCTTGCCCGCGGCCAGACCGAGGCCGACGCCCAGCGTCGTGGGCGCAAGCCACTGCTCCGCGCCCAACCCGGCGAACGAAATACCTGCGTTGGCGAAGCCAAAAAGAGGCAGCACAAGCACCGGCACCAGACGGTGCAATGCGTGCTCGAGTTGCAGCAAGGGCGAGTGCGAGCAATCGCCGTCGGAGGGTGGCCGACCATGCTCGTCACGCAAGGGAATACACAGGGCCGTGGCGACCCCGGCCAGCGTGGCATGGACACCGGAGGCGTGGACCAGACCCCACAACACCGCACCCGCCACCAGATAGGGGCTCAACTTCCGGACCCCTGCCCGGTTCAACCCCGCCATCAGCACGATCACGCCCAGCGATGCCAGCAGATATCCCAGTTGAAGATCCGGGGTGTAGAACAAGGCGATGATCACCACCGCGCCGAGGTCGTCGATGATGGCCAGTGCGGCGAGGAAGGCTTTCAGCGATGTCGGCACCCGGGACCCCAGGAGCGCCGCCACGCCCAACGCGAACGCAATGTCGGTCGCCGACGGAATTGCCCATCCGTTTCGCGATTCTGGATGCGCCCCGTTGAAGGCGAGGTAGATCACCGCCGGGACAACCATCCCGCCCAGCGCCCCCAAACCAGGAAGGATGCGCAACCGAGGACTGGACAATTCGCCATCGACGAACTCCCGCTTGATCTCCAGGCCGACGAGCAGGAAGAACACCGCCATCAGCCCGTCGTTGATCCAATGGAGCACCGAAAGCGGCCCCAGTTCCACGTGGAGCGCGTGTTCGTAGGCACCGGCCAACGGCGAGTTCGCCACGACCATGGCAAGGGCGGCGGTGCCCATGAGGACCAATCCACCGGTGGCGGAGCCCGACATGAAGTCGATGAGCCGCTGGAGGGGTCGCCAGATCAATGTAGACAGCATGGGATTCCGTTCGGGGTACAGGTAATCGGTCCACCCTAAACGAACAGGCCGGAAAGTTGAACTTCACTTTCAAAATCCGCGGAACAGGGAGCCCGCGCGATGGCGATCAGCGTCTCGACGGCCCCGCTTCACACGGTCCGCCCGAGGCCACGCAGCAGTTCTCAGTGAGAAAATTCACCAGGTGGGTCACCGTATCCAGCATCGGGGTGTAATAGATGTAGCGGCCCGCCTGGCGGCTTGTGACCAGCCCCGCATGGGCCAGTTCCTTCAGATGGAACGACAAGGTGGCGCTGGGCAGGCCCAGGGCCTCGCCAATAGCACCGACCGCCAAGCCGTCCGGGGCATGCTCGACCAGCAAACGATAGATGGCCAGCCGGCTTTCCTGGGCAAGGGCGGCCAGAGCCTTGAGCGCATCGGGGGTTGTCATGGAGGGCGTCATACCGGCGCAGGTTATCAAACCTGCCCCCACAGCCCGGCTCACCACGCCACCCGCACGGCCAGGGCGGCCAGGGTGATCAGCAGCACGGGCAACGTCAGTGTGACCCCGACCTTGAAGTAGTAGCCCCACGAGATCCGCACGCCCTTTCGCGCAAGCACGTGGAGCCAAAGCAGTGTCGCCAGCGAGCCGATGGGGGTGAGCTTCGGCCCCAGGTCGCAGCCGATGATGTTGGCGTAGATCATGGCCTCCTCGACCGCGCCCGTGGCATGGCTGGCGTCGATCGAAAGGGCCCCCACCAGAACTGTGGGCATGTTGTTCATGACGGAGGACAGCACGGCCGTGGTGAATCCGGTGCCCAGTGCCGCACCCCAGACACCGTGGGCGGCGAAGCGGTCGAACAGGCTCGCCAGGTAGCCCGTCAATCCGGCATTGCGCAGCCCGTAGACCACCAGATACATGCCCAGGGAAAAGAGCACGATCTGCCACGGCGCCCCGCGCAGCACCTTCATCGTCGGAATCCGGTGGCCCCGCGCGGCCACGATCAGCAGCGCCACGGCCGCAACTGCGGCAACCGCGCTGACCGGCACCCCCAACGGTTCCAGCCCGAAGAAGCCGACAAGCAGAGCAGCCAGTACCCACCAGCCGGCGAGGAAGGTTGGCCGGTCGCGGATCGCTTCCGCCGGCGCCTTCAAGCGATCCAACGGGTACGTCACCGGAACGGCCCGGCGGAAGTAGGCGAGCAGCACCGCGAGGGAAGACGCGACCGACACCAGGGCCACCGGAACCATCACTGCCGCATAGCGGCCAAACCCGATACGGAAGAAGTCCGCCGACACGATGTTGACCAGATTGGAAACCACCAGCGGCAGGCTGGCGGTGTCGGCAATGAACCCCGCCGCCATCACAAAGGCCAGGGTGGCGCCGGGCGAAAAGCCCAGGGCCACCAACATGGCCATGACGATCGGTGTGAGGATCAGGGCCGCCCCGTCGTTGGCGAACACCGCCGAGACCGCGGCGCCCAGGAGCACCAGGAGGGCGAACAGCACCCGCCCTCGCCCGCCGCCCCAGCGGGCGACGTGGAGCGCGGCCCATTCGAAGAACCCCGCTTCGTCCAGGAGCAGGCTGATGACGATGACCGCGATGAAAGTGGCCGTGGCGTTCCAGACGATGTGCCAGACCACGGGGATGTCCGCCCAATGGATGACGCCGGCGCACAGCGCCACGGCGGCGCCGGCCATCGCGCTCCAGCCAATGCCCAAGCCTCGGGGCTGCCAGATGACGAAGACCAGGGTGACGAGGAAGATCAGTAACGCTAAGAGCATGGAGGCGGCGCTAGCGGTTTCGAAAGTTGATCTCCATAGTGCTAGAGTTATCGAAATGACACAACCGGAGGCTTCATGGCCGCGCCCTCCTTGCCTCACCTCACCCACGACCTGCCTGCCCCGCTCCATGCCGATCTGGTAGGCGCAGGCGATGCCGGACACCCGCCGCGGATCCTCCTGCTCTATGGTTCGCTGCGGCCCCAGTCCTTCAGCCGCAAACTGGCGCTGGAAGCTGAGCGCATCCTCCAGCACCTGGGCGCCGAGACCCGAGTGTTCGACCCGGCTACCCTGCCCATGCTCGACAGCGTCCCGGCGGACCACCCGAAGGTGCAGGAACTCCGTGCGCTGTCGCTATGGTCGGAGGGCCAGGTCTGGGTCAGCCCTGAACGGCATGGGACGATCACCGGCGTGTTCAAGAACCAGATCGACTGGCTACCTCTCGAAGAGGGCGGAGTCCGCCCGACCCAGGGCCGCACGCTGGCGGTGCTGCAGGTTTCCGGGGGATCCCAGTCCTTCAACGTGGTCAACACCCTCCGGGTGCTCGGCCGCTGGATGCGCATGGTGACCATCCCGAACCAGTCGAGCGTCGCGAAGGCCTGGCAGGAGTTCGATGCGGCCGGCCGGATGAAACCCTCCCCGTTCTACGATCGGGTGGTGGACGTCATGGAGGAACTGATGAAGTTCACCTACCTGGTGCGCGGGCGGGCCGATTACCTTGTGGACCGCTACAGCGAACGTAAGGGTGCGGCGGAAGCCCTTGCCCTGGCTGCCGCCTCCGGCGCCGCTTCCCTCTCTTCGACACAGGCCTGACCATGAACGCGACGATCTACCACAACCCGGCTTGCGGCACCTCGCGCAACACCCTGGCACTGCTGCGCCACGTCGGCATCGAGCCCCGGGTGATCGAATATCTCGTCACCCCGCCCGACCGGACGACATTGGTCCGGCTGATAGCCGATGCCGGCTTGACCCCACGCCAGGCAGCCCGTGAAAAGGGCACGCCGTTTGCCGAACTGGGCTTGGGCGATCCGGGGGTGACCGATGACCAGATCCTGGACGCGATGCTTGCCCACCCCATCCTGATCAACCGGCCGTTTGTCGTGACCGAGCGCGGGACGCGGCTGTGCCGTCCGTCGGAGATCGTGCTGGAGATCACCCCGCCGCTTCAGTCGCCGTTCGTGAAGGAAGATGGCGAGGTGATCGCGCCGTCGCCTTAGCGTTGGACTTGCCCCGCGGATCAGTGCCCCGTCGGGACGGTTGCCCCTTCCTTGTGATGGGTGACCAGGCGATCGACGAGGCCGGCGCTGGCCGCGTTCAATCCGATCACCTCGACTTGCTTGCCCTCCTGGCGGAACTTGAACGCGACGCGGTCCAGCGCGTTGACGGCTGTAAGGTCCCAGAAATGGGCGTCCGTGACATCGAGCGGATCGGGCCGAGAACAAATGGCGCAGGATCAGACACACCGCTCAGGAACAGACAACCTCGAGCTGACGCCGTTTGCTAGCTTTGTGGGAAAGCGAGTGCCATGAAGATCACCACCATCAATGCAAGCACCGATCATCAAGACCCTAGTCGCGGCGTTGGCTTTCTCGGCCGTTCCTGCAATGACAGCCAACGCCGTCGATGTCACAGGCATGGACCGCTCCATCCGTCCCGGTGACGACTTCTACTTGTATGCCAATGGGGGCTGGCAGAAGACCGCCGTCATTCCGCCCGACAGCGGGGTGGTGTACGGCGATAATAGCGCTCGCAAGATGGCCCGCGAACGCATGAACGCTATTCTCGCCGAAGAAGCAGAGAAGCCGACCTCGCGTGCAGGCACCTTGTTTCGTTCTTTCATGAACGAGAGCGAGGTAAATCGGCTGGGCATCTCCCCCGCGAAACCCGCTCTCAACGACATTTCCGGCCTCGCCACGCGGGATGACATTGCCGAAGCAATGGCCCGTTATGCTCGGCTTGGTGTGCACACGCTGTTCTCTGGCGGCCCCAGTGACGACGACCATCGCGTCGGATACTCGACCCTCTACTGGTGGAGCGACGGGCTAGGGATGGGGGAACGCGGTTACTACCTCGCGGACACACCCGGTGGTTCACAGGCTGCCGAAGCGTACGCCGCGTACGCCGAGAAGCTCCTGTTCGCGGCCGGTATCCACGACGCCCACCGCGTCGCAAAGGACGTCCTGGCATTTGAGACCCGACTGGCATCGCCAAAGCCGCCCGAAAGTGACGAGGTCATTTACGACGAGGTTAGCGTTGCCGACCTGACCCGCCGGATGCCGGGCATCCCGTGGGCCCGGGTCATCCACGCATTCGGTTGGCCGGAGGGGCGCCGTATGCGTATCGATGAGCCCAACGTGATGTCGGTGCGGGCGAAAGCGTTTGTCGAGGCGCCGGTCGAGACATTGCGCGCGTACCTCCTGATTCGATTCCTGGACGCGTATGCCCCCTACCTCTCCACCGATCTCTCCAGAGCGCATTTCGAGTTCCACGATGCAGTCCTGCTAGGCGCGGGTGCAGAGAAATCCCGCGCGGAACGCGCAGTGAAGCTGGTCCAGGACTTTATCCCGGACGACGTGGAAGCGATCTACGCGGCGCGCTTCTTTTCCCCCTCCAGCAAGGCCCGCATGGAGGCACTTGCAGCTGCGATCAAGGAGGCTTTCGCTCATCGACTCCAGAACGTCACCTGGATGGATGAAGCGACACGAAGCCGGGCGCTTGCAAAGCTGAAGAACGTCATTATCGAAGTGGGATATCCCTCAACCTGGCACGACTACAGCGGGTTGACGTTCAGCAACAGCAACCTTTTCGACAATGTGGAGAGGGCGAACCGTTGGACGTGGGATGACAAGCTGACCCATCTCGATAAGCCGCTCGACAGGCACGAATGGACATGCCTCTACCCCTCGACGGTCAACGCATGTTCCGACACCAGCCGTCTGGCACTGTTTTTCCCCGCTGCATACCTGCAAAAACCCATCTTCGATCCGGCTTATGATGCGGCGGACCTTTATGGACGCATCGGCGCGACCATCGGTCACGAGCTTACGCATCAATTCGACCCGGGTGGCAGTACCCGCGATGAAAATGGTCTGCGCAACCCTTGGTGGCCCGACGAGGTACGCCGGGCATTCGTAGGCCGAACGGACCAGCTCGTTGCACAATACAACGGCTACGAAATAGCACCAGGCGTGCGTCTGGACGGCAAGCGGACGATTACGGAAAACACCGCAGACCTTGGCGGCTTGAATATCGCCTTTGATGCGTATCGGAAGGCTCTCGGCGGACATGACCTTCCCATCGTCGACGGACTCGCTGGTGACCAACGGTTCTTCATCGCATACGCCCAGGCCAGACGGGCGAAGTTCAACGATTCGAGGCTGCGGGCACAGCTGCAGAACGTTCATGCTCCAGGCCACCAACGCGCCTTCGAAGTACGCAACGTGGATGCATGGTACGCGGCATTTGACGTCCAGCCAGGCGCGGCTCTCTATCTTTCGCCTGCGGCGCGCGTCCGTATCTGGTAGACGCCGGCCATCGATATTCGCTAGCCACCAGCAGGCATCGGCCCGAACGGCGCACAGCACGAACCGACCGAAATCGCAGGATCGTTCCTTGTGAGCTAATTCGATTCGGCAACAATGACGGCCACGGCGCATCAGGGCGCTACAGGTGCCCGCTTCAAGGCGGCTGCTGCGCGCCTGCCCAACCTCATTGGACCCCTTATGAAACTCCTTCTCCTTCCGACCGCCCTTGCCGCGGCTGCCCTCCTCGCCTTCACGCCTACCAGCACAGCCGCCACCCCCGAAAGCACGGGGCCGGCGCCGGCCATCGACGTGCGCGGTGTCGACCATGTCGGCATCAACGTTCCGGACGTCAATGAAGCCGCCCGCTTCTTTCGCGACATGTTCGGTTTTGTTCCCGTGACGGACATGGAAGACATTCCGGTCGATGCGGCATTCAAGACGACCTTCAATATGCACGCCGACGCCAAGGTCAAGGCCATCCGCATGTTGCGTGCAGGGGACGGCGCCAACATCGAGCTCTTCCAGTTCGACGCACCGGACTCGGTGAGAGACCAGCCACATTATGACGACATCGGCTCTTCGCATATCGCGCTTTACACCGACGACATCGACAAGGCGGTCGCGACGCTTCGTGCCAAGGGCATCAAGGTGCTCACCGACCCGATCCGCATGACTCAGGGGCCGGCATCCGGTAACTCGTGGGTCTATTTCATCACCCCGTGGGGCTCGAAGATGGAGCTGGTGAGCTATCCCAACGGACAGGCGGGCGAACGTGCGGCAGGAGTCCAACTTTGGAAGGCGCCCAAGGCATCCGGCAAGCCCCTGGATCGCACCATCGTCGACAAGCTCGTCAAGAACTACGTCGGCATGCTGAACGACCGCGACGCGACGAGCCGGGCAAAGACGATCGACGCCTGCTACACCTACGAAACGGTGTTCAACGACCCCGAAGGTCTCATCGAAGGCAAAGCGGCCCTCAATACGCTCGTTGGGAAGCTGCAGGCGACCAACAAGAACTTCGAGTTTCGCGTGACAGGTGCGGTGACGATCCAGAACGGCGCGGTCCGCGTTCCTTGGTCGTTCGGTCCTGCCGCCCAACCGAAGAAGATCACCGGCGAGGACATCCTCACGATCATCGACGGAAAGATTGCGGGAACGACAGTGTTCCTCAACGGTGGTCCGCATTGACCTTCAGGAGACTTCGCAATGATCCATGCACCTTGCGCCTCGCTTTACCTGCACTACGTCGTCAAGGAAGGCAAAGTCGATGAACTGCTCAACCACATCCGCGCGATCCTCGATGCCTGCGCCAAGGAGGATGATTTCATCACTGCTGTCCTCCACCGGACTCCCGAGCGTCCCCTCGAGTTGACCCTCTATGAACTCTGGCGCGGAACGAAGGAGAGCTTCGCCAGAACCCAGGGCACCCGCGCATACCGGAAGGAGTACATGGACGCGAGCCGGCCGCTTGTCGAGAGTGTTCAAGTGACGTGGGACAACCCGGTGCAGATCTGGGGCGAGTTCGGCCCCTTGGGCTGACCTCGGCTGCCGCTTGGCCTACCCGCCTCGCGAGGCGGATCAATACCTCCAGATGGGGATGCGGATTGTTGCGTATTCAATAATCTATGCACCGAGGGCGCACCGTGCGCCTTGCCCGTCGCCCGCCGGAGAGGTCCCAGTGAAGGTCGCATTGAGCAACCGCGTTGAGCGCTTCCAGCCGCTTCCTGAGAATGTCGTGTCCTTGGAGATGCGGAGCCGCCACTGGGCAGGTGCTCGCGTTGACGTGCACGAGCAGCGCAGCGCGGGCCGGGTTTCCTATCACCTGTGCTATGAGAAAGAGACCCGGCTCTCGGCGCTCATCGAAGAAGTAGGCACCAGCAGGGCCGAGCCCAGGCTCAGCGCCAACAAGCCGTGCCCCGTCGAGTACCGACCCAGGCACATGACACTTGTGCCGGCCGGCATGGACTTGTGGGGTCATTCCGATGACATCCGCTACATGAAGGATGCGACCGTTGCCTTCGATCTCGATACACTCGACGAGCGGTTCGAGGGGTTGTTCGACCGGCGCATGTTGCAACAACCCCGCTTGCGCATGGCGGATGACCGCATCGCGACGATCCTCCAGCTTCTGAGCAACGTTGTGGACAATGGCGACCCGTCCGTCCAGCTCTACGGCGACGGTCTCGTGGCGAGTCTCGTGGCCTGCCTGATGAGCCCGCATCGCCCTGCCGCGCGACCGAGAGGAGGACTCGCTCCTTGGCAGGTCCGGCGCGTCACGGAGCATATCCGGGCCCGACTTCCAGACCGGGTCGACCTCGCGGAGCTGGCCATGATCGCCGGATTGTCGCCAGCGCACTTCAGCCGGGCATTCAAATTGTCGACCGGGTTAGCCCCTTACCAGTGGCAGCTCGACATGCGCGTGCGCAAAGCCCAGCAGTTGCTCGATGGTGGAAGGCAGACGCTCGATGAAGTTGCCGATGCCTGTGGCTTTGCGGACACCTCGCACTTTGCCCGCACCTTCAGGCGGTTTTCCGGATGCACGCCATCCCAGTGGCGTCGCAGGCGCCCCTGAAGGAAGCGCATATGCAGTCGGGTCGCGCGATGAAGAGCACATCGCCGGACTCACGCCTGCGGGCATGCCCCCACCCCGAACTGTCAAAGGAACGCCCGGGAAGACGGCACCCGCAGCGTCACCTCCGTTCCATTTTCAGCATGCGACACAAGGGATAGCTGGCCACCGACGACCTGTGAGCGCTCGCGCATGCCGACAAGGCCCCAATGACCTGTCTTTTCCACACGGCCCGCGCGGACTGCCTCACCGGCATCCATTCGATCGATGCCATCCGCGTGGTTTATCCAGAGCCTGCCCTGCCCGTCTCGCACCATGCCGCTGACGGAACGGAAGGAACTGCCATCCGGCCCGGTGACAGGGTGTATGCCGTGCGCATCCACATGAACGAGTCCCCGGCTGCCACCCACCCACATGCCGGCCTTTTCCACAAGCCAGTCCATGGGCGTACCGACCCGTTGAACTGGGGGGGGAGGAGACGCGAGACCCTTTCCCCATCCACCGCAAACAGTCCTGCATCCGCGTAGGCAACGCCCATTGCCCCATTCGGAAGCTGGCGGATGAACGACGGCACCTCGGCAGGAAGGCCCCCATGCCCGTCGACCCGTGTCCAGTGACCATGATCGACACGGTAAAGGCCGTACGTTGCCACGACCAGCCAAAACGTGCCGTCTTTTGCTTCGAGAACCTGACGGATGCGGTCACCGACACCCGATAACGCCTTTGGCATGTCTAGATGCGTGACACGCCCGCTCTTGAAACGCTTGAGGCCCTCACCTCCAGCGAGCAGCACGCTGCCATCGGCAAGCGCCGTGATGGCCGACACTCCGCTCCCTACCCCGTCAACGTGCTCAAGTCGTCCGTTTCGGTAACGCATCGGCGGTCGCGATAGCGTTGTGACCCAGAGAGCGCCTTCAGTGCCCGGCCTGGGCGGTTGCCCCTTCCTTGTGATGGGTGCCCAGGCGATCGACGAGGCCGGCGCTGGCCGCGTTCAACCCGATAACCTCCACTTGCTTGCCCTCCTGGCGGAACTTGAAGACGACGCGGTCCAGCGCCTTGACGGCTGTCAGGTCCCAGAAATGGGCGCCCGTGACATCGAGGCAGACGCGGCTGATGTCCTCCTCTTTGAAATCGAAAAGTTCGCCAAACGCTTCGGCCGAGGCGAAGAACACCTGACCGGTGACGGTGTAGGTCCGCACGTCGCCATCCGGGGGCACGGAACTGTCGACATCGAGCGCCTTGCCCACTTTTCGCGCAAAGAAGACGGCCGACAAGATGACTCCAGTGAGCACACCCTTGGCCAGGTCATGCGTGGCGACGGTGACCACGACCGTGCCCAGCATCACGATGCTCGACGGGGTGGGATGGGTTTTCAGACTCTGAATTGACCGCCAGTTGAAGGTGCTCAGGGACACCATGATCATCACAGCGACCAAGGCCGCCATCGGGATCTGGCGCACGAGCGGCGCCCCGAAAACCACGAGGATCAGCAAGAACACGCCCGCCACCATCGTGGACAGCCGCCCCCGTCCGCCCGACTTCACGTTGATCACCGACTGCCCGATCATCGCGCAGCCGGCCATGCCACCGATGAAGCCAGTGACGATGTTCGCCACGCCCTGCCCCATGCATTCCCGATTCTTGTCGCTGCGGGTGTCGGTCATGTCGTTGACGATCTGAAGGGTCATCATCGATTCGAGCAGGCCCACGACCGTGAGGGTCGCCGCCGTCGGCAGGATGATCTTCAAGGTATCCAGGTTCCACGGAATGTCCGGAAACAGGAACGTTGGCAAAGCGTCCGGAAGCGCGCCCATGTCGCCGACCCGATGGATATCGAGGTGGAAGAACATGGCCACGCCGGTCAGCACCACAATGGCCACCAAGGGCGATGGAACGGCTCTGGTCACGTAGGGGAACAGATAGATGATCGCCAGGCCGGCCGCGGTCATGGGGTAGACCAGCCAGGGCACTCCGATCAGCTCCGGCAACTGCGCCATGAAAATCAGGATGGCCAGGGCGTTGACGAACCCGGTCACCACCGACCGCGACACAAACCGCATGAGCGAACCCAGTTTCATCGCGCCAGCCACGATCTGGAGCAGCCCGGTCAGGATCGTGGTGGCCAGCAAGTATTGAAGACCGTGCTCCTTGACCATGGTGACCATCACGAGCGCCATGGCACCCGTGGCCGCTGAAATCATCGCCGGGCGTCCACCGGCGATCGATATGACCACCGCCATGGAAAACGATGCGTAAAGCCCGACCTTGGGATCGACACCCGCGATGATGGAAAACGCGATGGCCTCGGGGATGAGCGCCAAGGCCACGACCGTGCCGGACAGCACATCGCCGCGCACATTGCCCAGCCACTGCTGGCGCAGATGCGTAAGAGTATTCAAGGGAATTTCCTCGGAGAGGCAACACGCCTCCCGCACACGTGACACACGAAAAAACACACCGCTCCATTGAGGAGTGCGAGCAGGAAAGCGCAGGCGTTACGGTGGCGTGGTCAAGGTGGGCTCAAGTAATGGATGCAGCTTCGAAGTTTAGCCGATGAGGGAATGCTCAACCACCTTGCGTCGCACGTTCTCAAGGAGACAGCGTGTCGAGGATGCGCGGGATATACCCGAGCGTCTCCCGCGCCAGGAAGCCAAGACGCCCCACATGCCTTGCTGCCATCCTGCCGGCCCTGCCATGGACGGCGACCGCCCATACGGACGCCTGGACCAGATCGGTACCGCGCGCGAGCAGACCGGTGAGGATGCCGGCGAGTACATCGCCCGAACCCGAGGTGCCAAGGCCGGGTGCATCGACCTCATGAACCCACAGGCGTCCGTCGGGCGCCGCGATCCACGTCGTCGGTCCCTTGAGCACCACGACAGCTTCGAACTGGGCAGCTGCATCAACGGCTATCTCGGCCGGACGCTGGCTCACCTCCTCGGGGCGCATGCCCATGAGGTCAGCCATTTCCGGAACATGAGGCGTCATGACCAGCCGGCCCGCAGCCGGCCGTAACTCGTCCTCATGGAGGCTGCCGGCATCCGCCACCATGAGGGGCGCGGCGCGGGCGATCTGGAGAGAGGCCGGGGATGCGCCGGTCGCCATGCCCGGTCCAACAAGCACCGCACCAGCCTGCCGGACGAGTTCGACCATGCCGGCTTCAAGTGAGCCGAGCTCTCCGTCTTCTCCAACCCCTACCCCTGCAACGCCCGCCTCGGGCATGGCCAGACCGGTCTGGAGCGCCCACGGTTCCCCGGTCATAAGCATCAGTTTTCCGGCACCCGCCCGGAGTGCAGCCTCGCCCGACAGCAGGGGCGCACCGGGCACCCGGCGGGAGCCGCCCACCACGATGATGCGGCCCCGGTCTTCCTTGCTGGTTCCGGGCCCGGGAAGCGGCCATCCACGAAGCAGCGAGCGCGTGACACGAATGGCCGTCATCATCGTGGCCCCGCCGGCACGTCGCTCTCCGTGGTGACGTCCACCGCTTCCAGCGTCGGGGCCACGAACCGCCCGTGGCGGAGGGTGAACGTCACAGGTGGACCCTTCTGGACGTCGTACTCGGCATAGCCGCAATTGGGGAAGTCGCCTTCGGCGTCAATCGCGAGGATGTCGTCTTCGCGCATGTTTTCCAGAAGGTATCGGAAGCAGTTGACGATGACCTGATGGCCGACGACCACAACCCGGCAGTCCGGCCTGGTGAGTCGAATGCCATCGATGACACTGCGAAGTCGGAGAATGACATCACACCAACTCTCCCCGCCTGGGGGACGGAAGTAGAACTTGCCGACCATCGAGCGCTGCGCGGCGAGTTCCGGGTACTTGTTCTCGATGCCCTTACGGGTATAGCGGTCGAGGATGCCGAATTCCTTCTCGCGCAGGCGCTCGTCGACCTCGATGGCCGCTTCGGCAACGCCAAGCTTCTTTGCGAGGATGGCTGCTGTCTCGTGGGCGCGGATGAATGGCGAGGAGAGGATGGTGTCGGGGCGGACGCTATCGGGTAGGGCTGCGAACCATTCGCCCAGCGCGTCGGCCTGCGCCTTGCCCAAGGGCGACAGCGGGGTGTCGGCATCGCGGTTGTTTAGGGCGATGAGGTCTTTGCCATTGGCTTCGGCGTGGTCGCGTAGAACGTTGCCGGCGCTTTGGCCGTGGCGGACGACGTAGAGTTTGCCTTGGGGTTGTGGGCTTTTTGCCATCTATGCCTCCACCTTTACGCCTCGACTCTTTGGGGAGGATTGCGGGTGGGGTGTGAAGTCTGTGTTCGGCATTAGGTGCCATGCGGCGACGCAATGATGACGGTCCTCCTTCCAGATGCCATCGGTCGAACGCAGCGCCACTCCGGTTCAACATCCTGGCGGATGGCGGCAAAGTTGGGCCGTGTGTGTGACTGCAAAATCGTGGACCCGAACCAGTATGTGGGGTAACACGATTGAGAAAATCGTTTCACCATGCCGATGCGGGCTGTTGCAGCCGTGACGCAGTCAATTTTTCCCTGAAACCATGGCCTTTAATAAGGTGCTTTCCGGCGCCTGGAGATCTGTGGGTATCGTAGGCTGTTGCCGTCAGTGCCACCACGCGGCACGTCAGCGAAAAACAAATGAGCAAAGAGCACAATCCTCCCGCCCTCCCATGGCACACACACGAATTTACAGCCACAAGGGTCTCAGAACGTGACGCAGGCATTGTCACGCGCTGTGACAAAGCTCCGGGACAACCGAGCCAACAGTCCGTCAAACATGTAAGAAAAGCGGCGCTCCAGCCTCAGGTAGACCGCGGACACGCTCGAAGCGAGCAAACCAGCCTCAAAGTATCGTTTTTTTGCATCCCCCTAGAACTCACACCATCTTGGCATCCCTTTTCCTGGCGCCGATCCCCGGTTACGCTGACTCCATCTAGGTACAGGAGCGCGCCAATGGCCTCTGCTTTCTTCTCGTACTCACACACCGATGAGCAGCTCCGCAACGAACTCGAGGTACATCTTGCGATGCTCAAACGGGAAGGCATCATCGACACGTGGCACGACCGTCGTATCGTGGCAGGGGAGAACATCGACCGTGCCATCGATGAGCGCATTAATTGGGACGACATCATCCTGCTTCTGGTCAGCCCCTCCTTCCTTGACTCCGCATACTGCTTCGATATCGAACTCAAGCGTGCGATGGAGAGGCACGAAACGGGCGAAGCCGTCGTCATTCCCGTCATTCTCCGGCCTTGCGACTGGACCCGCGCTCCATTCGGTAAACTTCTCGCGCTTCCGACCGATGGCCGCCCAGTGACGCGGTGGCCGGACAAGGACGAGGCTTATCTAGACATCGCTCAGGGAATCCGCCGCGCAGCTGAACACATCGGTCGCGACAAAGTGCGCCCGGCACCATCGCCCACTCTGGCCGCCCCGCGTCCCTCAGAACCATCGCAGACAATTGGCAGCACCGGCGTCACGCCGGCAGCAGAGACAACCCGGTCGAGCAACCTTCGTCTTGCCAAAACGTTCACCCAGCGCGAGAAGGACCAGTTCACCGAGGAAGCCTTCCGCTACATCGCCCTGTATTTCCAGAATTCCTTGGCTGAGCTTGGCAAGCGCGACGCCGGCTTCGAAGGCGTCTTTCGCGACATCGACAACGGCCGGTTCACCGCGAGCATTTACCACAACGGAGACGCGGTCGCCCGCTGCACGGTGTACGAAGGGGGCCCCTTCGGGGGCGGCATATATTACGCGCAGGGTGAAAACCGAGGGAACAACTCGTATAACGAGTCGCTCTCGGTCGATGCTGACGATCAGACATTGTTCCTCCGCAGCCTCGGCATGTCCAGCATGGGGCATGGGCACGTGCAAAAGCTCTCCCTTGAGGGGGCTGCCGAGCTGTTCTGGTCGCTGCTCATCGGCCCCCTCCAGGGGCGGCGATAGAATGAGGCACTGTCGGAGCGGGCTTCTCAACTGAAACTACTGGCGGTGGCATCGGAACAGCGAACGCCGGAAGGTAATCCTCACAGCTTCATGGGGCCAAGCATAGGCAGTAAGCTTCATGCGCAGTTCCGCAGGAGGCTCATCGCAACTCAAAGCGATGAGCTCCGCCCTGTGTCAAGGCAAAGGCAAGTTTCGGCATTGAAATTCCTTGGGAGGCCGCCCACCTGAAAAGCATGAATCCCGCAAATGCGATGATGTGAATCGCCATCCATTCCATGGAAATCCAGAAACACATGTGGGTCTTCTGTACCCGGACGGTTTGCCCCGTGTCTGGAAACGTTTGATACCGCCGCTGCTCACCGTTGGATTACCGTCCAATCAGCCACACCAGCACGCCGCCGATGGAGAGAGAGAGAGAGAGAGAGAGCAGGAATTGCTGTGTGCGACGAGTAATATCCCTTGTCCATGATTCCATCGACCGACAACTCGCTTGCCTTCGCAACACCGAAGGGAACGATCACCGACAAAATTCCCGGGCCCCGCAAAATAAGAAACACGCCCCACTCATGCCCCTACTTTCATTCTTCCAGTTCGCCAAGATTGGGGACAAGGAATACACGATCAGTGAGATCGCTCGCATGATGTATCGCAGCGGCTACGACTTCCGACAGTTTGTTGCCACATCAGTCCCCGTGGCGATCGCAGAGCTGATCGTGCGCTTGGGCCATCTGGTTCAGAACCTTCACGCGGGCACGAGCCTCAAGGAAGCCATCCCGGTTGCGTCAAACCGCACGGTCCGTCGAAAGCTGATCATCGCCCACGGCGTGGCCACCGCGGTGAATGCGGGCAAGGTCTACTTCACCAAGAACCCTATGGCGATCAGCTGGGCTCAGATCATGACGCTGACCCGCTACCTGGTTCCTGAGGTGCGCTACCTGATGTTCGGCAAGGATGCTGAGAAGGCTAGGATGGTCGAAGAGGTCGTTTGGAACGGCTACGTGGATATCTACGCGCAGACCTCGCGCATGGAAGCGGCATTCGCGGCCGAGGTGTTGGTCATCTGACCCGGAACCTCTGCGGGCCACGCGATTTTGGGTGGCCCGACCTCTCTCAGGCAGCTTCGGGCGAGAACCGCTTGGCGACATCCGGCCAGATAGCCAAGAGTGCCATTGCAAGCTCGCTGCTTCGCTTGGCGATCGCCTGTTCGTTCCAAACATCCGCCTCCTTGTCGTGGAAGTAGCGGCTGAGGTTGAGCCTGGAATACTTGAGCAACTCTGGGCGCTTGTCCTGCCAAGCCGCATTGCTCAGCGCCGGATTGAGCGAACCCGTGACCAGCGTGAGGTTGCCAAGCGTGTTGAGGATGACGTCCCGGCGCGAGGCGGCCTCCTGAGCCTTGCCTGGGTCCGTCATGACCTCTGCAGACAATGGCCAGTGCTCTTTCCATTCCTGCGGCATGACATGCTCGATGGTGAGGCCCGCCGGAAGCGGCACAGCCTCGGACTTGCTGGTCTGAAGATAGGCTTCGAGCGCTTCCAACACCGAACGAAGCTTGTATTGACGGAGGGTGTTGTAGAGGGGCCGGGTGACCGCTGCGGTCTCGAAGTCCTCGTCGGACGGAAAGCGCATGCTGTCGCCGCTGTTCTTCGACAGCCACGTAGCGACCTGGGCGGCTGAGATGGCCTTGCTCTTGTCGACGGCCTTTACGAGATCGATGAATAGTCTGTTGTAGTTCTTAGCCGTAAGCCCGCAAACCATGCGCCGCATCAAGAAAGACTCGAGCACCTCCAAAACCGCGTCAAACTCCACCTGGTCGTCCGGCATGAGATGCCCGTAGGCAAACATCAGGAACGGATAGACTGTGGTTGTATCAACGGCTGTCAGACGCGCGAGGAATGTGGCTAGGCGCGGATGACCCTTAGGCTGCGCGAATTGAAGGTAGATCTGCGCATACCGATCCAATTGCTCCAGATGCCCAGCCGCCGAGTTGGGCCGCGCGAGCAGGTTGAGGGTAGGACGGTTGGCGTCTTCCACGTAGCGCCGAAATTCGCTGAAGAGATGTGTCGAACGAACCTCATCCATGGTCACCAGTGACAAGAAGTGGTTCACGAAGATGTCGACGAGAGGACGGAAATTACGCCCCTGCTTGACCTCTGCGCGCCAAGGTTCAGCTTCAAAGCCAGCCCAGTGCTCGTCGTAGAGCTTCTCGACATCCTCCTCAGACAACTTTTCAGCGCTAGCCCGACGGAACAGGTAGTTCTTGATCAGGTCGGCCGGGAGAAGAGGCTCACCCAGCGCATTCATCGTCTCGAAGATGACCTGCGTTTCGTCGTCCTTGTCCAGGTCGATCACCACGACCTGGAGGCAACCCTTGGCCACACACCACAAGGCTTCCAGACGGTCCTGACTGGACGCCTCATCAGTCGCCTCGCCCTCTTCAGCATCGGGCGCCAACCAATCGGCCAGTTGCGCGTAGAAGTATTGATAGGCGCCGACGATCTTCGAGGCGCGCATCTCTGGCTTGCTTTTCAACTTCTGCTCAAGTTCAGCTAGCGAGCCGCTAGCCTGAACCAGCCGATAGGCCGGGCGGTCGCTATTTGTGGGCCAGACCTTATAAGTCTCATCTTCGTGGTCGATCTTGTTCTTGTGGTTCGCGATCAGGTCGCCAAACCGGTCCTGAAACTTCTCGCTGCCCAGCCTCTTCGCATGGTCCCGACACCCAGCCAGAAACAGTTGGATGGTCGTGAACCTTTGCTGCCCATCAATGACCTGACGAGTTTCGATCGATCCGGCGGCGGTCCGCACCTGCTCCAGCACCACGGCGCCAAGGAAGTGCGGGTGGACTGAGCCGCCCTCCACTTGCAAGTCGAGCAACCTCCTGATGTCCTCCCAGAGAGGCTTCCAGTTCTTCTCCTCCTCCCAGACGTAGGGACGCTGGAAGAGCGGGATTTGATACTGGACGGTGTGGTCGAAGATGCGTTCGAGGTGGCGCGCGTTCGCTTCCATGTGGTCCCTGTTCGCGGTGTGGAAACGCGGATACTAGCCTAGGCTTCGAGGGTTGATAGATGCGCAAATCGGGTATGGCCTTTTGGCATCCGCAGCACTTCATCCAGTGAACGACCTAACTCGTCGTACGCCACTCGATCGCGCTGACGAAATTCAGACCGAAGCCAGTTAGGCAAGATGCACTCATCATCAATCATTGTTGAGTATATCGCGGAAACCGCTTTAAAAACGCACGGGTTGCGTCGTGGTGAATGTCAGCCAATACCCCATGAAGCACCCCAAGCGGCAAGATCAACCATGTCCGATCAGGATTTTCTGAAGGCTTGGACTTGCCGAACCGAGCCGACTCTTCCGCGCTCATGTAGGTGAGCACCCTGCACTCACGCTCACGCTTGCCGGCCATCATGCGAAACCGGCAGACCACCGCGCTCAATCGCTTGTCCGCTGTCGTGCCGTAGCCGGTCCGGACCTCAGCCGGGGTCATACGGATCCACCGAGCCGACTGGCCATCGGAGGCAACCAACTTCTTGCATGCCGAAAGGAGTCTCGCAGTTGCATCATCGAGCCCATCTTTATCCGCCCCGGTGGCTGAGAAGGTACCAAATCGCGCATCGAGCACCTCATCAAGGGAAATAACGAAGGAAGCGCCGCGCCTCTCCCTTTGCGCGTCATACCATCCGTCGTGCATCGAATTCATCAGCGCCGCAAACGCCCTGGCCTCAGTCGCCGCGAACCGAAGGTCCCTCAAGTGACGGGTGGTCTCCATGACGTCCATGGCCTCTCCGCTTTCGACGCTGTGCCCGCCCTTGATCGACCGGCGGGCACCTCGGCACTCAAATCGCTTCACGCGAACCAACCAGTGCACATCGATGAACTGCGCGTGTTTGAGACGGCTGATCTCGGTTCCCCAGTTGTGGTAGTAATCGTAAGTGGGGCCAGCCTTCCGCGCGCCGGATAGTCCCTCCAGCGCGTCCGTCCGCTCCTTCCTGTCCCGATTCGCTCGCTCCTTCTCTTTTTTTGTGGCCGATCGTGCCCAAACGATGAGATAGATTTGGCGATCCCTAAAGCCGTTCCAGTTGTCTGCAGTGATCGCAAAAACGTCCTTGGCAGATTGCGGCTTCGGGCGTGCGATTCGACGCTGGGCCCAGGCCTTCCGAGCGTTCTCAATGTCTGTGGGCAGAATGGCGCTGGCGTCGTTGCTCCATAGCCCGTCGAACCAGGCCCGAAGACGCTTCAGTTGGATCCTATCGGTGACGACATACCCTGCCTCGTGCCAATGGGCCAACTCACCGTCTTCCAAGCCAAGGCCATTCGCCGAGAAGTTGGCTGAGCCCACGATGGCCATGTCCTCGCCAATCACAACCTTGGCATGAAGGATATCCAGCTTCTTTATGGCTACCCGTTCGGCGGCACGGAGCTTTTCGATGACGGTAGGATTCGTACCGCCGCTCCCTAGGTTGCAGATGATCCGACGCGGCGCACCACCTTTGCTGATGGCCTTGGCCTCCGCGCCAGTACCCCAGAATGCGATTGCAACATCTAGGGGCTGATCGCTCGCGAACAGATCTTTCACGCGCGTGGAATACGCGTCGCCTGAAACAAACATGGTGCTCCCCCTCGGTCGGGAGAAATCAAAGCATATTCGTCATACGCCGACAATATCTCAATGGTGGGTCTAACGAGTCATATTGACCCGCCTGCACTGAGCCGTACCAGGCGAAGCTGTAAACCCCGTCAACCACGATGACGGATTTGAAGAAGAGTCGTTTCACCACCGAGCAGATCATCGGCTTCATCGAACAAGCCGGCGCGGGCATGGCGGTATCGGAACTAGCCCAGCAGCATGGCTTCAGCTCCGCGAGCTTCTATGCCTGGCGGGCCAAGTACGGCGGCATGGAGGCCGAGGACGCCAAAAGCGACGCCGATCAGCGAGCGCCAGACTTACCGCCTTGCGGGCTGTCCCGCTACTCAAAGCGGGGGGACATCGGTCGGTGCCGCCCCCGGATGAGAATCATCTCATTGGCCAACGGGGCCGGGTGCACGTATCGGATCGCAAGGAATGCCTGCAAACTTCGCCGTGGGTCACGATTTCCCACCACCACCCTTGCTGCCACCGCGTGGTTCGCTTATCACCGCGACGCCGGGCAAGACCGCCCGGCAACCAATGTCTTGCCTTCCGCACAAGGAGTTGTCAGATGCGCATACCCAACCTCTCTTCTCTCATCGCGAGAACCATTTTCGCCCTGTCGCTTACCCTCGCGTTTGGATCAGCGCCCCCGGCTTCCGCCTCACCCGCCCAGACGGCTAGTGAAAGCGCGCAGATCATTGGCGCCGAGGAAGACCTCCGCCATCTGCTCGGAAACCGATACGCGACGTTCGAGCGTAACTTCACCGAGACTGCCAACCCGGTGCTGTTGAAAGATGGCGGCCTCTTCGTCGACGGCTGGCGGAGCGGCGCGCCCCTCGCCCATGCCGCCGCATTCATCCACTACCCGGATGGGCGCACCTTCGCCGCATGGTTCGACGAGGAGACGGGCCACATCACCTACGTTGGCGATGGCCCGGTCCATCCGGCGATCATGGTCTGGGCACGGCGCTTCGGCCCGGCCATTGAGGTTCTCCCGGCATCAACGCAATCCCGAACCCATCTGCAGGCGCCCGACGTCGTCACCCTTGCCGATTCGCCCGCGGCCGAAGATCAGGAGGAGCTGCGCAAGGTCGCCGCTTCCATCTGGGGCCAGAGCCTCGCATCGAGCTGGGACATGAATGCGGAGGTCGGCGACATCCTCGGCACGGTCACCCATGAAATCATGGAATGCTCCGCCGCTTTCAGTCTTGTACCCAAGCCCGTCGGCTGGGTCCCGGGCTGGTCGTACATCGCAAAGAACGCCCTGTCGGTCGTTGCTTACATCACCGGCGTGTCGTCTGACCGGGTGTACAAGACGTGCGTGAGTGCCGCAGCGCTCAATTGGCGCAGCGCCATCGAACTGGCGTCGGCCGGAATCTAGAAGATGGGGGAGTTCTTCGCTTTCCTCGCCGGGCTCGTCACCGACTACGTCGGCCAAGCAGGGGGACGCCGTGTCTGGTGGATGCTCGGCGTGGTGGTTGTCGTCCTCATTGCCGGCTTCGCGTGGATATCGTCGCGGCATTGAAGTTCATTTGCAGGGGGGGGCGTCACGCGTTCCGCCTGCAAATCCACTCCGCTCAGAGCAGGTGGCTCACCGCCCTTCTGCTTTCATGTCCGTGATCCACGGAAATGCAGCATGCGAACGGTTGCCTCAACCTCGGAGGAAAGAGCTATAGCCAGTCACCGCGCCGCCGCTTGGCCTTTCCACCATTCGAGCCCAAACGTTCTACTTTTGATTTGTCTGCTTGACGGGGGAGCTTACGGACGCAATAGCGCCCATCAATTGTGCAGAACCTTGTCTCAGTAGCCGCTTCAAGTGGACTGTCAGCGTGCGCCATTCCTGTGGTGAGCCATAGGAGCAAAACACATGCTACGCCCACGAAAGCATGTTTGCTGTTCGCATCAAACTCTAGTCAAAGACGATCTTCCACACATCAATAGGCGACTAAGAAGTCCTTCACCCGGCGATTTAGAAAGAAATACGCACTCAAAGCTAGAACTTGGAAGGCAACAAAGAGAAGATCATACAAGTAGGCGTCACGAGAGTAGGCCACCCCGTTGATTAGTTCGATGAAGTAGCCTGCAACGTAGAACCCCACGACGCCTAATATATAGACCAGTCGACCTAGCCTCCGCGCCTTGAGCAGTAATATCCCCGCACTGAAAAACAGGCAAACAGCCATGGCGAATATTAGCCCGCTGCCGTTGATCCACCAGTCGGCTGATCCAATCCTCTTCTGACCTGCAACGGCGCCACCTGGGACGACGACCGTTGCGGCTAGAAGCAATACCGACATCAACGAGAACAGTGTTAAGACCCTCAGAGGGCCAGGCATGCTTTTTAGACTTCCGATAAGATCATGCATATCTTGTGGCACGCAACCAACAATAATGGTCGGCTACCCAATACTTAAGAGCTTTTCGCGAGAATCGATTGAAGGTCAGTGAGTCGGCCAACCCTGACTGATGTGTGCGAGCAGGCCTAACGCTGACTCGCCGACTACAACCGAGAGGTCGCTCACAGCTGCCTGGGCGGGCTCACGCCTGCCGAATTCAGACAGCAACACGATCCGGCGACCTCGGTTATATGGCACTAGCTTACGGGAGTCGACGTCATCACCGACTGTATCGATTCACTGGCGCGGATGAGATTTTATCTCGATGTCATCATACAGGTCCGCCCGGAACGTGAGCTTCGCATTTTTCGGATAAGCAACATCGAGAACTGTCGCGCTGGCCCAAGACATATCTACAGTGATTGCGGAAGGATTTTGCTCAGAAGGGACTTCAAAGACAAGTAGCTGAACCGGTTTCCCCTCTCCGTCTGCGCGCTGGATGTCGACCGTCGTGTAGACGGCAGCCGTCCCCAGTCCGCTGTACTGGGTTGTCTTTGCAACCACGATACTGCTTTCATCGAGAGAACGAAGATCTTTCTGCCAAACTACGGCGGAGTCGTCACTGCAGCCCGCGAGCAACGCGACCAGTGTTGGAGAAAGGAATAGGAGCTTCCAAAATTCACTAAGGGAGACTTCAATTTTTGAATGAGTCAGCGGACGATGCATAGGTTTCCCGTTTTCTGGTCATTGTAGCCACGAGTGATGTTCTTCACATTCGCCTGAGGAATATGGGGATAGGCATCGTCCATTCGCGTGGTAGATGGGTACACCGAGCGAGCTTTCCCATATGCGTCGGCAGAGCTCAGGATTTCCGGAAGGTTCCATCCTGCTGCGCCCAAATAAACGCCGTAGACATAATTAGCGTATGCAGGCGATCCGCCGTACTGCACCTGGGCATCCAAAGGCCCGCCACGCTTGAACTGGTAGAGCGTAGCAAGATTATAAAGGGTGCCTCCGGCATTGCCGAGCGAACCCGGTCCATAGGGATTCGGAGCATAGGTGACATTGCCTACGCCTTGTCCGCGCCTCTCATATTCCTGAGGCGAGGGCGCGGAGCCAGAAAAATCGCAGGTCTCGCCTGGGCACAAGCCCAATGGATCGGCAGACCCAAGTGGATTGGCATTCACATAAGAATAGGTGCTCGGACCAGCGGCAAGGCCAGCCGGATCGCTTTCATGGTACCGCCCCGTGGCGGCATCGAAGCTCCGATTGACGTTGTATTTCAGACCGGCTTCGCCGTCCGCATACTGGCCCGGCAACCGGAGATTGAGGACGTAACCCGCGTTAGAAACCGGCCGGTTCTCGCCAAATGGGTTGGTCGCGTACGGCCAGTTCCAGACGACTGCTCCGGTGGACGACGTGACCGCGCGGGGCGAACCGAGACCGTCCGCAGTAATGAAGCCGATGGAAGCACCATCAGCCACGGCCAGTGGGACACCGGCAACCGCGATGTAGTCGCGCCGCGTCGAGCCCGATGCTTCGGAGACAAGTCGGCTCGCCTCGTCGTAGATAAAACGCGTGGTCGCGGAGCCGTGACTCTTGGCGACCCGCTCGTTCATGGCGTTGTACACGTATGTGCCGACGGTCGTGCCGTTTTGCGTGACGGCCGTCATCCGGTTCCTCCCGTTGTACCCGTAGCCCCACACCGTCCCTGCTGCTGAACTCCCCGTCGTGTTGCCGTTGGCGTCATACGTGCGGGTGGCCGTGCCCATGTTGGTCAGCAAGTGCGTGCCGGATTTGTACTTGTACGTTCCCGTATACGCGCCTGGCGCCGTCTTGCTCAACCGGTCCCCGGTGGGGTTGTAGGTGTAGGCCTCGACCGCCGTACCGGCCGCATCCTTGACCGAGGTCAACCGGTAGAGCGGATCGTAGAGGTAGCCTGCCGTCCCGCCACCCGACTCGCTCACGCCTGTGATGTCGCCCATCTCGTCGAGCGAGAAATGGAGCTCAAGCGCCGGAGAGACGATGTCAGTAACCCGGTAGTTGCTGTCGTAGGTACGGGTGACCGTCTGGCCGTTGCCGAGGGTATAAGCCTGCATGGGCCCGAACGGCAGCCAAGTGATGTTGGAGGCGACCGTCTGGGCGACGCCGGAGGCCGGTGTCACGCTCACCCCGGTCACCTGTCCGAAGCTGTTTCGGGCATAAGCCACCACCGCGCCACCCGGGCGGGTTTCGCTCTGGACGCGGTTGGCCGGCGTGTAGGCGTAGTGCATGGCGTCCGTGATCGCGCCCTGCGTCTGGCGCTTGTCGGTCACGTTGCCACGGGCGTCGTAGCAGTAGCTCGTGGTCACGCCATTTTCGACAACCCGGGTCAGGTGGCCGACGGGTGCCGAGGCAGAGCATCCGGTCACCGTATTGGCCTCATCATAAAAGTAGGCCACGTTGAGGCTGGTGTCGGCATAGGTCGCCGAGGTCACCCGGTTCAACGCGTCGTAGGTATAGGTCGTGACGATGCCGTTCGCGTCGGTCTTCGTGATGCGGTTGCCGGCCGCGTCGACCGTGAACAGGGTCGTGCCCGTATCCGGACTGTGGATGCCGGTGAGGTCGCCGAGTCCGTTGTGGTCGTACACGGTGTTGAGGCCCGACGGGTCGCTGATTCCCGCCACGTTGTCACTGGCGTCGTACTGGGACACCGTCTGGGCATTCGCCGTGGATGGATTTGTGCCGTTGTAGTCGTTGATGGTGCTGACCAGACGACCGAGCGAATCGTACCCCTGCTTCCGCTGCACACCCTTCGCATCCCGTGAGTGCACGGGCTTGCCTTCCGCGTCATAGCCGTCGGTGGTGTCAAACGACAGCACTGTGCGGTTCAAGGCGTCCGTGACGGTCAACAACTGACTCAGGCTGTTGAACGATCGCGACACCGCCCTGCGGACAGCACCAGACGCATCGAGGGTCTCTTCGTTGGTCCGGTTGCCCGCGGCGTCCAAGGTGTAGTGGATGCGGTTCCCTGCGCCGTCCGTAATGTCGGTCAGACGGCTGGCATCATCGAAGGTGTAGTGAAGCACCACGCCATCCGCGTCTGTGGTCTGGACGACGTTGCCCACCGCATCGTACGTCAGGCTCGTGGTAGAAGGTGTGCCGCTTGCATCACGCACGATGGTCGCCAACCAACCTTCAGGGGTGTAGGTCATCGAGGTGACCACGCCGTTGGCGTCGACAACTTGCCCCGGATTTCCGTAGGTATCGTAAGCACTGTAGGTCGTCACGTGACCCAGAGCATCGGTCACGGTGGCGAGGCGCCCCTGCGCGTCATAGGTGTACTTCGTGATGTCAGATACGTCCGTCCTCGGGCCATCGATACTCGCAACCAGGCCTCTCGTGTCGTAAGTGACGGTGGAGACTCTGTCAGCGGTCGCGGCGTGGCTCACGGCGGCGCACAATGCGAGGGCGAGCGGGGTCCAGCGCAATCCCTTCATCATGTTCAATCACTCCTTAATCGAATGGATTTGGGTAGAAAGCAGACGACCCTGCGGGTCATAGCTGTAGGTCGTAACGCGATCGGGCGTGGTTACCGTCTCAGGCCGAAAGCTCGTGCCATTCCAGGTCGTGGTGATCGTCCGCTCGTTGGCCGTGGCCTTTGCCTCGATGTGGCTGGTTTCCCTGCCGAGAGCGTCATAGGCATAGGTCGTTACGTGCCCGAGGGCATCGGTCCGACTGGCAAGCTGCGCATTCGCCGTGTAGGAAAAGGTGGAATTCGAAGCCGGGCAGCCAGCGACCGGCTCACCTTCAATGGCGGTGATGCGCTTGGCGCCCTGGACAATGTCAAAGCGGTACACCACGGGGTGTCCAAGCGGATTGGTGACCGTCGTCGAGCCGTCGCTGTTGTAGGCGAATGCAAAAGCGCCCTTCCCGCCGGCCATCGCTGCAGACACAGCCCGTCCATTCGAGTCATACGCCCAGGTACTCACCCTGATACCCCGCTCGTCAATGATGCCGGTCAGCAACGTGGGGTGGTTCGAGTCCTCGTAAAGATAGGTGCGGGTTGTCGAATGGCCCGGCCAGGTCTTCTTGACCCCCGTCAACCGGTAGGACGAATCAACGGTGTAGGTGATCGTAAGGTTGCCGACGACAAGCGAAGACGGCCATCCATTATGGGTGGTGTAGACCATCTGGTGACCGAGCGAGTCGGTTACGGTCATCACCGGATCGTAGGACGGTGTGGTGCTGTAGGTGATCGTAAGGGCCCGACCATCCTCCCTTTGCCACCGCGTGAGATTCCCTTGGGCATCAAAGGTCATTTGTTCGTTCGACGGCGAGGTATAGGTCCACCCGGTGGTGTTCTTCACCATCGTGCCGAGCTCACCACCATCTGCCACCAGCGCCCCGTCCCGCGCGACAAAGAGTGCCGTGCGACCATCTTCAAAGAGAATCACGAGCCCTCTGGAGTCGGCTTCCGTGTCGGCATAGACGTGGGTATTCAATGTAGTTGCCCAGTTACCCCCGCTGTTGTAACTCCGGGAGAAGCGAAGCTCACCGTCCTGGTCAGCAAAATCCGTCTCGGTTTCGAAAACATTGCCGTTCGCGGGGTTTACGGGGTCACCGCAGGAAACGAATCCGACGTTGGCAGGACTCGTGGGGTCGCCCAACTCCTTTCGCTCCTGCTCCTCATCCGGGGACTCGCAGTAGCCCGACATCGGGTTGTAGGCCTGCGCCGAAGTGCAGTTATCTCCATTCCGGAAGATGCTGTGACCGTACCAGTACGTGCCGCCGTATTTGGCGCTTGTCCAAGCTACGACGCATTGCCAAAGCTCCACTTTCGGGGGATACGAGACAGATATGTACGGGGACTGGTACGGCAAGGGTGTATCGGCAAGAACCCCCGGCGGCGGGCCCGCCATATCTTTCACATAGGCTACCTGGCAAGCCTGATCCGCGGTTGAGTAGTGCGTCGCAGCTGGATTCGAACCATCCGTATCTAGCGTGTAGTAATACTCACCTGCCAATGCGCCCGTGCTGAAAACCAAGCCGGCCAGGAAAAACAGTACTTTCATGTGCCACTCCATTGCCTTGCATTTCTAGGTTGCACCACGACGCCCTGTTACTGCGTCCTGGCGGCCACACTCGTCGAACTCAGCCGGCCTTTCGTGTCGTACGTGTAAGTCGTTACGCGCTCGGGCGTCGTGACCGTCTTGGGTCTGAAGCTTGTCCCGTCCCACGCGGTCGTGATCACCCTCTCCTCGGGCGTGCCTTGGGCTTCCGTCCGCGACGTCTCGCGCCCCTGCGCGTCATACTCGAACGCCGTCACATGCCCGAGCGCATCCGTCTTCGTTGCAATCTGGCCCCGGGCGTCATAAGTGAAGCTCGAATTGCTGATAGGACATCCCGGAACCGGCTCGCCCTGAACATGACTCATGCGCCGTGTGCCAGCGGCCACGGTATACGTGTAAGTCACGGTATGACCAAGGGCATTGGTTACCTTGGTCGTTGCATCGTCCACATACGTAATGGTGACCTTCTCCGCTCCGCCCGCATGCTCGCTCGAGATCGCCCTGCCCTGGTCGTCATACGACCACGATGCAAAACGCACTCCGCGCTCGTCGATGAGCCCGGTCAGCAGCGTGGGGTTATCCGCCACCTCGTAGAGGTAGGTTCGGGTGGTTGTTTTGCTCGCAACGGTGCGAGCCACAGAGACGAGCTGTCCTAAAGGACCGTAGGTGTACGTCACACTGAGCCCGGTGGCACTGAGGTGGACCAGGGAACCCGATATGTCCTCGCCCCAGGTCAGCACGCGACCCTGGGAATCCTTGACCGTGACCTGTGGATTGAAATTGGCGTCGTAGCCGTGCGTGAGTCTGGTCGTTCGCCCATCCGCAAACTTCACCGCAATAAGCTGACCCATGCCATCAAAGGTCAGCACACGATTGTCAGGACCGGTATAGGTCCAATTGGAGCCCGTGCGTGCCAAGATACCTCGCTCGCTCGGCTCACTCGTAATGGTTGAGCCCTGAATGGCAAACAGCGACGAGCGGCCATCGTCGAACGTCAGAACCGCCGACGAATCGCCCAGCGTCAGGGTGTCGCTGTAAGTGTGTCGCCACGTGCCGAGAAGGCCGTTGTAGTAACGCGCGAAGATAAGTTCGCCGCCCTGGTCCACGAAGTCTGTTTCACGCTCAAACTTGTTGCCGATGGCCGCATTGATGGGATTGCCTTGGCAGTCGTTCGGGTCGTTGTTCGGGTTGTTATCGGGATCGCCCAGCTGGCGACGTCGGTTGAACTCGGCCAGCGATTCGCATTGCCCTGCCTGCGGGTCGAATACTTCAAGGTTCGGACAGGAGTCGCCCTGTAACTGGACAAGATGAGGAATGCTGTCGAACGACCAGGAAATCCCATCAATGGTATACGTCCAGTTCTGACGACAATCGTAGAAAAAGTTCGGTCCCGACTGAGGCTCTACAGTCGGAGGCGTATAAGCGAGAAGGATTTGATGTGGATTCCCCTCGAATCGCTCCTTGTCCTTCTCGTAGCCTGCACGACATGCCGCGTCGGCGGTTTGATAATGGACGGAGTCGGCTGGTGGAGGAATTGTCGAAAAGTCGAGTGCGAACCAGTAATCCTCTGCCGAGGCCCGGCCAGCCACCAGGACCAGCCCCATCACTCCGAAGAAAGTCTTCATATCGTTCCCTGAAGCTGTGTGTTGATACGTCGGAGGTGTCACGCCGGAAAGGCGCGCTTCAAATGGTTGGAGAGATCAGACACTCCGCCTGTATGGAGCAGTCACCGCCACGCACAGGGCCTGGATCTCGGCGTGAGCCGTCGGCTCAACACAGCAGATGGCGCAGCAGGGTGCGTCCAAAAAGCGCGTGAAGGATGATGGATGCCCTACCCGAAAAAGTCGGCATCGAGGTCATCGAGACCATTCGCACGACTGAGCGACCGAAGCGGCGTAGCAGACAACTCCTTGCCCATAGCAGATAAGCCACACCCCCTCCTTGGCGCCAAATTATCGGGCCGCACTTTGCCTAAGTGGCTACATGCATACCGTGACGAGAATCACGGACCAACGCATTCATATACAGCAGCAAGCCAGCGGCCTCGGAAATCGGCACACGTACGTAACGACGCACATCGTAGGCGCACGTGAAAAGGTCGAAGTCGCCTTATGGCTGTGTGGAATCCTAATTCAAGCCAAACGTATACCATGTAGGCGGAATACGAATTTTCTGTAGGATTTCCCCTACAGACTTCCATCCCCGGACGCGCCCTCCAACTCAGCCGCTGTCTCGTCGGTCTGTCGACTAAAACTCGTTCACCTTTCGATCGGCCCCGAGCATCCGAGTATTCCGAAGATCAGTTAAAGGCTTGCCGTGGGTTACTGTGTTCATCACTGAAACCAGTGAAAAGGATGGCCATATGATCTGGCATCACACCAACCGTGCCTGTAACGACCGGTAGAGTTATAAAAAAAGCGGTACGCGATCGAAGCTACTGACAGTCAACGCGACGATTCCGCCGAGCGGATCATGGCAAAGCCGCGGCAAAGCAAGATGATCCTATAAGCGGCTTGCCGCTCTTCGCTGGGTGAGTGACGACGTCCCCCCGCTTTCAGTAGCGGAGCGAATTAGAGTCCGGGGGGTTACTTTAGCTGCTCGGCGTAGGCGGCGGGAGTCAGTCCGCCCAACGCCTTCTTCGGCCGCTCCTCGTTGTATTCCCTGCGCCAGTTTTCGATCTCGGTGCGTGCGTGAAGCAGACTCGGGAACCAGTGTTCATTGAGGCACTCGTCGCGCAAGCGACCGTTGAACGATTCGATGTAGGCATTCTGGTTCGGCTTGCCCGGTTCGATCAGGCGCAGCTGCACGCC
>NZ_JAAQQR010000006.1 GCF_011742555.1 Luteibacter jiangsuensis
TCGGCCTCACGCAGGAAGCCGATGATCTGCTCTTCGGAAAAGCGCTTCTTCACGTCCAATCTCCGTCAGTTGGGGGATTGGACTCCAAATCGCCGTGCTACTCAAAACTGGGGGGACGTCGGTGAAGCCCGACGTGAAGGACCCCTACAATGAAGCTGCCGCCTATTTTACTGGCTCTCCGAGCCGAGCCTCGGTGACGGCGCGCGACGCACTCCTCACAATGGCTCTAAATCTTTCTATGTCGGTGCTCCATCCGGTCACGTGTACAACCGCTTTACCCACCATGCCTTCCGTATCGCAGGCCCCGTGGCTTTTCCTGTACGTGGCCTCCTCACACACCATCACCCATCCCTTGGTCTCCCACGATGCAGGCGGGATCAGGATGACAAGATGCTCAGGTCCATTGATGACTTCAAAGTCTTTGTAGGTGACCTGAGGCTTGCCGGAGTTCGCCAGATACGGCTGAAGACTGCTCCAGTTCCTGTAAGTCTGATCAGTGAGAGTCGATGTCACTAGCGCCTGACTCGGCGTCTGGCTGGAATCGATTGTGAATCCCACGGTCGCCGTGGTGGCCCGATCATCGACAACTCCCTGAGGTGCCGACTCACAGCCCGCTACGAGTAGTCCGCAAAGCAACATTGCTGTACGGGCATTGGCTGCTGTTGACATCAAGGCTGGCACCCCGGGGGGCCATTGACAGGCCGGTCACCTGTATCCAGCGGCTTGCCATCCTGATTACCCATCACAAGCCCTCCGTCTTCGGCTGAAACTGATGCAGACATAGGTCGACAACGCATACGCGCACGTCTAAGCCACCGGCGCCCGCATTTCCCTCGTGCTGAGCATCAAGGGAGTCATCCCAGAAAAGGACTGGATTTGCCTCTAGCATAATAGCCTTATACGCCTTCGGCCCGTCATTTATGGCCGTCGAATCTCGCTCGAAAGAGACTCGACAGCCTCTCTCTCGAGGAGCAGCGCGCGAAGCTTTGGATACGCCAAACGCTACATGCTATGTCTTTGCAAATGGGAACTGAGCGAAGACTGCAGTAGCGAGTTCCGCCGGGAGAAAAATGCTCAGCGAGACTACGAAAATGCCGTGCTGTCAGTCCAAAGCGAATGTCGGTGACGTGCTCCCCCGTGGCCACTCGTCTGCGGGGCCCGTTGGCCCATCACCGTGTGCTATCAGCTGAACCTGAAAAACGCCAAGCAGCTCAGGGAACCTTGTCCTTCGGCGGGTTCGGATCGTTCCCATAGCAGTCGGAATCGCGAATGCGACCGTCACGGCCATGTGTGACGAGCTCGACCTTATCGCGTTTCGCCTGGTCACGCCCCTGAACAAGCGCTTCGGCTTGCGTACGGTGGACAGAACGGGCCTTCTGATTACCCTCTTTAATTACCGCCCAACCATCCTTGTGCGGAACCACATGGATGTCTTTCTTCGTCATGGCTTTCCCCCTATGGTGGGACGACCTTCCCTCCTCGCCCCCTCGCCGAATGCCTGAGACCATAATTCTGTCTAAAGCATGCGTAATAATTCTCGGCACTTCAGTCAGGGCCAGGCGCTTGGCATTGAGACCAAGCCCGAGGAACAGAAACCCCGGCACATGCCAAACCGAGTCCATGACCACGAGGGCTTCAGGGGAGTGCACCTTCACCCGCTTGACAAGAAGGTGTTCGGCATACCTGAGCGTGTCGCCGGCCCGGTCAAAGATGGGGTCCAAGATGGAAGGAGCTGGCGTGACCGGTTCAACCTTCACGGCTGGTCCGAGCGCATCGTATGGACAGGCTGGCAGCTTCCCCCGACACATTCCATGACAAGGTCAAAGGAATTGCAGGTGGCCCGGTAGCCCGTGCCATACCGGCGGACGTTGGAGCACTGCTGCTTGGCCGCCACGGCCTTCGCGCTCATGAGTTCCGCCGGGTCTCCATCCATGGTCTGGGCAGCTGCCGGACCTGCTGGAACAGGCGGTGCAGAGACAGGGGGCTGGGTCGCTGATACCCGAGTCGGGCTATCTACGCTCTTGCTAGTCGCCGGACCGGCCGCCGCCACCGCCCCGCCCTGGGGATGCTTGGTGTTCCAGGCATCCACGGCCGCTCGGAGGATGTTGCCGGCCATACCGGGGCCGACATCGTCCCGGGTGGTTTTCCCGAAGGCGTTCTGGTGCTCAATCCAGGTGTGGGCCGTAGCCAAGGTACCTTCCGGCGAATCGATGAAGGTCCACTGGTAATGGAAATCCGGGTTCGACGCGCCCCGCTGCTCGACAAGAAGCGCCCGGTACATGTTTTCCTTGAACGAATCGCCCATTGGCATGGTGCACTCGACCAGAGTCACCGTGTTGGTCACCAGCCGGCCACCTCCGGCTGCACAGGCGGTGGCCATGCGGGGCGCGATATAGGACGCCTGTCCCCCGGGGAAGATGAGCGAAGATGGCGGGGGCGGGCCACTCGGTGCCGTGGCGCAGGACGACAGAAAAAGGGGCAGCAGAACCGCCGCTCCCTGGCGAAGTCTCGAATGCATGGTTTTCCCCTGTATCCGCCCAGAGCCGGCGGCGGGGTCAGTTTACCCCGGTCCGCCGGCAAACCCGTCGTTATTTACTCCAGTGTCCTAGGACCCACTCCCAACGATGGGTCCCGTAGTCCCACCGCCAGTGGGCCCGGACCCACTTGGTTTTGCCGATGGGGCGAACGGTCTGGATGTTCTGGATGCGGTCCGGTGGCTTCGGAGGCCGGGGTGGACGCGGTGGCTGCGGTCGGCGGATGGCCATTGGGCTTCCTCCGTCACTCGATGACTGGAAGCGCCCCGCACTGGGGAAGCGCCAGCAGATTGTCGTTCCAGTACCCATCCGCGTGGGTTTGCAGATAGGGGGCTTTGCCTGTGTCGTGCCGGACACCAATCAGCGCCCTTTTTCCAGTGTTCCGGTCGACGACAACGAAGGTGTCTTGCCCACTTTCTATCCGCCGGATGACGGCCTCGCGGGTCCTCCGCCAGTTCCCCTGTGAATTGCCCACATGGGTAATGTGCTCGTAGCGGCTTTCCGGGTGTGGCTTGGTGATACAGGTCACCTGGTATTCGGTCATGTTGTACTCCCCCTGTCGGATTTGCGCTCGCCATCCGGCAACCCTCGGAGCGGCATTCGCCGCAAGGGTCACCGGTCTGACAGCGGGAAAGAGGATGGGCCCGGGAAGGACCGTTTGTCTGTCAGCTTTCACCTACGCCGAATGATATAGACGCTGCGCTGCCTGCAAGTTCCTTAAACCACGACCTGCCCGTCCGGCACGTCATACATTTTGAGAGTAACCTCGCTGAGCAGCCGCTGGTCCAGAAGAATCTTTAGGATGACCCCGACAGTTTCGGGCTCCGGGATAATCTTGCCGTCATCGCTAAACTTAATAGGCCAGTTCCGCTTCTTGCACACCTCCCGGACCGATGGCATGAACTTGTCATCTCCGTAGAGGTTCTTTTCCTGGATGACCGCCATCCGCCTGAGCTGGGTGGAGTTCGCGCCGACAGCGTCGACCAGAATCTGCATGTCCGAAAATAGGGCGATGAATTCCGGTTTGTTTTGCATCTGCGAAAACGCTTCGACGTACCCCGTCTTGTACTGCATCACAGACTCGAAGCCTTTCTTGTTGGCGATGAACGCCATCCCGTCGTAGCAAAACAGGTCGAAATGAGGGTCGAGCGAAAAATCCTTCTCCTCTACGGCAGACAGCTCCCCATTCCTGAAAGCCATGTTGATGACCCGGCCCTTTTGATGTTTTGTCTTCCAGGACTGCGGTGACCGACGGGTTGCGTAGACGGTTTGCCCGTCGTGTTCAAACCGGACAACGTACCCAGTCACGCCGACCAGATGCTTGCGCTGGGTGGCCTGGTGCTCCTGCGGGGGCAGGTCAACCGCCGCTTGCAGGAAAGCGAAATTGGTCTCGTCCACGCTGACGGCAAGACATCCGTTCTCGTTGACCTGGGATAGATAGCTGTAGGGCAAGAATTCCGTGATGCGCTCGATTTCCGACATTGCAAACTCTTTAAGGAGGCCATCGAGTTCCGCATCGGTGCGGACCGACAACGCCTTGAATTTGCGGTCGGTTGTCGACTGGCGGAAAACCCATAGCTGCACATTGGCAGCGCCGAAATCGAAAGCCCGGAACGCGTCAAACTTGTCCTTCATTGTCCCTCTCCACAAAATAGAAGTCCTGCACAAGCTCTCCCCTCACCGGCCCATGGTGCAGCGCCCCCTGTCTCAGTATCCGGACGGTTCTCTCCTGACCGGACGTGCGGATTTTCGCCTCGTAGAGCTGCCATCCGAAGAGAAGAAGTAAAGGGTTCAACACTATCTGTCCGGAGCGGTAGGTGATGGCAAAAAGCCATGCGAGGAATACGGCAAAACCGGCGAGTTTCTGGTCCTCTCCGTACGACAAACCCATAAAGGAAACGACGTAGGGAAAAACATAGTTGATGAGGTCGTTGGGGACGGGTTTGGACTCAAGCACCTCAAGGGAATAACGGAACCGGAGATGGCGCATGACCAAGGCGGAGAACAGAACGGCAAACATCGTCAGCCCGACCATCGACAAGGCAACGCCGGGATGAGCGAAGACAGAAAACGAACAACTTCCGATGCCGTGGGACCACGGGCGGCAGAACGACGTCTGCCAGACAGCCGGTTTGATATCCTGGACCAGAAGGACCAGTGACAACGGCAGGTATGAGCCGATGAAGATAACCAGGGCGGCGAGAAACCTGGGCTGCATATTTGTTCCCCTGTCATCCTTGCCGTCCCCCTGACGGCAAGGCAGCCGAATACCTTCTGGCTTTGCCGCAACAATACCACTGGCTTATGGCCCTGCGGCAGCCCCCGCAACCGCGTCTGCCCGTCTATGAGCAAGCGCCTCTCTTGACCAGTTCGGCAACGCATCCCACTCCCACGTCTCCCACGAGGTTGTGTCAGACCATCGAGCAAGGAGTCGTAGACACCGGAGATGCCCGGGCTTGCGGCCCTTGGCTGCACGTTGAAGCGCCTCGGAACGGCGCGCATTGGGGTCACTGACCGGCAGGAGCAGCTCGACACACCGCAGATGGCCTCTATGCGCGGTATGGAGCAAGGCGGCGGAGTGTTGCCCCGCCGGGTCGACCTCCGGATGGTCGATGAGCGCGGCGACTGACAGGTGGTCGCCGTCCCAGGCAGCATCCTGGAGCTGACGTTGAAGTTCATGATTCATGGATTGGGCCTCCTTGCCCGAGTCGGTGCCGGGCAAAAAAGCCCCGCTGCGACATCCTGGACAACGATGTCCGGGAAGCCGGGGTGAGGAGCGCATCCCGAGGAAGGGCCCGGTGCCCAAGCGGGGGACGTATAAGCCGACGGCGGGGGGCGGTGGTGGGCAAGGTAGGAAAAACGAGGTCCAAGGTCATGACGGTGCCCTCTAATTGGGCCATCACAAGGAGTACCTGCGCTGGTAGGGTATCGCCGTATCCACGCAGGGATGACCCATGACCGAACCGAAGGAACACCATTTCGTCCCCCAGTTCTACCTGAAGAAATTCGGCGAGGGAAAGTCTATCCGGCTCTTCAATTTCGAACGGCGGAGACACATCCCTGGAGCACCCATCAAAAGCCAGTGTGCGAGGCACAAGCTCCACGCCTTCAGTCCGGGGTTGGAGCAGAAGCTCTCTGTTCTCGAAGGGGCGGCGGCAAATGCCATCCGCTCAATCCTGGACGAGGGGGCGGCGCCGGTGGCACGAAGTGAAACATGGCAGGATGCGCTAGGATTTCTGGTTCTCCAAAAGATGCGTACCGCCCGCTCGATGCAGTCAGTCGATACCCTCGCCGACTTCATGCTCGCTCATGCCCCTGAGCCCGGCGCGGCAGTCGAGGGACCTGACCGGGAACAACTGAAAGCGGCGATGGGCCATCCCTTGGCGCTTCTCTTCCAGTTTCTGGGAGAGGTGCTCGGCCATGCGACAGACCTCGGCATGCACCTCTTGGTCAACGGGACCACTGAAGGCTTCATCACCTGCGATGACCCCGTGGTATTCCATAACCAGTACTGCGAAGGGATTGACCATCATGGCGTCCTCGGCTGGCTCAACACCGGACTCCAAGCGTTCTTGCCGCTGTCTCCAAACGCAGTGTTGGTGCTCTACGACCAAACCGTCTACAAGGTTGCCGGTACCCGCCAGGGCTCAACGGCCTCGACGCTCACGGATGTCCGCCACGTGCGGCAAATCAACGAACTCCAATTTCTCAATGCCGTGGAGAACGTCTACTACAAAGGCGAGCCAACAGAAGCCTTTCAGGGTATTTGCGAAGCCATGGTCGGCAAGCGTGTCGGCGGACGGATAGCCCTTGTTGAAACAGAACCGGCAGCGCGGCCCGACGGAACAAGCTCCCAATTGCTCCATACCTTCGAACCACTCTTGCCGGTCAGGCTTTCGCTGCCCCAGATGGAAATCCGTCGCCGTGCCCGTCGTATCCCGCTTGAAGTCCGTGGACGGACATATAGGAACGGGACCGTAGCAGGGTCAGCACGGGGTCACGCGCAGACTTACCGGGTGCAGAACATCACCCACCGGTAAGTCAGGCCTTGGCTTTGCGGATGCGCTTTATGGTTTCCTTGGCGAACTCATCGAACGGAACCTCAAACACGTCGCAGAACTCCATGACCTGGAGCATGTCGACGCCCCGACGGTTCTTCTCGATATCGGACACATAGGTCTGGGGACGGTCGAGGGCTTCGGCCACCTGAGCACGACTGTCAGCGAGGGTCAGCGCGAGACGCTGTGCCGATAAGACGTCGCGCATGTGCAGGGACTTCTTGAGGAACTGTTTTCCTAAAACGGCATGAGGTCGGAAGGCACCCTTTGTCGAAAATGCCAGATGCCGGTGGGCGAACAGTGCAGGTAATGGGGAAGTCGCATCGGGGTCTCGTGTGACCCGATTTGTGACCCGGTGACGCTGTCCCCGGCCAGCGTTCAAACCCTTGGAGGAACTGGGTTTTCAGGCTACTGGCGGAGAGAGTGGGATTCGAACCCACGGTAGGCTTACACCTACGGCAGTTTTCAAGACTGCTGCCTTAAACCACTCGGCCATCTCTCCGTATTTACCGCACCGGCTGCGCATTGCACCCACCCGGCTTCCCGCGTCGAACGCGCCGGGGCCCCGGCCCCAGCGCGCCCGATTGTACCTCAGGCGATGGCCTCGATCCCCGCCATATACGGCCGCAGCACCTCCGGCACCTCGATCGACCCATCCGCCTGCTGGAAATTCTCCATCACCGCGACCAGGGTGCGGCCCACGGCAAGCCCAGACCCATTGAGCGTATGCACCAGCTCCGGCTTCCCGGTAGCCGGATTCCGCCAGCGCGCCTGCATGCGCCGCGCCTGGAAATCCGTGCAGTTGGAGCAGCTGCTGATCTCGCGGTAGGTGTTCTGGCTGGGCAGCCATACCTCGAGGTCGTAGGTCTTGGCGGCGGCGAAGCCCATGTCGCCGGAGCACAGCTGCACCTTGCGGTAGGGTAGCTTCAGGGCCTGGAGCACGGCTTCGGCGTGGCCCACCATTTCCTCCAGCTGCGCCATGCTGGTGTCGGCGGTGGCGATCTGCACCATTTCCACCTTTTCGAACTGGTGCTGGCGGATCATGCCGCGCGTGTCGCGGCCGTAGCTGCCGGCCTCGGCGCGGAAGCACATGGAGTGGGCAGTCATGCGCATGGGCAGGTCGTCGGCTTCGACGATGCTCTCGCGCACAAGGTTGGTCAGCGCCACTTCCGCCGTGGGGATGAGGTAACGCTTGGTATCGCCCACCTGCGTGCCGAAGAGGTCTTCCTCGAACTTGGGCAGCTGGCTGGTGCCTTGCATCGCGTCCGAGTTCACGATCAGCGGCACGTTGTGTTCCAGGTAACCGTGCTGCGTGGTGTGCAGGTCGAGCATGAACTGCGCCAGCGCCCGGTGCAGGTGCGCAAGCTGGCCGCGCAGCACCGTGAAGCGGGCGCCGGAAAGCTTGGAACCTGCTTCGGCGTCGAGCCAGCCGTGACGGGCACCGAGGTCCACGTGGTCCTTCACCGCGAAGTCGAACGGACGCGGGTGGCCCCAGCGGAGCAGTTCCACGTTGTCGTTCTCGTCCTTGCCGAAGGGCACGGACTCGTCGGGGAGGTTGGGGATACCGAGGGCGATGTCGGCGAGCTTGGCCTGCACTTCGGCCAGGGCGTGTTCGTTGGCCTTCAGCTTGTCGCCGATGCCGGCCACCTCGGCCATCAGCGGCGCCACGTCTTCGCCCTTGGCCTTGGCCTGGCCGATGGCCTTGGAACGGGTGTTGCGCAGGTTCTGCAACTCCTGCGTCTCCGTGGAAAGCGCCTTGCGCTCGGATTCGAGGCGCTCGATCGTGGCCACGTCGAGGTCGAAGTTCCGGGCGGCGCGGAGGCGTTCTGCCGTTTCGGCGAGGCGGCCGCGCAGGAGGGCGGGATCCAGCATGTTCTAGGCTTCCGTGGGTGTCGAATGCGGGATTATCGCAAAACGGGGCGGAAGTCGCTGGGGGGCATTTCGGTGGGGATGCCTTCCACAAGCCGTGGGTGGGCGCTCTGTGCGCGACGTGTTTTTGCGCCAGCCTTCAAACTGGCGCGCCAGCTCCGGGGCACGGCCTCAAAACATGTCGCGCGCAGGGCGCGCTCCTACGGAGAGCGGGGCGTTTGACGGCCAAGCCACCATCCCATGGCCGCGCCGGCCAGCAGCCAGCCGAACGCCTGCTCCACCAGATACCCTGCCGTGAAGGCGCCGGGGAAGCGGTACCAGTTCCAGAACGGCACGCTCAGGGCCAGCCAGGAGAACACGCCGAAGGCCAGGCCGATGCACAGGCCGCGTACCAGGCCGAGGCCCGCGGCGCGGACCAGCACCAGGGCGACGAGCAAGGCGGCCAGGGTGTCGGAGAGCCATTGGTGGAATAGATTGCCGCCCATCGCCAGCGGGTCCTTGCCGTTCGGGGTGTAGACGATGAAGGCGTATGGATTGGCCTTCGCCTTTTCCGAATAGGCTTTCATCGCCTGCTCGCTGCCGTGCATGGATGGATCGAAGTGCGGCAGCACGTAGATCCCGTGCTCGGGCGGCAGGCCTTCGCGCAGGGCGGCCAGCACGCTGTCCTCGTTCGTGGGTGCGCGCATGGACAGCTCGCCCAGCGGCAGCACCATGTGCGCGAACGCGCCCCAGAAGAACATCACCAGACCACCGATGAGTGTCGCAATGGCGATACGCATGGCTCCTCTCCTCCCAGGATGGTGGCCCGAGCGTACGTCCGGGCCGCTGCCATCGGTATCGGCCTTTTGGCAGGGGGCTCAGGAGGCCGACGGTTCTTCCTGCCCTTCGGGCGGGGCCGCTGCGCGCCGGCTGCGAGAGGTTTGCCAGATCCGGAACACCAGCAGCCCGCCCGTTCCGAAATTCGCCACCAGTTCACCGGGCCACACATGGCCGTAGTCGATGTTCTGGAAGCCGAAGATGGCGCCGAGCATGCCCGCCACGTTCACCAGCGCACCGGCGGCCAGCAACGCATGGCAGGCGCGCATCAGGCGGTGGAAGCGGCGGTCGGTGAGCAACCAGACGGCGCTGATGGCCACCACCACGTTGCACGCCAGATTGCTGTACAGATAGAACGCGCCATCATTCATGGGCGATTTCCTCCGGTAAAACGATCGATCACACGGTTGGCCAGGGATTCGCCCTGCGTGTCGATGAGCCGCTGCACGATCATCGTCACCCGCAGGCCGAAGCAGCCGATGAGGAAGGAAACGCCGGCGTGTATTTCCGCCGGCGAGTCCGGAAGGAAGCGTTCTTCCAGCGCGGGCGCGAGGAAGATCGCCAGCATGGCGCCGCACACCACTTGCACCACGGCGCGCTTGCGCGAAGGCTCGTTGCCGAGCGCCACCGGAAGGATGGCGCCGCCGATTGCCGCCAGCAGTAGCCAGAAGCGGGTGAAGAGCAGCACGGTGTCCATGGCGGCGGCCTCAGGGGCTCGGCTTCGACGCGGGACGCAGCTTGCCGGCCCACTTGCCCTTGCCAATCGTGCCGTTGGTGGCAAACGCAATGGCGAGAACCTTGCCGTCGGCGTCCGGCGTGAGCACGAAGGTCACATCCTCCAGGCCCTGGCAGAACATGCCGCCGCCGGACGAGGTGCCGAAGGTGTAGGCCAGACTGGACGCGTCGGCGCCGCGGACGATGGGCACACTGCAGCGGTACGGCGACCCGAAATGCACGCTCGAGTCGCTGAATCGAACTTCCGCGTCCACGGTGTTGAGGTTCTCGCGCTTGAGCGTGCCCGCCCAGACACCCTCCGGGTCCTTGGCGAAGGCCGCGGCAGGCAAAAGCAGGCAGATCAGGGCGGCGGCGCCCAGGGCCTTTAGGTTACGCGTATACATGGTGGTCTCCCTTACGTTGTGGATGGCACGGCTACACCGGAAGGCGCAGCCACACCGCGATGCCGGCAAGGCCGGCGAAAACGAGAAGAAGCAGCACGAAGCCGAGAATCCACGGACGGAGGCGGCCCGGCCGTTTCGGCGGTTCGTCCAGACAGGCGATGAGCGCGCGCTCCCATTCCGGCGATACGCGCAGGCGCGACAGGCGTTCCATCAGCCGTTCCCCGCCAAGGGCAACGGCACGACGCGCCCGTCGATCGATACGTCCGGCTGCCACGCGTCACTGGCGCGGAAGGCCACGCGCATGCGATGCAGCGCCCTCCTCCGGAACCACGTGCGGCGCGACGGCGACAGGTCGATCACGAGGCCGCCGGTGCCGGTGCTGCCGCGCTCGTAGCGCAGGCGGCAATCGAATTCCACGGACAGCTCGGTCACCAGCGGCACGTGCGGATCGCGGAACCAGTTCAGCGGAATCACCACCGATTCCAGCGGTGCGTCGAAGGCGGAATCGCGCGGCACATCCACGTGCAGGGCCCGATCGCCTGCGTCGCTCGCCGCGTAGTGCATGAGGCGGCGCCGGCGCAATGCCTCGTTGGCCGCCTCAACGGACACGCGCAGCGCGTACAGCAACTGGTCGAAGGTGCAGGTCGCCATGGCCGCCTAGCCCTCCGCCAGCCACACGGGCTTGCGCGGGAATCCCACGTGGTAGCAGAGCCACTGCATCACCACCTGGTGTTCGCCCAGCTGCAGCACGTTGAAGCACTTTTCGATACCGATGATGCAGCCCTTCGGCGTGTCGGTAAGGCAGCGATTGAGCAGCTTGCGCGCATCCTCGATCTGCGCCTCGCTGCTCATCTGGTTCGGGTTGTCGCTGCCGACCACCACGCGTTTCACGAATTTCACATCCGTCAGGTCGAACATCCTCTTCTCCCGGAAAGAATCGCGACGGCCGGATGGACGCCGCGACAGGTGCGTGGAGCGAAGCGCGGATTAACCGCCGTTACCGGCTCCGTTCGGGGGAGGCGGCGTATCTTCGGCCGGCACCGCCTTCGGCGGGCTGACCCGACGGGGTGCGCAGGCGGTCTGCAGGATGTCCATGACGCGGGCAAGGCCTTCCGGCATGCCGTTGTCCTCGGCGTGAACTTCCACGTGGTACTTGGCCGAGTTGTCGGACGTGCGCGTGTTTTCCTTGTGGGTCGCGACCGAACCGGACACGTGCGCGGTGGCCTTGAAGATGCCCCAGCCGATGGACATCTCGGCACCGAATTCGCCCTTCTTGTCTTCGCTTTCCACTTGGCTGAAGGACGACTTCACTTCCATGTCGAAGGTGATGTCCACCTTCGTGACGCTGAGATTGGGCACCTTCACGATGGCGAGCAGCGGCACTTCCAGTTCCACGTCTTCTTCCGCGATGCCACCGGCATTGGTGGGATCGTCGACGGGGCGCTTGAAGCGGAACTGCGCGGTACGGGTGGCACCCACACCGTTGGGATCGTTCGCGGCCGGCGGCATGAAGCCGATGACCTTGATGAAATCCGCGGTGGCCTGGGCCAGCTTCACCTGCGCTTCGCACGCGGCGGTGAGTGGCGAGCCGATCAGGTCGCCCATGGGCAGACCCTTGAACTGGCTGGATAGATTGACGAGTTCGTCAGCCATGATGTGACTCCTTGCGATGTTTGACGCGACTTGCGACATGCACGCCGCGGTTCAGTGCGGTCGACCCCTCAGTCGCCCGGTGTGAACGTCTTGAAGACCCCTTGCGTCTGCGCAAGGTGGTTCATGAGGCGGGTGGCGCCGTCGGTGGGCTCACTCCCTTCCACGCGCAGCACCACGTGCACGTTGCCGGTGCGGCGGTCCTTCCCGCCCGCGCTGGGGTCCACGCTCAGGTGCGGACGCGCGGCGGGTGGCTTGCCCTTCCAGTTGGGATCGATGTGCTCCTCGGCGGGCACCTCGCCTTCCACCAGCGGGCCAATGTCCGCGTCGAAGGTGATCTCCACGTCCTTGATGCGCAGCACGTTGGTCGATACCAGGGGCAGCAATGGCGCGCGGTAGAGGTCTTCGTCGGCCTCCCCCGCCTTGGGGTGCAGCGAAGGCATGCGGATCACCACGCTCTTCGGCCGGTTGTCCTCGTCGAAGAAATCGCTCAAGCGAGACATCTGGTGCTGCTCGATGCGATCCTGGGCATCCACCACGGCGCCTGCGATGGCTTCGATCAGGGTGTTGAGTGAGGTCTGCGCGGCCATGGGTCACGCGCCTCCCTTCGGTGCGGACACGGTGTCCGGAAAGGAATCCACCCGCGCGAGCCAGCCCTTCAGGAACTTGCCCAGCGGTGGGCGCTGTGCCACGAGGTTGTTGTAGTAGTCCTTCCGGCCCTGCTTATAGGCGCTGTACAACTTCTGCGGATCGGCACTGGCGACGGCCGCGAGTGTGCCGGGCCCGATGGCGCCGTCTACCGCGATCTGCGGTTTCGCGCCCAGGCTGTTGAGTACGCGTTGCAGCAGGCGCGAGGCATTGGCGCCCGCATTCACCTGGAAATCGAACACGATGTTCGCAAGTTCCTGCGGCTCCAACTTGTCGCCGCACACCTTGTCCCAGTAGAGCGCCTTATAGATGGTGCCGGCCTGCGCGTCGGTGAGGTTGCGCAGGTTGTCGAGCGTGGGCGCGATGCCCAGCAGGCTTTGCGCGCACTGCTTGAACGTGGCAAGCGTCACGCCCTTGTTGGTCGCGCCACCGGGATCGACGGGGTCGTTGACGAAACCACCTTCGTGCTTGAGCAGTGTGGGAAAGAAGCTGTTGAAGTCGGCCATTGCGGTGCACTCCTGGTTCGGCGCGGTGGCGCCGGCCGGTGTACTTTCCGCTTGTTGCTGAGTTCGGAAGATCGGTGAAATGCTGATTAGGTTGCTTTGGCTTGCTGATTGGTAACGAGGTTTCCCGCGTGCCACAAAAGAGCCTCGTCATTCCCGCGAAGGCGGGAATCCAGTGACTCACGGCCGCGGTGGGGAACGAGGCACTGGATCCCTGCTTTCGCAGGGATGACGTCGCGCTACGCGTCAGGGTTCCAGCGTCGTCAGGCCTTCACGCAGGGCGTAGCGCGTGAGTTGGGCGATACCGCTGATGCCCAGCTTCGCCATGATGTGTTCCCGGTGCGTGCCCACCGTCTTCACGCTCACGTGCAGGCGTTCCGCAATATCCCGTGCACTCAAGCCTTCGGCGAACAGCTGGGTGACTTCCCGCTCCCGGGCGCTCAAGGCTTCACCTTGCGCGAACGCCGGCCCGTCGTTGCGACGCAGCCCGCCCACCAGGAGATGGGCGATGTCGGGGCTTATGAAGTAGCGTGAGCGCATCACGGCCTCAATGGCCTCGTTGAGCACGCCGAAGCCGTCGCGCTTCAGCACATAGGCATGTGCGCCGGCGTCGAAGGCCGCCTTCACCCAGCGCGCGTCTTCGTAAGCGGAGAGGCACAACAACCGTGTATGCGGACATCGCGGCGCGATGCGGCGGATGGCCTCGAGGCCGCTCAGGCCGCGCATGGCACAGTCGAACACGATAAGCCCCGGCTGGCAGCGCAGTGCACTGCGCACACAATCGCGTCCGTCGGCCGTGCTGCCGATCACTTCATAGCGTCCCGAGCCTGCCAGCAGCGAGGCCACGCCTTCGCGCAACAAGGCCTGTTCGTCGGCCAGAAGGACGGTCACCCGCATCATGCGGCGCCCTCTGCGAGCTGCGTCGCCGATACAAAACGGAAGCCACCGCCACGGATGGCGGTGGTGTGGTCTTGGGCATGCATCCTGGACCCCCTACCCTTGTCTGCTCCCAAGCCGGCAGCCCGCGCCGGCCCCCCGGCCGCCGGGCTCCCCCGGCGGCCGCCTCAAGGCGTCCCGTCCGTCAGAGGTTCCCGATGCCCTGGGTAATCTCGTCCACGTCGTCCTGCTTCCTGTATTCCCTCCACAGGGGGCTGGGATTGTTCGAGGGATTGATCCCGGTGATGCCGTGATCGCCCCCGGTAAATCCGTACCCTTGGCCCACCTCGTCGAAGGTGAGGACACGGGTCGTGGCCAGCACCGCGGCACCGGTCGCATTGGCGAGCCGCTGTGCCGGAGACCAAAGCTCGTTGTGATCGCTGAGCGTGCCGCCGGTCTTCGTTGCGCCGCTGTGGCAGTTGGCCAGGATCACGAAATGGATACCGAGGCTGGTGACGCAACCGGCCAGGGCTTTCAGTGTGTCCTTTGCCTCGATCTCGTCGCGGTGCCCGACGACGATGAGCATGCCGAAATCCTTGGACGTCTCGCCGCCCAGCGCGGCGCCGTCTACACAGTGGGAAACGGGCTCGTAAAGCTTGTGCAGTTTCCTCGCTTCACGTTCGCCGTCGGCCGAACCGTGGGGCCAGGTAATCAGTGTCTTTGACATGGTGGTCGCTCCTCCTCGAATGGAGGTGCCACGTTATGTCGGCGCCCGGCCGTACCGTATCGGCTAAATCCTGATTCTTGGCGCTGGCCTCGCGTAGTGCGGTGAACGTCACGCCCCGCGGTGAGGACACACGCCTGTCGTGCGCCCGGCAGCCTTCACATCCTGCGCGTTCTCACGCTTTCCGATCGCGGGCGGCCGCGCGGGCGGCACGCAGCGCATCGAGCTTCTCGCGCAGCTTCAGTTCCAGGCCGCGATCCACGGGCTCGTAGAACGTCGTGCCCACCAGTTCGTCGGGCAGGCACTGCTGGTCGAGCGCCACCCCGCCGTCCACGTCGTGGTCGTACTGATATCCGCTGCCGTAACCCAGCCCCTTCATGAGCTTGGTGGGCGCATTGCGCAGGTGCATGGGAACGTCCAGGCTCCCCATCTGCTTCACGGTGGCGCGCGCCTTGTTGTAGGCCATGTACGCGGCATTGCTCTTCGGCGAGATGGCCAGCCAGATCGCCAACTGCGCAAGGCCGAGTTCGCCTTCCGGGCTGCCGAGGCGCTCGTAGGTGTCCCAGGCGTCGAGGGCCATGCGCCATGCGCGCGGCTCGGCAAGGCCCACGTCTTCCACGGCCATGCGGGTCATGCGGCGGGCGAGGTAAAGCGGATCGCAACCGCCGTCCAGCATGCGCGTGAGCCAGTACACGGCGGCATCGGGGTCGGACGAACGCACCGACTTGTGCAGCGCGGATATCTGGTCGTAGAACTGTTCGCCGCTCTTGTCGAAGCGGCGGGTGCGGTCCGCCAGAACCTGTTCGAGGGTGGCGTCGTCGATGCGTCCGTCTTCCGCCAGCTCGGCGGCGATTTCCAGCAACGTGAGCGCGCGGCGCACGTCGCCGTCGGCGGCGCTCGCAATGAGCTTCAACGACCCCTCATCCACGGAAAGGCCAAGATCGCCCAGGCCGCGTTCGCTGTCGGCAAGCGCGCGATGCAGCGCGGCCACGATGTCGTCGGCACCCACCGCGTCGAGCACGTGCACGCGACAGCGCGACAACAGCGCGGAGTTGAGTTCGAACGACGGGTTTTCGGTGGTGGCGCCGACAAAGATGATGACGCCGCGTTCGATATAGGGCAGGAAGGCGTCCTGCTGCGCCTTGTTGAAGCGGTGCACCTCGTCCACGAACAGCACCGTCCGCCGTCCTTGCGCGAAGTTGCCTTCCGCTTCCGCCAGCGCCTTGCGCACATCCGGCAGGCCGCTCATCACCGCGGAAATGGCCCGGAAGTCGGCATCGGCATAGCGCGCGACAAGCAAGGCGAGCGTGGTCTTGCCGCAACCCGGCGGCCCCCACAGGATCATCGAATGCACCCGCCCGGCTTCGAGCGCGCGGCGTAACGGTTTGCCTTCGCCCACCACGCGCTGCTGGCCCACGATCTCGTCGAGCGCACGCGGACGCATGCGCTCGGCCAGGGGTTTCAGGGCTTCGGGTTCGGCAAAGAGACCGGGGGGCTGGAAGGACATGGCGCCAGGATCAGTCGACAAGCGGCCATTATCGCCCTTCCGGCGTGCAGGGTGCCTCAACGGCCCTCAGGCCTTCGGTTTCCGCAGCAGACTCACGGCCATGGCCGCCACCGCGGCCGCGCCCAGCAACAGCACCACCCAGAGCAGCGGGCGGGTCCAGTCGAACGGCGCCGCGGCCGCATCCAGCGCCTTGCTGCCGTCGAGGATGCGCACGCTGGCGGTGGACGCCGGTTCGGGGCGCCAGGCCGGGCCACCCTCCTTGCGCAACGCCGCGATGGCGTCCGCGATCGGCCACGCCGCGCGCCGGCCCAGGTGGCTGCCCACCAGCAAGCGGTAAGGCGCGTCGCCTTCCGGAAGGAAAACCATGCGGTCCGCCTGCCATTCCACCAGCAGGTGGGGCGGCTCGCGCAGCGGCGTGGCGGAGTGCAGGCGCAGAACCTCGCGCCGGGCGCGCGCCACCTCCAGCGGACGGCCATCGCCGCCCTGCGAGGTGACCACCAGGGTGCCCAGTTGCCGCCCGGTCATCGCGCCCTCGATGGCGATGGCATCGAAGCGTGCCACGGCATCGCCGTTGCCCAGCTTCGCGCGCAGCGCCGTCACCGGCAGTGCCGCCGGCAACCGGTAGTCGTAATCGACGCCCTGCCCGCTCTGCGTCGTGTTCGCTGCGGACAGTTCGAGCCAGCGGTGCGGCGCTTCGTCCTTGGCGGCGGCGTCTTCCACCGTGCCGGAGAGGGTCACCTTCGGTGTCGCGCCGGCCACCCACGGCGCCTCGCCGCGGGCCACGTGCACGCGGTAATAGCGCGCCGGTGCACCTTGCAGTTTCACCACGCGCGCATCCACCGCGCCGTCGCCCTTGCCCAGCGTGACGACGGTGGCGCCGCGAACCAGGGGCATCCAATCCTGGAGGTCGGAGCTGGCGTCGATGTCGATGCGCAGATCCGCGTCGCGGTCGAAGGGCGCGAACTCCAGCCGTTCGGCGGCGACAGGCTGGCGGGCATCGAACAACCAGTCGCTCGGTGCCCCCGCGACGGCTGCGGCGCCGGGTTCGATCAGGATGTCGCCGTTGGTGCTTCGCTGGATGCGCGCGCCGGCCACGCCGCCGGCACTCGGCGGCACGGCAAGCAAAGGCGCATCCAGGGTCGTGGGATGCGCCGTGGGCGTGGCGGGAACGTACAAACCCGCGGCCACCTGGCGGTCATGGGCGTCCACCACCACGACGTCGCCCAAGCCTGCATCGATGCTTGCCCAGGCGTAGGCGTCCTGTGGCAACTCCACGACGTATGCCTTTGCGCCCGGCCGCGCGTCGAGCGAATAGGCCACGGCGAACGACGGCGGTGTGTCCGCCCGCGCAGTGAAGACACCGAGGCCGACGATCAGCAGGCAGGCACGCCATTCACGACGCATGCGAAGACTCCGTGGGTTGCGCCGTCGCCTGCCGGGGCGGCGCGGGTGCGAGATAACCGATGACGGTGCAAAGCAGGCCATAGGCCATGAACGAACCGATGCCGAACAGATTGCCCAGGTGCTCGCGATCCACCAGCAGAAGCTTCAGCAGCACCAGCGCCATGGTCGCGGCACCGGCCAGCCAGAGCAGTCGCTGGCCACGCTTCGAACCCAGTACCCACGCCACCACGCCGATCGCGCTCCACACCACGGTAAGCGACAGCTCGGCGAGGCTCGATCCCGCCATCGCGCCGTTCCACGGTACGCCGCCGAGATGGTGCACGGCGCGCAAGGTCGTGCTGGTCGCCAGAACGAAGAAGATCGCGGCCAGCGCCGCCGGGCGCGCCGAGCGAAGGCCTCGCGGCAGGGCATCGTCCGACAGCGCGCGTGCCACGAAGAGCAGCACCGCCACCAGCAGAAGATCCACGGGATTGAGTACGGGAATGAAGGCAAGCGGCGCGGCACTTCCCGCCGCGCCGAGCGCGATGACAGCCACCACCAGCATGGCCAGTGCGGCCAGCGCGCCGACGGCATAACGAATGTCGCGCGCATGCACCGCCAGCGACGACACCAGCACGCGCACGCCCCAGAACACCAGCGCCGCCAGCACGAGGGTCGGCAACGACTGCGCCAGCAGGTGCCAGCCGTCGCCGAGCCGAGCCGACGCGTCCAGCGCAAGGGCGATGGACACCGTGAACACGGCCAGCCAGCGTCCCCACCACAGCGTGCTGGACGCCACCGCCGCGAGACGGTGCGCAGCCACGCCGCGCAAGGCCAGCCAACCGGCGGCCGCCATGACCGCCACGCTGGCGAGCGGCCAGCCCGTCATCCACTGGACGCCCGCGTTCGCGGCCTGAAGGATCACGATCAATCCGCCGAACAGGAAGGCCGGCACGCCGAAGGCCAGCACCACGCCGAGGTCCAGCTTGCGCGCCGCCGGACACGCCAGGGCGAGCGGCACCGCCGTCACTGATAGCAAGGCGAGCCAGTATGCCGCTTCCGGCGCAGGCTGGAAGACGAAGGCATCGATCTCGTTCGCGAACGCCACCAGCCACCAGAGCACGGCCCACGCCAGCAGGCCGATGCGCGCCACGCTGGACACGCCGCGCGAGGTGCCATGTTTGTCGAACTGCCACACGCCCGCGCTGGCGCCAGCCACAAGCAGCAATGCACCGATGAAGGACGCATTGAGCAGCGGCGTATCCTGTCGATGCACATCGAACACCGCGGCAATCACCCACGCCACGCCGGCGGCCAGTTGCAGGAACACGCCGGCCCAACGCGGCAGACGACGGCCCTGGCGGAATCCGAGCCAGATGAGGCCGGCACCCTCCAGCGCGAACACGCTGGCAGTGACGCTTGCGCTCAAGGCAAGCGGCACGGCGATGGTGGCGAACGCCACGGCCAACACCGCCCACGTTTCGCGCAGCAGCGACATGTCGTCGCACCGGCGCACGGCGAACGCCACGGCCACGTAGATCACGGCGGCTACCAGTGCGGAGAACGCGAGCGGAAGCGGCCGCCAGTCGAGCAGCGCACCTTGCAGCAACAGGCAGGCGATCGGATTGCCAAACATCAGGCAGCCGTCGAGGATCGCGGCCCCCCGCTTCGGCGAGCGCAGCACGTGCAACCAGGGCACGGCGAGGTACAGGAGGAAATGCAGGACGAGGAAGGGCTCGGTGCTGGCGAACAATTCCGAGCGGTAGCGGAGTACGCCCCATGCGGTGCCGACACCGAACGTCGCCACGAACCCGAGCACGTTGAGCACTCGCCATGCGCGCTTCCACGCGATGCCGAGAATGCCGAGATTGAGCACGGCGTAATACGAGAACAACGCCACATGGTTGCCTTCGCCGGTGGAGGCGATGATCGGCGCGGCGAACCCGGCCACCAGTCCGAGAACGGCGAGCGCCATCGCATCCTGCAGCACCGCCAGCACGCCGAGCGCGCCGACGAAGACGATCAGGAGGGCGAAGGTCCACCCGGCCGGCAGCAGGCCGTACATGCGATAGGCGGCGAAAACCGTCATCACGAGAATGCCGATCGCACCGCCCTGCAACGACAGCGCGAAGGCGCGCCGCGTGTCGCGCTGCCACCAGCCGAAGGCGACGCCGGCGGTGGCTGCCAGGGCCACGAGGGCCAGGCGCACGGAGATCGGCACACGCAGAAGTCCGGTATCCGCTGCGTACTTGAGGAACGCGGCGATGCCGGCGAACAGCACCAGCATGCCCACCTTCACCGGCACGTTGCCCTCGGTGAACCAGCGCTTGATGCCGGCCGCCAGTCGCTCCGCGAACGTCGGGCCTGCAGGTACCACCGGCTGTGGCGGGGCTGCCGGGATGCTGACCCGCGCGGCTGCCGGCAGGGGAGGCATGGGAGAAACGGGAACAGGCGGGGCCGGCACCTCAGGCGTCGCCGCTTCGGGCTCGGGCTCCACCACGCGCTGCGGCGACGGCGGCGGCGCGACGGCCGCGGGGCGTAGCCCATCGAGCAGGCGCCGCGTGTCGTCGAGGTCGCGCCGCAGCTGCGATGTGCGCCCCCAAAGGAAGCCAATGGCGAAACCGGCGATGCCGCCCGCGATGCCCTCCCCCACGAAGGCGCCGATCACCGCTCCGACGATAGCCCACACCAGATACATGCCCTTGCTCCCCGATACGTCCGTTGTCGTGGCAGAGTCTGGCATGAACCGCCGCGACGTAGCAGCCGCGTCAGGTTCCTCGCCAACGACGAGCGAACACGCGATCATGCGTCATGCCCTTCGTCTGCCGCTTCGCGTTCTTCATCGTTGCGCTGGTCTGCTGGAGCGCGACGGTACGCGCGACCGACCCGCAGCGCACGCTCGCGCAACTGCACCACACCGCCTTGCGCGCCGAAGACGGTGCGCCCGGGGGCGCGACTCACATGGCGCAGACGGAAGACGGCTGGCTCTGGCTGAGCACGCGGATGGGCCTCTATCGCTACGACGGCTTCGTCTTCGAGAAGATCGGCCTGCTGCCTCCGGGCGACAACGGCACCGAGGCCACCTGGGCCCTCTACGCCGCACCAGGCGGCGACCTGTGGGTGAGCCGCGCCGACGGCGGTGCCGCGCGGGTTCGGCACGGGGGCGAGGTCACGCTGTACGGCGCTGCCGAGGGACTGCCCGACCATGTCGCCGTCGAGGGGTTCGCCAGCGACGGCGAGGGTCGTTTGTGGGCTGCGACGGAAACCGGCCTGTACAGGTTCGACGGCAGGCACTGGGACAACGTATCCGCGGCGTCGGGCATACCGGACGAAGTGGGCGAGTTCCTGGAAGACGCACGGGGGAACCTGTGGGTGGCAACGGAAAAAGCGCTCTACGTCCTGCGCAAGGGCGCCGCGCGCTTCGAGGACATCGGGGTAACGAACGTCTCCCCGGAACACCTGTTCAACCACCCTGACGGCAGCGTGTGGCTGCGAACGGAGACAGGCGTCCGTCCGCTCCCGAACGAGTGGGGCCAGCCCTTCCCGCACGACGCGCCCCGCCGCGCCAACAGCAGCACTACCGCATTCGACCGCGACGGCAATCTGTGGACGGTGGCCTGCCGGGCGAACCTGTGCCGTTTGGCGGGCAAGGACGTGACCGCCACCACGAGCGGCGAGGTGGGCGATCCGGGGGTGCAGGAATACAGCGACACCCTGGGCATGACCTCGCAGGCGACCATGAGCCTGATGGAAGATCGCGACGGTCACATGTGGGTCAGCACGAAGGTCGGCCTCGACACGTTCCGCGACAGCTGGATGTCGCGCGTGCGCTTCCCCAAGCTGGAGGTGTACTTCGCTCTGGTGGAGGACGGCCAGGGTCGCACCTGGACAGGCACGGCCGCGCGCAGTGCCAACCCCGACAGACTCTGGCAGCTTACGCCCACCCCGGTGCCCCTGCCGGGGTTCGAAGGTACCGTGACCTCGGCTTACCGCGACACAGATGGCAATGTGTGGCTCGGCGGCAACGGCACGCTCTGGCACATGCGCGACGGCGTTCCCACCCGCGTCCCGCTCCCGGCCGACGTCGAGGCGCGCGGCACCATCGTCCAGGCGATCGCGCGCGACGGCGCGGGCCGCCTCTGGATATCGCTGCGCCTTCGCGGGCTTTACATGCAAGCCGACAAGGGCTGGATTCCTGCCTCCACGGTGGCGGCATTCCCTCCCCTCGCCCCCGCGACGATCCACATCGATCCTGCCGGCAGGGCATGGTTCGGCTACCTCGACGGCACGATCGCGATGCTCAACGGCACGACGCTGCGCCGCTTCGGTACCGCCGAAGGCTTGCGCCAGGGCCCGATCGTTTCCATCGCCACGATCGGCGGACGCACCGTCGTGGGCTCCGAACGCGGTCTGACGATCTTCGACGGCGAACGGTTCCTGCCAGTGGCGGCGCAGCCGGGCGGGCGCCTCGATTCCATCGGAGGCATCGTGCAAAGCCAGGACGGTTGCGTCTGGGCGTACGGCATCGCCGGCGTCGTTCGCTTCAGCGAAGAGGCCTGGGCCGCCGTGCTGCGCGACCCGTCCGTGCCGGTCACCACGCGCCTGCTCACGATGGAGGACGGTGCGCCCGGCCCCGTGCAGCTGGTGCGCCCGTTGCCAACCGTCCTTGCCGCCAGCGATGGCCGCCTGTGGTTCGCGGGATCGCAAGGACTCGCATGGCTCGATCCGCGGCGGCAACCGCCACCACCGTCGCCACCGCCCGTGGTCATCCACTGGGCGGCAGCGGGCGGCACCGTGTTCCAGCCGGGTGCCCCCGTGAAACTGCGCCATAACCGCGACCTGCGCGTGGCCTACACGGCGCTCGCGCCGGGCCAGCCTCGCGGCCTTCTCTTCCGTTACCGCCTCGAAGGCAGCGATCCGGTCTACCAGGATGCCGGCACGCGGCGCGAAGCCATCTACACCGACCTACCGCCGGGCCAATACACCTTCCGTGCGGAGGCTTCTTACGACGGCACGCACTGGAGCCGTTCGGATTCGCTCGCGGTGACGGTGGCCCCCCGCCTTTTCGAGCGCACCGGCTTCAAGGTGTTCTGCGCGGCGATGGTCGCCGTACTCGTCTGGCTTGCGCACCGTTGGCGGGTGCGACTGCTCACGCGACGTCTGCGTTGGCGCCTGCACGAACGCCACCGCGAGCGCGAGCGCATCGCCCGCGAACTCCACGACACCCTGCTGCAAGGTGTGCAGGGCCTGATCCTGCGGTTCCAGGCCTTCGCCGATGCCCTCGCGAAAGAGGACCGCCACCGTGCGACGCTGGAACGAACTATCGAACGCGCGGAAGCGCTGCTGGTCGAGGGGCGCGACCGGGTGAAGGGGCTGCGCGACCATGCCGTGGACGAAGGTTCGCTCGAACAACGGCTCGCCACACTCGGCGAAGACATGGATCTGCCGCTGCACCTTTCGCCGCCTTCGGGCCTACGGCGTGCGCTGAATCCGGTCGTCGTGGATGAAGTGCATGCCATCGTGCGCGAGGCCGTGCTCAATGCCGCGAAGCACGGCCGCGCCAGCTCGGTTCGCGTTACGGTCGAGTACGCGTTCCGCCACCTGCAGGTCTGGGTGCGCGACGACGGCGATGGATTCGACACCGCCGTGGCAGCGGGCGGCAATCACTTCGGTCTCGTGGGGATGCGCGAGCGTGCCGCACGCATCGGGGGCCGCCTTCGGGTCGTCTCGATGCCGCAGAAAGGCGTGGCGGTGCGGCTGAGGATTCCCGGCCGCATCGCGTTCGCACGGCGTCAGCAGACGAAGCCGGCATAGCCGTCGTTCGAGTCCTGGTCGAAGATGTCCTCGACGACCACGTGCGCCCGGTAACTACCGCGCAGGCCTGAGATATCCATCGTGACTTCGCGGACGTGCGGCACCCTCACCCGCTCCGTCGCCCAGATCCGCCTGTCCTCGTCTTCGATCCAGATGCGAGCGCCGAGTTGCGGTGGCGCGGAAGCGAGGATCGTCCAGCCCACCGTGAGTGCGCCCTCGTTGATAATCGCCGTCACGTGGGTGACCGTCGCGTTCGCGTCGGCGGGTTCGGGCTTGGCTTCCGATCGATCCAGCGGTTTTTCCCAGCCTTGCCCCGAGAGCATCCGGAAATGCCTGCAACAGGTGCCCGTAAGCTTGAGGTTCGCACCGCGCACGGCGACCGTCAGCCAGTGCATCCACAGAGCCTGTGCGTGGGAATAGATGAAGATCGCGCCGCGGGTAACGTCTTCCCACGGCGCATGCCATCGCCTGACTGCCAGCCCATACCATTGGCCAGGTGTCCATGGCATCGCAAGAGACGCGTACACGCCGAAGCCCTCGCCTCCGAAGGGCGAGCAGCGCAGCTGCGGAGCACCGTATTCGAGCTCGACCTCGGGCGGAAGCGATGGACACGCAAGCTTCCAGATGGAAGCGATCCGGTCGGGATCGAAAACGACACCGCCGATGACCATCCGCGCCTGAGGATGCAAACCCGGGCGATCAACGCGCGTTTCGGTCGGGGCATCGCGCCCCAACCAGAAAATATGGGTGACGTCGCCCTGGATGGGAATCGCCTGCTCAACGTAGAGCAGGTCGGCGCCGTTTCGCGCGAACGTCGCCGTGCGGGCCGGATCGGATGCCGGAACCTGGGCGACCTGCGTTGCCACGGCGAACCTCGTCCCTGAAGTCGTTGCGCCGACCATAGAGCGCGTGGCACCGCCCCTCAAGGGCCGTCGCAGCGTCGTTACGGCAAGTTCGCTTCTCGCCGTCTGTCCTACCGACGATTACTTCGCCGGCTGCGTCTGGAGCACGGGCGCGTCGCCGATCACATCCGTGCCCTGCGGCGGCACGAAGGTGAACGTGTCCGCTGGCAGATCGGCATTACGCTTCCAGCCCGCGAAATCGATCCGCGTGGTGTTGCCCAGCTGGTCGCGGAACACCATGCGCGCGAGCCCGCCGGCGTCGAAGCCGAGATCGGCGTATTCGAACTGCGGGTCCTTGCCGGTGGAGGTGAGGCGCAGCCATTGCAGGCCGTCGCGCTCGCCCTGCTCCGACACCTTGAAGTCCTTGTCGAGCAGCGAGAGGTCGGTAAGCACGGTGAGCGGGCTTTGCGCTTCCTCGCTGCTCTGCTTGCGAACGGTGACCTGCTCAAGGTCCGGATCGTAGAGCCACACGCGACTGCCGTCGGCCACGATGGTCTGCTTGTACGGCGCGGTGGTTTCCCAGCGGAACTGCCGCGGCGCCTGCAACGCCATCGTGCCGGTGCTGGTCTTGCCCGGGTCGCCATTGGCGTTGGACATGGTCTGGCTGAAACGGCCCGTGAGCGAATGCATGCCCTTGGCGAACGCGTCGAGCCGGTCGCGCGCCGGGCCGGCGGCGAAGGCAGGCAGGCTGAGCAGGGAAAGCGTCGCGGCAAGCAGGAAGCGTTTCATGGGCGGGTTCCGTTGGGTTCGGCGCGATTGTCAGCGATCGGTTTCGAACAAAGACTTAAGCATGTCGATGGCTTCGGAGGGCGTGATCTCGCCGGATTCCATTTTCTCGCTGATGTCGGCGATGGCCTTGCCGTCCTTGTGCCAGAACGGCGCGTCGCGGGTGGCGGTATGCACGGGCCGGACGTCCTGCCCCAGCACGGCGATCTCCGCGATTTCCGGCTGCTCGGCGAAGATCACTTCCAGCGCGTCGTCCACGCCGGCCGTATGGCCGCTGGGATAATCGCGGGTGACGAAGCAGGCGCGGCCATCGTCGGCGCGCAGTTCCAGCCCGGGGATCGAAGGATTGAGCTCGAAGATACTTTCGACTTCGTCCAGCACCTCGGGGTTGGGCGCGAGGTCGCCGGTGACGAGCAGGCCCCAGGGGCGCTGACGGAGCGCGCCCGGCTTCATGGCGTTCATGCGGAATCAGTCCTTCGGGGGCGGCGGCGCAAGCACTTCGCGGTTGCCGTTGTGCTGCGGCGCGCTGACGATGCCGTCCTGCTCCATCTGCTCGACGAGGCGGGCGGCGCGGTTGTAGCCGATGCGCAGGTGGCGCTGCACGCCGGAGATGGATGCGCGGCGCGTTTCGGTGACCACGCGCACGGCGCGATCGTAGAGCGCGTTGTCGCTGTCGCCATCGCCGTCGGCATCCTGCGGCAGGCCGGCGTCGTTGATGATCTTGCCGTCGGCGGTGGACTGCACTTCTTCGAGCACGCCTTCGATGTAATTCGGCGAGCCCTGCGCGCGCAGCCATTCCACGACGTTGTGCACCTCGTGGTCGTCCACGAAGGCGCCGTGCACGCGTTCGGGCGTGGCGGTGCCCGGCGGCAGGTAGAGCATGTCGCCGTGGCCCAGCAGCGCTTCGGCGCCGGACTGGTCGAGAATGGTGCGCGAATCGATCTTCGAGGACACCTGGAAGGCGATACGCGTCGGGATGTTGGCCTTGATGAGACCGGTGATGACGTCCACCGAGGGTCGCTGCGTGGCGAGGATGAGATGCACACCCGCGGCGCGCGCCTTCTGCGCGAGACGCGCGATCAGTTCTTCCACCTTCTTGCCGACGATCATCATCATGTCGGCGAATTCGTCGATGATGATGACGATGTGCGGCAGCGCTTCCAGTGGCTCGGCCACCATGCCCGGCATGTCGGGGTTGGCGCGGAACAGCGGATCGAGCAGCGGCTGGCCGTTGTTCTCGGCGTCCTTCACCTTCTTGTTGAAGCCGCCGAGGTTGCGCACGCCCACCGCCGCCATGAGCTTGTAGCGCCGTTCCATCTCGGCCACGCACCAGCGTAGCGCGTTGGCGGCTTCCTTCATGTCGGTGACCACCGGTGCCAGCAGATGCGGGATGCCTTCGTAAACCGAGAGCTCCAGCATCTTCGGATCGATCATGATCATCCGGACGTCTTTGGGGCTGGACTTGTACAGCAGGCTCAGCACCATGGCGTTCACCGCCACCGATTTACCGGAGCCGGTGGTACCCGCCACCAGCAGGTGGGGCATCTTCGCGAGATCGGTGACTACGGCCTTGCCGCCGATGTCCTTGCCCAGGGCGAGCGCCAGCGGCGACTTCACCTGGTCGTAGCGCTCGGAACGCAGGATCTCGGAAAGGTAGACGATCTGCTTCTTGGTGTTCGGGATTTCCAGGCCGATGACGTTCTTGCCCGGAATGACGTCGACCACGCGCACGCTGACCACGGAAAGGCCGCGTGCGATGTCCTTGTCCAGGCTGGACACCTGGCTGCCGCGCACGCCCGCGGCGGGTTCGAGTTCGAAACGGGTGATGACCGGGCCCGGATAGACGCCGACCACGCGCGCCTCGACACGGAAATCCTTGAGCTTCAGCTCCACCTGCCGGGAAAGGACTTCGAGGGTTTCCTCGGAATAACCCGGCCCCTGCGGCGGCGCTTCGTCAAGTAGCGACAACGGCGGAATCTCGCCGTCCATCGATGCGCCCGTGAACAACGGAATCTGGTTCTCGCGCGTGGCGCGTTCGCTCTTGACCACCATAGGCGTGGGGGTTTCGATGCGCACGGGCTCGCGCTTGGCCTGCTTGACCGCCTCGGCCTTCTTCACCACCTCGCGCTCGGCGCGGGCGGACCGTGCGGCCATGACGTCCGGAGCGCGGCGCAGCTTGCCGCCGAACCAGCCACCGAAGCGCATGACCAGTTCGCCCGTGGCGTCCATCAGGCGGAACCACGAAAGCCCCGTGGCGAGGGTGATGGCGATGAGGCACACCGCCAGCAGCAGCAGCGGCGCGCCCTTGTCGCCGAAGGCGTTGTGCAGGCCGTGGCCCACCCACTTGCCCACGATGCCGCCGGGACCTTCCGGAAGCACCACCGAATCGACGTTCAGGTAGACCAGCGCCGGCGCGGTGATGAAGAAGAAGACGAAACCGATGAGCCGCAGCGACGGCTCCCAGGGTTGCACGTTGCGCTCGCCGCGGTGGCGGATCACCTGGATGCCCAGCGCGAGGAGCAGCAACGGGAAGCCGTACGACACCAGGCCGAAGATGTACCTGAGCAGGTTGGCGATGTTCGCGCCGACTGCGCCACCGAAATTGGTGGCGTGGTCGGCGACGCCCATGTGGCCCCAGCTCGGGTCCTGGTCGTTGTAGCTGAGCAGGCAGACGAGGAGGTAAAGGGCGAGCGGGAGCAGGAGCAAGGCCCCTGCTTCGCGCAGGCGGCGCTTGAGCTCGTCGCTCAGGCCCTCCCGCTGGGCCTTGACCTGCGCCCTCGCCTGCTTCTTTACGACTTTCGCGCTTCGCGCCACTAACGAACGACCTCGGTCCCGGTTTTCGGCATCATGCCATGCCCTGGAGGGCCGGGTGCACGATCTTGCCGTTCTCGATGTTGATGCCCGCGGCCAGCGGGGCGTAGTCGCGCCACTCGTTGCCGCCGGCCAGGCGCTGCACGTACGGCAGGATGGCGGCGGAAATGGCGGTGGAGGAGGTCTGCGGCACGGCGCCCGGCATGTTGGTGACGCAGAAATGCGTCACGCCGTGCACGTCGTAGGTCGGCTCCTTCCAGGTGGTGGGACGCGAGGTCTCGAAGCAGCCGCCCTGGTCGATCGAGATATCGACGAGCACGGAGCCCTTCTCCATCGTCTTCACCATGTCTTCGGTGACCACGCGCGGCGCCTTGGCGCTTGGGATCAGCACGGCACCGACCACGATGTCGGCGTTGCGCACTTCCTCGGCCACCGACGACTCGTAGGCATACAGGGCGGTGACGTTCGGGCCCAGGGCCATCATTTCGGCCATGCGGTCAGGACGCTTGTCGAACACCACCACGTTGGCACCGGCCGACGCGGCCAGTGCGGCAGCGTTGCCGCCGGCGGCGCCGGCGCCCAGCACCACCACCTTGCCGCGCGGCGTGGACGCCATGCCGCCCAGCAGCTTGCCCTTGCCGCCGTTCGGCTGATGCAGCAGCGTGGTGCCGATCTGGGTGGCGATGCGGCCGGCGATGACGGACATGGGCAGCAGCAGCGGCAGCGCGCCGTTCTCGTCGACGGACTCGAAAGCCACGCCGGTGAGGCCGATGTCGAGCAGGCTCTTGGTGAGCGCCGGCTCGGCGGCCAGGTGCAGGTAGCAGAACAGGAGGTGGTGCTTCTTCAGCAGCGCGAGGTCGCCCGCGATCGGCTCCTTGACCTTGACGATGAGCTCGCCCTTCTCGTAGACGGCGGCGGCGTCGGGCACCACGGTGACGCCCAGCGCGGCGTAGTCGGCATCCGCGTAGCCGCTCTTGGTGCCGGCACCGGCCTGGATGAACACGTCGTGCCCGCGGCGAACGAGATCGGCGGCGGCGGCCGGGATGAGGGCAACGCGGCCTTCGAGGGTCTTGGTTTCGGAGGGAATACCGATGCGCATCTTATGGAGGATCCTGAAAGTACAGAATAAAGCCGGCCCGTGGGGACGGACCGGCCGCCGTCGTTGAGGCGCACGTCTTGAATCGCACCCGCGTCTTCCCCATTCTCCCGGGTCGACAACGTCCCTCTCGGACCGATACGACTTAACGCGCCGCAGTAAACCCAAGGATTATACATGAGCACCCCCAAGCACAGCCGCCTGCTGATCCTCGGCTCGGGCCCCGCCGGCTACACCGCCGCGGTGTACGCCGCCCGTGCCAATCTGAAGCCGACGATGATCACCGGCCTGCAGCAGGGCGGCCAGCTGATGACCACCACCGAGGTGGACAACTGGCCGGGCGACGAGAAGGGCGTGCAGGGTCCGGAGCTGATGCGCCGCATGGCCGAGCACGCCGAGCGCTTCGAGACGGAGATGGTCTTCGACCACATCCATAGCGTGGATCTTTCCAATCGCCCCTTCCGCCTCAAGGGCGACAGCGGCGAATACACCACCGATGCGCTCATCATCACCACCGGCGCCACCGCCAAGTACCTGGGCATCGCTTCGGAAGAGAAGTTCAAGGGCCGCGGCGTCTCCGCCTGCGCCACCTGCGACGGCTTCTTCTTCCGCGACCAGGACGTGGTGGTGGTCGGTGGCGGCAACACGGCGGTGGAAGAGGCGCTGTACCTCTCCAACATCTGCCGCAAGGTCTACCTGGTGCACCGCCGCGACAAGCTGCGCGCCGAGAAGATCATGCAGGACAAGGTGTTCGAGAAGGCCGCCGCCGGCAAGATCGAGCTCCTCTGGAATCACCAGGTGGACGAGGTGCTGGGCGACGACTCCGGCGTGAACGGCGTGCGGGTGAAGGACGTGAACACCGGCGCCAAGCGCGACCTGGACGTCCAGGGCTTCTTCGTCGCCATCGGCCATACCCCGGCCACCGGTATCTTCGAAGGCCAGCTCGAGATGAAGGACGGCTACATCCAGATCCAGTCCGGCCTGAACGGCATGGCCACCGCCACCTCGGTACCCGGCGTGTTCGCGGCGGGCGACGTGGCCGACCACGTCTACCGCCAGGCCATCACCTCGGCCGGCTTCGGCTGCATGGCCGCCCTGGATGCCGAACGCTGGCTGGACCAGCAGCACCTGCTCGCCTGACGGCATCGCCCCGCGCCCTGCGCGGGGCTCTCGCCGCATGAACGGAATACGCTTCCTCGACAGCCTCGCCGGCATGCCGGCCGCCGACTGGGATGCGCTCGTACCCGACGGCAACCCCTTCGTGTCGCATGCCTTCCTCCACGGCATGGAGGCGAAGGGGTGTCTCCGTGAGGACTACGGCTGGCGGCCCTACCATCTGGGGCTGTTCGAGGGTGGCCGGCTGATAGGAGCCGCCCCGACCTACCTCAAGGGCAATTCGCACGGCGAGTTCGTGTTCGACTGGAGCTGGGCGGCCGTCTGGGAGCGCGCCGGCGGCGACTATTACCCGAAGCTGCTGGTCGCTTCGCCCTACTCGCCCGTGCCGGGTCCGCGTCTGCTGGTGCGCGACGGCGTCGAGGCCGAAGTCACGCGCAACCGCCTCACCGCTGCGCTGGTCGACGAGGCCGACCGGCTCGGCCTGTCGTCGGTGCACGCGAACTTCCTGCCCGAGGCCGATCTCGACGCCTTCGACGACCGCTGGCTGGCACGCTCGGATGTTCAGTTCCACTGGCATAACCGCGGATACGCCGACTTCGACGCGTTCCTCGCCGCGCTCACCGCAAAGAAGCGGAAGAACATCCGGCACGAACGCGCGCATGCGCATGCGGCCGGCCTCACGCTGGAGATGCGTGGCGGCGATACGTTCTCCGACGCCGAATGGCGGCAGATCCACGCCCTTTACGAACTCACCTTCGACATGAAGGGCAACCACGCAGCGCTGACCGCGCGCTTCTTCCAGTATCTGGGCCGGACGATGGGCCCCGGCGTGCAGGTGGCGCTCGCGCGCGACGGCGACGACATCGTCGCCATGGCGCTGTTCCTGCGCAGCGGTGAGGCGTTGTACGGTCGCTACTGGGGCGCGAGCGTCGAGGTTTCGGGGCTGCACTTCGAGCTGTGCTATTACCGCGGCATCGATTACGCCATCCGCGAGGGGCTCAGCCGATTCGAACCCGGCGCCCAGGGCGAACACAAGCTGGCCCGCGGCTTCCTGCCCACGCTCACGCATTCGCGCCATTACATCGCCCATGAAGGCTTTCGCCGTGCGGTGGCGGATGCGCTCCGGCAAGAGGCCGCGCATCGCGAGGCCTACCGGCAGGAACTCATGGCCCACTCGCCCTACGCCGAACGATGATCAAGCTGCCGCAACTGCATCGCACTCGCGTGGGGCTGTTTCCGGACCCCGAGTCCGCGCTCGCGGAGCCGAACGGCCTGCTGGCATGGGGCGGCGATCTGTCGCCCGAGCGCCTGCTTGCGGCGTACAGCCAGGGCATCTTCCCGTGGTTCAACGCGGACGAGCCGATCCTCTGGTGGTCGCCGGACCCGCGCTGTGTCTTCCGCACCGACGGCGTGCACATCAGCCGCAGCCTGCGCAAGCAGCTGCGCCGCTCGGGCTGGCGCGTCACCGCCGATACCTCGTTCGGCCGCGTAATGCGCGCATGCGCCGCCCCGCGCGCCGGCCAGCCCGGCACGTGGATCGGCAACGACATGATCGCGGCCTACGAGGAACTGCATCGACGCGGCCATGCGCACAGCGTGGAAGTGTGGGACCGGGGCTCGCTGGTCGGCGGCATCTACGGCGTGGCGGTGGGTCGCCTGTTCTGTGGCGAATCCATGTTCAGCGCCCGCACCGGCGGCTCGAAGGCGGCCCTCGCCGCGCTATGCGGCCTGCTGCATGACTGGGGCTTCCCGTTGCTCGACGCGCAGGTGACGAACGACCACCTGCTCAGCATGGGCGCGATCGAAATCCCGCGTCGCGAATTCGTGGCGCAGGCGCGGCGTCTGGCGGCCATGCCGGGCGTCGTCGGGCCGTGGATAAGACACCCCCTTGCCCTGCCCGGTGACCTGTAGGAGCGCGCCCTGCGCGTTTATGCCCGCGTCGGGTACGACATGTTTTGAGGCCGTGTCCCGGAGCTGGCGCGCAGACTTGGTAACTGGCGCGAAAACATGTCGCGCGCAGGGCGCGCTCCTACGATGGGACCCGATGCCGTGGGCCCATACGTCGTTCGGCTCAGCGCGAACGATGCCCGCTCATCTCCGCACCCGCATTGCGCGGGAACAGCGCGCACACCGGCGCCGCGATCAGAGAGATGAGCGTGATCACCAGGAAGGCCGCGCTGAAGTCCGCCAGCTGCGAGCTTTCGTGGCCATGCCACGCCACCGAGGCGTGCAACGACGCGGCGGCCACGCAGATCCCGAGCGAAAGCATCAGCTGCTGGAATGTGGAATAGAAACTGGTGGCGGCGGAGAAGCGCTCGCTCGGCACATCGGCGTACGCCACCGTGTTGTACGCGCTGAACTGCAGCGACTGGAAGAAGCCGCTCAGCAACAGCACCGCGTAGATCGTCCACAGCGGCCAGTCCGGCCTGAACGCCGCGCACAATGCCACGCAGATCATCGACAACACGCCGTTCCACACCATCGTGTTGCGAAAACCCCACTTCCGCAGCACCGGCGAAGCGGTGGCCTTCATCAGCATTGCCCCGACCGCCGAAACGAAGGTGACCACGCCGCTGTGGGCGGCGGACAGACCAAACCCCAGCTGCATCATCAACGGCAGGAGGAACGGCATGCCGCCGGCTGTAATACGGGTGAGCGAGCCGGCCACCACCGAGAGGCGGAACGTGGTGAAACGCATCAGCGACAGGTCGAGAATGGGATTTTCCACGCGCCGCGCGTGCCAGACATACAGCGCACCGGTGACGATACCCGTCACGACGAGGCCGGTGGAACCATAGAGCGACGTGGCACCGTGGCTCGCCATTTCCAGGCCGAACACCAGGCAGGAAAGCGACGCACCCGACAGCACGAAACCCAGCTTGTCGAAGCGCACCTTCTCCGGCAGGCGGATGTCGGGCACATAGCGCGAAGCGAGCCACATGCCGGCGATGCCGATGGGTACATTGATGTAGAAGATCCACCGCCACGATGCCCAGGTGACGATGAAGCCGCCCAGCGGCGGCCCCACCACGGGCCCGATCAGCGCCGGCACCAGCAGCCACGACATGGCCGCCACCAGCTCTGATTTCGGCACCGAACGGAGCAGCACCAGTCGCCCCACCGGCACCATCATCGCGCCGCCGATACCTTGCAGCAGGCGCGAAAGCACCAGCAGGGGCAGGTTTCCGGAGACGCCGCACAGCACGGAACCCAGCGTGAAAAGCGCTATGGCGGCGCGAAAGACGTTACGCGAGCCGTAGCGGTCGGCGATGGCGCCACTGGCGGGAATGAAGACGGCGAGGCTGAGCATGTACGACGTGAGCGCCACGCTCATGTGCAGTGGCGACACGTCGAAGGATTCCGCCATGGCCGGCAAGGCGGTGGCGAGAATGGTGCCGTCCAACTGTTCCATGAACATCGCGCTCGCGATGATCAGGGCAACGGTGCGGAAGCCTGGGGCGGCGTTCATCCGGGGACGGGCAACGAAGAAGCGCATAGTTTGCGCCCGTCCGTGTGAAAGGTCGATCCCCGTCGGCGCGCGTTTACACCTGGCGTTCGCTGCGGAACGTTCGCGGCTTGCCGGTGAACGGATCCTCGAAGCGAAGCTCGCGCGCCAGCAGGCGCAGGGGATGGGCGAAGCCTGAAGGCTCTTCACGCACCTCCGGATACACCGTGTCGCCGTCGATCGGGGCGCCCAGCGCGGCCATGTGCACGCGAAGCTGGTGCTTCCGCCCCGTGACCGGCTCGAGCCGATAGCGCCAGAGACCCTCGCCGCGCTCGATCACGTCGATTCGCGTGCAGGCGTTGGGCGATCCCGGCACCTCGCGCATGCGGAAGAAAGGCTCGCCGCGTTCGAGGCGGCTCTCGTACACGAATGGAAACGTGCGCTCGGGCAGCGGGGGCGCCACGGCCTCGTAGATCTTTGCGATGGCGCGTTCGCGGAACAAACGCGTATAGGCATCGCGACTGGAAAGCCGGGCGGAGAAGACCACAAGCCCCGCCGTGGCCCGGTCGAGCCGGTGCAGCGCCACCAGGTCCGGATTTCCCAAGCGCCGTACCAGTCGCACCGAGAGCGTCTCTTCCACGTACCGGCCCGCGGGCATCACGGGAAGGAAATGCGGCTTGTCGGCCACCACCAGGTCGTCGTCGATGTGGACGATCGATGCCTCGAATGGGATGCGTTCCTCGTCCTCGACCTCGCGGCGATACGCCACCACAGCACCCGGCCGGTAAGGCGCCAGCCGGTGCACCGCGATCCCGTCCACCGTCACTGCCCCACGCGCCATCCGTCCGAGCCATGCCTCCCTGCCGACCGCCGGGAAGCGCTCGCAGAGGAAATCGAGCACCGACGGCCAATTACCGGGCGGCAGTGCGACGCGGCTCGTGGGCAAGTGGGAGGCCATGCCGTATTGTGCAGTTCTCAGCACGCTCATGGAACGGCGAAACGTGCGCCACGGATGGGCGCGACAGACGTTCGCAGCTGAAAGATCCCCTGCTCCACGTGAGCGACCGCTGCAATCTCCACCGGGCGTCCGGCATATACTGAGGCCATCGTCCCCAACCCTCTGCCGGGAGCTCCCGCGTGATCGGCCGGTTCTTCAGGAAGTGGTTCGGCGCAGGCCGCAAGGCCGCCGGCGCGCAGGAGCGCATCCAGCCACCCATGGCCTTGCCGCCCGTCGCCGTCGACCGGGCGATCCCCGGCGCCATGCCGGGCGACGACATCGAAGACGCCTTCTACCGCCTCGTCTTCGGCATCGGGCCGCCGCACGATCAGGGCCTGACGCCCGCGGAGCAGGCCACGCTACGCCGCGTGCGCGACGCCTTCGGCAGCGAACGGTTCGACGTCGGTTCCCTGCCCCGTCTCCCGGCGGTGGTGCCGCAGCTTATGCGCTCGCTGCGCAACGACGACACCGACACCCGCGCGCTGGCCGAGCAGATATCGCGCGACCCCGTGCTGGTGGGCGAAGTGATCCGCGTCGCCAACAGCGCCTATTTCCGCACCGCGCGTCCTGTTTCGGGCCTGCCGCAGGCCATCACGCTGCTGGGCCACGACGGCCTGCGTCGCGTGGTGATGCAGATGGTGATGCGGCCGATCCTGCGGACCGATCACAGCGAAGCCGGCAAGCAGGCGGGCGAGCGTCTCTGGGAACATGCCGAGCGTTGCGCCCGCGCCTGCGCGTTCCTGAGCCAGGGCGTGTGCGATCCGTTCGAGGCGTTTCTGGCCGGCATAGCGAGCCAGACCGGTGCGCAGGCGATCCTGCGGGAGGTCGAACGCGTGCCCGAGCCCGTGGCGCTGCCGTTCAGCCGCCCCTTCGTGGCGGCGCTGGGACAGCAGATCGAGCGCCTGTCGCTGCATGCGGCGCGGCATTGGAATTTTCCGTCGCGCGTGGTGCAGGCCCTGGCCGAGCGCGCCGACCCGGCAGATGCCGGCGCACGCACGCCGCTGGGGCGCGCGCTGCTCGCGGCGAGCCGCGTGGCGATGCTCGACGTGCTGGTGGCACGCGGCAAGGCCGATCCGGAGGCGGTGTTGCTGGCCACGCCGGCGCAGGGTTTCAGCCAGGAGCGGCTGCTGGCGTGTCGGGACGATCTGCGTTCCACCCACCTCGCGACCGAACTCGAAGACCGGTAGGAGCGCGCCCTGCGCGCGACATGTGTTGAGGCCGTGGCCCGGAGCTGGCGCGCAAGCTTGGGGACTGGCCCGAAAAGATGTCGCGCGCAAGGCGCGCTCCTACACCGGTCTGGGTCAGCGTCGTGCGGGCACCGGCACATCGGCCCAGAGCTTTTCCGCCAGCTCTTTCGACGCGGTCACCAGCAGCTTCGGCACCGCGGTGTCGAGATGCGGCGCCGCCGGATCGATCGTCGCCGACTGGCGAAGGCGGTACGACTTCGCCACCGCCGGGCCGCGCGCAACGATGCGGCAGTTCACAGCAAGGTCGAGGTTCGCGGTCGGTGGCGCGGCCTCGTCGTCCGCTTTCGCGGACACCTGCACCTCCAGCCCGGTGCAGTTGATCAGCAGGTCGGTGAAATAGCGCGGCTGCAGCAGTGTCCGCACGCGGGCCTGCACCACCGAAGCGACATCGGGGCTCACCTGCACATGGGCCTTCTGCTCCAGGCCGGTCACCGTGAGCACCGCGCCGCCGTTGCCTTCCACGGTAAGCCACGGCGAGGACGGACTGGTCGCCACCACGCGGCTCATGTCGCTCTCGATCACCGCCTTGCCACCGCAGCCCGACAGCACCAGGGCCGCAGCCACAGCCCACACTTTCTTGCCCACGTCGTTCCCCCGGATTCCCCGAACACAAACGCCCAATGTAGCCGCAGGCCACGTGCACCGGCAATCGTCACGTATATGAACCGGCGCACGAATCGGAGGCGCGAGCGGTTATCATGGCGTTTTCGCCCTGGCAGGTATCACTGATCGATGTTCTCGGCGCGACCGCCCTCGCCCGCTGGTACGGACGCACTCGCGCGGCTGAGCTGGCACGACTTCGAGCACCTGCTGGCCGAGTACTACCGTGACCAGGGCTGGCGCGTGGAATACCACGCGCCTCCGGCCTCGCTGAAACAACTCGATGGCGCCTTCGACCTGCGCCTGCATCGCGGCAACGAAACCGTCATCGTCCAGTGCAAGCACTGGGACGCCGTGCAGGTGGAACTGCAGGAAGTCAACGAACTCCTCGGCACCATGCTGCACGAGGCCGCCACACGCGGCATCCTGGTCACGCGCGGCGGATACAGCGCCGAGGCCCGCGCCGTGCCGCGGCGCCAGCCGCGCCTCCAGCTTATCGACGGCGACATTCTCCGCGTCATGCTGAAGCTGCAGGACCAGCGCGATACGTCGATTCCAGGCGTGGCGCTTCCCACGGTGGAGGCGCGCAAATCCGGCAAGGTGCGCCGCGCATCGGACGGCACGGGTTCGCGGCTGCTGCCGCTATTGCTCGTGGTCGTCATCGCCGTGCTGCTCGGTATCTTCATCTGGCGCGCCATGTCGCGTCGTGCCGAGCCCGCGCCCATGCCAGCCGATACGAGCAGCAGCGCCTCGTCGGCGTCACCGCCGGTCGTGGCCGTGCCCACGCAGCCGCCCCCGCCACCACCGACCGCGACAGCGCCGGCGGCCGTTCCGCGCGGCGTGCCCTCAGCCACGCGTGAACTCGAGGAACGCGCCCGCCTGCGCGGCACGTCCGAGTCCGCGCCTTCCCATGAATCGCGCCGGAAGGCCGAAGACGCCATCAAGGTGATGGAACGCAACACGCGCGAAGTCGGCTCGGCGGAATAACCCGCCCAAATCGCGACCGAATTTTTCACGCACGCCAAGTCCCCGACGTTCTACCCTGAAGGGCGACCCTGTCGCCTGGAAGCTCCCCATGTCAGAGACACTCGCGCCCGACCTCCTTCGCCGCATGCACGCCTATTGGCGCGCCGCCAACTACCTCACCGTCGGGCAGATCTACCTTCGCGACAACCCGCTGCTCGAAGAACCGCTACGCCGCGAGCACATCAAGCATCGCCTGCTCGGGCACTGGGGCACCACCACCGGCCTGAACTTCATCTACACCCATCTCAACCGCGCGATCGTCGAGCGCGACCTCGACATGATCTACGTGATGGGTCCGGGCCACGGCGGCCCCGGCGCGGTGGCGCACACCTATCTCGAAGGCTCGTATACCGAGGTGTACCCGCACATCGATCGCAGCGTCGCCGGCATGCGCGAACTGTTCCGCCAGTTCTCGTGGCCTTACGGCATCCCGAGCCATGTGGCCCCGGAAACCCCCGGCTCCATCCACGAAGGCGGCGAACTGGGTTATTCGCTGTCGCATGCCTTCGGCGCGGCGTTCGACAATCCCGATCTGGTGGTGGCCTGCATCGTGGGCGACGGCGAGGCGGAAACCGGTGCACTGGCCACGAGCTGGCATTCGAACAAGTTCCTCAACCCGGAACGCGACGGCGCCGTGCTGCCCATCCTGCACCTCAACGGCTTCAAGATCGCCAATCCCACCGTGCTCGCCCGCATCGAGCCGGAAGAGCTGCGCGACCTCATGCGCGGCTACGGCTACGAGCCGCACTTCGTCGAGGGGCACGAGTTCGAACCCATGCACCAGGCGTTCGCCGCCGCGCTCGACCGTTGCCTCGACGACATCGCGCGTATCCAGAAGGCGGCGCGCGAGGGCACTGCCGAGCAGGCCTCGCGGCCGCGCTGGCCGATGATCGTGTTCCGAAGCCCCAAGGGCTGGACGGGTCCGAAGGAAGTGGACGGCAAGCCGGTGGAAGGCACCTGGCGTGCGCATCAGGTGCCCATCGCCAACTTCGACAGCGACGAGCACGTGGCCATCCTCGAGCGCTGGATGAAGAGCTACGATCCGGAAGAACTGTTCGACGAGAGCGGACGCTTCCGCGAGGAATTCGCCTCGCTGGCGCCGAAGGGGCGCCGGCGCATGGGCATGAACCCGCACGCGAACGGCGGGCTGCTGCTGAAGCAGTTGCACATGCCGCATTACTGCGATTTCGCCGAGGAAGTGACTTCGCCCGGCGACCACAAGGCAGAAGCCACCCGGGTGCTGGGCCGCTTCCTGCGCGAAGTGATGCGGCAGAACATGGAAACCTTCCGCCTCTTCGGCCCGGACGAAACGGCGTCGAACCGTCTCCAGGCCGTGTACGAGGCCAGCGGCAAGACCTGGCTGGCACGCACGGAAGCCGTGGACGAAGACCTCTCGCCGGCCGGGCGCGTGATGGAAGTGCTGAGCGAGCACCAGTGCCAGGGCTGGCTGGAGGGTTACCTGCTCACCGGCCGACACGGCTTCTTCTCCTGCTACGAAGCCTTCATCCACATCATCGACTCGATGTTCAACCAGCACGCCAAGTGGCTGAAGGTGACGCGGAAGATGTCGTGGCGCCCGCCCATCGCGTCGCTGAACTACCTGCTCAGCTCGCACGTGTGGCATCAGGACCACAACGGCTTCTCGCACCAGGACCCTGGCTTCATCGACCACGTGGCCAACAAGAAGTCCGAGATCGTGCGCATCTATCTGCCGCCGGATGCCAACTGCCTGCTCTCGGTGGCCGACCATTGCCTGCGCAGCCGCCACTACGTGAACGTGATCGTCGCGGGCAAGCAGCCGGACTGGCAGTGGCTGGACATGGAAAGCGCCACGCGCCACTGCGCCGCGGGCGCGGGGATCTGGGAGTGGGCGGGCCGGGGCGGCGACGATCCGGACGTGGTGATGGCCTGCGCAGGCGACGCACCCACCGTGGAAACGCTGGCCGCTGTGATGCTCCTGCGCGAGTACGTGCCGGATATCCGCATCCGCGTGGTGAACGTGGTGGACCTGATGACGCTGGAGCCACCGGAAGAGCACCCGCACGGCATGGACGACGATCGCTTCGACGACCTGTTCACCAAGGACCGCCCGGTAATCTTCGCCTTTCACGGCTACCCCGGCATCGTGCACAAGCTCACCTACCGCCGCCACAACCACGACAACATCCACGTGCGCGGCTACAAGGAAGAAGGCACGACCACCACCGCGCTGGACATGATGGTGCTGAACAACATGGACCGCTTCCAGCTCGCGCTCGACGCCATCAACCGCATCCCCCGTTTCGCGGGCGAACGCGCGAAGGCCGAGCAGCGCTACTGGGCCGACATTGAGCGGCACAAGCTCTACGTGAGCGAGCATGGTCAGGATCTGCCCGACGTGCGCAACTGGCAGTGGAAGGCCGAGGACGCCGCATGACGGCGTCGGGTCACGTGCTGGCGCTCAACGCCGGCTCGTCGTCGTTGAAGTACGGGCTCTACCACGTCGAAGGCGACCGCTGCGAGGAAAGGCTGGCCGCGCAGACGGAAGCCGGCCACGCGGGAGAGGACCCGGTCGGAGCCATCGTGGCGGCGCTGCGCGAGCGCTCGCTTCCGGTGCCGGACGCCATCGGCCATCGCCTCGTGCACGGCGGCCCGAACGTGCGCGCACATGCGCTCATCGACCAGAGCCTCATGAAGCACCTGGATGAGGCAAAGGCATTCGCGCCGCTGCATGTGCCCATTGCCGTGGATATCGTGAAGCACGCGCAACGCGCCTTCCCGCGGGTGCCGCAGGTGGCGTGCTTCGACACGGCGTTCCACGCCACCCTGCCCGCCGTCGCCAGGACCCTGCCCCTTCCCGAGGATCTCCGTCGCGGCGGCATCGAGCGTTACGGGTTCCACGGCCTCTCGTACGAGTCCATCGTCCGGCAGCTGGGCAAGGCGATACCGGAGCGCATGGTGATCGCGCACCTGGGCAATGGCGCCAGCCTTTGCGCGGTGCACGCGGGCAAATCGGTGGATACGACGATGGGCCTCACGCCAACCGGCGGCATCGTCATGGGCACGCGCCCCGGCGACCTCGATCCGGGCGTGTTGCTGTACCTGATGCGCGAACGCGGTTACGACGTGAAGCGGCTGGAAACGCTGGTGGATCGCGAATCCGGACTGAAAGGCCTTTCAGGAGGCACCAGCGACATGCGCAAGCTGCATGCGATGGACAACGAGGCTTCGCATCTTGCGCAAGACGTGTTCGTGCATGTGGCAAGGAAGCACGTGGCGGCGATGGCGACCTCGCTGGGCGGAATGGACCTGCTGGTGTTCACGGGCGGCATCGGGGAGAACGATGCCGTGACGCGCGACGCGATCGTGGACGGATTGCGCTGGATGGGGGCCTTCGACGTGCGCACGATGCGCACGGAAGAGGACGAGCAGATCGCGAGGCACACGTGGCGCCTCGCTCTCGCACCCTGACCGCTTGTCGGGCGCCGCTTCATGGCAGCCGCTTCATGGCAGCCGCTTCTGTGGGAGCCGCTTCTGTGGGAGCCGCTTCAGCGGCGATCCCGCGGCAGCGGGCAATCTTGCCGCGAGCACCCATCGCCGCTGAAGCGGCTCCCACACAAAGCCACTAGCTCTGGGCGATCAGACAACGACGACCGGAATCTTCCCGATCTTCGAGCGCCATTCCTTCGGCCCGGTTTCGTGCACCGAGGTGCCGGCGCTGTCCACCGCCACGGTCACGGGCATGTCCTTCACCTCGAATTCGTAGATCGCTTCCATGCCGAGGTCTTCGAACGCCAGCACGCGCGAGGCCTTGATCGCCTTCGATACGAGGTACGCCGACCCGCCCACCGCCATGAGGTACACGGCCTTGTTGTCGCGAATGGCATCGATGGCCGCCGGGCCGCGCTCGGACTTGCCCACCATGCCCAGCAGGCCGGTGGACTCCAGCATCTGCCGGGTGAACTTGTCCATGCGCGTGGCCGTGGTCGGGCCCGCCGGACCCACCACCTCGTCGCGCACCGGGTCCACCGGGCCGACGTAGTAGATGAAGCGGTTGGTGAAGTCCACCGGCAGTGTCTCGCCGCGGTTCAACATGTCGATCATGCGCTTGTGCGCGGCATCGCGGCCCGTGAGCAGCTTGCCGTTGAGCAGGATCGTCTCGCCCGGCTTCCAGGCTTGCACTTCCTCGCGCGTGATCGTGTCGAGGTTCACGCGACGCCCCTTGGAGGCGTCGTAGGTGAGCTTCGGCCAGTCTTCCAGCGAGGGCGGATCGAGCGCGACCGGGCCGGAGCCGTCGAGCACGAAGTGCGCATGACGCGTGGCGGCGCAGTTGGGGATCATCGCCACGGGGAGATTGGCGGCGTGGGTCGGGTAATCCTTCACCTTGATGTCGAGCACGGTGGTCAGACCGCCCAGGCCCTGCGCACCGATGCCGAGCGCGTTCACCTTCTCGTAGAGTTCCAGGCGCAGTTCCTCGGCGCGGTTCGACGGGCCGCGCGCGATGAGGTCCACGATGTCGATGGGCTCCATCAGTGCTTCCTTCGCCAGCAGCATGGCCTTCTCGGCCGTGCCGCCGATGCCGATGCCGAGCATGCCCGGCGGGCACCAGCCGGCGCCCATGGTCGGCACGGTCTTCAGCACCCAGTCCACGATGGAGTCGGACGGGTTGAGCATGGCGAACTTCGACTTCGCTTCCGAACCGCCGCCCTTGGCAGCGACGATCACATCGACCTTGTCGCCCGGCACGATGGAGACATTGACCACCGCGGGCGTGTTGTCTCGCGTGTTCATGCGCTTGCCCGCCGGATCGGCCAGCACCGAGGCGCGCAGCTTGTTGTCCGGGTGGTTGTAGGCCCGGCGCACACCTTCGTTCACCATGTCTTCGACGCCCATGGTGGCATCGTCCCAGCGTACGTTCATGCCGATCTTCAGGAAGACGGTCACGATGCCGGTGTCCTGGCAGATGGGACGGTGACCTTCCGCGCACATGCGCGAGTTGATGAGGATCTGCGCGATGGCGTCCTTCGCGGCCGGGGATTCCTCGCGCTCGTAGGCGGCGGAGAGGTTCCGGATGTAGTCCACCGGGTGGTAGTACGAGATGTACTGGAGGGCGTCGGCGACGCTGGTGATGAGGTCGTCCTGCTTGATCGAGGTCATGGCGCTACGGCTGGCTCGCGGGGCTGGCAAACGTCAATTTTAGCGCACCGGGCCGATGTAAGGTGCCGGTGCCACGGCCGGTCTTGTTTCCATACCCCCGAGAACACGGAGTTTCCATGCGCCACCCGTTCCGTCACGCCCTTCTCGCCTGCGTCCTCGCCCTCACGGCGCTGGGCGTGGTGCGGCCGGCAGCCGCCGCCCAGACCGCGCCGGAGTTCGCCGACATCGCCGCCTGGCACAACTCCAAGCCGCTGACCATGCGCCAGTTGCGCGGCAAGGTGGTCCTGATCGATTTCTGGGCGTATTCCTGCATCAACTGCCTGCGCACCCTGCCGCACGTCACCCGCTGGTACGACCAGTACAAGGACAAGGGCCTGGTGGTCGTGGGCGTGCATTCGCCGGAATTCCCGTTCGAGAAGCAGGAGGGGAACGTCCGCGACGCCATCGCGCGCTACGGCATCCATTACCCGGTGGCGCAGGACAACGATCTGGCCACCTGGGACGCCTGGCGCAACCAGTACTGGCCGGCGGAATACCTCGTGGACCAGCGCGGCAACGTCATCGCCCACCACTTCGGCGAGGGAAATTACCTGGAAATGGAGAACGCCATCCGCACCCTGCTGGGCCTTCCGCGACTGACGGACGCCGCGACCGCGGACAAGGACGCCCCCGACTTCACCCAACTGGGCTCGCCGGAGATGTATTTCGGCGCCGACCGCAGCCAGAACAATGCCAGCGCGGGCGGCGACCGCACCGGAACCCGTGATTTCACCGCGCCGTCCCGACTCGACCTCAATCGCTTCGCCCTCGTGGGCCGCTGGGAAATCGGCCGCCAGAACGCGAGCCTGGTCGGGCCCAGCGGCGAGATCCGTCTGCACTTCAAGGCGAAGAAGGTGCACATCGTGGCCAGCGCCAACGACCCGGTCACCCTCGAAGTGCTGGTCGACGGCAAGCCCCAGGCGCCCGTGACCGTGCAGAAATCGATGCTCTACACGCTCTACAGCGGCGAGGACTACAAGGACCACGTGCTGACGATCCGCGTCCCGAAGGCGAATTTCCACGCGTTTACCTTCACGTTCGGGTAAGGATCCCAAGGCTTTGTGTGGGAGCCGCTTCAGCGGCGATGGGTGCTCGCGACAGGCTTGCCCGCTGCCGCGGGATCGCCGGCAAAGCCGGCTCCCACACAAGGCGGCTCCCGAAACGTCAGGGTGCCGGCAGGTCTTGCAAGAGTGTTTCTTAAGATATATCGTACGACCACTACGTACGATATATCGGAGAACACCCATGCACTTCTTCCACCACCACCATCACCACGCCCACCGCCGGTTCCACGACGAACAGCTGCACGCCATCGGCCGGGGCGGTGGCCGCTTCGGCGGCGGGCCGTTCGGCTTTGACGATCGTGAGGGCATGCGCGGTGGCCGCGGCGGCGGCCGGTTCGGCGGTCGTATGTTCGGCAGCGGCGACCTGCGCCTCCTTCTCCTCGCGCTGATCGAGGAACAGCCCCGGCACGGTTACGAATTGATCCGCACCATCGAAGAGATGTTCGAGGGTCAGTACAGCCCCAGCCCCGGCGCCATCTACCCCACCCTCACCATGCTCGAGGAACTGGGCTATGCCCGCGTCGAGGCCGAAACCGGCGGCAAGAAGCTCTACGCCATCACCGAGGCCGGACACGCGTTCCTCGAAGAAAACCGTGACAGCCTGGATGCGCTGACGGAGCGCCTGCAGGTGATGTCGCGCCACATGCGCCGGATGAGCGTGCCCAACCCCATCCGCGAGGCCATGCACGTGCTCAAGCACCAGTTGATGAACCACCACAAGGGCTGGGACGACGACGAGGTGCGGCGCGTCGCAAAACTCATCGAGGCCACGGCGCGTGCCGTCGCGGAGCGCGAGGCATGACCGAACGTCACGCGATTGTGCGCGTGCGCCATGCGTTGAGGATGCGCCGGCTCCAGGTGTCGCGCGTGCGGCAACTCACGCCGCACATGGTTCGCGTGACCCTGGTGGGCCCGGATCTCGACGGCTTCGTGTCGGCCGCGCCGGACGACCACGTGAAAGTGTTCTTTCCCGTGGCGGACGGCGCGCTCAACCTGCCGACCCTGGGCCCCGAAGGCCCCGTTTATCCGGAGGGCGTCGAGCCCTCCCCCTCGCGCGACTACACTCCGCGCCGGTACGACGCGGCAGCGGGGGAACTGGATATCGACTTCGTACTGCACGGGGAGGGTCCGGCGTCGAGCTGGGCGGAACGCGCAAAGCCCGGCGACATGCTCGGCGTCGGCGGTCCGCGTGGCTCGATGGTGGTTCCCGACGACTACGATCATTACGTGCTCGTGGGGGACGCCACCGCCCTGCCCGCCATCGGCCGCTGGCTGGAGCAGATGAGGCCGGACGCGAAGGCCACCGTGCTCGTCGAGGTTCCCTCGCTCGACGACCGCCAGGCGCTCGCCCGTGACGCGCAGTGGTTCGTCACCGGCACCTCCCCGGGGCTGGACGAGGCGCTCGCCTCGCTTCCCATCCCCGAAGGCGACACCTTCTGGTGGGTGGCGGTCGAATCCTCGCGTGCCCGTGCGCTTCGTTCGCTGCTCGTGGAGCAACGCGGCATCGACAAGGACTGGGTAAAGGCCACGGGCTACTGGCAGGCAGACGCCCTGTAGGAGCGCGCATCACGATTCCTGCACGTCCCTTAATGCGGCCGTTGTCATGAACACATAACCTTGCCGCCGTTCACGATACCCCTAGGGCGACTCGGACGGAGGCGACATGATGCGGCGTGGCAGGAAAATACTGGCTTGGGTCCTCGGCATCCTTGTCCTGCTGATCGTGGCGATCGTGTTGTTCATCGCGTTCTTCGACTGGAACCGGCTGAAGCCCACCATCAACGAGAAGGTGTCGGAAGCCATCGGTCGGCCGTTCGCGATCAACGGCGACCTTTCGGCGCAGTGGTCGCGCGAGCCGGGCGAAGGTGGCCTGGTCGGGCTGATCCCGTGGCCGCACTTCACAGCGCGCGACATCACGGTGGCAAATCCGGACTGGGCCAAGGACAAGCATTTCGCCACGCTGGATTCGATCCAGTTCCGGCTTTCGCCCTTTCCCTTGATCGCCCATCGCATCGTGGTACCCGAGATTCGCCTGGGCCAGCCGCATGTGGCGCTGCAACGGCAGAAGAACGGCGACAACACCTGGACGTTCAAGCTTCCGGAAAGCACCGGCCCCTCCGACTGGCAGCTCGAACTCAACGCCATCGCCTTCGATAAAGGGCACATCGACCTCACCGATGCGATGACCCAGATCGCCATGGGCATCGACGTGACGCCGCTGGGCAAGGGCATTCCGTTCGATCAGATCATGGCCGAACAGGAGAAGGACGCACGCGCTCAGGCGAAGAAGATCACCGGGGCCAGCGCTAAGGCCCTCGCGAAGAGCGACGCGGACGAGAACGACCGCAAGGACGAGACCAAGAAGAAGCAGGTGTACTACTTCGCCTGGGATGCCAAGGGCACTTACAAGAAATCCACCGTAGCGGCCAAGGCCCGCACAGGCGGCGTGCTGGCGCTGCGCGATGCGGGCCGCCCGTTCCCCGTGCAGGCCGACGCCCGCTTCGGCGACACGCACATTGCTTTCGTCGGCACGCTTACCGACCCGCTGAACATGGGTGCGCTCGACGTTCGCCTCTGGTTCTCCGGCACGAGCATGTCGCATCTCTACGACCTCACGGGCGTCACTCTGCCCGACACGCCGCCGTTCGCTACCGAGGGCCACCTCAAGGCGAACCTGAAAAAGGGCGCCAGCGTCTATACCTACGAGAACTTCACCGGGCGCGTCGGCGGCAGTGACCTCGGCGGCAGCCTCGTCTTCGACACGCATGGCCAGCGCCCGAGCCTCACCGGCACGCTGAAGTCGAACCGGTTGCTTTTCAGCGACCTCGCACCGCTCGTCGGCGGCGGCTCCAACGAAGAGAAGGCCGAGCGCGGCGACGTCACCCGGCAGCCGCCCGACAAGGTGCTGCCGGTGGAACCGTTCAAGACAGACCGCTGGGACGCCATGGACGCGGATGTGCGCTTCACCGGCGTGAAGATCGTCCACGGGGAACGGTTGCCGATCGACAACCTGTCGACGCACCTGATCATGAAGGACGCGGTGCTCACCCTCGACCCCCTGAAGTTCGGTGTGGCCGGCGGCACGGTCGGAAGCAACATCCGCCTGGACGGCTCGAAAACCCCGATGAAAGGCGGTTTCAATCTCGGCGCGCGTCACCTGAAACTGAAGGAACTGTTCCCCACCTTCGAGCCGATGCAGACGAGCTTCGGCGAACTGAACGGCGATGCGTCGCTCACTGCCGTGGGCAACTCGCCCGCGGCGCTGCTCGGCAGTTCGAATGGCGAAGTAAAGCTGCTGATCAACGACGGCGCGATCAGCAGTTCGCTGCTGGAACTGGCAGGCCTCAACGTGGGCAGCTACGCGGTGAACAAGCTGTTCGGCGACGAGGTGGTGAAGATCAACTGCATGGCGGCGGATCTCGTGACCACCAACGGCGTAATGGAGTCGAAGCTGTTCGCGTTCGACACGGAAAAGGCGCTGATCAACGTGAACGGCGACATCGACTTCCGCAGCGAGAAGCTCAACCTGGACATCGTTCCGCACACCAAGGGCTTCCGCATCTTCTCGCTGCGCTCGCCGTTGTACGTCCACGGGACGATGAAGAACCCCTCCGTCGGTGTGCATGCCGGGCCGTTGATCCTGCGCGGCGGCGGCGCGGTGGCGCTGGCCGTGTTCGCGGCACCCATCGCGGCGCTCGCCCCGCTGGCGGTTCCGGAGAGCGGCAAGGCCGACGCCACGCAATGCAAGCCGCTGCTCGACGACCTGCGCAAGAACCCGCCGAAGGCGCCGCCGGCCGGCAAGAGCCGGGGCTGACGCTTGCCTTGAGAGAGCTTTCCCATCTGAGAGCCTGTGTGGGAGCCGGCTGTGCCGGCGATCCCGCGGCAGCGGGCAATCTTGCCGCGAGCCCCCATCGCCGCTGAAGCGGCTCCCACATAGAGCGGCCCCCACAGTAGCGCGGACCGATCGCGCAGGCGGTACACAAGCCGCGCCGCTTCGGGCAAGCTTCGCCGCATGTCGCCTTCCCGCAAAGCCCACCTGCATATCCACTTCTGCGTCCTGCTCTGGGGCTTCACCGCCATTCTCGGCAAACTCATCGCCTTGCCGGCGTTGCCGCTGGTGTGGTGGCGCATGTTGCTGGTGTCGGCCACCCTGCTCTGCGTGCCGCGCGTGTGGCGCGGGCTGCGGGCCATGCCGCCGCGACTGCTGGTTGCCTACGCGGGTATCGGCGTCCTGGTGTCGCTGCACTGGCTCACGTTCTATGCCGCGATCAAGCTCGCGAACGCATCCGTCGCCGCCACCTGCATCGCGCTGTGTCCCGCCTTCCTCGCCCTGGTGGAACCGTGGGTGGCCGGGCGTCGTTTCGATGCGCGCGAACTCCTGATCGGCGCTGCCGTGGTTCCCGGCGTGGCGCTCGTGGCCGGCGGGCTTCCGGGCGACATGCGCCTGGGCCTGGCCGTGGGCGTGCTTTCCGCGGTGTTCGTGGCGTTTTTCAGCGCGCTGAACAAGCGGCTCGTCGACCGGGCCGATTCGCTCACGGTCACCTGCGTGGAACTGGGCAGCGGTACGCTTTTTCTCACCCTGTTGGCGCCGTTGTTCGCGTCCCCGGCGTTTCCGCTGCCCGATCTCCACGACGGTGCGCTGTTGCTGGTGCTGGCCTATGGCTGCACGCTGCTGCCGTTCGCGCTGGCCCTCGCGGCGCTGCGCCATCTCTCCGCCTTCGCGACACAGATGGTGACGAACCTCGAACCCGTTTACGCGATCGTGCTCGCCATTCCGTTACTCGGGGAACAGCGGGAACTCGGCTGGACGTTTTATGTGGGCGTGACGATCATCCTGCTCGCCGTGTTCGCGCATCCCTGGCTGCATCGCGGGGAGAAGGCGGAACCGGCGGATCTGGTCGCGCCCTGACCAACTTCTGTGTGGGAGCCGGCTATGCCGGCGATCCCGCGCAGCGGGCAAACTCGCCGCGAGCACCCATCGCCGCTGAAGCGGCTCCCACACAAAGCAAGGCTGCTCCGTGTGGGAGCGGCTCCTGCAGAGACGACTCTTAGCTCAGGCGCGACCCCGGGCGCGCATCGTGCGCTGGCGGCGGGCGCGTTGGGCGGCGGAGCGGGTGGCGGGCTTTTTGCCGGGCGACGGGCGCCTGGCTCGCGAAGGCGGGCTGGAAGGATTCACTGGGAAACTCCGGAAACGGAACCGGGAGGGTCGATGCTCCGACCCTCCCGGTGAAGAACCCGCTAAAAGCGCGTCAGATGAGTTTGATTTCGCGCAGGCGTTCCTGCAGGTACTCGTGCGCCGTGATCGGCTCGGGGTACCGCTTCGGATTGTCCGGCGTGACGCACGACGGAAGCACATCCAGCACCACATCGGGATTCGGGTGCAGGAAGAACGGCACCGAGTAGCGCGGCTTGCGGGCGTTGTCGTCCTGCGGATTCGTGACGCGGTGCGTGGTCGACGGATACACGTGGTTCGTGAGCCGCTGCAGCATGTCGCCGATGTTCACCACGATGGCATCGCCTTCGGTGGTGATCGGCAACCACTCGCCTTCGCGCGTAAGCACCTCGAGGCCCGCGGCACTGGCGCCGACCAGCAGCGTGATGAAATTGATGTCCTCGTGCGCACCGGCGCGCACGTTGGGTACGTCGGCCTGCTCGATAGGCGGGTAATGGATCGGACGCAGGATGGAGTTGCCCGAATCGATCTTGTCGTCGAAGAAGTGCTCCGGCAGGTCGATGTGCAGGGCCAGCGCCCGCAGCACGCGCGCGCCGAGCTGGTCCAGCGCCTCGTAGATGCCATAGCCCTTTTCCTTGAAATCGGGCACTTCGCTGGGCCACACGTTCGGCGGCATCACGTCGGCGAATTTCGAGTCGCGCGGAATCTCGCGGCCGATGTGCCAGAACTCCTTCAGGTCGGCGAACTTGCTGTCCTTAGCGGTTTCCACCTTGAACGGCGTATACCCGCGCGCACCGCCGCCACCGGGAACGTGGTACTTGCGCTTCACCTCGTCCGGCAGCGCGAAGAAGCGCTGGAAAGCGTCGTACGCGCCGTCGATGGCTTCCTTCGGAATGCCATGGCCGCTGATGCAACAGAAGCCGAATTCGCGATAGGCCGCGCCCAGCTCGGCCACGAAGGCCTCGCGGTCGGTGTCGTAGCGGCGGATATCGAGGGTGGGAACCTTCTTCATGGCGTTTCCTGCAGGGAGGCGTGACGGAGCAGGCGCGCGGGGCGCGCCGCAACCCGTCGCTGGTGGTTCAGGCCGCGGCCTGGGCCGCCGATTTTACGGCGTCGGCCAGCTGCCCCGCCAGCCGATCCACTTCGGCCGCGTCGGCGGCCTCGATGGTCACGCGCACCAGGGGCTCCGTGCCCGAGGCGCGCAGCACCACGCGACCCCGCCCGTCGAGGGCAGCTTCCACCTCCGCCAGCGCCTGGCGGACGGTTTCCGTGCCGAGCGCGGCCTTGGCGCCCTCGACCCGGACGTTCACCATCGTCTGCGGCAGTTTGACCAGGCCCGCGCGTGCCTCGGCGAAGGTCTCGCCGGACTCGGCCAACACTTCGAGCAGGGCCAGCGCCGCGACGATACCGTCGCCGGTAGTGAAGCGGTCCAGGCACAGCACGTGGCCGGAGGTTTCCCCGCCCAGCACGCCGCCGTATTCCTTGAGCTGCTGCAGCACGTAGCGGTCGCCCACGTTGGCACGCACGAACGGGATGTCCAGTTGTTTCAGGGCGCGCTGGAGACCGTAGTTGCTCATCAGCGTGCCGACCACCGGCCCGGGAAGCGAGGCCCGTTTCTTCCAGTGGCGCGCGATCACGTAGAGCATGTCGTCGCCGTCGGTAACGGTGCCGTCGCGGTCCACCAGCCGCACGCGGTCGCCGTCGCCGTCGAAGGCGATGCCGAGGTCGGCGCCGCGCTCGACCACCGCGCGGGCCAGGGCCTCGGGAGCGGTGGAACCGACGCCGCGGTTGATGTTGAGACCGTCCGGCTCGGTGCCGATGGTGGACACGTCGGCGCCGAGGTCGCGGAAGACCTTGGGCGCGACCTGATAGGTGGCGCCATGGGCGCAGTCCAGCACGAGGCGCATGCCTGCGAGGGAGAAATCGTCCGACACCGTGGACTTGCAGAACTCGGCGTACCGCGTCACGGCGTCCTCGACGCGGCTGGCCTTGCCCAGCGCCTCGGAGGGCACCGTGGCGAATTCGGCGTCGAGTTCGGCCTCGATCTCGGCTTCCAGGGCGTCGTCCAGCTTCTCGCCCTGCCCGGAGAAGAACTTGATGCCGTTGTCCTGGTGCGGGTTGTGCGAGGCGCTGATGACGATGCCCGCATCCGCGCGGAGGGAGCGGGTGAGATACGCCACCCCGGGGGTGGGCATCGGGCCGAGCAGGCGCACGTTCGCCCCGGAGGCGACGAGTCCGGCTTCCAGCGCGGATTCGAACATGTAACCGGACACGCGGGTGTCCTTGCCGATCACCACCGTGACCTTGCGGGTGTGATCGCGGCGGTCCACGCCGGCGCCGGCACCGCGAAGGTCGGCGGCGCGCCTGCGCGCCAGCACGGCACCCGCGGCACGGCCCAGGCGGAGGATGAAGTCGGCACTGATCGGATAGGTGCCCACATGCCCGCGGATGCCGTCGGTGCCGAAATACTTGCGTTCGCTCATGGTCTTGATTCGTTCCTTCCGGAGTGCGCCGAGGATACTCCGGCACGGTGAACGGGCCGGATATGTCCGACGCCTTAGCTAGCCTGCCTAAGTGCGATTGCCAGCCTTGTGGGAGCCGCTTCAGCGGCGATCCCGCGGCAGCGGGCAACGTCGCGCGAGCACCCATCGCCGCTGAAGCGGCTCCCACACAAGGATTTCAATCGTCGTCGGGCCAGCGGGGCATGGCCGGCTTGTCGTTGCGGGGGGCGGTGTCCCCCGCCTTCACCGCGGCCCAGACGGCCAGGGCGTCGACGGTCGGGGCCACGTCGTGGACGCGAACCATCAGCGCGCCGCGCTGCACCGCGATCATGGCGGCCGCCACGGAGCCGTGGACACGGGCGGCCGGCTCGGTCCGCCCCGTGAGCGTGCCGATCATGCCCTTGCGGGAGGCGCCCACATAGGCCCCCGCGCCAAGCTCGGCGAAGCGCGCCGTGGCGCGCAGCAGCGCGAGGTTGTGTTCCAGCGTCTTGCCGAAACCCAGCCCCGGATCCACCAGCACCCGTCGCCGCTCGATGCCGGCGAGTTCGCAGGCGAAAAGGCGGTCGGTGAGGAAGCGATGGACTTCGCCGACCACGTCGTCGTACTCGGGCGCCTGCTGCATCGTGCGCGGTTCGCCCAGCATGTGCACCAGGCACACCGGCACGCGAAGTTCGGCCGCGGCATCCAGCGCGCCTTCGCGGCGCAGCGCGTACACGTCGTTGATCATGCCCGCGCCCGCGCCGACAGCGGCCCGCATCACCTCGGGCTTCGACGTGTCGACGGAGATCGGCAGGGTGGTGGCTGCCGCCAGGCGCTCGATGAGCGGAACGACCCGCCGGATCTCCTCTTCGACCGGAACCTCTTCGGCACCCGGGCGCGTGGATTCGCCGCCGACGTCGAGCATGTCGGCTCCCTCTTCTGCCAGCCTCATCGCATGCGCATAGGCGGCTTCGAGCGAGGCGTGCTGCCCGCCGTCGGAGAACGAGTCGGGCGTGGCGTTGACGATGCCGACGACGCGCGGACGGTCGAGGGCGAGCGAGCGGCCGTTGCAGTCCAGCACCGTGGCGAACGGATCGAAATTCATGCCGAACCCGGCTGCTGCCCGCCGATCGCGCCCATGAAACGCCGGTAATAGCGCAATTCGTCGATGGAATCGCGGATATCGGAAAGCGCTGTATGCGCCGAGTCCTTCGCGAACCCGCGGGCGATCTCCGGCGACCAGCGCCGCGAGAGCTCCTTCAGCGTGGACACGTCCAGGTTGCGGTAGTGGAAATAGCGTTCGAGCTTCGGCATCTCGCGGTGCATGAAGCGGCGGTCCTGACAGATGGAGTTGCCGCACATGGGCGACTTGCCGACGGGCACCCACTCGCGCAGGAAGGCGATGGTGGCTTCCTCGGCCTGTTCGGGCGAGGTGTCCGACTCCACGGCCCGGCCCCACAGGCCCGAGCGCATGTGCTGGTTGCGGTTCCAGGCATCCATCTGCTGCAGGCGGGCGTCCGAGTGCGATATGGCGAAGACCGGCCCCTCGGCGAGCACGTTCAGATCCTTGTCCGTCACGATGGTGGCGATTTCGAGGATGGAATCGTTGTCGGTGTCCAGACCGGTCATTTCCAGATCGATCCAGATGAGGTTGTCGTCGTTCGCAGGCGTCATGGGCACTCCCTTCTGTCAAGGGAGTCTAACCTGCCCGGGTATCGTGAGAACATGGCGGGATGGCCGAACCGACATTCTTCTGGCACGACTACGAAACCTTCGGTGCCGACCCGCGCCGCGACCGTCCCAGCCAGTTCGCCGGCATCCGCACCGATGCCAACCTGGAAGTGGTGGGCGAGCCGCTGATGATCTACTGCAAGCCGCCGCGGGACATGCCCCCGCAGCCGGCGGCCTGCCTGATCACCGGCATCGCCCCGCAGCTGGCCGAGCGCGAGGGCCTTCGGGAAGCGGATTTCGCGGCCGCGATCCACGAACAGATCGCCCTCCCCGGCACCTGCACCGTGGGCTACAACTCGCTTCGCTTCGACGACGAGTTCACCCGTCACCTGCTGTACCGCAATTTCTACGATCCGTATGGGCGGGAGTGGGAGAACGGCAATTCGCGCTGGGACCTCATCGACCTCGTGCGCATGTGCCAGGCGCTACGGCCGGAAGGCATCGTCTGGCCTACGCGCGAAGACGGCACGCCCAGCTTCAAACTGGAGCACCTGGCCACGGCCAACGGCCTGAAGCAGGAGCGCGCGCACGATGCGCTGTCCGACGTCGAAGCCCTGATCGCCCTGGCCCGCCTGATCCGCGGCAGGCAGCCCAAGCTATGGGACTGGTATTTCGCCCTGCGCCGCAAGCAGCGGGTGTTCGAATTGCTCGACGTGGCGGCCATGACGCCCGTGGTCCATGTGTCCTCGCGCTACCCGGCCAGCCGGCAGTGCCTCGCGGTGATCGTGCCGCTCGCCGCGCACCCCTCGCGTCCGGCGGAAGTGATCGTCTACGACCTCTCCGCCGATCCGGCCGATCTGCTGGCGCTGGACGATGAGGACGTGGCGGATCGCGTCTTCACCTCGCGCGCCGATCTGCCGGAAGGCGTGGAGCGCATCGCGCTGCGCACCGTCCGCGCGAACCACGCCCCGGCCCTGGCGCCGTTGTCGGTACTGAAGGACGTGGACCATGCCCGGCTCGGCCTCGACATGAACGCTGTGGAGCGGCACCTGGGCGCGCTGCGGCATGCCAGCGGGCTTGCGGAGAAGCTGCGGCGGATCTACGCGCGCGCCGGGGACATGCCGCCGGCCGAAGATCCCGAACTCGCGCTCTACGGTGGCTTCCTGCCCGACGCCGACCGCCGCCTGCTGGCCGACGTGCGTGCCACGCCGCCGGAGCAACTGGGCAGCCGCGCCTTTCCTTTCCGCGATCCGCGCTATCCGGAACTGCTGTTCCGCTACCGGGCACGCAACTGGCCGCAGACGCTCAGCCTCGAAGAGCAGCAGCGCTGGGAAGCCTTCCGCACGGACCGCCTGACCCGCCACGGCCCCCTCACCACCCTCACCCTCGACGACTACGACAACGAACTCGCCGCCCTGCGCGCCCTTCCGGGCGCCCCGCTCGCCCTGCTCGACGAGCTGGAAGCCTGGGGCCGCGAACTGCGCTGACCGACCATGCCCAAGACCTATTTCACGCCTTCCACTTTCCGCTTCTTCAAGTCGCTGGTTCGCAACAACAACCGCGAATGGTTCCAGGCGCACAAGGACGATTACGAGCGCCACGTGCGCGAGCCGTTCCTGGCCCTGATCGGCGATCTGGCCGCGCCGTTGCAGAAGATCAGCCCGCATTTCCGCGCCGACACGCGCAAGGTGGGCGGATCGCTCTACCGCATCCACCGCGACACGCGTTTCGCCAACGACAAGCAGCCGTACAAGGGCTGGCAGGGCTCGCGCTTCTTCCATGAGCGCCGCCACGAGATCCAGGCGCCCGGCTTCTACCTGCACATCCAGCCGGGCGAATGTTTCGTGGGTGGCGGCATGTGGCATCCGGAGCCGCCCGTGCTGAAGAAACTGCGGGAGTTCCTGGCCGACAATCCGGGGGCGTGGAAGCGCGCCACGCATTCGAAGGCGTTCGTGGAGCGCTTCACGTTCTGGGGCGAGAGCCTGTCGCGACCGCCGCGCGGTTTCGACGCGAACCACGAGCTGATCGAGGATCTGAAGCGAAAGAACTTCGCGGCCGGGCAGGATTTCGACGAGGCTCTGGCGTGTTCTTCCGAGTTGCTTCCGTTCGTGGTGGACAATTTCAAGCGTTTGGCGCCGATGGTGGATTACCTGTGTGCGGCGCAGGAGTTGGAGTTTTGAGGGCACGCCCAGCGTAGGAGCGCGCCCTGCGCGTTTATGCCCGCGTCGGGTACGACATCCTTTCGGGCCAGTCTCCACGCTTGCGCGCCAGCTCCAGGTCACGGCCTCAACACATGTCGCGCGCAGGGCGCGCTCCTACCGTTCGTAAAGCTCGATCGGCAAATCGTCCGGGTCTGCGAAGAACGTGAACCGTCGCCCCGTGTACTCGTCCACACGAATGGGCTCGCAGGTGACACCACGGTCCGCCAGTTTCGCCACCACAGCGTCGATGTCGCGCACGGAAAAAGCCAGGTGACGCAACCCCTGTGCCTCCGGTCGCGACGGCCGCTTCGGCGGCGATGGGAAGGAGAACAGTTCCAGCTGCACGCCGGGGCTCACTTCGAGGTCGAGCTTCCACGAATCGCGTGCCTCGCGGTATGCCTCGTGGATTACCTTCAACCCCAGCACTTCCGTATAGAACGCTTTCGACCGCTCGTAATCGGAGCAGATCAGCGCCACATGATGGATGGCTTCGAGCACCAGGTCAGGCCTCCGCGAATGGAAAGGCGAGCACGTCGGCAATGGCGTCCGTGCGTGCCAGCACCATGAGCAACCGTTCCACGCCAAGCGCGACGCCCGCGCAATCGGGCATGCGATCCAGCACGGCCAGCAGGTTTTCGTCGATCGGCATCGCCGGCATGCCGCGCGCACGACGCTTCGCGTTGTCCCGTTCGAACCGCTCGCGCTGCTCGGCCGCATCGTTGAGTTCGTGATAGCCGTTGGCCAGTTCGTAGGGACCGACATATACCTCGAAGCGCTTCGCCACCGGCGGTTCTCCCGGGCGGATGCGTGCCAGCGCGCACTGGCTTGCCGGGTAGTCGGACACCACGGTGATGCGGTCGGGCGGGAACGCCGGCTGGATGCGATGGGTCATGAGCAGGTCGAGCCAGTCGTCGCGCTCCAGCCCCTGCGGGTCGATGCCGAAATCGGCCAGCGGTGCCCGGAGCCGTTCCACGGGATCGGCGAGCGGATCGATGCCCAGCGCGTCGTGGAACAGGCTGCGGTAGGTGGTTTCCACCACGCCGAAGGTTCGCCCGGCCTCCACCAGCAGGTGTTCCAGCAGATCGACCACCTCGCGCGCGAGCTTCGCCTCGTCCCAGCCGACGCGGTACCACTCGAGCATCGTGAACTCGGGGTTATGCCTGCCGCCGGCCTCGCCGTCGCGGAAGACACGCCCCAGCTCGTAGCAGTCGCCGACGCCGGCCGCGAGCAGGCGTTTCAGCGGAAATTCCGGCGAGGTGCGCAACCAGCGGTCCGGTGAGCCGGCGTCCACGTGGCCGCCGAAGCGCGTATGGAAACTCAGGATGTTCGGGTCGGTGTTGCCGGCGGCGGAAAGGATGGGCGTTTCCACCTCCAGCACACCGCGCGCGGCGAAGAAGCTGCGGATCCGCCCATACGTAGCCGCGCGGAGGCGCAGTTGGCCGATGTGCTTCACGGCGCGGCCCCATGTTTCGCCAGCAGGGCAAGCAGGTCGGCTTCCGTGTGGACCGGCACGCCGAGTTCCCTGGCCTTGTCGAGCTTGGAGCCCGCGGCCTCGCCTGCGAAAACGGCCGTGGTCTTCTTCGACACGGAGCCTGCGACCTTCGCCCCGAGCGATTCCAGCCGCTCGGTGGCGTCATCGCGTTTGAGCGTCTCCATGGTGCCGGTGATCACGTAGGTATGGCCTTCCAGCGGAAGCGCGGCTGCCGATGCCGCCGGCAACTGCTCGAGCAGCCAGGCCATGTCGACGTAATCGTTGGTGAGCTTTCGGTAGTTGGTCGGATCGCTGATGTATGTCCACAGATTGGCCGCCGCCGCGGATGGCACGCCGGCGATGATCCAGTTGTGCTCACCGGCGGAGACCAGTTCCTGCATGCTCGAGTACGTTTTCGCCAGCAGGGCCGTGCTCTTCGGACCGAGCTTCGGCACCTTGGCCGCTTCGAGCAGCACGTCGAGCCCGAGGCGGTCGCGCAGCTTCGGCGACGGCGCCCCTTCGTCGGCGAAGGTGATACCGGCCTCGAGGAGCGCATCCACCACTTTCTCGTTGCCTTCCTGCTCGAAGAAGGCGGCGATGGAGGTGGCCACCTCGTCGCCGATGTCGGGCAGCACACGCAGTACCGCCGCGGGCGTGCGCCGGACCACAGCCAGGGAACCCAGCCACGTCGCCAGCGTCTTCGCCGTGCTCTCGCCGATGTGCATGATGCCCAGCGCGAAGAGGAAACGCGGCAGCGTGCTCCTCTTGCTGGCCTCGATGGATGCCACGAGGTTCTCGGCCCACTTCGTGGCCACCTTGCCCTGCTTCACCGTTTCCGGGGTGGAACCGTCGCGCTCGTCGGCCAGTGCCTTCATGCGCACGAAGCTCTCCACGGTGAGCCCGTAGAGGTCGGCAGGCGTATGCACCATGTCGAACTCGACGAGGGCGTCCACGAAGCGGTCGCCCAGGCCGTCGATGTCCATGGCGCGGCGCGACGCGAAGTGGATCAGGGCTTCCTTGCGCTGCGCGGCGCAGATGAGGCCGCCCGAGCAGCGGTACGCCGCGGCGCCTTCCTCGCGCAGCAGCTCGGAGCCGCACACGGGGCACGTCGCGGGCATGTGCCACGGCACGGTGTTTGCGGGGCGTCTGTCCGGCACCACGCGGGCCACTTCGGGAATGACGTCGCCGGCACGCCGGACGATGACGGTGTCGCCGATGCGCACGTCGAGGCGCGCGATCTGGTCCGCGTTGTGCAACGTGGCATTGGTGACGGTGACGCCCCCCACCTGCACGGGCATAAGCCGCGCCACGGGCGTGGCGGCACCCGTGCGCCCGATCTGGATCTCGATGTCCTCGACGATGGTCATCTGCTCCTGCGCGGGGTACTTGTGCGCGATGGCCCAGCGCGGCGCACGCGACACGAAACCCATCTCTTCCTGGCCTTCGTAGTCGTCGAGCTTGTAGACGACGCCGTCGATGTCGTACGGAAGGCTGTCGCGCTTCTCGCCGATGCGGCGGTAGTACGCGATAAGTCCCTCGAAGCCTTTCGCCGTCGACACTTCCGGCGACACAGGGAAACCCCACTCGCGCAGCTTCGCCAGCGTGGCCGAATGCGTATCGGGCAGGTCGCCGTCCTCCACGCGGCCCACGGCATAAGCGAAGAACGCCAGGGGCCGTTTCGCGGTGATCGCGGGATCCAGCTGACGCAGCGAACCGGCCGCGCCGTTGCGCGGGTTCGCCAGCGGCTTTTCGCCGGAGGCGCGGGCGCGCTCGTTGAAGGCCTCGAACGCGGCGCGCGGCATGATCACCTCGCCGCGCACTTCCAGCACGCGCGGCCAGTCGTTGCCGCGCAGGCGCAAGGGAATGGCCTTCACCGTGCGCAAGTTGGCCGTGACGTCCTCGCCGACGGCACCGTCGCCGCGTGTGGCGCCTTGCACGAACAGGCCATCTTCGTAGCGCAGGCTGATGGCCAGCCCGTCGAGCTTCGGTTCCACCGAGAACACCGGCTGCTTGCGACCGAGGGTGTGCTCGATGCGGCGCTCGAAGTCGGCCACTTCACGGTATTTCTCACGGTCCGTGTCGCCCTCCTGTTCGAAAGCGTTCCCCAGCGAGAGCATCGGCACCGCATGTACCACTTCCGCGAAGCCACCCTGGGCACGGGCACCCACCCGGCGGGTGGGCGAATCGTCGCTGGCCAGATCGGCGTATTGGTTCTCCAGTGCTTCCAGCTCGCGCATCAGCCGGTCGTACTCGGCATCGGCGATGTCCGGATCGTCCAGCACGTGGTAGCGGTAATTGGCGTCTTCGATCAGTCGACGCAGGGCCTGCGCGCGCTCGACGGCTTCGGCGGGGGCGATGGCTTGGGGCATGTGCAGGGTCCGTGATGGTGTGGCTCGACCGACGCGACCCTGAACTGTCGGCCGAAGGCGCCGCAAAAGCAAGGTCCCTATCCGCTACAATCACCAGGCTATGCCTTTACAAGACGTCAGCAGCCGTACCGACCCCATCGACGTCCCAGCCCTTCCATCCGACCGACCGGCCCTCGCGCCCGCGGAGCCCTCCAGCAAGGCGCGCTACCGCGGCCTCATCTGGCTGGTTTCGGCCGCATTCTTCATGCAGGCGCTGGATTCGACGATCGTGAACACGGCCGTGCCCGCCATCGCGGGCGCGCTCGACGTCACGCCGCTCAGCATGCGCACGGCGCTCACGAGCTACGTGCTGACGCTGGCGGTGTTCATTCCCATGAGCCCATGGCTCTGCGACCGCTTCGGCACACGCCGCGTGTTCGCCGGCGCGATCCTCGTGTTCGCGCTCGGCTCGTTGTTGTGCGGCATGGCGCAGACACTGCCGCAGCTCGTGGTGTCGCGCATCGTTCAGGGCCTGGGCGGCGCCGCGCTCATGCCGGTAGGCCGGTACGTGCTGGTGCGCAGTATCGACCGCCGGGAGTTCGTCAGCTCGATGACCACGGTGGCTACCTTCGGGCTGCTCGGCTCCGTGTTCGGCCCCCTGCTCGGCGGCCTGCTGGTGGAGTTCACCAACTGGCGCCTCATCTTCCTCATCAACGTGCCGGTGGGCCTCGTCGGGTTGCTCCTCAACCGGCGCGAAATGCCCGACTACCGGCTCGACCACGCGCATCGTTTCGACACCTTCGGCTTCCTCCTCTTCGCCGGCGCTTCCGCGCTGTGCCTTCTGGCCGCGGAATCGGTGGGCGCGAAGGGCCATGCGGTCACCGTTGCAGGCTATGCGCTGGGCGCCCTGGCGCTGGCGGCGCTCTACGTGCGGCACAGCCGGCGCACGGATCATCCGGTCACCGACCTGTCGCTGTTGAAGGTGCGCAGTCTATGGGTGGCGCTGGCGGGAAACCTGTTCACGCGCCTCGGCGTGTCGGGCATGTACCTGCTGCTGGTGCTGTTCCTGCAGATCGGCTGTGGCTGGTCGCCCCTGGCCGCCGGCCTGATGATGGTGCCGCAAGCCATCGGCTCCATTACGGTGAAGCCGTTCATCGACCGGCTGCTCACGCACTTCGGCTACCGCAAGCTGTTGCTCGGCAACACCATTGCCGTGTCGGCGGTGCTCTGCGCGTTCGCGCTGCTTTCGCCGGGCACGCCACCCTGGATCGTTGCCGGCTTCGTCTTCGTCTACGGCGCGGTCATGTCGCTTCAGTACACGTCGATGAACACGCTGGCGTACGTCGACCTCGACGTGAAGCACGCTTCCATGGCGTCGTCGATGGCCTCCACGGCGCAATACCTGGCAATGAGCTTCGGCATCGCGCTCGCATCGCTGCTCATGGCAGGATTCCTCGGCTCGCACGATGCCCACAGCTATGTCTGGGCCTTCCGCTGGTCCGTGATCGTGCTGGGCATGGTCACGCTGGCGGCCAGCTGGATATTCGGCCGCCTTCGCGATCCACGCTCGCGGGTGGCCGACTCCCCGGCCTGAACGGCCCGCCCATTCACAGCCATGGTCACGCCGCCGGTTCCCCCGCCGTTTCTGCAGGTGCGTGGCGCAGGTTCCGGTACGCCGTAAGAGCCGCCTCGCGCGACGTCTTGAGGTCCACAAGGGGCAGCGGGTAGCCCGACGCTTTCAGGAAGGCGGGATCTTCCCAGGGCGCGTGCACCAGGCGGCCCGGCGCGTCGGCCAGCTCGGGCACCCAGCGGCGGATGTACGCGCCGTCGGGGTCGAACTTCTCCGACTGCGATACGGGGTTGAATATCCGGAAATACGGCGCGGCGTCCGCGCCGCTTCCCGCCACCCACTGCCAGCCCATCACGTTGTTCGCCAGATCGGCATCCACCAGCGTGTCGCGGAACCAGCGCTCGCCCAGCGTCCAGTGCTGCCGCAGGTTCTTGGTGAGGAGGCTGGCCACCAGCATGCGCACGCGATTGTGCATCCACCCCGTGGCCCACAGTTCGCGCATGCCGGCGTCCACGATGGGAATGCCGGTGCGTCCCTCCTTCCATCGCCGCAACGCGTGGGCGTCGCGACGGGCCCAGCGGAACGCGTCGAACGCGGGGTTGAAGTTTTTCCGGGTGGTCGTCGGGAAGTGATAGAGCAGGTATTGCGAGAATTCCCGCCAGCCCAACTGGCGCAGAAAGGGCTCCGGATCGGCACCGTTCCGCCGCTTCGCGGCGCGTTCGCGCAGGAACGCGGCGATCTGAATGGGCGAGATCTCGCCCCAATGCAGGTGGGGCGACAGGCGCGAGGTGCCATGCCGCGCGGGCAGGTCGCGCCCTTCCGTGTAGTGCGCCAGCGCGTCGTCGGCGAACAGTTCCAGCATCCCGCGCGCGCCACGTTCGCCGGGTGTCCATTCGGCGAAGCCTTTCGCCCAATCCAGCGTGGGCAGGAGTGCCAGCGAGTCGATCGGCACGAGTCCGGGAAGGTCATCACTCACCGGGTACAGGGAAAGTCGCGGCACCTCCCATGGCGCGCGGTCTTCCACGTGCGTGCGCAGCACGCGCCAGAACGGCGTGAACACCTTGTACGGGCCGCCCTGCTTCGTGACGATCGCATCCGGTTCGGACCATAGCGATCCGTTGAACGATTGCACCGCGATGCCTTCGGCTTCCAGTGCCTTCCGCACCTTCGCATCGCGCCGGACGAGGTGTGGTTCGTAAATCCGGTTGAGATACACCGCCTCGGCGCCCGTGGCCGCGATCAGCGCGCGCAGGGCGTCGAGGCTGGACCCGGCAACCACCGTCAGTTGCCCACCCCTGGCGCGAAGCGAGGCGTCCAGCGCGGCCAGCGAGTGGTGGAGCCACCAGCGCCCGGCAGCGCCGGGAGCCCCCTGCCCCTCTTCTTCGGGTGCATGCACGTAAAGGGCGACGATACGATCGTGCGCTGCCGCCGCGGCATGAAGGGCGGGATGGTCGGCAAGACGAAGGTCGCGACGGAACCAGACGATGGCTGTACTCATCGGCAAAGTATCCACAAAGCGCGTGAAATGAGAATCGCGCTCCATCTGCGTTCAGTGAACGGGCTTAGACTGTGTCGGCAGACGGCCACCTTCAAGGTCGTCCCCAAGGAGCCTCCATGAATATCAAGACCGTCCTCGGCCTCCCCCTGGCCGCCCTGCTCGCCACGGCGATGGCCGCCCCCGCATCGGCGGCCGTGCTGACGCGCAGCGACGGCATCTACGTGCGCTGCGACCAGTGTGGCGTGGTGCAGAGCATCGAACACAACGTCACCGCCGGACGCGAGCATGGCACCGCCGGCGCGGTGATCGGCGCCATCGCCGGCGGCGTCCTCGGCAACCAGGTCGGCAAGGGCAAGGGCCGCACCCTCGCCACGGTCGGCGGCGCGGTGGGCGGCGGCTTCGCCGGCAACGCCATCGGCAAGGGCGGCGGCAGCGACAGCTACACGCTGCGCCTGAAGATGGGCACCGGTGGCTACACCAATGTCCAGGTGAAGGACGCTTCGGCCATCCGCGAAGGCGACATCGTGGTCGTGGACGACCAGGGCAACGTGTCGCGCGTGCAGTAAGCCGCCAGGAAGAAATGTGGGAGCCGCTTCAGCGGCGATAGGTGCTTGCCCGCTGCCGCGGGATCGCCGCTGAAGCGGCTCCCACACAGACAAAAATTACGCGGCCGGCAGTTCGAACACCCTGCGCAGGTAGGCGATGTAGTCGGGATCTTCCCCACCCATGCTCTTCCCCGGCGAATCCGACAGCTTCGCCACGGGCTGACCGTTGCAGCGGGTCATCTTGATGACGATGTTGATGGGCGTCGGCCCCACGTCGTTGGTGAGATTGGTGCCCACGCCGAACGAAAGCAGGCACCGCCCGGCGAAATGCCGGTAGAGCTCCATGACGCGCGGTATGTCCAGGCTGTCGCTGAAAACCAGCGTCTTTGTGCGCGGGTCCACCCGGTTCTTCTCGTAATGCGCGATCACCCGGTCGCCCCACACGATGGGGTCGCCGGAATCGTGCCGCGCGCCGTCGAACAGCTTGCAGAAGTACATGTCGAAATCGCGCAGGAACGCATCCAGGCCGTAGACGTCGGACAGCGCGATGCCCAGGTCTCCCCGGTACTCGCGCGCCCAGGCTTCCAGCGCTGCGGTCTGCGAATCGCGCAGGCGCGGGCCCAGCGACTGGAAGGCCTGCAGGTACTCGTGCGCCATGCTGCCGATGGGTACCAGCCCCTGGCGCATCGCCAGCCAGACGTTGCTGGTGCCGGCCAGCTGCGGGCCCAGTTCGTTGCGCAGGATGCCGAGCATCTCTTCATGCCAATCGCGCGAAAAGCGGCGGCGTGTGCCGTAATCGGCGATGCGCACGCTTTCGTACCCTGGCGTGTCGCGCAGCAGCGCGATCTTCGCGCGCAGGCGCGCCCTGCCCTCGTCCAGATCGATGTCCGGACAGGTCGCCCGGAAATACAGTTCGTTCACGATGGCGAGCAGCGGCACCTCGAACATGATGGTGTGCAGCCACGGGCCGGCGATCACGATCTCGATCTCGCCTTCCGCTTTCGTCGACGGTTGGATCGTCACGTACTTCGCGTTGAGCTGGAACAGGCCGAGGAAATCGACGAAGTCGCTGTCGATGAAGCGAAGGCTGCCCAGGTAGGCCAGCTCCTCCTCGGTGAAGCGCAGGCTGCACAGTGCCTTCAGTTCCTCGCGGATGCTGTCGATCAGCGGCACGAGGTTCACGCCGGGGGTGCGGCAGCGGAACCGGTACTCGACCTGCGCGGCCGGGTACTGGTGCAGCACCACCTGCATCATCGTGAACTTGTAGAGGTCGGTGTCGAGCAGCGATTGCACAATCATGCGCTGGCGCCCGTGGCGGCGATCTGCCGGTTCACCGCGTCCACGAACGGCTGCGTGCCGGGCCAGGAGGTGATGCGGCCGAGCTTCTTGCCCCGGTGGAAAAGGAAGAAGGCGGGAATGCCGTGCAGTCCGAAACGCGTAGCCATGGTGGGATCGTCGTACACGTTGTCGTGCAGCCAGCGCACCTCCGGCCACGCGAAGCGTTCCGGCGTGAGCAGGATCTGGCGCTTGGCGATATCGCAGTTGGGACAGTCGCGCCCCCACAGGAAGAGGATGGCGATGCGGTTGTCGTCGGCGGCCAGATTGGCGTCGAGTTCGCGGTCGACGATGCGTTCCATCGGAAAGCGCTGGAAGAACTCGGGAACGCTGGTATCGGACATGGGAAAATCCGTGATCGGGTCGAACAGCCCACATGGGGTCGGTGCGGCGATAATCCGAGGGTACCTCCACCAGGGATTTTCCGTGCGCACCTTTCTCGCCTGTCTGCTCCTGCTCTGTGCAGCTCCGGCCATGGCGGCCAACCTCGTCGTCGACACGGGCGCGGGGCCCCGCACGTTCACCACGGAACAGCTGCTGGCGCGGCCCGACACCCGGGACATCGAGGTACCCGGAGACGTCTCGTACCACCGCACGGCCCGTTACCGTGCCATACCGTTGCGCGCCCTCCTGCCGGGCGTGCCGGCGGACGCGCACCTGCAGTTCGTGGCGCTCGATGGCTTCGCGGCCGAGGTGCCGGCGTCACTGGCGCTGGGAGGCCGCGGCGCGGAAGCCTGGCTCGCCATCGAGCCGGCCGCCGGGTGGCCTCCGCTGGGCGAGGGCAAGCCCAGCGCCGGGCCCTTCTATCTCGTGTGGCTGCATCCGGAAGCGGCGCACGTGGGGCCCGAACAATGGCCTTACCAGGTAGCCTCGATCCGTGTGCTGGCCCCGCCCGCGGCGCGCTTCCCGGCCATGCAGCCGGCAGCGTCGCTGCCGCCGGACGCCCCAGCCCGGCGCGGCTTCGCCGTGTTCCAGCGCAACTGCCTCAGCTGCCACACCCTCAACGGCCAGGGCGACGCGAAGCTCGGGCCGGACCTCAACCTGCCGCATAGCCCCACCGAATACCTCCGCGACGACATGTTCCGCACGCTCGTGCGCAACCCGCAGGATCTCCGGCACTGGCCGCAAGCGAAGATGCCGGGCTTCGACAGGAAAGTGCTTTCGGATGCGGATCTGGACGACCTGGTGGCGTATCTGAAGCACATGGCGACGCGTAAGCGGAAAGCCTCGCCGTAACGCCGGAGATTCTGTGGGAGCCGCTTCAGCGGCGATGGGTGCTCGCGGCAAGGTTGCCCGCTGCCGCGGGATCGCCGGCATAGCCGGCTCCCACAATGAGCAGGTCGGCTCCCACAAAAGAGCGGCCTGCTTTCTGTGGGAGCCGCTTCAGCGGCGATGGGTGCTCGCGGCAAGATGGCCCGCTGCCGCGGGATCGCCGGCATAGCCGGCTCCCACAGTAGCGCGCGACAAGCGTTCGAGTTCCTGGGTACGTGCCGCCGGAGACAGCTTCGCCAGCACTCTCACCCGCGCAAAGAACGCCGGCCACGAGCGGCCGGTTTCTTCGAACAGTGCCGCGAACGACGGCACCCAGGTGTCGTAAAGGCCGAACGGCAACAGCATTGCGTTGTTGAGGGATCGCGACATCCAACGGTCGTAGCGGTGATCGCCGTCGGCCTCGCCGTCGCGCCACACGAGGTAGCGCCCACGGAAGTCCTCGAACTCCTCCGCCTTGGCCACGCGCTTCGCTTCGTCGGTCCAGGGCTCGGCATAGAGGGCTTTCAGGCGCTCCCGCAAGGCCAGCACCTGCTGCGTGAATGCACGCTCCAGCGCGTCGCCCTTTTCGTCGGGCTGCGGCAGGTTCCGCGCGGAACGCCATTCGCGCAGGCCTTCGCGCTCCACGAAGCTGGCGAACGACTCGTTGAACGACGAGTCGTCCTTCACGTAGATCTTCTGGTGCGCAAGCTCGTGGAAGATTGTGCCGGCGAGTTCGTCGTCGTCCCAGCGCAGCATGCTGCTCAGTATCGGATCGGCAAACCATCCCAGCGTGGAGTACGCCGGCACTTCGCCGATGGCGACGTCGTGGCCCAGAGCCTTCTCACGCGCGGCCTCGCGCCGGGCGAGGTCCTGATCGAAATAACCGCGGTAGGCGACACAACCGGCGATAGGAAAACAATGCGTCACCGGCGACACGGAGAGCGCCGGCGTGGCGAACACGTTCCAGGCACCCCATGGACGATCGAGCTGCACGTAATACGTGTAGCTGCGATTGTCCGGCAGATCCAGCTGCGAGGACGCGAAGCGCCGGGCCTCAATGGCCAGTTCGAGCCGGCGACGGGTGGCTTGCGGAACCTTCGGGTCCGCAAGCACCTTCGCGATCGGGCGGCGTTCGTGGAGAAGCGCCGCCTGCCCATGGGCCACGTGGGCGTAGTAACCGATGGAGCGGCACCCCGAGACCAGGAGCACGAGGATGGCGGCGATGGCGATGCGCATCGCGCCATTGTGCCGTACCTTCAATCCGGCGTGCGCCCCCCGGTCATCGATTGCAGCACGCCGTCCCTGCGAATGAGCCCGTGCATCAGCGCCGCGCCCATGTGCGCCAGGAAGGTGAGGAAGAACAGCCACGCGAGGTAGCGATGTGCCTCGCGCAGCCAGGCGAACACGAGGGGATCGCTCGGCAGGATGGGTGGCAACAGCAGGCCGCCGCCCAGCGTCACCGGGTAATTGCCGGCCGAGAGCATGCCCCACCCGATCAGCGGCAGCGCGATCATCAAGGCGTAGAGCAGCCAGTGCGACGCATGGGCGGCCAGCTTTTGCCACAACGGCATGTCCGCCGGCAGCGGCGGCGCCGGATGCGTCAGGCGGAAGCCCAGGCGAATGAGCGCCAGCACGAAGATGGTGATGCCCAGCGGCTTGTGGATCGCCAGAAGCCAGTCGTGCTTCGTCTCCACGGTGCTCACCATGCCGGCGCCGACGAAGAGCATGGTCAGGATCATCAGCGCCATCAACCAATGCAGCACCCGCGCGAAGGGATGGAACGTGTCGGAACGGCTCATCGCTTGTCCTCCCCCGGATGCTTCGTGCCCGGCACGTGGGCTTCCTCGCTCGTACGGCGGAGGTACGAGTCCGCATAGGTGGCCGAGCGTGCGGCGAGCAGCGGATCGTCGGACGTCTCGATGCCGCGCGGCAGGATCGTCGGATCGTAGTTCACGTCACGGCACGGGCCGTCGGCCTGCGGCTGCGAAGAAGTGAGCACGAGCGTGCCGGCGTCCACCGTTCTGCGGTCGTCGGGCCACGCGATCGTCGCGTCGTCCACGGCGTCGCCGGGTGCGGCGAAGACCATTTGCAGGTGCCAGCGCAGTGGGCCCGCGGTGAGGCGCTTCCCGATGTCCGCGGCGAGGTAGTCGGTGTCGCCGGCGGCCGGGCCGCCGTCTCCTTCCGCCGGCTGTTCCGGCACCATCGCCCAGCGCACGGCATGGCGGTCGCCCGCCGCATCGCGCAGATAGAAGGCGTTGATGCTGCGATAGGTCTCGGTGGCGTAGCTGGCCGACGGCTTCGCGGTCTTCACCCAGGCGAGGAATCGCGCGGTTTCCGGATGGCTGGTGAAGAACGCCTTCGTCTTGGCGGGATCGGGTTTGCCCGTTGCCGGGTCGGCATGCGTGGCCATCTGCAGCGCGTAGAAGGCCTGCGGCGTGGACACCGGGAACACCGCCATGGCGTTCATGCCGGTGCGCCACTGCTCGCCGTCGGGCAGGTCGAAACGCAGCGCGAGGCTGCGGATGGGCACGCTGCTGTCGGCCGCATAGGGATTGCTGCCCGGGAGCGCGAAGCGGCCCACCACGGGGGTGGAGGTACCCGCGGCGAAAAGCGGGGCGGTGGAAAAGCCCGCCAGGGCGCCATTGGCTTCGAAGCGGCCGGCGACACAGACGCCCTTGGCATGGTTGCGCCGGAACCCCGCGTGCTCGCCGCCGTTCGCCGCCACGGCGTTCACCAGGCGGTGCGGCGTGAGCCGGTCCGGCGCGAGCCAGCCCGCCACATAGCCGAAGGCGGCCGCGGACCCGGCCACGGCCAGGCCGATCAAGGCCCAGCGCCAGGCCGTATGGGTCGGAGGGCGGGAGCGTGGCCCGGTTTCGTCTGTCATGTCTGCATCCTGTCCAGGTGGTCGTTCCAGGGTGGGACGTACGTCAGGGACTTTTATTCCCTCCCCCGGGAATAATCCACGGCACGGGACGTCATACGTCCGACGACCGCCCGGCGGAGGCCCGGCATGCCCACCCCGAACATTGACGACGAACTGCGCACGATGCTGCCGCGCCTGCGGCGCTTCGCGCTTTGGCTCGCCCGGGATGTCCATGCCGCGGACGATCTCGTGCAGTCCACAATCGAACGCGCGCTGTCGCGCTGGAAGACGCGACGGGAGGAACATAGCCTGCGCGCCTGGCTCTTTTCGATCCTCTACCGACTTTTTCTTGATGGAAAACGCCGCGCCAGTCGCTATGCGCTGCTGATCGGATCGCTGTCGGAAGAAGAGCCCACATGGCCCTCGGCGGAACGCGTGGCCGTGGCGCACTCCACGCTGGCCGCTTTCGCCGCGCTGCCGCCGGAACAGCGCAGCCTGCTGATCTGGGTCTCGGTCGAGGGCCTGAGCTACCAGGAGGTGGCCGACATCCTCGACGTACCGATCGGCACCGTCATGTCCCGCCTCTCCCGCGCGCGCCGCGCCTTGCGCCAGCTTGGCGAAGGCGACCCCCAATCCCCTTCCCTGCGACTGTTGAAATGAACCTCACGCCTCCGAGCGAACACGATATCCACGCCTACGTGGACGGCCACCTGGACGACCCGCGCCGGGGCGAGGTGGAGCGCTACCTGTCGCGCCATGCGGAACAGGCCGACGAGGTCCACGCCTGGCGCCAGGATGCGCAGCAGTTGCGGGCCCTGCTGGCGGGCGACCTGGCGCCGGCGCCGGCGCTGGACCCGTCGCGCGTGCGCGAGCGCGCACGGCAACGGCGCTTCGCGCGCCTGGGCATGGCCGCCGGCATCGTCCTGTGCCTCTTCGTCGGCGGTATCGCGGGCTGGGCCGCCCGCGGCATCGGTTCCGGCGATGCGCCGATGGCGGACGCGATGCAGGCCTACCGGCTGCTCGCGCTGGATCGTGGCGTCGGCATGGACATCACCACCGGCAACGAGAACGACCTGCGCTCCTGGCTCTCCGGCCGCGTGGGACAGGACGTGCGCCTGCCGGACCTCGCCGATGCCGGCTTCCGGCCCATCGGCGGCCGCCTGTTCGCGACGAACGAGGGACCGGCGGCCATGGTGCTTTACGACGACGGCAGCGGGCATACGGTGAGCTTCTATGTCCGGCCGCCGGGGCCGGCGCGGCATTTCCTGCCGCGCGGCACCCGCGAGGACGACGGTCTGCTGGCGAACTACTGGTCGGAAGGCGGCCACAACTACGCCGTGGTGGCGGTGGCCGATGCCGCCGGCCGGCAGGCGGCGGAGCGCGTCACCGGCAAGGCGATCTGACGGCGCCACAACGGGACGGGCCGCGGCACCTCGTAGGAGCGCGCCCTGCGCGCGACATGTTTTCGCGCCAGTTCCCAACCTTGCGCCCCAGCTCCGGGGCACGGCCTCAAAACATGTCGTACCCGACGCGGGCATAAACGCGCAGGGCGCGCTCCTACGTGCGCTCGTGCAGTTCGCCGGAGTGCAGTTCCAGCGTGCGGTCCATGCGGCCGGCCAGCCGCGAGTCGTGCGTGACGAGCACGAAGCTCGTCCCGATCTCGCGGTTGAGTTCCAGCATCAACTCGTACACGTGCGCGGCATTGGCCTCGTCGAGGTTGCCGGTGGGCTCGTCACCCAGCACGCACGCGGGACGCGTGACCAGCGCGCGGGCCACGGCGCAGCGCTGACGTTCGCCGCCGGACATCTCCGCCGGACGATGGCGCAGGCGCGCGGAGAGCCCCACGCGCTCCAGCAACGCCGTCGCTTCCTTTTCGGCCTGCCCGATCGACACGCCGCGGATGAGCAGCGGCATGCACACGTTCTCGAGCGCCGTGAATTCCGGCAGCAGGTGGTGGAACTGGTAGATGAAGCCGAGCGAGCGGTTGCGCTCACGGCCGCGCTCGGCATCCGACAGCTCGGAAAGTACCCTGCCGTTCACCTCCACCTTGCCTGCGGTGAGCGTGTCGAGGCCGCCGATGATGTGCAGCAGCGTGGACTTGCCGGAACCCGACGCACCGACGATGGCCATGGTCTCGCCACGACGCAGCGCGAAGTTCACGTTGGAAAGGACGCCCGTGCGCAGGTCGCCCTCCTCATAGACCTTGGCGACGCCGGTGGCGCGCAGAACGATGTCGTCGTTTGGCTTATTCATAGCGAAGCGCCTGGGCGGGCTGCGTGCGCGAAGCGCGCCACGCCGGATACAGGGTGGCCAGCAGAGAGAAGGCGAACGTCACCAGTACCACCCAGCCCACGTCCGACCAGAGCAACTGACTCGGCAGCTCGCTGATGTAGTACACGTCCGGCGAAAGGAACGTCTGGCCGGTGATGTGCTCGATCCACTTCACGAGCGCCGGCAGGTTCAGCGACAGCACGGCGCCGAGCAGCACGCCGAAAGCGATGCCCACCACGCCCACCAGCACGCCCTGCACCATGAACATGCCCATGATGCTGCGCGGCGTCGAGCCCAGCGTGCGCAGGATGGCGATGTCCGCCTGCTTGTCGGTGACCAGCATCATCAGCATGGAAATGAGGTTGATGACGGCCACGAGGATGATCAGCGAGAGGATGATGAACATCACCTTCTTTTCCATGTCGATGGCACGGAAGAAGTTGGCGTGCGTATCCATCCACGTTTCCACGCGATAGGACTGGCCAAGCTTGTTCACCAATTCCTGCGCCACCGGCCATGCCTCGCGCATGTCGTCCAGCTTCAGGCGGATGCCCGTGGGGCCGTCGAAGCCGTTCAGGCGTTCGGCGTCCTGCATGGAGATGAGCGCCAGGTTGGCGTCGTATTCCTGCATGCCCAGTTCGAAGATACCGCTGACGGTGAAGCTTCGCAGTTTCGGCACCGCCCCCATGGGCGTGGCCGTGAACTGGGGCACCACCACGGTGACCTTGTCGCCGACCTGCACGCCGAGCGTAAGGGCGAGCTCCCGGCCGAGCACGATCTTCCAGCTGCGGTCGGTCAGGTCGGACATCTTGCCTTCGACCATGTGCCGGTCGATGTCGGACACGTTGGGTTCCATCGACGGCAGCACGCCGCGGATGAGCGCACCGCTGGGGCGCCGGGCCTGGAGGAAGGCCTGGATCTCCACGTAGGGTGCCGCGCCACGCACGTGCCTGGTGCTTTCCGCGGTCTTCACCGCGTTCTGCCAGTTCTGCACCGTTTCGTCGATGCCGGACACGGTGACGTGCGAGACGGCACCCAGGATACGGTTGCGCAGTTCGCTGTCGAAGCCGTTCATGACCGACATGACCGTGATGAGCGCGGTGACGCTGATCGCGATGCACACGATCGACACGGTGGAAATGAAGGAAATGAACTGGTTGCGACGCTTTGCCCGCGTATATCGCAGTCCGATGAAGAGCTCTAGGGGTCTGAACATACCTGTCGACAACTGCCTGGGATGAGGGGGTGCCGAGTTGAGACACGCACCGCGCCGCAGAGTGCCCGATGCGGCCCGCGGGGGCAAGCCGACCCTTGGCGGGGGCCCGGCGTTCCCTCTTACTTACCGAATCCCTGTGGGAGCTGCTTCAGCAGCGATCCCGCGGCAGCGGGCAAGCTTGCGGCAAGCACCCTATCGCCGCTGAAGCGGCTCCCACAAGGGTTTATCGGGCCATGTAGCAACAGGGCGAGTCAGATTCCGTGCGATCGGATGCGGGCGCGCAGAAGGCGCAGGTCGTCGGGCGGCACGTTGTCTGGCAGGAGGGCCAGCTGTACCGCGCCCTTCCGCCAGCCGAGGTGCAGGAACACCGCGCCGGAGAACACGCGGGCATGGCGCAATTCGGCCGGCACCGTGCGACCGGTGCGGAGCGTAATGGTCCACAAGCCTGCCTGCGATAGCGATACCGCGACGACGGGTGGCTCGCGGAACGCGCCAAGGCGTCGAAAGCCGTACCCCGCGACGATGGCCGCGAGCACCGGGCGGAGATACCAAGGCAGCGAGGTAAAGAACGGGGCTGCGGTCGCCAGGAGCAGCACCGTTGCCACGAGAGTTGTCAGCGTGGCCGAAGGCCGGTAATCAAAGCCGATGCCTCGTGCGGATGTCATCGATGATTGCCTGCCAGTCGTCGCGCGGGGCGCGGGCATGGCCCATCACCCAATCCCAGAGATCGGGATCCTGCACGTCCAGCAGTTCGTCGAACGCCAGCCGCGCGGCCTCGTCGGCGTCGGCGAAGCGCTCGTCGAGCCAGCCGCCGAAAAGACGGTCCAGTTCGCGCGTACCGCGACGGGTGCGCCAGCGCAGGCGTTTGAGGCGGGCTTCGTCCATCCTGAATCGACTCCTGCAGCTACGATGCCTTGTGTGGGAGCCGCTTCAGCGGCGATGGGTGCTCGCGACAGGCTTGCCCGCTGCCGCGGGATCGCCGACATAGCCGGCTCCCACAAGGTATGGCATGACCAGAAGCTGCCGAAGTCAGGCCGAACGACGCTCCACGATCAGCTTCTTGATCTCCGCGATCGCCTTCGCCGGGTTCAGACCCTTCGGGCAGGTGCGCGCGCAGTTCATGATCGTATGGCAGCGGTAGAGCTTGAACGGGTCTTCGAGGTCGTCCAGGCGGTTGCCGGTGTCCTCGTCGCGGCTGTCCACGATCCAGCGATAGGCCTGGAGAAGGATGGCCGGACCGAGGTAGCGGTCGCCGTTCCACCAGTAGCTGGGGCACGACGTGGAGCAGCACGCGCAGAGGATGCACTCGTAAAGACCGTCGAGCTTCTTGCGGTCTTCCGGCGACTGCAGGCGCTCCTTGTCGGCCGGCGCCGGGCTCTGCGTGCGCATCCACGGCTTGATGGAGGCGAACTGCGCATAGAAGTGCGTGAGGTCGGGCACCAGGTCCTTCACCACCGGCATGTGCGGCAAGGGATAGATGTTGACCGTGCCGCTGCCGCAGTCCTCGATGGCCTTGGTGCATGCCAGCGTGTTCGTGCCGGCGATGTTCATGGCGCACGAGCCGCAGATGCCTTCGCGGCACGAACGGCGCAGCGAGAGCGTGGAATCGATCTCGTTCTTGATCTTCAGCAGGGCGTCGAGAACCATCGGACCGCACGTGTCGAGATCGACCTCGTACGTGTCGGTGCGGGGGTTCTGGCCGTCATCCGGCGTCCAGCGGTACACCTTGAAGGTGCGCACGTTCTTCGCGCCCTTCGCCGGGAAATGCTTGCCGGCCTGGATCTTGGAATTCTTGGGTAGCGTGAACTCTGCCACGATGGCCTCTCCGGTCCGGTATCAGTAAACGCGCTTCTTCGGCGGCACGACTTCGACGTCGTCCGTCAAGGTGTACATATGCACCGGGCGGAAGTCGAAGCGGGACTTGCCGGCCTCGTCGATCCACACCAGCGTGTGCTTCTGCCACTCGTGGTCGTCGCGGTCCGGGAAATCCTCGCGGGCATGGGCGCCGCGGCTTTCAGGGCGCTGCTCGGCCGAATGCATGGTGGCCACGGCCTGCGCGAGCAGGTTCGACAACTCCAGCGTTTCGATGAGGTCGGAGTTCCACACCAACGAACGATCGGTGACCTTCACGTCCTGGAACTTCGAGTACACCTCGGAGATCTTCTGCGAACCTTCCTTCAGCGTCTCCCCCGTGCGGAACACGGCGGCGTCGGACTGCATGGTCTTCTGCATGTCGGCGCGGATCTGTGCCGTGGGCGTGCCGCCGTTGGCATAGCGCAGTGCGTCGAAGCGTCCGAGCACCTTGTCCAGCGCGTTCGCCGGCAGGTCGCGGTGCGGGGCGCCCGGCTTGACGATCTCGGCGCAACGGTTCGCCACCGCGCGGCCGAACACCACGAGGTCGAGCAGCGAGTTCGAACCGAGGCGGTTCGCGCCGTGCACGGACACGCACGCGGCTTCGCCGATGGCGAACAGGCCCGGCACCACGGCATCCGGATCGTCGCCCAGCTTGGTGACGACTTCGCCGTGGTAGTTGGTGGGGATGCCGCCCATGTTGTAGTGGACGGTCGGCAGCACGGGAATCGGCTCCTTCGTGACGTCGACGCCCGCGAAGATGCGCGCGGATTCGGCGATGCCCGGCAGGCGCTCGTGGATGACCTCGGGGCCAAGGTGCATCAGATTGAGGTGGATGTGGTCCTTGTTAGGGCCCACGCCACGGCCTTCGCGGATCTCGATGGTCATCGCGCGGCTGACGACGTCGCGCGAGGCGAGGTCCTTCGCGTTCGGGGCATAGCGCTCCATGAAGCGCTCGCCCTCGGAGTTCGTGAGATAGCCGCCTTCGCCGCGCACGCCCTCGGTGATGAGGCAGCCGGCGCCGTAGATCCCCGTGGGATGGAACTGCACGAATTCCATGTCCTGCAGCGGCAGGCCGGCACGCAGCACCATGCCGCCGCCGTCTCCCGTGCAGGTGTGCGCCGAGGTGGCGCTGAAGTAGGCGCGGCCGTAGCCGCCGGTGGCCATCACCACGGCGTGGCCGCGGAACAGGTGCAGCGTGCCCTCGTTCATGTCGAGCGCCAGCACGCCCACGCACTTGCCTTCCTCGAAGATGAGGTCGATGGCGAAGTACTCGATGAAGAACGTGGCGTCGTGCGCCAGCGCCTGCTGGTACAGCGTGTGCAGGATGGCGTGGCCGGTACGATCGGCCGCGGCGCAGGTACGCTGCGCGGTGCCCTGACCGTAATGCGTGGTCATGCCGCCGAACGGGCGCTGGTAGATCTTGCCTTCCTCGGTACGCGAGAACGGCACGCCGTAGTGTTCGAGTTCGATGATGGCCGGGATGGCCTCGCGGCACATGTACTCGATGGCGTCCTGGTCGCCGAGCCAGTCGGAACCCTTGATCGTGTCGTAGAAGTGGAAGCGCCAGTCGTCCTCGCCCATGTTGCCGAGCGCGGCCGAGATACCGCCCTGCGCAGCCACGGTGTGCGAGCGCGTCGGGAACACCTTGGTGATGCAGGCGGCCTTGAGGCCCTTCTCGGCCAGGCCGAAGGTCGCGCGCAGGCCGGCGCCACCGGCACCCACCACGATCACGTCGTACTTATGTTGTTGAACCTTGTAGGCTTCCATCGATCAGCTTCCGAGCGCGACGCGCAGCACGGCCAGTACGCCCGCGAGCGCGGCGAGTACGGCGATGAACTTGATGAGCACCAGCGAGACCACTTCGAGCCAGCGCGTGTGGACGTAGTCTTCGATCACGACCTGCAGGCCCAGCACCGCATGGCGGAACATGGTGATCAGCAGGGCGGCGAGCAGCACCGCGTTCCACGGCTTCGCCAGCGTGGCGCGCGCGGTGGCGTAGTCGGAGTGCATGAGGCCCAGAACGGTGACCACGAACCAGACGGTGAGGAACACCAGGCCAAGGGCGGTGACGCGCTGGAGCATCCAGTGGCTGACACCTTCCTTCGCCGAACCCAGGCCGCGAGCGCGGGCCAGCGGATTGCGCAGGTCGCGGCTCATGCGTGACCTCCGGCGAGCACATACGCCCAGACGGCAACGGTGAGCACGATCGAGACGATGATCGACAGCCAGCTGCTGCGGACGAACGCGGGAATGGAGTAACCGGTGCCGGTGTCCTGCACCAGGTGACGGATGCCGTTGGCCAGGTGGTAGAAGAAGGCCAGGGTCCAGCCGAACAGCACCACCATGCCCAGCGGGCTGCCGGCGCAGTCGGTGAAGGTGGCGAAGGCCTCCGGGCCGGCGGCGACGGCCGCGAGACCCCAGACGAGGAGCAGGCTACCGACGGCGAGAACGATGCCGGTGGCACGATGCAGGATGGAGGTCACCATCTGCACTTGCCACTTGTAGACCTGGAGATGCGGTGAGAGCGGGCGTCCCGTTTGTGCCATGGCGGCTATCCTGATTGGAATCGCTGGTGCCCGACGGTTTCTCTCTTCGCCTTCCGGTTCTCAGAAGTCGATGCAGCGTCCGTTCTTTTCCCAGTCGCCGTAACGCGTTGGGTCCAATGGCGCTTTCTCGACCCCTGCTTCGCCGTTCGTGGGGACGACCGGCGGAACGAGCGGCTTCGCCGGAGCGGAATCGTTCGTGCCCTTGGGTTCGGAGGGATTGTCGGACATGGTTATAAAGCCCTGAAAGCGTAATACCTGTGCCACGGCAGCACAACCTTGACGAATGCGTCGGACCTTGGGAAGGCCCCGGCCGGACCGTATATCTTACCCCTCCCCTCCCTCCTCCGCCTCCCCCATGCCGAGCACTACCACTCGTACGATAACCCTCACCGGCCCGGACGCCGCGGGCTTCGCCAATGCCCAGTTCAGCAGCGACATCCTGTCGCTCGCCCCCGGCCGATGGCAGTGGAGCGGCTGGCTGGACCCCAAGGGACGCGTACGTGCCCTGCTCCAGGTAGCGCGGGTTTCGGAAGAGCGGTTCGTGGCGGTGCCGCGGGGTGGCGACGCGCAGGCGCTCGCACAGGACCTGGCGCGCTTCGTGTTCCGCGCCAAGGTGAAGATCGAGGTATCGCAGGAACGTCATACCGCCGATGGCGACGCGCTTGCCGACGGCGAAGCGAGGGAAACCGACGATGGCGTGTTGACGCTCGGTGAAGGCGATGCATCGTTGCGCATCGGTGCGAGCGAAGGCGACGACGCGTGGATTGCGCGCCACATCGCGAAAGGTTTTGCATGGTTGCCGGATGCTGCTCTCGGCACGTTGCTTCCACCGGCACTGTCCATGGAACGGCTGGGTGCCGTCGCATTCGACAAGGGATGTTTTCCCGGTCAGGAAATTGCAGCGCGCCTGCATTTCCTCGGCGGCCACAAGCGTCATCTGCATGCGGCACGCGTGGAAGGCGAAACGAATCTCGCGAACGGCCAAGCGCTGCGCATTCACGGCAAGGATGCAGGCGTGGTGTTGATGCACGTGCACATCAGCAATTCGCCTACGACTCTTGTCGTACTCGACGATACGGCGACACAGGAGGAGACTCTTGATATCGACGATGCGCGCCTTCATCTCATCTCGACATTCGCAGAATAACGCGCGCTGTTTCGAAAAAACTGTTCGCGCATGTGTGTGAGTCGAAGCTGAACCAAGCGCCCTCTGCACTTGCGCAAACGGCGAAGCGCCACTAGGCTCCGCCGATCCATTTCACGTGGCCGTGGTGTTTCGACACGGTTACACCCGCGACGAACCGTCGAAGATGACGGTTCTGGCGCGACCCGGTCCCCACCGGAGAACGAGCGACGCGCACCGTTTCCGCGCGAGCCGAAAACCCCATACCGGACGGCTCCGGACAGCCGCCCAGTACAGTCACAGTGTGTGACGCCCGAGTCATCCGTGCTTATCAGATTCAACGGGTGCCATCGGTTGGTCCAGGTAGTAACGGCCTGCCCGCCCGTCTACCGCTCATACGTCTCCCATGGCCCTCCAGCCGCAAGTGACGGAAAAGCTCGTTGGAGGCAGATACACATGAAACTCTCCGCTTTGCTCTGGATGGCGTCCGTCCTCCCGAGCCACCTCGCCGACCAGACGTGCCTGGCGACGACGGTTTACCTCGAGGCACGCAGCGAACCCACCATCGGCCAGTACGCCGTGGCGGAAGTGGCCCTGAGGCGACGCGATCGCCGCATGGGCGGCAGCAATGTCTGCGACGTCGTCAAGGCGCCGCGCCAGTTCGCCATCACCACCACACCGAAGGATTTCGAGATCAACGATCTCGTGGCGTGGAACAAGGCATGGAAAATCGCCGGCGACTCCCTCAACAACTGGAGCCTGCCGAAGAGCGAACGCCTCGTTTATGTTCCGCAGGCGGATCATTTCGCCACCGTCGCGGTTTCGCCGAGCTGGTCTGCCAGCCGCGTCGTTCGCAAGATCGGCGACCACGCGTTCTACGCCGTCAACTGACGCGCTAACAACTTGCGGGGAAAAGGGATCCAGGCGGGCAGCTTGGGATCTCCGGGAAAAAGGGGCCCTCGGACGAGGGTCTTTTTTTTGCGCAAAGAAAAGGGCCCGCTTGCGCGGACCCTTCTCAGCTTTGGACGTCTATACGTCTCAACGACGATACACGTGATCCCCGCGCACCTCGACGTAATCGCCGCGACGCAGTTGCGGATCTTCCCGCTGCGTGACAGTGGCCCAACGGCCGTCGTCGAGGCGGATACGCACACGGAACGCCACATCGTTCGCGCCGTTGCGCTTGCCTACCTGGTTGCCGACGACACCGCCGACCACCGCGCCGCCGACGGTCGCCGCCGAGCGGCCATCACCCTTGCCGATGGTGTTGCCGAGCAGACCGCCCGCCACGGCGCCGATCACGGCGCCAAGCGGGGAAGAATCCTTCTCCACGTACACCTGCTCGACATCCTCCACCACGCCGCACTGCTCGCAACCGCGCGGTGCACCGGAATACACGACGCGATCGTCCCGATAAACCCGACGCGGCTGCTCATAGCAGGCCGTCAAAGACAATGTGGCCAGAGCCGCGGCAACGAGACCGGCCTTCCGAACGATGCTGTGCATGGGGTGTACTCCTTTGGAAAGGGATTTGTGGATCAGCGCGCGTCAGAGACCGCGACGACGCCTTCCTGCACCTCGACACGGTCGCCCGGGTCGTGGTCCATGCGCACCGAACGGGTCACGCCGTTGTATTCGTAGCGGACGTCGTAAGCCACGATCTTGTCGCTGCCCGGCACCGAGTTGCACTTGCGCACCGTGCTGGTGACGGTATTGGTTTCCTGACGGCGCTCCTGGATCTCGTGACCGGCGTAACCGCCGCCCACCGCGCCGGCCACCGTCGCCAGCGTGCGGCCCTTGCCGCCACCGATCTGGTTGCCGAGCAGACCGCCCGCGACCGCACCGATGGCGGTACCCGCGATCTGGTGCTGGTCCTTCACCGGAGCCCGGCGGGTCACCACCTCGTCGTGGCACTCGCGGCGGCCTTCGGTGGTTTCGCGAACCGGGTCGACACTGACCACACGGGCATACTTCGGACCGGCAGGCGCCGGTGCGATCGGCTCGGCAGCGGGCGCCGCTCCTGGGGCCGGCGCGTTCGCCACATCGGCATTCGCGTCGCGGTTGCAGGCGGACAGGCCAAATACCAGGGCCGCGCCCAAAGCGGCGTTCAGGACGGAAATCTTCAACCTGCTCATACCCTAATCTCCACTGTGTATCGGCGGTCCGACAGTGCCTGAGCCCCATCACCCAAAGCCGCCTCGGTCGCCATTTGACAGTCGTTAAACTGAACGACGCCTTAGACTCCCTCTTACGTTCATTCAGGCATCACACCCACATGCTCGACCTCGTAGACACCCACGCGCACCTGGACGACGCCTCGTTCGATGTCGACGGCGATGCCATGTTCGAGCGTTCGCGCGAGGCAGGCGTGCGGCGCTGGGTCGTTCCCGCGATCGACCGCGGCAACTGGGAGCGGATCGAACGCCTTGCCGCGTCGCGCGAAGGCGTTTCCGTCGCCTATGGCCTGCATCCCCTCTTCCTGACGAACCATCGGGACGAGCATCTGGACGAACTCCCCGCCTGGCTCGAACGCCACGGCGCCGTGGCGGTGGGCGAGATCGGCCTGGACTTCTACGTCGACGGGCTCGACCCGGAACGCCAGCGCGATCTGTTCCATCGGCAACTGGCGATAGCCCGGGAACACGACCTGCCGGTCATCGTGCACGCCCGGCGAGCGTTCGAGGAAGTGATCCACACCTTGCGCCGCACAGGCGGATTGCGTGGCGTGGTGCACAGTTTCTCGGGCAGCGAGGAGCAGGCGCGGCAGCTGTTCGACCTCGGCTTCCACATCGGCATCGGCGGCCCGGTCACTTACGAGCGCGCCCACCGCATCCACCGCGTCGTGGCCACCATGCCCCTCGACCGGCTGCTCCTCGAAACCGACGCCCCCGACCAGCCGTGCTCGCAGCACCGGGGGGAGCGCAACGAGCCCGCCTATATGCGGGAGGTGCTGCGCACGGTGGCGGACCTGCGCGGGGAGTCGGAAGCGGACGTGGCCGCGCAGACCACGGCCAACGCCACGGCGCTGTTTCACTTGTAAGCAACAGCCTATTGCTCGCGTCAGGCAATTCTTGCTAGCCTGATATTTCACCAGCGAACTATTAGCCAGCGAAATGCCCAGGATCAAGACGTGCGTCGAGGCCATTTACGAGGGTGTCGGCAGGGTTAACAGCCGCATACCGGGCCTGCCGGTGTCGGAGGTACTGCTCGTTCGGTTGCTGATGCTGACCGCCGGTGCGCTGCTGCGCGAGTTCGAGGACAAGCTCAAGCCCTACGGCCTCAACGACAGCGACTTCCGCACGCTCATGATGCTGTACAGCAGCGAGGACGGCACCGGGACCCCGGGCGAACTCTGCCTGCTTGCCGATCAGAAGCCCACGAACATGACGCGCATCGCCAATGCGCTCGCCAAGCGCGATCTCATCTCGCGCTCGCACGCCACGCACGACCGGCGTCAGGTCGTGCTTCGCATCACGCCGGCGGGACGCCGTTTCGTGGCGAAGATGCTGCCCCCCATGTTTCCGTCGCTGGTGGAATCCTTCGCCTGCTTCAGCGCGGCCGAACGCAAGACCTTCGAGCGCCTGCTGAAGAAGCTCGCGCTGCACATCGATCCCCTGGTGGACCCGGACGCCACATCATGACCCTTGCCCCGCTCCGCCCCGCCCTGCTCGCCTGCGCGGTCGCCACGTTGCTGGCCGCCTGCCACGTGCCGGCGAAAATCGACCGACCCGCGCTTCGCGACGAAGCGCCCCTGGCCGGCCTGAACACCACCCAGCGCGCGGGATGGCCCGATGCCCAGTGGTGGAAGGTGTACGGCGATCCGCAACTCGACACGTTGATGGACATGGCGCTGCGCGGCGCGCCCGATCTCGCGCAAGCGCGCGCCCGCGTGGCGTCGGCCGAGCAGAACATCCGTGTGGCCGCGGCGCAGGCCGGCCTCCGCGTGGATGGCAGCGCGCAGGTCGCCCGCCAGCGGATGAGCGAACACGGCCTCATTCCCTCGCAGTTCCTCGGGTTCACCTGGTACAACCAGGCCGACCTCGGCATCCAGGTGCGCTACGACTTCGACTGGTGGGGCAAGAAGCGATTCGCCATCGAATCCGCCATCGACAGCGCCCGGGCGGCGGAAGCCGAACGTTCGGCGGCGTCGCTGGGCATCCAGGCGATGGTGGCCGATACGTATTTCGGCTGGCTTGCGGACGAGGCCCGCGTGGTTCTCGCCGACAGGCTCGTCGCCGCACGCGAACGCGCCTTGCGCATCGCCGAGCTACGCGTGAAGCAAGGCGTCGACGTGCCCGACACCGCCCAGCAGGCTCGCGCGGAACTGGCCGGCGCGCGCCAGCAGCGTGTGGCCTTGCAAGGCTCCGCGAATATCCGCCGCGTCTCGATCGCCACGCTGGTCGGCGTGTCGCCCGCCGAGCTTCCCGCACTGACGCCGCGTCCGCTGCCCCCGGTGACGCCGGGCCTGCCGTCCGATGCGGGCACCGATCTCATGGCGCGCCGCCCCGACATCGCTGCCAGCCGGTGGCAGGTCGAGGCCGCACTGCGCCAGACAGATGCGGCGCGCGCGCAGTTCTTCCCCGACGTCAGCCTCAGCGCGATGGCCGGACTGTCGAGTATCGACATGGACAAGGTCTTCTCGGCCGACAGCCGGGTGTTCTCCCTGACACCCGCGATTCACCTGCCGATCTTCGAAGGCGGTGCGCTCGAGGCGAACCACGGGGTGACCCGGGCACAGCTCGACGCCGCCGTGGCCCAATACAACGCCACGGTGACGTCCGCGGCACGCGACGTCGCCACGCAGGCGCTGGGCGCGCAGCAGCTCGCGAACCGACGAACACAGCAGGCCGCCCAGATCGACGCGGCCGACGCGCTGCTTGCCAGCGCACGGGCACGCGCGGCGCGTGGCGTACGCGACGACCGCGAGTCCCTCGCAACGGAAGCGGCGCTGATCCAGCAGCAGGACGCGGACACCGATCTGCACGCACAGGCGCTGTCCACCGACATCGCACTCATCAAGGCGCTCGGCGGCGGTTACCGCGCCGAGCCCGTCGCATCCCCCTCCACTACCAGCACCCACGGAACCACGAGCCCATGAGCGCTTCTCCCAACGATACGCAGGCCGCGCAGGACGAAAGCGGCAACGCGCCCAAGGACAAGCGCAAGCGCGGCCGCGCGCTGCTGATCGCGCTTTTGGTCTTCGTCCTCGCGGGCGTGATCTGGCTCCTGCTCTGGCTGTTCGTGTTCTCCACCCGCGAGACCACCGACGACGCCTACGTGGGCGGCAACCAGGTGGCCATCTCGGCGCAGGTGCCGGGCATCGTCGTCGGCGTCTACGCGGACGACACCCAGCGCGTGAACGCCGGCCAGGTGCTCGTGCGCCTCGATCCGACGGATGCCGACGTGGCGCTGCGCAAGGCCGGCAGCGCGCTCGCGCAGGCCGTACGCCAGGTGCGCCAGCAGACGCAGTCGGCCGCAAGCGCCGACGCGGCGCTCGTGGCTCGCCGACAGGACCTGAAGCGCGCGCAGGACGACCTGAAGCGCCGCCTCCCGCTGCTTGCCGAGAAGGCCGTGGCGCCCGAGGAAGTGCAGCACGCCCGCGACGCGGTGACCAGCGCGCAGTCGGCGCTGGACGCGGCCCAGCGGCAGGCGGACGCGGCCCGTGCGCTCGTGGACGGCAGCAACGTCGAGGACAATCCCGCCGTAGCCCAGGCACGTGCCAACTTCCGTCAGGCATGGGTGGCCGCGCAGCGAAACGCCATCGTCGCGCCCATCGACGGCTATGTCGCCCTGCGCGGCGTGCAGGTGGGCAACAGCGTGCAGCCCGGCCAGCAACTGATGACCGTGGTGCCGTTGCACGATCTGTGGGTGGATGCCAACTTCAAGGAAGGCCAGCTGCGCCACGTGCGCATCGGGCAGCCTGCAAAGGTGGAGGCCGACATCTACGGCGGCGGCGTGGAATACCACGGCAAGGTGATCGGCCTCGGTGCCGGCACCGGCAGCGCCTTCTCACTGCTGCCCGCGCAGAACGCCACCGGCAACTGGATCAAGGTGGTGCAGCGCGTGCCCGTTCGCATCGCGCTCGATCCCAAGGATCTCGACAAGCACCCGCTGCGCATCGGCCTTTCCACCGCCGTGACGGTGGACATCACGGACGACAAGGGCGACGTGTTGCCCAGCCAGCCCTCGAACGTTCCCGTGGCGCAGACGCGCGTCTACGACGACGTGGCTGCCAAGGCCGACGCCGCCGCCGACGCCATCGTGCGCGCCAACCTCGGAGCCGGCGTGCCTTGAGCGACGACACCGCCCTCCCCGACGCGCCCGCCGCCGACGGCCCCAAGCCGCTGCATGGCGGGCCGCTGGTCCTGCTGACGATCGCCGTCGCGTTCTCCACTTTCATGGAGATCCTCGACATGACGATCGTCAACGTGGCCGTTCCGCACATCGCGGGCAGTCTCGGCGTGAGTTCGAGCGAAGGCACCTGGGCCATCAGCTCCTATGCCCTCGCCAGCGCCATCATGCAGCCCCTCACCGGCTGGCTGGCGAAGCGCTTCGGCGAAGTGCGCACCTTCTGCGTCTCCGTAGGCCTGTTCGTGGCGTTCTCGATGCTTTGCGGCCTCGCCACGAACATGCCGATGCTGGTGATCTTCCGGCTGATGCAGGGCGCGGGTTCCGGACCGATGGTGGCCCTGTCGCTGTCGCTGCTCCTGGCCAGCTACCCGAAGACCAAACAAGGTATCGCCCTGGCGATGTGGGCCATGACGGTGGTCGTGGCGCCCATCTTCGGCCCGATCCTCGGTGGTTACCTCACCGACAATTTCTCCTGGCCTTGGATCTTCTACATCAACGTGCCGGTCGGCGCCGCCGCGGGTTTCGTCACCTGGGCCATCCTGCGCCACCGCGAAACGAAGATCGTGAAGGCGCCGATCGATTCGGTGGGCCTCGCGCTGCTCATCGTCGGCGTAGGCTCGCTGCAGTTCATGCTGGACAACGGCAACGACCACGACTGGTTCGCGTCGCCGATGATCCTCACGCTGGGCCTCATCGCGCTGGTGGCGCTGGTGTTCCTCGTCATCTGGGAACTCACGGCCAAGCATCCGGTGGTCGACCTCTCGCTGTTCGCCCGCCGCAACTTCGCCATCGGCGTGACCGCGCTGTCACTTGGCATGCTCGCCTTCTTCGGCATCAACGTGGTGTTCCCGCTGTGGTTGCAGACCACCCTGGGCTACACCGCGACATGGGCGGGCCTCGCGACCGCGCCGGTGGGCATCCTGGCCTTCCTCGTCTCGCCCTTCATCGGCAAGAACATCCAGCGCCTGGAACTGCGCGCGGTGGTCACCTTCGCCTTCCTGGTGTTCGCGTTCACGTCGTTCTGGTTCGCCGGGTTCAACAGCGGTGCGTCGTACGCCGCGCTGGTGCTGCCGCGCTTCATCATGGGCATCGCCATTGCCTGCTTTTTCATTCCGCTCAACCAGATCTTCCTCTCCGGCCTCAATCCGGACCAGATCGCGGGCGCGTCGGGCCTGGCGAATTTCTGCCGCACGCTGGCCTCCAGCGTGTCCACCGCCATCACGGTGACGCTGTGGCAGCACCGCACTGACTCTCACCATGCGTCGCTCACCGAATATGTGACGCACGCCTCGCCCGCCACGACGGCGTTCACCCAGAAGCTCACCGCGCTGGGCATTCCGGGCAAGCCGGGGCTCGCCGTGGTGGACCAGCTGGTCACCCGAGAAGCCGCCACGCTGGCGGTCAACGACGTGTTCTGGGGCTGCGCCATCCTGTTCCTGTCGCTCATCCCCATCCTCTGGCTTGCGAAGCCGCCGTTCGGGAATGCCGGTGGTGCAGCCGCACATTAAATGGGCGTTACCTAAATCGATCCAAATACCACTTGTGAAATCTGAAAACGATTACCGTGACTTAGGACAACTGGTGCGGCGCAATACCTCGTGGTAGCTTTCGCCGCATGGCACAAACCCTACGCATCATTAAGAAGTATCCGAACCGTCGTCTCTACGATACGGAAATCTCGAGTTACATCACGCTGGAAGAGGTCCGCCAGCTGGTGCTCGATGGGGAAACCTTCGAGGTTCGCGACGCCAAGTCCGGCGAGGACCTGACCCGATCGGTGTTGCTGCAGATCATTGCGGAGCACGAGGAGCACGGCCAGCCGATGCTCTCGCCGCAACTGCTGTCGCACATCATCCGCTTCTACGGCGATTCGCTGCAGGGCTTCATGGGTCCGTACCTGGAGCGCAGCCTGCAGGTCTTCCTCGACCAGCAGCAGCAGTTCCGCAACCAGCTGAACAGCCTGATGGGCCAGACGCCGTGGTCCATGCTCAACGAGATGACCGAGCGCAACCTCGACGTATGGAAGTCGATGCAGCGCGGGTTCCTCGATGCGGCCACCGCCAAGCCGGCGGAGCCCGTGCGCCCCGCCACGCGCACCGGCAAGAAGGCGGGCTGACCGGCGCCCCTGGCCCTCTTGCCCCCGGCGGCGCTGCGGCGCACGATGCGCTGCCCCGCAATATCGCGTCCGGACGAAGGTCGCCATGCCCCGTAACGACATCACCGTGGTCGGCGCCGGATTGGTCGGCGCCATGGTGGCCACCCTGCTGACCCAACGCGGCTTTCGCGTCACCGTCTACGAAAAGCGTCCGGACCCGCGCAAGGCCGGCTTTCTCGGGGGGCGCTCGATCAATCTCGCGCTCGCGGAGCGCGGTCTGCACGCCCTGCGCGCCACCGGGCTGGCGGACCGCGTGCTCGAGCAGGCCGTGATGATGCGCGGGCGAATGGTGCACGACCCTGCCGGCCATAGCGGGCTCCAGCGCTATGGCGTGGACGACACCGAAGTGATCTGGTCGGTGTCGCGCGGCGGACTCAATACCCTAATGCTGGACGCCGCCGAGGCGGCGGGCGCCACGGTGCACTTCGACCAGGGCCTGGCCGGTGCGGATCTGGAAGCCGGAACGCTGCGCCTGCGCGACAGCGCCGGCAACGAGCGCACGGTCGATGCGCCGGTGGTGATCGGAGCCGACGGTGCCGGGTCGGCCCTGCGCGCCGCCATGCACGCGCATTCGCCGCTCGGCGAACGCGTGGAAGAACTGGGCCACGGTTACAAGGAGCTGGAGATCCCGCCCGGCCACGATCCGTCCGCCCCGTTCGCGATCGAGCGCAACGCGCTGCATATCTGGCCACGCGGCCACTACATGTGCATCGCCCTGCCGAATCGCGAAGGCAGCTTCACCGTGACGCTGTTCCTGCCGAACGACGGGCCGCATCCCAGCTTCCGCAGCATTGCCGGAACGGGCGCCGCCGAAGCGTTCTTCCGGACCGAATTCCCCGATGCGCTCGCACTGATGCCCGATTTCGCGGCCGACTGGGCGGCGCATCCGGTGGGCACCCTGGGCACGCTCTACCTCGACCGCTGGCATATTGGCGGACGCGCATTGTTGATCGGCGACGCGGCGCACGCCATCGTGCCGTTCCACGGGCAAGGCATGAACTGCGGCTTCGAGGATGCCGCCGAGCTGGCGGATCTCTTCGCCGCGCAACCCGACGACGCCGCGGCCGTGTTCGCGGCCTTCGAAGCGAAACGCAAGCCGAACGCGGACGCCATCGCGAAGATGGCGCTGGAAAACTACGTGGAAATGCGCGATTCCGTCGCGGACCCGCACTACCTGCGCAAGCGCGAACTCGGCGCCCTGCTGGCGGAACGTTCGCCCAGGCACTACCTGCCGCGTTATCGCATGGTCACCTTCACCCACCTGCCCTACGCCTATGCGCTGGAGCGCGGTCGCGCGCAGGACGTGCTGGTGGAGCAGCTGCTGAAGGGCCACGATGCCGTGGCGTCGGTGGATCTGGATGCCGCAGTACGAACCCTCGAGGCCACGTTGCCTCCTCTGCCCTCGCTGCTGTAACGGGTCAGGCCTCCGCTTTCTGTGGGAGCCGACCTGCTCTGTGTGGGTGCCGGCTTTGCCGGCGATCCCGCGGCAGCGGGCAGGCTCGCGGCAAGCACCCATCGCCGCTGAAGCGGCTCCCACAGAAGCGGACCCGCTCTTTTATGGGAGTCGACCCGCTTTGTGTGGGAGATCCTATGTTCCCGCGCAAGCGGCCGCGAAGCGTTGAGGGTCGAAGGTCGTGCCCTGGCTGATGAGCGCATGGGCCAGACGAAGAATCTTCCTGGCGAGGATGACGTAGGTCGCTGTGGCGCTGAGGCCTCGCTGACGATAGCGGTCGTAGAGAGGCCTGCCGACGGGGTGCCGGGCGAAGGCCTGGGCGGCGAGGTAGCCGAGACGCCGGGTCTCGGCGTCCCCTCGCTTGGAGATCCTTCGTTGCCCGCGATAGTTACCCGATTCGCGCGGGCGCGGATCGAAGCCGACAAAAGCAATCAAGCCGTCGGCCGTGATGCTGGGCAGGCGCCAGAACAAGCTGACCAGGGCGAGGCTGTTCAAGGGCCCGACGCCGGGAATGGAGCGCAGTTGCTCACGCTGACGGGCACGTTGCTCGTCCTGGGCGACCAGCGCATCGAGCTGCTCGTCCAGCGCGGCCAGGGTCGCCTTGAAACTGGCATGCAGGTGATCCATCGCCGGCAGCGCCAGATCGCTACAGCCGAGTCGGAGCTGCGCCTGTGTCTGTGCCAGCAGGGCGCGTCGTCGCAGCAGCTGCTCCAGGCGCGCCGCGCTGGCCGGCGCGGGCAGATAACGGCGCAGGTTGCCCTTCTCGTGGGCGACATAACGGGCGATGACCTGGGCATCGACCCGGTCGGTCTTGGTCCGTCGGCGCAGACTTTCGGCGTAGTGACGGACGTCGCGGGGGTTGAGCAGGTAGATCGGCAGGTCGTGGCGGACGGCGCCCTGTAGCAGGGCCTGATGGCAGGCCCCGGTGGCCTCCACCGCGAGCACACTGTGGGCAGGCAATCGGCGTAACCAGGCGTCGATCGACGCGGCGTCGTTGCTCACCCGCTCGGTACGGCCGGGCACCTCATGACAGGCCACCGTCAGGGCGGCTTTGTCGATATCGATTCCGAAATGCTGTAGTGGCATGGCGACCCAACTCCTCGTAGTCTCAAGGACGGCTGGGGTGAAGTCCCATCAGGCGTTAGCTTGTTCATCGGCGATCGGATCGCCAGATCCTTCATCGACGCTCACGATGGGATAGGGATGTCTCCCACGGTCGGTCTCCTCATACGAGCCGATACCAGCTATGTCCCTCACCCCAGCCCCTTATCTCTCAGCCATCGGCGGGGAGAAAGGGGCGGTCACAACATACAAGCCGGCTATGCCGGCGATCCCGCGGCAGCGGGCAGGCTTGCGGCAAGCACCCATCGCCGCTGAAGCGGCTCCCACAGAAGCGGACCCGCTCCTTTATGGGAGTCGACCCGCTTTGTGTGGGAGCCGGCTATGCCGGCGATCCCGCGGCAGCGGGCAGGCTTGCGGCAAGCACCCATCGCCGCTGAAGCGGCTCCCACAGAAGCGGACCCGCTCTTTTATGGGAGTCGACCCGCTTTGTGTGGGAGCCGGCTATGCCGGCGATCCCGCGGCAGCGGGCACACTCGCAGCAAGCACCCATCGCCGCTGAACCGGCTCCCACACAAGGCGAAACGTGGACAACTCCCGCCATGACCGCAACAATCGCCGGATGACTTTCGCCCCCGAACCCGCTCCACTGCTCGAAGCGCGCGCGCTTGCGTTCCTGCGCCAGGACGAGCCGGTGTTCGGGCCTTTGGATTTCGCGCTGCGCGCCGGTGAGGTCGCGCTGGTGGAAGGCGACAACGGGAGCGGCAAGACCACGTTGATGCGTGTGCTCACGGGCATGCTGCGTCCGGGCGAAGGCGAGGTCCGGCTGGACGGGGCTGCCTTCTCGCTCGACACGATGGCCGGTGCGGTGGTGTTCCTCGGCCACCACCTCGGCCTCAAGCTGGATCTCTCCGCGCGCGAGAACCTGCGCGTAAGCGTCGGCCTTTACGGCCAGCGCGAGGGCACGAGCGCCGACGCCGCGCTCGCCGAGGTGGGCCTGGCCGGTTTCGAGGACGAACCGGTGCGTCGTCTCTCGGCAGGCCAGAAGAAGCGTGCCGCTCTGGCACGACTGCTGTTGCTGCCGGCGCGCGTGTGGCTGCTCGACGAGCCGTATGCCAACCTCGACCGCGAAGGCATCGCGCTCGTGAACCGGCTGCTGGAAGGCCACGCCGGGCGTGGCGGCGCCGCCCTCGTCACGAGCCATGGTGCCGTAAGTTTCGCCGGGGGCGAACCCCGACGCATCCGGTTGCACGCATGACGCCCGGTAGCACGTCCGCCGCGTGCGCCGCACTGCTGCGGCGCGATCTCACCCTGGCCTGGCGGCGCCGCGGCGACATCGCCATGCCGGTGCTATACGCGCTGATCGTCGCCACGCTTTTCCCGTTCGCGCTCGGCCCGGAACCCGCCCTCCTCGCGCGCATCGCCGGTGGCGTGGTGTTCGTCACGGTGCTGCTGGCCGTGCTGCTCTCCCTCGACAACCTCTTCCGCGCGGACATCGAAGACGGCTCGATGGAGCAACTGATGCTCGCGCCGCAGCCGCTGGCCTTGCTGGTGGGCATGAAGATCCTCGCGCACTGGATCACCTCCTCGCTGCCGCTGATCGTCGTGGCGCCGCTCCTTGCCGGCATGCTGAAGCTTCCCGCCCCGGCCACGCCCGTGCTGGTGTTCGCGCTCGTGCTCGCGACACCGCTGCTCAGCCTCCTCGGCGCCGTGCTGGTCGCGCTGACGGCGGGGTCGAGGCGCTCTGGTATGCTTCTGGCGCTCATGTTGCTGCCGTTGTGCGTGCCGGTCGTGATTTTCGCCGCCGGGGCCGTGGCCGCCGCGCAGGAAGGGCTCCCGTGGATCGCGCCGATCGCCTGGCTGGGCGCCGGGCTCGCGATGGCGGTGGTACTGGCGCCCCTCGCCTGCGCCGCCGCGCTCCGCATTGCCATGGACACATGAACGCGAAGCAACCCTGTGGCCCGAAAGGGGGACACATGGTGTTTGAACGAACTTGCGACGAGGATCGATGGCTAACTGGGTTCCGCTCTGGCTTCACCGCCTCGGCTCGCCGCCGGTGTTCTACCGTTTCGCCGGAGCCGTCAGGCCCTGGGCGCTCGGCCTTGCCATCGTGCTGGCGGGCGTCGCCCTCTACGGTGGCCTCTTCGTCGCGCCTGCGGATTACCAGCAGGGCGACGCGTACCGCATTATCTTCCTGCACGTGCCCAGTGCGTGGATGAGCCTCTTCATCTACGGGGCCATGGCCGTCGCCGCCTTCGTCGGCCTGGTATGGCGGATCAAGATCGCCGAGGTGGTGGCCATGGAATCCGCGCCGGTGGGCGCCGCGTTTACCTTCATCACCCTCGTCACCGGTTCGCTCTGGGGCAAGCCGATGTGGGGCACCTGGTGGACCTGGGATGCGCGGCTCACGTCCGAACTGGTGCTGCTTTTCATCTATCTCGGCGTGATCGGGCTCTACCATTCCTTCGAGGACCGTCGCCAGGGTGCCCGCGCGGCCTCGTTCCTGGTGCTCGTGGGCGCGGTGAACGTACCCATCGTGCATTTCTCCGTGAACTGGTGGAACACGCTGCACCAGGGCTCCACGGTACGCCTGCTCGGACCTTCGCACATCGAAACCAGCATGCTCTGGCCACTGCTCACCATGATGGCCGCCACCAAGCTCTACTACGTCGCCAGCCTCTTCGCCCGCGTGCGTGCCGACCTCATCGCCTCCGAAGGCGGCAAGGGCTGGGTGCGCGAACTGCTCGCGGGCCGTGATGGAGACGCTGCATGAACGCCTCCCTCGCCATGGGCGCGTACGGCTTCTATGTATGGTCGTCCGTCGCCGTCTTCTTCATCGTCCTTCTCATCGACACGCTGGCCCCGTTGGCCAGGCGCCGCCGCAACCTGCGCGAATTGCGCGCGCGGATCGCGCGCCAGGAAAACCGCCGCCGGCCGGGAACCCCTCCAAGCAATGAATCCAACGCGTAAACGCCGTCTCGCCATCGTGGTCTCGGTCGTGGTCGCCGCCGTCGTGGCGGTCGGGCTCATCGTGTTCGCACTGCAGCGGAACATGAATTACCTCTTCACCCCCAGCCAGGTGCAGGAAGGCCAGGCCACGCAATACCCCACTTTCCGTCTGGGCGGCATGGTGAAGGCCGGTTCCATCCAGCGCGCCGCCGACTCCCTTAAGGTGAGTTTCATCGTGGTGGACGACGCGGGTGCCATGCCGGTGGAGTACACGGGCATCCTTCCCGACCTGTTCCGCGACAACCAGTCCGTGATCGCCACCGGGCGCATGGACAGCGGCCGGTTCATCGCCAGCGAAGTGCTTGCGAAACACGACGAGAACTACATGCCGAAGGAACTCAAGGACGCCATGGCCAAGGCGCACGAGAACCGCAAGATCGACGACAAGGCCATGAAGGATCCGCAGCCATGATCCCCGAGCTTGGCCAGTTCGCCCTCGTCCTGGCGCTGCTCCTCGCGCTGGCCCAGGGCGTGCTGCCCATCGTGGGCGCCTGGCGCGGCAATGCCGCGCTCATCGCCACGGCGCGTCCCACGGCCGCCGGTCAGGCCGTGTTCGTGTTCGCCGCCATGGCGATCCTGATCTACGCGTTCCTGAGCTACGACTTCTCGGTGGCGTACGTGGCCGACAACTCGAACCTCGCCCTGCCCTGGTATTACCGCGTCACCGCGGTATGGGGCGCGCACGAGGGTTCGATGCTGCTGTGGGTGTTCATCCTCAACGTCTGGTCGCTGGCGCTGGCCGCCTTCAGCCGGCATCTGCCGGATGCCTTCGTGGCACGCGTGCTCGGCGTGCTCGGGCTCATCGGTGTGGGCTTCCTCGCCTTCATCCTGTTCACCTCGAATCCGTTCCTGCGCGAGCTGCCCATGCCGGCGGACGGCGGCGATCTGAACCCCGTGCTGCAGGACCCGGGCATGACCTTCCACCCGCCCGTGCTCTACATGGGTTACGTGGGTTTCTCCGTGGCCTTCGCCTTTTCCATCGCCGCACTGCTGGGCGGTGGCATGGAGCAGGCCTGGGTACGCTGGGCGCGCCCCTGGACAAACGTGGCCTGGGCGTTCCTCACCCTCGGCATCGTGGCCGGCAGCTGGTGGGCCTATGCGGAACTCGGCTGGGGCGGCTGGTGGTTCTGGGACCCGGTGGAGAATGCCTCGTTCATGCCGTGGCTGGTAGGCGTGGCGCTGATCCACGCTCAGGCGGTGACCGAAAAGCGCGGCTCCCTGCCCGCGTGGACGGTGCTGCTCTCGCTGTTCGCCTTTTCGCTGTCGCTGCTGGGCACCTTCCTCGTGCGCTCCGGCGTGCTCACCTCGGTGCATGCCTTCGCGTCCGATCCGCGCCGCGGCCTGTACATCCTCGGCTTCCTGGTCGTCGTGATCGGTGGCTCCCTGCTGCTCTACGCCATCCGCGCGCCCAAGGTCGCCACCGGCAAGCCCTTTGCGCCGCTGTCGCGCGAGACCGGCATCATGATCGCGAACCTGCTGTTCACCACGGCCGCCGCCATGGTGCTGCTCGGCACGCTGTTTCCGCTGATCGGCGACGCGCTGAACCTCGGCCGCGTGTCGGTCGGGCCGCCCTACTTCGGCTTTCTCTTCGTGCTGCTGATGGCGCCCGCCGTGCTGCTGCTGCCGTTCGGTCCGTATCTGCGTTGGGGCCGCGCGGAAGGCCGCCAGCTGACGGCCATGGCGCTGCGCGCTGGCGTGGCGGCCGTGGTATGCGCCATCGCCGCCGCATTCTTCGCGCAGGGGCACCTTCGCGCCATCGCCGGCGTCGCGGGTGCGGTGTGGGTGGGCGCGGGCACGCTTGCCTATGTCGTGAAGCGCTGGCGCGAGATGCCGCGCGGCCGCCGTTTCCCCGCTGAAATGGGCGGCATGCTGATCGCCCATGCCGGCGTCGCCATCTTCCTCATCGGCGTCATGCTGTCCGAGTCGCTCAGCGTTGAGCGCGACGTGCGCCTCGCCCCCGGTGAGGTGGCATCCGTCGGTGGGTACGACTTCCGGTTCGATGGCGTGGAAGAAACCGAGGGTCCGAACTGGCGCGCCGACGAAGGCATCGTCACCATCCTGCGCAACGGCGACACGGTGGGCACCATGCATCCGCAGAAGCGCACGTATTCGCGTGGGCAGGTGCAGACGGAATCCGCGATCGACGCCGGCCTCTTCCGCGACATCTACGTGGCGTTGGGCGAACCCATGGACGCCAACGACGCATCCGGCGCCTGGGCCGTTCGCCTCTATCACAAGCCCTTCGTGCGCTGGATCTGGCTCGGCGGCCTCTTCATGATGGCCGGCGGATTCCTCGCCGCGTGCGAGCGGCGCTTCCGGGCGAAGAAGATTGCCGCGGAAACGGCCGCTGCGAAGTCCGCCAGCCCGGCATTGAAGACGGGAGAGTCGCCGGCATGAGTCGCCTCCTGCCCCTGTTCGCGTTCCTGCTGCTCGTCGGCCTGTTCGGCTTCGGCATCTGGTGGAACACGCAGCACGACCAGCACGAGATCGTGTCGCCGCTGATCGACAAGCCCGCGCCCGCATTCTCGCTGCCGGTGCTCGGCGAACCGACGCGCACGGTGGACAAGGCCTCGCTGCTTGGCAAGCCCTATTTCCTCAACGTGTTCGCCAGCTGGTGCATCGAGTGCGTGCATGAGCATCCCATGCTGATGACCGACGTGAAGCAACTCGGCCTTCCCATCGTCGGGTTCAACTACAAGGACGATCCGCAGGCCGCCACGGCATGGCTGGCGGAGCACGGCAATCCGTTCGACGTGATCGTCGCCGACCGCGACGGCCGCACCGGCATCGACTTCGGCGTGTATGCCGCGCCGGAAACCTTCCTGGTGGATGCCAAGGGCGTGATCCGCTACAAGCGAATCGGCCCCATCACCCCCGAGGTGCTGGACAAGGAAATCCGGCCGGCGCTCGCGGCCCTGGCGAAGGAAGCGCCGTGATGCGCCGTGCTCTCGTCTGGCTCATCCTCTGCCTTCTGCCGGTGCTGGCGTTCGCGCAGGCGATCCAGCCACTGCCGTTCCGCGACCGTGCGGAGGAAGTGCGCTTCCAGAAACTGAGCGCCGAACTGCGCTGCCCGATGTGCCAGAACGAAACCCTGGCCGATTCGAATGCCCCGATCGCGCACGACCTGCGCCGGCAGGTGTTCGAGATGATCCAGGCAGGCAAGAGCGACGACGAGATCAAGACCTACCTCGTCGACCGCTATTCGCAATTCGTGCTGTACAAGCCGCCGGTGGAACCCTCCACGTGGCTGCTGTGGTTCGGACCGGCCGTGCTTCTGGCCGCCGGTGCCCTCGTCGTCGCCATCCAGGTGCGCCGTCGCGCCCGACAGGCGCCGGTGTCCACGCCCGCCAACGATACCGAGGACGACTGGTGACTCTCGCGTTCTATCTCGTCGCGGGGGCCATGCTCGCCCTCGCGCTCGCCCTGCTGCTCGTTCCCCTCGTTCGCCAGGGCCGGCGCCATGGGCGATCGCGTGCCGTCTTCGGCCTGGCCGTGGTCATCGCGATCGTCGTGCCGCTCGCCAGCGTCGGCATCTATCTGCTCGTGGGCACTCCTTCGACGCTGGGCGGCGTGGAGCCGGCCAGGGAAATGACGGTCGGCGAAGCCATCGACCAGTTGCTGGCGCGCGTGAAGGATCATCCGGACGACGCCGAAGCCTGGGTGCTGCTGGGCAAGACGTACGCCATGCTCAAGCAGCCCGCCGACGCGCGCAGCGCGTACGACCATGCGCTGAAGGCCGACGCCAAGAACGTCGCCGCCATGGTCGGCTGGGCGGAAGCGGATTCGCTGGTGCGTCCGGACCATCGCATCGAGGGGCGCGCCCTCGACCTGCTGCAGGGCGCGATCGCCCTCGAACCCGACAGCCAGCGCGCGCTGTGGCTGCTGGGCATCGCGCAGTTCCAGCAGGAGCGTTACACAGAGGCAGCCGGCACCTGGCGCAAGCTGCAGCCCCTGCTCGATCCGGATTCCAACGTGGCCCATGCCGTCGCCCAGCAGATCGCCGTGGCGGAGAAACGCGCCGCCGCGGGACAGCCCGACGCGGCGCGTGGCACCATCGACGGCAAACCGTGAAGGAACCACACATGGGCGACGCGCGCCGCTACCACTCGCTTTCCTCGCCGTTCCGCATGAAGCGCGGCGGCGAACTGCACGGCGCCCGCGTGGCTTTCGAAACCTGGGGCACGCTCGCGCCGGCGCGGGACAACGCCATCCTGATCCTTACGGGGCTCTCGCCCAGCGCCCATGCCGCGGCGAATGCCGAAGACCCCACACGCGGCTGGTGGGACGACATGATCGGCCCCGGCCGCGCCTTCGACACCGATCGCTTCTTCGTCATCTGCGTCAACTCGCTGGGCAGCGACAAGGGTTCCACCTGCCCCGCATCCATCGACCCGGCCACGGGCGAACCCTATCGGCTCACCTTCCCCGAACTGTCGCTCGAGGACGTCGCCAACGCCGCCCACGAGGCCGTTACCGGGCTGGGTATCGACCGGCTGGCCTGTCTCGTCGGATGTTCCATGGGAGGCATGAGCGCGCTCGCGTACATGCTGCTGCATCCGGGCAGCGTGCGGACGCACATCAGCGTGGACACGGCGCCCCAGGCGCAGCCCTTCGCCATCGCCATCCGCTCGCTGCAACGCGAGGCCATCCGTCTCGACCCGAACTGGCGCCATGGTCAATACAAAGGCGACGAGTGGCCGGAACACGGCATGAGCATCGCGCGTAAGCTGGGTGTCATCACCTATCGCTCTGCGATGGAATGGAACGGCCGTTTCGCACGCATCCGCCTCGATCCGGACGAACGCGACGAGAACGCGCCTTTCGGCTTCGAATTCCAGGTGGAGTCGTACCTGGAAGGCCATGCGCGCCGTTTCAACCGGCAGTTCGATCCGAACAGCTACCTCTACCTGTCCCGCGCCAGCGACTGGTTCGACGTGGCCGAATACGGCGAGGGCGACGTGATGCGCGGCCTGGCGCGCATCCATGTCGACCGCGCGCTGGTCATCGGCGTGAGCACCGACATCCTGTTCCCCCTGGAACAGCAGGAAACCATCGCGAAGGGCCTGGAAGCTGCCGGCGCCGGCGTCGATTTCGTGGCCCTGGACTCCCCGCAGGGGCACGACGCCTTCCTGGTGGACATCGAGAACTACAGCCGCGCCATTGGCGGATTCCTTCGAAAGATCTGACGGTCGGCACCGCCGCCTCCGCTATTTGCAAGGCGGGGCCAGCCCATTTGCTATCATCGGGGCCGACCGGCGCCCGCCCGCGCCACGTATCCAGAGGTTCCCCCATGATCACGGTCGACTTCCCCGGCAGCCGCAAGCTCATCGAGGCCATCGACGCGTCGGTGACCCAGCCGAGCACGCCTGCCATCACCGACAACCTGCGCAATGCGCTGTGCCGGCTGATCCGTTCGCGGGAAGTGGAACTGCCCAGCTGCGTGTTCGAGACCGCCGGCGACCATTACGCCCGGCGCGAGCTCTATCGCAGCGAAGAGCACGGCTACAGCGTGGTCGCCATGACCTGGGGCCCCGGCCAGGGCACCCTGATCCACGACCATTGCGGCATGTGGTGCGTGGAGGGGGTCTGGAACGGCGCCCTGGAGATCGTCCAGTACGAACTGCTCGGCCACGAGGCAGAGCGCTACCACTTCCGCCCCGTGGGCTCGATCCAGGCCGGCCCCGGCTCCGCCGGCAGCCTCATTCCGCCGCACGAGTACCACACCATCCGCAACCCCAGCGACGATGCCGTGGCCGTCAGCCTGCATATCTATTCGGGCCGCATGACCCAGTGCGCCGTGTTCAAGCCCGAGGGCGACGACTGGTACCAGCGCACCGAGCGCCAACTGGGCCTCGACCGGGTGCACTGAATCCAGCATAATTCGCCTCCCCATGCCGAAATGGCGGAACCGGTAGACGCGGCAGACTCAAAATCTGTTTGTAGAAATACAGTGTGGGTTCGAGTCCCACTTTCGGCACCAAAGACGTTCAGGAACCCGCCCACAAGGCGGGTTTTTTTGGTTCGCCCGCACAGAACTATATTTATAGTTGACAGTTCGACGCCCCAGCACCTATATCTACTACTTCTATAGTAGATAAGCGGGAGGCAATCCATGCAGCGGACTCGAAAGCTCACTTCGCGCAGCGCGGCGGTCTTCGCCAGCGTGGTCGTCATCCCCGCCTTCGCAACTCAAGCCGCCTGCCCGACCCCGGCCGAATCCGCAGGCGGCCCCACGAACGCCCACACCCAATACGTCGAAACCCACCTACTCCCGTCGGTTATCAAACCAGGCGAAAAACCGTCTACCCTGGCCGACCGCATGCGCGAGTCGGCCGTTCCCGGTATCAGCGTCGCCGTCATCCAAGGTGGCAAGCTGGCATGGGCGCGTGGCTGGGGTGTTCGCGATACCAGGAGCTGCAAGCCCGTCACGCCGGATACGGATTTCCAGGCCGCTTCCATCAGCAAGACGGTGACGGCCGTGCTGGCCTTGCGCACGGTCGAGCAAGGGAAGATCGGGTTGGATCGCAACATCAACGATGCGCTCAAGTCCTGGAAGCTGCCGGTCGATTCGCATCTGGCACCGCAAGGCGTGACGCTTCGCCAACTGCTGAGCCACACGGCTGGTCTCGGCGTCCACGGTTTCAACGGCTTTGCACCCGGAGACGCGCTTCCGACAGAAGCCCAGATGCTCGACGGGCTTCCGCCCAGCAAGGCCGGCCCGGTCCGCAGCATCCTTCCAGCAGGTGCGCAGTTCGAGTACTCCGGTGGCGGCTATCTGGTGACTGAACTCGCCCTCGCCGACGTCAGCGGCATTCCATTTGCTGATCTCGCCGAGCGCGAGGTGCTACGCCCTCTTGGCATGAAGCGCAGCAGCTTCGCGCAACCGCCCTCGCGGGCCGTCCTCGACAACGTGGCGTTCGGCCACAGCCACGGCGCGCCCATCCCCGGGAACTACGAAGTGCTGCCACAACTGGCGCCGGGGGGCTTGTGGAGCACGCCTGCCGACCTCGCCCGCTTGCTGATCGACATTCAGGCATCGGCCGCGGGCAAGAAGGGACACCTGCTGTCGCCCGCCATGACACGCGACATGCTCACCCCCGTCAAGGACAACTGGGGTCTTGGCGTCGCCGTCTATCCGGATGGCCCGAAGCGCTTCGGCCATGACGGCGTCAACAATGGCTACCTGTCCTTCATGATCGCCGACGAAAAGGGCAACGGCATCGTTGTCATGGCCAACGGCGACGGGTCACGCCAGCTCATGGACGAAGTGACTCGCGCCATCGCCACCGACTATGGCTGGACCGGCATGGCACCCGCGGCCATGGAAGAAAAAACGCTGTCGATGAGCGAGCTTTCCAAGGCCGCCGGGCATTTCAAGGGCGGCGGCCTGGACCTCAACCTCGAAGTGAAACCGGACGGGTTGTACGCACTACTGGTCGGGGCCCCACCTTCCTATGCCGAACGCCTGATCCCGCTCTCGCCCAGGCGCTTCCGCTCCATGTCATTGAGCACGACCGTGGAATTCGCGCCGGACTTCTCTTTCTTCACCATGATCGAAGGTGCGCCGCCTATGAAGCTGGTTCGCGTCGTGGATAAGGTGCCGGCGACGATGAAGTCAGGTCCCAACATCCGAAAGTAAAAGTGCCTCGAATGCAGATCAATTCGGACACAGCGCGATCGAGCGGGAACGCTGATCTATCGCAAGAACGGAAGAAGACAGCGCGTGCGCGCCAATGAGAATCTCAGGAAAGCGTTCCGAGACCTTGGCGTCCACGTCGAACCAACGCATAGCGCCTGCTTTCACCGGGCCCGGCACGACGCCTTTGGATGTCTCGATCTTGCCGTTGGTAAGCTGGCCCGATGCCGCCTTTTCCAACGATGAACCCGACACCTCGGGCCACAGGCGCGCCGGAACTACCATGGCGACGTTGGCGCCGGAATCGAGGTTGGCTTCGAAGGACTTGTCGCCAATGGTTATCGGCACCCGAAATGCGCGCTCGTACGGCAGGACACCCTTGTCGTTGCGGGAAAGGCCACTGGACTTGCTGAAAGAAAGTTTCCTGGCGCCATAGTCGATGACGAGCAATCCATCGGCGAAGAACGCCCTCCCGAGAATGCCATCGAAGGCCGCCTCGCCGCTCACATGCTTGCGGTAGTCGCGGGTGATAAGGCTCAGGTCCTTGCGCTCGATCGATCCGACGGACAAGGACTCGACAGCCGTCGTCTCGACCTCGGCGGTGGCCACCCCGTCCGACGTTGCGGCCGTGCCGCTGGATTCCAGGCCTAGCTTCGGAAGAAGACTCGCATCGAGCCGGCCGACGCCACTTGCACCCGTATCCACGGCAAACCGGAAGGGACCTTTACCGTTGACCTTCGCCTGGACGTAGATGCGACCGTCAACCACCGAGAAGGGAACGGCAATTGCGCGGGCATCCGGTGCGCGTACCACGGAGCAAGCGTCCTTTCCCCGCACGGGGGCGCTGGCGAAGGCGGTCATCGCCAGGCAAGCCACCAAGGTCATGGGCCATGAGCTCGTCATTTCATCGTTCTCCCCCGGTTGAAGGTCGAACGTAACCCACCTCGGCGGTACCTTCGACCCAACGGATGGCAGGAACGCACCGAGGCGTAACAATGCGCGTAACCCATGGCGAGCGCGATGCAGTCATGATCGGTCCCCATTCGGGTGGACGATCAGCTTGACCACAAAAGGGGCGAGTTAGCAGCTTCCAGTTCGAGCGCGAGATTCAGGATGGCTGCCGTGTAGCCAGCCCGGGGGGATCCGCCTGGCGGTCCCAGATACTCGAACAGCGCCGCTGCCGCAGCAGCGATCCCAGCGAAGCCCAACGCATCTGCGCGTGTCGCCACGGCACCGGCACGGAATCGTGCCTCTTCGAAATCCTGCCCAAGCGCCGCGTCGGTGGCCGCTGCGGCCTCACGCGTGACGCCGTCAAGACAGTTGTCCACGCAATCCATCATCGCTCTCATCCCGTGGATGTTAACGCCCCCGCGGGCGGTCGCCTACCGCATCCAAAGCACTGGAAATTTCGTATGACAGATGGGTTCTCCGTTCCTGCACATGGGGTTGCCGCCAATGTCGGATCTTGAAAGCAATAGCTCGCACCTCGATCACATTTTCCCGCCGGATGACGTAGTCACGGGCGCGCTCGATCAGGTTGAACGTGCGGTCTGCGGCGGCGAGTTCGCCGCGGCCTCCACGGGACTTGTCATCGTGGCCGGCCTGGCCATGGCCCTGAACAACCTTCCGGCCGCAGGCAAGGCATATCGCCTCAAGTATCTTCTGGAGGCGTGGCCGGATCGCAAGGCCGATATCGATTACCTCCTCGCGGAGTTGAGGCTCGATCTTGGGTCACGGGTGAAGCCCGTGCCCTTTCCGGGTTCATAGCACTTTCGGGAGCAACAGACATACGCAGCGCATGCGCATGTCACAGACGCCCTCGCTCAATCGTCTAGGTGACGTACGCCTGGCACCGTGCCGGGCGCCAACGTCCCCACCGAGGAGTCTCTTCATGAATCGCGCAAACTGGTTTACTGCTTCCCCCGAAGGCGCCAAGGCCATCGGGGCGCTGCATCACTTCGTGACGACGGGAACGGCGCTGCCGCCCAAGCTGATTCACCTGGTGTTCCTGCGCGTGTCGCAGATCAACGGATGCGCACACTGCATCGATATCCACACCCGCGATCTCATCAAGGCCGGCATGTCGATCGATACCGTGGTACTAGTGCCGGTGTGGCATGAGGCGGCTTATCTCTTTTCGGACCAGGAGCGCGCTGCCCTGGCCTGGGCCGAGGAGGTCACGCGCGTCAGTGAAACGCATGCCTCCGACGAGGCGTACGCAGCGGCCGCTGCGGCTTTCACGGAGAAGGACCTCGTCGACCTCACGCTGACCATCGCGGCCATGAATGCCATCAACCGCATGGGCATCAGCTTCCGTTTGAAGCCTCGCGCCAAGCCCGACGCCTGACGGATGCGTGCGTGACGTCCACGCACTACACAACACACCAGCTCACCGTCCGATGCCGGCTTCCCAATAAAAAGGCCGCCTGCGGTAGCAGGCGGCACTGGGGAAACACGCGATGACCCTCACGGGACATTTCTAGTTATGGGCGAAGCGTCGCTTAGAAGTCGTACGTCGCCGTCAGGCGGGCGTAGCGCGGGTTCTGGAAGTACTGACCGAGACCGTAGTTGTTGAGCACGGTCTGCGGCAGCGCTTCATACGTCGCGTAGCTGTTGAGCGGCTTACGCTCGTTGGTGACATTGAAGACCGACAGGCCGAAGGCGAGCTTGCCTTCGAAGTACGACGGACGGTAGGTCACCGCGAGGTCGAGCTGGCGGTACCAGGGATTGCGCTTGTCGCCCGGGTGCGACGGCATACCGTTGCAGTTGTGGTACGACGAGCCGTAACCGATCGGATCCGGATCCGCCTCGCCGTCCTCGAAGCCCAGGCACGACTTCGGCGCGCCGGAGGCAAGACGGAGGTTACCCGAGACCAGCCATTCGTCCGTGATCTGGTAGGCACCGTAAGCCTTGATCTGGTGCGTACGGTCATTGGCCAGGAGACCATTGGCATAACGCATCAGCTCGGCGGAATCCCAATCCTGCGTCTTCGAGATGTCCGTCTGGCCGATATCCGACTTCGTCTGGCCTTCCGTGTTGCCGTAGGAACGCGAGAACGTGTAGTCGAGGCGCCCCTGCCACTTGCCGTCGAACGGATGTTCCAGGTAGAGGTCCAGCGCGTAATAGGAACGCTTGGCCTTCTGTGTGAAGCCCCAGTCTTCCTGGTTCATCTTCACGTCGGTGCGGCCGGAGCCATCGACGTTGGCCAGGCTGAACGTATTGGTGTCGCCCGGATTGAAGATGACGCAGTTCGGGATGACCACGGAATCCGGGTCGAGACCCTCGCGGGTCATCTTGTCGGCGATCTTGCCCGTATCGCAGACGTCGTCGATCGCCGTACGCAGCTTGCGTACCGTGACCTTGGCGCCGGTGACCCAGTCGGAACCCAGGGTCTTGTCGAAGCCCAGGATCGCTTCATCCTGGTACTGGGACTTCAGGTCGCGCGCCGCGACCGACTGGGCGTCGATCGGCTGGCCAAACTCGCCGTCCGGCGACACGAGGCCACCCAGCTGGGTAAGACCGGTCGGGCGGCCATTCTGGTCGATACCGGTGTAGTTGAAATACTCGTACGTATAGGTCGACGACGAAGCACCACGCACTGCGACGTTGTTCGGCAACGCCAGGTAATAGCGGCCGAGGTTGCCGTAGATCTTCAGCGATGAGTCGCCGAACACATCCCACGACGCACCGAGGCGGGGTGCCCACTGTGCCTGGTTGTTGACGTACGGCTTGTTCTTGTCGTTGAAGTTCTTGAAGCCGTCGTTACGCAAGCCGATGCTCAACAGAACCTTGTCGTTGACCTGCCAGCGATCCTCGAGGTACTGCGCGCGCTGGTCGAGCGACATGTTCGTCACGCTCGAGAAGACTACACGGCGCACGTAATAGCCGTCGCCGCCCGGCGCACCGATACCCTGCCCCACACTGATGGGAGTGCCCGGATTGGCGGAGTGGAAGTAACGCCAGTAATACCCCGGGCCGCTCGTCAACGTACCTTCGTCGATACCCTTGTAATGCATGTTGTCGATACCACCGGCGAGGTGGTGATCGCCCAGCTGCCATTCGAGGTCGAGGCGGAGACCGTGGGTACGGCTACCCGCGCGCGGATCCTGGGTGGTCTGCGACGAGTTCAGGTTCGTGATGGGGGTGCCGCCGTTGAGCGCGGGATTCTGCAGCGCCGGGTTGTAGATGTACGGCTGCTGGTCGATGTCCGGTGTCGGGTTTTGCAGGTAATCGTCCGTCCACCCCTTCGCATAGGTCGCCGTGAGCGTGACGTCATCGGTGATGTAGGACGTGTACTTGGCGATCGCATACTTCGACGTGATCTTCGATGTATCCGCATCCGCGCCGGTACGACCCGTGCTGGTACGGGTATCGTAATCGTAGCCGGTGTAGTAGCCGCGCTGCTCGTCGGTCGAGTGGATCCCCGTCAACTCGAGGATGTTGCTGTCGTTGATGTTCCAGTCGATCTTCGCGTAGATCTTCGGCAGGTTGTACGTATAGTGGTTGTTCGCGACCGGGTTGGCCTCGACATTCGAGGTGCTGGTGCCTTCCGACTTTTCGGCCTCGGCCGCGACGAAGAAGAACAGCTTGTCCTTGATGAGCGGACCGCCGACGTAGGCGCTGTAGGTCTGCGTCCACTTGGTATTGTCTTCACCGTTGCGGTAGATGGCGCCTACCTTGCTGGTGTCCTGGTAGCCGTAGCCGGCCGGCAGAGGACGGCTGCCGTAATAGACGCTGCCCGGATTGGACGCGGCGAACTTCGGCTCCCAGAGAATCTGCGCTCCGAAATGCCACTCGTTGGTACCGCGCTTGCCGACCTGCGAAATCACGCCACCGTCGGAACGGCCGTACTTGGCCGAATAGCCGCCGGTATAGACTTCCTGCTGGTCGATCGCACCGTACGGCAGGCCGACGCCGCCGAGGGCCTTGTAAGGATCGGTCGTGTTGTAGCCGTTGATGTAGTACGCATTCTCCGAGGCACCGGAACCACCGAACGACACCGTGCGGAAGCGGCCATTGCCGAGCGTGCTCTGGCCGGCGACGGCGCCTGGGGCGAGCAGCGCGATGGCTTCCGCGTTACGACCCAACGGCAAACGAGCCAGTGTCTGGGCAGACACGACGGTGCGCGAATCGACCGTCGAGGTATCGATGGGAGGCAAGGTATTGGCGGAGACGGTGACGGATTCCAGCGACTGCGCATTCGCTGCAGTCGCGGCGCTCGCAAACGAGACGTCCGAGGCGCCACCCACCTTGATCTGGATGTTCTTGCGCGAATCCACCACCGCACCGTCGCGTTTCAGGCTGACGGTGTAATTGCCCAGCGGCAGGTTGCCGACACGGTAACGGCCATCCGCATCGACCGGCACATCGCGCGTAAAACCGCTGTCGCTCGTCACGGTGACGGATTCGCCCGCCGCGGCCGGCGCCTGACCGAAGATGGAACCCGTTGTTGCCTGCGCAAAAACCGTGCAGGTAGCCCCCATGCCCAGTGCCAGCGCGACAGCCAGCACCGACGGCCGCACGATCGTGCGCCGCTCGCTTCTAAAGAATTCCATGCTCTCCCCCAAAGGAAAGTGATTCGAAATGAAAAAGTTGGGTTACACCCGCGTTTCAGGCGATACCGTCAGTGCGACGCAACTGCTTCCCCAAGCAACGATGTCTCATCGCGCCGAACAGAGGTATCGGTTAACCAAGCAAACTATTCGGACGTCCAAATCGTTTGCGGGCCGAGGGCGAGACTAGGCGTCCATATGATGACAAGTCAATAGATTTCAGAAGTAATTTTTAACGTCGGCAATAACTTGCGAAATCGCATGGTGGGCGATCACACACGACGCAAAATCCTACGCGCATTGCGCAAGTCGGCGCGGGTGCCCTGGCGACAGGCCGGGCGCACCATGCTCTTTGCGCTGCGCCAGGAGCTACCGCGGATCGCGCGGCTCTCGTACGTGGTCGAAAAACCGGCAGCCGTCGGTGCGGTCACGCCACGCACCCCGGAAATACGCGATGAACCGAGAGTAAGGGCTGCGACCCGTCAGAGTTCCCGCACCACGCGAAATCCTACGCGCGCATTGCGCAAGTCCGCCGATGCGCCTTGCCGATACGCCGAGCGCACCATGTTCGGTGCGCTGCCCCAGGAACCGCCGCGGATCACGCGGCGCGCGCAACCCGGGTTCACCCAGGCCTCGGCGGTGCGCGGCGCGCGCACGTAGTTGTCGTGCCAGCAGTCGGCCACCCATTCGGACACGTTGCCGCCCATGTCGTACAGGCCGAACGGATTGGGTGCGAAGCTCATGACCGGTGCCGGACCCCAGTAGCCGTCCTTGTAACCGGTGAACGCGTTGCTCCAGCGGCGGCCCGAGCCGGAACGGTCGTTGCCGCCCGTGAGGTTTTCCACACGGGACGTGGGATTGCCGTCGCCCCACCAGTAGCGCGTGGTGCTGCCGGCGCGCAGGGCGTATTCGAATTCCGCCTCGCTGGGCAGGCGATAGGTTTTGCCGCTGCGTTTGGACAGCCAGTCGGCGTAGGCCTTGGCGTCGTTCCAGGAGACGTTGATGACCGGCAGGCGATCCTGCCCCGGCTTGCCCGCGTAGTCGTCCTGCCAGGTGGCGGAGGCGTCGTCGCGCAGGCCGCCGCTCTGCTCGTCGTAGACGCTGCCGCCGCCGAGACTCTGCGACTGTGGCACATAGCCCGACGACCTGACGAAGTCGCGGAACTGGCCGATGGTGACGGCGCTGCGCGCCATGGCGAAGCCCTTGCTTACCTGCACTTCGTGCGCCGGCGCCTCGTTGGCGTCGTGGCCGTTCTCGCTTTCAGGCGAGCCCATGGTGAAGGTGCCCGTCGGCACGACGACCATCGCGGGCGCCTGGCCCGCGGTGTCCAGGAAGCGGTCGGCGAACACCTGCCCCGGTTTGTAGCTCGCATACAGGCGTGCGTTGGTCATCCGCTCGTTGAAGTCGTCGATGCCGGCGAGGTCGGGGCTGATCTGCTGCGCCTTGGCGGCAAGCTGTGCGGCAAGATCGATGTTGCCGGCATCCAGCGCCGAGCGCGCCTGGGCAAGCATGGTGGTGGCGTTCTGCCGCCGCATGCCCTCGATGCGCCCCCGCGTGTCCTGCAGCGCCTGCGATTCGGGCAGGATCGTCGCCGCTTCCGCCAGTGCGGCGTCCGCGGCGGCGAAATCGTTCTGCGCGACGGCGGCCAGAGCCTTGTCGAGCACGGAGCGCTGCACGGTGTTGATACCCTGCTCCGCCACCGCGTTTTCCGGATCCAGCTCAAGCACCGTGCGGTAGGTATCGAGGGCGCTGTCGCCCCGCGGTTGCGTGGTTTTTCCTGCCTGCAGCTGTGCCGCGGCCTGACCCAGCAGCGGCCGTACCTTGTCGAGCACCTCGAGCTTCTGCTGCAACGGCGCGGCGACGGGTGCCGACGACGGCAGGGCCTTCAGCGCCGCCAGGGATTCCCTGGCGGCGTCGGCGTCCCCGAGCGCGATGTCCTGCTCGATACCGGCGGCCAGCCGCGCACGCACCTCGTCCATGCCGGCAAGGGCCCGGTGACTGTCCGCCTGCTGCTTGAGCGCGCTGGCGAAGAGCGCCGCGGCGCTGTCCTTGCCCCCCACGAGCCGGTCGGCCGCCAGCGCCTTGTCGCCCCGGTCGAGCAAGGCGGCCAGTTCGGGCGAGTCGGGCGTCTTCTGCGCGGGCAACTGGATATCGGTGCTCTTCTCGCGATGCCGCGCGGCGATCACGGCGGCGGGCGCCAACATGATGGGCGGACCTGCATCGATCTCGGATGCGACGGACGGGGGCGCCGCCTGCGGACGCTGGTCGAAGCCCATGACCGCCGGCTGACCACGCAGGGCGGAGCGTGGCGTGTTCTGCGTGCGCTGCACATGCAGCGCCTGCGGGAAGAAGTGATAAAACAGCGCGAACGCGAGCACGGCGACACCGAGCGCCCCACCTATGGCGCGCTGTCGGCGGACGGTCTCGGTATTCGGCATGGTGGGCGGTTCCGTGCTGGCCTGCTATCGTGCGCTGCCACCTTAGGGAATCGCGCGCGGCAGGGCAACACGAGGCGTCGACGCGGCCCGGAATTTCGAGGAATCCGCATGACATCGAGCGACGTCGCCCCCGACGCCCCCTGGATCGAACGCCGCGAGGCACTGGACGCCTGGCTGGCCCCGATAGGGCCGCACGCCATCGTCGGCCTCGACACGGAATTCATGCGACGGAACACGTTCTACCCGCAGCTGGCCCTGCTCCAGCTCGCCCACGACGAACGCTATGCGCTCATCGACCCGCTCGCCGTTCCCCTGCGCGAAGCGCTGGAGCCCGTGTTCGCCGCGCAACCCGTGGTCACCGTGATGCACAGCGCCGGCGAGGACCTGGAAGCCCTGGCGCCCAACCTGCCGGACGGCCCGCACACCTTGTTCGACACGCAGATCGCAGCCGCCTTCGTGGGCATGGGCCTGGGCATCAGTTATCGGGCGCTGGTCGCGGAGCTGGTCGGCGCGGAGCTCGACAAGGGCGAAACACGCAGCGACTGGCTGCAGCGCCCGCTCACGGACTCGCAGAAGCTCTACGCCACGCTGGACGTGGTTCACCTTCACCCCGTGCACGCGATCCTGGCCGAACGGCTGGCGGAGCGCGGCCGCACGGCATGGCACGCGGAAGACTGCGCCCGCATGAAGCGCCGCGCCAGCCATCGCGAGGGCGACCCGCAGCCGCAACGCGGCTTCAAGGCGGCCAGCGAATGGCCGCGCGAGAAGCAGGCCCTGCTCCGCCGCGTGCTGCGCTGGCGCGAGGTCACGGCCCGCGAACTCGACAAACCACGGTCGTGGCTGCTCGAAGACGTGCAGGCGCTGGATCTCGTGGGTAATGTGCCCGATGCGCCGGCCAGGTTCGACGAGCGCACCCGCGGCACGCGGGCCCTGCGCTCGGCTCAGCGCCAGGAACTGTTCGAACTGCTCCGCCGCCCGCTGGACGCCGAAGAAATAGAGGCAACGGCACCGGTCGTCGGGCACCCCGTGGGCGACGCCAAGCGTGCCATCAACGAAATGCGCAGCGCGGTGGACACCCTGGCCGTGCAACTCGACATCCCGCCCGGCCTGCTCTGCGCACGCCGCTCGATGGAAGAGTACGTGATGACGGGCACGTGGCCGGAAGCCCTCGAAGGCTGGCGCCGCGGCGTGCTTCACGAGCGGCTTGCGCCGCTGTTGCCGGGCTGAAGCATCCCCGCCCACGGGCGGGCGGGAATTCGCTTCCGGGGCCGCCGGACCGTCGACGAAGACGACCCGACGGCCAATCCGCCGGCTAGTGCTCGAAATCGATCACGACGCGCCCCTGGATGTCGCCCTTGTGCATGCGCGCAAAGATGTCGTTGATGTTTTCGAGCCTGTCGGTCGAGATCGTGGCCTTCACCTTGCCCTCGCCCGCAAAGTTCAACGCTTCCTGCAGGTCGAGCCGCGTGCCGACGATCGATCCGCGCACCGTCACGCCGTTCAGCACCGTGTCGAAGATCGGCAGCGGGAAATCGCCCGGCGGCAAACCGTTCAGCGACACCGTGCCCCCGCGGCCCACCATGCCCATCGCCTGCTCGAAGGCCTTGGGCGATACCGCGGTGACCAACACGCCCTTGGCACCGCCCACGTGCTTCTTCACGAACGCCATCGGGTCTTCGTTGCGCGCGTTCACCGCGAGCGACGCGCCGAGCGACCTGGCGAGCTCGAGCTTCCGGTCGTCGACATCCACCGCAATGACGTTTCGGCCCATGGCCTTCGCGTACTGGACGGCAAGGTGCCCCAACCCGCCGATGCCGGAGATGACCACCCAGTCACCGGGTTTGGTGTCCGTCACCTTGAGTCCTTTGTAGACCGTGACGCCAGCGCACAGGATCGGCGCGATGTCGATGAACGACACGTTGTCGGGCAGGTGTCCCACGTAGTTGGGGTCGGCGACCACGTATTCGGCGAAGCTGCCGTTGACCGAGTAACCGGTGTTGTGCTGCTGCTCGCAGAGGGTTTCCCAGCCGCCCAGGCAATGGACGCAATGGCCGCAGGCGTCGTAGAGCCACGGCACACCCACGCGGTCGCCTTCCTTGACGTGCGTGACGCCGGCACCGACCGCGACCACATGGCCCACACCCTCATGGCCGGGGATGAAGGGCGGATTGGGCTTCACCGGCCAGTCGCCTTCCGCGGCGTGCAGGTCGGTATGGCAAACGCCCGTGGCGGCGATCTTCACGAGGATCTGCCCCGTGCCGGGCCGTGGCACGACCACCTCTTCCATTACGAGCGGCTTTCCGAATTCGCGGACGACCGCGGCTTTCATCGTTCTGTCCATGGCTTGTTCCTCGCTTTAGAAGTGCGCGTCGATATCGACGACGTCGATCAGCTTGTGGTTGACGAACTCTTTCAGCCCCAGGCCGAGAAGTTCGCGGCCATAACCGGAGCGGCGGACGCCGCCGAACGGCAAATCGGCTTCCACTTTCGTCGGGTGGTTGACGAACACCATGCCGGTGGAAATGCGCTTCGCCACTTCCACGCCGTGCTTCGTGTCGGACGTGAAGACGGAGCCGCCCAGGCCGAACGGCGAATCGTTGGCGATGCGCACTGCATCCTCTTCGTCCTTCGCGCGGAACAGCATGGACACCGGGCCAAAGAACTCCCAATAACGTGCCGGATTGTCTTCGCCGACGTCGGTCAGGATGGTCGGCTGCACGAAGGCGCCCTGGCTCGGCACGGGCGGACCGACCTCTTCCGCTTTCGCGCCCAGTTCGACCGCCTTGCGGATCTGTTCCTTGATGTCGTCGGCCGCCTTCTGCGACGACAGCGGAGCAAGCGTGGTCTTCGGATCGGACGGGTCGCCGGCCACCAGCTTCGCCACCCCCTTGCGATAGGCGTCGAGGAAGGCGTCGTAGACCTTGTCGACGACGATCATGCGCTTGGAAGAAACGCATACCTGGCCGCCATTCCAGTGGCGACCGAACACCGCCCAGTCGATCGTCTTGGGCATATCCGCATCGGCCAGGACGACGAAGGCGTCGGCGCCGCCCAGTTCCATCGTCGACTTCTTCAGCGCCTTGCCGGCCTCGGAGGCGACCACGGCACCGGCGGCTTCCGAGCCCGTCAGCGCCACCCCGTGGACACGGGGATCGTTGATGATCAGGTTGATCTGCTCACGGGTGGCATAGAGGTTCTTGAACGCACCGTCCGGAAGGCCCGCTTCGGCCATCAGCTTCTCGAACGCGGCCGCGCTTTGCGGAACGTTCGACGCATGCTTGAGGATCAGCGTGTTGCCCGCCGAAAGCTGCGGCGCCAGGATGCGTGCGATCTGGTAATACGGGAAGTTCCAGGGTTCGATCGCCAGCAGAACGCCCAGCGGTTCGTGCACGAGCATCGCATCCCCTTCCGCGGGGTCGAGCACGGGCAGCTTCTCCGGCTTCAGCAGTTCCTCCGCGTGCTGCACGTAGTACTCGAAGATCTTCGCGGACAGTTCCACTTCGGCCTTCGCCTCGGCAACGAGCTTGCCCATTTCCAGCGTCAGCAGTTTCGCGAAGGCGTCGCTGTCGCGGCGCAGGATGTTCGCGGCATTCTGCAGGATGCGCCCGCGCTCGGCGAACGACGTGTCCCGCCACTTTTGGAACGCCGCATCCGCCTTGTCCAGAGCGGTGCGGACTTCGGTGTCCGTTGCATCGGGAAATGTCGCAATGGTTTCGCCGGTATACGGATTGGTGGTTGCATAGGCCATCTGACTTTGTCCTTTGTGAGTAGGGAGCTGCGATCTCGAGAGCGGTCAGGCCGCCAGATCCTTCACTGCCTGAACCATTTGCGTCAGCACGGCCTGGGCATCGCCGTAAACCATGCTGCAGTTGTCTTCGAAGAAAAGGAGGTTCTCGACGCCCGAGTAGCCCTTGCCCTGGCCGCGCTTGACGACATAGACCTGATGGGCTTTGTCGGCATCGAGGATCGGCATGCCATAGATCGGCGACGATGTGTCGGTACGTGCGGCCGGATTCACGACATCGTTGGCGCCGATGACCAGCGCGACGTCGGTCGCGGGGAACTCGGCGTTGATATCTTCCATGTCGAAGATGATGTCGTACGGCACGCCGGCTTCGGCAAGCAGCACGTTCATGTGGCCGGGCATGCGACCCGCCACCGGATGGATCGCGAACTTCACGGTTACGCCCGCGGCCTGCAACAGCTTCACGAACTCGTAGAGCTTCTGCTGCGCCTGAGCCACGGCAAGGCCATAGCCGGGAATGATGATGACGGACGACGCATACCGCATGGCGACGGCGGCATCGCTGGCATCGGCGCTCTTCATCTCCCCGTGCGCTTCGCTGCCACCGTGGGCGGCGCCATCGCCGAAGTTGGAGAACAGCACATTGGCGAGCGAGCGGTTCATCGCCTTCGCCATCAGCAGGGTCAGCAGCGTGCCCGCCGAACCCACCACCATGCCCGCGATCATCAGCGCCGGATTCTGCAGCGCGAAGCCTTCGAGGCCCACGGCCAGACCGGTGAACGCGTTGTACAGCGAGATCACCACCGGCATGTCGGCGCCGCCGATGGGCAAGGTCATCATGACACCGAACGCCAGGGCGCCAGCGAAGAACAGGATCGCCAACAGTGCGAAATGCGGGCTGCCTGAAGACACAACGAGCGCGATGCCCAAGAGGACCGTGGCAAGAAACAGCGTGCCGTTGACGATGCGCTGCCCTGCGAAGCGCCACGGGTTCTGTATCTTGCCGTCCAGTTTGGCCCAGGCGATCACAGAACCCGTCAACGAGATGGCGCCGATCAATGCGCCGGCAGCGGTCGTCGCCATGCCCAGCGCCGTAGGCTCGGCCCGGGCCGATAGTTCCACCGCTGCCACGGCAGCAGCCGCGCCACCGCCCATGCCGTTATAGAGCGCCACCATCTGCGGCATGGCGGTCATGCCGACCTTGCGCCCGCGCAGGAATGCCCAGCCCCCACCCACGCACAACGCGACGACGGCGAGCATTACATTCACGACTCGGTTCGGCGCAACGTCGGCAGGCAGGTCGAACACCACCAGGAAACTGGCCGCCACGGCAACCACCATGCCGATGCCCGCCACGACGATGCCCGATAGCGCGGTCACCGGCGACGACATGCGTTTGAGACCGAAGATGAATAGGCACGCGGCGACCAGGCCGCTAAGCCCAACGATGTGCTGAATCAGCATGTTCAGTTCTTCCCTTTGCCGCTGGACTTGAACATGGCGAGCATGCGATCGGTCACGACGTAGCCGCCGCCTGCATTGGCGGCACCGAGCGCGACACCGATGAAACCCACGGTCTGGGCGAAAGGCGTCGTCGCGTTGAGGAGCGCGTGGAGCGCGCCGACCACGACGATGCCGTGGATGAAGTTCGACCCGGACATGAGTGGCGTGTGGAGGATCGAAGGCACGCGGCTGATCACTTCGTAACCCGTGAAGGCAGCCAGCATGAAAATGTAGAGCGCGATAAGCCAGGTCATTGTGGTATCCATGGTCATTTCGCCGTCTCCACGCAGGATGGTTCGATGTTTTCCACGGCCTTCCTGACTCCTTCGTCGCGTATCTCTCCGCTGTGCGTGAGGACGGTTCCCGCGATCACCTCGTCGTCGAAGTCGAGAGCGATCGCGCCATCCTTCACGAACAGCGTGACCAGGTTGAGGACATTCTTCGCATAGAGTTCGCTCGCATGCTGTGCGAGCGCCGAGGGCACGTTGAGCGGGCCCAGGATCGTCACGTGGCCCACTGTCACCGTTTCACCCGGCCGCGTGCCCTCGCAGTTGCCGCCGCTTTCGGCACCGAGGTCGACGATGACCGCGCCCGGCTTCATCGCCGCGATCTGCTCCGCCGAGATGAGGATGGGTGCACGCCGACCCGGCACCGCTGCCGTGGTGACGATCATGTCGGCCTGCGCGATATGCCGCGAAACGACCTCGCGCACCTTCGCCTGTTCTTCCGCCGTCAGTTCGCGGGCGTAGCCGCCTTCGCCGCGGGCATCGATGCCGGTATCGACAAACTTCGCGCCAAGCGACTGGGCCTGTTCGGCCGTTTCGGGTCGCACGTCGTAGCCTTCGGTGATGGCGCCGAGCCGGTGCGCGGTGGCCAGCGCGGAGAGACCGGCCACGCCCAGCCCCATTACCAGGACGGTGGCGGCACGGAGCGAACCCACGGCGGTCGTCATCATCGGGAGGATGCGCGGCATGTGCACGGCACCCAGCAGCGGCGCGTAGTAACCCGCAAGCGCGGCCTGACTCGACAAGGCATCCATCGCTTGCGCCCGGCTGATGCGCGGAATGCGCTCCATGGCGAAGGCCGTTATCTTGCCGTCGCGCAATGCGGCGACAAGGGCTGGGTTCTGGGCGCCATAGAGGAACGAGATCAGCACCGCTCCCGGCTTCATGGCCTTGATCGCCTCGACGGACGGAGGCTGCACGGCCAGGACGATATCGGCCTTCGCCATCAGCGCCGGTGCCGTATCCGCCAAGGCCACGCCTTGATAGGCCTGATCGAGGAACGTCGCACGCAAACCCGCATCGCGCTCCAATGTCACCGATGCGCCCAGCCGGGCAAGGCGCGCAGCGACCGCCGGGACCGTGGCAACGCGTCTCTCTCCGGGCCCGGTTTCCCTGAGCACCGCTATCTCGATCGCCATTCACTGCTCCACATGGTTGGCCCACCCTGCCGGCGTGCCTGCATAAGAGAACGTAGGCGTCTTCGGCCCTGGCCGAATTGACACAGATCATGTGCAACCGAATATCGGTTGTTATCGTGCGTTCCAACCTGCCAAACCGCGAGGAATTGCGAGCCATGCATTACAGCAGTGGGAACTACGAGGCCTTCGTTCGCCCCCGCAAGCCGCTAGGTGCCGATAAGAAAACAGCCTGGTTCTTGGGTTCGGGCCTTGCCGGGCTGGCCGGAGCCGCCTTCCTGATCCGCGATGGCGGTGTCGCCGGAGAGCGCATCACCATTCTCGAAGAGCTCGCTTTGCCGGGCGGTGCGCTCGACGGTCTCGACGTGCCGGACAAGGGCTTCGTCATCCGCGGTGGCCGCGAGATGGAAGAACACTTCGAGTGCCTGTGGGATCTTTATCGCTCGATTCCGTCACTGGAAATCGAGGATGCGAGCGTTCTGGACGAGTTCTATCGCGTCAACAAGGACGATCCGAACGTTTCGCTCCAGCGTGTCACGCAGAATCGAGGGCAGGATGTGCCGGATAAGGCACTCCTGACCTTGAGCGACAAGGCGCAGAGGGAACTGGTCGAAGTCTTCCTCGCCACTCGCGAGGAAATGGAAAACAAGCGGATCGACGAGGTGTTCGGCGAAGCGTTCCTGAAGAGCAACTTCTGGCTCTACTGGCGCACCATGTTCGCGTTCGAGGAATGGCATTCGGCGCTCGAGATGAAGCTGTACCTGCATCGCTTCATTCACCACATCGGCTCCCTTGCCGACTTCTCGTCGCTTAAGTTCAACCGCTACAACCAGTACGAATCGATGGTCCTGCCGCTGGTGAAGTGGCTGGAAGAACGAGGCGTACGGTTCCGCTACGGGATCACGGTGACGGATGTGGATTTCGTCATCCAGGGCGACACCAAACAGGCCACGCGCATTCACTGGATCGAGAACGGCGTCGAAGGCGGCGTGGATTTAGGACCCGACGATCTTGCCTTCATCACGATCGGCTCGCTGACCGAAAATTCGGACGACGGCGATCACCACACGCCGGCAAGACTGAAGGACGGACCGGCTCCCGCCTGGGACCTGTGGCGCCGCATCGCGGCCAAGGACCCTGCCTTTGGCCGCCCGGATGTGTTCGGGGGCGACATCCCGAAAACCAAATGGGCGTCGGCGACCATCACGACGCTGGACGCACGCATTCCCCGATACATCGAACGGATCGCAAAGCGCGACCCGTTCAGCGGCAAGGTCGTGACGGCCGGCATCGTCACCGTCAAGGACTCGAGCTGGCTGATGAGCTGGACGGTGAGTCGCCAGCCCCATTTCAGGAAGCAGCCGAAAGACCAGATCGTCGGCTGGCTCTATGCTCTGTTCGTGGACCGGCCGGGCGATTACGTGAAAAAGCCGATGCAGGACTGCACGGGCGAGGAAATCACGCAGGAATGGCTCTATCACCTCGGCGTACCGGTCGAGGACATTCCGGAACTCGCCGCCACCGGGGCGCGAACTGTACCGGTGATGATGCCGTACATCACCGCCTTCTTCATGCCGCGCCAGGCGGGCGACCGGCCGGACGTGGTGCCGAAGGGGGCGGTGAACTTCGCCTTCATTGGGCAGTTCGCGGAATCCAGGCAGCGCGACTGCATCTTCACGACGGAGTATTCGGTGCGCACGCCCATGGAAGCTGTCTACACGCTGCTCGACGTCGAACGCGGCGTACCCGAGGTCTTCAACTCGACCTACGACATCCGCACCCTGCTCGCCGCGATCGGCCCGTTGCGGGACGGCAAGCCGATCGACTTTCCTGGCCCCGAGTTCCTGCGCAAACACCTGTTGAAGAAGCTGGAAGCCACGGAGGTCGGGGAGCTGCTGAAGGCCTTCCACCTGATCCCGGAGCCATGACCCGCGGACCGCGCGGCGGCGCCCCGGAGGATGTTGGCAGTCGCCAGGATCGCTGATATAGTTCGCGCTTCGTGGGGCGGTAGCTCAGCTGGGAGAGCGTCGCGTTCGCAATGCGAAGGTCGGGAGTTCGATCCTCCTCCGCTCCACCAAAATCAAGCACGTACAGAAGGGCCGAGGACGCAAACTCTCGGCCTTTTTGCTTTCCGTGTCCTCGATTTGTCCCATACCCGGTGACACGGGGCGCCTCACGCGGGTTATCCCGTCACTGTCCCAGAAGCCACGTGCCCCCCCGATAGGCTGACGCTTCACTCATAGTCCCACGGACCTGCCTCAAAGACCGTTTCGCCGTTTTTAAACTCACGAATCCATGTATGGCGAAACTCCTCCCCCAACCCCCGGGCCTCGAAATGAGCGTCCGGTAGGAGCTTTGCCACCCTGCCGAGTACGTCGCACAAGTGTGCGGAATGGAGGCGGAATGGTGCCTGCCCTGAACTGAACGCCAATTGCAGGTCATCAAGCACAACCTCGTGGATGCCATCCTTAACCAATAGCGCGAGGACCTGATCCTTGATGGCAGTCCAGTCGATCGGCTCACCGTAGCCAATCTCTTGAATGTGAAGCACGCAGTCAAAACTCACGACAAACTCCGTTGTTAGCCAGACTATTGAATATAAGGTCCGATGCGTTCGTATATACACTTTATGAAAGCGCGATAAAGAAGCGTCTTCGCGCATTTCCGGGGACTGCGGCTCGCTATTCGGACGGTGCGGCCACGGCGGTGGGTGGAAGGCTCCTACAACGCCTCCATACGCACGAGGAACGAATCGCGACGCGTTCTGTGGGAGCCGGCTACGCCGGCGATCCCGCGGTAGCGGGCACGCATGCCGCGAGCACCCATCGCCGCTGAAGCGGCTCCCACAAGAGCGCGACGCGACGGTCTCGCAGCGTCCCCACCTACCGTCGTGCCTTCGAAAGCAGGCGCCCAGCGCCTCGGTCGGGAAGAAGCGAGAGCACATCATCGGCTCGTGCTCCGGCTCTCCCAACAACAACCCACACCGTCCGTCGCCACACCACGGCAAAGGCGCCGATGCGAGGCCGAACAGGCGAGCCCACCCTACCCCGGCATGGCAGCCGCCAACACCGGCTTCGCCCAGTCCGGAGTAAGACGCAGCGTTGCCAGGTCCGTCGGCCGGACGAGCGTGCCTCCTTCGATGTCGGCCAGCAGGGTCGGATCGGGGATCGCTTCGCCACGGGCGACATCGACACTGTTGTCGTACACCTGTAGAAAGGCGATGGACGGCATGAGCGCCACGAGGTTTTCCAGTGCGGAGACATAGCGCTCGCGAATCTTCGCTTCCGGAATGTCGTGGCCGCCCGCCGCCACGCGCGCCTTCACCCGGGCGATGTGCTTCTCCGGACAGGACAATCCGCAGAACCACATCAGCACGTCGTGCGTGCGCGACGCCTCGGCGATTTTCGCGGGCACGGTGCGCCCGCCGAGCGTGGTTTCGAAGGCGTAGGCCGCGCGCTCGGCGATCGCATCGTCGAAACGCCGCATGCCTTCCTGCCATGCCATGGCATTGGCTTCGGTCTGGCCGCAACCGGTCGACGCAACCAGTTCCCGCGCGAAGGCATCGGGATTGAACCAGTCCAGGCCGGCCTGCCGCAGACGGTATCCGCCGATCGAACTCTTCCCTGCTCCGTTGACGCCAGCGAGAACGTAGAGGACAGGCCGCCCCGTCAATGAGACTCCCCGGCCTTGACCTTGCCGGCCAGCGTGGTCGGACCCTGCATCAGCGCGCGCAGCCGCTCGTTGGCGTCGTCGGCCTGCAAGGAGGCCAGACGTTCGTCGAATCGGCGGCGAAGCGTGTCGAGGGCCGACGCCTGGCGCGCACCGGCATCGTCGAGCGCCCTGAGGATGAGGCCGTATTCCTCGGCCGAGAGAATGACCGCCTCGGGTTCGCTGTGATTCGTGACGACCACCTTGCCCTTGCGCCCGATCGCGCGCATGACACCGCGCCAGCCCAGTTTCTTCACGTCGGAAGCTGGCGTGCGGGGCAGATTTTCGAGGGGATCGAGCTTGAGGGTCAGGGCCATCGTCGGATCCTGTAGGACTCATGGTCAATATACCCTAAATTCCCTTTTTGGGCCATGACAATACACCCTCCCCCGACATGGACGGCGCCATCCTCGCGTCACCCTGACTGAGCTGGAAAGCCCATGACTCCTCTGGACAAACCCCTGAAGCGCGAACTGGACGTCGACGGCCAGGCGTACACGCTGACCATCGATCCCGACGGCCTGAAGCTCGTTGGCAAGGGCAAGCGCAACGGCATTTCGCTGGCGTGGAAAGACGTGCTCAGCGGCGACGCCGGACTGGCGGCAGCGTTGCAGGCGTCGGTAAAGCACTGAGCCATTCCGCATCGTGGCGGCATATAACTTTCGGCCTAGGTCGCATGGCAGGCCCGGTAGAAGCACTTATCGGGTGTCTCTGGCACGGTGTTTGCGGCGACAATAGCGGGCTTGGTCGCCAAGGCAGCAACACACAGCGACCTTTTCTTCACCATCGGCACCGGGATTTCGCTCCGGAACGCCGGAATGGAGCTGGTTGGCAGGATGAAACTGAATTCGACGACACGCCCGTGCGCAGCACGGGTGCCAGGGATGCGTTTGTGCTTCGCGCTCGCGCTGGCCCTCCACGGGCCCTTAGCCGCCGCGGCGGCCGCCCCGGCGGACCGCGATGCCTTGCTGGCCAGGGCCCGTCACGAACGCGACGAGGGACAGCGCGTCGATGCGCTTGCGCATTGCCAGGAAGTCCTCTCGCGATGGCCGAACGACCCGGAAGCGCAGGCGCTAAACGTCACTTTGTTGACGGAACTGGGCGCCAGCGCGCGCGCCGGAGAATTGGCGGCCACGCTCCGACCTGGACTCTCGCCAGCCGACACCTATCGCCTTCGGGCGGATCGCGTCGCTAAGGAGATCCGCTGGGCCGACGGCGAGCCCGCCGATCCGTTCCACCCCTACGTGGAAGCCGACAAGTCCGTGGAAGACGCCCGGCACGTCGCCGATGACCCGTCGTTGCCGGCCGACCTGCGCCGGCGCGCCGGCTTCGACCTGCTCGTGGCGCTGGCGCGCGCGGGCCATGCGGACGAAGCCGTTTCCCGTTACGACGCCCTTCGCGCAGAAGGCATAACGCTGCCCCCGTATGCGGAGCGCGCAGCCGCCGACGCGTTGCTGGCAAAGCGCCGCCCCGCCGAGGCGGTCACACTTTACGAAGACAGCATCGCGAAGGACCCCGGCCCGTACGACCGCACGGAGAGCGAGCCGCGCATCGGGCTCATGTACGCGTATCTCGAATCCGGGCAGACGCAAAAAGCCTTCCGCACCATCGACGATCTCGCCGCGAAAGAACCGCAGTGGGTACGCGTGCGCGGCATCGCCGCACCGGCGCAGAACCAGCGCAAGGTCGACGCCGACCTGAACGCCGCCGCCGTGCGCGACTACGTGGAGATGCATGCCGATGCCTATGCGCGGCTGGAGCCATTGAATCGCGAGGCGCCCGCAAATGCGCAGCTGCGCAGCGAACTCGGCATGGTGGAGCTGGCCCGCGGATGGCCGCGGCGCGCCCGCGACGACTTCGATATCGCCCTCACGCTCGACCCGCGCGAGGCCGGCGCTTATATCGGCAAGGCCAACACCGCACGCGTGCTCAACGACTACGCAGCCGTCGATGCCGACCTGGACACGGCGCACGCGCTCGCCTCCCGCAACCAGCGTGTCGATCGTGCACGGGAATCGTGGGAGCGCGAGCGCGGCTGGCAGTTCGATATCGACAGCGAACGCGGCAAGGGCTCCAGCCCGGATTTCGGCGATCGCGACGCCACCACCCAGGCGACCATCGCCAGTCCGCTCATCGACAACCATTGGCGTATCGTCGCGCTCGGACGCTATTCCACCGCCGAGCTTCCCGAAGGCGATGTGCGCCGGACACGGGCGGGCGTCGGCATCCGTGGCTACGCCTATGGCTTCGAGGGCTACGTGCAGGCCCTGCCCTCCGCCGACCGCTACGTCGGCAAGACGGCGACCGAGGCTGGTTTCAACTGGTCGCTGTCGGATCATTGGTCCTGGGCGGCCGACTACAGCACGGCGGGCGACGACACGCCGCTTCGTGCGCAGTACTACGGCATCTCCGCGAAGACGCTGGATACGGCGGTCACCTGGCGCGCCAGCGAACTGACCCAGGCACGCATCGGGCTTTCGCGCGACCGCTTCAGCGACGGGAACCGGCGCAACGGGTGGCTGGCAGCCGTCGTGCAGCGTCTGCACACCGCCCCCAACCTCTCGCTGGACGGTGGCGTGGAAATCGGCGGCTCGACGAATTCGCGAACCGACCGGCCCTACTTCAATCCCCGCCGCGATCGCAGCTACGCCCTGACCGGACGTCTGCAGAACCTGTTGGGCCAGTTCTACGACCGCAGCGTCACCCAACGCATCGACGTCGCCGTCGGCCAGTACGCCGAACGCGGCTATGCCACCGACTGGATGGCCAGCGTTCGCTACGGGCAAGTGATCCAGACGGGGCCCGGCTTCAACGTCGGCTGGGGCCTGGGCTGGCACAACCAACCGTACGACGGACGGCGCGAGCACCGCGTCGTCCTCGACCTGACGCTGCACTGGGGAGAATGAGAACGATGCGCCCGCTGTTGATCCTGCTGGCCCTGCTTGGGTTTGCGCTTCCCGCGTTCGCGCAACCGGTCGCCGCCGTGCGGCCGGCCCTGATCGTGCTCGCGTACCACGATGTCCGTGACGACGTCGGGACCCATGGCGACCGCGATCCGGACGCTATCAGTACCGACCACCTCATTTCCCACTTCGACTGGCTCAAGGCGAACGGTTACCACGTCGTCAGCCTCGAACAGGTGGTGCAGGCGAGCCACGGCGGCGCTCCGCTGCCGAAGGACGCCGTGCTGCTCACCTTCGACGATGGCCTCGAGAGCTTCTACACGCGCGTGTATCCCCTGCTGCGCGCGTACAACTATCCCGCCGTGCAGGCACTGGTCGGCTCCTGGATGGACCTGGCCGACGGCAAGCGCATGCCCTACAACGGCAGCGATTGCGACCGCTCCTGTTTCCTCACCTGGGACCAGGTGGCGGAAATGCACCAATCCGGACTCGTGGAGATCGCCTCGCATTCGTGGGCCATGCACCAGGGCCACGACGCGAATCCGCAGGGCAATCTTCTGCCGACCGCGGCGTCGCTGAGCTATGACGATGCGAAGCACCGGTACGAAACGGTCGACGAATACCGCGCACGCATCCGAGACGACCTCGAACACAGTTCGCGGGAGATCGAACAGCACATCGGCGTGCGGCCGCGGGCCCTGGCGTGGCCGTACGGCGAGTACACCCGGATCGGCCGCGACGCGGCCGCCGAGGTGGGAATGACAGTCACCTTCAGCCTGAGCGACAGCAATCCCGATCTGGAGCCGGGGCGAACCGTGCCGCGCCTGCTGGTGAGCGACAACGTCACCGCGAACCGGCTCGGCTGGCTCATCCGCCACCAGGCCAGGATCGATCCCGCGCGCGTGGTGCAGGTCGATCTCGATTACGTGTACGACCCCGATCCGGCGCAGCAGGACCGCAACCTGTCGAAGCTGCTGGACCGCATCAAGCGCATGAATCCGACCGACGTCTGGCTGCAGGCGTACGCGGACCCCGATGGCGACGGTGTCGCCGACGCGGTGTACTTCCCCAATCGCCACCTGCCCGTGCGGGCCGACCTGTTCTCGCGGGTGTCATGGCAGCTTCGCACCCGCGCCGGCGTGCGGGTGTACGCATGGATGCCGGTGCTCGCTTTCCGTTTCCCCGGCAAATCACTGCCCACGCTTGCCGGCGAGCCCAAACCCGGCGGCGACCACTATCGCCTCGCACCGTACGATCCGAAGGTGCGGGCCCTGATCGGCGACGTGTACGAGGACCTGGCGATGCACGCCGCCGAAGCCGGCGTGCTGTATTCCGACGATGCTTACCTGCGCGACACGGACAACCTCGGTCCGTGGGCGCACAACACCCCGGCCCAGAACACCCAGGCGCTCATCGATTTCACGCAGGAACTGACGGCCCGCATGAAGCTGTGGCGTCCGCAGCTCCGCACCGCGCGCAACATCTACACCCGTCCGATTGTGGAACCCGCCGCGGAAGCCTGGTTCGCGCAGAGCCTTGCCGCCTTCAATCGTGCCTATGACATGACCGCGGTCATGGCCATGCCGCAACTCGACGCCCAGGCCGACCGCCTGGGCTGGTACCGCAAACTCGTGGCCGCCGTGAAGGCGACACCCGGGGCCATGGACAAGACGCTGTTCGAATTCGCGACGCAGGACTGGCGCACGCACCGGCCCGTCCTTGCGCGGGACATCGCCACGCGCATGCGCACCGTGCAGGCCCTGGGCGTGCGCCATATCGGCTACTACCCCGACGATTTCCTCAACGACCGCCCGGCCCTGGAAGTCATTCGACCCGCCATTTCCTCCGCCGACTACCCTTACCCGGAGCCTGCGCGATGAACGGTGGCATCCTTCACGCCCTGTTGGAGTTCGCGTTCTATTACCCCTTGGTGATGTCGCTTTTCTGGATGAGCGGCGGCGTCATCTACTTCATGCGCTGGGAGCGACGGGAGCCCCCGCGCGTGCACCCCACCCCGTTGCCGGAATATCCGCTGGTGAGCCTCGTGGTGCCCTGCCACAACGAGGGCGAGCAGGTGCGCGAGACCATCGCCCACCTGGCCTCGCAGCACTACCCGAACTTTGAAATCATCGCCATCAACGACGGTTCCACCGACGACACCGGCGCGCAGCTCGATCAACTGATGGCCCAGTATCCCTCGCTGCGGGTCATCCACATGTCGAGCAACCAGGGCAAGGCCATGGGCCTTCGCGCGGCCGCGCTCGCTTCGCGTGCCGATTTCCTCGTGTGCGTGGACGGCGATGCATTGCTGGACGACTACGCCACCCACTGGATGATGATGCACATGCTCGACAGCCCGCGCGTCGCGGCCGTCACGGGCAACCCGCGCATCCGCAACCGCTCCACCCTTCTGGGGAAGGTGCAGGTCGGCGAGTTCTCGTCGATCATCGGCCTCATCAAGCGCGCGCAGCGCATCTACGGACGCATCTTCACCGTATCGGGCGTGATCGCCTGCTTTCGCAAGAGTGCCTTGCACGACGTCGGCTACTGGAACACCGACATGGTCACCGAGGACATCGACGTGAGCTGGCGCCTGCAGATGCGGCACTGGGAGATTCGCTACGAACCCAATGCGCTGTGCTGGATCCTCATGCCCGAAACCTTCCGCGGCCTGTGGAAGCAACGCCTGCGCTGGGCACAAGGCGGCTCGGAGGTATTGCTTCGCTACACGCGCCGCCTGTTCAAGTGGCGCCAGCGGCGCATGTGGCCGGTAGCCTTCGAGTACATCACCAGCCTGGCCTGGTCGTACACGATGGCGGCGATCATCGTGCTCTGGGTGCTGGGGCAATTCGTTCCACTGCCGCCCGCACTGCATGTCCAGACGCTCCTTCCGCAGTGGCATGGCGTGGTGCTCGGCGTGATCTGCCTGTCGCAGTTCCTCATCAGCCTGCTGATCGACCGCCGCTATGAAACGCGCATCGGCCGGAACTACTACTGGATGATCTGGTACCCGCTGGTGTACTGGCTGCTCAATACGGCGACGTCGGTGGTCGCGTTTCCCAAGGCGTTGTTCAAGCGCCGCGGCACGCGCGCCATCTGGGTCAGCCCGGACCGGGGACTGCGATGAAAGCCGAAGCCATCATCATCCAGCGGCCGGAGCGCCAGTCGCACACTCAACGCGCCGCATTCGCCACCCTTACGGTTTTCGCCTGGCTCTTCTGGGCCTTCCTGTGGCTGCCCTTGTTGACCCTTCTCGCCTGGGCCTTCGGGGTGCGCACTGCGTGGGTACAGCTGCATGTGTTCGATCTTGTCGACAACGGTGGGGACATCAACGTCATTCTGATCGTGGCCGTGGCATGCGCCACGATCTTCTTCTCCTGGTCCCGATACAATCACGCGCGCTTCGCCGGCAAGCAGAAGCGCCGTGGAAACAAGCCGGTCGGCGTGGCGCAGACGGCGGCAGCGATCGGGGCGTCCACGGAAGATGCCCTGAAGATCCAGGCCCACCGCCGCGCCGTGATCAGCGTTTCCGCCGATGGCTTCATGACCCTGGACGATGCCGCCTGAGCGAAACGCTCAGACGGCTTTCAGGACGAATACTGCGAAGGCCGGATCCGGCGAGATCCAGGAACGTTCCACCTCCCATCCGCCGTCCGCCGCGAGGCGGGCGAACGACGCTGGCGTGAACTTGTGCGAGTTCTCGGTGTGGATCGACTCGCCGGCGGCGAACGCGAACATCTGTCCGGCCACCGTGACGCGCTGCGCCTCACGGCTCACCAGGTGCATTTCAATGCGTTCGCAAGCCGGATTCCATACGGCGCGATGCTCGAACGCCTGCGGGTCGAAATCGCCGCCCAGTTCGCGGTTGATGCGTACCAGCACATTGCGGTTGAACGCTGCGGTTACCCCCTCCGCATCGTCATAGGCGGCCAGCAGCACGTCCAGCGCCTTCACCTGGTCGGCCCCGACGATGAAGCGAGCGTCGTCGCCGAGCCGTTCGCGCACCGATCGCAAGAGCGCCACCGCTTCCTCCGGCGTGAAGTTGCCGATGGTCGAACCCGGAAAGAAGGCGACCACGGGTCTGCCGGCGAGCGAGGGCGGCAGCTCGATCGCCTGGGTGAAATCGCCCACCACCGGCTGCACCGCCAGGGACGGGTAGGCCTCGCGCAATCGTGCCGTCGCACCTTCAAGCGCATCGGGGCTGATGTCTACCGGCACATAAGCGGAGATCCATGGCGCCGCGTCCAGGAGCATGCGCGTCTTGTCGCTGGCGCCGCTGCCCAGTTCGAGCAGCACGGCGCCCTGCGGTATCGCCTCGGCGAGCGCCGGTGCGATCTCGCGCAGCAGCGCCGTCTCCGTGCGTGTCGGATAGTATTCGGGCGTGAGACAAATGGCTTCGAAGAGCTCCGAGCCGGTGCCGTCGTAGAAATATTTCGGCGAGAACGCCTTGGGTGACGACGAGAGTCCCGCGAGGGTATCGCGCAGGAAGGTCAGCTGCTCGCGGTCCGGAGAATTCCCCGCGTCGCGCGCGAGACGCACTCCGCCGAACATCCAGCGTTGTCCGTGACGATAGAAGTTGCGGTACGACACACGCGAATGACCTGGCGGCGTCACGCTGGCACCACCGCGCAAGACCATCTGGCCGCTCATGAACTTGCCGTTGTATTCGCCCACGGCATCGTCCGCCGCGCGGAAGCCGGGATACGGCGTATAGGCGCTCGACGTCCATTGCCAGGCCACGTCGTCGACCTGCTCGAGATCGTTGCGCGTGCGCATGGCGTGCTCCCATTCGGCCTCGGTAGGCAAGCGCGCCCCGGCCCAGCGCGCGAATGCCTCGGCCTCGTAGTAGCTGATGTGCGTCACCGGCGCGTCCGGATCGACGGGCCGCCAGCCGCCCGGCGTCATGTGCGACCAGGCCTCGCCGTCGTGCTGCCAGTAGAGCGGCGCTTCCCAGCCTTCGGCCTGGCGCTGGGCCCAGCCATCGGACAACCAGAGATCGGGCCGACGGTATCCGCCCAGCGCCATGAAGGCCAGCCATTGGCCGTTGGTCACCAGCCGGTCGGCGATCTCGAAGGGTTCGAGCCACACCGTGTGCACAGGCCCTTCGTTGTCGAAGGCGAAGGTCTCGTCGCTCGCGCCGATGCGGACAGGGCCGCCGCCCACTGGACGGAAGCGCCCCGAGGGGCCTGGTTCCGGAGCCTTCCAGGAAGGATCGAAAGGCGGCTTGAGCGGAGACTGCGCGAACAGGTGCTGCACGTCCATCACGAGCAGTTCCTGATGCTGTTCCTCGTGTGCGAAGCCCAGGCGCACCAGCGCCTGCAATTCCGCGGAGAGGTCGGCGGCCAGGAGGGTGCGCATGTGCCTGTCCACGTGGTGGCGATAGGCAAGCACGCGCGGCACGGCCGGACGGGTGAGCAACCCGCGCAGCGGCCTCGGGTGGCGAGGGCCGACGGCTTCGTAGTACGAGTTGAACAGATAGGCGAAGTCGGTGTCGAAAACCTGGTAACCGGGCACGTTCGGCCCGAGCAGGAAAGTCTCGAAGAACCATGTGGTGTGGGCGAGGTGCCACTTGGCCGGACTGGCGTCGGGCATCGACTGCACGACCATGTCTTCCGGTCCGAGCGATGCCACGAGTGCCTCGGTGCGGGCACGGACCGCGTCGTAACGCTCCGCGAGGGAAAGCAGGCCGTCGCGGCCATGCATGGAGGCGCCGGGCGCCATGGATGTATCGACAAGGGCTTGCATGGGGGCTCCCTGGTGGAACGATCAGTCCCGGATACGCTTGGGCGCATGCGGCTGGATCGGACATCCTGCGACCCACGCAGGGCGAATCCAAGCCGACAAACGGGAACAGGTGACGTTACCGATTCGCAAAGATGTTTTCTTGCACTGCCCCATCGCTTTTGACACGCCGCACCATGATTTCCTGGGAACGGCTTAACACCTTGGGGGCCGGGCGGCCCCTAACATCCTTCCATGGCTCTAAATTTCCCGCCCACACGGCCGATATGACTAATGTGTTGCAGGTGGCGGGAGGTTCGCCATGAAGTACCCAGTCGTCGCGGCGAGCATTATCGCGGCCCACGTGGCGGCGCTTGTCCTCGTGCCCGACCTGGGCATGGCCATCTCATACACGTTCTTCTTCTCCGTGACCGGCCTTGCCATGGTCGGCGTGGCAGTCGCATGGCGGCGGTCGGGTACGCCGAGGGACCGCCGGTGGTGGCTGCTGCTGGCCAGCCTTGCCCTGTGGGCGGTGGGCATGTCGCTCTCGGCGCGGCAGAACTACGTGCTGGAAAATTCCAATCCGGCGCCCGGCGACAGCATGTTCTTCTACATCCTGTACGTGCTGCCGGTGCTCGTGTCCGTCTCGTCGGCCCCTGTGGCGGCGCGCAAGAAATGGGCGATGGCCATCGACCTGGTGCTGGCGTCGCTGCTCGGCGTGCTCTTCTACATCCGCACGTTCTCCATCGTGTCCCTGGAAGGGGCCGTCGGCACGCAGGCTGCGGTCGATGTGGCCTATATGCTCGACTTCGAGAACAGTTGCCTCGCCGTGGCCGCGCTGCTGCGTTATCTCGCCACGGACCGGGCGGACGATCATTTCTATTTCCGCGGCGTCAGCGCCTTCTTCGTCACTTACGCGCTTTCCGGCTATTTCTACAATCACTACGTCGCACTGGGCGGGCATCCCGAGTTCGGCACCTCGCCATGGGACGTCCTGCTCGACGTGCCGTTCCTCGCCCTCTTCCTGGCCACCACCACGCGCATGCCGCAGCGTTACTGGCATGCCCCGGTGTATCTGGTGCGCTTCGTGCAGAGCGCCAGTCCCACGTTCCTCGCCATGAGCGTGCTCGGTTTTGGCTTGATGGTGATTCCGGGTTATCCGGTCCTCGGCATCGGCGCCGCCATCGCGGCCGTGATCGGCATCGGGCTGCGCGGCACGCTGGCCCAGGTGGATCTGGTGGAAGAAGAATTCCGCCTCGTCCGCAGCCGCGACGAGTTGCAGGGGCTGGTCTTCGTCGACAGCCTCACCGGCCTGGCCAATCGCCGCGCACTCGACGAACGCCTGCTGCACGAATGGCATCGTCCAGGCCAGCAGGCCCCGATCGCCCTGCTCATGATCGACGTGGACCACTTCAAGGAATTCAACGACCGCTTCGGGCACCTCGCGGGCGACGAATGCCTGCGCACCATCGCTTCCGCGCTGTTGCGCCGGGGCCTGCGCGCGGGCGACTTCATCGCCCGCTTCGGCGGCGAGGAATTCGCGGTGGTGGCGCCCGGCACGAACCTGCCGGACGCCGTCGCGCTCGCCGAAGAGCTGCGCCATGAAATCCAGTCGCTGTCCATCGTGCACCCGTTCAGCCCGGTCGGCGTCGTGACCATCAGCGTCGGCGTGGCCGCCGCCAACGCGAGTTCGGAAAGCGGCCCGCTGGATCTCCTCAACGCGGCCGACCGCGCCCTCTACCGTGCGAAGCAGGCCGGGCGCAATCGCGTGGGCAGCCAGGAAGACGGGCGCATGAACACCGTGCGCCTGGACGGTTCGCGCTACATCGGCTGATCGCTGGCCACCGTAGGAGCGCGCCCTGCGCGCGACATGTTTTGAGGCCGTGGCTCGGAGCTGGCGCGCAAGGCTGCAAACTGGGGCGAAAAGCGGTCGCGCGCAGGGCGCGCTCCTACCAGGCGAGACCGCTGCAGACACCATGACGGCGGATGCCTTAACCTCGTTGCCCCGAGAACTGCGCCACCTGGAACCTTGAGCACGCCATTGGATACGCTGGCCGCACCGTGGCGGCACGAGGAAGAGATCAGGAAAAGCCGGTTCCTCGCCCAGGCCGCCCCTGTGGATTCGCCTGCCGCGGCCCTGGCATGGCTCGACGCGAACGGCGATCCGGCAGCCACGCACAACTGCTGGGCGTATCGCATCGGCGACGCCTATCGCTTCAACGACGACGGCGAACCCGGCGGTACCGCGGGGCGGCCCATTCTCGCCGCCATCGACGGGCAAGGCTGCGACCGCGTGGCCGTACTGGTCACGCGCTGGTACGGCGGGATCAAGCTCGGCGCGGGCGGCCTCGCCCGGGCCTACGGCGGCAGTGCCGCCGAATGCCTGCGCCTCGCGCCGCGGACGCCCATCGTGCCCGTCGGGCACCTGGCGCTGCGCTGCGAGTTCGGCGAGCTGGCCCTGCTCGACGCTCGCCTTCGCGAGATGGGAGCGACGGTGGAAAGGGAAACGTTCGAGGCGGACGGCGCGACGCTGACGGTGGCGGCACCGCTGGATGCGCTGGATTCGATCGTTTCGCGGGTGGTGGACCTCACCCGCGGCCGGGTGCGCCCCCGCCGCCTGGACTGAAGCCGTTTCGCAGGAATTCGCGGTTGAATACCGTACCGGGCGGCCCCATCCGTTCCCGAATTGCCTGGAAACCAACGACGTGAGCATGAGCGAGCAACGCAGGGAGAAGTCGCGCAACATCGGCGCGCTGCGCAACCTCTGGCCGTTCCTGAAGCCGCACAAGGGGCTCGCCTTCGGCTGGCTCGTGTTCCTCGGCATCTCGTCCAGCGCGTCGCTGGTGCTGCCGGTCGCCGTCAGGCACATCATCGACCACGGCTTCCTCGCGTCGAGCCTCGCGACCATCAACGGCACCTTCCTCGCCCTGTTCGGCGTGGCCCTGGTGCTCGCGATTGCCACGGCCGCCCGCTATTTCTGCATCGCCCTGCTCGGCGAGCGGTCGCTCGCCTCCCTGCGCACGGCGCTCTACGAGCACGTCATCCAGCTGGATGTCGGCTTCTACGAAAGCACGCGCGTGGGGGAACTCACCTCCCGGCTGGGCACCGACACCGAAGTGGTGCAGACCCTGGTCGGTTCGGGCATCTCCGTGGCCCTGCGCAGTGCCGTCATGCTCATCGGCGCCGCGGCGGCCATGGCCTGGACCAGCCCGCGCCTCGCTGGCCTAACGGCACTGGTGATTCCCGCCGTGATGTTGCCGATCCTCGTATTCGGCCGGCGCGTGCAGAAGCTGTCCCGGAACAGCCAGGACCGCATCGCCGACGCCGCCGCGGTCGCGAACGAAACGCTGAATGCCGCGCAGGCGGTGAAGGCCTATGCGCGCGAGCCGATCGAGAGTCGTCGCTATGCCAGCGCCATCGCGCTTGCGCTGGCCACGGCCCGCCGGCGCATCGGCATGCGCTCGCTGCTCACCGCCGCCGTCATCGTGCTGATCTTCGGCGCGATCACCCTGGTGCTGTGGGCCGGTGCGCGCGACGTCATCGCCGGCGATCTCGCTCCCGGCGTGCTCAGCCAGTTCGTGCTCTATGCCATTTTCGCTGCGGGCTCCGTGGCGGGCCTTTCCGAAGTGTGGGGCGACGTGCTGAGAGCCGCGGGCGCCATGGAACGCATCGGGGAACTGTTCGCCGAACGGGCCACGATCCGCACGCCCGATGCGCCGGAACCGCTCCCGCGGCCGGTGACCGGCGCCCTGCGCTTCGAACATGTGGAATTCCGTTACCCGTCGCGGCCCGACGTTCCCGCCCTCTCCGATTTCCACCTGGAGATCGCGCCAGGCGAAACCGTGGCGCTGGTCGGTCCCTCCGGCGCGGGCAAGAGCACGGTGTTCAGCCTGCTTCTTCGCTTCCACGACCCCGTTTCCGGCGCCATACGCCTGGACGGCGTCGACCTGCGCGCGCTTGCCCTTCCGGAACTGCGCGGGGCCATCGCGCTGGTGCCGCAGGAGACGGTGATCTTCGGCGGCACGGCGGCGGACAACATCCGTTTCGGCCGGGGGGACGCCAGCGACGACGAGGTGCGCGAGGCCGCGCGCCTGGCCGAAGCGGACAGCTTCATTTCCGCCCTGCCCGACGGCTACGAGGCCGCGCTGGGCGAACGCGGGGTGCGCTTGTCTGGTGGACAGAAGCAGCGCGTGGCCATCGCCAGGGCCATCCTGCGCGACGCGCCATTGCTGCTGCTCGACGAGGCCACCTCGGCGCTGGACGCGCAATCGGAAGCCGCGATCCAGCACGCGCTCGAGCGCCTGGAGAAAGGGCGCACCACCCTCGTGATCGCCCATCGTCTTGCCACCGTGCAACGTGCCGATCGCATCGTGGTGATGGACGGCGGCCGCATCGTGGCCCAGGGCACCCACGACAGCCTGCTTGCCGAGGGCGGCTTGTACGCGGAACTGGCCCGGTTGCAGTTCGTCGCCTGATCCCGCGTCACCTTTTCGCGGCGTTGACTAAGCGCCACCTAACGTCGCGGCATGGATAGCGACCTGCTGCTGCCGCGCCCCGAAGGCTTGTATTGTCCCGCGGGCGACTTCTTCATCGACCCGATGCAGCCCGTGGCGCGCGCCGTCGTCACGCACGCGCACGGCGATCACGCGCGATCGGGCAGCGGCCTCTATCACGTCGCCTCGGCGGGCACCCTGCTGATGCGCGAACGGCTGGGCGCGGAGTCCGTCATCCACGCGCACGACTGGAGCGAACGCTTCACCCTCGGCGACACGAGCCTGTCGTTCCACCCGTCGGGCCATATCCTCGGCGCGGCGCAGGTCCGCATAGAAGGCCGCGGCAAGGTTGTCGTCGTGTCCGGCGACTACAAGCGCGATCCCGATCCGACCTGCGCACCGTTCGAACCCGTGCCCTGCGATGTGTTCGTCACCGAATCCACCTTCGGCCTCCCCATCTATCGCTGGCCCTCGATGCGCACGGTGGTGGCCGACATCCTGGCGTGGGTCGACGAATGCCGCGATCGCGGCGTGCCGGCGGTGCTGTTCTGCTACGCGCTGGGCAAGGCCCAGCGTCTGCTGGCGGAACTGGCCACGCGTACCGACCGCACGGTGCACCTGCATGGCGCCATGTTGCGGCTGGTGGAGGTCTACCGGAACGCGGGCGTGCACATGCTGCCGACGGTGGCGGTCAGCGAGTCTGCACGCGGCAAGGATTTCGCCGGTGAACTGATCATGGCGCCGCCGTCCGCCGCCGGCTCGCCCTGGATGCGCCGCTTCGGAAAGGCCTCGACCGGCTTCGCCTCGGGATGGATGCAGGTACGCGGCGCGCGGCGGCGTCGCGGGTACGACCGCGGCTTTGTCGTTTCCGATCACGCCGACTGGCCGGGCCTGCTGCGCAGCGTGGACGACTGCGGCGCGAAGCGCATCTACGTGACGCACGGCGACGGCGAAGCGCTGGTCAGGCACCTGCGCGACACCGGTCACGAGGCGTTCCCCTTGCGATCCCTCGGGGGCACCCTGCCGGAGTCACGCAGCAGTGAGGAAGGCGACTGATGCGCCGCTTCGCCGCGCTCTTCGAAGCCCTGGACCGCACCTCGTCCACGTCCGCCAAGCGCGACGCGATGGCGGCGTATTTCGCGGAAGCACCGGCGGTCGACGCGGCGTGGGCGGTCTACGTCCTGGGTGGCGGCAAGCTCAAGCGCACGGCCACGTCCACAGAGCTGCGCCTGGCCCTCGCGGCGGAAACGGGTTATGCGGACTGGCTGATCGACGACAGCTACCAGCACGTCGGCGACCTGGCGGAGACGATCTCGCTCATGCTTCCGGGCACGGAAGACGGCGGCGACAACGTGCCCCTGCACGTCTGGATGGAAGCAAGGTTGCCCTCCCTCGCCCGTCTGGAGCCGTCGGAACGCATCGAGCTTCTGCGCGAATGGTGGAGGCCCTTGCCGCGGGAGCAGGTGTTCCTGGTGAACAAGCTCCTCACCGGCTCCCTGCGCGTCGGCGTCTCGCACCGACTCGTCGTGCAGGCCCTGGCCCAGTGGGCCGATCTTCCCACGGATCTCATCGCGCATCGCCTGAGCGGCACATGGAAGCCCACGGCCGACGCCTTCCTCGCGCTCGCGGGACCGGAACGCGCGGACGAGCACGCCGGCGAACGGCCCTACCCGTTCTTTCTTGCCTCGCCGCTGGAGCAGGATATCGATGTGCTGGGAAGCGTCGGGGATTGGCTGGCCGAATGGAAATGGGACGGCATACGCGCGCAATTGATGCGCCGTGCCGACGGCGCGCTGCTCTGGTCGCGTGGCGAAGAACGGCTGGACGGCCGCTTTCCGGAGATCGAGCGAGCCGCGCTGAACTTGCCGGACGGCTGCGTGCTGGACGGCGAGATCCTCGCGTGGACGCTCGACGAAGCGCATCCGCTGCCCTTCGCCGCGCTGCAGAAGCGCATCGGCAAGCTCAAGCCCGGGGCAAAGCTGCTTGCCGACACGCCGGTGCGACTCATGACATACGACCTACTCGAACTGGACGGCCAGGACCTGCGCGAACGTCCGCTTCGCGAGCGACGCGCCATGCTGGCCGCACTGGTGGAAGGGCATGGTCCCACGCTCGCGCTGTCGCCCGCCGTGGACGCGTCGACATGGGAAGCATTGACCGCCGTGCGCCACGAGTCGCGCGAGCGGCGTACCGAAGGGCTGATGCTGAAGCGCCTGGAATCGCCCTACCGCGTCGGCCGCAAGCGCGGCGACTGGTGGAAGTGGAAGGTGGACCCCTACACGGTCGATGCCGTGCTGCTGTATGCGCAGCCGGGTCATGGACGCCGTTCCGGGCTCTTCACCGATTACACCTTCGGCGTTTGGGAAGGCGACACGCTCGTGCCGGTGGCCAAGGCGTATTCGGGCCTCGACGACGCCGAGATCGGCCGTCTCGACCGCTGGATCCGCGCGCATACCATCGACCGCTTCGGACCCGTGCGCTCGGTCGAACCCACGCACGTCTTCGAACTCGCCTTCGAGGCCATTCAGGCCTCGGGCCGCCACAAGGCCGGGGTGGCAGTGCGCTTCCCGCGCATCCTGCGTTGGCGTACGGATCTGGGCATTCGCGATGCTGACAAGCTCGACGACCTCCGCCGCCTGGCGTCGGGCTGAGGCGCGCCTCCTCGCGTGGTTCGCCGCGCAGGAACGCCGTGCCGCACCGTTCCAGCGGGCAGCATGGCGCGCGTGGCACAAGGGCCATAACGGGCTGATCCACGCGCCGACCGGCACCGGAAAGACACTGGCTGCCGCGGGCGGTCCGCTGATCGACGCCGTGCTGCGGCCGCGGATGGGCCTGCAACTCCTGTGGATCACGCCGTTGCGTTCGCTGGCCACGGACACCGCACAACACCTCGCGTCCGCGGTGGAAGCGATGGAACTTCCCTGGCGCGTGCTGCGCCGCACGGGCGATAGCGGCAGCGCCGAACGGGCCCGCCTCCGCCGCGGTGCGTGCGAACTGCTGGTCACCACGCCGGAGAGCCTGGCCCTGCTCCTCAGCTATCCGGATGCGAAAGAGCGTTTCGCCAACCTGCGCGGCATCGTCGTGGACGAGTGGCATGAGCTGGTAGGCAACAAGCGAGGCACGTTGCTGCAACTCGGGCTGACGCGTCTTCGTCACTGGCTGCCTGGCCTGCGCACCTGGGGGCTGTCGGCCACGCTCGGCAACCTCGACGAAGCCTTGCACGCGCTCGCCCCTGACGGCGTGCTGATCGGCGCCCGCTCGAAGAAGAAAACGATCGTCGAGAGCGCTCTGCCGGAAAGCGGCGAGCGTTTCCCGTGGGCCGGCCACCTGGGGCTTTCGCAGCTGCCACGCGTGCTGGATGCCGTAATGACGGCACGCAGCAGCCTGGTTTTCGCCAACACGCGCTCGCAGGCGGAACTGTGGCACGAGGCCTTGTCGTCGGTATGGCCGGAGTCGCCGGATACGTTGGCATTGCACCACGGTTCCATCGACCCGAAATTGCGCTTCGCCGCCGAAGAGGGCTTGCGCGTGGGGGCCCTGCGCTGCGTGGTGGCCACGTCCAGCCTCGATCTCGGCGTCGACTTCGCCAGCGTGGAGCGCGTGATCCAGGTCGGCAGCCCCAAGAGCATCGCGCGCCTGCTCCAACGCGCCGGCCGCAGTGGGCACCGGCCAGGTGCTCCTTCCCGCATCCTCTGCGTACCGACCCACCTGCTTGAACTCGCGGAGATCGCCGCGGCACGCCACGCACTGGAGACAGGACACCTCGAACCGCGCCCGCCCATGCGCGGCTGCCTCGACGTACTCGCGCAGCACCTGCTCACCATGGCTCTCGGCGGTGGCTTCACCGCCGACGACGCCTATGCCGAAATCACGTCGTCGCTTGCCTATGCCAACCTGCCGCGCGAACGCTTCGACGCGGTGCTTGCCTACCTGCGCACCGGCGGCTCGGCGCTGGCGAGCTATCCGGAATACCAGAAGCTGGTGGAAACCGACGGCCGCTTCCACGTGGACAGCGGGCGCATCGCACGCATGCACCGCCTCTCGATCGGTACGATCACGTCCGACGGCAGCCTGCACGTGCGTTACATGAAGGGCGCCCGGCTGGGCACGGTGGAAGAGAGCTTCCTTTCGCGACTCCGGCCCGGCGATCGCTTCCTCTTCGCCGGCCGCAACCTCGAACTGGTGCGCGTGCGCGACATGACAGCCTACGTGCGCGCCGCACCCAACCGGCGAGGCGGGGTGCCTCGCTGGATGGGCGGACGGCTGCCTCTCTCCGGCGAACTGTCGGACGAACTGCGCGAGGCGCTGGCGGGCGGCATCCCTGCGTCCGCGGAGATGCGCGCGCTCGGAGCATTGCTCGACGTACAGAGCCGGCAGTCGTCCATTCCGCGCGTCGACGAGACGCTCTGCGAGCGCACCCGTACCCGCGAAGGCGATTACCTCTTCGTGTTCCCCTTCGCAGGGCGTCTGGCGCACGAAGGACTGGCCGCCGTGCTCGCCTATCGCATGGCTCGAATCCAGCCCGGCGACTACGGGTACGCCGTCAACGACTACGGCCTGACACTGACGGCTGCGCGCATGCCACCCCTGGACGAGGAAACGATGCGCCGCCTGCTTCATCCCTGGGGCCTTCGTGCCGATATCCGCGCGAGCATCAATCTCTCTGAATTGGCGCGGCGGCAGTTCCGCGAGATCGCCCGCGTGGCCGGGCTCGTCTTCAACGGATATCCCGCGCACGGCAAGACGCTTCGCCAGTTGCAGGCATCCAGCGGATTGCTGTTCGACGTGCTTCGCCGCCACGACCCCACGCACCCCCTGCTATGGCAGGCCGAGCGCGAAGTACTCGACCAGCAGCTGGACTATTCGCGGCTGCGCGCGTGCCTGCTACGCGTGTCGCGATCGCGGCTGCTGTGGCGCGAAACGAAACGGCTGAGTCCCCTCGCCTTTCCGCTTTGGGTGGAGCGGCTGCGCGGCGGCATCGCCGGCGACGACTGGAAGACCCGCGTCGAGCGGATGCTCGCCACATTGGAAGCAGGAGCCGACGCATGATGACGCACGATATCGAGGTCGCGGGCGAACGTCTCACCTTGCACGCGCAACGCGCGATTCACTGGGCGGCGCGACGGACACTGCTGGTATCCGACGTGCATTTCGGCAAGGGTGCGGTGTTCCGGCGCGCAGGCATCGCCGTGCCCAGCGGCGACACCGAAGACGATCTGGCCCGTCTCGACGCGCTTATCGCCGAGTTTGCACCGGCACGATTGGTGGTCCTCGGCGACCTGGTGCACGGCGCGGCGACGGAACGTAGTGGCTGGGTGGAAAAGGTTCGCACGTGGCGCGAATCGCACGCGGAAGTAGCGATGGACCTCATCGCGGGCAACCACGACAGACACTTCGACGTCGCCACGCTGGGCATCGACGTGCGCCCCGATCATGTGTTCGCGCCACCGTTCGTGTTCGCGCACCATCCGTCGCCACACAAGGGCGGCTACACGCTCGCAGGGCACGTGCATCCGGGCGTAACCGTGCGCGACGGCTGGCGACGGCATCGCCTGCCGGCATTCGTCTTTGATCGCGACGTGGCCATGCTGCCGGCATTCGGCACACTGACCGGCTTGCACGAGATCGTGCCCGAGTCCGGCCGACGTATCGTGGCGACCACACCCGCGGGGCTGGTGCCGGTGAGACAGCGTGGCCGGGTGTAGCCGGTTCAGGGCCTCTTGTTCTTCGTGCTTGGTACTTGTGTGGCTCGCTTCTTAGGATGGGCTCGCCTTGCGGCATCGCATCGGCGCGTGTGCCGTGATCTGGAGGCCGGCAGCCGTCGCCCTCGCCGCGAAGACTTACGTCGTTCCTTGCGAAAGGAGAGCCGCTGCGCGGCTCAATGTCTCATGGCGTCGCCGCGGCGGACCCGGGCGTCCGGGCGGGGGTTTCCGACTCGGCCTCCTGCCTCGGCGGAAACGGCGGGCCGTCCTGGCCCGCCCCCTGACGGGCCTTTTCCGCCCGGCCGCCCTCGACTCCAGACATCGCGGCGAGGGCGACGGCTGCCGGCATCGGACGATGCGGCGGGGTGTGGTGTTTGGTGCGTGGCTTGCGTTGTTGTTTTGGTCTGTCGTGACCGTCCGCGCTTGAGTCGCTGGGTGCCTGCCTTCGCAGGCACGACGATAGTTGGGAGTCTCTCGCGTGTTGTAGGAGAGCGCCTTGCGCGTTTATGCCCATCCGCACGAGAGACGATTCGCGACGCTCTCTGTGGGAGCCGGCTATGCCGGCGATCCCGCGGCAGCGGGCCAGCTTGCCGCGAGCACCCATCGCCGCTGAAGCGGCTCCCACACAAAGCGAAGTGGTTCCCACAAGGGTGCGATGCGACGGTCTCGCAGCGTCCCATCCTACCGTCGTGCCTTATCTGGCCCGTTTGCTGTCAGATTAGGTGTCGAGAGCCGGCGCGGTCGACCGTTCGTTCCCAGATCTAACCGATCGTTTCGCAGCAAGGTCGCCGCGCCGGTGTCTCCTCGCTTACGCCCGTATGGTTGCTCGAGTTTGCGCTCGAAGATAAGGCAGGGCTGACGAGGAGTGCTCTTGACATCCCAAAGCACACCATCGGCTCGCGCTCCGCTTTCCCAACGCACGCTTCGCTCTCCCAACAGGAACCCGCACCGTCCGCTGCCAGTACCCGTTCCCCTCGCCGCGATGTCTGGAGTCGAGGGCGTGCGGGCGGAAAAGGCCCGCAAGGGGGCGGGCCAGGACGGCCCGCCGTCTTCGCCGAGGCAGGGATGCCGAGTCGAAGACCCCCGCCCGAACGCCCGGGTCCGCCGCGGCGAAGCCATAAGACATTGAGCCGCGCAGCGGCTCTCCTTTCGCAAGGAACGACGTAAGCCTTCGCGGCGAGGGGAACGGGTACTGGCTTCCCGACCACGTACGAGCGCCGAGCGCGAGGCCGAACAGGCGAGCCCACCCTACGAAGCGAACTCAACAGGCATTCCGCGAGACGAAGTCACACCAACCGCTCAGGCCAAGGCCGTGACCAGAGCGCGCACAGTCTCGACATCCGTACGTGTTTCGCCGGCCCCCATGCCCAGTGCGTCCCCAGGAACGCGACGCATGGCCGATGGCAGGCGACGCTTGGCGGAGGCATGGAACTCCCTGGCGCGCGTCGCTTCGCGTAACGCGACGACGTTGCCGGGCTCGATGCCTGCGCCCGGCATGACCGCGATGCGGCCGCCTGCCTGCGACACGAGCCGCGCGATAGCGGAAGCACCTGCCACCGCACTGGGCATGCCGCCGGACGTGAGTACCCTCTCGAAGCCGAGATCGATCAATGCCTCCAGCGCCTCGTGCCGGTCCGGTACGAGATCGAACGCACGGTGGAAGGTCACGCCCATGCCTTCCGCCGCATGCAGGAACAGCCCGCAGGCCTCGCGGTCCACCTCGCCTTCCGCGGTGAGCGCGCCGACGACGACGCCTTCGCAACCCAGGTCGCGGCAATGGGCGATGTCGTCGAGCATCGCCTCGATCTCGGCGTTCTCGTAGAGGAAATCGCCCGCGCGAGGCCGGATCAACACGTACAACGGAATCGAAAGGCCCTCGCGGGCCAGCGCGATGGTGCCGTGCGAGGGTGTGACCCCGCCCTCTTCCAGGCAGGCACACAGTTCGACGCGGCCTGCACCGCCTTCCTGTGCCGCGAAGGCGGACGCCACCGAATTGGCCGCGATTTCGAGCAGCGCCACGATCAGTAGGTGCTCTTGCCGGGAATCAGCGCATCCTGCTTCTTCGCATCGCAAACCGCGTACGAGAAGCCTTTCTGGATCGCCCAGGCGCCGACGTTGCCCTTCTTGTCCATAGCGAGGAAGCCCACCTGGAGATCCTTCGCGTTCGGCTTGCGGCGCAGGATGCGTTCGACGGCCTCGCGGCACGCATCCTCGGGCGAGCGCCCCTGGCGCATCAGTTCCACCACCAGGAAACTGCCCACGTTGCGGATGACTTCCTCGCCGACGCCTGTCGAGGTGGCGCCACCGACTTCGTTGTCCACATAGAGTCCCGCGCCGATGATGGGGCTGTCGCCCACGCGACCGTGCAGCTTCCAAGCCATACCACTGGTGGTGCAGGCGCCGGAAAGATTGCCCTTTGCGTCGATGGCAAGCATGCCGATGGTATCGTGGTTGCTGGCATCGCCCGGCGTACCGCCCGGGCCCGCGTTGTAGCTTTTCACTTCGCTGTTGGCCACCGGCTTGTACTTCGCCGACTTCAGCCATTCGTGCCACGCCGCTTCCGACTCGGGCGTGAGCAGTTCCTCGCGGGGGAAGCCTTGCTCCATCGCGAACTGGAGCGCGCCGTCGCCAACGAGCAGCACGTGCGGCGTGCGCTCCATGACCCGCCGCGCCACGGAAATGGGATGGGCGATATGCTCGATCGCGGCCACGGCGCCGCAATTTCCACTTTCGTCCATGATGCTGGCGTCCAGCGTGACCTTGCCGTCGCGATCGGGGTATCCCGCGCGGCCCACGCTATGGTTCTTCAGGTCCGCCTCGGGCACACGCACGCCCTGTTCCACGGCGTCCAGTGCACGGCCGCCGGCCGAGAGCACTTTCCACGCCGCCTGGTTGGCGGCCACGCCGAAGTCCCAGGTGGAACACACGCGGGGAACGGTGCCGCCCGATGCGCCTGAAGGTGCCTTGGCGGCACTCTTCGCAAGACCGGTCGCGGTCATCGCCACGCCCGAGGCTATCGTGGCGCCCTGTAGGAATCGTCTGCGATCCATGGCCTCCCCTTCTGTTCGACGACGCGCGTGTCGCGCCGCCACCGATGGTCGCATGGCGGCTGCCTGCGTCGCCACCTGTGCGTCGCGCAACTTGCGGGCCTCGATTTCGACGCGCAGAAACTCACGCACCGCCAGCATGCGCGCCGAGGCGGAGTGCGACACCGCCGCGCCCACGACCGTCATCATGGCCAGGATCGCGAGCACCACGATGAGGATGGCGCCACGCTCAGTGCGCACGTTCATGAAGGCCGGTGGTGCGGGAGTAGGGCCTGCTCTTGCGAGTCCATACGACGACCTCGATCGCTTTGGCTCTGTCGCCGTCGCCTTCCGCGTAGTCGCGTCGAATCGTCCGACCGTGGCCTCTGCGCAGGTCCACCACGAATTGCACGGAAGCAACACTATCGAGGAACCGGTCGCAGGCCCAAGGGTTCCCGAGACGCGTCTCGTCCCGCTCGCAGCGCCACAGGCCATCGTCGGCAAACCATTGCACCTTGTCCGCGACGATCGCGGAACCGACGCGACGTGGCGCTCCGATCGCGCAGGCGTCGGAGTCGAGGCAGCCGCGCCATTGCGAAGCCGCACGCAGATCGCGCGAGATGGCGGCCAGCGCCAGCCAGGCGTCGGCGTCGATGCGCACGTCGGATTGCGCACGCGCCGCCACGAGCCCTGTTCGGCAAAGTACCGCCAGGGCGATCGCGCCCACGATGCCCGCGACGGCGGTTCCGATCAGCCACTCGATCAGGGTGAAGCCCCGCGCATTCACAGTCGGAACGACCAGTCGATAACGGGACGGCCCAACCATGCGATGGAAATCGTGCATTCGCTCGCGGGCCCACACGCCACACGTGAGGACGCACCTGCGCCGAGATGCCGGTCAATGGCCTTGTGGAAAAGCCAGAGGTCGGCGGCGGCGATTTCACGCCAGTCGCAACCGGCGGCGCAGGACAGGCTGCGTGCTTCGCTTTCGTAGTGCCCTGCGAGCGCGCCTTCCCGGTTCACGCGCATTCGTGCCTCGAGGCTCAAGGCGATCGTGGTGGCGGCGACCAGCCGCGACGCGCGCGCATGCGTGGCCATGGACTGCCCGATCCACACGGCGTGGCAAGCCGAACCGATGGCGAATATCGCGAGCGCGGTGAGTGATTCGATGAGGGAAGAGCCACGGTCGTATCGCATCCGTGCAGCCTCGTTCGCGCGCCCGTCCTCCGCCATGGGAAGCCGGCGATGCGTTGCGTGCGCACGTGTAACCGGTGACGGTGGTGGCCGCCCGCACTCAGAGCACGGCGGGGTGCAGGGCGTTGAAGCGGCCTGCCAGATCCTGCACGCGGAAGCTCTCCACGATGTGGTCGATGAATACGCGGGTCTTCTGCGGCAGCAAGGCTTGCGCGGGGTAATACAGCGACAGGTTGCCGCCTTCGACCCACCAGTCGGGCAGCACACGCTTCACCCGGCCGCGTTCGATCCACGGCAATGCCGATTGCACCGCCACGAGCGCGATGCCCATACCCAGGGCCGCCGCGTGACACGCGGCGTCGGGGTCGTCGAAAAGGACCCTCCTGTCCAGTTCGATGGCCGCTTCCGCGCCATAGCGATTGGACAGCACCCAGTCCCTGACGCGTCCCGTCTGCGGCGAACGGATAAGGATGCCGCTTCGGCCCGCGAGATCAGCGGGCGTGGCGATGGCCGGGCCGTCGTCGAGGAACCGATGCGACGCGATGAGGATGCGATGCGCAGGTGCCAGTGCGCGAGCCACCACGCCGGGCCGGAGATCGAAGCCTCCGCCGATCGCGACATCGAAGCCATCGGCGATGAGATCGACCGGCCGATTGTCGAAACGCCAGTCCGCCCGGATGGACGGGAACGATGTAAGGAACGTGTCCAGCATCGGAACGATGTATTCACGGCCGAAGGCGTTGGGCAGCGCCGCACGCAACTCGCCGGCCGGGCCCGTCGTGCGGGCGCTCGCATTCGCCATCGCGTGGTTCAGTTGGTCGAGGCTGCCCTGCACGTCCTGGCGGAAGGCTTCGCCGGCCTCGGTGAGCGACAGGCGGCGCGTCGTTCGCTGGAACAGCCGCACACCCAGTTCCACCTCCAGCCGTGCGACGTTCTTGCCGACGGCGGCGGGCGTCAGCCCGAGCACGCGCGCTGCCGCGGCGAAGCTGCCCGCCTCCGCACTGCGAACGAAACAGGCGATGCCATTCAAGGTGTCCACGTTTCGATTCTAAACCTTCTGGATGGAATGAAACTACCGTTCCGTGGCTACCGGTTGTGGCTCCGCGCGCCTAAATTGATGGCGCACGAGAGCCATTCCACTTACCGGAGATCGACCATGAGCAACCTCAATAGCATCCAGGGCAAGAGCGCCCTCGTCCTCGGCGGATCCCGTGGTATCGGGGCGGCGGTGGCCCGCCGCCTGGCCGCCGGCGGTGCCTCCGTCGCGCTTACCTATGTCCAGGGCGCCGCAGCGGCCCAAGCCGTTGTCGACGACATCGAAAAGGCCGGCGGTCGCGCCATGGCCATTCAGGCGGACAGCGCCGACGAGAAGGCGATCGAGGCGGCGGTGACGCAGACCAGGGAAGCCTTCGGCGCGCTGGACATCCTCGTGAACAACGCGGGCGTGCTCGCCATCGCGCCGATCGAGGAATTCACGACGGAGGATCTCGACCGCACGCTCGCCGTCAATGTGCGCGCCGCCGTGATCGCCAGCCGCGCGGCGGCGAGAATCATGGGCCAGGGCGGCCGCATCATCCACATCGGCAGCACCAACGCCGAGCGCATGCCTTTCGCCGGCGGCGCGGTCTACGCCATGAGCAAGTCGGCGTTGCAGGGACTGACCCAGGGCCTTGCCCGGGACCTGGGCCCGAAAGGCATTACCGTGAACGTGGTGCAGCCCGGCCCTGTCGACACCGACATGAACCCGGCCAGCGGCCCGATGGCACAAGGCCTCATCCCGATGCTCGCCGCGGGACGGTATGGACACCCCGAGGAAGTCGCCAGCTTCGTCGCTTACCTCGCGGGGCCGGAAGCGGGCTACATCACCGGTGCCAGCCTCATGATCGACGGCGGCTTTGCCGCCTGAACCCGGACGGGGAAACGGAGCGGAGGGCATCCCCTCCCTCCGCACGGCTTGCCCGAGCAAGGACAGCAATCCCGCCGCACCACGCCCCGCATGCGTTGAAGAATGGGTTTTCCATTCACGCAGGGGAAAAACACATGAGGCCGTTCCTCGTCGCCTTGGTCGTGGCGCTGGCATCCAGCGCCGCAATGGCCGAAACCGCCACCTGGCAGCCCGCGGAAGGGCGCAGCCAGATACCGTTGTGGCCGGGTCAGCCGCCCAACGCGAATGCGGTGCCCGGTCCCGAGTCGGTCAAGACGGGCACCGACCTCATCGGCGGCAAACCGGTGACGTGGGTCACCAATGTTTCGCAGCCGACGATCACCGTCTATTCGCCGGCCTCGGGCAACACGGGTGCGGCGGTCGTCGTCGTGCCAGGGGGCGGCTTCGAAGGCCTGGCGATGGATCTGGAAGGCACGGAAGTCTGCGACTGGCTCACGCCGCGAGGAGTAACCTGCGTGCTCTTGAAGTACCGCGTACCCAGCGCTCCGTACGACTGGCGATGCGATTGCAGGCCGCACAACCTCGCGCTGTCGTTGCCATCGCTCGCCGACACCCAGCGCGCGCTGCGCTTGGTACGCGCCCGCGCAGCCGAATGGCATATCGATCCACACAAGGTCGGTGTTCTCGGTTTCTCTGCCGGCGGGTTCATCGTCGCCGAAGCGAGCACAAACTATCGAAAGCGCATTTATGCCCCGGTGGATGCCGTGGACAAGGAAAGCGCACGCCCCGACTTCGCGCTGGCCATCTACCCCGGCCACCTCACCACCGACTACCGCACGCTGAATCCGAACATCCCCGTCACGAAGGACACGCCGCCGACGTTCGTGCTGCAAGCCGAAGACGACCATGTCGATGGTGCGAACCAGGCGCTCGTGTATTACACGGCCATGACGAAGGCCGAAGCACCCGCGGAGTTACACCTCTACGCCCATGGTGGGCACGCGTTCGGGCTGCGGCCCACGGCCGAACCCATCACGCACTGGCCCGAACTTGCAGAGAAGTGGCTCGCGACGATCGGGATGATTCCCGCGGAAACTCGCTGAGGCGCATCCGTGCGATGGAAGCCGTCCCATGGCCCGGACGCCGGAAAGGCGTCCGGGCCATCCCTTCTTACGCGGCGACCTGGTGGTCGGTGATCTGACGCACCGAGGTCTCGCCGCCCTCGCCCGCATCGATGCGGATCTGGCGCGGCTTCATGGCTTCCGGAACCTCGCGCTTCATGTCGATGGACAGGAGGCCATCGGCCAGACGGGCACCGGTGACGCGCACGTGCTCGGCCAGTTCGAAGCGGCGCTGGAACGGCCGGGTGGCGATACCGCGGTGCAGGTACTCGCCTTCTGGTTCTCCCTTGTGCTCGCCGCTCACCAGCAGCAGGTTGCCTTGCGTGGTGATGGTGAGGTCGCTTTCGCGGAAACCGGCGACCGCCATGGTCACCCGATAGCGATCCTCGTCCAGCTTGATGGAGTCGAACGGCGGGTAGTTGTCGGACGCCTGGTTACGCGCGGCGCTCTCGAGCAGGTCGAACACGCGGTCGAAACCGATACTTGAACGATGCAGCGGGGAATAATCGAGAAGAGTTCGCATGGCCATATCCTCCTTAGAAGCAATACGGAATGGGTTCTCCTTGCCGCCCCCATAGCGAGCGGTGGGCCGGCCCCGAGGCGGCCGGCGAGCAGTAATTTATGCAGCGGCGGAAGGATTTCAAGACCCCGGATTCATGGATCGTTTAGACGGCCGAACCCTTAAACCCCGGAGCCCTTTCCCGCATCGAACCGTTTTTCGGGGGGAACTCATGCGCACCTTCATCGCCTCGCTGCTCCTGCTCTTGTCGGGAAGCGCCGCCGCCACATGTGGCTCATGCCAGGTCATCGCCGACAAGGCCGCCGCCGGCGGTTTCGACGGTGTGGTGCTCGTCTCCGACGGCCAGGGCTCTGTCTTCCGGGCTGCCTATGGCAAGGCCCGGGTGGCTCCCGACGTGGCCCTGGATACGGCCACCGCCTTCCCGACCGGCTCCTTCTCCAAATGGGTGACCTCCATCGTCGTCATGCGGCTGGTGGAACAGGGCATTCTTTCGCTCGACCAGCCCGTGTCGCACTACCTGCCCGACTACCCGAAGGCATCGGGAGACAAGGTCACCCTGCTGCACCTGCTCACGCATTCGAGCGGCATCCCGAACGACATCGACAAGGCCATCAAGAGCGACCCGGCAACACGCGACCTCACGCTGAACACGGCTATCGCGATCCATCGCTTCGCCTCCAGCCCCCTCGCTTTCGAACCGGGCACCCAGTGGGACTACTCACATTCGAACTGGATCGTCCTGAAAGGCGTGATCGAGCGTGCCACCGGCCGCTCCTACGACGACCTCGTACGGAGCTTCCTCACCGAGCCGCTGGCGTTGCGTCACAGCGGTGTCTTTTCCGGCATGCCGGGCGATATCCCGGGGATGGCCACAGGCTTCAAGGGCGCGCCGTCCACGACGTCGCGACTCGACAAGAAGCTTCCACCGTTCATGACCCTCGCGGGTGGCTACTACACCAGCGCCGACGACATGCTGTCGCTGCTCGACGCCCTGTTTTCAGGCCGCATCCTGAAAGCGGAAAGCGTACGCACGCTCATGAGGGTGGTGCGGCCGCAGCAGAGCTATGCCCTCGGCGGCCGCACCAAGGTCCTCGAGGTGGCGGGAAAGCCGCGCACCGTCGCCTGGGAATACGGCTCGGACGGCGCCTACCGCGTGCTGGCCTGGCGGGTCATCGACGACGGCCATACCGTTGTCTTGATGAACCACACGAGCTACGACCACATGAAGATCGGCGATCTCGCCACCGCGCTGCTCGGAGCCAGCTACGAGGAGAGCCGCTAGTCCGGCGAACCGGCGAGCATCACCGCTTGCGACGAAGTTCCGCGCGGACGTCGTCCACCATGGGCCCCACACGCTTCACCGCGTCACGCAAGGTGTCCTCCGAAATGCCGAACTCCTTTGTCCAGTAGCGCACCTCGTAGTCTTCGTTGACGTTGATGCGGTCGCGGTCGGCCTGTCCTCGATTGCTCTTGTCGTCAGCCATGTCTGAACCTCCGGCGGGGCCTCTGAGCGTGCCCCGCGCATGGGTGAATGCCGCGTGGAATTCCCGGCAAGATTCCGCCCATCTTTCCCGCGTGCGGGGTTGTGGCGGTCAGATGCCGGGGCTTTCCCGGTCGTTCTCCGCTTCGATCTGCTGGAGGTCGAGGTCGCGTTCGATGTAGTGCAGAAGTTCGTCGTGGATACGTCCCGAGCGATGCAGACGCAGCAGTTCCGCGCGACCGGCGGCGATGGCCGCGAGCACCACGTCGTAATGCGCCTCGCGCCCGCCCGTGAATGCTTCCGGCGTCTTGCTGTAACGCTCCGCGACGGAAACCCGGTACGTGTACTGCTCGAGCAGCCGCGGATGGATCAGCGTGCCCTGGTCGTCGTATGCGCGCGCCTTCACCGCTTCCAGTTGCGCGCTGTCGATGAGCAGCGATGCCTGCCCTTCGTTGAGATACGTCGAGTCGGCATGCCCCTCCGCTTCCAGTCCCAGCCAGCGGATGATCGCGCCCACGGTGCTGCCCTGGATCACGACGGTCACCAGGATCACCGCGAAGGCGGCGGCGAGCGTCAGGTCGCGTCCCGGCATCGCCTCGGGAAGGGACAGCGCGATCGCCAGCGTCACCACGCCGCGCATACCCGCCCAGCTCAGCAGGAACGACGCCTTCGGGGAAGGCGGCGAGGGCTTGCGCCCCACCATGCGGGCCAACGGCACGCGGAGATAGTCCGTGGCGTAAACCCAGACGAAGCGGGAGAAGATCACGGCGACCAGCACCGCGAGAATGGGCACACCCAACGTGTGCAGGGCCTGCCCCACGCCACCCAGCCTCTCGATCACGCCACGCAGCGAGAAGCCGATGAGGATGAACACCAATGCCTCAAGCAGGAAGATGAGCACCTGCCAGAACGCCGTGCTGCGCATGCGCACGTTGGCGGTGAACACGTCGTGCTGGTACCAGCCGAAGATGATGCCGCACGTGACCACCGCGATGACGCCCGAGACGTGCACCGATTCGCCGCCGATGTAGGCCGCCCAGGGCGACAGGCAGGAAGCCGTGATGGCGAGGAACACGTGGTCGATGCGGCGCAGCGTCAGCACCACCAGGCCGCCCACGATGAGCCCCACGGCGATGCCGCCGAGGCTGAGACCCACGAAGCTGAGCAAGGCGTCCTGCATGCTGAAGGCGCCGGTCAGCGCGGCGGCCACGGCGAACCGGAACAGCACGAGCCCGGTCGCGTCGTTGAGCAGGCTTTCGCCCTCCAGCAGCACCGTCAGGCGACGCGGAAGCCGCACCTTGTCGAGCACCGCCTTGGCCGCGATCGCGTCGGGCGGCGACACCACCGCGCCGAGCGCGAAGCAGGCGGCCCACGGGAGCGAGGGCAGCACCCAGTGCACGGTGACCCCGACGGCGAAGGTGGTGAACACCACCGCCCCTACGGCTAGCCAGAGAATGCCGCCGAGATACCGGCGGAACTCCGCCCACACCGTATAGAAGGCGCCATCCATCAGGAGCGGCGGCAGGAAGACGGTGAGCACCAGTTCGGGATCGAAGCTGACCTCGGGCACGCCGGGCAGGAAGGCGATGGCGATGCCACCGGCGAGCAGCGCCGCCGCGGAAGGCAAACGCAGGCGGCGGGCGATCAACTCGAGCGCAAGGATCGCCACGAGCAATACGAGGATGAACTTGAAAGTCTCGGTCGAAGCCATGCGTCCCCCAAAGCGGTACCGGCATCTTAGCCGTGTCGGGACGGACGTCTATTGCACGGAAGCATGGCTACCGTGCCGGAAGTCATGCATTTACCGGACGCGGACATTTTGCCAGACTCGATGAACCGTCCCTGAAAACAGGCACCATCGATGTCCAAGCGCCCTGCCCTCCGCCACGTCAGGACCGCGCTGTCGGTCGGCGCTGCCTCGTTCTGCCTTGCCCTCGTTGCCGCACCCGTCGCCGCGCAGCAGACCAGCCTCACCCGCGAGCAGCTGGCGACGATCGCCAAGCGGAAGGACATCGAGAAGCAGCTCGAAGACGTGGCCGTGATCGACCGCAAGGTGATGGTGAAGATGCGCGACGGCAAGCGCATGGCGGCCGACATCTATCGGCCGAAAAACGCTGGCGGCAAGGTGCCGGCCATCTTCGTCCGCACGCCTTACAACTTCAATTTCTGGGACGTGAAGCTCGGCGCGCCCCGCGACATGACTCACGAACTCGAAGCGGTGAAGCGGGGCTACGCCTTCGTCGAGATGAACGAGCGCGGCCACTATTTCTCGGAAGGCAACTACGAGATCCTCGGCGCCCCACTCTCCGACGGTGTGGACGCCGTGCGCTGGATCACCTCGCAGCCGTGGTCCAGCGGCAAGGTCGGCACCACCGGTTGCTCGTCGACGGCCGAATGGCAGATGGCGGTGGTGGCCCAGGACGAACCCGGCCTGGCCACGTTCAACGTGCAGGGGTTCGGTGCCGGCGTGGGCCGGGTGGGTCCTTACTACGAGCAAGGCAACTGGTATCGGGGCGGCGCGGTGCAGATGCTCTTCATCGACTGGCTCTACAAGGAGCAGAATCAGCTGCGCCCGATGTTCCCCTCCAACCTCTCCCAGGCGGACCTCATCCAGGCGTCGAAGATGTTCGACCTGGACTCCCAGCCGCCCGAGCCCGACTGGGACAAGGCGTTCTGGACCCTGCCGGAGAAAGACATCATGAAGGCCGTCGGCGGCCCCAAGGGCATCTTCGCCGACGCCATGGACGTGCCCACGGGCGGCAACATGATCGCGCGCGCGCCGAACAGCGCAGCCTGGTACAAGGGCGGCCTGTGGCACGACAACATGAAGATCAACCGTCCGGGCCTGTGGTTCATGAGCTGGTTCGACGTATCGGTGTCGCCCAACCTCGCGGCGTATAACCACGTGCGGGCCACGGCCCCGAAGAAAATCGCCGACCAGCAGTACGCGGTGATCGCACCGGTCCTCCACTGCGCATTCACCCGCGCCACGGAGCACACGATGATCGGCGACCTCGACGTGGGCGATGCCCGGTTCGACTACCAGGCGCTGGTGTATGGATGGTTCGACAAGTTCCTGAAGGGGGTGGACAGCCCCGTCGTGGATAAGCAGCCCAAGGTGATGTACTACGTGATGGGCGAGAACAAGTGGCACGACTCGCCCACATGGCCGCCCGCCGGCGCCGTCACGCGGGACCTCTACTTCACCAGCGGCGGCAAGGCCAACACCCTATACGGCGACGGCAAGCTCGTCGATGCCGCCGGGGGCACCGATCAGCCGGACCGCTTCGTCTACGACCCCGCCAACCCGGTCACCACCCTGGGCGGTGGCGGTTGCTGCCAGGGCACGGCGGTGAAGTTCGGCTCGTTCGACCAGAACCCGCAGCTCGCGCGCAACGACATCCTGGTGTACGACTCGGAGCCCTTCAAGGAAGGCACGGAAGTGAGCGGCCCGATCACGGTCACGCTATACGTGTCGTCCGACGCGAAGGACACCGACTTCACGTTCAAGGTGATGGATGTACATCCGGACGGCACCGCCTGGAACCTCACCGAGAACATCCAGCGCATGCGCTACCGCGAGGGCTACGACAAGCCGCCGGTGTGGATGAAGGACGGCGAGGTGTACAAGGTGACCTTCCAGCCGATCGACACCAGCAACTTCTTCTTCCCGGGGCACAAGCTGCGCGTGGCCATATCGAGCAGCAATTTCCCGCGCTTCGACCGCAACCTCAACACGGGCGGCAACAATTACGACGAGGCGAAGGGCGTGATCGCGCACAACGCGGTGCACCACGATGCCGAACACCCGTCGAAGATCACCTTCACGGTGGTGCCGCGCTAAGCAGTACGGCAGTCGCTGGCGAACGCCTTGGTTTCGATGGGATACACGCATAACGTGAACCCGGACGGCAGGCCGTCCACCAGGCGCTCTTCCGACACCGCAAGAGCGAACGTGCGTATCGGCTTTTCGCCGTCGAACACCGTGTAGTGGCACTGCCCTCCCGCACTCGCCTCGCAGGCGAAGCGGGCACGCCCCATGCGCACTTCGACGACGCTGTCGAGGGTCGTCACGCCGTTCTCTTTCGTCGTGGCGACGAGTGTCCGGTTCTGACTGTCGGTGCAGCCGGCTAGGTTCATGAAGCAATAGATGATGGCCAGGAAGATGCGCATGTCGTCTCCTCGCTCACATGGCCCGGAAGAGGGCCATGAATGGCTGGCTCACCGCCAGGGTCTCCGGGCGGCCGCGCAGGCGCAGGCAGCCCTTGCCGGTATCGTCGCGCTCCACCGAAGCTACCTGCCGCAGGTTCACGATGGTCGAGCGGTGGATCTGTCGGAACGACTTCGGATCGAGTTGGCGCAACAGTTCCCGAATGGGTCGTGTGAGCAGCGCATCGCCCTCCGCCGTCGCCACCAGCGTGTATTTGTTGTCCGCGCGGAAATAGATCACGTCTTCCACGAGGATCAGCCGTGTCGCCCTTCCCGTGCTCGCCGTGATCCACGTCAGCGGCTCGTCGGCCGAGCCTTCCAGCCGCTCGCCGAGGTCCCGCGCGACCTGCGCGGTGCGATGCACGTGGCGTGCCGCGTCGGCAAGACGGCCGCGCAGCCGCGTCACCGTCTGGGCCAGCCGGTCCGGCGTCACCGGCTTGAGCAGGTAGTCGATGGCACCGCGCTCGAATGCGTCGATTGCGTACTGGTCATACGCGGTAATGAAAACCACCAGGGTGTGCGGGCTCGCGTCGGCCGCCGCGGCAGCCACTTCAAGGCCGGTGAGACCGGGCATGCGGATGTCGAGGAAGGCCACGTCCGGGCGGTGCGTGGCGATGGCGTCGAGCGCCGCGCCGCCGTCCTCGGCGACTTCCACGACCTCCAGCTCCGGCCAGGCGCTGGAAAGCTCGCGTTGCAGGGCCGCGGCGAGAAGCTTCTCGTCTTCGGCCACGATGCAGCAAGGCGTGTTACGCATGATCGGCCACTCCCGTCGCCGGGAACGTGATCGTCGCGGCGACGCCATGGGGGAAATTGTTGCCAATGGAGAACGTGGCCGTGCTGCCGTACATGAGGCGCAACCGCTCGCGTAGGTTCTTCAGGCCGATGCCGGTGCCCGCACCGTCGCTGCGGAAACCCAGGCCGTCGTCGGCCACCGTGAGGGAAAGGCCGGAGCCGTCCACGCCGGCGCGGATCCAGATGCCGCCGCCACCCGGCTTCGGTTCGAGGCCGTGCTTGATCGCATTTTCGACCAGCGTCTGCAGCATCATCGACGGGATCGGCACCTTGAGCGCGCTCTCCGGAACGTCGGTGTGCACGGCAAGCCTCTCGCCCATGCGCAGCTTCATGATCTCGAGCCACGCGGTGGAGCGCTCCAGTTCCTCGCCCAGCGTGGAGAGAGAGCCATCGGTGCGCGGCAGCGAACGCCGCAGGTAGTCGATGAGATGCCCGAGCATGCGATCCGCGCGGGCCGGATCCGTGCGCACCAGCTCCTGCGCGCTGGCCAGCGTGTTGTAGAGGAAATGGGGCTCCACCTGCGCTTGCAGCAGGCCGAGTTGCGCCGCCGTGAGTTCCTTTTCCATCTTCGTCTGCCGCGCGTCGGCGCGCTCGCGATTGCGCCGTTCGGAAAGGCGTTGGGTCATCGCCCGCACCAGCGTTTCCGCCAGTTCCAGCGACGTACCGCCGTCGGGGTTGAACCAATCCGTCCATGCGCCGCTGTCGGGTTCGCATGCGAACATGACACTGCTCGATCCATCGCCGGGCGTGATCGTGGCGGAGACGTTCGTCGCCCGGTCGATCGCCGCCTGCCACTGGGCCCGGGCACGCCGGCGGTTCTGCTCCGCAGCCGGAGCGCGAATCACGGCACGCAGCTGCAACCCGCCGCGCGCGCTGGTCACCTGCTGCACATTGGGCAGCTCGCGGATCACCTCTTCGGCAATGGCAAAGGCCTCGTCGGCGGGGTATGCCACCTCGACACGACGCCGCTGACGATTGGAAACGGTTTCCGCGTCGATGCGGCCAGCGATGACGCGCACCCGGTAGAGGTGCGTCACGCCCCGCGCGAGTGCGACGAGCACGCCTACGAACCATGCCAGGGTGAATATCCACGGCAGGTCGCCGCGGTTCCAACCGAGCGCCGACCACACCACCATCAGCACGCAGAGCGCGGCTACCCACGCGACCACGATGCGTGCGAGGAACTTCAGGCTTGCCATCTTGCCTACTCCACCCTGGAAACGCCGTGGAGCATACGACGCGTCTCCGCGCGGCAGGTGGCGATTCCGACGAAACGCCTCATGCGGCGACGAAACAGGCCAACTCGCGGCGGGGATCGCTTCGCTTGCGCGCCGCAGCATGACCTGGGGTGCCCGATGGGTCATTCTCGGGAGACGGCTTTCGCGGTGGGGACCGCAGGCCACGACAAAGGGGTCAATGCATGGCGTTGTTGCTCGTCGTTTTCGCTGTCGTCGTACTTTCGATCTTCCTCGGCATCAACATGCTGCCGAAACACCATCCCGCCAACTGGCTGCTCGGCATCGTGGGCGGTGCCTGCCTCGTGCTTGCCTGGTATGCGATCTTCCGTCCCATGCTGATCGCCTCGGGCGGCAACGATCCATCGCTCGTGGCCCTCGGCCTCACCGCTGCCGGCATCGTGTCATGCGTGCTCGGCATCGTGTGCCTGGGCATCTGCGTATGGCGCGACCCGGCCCGCTTCTGGATGCTCTCGATCGTCTTCATCGGCGTGATCGGCGCCACCCAGGTCACCGCCCTCACCTGACGCGATCAGGCTTACGCCCCGGACGCACCGGGGCGATGCAGTTCGCGATCGGCCACGAAATCGGTGGGCACGTGCACGCCGCGGCGGGCGATCTTCTCGGTCATGATCGTGTGCCGCATCATCAGGCCGGACACGATATAGGCCGTGGTGCAGGCTGCCAGCAGGGGCAGCAGCGCATGTGGTTGCATCGTCGTCTCGAACACGAAGACCGCGGACGTCATGAGCGCGCGCGACGCGCCTGCGAATAACGCCGCCATGCCGATCAATGCGGCCATGTGCGGATCGACATGCAGCGGCGGCCACATGGCGAGCACGATGCCGCACGCGCCGCCAAGTGCGCCGCCGACGGTGAACAATGGGGCGAGCGTGCCGCCGGAGGTACCACTGCCCAAGGCCACGGACCACGAAACGAGCTTCGCCAGCGCGAGCAGGACCATCGCGGCCAGCCCCAGCCGCCCGGAAATGACGTTCGTGATGTTGTCGTAGCCTACGCCGAGCGTGGCCGGCATGACGTACCCCACCGCGCCCACCACGAGGCCACCGAGGGCCGGCCACCACATCCAGTGGATCGGCAGCTTTTCGAAAGCGTCTTCGATGCCGTAGGTGAGCCGCGTGATGAACACACCCGCCACGCCCATCAGAAGGCCGAGCACGGCATACGCGACAAGGGCCTGTGGCGCCACTGCGGAGAGCGCGGGCATGGGAAACACCGGTCCGGGGCCTTCGAGGGCGAAACGCACCCCGGTCCCTGTGGCCGCAGCCAGCGCCACGGGGAGGAGCGAGCGGGCACGACGTTCGAAAAGCAGTAGTTCGATGCTGAGCAATACCGCCGATACCGGAGCGCTGAAAATGGCGGCCATGCCCGCCGCGGCCCCCGCGGCCAGCAGCGTCTTGCGCTCATGTTCGCTCACCGGCAGCCGCTGGCCCAGGAACGAACCGAGGGCGCCGCCGGTCGCGATGATCGGCCCTTCGGCACCGAAGGGGCCGCCGGTGCCGATCGCGATCGCCGAAGAGAGCGGCTTCAGCCAGGTCATGCGCGCGGGGATACGGCTTTCGTTGGTGAGCACCTGCTCCATGGCCTCCGGTATGCCGTGGCCGCGTATGGCGCGCGATCCCCAGCGAGCCATCATGCCCACCGCGATGCCGCCGATCGCCGGCACGACGATGACCCAGGCACCAAGCCGATGGCCCGCCGGAGAGGTCAGCGCCGTGCTCCACACCTGGTGGAAGGTCAGGTTGGTCACCAGCCCGATCAGCATCGTGAGCAAGCGCGCCACGCAACCGACGACGAGACCCAGTCCGATGGCCAGCAGTCCGATGCGAAGCACGCGCCTGCTCAGCAGCGGCAAGCGCGGCTCCATATGTGCGTCGGCAAGCGCCTGATCGAGCGATGGCGCAAGCGGAATCGCCGCACGGTCGTGCGGTGCGTGCAGGGGATCGATCATGGAGGGGGCCGCAAAAGAAGAATGCGGCGCAAGGCTACCGGGATCTACGCCCAGTAGCTGGCTGGCAGATGAACAGGCCGTCAGTTGACGGAGGACGCGTCGCCAGCATGCCGGTATCCCGAGGCTGTGAGGTGTGCCGTTCCGTCGAGCACGTCCACGGTCGCCTGAGCGCCGAAAGGCAATGTCCATTTGTCGGGCCCATGCCCGAAGGCCAGACCTCGCAGGATCGGAAGACCGCACGCGTCGCCGAAGCGCTGCAGCGCGTGTTCGGTGTCGTAGCCGTTGTCGTATTCGCTCACGCGCTGGCCCGAGAGCCCGCCGATCAGGATCGCGCGCTGGCGGTCGAGCACGCCGGCGAGCTTCAGCTCGTAGAGCATGCGCTCGACGCGCCACGCCTGCTCGCCGGTTTCCTCCACGTAGAGGATGCCGCCGTCGAACTCAGGCAGATAAGGCGTGCCGATGAGGCTGCATACCGTGGAAAGATTGCCGCCCCAGATCGTGCCCTCGACGCGAAGGTCGGGTTGGTCTTCGGCACACAGCCAGCTCACTTCGGTGCGCGGCGAAGTGGCGGTCTGCCAGAAGTGGCGCCATGTGCTTTCGCGCAGGTAGGTGGCGCCGAAATCCTGCAGGAGCATGGGACCATGCAGCGAACCGATGCCGCTGCGCGCGTACAGTGCGCACTGGATGGCCGTGAAATCGCCGTGCCCCACGAAAACGCAGGCCTGATCGCGGAAACGCGTGGCCAGCCCGCCGTAATCGAGCAGGTCGAGCAAGGCGATGGCGCCATAGCCCCCGCAGGTGGCCATGACCATGTCCGGCAGCGGCGCAGTGGCATCCGCCAGCTGGTTGATGTCGGCCGCTCGCTCGGCGTCGCTGCCCGCGAAACGCAGGAAGGTGCGCTCGACGACGGCCTCACCCTGCACGCGATGACCGGCCGCCTGGAGCCGCTCGATGCCTCGATGGCATGCGGCGCGATCCGCGGCGTAACCGGAAGGTGCGATGAGTCTTATATCAAGTCGTTTCGGCATGTCGGGTAAGGCGTGGCGATCCCTACCAATACCTCTCCCGGCGAGCCAAGGCAACTGTGAATGGGCGCCCTCACCAGTCGTAGTACTCGTCGGCCGGCGTCAGGTCTTCCGACGGTGCATGCCTGGTCAACGTTTCCCGAGGTTGCTCGCCGAATACGCTGCGATATTTCTCGGCGAAACGCGACAGGTCCCACATGCCGCAGCTGAGCGCGACGGATTTGACGGAGCGCCTGCCCGCTTCGGCCGTGACGAGACTGCGATGCGCCGTGCACAGGCGCAGCATGGCGAGGTAGCGATTGGGCGGAATGCCGAGCAGGTCGTCGAACGCATAGCGAAGGCCTCGCTCGCTGGCACCCGCGGCTTGGCACAGTTCCTGCGAGTAGATATCGCGGCGAAGGTTGGCGCGCATGAAGCGCTCGGCTCGTCGCACCACCTGGTAATGGGCGCGCCGGCCGCGCGAAGCTACCGGGCGCTCCTCGGGAGATGACGCAAGCGCAACGCGGATGTGCTCATCCAGCAGGTCCTCGATCGGACCCATGCTGTGATCGTCGGCATCGTGCGTGCTTGCGGCGATCTGCCGATAGGCGCGCTTCAGATGCTCGGAGCGCACGGCAAAAAGGCGAAGCCGCTGCGCGGCCATGTCCACGTCGGCATGGTCGGATGCCAGGAAGCGCGCGCGGAAACGCGCATATGGCGCCATGACGAGGGTAAAACGGGTGCCGCGTTCGAACATGAAGTCGCTTGGCGTGCCGCGCAACAGCGTGACGGCCATGTCGGACTCCACCCCGATGCCCTGGCACCAGCTGCGTTCGCCAGTCTCGTGCAGGTAGACAAGCATGCACGCGTCCTCGGGAACCGTAAGAGCGCCTCGCACATCGAAATCGATGTGCGCGGACAGATACGTTATTCCGTCATGCATCCGGGTGGCGATCGCCGCGCGCGGTCGCGCAGGGCTCAACGTCAGCAGGTCGACCTCGCACACGCCGAGCACGGCGCCCAGTTTCACGAGATCGTAGTCTTCCATTCCCTGTATATCGGCAAGGCGGCTCATGCGATTACCTCCCAGTGCTCACTCCCGCGAACGTCCGCCGCCTTCCGTAGTGGACGGCCCCCGGCATGGCGCTCGATGCCTACCCCCTCGCCGGCCTGTACGCTGACATTCCGGCGACACTTATAACTAACGATGTATGGGATCAAATGCCAGTACTTTGTGAATTTGCCGATTCAGCGCATTTGCAATCGGCGCCCCGCACGAGCATTGGCCGACTTCGTGCTTCAGGTTTCAGCCAAGGCCGGGCAGCTGGCGATACACTCCTCGTGTTACCTGCCGCGAAGGGAAACCCACGCCAATGCGCCACCTCGCTCTCGCCTGCCTGACCGTCCTTACCCTGGCCGCGTGTCAGTCCCACGACGAAGACAAGACCGCGACCGCGCCAGCCCCTGCGCCGGCCCGCCCCTCCACCGCCCCGCCCCCGCCGCTGCCCGCCGTCGCCAACGAGCACCACGAGTTCACCCCCGACATCACGGCCGCGGACTTCGCCGCGCATCTCAGGACCCTCTCGTCGGACGAATACGATGGCCGGAAACCCGGCACCCTCGGCGAGCGGCTGACCACGAATTACATCATCGAGCAGTTCAAGCAGGCCGGGCTGGAGCCTGGCAACAAGGGCGAATGGATCCAGACGGTTCCCGCCGTGTCCACCGCCCTGACCGGCCAGGACTCGCTCACCCTGGACATCGCGGAAGGTGGCGTCACGGAGCGTTTCGCGTTCGGCACCGACATGGTCGCCGGCACGCTCCAGGCCAAGGCGGAGGTGGACCTGCAGGATTCCGACGTGGTGTTCGTGGGCTATGGCGTCGACGCGCCCGAATCCCAGTGGAACGACTTCGACGGCCTCGACGTCAAGGGCAAGACGCTGGTGATGCTGGTCAACGACCCCGGCTGGAACGGCAGCGACGCGAACCTGTTCAAGGGCCGCGAGATGACCTACTACGGCCGCTGGACATACAAATTCGAAGAGGCTGCGCGCAAAGGTGCCGCGGCGGCCTTCATCGTGCACCAGACGGAGCCGGCCGGCTACGCCTGGAATGTGGTTCGCAGCGGCTGGACCACGCCCCGCCTCGACCTGCCGGAAAGCGAAGACCCCGCGCCGCGCCTGCCGGTGGCCGGATGGCTCACCCATGATGCGGCCGTACGCCTGTTCGCCAAGGCCGGGAAGAATTTCGACGAACTGGCAAAGCAGGCCGACATGCGCGGCTTCAAGCCCGTTCCCCTCGATGCCAAGGCAACCCTCCACCTGAAGAGCACGATCACGCACTCGCTGAGCAACAACGTGATCGGCATGGTCAAGGGCAGCGAAAAGCCTGACGAAGCCGTGGTGTACACCGCCCACTGGGACCACCTCGGCCACGACCCGGCGCTCAAGGGGCACCAGATCTACAACGGCGCCATCGACAACGGCACCGGTATCGCGGCCATGCTGGAGATCGCCGCGAAGTTCGCCCAGGAGAAACCGAAGCGTTCCGTGGTGTTCGCTGCCGTGACGATGGAAGAATCGGGACTGCTCGGCTCGAAATATTACGTGGCGCACCCGCCCTTCCCGCTCGCAAAGACCGTCGCCGACATCAATATGGATGCCCTGGCGATCGGCGGCGCAACGCACGACATGACGGTGGAAGGCCACGGGCAAAACGATCTGGAAGACATGCTTGCGGATGTGCTCAAGGCCGATGGCCGTGTGGTCAGCGGCGATTCGGCGCCGGAGAAGGGTTACTACTTCCGGTCCGACCACTTCAACTTCGCCAAGGCGGGCGTGCCCGCCCTTGCCGCCGGTGGCGGCATCGACATGGTCGACGGTGGCAAGGCGGCCGGCATGGCCGCGGAAGAGGACTACGGCAAGAACCGCTACCACCAGCCGACGGACGTCTACGACATGCGCTGGAACTTCGACGGCGTGATGCAGAACGTGAAGGCGTTCTATGGCCTGGGTGAGAAGCTCGCCGACAGCGACGTGTGGCCGGTATGGAAGGACGGCAGCGAGTTCAAGGCGGTGCGCGAGAAGTCGCTGGCCGAAGGCTCGAAGAAAAAGAAATAACGACTGCTTTGTGTGGGAGCCGGCTTTGCCGGCGATCCCGCGGCAGCGGGCAACCTTGCCGCGAGCACCCATCGCCGCTGAAGCGGCTCCCACACAAAGCCTGCATTGCTTGTGAAGAAGCGCCCGCTAGTAGTTCACCTGCAACTGCATCCGCAGCAACTGCCCGTTGACACGGCGGTACGGCCATGCGCTCACGTCCGTTCGGCGCATGTTCGCCCACGCCACGGCAAGCTCCACGGCGTTGGACGGCTGCCATTCCACGCCGGCTTCCACCTCGTCGACGTTCATGCGCGGAGCATTGGTGTCGAACTTGGCCGCGCCGCGGTAGGTCTGCCATTTCGCGTAGGGCATGAGCGAGCCGTACCCGCCGTCGAACTTGTACATCACCTGCGCATAGCCACCGCGCAGCGACTTCGTGCGTATCGTGCGGCGCGCGATATCGAGTTCCGGGCCCTTGCCCACGGTCCACTCCGCCTGGAATCCGAAGGGCTGCGGATAGTAGACGACGTGCGCCGCGACGCGGCGGTCGGTGGAACCTGCCTCCGGCGCATCGACCCGCGGCGTGAAGGTGGCGCCGTCGATCGTTGCGGCGGCGGTGGACACCTTGTAGCGGCCGGCGTAGGCGTCGGCACCCACTTCCAGGAACTGGCCGTTCGCGAACTTGAACGGATACGAGAAGTGTATGACCGAGTGCAGTTGATCGTTACGATCGGGCCGGTTCGCGCCCTGTCCGTTGTAGACGCCGAAACCCACCACGCCATAGTCGCCCGACCCCTTGAGGCCCGACTTCTGCAGATAGGCGAAGCGCTCCTTGGCCACCGCGGGCGACCAGTAGGCGATGACGCCAAGATCGCGTTCGTCGCGAACACCCGAATTGAGCGCATCGGCGCGATCGGGGGCAAGACGATTCTGGCTCGACTGCAGATCCTCCCAACCGTAAGGAATCTTCGACTGCCCCGCGCGGATGCGCCACGTCTTCTCCTTGTCGAGCCACAGGTCGGCGTAGGCGTCGCGTAGCTGCGCGAAATGGGTGGTGCTCGAACCGGAGGGCGTGCTGGCAAGGTCCGGCTGAATGTAGATCGACATCCTGTCGCTCACGTCGCCGCTGATGACCACGCGCGCACGACGGATACCGAAGCCCTGGTCGCGGCCGATGAAGCGGTCGCCAGGTGACTTCAGGCTTTTCGCATCGCCACTCAGCTCCTGGTTGTAGCGCATCTGCACATAACCACGGATGCCGATCTTCTCGTACCAGGCCTTGGTGGACGACGAGCGCACCGGCGCCGAGGGAACTGCAGCCACAGTGGCCGGCGCGGCCACCGTGGCATCGCGCGCACTGGCGACCGGGGCGGACGCCGCCGCGCCCTCGACCACGGGCACGAACTTGCCGAGCCGCTGCCGGCCGGGTCCAGGCTCGGCGAAGATCTGCCGTGTCGCCGTGTCGACAAACAGTTCCACGGCCGCCTGCGGGGCGCCTTCGGCAGCCGCGGTGCCGCACATGGTCCAGAAGGCTGCGGCCAGCGGGATTTTCTTCATGGGTGATTCCCTGAATATCTTTGAGAAAATACTCAAACGTCGGCGATCAAGATGCCATCTGTCGTCAAGTTGTCGCTTCATACTGAGCGAGGAGAAAGTAGCCCGACCGCGTTGCACTTCCGTGACAGGCGCCTGCGGCTTCCACGCGGAGCGAGGTTCCGCGCCGCAACCCTTTCGTCATCAAGGCGTCACAGTGGATAATTGCCGGCAGACGCGCCTCGCCCGGGGACCGGCTCCACCGCATTGGGCGAGACGCTTCTCCTACCCACGCATCCCAGGCGGAAACAACCCATGTCCTTCGCAAGCCCGCGCCGCACGCCGCGACGTCTCGTCATTGCCTTGTCCATCGCCTCCGCGCTCGCCGCGGGTACGGCTGTCGCCCAGGACGCCTCCCAGCAGGAAACGCAGCCTTCCGATGCGCCTGCCCGCACCGCCACGCTGCAGACCATCAACGTGACCGCCGAAAAGCGCACGGAAGACCTGCAGAAGGTGCCCATCTCGATGACCGTGGTGACGGCCGAGAAGCTCGAGGCCTTCGGCCAGGCCGGCGACGGCGTGCTGCAGCTTGCGTCGCGCGCCCCCAGCGTCTATGCCGAGACGTCGTACGGCCGCGAATTTCCGCGCTTCTACATCCGTGGCCTCGGCAACAGCGACTTCGACCTCAACGCGTCGCAGCCGGTGTCGATGGTTTACGACGACATCGTCCAGGAGAACCCGATCCTCAAGGGCTTCCCGCTCTTCGACCTGGAACAGGTTGAAGTACTGCGCGGCCCGCAGGGCACCTTGTTCGGCCGCAATTCCCCGGCCGGCGTGATCAAGTTCGAATCGCGCAAGCCCACGCAGGAAACCGAGGGTTATGCCCGCGTGTCCTACGGTTCGTACGGCACCGCCAACGCCGAGGCCGCCATCGGCGGCAAGCTCAGCTCGAGCTGGTCGGGTCGCGTCTCCGCCCTCGCCCAGCACCGCGACGGCTGGATCGACAACGACTACACCGGCAAGAAGGACGATCTGGGCGGCTACAACGACCGCGCCGTGCGCCTTCAGGCGCTGTACAAGGCGTCGGACGACTTCGATGCCCTGATCAACGTGCACGGCCGCTGGCTCGACGGCAGCGCCATGGTGAACCGCGCGAATGCCATCACCCTCGGCGGCGACCAGTTCGTGCCGGGCTTCGATCGCGACTCGGTGTCACAGGACGGCCGCAACAAGCAGCACCTGTTCACCTGGGGCAGCAACCTGCACCTGAACTGGCACTTCGGCGACCTCAACTTCGCCTCCATCACGGGTCTCGAGCGCGCCACTACGTACAGCCTCGGCGACGTCGACGGCGGCTACGACGCCTCCGGCACGCCGGCGAAGCCGAGCTCCACCAATCGCATCACCCCGTTCTACTCCGAGACCGCGGATGCACTGCCGAAGGATCGTCAGATCACCCAGGAATTCCGCCTGTCGAACGACAGCGCCGAACGCCTGAAGTGGCAGGTCGGCACGTACTACTTCGACGAAGACATCGCGATCACGAACTTCTCGTACGACACGCTCAACAACCACGCCCTCAACGGCTGGGTGGATCAGAGCCAGCGCACGAAGGCCTGGGCGGTGTTCGGTTCGGCCGACTACAACTTCACCGACGACTTCGACGTGCGCGCCGGCGCGCGCTGGTCGCACGACAAGCGCGACTTCAAGGCCGAGCGCTTCCTCGGTTTCACCGGCCCCGTCGGCCCGCTCACCTCGCAGCCCACCGACGCACGCTGGAGCGGCGACCTGACCGGCACGTGGCAGCTGTCGAAGAACTCGAACGTGTATGCGCGCATCGCCAACGGCTTCCGCGCGCCCAGCGTGCAGGGCCGCATCAACTTCGCGAACAGCATCTCCACGGCGAAGCCGGAAACGATCACGTCCTACGAGATCGGCTACAAGTCCACGTCGGACGACAACAAGCTCCGCTTCAACGCCGACGTGTACAAGTACAACATGCACAACCAGCAGCTCACGGCCGTGGGCGGTGCGACCAACGTCACCCAGCTGATCAACGCGAAGAAGACAGAAGGCTACGGCGCCGAGTTCGATCTCGAAGCCTATCTCACGCCGAACTTCTACATGACCGCCGGCGGCAGCTACAACCACACCGAGCTGAAGGACCGCAACCTGGCCGTCGCACCCTGCGGCGGCGGCTGCACGGTGATCGATCCGCTGAATGCGAGCGGCAACGCCCTCATCGACGGCAACGTGCTGCCGAACGCACCGAAGTGGATCGGTACCTGGACGGCCCGCTACGGCATCCCGTATGGCGAAAGCGGCGAGTTCTTCGTGTACACCGACTGGAACTACCGCAGCGAGGTCAACTTCTTCCTGTACGACTCGGAAGAGTTCCGCAGCAAGCCGTTCCTCGAAGGCGGCATTCGCATCGGTTACAACTGGGACTTCGGCAAGCGCGAAGTGGCCCTGTACGGCCGGAACATCACGAACAAGAAGGTCATCACGGGCGGCATCGACTTCAACAACCGCACCGCGTTCGTGAACGATCCGCGGATCATCGGCGTGGAGTTCCGCGCGGAACTGTAAGCGTAACGACTATCGCGATCGACGAAAGGCCGGCCCCGAGGGGCCGGCCTTTTTTGTTCTCGGCGGAGGCTGGGAAAGTGCCGTGGCGTTTCGGTTTCTTTACTTGGGATTTGGCGGGTTCGCTTCGCAGGGTGGGCTCGCCCACCTAAACCTTTACGGGCAATCCCGCATCAGAACGGGTGCCCCGCCGGCTCACAGCACCAGCACACCCCGGCGCGGCATAGGCCATAAGTCATATGGAATTTCACGAAATTCCGGTTGACGGCTAAAAATCTGGTGTTATAGTTCACTACAACACCGGTCACCCACAGCACCACAGGAGCAGACACCATGAAAAGCCCGAACTACATCGCCCTGGCCGCCTCCGTCGCCATCGCCGCCTTCACGCTCGGCGTCTTCAGCAGCACGTCCACCACCGCTGCCCCGCTCACCGAGATCAACGGCACGAAGGTCACCGACCTGGCCCCCATCGTCGTCTACGCCGACACCGGCGCGAACGTCGCCTCCCTCTAACCCGGCACCACGCAGCACGTCATCGGAGTCGTCCCATGAAAGCGCCGAATCTGATCGCCCTGACCGCATCCGTCCTGATCGCCGGCACCGCCGTGTTCGCCCTGCGCTCCTTCGATGACCGCGCGGCGGCGATGCTCGCCGCTCCCCACTTCGTCAACGGCACTGCCGTCGTCGACCTGCCCTCGCTCGAAGTCCGACCCACCGCCGCCGACGTGCGCGAGGCGGCACTGCTGAGCGAGGCCACTTTCGATTCCGCCGCGGATGCGCTGAAGCGCAACGCGGAAGAACGGGCCGCCGCGCTGATCCGTGCGCAGCTGGCCATGCCCTACTATTCGTTCGGTAACGCACTGCGCCAGACGGCGAAGGAATGACATACATGTCCATCACCTGGAACGACAGCGTCCCGATTTATCGCCAGCTCCGCGAACGCGTGGTGGCCATGATCCTGGACGGCGCCTTGAACGAAGGCGACCCGCTGCCGTCGGTACGCCAGGTCGCGGGGGATTTCCAGATCAACCCGCTGACCGTCTCGAAGGCGTACCAGGAGCTGGTCGACGAACAACTGGTTGAGAAACGGAGGGGTCTTGGCATGTTCGTAATCGATGGGGCGCGCGAAGCGCTGCTGAAGAGTGAAAGGGAGCGCTTCCTGCGCGAGGAATGGCCGGCCCTGTATGCCCGCCTGCAGCGCATGGGCCTCGATCTCAAAACCCTGATGCGTGAAGCCAGCGGCTCCACGGAGGACCCGTCATGACAGCGGTCGTCACCGCCACCGGCCTGACCAAGCGCTACAAGACGTCGCTTGCGCTCGATTCGGCTTCGTTCCAGATCGAATCCGGCCGCATCGTCGGCCTCATCGGCCCCAACGGCGCCGGCAAGACCACGGCACTGAAGGCCATCCTGGGCCTCACGACGTTCGACGGCCAGCTCAGCGTCCTCGGACTGGACCCGCGCAAGGAACGCGACAAGCTGATGGAACAGGTGTGCTTCATCGCCGACGTGGCCGTGCTGCCCCGCTGGCTGAAGGTGGGCGACGCCGTCGATTTCGTGGCCAATACACACCCCCGCTTCGACCGCGCCAAGTGCGACGCCTTCCTGGCACGCACCAAGCTGCAACGGGGCCAGAAGGTGAAGCAGCTCTCCAAGGGCATGATCGTGCAGCTGCACCTGGCGCTGGTGATGTCCATCGACGCGAAACTGCTGATCCTGGACGAACCCACCCTGGGCCTGGACATCCTCTATCGCAAGCAGTTCTACCAGAGCCTGCTCGAGGACTACTTCGACGAGGAGAAGACGATCCTGGTCACCACCCACCAGGTCGAGGAGATCGAACACATCCTCACCGACCTGATGTTCATCCGCGACGGGAAGATCGTGCTCGACACGGATATGGACAGCCTGGGCGAGCGCTTCGCCGAAGTCCTGGTCGGTTCCGACATGGCGGCCGCGGCGCGCGAACTGAAACCACTCGACGAGCGCCAGGTGTTCGGCAAGAGCATCTTCCTTTTCGACAACGTGAGCCGGCCGCAGCTGGAACGCCTCGGCGAAGTCAGGCGGCCGTCGATCAGCGACCTTTTCGTCGCCACCATGAAGGGTACCTACGCATGAAAACCTTCTACTGGCTGGTCAAGCGCGAATTCTGGGAACACAAGGGCGGCTTCTTCTGGGCACCCGTGGTCACCGGCATCGTTTTCCTCGCGCTGAACTTCATGGGCATCGTCCTCGGCGAGGTCTTCGGGCGACGCAACAACTGGGGCGTCTTCAAGTATGGGGAAATGAGTTTCCGCCCCGAGGATATGAACAACGTCGGCGCGATGGTGGACATCTCGCTCTACGCCATCGCCGGCGTCGTGTTGTGCGTCACGGCCATCGTGGTGTTTTTCTACTGCCTCGGTGCGCTCTACGACGATCGCCGCGACCGCAGCGTGCTCTTCTGGAAATCGCTGCCGCTGTCGGATACCTCGACGGTGCTCTCGAAGGTTGCCAGCGCCGCCTTGCTTGCTCCGGCGATCGCGGTGGTCATCGGTGTGATCGTGGGACTGGCAATGAGCTTCCTGTTCACCGTGGTCGCCTCCATGCACGGTGTCGGCTTGTGGAGCCTGCTGATCGCTGCCCACCCGATCCGCGTCGTGCTGACCATGATCCTGCTGATCCCGCTGTATGCGATCTGGGCACTGCCGACCATCGGCTGGCTGCTGCTCTGCTCGTCCTGGGCCCGCAGCAAGCCGTTCCTCTGGGCCATCGCCCTACCCGTCGGCGCCGGCGTGATCGTGTCCTGGTTCGGCCTGATGGGCTTCGCCGGTCTGTCGAGCGAGTGGTTCTGGAAGAACGTGGTGGGTCGCCTGCTGGGCAGCCTGGCGCCGGGCGGTTGGGTTGGCAACGCCTCCCCGCTGAGCGGCGTGGGTCATGACGACCCTGCCTCGCTGATGAACAGCATGGACCTGGCCTACCACTACAGCGCCCTGGCCAGCCCCTCGCTCTGGATTGGCGCGGCAGCCGGTGCCGCCATGATCGCCGGCGCCATCTGGTTCCGCCGCTGGCGCGACGACAGCTGACCTTCGACGACAACGGACGGCTCCTTCGGGAGCCGTCCTCTTTTGGGAGGACGCACGATGCTACGTTCCCTGCTGTTCGGTTCGCTCCTGGCTATTTCCGCTCCCGCCGTACCTGCACTGGCTGCTGAATCGGCCCCGCTCCGTGGCGAAGCATTGGACGCACGCATCGCCTTCCTCATGAAGGAAGCGAAGGTGCCGGGATTCGCGGTCGCCATCGTCGAGAACGGCAAGGTCGTGTCCGTGAAGGCCTACGGACAGCGCGACGTGGAAAAAGGCTTGCCGCTCACCACCGATACGGTGATGTATGCGGCGTCGCTCACCAAGGCCGCGTTCGCCTACGCCACGATGTCGCTGGTCGAGGAGGGGAAGCTGGATCTGGACGCGAGCATCGCGAAGGATCTGCCGAAGCCGCTTCCCGACTATCCGAAGTACGCCGATCTCGCGGGCGACGAACGATGGCGGAAGCTCACGCCATCAATCCTGCTCAGCCATCGCACCGGGTTTCCGAACTTCCGCTTCTGGCACCCTGGGAAGGACTTCGATCCGAACGGCAAGCTCATGTTCTACTTCGATCCCGGCACGCGCTACGGCTACTCCGGCGAAGGTATCAACCTGCTGCAGTTCGTGCTCGAGAACGGCAAAGGCATCGATGTGGGCCGGCTGATGCAGGCACGCCTGTTCGAGCGCTACGGCATGAAGCGCAGCGGCATGGTCTGGCGCGACGACTTCGCGGACAACGTGGCCATCGGCTATGACGAGGCAGGCAAGCCGCTGGGCCACAAGCGGCGCGAATCGGTGCGTGCGGCCGGCTCGATGGATACCACCATCGCCGACTACGCCAACCTGCTCGCTGCGATGTCGCGCGGTGACGGATTGAAGCCTGCCACGTATCGCACCTGGCTTAAGCCGGTGGTGAAGATCCATTCGGTACGTCAGTTCCCTACCATCGGGCTCGCCGACTCCAGGGACAACGACGCGATTTCGCTCGGTTACGCCATGGGCGTGGGAACGTTCGAATCGCCGCACGGCCCGGCGTTCTTCAAGGAAGGACACGACGACGGCACCAATAATCTCTTCGTATGCCTGGAACGCTCGAAGACCTGCGTGCTGATGATGAGCAACAGCTCGAACGGGGAGTCGATCTTCGCGTACCTGCTCGACGATGTGCTGGGGAAAACCTGCTTCCCCTGGTACTGGAGCAGCTACGTTCCTTACGACCGGCCGGCTGTGCGGTCGGCGCCGGTGCTGCCGGATCGACATCCGGCCTGCGTGTTGTGATGGGAGGAGTCACTGGTTTCCCCGCTTTCGCGGGAACGACGAGATTGAAGGCTGACGACGATCCGACCTACCCGTCACTCCTGCGAACGCAGGAATCCAGAGCCTTACCGCCCGAATGCGCGCCAAGCCCTGGATCCCTGCTTGCGCAGGGATGACGATCAGCCACCGCCACCGCCACCGCCATGGATGCCGCCCTTGGTGAGCGCGGCGGGATCGAGCAGTTTCGCCAGTTCGGCTTTGGAAAGCCCCGTGGTTTCCAGCGCCACGTCCATGATCGGACGCTTTTCCTTGTAGGCCTGTTTCGCCGTCGCCGCGCCCTTCTCGTAGCCGATGACGGGATTGAGCGCGGTGACCAGGATCGGATTCTTGTCCAGCGCCTCGCGGATGTGTTCCTCGTTCACCTTGAACCCTGCGATCGCCTTGTCGGCGAGCAGCGTGACGACGTTGGCGAGTATCTCGATGGACTGAAGCAGGTTGTATCCGATCACCGGCAGCATGACATTGAGCTGGAAGTTGCCAGACTGGCCTGCGATGGCGATCGTGGCGTCGTTGCCGATGACCTGCGCAGCCACCATCGCCGCCGCTTCCGGAATCACCGGGTTGACCTTCCCCGGCATGATCGACGAACCCGGTTGCAGGGCGGGCAGTTCGATCTCGCCCAGGCCCGCCAGCGGCCCGGAGTTCATCCAGCGAAGGTCGTTCGCGATCTTCATGACCGCCACGGCCAGCGTGCGAAGCTGGCCCGAAAGCTCCACCGGAGCATCCTGCGCGGCCATCCCGGCGAAGTAGTTCTCCGCCGATTCGAATTTCACGCCCGTCAGCTTCGTCAGTTCGGCGGCCACGGCCGGCCCGAAGTTCGGGTCGGCGTTGATCCCGGTGCCCACGGCGCTGCCGCCCTGGGGCAGACGACGGGTGCGCTTCAGGGTGTCGCCGATGCGCTCGGCGGCATCGGCGATCTGCGCCGACCAGCCCGACAACTCCTGGCCGAACGTGATCGGCATCGCGTCCATCAGGTGCGTGCGCCCCGTCTTCACCACCTTTTTCAGTTCCTTCCCGCGCCCGTCTATCGTCTTGCGCAGGTGCTTCAACGCCGGGAGCAGCTTCTCGCTCGTCGCCAGCGTGGCGCTCACGAGGATCGCGGTCGGGATCACGTCATTGGAGCTCTGGCCCGCGTTCACGTGATCGTTGGGATGCACCTGGCGGCCGCTTGCCGCAGCGAGGTGAGCGATCACCTCGTTCGCATTCATGTTGGAACTGGTGCCCGACCCAGTCTGGAAGACGTCGATGGGAAAGTGCTCGTCGACCTCGCCGGCCGCGACCCGGCCGGCGGCATCGCGGATCGCCTTGGCGGAGGCCTTGTCGAGGTGCCCCAGCGTCACGTTGGCCTGCGCCGCGGCCGACTTGATCAGACCCAGTGCCCGGATGAATTCCCGCGGCATCGTGAGTCCCGACACGGGGAAGTTCTCCACGGCACGCTGCGTCTGGGCTCCGTAGAGTGCTTTGGCAGGCACTTTCAACTCGCCCATGCTGTCGCGTTCGGTACGGAACTTGCTCATGTGCGGACTCCGGATAAAGGCTGGTTGGTTGGCTTCCTAAGGTAAGGCCATGGCGCGCGCATTTACAGGTGCACGCATCACCGGGCGGCCGATGGGAGCGTCGCGGCCGTAGCCGTACCGTCGTCCGATGCCGCGCCGGGCACCCGTCCAGGCACGGAAACCAGGTCGGCGTCGAGATGATGCTCCGAGAACCGGTTCGGCGCGTGGATGTCGAGATGGCCGGCCATGTATTCCGCCAGCGCCTCCAGCGGAACGCCGTACGGCGTCGATACATGCTCCGACTCGATGATCTCGCTGATCGCCTTCGCATAATTCGCGTCGGTGGAGTCCACGACATAAATGTCATCAGGGCCGATGTCCGAAGGAAAGTGGACCTCGCTCATGGCCGGATCCGCCCCGGGTATCGCATTGTCCGATACCGATGCGACCTCTCGTCCCGCGGTACGTACCACGTATTGGAAGAACGCGCCGAGGTGGCTGTTTGCGGGATCGCTCGCCCACCAGTGCAGGATGTCCGTGCTTGCACTCATGGAATCGCTGGCGATCGTCGTCTGGCCCGGCAATAGCGGTTCCACGTCGATGAAATCCCTGGACGGGCCGAACCCTCCTCGCGCCAGAAGCTGCTGCGGCGTTCGGGAATCCACCCGGTAGAGGAAGGGACGATCCGTGGAGGTGAGGTAGCCGAGCGCGTTCCGCTTCGACTCGCTGTCGCCCACCTCGGCCAGTTCGGCCTGCCGCGCGGCGATCTCCTCCTTCTTCAGTTCGATGACGGCCTGCACCCTGCTCGCGTGGTTTTCCGGCACCGCGAGCACGATGTAACCGGCGTCGGTCAGCGCCTTTTCCTTGGCCCGCGCCGTGGTGGGCGGGCCCGATTCAGCCACCGGGTCGAGGCGAGGATAGGTGGCGTCCTCGTGCAACGTCGGCAAGATGCGAAGCGGCCTTGTCTGCCCCATCAGGTAGCCGATCCGGCCGTTCACCCTGCGCGGCGGCACGAACGAAGACACCGTGCCCGCCCCGGTGGCCTTGAGCTTGCGCAGTCCGCCAAGGCCGATGCCAAGAGGCACGTTGCCGACCACGGTCATCACGGTCTGCTCCACGCCACTGCGCCTCGCTTGCTCCGTTCGCCCACGCACGCCCTGATCGATGCCGGTGCCCAGACTGACGAGGCCTGTGCCGATCTGCATGGGAATGGCCAGCGGCGGTGCATAGCCCAGCGGGCCCAGCAACACCACGCTGCGATTGATCGCGGTGCGCCAGGCTTCCCACGCGGTACCGGCTTTCATCCTGGCGTCGTCGCGCCACCGCCTTTCCGTCTGCACTAGCATGTCTGCGAACACGTCGCCGGCAATGATGGCGCCCGCGTGATCGATCGCGCCGGCGTCCGCTTCCCATTTGCCCGAGGCGAGGTTGTCCAGGGCGCGCTTCACCCCGGTCCAGAACGTGCCATCCTGGCCGTCGTAGATCGAGAAGCGCGCAAGCAGCGCCTCGAGCTTGCCCGGGTCTTTCGCTTGCGCCAGCGCCCAGCGGCGAAGATCGCCCTCGGAGGCAAAGGCCACGAACGGCGAGTCGGCGCCCGGGAGGTACAGCACCTCACCGCCATCCCTGTCGAGGAAGCGAACGAGATTGCTGGCGAAGTATCCATTGATGTCGAAGCGCCGCATGACCACTGGCGCTGCCGACGGGCGCGCGTCGCGGAGTTGCGCAAGAGTGATGGGGCCGTCCAGGGGAACGTGCGGGGCGCCGCCACGCATGACCAGTTCATAGGCATCCTGCGTCAACGCTCCGGTTATGCGCGCGCGGCGGGCCTGCTGCACGAACCGGTAACGGGCGAGGACGGGCCAGTCGGTGCGTACGGTATCCCAGTACGTGTCGAGCTCTCGGTTGAGCCGCTTGACATAGGGAAGCTCGGAGAAGGCGCCCTCTTCCTTGAACGCGTCGACGATGTGCGAAAGCAGCAGTCCCGTGCTTCCCTTGAAGTTCGCTCCGGCGGCGAATACGCCGAAGGCCTCGTCCAGCGTTCGCGCATCCTCGCTCACTGTGTCGACGACGTTTCCGTCGGCGAAGAACGTGTTGTAGACGTAACCGGGCCCCGTCCGGCTCCACAGGAACCGGCCGATGTTCCTGAAGCACTGCCGTACATCCTTGCCGTGGATCAGGTTGCCTGCGAGCGAGATCACGCCCGGGCTTGCCCTGCCCCCCGATGTCACGCCACCGACGGCGTCGGATGCCCCCGCAAAGAACGTGTGCCGGGAATGTTCGGGGAAGGCCTCCATCAAAGCGTCGGTAAGCAGCATCCAATGATCGGGCTGGCCCAGCACACGAGTTCGCGGCGAAGCGAAGTGCGCGACGACGTAGGCATCGCCATCCACGCCCAGCCGCTCGCGCAGGAAGGTCTTCGCCACCGAGTGGGCATCGGGGGCCGGCAGAGCGTATGCGCGGTTTGCCATATCCCCATAGGCACGCGCGTCGTCCGGCGTGGTGAAAGTCAGTGTGAACGGCGACACCGCCAGCGCGGTGCCCGGCTGCCAAGGGTGTCGCTCCGCTGCCTTCTCGCCGGATGGAGCCGCGGGGGCGTCCTTCTTCTTAAGGTCGGGAACGGCAACCTGCGCGGACGCGGAAAGTGCCGGCCATGCCGTGGTTGCGATCAGTGCGCCCAGAAGTGCCAAGCGGGCGGTGTAGGACGGGTCCATGTCTTCGATGCTCCTTTCCCTGGTGTAATTCGGCCGTGCGTCTGCTTCCGGCCTCGAAGGGATATCGCGGTCGGGGACGCAAGGCCGGGCCCGCGGCACTTTATAGGGCCTGAGTCGGGCCGGGCTGCCGGCCCACTGCTCAATGCCATGCCAGTTTTCGCCGACTCGAGGGCTGCGGCCGGGCGCTGCCCTATAATGGGTGGCTGCACCCGCCCCATCTCCAGGAACGCCCTCATGTCCCACGCCTCGCTGACCGCCCTCTCGCCGCTGGACGGCCGCTATGCCTCCAAGGCCGAGCCGCTGCGCCCCATTTTCAGCGAGTTCGGCCTCATGCACCGGCGCGTGCACGTGGAGATCCACTGGCTGCTGGCGTTGGGCGCCCAGCCGGGCATCGTGGAACTGCCCGCCTTCTCCGCTGAGGCGGTAACGCGCCTGCTGGCCATCGCGAACGACTTCTCGGTGGACGACGGCGAACGCATCAAGGCCATCGAGGCCACCACCAACCACGACGTCAAGGCGGTGGAATACTTCATCAAGGAGAAGATCGGCAGCGATCCCTCCCTGGCCCAGGCCAAGGAATTCGTGCACTTCGCCTGCACCAGCGAGGACATCAACAACCTCGCCTATTCGTTGATGCTGCGCGACGCCCGCCAGGACGTGCTGCTGCCGGCACTTGACCAGGTGATCGCAAAGCTGCGCGGCCTCGCCCATGAGCACGCCGGCCTCTCGCTGCTTTCGCGCACGCACGGGCAAACCGCTTCGCCGAGCACGATGGGCAAGGAAATCGCCAACGTGGTCGCGCGCCTGGAGCGCCAGCGCCGCCAGCTCGTCGCCATCGAGATTCCCGGCAAGATCAACGGCGCCGTGGGCAACTACAACGCGCACGTCGTTTCCTATCCGGGTGTGGACTGGCCGGCGCTCGCCGCCGGTTTCGTCGACGGCCTGGGGCTCACCTTCAATCCGTACACCACGCAGATCGAGCCGCACGACGGCATCGCCGAGTTCGCCGACGTGCTCCGCCGCATCAACGTCATCCTGATCGACCTCGCCCGCGATGTCTGGGGTTACATCTCGCTGGGCTATTTCCGCCAGGCGTTGAAGGCCGGCGAAGTCGGCTCTTCCACGATGCCGCACAAGGTCAATCCCATCGACTTCGAGAATGCCGAGGGCAACTTCGGTCTGGCCAACGCCCTGCTCGGCCACTTCGCCGAGAAGCTCCCGATCAGCCGCTGGCAGCGCGACCTCACCGACTCCACCGTCCTGCGCGCCCTGGGCACGGCCTTCGGTCATTCGCTGGTGGCGCTGGAGTCCCTGATGAAGGGGCTGGGCAAGCTCAACGTCAACGCCGAGCGCATCGCCGCCGACCTCGACGCCAGCTGGGAAGTGCTCGCCGAAGCCGTGCAGACGGTGATGCGCCGCTATGGGCTGCCGGAGCCGTACGAACAGCTGAAGGCCCTGACCCGTGGCCAGGGCATTACGAAAGACTCCATGCGTGCCTTCATCGCCGGCCTCGACCTGCCGGCCGAGGCGAAGCAGGCGCTCGCCGAACTGACGCCTGCTACCTATATCGGCCTCGCGGAAAAGCTCGCGAAGTCGGTCTGACGTCATGGCGCGCCGTCATCGGCGCGCAACCATTACAGGGGATGGTTCATGTTCGTTCGCTCGTGCGTATTCGGTTTGCTGCTTGTCCCGGCGCTGGCACAGGCCACCGCCATCCAGGATCTCGCCGGAAGGCAGATCGATCGGCTGAAGGCGGTGTGTACACGCGCCGACAACGTCCTCGACCCACTCGCAGAGCTGAAAGCGCGGGAGAAGCCGGAAGACTGGCGTGCCTACCTGGCATTCGACCAACTCTCCTGGGCGGACCTCGCGCATGAGCCCGCATGCAAGGCGGCCATGGTGGAGAACACCAGGGAAGGCATGGCCTTCGTGATTGCAAACGAAGATCCTTCGTCGAACTGGATAAATATGGCCCGGGGGCAGGAATCCCGCGCGCTGCTGCGCCAGGCGGTGTCGGGCCCCGCAGGCGAGCGGGACGCACGACTGGCCCAGGCCGAAGCCTTGATTGCCACCTACATCGCCGGCGAAGCGCACGCGAAGGACCCGAAGGATGTGGCCCGCGGCATGGCCTACTACTTCGTGGCGCATGGCTACCTCGACGCCGCCAAGGTGGCCGAGCGGCCAGAGGACGTCGACGCCATGCTCGCAAAGGCGCTCCAGACGGCCAGGGACGGCATGGCCCATGCCACCGATAAGTCCGAGCTGGTGGAGCCTTACGGCATCGCGCTCGGGGAAATGGCGAAACGAGCTACCAAGGGCAGCCCGGAGTGGCGCAAGGCTATCGAGGAAAGCATCGCGGCGTTCTCCACGGTCAGCGCCACCGACCCGCTCGCCGCGTACAACATCGCCGTCGATCATGTCCTGCTCGACGACATGCCCGCCGCGAAGAACGATCTGCAGGCGCTGGCCGATGCACACCGCATTGACGACCAGATCTGCGTCGGGTTCCTGAGCGACAAGGATCTCGAGCCGCTGCGTACCTCGGACACACCCTGGTTCGTCGGCTTCGTGAAAGCTCAATGCCAGCCCACGCTCGAGCGTGTCCGGCGTCAGCTCGCCACCATGCGGCCCCAGCGCGATTAGAATTCAGGCATGGCCATCCAGACCCCCACCCGCAAGCCCCTCCCCATCGAAGTGCGCGGCAGCGCCAGCCAGCCGCTCGGCATGAGCCCCAGCCAGTTCCTGCGCGACTACTGGCAGAAACGGCCGCTGCTCATCCGCAACGCCTTCCCCGACTTCCAGCCGCCAATCGAGCCGAACGACCTGGCCGGGCTGGCCTGCGAGGAAAGCGTGCTCGCTCGCCTCATCGTGCACGACGAGAAACGCGACCGCTGGACGGTGAAGAACGGGCCGTTCGCGGAAGCGGAATTCGGCAAGACACCGAAGCGCGACTGGACCCTGCTGGTGCAGGACGTGGACAAGTGGGACGCCGACGTGGCCGCCCTTCTCGACCACTTCGCCTTCTTGCCGAGCTGGCGCGTCGACGACATCATGATCTCGTACGCGGAGGACGGCGGCGGTGTGGGTGCCCATGTCGACCAGTACGACGTGTTCCTGCTGCAAGGGGTCGGCGAACGGCATTGGGCGATCAGCGACGACCCGGACGCGCCGCTCGACTTCCGCGACGACGTGGAGCTGAAGCAGCTGAAGGTGTTCGAACCCACCCACGAGTGGCTGCTCGAGCCGGGCGACATGCTCTACCTCCCGCCGGGCGTGCCGCACGACGGCGTCGCCATCGGCGACTGCATGACGATCTCCATCGGCATGCGCGCCCCCTCGCAGGCGGAGCTCACCGTCGATCTGTCCGACTTCCTCGCCGAGCGGATGCCCGAGGAACTGCGCTATACCGATCCCGACCTGGCACCCGCGAAGCGTGCCGGCGAGATCGACAACGCGGCCCTGAACCGTCTGCGCCAGGCGCTGCCCTTCGCCGCGGCGCTCGACCGCGACCTGCTGGCCGACTGGTTCGGCCGCTTCATCACGCGCTACCGGAACGCCCAGATGGCCGCGGCGCCGCCAAAGGCCACGACCGAGGCAGCGCTCGACAAGGCGCTGGCCGCGGGCGCCACGCTGGTCCGTCATCCCTACGCGCGCCTTGCGTGGATCAAGGGCAAGAAGGACGCCACTCTTTACGTCAGCGGCCAGGCCTACGACTGCCCCGCCGCGCTCGCCGAGCGGCTCGCGGGCGAGCGCGAACTCGCCTTCGAGCGGGGTCCGGACGCCAGGGAGAAGGCGGTGCTGCTCACTCTCGTGAACGACGGCCACCTGGGCGTGCGCAAGGGCCGCCGGCGGTGACCGCGCGGGCGGACATGCTGCTGGCCGCCGATGACCGGGCCGGTCTGGAAGCCGCCCATGTCCGCCTGCTCGCCGCCGCCCGGCACCGCGTGTGCATCTACCTGCCCCAGCTGGAAGCGGGCCTGCTGGACGGCGAAGCGGCGCTGGCCGAACTGCGCCGGGTCGCCACGAGCGGCCGGCAGGCCCAGATCCGCATCCTTACCCATGACGCCGAACGCGCTCATCGCGAGGGCCACCGCCTGCTGGCCCTCGCCCAGCGCCTGCCCACCGCGATCGGTGTCCGCGTGCCGACCGAGGACGCCCAGCTGCGCTACGGATCGGCCTTCACCACCGACTGCGCCGGTGGCTTTCTGTTCAGGCCCGTCGCCACCCGCTACGAGGCCCGCGGGTCCCTGGACGACCCCGGTGAGACCTCTCGTCTGACCGCTTATTTCGAGGAAGTCTGGGAGCGGGCGGAACCGGCGTGGCAGATAAGACCACTCGGTATCTGACGCAAATCGAAAACTGCGTTTCAGGTTGGCGCGGCGCAGCAGCACGGGGCTATAATTAACGGATTCTTATGCCGCAGGCTCTCCCCACGTGCCTCGCGGCGGCCCGTCCTTTTCGTGTGTGCCGGTGGTGACGTGAGCGCAAACCTGATCCGCGAGTTTTCCGAATCCTCCCAACTCGCCGGCGGCAACGCCGATTACGTAGAACAAGTCTACGAAGCCTGGCTGGCCGATCCCGGCTCCGTCCCGGCCGAATGGGACGCCTATTTCAAGGGTTTCAAGGGCCGGGAGGCAGGCGACGTCGCCCACTCCGGCGCCATTGCCCGCATCGAGGCGGCGCAGAAACAGCGGCGCGTCGCCGCCGCCGGCCCCGCCGGTCCGGTCGACAATGCGTACGCGCAGAAGCAGGCCGGCGTGTTGCGCCTGCTCACGGCCTATCGCTCGCGCGGCCACATCGCCGCCAAGCTCGACCCGCTGGGCCTCACCGTTCCGGATATCGAAACGCCCGACCTCGGCCTGCCCTTCCACGGGCTCTCCGACGCGGATCTGGACACCGAGTTCGACGCCGGCAGCTTCGCCGGTGGCGGCCACCGGATGAAGCTGCGCGAGCTTCTCGCGAAGCTCAAGCAGATCTACACCGGCACGGTCGGCGCCGAGTTCATGTATATCTCCGACCACGACCAGCGCGCGTGGATCCACTCGCGCCTGGAACAGGCCGGCGGTTCGCCCGGCCTGCAAAAGGCGGAAAAGCTGCGCGTGCTCGAGGCGCTCACGGCCGCGGAAGGCCTCGAGCGTTACCTGCACACGAAATACGTCGGCCAGAAGCGCTTCTCGCTGGAAGGCGGTGACAGCCTCATCCCCATGGTCGACGACGTCGTCCGCGCGGCGGGCGACAACGGCGTGAAGGAAGTGGTCATCGGCATGGCCCACCGCGGCCGCCTCAACGTGCTGGTGAACATCCTCGGAAAGGCGCCCTCGCAGCTCTTCAACGAGTTCGAAGGCAAGTTCGAGCACGACGACAGCCCCATCCACTCCGGCGACGTGAAGTACCACATGGGCTTCTCGGCCGACGTCAAGACGCCGAACGGCGGCGTGCATGTGGCGCTGGCCTTCAATCCGTCGCACCTCGAGATCGTGAATCCGGTGGTCGCCGGCTCCGTGCATGCGCGCCAGGCGCGCCGCCGCGACACCGCGCGCGACAAGTCGCTGGCCGTGCTCATCCACGGCGACGCCGCCTTCGCGGGCCAGGGCGTCAACATGGAGCTGATGCAGATGTCGCAGGCCCGCGGCTTCGCGATCGGCGGCACGCTCCATCTCGTGGTGAACAACCAGGTGGGCTTCACCACCTCCAAGCGCGAAGACGCACGTTCCACCCTCTACTGCACCGACCTCGCCAAGATGGTCAATGCGCCGGTGTTCCACGTGAACGGCGACGACCCGGAAGCCGTGATCCAGGTCACGCGCCTGGCCTACGAGTTCCGCAAGCGCTTCAAGAAGGACGTGGTGATCGACCTCGTCTGCTACCGCCGTCACGGCCATAACGAGGCCGACGAGCCGGCGGCCACGCAGCCGCTGATGTACCAGGTCATCCGCAAGCGCCCCACCACGCGCGATCTCTACGCGCAGCAGCTGGTGAAGGAATCGGCCATCGGCGCCGACGACGGCCAGAAGATGCTCGACGACTACCGCGCCCGCCTCGAGAAGGGCGAGCCGCTGATCGCCATCGATCCGAACCCGGTGCGCGACATCCCGGTCGACTGGACCCGCTTCCAGGGCAACAGCCTGTCGATGGACGTCGACACCGGCGTGTCGCGCGAGCAGATGGCCAAGGTGCTCGACGCCATCCTCGACGTGCCCGCCGACATCACGCTGCACTCGCGCGTGGCCAAGATCTACGAAGACCGCCGCAAGATGGCCGCGGGCGAACTCCCCGGTGACTGGGGCTTCGCCGAGAACCTCGCGTACGGCACGCTGATCGCCGAAGGCAACGACCTCCGCGTCGTGGGCCAGGACGCAGGCCGCGGCACGTTCTTCCACCGCCACGCGGTGCTGCACGACCAGAAGACCGGCGACACCCTGCTCCCGCTGTCCAAAGTGCGCGCCGACGCCCGCGTCGAGGTCATCGACTCGCTGCTCTCCGAAGAAGCCGTCATGGCCTTCGAGTACGGCGAAGCCACCACCTCGCCCGACCAGCTCACGATCTGGGAAGGCCAGTTCGGCGACTTTGCCAACGGCGCCCAGGTGGTGATCGACCAGTTCATCAGCTCCGGCGAAGCCAAGTGGGACCGCCTCTGCGGCCTCGCGCTGTTCCTGCCGCACGGCTACGAAGGCCAGGGCCCGGAGCACTCCTCGGCCCGCCTCGAGCGCTTCCTGCAACTGTGCGCGCTGGACAACATGCAGGTGTGCGTGCCCACCACGCCCGCCCAGGCCTTCCACATGATTCGCCGCCAGCAGGTGCGCCCGGTGCGCAAGCCGCTGATCGTCATGACGCCGAAGTCGCTGCTCCGCCACAAGCTGGCCGTTTCGTCGCTGGACGAACTGGCCACCGGCCGCTTCCAGCTCGTGATCGGCGAACATCGCGACCTGCCGGCGAAGAAGGTGAAGCGCGTGGTGCTGTGCTCGGGCAAGGTCTACTACGACCTGCTCGAGGAATCCGAAAAGCGCGGCCTCACCGACGTGGCCATCGTCCGCATCGAGCAGCTTTACCCGTTCCCGCGCCCGGAAGTCTCGGCCGAACTGGAAAAATACCCTTCCGCCAAGGAAGTGGTGTGGTGCCAGGAAGAACCGATGAACCAGGGCGCCTGGTTCCAGATCCGTCACCACCTGCAGGCCTGCCTGGGTCCGAAGCACAGCCTGTCGTATGCAGGCCGTGCCCGCTCGCCGGCACCGGCCGCCGGTCACCTCAACACCCATATCGCCGAACAGACGGCGCTCGTCGAACAGGCGCTGGTCGCGCCGGTCGGCACCGATCACGCAGCGGAGTAAGACAAGCATGTCCATCGAAGTCAAAGTCCCGGTCCTGCCCGAGTCGGTCTCCGACGCGCTCATCGCCACCTGGCACAAGAAGGCCGGCGACGCGGTCAAGCGCGACGAAAACCTCCTCGACCTCGAGACCGACAAGGTCGTCCTCGAAGTGCCGGCACCCGTCGACGGCGTGCTGAAGGAAATCAAGTTCGAGGAAGGCGCCACCGTCACCAGCAATCAGGTGATCGCCGTGATCGAGGAAGGCGCCGCCGCTGCCGCGCCGGCCCCGGCCGCTGCCCCGGCTGCCGCTGAAGCACCGAAGGCCGAAAAGGCCGAAACCAAGGAAGCCCCGAAGGGCGTCGACGAACTGTCCCCGGCCGGCCGCCGCGTGGCCGTGGAAGAAAACATCGACCCGTCCAAGGTTGCCGGCACCGGCCGCGACGGCCGTGTCACGAAGGAAGACCTGGTCAACGCCAGCAAGGGCGGCGCCGCCCCGGCCGCCGCTTCGGCACCGGCCGCGAAGCCCACCCCGGGCAGCCGTCCGGAAGAGCGCGTGCCGATGACCCGCATCCGCACCCGCATCGCCGAGCGCCTGATGCAGTCGAAGAACTCCATCGCCATGCTCACCTCGTTCAACGAAGTGAACCTCGCCGAGGTGGTGAAGCTGCGCAAGGCGCTGGGCGAACAGTTCGAAAAGGCCAACGGCGTGAAGCTGGGCTTCATGAGCTTCTTCGTGAAGGCCGCCACCGAGGCACTGAAGCGCTACCCGGTGATCAACGCCTCCGTCGACGGCAACGACATCATCTACCACGGGTACCAGGACATCTCGATCGCCGTGTCGACCGACAAGGGCCTGGTCACGCCGGTGCTTCGCGACGTGCAGGACATGTCCTTCGCCGACGTCGAGAAGGGCATCATCGGCTACGCCAAGAAGGCGCGTGACGGCAAGCTCGGCCTGGACGACCTCCAGGGCGGCACCTTCACGATCACCAACGGCGGCACCTTCGGCTCGCTGCTGTCCACCCCGATCGTGAACCCGCCGCAGAGCGCCATCCTGGGCATGCACACCATCAAGGAGCGCCCGGTGGTCGAGAACGGCCAGGTGGTGGCGGCCCCGATGATGTACATCGCCCTGTCGTACGACCACCGCATCATCGACGGCCGCGACGCCGTGCTGTTCCTGGTCGACATCAAGAACCAGCTGGAAAACCCGCAGCGGATGCTGCTCGGCCTGTAATGGGCGCTTGACCGTAAATGTGAAGGCGGGAGTCGAGAGACTCCCGTTTTCATGTTCCGCCCCCATTTAGGCGGTAGCGCATACCGCCGTTCCATTGGAGCTAAGCAAATGAGCGACAAGTTCGACGTCATCGTCATCGGTGCCGGCCCCGCGGGCTATGTGGGCGCGATCCGCGCCGCGCAGCTGGGCCTGAAGACCGCCGTGGTCGACGCCTTCGTCGGCAAGGACGGCAAGGCCGCCCTCGGCGGCACCTGCCTCAACGTGGGCTGCATTCCGTCCAAGGCGCTGCTGGACTCCTCCAAGCAGTTCCACAACCTCACGCACAACTTCAAGGATCACGGCATCACGGCCGAGAACCCGAAGATCGACATCGGCACCTTCATCGGCCGCAAGGACAAGATCGTCAAGCAGTTCACGGGCGGCGTGACGATGCTGTTCAAGGCGAACAAGATCACCTCCTACTTCGGCAAGGGCAAGCTGCTCAAGGGCAACCAGGTCGAAGTCACGGGCAACGACGGCAGCGTGCAGACCATCTCGGCCACGAACGTCATCCTGGCGTCGGGCTCGGTGCCCATCGAACTGCCGTTCGCGAAGTTCGACGGCAAGCACATCATCGACAACACCGGCGCGCTGGACCTCACCGAGGTGCCGAAGCGTCTGGGCGTGATCGGTGCGGGCGTCATCGGCCTGGAGCTGGGCAGCGTGTGGAAGCGCCTCGGCGCCGAGGTCACGGTGCTGGAAGCCCTGCCGAAGTTCCTCCAGGTGGCCGACCAGGACATCGCGAAGATGGCCGCCCGCGAATTCGCCAAGCAGGGCCTCGACATCAAGGTGAACGCCAAGGTCACCTCGGCCGAGGTGAAGGGTGACGAAGTCCACGTCGGCTACACCGACAAGGACGGCGCCTCGCAGAGCCTCGTCGTCGACAAGCTGCTGGTGGCCGTAGGCCGCCGTGCTTACACCACCGGCCTGCTGGCCGACGACACCGGCGTGAAGCTGGACGAGCGCGGCCGTATCGTGGTCGACGAGCACAACCACACCGGTGTCGACGGCGTTTGGGCCGTGGGCGATGCCGTGCGCGGCCCGATGCTCGCGCACAAGGGCTCCGAGGAAGGCGTGATGGTGGCCGAGCTGATCGCCGGCAAGCCGGGGCACGTCAACCTCGACACCGTGCCGTGGGTCATCTACACCGAACCGGAAATCGCCTGGGTGGGCAAGACCGAAGAGCAGCTCAAGGAAGAAGGCATCCCTTATAAGACGGGCGCCTTCCCCTTCGCCGCGAACGGTCGCGCCGTCGCGATGAACGAAGGCATCGGCCAGGTGAAGATGATCGCCCACGCCGAAACGGACCGCATCCTCGGTGTGCACATGGTCGGCCCCGTGGTCTCCGAACTGATCCACGAGTGCGTCGTGGCCATGGAGTTCAAGGGCTCCTCGGAAGACCTCGCCCGCATCGTCCACGCCCACCCGGCCCTGTCGGAAGTGGTGCACGAGGCGGCGCTCTCGGTCGACAAGCGCGCGATTCACAAGGGCAACTGATCGCCTCTTTGCCTGGAAGCCCACCTTTGCAGAAGCATGGGTGGGCTTCGTCGCTTTGTGTGGGAGCCGCTTCAGCGGCGATGGGTGCACGCGGCAGGGTTGCCCGCTGCCGCGGGATCGCCGGCAAAGCCGGCTCCCACAAGTCACGACAGGCTCAAAGTCAGTCCGTCGATCTCTTTAAAGTGAGAATTCCGAGATGCGTGACATCAAAGCCCTCTGCGTCTACTGCGGTTCCAGCACCGGTTCGCATCCTGCCTATGCCGAAGCGGCACGCGCCTTCGGCACGCGCATGGCCGAAGAAGGCATCGCCCTCGTCTACGGCGGGGGCAAGGTAGGCCTCATGGGCATCGTGGCCGATGCCGTGCTGGCCGCCGGCGGCAAGGCGATCGGGGTGATCCCGCGCCAGCTCATGGAAAAGGAAGTGGGCCACACGGGCCTCACCGAGTTGCAGGTCGTCGAAACCATGCACGAGCGCAAGACGCGCATGTACGAACTGTCGGACGCCTTCGTGGCATTGCCCGGCGGCTTCGGCACCATGGACGAGATGTTCGAGATGCTCACCTGGGCGCAGCTCGGTCTGCACAGTTACCCCTGCGCCTTCCTCGACGTTCGCGGTTTCTATCGCAACCTCTCGGCAGCCATGGACCACATGGTGGCCGAGGCCTTCGTGAAGCCGGTGCAGCGCGACCAGGTGTGGTTCGGCGAAGACATCGATGCGCTTTTCGACTGGATGCGCCACTACGAATCCATGTTCACGCCAAAGTGGATCACCGCGGCGTCCGTGGACAGCAACGTTTGATCGCCCTGAAGGGGACTTTCGCATGACCGCCTTCCGCGCCTTCCGCATCCATCAGGACGACGCCGGCTACCGCGCCGGCATCGAAACCATGGACACCGAGGCCCTTTCGCCGGGCGAGGTACTGGTTCGGGCCGAGTGGTCGTCGGTCAATTACAAGGACGCGCTCGCCGGCACCGGCAAGGGCAAGATCCTGCGAACGTTCCCCTTGAACGGCGGCATCGACGTGGCCGGCACCGTGGTCGCGTCCACCGATCCGTCCTTCCGCGAGGGCGACAAGGTGCTCGCCACCGGCAGCGGCCTCTCCGAGACACGCGACGGCGGTTACGGCGAGTACGTTCGCCTCCCGGCCGCGTGGACCGTCGCCCTGCCCGCCACGCTCAGCACGCGCGAAGCGATGATCATCGGCACGGCCGGCTTCACGGCCGCCCTCGCCCTGCTGCGCATGAGCGAGAACCGCCAGGCGCCCTCGCTCGGTCCCATCGCCATCACGGGCGCCACGGGCGGCGTAGGCATGCTCGGCATCGACATCTTCAGTCGTGCCGGTTACGAGGTGCATGCCATCAGCGGCAAGCCCGAGCGCTTCGATGTCCTTCGCAGCATCGGCGCCAGCCAATGTGTGGATCGTCACGAACTGGCCTTCAGTGGCCGCCCCATGGATTCCGCCCGATATGGCGGCCTGCTCGACAACGTGGGCGGCAACACGCTCGCCGGCTTCCTTCCGCTGATTGCGCCCTATGGCAACGCCGCCATCTGCGGTCTGGCCGGCAGTCCCGAACTCGCCACCACGGTCATGCCCTTCATCATCCGGGGGGTCAGCGTGCTGGGCATCGCGTCGGCGGGTACGGCCCGCGACGTTCGCGACGAGGTCTGGTGCAGGCTCGCGGGCGACTGGAAACCACGCCATCTCGACACGATCTGCACACGCGAAGTGGCACTGGACGACGTGGCAAGCGTGTTCGGGACCATGCTCGAAGGCGGCTCGTTCGGCCGGACGCTCGTCCGCATAAACGGCTAACCGTTCGTAGATCCTTGCTCAGGCAGGTAATTATCGTGCCACCATTGAACCGAGCGCCATGGCCGGTAGAATGGCCCCTCGCCAGTGGCGCCACGCGCGACGTTTTTTCGTCACCGCGGTTCGCAATGAAAGAACACATCGGGCACGACCCGGGGGAAAGTGAATGGCTCGCATCCTGATCGTCGACGATTCGCCGTCGCAGTTGCTTGGAATCAAGCGCATCGTCGAGAAGCTGGGCCACGAGGCCATCACCGCCGAGGATGGCGCCCAGGGCGTGGAGGTAGCCAAGCGCGAAATCCCCGACCTGATCCTGATGGACGTGGTGATGCCGAACCTCAATGGGTTCCAGGCCACGCGCACCATCAACAAGGAAGAAACGACCAAGCACATCCCCATCATCCTGGTCACCACGAAGGACCAGGACACCGACAAGGTGTGGGGCTTGCGGCAGGGTGCGAAGGCTTACGTCGTGAAGCCGATCAAGGAAGAGGAACTGGTCGCGGCGTTGAAGGAACACCTTCCGGCCTGATCTTGTGAAAATCGCCTATTGCCGGCGATCTGGCCCGCTGCCGCGGGATCGCCGCTGAAGCGGCTCCCACACGAAGCTGCCGGGATTCTGTGGGGGCCGGCTCCCACACAAAGCTGCCGGAATTCTGTGGGAGCCGGCTCCCACACAAAGCTGCCGGGATTCTGTGGGAGCCGGCTTTGCCGGCGATCCCGCGGCAGCGGGCAAGTTAGCTGCGTGCCCCCTCGCCGCTGAAACGGCTCCCACATGGAACGATTAACCCCGCCGCGGATCGAACCCCGCGAACGCGTCCTTGAACTCGGCGTACGCCGCCTGCTCTTCGTGCGTTTCGGGCACCGGCACGCGAATCTCCAGCACCACGATCTGGTCGCCCGGCTCCGAACCCGGCAGGCCCCGCCCTTTCAGGCGCAGCTTGCGTCCCGACTGCGAACCCGGCGGAATGCGCAGGTCCACGTGCCCGCCCAGCGTGGGCACCGGCACCGTCGCCCCGAGCGCCGCTTCCCATGGCGTGATAGGCAGCACGTGGGTCACCGTGCGGCCGTCGAGGCGGAAGCGCGCATCGTCGCGGATACCGATCTCGAGCAGCAGATCGCCCGAGGGGCCGCCGCCTGAACCCGGATGCCCCTGCCCGCCCAGCCTGATCGTCTGGCCGGAGGTGATGCCTGCCGGAATCTTCACTTCCAGCACGCGCTCGCCACCCGAGGCATCGTTCAGCACGACGCGCGTCTTGCCGCCGTAGTACGCCGTCTGCAGGTCGGTCTCGATCTTTGCCTGGATGTCGCGGCCACGCCGGGCCTGCTGCTGGCCGCGGGCACGCCCGCCACCGAACAGGCTTTCGAAGAAGTCGCTGAAGTCGCCGCCACCGCGGCCCCCCATGTCGCCGAAATCGAAGCCACCGCCCTGCCCCCAACCCGGCGGCGGGCGGAACTGTTCGCCCTGGCGGTAGCCGCCGGCGCGGAACTGGTCGTAGGCGCGGCGCTTTTCGGGATCCTTCAAGGCCTCGTTGGCCTCGTTGATCGCCTTGAATTTCTCCTCCGCGCCAGCGTCCTTGTTCTTGTCGGGGTGGTATTTGCGGGCAAGCTTGCGATACGCCGCCTTGATCTCGGCGTCGGTCGCGTCCGGCTTGACCCCCAATGTCTCGTAGTAATCCTTGAACTCCACAGGCTCTCCCGGGCTTGTGTCGAAAATCCAAATGGAACGCCCGCGGTGGACACGTCCACCACGGGCCAGACGCTAAGCTTAGGCCGTTTTAGCCCGCAGCGTTAATCGCGATGCGACGCGGTGCGCTTTCCGCCTTCTTCGGGATGGCGATTTCCAGCACGCCGTTGCGCCCCGACGCGGTGATGCCGTCGGCGTCGGCGCTCTCCGGCAGCGTGAAGCTGCGCTTGAACTGGCCGGCGACGCGCTCCACGCGGCTGAACTTGCCCTCGGCCTCGCTGGTGAACGCCTTGCGCTCGCCCTTGATGCTGAGCACGTTCTTGTCCATCTGGATCTCGATATCGGCCAGATCCACCCCCGGCACGTCGGCCAGGATCAGGAAGCGGCCGGCTTCCTCGCGAATGTCGACGCGCGGCGCCCATGCGCTCTCGGCGGTGGTGGGGGCGGCGATATCGCTGCCGAAGAAGTGATCGAAAACACGGTTGACGTCACCGCCGAACAGCGGCGCACGACGGAACGACACCTGACGAAGCTGGTTCATCTGTTTGACTCCCAAGAAGTTTTCCGGCCCCGTGGCCGTCTGGTGATCAACATATGAGCGCGCCGCCGCTATTCAAGTAGATGCCCCCTGCGGTTGCCTCGCCTTCAGGTGCGCCCGCCCCGCCGGCATCGTGTTTGCCGGCGGGCGAGAGTGCGGGCCCGCGTGCTTGACGTAGACTGGGTCCTTTCTTTCCTACAAGGCTTTGCCATGACCATCGCTGTTGGCGACACCCTTCCGGAAGCGACCCTCGCCGTCTTCGACGGGGGCATCAAGACCGTGACGAGCACCGACGTGCTCGGCCGGGGCAAGGTGGTGCTGTTCGCCGTACCGGGGGCCTTCACGCCCACCTGCTCGAACAAGCATCTGCCCGGCTTCACCCAGCACATGGAAGACTTCCGCGAGCGTGGGATCACCGTGGCCTGCATGTCGGTGAACGATGCCTTCGTCATGCGCGCCTGGGGCGAGTCGCAGGGCGTACCGGGCGACCTGCTGATGCTCGCCGACGGCAATGCGTCGTTCACCCGTGCGCTCGGCCTCGAGCTCGATGGCACGAAGAACGGCATGGGTATTCGTGCGAAGCGCTTCGCCTTGTATGCGGAAGACGGCGTGGTGAAGGTGCTGCACGTGGAGGAACCCGGCGAGTTCCGCGTGTCCACGGCCGAGGCGATGCTGGAAGCGATCGACGGGTGATCGAAGCCTGTGGGAGCCGGCTATGCCGGCGATCCCGCGGCAGCGGGCACGCTTGCCGCAAGCACCCATCGCCGCTGAAGCGGCTCCCACATAGAAGCGGCTCCCACATAAAAGCAAAGACCCCGCTTTTCAGCGGGGTCTTTGTCTTCAGCCTTCGCTCGGCTCCGAGCCATCGCCCGTCGGGCCGCTTTCGATCGGCGGCATGTCCGCCGCAGCTTCGCCGTCGGGCGTTTCGACCTCGTCTTCCAGCTCTTCCTCCGCGTCGAGGCGAACGACGCCGATGAGCGTCTCTTCCTTCGGCAGCTTGATGAGCGTGACGCCCTGCGTGTTGCGGCTGAGCTGCGAGACTTCCGAAACGCGCGTGCGTACCAGCGTGCCCAGGTCGGAGATCAGCATGAGCTGCTGCGCCTCCGTCACCTGCGTGGCGGCGACCAGATTGCCGTTGCGCTCCGAGCACTGGATGGCGATGACGCCCTGCGTGCCGCGGCCCTTCTTCGGGAATTCCTCGAGGGCCGTGCGCTTGCCGTAGCCGCGCGCCGTGGCGGTAAGGATGTCGCCTTCGCCGGCAGCGACGATCAGCGACACCACTTCCGCCCCGTCGGTGAGGCGCATGCCGCGCACACCCGTGGCGGTGCGGCCCATCGAGCGGACGCTGCCTTCGTCGAAGCGAACCGACTTGCCGTTCGAGGCGAACAGCAGCACGTCGCTCTCGCCGTCCGTCATGGCCACGTCGACCAGCGCATCGCCGTCTTCCAGGTTGATGGCGGCCTTGCCCTTCTGCAGCTGGAACGCGAATTCCGTCAGCGGTGTCTTCTTCACCGTGCCCTGGCGCGTGGCGAAGAACACGAAGCAGTTCGGATCGTAGTCGCGCACCGGCAGCAGTGCCTGCACCTTCTCGCCCTCGGCCAGCGGCAGCAGGTTCACGATGGGCTTGCCGCGCGCACCCGGGCCGGCTTCCGGCATCTGGTACACCTTGAGCCAGTACACACGACCGGTGCTGGTGAACGTGAGCAGGGTGTCGTGGGTGTTCACCACCCACAGCTGCTGCACGACGTCCTCGTCCTTCAAGGCGGATGCCGAGCGCCCCTTGCCGCCGCGACGCTGCGCGCGATAGAGGCTGGCAGGCTGGCGCTTGATGTAACCGGTGTGCGACAGCGTGACCACGACGTCTTCCGGCGCGATCAGGTCGAGAACGTTCAGGTCTTCCTGCGAATGCTGGATTTCGGTACGGCGGGCGTCGCCGTAATCCGTGCGGATCTGTTCCAGTTCCTCGCGGATGACTTCGAGCAGACGCGCCGGGTTTTCCAGGATCTCGATGAGACCGCGGATGGTTTCGAGGATCTCGCGGTATTCGTCGGAGAGTTTTTCCTGCTCGAGGCCGGTGAGGCGATGCAGGCGCATCTGCAGGATCTCGGTGGCCTGGGCTTCGGACAGCTGGTAGCCGTCGTCGCGCAGGCCGTCGCGCGGGTCCATGTCTTCCGGACGGGAGGCCGCCGCGCCGCTGGCGGCAAGCAGCGCCTTCACGAGGCCGGGCTCCCAGCGGCGCGCGACCATGCGCTCGCGCGCCTCGGCGGCGGACGCGGAGGTGCGGATCAGCTCGATCATCTCGTCGATGTTCGCGAGCGCCACCGTGAGACCTTCGAGGATGTGGGCGCGCTGGCGCGCCTTGCGCAGTTCGAAGATGGTGCGGCGGGTGACCACTTCGCGACGGTGGCGGATGAAGGCCTCGAGGATGTCCTTGAGGTTCAGCAGCTTCGGCTGGCCGTCGAGCAGCGCCACCATGTTGATGCCGAAGGTGACCTGCAGTTGGGTCTGCTGGAACAGGTTGTTCAGCACCACGTCGGCCATGGCATCGCGGCGGATCTCGATGACCACGCGCATGCCGTCCTTGTCGGACTCGTCGCGCAGTTCGCTGATGCCCTCGATCTTCTTTTCCTTGACCAGCTCGGCGATCTTCTCGATGAGACGCGCCTTGTTCACCTGGTAAGGCAGCTCGTGGACGAGGATCGTCTCGCGGCCGTTGGCTTCCGTTTCGATCTCGGTGCGGGCGCGCACGAGGATGCGGCCGCGACCCGTGCGGTAGGCCTCGACGATGCCCGACGAGCCGTTGATGATGCCGGCCGTGGGGAAATCCGGACCCGGTATGTGGGTCATGAGGTCGTCGACGCCGAGCGACGGCTCTTCGATCAGGGCCAGCGTGGCGTTGATCACTTCCGTCATGTTGTGCGGCGGAATGTTGGTCGCCATGCCCACCGCGATACCGGCCGAGCCGTTCACGAGCAGGTTCGGCACCCGCGTGGGCAGCACCAGCGGCTCGTGCTCGCTTTCGTCGTAGTTGGGCCCGAAGTCGACGGTTTCCTTGTCGATATCGGCCATCAGTTCGTGCGTGAGGCGCGCCATGCGCACCTCGGTGTATCGCATGGCCGCCGCGTTGTCGCCGTCGACCGAACCGAAGTTGCCCTGTCCGTCGACAAGCATGTAACGCAGCGAGAACGGCTGCGCCATGCGAACGATGGTGTCGTACACCGAAGCGTCGCCGTGCGGATGGTATTTACCGATGACGTCGCCGACCACGCGGGCCGACTTCTTGTAGGGCTTGTTCCAGGCGTTGCCCAGTTCGTTCATGGCGAACAGGACGCGTCGATGCACCGGCTTAAGGCCGTCGCGCACATCGGGCAGTGCGCGCCCCACGATCACGCTCATGGCGTAATCGAGATAGCTCTGGCGCATCTCGTCTTCGATGTTGACGCGGATGACTTCTTTGGCGAGTTCTGCCATCAATCGGCTTCCTGGATGTCCGTGAAATACCCCCGCCGGCAGTGCGTTTCGCGCTCGCGACACGCCGCCGACCCAACCTGTCGATCATAGCACAGGGGGCGTGGAAAAGACAGCTAAAAAAGGCGCAAATTCAAGGACTTACACAGCGCTTTCGGGATGACGGAAAAGCATCGTCCGAGCGAGCAGAAAATTGGCGACGGAACCCGCCGCGGAACCGGCGGCGACGGCCACCGCGGGCCATGCGTGCAGCGCCGGAAACAGCTTGAACGCAAGCACGTAGACGCCGTTGTTGACGACCGCGCCCAGCGCCATCAGACCCATCCAGTGCAACCATTCCGCGTGCCTCGCGCGGCCCGAATCGCGATGCGCGAAGGTATGCGTGCGATTCCACCACCACGTGACCGTGGCCGCGCTGAGGAACGAAACGACGCGAGCCGTGTAGACGTTCCAGCCGGCCAGGCTCACCAGGCCCTGCACGATGCCGGCATCGACGGCGAGACCGATGAGGCCACCCACCGCGAAAAGCGCGACCTCGCGGCGCAGCCGTGTCACGGAAACAGGATCCGCATCTGCTCTTCGTCGGGCTTCAGGATGACGCCGCGCTCGGTAACGATCGCATCGATGAGTTCGGCCGGCGTGACGTCGAACACCGGATTCCACGCGTCGGCACCCTCGATGACCGTACGGGTGCCGGACACCGAAAGCAGTTCGGTGGCGTCGCGCAGTTCGATCTCGATGTCCGCGCCCGTCGCCGTGGCCATGTCCACCGTGGTGGACGGCGCCACCACCATGAACTTCACGCCGTGGTGGCGCGCGGCGATGGCGAGCTGGTAGGTGCCGATCTTGTTGGCGGTGTCGCCGTTGGCCGCGATGCGATCGGCGCCGACGATGACCCATTTGATCTTGCCGTCTTTCATCAGGTGCGACGCGGCGGAGTCCGCGATCAGACGGGCCGGAATGCCGTCGCGCACCAGCTCCCACATGGTGAGCCGGGCGCCCTGCTGCCAGGGCCGTGTCTCGCCGGCGTACACCTGCTCGATCTGCCCGTTGGCCACGCCCGCGCGGATCACGCCGAGCGCGGTGCCGTAACCCGCGGTGGCGAGCGAACCGGTATTGCAGTGGGTCAGCACGTGCGAACCGGGTTCGATCAGGGCCGCGCCCAGTTCCCCCATGTGCCGGTTGGCGGCCAGATCCTCGTCCTGGATGGCCCGTGCTTCGCGCTCCAGTTCCGCGGCGCCGGCACCCTCGCTCACCCGGCCGTTCATGCGGTCGAGGGCCCACATCAGGTTCACGGCCGTGGGACGGGCCGCGCGCAGGGTGGCCATGGCGGACGAGAGGTTCTCGCCATGCATGGCGGCCAGCACCACGCCCCAGGCCGCCGCAATGCCGATGGCCGGGGCACCGCGCACCGCCAGGTCGCGAATGGCGCGGGTCACGTCGTCGGACGAGGTGCAGTCGATCCAGGTTTCCTCCGCCGGCAGGCGCCGCTGGTCGAGCAGGTGCAGGCGGTCGCCATGCCATTGCACGGCGCGGATGGAGTCATGGGAAGCATTGGCGTTCATCGGCGGATTATCGCACGCAGGACGCCCTCCTACGATTCGCGGCCAGGCCGGTTCAGGAAGTCATCGGTCGGCCAGCCATGCATGGATGGCCGGCGGCACCTGCCTCTGGGCACGACCCGACACATAGATGCCGATGTGGCCGCCCTTGAATGCCAGCGCGGTGTAATCCTTGCTGCCCACCAGCCCGCCCAGCGGCGAGGAAGCGGCCGGCGGAACGAGGTGGTCCTGCTCGGCGTAGATGTTCAGCACCGGCTGGGTGATCTTGCGCAGGTCGACGCGACGGCTACCGACGCGTGCCTCGCCCTTCATCAGCAGATTCTTCTGGAAGAAATCCCGGGCGAACTCGCGGAATGTCTCGCCCGCCTGATCGGGCGAATCGAAGATCCATTTCTCCATGCGCAGGAAGTTTTCCAGTTCCTTCGGATTGTCGAGGATGTCGACCAGACCGATGTACTTCTGCTGGTTCAGCCGCAGCGGCTTGAGCGTGAGATACGCGAAGTTCATCACGTCCGCCGGCACATTGCCCATCGTGTCCACGAACAGGTCGATGTCCACGTTGCGCGCCCAATGCGACAGCATGTTGTCCGGTGTGTGGAAGTCCACGGGCGTCACCATCGTGACGAGATTGCGCACCTTCTCCGGATGCAACGCCGTGTAGCAGAGGGAGAACACGCCCCCCTGGCAGATGCCGAGCAGGTTCACGGCCTCGACGCCATGGCGCTCGCGCAGAACGTCGACGCAACGATCGAGATAGCCGTCGATATAGTCTTCGAGGGTGAGCCAGCGGTCGGAGCCATCGGGATAACCCCAGTCCACGAGATAGACGTCTTCGCCCTGCTCGAGCAGATTCCGCACCATGGAGCGGTCTTCCTGCAGGTCGATCATCCACGGCGTGTTGACCAGCGCGTAGCAGATCAGCAGCGGCGTGCGCGACGTCGGCGGCTTCTCTCCCTTGAAGTGCCAGAGCGTGAGCTTGTCTTCGCGATGGACGGCCTCGCGCGGCGTGGTGCCGACTTCGATGGGGCCCACGTTCTTCAAGGTGGCGAGGCCGGCCTCCAGCTTGCGCTGGAAGGCCTCGATCTCGGCGCGGGCGCGCGCCGGATCGATACGGAACGGATCGCCGTTCATGACTTCCGCGCCTTCTTGCTCGTCGCGGCGCGCCTGGTGGCAGGTTTCCCCGCGCCGCGCAAGGCAGCCACTTCGGCCTTCAAAGCCGCCACTTCGGACGCGAGACCACGCATCTGGCGAAGTTCGCGGCGCGCGGCCTGCAGCCGTTCGCCCAGCGTGTCCACCTCCTTGCGCGTGGGCATGCCCGCCTGCACGGCCATGCGCTCCACCTGTCGCTGCTGGAGCAGCTTCAGGCGCATCTGCGCGTTGACCAGCGCGGCGTACACCTCGCGAAACTCGTCCGAGAGCGCCGCTTCGCCGTAGCTTTCCTCGGCGAGGTTCACCCAGCGGTCGTAGACCGAACGCAACGACTCGGCATCGGTCGGCGCACCCTGCTCGCGCAGGGCCGCGTTCGCTCGCTCGTGCACACCTTGCAGCAGGGACTGGTAGCGCTGGTAATGATCCAGGTAATCGAGCCACGCCCGAATGAGCGCCTGCTGTTCTTCCTGCTGCTCCCGGGTCAGGCCGAAGGCCGGCATGGACAGGAGGTCGTTGATATCCGGCGGCGCTCCCTGGCCGTGACCGAAGGGAGGCATGCCGGCTGCGAACGGCGCGGCCGGCCCCTCACCGCCCAGCATGGACCGCATCCAGTCGCCGTAGCCGCCCAATCCCGCGAACAGGCGTGCCGCGATGTCCGGAGACGGCGCGCCCGGGGCGGGTTCGGCCTTCGGATCGAACTGGCGCGACCACGCCTCCAGGCCCTGGCGAACCCAAGCCTGGTATTGGTCGATGAAATCGGTGGGTTTATCTGCCATGCCGCTATGTTACGGCACGTCAGGGCGCGATCTCGAACCCCGCCGTCTGGTCCGCCGTGGAGCTGCCGCCCACCCATACGGTGTAGCGGGTCGGTTCGACCACCTCATCGCTCTTCGCGTTCCAGAACGAGAGCTCGTGGAAACCGAGCGGGAAGCTCACGCGTTTCGACTCACCCGGCTGCAACGTCACGCGCTGGAAGCCCTGCAGGCTGCGCATGGGTTGTTCGAGGCTGGTGCCCAGGTTGCGCACATACAGCTGCACCACCTCGGTACCGACGCGCTTGCCCGTGTTCTTCACCGTGGCTGTCACGGTGACGAGTTGCTTCGCCGCCGCGTCGTTCGCCTCCTGCAGGGGCACACGGCGGCGCGACACCTGGACGTCCGAATAGGCGAACGTGGTGTACGACAGGCCGTGGCCGAAGGGATACAGCGCGGTATTCGGCACGTCGATGTAGCGGGACACGAAGGTGCTGTCGCGACCCGGCGGCTTGCTGAGATCCGCGTCGCCCGGCGGGCGGCCGGTCGGGAACTGGTTGTAGTAAAGCGGCTCCTGGCCCTCGGCGTACGGGAAGCTCATGGTCAGCTTGCCGCTGGGAGCCACGTCGCCAAACAACACGTTCGCCACCGCGTTGCCGGCTTCGGTTCCCGGGAACCACACGGCCATGATGGCGGGCACGTGGCGGTCGGCCCAGTCGAGCACCAGCGGCCGTCCGGAGAACACCAGCAGCACCACGGGCTTGCCGGTGGCGACGATCTGCTCGAGCAGCTTCTGCTGATTGCCCGGCAGATCCAGGTGCGCGCGCGAACCCGCTTCGCCGCTCATGCGCGAGGATTCGCCGAGCGCCATGACGACCACGTCGGCCTGCGCGGCCGCCTTCTTCGCCTCGGCGAAACCGGCTTCCGAATCCGTCTCGATCCCGGTTCCTTCCGCGTAGATCACTTCGCCGCCCTGCGCCTTCATACGCTGCGACAGGCCCGCGCGCAGCGTCACCACGTCCGGGAAATGCTTGGCGCCGCCCCAGGCGCCCTGCATTTCGCCGGCGGCGTCGGCAAGCGGCCCGATCAGTGCCAGCTTCTTCACGCGGCCGTCGAGCGGCAGGACCGCCGGGGTGCCGCCACCGCCATTCTTCAACAGCACGAAGGACTCCTCCGCGGCGCGGCGCGCGAGCGGGCGATTCGCATCCACCGCCTTCGTCACCTCGGTGCCCTGCGCGTATGGACGCTCGAACAGACCGAGCGCGAACTTCACCCGCAGCACGCGCCGCACGGCCTCGTCCACGGTGGCCATCGAGAGCCTCCCGTCCTTCAGCAAGCCGGGAATCTCGGTGTCGTAGTAGTGGCTCATCATGTCCACCTCGACACCTGCCGTCAGGGCCTTCAGCGTCGCCGTGGCGGCATCCAGAGCGATACCGTGATTGTTGAGTTCCATCACGGCGGTGTAGTCGCTGACGACGAAGCCGTTGAAGCCCCATTCCTTCCGCAGGATGTCCGTCATGAGATAACGGTCGGCCGTGGCAGGCACGCCGTTGAGGCTGTTGAAGGCGCTCATCATCGTCGCGGCGCCTGCTTCCACCGCCGCGCGGTACGGCGGCAGGTACACCTGTCGCAGACGAACGTCCGACATGTCGGTGGTGTTGTATTCGCGCCCCGCCTCGGCCGCGCCGTAAGCCGCAAAGTGCTTCACCGAGGCCGCGACGCTTTCCGGATCGGCGAGGTCCTTGCCCTGGTAGCCACGGATATACGCGCGCGCCATGGCGGCGCCAAGGTAGGCGTCCTCGCCCGCGCCTTCCGTCGAGCGGCCCCAGCGCGCGTCGCGCGAGATGTCGACCATGGGCGAGTAGAACCATTTCACGCCACCGGTCACCGCCTCCGCCGCGGACATGCGCGAAACATCCTCCACCAGCGACGGATCCCAACTCGCGGACAAGCCGAGCGGCACCGGGTAGATGGTGCGGTAGCCATGAATGATGTCGGCACCGAACAGGAGCGGGATACCCAGACGGCTATGCAGCGCCGCCTCCTGGTACCTGCGCGTCGTCTCGGCGCCCACCACGTTGAGCATCGAGCCCAGTTCTCCCTTCCGTGCCAGGGCCATCACGTCGACATGCGCGCGCGCCTCTGGGTTGGCGGCGATGGCATCCGCACCCGCGAGCGCCGCGCCGCCATCCGAGCCGTACTGCACGAGTTGCCCCATCTTCTCCGCGAGGGTCATCCGGGCCAGCAGCGCGTCCACCTTCTTCTCGATCTCAGGCGACGCCAGCTGCGCGTTGGCCGGAACGACCGGCACCTCGGCGGCCATCGCACTGCCGACGGCCGTGGCCAGGGAAACGGAGAGAAAGAGCGCCCTGGGACGCGGAAGGAGACGGGACAAGGCGCGCATGGGTAATCCGGAACGTGAACAAACGCCGAATGTAAACGTTTACAGCGCTTCGAGTAAACCTGCGCTGCGGCATTGCTTGTTTGCCGGTTCGCTCCGTAGGGTGGACTCGCCTTCGGCCTCGCTCGCGGCGAGCCCACCCTACGAAGCGGAACCCGCGAGCATCAAGCCCCCAAGTGCGCAACATAAAAAAGCCCGGCATCTCGCGATGCCGGGCTTTTTTGAAACGCCGGGAGCTTCAGATCAGCCCGCCGCGCCTTCTTCTTCGGTCACGGCCTTCATCGACAGGCGGATGCGGCCCTGCTTGTCGACTTCCAGCACCTTGACCTTGACGATGTCGCCTTCCTTCAGCTTGTCGGACACCTTCTCGACGCGCTCGCTGGAGATCTGCGAGACGTGCACGAGGCCGTCCTTGCCCGGCATGATGGTGACGAACGCGCCGAAGTCCATCAGCTTGGCCACCTTGCCTTCGTAGATGCGGCCCGGCTCGACGTCCGAGACGATCTGCTCAATGCGCTTGCGCGCGGCTTCGGCGGCTTCGCGGTTCACCGAGGCGATGACCACATTGCCGTCGTCGGTGATGTCGATGGTGGTGCCGGTTTCTTCCGTGATGGAACGGATGGTGGCGCCACCCTTGCCGATCACTTCGCGGATCTTGTCCGGGTGGATCTTGATCGTGAGCAGGCGCGGCGCGAACTCGCTCATTTCCGAGCGGGCCGTGCTCATGACCTTGCCCATCTCGCCGAGGATGTGCACGCGGCCGCGCTTGGCCTGGGCCAGCGCCGTGCGCATGATTTCCTCGGTGATGCCCTCGATCTTGATGTCCATCTGCAGCGCGGACACGCCATCGGCGGTACCGGCTACCTTGAAGTCCATGTCGCCGAGGTGGTCTTCGTCACCCAGGATGTCGGAGAGCACGACGAAGTCGTCACCTTCCTTCACCAGGCCCATGGCGATACCGGCCACCGGCGCCTTGAGCGGCACGCCGGCATCCATCATGGCCAGCGAGGAACCGCAGACCGACGCCATCGAGGACGAACCGTTCGACTCGGTGATTTCCGAGACGACGCGCACCACGTACGGGAATTCCTCGATCGTGGGCTTGACGGCCTGCACGCCGCGCTTGGCGAGGCGGCCGTGGCCGATTTCGCGACGCTTCGGGCTGCCGACGCGGCCGGTTTCGCCCACCGAGAACGGAGGGAAGTTGTAGTGGAACAGGAACGTGTCCTTCCACTCGCCTTCCGGCGCATCGATGACCTGCGAATCGCGGGTGGTGCCGAGCGTGGCGACGACCAGCGCCTGCGTTTCGCCGCGGGTGAACAGCGCCGAGCCGTGCGTGCGCGGCAGGACGCCGACGCGCACCGAGATCGGGCGGATGTCGTCGAGCTGACGGCCGTCGATGCGAACCTTGGTGGACAGCACGCCGTCACGCAGGGTGCGGTATTCCACTTCACCGAAGGCGGCGCCGATGTCGCCGTCGGTCCAGCCGTTGGCCTCGGCCTGGGCGGCGATGGCCGTCTTGACCTCGGCCTTCAGGTTGGCGATGACGTCACGACGGGCCAGCTTGTCGCGGATCTGGAAGGCTTCGGCGAAACGCGTACCGACAGCGGCCTTCACCGCGTCGTAAAGCGCCGTCTTGGCGGCCGGGGCTTCCCACTTGAACGACTTGGCGCCGGCTTCGGCAACGAAGGCGTTGATGGTGTCGATGGCGGCCTGCATCTGCTGGTGGCCGAAGACCACCGCGCCGAGCATGACGTCTTCGCTGAGCAGCTTCGCTTCCGATTCGACCATCAGCACGGCCTTGGCCGTACCGGCGACCACGAGGTCGAGGTCGGAGGTCTTCAGCTGGGCGGCCGTCGGGTTCAGGATGTACTGGCCGTTGGCGTAGCCAACGCGTGCCGCGCCGATCGGGCCCTTGAAGGGCACGCCGGCCAGGGTCATGGCGGCGGAGGCGCCGATGAGCGCCGGGATGTCGCCGTCGACTTCCGGGTTCAGCGACACGACCTGCGCGATGACCTGGATCTCGTTACGGAACTCTTCCGGGAACAGCGGACGGAGCGGACGATCGATGAGACGCGAGGTGAGCGTCTCCTTCTCGGTCGGGCGGCCTTCGCGCTTGAAGAAGCCACCGGGGATGCGACCCGCGGAGTAGAACTTCTCCATGTAGTCGACCGTGAGCGGGAAGAAGTCCTGGCCTTCGCGCGCCTTCGGGGCTGCGACGACCGTGACCAGGACGACGGTGCCGCCCATGCTGACCATGACCGCACCGGAGGCCTGCCGGGCGATTTCGCCCGTCTCCAGTGTGACTTCGTGACTACCGTACTGGAATGACTTGGTTACTTTCGCCACTTCGATCTCTCCTCGTCCTGTTCCGGTGGTTTAGCGGCGCAGGCCGAGGCGTTCGATCAGGGTCTGATAGCGAGCGAGGTCGCTCTTCTTGAGGTAGGCCAGCAGCGTCTTGCGCTTGTTGACCATCTTCAGCAGGCCGCGACGCGAGTGGTGATCCTGCTTGTGCGCCTGGAAGTGGTCCTGCAACGCGGCGATGTTGGCGGACAGCAGGGCGACCTGGACTTCGGTCGAGCCCGTGTCGTTGGGCGCGCGGCCGTAGTCTTTGATGATCTGGCTGGTCTGTTCGACGGTGAGCGACATGTGTATCGATTCCTTAAAAAGCGGATGCGAGACTTGCGCAACCTCAACGGCCCCCGATGAAGTTGCGCAAGCCTCGCTTTTGATGAAAGCCGTTAAACGAGCACGTAATTGTAACGTCCTGCACGTAGTGGCAACAAGCCCGGTCAGATACGGGCCTCCGGCGGGGGAAGGTTAAACCCGCGAAGGACCCGGAGCACGCCCTCCCCGTCCACCTCGGCCAGGGCCATCAGGCGGCCGTCGGCCCCGTAGGCGGCGCAGCGGCCCTGGAAACCGGCGGTCGCGGCAGACTGGCCCGCTGCCGCGGGATCGCCGGCGTAGCCGGCTCCCACAGGGGCTGCTGCCTCGTGAGCCGCTGCCCCCTGGCCCGCTGCCTCCGGGGCTGCTGCCTCTGGGGCTGCAGCCACCGGGGCTGCTGCCACCGGGGCTGCCGACACTGGGACGCTCTCCTGGCCTGAAGCCACACCCGGCCGCAAGGGCACCGGCTGGCCGAAGCCCAGCACGCGGGTCTGCTCGGGGTCGAGGTCCACCCGGGGCATGTGCGCCAGGCCAGCCTCCACGGGCAGCAGGCAGGCATCCAGGGGGTCGGGGCCCGTTTCGGCCGCTTCCCGCAACTGGTCCAGGGTAACCATGGCGGGGGCCATGAAGGGCTCCACCCAGAGCCGGCGCAGTCCCGTCAGGTGCGCACCGCACCCCAGGTTTTCGCCGAGGTCGACGGCCAGGCTGCGTACGTATGTGCCGGACCCGCATTCGACGTGAAGGCGAAGCGTGTCGCCGCTGCGTTCGATCACGTCGAGACGATAGACGTCCACCTCTCGGGCACGCACTTCCACCGCCTCGCCCCGGCGGGCCTTCACATAGAGCGGCACGCCGTCCTGCTTGATGGCCGAGTACGCCGGGGGAATCTGAACGATGCGCCCGCGCAGGGGAGCGAGGGCGGCTTCGAGCGTGGCGTCGTCCAGCGGAGGCACGGCGCGGGTCTCGACCACCTCGCCTTCGAGGTCGGCCGTGGTGGTGGTCGCACCCAGCTTCACCTCGGCCTCGTAGGCCTTGCGCGATCCCAGCAACCAGCCGGCGATCTTGGTCGCCTCGCCGAAGCAGAGCGGCAGAAGGCCCGTGGCCAGGGGATCGAGACTGCCCGTATGGCCGCCCTTCGCCGCGCCCACCAGCCGTCGCGCCGTCTGCAAGGCCTGGTTCGAACTCAGGCCCAGCGGCTTGTCGAGAAGGAGGATGCCGTGGATGTCGCGGAAGGTTCGGCGGTTCATGAGAGCAATGTAGGAGCGCGCCCTGCGCGCGACATGTTTTGAGGCCGTGACCCGGATCTGGCGCGCTAACCTGACGACAGGGACGAAAAGCTGTCGCGCGCAGGGCGCGCTCCTACAGGTCCGGATGCGTCGTCGACCCGACGGAACGGCAGATCAGGACTCGTCCGCCGGCGGCACCGGGTTGTCGCGCAGCAGGCGCTCGATGCGCTCGCCCTGGTCCACCGATTCGTCGTACTTGAAGCGCAGTTCCGGCACGCGGCGCAGGCGCATCGAACGCGACAGGCTGCGACGGAATTCCGGGGCCAGTTCCTTCAGGGCCTTGATCGCCGTGGCGGACTGCTCCGGCATCAGCGTGGTGACCCACACGGTGGCCCAGTCCAGATCCTTGGTGGTCTCCACATCGGAGACACTGACCGACGGCAGCGCATGGTCACGCACGGCCGCGTGCACGAGCAGGCCGATCTCGCGGCGGAGCTCGGCGGAGACACGGTCGGTGCGTTTGAAATCGCGGGAAGGCATGGGGGCTCCAATGCGTGAAACAGTGAAACAGTGAACCGTGAGCTGCCGTCGTCGCCTTGACGACCGAGGCTCCTACTTACGGTTCACTGTTCACTGTTCACTGTTCACTGTTCACTGTTCACGGTTCACGGTTCACAGAGTTCTTGCCACTTCGATGCGCTCGAAGCACTCGATCTGGTCGCCGACCTTCACGTCGTTGTACTGCTTCACGGCGATACCGCATTCCATGCCGTTGCGCACTTCGTCCACGAGTTCCTTGAAGCGGCGCAGCGATTCCAGTTCGCCCTGGAACACCACCACGTTGTCGCGGAGCACGCGGATCGGCTTGGAGCGCTTGACCACACCCTCGGTGACCATGCAGCCCGCCACCGCGCCGAACTTCGACGAGCGGAAGACATCGCGCACCTGCGCGATACCGATGATCTCCTCGCGGATCTCCATGCCGAGGAGGCCGGATGCCGCCTGCTTCACCTGATCGATGACGTCGTAGATGATCGAGAAGTAACGGACGTCGAGACCGTTCGTGTCGATGACCTTGCGCGCCGAGGCATCGGCACGGACGTTGAAGCCGATGATCAGCGCCTTCGAGGCCGCCGCCAGCGTCGCTTCCGACTCGGTGATGCCGCCCACGCCGGACGAGATCACGTTCACCTTCACCAGGTCGTTGCCGATCTGGGTAAGCGATTCGCGCAGCGCCTCCACCGAACCCTGCACATCGGCCTTCACCAGGATGTTCAGGGTCTGCTGACCTTCGCCCTGGCCCATCTGGGCCATGATGTCTTCCAGGCGGTTGGACTTGCTGACCAGGCGGTTCTCGCGACGCTTCTGCTGACGTTCCGCCGCCACCTGGCGAGCGAGACGCTCGTCCTCGACGGCCACGAAGTCGTCACCCGATTCCGGCACACCGGACAGACCCAGCACCTGCACCGGAATGGACGGACCCGCCTCGTTCACCTGCTTGCCGGTTTCGTCAACGAGCGCGCGCATGCGGCCGTATTCCACACCGCAGACGACGAAGTCGCCCTTCTTCAGCGTGCCCTGCTGCACCAGCACCGTGGCCACCGGACCGCGGCCGCGATCGAGGCTGGATTCGATGACGACACCCGAGGCGCGGCCGTCGGCCACCGCCTTGAGTTCCATCACTTCCGCCTGGATCGAGATGGCGTCGAGCAGCGCGTCCACGCCGTCGCCCGTCTTCGCGGACACGGGCACGAACTGCGTGTCGCCACCCCAGTCTTCGGGAATGACCTCGAGGTTGGCGAGGCCCTGCTTCACGTTGTCCGGATTGGCGTCGGACTTGTCCATCTTGTTGACGGCGACGATGAGCGGCACCTTCGCGGCACGCGCGTGCTTCACCGCCTCGATGGTCTGAGGCATGACGCCGTCGTCGGCCGCGACCACCAGCACCACGATATCGGTGGACTGGGCGCCGCGGGCGCGCATCGACGTGAACGCGGCATGGCCCGGGGTGTCGAGGAAGGTGATGACACCGCGGCTGGTTTCGACGTGGTAGGCGCCGATGTGCTGCGTGATGCCGCCCGCTTCGCCCGAGGCGACCTTGGTGCGACGGATGTAGTCGAGCAGCGAGGTCTTGCCGTGGTCGACATGGCCCATGATCGTGACGACCGGCGGACGCTGGATCTTCTCGCCCTCCAGTTCCACGTTCTGGGTGTGCGTGGCCAGCGCGGCCTCCGCGTCGTTGTCGGTGGCGCGAACCGGGTTGTGGCCCAGTTCCTCGACCACCAGCGCGGCGGTGTCATGGTCGATCGTCTGGTTGATCGTGGCCATGACGCCCATCTTGAACAGCGCCTTCACTACCTCGGCGCCCTTCACGGCCATCTTCTGGGCCAGTTCGGTAACGAGGTTGTTGTCGCCGATCACCACGTCGCGCACCACCGCGGCGGTGGGACGCGTGAAGCCGTGCGGACCCGACGGCGTGGCGCCGCGCGGGGCCTCGGAACGGCCCTTGACCTTGCCGCCTCCGCGACGGTTGCCGCTGGAGCGACGCGCACGGTCGGCATCCGACAAGTGCAGTTCGCCGGCGGCAAAGCGCTTGCCGCCCGGCTCGCGGTCGCCATTACGACCGCCGCCGGCGCCACCGCCATGCTTCGGACGCGCCGCGCCGCGGGCGTCGTTCGTGGAGGGAGCGGACGCCGGGGCCGGACGGGCACCACCCGACGCAGCGGCCGGACGCGCCGCCGGCGTGGACGCCGCGGGTGCCGGGGCCGGAGCCGGGGCGGGTGCCGGAGCAGGCTTGGACACTACGCGCTCGCGCTTCCGCGGCTCGTGGATGCGCGGAAGGATCATGCCGAGCGAGCGGGTATCGAGCTTCGCCGTCTGGTGGCCGACACCGTCGTCGCCCGCCGTGGCCGGAGGAGCTTCCGGCTGGGCTTCGGCGGCGGCCGTGGCGGCTTCGGCACGGCTTTCCTCGGCGCGAGCGCGCTCAGCCGCGGCCTCTTCCGCCTGGCGGCGCGCTTCGGCAGCGGCCTCTTCCTGGCGACGGGCTTCGGCTTCGGCGAGTTGACGGGCTTCCTCGGCCTCGCGGCGGCGCTCGGCCTCCTCGCGGCGCTGGGCTTCCTCGTGCTCGCGCTGCGCCTGCGATTCGGCGAGCTTGCGCGCGGCTTCCTCACGCTCGGTGTCGTGCGAGGCCTCTTCGGCGATCGCACTGCGCTTCACGTACGTGCGCTTCGCCCGGACCTCGACGTTCACCGTCTTGGCCGGACCGGCGCCACGGCCGCTACCCGTGTTCACCTTCAGCTCGCCGACCGTGCGGCGCTTCAGGGTGATCTGGCGCGGAGCCGAGTCGTCCGCTTCGGGCGCGGGCTCGTTCTTGCCGTGCGTGCGACGCAGGAAACCGAGCAGCTTCACCTTTTCGGTGCTGCTGATGACCTGATCCGCGTTGTTGAATTTCATCCCGGCCTGGTCGAGCTGCCCGAGGAGCTTCTCGACTGGCATCTCCAGGACCTGGGCCAGTTGTTTGATAGTGACGTCCGACATCGTTCTTTATTCTCCGCCGTTCCCGCGCGTAACCTTACGTGCCGTCGATGACCCGTACGGCTGCCTCCATCCCTGGGGGGAAGCCTCGCGGCCTCCCTCGGGGCGCCCCTCCAGGGCGCTTCCGGACTCGCGCTTAGCCGCCCTTCTCCAGTCGGGCGATCATCGGAGCGCGCGCGGCCATGATCAGCCGCGATGCGCGTTCCTCGGTCATGCCTTCGATATCGATCAGCTCGTCGACGGCCAGGTCGCCCAGGTCGTCGAGCGTCTTCACGTTGCGCTCGGCGAGCGCGAAGGCGGTGGGTTCGTCCATGCCTTCCAGCTCGAGCAACTCGGCGGAAGGGCCGTTTTCATCGATACCTTCCTCGACCGCCAGGGCCTCGGTAAGCAGTGCGTCGCGGGCGCGAGCGCGAAGTTCCTCGACGATGTCCTCGTCGAAGCCTTCGATCGCCAGCAGCTCGGCGCTGGGCACGTACGCGATTTCCTCGACGGAGGAGAAACCCTCCTGGACCAGGATGCCGGCGATTTCCTGGTCGACTTCCAGTCGCTCCATGAACAGGGTGAGCGCAGCCTGCTGCTCCGCTTCCGACTTCGCGGTGACCTGGTCCTGCGTCATCACGTTGAGCTGCCAGCCGGTGAGCTTGCTGGCCAGGCGCACGTTCTGGCCGCCGCGGCCGATGGCCTGGGACAGCTTGTCCTCGGCCACCGCGATGTCCATCGAGTGCTTTTCCTCATCCATGATGATCGACTGCACTTCGGCCGGCGCCATCGCGTTGATGACGTACTGGGCCTGGTTCTCGTGCCACAGGATGATGTCGACGCGCTCGCCATTGAGTTCGTTCGACACCGCCTGCACGCGCGAACCGCGCATGCCGATGCACGCACCGATGGGATCGGTGCGGCTGTCGTGGGCCACCACGGCGATCTTGGCGCGGTCGCCCGGATCGCGGGCGCAGCCCTTGATTTCCACCAGGCCCTGGCCGACTTCCGGCACTTCGAGCTTGAACAGTTCGATCATGAATTCCGGCGCGCTGCGCGAAACGAACAGCTGCGGACCGCGGATTTCCGACTTGACCTCGTAAAGGTAGCCGCGCACGCGATCGCCCACGCGGGCCGATTCGCGGGGAATGGTCTTGTCGCGCGGAATGAAGGCCTCGGCGTTGCTGCCCAGGTCGAGATACACGTTGCCGCGCTCCACGCGCTTCACGATACCGGTGACCAGTTCGCCCACGCGGTCGCGGAAGGCGTCGACCACCTGCTGCCGCTCGGCTTCGCGCACGCGCTGGACGATGACCTGCTTCGCGGCCTGGGCGGCGATGCGACCGAATTCGGCGTTCTCGATCTGGTGCTCGATCCAGCCACCGACCTCGGCCACTTCGCCCTCGCCCGCTTCGTCCTGCGCGTCCATCAGGCGGATCTGGAAGGACGGGTCCTCCATCTCGCCGTCGTCCGCGATGATTTCCCAGCGACGGAAGGTTTCGTAATCGCCGGAATTGCGGTCGATCTCGACCCGGATGTCCGGATCCTCGTCGGGGTAGCGCTTCTTGGCGGCCGAGGCCAACGCCGCTTCCATGGCTTCAAAAATGACTTCGCGCGGCACGCCCTTCTCGTTGGCGACCGCGTCGACTACCAGCAAAAGTTCTTTGCTCATTGCCGCTACTCCCGTAAGGATGCCCCGCATCCCGTCGTTGCGTTATTTGGATTTCTTGCCGCCCGGCGTGGGCTTCGGCTGCGGCGCATAGCCGAGGGCCACCCAGTCGGGAACCACGCGGGCGCTTTCGACGTCCGCATGCTCGAATTCGAATCTGCCGGCCTCGCCCTCGACCACAATGTGCTCGCCGTTTACTTCAACGACGTTGCCCTTGAGGCGCCGGCGACCCTCGATGGGGGCCTTCAGCAGCACCTTGACCTCCTGACCGCTCACGCGCGCGAATTGCGCCGCCGTGAACAGGGGGCGGTCGATACCGGGAGAGGAGACTTCCAGTACATAGTTGCCGGGGATCGGATCTTCAACGTCGAGGTAGGCCGAAAACTCGCGGCTCGCGGCCTCGCAGTCGTCGACCGTGACCTCGCGCTCGCCACCGGACACGTCGAGATAGACGCGAAGGGTGCTCTGCCCGCCGGACGGAAGGAACTCGATGCCCAGCACTTCGAGGCCGAGGTCGGCCACGATGTCGGAGAATCGTTGTGAAAGTGCGTTGGTATCCACGTTGCCTGCGGTTTTCCGGTCGCCAGAAACAAAAAAAGGGCGCGAACGGCCCATTCCTTTACGTCGCCGATGTATCCGACACTTTCCTCCAGCGCCCTTACGCGATGCCTTGACGGCGCTCACAGAGTGTCGCAAGGCGCCTCCATGCGCCCAACAAAAAAGCCTCACGAGGAGGCTTTCTTGTAAAAAGAAAGTTCCTGAAGCGATAGGGGCGAAAGGCCTTGACCGTCGCGAACACCGCTTAAGATTCACGGATTCTATCGTAATTGTGTGGCTTCATGCAAGTTCACGGAGGCCCGTCATTCCCGCGCACACGGGAATCCAGAGCCTCACCACACGCACGAGTGCCGAATACTGCCGGTATGACCGACGAGGCGCCCTATCCCCGATTCGCGTCCCAGGGCCGCGCCTTCGTCTATGTGTTGCCCTGCCGGGACGAGGACCTGCTGAAACTCGGCTTCTCGCGCGACCCGTTCACCCGGTTCAGCACCCTGCACCGCCGTTTCCACGACTTTTTCGACCTGGACCGCGGCCTGCTGCTGGACGCGGAGCGCGTTGCCGCCGCGCGACGGATCGAGCGACGGCTGATCGAGGCGTTCCGCGACCATCGCGCCACGGCGCCGCTCGCGGTGCGGGCCGTGGCGGGCGGCCATACCGAGTGGTATCGCGGCGCCCATACGCAAGTCGCGGCCCTGATGAGACGCACGGCGGAAGAGGAAGCCCTACCCCTTCAGGAAGGGCTGCGGCCCTGGCTGCGCGGCCACCTCATGGCCCGGGCCGACCTCCTGCACGACTGGTCCGCCCGCATCGTGGACACGCTCGACTGGGCCCGCGCCAACGCCCCCGACGACCCGGGCGCGGACACGCTCCGCCGCGCCCTGCTCGACACCTGGGACATGTTCGAAGCCGCCGGCATCGACGTGCGAGCCTTCGTGCCCTCGTCGGTCAACGAATGGTTCGACCACGGCGAGCACCGCCGCCTGTTTCCCCAGCATCGGTAGGGGCGCCGCCCAGCGTCACGACCAGTCGCGTTTTCCAGCCGTCCGGCGCGCGCTCCATCACATGGACCTGCCCAGCCAAGCAGGGGACGGGGCCATTCGCATGCAGGCGCTCTTCGAGGGCCGCGGCGATGGCCTCGCGATCGCGGCGCACGTCGCGCGCCACGGAAACATGGGGAATGTATTCTGGAAACTCGCGATCCCGGCGGGGGCGTTCCGGGAATGCCAGCTGCAACGCGGCGGCCAGTGCCCCGATGGCGGCGGACGGCGACGGCGCCAGCCATACCGTCGAGGGAAACATGCGCACCGCATCCAGATGGAAGGCCAGCGGCTGGCGGGCCGCGGCGACCGTGCGCAGCCTCTCCTCGACGGCCGGCGTGATGCGCTCGCTGTCGAGGAACGGATAAACCAGGGTGATGTGCGCGGCGAGACCGAGCTTCGCGGCGGGATCGAGGCGCGCGCGAAGGTCGCCGATGAGGGGCTCGGCCTCCGGAACCATGAGTGCCAGCAAAGTGCGGCTCATGCCGAACAGCTTATACCTCGGCGCCGCATCCGGCTAAAGATCGGCTCTTGCGGATACGGGCACCGGCCTCCGTGGCCGGTGCCCGTCGTTCCCTTCAGGCTCAGTTCGTCCAGCTCGCCTTCAACGTCACGCCCGAGAACGCCGCGTACGCGTTGAGCATCACGTAGTAGGTGCCAGCCGAGGGCGACGCAGCCGTGCAGCTTTCCGAGTTACCCGTGACGTACGGACGGCAGTCGTACGACGAGGTCGTGGGAGCCGACCCGAACTTGACGTACAGGTCGGCATCGCCGGTGCCCCCGGAAATGGCAATCTTCAGGTTCGTCGCACCAGACGGAACCACCACGGTGTAGTTCAGCTTCCCGTTCTTGGCCGCCGAGAGACCGGTGACCGCCACGCCGTTCTGCAGCACGTTGCCGCCGCCGGACGAGCCCACCGTGACGGACGAGGTCTTCGTGGTGCTGGAGCCGCCGTTGTCCGTCACCGTCTCGCTCACCGAATAGGTACCGGCGGACGCGTAGGTGTGGCTCGGGTTCGTGGCGGTGGACGTGGCGCCGTCGCCGAAGTTCCAGGAGTGTGACGCGATGCTGCCGTCGCTGTCCGAGGAACTGTCGGTGAAGGTCGCAGTGAGCCCGCTGGTGGTAAAGCTGAAGTTGGCCACGGGCGGCGTGTTTCCACCACTACCGCCGCTCACCCAGTTCGCCTGCGCGTAGGTATTGAGCGCGTCGATGTTGAAGCTGCCGAAGCCGGTGGCTTCATCGAAGCCGGTGGACGCGGTATAGCCATGCCCCTGATAACCGTTGTTGCCGGAGGTCACGTCGTGCAGCAGCGACGTCTGGCTGGGGAACGTCTGGTAGAACTTCGACGCAGGGAAGCCGATGGCGTTGTTGGCCGCCGACTCGATGCGCGCGAAGGCGCCGACGAACAGCGGCGACGCCAGGCTGGTTCCGCCCACCTGCTCCGTCTGCCCGTTGACGACGATGAGCGCACCCGACGACGACGCGGCGTCGAACGACACGTCCGGACCCACGCGCTTCGTCGAACTGGTCACCGACGACTGCCACGAAGGCGCGGTTTCGTACAAGCTCGTGCCGCCTCCTGTGGCCCACAGACGCTGGTTGTTGTCGCCCTGGCTCGGCGCGATGGCCGAGAGGCCTTCGTTCCACACGGTTTCGCCAGTCCACGAGGTGCCGCTGGTGGACAGTGTGGTGCCGCCCACCTGGACCACGTAGGGCGAACTCGCTGGTTCACTGACCGAGTAATGCGTGAGGTCGATCTTCACCGTACCGGCGGAATTTGCCACATAGCCCGGCGAACCCGACACCGGGTCGGAGGACCACTGGTACACGCCCGCGTCGCCGGCGGCCACCGAGAAGGTCTGCCCTTGCGCAACCGCCTGCTGGAAGATCGCATCGTCCGCCGCCTGCGTGCCCGACTGCTCGGCAGCCGTCTCGTCTTCGCCGAGCGAGACATTGATCAGCTTCGCCTGATTGTCGGTGACCGCGCGGTTGAACGTGGCGGTGATGCCGGCGTTCGTGATGCCGCTGGAACTGGAATCGCCGTTGGCCGAGGTATAGAAGATCAGGCGCTGCACCGCACCGGCGATACCCACGATGTCCTGGCTGTCGAGCGACCATTCGCCGTTGGAATCGGGATCGTTGGCGAAGGTGCCGCTGCCCACTTTCGTGATCGTCGAACTGACCGTCGGCAGGCCGGCACTCGCGGTAAAGCTGTTGAGGTCGGTCACCGTCTGCGTGATCGAGCCCCAGGTGATGATGCCGACCGTGGTTCCGCTCGCCGTCGGCACGCTGCTGCCGCCGTAGATGGCGGCGAAGTCCTGCGGATGATGGGCGGTGACGGCTGCCGCCGCCTGCGTGGTCATGCTCGGCCCGGGCACGGTCACGTCCGCGGGTTTGTACACGTGATTGAGCGGATGTTTCACCGACACGTTCTGCAGGCCGAGCACGGACTGCACGGAGTCGCCCAACGCGGCGGGCACGAGGGCCGGCGTATCGTTCGCGAAGAATTCGCGGCCCTTCGCGGTGAACCGCTTGATCGACGTATGGAAGCCGTTCGCGGCAGCGCCGACATTGCCGTCCGCCGAAATCAGCAGGTTGTTCGGCGCCACCTCGATGTTGCCGAAGCCCGCCTGCTTCAGGTGCGCCACCACCGCGTCCACCTGCGCCTGCGTGGGCGCGAAGCGGGCCTTGAACTGCTCCGGCGTGAGGAACTTGCCATAGAGCTTGTTGCCCGGGGTCGTGACCGCCGAGAGGAAGGATTGCAGTTCGTCGGCATTGCGCAGTTTCAGACTGACGGCCACGTGCAGCGGCTTGTCCGCCGGCATCGCGGTGACCGCGGCACCGTCGATCCGCGGCGAGCCCGTCATGTTCAACGCGTAACCCGACGCCACCGGCGTACCGGTGGTGGACGACGCGGCCAGCGTCTGCGTTCCCGCGACGGGTAGCATCGCGGCCTGGGTGCGCGTGGACACCCAACTGTCTTCCGCATGCGCGGAAAGGGAGGACATCGCCAGCGCGATGGCCACCGTCAACACCGTCTTGCGCGAGATCCCAGAAGCAAAAGCATCGATCTTCATGAGTGATCCTTCCATTAGCCCGTAAATTGCTTCCGCCAAGGCGGAAGCCCTGACACTGCAGGCGTTCTGGATCGAGCGGCACCCTTCCCCGACCGGCATGGCTGCCGGCCGCTCCGTCTATCGCAGGAAATTGCGTCACCCCACCCTTTCCGCCACTTGCTCCCCCTGTGCTTCGAGCAATGGCAAGGCAAGCTTTCGCAAGGCTTTCGGAAAGACGAAACGCGCGGCGAAAAACGCGAAGTCCGTGACACGACACGCAAATTATGACAGCGCGAAATCGGCAGCCGAGGGTTCCGCGGCGTAACGAGCCTTTCGTCGGCGCCGACGCGTTCGCAAGTTACTGCACCTCAGGTGCCGCCCGGCTTCAGTGAGGCCTTAGCGGCAGGTAGATATCGACCACCGCCTCGTGTTCCGGCACATCGGGAAAGAACGCCACACGGCGGAGGAACAGTGGTGCGTCACCCGGCTCCTCGCCACTTTCCGTCAGCCACTCTCCGTAGAGGAAGCGGATGGCGTCGCCCAGCAGGGAGTCGGGGCCCTCATGGCGCAGCACGGCACAGCGACCGCCGGGGAGGCGCGCGGCCGTGACGCCCGCGTCGTTCGGAACCACCGACTCGCAAGTCACGCACAGGTCGAGGCGATAGCGCTCGGGCGGCGTCGTTTCCGGGTCGTCGTGGAGAACGTTCCAGGTGGCATACCTGGCGGGAGGAAGGTCGCTGGCGCGGCGCCAGGCGATGAAACGGCGAATGCTTTCCCCGATACGCTCCGGCGGGCCCACATGCGAGAGGCAGGCAACCGGTGTTTCGGGAAAATCGACGATGCGCACATCGTCGAGGCGAAAGCGCGTGGTCATATGGAATCTCCTTACTTCATCGAGTTCGCGCCACGCGGTGGCCCAGACCCGCCAGTCCGGCGCGTCACGGAAGGCCGCGGGCGATTGGCCAAGCCGCTGCCGGAAGGCGCGCGAGAACGCTTCCGGGCTCTCGTAACCTGCGTCCAGGGCGACGTCGGTCAGCGACACCGACGGACGAAAGGCGGCTTGCCAGGCGGCACGCTTGAAGCGCGACAGCTGCACGTAGCGATGCACCGGCATGCCGGCGAGCGCCGAGAAACGCCGGTGGAAATGGTGTGGTGAGTAGGCGGCTATGCGCGCAAGCACATCCAGCGACAGGTCGCCGTCCAGATGGCTGTCCACATGATCGAGTACACGGCGGAACCGTTCGTTGGCTGGATCGTTCATGGGTAGAGCGTACCGGGCGGGTGGCGTGCCGCGCATGACCGATCTTGCGGACATCGGCCCCTCCGGGGCCACGGGGTTGACCGGGTTCTCACTATTCGTGCCGTTCCTCTGCAACACTCCATGGGTTGCAGGGGAAGCTCAGGTATTTAGACGTCTAAATTTCCCACGCAAGCAGTTATCGTGCCGGATCACCGCCCACGGTCCGGCCGCACTGCCAGAGAGCCGAGGCTCTCCCTTCGTGGGCCCTGAGGAGCACCTCGCATCGTGAAACCGAAGATCGAGTTTTCCGGACTACGCGCACGACTCAAGACACTGCTGGCAGTGACCGGCTTCGTCCTCCTGGCCGCACCGCTGACGGGAGCGGCGGAGGCGCCCTCCGTCGCCAACCCGCACAACGACGGCCCTACCGCCCTGGCCCGGGCCCGCGTGGCCGCCGACGTCCTCATGGGCTCCTACGATCCGGAGAAGGCCTGGTTCCCCTCCAGCTGGTGGAACTCCGCCGTGGCGCTGCAGACCATCGGCGATTACATGCAACGCACGGGGGATCGTCGCTACCTCGGCCAGTTGGACAACACCTTCGAGAAAGACAAGGGTGCCTTCCCCGCGGGCGTGCTTTCGGGCGATCCGCTGCTCGGCAATTTCACCAGCCGGGCCATCGACGATTCCGAGTGGTGGGGCCTCACCTGGCTGCAGGCGTACGACCTGACCCACGACCCTAAGTACCTCGACATGGCGGTGACCATCGCCAACTACGTGTACGGCTATTGGGATACCAGCACCTGCGGCGGTGGCGTGTGGTGGGATGCCGAGCGCACCTACAAGAACGCGATCACCAACGGTTTGTGGATCCGACTCACGGCGGAGCTGCATAACAGGATCCCCGGCGACACGCTCTGGTTGGGCCGTTCCCGCACGGCGTGGCAGTGGTTCCAGGGCAGCGGCATGATCAATGCCAACGACCTCGTCAACGACGGCCTGACCAACGCCTGCACCAACAACGGCCAGAACGTGTGGACCTACAACCAGGGGCTCGCCATCGGCGGCGGCCTCGAGTTGTGGCGCGCCACGAAGGATCCGGCGATTCTCGCCACGGTCAAGCGCCTCGCTGACGCTTCGATCGGCCCCGGCGGCCTGGTGACCGACGGCACCCTGACCGAAACCTGCGACGCCGACGACCAGACCTGCGACGACAACGGGAAGCAGTTCAAGGGCATCTTCATGCGCTATTGGACCGACCTCGTCGATACCACGCATGACAGCCGCTATGCGGACTTCCTCGAGCGGCAAGCCGACACTGTCTGGAACCGGGACAGGGATGCCGCGAATCGCCTCGGCACACGCTGGGCCGGCGCCACGAACGACGACCATCCCAACGTCTTCGACTGGCGCACGCAGGCCAGTGCGTTGAGCGCGCTCATCGGCGACGTGCCGCTACCCACGCCGTTCGCATCGCTGGCCGCCACGCTGTCCCCGGCGCAGCCGGTGATCATGCCGTCCGCCTCCGGCAACGCGACCATTCCCGGCGAACTCGGCCTGTCCGCCTCCGGATACCTGCCGCTCGTGACGCTCGTCTCCACCGATGCACCGGCGGGTTGGAGCGCCTCACCGCGCGCTGCCCTCGTTACCCTTCGGCCGCACGGCAACGCGGCGCCTGTCTATCGCAGCGTGCCGATGCGGATCACCGTACCCACTGCCGCCGCCGATGGACACCACACGGTAACCGCGAACGCCTTCGCGGCAGGCTTGCGCTTCACCGCGCAGGCAGACGTGCTGGTGGCGCACTCGGTCGACTTCGACACGGGTACGGCCGGCGAATTGCCGTGGCTGTTCGACCCCGACCACTCGCAGAGCAATCGCGTGCAGAATCGCTTCGCCGACGGCAACGCGCACTTCACCTATCGCTTTCCCTTCCCGGCCGATACCACCTCGGCACAGGTCACCCTGACCATCGACGCCGAGTTCGTGGTGCAGGTCAGCTCAGACAATGAGAACTGGACGACCGTACTGAAGGAAGACCGGCCGATCACTGACGGCTCGAACAAGGCCGACCGCAGCATCGACCTCACGCCCTACCTGGGCAGCGGCGCCGACGGTGCGAAACCGGTATACCTGAAGGTCTCCGACAGCTTCCCCAACGACGGTTGGGGAGGCCGCGTGTATCACGTCACGGCGAACATCGTGCAGTAGCTCACTGCGGCGCCTCCGCTTCCCTCTTAAGGGAACGGAGGCGCTTCGCTCTGGCGGGTTCCGCGCGCGTCGGGATGCTGCGTCAGGCGACGCCGCGCATCCTCCGCACCGTCGCGTCGGCGTTGAAGCGGCGCGACGCCTCGGCCACGTCGCAGCTGACGACGGTCTTGCCGATGGGCGCGAGGGCGATGCCAGCCAGCTTCAGGTGCTGGATGCCGAAGGGAATGCCGATGATCGTCAGGCAGCAGGCAACGGCGGAACAGACATGGCCGATGGCAAGCCAGATCCCGGCGAAGACGAACCAGATGATATTGCCGACCGTGCCGAAGATGCTGGTGCCGATGTCGCCGCGGCCCGAGAGCTCCTCGCGGTCCACGGCCTCCTTGCCGAACGGGAAAAAGGCGAACGTGCCGATCACGAAGCAGGAGCGCGCCCAGGGGATGCCGACGATGGTGATCATGGCGAGCAATCCCGCCAGCCACCAGCCAAGGCCCATGACCAGGCCACCGAAGACGAACCAGACGATGTTTCCTATCGCGCGCATACCTTGTTCCTTTTTGGGCTTGGATGAAACCTAACGCTGCGGCGTCCACGCCACATGTGCCGGTCGGCCCCCCGTCCGATGGATCGCCGGCGAGATGCCATGGCGGCCCGGTCAGTCCCGATAGGTTCCGCTGAGGACGGCAGCGGTGCGAGTGGCGTCCAGCTCGGCCCTCGCCCGGGCGCCGGCCTCCGTGTCGAAAGTGGCCGTACCACCCGACACAAGGCAACGAACCGGTTCGCCCGGAGCCGCCGACTCGGCCTCCTTCTGGGTCGCATAGACCGCCCATGCCGCCGTCCACCGATCAAGCTGACCTGTGGCTTGTTCGGTCTGAATCGCGGCCCAGTGTTCCCCGACCTTGACGATTTCCGCCATTGCGTGAGCGCTCCCCATGTTTTTCCCGAGGCGATGGTGCTCGCCAACGGCGAGGGCCGCAAGACCGGCGCACGGAACGTTCGTCACAAAAGAAAACGGCGCGATCTACGTGAGATCGCGCCGCTCAATTTGAAGCTGGTAGCGGGGGCCGATCCGATATTTCCCGCACCCGAAGCACCGTGTACCTCGGACGAGCCACGTTCGTTCGTGCCAAACGCCGCGTTCGCTCTTGATCGCGTAGCTTGCCCCTTTCGCGTTCGCGCCCTCGCGCCCCTCGGCCTCGTCGCCCGCGTACCGCCCGTTCCAGGGCGGCGAAAGCGCGTGCGCATGCTCCTTCTCCGCGGCGTCCCTTCGTTGCGCGTCGCGTGCAGCACTCGGCGCGCATAAGCGACGCGGCCAGCGCCCGATCCTAATGAGCGGGGTGTCTGCCGACGGCGTCGGCAGTGATAGCGGCGGAGAGCAATGGGCAGATCGCGGCACGGTTCGATGCCAGACATTCTCGGGGATATAAGGTGACGGCCCCGGTAGCAACGAAGGCGTGCACGACGGCGAGCGCCTCGGAACCAGTAGCCTTGTCGGCCACGGCGCCTACGATTCTCCCGCAGCTTCGGTGACGCCGTGCGAACGCCCTACCTCACCGCGAAGTCGAAGACGACGTGATCTATCCCCGGCGGCCATCACCGAGAACGTGTAGGTGAAATCCTACGTCTTTCGGCGAGTGGAAGATGAACGCCGGCAATCCCTACCCTATGACCGCCAATGTGGGCCAACAGGGGGGAATCATGGCGGTATATAAGTACAATCGCTATCTGGAACAAAGCCAACATCAAGCTTTCGACAAGCTCTGGAAGCCTGGCGAGCAACCTAATTACAGTGGAATATTTCGCTGCGAAGCCTGCGGAGCGAACGTTGCCTGCAATGCAGGCAACCCGCTTCCGCCGCAAAATCACGCTCAGCACCATAGCGGCGCAGACATTCGATGGCGACTTATCGTTTCCATCCACTAACGCAAAAGCCCAGCGTGAGGCCGGGCTTGGGTCTGGGTGATTCATTTGGCCGCCCTCGGCAGTGCAATCCACCGGCGACAACTAAAGTTCCGTTGGAATGGACCGATAGGTCTAAAACATGTCACGGAACGAACGATCATGGCTGATACCGCAGCGCCTTCAGGCGATCGCATCTCGAAAGTTGCCTTTGACTGGCTCAAGGAAGTCGTAGTAGCTATTGGTATCCTTTCATTTGCTCGCGAGTTCTTCGGTTGCGGCCGAACACTTGGATACCTCAAGCAGGACGTAACAAATCTCGCGCTGACCGCGGGTCCGCTCCTTTGGGTTGGCATTGCCACATACATCGCCGGCACGACACTGACTCGCAGATTCGCGCCTCCTGGCAGTTCCCTGAAATCAACTGCAAAAGGCATCTCTGTCCTAGTGGTATTCGTTCTCCTTTCGACAGCAGCATCGGTGCTAGTAATTGCGGCGCTTACGCCCGCCGGCACTATGGATACCCACATCGAAGCGATTGACAACTTGTTCAACGCCATTTCCGCCACAACGCCTGGTAAGCTGAAGTGCGACGCTTGAAAGATCATGCCGCCAAGCCCTTTACAGATATGAGCCCCTTGGCCAGCATGCGTACCAACGTGCGCACCAGTGCCCGCAGGCAAAGGAAGTTCCTCTCAGCCTCGTAAGCAGCACGGTCCCCGTTTCGGCCGGGGCCGGAGAGTCGGTCCACCGATTGCAGCCAGTCCAGGCGTAAACAGCTTACAGGTCAATTGGCTTGAAGCCGGCGCATTCAAGGAGCCAGCGCATATGCGCGAGTGCACGTCTTCAGGTCGCACAGGCATGCACCGGGCTTACGGATGGTGCCCCCTCGTCCTGCACCGGCTTACAATGACGTCATCTTGGGCTTTGACTTGCTAAGTGCATTCTTCCGCTTCGGGAGGGCACGGACGTTCACCGCCTCGGCCACACCATCGGCGTGTGCCATGGCCGCCACACGGCCGATCGCTTGACGGCGAAGCGGCGTCCGACGCTGGAGCCCTTTTGTCGTCTTCATGCTGTCCACCTCTGTTCGCCGTGGAAGGGATCCGGGCTCGGGACGTCGATACCAACCTCAGCGCCGATCTGCTGCATCATCTCGCAGAGCGCAGCGAAGTCGCTCGTGTAGAGCACGGCACGTTCGCCCTGCTCGTTCGTGGTGGTCATGCGCCGCGGCCGGCTACGCGTAGCCCCGAGGATGTCAACGACTTCCCAGCCGAAGAAGCCACCGCAGAATTCGTGGCGCAGCTCTTCTTCGGTGTAACTGGTGGCTTCCGTGAGCTTCGGGTAGGCAACGCCGAAGAGTGCTGCGTTCTGGGGATTGATTCGCTCCTTCCCCGCTTCCTTGATCTCGATACGCCACAACCCTTGTCACATGCCGCGATCGACGATCGAAATACCGCCATGCGCCCTCAGAACGGAGGCTGCTTCCGCCACAGCTTTTCCAGCGATTTCAAGTTCGCGGACACTGGTGCGTCCAAGAGACACGACGTCGTTCTGGATGCTGTCATCGTCAGCTCGCATACCACGCCATCGGCGGATGATCGCGAAACGCCGATCAATCGCGCGCATCGCAGATATCGCATGCGCGATCTTCGACGCATCGTCCTCGGAGAATGCATCAGCGGCCGCTGCGAGCCCGTCAAGCGCCAGGAGCGACTGCTGGGTAGCCTGGGACGCGACCAGTTCAATCGCGGAGTCTTCGCTTCTCTCGACGGCCTGAGCGATCTTTCCTGCCATTCCCACTGTGACGGTGATGAGCCTCTCCGCGTCATCGTAGAAGAGGCGGGCCGCCACCGCCCTCCTCGTCGATCGGCGGCGTGCCTCCTGCACTTCCGGCAGAAAGAGGGCCACCCCGACGGCCAAAAGGGTCGCGAGGGCACTGAGCCACGTGGGTATGTCACCCCACTTCTCACTCGATCCCCAGCTCGGCTGCGGCGGGTAAAGGATGAACGCGAAAAGAATCACGCCCGAAACGCAGCCACCAAGCCACGACCATACGGACCGCATCCCCATGCGTGAATTCCCCATCCTTTTCAATGCGCCGATGGTGCCCCAGCATTACACGTCCGGTCTACGGCTCTCGGTTCTGCCGGGTGCGCACACGATACAGCGCGGCATGTCTCCCCCGCTGATGACGAGTCCGCCAACGGTCAACCAGCCAACCAGCCCCGGCCAGGAGAAGCAGGGCGACCATCACGATACCGAAGACCAGGTTCAACTTCTGGCCCAATAGGTAGCTGGCGTAGTTGAATGGTCGGAGCAGAAGTGCCATCGCCATGCGTGAGCTACCGATTCGATTCTCGGCGCCGATGGTGCGCGCCATCCTCGAAGGCCGCAAGACTGCGACGCGGCGGGTGATGAGCCGTATCGCTAGCCTCGCCCGGTGACCGAGTTCGGACATTCGGACACTTCAGGCTACGACTGGCACTGCCGCGACCGCCGCGCGCTATGGAACTACCCTGCGGGACGCGGACTGCTGGCGAGGTGCCCGCACGGCGAAGTCGGCGATCGGCTTTGGGTGCGAGAGAGGCGGGCCGAGGGAGACGACAGGACGGTGTTCTACCGGTCGACCGAGACCTGTAGGCCGTTCGGCGGAACACCGGGGTTGCCCATGCGCGAACCCGTCACCGAATGGCACCCCAGCATCCACATGCCGAGGTGGGCCGCCCGCATATGGCTCGAAGTGACCACCGTGCGCGTCGAGCGGTTGCAGGATATCAACGAGGAACAACCGCACGCCGAGGCCGCGCGCGACGCGCTGACCGCTGTGAAGGGTTCCAGCCTTTGCAGATACTCCCCGAGTGAAGGAGACGTGGCGGAAGCTGGTGGCCGAGCTATCGACCGTGGCCGACACGGTAAGGGCGCGAAAGGCCCTGCGCGAGCTGACCGGCAAGGCTGTTCACGTCACAAAAGAAAACGGCGCGATCTACGTGAGATCGCGCCGTTCAATTTGAAACTGGTAGCGGGGGTAGGATTCGAACCTACGACCTTCGGGTTATGAGCCCGACGAGCTGCCAGACTGCTCCACCCCGCATCAGAGTCAGCAAGTATATGGAGGTGGCCGGATTCTTGCAAGTAGTTTTCTTACGTGCGTGTGAAAAAAAGCGTTTCACTCGCCGCCATAGCGGCAGGTGAAGCCTCGCGATAATGCCGGCCTGCCGTTGCCCATGACAACGGCCGTCTGTGGAGCCTTCAGCGGCGATGGGTCGCAAGCGTGCCCGCTGGCGCGGGATCGCCGGCATAGCCGGCTCCCACAGAAACACCACGCCGCCGCCCCGGCGTCCGTTGCCGGTAGCCGTCGCCCTCGCCGCGATGTCTGGAGTCGAGGGCGTGCGGGCGGAAAAGGCCCGCAGGGGGCGGGCCAGGACGGCCCGCCGTTTCCGCCGAGGCAGGATGCCGAGTCGGAAACCCCCGCCCGGACGCCCGGGTCCGCCGCGGCGCCAGCCATAAGACACTGAGCCGCGCAGCGGCTCTCCTTTCGCAAGGAACGACGTAAGTCTTCGCGGCGAGGGCGACGGCTGCCGGCTTCCCGACCACGTACGAGCGCCGATGCGAGGCCGAACAGGCGAGCCCACCCTGCGAAGCGAACACGCGACACAACTGCGGCGGCGAAGCCGCATAAGACATGAACTCGCGTCAGCGAGTTATCCGATACCGTAGGCGGCGCTATGAAGCGCAGGACGACTGGGGCGCTGGGCCCCGGCGTGCGACGGGGCGACGGGCACAAAAAAGGGCGCCGGAATGACCGGCGCCCTCTTCGCTTCGTGTTTTCCGCGGGATCAGCCCGCGAATGCCCTCTGGCACCAGGCCAGCAACGGGGCCCAGGTGAAGCCGAGCACCAGCAGCGCGAGCGCGTTGATCGACAGCACCCAACGGGCCGGCGCATCGGAACGCGCCTGAACGTCCTTGCCTTCCACCGGCGTGTCGAAGTACATCACCTTCACCACGCGCAGGTAGTAGTAGAGGCCGATGATGGCGAACACCGCGCCGACGATGGCCAGCCACAGCATGCCCGCGTCGATGGCGGCCTTCAGCACCAGCAGCTTGCCGAAGAAGCCGAACAGCGGCGGTACGCCGGCCAGCGAGAACATCACCAGCAGCATCAGGAAGGCGAACCACGGCGACCGCTGGTTCAGGCCGCGCAGGTCGTCGATCTCCTCGCACTCGAAGCCCGAGCGGGACAGCACCAGGATCATGCCGAAGGCCGCGGCACTGGTGAGCGCGTAGCTCACCGCGTAGAACATCGAGGCCGAATAGCCTTCCGGCCCGGCATTCACGAGGCCCACCAGCAGATAGCCCATGTGCGAGATGGTCGAATAGGCCAGCAGACGCTTGAGGTTCGACTGCACGATGGCGACGAGGTTACCGATGGCGAGCGAGAGTACCGCCAGCACGGCCAGCATCATCTGCCACTGCGGGGCCAGGCCCGTCGCACCGCCGGCGATGTCGCCCATGCCGGTGGACAGCAGGCGATAGGCCATGCCGAAGGCCGCCAGCTTCTGCGCCGAACCGATGAACACGGTGACGGCGGTCGGCGAGCCCTGGTAGACGTCCGGAATCCACATGTGGAACGGCGCGGCACCCAGCTTGAAGCCAATGCCCACGATCATGAAGACGAGGCCGAACAGCAGCAGCGTCTTCCACTCCGTGCCGACGATGGCGGCATGGATCGTGTGCAGGTCGAGGCTGTGCGTGGCGCCGTAGACCATCGACATGCCATACAGCAGCATGCCCGAGGCCAGCGCGCCCAGCACGAAGTACTTGATCGCGGCTTCCGACGACAGCTGCGAATCGCGGTTCAGCGCGACCAGCGCATACGACGACAGCGTGAGCAGTTCGAGGCCCAGGTACACCGTGACCAGGCTGCCGGCGGCTACCAGGAACATGATGCCCACGGTGGCGAAGATCGACAGCGTGTAGAACTCGCCGAACGGGATCGCCCTCTCCTTCAGGTAAGGACGCGCGTAGACGAAGATCACCGCCATGATCAGCAGCGAGAACAGCTTCAGCACTTCGGACACGCCGTCACGCACGAACATGCCGCTGAAGGCCGTGACCGGCGTGGCGGGCTGCCCGTCGACGACGAGGTAGGCACCGACCAGCAGCACCACGATGGAAAGCCAATGGACGATGCCCTTCTGGGCCGGCTTCAGGTACGCATCCAGAAGGAGCAGCACGCAAGCCGCCACCACGAGGTATGCCTCGGGGAGCAGGATCAGGATGTCGTTGATACTCGGCATGGATAGTTCCCGCTCAGACTTTGGTGATGGCCAGCTGCTCGACGATACGAGCGACCGACGCATCCATCAGGTGGACCAGCGGCTCGGGCCAGATGCCGAGAACCAGCACGCCGGCCGCGAAGGCGCTAAGCACGAAGATCTCGCGACCGTTGACGTCCTTCAGTTCCGCCACGTGCTTGTTCTTGATGTCGCCCCAGAGCACGCGCTTCACCATCCACAGCGTGTAGGCGGCACCGATGATCAGCGTGAAGGCGCCGAACAGGGCGATCCAGGGGTTGGCGCTGAACGAGGCCAGGATGACCATGAACTCGCCCACGAAACCGCTGGTACCCGGCAGACCGCTGTTGGCCATGGCGAACAGCACATAGAACGGCGCGAAGATCGGCATGACGTTGATGACGCCGCCGTAGTCCTTGATCTGGCGTGTGTGCATGCGGTCGTAGAGCACGCCGATGCAGGTAAACATCGCGCCGGAGATGAAGCCGTGCGAGATCATCTGCACCATGGCGCCCTGCATACCCAGGCGGGCGGCATCCGGGTTATTGCTGTCGCGAACGAGCAGGAAGGCGATGAAGATGCCCAGCGTCACGAAGCCCATGTGGGCGATCGACGAATAGGCCACCAGCTTCTTCATGTCCTGCTGCACCAGCGCGATGTAGCCGATGTAGCAGACCGCGATGAGGCTGAGCACGATGACCAGCCAGGCGAACTCATGCGAGGCGTCCGGCGTGATCGGCAGGCTGAAGCGCAGGAAGCCGTAGCCACCGATCTTCAGCATCACCGCCGCCAGCACCACCGAACCGCCGGTGGGCGCTTCCACGTGGGCGTCGGGCAGCCAGGTGTGCACCGGCACCATCGGCACCTTGATGGCGAAACCCAGCAGGAAGGCGAAGAACAGCCAGGCCTGCTCGGTCAGCGTCAGGTGCACGTTGGCCATGTCGGCGATGGCGAAGCTGCCGCCGGTCTTGTGATACAGGTAGATCAGGCCGACCAGCATGAAGATCGAGCCGAAGAACGTGTAGATGAAGAACTTCAGCGTGGCGTACACACGGCGCGGACCGCCCCAGATACCGATGAGGATGAACATCGGGATCAGCATGGCCTCGAAGAACACGTAGAACAGCAACGCGTCCGTGGCGCAGAACACGCCGATCATCAGGCCTTCCAGCACGAGCATCGCGGCCATGTACTGGTGCGGCTTGTTCTGGATGATTTCCCACGCGCCCACGATCACAAGGATCTGGACGAAGGTCGTGAGGATGATCAGGGCCACCGAGATACCGTCGACGGCCAGCGAGTAGTTGATGCCGAGCGACGGGATCCAGCTGAGCGATTCGCCGAGCTGGAGCGTGCCGGTGGCGGCATCGTAGGCAGGCAGGAGGGCAAGGCTGGCCGCGAAGGTGGCAACCGCCACCAGCAGCGAGATCCATCGGGCGAGGCCGGGCCGGCCGGCGCCGGCGAGCAGCACCGGAATGGCGCCGACGACCGGGAGCCAGATCAGCAGGCTGAGCAAGTGATTCGACATAGAGCTCGTTTCCCTTATTGCCCGATCAGCCAGTACCCGCCGAGGAGCAGGATCAGACCGAGGATCATGGCGAACGCGTAGTGGAAGAGGAATCCGGATTGCAGGCGGCGGGCGCCGCCGGCGATGCGCTGCACGAGGCTGGCCGAGCCGTTGACGATGGCGCCGTCGATGATGGCGGCGTCGCCCACCTTCGACAGGCCTTCACCCAGCTTCACGCCACCCTTGGCGAACACCGCAAAGTAGAGTTCGTCGATCCAGTACTTGTGGTTGAGCACTTCGTAGACGGGCTTGAGCGCGCTCTTCGCCTTGTCGGCCACGGACGGATTGAACAGGTACACGTAGGTCGCCACGGCGAAGCCCGCGAAGGCCAGCCAGAACGGCGCGGCGGTGAAGCCGTGCAGGCCCATGGCCAGGGCGCCGTGGAACTCGTGCGCCAGCTCGCCCAGGACGTTGTTGGCCTCGTTCACATGGATCGCCTTGCCGAACCAGTCGCCGAAGAGCATCGGGCCGACGGTGAGGAAACCGATGGCGATCGACGGGATGGCGAGCAGCACCAGCGGTACCGTCACCACCCACGGCGACTCGTGCGGCGCGTGCTCGAGCACGCCCGGCGTGTGGTGTGCGTCTTCCTTGTGCGTGTCGGCGTGGTCTTCGTCGTGCGGCTGGTCGTGCTTGGCATGGGCCGCGTGCGCGTGACCGTGACCGTGCGCCACGGTGAAGCGTTCCTTGCCGTGGAAGGTCATGTAGAGCAGGCGGAAGCTGTACAGCGAGGTGACGAACACGCCCGCGAGCACGCAGAAGTACGCATAGCCGGCGCCCCAGCGATGCGACTCGCCCACGGCCTCGATGATGGCGTCCTTCGAATAGAAGCCTGCGAAGAACGGCGTGCCGGCGAGTGCCAGCGAACCGATCCACATCGTGATCCAGGTCACCGGCATGTACTTGCGCAGGCCACCCATGTAACGCATGTCCTGTTCGTGGTGCATGCCGATGATGACCGAGCCCGCACCGAGGAAGAGCAGCGCCTTGAAGAAGGCGTGGGTCATCAGGTGGAACACGGCGCCGTTATAGGCGGAGACGCCCAGCGCCACGGTCATGTAGCCGAGCTGCGACAGCGTGGAATACGCGATCACTCGCTTGATGTCGTTCTGCACGATGCCGATCAGGCCCGTGAACAGCGCCGTGGTGGAACCGATCACGAGGATGAACGAGAGCGCGGCGTCGGTCAGCTCGAACAGCGGCGACATGCGGGCGACCATGAAGATGCCCGCGGTCACCATGGTGGCCGCGTGGATCAGCGCCGAGATGGGCGTCGGGCCTTCCATCGAATCCGGCAGCCACACGTGCAACGGCACCTGCGCCGACTTGCCCATGGCGCCGATGAACAGCAGCACGCCGATCACCGTGGCCGCATCCCACGCGTGGTTCTGCGTGATCTGCAAAGTCTTGCCGACCAGTTCCGGCGCATGGTTGAACGCGGTCTGGTAGTCCAGCGTGCCCAGGAAGTACAGGATCGCCGAAATGCCGAGCAGGAAGCCGAAGTCGCCCACGCGGTTGACCAGGAAGGCCTTGAGGTTGGCGAAGATGGCCGTCGGGCGCTTGTACCAGAAACCGATCAGCAGGTACGACACGAGGCCCACCGCTTCCCAGCCGAAGAACAGCTGCATGAAGTTGTTGCTCATGACGAGCATCAACATCGAGAAGGTGAACAGCGAGATGTAGCTGAAGAACCGCTGGTAACCCGGGTCGTCCGCCATGTAGCCGATGGTGTACAGGTGCACCAGCAGCGACACGAAGGTGACCACCACCATCATCATGGCGGTGAGGCGGTCGACCATGAAGCCCACGGAGGCGTGGAAGCGGCCGATCTCGAACCAGGTGTAGACGTCCTGGTTGAAGTTCTGCGCACCGCCCCAGACGAGCTGGTAGAGCACATAGAACGACAGGCCACAGGCGATCGCCACGCCGAGGATGGTCGCGGTGTGCGCCCCTGCCCGGCCGATCACCTTGCCGAACAGGCCGGCCAGGATCGAGCCCACCAGCGGCGCCAGAGCGATCGTCAGCAGGATTGAAAGCGAGAGACTCATCGGATCAACCCTTCATGCTGTCGATTTCGGCGACGTTGATCGTGCTGCGGTTACGGAACAGCAGGACCAGGATCGCCAGGCCGATGGCGGATTCCGCCGCGGCCACGGTGAGGATGAAGAACACGAACACCTGGCCGCCCACGTCGCCGAAGAAGCGCGAGAAGGCCACGAAGTTGGTGTTCACCGCGAGGAGCATCAGCTCGATCGCCATGAGCAGCACGATCACGTTCTTGCGGTTGATGAACAGGCCGGCGACGGCGATGCAGAACAGGATCGCGCCGAGCACGATGTAATGGGAAAGCGTGATCACGGGGCGTTCTCCTGCGGGGGCACGACGACCGGAGCCGGGTTCACCGATGCCGGGCGTTCCACGGCGACCTTCACGACGCGGACGCGATCGGCGGCGTGCACGGCCACCTGCTGCGCCGCGGACTGGTGGCGGACGCCGGCGCGCTGGCGCAGGGTGAGCGCCACGGCGGCCACGATACCCACGGTGAGGATCAGCGCGGCGATCTCGAACGGCAGCAGGAATTCCGTATAGAGCGCCTGACCCAGCCACGCCACGTTGGAATCGCCGGCCGGGTTCGGTCCGAGCGTGTGCGCGTGCATGGCCTTTACGCCGATCATCGCCAGCATTTCCGCCAGCATGACCACGGCCACGACGATGCCCACCGGCAGGTAGCGGATGAAGCCCTCGCGGACCACCTCCTGCTTGATGTCGAGCATCATCACCACGAAGAGGAACAGCACCATCACCGCGCCCACGTAGACGACCACGAGGGCGATGGCGAGGAACTCCGCCTCGGCCAGCAGCCATACGCAGGCCATGCTGAAGAAGGTCAGCACCAGCGAAAGCACGGCATGCACCGAGTTCTTCACGCTGATGACCATCAGCCCGCCGATGACGGCCACGGCACCGAAGAAGTAGAAACAGATGAGTTGAAGCAGGTCGGTATTCATCGCATGGTCTCTTGGGCGCTCAGCGGTACGCCGCGTCCTGAGCGCGGGCGGCGGCGATGTCCTGCTCGAAGCGGTCGCCGATGGCCAGCAGCTGGGCCTTCGTCACCACGTTCTCGCCACGATGTTCCATGTGGTACTCGTGCACGTGCGTCTCCACGATGGAATCCACCGGGCAGCTCTCTTCGCAGAAGCCGCAGAAGATGCACTTGAACAGGTCGATGTCATAGCGCGTGGTGCGGCGCTGACCGTCTTCGGCGCGCGGAGCCGAGTCGATCGTGATCGCCAGCGCCGGGCACACCGCCTCGCACAGCTTGCACGCGATGCAGCGCTCTTCGCCGTTGGCATAACGGCGCAGGGCGTGCAGGCCGCGGAAGCGGTTGGACTTGGGGATGTGCTCCATCGGGTAGCGCATCGTGTACTTGGGCTTGAACATGTAGCGCATGGTCAGCGCCATGCCCTGGAACAGCTCGATGAGCAACAGGCTCTTGAAGTATTGGGTTACGCGGGTCATGGCTTGTTAGGCTCCCGTGCCGAGGTGGACCCAGCCGAAGTACTTCATGCAGCCGGCGACGAGGACCCAGACGATGGTGATGGGAATGAAGACCTTCCAGCCGAGGCGCATGATCTGGTCATAGCGGTAGCGCGGGAAGCTGGCGCGGAACCACAGGAACAGGAAGGCGAAGAAGAAGGCCTTGATGAACAGCCAGTGGAAGCCGCCGTGGCCGATGAAGCCCCAGGACTCGGGGAACGGCGACAGCCAGCCGCCCATGAACAGGATCGAGGCAAGGAAGCTCACCAGGATCATGTTGGCGTATTCGGCCAGGAAGAAGATGGCGAACGCGGAACCGGAGTACTCCACGTGGAAGCCGGCCACGATTTCGGATTCGCCTTCGGCCACGTCGAACGGCGCACGGTTGGTTTCCGCCACGCCCGAGACGAAGTAGATGACGAATACCGGCAGCAGCGGCAGCCAGAACCAGTCGAAGAAGTTGCCGCTCTGCGCGTTGACGATCGCGGTGAGGTTCAGGCTTCCCGTGAGCACCAGCACGCACACGATGGACATGCCCATCGCCAGTTCGTACGAGATGACCTGCGCCGCCGCGCGCATGGCGCCGAGCATCGCGTAGCGCGAGTTCGACGACCAGCCGGCGAGGATGATGCCGTACACGCCCATCGAGGTCATCGCGAGCAGGTAGAGCACGCCCGCGTTCACGTTCGCGAGCACAGTCTCCGGACCGAACGGCACCACCGCCCAGGCCGCCATGGCGGGCACCAGGGCCAGCATCGGCGCGAGGTAGTACAGGAACTTGTTCGCGTTGGTCGGAAGGATCACTTCCTTCAGCAGCAGCTTCACCACGTCGGCGAAGGCCTGCAGCATGCCGAGGGGACCGATCTTGTTCGGCCCCATGCGCACGTGCATCCAGCCGATGACCTTGCGCTCCCAGTACACGAACATCGCTACCGAGATGATCAGCGGCAGCAGGATCGCCAAGATGAACAGTACGGGGATCAACAAGTGATGGATGAGTTGATCGGCCATGGTCATGCCTTGCTCAGGGTGATGGCCGCGCCGTACGGGGGCAGCATGGCGGTTTCGGAATGCGCGGCCTCGATCCAGACGGCGCCCTTCGGCACCGACGGGTCGATCGCCACCGGCAACACGGCGTCACCGATGCGGGCGTTGCCGCCGTTGGCGAGGCCGAGCGTGCCGGCATCGTCGGCGTTGACACGCACCGCGGCCGGACGGTTAAGCGGATGCGCGTTCAGCGCCCCGGCGCGGCGAAGCACCGCGTCGCCGCGGTAGATCGGCGTGGTGGCGAGGCGCGAGAAGGACACCGCCGCCCCGCGCTGCGCGAGCTGCTGGCGGGTCTCCGAGGCGCGCTCGGTGAGGCCGTCACGCAGACCGGCGAGATCGTCGAACTCGAAGCCCGGCAGGTCCAGCGCGCCGCCGAGGGCACGCAGCACCTTCCAGCCCTGACGCGCTTCGCCCGGCGCCTTGGCACCGGCGAGCACCGTCTGGGCGTTGCCCTCGACGTTCACCAGCGTGGCGTCGATCTCCGGCGTGAGGCCGATCGGCAGGATCACATCCGCCGAATCCCTCAGGGCATCGCTGGCGAAGGCCGCGAAGGCCACCACGGTCTGCGCCGAGTGCATCGCCTGGAGCGCGAGGGCACCGTCGGCGAAGTCGTGCGGCGGCTCCACGTTGTAGAGCACGTAACCCTTGCGCGGCTGCGCCAGCATGGCGCGCGCATCGAGACCGCCGGCGCTGGGCAGCACGCCCACAGACGACAGGCCCAGGGCGTTCGCGCCCACGGGGATCTCGTTGAACGCGGCACCGGAGGCCTGTGCGATGAAGCGGGCCAGCGCACGCAGCCAGGACGCTTCCGGATGCGTGGCGGCGGCGTGACCGAACACGACCACCGCACCTTCGCCGGACAGCGCCTTGAAGGCTTCGCGATGCGCGTCGGTGGTTTCGACACCCTGCAGCGCCGAGGCCAGGGCCTCGGGCACCGCGGCGCCGTTCTCGCCGGCGGCCTTGGCCAGCACGAGGAGCTCGTTGACCAGCGCGTGCGGCGCGGCAACCGATTCGCCGGCCAGCGGGTAGTTGAAGTTGAAGTGCGCCGGATTGACGGCGTACACCTTCGCGCCCTTCTTCACCGCCTGACGCAGGCGATGGTTGAGCAGCGGCACCTCGTGGCGCAGGTCGGAACCGACCAGCAGCGCGGCATTCACCGTCTGGAACGACGCGATGGTCGAGGCGAACGGCTTGGCGAACGCGTTGTCGGCGAAATCGAGCTGACGCAGGCGGTGATCGATGTGCGCACTGCCCAGGCCGCGCGCGAGACGGACGAGCAGTTCGCCCTCCTCGTTCGACGTGGCGCCATGGACGAGCACGCCGAGGTCGGAGCCGGCCACGCTCTTCAGCGCCTCGCGGGCGACGGAAAGCGCGTCGTCCCACGTGGTGGCGGACCACTGGCCGTTGCGCTTCACCATCGGCGCCTTCACGCGATCGGCGGCATACAGGCCCTGGTGGCTGTAGCGGTCGCGATCGGAGAGCCAGCACTCGTTGATGGTTTCGTTGTCGCGCGGCACGTTGCGCAGCACTTCGCCGCGACGGGTGTGCATCCACAGGTTGGAGCCCAGCGCATCGTGGTAGGCGATGGACGGGCGCGCGATCAGTTCCCAGGCACGGGCCTGGAACTGGAACGGCTTGTTCGTGAGCGCACCGACCGGGCACACGTCGATGATGTTGCCCGACAGTTCGCTTTCGATCGTCTTGCCGATGTAGGTGCCGATCTCGAGGTTTTCGCCGCGGCTCATGCCGCCCAGTTCATACGTGCCGGCGATCTCGCTGGTGAAGCGGACGCAGCGCGTGCACTGGATGCAGCGGGTCATCTCCGTGGCGATCAGCGGGCCGAGGTTCTCGTCGGCCACCGTGCGCTTGCGCTCGGTGAAGCGCGACACCGACCGGCCGTAGCCGAGCGAGACGTCCTGCAGTTCGCACTCGCCGCCCTGGTCGCAGATGGGGCAGTCGAGCGGATGGTTGATGAGCAGGAACTCCATCACGTTGCGCTGCGACTTGAGCGCCTTGTCGGAACGCGTGAAGACCTTCATGCCCTCGCCCACCGGCGTGGCGCAGGCCGGCGCCGGCTTCGGCATCTTCTCGATTTCCACCAGGCACATGCGGCAGTTGGCGGCGATCGGGAGCTTGCGGTGGTAGCAGAAGCGCGGGATGGGAATACCGACGGCATCGGCCGCCTGGATGATCATCGACCCCTTGGCTACCTGCACCGGTACGCCGTCGATCTCGATATTGACGAGGTCCGGCGCGGCATTGGCTACGGGCTGCGCACTCATGCAGCGACTCCAGTGGTGACCGTGTCAGCCGGGCCGTCAACGATCGAGCGGCCGTGCTTCACGTAGTATTCGAATTCGTGCCAGAAGTGGAACAGGAAGCCCTGCACCGGCCACGCGGCGGCTTCGCCGAAGGCGCAGATGGTGTGGCCTTCGATCTGGCCGGCGACGGCCTTAAGGCGATGCAGGTCGTCTTCCGTGCCCTTCCCCTCGACGATGCGCGACAGCACGCGGTACATCCAGCCGGTGCCTTCGCGGCACGGGGTGCACTGGCCGCACGACTCCGCCATGTAGAAGCGCGAGATGCGATGGCAGGCGCGGACCATGCAGGTGGTCTCGTCCATTACGATCACGGCACCGGAACCGAGGCCCGAACCCGCCTTCTGCAGCGAGTCGTAGTCCATGGTGCATTCCATGATCTTCTCGGCCGGCAGCACCTTCATCGAGGAACCGCCTGGGATCACCGCTTTCAGCTTGTTGCCGTTGCGCACGCCGCCGGCCATCTGCAGCAGGTCGGCGAACGAGGTGCCCAGCTTGATCTCGAAGTTGCCCGGGTTGTTCACATGGCCGGACACGGAGAAGATCTTCGGCCCGCCGTTGTTCGGCTTGCCGATGTTGAGGAACCACTCCGCGCCATTGCGCAGGATCGCCGGCACCGACGCATAGGTTTCGGTGTTGTTGATCGTGGTGGGACGGCCGTACAGACCGAAGCCGGCCGGGAACGGCGGCTTGAAGCGCGGCTGGCCCTTCTTGCCTTCCAGCGACTCCATCAGCGCCGTTTCTTCGCCGCAGATGTACGCGCCGGCGCCCAGGGCGTTGTAGATGTCGACGTCGATGCCCGAGCCGCCGATGTCCTTACCCAGCAGGCCGGCCGCATAGGCTTCCTTCAGGGCTTCCTCGATGTGCTCGAACGGCTCGTGGTGGAACTCGCCGCGCAGGTAGTTGTAGGCCACCGTGGAGCCGGTGCAGTAGCAGGCGATCGCCAGGCCTTCGATGACGGCATGCGGGTTGAAGCGCAGGATGTCGCGGTCCTTGCAGGTACCCGGCTCGGACTCGTCCGAATTGCACAGGATGTACTTCTGCCCCGGCGCGGTGCGCGGCATGAAGGACCACTTGAGACCCGTGGGGAAGCCGGCGCCGCCGCGACCGCGCAGCGCGCTCTTCTTGATCTCTTCGATCAGCGCGGCCGGATCGGGCTTCTCGGCGAGGATCTTGCGCCAGGCCTTGTAGCCGTCGACCTTCTCGTAGCTTTCGAGGGCCCAGGGCTTTTCGAAGTGCAGGGTCGTGTAGACGACCTGGTGTTCCTGCGGTGCGGGTCCGACCGGACCGGTGGTGCTAGCCATTGCCCTTACCTCACTTCAGACCGTCGAGGATCGCGTCGACCGCTTCGGGCGTCAGCTTCTCGTGGTAGTGACCGTTGACGACCATCATCGGCGCGCCGGCGCATGCGGCCAGGCATTCCTCTTCCTGCTTGAGGTAAACGCGGCCGTCGGCCGTGCTCTCGCCGGTCTTGATGCCGAGTTTCTTCTCGCAATGGCGCACGATGCCCTCGGCACCATTGAGCCAGCAGGAAATGTTCGTGCAGATGGCGACGTTGTTGCGACCGACGGGCGTGGTCTCGAACATCGAGTAGAAGCTGGCGACCTCATAGGCCCAGATCGCCGGCAGGTCCAGGTACTTGGCCACCGCCGTGATCAGCTCGTCGGTGAGGTAACCCTGGTTCTGCTCCTGCGCGCCCATGAGCGACTGGATCAGCGCGGAACGCTTGCGATCCGGCGGGAACTTGGACACCCAGTGGTCGATGTGGGCGCGGGTGTGATCGTTGAGCACGACGAGGGGATCGACGTCCTTGACCTGCTCGAAATGACCGGTGGCTTTCATGGTTCAGTTCACTCCGTCGACTTAGCGGTCGACTTCGCCGAAGACGAGATCGTAGGTGCCGATCATCGCGACGACGTCGGCGAGCATGTGGCCCTTCACGATGGCGTCGATCGAGGACAGATGCGCGAAGCCCGGCGCGCGCAGGTGCACGCGGAACGGCTTGTTGGCACCGTCGGATACGAGGTAGCAGCCGAATTCACCCTTGGGCGCTTCCACCGCGGCATAGGTTTCGCCCGCGGGCACGCCGTAGCCTTCGGTGAACAGCTTGAAGTGGTGGATCAGGGCTTCCATGTCGTTTTTCATTTCTTCACGACTGGGCGGCGCGACCTTGTAGTTGCGCAGCATCACGGGGCCCGGGTTGGCCTTCAGCCACGCCACGCACTGCTGGATGATGCGGTTGGACTGGCGCATTTCTTCCACGCGCACGAGGTAACGGTCGTAGCAGTCACCGTTTACGCCCACGGGGATGTCGAAATCCATGTCGGCATAAGCCGCGTACGGCTGCTTCTTGCGCAGGTCCCAGGCGATGCCCGAGCCGCGCAGCATCGCGCCGGTCATGCCCCACGCCTGCGCCTGCTCCGGCGAGACGATGCCGATGCCGACGGTGCGCTGCTTCCAGATGCGGTTATTGGTAAGCAGCGCTTCGTATTCGTCGACGCGCGCCGGGAAGTCGTTGGTGAACTCCGTGAGGTAGTCCAGCATCGAACCTTCGCGCCAGGCATTCAGGCGCTTCAGGTCGCCACCCTTGTGCCACGGCGACTCGCGGTACTTCGACATCTGCTCGGGCAGGTCGCGGTAGACGCCACCCGGGCGGTAGTACGTGGCGTGCATGCGCGCACCCGACACCGCCTCGTACACGTCCATCAGTTCCTCGCGCTCACGGAACGCGTAAAGGAAGACGGCCATGGCGCCGAGGTCGAGCGCGTTGGAGCCGATCCACATGAGGTGGTTCAGGATGCGCGTGATCTCGTCGAACATCGTGCGGATGTACTGCGCGCGGATGGGCGCCTCGATCCCCATGAGGTTCTCGATGGCGCGCACATAGGCGTGCTCGTTGCACATCATCGACACGTAGTCGAGGCGGTCCATGTAACCGATGGACTGGTTGAACGGCTTCGACTCGGCCAGCTTCTCGGTACCACGGTGCAGCAGGCCCACGTGCGGATCGGCGCGGACGATGGTCTCGCCGTCCATTTCCAGCACGAGGCGCAGCACGCCGTGCGCAGCGGGATGCTGCGGACCGAAGTTCATCGTGTAATTGCGAATTTCTTCCACGGCTTAGTTCTCCCGCCAGTGGTCGGCGGACTCCGCCCTGGCCTGATCGAGGTCGGCGTCGTTGCGGATCGTGCGCGGCACCAGCACGCGCGGCTCGATCGATACCGGTTCGTACACCACGCGCTTCTGCTCGGGGTCGTAGCGAACCTCGACGTTGCCGATGAGCGGGAAGTCCTTGCGGAACGGATGACCCACGAAGCCGTAATCGGTGAGGATGCGGCGCAGGTCGGGGTGACCCTCGAAAATGATGCCGAAGAGGTCGAATGCCTCGCGCTCGAACCAGTCGGCGCCCGGCCAGATCGGCGTGATCGACGGCACGACCGGGAACGCGTCGTCCTCGCAGGGCACGCGCAGGCGGATGCGCTGGTTGAGTTCGATCGACAGCAGATGGATCACGGCGGCGAAGCGGCGCTGCTGCTCGACCTGGCGCGGGCGCTCCTCCCAGGTGAAGCGGCCCATGGCCTGGCCTTCGACGCCGCGCGAGAAGCTTTCGCCCTGCGCGGTGTCGGTGTCCCATTCGGCCTTGCCGTAACCCAGGTAGTCGATGCCGCAGACGTCGATGATGGTGCCGAAGCGGAAACCGGCCTCATCGCGCAGCGCGGTGGCGACGGCGATGAGGTCGCGCGGAGCCACCTCCGCGGTGACTTCGTTGCGCTGGACTTTCACGCTCAGCATGTCGCCGAAGCGCGCGGCGAGCCGTTCGACCAGCGAGGTCTCGTTGATAACGCTCATGATGCCCTGGCCCTGTTAACGCGCGATCGTGTGGGTGCGGCGGATCTTCTTCTGCAACTGCAGGATGCCGTGGATCAGCGCTTCGGCCGTCGGCGGGCAACCCGGCACGTAGATGTCGACCGGAACGATGCGATCGCAACCACGCACGACCGAATAGGAATAGTGGTAGTACCCGCCGCCGTTGGCGCAGGACCCCATGGAGATGACCCACTTCGGGTCCGGCATCTGGTCGTAGACCTTGCGCAGCGCCGGGGCCATCTTGTTCACCAGCGTGCCGGCCACGATCATCACGTCGGACTGGCGCGGGCTGGGACGGAAGATGACGCCGTAGCGGTCGAGGTCGAGGCGCGCGGCACCCGCGTGCATCATCTCGACGGCGCAGCAGGCGAGGCCGAAGGTCATCGGCCACATGGAACCGGTGCGTGCCCAGTTCATGAGCGCGTCGATGCTGGTGACGCCGAAACCGCGATTCACCGCCGGCGGATCGCCGTTCGGACGAATGATGTCGTCGACGAGGTTGAGCGGCTCCGGGTTGTGCATCACCCGGTCGAGGCTGGTCATCACTCCCATTCGAGCGCTCCCTTCTTCCAGACGTAAGCGAAACCGACCACCAGCAGCGCGAGGAACAGCGCCATTTCGACGAGGGCGATCGCGCCGATCTTGTCGAACACCACCGCCCACGGGAAAAGGAAGGCGATTTCGAGGTCGAAGATGATGAAGAGGATGGCGATGAGGTAGTAGCGCACGTCGAACTTCATGCGCGCGTCCTCGAACGCTTCGAAGCCGCACTCGTACGGCGCGAGTTTCTCGGCGTCGGGGCGCTTCGGACCGGCGAGCATGCCGATCACCAGGAGGGCGATGCCAAGGCCGACTGCGACGGCGATGAACAACAGGACGGGCCAGTATTGGGCAAGCACGATGCTGCGTACCTCCGCGCCTCGCTGGGCGCATCAGTGACCGTCGGCGGGGACGAGCGGTCCGGCTAGTGTCGGCCGGAGCTTTTTCGAATCGATCCAAATGGACCGCTCCGAGCCGGCGCGACGGACGCGCCAACGACTCCGGATATCCACAATCTCACGTTGGGGAACCGATCTATTGTACCAGTGCGTGCAGGTATGCCGACAAGTCTTAATGAGCGGAAACTGCCTTGCGATGGCGCATTCGCCACAGGCGGCGCGATGCCGCGCCCGCAGGTTACATCGTCTGGGTCGGACGCTCGGACGAGAGAGTGCCCGCCAGCAGGCCCTCGATGCGTTGGCGCGCAGCCTCGCTTTCCGGCGATTCGTTGAACTGGACGCCCACGCCGGCCGTGCGGTTGCCCTGCGCCCCCACGGGCGTGATCCACACCACCTTGCCGGCGACGGAGAGCCGTTCGTTCTCGTCGATGAGGGTGACCAGGAGGGCCACTTCGTCGCCCAGGCTGTAGCGCTGCGCCGTGGGCGCGAACAGCCCGCCGGTCTTCAGGTAGGGCATGTACGAGATGTACAGGGAATTCACGTCCTTGATCTTCAGCGAAAGAATGCCCTGGCGCGGCGAGGAGACGGTGGCGGTCATGGACTTAAGGATTCCCTGTATTGACAGCCATGCTAGCTACCCCACCGGCCGTGCCACAAGTCCGACCGGCTCGGGATCCTGCCCGGCCCAGCCGTAGTGGTCGTAGATCCAGGGCGTGGACAGGTCGGCGGTCAGCTTCGCGAAGGCCGGACCGGGAACGTCCCGGAGCGGCAGGATCCATTCCCCGCCCACACGCTCCAGGGGCGCCTTCCGCCACGGCCAGACCAGCACGCCGTTGCCGTCGGCCAGAACCACGCGCAGGCGGGCGCGGACCAGCGGCCCCGGGCGCCATGGCAGGCGCAGGGCGCCGGTGACCGGTGCGGGCGCGGGGCGATCGAAGCGCTCCGGCCGCGAAGCCACGCGGAGCAGCCGTTTCCGGCTGAGGGCCATCTGGGTCGCGTGCTCCAGCACGGCGCACACCTTCGTCGCCTGGCGCTCCGGATCGAGGTCCGGCACGAGGAGGTCTTCCGGCGCCGAGCGCTCCGTGCCGTGCACCATGTAGGTGAGCACGTCGGCCATCGACCCTGCGGCCGCCAGGGCCAGCCGGGCCAGCACGTGGGCCGAGCCATGATCGGGATGGGCGTCCCCCAGGTCGGGAATGACCACGAGGGTCGGGCGCACCCGGTCCAGCACCCGGCGTACCGAGGCCACGGCTTCCGCATGGTGCTGGCGCAGCTGCGTGGTGACCTCCATGTCGTGCCAGCCCAGCGCGTGGAGGTGGTCGGCTCCGACGCCGAGACGCGCCAGGGCGGCGGTCACTTCGCCGCGACGCCGGCGGCCCCAGCGGGCGCGCGCCTCGGCACCGATGACCAGCCGCCGCTCGAGCCAGCGCTGCGGCCAGGGATTGTCGTCGCCGTCGGTCAGCAGGAGGACGTCTGCCCTGCCCCCCGCGGCCAGCGTACGCTGGATGAGCATGCCCGCAGCAAGCGACTCGTCGTCGGGATGGGGCGCGACGACGAGAAGACGGGTGCTGCCGTCGATAACCGGGTGGCGTGACAAGGACTGCTCCAGGGAGGATCGAAACGTCGGCTCGATTAAGACCGAAGCCACGATAAGAGCGCGTCAAGGACGTCGACTGGGGTGGGAAGTCCCACTATCGCCAGGCCGCCAGGACTTCGAGCAGGACGAGATCGGCACGCAGCGGGCCGCGCAAGGCGTCCCGCGCCCGGTTGGCCTTGCCGTACCAGCTGTCCAGGGCTTCGTCGTCGAGCTGGCTCTCCAGCGGCTGCGGCGTGCCGGCTGCGCGCGCGCGCAGCTCGTCGGTGGCCGCCTGAGCGGCGAACCACAGGTATCTTGCCGGATCCGCAGCCTGCCAGCGCTTGACGACTTCCATGGCGTCGCCCCGGCCCGCGGCCAGTGCCTTCAGGTCGTGGCGGACCTCGCCGCGCTGTTTCAGTGCCCCGTCGGCCGCCCATGCCCTGGCCATGCCGGGGTTGCCTCCGGCGGCGTCCAGCGCAGCCGGCGCGTCGGCCACGCCTTGCGCGCGCAGCCAGTCGAGTGCCACGTCGCGCGGCGGCACCAGGAAGTCGATGCGCTGGCAGCGGCTGCGAATGGTCGCAGGTAGCCGCGCCGGCTGGTCGGCGACGAGCACGAGCAGCGTCGAGGGGGTCGGTTCTTCGAGCGTTTTCAGCAGCGCATTCGCGGCGGCGGCGTTCATCGCATCGGCGGGATCGATCGTCACGACCTGCCAGCCGCCGAACTGACTGGCCATCGACAGTCTTTGCGAGAGGTCGCGAACCTGGTCGACCACGATCTCGCTGCGGGTGACGCCGTCTTTGCGCAACCCAAACGACAGGGTGATGAGGTCGGGGTGCGTGCCGGCCTCCACCAGCTGGCAGGCGCGGCAGGTGCCACAGGCCTCGCCGGCCACAGGCTGCTGGCAGAGCAGACCCTTGACGAAGGCCGCCAGGAAATCGCGCTTGCCGAGGCCCGCGGGCCCGGCAAGCAACAGCGCATGCGGAAGCGCGTCCCGCTCGCGCCGGGCCTGCAGGCGCGCCCAGGCGTCCTCGTGCCAGGGCCAACGGCTCATCGCGCGCTCCCGGCAATGAGACCGGAAACGCCGGCGACGGCCTGCGCCAGCACCTCGCCCTTCGACGCCGTGGCGTCGAGCAGGCGGAAGCGCGACGGCTCGTGGGCCGCACGCGAGCGATAGGTGTCGCGCACACGTTCGAAGAAGGCATCGGCCTCCGCCTCGATACGGTCGGCCTCGCCCCGCCCGGCCGCGCGCGCGCGGCCATCGCTGACCGGAAGATCGAGCAACAGCGTGACGTCAGGCCGCAAGCCTTCCGCCGCCCATCGTTCCAGTTCGGCAATGCGCTCGACCGGCTGGCCACGGCCGCCACCCTGGTAGGCATAGCTGGCGTCGGTGAAGCGGTCGCAGAGCACCCAGCGGCCCGCGGCCAGCGCGGGCTCGATCACCTGGCGAACGTGCTGTGCCCGCGACGCGAACATGAGCAGGAGCTCGGCCTCCGCGCAGAGCGCGTTGTTCGCGGCGTCGAGCACGAGGGCGCGCACGGCCTCGCCGACCTCGGTGCCGCCGGGTTCCCGCGTGACCACGAGGTCGATGCCGTGGCTGCGCAGGTGCGCTTCGAGACCCCGCAGCAAGGTGGTCTTGCCGGCGCCTTCGCCGCCTTCGAGGGTGATGAACCGGCCGCGCTGGATACTCGTCACTGACATCGCTTCAACTGGTAACAGGCCACGGCCCGGTTGTGTTCTTCCAGGGTCGACGAGAAGACGTGGCTGCCGTCGCCCCGGGCGACGAAATACAGCTCCTTGCCATCCGCCGGATGCAGCGCCGCCTCGATGGCCGCACGCCCCGGCAGGGCGATGGGCGTCGGAGGGAGGCCAACCCGAGTGTACGTATTGTAAGGATTGTCGGCGGTGAGGTCGCTGCGGCGGATATTGCCGGCATACGTCGCGCCCATGCCGTAGATCACGGTGGGATCGGTCTGCAGCAGCATGCGCAGGCGAAGGCGGCGAACGAACACGCCCGCGATGCGCGGACGCTCGTCCGCCCTGCCCGTTTCCTTCTCCACGATGGAAGCGAGGATAAGCGCCTCGTAGGGCGTGGCGAGCGGCAGATCAGGCGCCCGGGAGTTCCAGGCTGCGTCGAGGGTTTTTTTCATGGCGGCATAGGCACGCTTCAGGATGCTCGAATCCTTGTCGCCCTTCACGTACGCATAGGTCTCCGGCAGGAATCGGCCTTCCGGATGGTCGCCCTCCGCACCGAGGCTTTTCATCAGTTCGGCATCGTCCTCGCCCGCGGTGTCGTGCGTCAGCGTATCCACGGCGGCCAGCGCCTTGCGCAGGTCGGCGACCGTCCAGCCGTCGACGATGGTGAAATGACGCTGCATGACCTTGCCCGCCGCCATGTCGGCGATGAGATTGCGGGGCGTCATGCCCGGACGCAGGGCGTATTCGCCCGCGTGCAGCCGGCCCGAGGCACGCATCTCCATCGCAAGAACGCGCCAGTAGAGCGGCGATGCGTGCGTGACCTTCCGCGCGCGCAGATCGTGCACGATGTCCTTGAACGAGGCACCGCGCGCCACGTCGATGCTCTGCCCCGCCGCTGGGATGGCGAGCGGCGTGCCCGCGAACCGCGCCCAGTCGAACCACAGCCAGGTGCCCGCGGCGATCGCCGCCACCAGCACCGTCAGCAGAATGGCCCGCCACAGGGCGATGCCGCGTATTTTCATCGATCGGAGTCCTTGGAACTTGCGGGCGAAGGCAAGCCGATGTCACGCCAATGCGCCTGCAGGGCACGGATGACGGGGCCGGGCTGCCACGAACGGGTCGCGAAAACCCGAACGGGGAGGATGCCGCGAACGGCCGACGTGAGGAAGACCTCGTCGGCCGCCATGAGTCGACCCAGGTTCAGTCGGACCTGCTCCACGTCGCGCACGGCCATCACTTCCGCCCTCGCCACACCGGCCACGCCGCAGCGATCGACGTGCGGCGTCGCCAACCGGCCGTCGAACACGACGAAGAGATTGGCGGCGGTGGCGCTGACAAGGTGGCCGTCGGCGTCGAGCATCAGACCCTCGGCGATCGCCGGGTCGTCCCATTCGCCACGCGCCATGACCTGTTCGAGACGGTTGAGGTGCTTCATGCCCGCGAGCAACGGCTGGACGGCCAGCCGGGTGGCGCAAAGGCGCACGGCGACGCCCTCCCTGCCTGCCGACGGATCGAGCGTCAGCGGAGACACTGTGACGACGAGCGTCGGCCGCGGTGCGGGCGGCGGCGCATAGCCTCGCGCGCCGGCGCCACGAGTGAGCGTAATGCGAGCCACGGCATCGTCGAGGCCGGCGGACAGGCGCAGCACTTCGCCGAGCACGGCCGCCATGTCCGGCGGCGGAATACGCAGGCGCCCGCAACCGCTGGCCAGCCTTGCGGCATGACGCGGCCACAGCGGCGCCCGCCCATGCACGACGCGCACGGTTTCGAACAGGCCGTCGCCATAGGTGAAGCCGCGATCGGACACGGACACGCGGTCCGCGTCGAGGAAATCGACGGAGGTGCGCGGCGTCATGCCAGCCCGAACACGCGAAGCAGGCCGCGCGCCTTGGCCCGCGTTTCCTCCAGCTCGCGCTCGGGAACCGAATCGGTGACGATGCCCGCCCCCGCGCGCAACGAGACCTGCGTGCCTTCGACGGACAAGGTGCGAATGAGGATATTGAGATCCATGTCGCCGTTGTCGTCGAGATAGCCAAGCGCCCCCGTGTACGCACCGCGAGCCTCGCGCTCCAGCGCGCCGATGATCTCCATGCAGCGCACCTTCGGACACCCGGTGATGGTTCCCCCCGGGAACGTGGCGGCGATCACCTGGCCCGGCGTCGTGCCTTCGCGTGCACGGCCGCGCACGTTGGACACGATGTGATGCACGTGCGCATAGCTCTCGACCACCATGAATTCGTCGACGGCCACGCTGCCCGGAACACAGACGCGGCCGAGGTCGTTGCGCTCGAGGTCGATCAGCATCACATGCTCCGCGCGCTCCTTCGGATGACCGACGAGCTCGCGGACGCGCGCAGCATCGTCGTCGCCCGTGATGCGCGGTCGCGTGCCCGCGATCGGCCGCGTCTGCAGAACGCCGTCGCGGGATGCCACCAGCCGTTCGGGCGACGAGCTCACCACCGCCCAGCCCGGGCGTTGCAGCAAGCCGGCGAAAGGTGCCGGGTTCGCGGCGCGCAATTCGCGCATGAGGATGGCGGGCGCAGGGGCCTCGGCGAAGCGCGCCGTCCAGCGGCGCGACAGGTTCACCTGGAAGACGTCGCCCGCATGCAGGTGTTCTTGCACGCGACGCACACCGTCGAGGAAGCGAGACGGATCGTCTTCGTCGACCGCGAGCGGCAGCGCGAGGGTCTCTTCGGGCATGACGGCCCCGAGATCGGCGGCCAGCGTGTCCAGCCACGCCTCCGCGCCCTCTTCCGCGACCAGGATCGTGCGTTGTTCGAGGTGGTCGACGATCGCCGCGGCCGGTGTGCGCAGTGCGAATGCCACGGGCATGGCACCGCCGGACGCCGGAAGAGCCAGGCTCGGCTCGATCTGGCCGACCAGTTCGTAGGCGAGGTAGACGACCCATCCGCCATGGAACGGAAGGCCGTCGTCGACACGTGGGCGCCGGTGCGCAGCCCATGCAGCATCGAGCACGTCGAGGAACGTGCCCTGCAACGCGTCGCCGTGTTCGTTTCGGGTAACGCCATCCGCCGACAGGGTCAGCGACGCGTCACCCGCCACAAGCAGGATGTCGAAGCGTGCCTGCGGGGTTCCCGAGACGGCGCTGGCCAGCAGTGCGGCATAACGCTCCGGATACGACGCGGCCGGCGCGAGGAGATCGCGCCGGCCGGCCAGGGTTCGCGTGACGAAAGCCAACGCCTAAGAGCCCGTTCGCGCCATCAGGCGCGACGGAAGACGAGCGTGCCGTTGGTGCCGCCGAAGCCGAACGAATTCGACATGACGACCTGGATATCGGCCTTCTCCGCCTTGTTCGGTACCAGGTCCATGCCGAGGGCCTCGACTTCCGGATCGACGTTCTCGAGGTTCATCGTCGGCGGCATGATGCCGTCGCGGATGGCGAGGATCGAGAAGATCGCCTCGACCCCGCCCGCCGCACCGAGCAGATGGCCGGTGACGGACTTCGTGGAGCTCACCGCGAACTTGCCCTTCTGCGTGGCATGCTCGCCGAACACATTGCGGATGGCCTTGGCTTCGCCGAGGTCGCCGACCGGCGTGGACGTGCCGTGCGCGTTCACGTACTGCACGTCTTCCGCCTTCAGGCCGGCGTCGTGCAGTGCATTGCGCATGGCCAGTTCGGCACCGTCGCCGCTGGGCGCGGTGATGTGGTAAGCGTCGCCGCTCATGCCGAAGCCGATCAGCTCGGCCAGGATGTTGGCGCCACGCGCCTTCGCAAACTCGTATTCCTCGAGCATGAGCATGCCGGCGCCGTTCGACAGCAGGAAGCCGTCGCGGCCGGTGTCCCACGGACGGCTGGCGTGCGTGGGATCGTCGTTGCGCGTGGACATGGCCTTGGCCGAGCAGAAACCCGCCATCGCCGTCGGCGTGGTGGCGAACTCGGCGCCACCGGCCAGCATCGCATCGGCGTCGCCGTACTGGATGAGGCGCATGGCCATGCCGATGTTGTGCGCGGCCGTGGTGCACGCCGACACCAGGGCGATGTTCGGGCCCTTCATGCCGTGGTAGATCGACAGGTTGCCGGCCACCATGTTGATGATGGAGCTGGGCACGTAGAACGGCGAGACCTTGCGCGGACCCTTGTCGCGCAGTTCGAGCGCCGTGGCCTCGATGGTGTGCAGACCGCCGATGCCTGCGCCCGCGGCGATGCCGACGCGGCCGGCGTTCTCGTCGGTGATTTTCAGACCCGACTGACGGAACGCATGCGTACCCGCGACGATGCCGTAGTGGATGAACGGATCCATCCGCTTAAAGTCCTTGCCGATGGCGCGCTTCTCGTCGTCGTCCGCGTCGGAGCCGGCGAAATAAGCTTCCACCGGATCGAAGCCGCGCACTTCGCCCGCGATTTTCGTCGCGTAGGCGCTGGCGTCGAATTCGCTGACGGGGCCGATGCCGCTGTTGCCCTCGACGACATTCTTCCACGCGGTGGCGAGATCGTTGCCGACCGGCGAGACGATGCCCATACCGGTCACTACCACACGTCGCTTACTCATGCGTTCTCATCCTTCACTTGTCCGCGCAACCATACGCGGGCGCAGGTTGCGTTACACGCAAACGAAAACTGCGCCATGACGGCGCAGCTTCCGTGTCGCTCGGAGATCGACGGGAGGCGGCGCCTCCGATCGACAACCAGCACGCTCGATCAGGCCTTGACGTGAGCCTTGACGTAATCGACCGCCTGCTGGACCGTCGTGATCTTTTCGGCTTCCTCGTCAGGAATCTCGCACTCGAACTCTTCTTCGAGGGCCATCACGAGCTCGACCGTATCCAGCGAATCGGCGCCCAGATCGTCAACGAACGACGCGTTCGCGGTCACTTCATCTTCCTTGACGCCCAGCTGCTCAACGACGATCTTCTTGACGCGCTCTTCGATGCTGCTCATGTTGCCTTTACCTCCCGAGGGAAAATCCGGCGGCATTGTAGTGGCTAAGGACCGTACCCGCCAGCATGCCGCCATCACGTTGATGACGCCCCGCCGATGAAGTCGAGGCGCGAAATGGCGATTGTCTCTCAAATCCGGGCCGCTGGCGACTACCGCGGTTCCGGAGGGTGCCCCGGTCAGGGCATGTACATGCCGCCGTTGACGTGCAGGGTCTCACCCGTGATGTACCGGGCGGCCGGCGACGCCAGGAAGGCCACGGCCTCGGCGATGTCGCTGGCCTCGCCCAGGTGGCCCAGGGCAATGCCCGCCAGGAGCGCGGTGCGCTGCTCTTCCGGCAGCGCACGGGTCATGTCGGTATCGATGAAGCCCGGGGCGACCACGTTCACGGTGATCCCACGCGAACCGATCTCACGGGCCAGCGATTTCGAGAACGCGATGATGCCCGCCTTCGCGGCTGCGTAATTGGCCTGCCCCGGATTGCCGGTGACGCCGACCACGGACGCGATGCTGACGATGCGGCCCTTGCGCGCCTTCATCATGCCGCGCATCACGGCCTTCGACGTGCGGAATACCGACGTGAGGTTCGTTTCCATGATGGCGCTCCAGTCTTCCTCCTTCATGCGCATGAGGAGCTGGTCGCGCGTGATGCCCGCATTGTTCACGAGGATGGAAACCGCACCGGCTTCCTTGGCGATGGCATCGACGAGCCCGTCGATGGCCGAGGCATCGGTGACATCGAGCACGCGGCCGTGGCCGCCATGGGGAGCAAGGCGCTCGCCGATGGCCTTGGCACCGCTTTCGCTGGTGGCGGTGCCGTACACGGTGGCGCCGCGTTCGGCCAGCAGGTCGGCAATGGCAGCGCCGATGCCGCGGCTGGCGCCGGTGACGAGGGCGATTTCGCCCTTCAGGGATGAGGTCATGGGGATATCCTTCGGTGAGGGTCAGACGGCGGCAAGGGCAGCTTCGAGTTCTTCCGGCGTGCCGATGGCCTTGCCGTCGATCGACTTGTCGATGCGCTTGACGAGCCCGCTCAGCACCTTGCCGGGGCCGCATTCCAGAGTCTGGACGATTCCTGCTGCGGCGAGCGCCTGCACGCACTCCGTCCACCGCACCGGAAGGTAGAGCTGACGCATCAGCGCGCCGCGAATGTCCTCGATGGACGTGTGCACCTTCGCATCGGCGTTCTGCACGACGGGAATCGACGGAAGCGACCAGTCGAGGGCGGCCATGCGCTCGCCGAGGCGGTCGGCGGCGTCGCGCATCAGCATGCAGTGCGACGGCACCGACACCGCGAGTTTCACGGCCTTCTTGACCCCGAGTTCCGCCAGGCGCGCCAGGGCGCGATCCACGGCTTCGACGTGGCCGGCGATTACGAGCTGCCCCGGGGAGTTGTAATTCGCGGGCGACACCACCTGGCCCTGCGCCACTTCCTCGCATACCTGCGCGATCTGGGCATCGTCGCCTCCGAGGATGGCGGCCATGGTGCCGACACCCGGCGGCACGGCGGCCTGCATGAGACGGCCGCGCTCGGCCACCAGGCCGGCGGCGTCCTTCAGGGAAAGGGCCGATGCGGCAACCAGGGCGCTGTATTCGCCGAGGCTGTGGCCGGAAAGCAGTGCCGGCATGCGGCCACCCCGCTTCGCCCAGACGCGCCAGACGGCAATGCTGGCGGCCAGGAGCGCGGGTTGCGTGTTTTCGGTGCTGTCGAGGACGTCCTTCGGGCCGTCCTGGCTGATCGACCAGAGGTCGACGCCGGCGCCTTCGGAGGCTTCGTCGAAGGCAGCGCGCACTTCGGGATGCGCCGCCGCGAGTTCGGCGAGCATGCCGACGGACTGCGAGCCCTGGCCAGGGAAAACGAAGGCGAGCGAGGCACTGGATGAGGTCATGCGAGACGATTCCGGGACTTCAAACCGCGCATGGTGCCAGCAAGCCGGGGGCGAATGCACCATTCGCGGGCGTTTGGTAGCCACGCGCCGAATACCTGTGGGAGCCGCTTCAGCGGCGATGCCGCGGCAGCGGGCCAGCGTGGGGCTAGCACCCATCGCCGCTGAAGCGGCTCCCACACAAAGCACATGCCCGTGGGAAACCTCTGTGCCTGGGCAAGGCTTCTGAAAAAGACAGTTGCTCCCACATGAAGCGAATCAATAACGCAGCAGTGCCGAGGCCCAGGTGAATCCGCCGCCGAACGCTTCCAGCAGCAGGTTCTGCCCGCGCTGCACCTTGCCCGAGCGCACGGCGTAGTCGAGCGCCAGCGGCACGGAGCCGGACGAGGTGTTCGCGTGCTTGTCGACCGTAACGATGACGCGGTCCATCGACATGTTCAGGCGCTTCGCCGTCGCTTCGATGATGCGCAGGTTCGCCTGGTGCGGGATCAGCCAGTCGATCTCGTCTTCCTTCATGCCGGCGTCTTCCAGGGTCTCGCCCACCAGCGCGTCGAGCGTCTTGACCGCTACCTTGAAGACTTCGCGGCCGAGCATGCTGATGCGTACGCCATGATTCGGCTCGTCCTTGAAGCCGACCGACACGCCCACGGGATTGAACAGCAGATGCTTGAAACCGCCGTCCGCGCGCATGCGGGTGGTGAAGATGCCGGGCTCGGCGGAGGCCTCGAGCACCACGGCACCCGCGCCGTCGCCGAACAGCACGCAGGACTCGCGCTCCGTCCAGTCGACCATGCGGGTAAGCGTCTCGGCACCGATGACCAGGGCCTTTTTCGACTGACCGCTGCGCATGAACGCATTGGCGACGCCAAGCGCGTAGACGAAGCCGGAGCAGGCGGCGTTCACGTCGAAGGCGGCGCAGCCATTCGCCCCCAGGCGATGCTGGACGAGGCAGGCGGTGGAGGGAAAGATGAGATCGGGCGTGGTGGTGCCGACGATGATGAGGTCGATCTCGGAGGCCTTCACCCCGGCCGCCTCCAGCGCGCGCTGGGCAGCGAGGAAGGCGAGGTCGCCGGTGGTTTCACCTTCCGCCGCGATGTGCCGCTCGGTGATGCCGGTGCGCGTGCGGATCCACTCGTCGCTCGTATCGACGATTTTTTCGAGGTCGGCGTTGGTCAGCACTTTCTCGGGAAGCGCGCTGCCGGTACCGATGATGCGGGCGTATTTCAGAACCGTATCCCCAATGAGACGGAGGATTCACCCGGACGGCATGAGCGGCCCGGGGCCGGAAAAACGGTATGCCACAAATGCAAAACGGCGCGTTGCCGCGCCGCCTGCGTTGTGATCGTCCCCAGGGGGAAGATCAGTCCTCGACTTCGACCGCGCCGCGGGTGTCGATGACCTTCTTGCCGCGATAGAAGCCGTCCTTGGTCACGTGGTGACGCAGGTGCACTTCACCGCTGGTCGGATCGGTCGACAGCTGCACGGACTTCAGCGCATCGTGCGAACGACGCATGCCGCGGGTGGACGGGGTCTTGCGGCTCTTGGCAACGGCCATGACAAATCTCCAGCGAAATTACTTAATGAGTCCGCGGAGTGCCGCGAACGGGTTTTCAGATTTTTCCTGCGGGAGCGTGTCGTCCCCGCCGGAACCAGTGACATCGTCGGGCAGTTCGTGGTCCGGATTCACCGGAACCAGCGGCAGCGCCAACAGAAGTTCGTCCTCGATGGTCGCGATCGGATCGAGCTTGCCGTCCTGTTCGACCAGCAGTGCCTCGTAACCCGGAGGCAACGACGCCTCCTCGCTTTCCTCGACGATCAGTCCGAGACGGGCATCGACTTCCACCGGCAACTGGAATGGTTCCAGCGAGCGCTGACAGATGAGGGTCAACCCGGCCTTCGCGCGTACAGCCACGTAGGCCACACCGAATTCGTCGCGGCCGAAATCCAGCTCATAGGTGACGACCCCCTCGGGAGACGCAACCACTTCACCCAGGCGCGAAAACGCCGAAACGGGAAGCTGACCCTGGAACGAACGCCGCGCACGAACCTCGCGCCAAGCGTCCACGGACGATGGCAATGTCACGGACATAATCGTGAGATGGTAGGCATCAACATGCCTGAAGTCAACCGGTTAGAGGGCGCCGACAGGCATGTCCGACGCTTTTGCGCGGCACGATGACTTTCGGGCAGACTGCCCTTCCTGCGCCCGGTTTGCGGCCCGGTGCCCATGAAGGGGAAGATCACGCGTGTTTTCCTTTGCCTATTATGCACTTGCGGGCACGGTAGCGATAGCGCTGGTCCTGTGCGCGTGGACGCTGCGCCATCAACGTTCGCGCCGGAGGCATGGGGCCCTGCAAGACCTGATGGACAACGCCGACCGGCTTGAGTCCGATCTCAAGGACTGCCGCGACCGCCTCCAGCGCGCGCACGCCGTCATGTCGGTCAGCCCGGACGTGCCCGCCTCGGGCGAACTGGAGGCGCAGCAGGCCGTCGATTCGGGGCTCCGCGCCCTGCTCCAGCAGCGCCTCTGGATCCGCGACCGCGCCCCGGCGGCGAGCCAGAGGGAGCTGGACGACGCGGTGGACGCCCTCGTGCGCGCCCGGCACCAGCTCGAACCGAGGCTGCGGGCGCTCGACGACGCCCAGACCGCACTGGATACCGCCGTCCGCGAACACATCCACAAAGACTTCTAGGGATCCTAGCGTGTCGCCGCAACCCACCGTCGTTCTCGCCTCCACCTCGCACTACCGCGCCGCCCTGCTCCGTCGCCTGCTCGACCATTTCGAACAGGCCGCGCCCGGCACCGACGAGGCTCCCTGGCAAGGCGAACAGCCCGCCGCTCGCGCCGCGCGGCTGGCCGAAGCGAAAGCGCGGGACGTGGCGGCCCAGTTCCCGGGCGCCGTCGTCATCGGCTCGGACCAGGTGGCCGACCTGGACGGGCGGATCCTGGACAAGCCGGGCACGGTGCGGGCGGCTCACGAACAGCTGGCGGCCAGTTCGGGCCGCGATGTCGTGTTCCACACGGCGGTATGCGTGATCGACCTGCACGGCGATGCGACCACCCATGTGGACGAAACCAGGGTGCGCTTTCGCGAGTTGTCCGACGAAGACATCCAGCGTTACATCGAACGCGAACGGCCCCTGGATTGCGCCGGAAGCTTCAAGTGCGAGGGGCTTGGCATCGCCCTGTTCGAGAGGATCGAGAACGAAGACCCGACGGCACTCGTCGGCTTGCCGCTGATCGCCACATCGAGACTGCTGCGCGCGGCGGGAGTGGTGCTTCCCTAGGGGCCATTCGCGAGCGAGGCTCGATAGGCCGCCATCCACACCACGCAATCGTCGGGGTTGCCGGGCACGCCGCGAGTGGCCCGTGCCCTGCCCTCGTACAACGCGAAACGGCGTCGCCCGTCGAAGGCCTGCACCCGCGCCACGGGGGCGACGATTTCCACCCGTGCGCAGGTGGAGCCGAGCCAGTCGCGCGCCTCGATGTCGTGCAGCTTCGACTCGTCGACCACCAGCAGGATCGCGTCGCCCGCATGTTTCGCGAGGCCGTCTTCGTCCAGGCCCCAGGCGGCGAGTTGCGGCGCCCGTCCGTGCTTCACGTTCAACGGGCTGTCCAGCGAATACACGGTGCGTGACGCTCCCAGCGCGAAACGCAGCTCCGCCGCAAGCATGAAATTGTCGGCGACAAGAATGGCTCCCGGCCGCGTAGCCAATGCGTCGCGACTGGCCGCCGCGCTCTCGCGCCAGCCGGTGAAATTGGTGGGGAACGCCTTCACGCCGGCGAGAACGGCGGCACCATGCGCCGACGCGGCAAGACCGAGATACCCGAACCCCGCGGCGAGACCCAACCCCGCCAGCACGAATCCGGCATGGACCGTGCGTCTCCAGGCGCTTCGCGCCTCGCGCAGTACGAGCGGTAGCGCCACACACGCCACGAGGTAACCGGGCAGTGGCCAATGCGCGCGAAAGCGCAGGTCGTCTGCGAACAGGCCGAGGACGAAGTACGCGACGACGAAGGTGCCGGCGACGACCGCGAGCGCATCGAGCGGTGTCTCCGTTCGGCGACGCCATGCCCTTGCGATCGCCCAGAGCATCGCCACCCAGGCGATCGGCGTGCATGCCACGGCCTGTTCCAGCGGCTGCACGAGGGCATCGGCGTGGAACCGCCAGGGATTGCGATCCACCAACTGGAAGGCGAGACCGGCGCCATGGGCGCCCAGGTTGTACAGAATGATCGGAACGAGCCCTAGCGAGGCGATGCCCATGGCGATCCACAAGCCTGGACGTCGCCACTGCAGCCGCCCGCGCGGTGTCAGCGCGAGGAACGCGAGGCCGGCAAGCATCGGCATCGCCGCGCGGTAGTGCGTCATCCACGCGATGGCAAGACCAAGGCCCAGCAGCAGCCAGCCACGCAAGCGATCGGTGTCGAGCGCCATCAGCAGCCCCTGCAGCGCGAGCAGCGTGGCGAACGTGAGCGGTACGTCCGGCAGCGCCATCACCCCGAGGCTGCCCGCAAGCGGCAGCAGCGACGCGAAGGTGGCGGCCTGCCAACGTGCCGGTTCGCCACCGTAGCGCGCTGCCATCGCCCCTACTTGCCAGGGAAGCGCGGCGCCCAGAAGCAGGAACGGCAGGCGCATGGGCAACAGGCCGTGCCCGAACATGGCTTCCGATGCCGCGATGAGCCACGCCGTAAGCGGCGGCAGATCGCTGTACCCCCACGCGGGGGACAGGCTTTCCTGCCAATAGAATGCTTCGTCACCGAAAGGCGACAACGTGCACGCTATCAAAAGTTTCGCCACGCACGATGCGACGAACACGGTGAGGAAGATGCCTCGCCACAATCGCGCAGGCGCGGCTACACTCGAGCGATCACCCATCGATATGGCCAGGCCGGGGGGCATACGCATCGATCATGTCCGCAACTCCACTCCACGATGAAATGCTGCGCCATCGGCTCGATGCCGCCCTGGCCCAGGTCAACGGCGTGCTGCTGGGCAAGCCACGCCAGGTGAAGCTGGCTTTCACCTGCCTCATTGCCGGCGGGCACCTTCTGCTGGAAGACGTGCCGGGCGTCGGCAAGACCACGCTGGCGCATGCGTTGGCTGCCACCTTCGACCTCGAGTTCCAGCGTATCCAGTTCACCAGCGACCTCCTGCCGTCCGACATTATCGGGGTCAGCGTCTACGAGCGCGAGACGGGAGAGTTCCGCTTCCATCCCGGCCCGATCTTCACCAGCCTGCTGCTCGCCGACGAGATCAACCGCGCCACGCCCAAATCGCAGAGCGCACTGCTCGAAGCGATGGCGGAGGGACAGACGACCGTCGATGGCGTGACCCACGAACTGCCCAAGCCCTTCTTCGTGGTCGCCACACAGAATCCGCTCGATCTGGCGGGCACGTTCCCGCTGCCGGATTCGCAGCTGGACCGTTTCATGCTCCGGCTGAGCCTGGATTATCCGGACCCCGCCGCCGAACGCGCCCTGCTCACGGGCGAAGACCGCCGCGACATGATGGCCACGCTCGCACCCCGGCTGGATGTGGCTGCAATCGCCCAGCTGCACGCGGCGGCCCAGGCGGTGAAGGCCAGCAGTACCCTCCTCGACTACCTGCAGGCTCTGCTGAGCGCCAGCCGCAAGCACAACGACGTGCGCGTGGGCCTGTCCCCGCGTGCAGGCCTTGCGTTGCTGGCGGCGGCGCGCGCATGGGCGCTGGTGAGCGGTCGCGACTACGTCATTCCCGAAGACCTGCAGACGGTGTTCGTCCCCGCCGCGGCCCATCGCCTCGTGCCGGCGCGAGGCAGCCATCGCGAGGCCATCGCGCGAGCCATCCTCGCCGAGACCGCGGTGCCCTGATGCCGCCGCATGTACAGCGGCTGGTGGCCTGGGCGGAACGCCGCCTGCCATCGCTGACCCGGCTTCGCCAGGCGGAGCCGCTGCCCATCCTGCTGCACCGGCGGCGCATCTACATCGTGCCGACCGGTTTCGGCATGGGCTTCTCCGTCCTGCTCGCAGTGATGCTGGTCGGCGCACTGAACTACGCGAACAACGCCGCGTTGATGCTGACCTGCCTGCTGGGCGCGGCGGCATCGGGCAGCATGCTGGTCGCCTTCCGCGTGCTCAACGGCCTGACCATCGGCGGCGTGCGCGCCGGCACCGCACGCGCGGGCGAATCGGTTCGCGTCTCGATCGACGTGGCCGCCAGCCAACGCGAACGCATGGCGGTGAGGCTGGACGTCGCGGGCCGCGAATTCGCCTTCGTCGTTCCCGACGGGGGCACGACCACCGTGGAATTCGAACTGCCGACGGAATTCCGCGGATGGCTCGCCCTTCCGCGCATGCGCTTGCACAGTCGCTGGCCGTTCGGTCTGTTCAGGGCCTGGAGCTGGCTGCATCCCGATCGCAACGTGCTGGTGTATCCGCGCCCCGAGGCACTCGGCCCGAAGCCCTTCGAGCCGAGCGGCGACACCGACCGCGGCCGCCCGCGTCCCGGTGACGAACCGGCGGCCTTGCGGGAATACCGTGCGGGCGATCCGAGAAGGCAGATTGCCTGGAAACTCAGTGCCCGCCACCACGGGTTGCTAGTGAAGGATCTGGAGCAGCCCGCGCCGCAGGAAGACTGGAGGCTGGATTGGGACGGCATGCATGGCCTCGATGACGAGTCGCGTATCGCGCGGCTCACCCGCTGGATCGACGAGGCACGCGAGGCCGGCCGGCGCTGGAGCCTGCGCCTTCCCGACGCCTATTTCGACGTGGCACAGGGAGACGAGCACTACCACCGTTGCATGACCGCCCTGGCGTTGCGGCCGTGACCGGCTTTCGCCCTTCCCTCCGGCGGACGCCGACGACCGACCCCGCGCTGGGCAAGCGAGCATTCGACCTGCTCTGCATCACCATGGCGTTCGTGCTGCTCGTGCATGCGGCGCACCTGCCGCCGTGGCTCACCGGAGCGCTCGCCGTCGTGCTTGCCGCGCGCTGGCGGCAGCGCCGCCGCGGAGGAAGAAACGCGCCTGCCTGGATCAAGCTGCCCCTCATCGGCCTGCTGCTCGGCGCCGTCGTGATGCAGAACGGCACGCTGTTCGGGCGCGAACCCGGCAGCGCCTTCGCGGTAGGCCTCCTCGTGCTCAAGCTGCTCGAAAGCGAGCACCGCCGCGACGCCCGTGTCGGCATCGCGTTCGCATGCTTCGCGCTGATGAGCGCGCTGCTGTTCGACCAGGGGCTGGTCGCAAGCTTTTTCGTGTGCCTCGGCATCGTTCCTGCGCTGGCGACACTGCGCTCGCTGGAAGAAATCGAGCCGGGCACGAGCCTGGCGAGCGAATTCAAACCCGTGCTGCTCGCCCTGCTCGCCGCCGTGCCGCTCTCGCTGTTCGCCTTCCTCTTCGTGCCGCGGCTCAGTACGCCGCTATGGGGAGCACCGCAAAATGCCGCGAGCACCACGGGGCTTTCCAACCGTCTGGCTCCCGGCGACATGATGGAGTTGATGACCGACGATACGCCGGCGCTTCGCGTGACCTTCGCGGGCCCGCCACCGGCGAACGCCGACCGCTACTTCCGTGCGTTCACCATGCAATGGTTCGACGGAAAGGCCTGGGCACCCGGATTCCGCAGTGCACGCCGTCCGCCTGCCCCGGCCGAATACGGTACACAGACGGTCTACGAGGTGTCGGTCGAGCCCACGCACGACCGCGTCGTGCCCATGCTCGACCTGCCGATGGCGGCCCCACCCGACACCACGATGCGCGCCGACCACACGGTGCTCGCGCAAAAGCGGATCGACGAAGTCACCTCGTTTCAGGGGCTTGCCGCCACGCGCTACCGGCTGGAGGCAACGCTCGACGACGACGTGCGCAGGGAGAACCTGTTGTTGCCCGCGGGAGTCGGCCCCCGCGCACGCGCGCTGGCCTCGTCCTGGGCGCAGCGTTTCGGGAACGATTCCGCAGCCATCGCCGGCGCCGCACTCGCCATGTTCCACGCCGATTTCTCGTACACGCTCGCGGCCCCGCCGCTGGGCCGGGACCGCATCGACGATTTCCTGTTCGGAACGCGCGAGGGCTACTGCGAACACTTCGCGTCCACGTTTACCTTCCTCATGCGCGCCGCCGGCCTGCCCGCCCGCGTGGTCACCGGGTACCAGGGCGGCTACTGGAACGCGAACGCGCGCTACCTGCTGGTGCGGCGCTCCGACGCGCATGCGTGGTCGGAGGTGTGGCTCGAGGGGCGCGGGTGGGTTCGCTTCGATCCGACGGCGGCAGTGCGCCCGGAGCGCGTGCAACTCGGCGCCGCCGCCGCGAACGCCGGGCACGGAGGCGACGACGGCCTGTTCGACATGGCCTGGGTGCGCAACCTGCGCGACCGCTGGGACGTCGTCAACCAATGGTGGAACCGAGGCGTTATCGGTTTCGACGCGTTGCGTCAGCAGGGACTGCTGCAGCCGTTCGGCATCGCACGCGCGGAGGCGTCGGAGCTGGTCGCGATCTTTGCCGTCGGCTGTGCCTTGCTGGTCGCCGTGGCATTGGGTTGGGCCCTGTTCCAGCCCCGCGAGGGCGATGGCCTCGACGCGTCGATGCGCCGGCTTCAGCGCAAGCTTGCCCGGGTCGGCGTGGTGCGAAGGACAGGTGAAGGACCGAAGCATTTCCTTGCACGCGCGGCGCGGGCACTGCCGGGACAGAGAAATGCATTGGAAAGGTTGGGCGAGCTTTACTTAAGATCGCGCTACGGGCATGACGAACCGCCGCCTGAATCGGTCATCCGGTTTCGACGGGAGGTGAAGGAATTCAAGGCGCGCCGCGTGGTCAAATAAGGGCATGGTATCGGCCGTGCCCGGTATTCAGGAGACGTGACATGTCCATGTACAAACCGCTGGCCATCGCTGCGGCGACTCTCGCACTCGGCGCCTGCGCCACGGTGCCCCAGCCGCTGCAGGGCCAGTTCAACGACGTATCCACGGCCGGTGCCCAACAGGGCGGCGCGCCGGGTGCCAAGGTGCGTTGGGGTGGCGAGATCATCAAGACCGAGCCGGGCCCGCAGCAGACCTGCTTCTTCGTGCTGTCCGAACCCCTCGACGACCAGGCGCGGCCCACCGCAAGCAAGAACGAGAGCCAGGGCCGCTTCGTCGCCTGCCGCGACGGCTTCTACGATCCGGAAGTGTTCGTCCGCGGCCGCGAGATCACCGTCACCGGCACGCTGCGTGGCGCGGTCACGCAGAAGGTCGGCGACTTCGACTACGCCTATCCGCGCGTCGAGGCCGACGTCGTCTATCTCTGGCCGAAGCGCGTTCCCGTGAACCGCTACCCGCCAGGTTTCTACGATCCGTTCTGGGGTCCGGGCTGGGGCCCGGGTTGGGGCCCGTATGGTTACGGTCCGTGGGGCGACCCGTTCTGGTACCGTCCGCGCACGATCATCGTGCCGAGGCCGGTGCACGTACCTCCCCCGCCTCGCAAGTGATGCAAAAAAAGCCGGCTTCGATGCCGGCTTTTTTTTGGCGTATACGGAAAGGCGGCTATGCGCCTCTCAGCCCGGCGGCCAGTGCATCTGGCGTCCGGCCAGGAGGTGCACGTGGATGTGGAACACCGTCTGCCCACCGTGGGTATTGGTGTTGACCACCGTGCGGTAACCGTCTTTTGCGAGTCCCTGCGCACGCGCATATGCCGCGGCCGCGAGCAACAGCTTGCCGAGCAGTTCGGCATCACCGGGCGACGCGTCGTCCAGCGTGGCGATGGGCCGCTTCGGAATGAACAGCACGTGCACCGGGGCCTGCGGGTTGAGGTCGCGGAAGGCCAGCACGTCGTCGTCTTCATAGACGATGTCGGCGGGGATTTCGCGGCGAACGATCTTGGCGAAAATCGTGTCTGTCATCCTGATTCCTCGATGGTCAGCCGAGCGACTGCCGGCTTCCGAATGCATGGGCAAGCGTGCCGCGGTCGACGAATTCCAGTTCGCCACCCAACGGCACGCCGTGGGCCAGGCGCGTGGCGCGGATACCCGCGGCCTTCGCGAGCTGGCCGATGTAATGGGCAGTGGCTTCGCCTTCGACGGTGGGATTCGTGGCGATGATCATTTCCTCGACGTCGCCCTCCGCGAGGCGCTCGGCCAGGAGGGGCAGACCGAGTTCGTCGGGGCCCAGGCCGTCGAGCGGCGACAACCGGCCCAGCAGCACGAAATAGTGCCCCCGGTAGCCGGTGGCCTGCTCGATCGCGGCGAGATCGGACGGCGACTCCACTACGCACAGCACCTGGCGATCGCGACTGGCACTGGCGCAAAGCGAGCACACCGCCGTTTCGCTGAAATTGCGGCAGCGCGTGCAATTGCCGACGTCGCGCATGGCCGATTCGAGCGCCGAAGCGAGGCGCAAGCCACCCTGCCTCTCGCGTTCCAGCAGGTGGAAAGCCATGCGCTGCGCGCTCTTCGCGCCCACGCCGGGCAGGCAGCGCAGTGCGTCGATCAGTTCGCCGAGTAGGCGGGAGCCGTTGCTCATTGTGGACGGCGACCGTTCGTCAGAACGGCATCTTGAAACCGGGGGGAAGGTTGAGCCCGGCCGTGACGCCGCCAAGGCGCGTGCGGCTGAGTTCGGCGATCTTGTTCACGGCGTCGTTCACGGCGGCGGCGACGAGGTCTTCGGCCATCTCCGGATCGTCCGCGAAAGCCTGGCGGTCGATGTGCACCGAACGCACTTCGTGGCCGCCCGTCATGGTGACGGTGACGAGGCCACCGCCGGCGCTGCCGGTGATTTCCGTCTTGGCGAGTTCGTCCTGCGCACGCTTCATCTCGTCCTGCATGCGCTGGGCCTGCTGCATCAGCTGACCGATTTGACCTTTCACGTTCCTGGCTCCACGGGTTTGATCGATTGGGGAATGACGCGCGCGTCGAATTCGCGCTTCAGCGTCTGTACGAGCGGGTCGGCTTCCATCGAGGCTTCCGCATTGGCCTGCGCGTCGCTGGCCGCCTGCGCCCTGCGCTCCGCCGGCGTGCCCAGGTTGCCCCGGTCGGCGACGAAACGGAAACGAACGCGGTGACCGAGGGCCTGCGAGACTTTCTCTTCCATCTGGCTGGTGAGCGGCTCGACGGCGAGGTGCATGTGCGAAGGCGTGAGCGCCAGCACCATGGTCTCCCCCTCGATCTCGCGCAGCGAGCAGTTCTGCGCCAGCTGCCCGATGGGACCACGCAGGTTCGCGCGCTCCACGATGTCGTGCCAGTCCGGAAGACCGTTGGCGCCCGTGGCAATGGGACGCGGCGGAGCGGCGGGTGCAGCGGGTGCGGGCGCAGGCCCGGCGGCAGGCCTCGGCGAAGCAGGTGGCGCAGCCGGCGCGGTACGCGACGATGGCGGGCCGCCAGCGGCACCGGGGGCGGATCGATCCGAACCTTGCGCCCCCGCGGGCGGTGCCGGGCGCGGCTGCGGCGCTACGCCGGCGGCACGGGGTGCCGCCGTGCCCTGCCCGGCTTCCGCCGGACGGAACGCATGCATGCGCAGCAACACCATCTCGAAACCGATGCGCGCATCCGGCGCCAACGGCAGTTCGCGGCGGCCGCTGGTGGCTATCTGGTAATAGAGCTGCACGTCTTCCGGCGAGAGGCGCGCGGCAAGATCGGCAAGACCGGCGTCGGCCTCCTCGCCGCGGTACCCCGGCACCAGCTGGATCAACTGCACGCGATGCAGCACCGTGGCGAGGTCGTCGAGCACGCCGCCGAAATCGGGCGAGAACGAGGCGATGCGATCGGATTCCGCCATGAGCGCGGCACCGTCGCCGGCGGCCAGGGCTTCCAGCACGCCCAGCACCTGGCCGCGCTCCACGCTGCCGAGCATGGCGCGCACGTCGGCCGCGCGCAGCGCGCCACCGCCATAGGCGATGGCCTGATCCAGGAGCGAAAGACCGTCGCGCAGCGAGCCGTCGGCGCCATGCGCGAGCGCGGCGATCGCCTCGTCCTCGTACTCGATGGCTTCGGCGCCGAGGATATGGCGCATCTGTCCGGAGATCTGGTCGGGCAGCAGGCGCTTCAGGTTGAACTTCAGGCAGCGCGAGAGCACCGTGACCGGCAGCTTCTGCGGATCGGTGGTGGCGAGCAGGAACTTCACGTGCGGCGGCGGCTCTTCCAGCGTCTTCAGCAGCGCGTTGAAGGCGGGCTTCGACAGCATGTGCACCTCGTCGACGAGGTACACCTTGAAACGGCCCCGCGACGGCGCGTACTGCGCGTTCTCGATCACTTCCCGCACGTCGTCCACGCCGGTGTTGCTGGCCGCGTCGATTTCCAGAAGATCGACAAAGCGGCCGGCGTCTACCGCCGTGCAGACGGCGCACTCGCCGCAGGGATCGGCCGATTCACCGCGCTCGCAGTTGAGCGACTTGGCGAAGATGCGCGCGATGGTCGTCTTGCCGACGCCGCGCGTGCCGGTGAAGAGGTAGGCATGGTGCATGCGCCCGGAGTCGAGCGCGTTAGTGAGCGCGCGGACCACGTGCTCCTGGCCCACCAGTTCGGCGAACTTGCGGGGGCGCCACTTGCGTGCGAGGACCTGATAGGACATGCGTAGTACCTTGGGACGACAGTGGATTGTGCCAAGGACCGGAGGGGTGGGAAAGCTCGCCCCCGAAAGGCGATGACCCTGCCAGCCACACCCCGGCACCCGAATCGTCCGCTACCGTTGCTTCCTTCCGGACCTGGCGGGGTTTGCGGGCTATCGTCGCGGGGGGACCGACAGGGCCACCATAAAACTTGTTGTACTGCTCGCGCTGGGCGGGATTGCTCGGGCTATCCTGCCCTCGCCCCTCCGCTTCGCTCCGGGGTCGGCCTGCGGCCGACCAAATTTGTTCCAGACAAATTTGTCGAACCCGCGCGGGTTCAAATCCCGCCCCCACGTCGAGGCTTCGTTTCGCGGAGCCGCAGCGTCGGGATGACCTGAATCTTACAACTGGCGGAGAGGGCGGGATTCGAACCCGCGATACGCTATTAACGTATACACACTTTCCAGGCGTGCTCCTTAAACCACTCGGACACCTCTCCGCACTGGTACAACCTCTTCCCCGGCTTCCTGTCCGGCAAAGAAGCGGAAGGATAACCGGGAGGGATGGGCGAGACAAGCGCCATGACTCTGTGGGAGCCGGCTGCGCCGGCGATCCCGCGGCAGCGGGCAACCCTGCCGCGAGCACCCATCGCCGCTGAGGCGGCTCTCGCACAAAGCGGTTTAACCCGCCGTGGGGCCCGGCGGATGCGGCTCGGGCAACGCCAGCCGCTCGCCTGGGCGGACGATGCGATAGCCGCGCGACTCCAGCGTCTCGCCATCGGCCACGCCGCCGTAGTGGTAGAGCGCCATGCGCAGCCGGAATGCCTCGTCGTACTCGCGCTCCAGATCGTCCACGCCCGTGTGCGACGGGTTGCCGATCACGCCGCAATCGTGCGCGATGAGTTCCCCATTCGCGCCGTGGACGGCCAGCACCTCGGGAATCGGCCGCGTGTCGCCGGTGTAGACGAAGCTGCCGCGTAACGCCAGCCCGTACGACGTGCCGTGCACGTGGTGGCGCGTCGGGAACAGGTCGAACCACTGGTCCGCATGCCAGAAACCGCGCGTGCACGGAATGAGGTGGAAGGCCTCCCAGTAGTTCACACCGCCCTCGGCGAGCGCGCCCGGGTAGTCGGCGACCCTGGCCTGCAACCAGGGCAGCAGCGCCGCATGCATGAATACCTTCATGCGGCCACGGTGCGCCTCGTCGAACCATGAGCGGAAAAACAGCCCTTCCATGCCGGCCACGTGATCCATGTGCGCATGGGTCACGTACAGCGCCGGCGGCAGGCTGCCGTAAGCCGCCATGTAGCGGTGCAGCGTGTCCGGACCGCAATCGATCAGGAGCACCGGTTTGCCGTTGCGCTCGAGCACCGCCGCCGACGAGCCGAGTTCAAGCGCGTGCGCAGCGCCGGCGCCCAGGAAGTGCAGATGCCAGCTCATTCGCGCAGGGTCCGTTCGTAGTGTTCCATCAACGCCGGCCACCATTCGGCATCGAACGTGTCCCCCGCGGCGTCGCGTGCACCGAGCTTCACGAGCGAGCGCTTCAGCCGGGCGAGATTGGCATGGCGCCAGCCCGCCGAAGGCCGGCGCAGGCGCCCGCGGTCGAAATCGATGAGATAGGTGTCGCCACCGTGCACCAGGATGTTGTGGGCGTTCAAGTCGGCATGCCATGCGCCGGCACGATGGAACCGCGCGATGGTGGCGCCGACGCGGCCGGCCAGCGCCGCGTTCATGGCGCCGTCGGCAAGGCGCTCGGCCAGGGTGGCGGCATCCGGGATGAAGGCCGTGATGAGATCGGCCGAATAACGAAGGCCCTCGCGCACGTAGCGCGATGCGATCGGCGCCGGCACGGGAAGGCCTTGCCGCGACAGCTCCGCCAGCAAGCGGAACTCGCGCGCGCTGCGGGTGCGGTCGCCGCCCGTGAAGAGGTAGCGGTCGCCGAAGAGGCGCGCGACCATGCCGCCGCGGCGATAATGCCTGAGCACCGCTTCGCCCGCGGGGGTTTCGATGATGGCCACCCCACCCCGGCCGCCGGGCTGCGACCGCAGCGCACCGCGCTCGCGCCAGCGATGGGGCGAGAACCAGTCGGCGTCGACTTGAGGTGCACGGGCCGCGTCGAACAGAATCGTACCGCCCGCGCCCTGATCCACTCGTTGCTCTGTCATTTGCCGGCCGCCTTCCGCGGCCTACCCATCCGGTAACCCTTTCGTGCCCAGTCTACCAAGCCGCCCACTCCCGCCGGGAGCCTCCAGCCTCTGCATCCTCCGCACGTCGGCCATCGGCGACGTGACCCACGTTGTCCCGCTGGTGCGCACCTTGCAGTCGCAGGTGCCGGAATCGCGGATCACCTGGATCGTCGGCAAGCTCGAGCGAAAGCTCGTCGGCGACCTTCCGGGCGTGGAGTTCGTCACGTTCGACAAGGGTGCGGGCCGCGCCGGCGTGAAGGCCGTGCGCGACGCGCTGGCTGGCCGGCGCTTCGACGCCCTCCTGCACATGCAGGTGGCCTTGCGTTCGAACCTCCTCAGCCTCGCCGTGAAGGCGGATCGACGCATAGGCTACGACCGGGCCCGGTCGAAGGACTTGCATGGGTTGTTCGTGAACGAACGGATTCCGGCGCGCAGCGGAGAGCACGTGCTGGACGCCATGGCGAGCTTCATCGAACCGCTGGGCCTGAAACAGACCGAGGTGCGCTGGGACATTCCCGTGCCGGACGAGGCGCATGCCTGGGCGGCGGAACAGCTGCCCGGCGACACGCCCACGTTGCTGGTCAGCCCGATGTCCAGCCACACGGTGCGCAACTGGCGCGTGGAACGCTATGCGGCGCTGATCGACCATGCGATGGCGCGTGGCATGCGCGTGGCCCTCGTGGGCGGACCCTCCGCGGCGGAACGCGGGCTGGCCGACGCCATCCTGGCGGCCGTGCAGCAGGCGCCGCTCGACCTCACCGGCAAGGACACGCTGAAGCGCTTCATGGCGCTGCTTGCACGCAGCGCGATGATCCTCACGCCGGATTCGGGGCCGATGCACATGGCCAACGCGGCGGGCGTGAAGGTGCTAGGCCTGCACGCCGCCAGCAACCCGAACCGCTCAGGGCCCTACTCCGACCGCCGCTGGTGCGTGGACAAGTACGACGAGGCCTCGCGCAAGTTCCTGGGCAAGCCGGCCTCGGAGATTCCCTGGGGCACGAAGATCGAGAAACCCGGGGTCATGGACCTGGTGCAGGTGGACGAGATGATCGACCGCTTCGAGGCCTGCGCGGCGCACTTGCAACTGCGCTTGCATGGCTAAATGACGACGGCACCTGTGGGAGCCGGCTGTGCCGGCGATCCCGCGGCAGCGGGCCATCTTGCCGCGAGCACCCATCGCCGCTGAAGCGGCTCCCACACAAAGCACCATCTGTCCGGAGATCAGACGCCGGGAGCGCGGTAATCCTGGTACGACTTTTCCTCGACCAGCGTGGAGCCCAGCTTCACGTTGATCTCGCGCTTGATCGCCGCGCGCTCATCGTTCTCGATGTAGACGGAGCGGGCCAGCTTGATGAACTCCTGGTCGAACGCCTGCGCGCGCTCCTTCATGCGGATGTCGTCTTCGATCTTCCACAGACGCTGGTTCACTTCCAGCAGACGGCGCGTTTCGTCGGCGATGTCCACCTCGGACGCCTTGTCGTTGCTCCACGTTGCCTCGAGCAGTTCCAGCTCGTTGCGCACGTTGGCCAGCTTGGCCTCGTCCTTGATCTCCTGCAGCTTGATCCGCAGGATCGTGATCTTGTCGATCAGTTCGCCGTAGGAAACGGGGGTCTGGATGAGGCTCATGGCAATCTCCGGTCGGTCAGGCGCGGGAGGTTAGCAGCTTTGGCCGTCAGAGCGAGACCATGCCGAAGGCGTCGAGCAGCAGCACGACATTGAGCGCCAGCACCACCAGGGCCGCCACCACGGCCGCGACGGTAACCGGCACCCGGTTCCGGAAGGGGCCCATGAGATCGCTGCGGCTGGTGAACCACACCAGCGCGACCATGGGAAACGGCAGCGCGATGCTCAGGGCCACCTGGCTCATCACCAGCGCATGCGTGGCGTCCACGCCCGCGACGACCACCGCGAAGCTGGGCAGCATCGTGATCGAGCGGCGGAGCCAGAGGGGAATGCGAAAGGCCACGAAGCCCTGCATGATCATCTGGCCGGCCATGGTGCCCACGACGGAGCTGGAAAAGCCCGAGGCGATCAGCGACACCAGGAAGATCGTGGCGGCCGCGCCACCCAGCAGCGGCACCAGGGTCTGGTAGGCGGTTTCGATCTTCGCCACGTCCGGATGGCTGCCGTGGAAGGCGCCGGCGGCCATGATCACCATCGCGAGGTTGATCAGCCCCGCCACGGAAAGCGCCAGCACCACTTCCAGGTTGGACAGCCGGATGATCCGGCGGCGCTCGTCCGTCGTCTTCGGCCGCGCGCGCCGCTCGGTCAGCCCCGAGTGGAGGAACAGCGCATGCGGCATCACCGTGGCGCCGATGATGCCCACCGCGATGGCGAGGGCCGCACTGTCCGGCAGGTTGGGAACGAAGATCTGCTGCCCGAGCGACTTCCAGCCGATGGGCGCGATGAAGAGTTCCGCGAGGTAGGACAGCCCGACGACGCCCACCAGCGCACCGATGGCCAGTTCCAGTCGCCGGTAACCCTTGCCTTCCAGCAGCAGGAGCGCGTACGTGACCACCGCCGTGATACCCATGCCCACCAGCAACGGCAGATCGAACAGCAGCGCCAGGCCAATGGCGCCGCCCAGGAATTCGGCGAGGTCGGTGGCCATGGCCGCCAGTTCGCTGACCACCCACATGAGGTAAACGAGCGGCCTTGGCAAATGCTCGCGGCACAGTTCCGCGAGGTTCCGGCCGGTGGCGATGCCCAGCCGCGCCGAGAGGCTCTGGAACAGCATGGCGACGAGGTTGGCGAGCACGACAACCCAGAGCAGCCCGTACCCGTAGCGCGCACCCGCCTGGATGTTCGTGGCGAAGTTGCCCGGATCGATATAGGCCACGGACACCACGACGGCCGGGCCGGCAAAAGGCATCAAACCGGCAAGGCCCTGCCGGCGCCCGTCGAGCACCTCGCGCATGGCCGGTTCTTCGCGCGGCTCCGGTGACACCTTCTGGAGCATGCTTAATGTCCCGCGGCGACGTGGGGGGCGCCGCCCGCCACCAACATACTACAGCCGCCCTGCCGGCTGGCCCGGCTCGTCGTCGGGAAGCTCCGCAGGCGCGGCCTCAATGCGCACGGCATGCTCGCTGGGCTGGATGGGCTTGCCTCTTGCGTCGGCCACGCCACGGGTCAACTCCGCGCCCATGAGCACGATGATCGACGAGTAGTACGTCCAGGTGAGCAGCACGATGAAGGCCCCGGCCGGGCCGTAGGCGCCGCCAACGTTTGCGTATTGGATATAGAGGCCGATGGCGTACTTCCCGGCGAGGAAGAGCACCGTCGTGAGCACCGCGCCGATGAGCGCCTCGCTCCAGGAGATGAGCGCGTCGGGCAATACTTTGTACATCGCGCCAAACGCGGTGACGAAGACCAGCACCGAGATCGCGTACTCGGCCATCTTCCACACCATGCCTTCGCCCCGCACCAGCGCCTGGATCAGTGCACTGACGAGGAAGGAAATGATCATCATGAAAGCGATGCCGCCCAGCAAGGCGAACGCCCGCGCACGCGCGCGCAACCACGCCCCGACCGCCTCGCCCGGCTTGGCCTTCACGCGCCACACGCGATCCAGCGTGGCCTGCAACTGCGCGAACACGGCCGACGCACCGAACAGGGTCACACCGATGCCGATGATTCCTGCCAGGTCACCCAGTTTCGGGTGCGACTTCGCGCTTTCGATCACGACATTCAGCGCCTCGGCCGCACGTTCGCCCACCACTCCTGCCAGCGCCTCGGAAAGCTCGCCCTGCCATGCCGGATGCAGCATGGACACGAGCCACACCAGAAGCAGCAGCAAGGGGGCGAACGACAGTGCGGCATAAAACGACAACGCCGCCGCGCGTGTCATCAACTCGTCGTCGCTGAAGCCTTCCACGGCCGACACGATCGTCCGTTTGATGCCACTTAGTACTCCCATCGTTCCTTTCCGTCCGGCCGTTCTTCAAGTGACGTCATTCCGCTCAGCGGATGCCCTCGTCGCGTTTGCGCAGCTTCTCCATCTTCTCCTCGCCCTCCTTGATCTTCCTGTCCCTGTCCTTGTGCACGGGCTGGTCGCCCTCGGCGACATAGTTGTTGTTGCGGTCGCCCGACTGCGGGCGATGCTCGCGGGACTTCTCGTTCATTAGTGGCTCCCATGTGCAAGAAACGTGCATCGGCAACCGCCGAGGCCCCGTCAGCGTCGTTGCCGCCGACTCGGTGTACCGTCGCGCCCGCGTCATGGCGGCACTCACAAAGCGGCCATGGACGATGCTCAAGTTCCGGCGGCGCCTGCCGACTCTCAGGATCACCCAAGGCAGGGACCCGGCCATGCCCATCCAGCACGCTCGCCACGTCAATCTCCGCGCCGTTCTCACGCAACTCCAGCGCGAGGGTCTGGCCGGATACGAAGAACAAGCCCAGCACCTGGGCACCATTTCGGGGCCGCAGCTGGCCGCCATGGACCAGGGCGCCCCCATCGAGGCGTCCTTCGCCGCGCAGGTGGAATGGGCCCTCCATCGCAGACGCGGATGGATGGACGAATTGCACGGCGACGATCCGCTCGAAGCCTGAAGCCGTCGTCGGCCGGCATACGACGGCTGCACACAGGCTGCACATCGTCGATGCCCGCGCCCTTCCCTTGGCTGAACGCTTCCGACGCCCTGAAAGGCACATTTTCGGCAATTTCACCGACCGCCGCGATCATTAGTCCCTTCAGCAGAGCGAAAGGGACCTGCCATGGATGCGTCGACGGAATGGATCATTGCCTGGACGGATCTGATCCTGGATGCGTCCGCGCTCGACGAGGCCGCGCGCAAACACGACTTCGACGAGGTGCGCTTCCGCGCTTGCTCGATTGCCGTGCGCGCGAGGCGCTATGGCTTTGACGAGCTTTCGCACAAGGCTATCGAACTCATGAAGAGAGTGGACGCCAAGGACCCGTCGCCCGAACTGGCTTGCCTGCAATCGGCGCAGGGCATTTTGCGGCTGGTGGATGCCATTACGAAGAACCAGCGGTGATCTTCACGCCGCCAGGCTGTCCGCGGCGGCAGCGATCACCTGCTCGAACGCGTCGGCCAGGTGCTGGCCGACCGTCGTGCCCTCGGATACCTGCTTCAACAGCGTGGAGGCCGCCGCCGTCAATGACGTCTGGCCCGTATCGAGGGCATAGGTGAGCAACAAGGTGGTTCTGAACCTCATTTCCTCCACATCCTGAGCAAGGAACGCCGCACTCAGGGCCAGGGCCTCCTCGGCGATCACCGACGAGAAGATGGAGGCACCAGGACCAGGTGACGGCACGACGTGCGCGAACCGCATCAGAATGCCTTCTTCACGCCAGAAAACCTTTGGTAACGCATGCGCCTTCCCCCTGGACGGGCTCGCTGTCCTGTTTCCCTGGGAAACTGCAACCGCTATGCCAATGCGAACGTCGTCATCGCTTCGATCCAAATCCCCGCCTCCACGGACACGATGACGCTGCGTGGCAGATAGCCTCCGAAGAGGGTCACTTTGCGTCACCATGCTTCCCTGCAACGAGAACCCTCGGCACGTGATCCGTCCCGCGCGTTCGCTATCAATTGGGCGCCCAATAACCCTCATGCAACCACCACTGCCCGTCGCGATGCTCCCAATAGGCGTGGACGTAGTGACGACCGGCGACCACGTGCTCCCAATGCCCCGGAACGCGCACATAGCCTCGCCCGTCCCATCGCCAGTACCCGTGCGCCCAAACCCAGCCTTCCCGCGGCGGCGGCTCCACCTCGACGACCTCTCTGGGCGGCTCTTGCGTGACATGAACCACGTAGGAGCGCGGAGGCCGCTCAACCACGACCACACGTTCGGGGCGCGGCGGGACGGGTGCACAGCCGGTGGCAAGGAGCGTCAGGCAGACTAACGACGAGCGAAAATAGGCAGACATCGGCTTCTCCAGAGGACGAAGCCCATCTGATCGCGTGAGCCTTTCGGCGCGGTTTCCGCACTCCAGCTGGCCGCTGAACGATCGTGCGCTGTTCATTCCAAGAACCTGCGGCGGCCACGCACAGAAAGGAAAATCCAGGGGCGAATCCTGCCTGCGTCCGCGATGCGCCTAAAATCCGAGGGTACGCAGGAGATGACTGATGTCCGACCCGTTACCTTCCCCCGCCGCCATTCAGGCCGAGCACGCTCCGCCACGAACCAAGCCATCCAATTATCCCGAACCCTTCGCTTCCATGATGGCCGGCAGGACCAAGCGCCCGCTCGGCGACCTCTTCGGATTGCGAAGTTTCGGCGTCAACCACGTGACCTTGCCACCAGGGGCCATCTCCGCACTTCATCATCGCCACACGGTTCAAGACGAATTCGTCATCGTACTTTCGGGCGAATTGGTCCTGATCCACGACGCCGGAGAGACCATACTCACACAGGGCATGTGCGCCGGCTTCGCACGCAACGGAACCGCGCACCACCTGGTGAATCGCTCGGATGCGGACGCGACGTATCTGGAAGTGGGCGATCGGCAAGACGGCGATGCGGTGAGCTATCCGCGAGACGATCTCGAAGCGCAGCGCACTGCCGATGGCTGGCGGTTCGTTCATAAGGACGGAACGCCTTATTGAGGGTTGTTCCGGAATACAGTGAAATATGACCGGAACCCGCCAAATCCGCCCCGCCACCCCGGCCGACCTGCCGGCACTTCGCGAACTCTTTCATTCCGTTCGTCGACAGACCTTCGACTGGCAACCGCCGGACGCGTTCCATCTCGAAGACTTCGACCCCCAGACCGAAGGCGAACGCGTCTTCGTGGCGGAGGCAGGCGATCGGATCGCCGGATTCATCTCGGTATGGGAGCCGGACGACTTCATCCATCATCTGTTCGTCGATGTTGGCCAGATGCGCCGGGGTTTTGGCCGTGCCTTGTTACAAGCCTTGCCCGGATGGCCAGACCGGGCGTACCGGCTGAAATGCTTGAGCCGCAACCAGACGGCAATTGCGTTCTACCACGCGCACGGTTTCATCGAGACGGCCCGAGGTATGGGCGACGAAGGGGAATATATCGTGCTGTCCCTCGGCGGCCGCGCGCACGACAATGCCAACAGCGCGATGGGCAAGAGGCTCTGATTCTCGGAAAGGGCGTAAAAAACGAAGGCCCCGCATCGCTGCGGGGCCTCGTGACTTGCTATTTCTGGCGGAGAGGGTGGGATTCGAACCCACGGTACGCTTACACGTACGCCTGATTTCGAGTCAGGTACATTCGACCACTCTGCCACCTCTCCGGGAACGGTCGACGGCAGGGTTTTAGCCCGGCCGGGCCCGCAATCATAGTGGGTCTTCCCTGCCGTGACAACAGGGTTTCGATGCGGCATCCTGCCGGGGCATCCGGCGCCGGTGGCGCCCTTCCCCATGCATTTCCAAGGCGCACATGATCGAGTTCGGACACGGCACGCATACAGGGCTTCGCCGCACGCGTAACGAAGACACCTACTACGCCGATGCCGGGCTGGGCTTGTTCCTGGTGGTGGACGGCATGGGTGGGCATCGGCACGGCGAAGTGGCCTCGGCCACGGCGCGCGACGGCGTGGTCGCCCAGGTGGCGGCCGGGCAGTCGCTGGTGGACGCCATCCAGCGGGTGAACGAGGCGCTGATCGCGCGCTCCAGCGGCCTTTCGGAATCGCGGCCGATGGGCACCACCATCGCTGCCGTGCGTGTTTCCGGGCGCCAGTACGAGGCGGCCTGGGTCGGCGACAGCCGCATCTATCGCTGGGACGGCGGCTTGCAGCGGCTGTCCCATGACCATTCGATCGTCGAGGCGCTGGTCGAGGCCGGCGAACTCACCGAGCAACAGGCGCGCATCCACCCGCAACGCAGCGTGCTCACGCAGGCGCTGGGCATCACCTCGCCGGACCAGTTGCATATCGGGTTGGCGCGCGGGGAACTCACCGCCGGCGCGCGGCTGCTGCTATGCACCGATGGGCTTACCGACGAAGTGGACGACCGGCGCATCGGCGAGATCGTCGCGCGCACCGACATCGCCGCGCAGGAGTGCGTGGATCACCTGCTGCTGGAAGCGCTGGCCGGACAGGGCCGGGACAACATCACGGCCATCCTGCTTCGCGTTGCCGGGTGATCAATCCGGCACGGCCGGATCAGTGCACCGTTTCCGATTCCAAGCGACGCCAGATGCTCTGCCCGCCCGCCGCCTTGTCGATGGCGTCGAGGCGTTGCGCATGCAACGTCAGCTCTTCGTCGGTGGCGCGCAGCACGATCGGACGCCGGGTGATGACGATGTCGCCGAGGATGTTCGCGCCGCGATCGTCGGCTGAGGCGTCGAAAGCGAAGTCCAGCGCAACCTGGCCCGACGTCATCGCGATATAGACGTCCGCCAGCAGCTGGGCGTCGAGCAGGCCGCCGTGCAGGTCACGGTGCGTGTTGTCCACGCCCAGGCGTTTGCACAGCGCGTCGAGGCTGTTGCGCTGGCCTGGATACATCGCGCGTGCCATCAGCAGGGTGTCGAGCACGGTGGCGTGGTCGGTCACCTGGCCGTAGTGCGCGCCGGCCAGCTTCAGTTCGGCGTTGATGAATCCCACGTCGAACGCGGCGTTGTGGATGATCAGTTCCGCGCCGCGAATGAAGTCGAGGAACTCGTCCACCTTGTCGCGGAAGAACGGCTTGTCGAGCAGGAACTCGTCCTGGATGCCGGTGACTTCCCGCGCGCCTTCGTCGATGGCGCGCTCGGGGTTGAGATAAGTGTGGAACGTGCGCCCTGTGGGGCGGCGGCCAATCATCTCGACCGCGCCGATTTCGATGAGGCGATGACCAAGATGCGCTTCAAGACCCGTGGTTTCCGTATCGAGCACGATCTGCCTCATGCCACCTTCCCTTTCGCCTTGTAGATGAGTGCCTGGTCGCGCGCGGCGACGTCGACGCGTTCGTTCTCCATGTGGCCATTGTGGCCCTTCACCCATTCCCACGTGACGGTGTGCGCGGCGGCGGCCTCGTCGAGGCGGATCCAGAGATCCTGATTTTTCACCGGCTTCTTGTCGGCCGTCTTCCAGCCGTTGCGGCGCCACTTGGGCACCCATTCCTGCACGCCCTGCATCACGTATTTCGAATCGGTCATGAGATGCACGTTGCAACGGCGGGTCAGCGCTTCAAGCGCGGAGATGGCCGCCATCATTTCCATGCGGTTGTTCGTGGTTTCGGCCTCGCCGCCGGAGAGCATCTTCTCGATGCCCTTGGCGCGAAGCAGTGCGGCCCAGCCACCCGGCCCGGGGTTGCCGAGGCATGCGCCATCGGTGAACGCTTCAACGGTATCTGTCATGGACTACTTCAGGTGATCGATTCGCGGGCATTGCGGCGTGCGCTCGAAGCCAGCGTCCCGGGAATGGGCGCGGGCACGGCGGCGACACGGGGCCGCAAGGGTACCGCCGCGGGACGTTTTTTGCGCGCCACCAGCATGTATCCGCCCCCCACCAGCGATTCGCCGACGGCGGCACCGCCCGCGCGCGGCCAGGCGCTGCCCACCCGGCGCGGCATCGACAGCTCGAATTCGTCGCGCACGAGGCGCTGGCTCCACCACCAGGGCCAGGTGAGGCGCGGCCGCACGCCCCGGCTCTGTTTTGCCACCCAGGGCGACCACAGGCCGAGCGGATGGATACCGGTGATGGCCAGCATGCCGCCGGGAGCCAGCACCCGGATGGCTTCGTCCAGAAGGTTGTCCTGGCGCGCCGTGGTTTCGAGGGCATGGCGCAGCAGCACCACGCCGAAGGCCTCGTCGGCGAACGGGAGGGCCTCCAGGCCGCTCGCGCGGACATCGCCACCCAGGGCCGCCCCGGACACCCGGAGCGTGGCCCAGTGGCCCAGCAGCGGGATAGCGGGCGGCTCGCCCTGCGCGGCGGCGGTGAGATGCAGGCCATGCTCGCCCGTGCACCGCGCCAGCAGGGGTGCCAGTGCGCGCGCCTCGTCGGCCAGCAGCTTGCCGACCTGGGGCGTGGCGTAAATGTCCGGGGAGAACGGGGCCATGGGCTCGCAGTCTAACGGGTCCGAGGGCCCGGAAGCGGTTAATGAGATCCTAACGAGTGAGATATACCCGGCTGATATAGTCCGGCCGCCCCGCCCGGTTTGCATCTTCCCGGCGGCCATTCCTTGGGTGTTCGCGCCCTATCGACGTCACGGAGTCAGCCCGATGCATTGGGTCCCCGTCGCGGCCTTGAGCGACAACTACATCTGGCTGGTCGCCGACGACGAAGGCAATGCCTTCGTCGTGGATCCCGGTGAAGCCGCCCCCGTCGAAGCCGCGCTGGCCAAGCGCGGCTGGCGACTGACGGCCATCCTCCTGACGCACCACCACAACGACCACATCGGCGGCGTGTTCGACCTCGTGCGCGAGCACGACGTCGAAGTGATCGCACCGCTCGACACGCGCATTCCCTACAAGACCCAGATCGTCGACGACGGCGACACGGTCACGCTGGATGCGCCGAGGGCCTCGTTCAAGGTCATCGGCGTGCCGGGCCACACCCGCACGCACATTGCCTACGCGGGCGAAGGCTTCCTGTTCTGCGGCGACACGCTTTTCAGTGTCGGTTGCGGCCGCCTCTTCGAAGGCACGCCCGAGCAGATGCTGGCCTCGCTCGACCGCTTCGCCGACCTACCGGCCGACACCCTGGTCTGCTGCGCGCACGAATACACCGCGGCGAACATCCGTTTCGCGCTGAGCGTCGATCCGGACAACCCGGACCTGCGCCGCCGCTCGGACGAGGTAGCGCGTCTTCGCGCGGAGGGCCAGCCCAGCGTGCCCTCCCGCCTTGCCGACGAATACGCAAGCAACCCCTTCCTGCGCGTGGACAGCGATGCCGTTGCGCGCTGGGTCGGGGCCCAGGGCAACCACCACGCCTCACGAGTGGAGCGCTTCGCCGCCCTGCGGCAAGCCAAGGACACGTTTACCGCATGAACGCACTTCACCGCCGCCTCCTGCCTGCCCTGATTCCCCTGTTCCTGACCGCCTGCGCGGGTGGCGTACCCAAGCCGGTGCCAAAGCAGCCTGCCCCGACGGTTGCGCCGGTGGCACCGGTGGAAGACGTGGCCGTGGCGCCGCAACTATTGCGTCCGGCACAGCCGGCCGACTTCTGGTCGGACATGCGCGAGACGTTCGCGCTTCCCGGCTGCGAAGCCGATCCCCAGGTGCTCGCCTGGGCGCGCACGTACACGAAGCAGCCGAATCGCTTCGAGCAGAACGTGAACGAAGTGCTTCCGCTGATCGCGTACGCGCACAAGTCGGCGGTGAAACATGGCGTGGCCGGCGAATTCGCGCTGCTGCCCTGGGTGGAAAGCCAGTATCGCCACGTGCCGGGCAAGAAGAACCGGCCGGCGGGCATGTGGCAGATCATGCCGCAGACGGCGCGCACGCTCGGGCTGCGCGTGGAGAAGAACTATGACGAACGGCTGGACATCACCAAGTCCACCGAATCGGTCATGAACATGATGCGCCGCTACTACGACGACCTGGGCGACTGGCGCCTGGTCGACGTCGCGTACAACGCGGGCGAGTTCGGGCTGAAGAAGAAGCTCGACAAGCACGGCGGCCCCACGAACGACGACGGCCTTCCGGACGTGCCGATGAAGGCCGGCACGAAGGAACACCTGGTGAAGCTCATGGCCATCGCGTGTATCGTGCGCGACCCGGCGCGCTTCAACGTGTCGCTGCCCAAGCGCGATTCGGAGAACGCCTTGCAGGTGGTGCAGGTATCGAGCCCGCAGTCGCTCGCGCAGGCGGCGAAGCAGTCCGGCCTGTCCATGGACGACCTTCGCGACTTCAATCCGGCCTATCGCTCGAACAAGGGCACCGTCAGTTCCAGCCTGCTGTTGCCGAAGTCGGCGGCGGACCAGTACAAGCTCGGCCCGGTCGCATTGGCGGACACGCCCGACGCCGTTGCCGAAGTGGCGGACGAAGCGGTCGCATCGCTGCCGGCCGCTACGGCGGCGCACGGCAAGACCAAAGCCAGGGACACCGTCGCCAGAACGGCGAAGAAGCCCACGAAGAAAGCCGCGGGCCGCGACGAACCGCAGATCGTGTTCCACAAGGTCAACAGCGGCGAATCGCTCTGGTCGATCGCGCGCCGTCACCAGGTGAGCGTGGAACAGTTGATGAAGTGGAACGACCTGCAGACCCAGGCAGTGAAGCCGGGCCAGGTGTTGAAACTCTCGGCCTCGCGCTGATCGTCTGACGGCCGTGCCGCAAGTGCGTGCGGCACGGCATGGTGAGTCCGTCGCTTAAAGCTGCACTACGTCCCACTGCACGTCCGGATTCACGTCGGCGTCGTAATCGACACCCTTCGCCTCGAACCCGAACAGCTTGATGAAGTCGTGCTTGTAGCCGGCGTAGTCGGTGACCTGCCAGAGGTTTTCCGTGGTGACGGTGGGCCAGAGCTCCTTGCACTCGCCCTGCACGTCGTCGCGCAGTTCCCAGTCGTCGAGGCGCACGCGTCCTTCCGCATCGGTGTCCGGTGCCTTGCCGTCCGCACGGTACAGGCGGTCGTGGAAAAGCCGGTTGATCTGCTCGATGGTGCCTTCGTGGATGCCCTTCGCCTTCATGATCTTGAACACCATGGAGACGTAAAGCGGAATCACCGGAATGGCGGAGCTGGCCTGGGTCACCACGGACTTCATCACGCCCACGTAGGAACGCAGCCCCTTGGCGGCATAGCGCTCGCGAAGTTCCTTCGCGGTGCGGTCCAGGTGCTGCTTGGCCTGCCCCAGCGTGCCGTGCCAGTAGATGGGCCAGGTGATCTCGGTACCGACATAGCTATACGCGATGGTGGTGGCGTTGTCCGCCAGCACGCCCGCTTCGCTGAGCGCATCCATCCACAGTGCCCAGTCTTCGCCACCCATGACGGTGACGGTGTCCTTGATTTCCTGCTCCGTGGCCGGCTCCACCGAGGCCTGCACCACGGCGTCCTTGTTCGTGTCGACGGACGAGGCGGTGAACGTTTCGCCGATGGTCTTCAGCGCGGACCGAACGACTTCGCCGGTCTTCGGCAGCTTGCGCACGGGCGAGGCCAGCGAATAGACCACCAGGTCCACCTTGCCGCCCATCTCGTTACGGATGATGTCGATCGCGCGGGCGCGGGTTTCGTCGGCGAAGGCGTCGCCGTTGATCGAGCGGCTGAAGAGGCCGGTCTCCCGCGCCAGGCGGTCGAACGCGGCCGAGTTGTACCAGCCGGCCGTGCCTGTCTTCGCCTCGCTCGACGGCTTCTCGAAGAACACGCCGAGGGTGGCCGCGCCATGGCCGAAGGCGGCCGTGATGCGCGAAGCGAGGCCGTAGCCGGTGGATGCGCCGATGACCAGCACGTTCTTCGGGCCGTCGGCGAAGGCACCGCTGGCCTTCGTGATGGCGATCTGTTCTTCGACGTTCTTCGCGCAGCCCACCGGATGAGCGGTGGTGCAGATGAAGCCACGGACCTTGGGCTGGATGATCACGGGGTGTCCCTTTGACGCAGTGAGACGCGCATTGTAATCGGCCCGGCCGTCCATGCGCTTCCGCACGGACCACGAGCCCCTGTGGAAGCCGCTTCAGCGGCGATGGGTGCTTGCGGCGACCGTGCCCGCTGCCGCGGGATCGCCGGCGGAGCCGGCTCCCACAAACGCAAAAAACCCCTCCGGAGAGGGGTTCTTGTTGTTACCGAAAACCGCCGGAAGAGCTTACATGCGGTCCTGAGCGATCTTGATCTCGCCCTTGGCCTTCAGGGCCTCGATGTATTCCATCGTGGCCGCCTGAGCCATGGCGTCCATCATCTGGCCGCGCAGGGCGTCGCGCTGCGCCTTCTCCACCTTCGAGGGATCGCCGTCGATCACCTTGTCCACGGCCACGAGAGCGTAGGCGCCGTTGTCCGTCTTCACGGTGGTCCAGCTCGGCTTGCCGTCGACCGGGTGCGGAAGCGTGAACGCCTGCTGCAGGATGGCCCGGGGCACATCGGTGAGGCTGCCGAGCTTGCTGCGATCGACGCCGGAGAGCGTGCGCACTGGCGCCTTCGCGAGGGCCGCCACGTCGCCGCCCTTGGCGAGTTCGCCGGCGATCTTGTCGGCGTTCTGCTTCGCGAGCGTGTCGACGCGCTCGTCGAGGATGCGCTGACGAATCGCGTCAGTGACCTCGGCAAGTGCCTTCGGTGCCGCCGGATTGTGCTTGGCGAGGTGCATGACCAACGCGTCGCCCTTGCCGACCTGCACCAGGGAGGAGTTGTTGCCCTGATTCAGCACGTCGTCCGCGAACGCCGCCTGCACGAACTTCGGATCGGCCGGGATACCCTGCCCCCCGTCGCGGCCGAACAGCGGCGACGTCTTGATGTCCAGGCCCAGTTCCTTGGCGGCGGGCTCAAGCGAACCCGGGTTGCGCTCCGCCAGATCGGCGAGCTGGCCCGCACGCTCGTTGTACAGGCGCTCGCCTTCATTCTTCGCCCAATCCTCGGCAAGCTGACCGCGCACCTCGGCGAACGGCTTGGCATCGCCGTCGCGCGCGTCGCGCAGCCAGATGATGTGGTAGCCCTCTTCCGGCGACAGCACGGGTTCCTTGGTGATCTCGCCCTTCTTCATGCCGAAGAGCGCGGTGTCGAAAGCAGCGTTGGCAACGCCCTTCTCCAGCCAGCCGAGATCGCCACCCGTCCGCTTGGAACCCAGGTCATCGGAGTTCTCTGCAGCAAGCTTGGCGAAGTTCTCCGGCGTGGCTTCCGCGGCGATCTTCTTCGCTTTCTCCAGCGCGGCCTTCTGCTGCTCGGGCGTGGCGTTCTTGGGCACGTTCACGAGGATGTGCGACGCCTCGCGCTGCTCCGGCTGGGCGTAACGCTGCTTGAACTTGTCGTAGTACGCGTGGAGCTGCTCGTCGGTGGGTTCGCCCACCTTGAGGTCGGCCTGCTTCACTTCGAGGTACTGCACCGACACCTGTTCCGGCGTGGTGTAGTCGGCGATGTGCGACTTGTAGAACGCCTCGATCTCGGCATCCGGCACGTTGGCGTCGGTGAGCGAAGGGCGCGGCAGCTCGACGAAACGCAGGTCGCGCTGCTGCATGCGCAGGCGGAAGAAGCCGTCGACGTCGGCGTCGCTGACGAGGGTGGTGCTCGAAATGGCCTGCGGAATGAGCTGCGTGGCCAACGAGCTGCGGACGCGCGCTTCGTACATGCCCGGGCTCATGCCCTGCATGGCGAGCACGGCGCGATACGTTTCGGGACTGAACTGGCCGTTGACCTGGAAGCCCGGATCGCTGCCGATCGCCGCACGAACGCTGGCGTCGGACACGGTGAGGCCGAGGTCGGTGTTGGCCTGCTGCAACAGGGCCTGGCTGATCATGCCGTCAAGCACGCGCTGCTTGAGCTCCGGTTTCTCGAGGTCGGCCGCCGTGAACGGCGAGTTCGGGTCCTGCGCGGCCTGCTGACGCAGTTCGTTGAGGCGCTGCTGCCAATCCTGCTGCGAGATCTCGTGCTCGCCGACTTTCGCGACGTACGTGTCCACGTGCGAGACGAAGTACGACTCGATGCCGAAGAACGCGACGGCGAAAACCGAGACGCCGAGGACGATGGCGGCGGGCCAGCCATGGATCTTGTTACGCAGGGCTTGCAGCATGATGCGACTCGCGAAGGTTGCGCCGGCAAACCCTTGCCGGCGGTAGATAAAACAAAGGCGCCACGCGGGCGCCTTTGCGGACCAATGGCGGAGTGGACGGGACTCGAACCCGCGACCTCCGGCGTGACAGGCCAGCATTCTAACCGACTGAACTACCACTCCACTTCCGTCTGGTGGGTGCTGAGGGGATCGAACCCCCGACCAGCGCCGTGTAAAGGCGACGCTCTACCGCTGAGCTAAGCACCCTCGACGGTAAGACCGTTTAGTTTACGTGATCCTTGAGCGCCTTGCCAGCCGTGAAGGCCGGGACCTTCGAGGCCGGGATCTTGATCTCTTCGTTCGTGCGCGGGTTGCGGCCGGTACGGGCAGCGCGGCTGCGCACCTTGAAGGTGCCGAAGCCCACGACGGCGACATCGTCACCCTTCTTCAGGGCGTCCTTGACGGCTTCGATGAGGCCCTGCAGCGCGCGGCCGGCATCGGCCTTCGACAGTTCGGCCTTTTCGGCGATGGCGTCGATAAGCTCGGATTTATTCATTACGTAACTCCCTTCAAAGGTAATTCGAATCGCCGGACGGCGATCCTTCACGAGAAGACGTCAGGCTGCGATTGCTGCCTTTCGGCAACGAATACGGCAACCCCGCGATCCAGGGCGCCGTTGCGGCGCGGCGATGGCGGTGTGGCCTTTATACCAGCGCCCCCCCACCATCGCAATACAAGCAATACCAAGGCTTTCAGCACATGTGCATCGTCCAGGGAGGGTTGCGCGCAAGGCAAAAAACGATTATCGCGAAGTGTCGATGACAGGACGACGAAAACGAAAAGGGCGCACCGGAGTGCGCCCTTGTTCGCGTCATGGAACGATGGAAGGGATCAATGCGTGAGCGACGGCGACGATTTTCCCTTGCCCCGCTTGCCCTGCGCACGCGGCACTTCCACCGCGTTGCCGCTCTCGTCCGTCTTCTTGAGGCCCAGGGGCCGTTCGAGGGCGAGGTCGAGCACCTCGTCGATCCACTTCACCGGATGGATATCGAGCGAGTCGGTGATGTTATCCGGGATGTCCACCAGGTCCTTCTTGTTTTCATCGGGGATGATCACCGTGGTGATGCCACCGCGGTGCGCCGCGAGCAGCTTCTCCTTGAGTCCGCCGATCGGCAGCACGCGGCCACGCAGCGTGATCTCGCCCGTCATCGCGACCTCGGAGCGCACCGGCACCTTGGTAAGCGCCGAGACGAGCGCCGTGCACATCGCGATACCCGCGCTGGGACCGTCCTTCGGCGTGGCACCCTCGGGCACGTGGATGTGGATGTCGAGCTTCTCGTGGAAGTCCGGCTCGATACCCAGCGCCGCCGCCCTCGCCCGGACGACGCTGAGCGCCGCCTGGATCGATTCCTTCATGACGTCGCCCAACTGGCCCGTGTGGACCAGGCGGCCCTTGCCGGGGACCACAGAGGCCTCGATGCTGAGGAGGTCGCCGCCCACCTGCGTCCAGGCAAGGCCCGTAACCAGACCCACCTCGTTCTGCTGTTCCGCCCGACCGAAGTCGAAGCGGCGCACGCCCAGGTAATGGTCGAGGTTCTCGCCGTCCACGCGCACGCGCCCCGGAGCCGCGACCTTGCCCTTGGGGGCCTTCGTGGCCTTGGCGGATTTGGCCTTGGCCTTTTCGGGCACCGTGCCGAGCGCCAGCTCCTTCACCACCTTGCGGCAGATCTTCGAGATCTCGCGTTCGAGGTTGCGCACACCGGACTCGCGCGTGTAGTAGCGCACGATGTCGCGCAAGGCGTCCTCGCCCACCTCCAGTTCATCCGCCTTCAGGCCATTCGCCTTCAGCTGCTTGGGCAGGAGGTACTTCTGCGCGATGTTGAGCTTCTCGTCTTCGGTGTAACCCGGGATGCGGATCACTTCCATGCGGTCGAGCAGCGGGCCCGGAATGTTGAGCGAGTTCGCGGTGGCGATCCACATCACTTCCGACAGATCGAGATCGACCTCGAGGTAGTGGTCGTTGAATGCGTTGTTCTGCTCCGGATCGAGCACTTCGAGCAGCGCCGACGACGGGTCGCCACGGAAGTCCATCGACATCTTGTCGATCTCGTCGAGGACGAACAGCGGATTCTTCGTGCCGACCTTGTTGAGGTTCTGCACGATGCGGCCCGGCATCGAGCCGATGTACGTGCGACGGTGGCCGCGAATCTCGGCTTCGTCGCGCACCCCGCCGAGGCTCATGCGCACGAACTTGCGGTTCGTCGCCTTCGCGATCGACTGGCCGAGCGAGGTCTTGCCCACGCCGGGCGGACCGACGAGGCACAGAATGGGGCCCTTCATCGTATTCACGCGCTGCTGCACGGCGAGGTATTCGAGGATGCGCTCCTTCACCTTCTCGAGGCCGAAGTGGTCGGCGTCGAGGGTTTCCTGCGCCAGCGCGAGGTCCTTGCGCACCTTGCTGCGCTTCTTCCACGGCACGCCCACCACCCAGTCCAGGTAGTTGCGCACGACGGTGGCTTCCGCGGACATCGGCGACATCTGCTTCAGCTTGTTGAATTCCTGGCGCGCCTTCGCGAGCACGGCGGGCGGCATGCCGGCGCCATCGATCTTCTTCTGGAGTTCCTCGATCTCGTTCGCGCCCTCCTCGCCCTCACCCAGTTCCTTCTGGATGGCCTTCATCTGCTCGTTGAGGTAGTACTCGCGCTGGCTCTTTTCCATCTGCGACTTCACGCGGCCGCGGATGCGCTTCTCGACCTGCTGGAGGTCCATCTCGCCGTCGACGAGGCCGATGAGCAGCTCCAGGCGCTGGCCGACATCGGCCGTTTCGAGCACGCGCTGCTTGTCGGCCATGCGCACGGACAGGTGCGCGGCGATGGAATCCGCCAGGCGCGACGGGTCGTCGATGCCCGAGAGGGTGGCAAGGATTTCCGGCGGCAGCTTGCGGCTCTGCTTTACCAGTTGCTCGAACAGCGACACCAGCGAGCGCGACACGACGTCGAGCTCGCGTTCGTTGTTGCTGTAGACGGGCTCGATGATGCGGGCGCGCCCGCTCATCATGCCGGCATCGTCTTCGAAGGCGTCGATCTGCACGCGCGACTGCCCCTCGACCAGCACCTTCACGGTGCCGTCAGGAAGCTTCAGCAGCTGCAGCACGCCCGCCAGGGTGCCTACGGAATGCAGGTCGCCGATGGCCGGATCGTCGATATCGGGGCTCTTCTGCGCCACGAGCAGGATCTGCCGTTCGCCTTCCATCGCCCGTTCCAGCGCGCGCATGGATTTGTCGCGCCCGACGAAGAGCGGGATGACCATGTGCGGGTAAACGACGACGTCGCGCAAGGGCAGGACCGGCAGAAGGTCCAGCTCGGCTCCACTCGTGGTTTGTCTGCGAATCTTCGCCATGTGATTGGGGTTTCCCTCAGATGTGTGGGCGCAGCTCGACACTGCGCCGGAGCCGCCATACACGTCAAGTGGTGGTGCGCGAACGATCCATCAAGACCGCGTCACGCAAAGAAAAACGGCCCCGGCGTCGTGGGACGCCGGGGCCGCCGGTATTGCCGCGAACTTACGATCAGGCCGCGTCGCCGCCCTCGCCCGCGATCCGCTGCTGCTGCAGGTTGCCGCGATAGATGAGGTAGGGCTCGGCTTGGCCGTCGATGACGGCGTCGTCCACCACCACCTTGCTGACGTGCTCCAGCGACGGCAGCTCGAACATGGTGTCCAGCAGAACCTGCTCGAGGATGGTGCGCAGGCCGCGTGCGCCGGTCTTGCGCTTGAGCGCGCGACGGGCGATGGCGGACAGGGCCTCGGGCCGGAACTCCAGCTCGGCGCCTTCCATGTCGAACAGCTTGCGGAACTGCTTCGTGACGGCGTTCTTCGGCTCGGTGAGAATCTGCACCAGGGCAGCTTCGTCGAGCTCGTCGAGCGTGGCCACGACCGGCAGGCGGCCGACGAACTCCGGAATGAGACCGAAACGGACGAGATCCGCCGGTTCCACTTCGGAGAGCATCTTGCCGACGTTCTCGGTGCGCTCCTTCGAACGGACCTCGGCGCCGAAGCCGATGCCGGTGGTCTCCGAACGCTGCTGGATCACCTTCTCCAGCCCGGCGAACGCGCCGCCGCAGATGAAGAGGATGTTCCGCGTGTCGACCTGCAGGAACTCCTGCTGCGGATGCTTGCGGCCGCCCTGCGGCGGCACCGAGGCAAGCGTGCCTTCGATGAGCTTCAGCAGGGCCTGCTGCACGCCTTCGCCGGAGACGTCGCGGGTGATCGACGGGTTCTCGCTCTTGCGCGAGATCTTGTCGATTTCATCGATGTAGACGATGCCGCTCTGCGCCTTTTCGACGTCGTAGTCGCACTTCTGCAGGAGCTTCTGGATGATGTTCTCGACATCCTCGCCCACGTAGCCCGCTTCGGTGAGCGTGGTGGCGTCGGCGATCGTAAACGGCACGTTCAGCAGGCGCGCCAGCGTTTCGGCCAGCAGCGTCTTGCCCGAACCGGTCGGACCGATCAGGAGGATGTTCGACTTGCCGAGTTCGACGTCGTCGTTCTTCTGGCGCGATTCCATGCGCTTGTAATGGTTGTACACGGCAACCGAGAGCGCCTTCTTGGCGCGCGTCTGGCCGACCACGTACTGGTCGAGCGCTTCCATGATCTCGCGCGGCTTCGGGAGATGGGTACGGCCGGAGGCCGCCTTCTCTTCCAGTTCCTCGCGGATGATGTCGTTGCACAGCTCGACGCATTCGTCGCAGATGAACACGCTGGGGCCAGCGATCAGCTTGCGAACCTCGTGCTGGCTCTTGCCGCAGAAAGAGCAGTAAAGAATCTTGCCGCCGTCATTGGAACGGCTCTGCCGCTCGTCGCTCATGCTTTGGGCCCTACTGAGAATCCAGGTGCGCTTTGAGAATAGCACAGCGCTCCGCCCCCGGAAGGAGGGGCGAAGTGCCGGTTTTCACAAGCGAAAAGTACAATCAAGCTGAACGGACGGTATCGACCGTACGCTTGTCGAGCACCGAGTCGATCAGCCCGTAAGCCTGGGCTTCCGCCCCGCTCATGAAGCGGTCGCGCTCGGTATCGCGGGCGATCTCTTCCACCGTCTTGCCGCTGTGGCGGGCGAGGATCGCGTTCAGGCGCTCGCGCATCGTGAGAATCTCACGGGCGTGGATCTCGATGTCGGTCGCCTGGCCGGAAATGCCGCCGGCCCACGGCTGGTGGATCATGATGCGGGAATGCGGCAGGGAGTAACGCTTGCCTGCCGCACCGGCGGCCAGCAGCAGGGCGCCCATGGAGGCGGCCTGGCCGATGCACATGGTGCTGACATCCGGCTTCACGAACTGCATCGTGTCGTAGATCGCCATACCCGCGGTGACGGAGCCACCGGGGCTGTTGATGTACAGGCTGATGTCCTTGTCCGGGTTTTCCGACTCAAGGAACAGCAGCTGGGCCACGATGACGTTGGCCATGTAGTCGTCGACGGGGCCGACGGCGAAGATCACGCGCTCCTTGAGGAGGCGCGAATAGATGTCGTACGAACGCTCGCCGCGCGAGGTCTGCTCGACGACGATGGGCACCAGGTTGAGGTTCTGGATCGGAGCCATGGACATGCGGTCTCTCCTTCGTGTGGGGCCCGGTAAGTGCTTCGATCAGCGCCCTCAGGCGCCGATCGGCCGCATCACCTCGTCGAAGCTCAGGTCCTGGTCGGTGGTCTTGGCGTTGTCCGCCACCCACTCGGCCACCTGGTCTTCCATGACGCGGTTCTGCAGTCCCGACATCAGTTGGGGGTCGCCGTTGTACAGTTCAATGACCTTCTCCGGCTCCTCGTAGGTGGAGGCGATGGCGGCCAGCATGTCGCTCAGGCGCTTGCGATCGAGGCGCAGTTCGTTCTTCCGGGCAATCTCGCCCATGAGGAGAGCGGCGATGACGCGCTTGCGGGCGAACGGCAGGGCCTCGGCGATCATTTCCGGGCTCGGCTCCTGGCCGCGCGGCAGGTTGCCGGCGGCGAGGCTGCGGGCTTCGGCGTTGGCCATCAGGTCGGGCACGTCGAGGTCCGGGTGGGCGCCGGCCAGCTTCTCGGCCACTTCCGACTTCAGGCGGGCCATGAGGGTGGCCTTCAGCTCGCGCTCGAGGTTGGCGCGCACTTCCTTGCGGAAGGTGTCGATATCGCCGTCGGCCACGCCGAACATCTTCACGAAGTCGGCATCCACCGCGGGCAGGTTGGGCTCCTGCACCTTCACGATCTTGAAGGTGACCTTGGCGGTCTTGCCGGCCAGGTCGGGGTTGCGGAAGTCTTCCGGGAAGGCGACGTCCTGAACCAGGTCTTCGCCCGCGCTGCGGCCGGTCAGGGCCTCGTCGAGGGCCTTGAACAGGGTGCCCGAGCCCAGCACGCTGCCGGCGCGCTCCAGGCCCTCGGCCGGGAAGCGGTAGTCGCCCGCTTCGGCGGCGTATTCGAACATCACGAAGTCGCCTTCCTTCGAGGCGCGGGTGACTTCGTCGAAGCTGCGGCGCTGCGTGCGCAGGGTCTCGATCATCTTGTCGATGTCGGCGTCCTTCACCTCGGCCTTCGGACGGGCGATCTCGATGGTCGAGACGTCGATGGCCGGGAATTCCGGCATCACCTCGAAGGTGGCGGTGTAGGCGATTTCGCCGTTCTCGGCATTGCCCGTGGTGTCGACCGACGGGTTGGCGATGGGCTGGAGCTTCTCTTGCTGGAACGCCTCGCGCAGCGTGCTGCCGATGAGGTCGGAGAGGGCTTCGCCACGGACCTGGGCGCCGAAGCGCTGCTTGATCACGTTGGTCGGCACCTTGCCGGGACGGAAGCCCTTCAGGCGAACCGTACGGCCCATTTCCGCGATGCGCTCGCTGACCTGCGTCTCGAGACGCTCTGCCGGGAACTTCACCGTGAGCTTGCGCCCGAGCTTGCCGACATTCTCAACCGAAACCTGCATGACCTCTCCTGAAACCACCACGGACGTGGCGCGATGGCGGACATCCGTCCGCCGTAACCGAAACAATGGGATTCACCGCGAACGCCGGGCCGGCGCCACGACCTTCCCCCGACGGCGAAAAACCCCGCAAATGACTGCCCATTCTACGTTTTGCCCCGACGCCGCCGCAACCTGCCTCACGGGGTCTCCCAACGCCTCGGACCCTCCCCTTCCCCGGCCAGCCGATCGCCGGGATTGGCCAGGGCGCAGGCCGTCAGCGAAAGGCAGCCGCAGCCGATGCAGTCGGTGAGGCTATCCCTCAGCTTGACCAGTTGGGCGATGCGGCGGTCCAACTCGTCGTGCCAGCGGGCCGACATCGCGGCCCATTCGTCCCGGGTGGGCGTCCTTTCGTCGGGAAGTGTCCCGAAGGCCTGCCGGACCGCCTCCAGCGGCACGCCCACACGCTGGGCAACCCGGATCACGGCGATCCGGCGCAGCACGTCGGCGGCATAGCGACGCTGGTTCCCCGCCGTCCGCAGGCTCCTGATCAGGCCCTTGCGCTCATAGAAATGGAGGGCGGACACCGAGACACCCGATCGTCTTGCCGCCTCGCCGACGCTCAGTTCCCGCATCGCTTGACCTCAACAATGGTTGAGGTTGCATCCTGCACGGCGCAGTTCCCCCATGCAACCGTGCGAGACTCCCCCTCCCCCAAGGAAACCCGATGAACGTGGGAACGTCCGACGCAGCCCTCCTTGCCTCCGAGCCCCGGGGCATCCTCGCCCCACCCTATCGCGCCGCCACCGTGGGCATGGTGGCGCTCATTTCGCTGATCGCCTTCGAGGCGCTGGCCGTCACCACGGCCATGCCGACGGTCGCCCGGGATCTCGACGGCCTGAAGGCTTACGCGCTGGCCTTCGGCGGCGTGCTTGCCACCAGCGTGATCGGCATGACCCTTTCCGGACACTGGAGCGACCGGAACGGCCCGGCACCGGCCATGTGGACGGGCCTTACCGGGTTCGTCGCCGGGCTGCTGATCGCCGGCTTCGCGCACGACATGCCCACCCTGCTGGTCGGCCGTCTCGTCCAGGGCCTCGGCGCAGGCTGCCTGTCGCCGGCCCTCTATGTGATCGTCGGACGGCTCTATCCGGATGTCCTGAGGCCCAAGGTATTCGCCGCCTTCTCGGCGGGCTGGGTCGTTCCGGCCCTGATCGGGCCAGCCCTGAGCGGCGCGATCGTCGAGCACGTCGGCTGGCGCTGGGTGTTCCTTGGCATGCCGGTGCTGGCGATCCCGGCCGCGGCGGCGCTGCGCGGCGCCTTGCGCTCGCTCGGCAAGCCGACCGGGAAGGCAGGCATCGACACCCGACGCAGGATGGCGCGTGCCGTCGGGGCGGCGCTGGGCGTTTGTCTTCTTTTCGTCGCCGGCCAGGAACACGGCTGGCTTGCCGCCGCCATGCTCGCCCCCGCGCTGGTGCTGCTGCTCACGTGCGGCCGGCGCCTTCTTCCCGCCGGTACACTTCGCGCTGCCCGAGGCCTGCCCGCGGTGATCGCGCTGCGCGGGGTAGCCGCATCCGCATTCTTCGGCACCGAAGCCTTCCTTCCTCTGGCCTTCGCGCGGGAACACGGCCTTTCGCCGATGTGGTCCGGCATCGGGATCAGCGTCGGCGCCATCGGCTGGTTTTCCGGCTCGTGGTACCAGGGTCACTACGCGAAAGTGTCGCGGCAGACCCTGATCCGTCGCGGCACGGCCATGATGGTGGTCGGCGTTGTAGTGGCATCGTTGAGCACCTTCGCATGGATGCCCGTATCCGCTTCCGTCGCGGGATGGCTGCTGACGGGCCTCGGCATGGGCATGCTCTACGGCACGCTGGCCGTGTTGGCGCTGTCGATGTCCGCCGAGCACGAACAGGGCGCGAACAGTTCGGCGCTGCAACTCTGCGAAGCGCTGATGGTGGCCACCACGCTAGCCATCGGCGGTTCACTGTTCGCTGCGTTGCTGGATCTTTCGCACACCGCGGCGTTTGCGGCTAACTTTGCGATTACCGTGACGCTTGCTGTTTTGGGTACTGTGGTCGCTCGTCGGACCGAGGCCCGGGCGGCGCCTTGAAATGCTGCAAAGGAATGGAATCGTGACCAACGATGAGCGAGAGAAAATCCGTAGCAACATCAATGCGCTGATGGCGGAGACGATGAAGATCAGCGCGGAAGGACGCTGGTATCCATTTGTGGCCACGGGCGGCGTATTCCTCGCAGCACTTGGGTTCTGCAAGCTGCTCAGCGTTTTGTAACGAGAGAGCTGAATCGCCACACAGATTGTTGGCCGGCACCGGCAGTACCGAGCTTTCAGCGTAACTAAGGTCAAACGAGATCGACGCATCGCGCGATCCGCTCCGGACGCATCCGGACCTTAGGAGCTGCACAGGTATGGTCAGACCAAAGTTAGGAAACAACAGCGGCGGTGGAGCACCCAATCCACCCGTAACACTCCCACCCGTTGTCGTCACCGCGAATAGACCACGCGACCCGTTTCAAGGCGTCAATATTCCTCATCAGGGAAGCCGGCTCCCAGGTCCCGTTCCAGGCATGGGGTCAAATTTAACCGTCCGGATGAGCGCATACGAGCGGGGAGCTTACAAATACGTATCCCCTGGCGGGCATCGCTACAGCCTGCAGATGCGTGTCAGCGCCGCGCAGGAAAGCATCATCAGTCAAATCGTGGACTATGGCTTCTCGCGGGGTGCACCGGAAGAAACGATAGCGCTCATCGCCACAATCGCATACAAGGAAAGTTCGTTTGGGGACAAACTCCAGAATCCCGCATCAAACGCTCGCGGACTATTCCAGTACATGCCCGCGTCGTGGAAGGAGCGCCACGAAAAGTTGAATTGACCTGCCCCCACCAGCCGTACCAATGATCACTGTGAAAGTCCGGGGTTGAAGATTACTGCGTTGTTGTCCTGTTGTGCGCGGTGGTGAGCAGCGAATTGCGACGGCGGGATGCGGCCAC
>NZ_JAAQQR010000007.1 GCF_011742555.1 Luteibacter jiangsuensis
CGTCAGCCTGCTTGATAAACCCGATGATCTGCTCGGTGGTGAAACGACTCTTCTTCATATCCGTCCTCGTGATTGACGGACTTTACAGCTTCATGTGGTACGGCTCAGTGGGGGCAGGTCAATTCGCTGATGTAGCTCTGGACACCGCCAATCGCGGCAGCAGCATTTTTAAATTGCGGGCCTTGTTGCATCGCCAACAAAGTCTTAGCCGGAGCGCCCGCACTCGCATCACTCTTGGCTAGCCAGCCTTTCTTCACAGCATCGCGACCAGCCTTGAGAACAAGACCTTCAAAAACCTCGGCGATATCTGACGCCCCCGACAAAGGGTCGCTGTTATAGCGCTCAAAAGATTCCGCAAGGCGGGTTCTTAAAGAGCGAGGCAGGCCTTTCATAGCATCCGCAAACTCACTCGAAGGTATCAACTGAATTAGCGGAACACAGGGATTGCGTCTTGTGACGTTGCCTTCCGCATCAACAGTTAGCAAGCCATAGCCGTGCGAGACCAACTCCTTAACCTGCGATTGATCATCCAGATATGCCTGCTCGGTACAAACTGAGTAGATGGCTATGGGCATATTCAATGCGAGGATATCAGCTCTTCGCATCCTTAGAATAAGCGGATATGGCTTGTCGGGCGAAACCTCCGCAACTATCATCCGATGGTTGTGAATTTTGAAACTTAAGGAAGGGCTCCAATTAAGACTGCGATCTATAGGCTGCCCCAAAAGAATCGAATTAGTCTGATAGGTCTGCGCGAAAAAACTTTGTGCCGAAGCGGTAAGAAATGCTGATCCTGATGTAATCCCCTCTGAGGACATATTCAGCCCCTCAACACGGCATCAATATGCGCCTGCAGCTCGCGCAACAACGAGATCAACTCCGCATCCAGATCCTCTGCCCGCTCTTCATCCTCAACCGCTTCCAGGAATTCAGTCAGGCCCGTCACGAGGCGTGAAGCGCGCTTCTCGATATATTCGAAAGCAACAGTTGACTCGTAAGCCTCTCTGATTCCGGTTGGCTTCGTGATATCAAAGACCTTATCGAGAGCCTTTCTCGCGACTCTCTCTTTCAGTCCAAGTGAATGCACGGCCGTCGCAATCTTAGCCAACTGACGAAAATCCGTTACGGCAGGAATCGATCCCTTCTGAAACTTCTCGACAAGTGCGTCACGAATATCGTCCAACCTCTCCTCATACTCGGGGAGGCGGCGAGTTACGGTCTTGAGCGATCGTTCCATTTCAATGAAAAAGTCCTCAGACAGCCGCTGGCTTGACTTAGGCTTTTCAAGCTCATGCAGAAGTAAATCTTTGAATCGAGAGGGCAAGTCGATCAGAAGCTGGCAGCGGCGAATTGCTCCACGAGTTAGCCCTGTTAACTCGGAAAGCCTCACTTCGTTCGGCCTCTCCCCATATTCAACAGCATAGAGCTCGATCACCCTCTGGAGCTTTGAGGCAATGGTGTAATAATCCCATTGCTCGCGAAGAGAGTGAATGTTGTACATCAGAACGAGATTTTCCAACTCGCTCGGCCGTGTTTGGACAATTACTGGAACCGTGCGGAGATTGAGCTTGGTCGCGCAGCGCCAACGCCTTTCACCATCTAGGAGCGTATAGTGGTCACCGTCTCGATATACCGTCAGAGGAACTTGGATCCCATGACGGTCGATCGAAAGCATCAGGCTCTCCATCTCCTCTTGACGAAATACCAACCGCGGATTCTCCGGATTCGGCCGAATCTCCGCTGGCGCCACCAACTTGAGCTTCTGTTGTTCGCTCATTTGATATTGACCCTATAAAGAATCTCGGTCACAGCCTGACGTTGCGACCCTTTCGATGCCCCCATCGTCGAATGTGAGTAGTCGATCTTTACAATCTGGGGCGCACGTTTGTAAAACCGCCTTAGGAGGTCAGGGATTCTTCTTTCCGAATCCTCAAGCAATCCATTCGCTGGATAGCTGATAATTAGGTCGGCCCGGAGCTGTGCTGCATTGCGAATAAGCTCATCGAAAGAACGCTCAACGGTGCTCTTTTGCGAAAACGTTGACGCGTGACGCCCGTCCCGATACATGCCTCGCCCTGAAGCAGATGGGTAGTCGTACAGCACCGCTGTTTCATATATATGGTAGTACCGTGAGTACTGATCCGCGGTGTATGGAGGATCCGCATATATGACTGAGGGTTTGCGTGTTGACGTCGTCAGTGAGGGTAGTAGCCCCAACACGTCCGACCTGAAGGCGCGGTTAGATGCCCGCCATTGCCTCGATCCTACGGGCGCTAATTGCTCCATTGCTCGAAGCCACTCGAACCGAAGCGACCGCGCACGCTGCGCCTTGAATCTTGTAAACGTATTGTCTTTTGGGCGCAATGCCTGGGCGAAATGCCCGGTCGTAGTCGAACATTTTGACAATGCAACGCAAAGCCCGAGGATCGACCAATGGTGCCCTTCCTCACAAAGCTTGCCGTTTTTCAGCAGAACATCAAGAGCAAAGCGCAGCGCATCGAAATCCATCGCTTGCTCGTATCCGATATAGCTTCCCGCGAATCTCCGCATAAATAGATCGTAGGATCCATATCCAGCGCCTTTAATCAGTCCATTCGCTCTCTCAATCGAATGGTCAAAGACAAGGTTGTAGCCAGAGCAAGAAGGCAATGCTAGAGCGAGACGCTCCGCTGCAAGTTCTTCGGCAAACTTGTGCCGCAATGAAGCACGATGAGCTTCATAAGAACACGCGCACAGGTCGTTAAGCGATTCACTTGCGGGAGCTAGATTACTGGAGCAGAAGGTCGCGTTCGCAACAAGATGTGCAAAATGCTGTACGTCGTTTGTCCAGATAGATCTAGAGGTACCGACCGAGTGACCAACAGCGCACATACCTGAGAACACGTCTAAGAGCGGGCCAGGACGACTCTCCCTCACGAGATCACCGACCCTTCCCGCCAAGTTACGCTTTGTCCCCATGTAGGAAATCAGCTGCGTCATAGCAAATCCATAGCCTTCCCTGCGGCCCCTGGTCCCAATGCTAGCTAATTTTTCTTCATTCGGATATCGAAGGCCGGATAGCCAGTCAGACCGTACCCAATCCCATATCCCGCCCCCCTTTCCTCGTAGAAACATTGATTTGCCGCTACCGAACGAGCCCGAATCGTCCATCCAACTATTCTTCACGACTCAGGAAGACCAATCTCGTAGGCCTTAGGTCATACGAGGGACTGGCGATAGGTGCCCCGAATTCGGAGAGGGAGTTCTGACATTTGTTGGACTAGCTCGCCGCCGGAGGACACTTTGGAGACGGCACCGACCTGCGATGCTACGCTCCGCGCCCAGGCACCTTTTGCTTGCCGCCAGCCGCCCCCATGTCGACCGGCTATCGGCCGTCAGCCCTACGTCAAGGAAAGTCCGTGTCCATCCCCAGCGCCGCGAAGAACACGCCCATTGGCGACCGCCACGATCTGGCCGCCTATCTCGCCAAGGGCGAGAAGCCGCGTGAAGACTGGCGCATCGGCACGGAGCACGAGAAGTTCGGGTTCTACACCGACGACCTCACGCCGCCGCCGTTCGATGGCGACCGCCCGGGCATCCGTGCCGTCCTCGAAGGGCTCGCGTCGCGATACGACTGGAACATCGCCCGGGAAGGCGATACACCTGTCGCGCTGACGAAGGGCAAGGCGAACATCACGCTCGAACCCGCCGGGCAGCTCGAACTTTCCGGCGCACCGCTGGAGACGATCCACGAGACCTGCGACGAAGTCACCAACCACCTGAAGGAGGTGCGTTCGGTGGCCGAGGAGCTCGGCATCGGCTTCCTCGGCATGGGCTTCCAGCCGAAGTGGCGCCGCGACCAGATGCCGTGGATGCCCAAGGGCCGCTACAAGATCATGCGCGAGTACATGCCCAAGGTCGGCTCGCTCGGCCTGGACATGATGACGCGTACCTGCACCGTGCAGGTCAACCTCGATTACGCGAGCGAGGCCGACATGGTGAAGAAGTTCCGCGTGGGTCTTGCACTGCAGCCCATCGCCACCGCGCTGTTCGCCAACTCGCCTTTCACCGAAGGCAAGCCGAACGGTTACAAATCGTATCGCTCGCACGTGTGGACCGACACCGACGCCGACCGCACCGGCATGCTCGACTTCGTGTTCGAGGACGGCTTCGGTTACGAGCGCTATGTGGATTACATCCTCGACGTGCCGATGTATTTCAGCTACCGCGACGGCAAGTACGTCGATCTTTCCGGCCAGGACTTCAAGACCTTCATGCGCGGCGAACTGCCCGCGTTGCCGGGCGTGAGGCCCACCCTGACCGACTGGGCCGACCATCTCACCACGGCGTTCCCGGAAGTTCGCCTGAAGCAGTATCTGGAGATGCGCGGCGCGGATACCAGCACATGGAATTCGCTGTGCGCATTGCCTGCATTCTGGGTGGGTCTGCTGTACGACGACACCGCTCTCGACGCCGCCTGGGACCTGGTGAAGGATTTCAGCCGGGAAGAACGCCATGCGCTGCGCGACGGCGTACCGAAGGAGGCGCTCGATCTGCGTTTCCGGAGCCATACGGTGCGCGATCTGTCGCTCGAAGCGCTGAAGATCGCGCAAGCCGGACTGAAGCGCCGCAACCGCCAGGGCAATCGCGGCGTGGACGAATCGATCTACCTCGAACCGCTGATGGAGATCGCGATCTCGGGCAAGACGCAGGCCGACGCGAAGCTCGAACTGTTCCACGGCAAGTGGAACGGCAGCGTCGATCCGGTGTTCCGCGAATACGCGTACTGATGCACGTACTGCCTGCATCTGGCGGCTCCCACAGGGCACAAAAAAACCTCCCCGTTGCCGGGGAGGTTTTTTTATGGGCCATCAGCCGATCGGGGAGCCGATCAGAACTGGTACTTGGCCGACACGCTGAGCAGGTTGCCCTTGTCGTCGCTGGCACCGACCAGGCGGTCGCCCGTACCGTCGGTCACGCCGGCGATGTGCGCGTTGTTCACGAAGATGTGAGCGTAGCCGGCGTTGATCTCGAAGCGATCGGTGGCCTTGTAGCCGATACCGAAGGCAAGCCACTTACGGGTCGAGTCGGGCACGCGCGGCGAACGCGTATCGTCGTAGGTCGGGGTGGTGTCAACGGCCACACCGCCGCGCAGGGTCAGCTTGTCGTTGACGTAGTACTCGCCACCGACCGACGCGAACCAGGTGTTGCGCCAGCCGTAGTGCTCGGTGGTCGGCGGCTGGTTCGGGTTCGAGTAATTGACCGTGAGGTCCTGGAACGAATCCCACTTCGTCCACGACAGGTCGAAGCCCAGGCCGAACTTCTCGTCCTGGTGCCAGAAGCTGGCGGTGGCGATGGCCGGCGTGGTGAAGCCCGCCGTACCGTCGGTGTGGGTGAACGGCGGCTGGCCGCTGCCGAGCAGGGCGCCCACGGTGGGATTCGACAGCACGGCGCTGACGTTGGTCGGCATCGTGAAGTTGCCGGTACCTTCGAGCGTGTGCTTGATCTTGCTGCGGTAGTTGAGCGCGATGCGGTCGTTCTGGGTCAGCTTCCACAGACCGCCGACCTGCCAGCCGTAGGCCCAGTCGTCGCCCTTGATCTTGGCGTAGCCGTCGCTACCCGGCGGCACCACGGCGGCGTACTGCGCGGCAAGCGCGCGGGCGGTGGCGGGCGGCAGCTGGCCAGCGGCAGCGGCGCGCTGGATCAAGCCGAGGCCGACAGTGTTGTAGTTGATGGCGCTGGTAAGTTCCGCGCTGGTCTTCTGCGCGATGGCGCTGACGCCGACGGCGAAGTCGTCCGTCACGTCGAACGAGGCCGAGAGGGTGGCGTCGAACGACTTGAAGTCGGACTTGATGGCGTTGTAACGGCCCTTCCAGTCGGAGTCGTATTCGGTCTTGAAGCCGAACGGAGCGGTGAGGCCCAGACCGATGTGCCAGCGGTCGCCGACCTTCGACGCGAAGTACAGCGCCGGGACGGGAATGGTGGTGCCGGCGTCGCCGCCGTTACCGCCGCTGATGGGGCGGCCCTGCGCGTCGGTGGCGGTGCCGTGGAACTTGGTGCTGAAGTTGATGCCGGTGACGTCGGCCTGGAACACGTTGCCCTGGAGCATCGACATCGCGGCCGGGTTGTTGACGATCACCGAGGCGTCGTCACCCGCCGCGGCGGAGCCGGCGAAGGCGCGGCCGAGAGCCTTGGCGCTGTTTTCCTTCAGCTGGAAAGCACTGGCCTGGGCAGCCTGGGGAGCCACCAGGGCACCGGCGATGGCCAGCGAGAGGGCGGCAATGGCCAACGGACGGGTATGGAGGTTCAGCTTCTGCATTGGGTTCGGCTCCTGCTTTTCGTTACTGCTCGGGGGCGATGGAATACGCGGCCGAAAGCGGAAACTTTCCCGTTTTCATACGCGCGTTTAACATTCTGGGTTTGAACTCTGGACGAGTTGACGGCCGTTTTGCAAGTCTCGGTGCAACAAAGGTGAAACGGGCGGCTCCCGCGTCGCCCCGTTCGCGGCCGGCATTTGCTAGGGTGTAGAGCCCGCCCCCGCCAGCGAGACCTGCCGTCATGCACTGCTTCGTCTACGCCAGTCAGCGCAAACCGGACACCTACGTCTGGCTCGCTCGTCGCGAGGGTTTCGACCTTCTTCCCGAACCGCTCGCGCTCCTGCTGGGCGAACTGCGCTTCGTCCTCGAAGTGGAACTGACACCGCAGCGCAAGCTGCCCCACGACGACACGGAGCGTGTTCTTGCCAATCTCGCCGCACAGGGCTGGCACATGCAGACACCGCCCAACGAAACGCTGAGCGTGTGCAACCAGCCGAACCACAATCGCGAGATCGATCCCGACGAAACACTGGTGCGCGCTTGATCCGGTCGGCTCCGCCCATGCGGGAAACGTGCAACCCGAGTTAACGTCGCGTTACCGCGTAGGGCGGAACGGCTCCGTATACTCGCGCGCATGGCCAATTCCAAACGTCGTCGCCCGCCGCTGATCAAGGCGCTGCCCTGGTTCCTTCCTGCCCTCGCCGCGGTCGCCTGTGCGGGCCTGACAGCGTCGCCACTCGCGCTCATTCCGCTGCTCCTGGCAAACGCCCTGGCGATGGGCGCGGTGTGCCACGCCATCGGCTTCGATCCGGAGACGAGCTACCTGCGTACCGTGTTGCGGCGCGGATCCGCGCACCTGGTGATGTTCACGGCCTACACCTTCGTCGTTTTCGTACTCGTGGCCTGGCCACTGCTCAAGCTCACCCAGGCACCGAGCCTGGGGGCCGCCCTGCTGCTCGCCGCCACGCTCGTGGTCGCCCTCGCCGCCCTGTGGCGCGTGTGGCCGGCATTCGGGCTGGTGTTCGTCTGGGACGATGCCTACCCCGAAAGCAGCGGGGACGGATCGTGGATATTCACCGCCATGGCTCGCTCGATCACGTTCGGTCGGCACCTTTCCGCCGAGGAGCGGTTCTTCTCCCATTTCCTCCCCGCCTCCTTCGCCCTGCTCGTTCTGGCCTTCAGTGCCGTGGCGCTGTCCGGACTCTATGGCGTGCTGCCGCCGGAGATGCGCATCGCGGCGCTGGGCATCTACGGGCTGGTGCTGCTGCCGCTCGGCTGCATGCTCATCGCCAACCGCACCTTGCGCGCCCTGCTCTGCGATCGCCGCGAACATATCCGCGCGTCGCGGGCCGAGCCGCGGGACGGCACAGCGGCCACGCCCGCCGAGACCGTCCGCCCACCCATCCCCGTGCTCGCCAGCGAGGAAAGCGAGCCCGGCGTGCGCGAGCGCTCCCTGCTGGCGGCCACGCGCGCCGGCGACATCGCCCGGGCCGTCGCGCTGGTCGAAGCGGGAGCCGATCCCGAAACGGGTGCGGAGCCGGGCGACCGCGACCAGCGCCCGGTGCTCACGCTTGCGGCCCTGTCGCCGGATACGCGGCTGCTTCGTGCACTGATCGGAAAGGGCGCCCAGGTGAACCGCGCGCATAACGGCATGACGGCCCTGCTCGCGGCCAGCCGCGACAGCTGGCACGGCCGCCCGGAAGCCGTGCTCACCCTGCTCGCCAACGGCGCCAACCCCGCGGGCGCCGACCCGGAAGGCAACACGCCCCTGCATGGCGCGGCGCTCAGTGCGGAACCGACGGTGGCCGCCATGCTCCTGGATGCCGGAGCGCCCGTGGATGCCGTGAACCATGCAGGCGATACCCCGCTGGTGATCGCCTGCCGCGCCGCGAACTGGACGCTGGCCCGCTTTCTCCTCGATCACGGCGCCAAGCCCGCGCCGGTGGGCGGCGAGCCGGCGCTGGTCGCCGCGGCCGGCATTCCCGACGACGACAACGAGGGCGCCAGGCTGCTGCTGCGCTACAAGGCCCCCGTGAATGCGACCGATGCCGATGGCCGCACCGCGCTGCTGACCGCGGCGGCCGAAGGACACGAGCAGATCGCACGGGTGCTCCTTCAGGCCCATGCGAATCCCAACCTCGCGGACAAGAACGGCACCACGCCGCTCATGGAGGCCGCCCGTGCCGGGGCGCATGGCATCGTCCAGATGCTCGCCGACGCGAATGCCGATGCCTCGCCACGCGACGGCCATGGCCGCGACGCCCTCACGCTCGCCTGCCAGTCGCCCCGGGCCCAGGCGGCCACCGTCCGCGCCCTGCTGACCCTTGGCGCGCAACCGAAGGAACCCGCCGCGGACGGTCGCAGCGCACTCGACCATGCCGCAGCCATGGGCCGCTGGGATTTCGTCGCGCTGCTCGACCCGGAAACACCGCTGCCGAGTTCGCTGAGCGAATCGGTCGTACCGGAAGCCGGCGCGGACTCGCCACCGCACCTATACGATGCGCTGCGCTTCGGTCACTGGGCGGTCGCCTCCACCTTCGCCGCCAAAGCGCGGGAGTGGCCAACGCAGGCGCTGGCGGCCCTGTATGTGGACCTTGCCGGTACCGGCTTCGACGCCGCCCGGGCATGGCTCCTGGATCACGGTCTTCCCGCGGAAGCGCGCCTCGCACCGCCGGCCGACGACGAAGGGGTACTCGGCCGTCGCCTGTTCGACGCCCTCCTTCCGCAGTTGCCGCACTCCGCCGACGCGTTGCTGCAGCTCATGCGGGCCGGCGCCAGCCCCGCCGGCGCGGGGCTGCTCGGACACGCGATCTGCCGTCTGGAAGACACCGACGAGCGACTGACGCTGGCGATGCTCGAGGCGGGCGCCGACCCGTTCGGTACCGACGCACGCGGGCGCACGCCGCTGCACATGGCCGCCGCGACGGGGCGAGCGGGCCTGCTCGCCGCGCTGCTGGCGCGGGGCCTCGATCCCAACGTTCGCGATGCCAGCGGCCGCACCCCGCTGCATGCGGCGCTCGAACAGGGTGGCGACAGCCTTCCGCTCGTGCGCCAGCTGGTGGCGCACGGCGCCGATCCCGAGGCCGCCGACATCAACGGCGAAACGCCGTACGGACTGGGCATCGGGCACGGCGACGTGGAACGCTGGCTGAGCTGGTCCACATGGCCGTTGCCGCGGCGCGCGCTGCGGGCGGACGACCTTCCCTCCGCGGCTGCCGCCGGCGATCTCCAGGCCGTCGAGCGTCTGCTCGAACTCGGCTTCGCCGTTGACACGCGCGACAGCCAGGGTGCCACCGCCCTGCTCCGCGCGGCCGGTGCCGGCCACCGGGACGTGGCGGAGCGACTTCTGGCGGCGGGAGCGGATTCCACAGCCAGCGCGGCGTCGGGCGTCACGGCGCTCGCCGCGGCGGTGAACGCACGCCGCGACAACGTGGTGTCGCTCCTGATCGATCGAGGCGTCACCGTGGATCAGCGTCTCCCCGGCGACGCCACGGCGCTGATGATCGCCGCAACACTCGGATACCCCGACATCGCCGACCTCCTGCTGGGTGCCGGTGCCGACGTGACCGCGCAGGACGCGCACGGGCATACCGCCTTGCACGCAGCCGCGCAGTACTGCTTCGGCAGCAGCGACAGCCTGCGCGCGCGGCGCCTGCTCGACACCCTGATCGGCAAGGGCGCGGACGTGAACAAGCCCGACAAGGAGGGCGTAACGCCCTTGCTCATTCTCCTCGGGGCGCACATGCGTCCCGGCACCCAGGCCGACCCCACCCACCTGGGCGCCCTCGTACCGGTGCTGCTCGACGCGGGGGCGAAGCTGGAGCACGCCGACCATCGCGGCGTCAGTGCGCTTCATGCCTGTGCGATGCACGCGCTGCTGGCACCGGCCCGCGTGCTGTTGAACCGAGGCGCCAACCGCAACGCCGCCGATGCGTTCGGCCGCACGGCGGGCGACGTGGCGCGGCACCTCGGTTACGTGGACATCGCGCACGAACTGGGCACGCGCATCGGCGCCATTCCCAGCGTCAGGCAGACCTTGCGGCAGCCCGCGCAGCCTGACTGAGGCCCTAGCCCCACACGCGCCAGCTCCGAGGCACGGCCTCAAAACATGTCGCGCGCACGGCGCGCTCCTACCGCTCCCCTTCGCGGACGCGCTCTTCGACCGCGTCCGCCTCGAAGAGCTGCTGCAGGTCGTGCAGTGCCTCCTTCGTGGTCTGCACGAGCGCCGTTTCGTCGTCGTAGACGAGGTATTGCGCGCGAAGCACCTGGTCGTCATGCCTGCGGAAGCGCTCGAGGCGGCTGTGTGCCACTTCGGCACTCATGCCCAGCGACTCGAGCACGTGGCGGGTCATCTCCAGGCTGGAATAGAAGGTTTCGCGCACCGGATCCTCGACGCCTATGTCCATCAGACGGAACACGTGCTGACGATTGCGCGCGCGGGCAACGATCTTGAGGTGCGGGTACTGCCTGCGCACCAGCCGCGCCGTGCGCAGGTTCGCTTCGGGATCGTCCGTCGCGATGACGAAGACCTCGGCCTTGTCCGCCTGCGCGGCGCGCAGCATTTCCGGCCGCGCCGGATCGCCGAAGAAAAGCGAGGTGCCGCCGAAGCGGCGCGAGGTTTCCACCTGCTCCACCGAACTTTCCAGCGCCACGAACTGGATGCCCTGCGCGCGCAGGATGCGCGCGACTATCTGGCCCATGCGCCCGAAGCCGGCGATGATGACGCGCGGCGTGTCGGCCTCGATGTTGTCGAACTCGCGGTCGGGCTTGCGCACGCGCTCGGTCACCATGCGCGATGCCACCAGCACGAGCAGCGGCGTGAGTGCCATGGACAGCGAGATAGCCATCACCATCAGCCCGCGCTGGGCGTCGTCGATGACGCGCCCCTGCTGGGCCAGGTTGAGGATGACGAACGCGAATTCGCCGCCGCACGCAAGCACGGCCGCCAGGCGTACGGAGTCGGCCGTGGTCAAGGCGCCCACCAGCCTCCCAAGCGGCATGATCAGGACGGCCTTCACCACCATCAGCAAGGCGACCATGCCGAGCACCAGCAACGGCTTGTCGACCAGCATGGCCAGATCGACCGACATGCCCACGCTGATGAAGAACAGACCCAGCAACAGCCCCTTGAAGGGCTCGATGTTCGACTCGAGTTCGTGCCGGTATTCCGAATCCGCCAGCAGCAGGCCGGCGAGGAAGGCTCCCAGCGTCGTGGAGATGCCCGCCACCTCCATCAGCCACGCGGTGCCCATGACCACCAGCAAGGCGGTGGCCGTGAACACTTCGGTGCTCTTCGCGCGCGCCACGAAACGAAACACGTGGCGCAACAGCAGTCGTCCGCCCACGATCACGGCGAGGATCGTGCCGACCACCCGGACCACGCTCATGAGGTCGGGCGCATGCGCGTCCCGGGCGATGGCCCCGCCCAGCAGCGGTACCGCCGCGATCAGCGGAATGGCCGCAAGGTCCTGGAAGAGGAGGATGGCGAAGGCCTGTCGGCCATAGACGGTGCCGGCTTCCTTGCGTTCGGCCAGGATCTGCAGGCCGAACGCGGTGGACGACAGCGCAAGGCTGCCGCCGACGATCACCGCGGCCTTCCAGGTAAGACCGAACAGGAAATAGCCGATCGCACCGAGGGCCGCCGCACAGGCGAGCACCTGCAGGCTGCCGGTTCCGAACACCGCGCGGCGCATCACCCACAATCGCGATGGAGAGAGTTCGAGTCCGATGACGAAGAGCATCAGCACGACGCCGAAATCGGAAATCGTCGCGACGCCTTCCGTATCGCTCACCAGGCCCAGCACGGACGGACCGATGACCACGCCGGCGAGCAGGTAGCCGAGAACGGCGCCGAGGCGAAATCGCTTGGTCAGCGGAACGGCGATTACCGTCGCCAGCAGGAAGACGACCGCCGTCTCGAGAAAATGATGCCCGTCCATCCCGGCTCCCCGATAAGTCGCAAGGATTATGTCATGCGGGCGGACCGCCGTTTTGGCGAATCCTGTGGGAAGTGCGCCGTCGCGCCTCCCACAGGCTACGGCTGCCGTTGCAGGATCAGGTTTTCAACCAGCGTGCCACGTCGAGCGCGAAGTAGGTGAGGATCGCATCGGCGCCGGCGCGCTTCATCGACATGAGCGACTCCAACACCACGGCCTTCTCGTCCACCCAGCCGTTCTGCGCGGCGGCCTTGATCATCGCGTACTCGCCGCTGACCTGGTACACGAAGGTCGGCGCACCGAAGGTGTCCTTCACCCGGCGCAGGATGTCGAGATACGGCAAGCCCGGCTTCACCATGACGGCGTCGGCGCCCTCCGCGAGATCGAGTTCCACTTCGCGCAGGGCCTCGTCACTGTTGCCGACGTCCATCTGGTAGGTGTGCTTGTTGCCCTTGCCCAGGTTCGCCGCCGAGCCCACGGCGTCGCGGAACGGACCGTAGAAACTCGACGCGTACTTGGCGGAGTACGAGAGGATGCGGGTATGGATGTGCCCGGCGTCTTCCAGCGCCTCGCGGATGGCACCGATGCGGCCGTCCATCATGTCCGACGGGGCCACGAAGTCGAAACCCGCCTCGGCCTGCGCCACGGACATCTTGATGAGCGCCTCGACGGTCGGCTCGTTCATGACGTAACCGTCGGCGTCGATCAGCCCGTCCTGGCCATGCGTGGTGTACGGGTCCAGCGCCACGTCGCCGATCAGGCCCAGCTCCGGAAAGCGGCGTTTCAGTTCGCGCGCGGCGCGCTGGAAGAGGCCGTCGGGATTCCACGCCTCGCGTGCGTCCTCGGTTTTCGCCGAGGCATCCACGGAGGGAAACAGCGCCAGCGCGGGAATGCCGAGTTCGACGCATTCCGCGCCCAGCTTCACCAGCTCGTCGATGGAAAGGCGATCCACGCCCGGCATGGACGACACCGGCTGCCGCACGCCCTCCCCGTCGACCACGAAGGCCACCATGATGAGGTCGGACACGGTGAGCACGGTCTCGCGCATCAGGGCGCGGGAGAATGCGTCGCGACGCATGCGGCGCATTCGGACGGCGGGGAAGGTCATGGGACGGGCCTGTTCGTTGGCGATCCGCCCATTTTACTCCTCATGGCCCAGCCCTCGGGGGACACGGCGTCGCAGGCGGCGCCGGTACACGAACGGGCGCTCGCTCACGCCGCTATGCGCAACGTCGTCTCCGGATCGAAGAAGTGCAGCCTCTCCGCCTGGAAGCCGAGCGCCACGTCCGTGCCGGGCTGGATCGCCGAATGCGGAGGCACGCGGGCAACCAGCTCGGCGTCGCCGTGCCGCATGTTCAGGAACACCTCGTTGCCCACCGGTTCCACCACTTCCACGTGCGCGCGCAGGCGTTCCTCCACGCCCGTGTGATCGGCCACGGTAAGCAGGTCCTCGGGGCGAACGCCGACGATGACCGCCTTGTCCAGCCATGTTTCGAGAGCGTGCGCCTGCGTGCCCAGGGCGATGGTGCCGTTGCGCGTTTCCAGCTGCAGGCCATCGGCACGGCGCAGCGTGCCCTGAAAGAGGTTCATCGCCGGGCTGCCCAGGAATCCCGCGACGAAGAGGTTCGCCGGCCGGTTGTAGAGGTTCATCGGCGTGTCCAGCTGCTGCACGACGCCGCCGTTCAGCACCACGATGCGCTGGCCAAGCGTCATCGCCTCGATCTGGTCGTGCGTGACGTAGACCATCGTCGCGCCCAGGCGGCGATGGATGCGCGCGATTTCCACGCGGGTGGAGAGGCGCAGCTTCGCATCGAGGTTCGACAGGGGTTCGTCGAGCAGGAACACGGCCGGGTCGCGCACGAGCGCGCGGCCCAGCGCCACACGCTGCCGCTGACCGCCCGAGAGCGCAGCAGGACGGTGTTCCAGGCGCTCATTCAGCCCCAGCATGTCGGAGGCCACCGCCACGCGCCTGTCGATCTCCTCACGCGCCACGCCACGCAGGCGCAGCCCGAAGCCAAGGTTCTCGCGCACCGTCATGTGCGGATACAGCGCGTAATTCTGGAAGACCATGGCGATGTCGCGGTCCTTCGGTGCCACGTCGTTCACCACCCGGTCGCCGATACGCATCGTGCCGCCCGTAATCGACTCCAGGCCGGCGATCATCCGCAGCAAGGTGGTCTTGCCACAGCCCGAAGGGCCCACCAGGACCAGCAATTCGCCGTCCGCGATCTCGAAACTCGCCTCCTCCAGGGCCACGTGCCCGTTGGGATACACCTTGCGCACCTTGTCGAGGCGAACTGCTGCCATTTCCTGCTCTCCCGTGGGTCCGGGTCTGACGGGCGATGCCTGCCACTGCCCCGGGCAATAAGGTATTCTGCCGACGTAATCGTTTACGTCAAAGCCTCCGCCGGATAATCCGCTCCTGTAGGGCTTCATCCCCGCCCGGAGTAGGCCTTCACTAGACGTCAGCGCCCGCGCGAGGCACCCTTGCGGGCTTCCGTGACATGACAGGTTCCTCAACATGGCCAACGTTAGCGCCCCGGCGCCGACCCTGCTCGCCGACCTCGGCGGCACCAACGTGCGCTTCGGCATCGCTCATCCGGATGAAGACACGCCGCTCATTCAGGAAAGCATCCGGCGCTACCACGTCAAGGACTACGCATCGCTCGGCGAAGCCGCCCAGCAGTACTTCAGGGAAACGGGCCACCAGGCCCAGCGCGCCATCATTGCCGCCGCGGGCCGCATCGACAACGGCGAGACCGTAAAGGTCACGAACAATCCGTGGGCCATCTCGGCAAAGAACCTCACGAAGGAACTCGGGCTCGAGTGGGTCCACCTCGTGAACGACTTCGCCGCGCAGTCGATGGCGGTCATGCTGATGACCGACACCCCGGACGCCAAGGGCCATGCCGATCTGGTGCAGGTCGGCAATCCGACCATCCCGAAGATCGGCAGCAAGGAAGAGCAGACCTTCGTGGTCGTCGGCCCGGGTACCGGTCTCGGCGTGGGCGGTCTGCTGATCCGCGGCGACAAGGTGAGCGTGCTGCAGACCGAGGGTGGCCATGCCGGCTTCGCCGCGCACAGCGCCGAGGACATCGAGATCCTCAAGGTGCTCAACCTTCACTACGGCCGCGTGTCGAACGAACGCCTCATCAGCGGCGCCGGCCTCGTGAACCTCTACAACGCGATCTGCGAGATCTCCGGCCAGAAACCGGACGAGACCATCACGCCGGAAGACATCACGCGCCGCGCCACCGACGAATCCTGCCCGATGTGCAATCGCGCGGTCGAAACGTTCGCGGGCATCTTCGGCAGCGTGGCCGGTGATCTCGTCCTGACGCTGGGTGCGTGGGACGGCGTTTACCTCACCGGCGGCATGACGCCGATCCTGCTGCCGTGGATCCAGAAGGGCCACTTCCGTGAGCGCTTCGAAGCGAAGGGCCGTTTCCGCGACACGATGGAATCGGTACCCACGCAGGCCATCATGAACCCGGAACCGGGCCTTATCGGCGGCACGGCGCTGGCGATCGTCGAGGCCGGCGGCACACCGCTGCGCCGCTGAAGCACGGCGTCATGCCGCGCGCAGGTTGACCCCCAGCGCGCGCATGACGCGCATGACGGTTGCGAATTCAGGATTGCCGTCTGACGACAGGGCCCGATAGAGGCCCTCGCGAGAGATGCCCGTAGCGCGCGCGACGCTACTCATGCCGCGTGCGCGGGCGATGTCTCCCAAGGCTGCTCTCACGAGGCTTCCATCGCCGGGATCGTCTTCGAGGCATGCATTGAGGTAAGCCGTCTGCTCCGTCTCGGAGTGCAAGTGATCGACGGCGTCCCACCGGGTGAATTTCTCTTTCATTCGCTTTGGTCCCAAGCTGCCGCCAACGTGATGGCCTGCGCGATATCGGACTGCTGACTGCTCTTGTCCCCGCCGGTCAGCAAGACCACGAGTACCGATCGTCGGTGGATGTAGTAGAGGCGATAACCCGGGCCGTGATCGATGCGCATCTCGCGAACGCCCTCTCCAACGTGCTTTACATCGCCCGGATGACCGAGCGACATGCGGCGGAGACGAGCCTGAATTCTCGCCACTGCCATGCCGTCGCGAAGCCTGGAAACCCACCGGCGAAACGTTTCACTCTGGACGATCTCGTACATGGATCGACCGTAACCCATAAGTTACGGTATGTGACCCATGGATTACAAGGCCAGCGATCTCGACCGACGCATGTTTCGTCCGAAGGACATCAGACGGACGGCGCCAACAGCGCGTCGAGGTCGCTTTCGTCAAAGCTGAGGCGTTCGCGGCTACCGCCGCCTTCGAGCACGGCGTCGGCAAGTTCCGCCTTGCGGGCCTTCAGTTCCTCGATGCGTTCTTCCACCGTGCCGGCCGTGATGAGGCGGTAGACGAACACCGGCTTGTCCTGGCCGATGCGGTGCGCGCGATCGCTCGCCTGCGCTTCCGCCGCAGGGTTCCACCACGGGTCGTAGTGGATCACGGTGTCCGCGCTGGTGAGGTTCAGACCGACGCCGCCGGCCTTCAGCGACAGCAGGAACAACGGCACCTCGCCGTCCTGGAAACGCTGCACGGGTTCAGCGCGGTCGCGCGTTTCGCCGGTGAGGGTGACATAGCTGATGCGGCGGCGGTCGAGTTCGCCGGCAATGAGCTTGAGCATCTCCGTGAACTGGCTGAAGAGGAGCACGCGCCGGCCTTCGGCGAGTAGCGCGGGCAGCATGTCCATCAGCAGTTCGAACTTCGCCGATTCGCGCACGCCGCGCGCGGCTTCGAGCTTCACAAGGCGCGGATCGCAGCAGACCTGGCGCAGCTTGAGCAACGCATCGAGGACCACGATGCCGCTGTGTGCGATGCCACGCTGCGCGATCACCTCGCGCAGTTCCTCGGCAAGCGAAAGGCGCAGGCTCTCGTAGAGGTCGCGCTGCTTCGGCTCCATCACCACACGGCGCGTGATCTCCGTCTTCGCCGGCAATTCCGACGCTACCTGTGCCTTCGTGCGGCGAAGGATGAAGGGCGCGATACGGCGATTGAGCCGTTCCTGGCATTCTAGATCCTGGTGTTTCTCGATCGGCACGCGGTAATGGCGGCGGAAGGCGCCTTCGTCGCCGAGCAACCCCGGTACGGCGAGGTCGATCTGCGACCAGAGTTCGCCGAGGTGGTTTTCCAGCGGCGTGCCGGTGAGGCACAGGCAACGCGGCACCTTCAGCGTGAGCAGCGCACGGCGCGCCTGCGTGCGTGGGTTCTTCACCTGTTGCGCCTCGTCCAGCACCACCAGCGAGAAGGCCTGCTTCTTCAGGGTGTCGACATCGCGCGGCAGGAGCGCGTAGGTCGTCAGGATGACGTCGTGCTCGGCGATACGCGCGAACGTTTCCGCGCGTTGCGGTCCGTGCAGGGCGAGAAGGGTGAGGCCGGGCGCGAAGCGCGCCACTTCCGAGATCCAGTTGGGCACGAGACTGGTCGGCACGACCACGAGCGCGGGCGAGGCGAGGTTGCCGCTTTCCTTCAGCGCGAGCAGGTGCGTGATCAGCTGCAAGGTCTTGCCGAGGCCCATGTCGTCGGCGAGCACGCCGCCCGTACCGGCTTCGGCGAGCGCGTTCATCCAACGCAGGCCGTCGCGCTGATAGCCGCGCAGTTCGGCGCGCAGGCCCTCGGGTACTGCGTCGCTCGCGCGCTCGGCCGCCTCGCGCAGGCGCCGCGTGAAGCCGCGCAGTCGCTCGGGCGCTTCGAAGGAGCCACCGCTCGGCAGCGCCTGCGCCAGTTCCTCCAGGCGCCCGGCCTGCACCCGGGGAAGGTGCAACTGCTGCCGCGGCTTCTCCAGATATTCCGCCAAAGGCGCGAGAAGGCCGCGTAGTTCCTTCAGGCGCACCGGCACGCGGCGGCGCTCGTCCACGGGGGCGTACCAGACCGAGTCTGCCGCCTCGCCCGGCATAGGGCTGAGACTGAGCTGGTGCTCGGCCAGGGCCTGCGCCACGGCGGGCAGCAGGTTCACGCGCTTTCCTTCCACCTCGATGCCGATTTCCAGATCGAAGGCGCGGTCCGCGTCGTCCTCGTTCGCCTGGCCGTACCAGCGCACCGGCCCCTCGAGGACTTCGAACGGAAAGCTCGCGGCGTATTCGAGGAGGAAGCCGTCGGCCTCGAGCCTCGGCCGCAGGGCCAGCCAGCGGGCCGGTGTGTTCACCTCGAGCGCCCCCGCATACCCCTTCCCCGGGAACAGCCATGCGTCGTCGGGAAGCGTGTCGGCCATGTCCCAGGGAAGGCCCTCGGTGTCCACCGCCGGATTGAGGCCCGCGGTTTCGAGGGTTTCCATGGTGGCCAGTTCCTCGGCGCGACGCCGGGTGATTTCCAGCAGCACGCCGTTGCGTACGCGACGGACCAGCGGCTCGCCGCCGCGCCCCGGCAGGCGCTCACCGGCGTAATCGAAGGCCAGGCGCCCATAGGCCAGCGGCGGCGTGCCGGCCGCCAGCCGCGCATGCCGGGTCAGGGCATGCAGCACGAGCACGGGCCGAGGCGACACCTCGGCGCGGCGTACTTCGCCGAACACCTGCGGCACCGGTACGCGAGGACCCATGCGCGTGGATTCCAGCGACGTGCGGAAGGCGGCGGTGCTTTCGGGTGGCAAGGGCGGCAGGTCGAGCCAGGCGCTTTCTTCCTGCTCGCCCTCCAGCGGACCGACCTCGGCATGTTCGGCGTCGAGGAACCAGAGCGCCCCCACGCGGAACAGGCGCTGGCTCGCAGGAACGTCGGGCAAGAGCTTCTGGCTGCCGTCTTTTTCGAGGTTCCAACGCCAGCGCAGCGGCTGTGGTTTTCCGCGCGACAGTTGGAGGCCGGCCACACCGCCGAAGAAACAGGGTGCGCTGTCCAGGATCTCGGCAAGCAGCTGGTCACCGAGGTCGCCGGTGAACCGCGCGTAGCTGCGGCTCTTTCGGAGCGTCTGGGGAAGGCCCAGCAGCGTGGCGGCGAGGCGCTTCTCCACCACGGTGAGCGTCGCCTCCGGCAAGTGCCGGCTATCCAGCGGCAACGGTCGCGAGAAGCGGCCATCCGTGCCGACCGTCAGCAGGACCGGGGCAACGTCGAGGTACGCGGCAGGCTCGTGGTCGTCGTTGACGCCCTCGAGGAAGAAGCCGAGGACGGAGCCCTCCGTTGCGACCGCCCGCGCGGCCGAGCCCATGGCTCGCTGCCACGCCTGCGGCAGCGACTCCACGACGTCGTTCCGCCTGCGCTTGTCGTCCGGTTGATGCATCCGTAGCGATCCTGCCCGCGCGACCAAAACAGGAAGCTTAGCAAAGCCCGACGGCGTTACCCGTAGGACTTTTTACCCAGCGGACCGGGCCGGTTCAGGCAGTACGGGACGGCCGTGGTGCCGATCTCAGTCGCGTGCGGGGAAGAGATTCACGGGATATTCGGCCTTCTGCTCACGACTCATCAGTGTGCGCAGGGCTTCCTCAGGCGTGACCTCGCCATGGAGTACCGCCCGCACGCCGGCGGAAATCGGCAGGTCGAGACCGTGGAACCCGGCCAGACGGGCAACCTCGTCCGCCGTGACCACGCTTTCGACCACCTGGCCGATCTGGCGGATGGCCTCGGGCAACGGAACGCCCCGACCGAGGGCGAGGCCCAGGCGGCGGTTGCGCGACAGGTCGCCCGTGCAGGTGAGCACGAGGTCGCCCAGGCCGGCCAGCCCCATGAGGGTTTCCGCCCTGGCCCCCAGGGCCACCCCCAACCGCAGCATCTCGTTCATGCCCCGGGTAATGAGGCCGGCGCGGGCGTTCAGGCCGAGCTCCATGCCGTCGGCCACGCCGGTGGCCACGGCCAGCACGTTCTTCATCGCGCCGCCGAGTTCGGCACCCAGGATGTCGTTGCCGGTATAGGCGCGGAAATTCGGCGCATGCAGCAGCACCGCCAGTTCCTTGCCGAACGCTTCGTCGGTGGCGTGCACGGTGACCGCGCTCGGCAGGCCGGCCGTGACCTCGCGAGCGAAGGAGGGGCCCGTGACGACCGCCGCCGGGCGGCCCGGGAGTTTCTCGTTCACCAGCTCGTGCAGAAAGCGCCCCGTGCCGGTCTCGAAGCCCTTCGTGGCCCACGAAACCCGGGCGTCGGGTTCGAGAAGGGGCACGATCTGGTCGAGCATGGCGGCGAAGGCGTGGCTCGGCACCACCAGCAGGACGATACCGGCGCCCCGCAGCACGGCGGCGAGGTCGGCCTCGTAGACCAGTTCCGGCGGAAGGTCGAGGTCGGGCAGGTAGCGCAGATTGCGGCGCGCCTCGGCCATGGCCGCGAGCGCCTCGGCGTCGCGGCCCCACAGGCGCGTGGGAACGTCGTTACGCGCCAGCAGGGCTGCCAGCGCGGTGCCCCAGGACCCGGCGCCGAGGACGGCGACGGTGGGTCGGGAGGTGGCGCTCATCGCTCAGCTGTTGAGCGAGTGCGTACCTGCGCCTTCGAGCTGCTGGCGCTGCTGTTCGGCGTAGAGTGCATCGAAGTTGATCGGCTGGAGCAGGAACGGCGGGAATCCACCCTCCTGAATCATCGCGGAGACCATCTGGCGCGCGTACGGGAACAGGAGGTTCGGGCAGTACGAACCGAGGATGCCGTCGCGGTCGTCGCCCGAGAAACCGGCGATGCCGAAGATGCCGGCCTGGTGGACTTCGGCGAGGTAGGCGGTGCGCTCGCCCAGGTTGCAGGTGAGCGTGAGGCTCAGCACCACCTCGAAAAGGTCGTTGCCGAGGTCGACGGCCTTGTGGCCCAGGTTGAGCTGGACCTGGGGCTGTGCTTCGGTCTCGCCCATTTCCTGGAACACCTGCGGGGCGTTCGGGGCTTCGAAGGAGGCATCCTTCACGTAGATCTTCTGCAGCACGAGCTGCGGCTGGCCGGCCTGGCCGTTGGCGTTGATGTCTGCCATTGCGTGGTCCTCGAAAGAGCGTCGTGTGGGGTCGTGTGCCGCTGGCACGAAAGCACGGATTGTTTCACACAACCCGCCGCGCCGCACAGTCCGGCTTGCGCGTGGGCACCGGCTTCTGAGAGAATGCCCGGCTTCCCTATGCCAGCCCGACACGTCGGGAAAGTCCGTTACGCGATGCGGGCTTATACGGGCGGAAGCGCTCCACCCTCCAGCCATCGCGTGGCAGCCGGTCGAACGGCACGCCGCTGGGCCGATGCCGTCCTGGCCAAAGGGCGGTCCAACGAATCTATAAGGAGGCCCCCATGGCCCGTAGATGCCAAGTCACCAACAAGGGTGTGCAGACCGGCAACAACGTCTCGCACGCGAACAACAAGACCCGCCGCCGCTGGCTGCCGAACCTGCACGAGCGTCGCTTCTGGGTCGCCAGCGAGAACCGCTGGGTGAAGCTCCGCGTTTCCAATCACGCGCTGCGCACCATCGACAAGAACGGCATCGAGGCTGTGCTGGCCGACCTCCGTTCCCGCGGCGAAAAGATCTAAGGAGATCGAACCATGGCAAGCAAGCGCGATAAGCACCGCCTGATTTCCACCGCGGGCACCGGTCACTTCTACACGACCACGAAGAACAAGAAGAACACCCCGGAAAAGATGGTCTTCATGAAGTACGACCCCGTCGTCCGGAAGCACGTCGAATACAAGGAAGGCAAGATCAAGTAAGCGCCCGGCGCTTCGGATCTTCTGAAAAACCCGCCTCACGGCGGGTTTTTTTATGGCAAGCAGGCCCCAGGCGATGGCTGGAAGACGCTTCTGTCGCGCACGATCAATCCGTCGGAAACGGTAATGAACGCGGCGATCGGCACGTCGAACGGTTGCCCGCCCGCCGTGCCGCGGGAGTGGAACAGCACCGCTACCCGGTCGCCCTGCACCACCATCTCGTCGACGGTGTCGACGATATCCGGCGCCTCGTCGAAAAGCGCCTGATAGGTGCGCCGCACATCCTCGCGCCCACGCCGTGGGGCACAGAAGTCGGGCGACAGCAGCTCGGCATGGGGCGCGTACGCCGCGACCATGGCCGCGGCGTCGTGGCGATTGAATGCGTCGAACATGGCGCGAACCACGCTGGCGGCGTCGCTGCGCTCGCCCGCGGCGGCAGACGTGCCGGCGATCAGCATGGCCGCGGCGAATCCCATGGTTTTCATCGCTTGGAGTCCTCTCACAGAGGCTGCAACGGCAGGTAGATGTCCGTGCGGAGTGCGTGCTCCGGCGTCGCTTCGGGGTCGTCGATGTAATGGTGGAAAAGTGGCGCATCGGCAGGCTCCCTGCCCGAAGCCGGGAGCCAGTCTCGATAGAGCGCCGCGCAGGCGTCATCGATACCCACGTAGGACCCCGTCACCCGGGTGACGGCGTAATCGCCGCCATCCAGCACCATCACCTCCAGCGGCGCCGGTGGCGGTGGGCAGGCACCCAGATCCAGTCCGGCAAAGAAGATGGGCACCTCCGCCAGCTCCGGTTCGTTCCAGGGCACGCCGTAGATGCCACGCAGCCCCTCCAGGCGCCCTTCCCGCTCGGCCCATGCCCATGGCACCTGAAAATCCTCGGCGAGGTCGCTGTCGGTGTACGCGCCTGTGCGTCGCATCGCGACGATGGAAAGCGGCTCGATGTGCACAAGCCTCACTTCGATCACGGAGGATGCTGCCGACGACCCGGCGAGTGACCAGGGCGCCCACTCCGAGGGCGCGGCGCGATACTCGCTCGGCGTGGAGCCGCAAGCCGCCCGGAAAGCCCTGGCGAACGCTTGCGCCGAGGCGAAGCCCGCGGAAAGCGCGATATCCGTGACCGGGGCGGCGGACGCCCGCAGTTGATGCGCGGCGTGCTGCAGGCGCAACCGGCGAACGCTCGCCGCGACGGTCTCGCCGACCATCGCCGTCCAGAGGCGATGGAAATGGAACGGCGACATGGCCGCCACCTCCGCAAGCCGATCGAGCGACAGCGGCTCGTCGAGGTGGGCGGCCAGGTGGTCGGCCACGCGTTTCAGCCGGGACTCGAAGCGATTGACGGTTGTCGGTTTCATGGGCGCAAGATAATGCGCCCCCGGGACGGCCAGCGTTACATGGCTTGCGCTTTTGACGCAAAAAAAGACCCGCCGTCTTTCGACGGCGGGCCGGTCTTTACCGCGCAGCGACGCTTATGCGCCGACGGCGGAATAACCCTTCAGGCGCTGGGCGAACTGCTGGAGCGAGCGAATGCCGCTCTGTTCAGCTTCGACGATCCACTGCTGGAGCGCCTTCAGCGACTTCTCCGCGCCACGCTCTTCCATCAACGCGACGAGACGCGCGCGGAAGTCGCAGACCGTCTTGAGGGCCGGGCGGTTGGCCAGCGCGGCCTGCAGGCGGTCACGGGCGTCGTTGTCGAGCCAGCGGCCGCCGTCGGCCAGTGCGCGGCGCAGCCGGCGCGGCACGGACTTGATGCTCTCGCCGGCCTGGCCCATCTCCTCGCGCATCGTCGGAAGGATGACGTTGCGGTAGTAGTCGGTGGTGGCCTGGAAGCGCAGCGCAAGCACGCCCTTGAGCGTTTCGGCGTCCGGCAGGTGCACGTTGGGACGGATGTTGAGCGTGGGCGCCACGCGCAGCACCTTGGCCAAACCCACGAAGCGCAAGCCGCAGATGGCCACCCAACCGATGTCGAACTCCCACTTGCGCAAGGCGAACTTCGCCGAGCTGGGGAACGCATGGTGGTTGTTGTGGAGCTCTTCGCCGCCGATCCAGAAGCCCCACGGCGAGATGTTGGTCGCGGTGTCGGAGCTCTCGAAGTTGCGGTAACCCCACCAGTGGCCGATGCCGTTGACGAAACCGGCGGCCCAGAACGGGATCCAGATCATCTGGATGGCCCAGATCGCCATGCCCACCACGCCGAACAGCGCGATGTTGATGATGGCCATCAGGGTCGGGCCCCAGTAGGGGTGACGACCGAACAGCGTGCGCTCGAACCAGTCGTCCGGCGTGCCGCGGCCGTACTTTTCCATGTCCGCCTTGTTGTAGCTGGCTTCACGGTAGAGCGAGACGCCGTCGAGGAAGACCTTCTTGATGCCGAAGACCTGCGGGCTGTGCGGATCTTCTTCCGTCTCCACCTTGGCGTGATGCTTGCGGTGGATGGCCACCCATTCCTTCACGACCATGCCCGTCGTCAACCAGCCCCAGAAGCGGAAGAAGCCGTTGAGCGTCCAATGGAAGTCGACGCCGCGATGGGTGGCGCTGCGATGGTAGTAGAGCGTCACGGTGAAGATGGTGAGCTGCGTGACGACCAGCAGATAGACCAGCATCTCGCCCCAGCTTGCGCGGGTGAGGCCGTTGGCCAGGAAATCGAGCAGGGTGTCGAGCATCGGAGTCGTTACCGCACGGGTAGTTAGGGAGTTTTGCGCTATCAGTCTAGCGACCCGTCCCCATACCCACCAGCATGGAAATGGGCAAAGTGTGAAGACAGCGGTTGTCGGACCGAGAGGCCATTGCGCACAATCGCCCGATGACAGCGACCTCCCACGTTCAGCCAGGTCAACAGCCCTCGGCACGATCCTTACGCGATGGCCGACGTAGCACGCCGATCGGCGACGTAACCGCATGAGCGCGGCCCCATTGCTGAATGTCGAAGGTGTGTCCCGGCGCCGGGCCGGGCGCGCGGCCGTCGTCGACGTATCCTTTTCCCTGAACGCCGGTGAAGTCATGGGCCTCCTCGGCGTCAATGGGGCCGGCAAATCCACCTCGCTGGCCATGCTTGCCGGTGCGCTCCGGCCGGATGCGGGCAGCATCCGGCTCCGTGGGGAGGACTTCGTCGCCCAACCCGGGCTCGCCCGCCAGCTGATCGGCTGGCTTCCCGAGAACGCGCCGTCCTGGCCCGAGTTGTCCGTCGAGGAACACCTCGTGGCTTTTTCGCGGTTGCGCGGCGCCAACCGTCCCGCGGCGCGGCGGGCTGCCGATGCGATCGTCGAACGGCTGCGGCTGGGCGATCTGCGCCGGCGGCTGGCCGGCGTATTGTCGCAGGGCCAGCGGCAGCGCCTGGGCCTCGCCTGCGCGCTCGTGCACGAGCCGGCCCTCATCATTCTCGACGAACCCGCGAACGCGCTCGACCCGGTGCAGGTGGGCGAACTGCGCCGGCTGATCCGCGAACGCGCCGCCGCGGGCGCCGCGGTGATCCTTTCCACGCACGTGCTGGCCGAGGTGCTGGCCGTATGCGACCGGGTGGCGGTCCTCCACGAAGGGCGCCTGCGCCACGACGCGCCGCTGCGCGGCGACGAAGGCGCGGCCGCGCTCGAAGCCACGTTCTTCGCCATCGCCACGGGAGCTGCCGCATGAGCACCATGGCCGTCGCGCGCCTCGAACTCCGTCGCCTCGCCGTGCGTCCCCTGGCCTGGGCGCTGGCCGCGCTCACCATCGCCTGGCTGGCCTGGACCTTCATCCTCGGCCTGGGCCAGTTCCTCGGCGCGCAAGTGAAGCTGGCAGCCGTCGCCGATGCCCCCGGGTTCACGGACCTCGTGGCGATTCCCTTGCTCGCCGAACTGGCGAAACTGGCCTTCCTTGTCGTGCCGCTGATGACGATGACCCAGCTCGCCGGAGAGCGCCGCGGCGGCACGCTTGCCCTGCTTGCGTCGACCGGCCTCTCGCCTCGACACATCGTCATCGGGAAGTACCTCGCGGTGCTCGTCTGGCTGGGGCTGTGGTTGCTCGCGACCGTGGCCATGCCGCTCGTCGTCGGCGCGGAGTCCACCGCCGACTGGGGCAAGCTGGCATCGGCCACGCTCGGCACCGCACTGCTTCTGGCCACGCTCGCGGCCATCGGCATCGCCTGCTCCGCCGCCACCTCGTTTCCCGCGATCGCGGCGGCGATGGCGCTGATCGTCACGCTCATCCTCTGGACCATCGACCGGGGCGCGCAAGCCGCCGGCGTGACCGGCGGCTTCCTGGAGTGGCTGACCATGGCCACGCACCTGCAAAACCTCTTGCGCGGCCTTGTCGTGACCAGCGACCTCGTGTGGTTCGCCCTTGCGATCGCGTTGTCGCTGGCCCTCGCCATACGCCGTCTTGGCGCCGATCGGGAGCGCCAGTGATGCGCCGCTTCGACCGCTGGTTCGTCGTCATCGGGCTTGTCGTCGCGACAGGCTGCATCGGTTTCCTGAGTTCCCGGCACGCGTGGACGTTCGACTGGACGCGCGGCGCGCGCGCGAGCCTCGCCCCCGAGAGCGTCGCGGTGCTGGACAAGCTCCGCGGCCCGGTCGACGTCGTCGGCTACATCTCGCCCACGGGCCCGCTTCGCGAGCAGATCGCCGCCGTCATGGAGCGCTACGTGAGGGAAAAGAAGGATCTTCGCCTTTCCTTCGTGGATCCCGATCTCGATCCCGCGGCGTCGCGCCAGCTGGGCATATCCGGCGACGGTGCGCTCCTGGTTCGCTACGCGGGTCGCGAAGAGCGCGTGGAAAGCCCCATCAACGAACGCAACCTCTCGAATGCACTCGAACGCCTGGCGCGAGGCGGGGAACGCATCGTCGCCTTCGTCACGGGCGACGGCGAGCGGCAGGCCGATGGGCACGCGAACGCGGACCTCGGCACCTTCATGAGCCAGGTGGAGCGCCGCGGCATCCGTGCGGTCCCGCTCAATTTCAGCCAGACCCGCGGCGTTCCGGAGCATACCGATCTCGTCGTGCTCGCCAGCCCGATCGCACCCTTGCCCGCGGCAAGTGTCGCGGCGCTCGTCGATTACGTGCGCGGTGGCGGCAACCTGCTGTGGCTGACCGAACCGGACAACCAGGACCTCGGCACCGGTCCGCTGGCCGACGTGCTCGGCATCCGCGTGCTGCCCGGCGTGCTCGTCGACGGCCAGGGCAGTACGCTCAACGTGAACGATCCACGCATCGTGGTGCTTGGCGACTACCCCTTCCACGCGATCACGCGGGCGTTCCGCGACACGACGCTGTTCCCGCAAGTGTCGGCCCTCGCGCAGGTGTCGGCACACGAATGGGCCGTCGTCCCGTTCCTGCGTTCGGGCGAGCGCAGCTGGACCGCCTTCGGCGGCATCGACAACGACAAGCCGTCGACCGTTGCCTTCCATCCCGAAGCGGGGGAACTCAAAGGCCCCCTCGACTTCGGTTTCGCGCTGAACCGCCTGTCGCCGAGTCCGGCGAAAAGCGAGCAGCGCGCCGTCGTCATCGGCGACGGCGACTTCCTCTCGAACACCTATGTCGGTAACGGCGGCAACCGCGCCCTGGGAGAACGCATCCTGGACTGGCTGCTCGGCGATGATGTGCTGGTCGACCTTCCCTCCCGCGGCGCGCCCGACCGGGTGATCTCCCTGTCGCAGGACGGGCTCAACCTGGTGACCTTCGGCTTCCTCGTTGGTCTTCCCCTCCTTCTCCTCGGCCTCGGTGGCGGCATCGCGTGGCGCCGGAGGCGGCGCTGAAGTGAGGGCCCGACTCGCCGGCATCGCATGCGTCGTCGCACTCGTTGCGGCGGTCGCCTGGCAATGGCGCGCCGACGACGCCGACGCTCGCGCCCATACGCTGACCGGGCTCGACCCGGATGCGGTGCGGCATATCGACGTGCAGCTGCGCGGCTTGCCCGACCAACGTTTCGACCGGCATGACGGCCATTGGACGAACGCGGGCGCGAAGGCGGACGAAGGCCGCGCGGAGGACCTCGCATCCCTTGCCGCCACGCCGGTCGCTTCCTGGCGGGCCGCTTCGGAATTCGACGCGGCGAAGATCGGCCTGTCGCCGCCCGTGGCGGTGCTTGTGCTCGACGATGTGCGGCTGGAGTTCGGCGACATGACCGCGCTCGGCAAGCAACGCTATGTGAAGGTGGGCAATCGCATCGCCATCGTTCCCGCGCAGGCGTTACCTCGCGCGCCGCGCACGGCGTCGCTGCCGACGACCGCCGGGGCCGTGCCCTAGCGGGTCGCTTGCCTGGGAATCGGCAGCGCTTGCCAGCGGCGTCCCCGCCCCCCATCTTTCCGTCATGCCTGAATTGCCCGAAGTCGAAACCACCCGCCGCGGCATCGCCCCGCACGTGTCGGGCCGCCGCATCACCGGCGTCGTGCTGCGCCGTCCGGACCTGCGCTGGCCGATTCCTCCGGAAATCTCGACGCTGCTGCCCGGACAGGTGATCGACGATGTCGAACGCCGGGCCAAGTATCTGTTACTGCGCACCCGGGTGGGCACCGCGTTGTTCCACCTGGGCATGACCGGGGTGCTCCGCGTCCTGCCTGCCGACACGCCCGCGGGCAAACACGATCACGTGGATATCGCGCTCGACTCCGGCCAGGTGCTGCGCTTTACCGATGCGCGCCGCTTCGGTGCCCTGCTCTGGCAGATGCCGGGCGAAACGCATGAACTGCTCGAAGGCATCGGCCCGGAGCCGCTCACCGACGCGTTCGACGGCGACCTGCTCTGGCGTATTTCGCGTGGCCGCTCGGCGGCCGTGAAGACCTTCCTGATGGACAACGCCGTCGTCGTCGGCGTGGGCAATATTTACGCGAGCGAGGCCCTGTTCGCTGCCGGAATCGATCCGCGCACGCAGGCGGGAAAGGTGTCGCGCGCGCGTTACGCGAAGCTCGCGGGCGAAGTGAAGCGCATCCTCGCCTACGCTATCGAACGGGGCGGCACCACCTTGCGCGACTTCGTCTCGCCCGACGGCGCCCCCGGCTACTTCTTCCAGGAACTGTACGCGTATGGCCGCGCCGACAAACCGTGCAAGGTTTGCGGCAAGGCCATACGCGTGGCAACGCTCGGCGGCCGGGCTTCGTTCTATTGCCCGGGCTGCCAACGCTGACCCATATCGACGACGCCGTACCGATCTGAACGGACGGCGTCGACACCGCGGACATAGCCGGCGGGGCCAGCAACTACAAGCCGCAATGGCGTTGCCCTACGGTAGCGCGAGGGCGAGCCTTCCTAGACTCGGATTTCCCATCAAGGAAGGCCCGCATCATGACGTCCAACCCCCTTATCGCCCGGGCGATGTGCCTTCTCGCCGTCGCCTGGCTGGCCGACACCGCGAGTGCCCAGGCGCCCATTTCCAGGGATCTCCCCTTCGATCGTTACACCTGGGTCACGACCCACAATGCCTTCACCAGCAACGGACTGGCTCCCAACCAGAGCCAGACGATCGCGCAACAGCTGGAAGAAGGAGTCCGCGCATTCATGCTGGACCTTCACTACTACGACAAGCGCGTGCGCCTTTGTCACAACCGGTGCACTGGACCGTCGTCGGTGCCACTGGCCGATCTGCTCAACGAAACGATCCGCCCTTTCCTCGAGCAGCATCCGGACGCGATCCTCACGTTGCACCTGGACGACTTCACCGAACGACAGCAACTCGTCGCCGAACTGGACCGCGCCCCATTTCTCGGCGACGCGACATTCGACCCATACAGTTGGTCGACACCCACCTGGCCGACCTATGCGGACATGGTTAAACGTGGACAACGCGTCCTGATCTTCAGCCTCAATCGCGAAAACAGCGATTCGCTCATGACACGCGGGGGCGCCGTGACGCTCATGCCGAGCGAGGATTTCACTGTGGAGAACTACTGGAGCCTGGGGACGACACCCTTACAGCACGACCGCAGTTGCTACAGCCGATGGGGAGAAAGCCGGCCGCTTTCCACGGCCGAGATCGAGGAAAAGCCCGGCTGGCCCCCGCTCTTCACGATGAACCAGTTCCATGGCCTGCCGCTGCGTTCGCACGCGTACCACGACAACGCGTTCGACGCGCTATGGGATCGCTACACGAACTACTGCAAGCCGGCCACGAGGCGAAAACCCAACTACGTTGCCGTGGACTTCCACGAGGAAGGAGGCGCGCATGCATTTGTCGAGTGGCTGCAGGCGCAGCCACTCGACGCCGACCGTTGATGCGTCAGTCGGGCCAGCGCATCGCCGCGTGCGTGTTGTTGAAACGCGGGTCTTCCTCGTCGCCGGAAAGTTCGACCGTGAGCCCGCCCGCCACGCCGTCCACTTCGATCGGCTGGGCCGGATCGAAATGGGCACCGAGCGCGCCGAGTTCCACGAAGCGTTCCGCCAGCGCGCCGGCGCGGTCGATCTCGCGATCGGGCACGTTCGTCAGGCTGATGTCGGGACGGCCGAACTTGCGCATGCCGCGCGTGCGTATCCAGGAGCGGCCCTTGGTTTCCTCCGGGCTGCACAGGATGAGCACGTGATGACGCGGCGGCGCGCCGCCAGGCACCAGGTAGTGCTCGCGCCAGGCAGCCGCGTCGAAAAGCGTCAGGATCTGCGGATCGACCACAGCCTTGCCGCCGATGTCGGTCAGCGCCGCGACCACGCCCAGCGTGTCGCGCAGGTAGTCGAGGCGGTCGCGGTCGGGAAAGCGGCCGCGTATGGCAACGACGTGCGGCGCGGCCTTGGCCTCCTTGAAGGCCTCGGCGTTGTCCTCACGCAACAGTTCTCCAAGCGCCCCCGACAACGGATAGCCCTCCCAGCGCGACAGCACCGCGTTCTGGAAGCGCTGCAACTCGACGCCCTCGGGCAGCCCCGGACTGCCGTAGCGCGCGGCCGGGATGGCCAGGTCCTCGGGGAAGGCGCCAAACACGAAGAAGAGCAAGACGCCCTGCTCGTCGCTCGGCTTCCAATAAGGGCGCGGCCATTCGGCGGCGTTGGTCGTCGTCTCGGTCACGCGTCGTTTCCTTCTTCCGGATCGTTTTCGCCAAGCGGCAGCATGGGCTGTTGCAACTCGATTCTGCCGTCGCCGCCGGTGATGCTCTTGAACTCGGCCCGGCTCACCGAGACATAGCGGTCGTTGCCACCGATCTCAACTTGGGGGCCCTGGGTGACCGCGCGGCCGTGCTCGTCCACGCGCACCACCATGGCGGCCTTCTTCCCGGAGTGGCAGATGGTCTTGATCTCGTCGAGATTGTCGGCCCAGGCAAGGAGGTACTTGCTGCCCTCGAACAGTTCGCCCCGAAAGTCCGTGCGCAGGCCATAGGCGAGCACGGGAATGCCCAGCCGGTCCACCACGTCCGTGAGTTGCCAGACCTGGGACTTGCTCAGGAACTGGGCCTCGTCGACCAGCACGCAGTGGAGCGGCCCTCGCCTGCCGATATCGGTCTCGACGATGGCGAAAATATCTTCCTCCGACGCAAAACGCATGGCACGGGCCTGCAATCCGATCCGCGACGCGACCACGCCCTCGCCATACCGGTTGTCGAGCGCGGGCGTGAGGATGAGCGTGCGCATGCCGCGCTCGTGGTAGTTGTGCGCGCTTTGCAGCAGGGTAGTGGTCTTGCCGGCGTTCATCGCCGAGTAATAGAAATAGAGCTTGGCCATGCGGGCGGTCCGGTGCGTGACCACACATGGTACCGCACCCACCTGCTACCATCCTCGGCCTCGTCCGCCTGTCCGCCCCGGTCGACCATGCTGAATCCCCAACAACACGCGGCCGTCGAGTACTGCGACGGCCCCCTGCTGGTGCTGGCCGGTGCCGGCTCCGGCAAGACCCGCGTCATCACGGAAAAGATCTCGCACCTCATCTCGCGCCGGCACCTCGCGGCCGAGAAGATCGCCGCCATCACCTTCACCAACAAAGCCGCGAAGGAAATGCGCGAACGCGTCGGACGGCTGATTTCCGACGATGCCGCGAAGGCGCTCACCGTCTGCACCTTCCACGCGCTGGGTTTGAAATTCCTCCAGATCGAGCACGATCGCGCGCGCCTGCGCCGCGGCTTCTCGGTGCTCGATGCGGACGACAGCGCCAACATGATCAAGGAGCTGTCGCCCAAGGGCGTGAAGCCGGAAGTGATCCTCGGCATCCGCAATCTCGTCGGCCGGGCCAAGAATGCCGGCATGACGCCGGAAGAGGCGATGGCGTCCGCGCGCAGTCCGCGCGAGATCGAGGCGGCCACCATCTACGATCTCTACCAGCAGCGTCTCGCGGCATTCAACGCCGTGGATTTCGACGACCTCATCCGCCTGCCCCTGCGCATCCTCGAAACGGACGACGACGCCCGCGCCATCTGGCAGGAGCGCCTGCGCTACCTGCTGGTCGACGAATACCAGGACACCAACGACGCCCAGTACCGCCTGCTGAAAGCCATCGCGGGGCCGAAGGCCCGGTTCACCTGCGTGGGTGATGACGACCAGAGCATCTACGCCTGGCGCGGTGCGAATCCGGAGAACATCGACCAGCTGGGCCGCGACTTTCCGCAGCTCCGCGTCATCAAGCTCGAGCAGAACTACCGCTGCGCGAAGCGCATCCTGCGCGCGGCGAACCACCTCATCGCCAACAACCCGCACGTGCACGAGAAGAAGCTTTGGAGCGACCATCTCGAGGGGCCGCCGATCCGCGTGCTGGAATGCAAGGACGGCGACCACGAAGCCGAGCGGATCGCGGCCATCGCGTTCAACCTGCACGAGAAATACAAGGACAAGGGTGTTCGCTGGGATGACTTCTGCATCCTCTATCGCGGGAATTTCCAGGCCCGCGCACTCGAGAAGGCGTTGCGCCTGGCCCGCGTGCCATACCACCTGAGCGGCGCGCTCTCGTTCCTCGACCGCGCGGAAGTGAAGGACATCCTCTGCTACCTGCGCCTGCTTACCAACCCGACCGACGATGCCGCCTTCCTGCGCGTGGTGAACGTGCCGAAACGCGAGATCGGTGCCACCTCGCTCGAGAAACTGGGGCAGATCGCGCAATCGCGCAACGCGTCCCTGCTCGATGCCGCGCGCAGCGACGCCGCGCTCAAAACCATCGCGCCGCGCGCCGCCTCGGCCCTGGCCGGATTCGCTCGCCTGATGGACGAGCTGCGCAGCCACGCCGTGCACGAAAGCGCGGCCGACCTGGTGCATTCCGTCATCGAAAAATCCGGCTACGGCGCGCATATCGCGGCGTCCACGCCCGACGAGACGCTGCGCGAACGGCGCCTGGGCAACCTGCGCGAACTGATGGACTGGTTCCGGGCCATGGGCAAGGACGGCGGCCGCACCGGTGACATCGCGGCGCAACTGGCCCTGCTCAGCCACGCCGACCGCGACGATCCGGGCAACGCGCTGCGCATGATGACGCTGCACTCGGCGAAGGGCCTTGAGTTCCGCTTCGTGTTCATCGTCGGCTGCGAGGACGGCACGCTGCCCCACGAGGGCGCCATCGATGAAGGCCGGCTCGACGAGGAGCGGCGCCTGATGTACGTGGGCATCACCCGCGCAAAGGAAATGCTGACCCTGTCCTTCGCGGCGAAGTCGCGCAAGTACGGCGAGATCCTCTCCAACGACCCCAGCCGCTTCCTCGCCGAACTGCCGCAGGACGACCTGCACTGGGACGGCAAGGACCCGGATGCGGATGCCGAGGTGAAGAAGGAAACGGCTGAAACGCACATGGCACGCATCCGCGCGATGCTGGCCGGAGGCGGTTAGTTTCGCACCCCCTAGATAAGCCGCTCCGCCTCCAGCTCGCTCTTCAAATACGCGTAATAGATCGGCGCCGCCACCAGCCCGGCAAGGCCGAAGGCCGCCTCGAAGACCAGCATGGCCACGAGCAGCTCCCATGTGCGTGCGCGGATCTGTCCGCCGACGATGCGCGCGTTGAGGAAGTACTCGAGCTTGTGCACGACGATGAGGAAAGCCAGCGCGGCCACGCCGACCCATAGCGATACCGACAGGCCCGCGATGGTGATGAGCGTGTTGGACACGAGATTGCCCACGACCGGCAGGAGCCCGGTGACGAAGGTGACGATCACCAGCGTCTTGGCAAGGGGCACGTGCACGCCGAACGAAGGCAGCGCCACCAGCAGGAAGATCGCCGCCAGGGCGGTGTTGATGGCCGAGATCTTCAGCTGCGCGAAGATGATGTTGTGGAAGGCATGCGCAAGGCGCCGCGTACGCGTCGACAGTTCGAACGACAGGGGACGCGCGACGCGGCCGCCCGCGCCATGGGATACCGCCACGATCGCGCCCAGCACCAGGCCGATCACGATGTGCACGAACACCCGCGCGGCCGTGGTGCCTACCAGACGCAGGTCCTCCGCGTGCGCGTGCGCCCAGGCCATGCCCTGCTCACGGAAGTCGACGAAGCTGTCGGGCAGGTTCGTGGTCAACCACGCCGGCAACTGTTCGTGTGCCTTGGTGAGCAGCGGCAGGAGTTTCTCGTCCCAGAGCCCCTGCGGATCGCCGAGATCGCGGCGATAGAAAGCCAGCGTGGCAACCACGAGCAGGATGATCACGCCCACCACGACGACCGTGACCAGCGCCACGGCAATGGGCCTGGCACGCTCGTTCGGAGCGATGCGCCGGATGAGCGGCGTGAGGCTTTCCACCACCTCGTAAACGAGCATCCCGGCCAGCAAGGCCGAGATGAGGTGGAGCCAGAGCACCGCCCACAGGGCGACCGCCGCCAGCACGTAGCTGGCGAGACGAAGGGTACGCGTGTCCTGCGGTTTGCCGACCATGCCGGGACTCCTTGGGGTGGCGCGATTCCAGCAGGCGATGGATGAACGCTAGATCAAGCGCTCGGCTTCGAGTTCAGCCTTCAGGTAGGCGTAGAAGATGGGCGCCGCCACCAGCCCGGGCAGGCCGAACGCGGCCTCGAACAGCAGCATCGCCACCAGCAGTTCCCATGCGCGGGCGCGGATCTGTCCGCCGACGATACGGGCGTTGAGGAAGTATTCGAACTTGTGGATGACGATGAGGAAAGCCAGCGCGCCCAGGCCCACGTACAGCGATACGGAGAGGCCGACGACGGTGATCGCCGTGTTCGAGAGGAGGTTGCCGATGACCGGCAGCAGTCCGACCACGAATGTGATGACGATGAGCGTCTTGGTCAGCGGCAGGTGCACGCCGAACATGGGCAGGACGGCAAGCAGGTAGATGCCGGTGAAGAGCGTGTTGAACAGCGATATCTTGATCTGCGCAAACACGATGTTGTGGAAGGCGTCCGCCAGGCGCGCACTGCGCAGGCTCAGTTCGGCCGCGAAAGGCCCCACCTGGTGCGTAGGCCGCGCGCGGCTCAAGGCCACGATGGCACCGAGCACCAGGCCGATGATGATGTGCACCACCACGCGCGCGGCTTCCTTGCCGGCAAGCTGCAGCGTCACCGCATGCGAGCGCGCCCAGTCCATGGCGGTAATGCGGAGCGCATCCACGCTCTCCGGCAGGCGATCGACCACGGCCGGAGGCAACTGCTGCCGCGCACGTTCCACCAGCGGCATGAGGCGGTTCTGCCAGAGGTCTTCCGGGTTGCCGATCTCGTTGCGGAAGAAGCTGATGCCACCCAGCACCAGGAGGGTAAGCAACCCCACCACGACCACCCCGACCAGCGCCACGGCCAGTACCCGCGCCCGGTCGCCCGACAGGCGCCTGCCCATCAGGGGCGCGGTCGATACCACCACCTCGTACACCAGCAGGCCCGCCAGCAAGGCCGGCAGCAGGCGCAGGTAAAGCACGAGGAAAAGGCCGAGCCCGGCGGCAATATAGCTGGCGATGCGCACGGCTCGTGTCCGCGAATTGGCGGCTTCCATGGACGGTCCCGTCGTGGATGAGCGCGCAGTCTGTCAGGACGCAGGGGGCGTGGGAAGCACGACCGCCGCCTTCACAGTGTCGTAAACTCACCCGACAATCGCCGCCCTCGGCGCGCGATGCGTCACCCAAGGGGTTTCCATGCTGAAGTTCGTTCCGGCCGCCGTCGCGCTCGCCCTTTCCCTGGCAGGCTGCGCCCACACGCCACCCGCCGCCGTGCCCTCGCCGGCCCCCGCCCCGGAGGCTGCCGCTGCGGCCAATGCCGCCGGCCCGGCGGCGGACGACAACCTCAACGCGGTCGCCTGGACGCAGAACGCCAGCGAGCATGACTTCATCTACGTGCAGACGTATCGCAATGCGCAGGAGAAACTCCTCAAGGCGAAGAGCGATCCGACCTGGGACGCACTGCCGAAAGACGATCGCGCCGCGCATGCCTCCCTCAAGGGACTGAAGCCTGCCGTCGTCCTCGACATCGACGAAACCGTGCTCGACAACTCCCCCTACCAGGCGCGGCTCATCCGCTCCGGGGGCGAGTTCAACGAGGCGGACTGGGCCGCGTGGTGCAAGGAGGCCATCGCGCGTCCCCTGCCCGGCGCGCTGGCGTTCACGAAGTTCGCCGCGGCGCACGGGATCGCCGTGATCTACATTTCCAACCGCGCCAAGGACCTCGACGAAGCGACGCTCGCCAACCTGCGCGCGGCCGGCTTCCCCGTGGCCGGCAAGGATTCGTTCCTCGGCCTCGGCACCTTCGTCGAGGGCTGCGAACAGGTGGGCAGCGAGAAGGGTTGCCGCCGCCAGCGCGTGGCGAAGGATTACCGCGTGCTCATGCAGTTCGGCGATCAGATCGGCGACTTCGCGAACGTGTTGGGCAATACGGCCGAGGGCCGGGAAAAGGCCATGGCGCCCTACACGGGCTGGATCGGCGAACGCTGGTTCGTGCTGCCCAACCCGACCTATGGTGCGTGGGAAAGCGCGTTGTTCGACAATGACTACTCACTGCCGCGCGCGGAACGGCGCCAGAAGAAAATCGATTCGCTTCGCGCGAAGTGAAATCAATAACTTAGGCAAGATAAGCTGACATATTGCTTTAGCAATGTCAGCCAACTATCATCTCTCACGCCGAAACCTGTGGCGCCAAAAGCAATGCAGGCAAGGCCATTTCCCTTTCCGGCTTCGGGCTGGATAACCCCGTGAGGCCTCGCGTCTCCGGGGTTTTTTCTTTGCGGCGTCCGGCAGCGCGGGTTCCCGCTTCCCCGCCCGTGTATCCTCCACCTCCTCCAAGCCCATCGCGCCGCCCGAACCCCATGCGCCGCCATCGTTCCATCCTTCGTATCGCCCTCGTCCTGTTCGTGGTGCTCCTGGCTGCCTGCAACAAGCAGAAGGAAGCGCCCGGCACGCCCGGCGGCGGCTCCCCCGAGGACGCCACCCGGGAATCGCTGGCGTTGCTGCGCGACGGCAAGTTCGACCTCTTCTGGAAGCACGCCCTGCCGCCCGCGGATTTCGCCGCCTTCAAGGCCGACTGGCCACGCCTCAACGCCGTGCAGACCGCGGTAGAGCCGGACGACGAGGCGAAGTTCGAGGCAGGCGTGAAACGCCTCACCGAGCCGGACGCGGAAAAAAAGCTCTTCGCGGAACTGCGGCCCACCCTCGTCCGCTTCGATCGCGACTACAAGGACCAGATGCCGCTCGTCGCGGGCATCGGGCAATCGATGGCACTCACGGCGATCGACCAGGCGAAAGACCTCACGCTGTCGCAGAAGCGGCAGTTGCGTGAAGCGGTGAACGTGGTCGGCCCCTGGGCCCGGACGGTGCCCTGGGGCGATCAGGCAAAGGCGAAGGAGGCCATCGCCATCGTCGTGGACACGGCCCGAAAGGCCGGGCTCTCCACGCCGGAAGCCTTGCATGCCATGAATTTCGAGCAGTCCATGGCCACCTGGTCCACGGCATGGCTCGGTTTCAAGCGCCTGCTCGACGTCTACGGGCTGTCCATCGACAAGAGCTTCGACTCCGTGAGTATCGACACGATCGAGAGCAGCGACGGATCGGCCCACGTGAAGATCACCTACACATTGCTGGACAAGCCCATCCAGACCGACGCAACCCTGGTCCTGCTGGACGGGCGCTGGTATGACAGCGATCTGCTCCAGCGCGTGCGCGACGAGCATGCCAGGCTGGCACCCCCGGCGCCCGCCTCCAGCGTGCCCGCGCCGTCGGGCACCGCGTCCGCCCCGGGTACGCCGATGCCGGGCGCACCGGTCGCGGCCGCCAAGGGCCGCTGAGGCCTTACAATCCCGGGATGTCCGAAATGCAGATGAGTGCGGATCCGCACGTCCACGTCGCCCGTTCGCCCTGGTGGTTCAAGCTGCTGGGTCGCATGCTCGAACCCTGGGTGCGCATCAAGCGCGATCCCGCCGAACCCGCTGGCCTTCTCGGCAGCGGCGCGGCCGTCTGCTACGCCATCGAGCGCGACGGCACCTCCGACGCGCTGATCCTCGAGCGCGCCTGCCGCGAGGCGGGCCTGCCCAGCCCGATGCAGTTGCTCGACCTGCCGGGCCGCCGCCGGCGCTCGGTGTTCTCGCTGAGCCGCCGCCATGGCTGGCTGTTCGGCCGAACCGACGCGCGGGGTCCGCGCGAGCCCATCGGCCAGCTCATCCGCGCCATCGAGGACGATCCGTCGCGCGACATCCAGATCGTACCGGTGTCGATCTACGTCGGCCGCGCACCCAATCGCGAAAGCGGCTGGTTCAGCGTGCTGTTCGCGGAGAACTGGCTGGTCGTGGGCCGCTTCCGGCGCATGCTTGCCCTGCTGCTCAACGGGCGCGACACCGTCGTGCATTTCTCCGCGCCGGTGTCGCTGCGCAGCGTGCTGGCGGAATCGCGCAACCTCACGCCGGAGCGCCTCACGCGGAAGATCGCACGCGTCCTGCGTACTCACTTCCGCCGCATCCGCGCCGCGGTGATCGGCCCCGACCTCTCGCATCGCCGCACCGTGGTGGACGCCGTGCTGAACACACAGCCGGTGCGCGACGCCATCGCCGCCACGGCCAGCAAGGAGAACATCACCCTTGCGAAGGCGCAGCGGCGCGCACGCGATTTCGCGCTGGAGATCGCCGCGGACTATTCGCATCCGGTCGTGCGTTCCACGTCGTTCCTGTTGTCGAATTTCTGGAACAAGCTCTACGACGGCATCGCCATGCACCACTTCGACAAGGCCCGCGCGGCGGCGCCGGGGCATGAAGTGGTGTACGTGCCGTGCCACCGCAGCCACACGGATTACCTGCTGCTGTCGTACCAATTGCACCACTCCGGCGTGGTGCCCCCGCATATCGCCGCGGGCGTGAACCTCAACCTTCCCGTGGTGGGCCCGATCCTCCGCCGGGGCGGCGCCTTCTTCCTGCGCCGCAGCTTCAAGGGCAATGCGCTGTATTCCGTCGTGTTCAACGAATACCTCGCGCAGCTCGTGGATCGTGGCGTGCCGCTGGAATACTTCATCGAGGGTGGCCGGTCGCGCACCGGCCGGCTGCTGGCGCCGCGCGCCGGCATGCTGGCGATGACCGTGCGCGCCTTCCTGCGCGCACCGCGCCGCCCCGTGCTGTTCCAGCCCGTGTACATCGGCTACGAAAAGCTGATGGAAGGCAAGTCGTATATCGGCGAACTCTCCGGCAAACCGAAGGAGAAGGAATCCCTGCTCGGGCTCCTTCGCGGGTTGAAGGTGCTACGCCAGCGCTATGGCCACGTCACGCTCAACTTCGGCGAACCCATCCTGCTCACCCCCCTGCTCGACGAAGCGGCACCCGATTGGCGCGCGACCACCGCCGATCCCGACGTGAAGCCGGAATGGATGAGCGGCGTGGTGGACGATCTGGCCGAACGCATCCAGGTGAACATCAATCGCGCGGCGGACGTGAATCCGATCAACCTGCTCGCGCTTGCACTGCTGGCCACACCCAAGCACGCCATGGCCGAGAACGACCTTCTCGCCCAGCTCGAACTCAGCAAGGCCCTGCTGCAGGAACTGCCTTATTCCGACCGGGTCACCCTCACCCCGATGAACCCGCAGGGCATCGTGGCCTACGGCGAGCAGATGGGCTGGATCCGGCGCGTGCGCCACCCCCTTGGCGACGTGCTGGTCGCCGAGGGCGAGCAGGCCGTGCTGCTCTCCTATTTCCGCAACAACGTGCTGCACCTGAACGCCGCGGCGGCCTGGGTGGCCGCCTGCTTCCTCAACAACCGGCGCATGTCCCGGTCGTCGGTGCTGCGTCTGGGCCGCATCATCTATCCGTTCATCCAGGGCGAACTGTTCCTGCCGTGGGACGAAGACGGTTTCGCCGCGCAGGTGCAGGAAACCATCGAGTTCTTCGTCCGCCGCGGCATCCTCGAAGCCAGCGGCGAGGGCCGGGTGCTCGAACGCGGCCCCGGCCAGGACGACGGCGCCTACCAGCTGCGGGTGATCGCGCGCAGCATGCTGCAAGCCTTCGAGCGTTACTACATCGCCATCGCGGCGCTGGTGAAGAACGGTCCGCACACGATGAGCGCCGGGGAACTGGAAACGGCATGCACGCTCACGGCGCAGCGCTTGAGCCTGCTCAACGAACTGTCGGCACCGGAGTTCTTCGACAAGGCGCTTTTCCGCGGCTTCATCCAGAAGCTGCGCGAAGCGAAAGTCGTGTGGACCGACCCGGAGGGCAAGCTGGATTTCAGCGAGACACTGGAAGACATGGTTCGGGACGCGCGCGTGATCCTCGCTCGCGAAGTGCGCCATTCGATCCTCAAGATCACGCCCGGCGGTGACAACGACCGCGACCTCGATGCAAGGCCGCCGGTCGATCCGGACGACGGTTCGGCCGGGGAATCGCTGCACGACCGGCACGTGGCGAACGAACGCGAAAGGCACGACAGGCACCACTGATCCCCTGCAGACGCCTCCCACCCGGCACCCTGGACCCAACGCGAGTACCATCCCCGCATGGACAACGAGAAAATTACGCATTTCGGCTTCCGCGACGTTCCGGTGGCCGACAAGCAGAAGCTGGTCGGCCAGGTCTTCACGTCGGTGGCTCGCAACTACGACCTGATGAACGACCTTATGTCGTTCGGCATCCACCGGTTGTGGAAGCGTCATTTCGTGGCCGTCAGCGGCGTCCGCCGTGGCGATCGCGTGCTCGACCTGGCCGGCGGCACCGGCGACATCGCCGCCTTGCTGAAGCCGGTGGTGGGTGATGAGGGCGAAGTGGTGGTCGGCGACATCAACGCGGCCATGCTGGGCGTCGGGCGCGACCGCCTCACGGATCGCGGCCTCGTTTCCGGCCTGCGCTGGGCGCAGATGAACGCGGAAGCCCTGCCCTTTCCGGACAACAGCTTCGACGCCGTCACCATCGCGTTCGGTCTGCGCAACGTCACGGACAAGGACAAGGCGCTGGCGGACATGCACCGCATACTGAAGCCCGGCGGCCGTGCGCTCGTACTGGAATTCTCGAAGGTGCAAAGCCCGGTGCTGTCCAAGCTGTACGACGTGCACTCGTTCAAGATCCTGCCTCGCCTCGGCCGCCTGTTCGCCAACGATGCCGACAGCTACCAGTATCTCGCCGAGTCGATCCGCAAGCATCCGGACCAGGAGACACTGAAGGGGATGATGCTCGGCGCGGGTTTCGGGCACGTGGAAGTGCGCAACCTGAGCAACGGCATCGTGGCCATCCACCGCGCGTACAAGCTTTAGGGCCGGGCTACGCCGGCGAGGGAGTGGCATACTGGGGTCTCCCTCAAACGGATGACCTCAAGCGATGCGTCTGCTTCCCGTCCTGGCCCTCACGATGGCCTTCCCCGTCGTGGCCTTTGCCGCCGACCCGCATTCCTACGCCCAGCCGGATGCCGTGCGTGTCACCCATCTGGACCTCGATCTCAAGCTTGACTTCGGCAAGCGCGAGCTGGCCGGCAACGCGACGCTGAAGCTCGACTGGAAGGACGCGAAGGCGAAGGACCTCGTACTCGACACGCGCGACCTGAAGATCGCCGGCGTCGAGGCGGTGGATGCCTCGGGCAAGGGCACGCCGCTCAAGTTCGCGCTGGCGCCGCGCGACAAGGAACTGGGCTCCAAGCTGACCATCGCCGCGCCGACGCATCCCGCGGCGGTACGGATCACCTATGCCACCGTTCCTGAGGCATCCGGCCTGCAATGGCTCACGCCGGAGCAGACGGCCGACAAGAAACAGCCCTTCATGTTCTCGCAGTCGGAATCCATCCACGCGCGCTCCTGGGTGCCGCTGCAGGATTCCCCCGCCATCCGCTTTACCTACGATGCGCACGTCACCGCGCCGAAAGACGTGCGCGTGGTCATGAGCGCCATCAACGACGCGAAGCATCCGCTGGATGGCAATTTCTCCTTCGACCAGCCGCACCCCATTCCGTCCTACCTCCTCGCCATCGCGGCGGGCGACCTCGCGGTGAAGGAAACCGGCCCGCGCAGCGCGGTGTATGCCGAACCCAGCATTGTCGGGAAGGCCGCGCACGAGTTCGAAGATACGGAAAAGCTGATCGCCACCACCGAAAAGCTCTACGGTCCTTACGCCTGGGGCCGCTACGACATCCTCGTGCTGCCGCCGTCGTTTCCCTTCGGCGGCATGGAAAACCCGAACATGACCTTCGCCACGCCGACGGTGCTGGTCGGCGACAAGAGCCTGGTCTCCCTGGTGTCGCACGAGCTGGCGCATTCGTGGTCGGGCAACCTGGTGACGAGTGCCGCATGGCGCGACATCTGGTTGAACGAGGGCTTCACCACCTACGTGCAGGGCCGCATCACCGAGGCCGTGTACGGCAAGGCGCTTGCCGACGAGGAAGCCCTGCTTTCGGCGCGCGCCCTGCAGAAGAGCATCGGCCACATGCCCGCGAACGTGCAGAAGCTCACGCCCGACCCGCGGGGCATCGGTGCGGACGACGCGCTTTCCAGCGTCGCCTACGACAAGGGGTCATGGTTCCTGCGCACGCTGGAGCAGCGCTTCGGGCGTGAGACCTTCGACGCCTACCTGAAGGGCTATTTCGCGCACTTCGCCTTCCAGAGCATCGATACCGACACGATGTTCGCGTACCTGAAGGCCAATCTGCTCGACAAGTATCCGGGCAAGATGAGCGAAGCCGAAGCCCGCGCCTGGATCTGGCAGCCCGGCATTCCGAAGGATGCCCCGCTGCCGTCGTCACCGCGCTTCGATGCCATCGACCGCGAACGCACCGACTTCCTGTCCGGCAAGCTCGCCGCCGACAAACTCGACGCGAAGGGCTGGAACACGCAGGAATGGATGTATTTCCTCGACCGCCTGCCCGACGTGACCCCGCTGGCGAAGATCAAGGAAATCGACGCCGCATGGCACCTCACCGGCACGCCCAACGCCGAGATCGGCATGCGCTGGTACGCGCACGCCATTGCCGCCGGCGACAAGGACGTGTGGACGGCCGCTGCCGAACACATGACGCGCATCGGGCGCCTGTACCTCACCACGCCCGTCTACCGCGCCTTCGCCCGCACGCCGGAAGGCCTTGCCTTCGCCAAGCAAACCTATGCAAAGGCGAAAAGCGGCTACCACCCGATGACCCAGCAGGCCGTGGAGCGCATCCTCGCCGGCAAGGATCGGCAGCACTAACGCAAGATTTCGCGCCGCCCGCGAGGGCTCGCACTTGCATCCTCCAGCGACGCCCCGCATCTTGCGGGGCGTCCTTACGTTCCGGGTTCCCTTCATGGCCAAGATCCCCTCCCTCGCCACCGCCGACAACCGACCGCTCTGGCAACGGCTGCTGCTACGCCGGCTGAAGTTCCTGGTCGTCGTGGCCGTGGTGCTCGGTCTGGGCGCAGGCATGGTCTATGTTTTCGCACCGGGCCTGCTGCTGAAGGCGGATGCGGCACGACAGGCGATGTCCGCACACCTGGAAAAAAAGAGTGTCGTCGCAGGCGACACCACCTGGTCGTACTACGAGGGCGGCGAAGGCCCCACCATCGTGTTGCTGCACGGATTCGCGGTGAACAAGGAAGTCTGGCTCGAGATGGCCAAGGGACTCACCGATCATTTCCATGTCGTGATTCCCGACCTGCCCGGCTGGGGCGATTCGTCGCGCATCGACGGTGGCGATTACGGCATCGATGCACAAGCCGACCGCCTCGAACCATTCGCCGCGGCGATCGGGGCGCAGCGCTTCCTGCTCGTGGGGCATTCCATGGGAGGCGCCATCGCCGGCGTCTACGCGCAGAAGCATCCGGAACGTGTCGCCAGTCTGGTGCTGATGAGCTCCCTCGGCCTCACGTTCAAGGAAAACGACTTCGCCCGCGAGGTGAAGGCCGGAGGCGATCCGTTCCTCTACCACGATCGCGCCGGACTGGAAGCCCTGCTCGCGCGCCTTTTCATCAAACCGCCGCAACTCCCGGGCCGTGTCGAGGACGCGCTGATCGCGCGCAACGAGAAGGACCACGCGTTCATCGAGCGCACGTTCAACGAACTGAAGCAACCGGCGCAGGCCTTCTCGCTCGATCCCGTGATCGGCAAGCTTCCCATGCCGGTGCTCGGGGTGTGGTGCCATGACGACAAGATCATCGATGTGTCCGCGCTCGACACGCTACGCGCGGGGCTGACGAGTTCACCGTCGATCGGCGCAACCGTCATGAACGGCTGCAATCACATGCCGATGCTGGAAAAGCCGGTGGAGACCGCGCGCATTCTCACGGGATTTGCACTGGCGCATTGACTCAGTGCCAGGAATGCGGCGCGATTGTGGGAGCCGGCTTCGCCGGCGATCCCGCGGCAGCGGGCACGCTCACGCAAGCTCCCATCGCCGCTGAAGCGGCTCCCACAGGAACGTAACGGGTTTGCCGGAAGCCTCAATCGGCCACGTCGGCGATCAGGCGATCCAGCTGCCGCTTCAGGGCGCTGCCGTTCGCGCGCAACCAGGCGCGCTGCTCCTTGTGGTCGGGGAATACGCTTTCCACCCAATGCCAGAAACGCGGCGAGTGGTTGCGCACCTTCAGGTGACAGAGCTCGTGCACCAGCACGTAGCGCAGTGCCGCGGGCGGCGCGAGGGCCAGGGCCAGGTCGAGATTGATCCTGTCACGCGTATCCAGGCTGCCCCACAGGCTCTTCAAAGGCCGGATGCGCAAGGCGGTGGGCGCCGCGTTGATCTGCGGTATGTAACCCGGCAGCCAGCGGGAGACGTCGCGGCGGATCTGCGCTTCGAAATGCGTGGCAAGCAGCCCGCGTGCCACCAGCAGCGCCCGGGTGTGCGGACGGGGAATGCTGAGTACCAGGCTTCCCGGCTCGTGGTCCACGCGTGGATACGTGCCTTCCGCCCAGTCCAGAACGACCTCCTCGCCCCGGAATGGGAACGTGGTGGGCACGCCGACGCGCAATGGCGGCAGTGGCACGGCGTCGAGATGGAACTCGCCCAGCTTCTGTTCCAGCCAGTCGGCATGGTGGCGCAGGAAGGCTGTCATCTGCGCCACATGGGTGCCGTTCGGGTACGTGAGACGCGCCCCCTTGGGGGTGACCGTGAGGCGCAGGCGGCGGGCACGCGGGTGCGCCGCCTTCAGCACCTTGATGGTGCCACCGGTGGGGGTTGCAAGTTCCAGCCAGTCGCCGTCTTCCGATGCCATGCCGCGAGTCTCGTACCGATCCCGACGAACATCCCACCAACCCGTATCACCGCCTGCGACCCCCGAATCCGTCATTCCGGACGGGGGAGCTTGAACCACTCTTCCAGCTTGCCCAGCAGGCGCTCGTATTCCAGCGCCATGAGGGCGAAGTTGGCGTCCATCTCGGCGGCGGCGGATTCCGGGCTGTCGGCCTGTTCGTCCAGCACCACGTCGGTGAACTTGATTTTACGCAGGATCAGGTCTTCGCCAAGTACGAAGGAAATGCGGTCGTCGAACAACAAACCCAACTGGAACACCTGTTTGCCGGTGCGCAGGTGCTCCCGAATCTCATCGGTGTCGAGATCCTGCCGGCGGCAGCGCGCGATGGCGCCGGAAGCGGTGGCAGGGTCGCGTAACTCGCATTCGTCGCCCAGCGACAGGCCCGCCGGGAGCTCCCCCGAGGCCACCCAGTGGGTCATGAGGATACGGGGCGATTCCTCCGGCGCCAGCGGCACGGCGGGGAAACTGCCCAGGGCCTCGCGGATCTGGCTCAGGGTGTTTTCGGCCGACTTGCGGCTGGAGGTATCCAGCACCAGCCATCCGTTCTTCCGATCGGCGTAGGCCCGCATCCTCGAACTGCGCACGAACGCCCGGGGCAGCAGCTCGTTCATCACGTCGTCCTTGATCTTCTTGCGCTCCCGGCCGCTTACCTTTCGGCCTTCTTCCTCGGCGATCTTCTGCACGCGATTGGCCAGTTCGTCGTTCACGACCGACGACGGCAGCAGCTTATCCTCGCTGCCCACCGTGACCATCGTGTTTCGGCCCACGACGTGGGCCAGGCCTTCCTCGTTGCGGCCCAGTGGCGAGACGAAACCGCGCGTGGACATTTCCATGGGCCCCACCGGGCGCAGGCGATGCTCGGGAAGCACCTCGTCGAGGCGCTCGAGGTCGGCGGCCACCGGTTCGGAAAAGCGGAACAGCGTCAGGTTGCGAAAGAACATGTATCGACGAATCTCATGCAAAGGAATGGCACCGGCGGTCGCGGAGCGGCCGCCGGCGTGACGATCGGTGAATCCGCTTACACGACGCGCGCGATGGCGTCGGCCACGCGGTCGAGGTTGCCCTCGTTCAGCGCCGCGACGCAGATGCGCCCCGTGCTCACGGCATAGATGCCGAACTCCGTGCGCAGCCGCTCTACCTGGGCGGCGCTGAGGCCGGAATAGGAGAACATGCCGCGCTGCCTTTCGATGAAGGCAAAATCGCCCACCTTCGACAGCCGTTCGGTCAGGCCACGGCGCATCGCGCGGATACGCTCGCGCATCTCGCCCAGTTCGGTTTCCCACGTGGCGCGCAGCTCATCGTGGTTCAGCACGGCCGACACCACGGCCGCGCCGTGCGTCGGCGGGTTGGAGTAATTCGTGCGGATCACGCGCTTCACCTGCGACTGCACGCGCAGCGCCTCATCGTGCGACGCCGTGACGATCGACAGGGCGCCCACGCGTTCGCCGTAAAGAGAGAACGACTTGGAAAAGGAACTTGCGACAAGGAAGGACACGTCCGCCTCGGCGAAAAGGCGTACCGCCGCGGCATCGGGTTCGATGCCGTCGCCAAAACCCTGGTATGCGATGTCGAGGAACGGCACGAGGCCGCGCTCGCGCACGGTGGACACCACACGCTGCCAGTCGCCGGCCGTGAGGTCGACGCCGGTCGGGTTGTGACAGCAGGCATGCAGGACGACGATCGCGCCGGCCGGAAGTTTCGCGATGGCGGCGAGCATGCCTTCCACGTCCACGCCATGGGTGGCCGCGTCGTAGTACGGATATTCCACCACCTGGAAGCCGGCGCCTTCGAACAGCGCACGGTGGTTCTCCCAGCTGGGTGTGCTGATCGCAACCGGCACCGACGGATTCAGGCGCTTGAGGAAATCCGCGCCCACCTTCAGCGCGCCCGTGCCGCCCAGGGACTGCGCGGTCACGACGCGGCGGTCGGCCAGCAGCGGGGAACCGGCACCGAAGAGCAGCTTCTGCACGGCCTGATCGTAGAGCGCAATGCCGTCGATAGGCAGGTAGCCGCGCGGCAGCGCCGCGTCCACCCGCGCTTTCTCGGCTTCGCGTACGGCGCGCAGGAGCGGCACGTGGCCGTTCGCGTCGTAATACACGCCGACGCCCAGATTGACCTTGTCGGGGCGGGTATCGGCACCGAAGGCCTCGTTGAGGCCGAGGATCGGATCGCGAGGGGCGAGTTCGACGGAAGAGAACAGGGTCATGTCGTGGGCCTTGGAACGTATGAAAGGAAGGTCATTCGGTATCGCCAGCGGCGTCGCTACCCGCCAGCCAGGCATGGACGTCGGCACGCGGTGCGCCGTCGCGCGCCCCGAGCGCCGCGAAATCGAACAGATTGCGGTCGGTCAGCTGCGACGGCGCGATGTTGCCCATGGCGCGGAAGATCGTCTCGCTGCGCCCCGGGTGCGACTTTTCCCATTCGGCGAGCATGCGCTTGACGACCTTGCGCTGCATGTTCTCCTGCGACCCGCAAAGGTTGCAGGGAATGATCGGGAACTGCCTCGACTCCGCATAGGCCGCGATGTCGTCCTCGCGGCAATACGCCAGCGGGCGGATCACCACATGGCGACCGTCGTCGGACAGCAGCTTGGGCGGCATCGCCTTCAGGCTGCCCTGGTAGAACATGTTCAGGAAGAACGTACCGAGAATGTCGTCGCGGTGGTGGCCCAACGCGATGCGGGTCACGCCGTTCGCCGCAGCCCATTGGTAGAGCGCCCCCCGACGCATGCGCGAGCAAAGGCTGCACATCGTCTTGCCCTGGGGGATCACGCGGGTGACGACGCTGTAGGTGTCCTGCTCGATGATGTGGAACAGCACACCGCGCGCCGTGAGGTACTCCGGCAGTACGTGGGCGGGGAAATCCGGCTGCTTCTGGTCGAGGTTCACCGCCACCAGCTCGAAGCGCACGGGCGCCTTCGCCTGCAGCGACAGCAGCATGTCCAGCAACGTATAGGAGTCCTTTCCGCCGGAAAGGCACACCATCACCTTGTCGCCTTCCTCGATCATGCCGTAGTCGGCAATGGCCTGGCCGACCTGGCGGCGCAGGCGCTTGGCCAGCTTGCCGGCTTCGTAGGTCTGCTTGCGGGTCGGGTCTGGGATGGCGGACATGCTGCGATGGGAACCTGGGAGGGACCCCCATTGTAGCCGCTGCGGCCGGCCCCGCCTGGCGGTACAATCGCCCCTTCCTTCCTCCGCCGGCCCAATGCGATGCAGGTTCAGGATCCCGCACAGCTCGCCCAGCGCCTCGCCGAACTGAAGGTGGAGCACCGTGACCTCGACGCCGCCATCGACCACCTGGCGGCCGCCATCAGCCGGGACGAACTCCAGCTCACCCGCCTGAAGAAGCGCAAGCTGCTCCTGAAGGACACCATCGCCCGGATCGAAAGCCGCCTCATCCCCGACCTGGACGCCTGAGACCATGGACGCCGTTCGCCTGGAAAACGAGTACGTCACGCTGGAGCCGCTGGCCCTCGAACACATCGAGGCGCTGGAGCGCGCGGCGGGCGACGGCAATCTGTGGGACCTCTGGTTCACCTCGGTGCCCGCACCCGGGCGCATGACCGAGTACGTCGAAGCCGCCCTGCGCGGCCAGGAAGAGGGGCGCATGTCGCCCTGGGCCGTGCGCGAGAAGGCCACCGGCCAGATCGTCGGATCCACGCGGTTCTACGACATCGTGCCCGACCCGAGCCGCGTCGCCATCGGCTACACCTGGTACGCCCGTCGCTGGCAACGCAGCCACGTAAACACGGCCTGCAAACACCTGCTGCTCTCCCACGCCTTCCTGAACGTGGGCGCCGTGGCGGTGGAGTTCCACACCGACGCGTACAACCAGGACTCGCAACGGGCGATCGAGAAGCTGGGCGCGAAGCGCGAAGGCGTCCTGCGCGCCCACAAGCGTCGCAACGACGGATCCCTACGCGACACGGTGTGCTACAGCATCCTCGCCACCGAATGGCCCGACGTGGACAAGTGGTTGCAGCTGCGCCTGCGTCGCCTCGCGCCTGTGTAGGAGCGCGCCTTGCGCGCGACGGGTTTTCGCGCCTGTCCTCAAGCTGGCGCGCCAACTCCTGGTCACGGCCTCAAAACATGTCGCGCGCAGGGCGCGCTCCTACCGCACTGCCACCGCATCCGGATGCGAAGGCCGCACGATGAGCGTCGCCGTCATGCCGGCCGACAGCACCGTGCCCGCCGGCAGGTGTGCCGTGTCGATCTTCACCCGTACCGGCACACGCTGCGCCAGCCGCACCCAGTTGAAGGTGGGATTCACGTCGGCGAGAAGATCGCTGCCGGTGGGATTGTCGGCATCGGTGATACCGTGCGCGATGCTTTCCACCGTTCCGCGCAAGTGGACGCCGCCGCTCATGAGCCGGATATCCACCGGATCGCCCACGCGCAGACCGGGCAGTTTCGTCTCTTCGAAATAGCCATAGATCCAGTAGGAGTCGCGGTCGATCAAGGCCATGCGCGCCGCGCCGGCGTTCGCATAGTCGCCCACCCGAACGTCCAGGTTGGTGACATAGCCGTCCACCGGTGCGAGCACGCGCGTGCGATCCAGGTTCAGTTGCGCGGAAGCCAGTTCCACCTGCGCCTGGGCCACCGCCGCGAGCGCCTGCTGCTGTGCGGCGCTCGCCTGCTTCGTGCTGGCCTGGGCCTGCTGCCAGCCCGCGCGAGCGGCGTTGGCGGCCGCCACGGCGTTGGCCTTGTCCTCGGCCGAGATCACGTTGTTGATGAGTTTCTGCCGTCGTTCCGACTGCGCCTCGTACATCTCGTAGTTCGAGCGGCTTTGCTGGGCGCCGGCGAAGGCGGCGCTGATGTTCGCGCCGGCGGCACGGGCGGCGGCCTCGGCGGCGTTGAGGTTCGCCCTGGCCTGCGCCACGGCGTTCTCGTAGCGCGCCTGGTCGACCACGAACAAGACGTCGCCCTTTTTCACCGTCTGATTGTCGACGACCCGCACGTCGGTGACGATGCCCGCGACGTCCGGCGCGATGCGCACGATCTCCGCACGTACGCGGCCGTCGCGCGTCCATGGCGAGTACATGTAGTGCTTCCACAAGGCATGCGCGACGAACGCGGCGGCCAGCACGACCACGGCGGTGATGGCGAAACGGACGAGGGTGGCGAATTTCATCACGGGATCACTCAGTACAGGAACAGCGCGAAGGCGCCGAAGACGCACACGAACACGGCAAGCCGGAACAACGCCGGATGCCAGACGAGGCGATACAAACCGAAACGGCCGGCCACGGCGTCGAGCAGCCACCACACCAGCAGCGCGAGCAGGAAGAAGACGAGCAGCCCCGGAACCAGGGCGTCGCCGAAAGCAATTTCACGAGGCATGGGCAACCTCCTTGGCAAGCGGAACATCCGGCATGTAGGCAGCGAGCACGGACTCACCGTCGAGCAGCGCCATGCGGACAAGATGGAGGTGGTCGAGCAGGTAGCTGGTGCCTTCATGCTCGCCGACGCTCGCGATGGCCGTGGCGACCGCGTCGCGCGCAAGCAGGTAGCCCGTCGCATCCGGGTTTTCGTAGAAGCGCGCCAGCGTGCGCAGCGCCGCCTCGAGGTAGGGCCGCAGCGTGGACGGCACACCCTGCCGCGACATGTCGTGACGAAGTTCGATGAGTGCCCGCCCCGTCTCGTGCACCGCCAGGGCCCACGCGATGAGTGTGCGCGAGTCGGCGCTACCGGGTTGCGTCTGGGCCACCACCTGGCTCACCAGGTCGTGGTTGACGCTCTCGAAGCGATGGCGAAGCCCGGGAAGCGGAGCCTCCGCGGCCAGAGCCACCTGCGCACGCAAGCGCGCAAGCTGGCGCCGGCGCAGCCACGCACTGCCGATGGCCGGAGGAATGACCAGAAAGGAAATGGCGGCTGCCCCAAGGCCGATCACCTGAGCGATGGCGTCATTGATGAAGTGGGCCGGGTCATAGGTCTGCAGGTTCTTCAGCGCCAGGACGTACGCGAATCCCATGGCCCATCCCAGGCCGTACGACGCCAGCGACGGCGTCATCATCATGACCAGCCCCACCGCGAGGAAGGGCGTGACACCCGCGACCATCAACCCATAACCGTCCAGTTGGGTGAGCACGAAGAACTCGCATACGAAGGCCGCCGTCATGCCCGACAGATAGCCCAGCATGACGATCCAGGTCACCCGGCTCGGGTTCGGTGTGCTGGCAAAAAGGCCGGCGAAGACCGTCGCCAGAAGCATGGCGCTGGCCCCCATCGGCCACGCGCTGGCGATCCAGAACGCGCCGAGCACGAGCATGGTGAGGGTGGTACGCGCCGTCGCGATGCCGGCGCCGAGGAAGTCGTTTCCGCGATCGAAACGCACGCGTTCGGCCGAACCGGCGATGACCCTCGGCGCTTGCAGGGTTGCAGCGGCATCCACGTAATCGTGCAGTTCGTCGACAAAGCGGAGCAGCAGCGTCGCCCCGGTGTCGAAGTCACGCAGGTCCTGTGCGTCGTCGAGCGACGCGCGCAAGGCGGGTGCCGATGCCCGCATGTCGTCGCGCGCTGTCGCCAGGCGCGGCAACAGCACTCGCGCGGCCGCACCGGCCTCGATGGGGGCATCGAGGGCGCGGCCGATCGGCGCGTAAAGGCGAATCAACGTGCTTGCCGCCGTGTCGCGACGAGCACGCTGCAGACGGTTGATGAGGTGATGCACGGAGTGAAACGTGGTGGACGTTGCCATGAAGCGCTGATTGAACAGACGCAGATGGTTGCTGCGCGCCCGAGCTTCGGCGTCCTCGAAGATCACCGAGCTGCGCAGGTCTTCCAGCATCACCGCGTTGCGAACGAAACGCAGGTGCGCTTTTTCCATGGCTTCACGGGGAATGGCCCCGCCCGTGCTGTCGCGGATGAATGCCACGAAGTGCGCGAACTGGTCGCGAGCGGTACGGCGCAGCACGTCGCGCATGCGACTGGGAAACACCACATCGCTCACCGCGGCACTCACCAGCAGCCCAAGCAGCACTTCGCTGATGCGGGCCGTGGCCGAATCGAACACCCCCAGCGGATTCTCGATAACCGGAATGGCAACAATGGCGGCGGTGTAGCCGCCAAGCACGAAGGCGTATGACTTGAAGTTACGGTAAAGGGTGGCGCCGCCTGCGCACACACCGATCCACAGCGAAAGCACGAGAAGGAACAGGTCGCGTTGCTGCGGGAAGAAGGCCACGATGCCGACCGCGACCACCGCACCGGCAAGCGTGCCGATGGCGCGATAGAAACTCTTCGCCAACACCATGCCGGACTGGCGGTTGGCGACGATGATGGTGGTCAGCATGGCGGTGGACGGCGAAGGCAGTTCCAGGCGCATGGCGATCCACCCTGTCAGGAAGAACGCGATGAGCGTCTTCACGACGAACAGCCACGCCGCGGCCTCTTCGCGGAAGGTCTCTACCACCACGTCGCGCGTGGGCAGCGAACGGGTCGCGATGTTGGAGGCGGCCATGATGCGTGTCCTCCCCTACTCCCCGAAACCAGCCAGCATCTTCTTGAGCAGAACCTCGAGCTGGTCCTGTTCGCCGGCGGTGAGGTTGCGCGTCTGCTTGTGAAGCAGCGTGACGATGCCGGGAAGAAAGCCGTCGATGAGCGCAAGGCCTTCCGGAGTCAGCGTGAGCGTGACCTTGCGCCGGTCGGCGTCGCTGCCCGAGCGCGCCACGTAGCCCTTCTCGCAGAGCTGCGTCGTGAGGCGCGTGATGTTGGCCGATTTCTCGCCCGCGGCGTCGGCCAGCGCGGACGGATGCATGCTGTTGTCGGGCGACCCGTACAGCATCATGAGGATGTTGTACTCGGGGTGGTTGAGCCCATAGGGCCGCAGGAGCGCGTTCGCCTCGTCGTGGATTTCCTTGAAGAGGTGCTTGATCAGCCGCACCAGCACGGCAGGCCCCCGGGGGAAATCGGGGTATTTGGCCCGGGTGACGTCCAGGCGGGCTTCAGTAGGGGCGAACGCGCTCATTACGACGTTCCCAGGAGGTTACCTCATAAGTATATAGTTCATTTGTGTATATTCAATACCTGTAATGTTTACAGGCCTCGCTCCCGATGAGAGCGAAACAGCACCGGGACTGGACGCGCCTGCCCGGCAGGCAGGCGCGTCTTCCTTCAGCGGTTACCGGCTGGCCGAACGCAGCCCGTCGATCACGGCATTGAGCGTCGCGCTAGGACGCATCGCGGCGCTGACGCGCTGCATGTCGGGGTGGTAGTAGCCGCCGATCTGCTGCGGCTTGCCCTGCGCACCGATCAGCTCGGCGTCGATCTTCGCGGTGTTCTCTTCCAGCGTTTTCGCGACACCGGCGAACTTCGCCTTCAGGTCCGCATCGTCGTCCTGTGCGGCGAGGGCCTGGGCCCAGTACAGCGCGAGGTAGAAGTGGCTGCCGCGGTTGTCGATCTCGCCGACCTTGCGCGCCGGCGACTTGTTGCTGTCGAGGAAGCGGCCGTTCGCCTGGTCGAGGGTTTTCGCCAGCACGCGGGCATGGCGGTTGTCGTAACGCTCGGCGAGGTGTTCCAGCGACGCTGCCAGCGCCAGGAATTCGCCCAGCGAGTCCCAGCGCAGGTAGCCCTCTTCCACGAACTGCTGCACGTGCTTCGGCGCAGAGCCGCCCGCGCCCGTCTCGAACAGGCCGCCGCCGGCCATCAGCGGCACGATGGAGAGCATCTTCGCCGACGTACCCAGTTCCATGATCGGGAACAGGTCGGTGAGGTAGTCGCGCAGCACGTTGCCGGTGACCGAGATGGTGTCTTCGCCCTTGCGAATGCGCTCGAGCGAGAGCTTAGTGGCGTCCACCGGCGAGAGCACGCGGATGTCGAGCCCGGCGGTGTCGTGGTCCTTCAGGTAACGCTCGACCTTCGCGATCACCTGGGCATCGTGCGCACGGTTGCGGTCCAGCCAGAACACGGCGGGCGTGGACGAGAGCCGGGCGCGCTGCACGGCGAGCTTCACCCAGTCCTGGATGGGGGCGTCCTTGGTCTGGCACATGCGCCAGATATCGCCCTGCTCCACCGCGTGCTCGAATACCACCGAGCCATCGTCGGAAAGCACGCGCACGGTGCCGTCGGCGGGGATCTGGAAGGTCTTGTCGTGCGAGCCGTATTCCTCGGCCTTCTGCGCCATGAGGCCCACGTTGGGCACGCTGCCCATAGTGGCCGGGTCGAACGCACCGTGCGCGATGCAGTCCTCGATCACCGCCTGGTACACCCCGGCGTAGGAACGGTCGGGGATGACGGCCTTGGCGTCCTGGAGCTTGCCTTCGGCGTTCCACATGCCGCCCGAGTCGCGGATCATCGCGGGCATGGAGGCGTCGACGATCACGTCGCTGGGCACGTGCAGGTTGGTGATGCCCTTGTCGGAATTCACCATGGCCAGCGCCGGGCGCTGTGCGTATTCGGCCTTCAGGTCGGCTTCGATGGCCGCGCGCGTGGCCGGGTCCAGCTTGTCGAGGCGCGCGTAGAGGTCGCCGATGCCGTTGTTGGCATCGAAGCCCACCTGCTTCAGCGCGTCGGCGTGCTTGCTCAGAACGTCCTTGTAGAACTCGCGCACCACGATGCCGAACATGATCGGGTCGGACACCTTCATCATGGTGGCCTTGAGGTGCAGGGAGAACAGCACGCCCTTGGCCTTGGCGTCGGCGATCTGGGCGTCGATGAACGCGGCCAGCGCCTTGCGGCTCATCACGGCGGCGTCGACAATCTCGCCGGCCTTCACCGCCACTTTCTCCTTCAGGACTTTCGCCGTGCCGTCCTTGCCGACGAATTCGATGCGCAGGCTGCCGGCCTTGTCGAGCGTGGCGGATTTCTCGCTACCGTAGAAATCGCCGCCGTCCATGTGGGCGACGTGCGATTTCGAATCGGGCGACCACTTGCCCATGCGGTGCGGGTGCTTGCGGGCATAGTTCTTGACCGAGAGCGGCGCCCGACGGTCGGAATTGCCCTCGCGCAGCACCGGGTTCACGGCGCTGCCCATGGCCTTGCCATAGCGGGCGTTGGTTTCCTTTTCCTCGTCGGTGGACGGGGCATCCACGTAATCGGGCAGCGCATAACCCTGCGACTGCAATTCGCGGATGGCCGCCTTCATCTGCGGCACGGAGGCGCTGATGTTCGGTAGCTTGATGATGTTGGCTTCCGGTCGGGTGGCCAGTTCGCCAAGCTCCGCGAGGTGATCGCCGATCTTCTGCGCGTCGGTGAGGCGGTCCGGGAACTGCGCCAGGATGCGGCCGGCCAGCGAGATGTCGCGCGTTTCCACGGCCACGCCGGCGGTTCCGGCGAAGGCCTCGACGATCGGCAGGAAGGAAGCGGTGGCGAGGAACGGCGCTTCGTCGGTAAGCGTGTAGATGATCTTGGGCGAGCTGGACATGATTCGGCGAGCCTTGTGCTTGAGTGGGCCAGGTCATGGACTGGAAACCTGTCCATTGTGGCCCGACTGGCGCCGGAGGGGGAAGCGAAGCCCTGGAACGACTGTTTTGCCGCGACGGCAAGAAGGCGCCCGGCTACCTTGTGGGAGCCGCTTCAGCGGCGACAGGTGCGGCAAGAGTGCCCGCTGCCGCGGGATCGCCGGCATAGCCGGCTCCCACAATAGAGCTCGCTCTCACAGGGTTCATGACGCCTTGGCCAACGCGGCCCGGCGGCGTTCCAGCCGCCGTGCCTTGCGCGCCTTCCAGCGTTCCGACAGGCACGCGAAGATCACGTACAGCGCCGGGGTGGACAGCAGGGTGAGGCTCTGAGAGATCACCAGGCCGCCGATCATGGCGATGCCGAGCGGGCGGCGCAGCTCCGAGCCCTCGCCCAGGCCGATCGCCAGCGGCGTGGCGGCCAGGATGGCCACCATGGTGGTCATCATGATGGGCCGGAAGCGAACCAGGCAGGCCTCGCGAATGGCTTCCTTGTAGCTCAGCGCATGGTCGCGTTGGGCCACCAGGGCGAAGTCGATCATCATGATCGCGTTCTTCTTCACGATGCCAATGAGCAGCACCAGCGCGATCATCGCCACCACCGACAGTTCGGTGTCGGTGATGACGAGGGCCGCGAGGGCGCCGACGCCCGCGGCAGGCAGTGTGGAAATGATCGTCACCGGATGGATGAGGCTCTCGTAGAGCATGCCCATCAGGAGGTACACGACGACGATCGCGGCCAGGATCAGCAGGGGCATGTTGCTCTGTGCCTGCTGGAAGCGGCCGAAGCTGGTGCTGGTATCGAGGCGGATGTCGCCCGGCATGCGCATGCCTTCCACGGTCTTCTGGATGATTTCCATGGCCTCGCCCATGCTCACGTTGGGTGCGAGGTTGAAGCTCACGCTCATGCTGGTGTACTGGTCCTCGTGCACGATCTGCGTCGGCGCGAGGCCGGGCTCCTGGCGCGTCACGGCCGAGATGGGAATCATGGCCCCCGACGTCGTCGAGCGCACGTAGATCTGGTTGAGCGCCTCCGGCGTCGCCGCCATCTGCGGCAGCGCATTGATGATGACGCGATACTGGTTGATGTCGGAGTAGATCGTCGACACGGCGCGCTGCCCGAAGGCGTTATACAGCGCGCCGTCGATATCGCCGATACCGACGCCCAGGCGGGCCGCTGTGTCACGATCGATCACCATGTTCTGACGCAGCCCCGCCGCATCGATGTCGCTGCCGACGTCCTTCAGCATCGGGTTCTTCTTCAGGGCATCCACCAGCTTCGGTATCCACACCTGCAGCTCGGCGACGTCGTCGCCCTTCAGCGACACCGAATACTGCCCGCCCTGCGAGCTGCCGCCACCGCCGCCGGTTGGGAGGTCCTGGATCGGGCGCAGGCGCAGGTTGAGGTCCGGAAACTTGTCGGCCTTCGCGGAAAGCCGGTCGAGTACCGCGAACGTGGTTTCCTTTCGCCCTTCGGCCATGGTCTTCAATTCGATGTTGAAGAACCCACTCGATCCGGTGCGGCTGGTGCCGAGCCGCGAGCCGACCGCCTTCACCGCGGGGTCGGCCAGCAGCATATCGGTGATGCGCGCTTGCCGTTCCTTCATCTCGCCGAACGACACGGTGGAACTGGACGTGGCACGCGCACCGATGAGGCCGGTGTCCTGTGGCGGGAAGAACCCGCCTTTCACCATGCCGAAGAGCACGATGGTCACACCCACGAGGATCAACGGCGTGAGCGCCATGAGCAGGGCGTGACGCAAGGTCCAGTCGAGCGCGCGCCGGTACATGCCCAGCATGCGTTCGTGTCCGCGCTCCAGCGCACGGCCCAGCCGCGACTCCGGCTTCTCGTCCTTGTGCGCGGTGAGGAAGTGCGCGCACAGCGATGGCGTCAGCGTCAGCGACACCAGCGCCGACACGACGATGGCCGAAACCAGGGTGACGGTGAATTCCTTGAAGAACATGCCGATGACGCCGGGGGCCAGCAGCAGGGGAATGAACACCGCGACGAGGGAGCCGGTAATGGAGACGATGGTGAACCCGATCTCGCGCGCGCCGAGCAGGGCCGCCTCGAAGCGGGGAATGCCCTCGTCCATGTGGCGGATCACGTTCTCGATCACCACGATGGCATCGTCCACCACGAAGCCGATGGCGATGACCAACGCCAGCAGCGTGAGGTTGTTCAACGTATAGCCGAACGCGTACATCGCGATGAACGCGCCTGCGAGCGACAGCGGTACCGCCAGGCCGGCAATCAGCGTCGGCGCCAGCCGGCGCAGGAACAGCGCCATCGTCATGATGACCATGGCCAGACTGATCAGCAGGGTGGCCTGCACCTCGTGCAGCGAAGCGCGGATGGTGGGCGTGCCGTCGAAGAAGGAATGCAGCTGCACGCCGCCCGGGAGCCATGACTGCATCTGCGGCATCAGGTTTTTCACCCGGTCCACCGTCTCGATGACGTTGGCGTCCGCCTTCTTGTAGACGTACATGAGGATGCCGGGCCGGCCGTTGAACCAAGCGGCCTGGTAGGCATCCTGCTGGCCGTCGTACACCTTGGCGATGTCGGACAGCCGGATGGGCACGCCGTCCTTCACGCCGATGATGAGCTTCGCGAATTCATCGGCCTTGTGCAGCGAATCCGTGGCGGTCACCGCCATCGTCGTGTGTCCGTCGCTCAGGAATCCCTGCGGCGAAGTGACGTTGGCGGCGGTGAGGGCATTGCGCAGCTGGTCCGGCGAAAGCCCCATGGCATTCAGAGCGCGCAGGTTCACGTCGACACGGATCGCCGGCGTGGCGCTGCCGGCGATGTCCACGGTGGCGATGCCCTCCTGCTGGCGCAGGCGCTGGGCAAGCACCGAGTCGGCGATGTTGTAGAGGTCGGTGGGTGCCACCGTGTCCGAGGTGAGGGCCAGTACGATGATCGGATCGTCGTTCGGGTTCGCCTTCGTATACGACGGCTGGTTCAACAGGCCGGTGGGCAGGTCCGGCTGGGCCGCGTTGATCGCCGCCTGCACGTCGCGCGCCGCGGAGTCGATGTTCACGCCGTTCTGGAAGAACAGGAGCACGAAGGTGCTGCCCTCGGAGCTGTTCGAGCGCATCGACTCCACGCCGGGCACCTGGCCGAGGTGGCGCTCCAGCGGCGCGGCCACGGTGGAGGCCATCGTGCTCGCATCCGCCCCGGACTGCTGGGCCTGCACGAAGATCGCGGGGAACTGGATATTGGGCAGCGCGGCCACGCCGAGCAGCGCATAGCAGATGATGCCGATCACGAAGACGCCGATCGCCAGCAAGGAGGTACCGATGGGGCGGCGGATGAACGGACCGGAGATATTCATTGCAGGGACGGGCTTGTGTGGGGCATGGAAAGGCGGGGCATCCGGTCCCTAACGCACCAGCCGAAAAAAGGTTTCGCCGGGCGGCGAGCCGTCCGGCGAATGGGTGGTTGCTTTGCCCGCCGCGTGGGTGCCATCAGCCCGCGGTTTGGGGGTGGGCGTCGTGCGCCAGGGCGCGTCGTCGCTTGCGTTCGGCCAGCCAGTCGGAGAACCGCTCCATGTACAGGTAGATCACCGGCGTGGTGTACAGGGTGACCAGCTGCGACAGCAGCAGACCGCCCACGATCGACACACCCAGCGGTTTGCGCAACTCCGAACCGATGCCGTTGCCCAGCGCCAGAGGCAGGGCGCCGAGCAGGGCCGCCGCCGTGGTCATCATGATGGGCCGGAAACGCAGCAGACAGGCGCGGCGGATGGCCTCGGCTGCATTCATGCCCGTGCGCTTCGCCTCGATGGCGAAGTCGATCATCATGATCGCGTTCTTCTTCACGATACCGATCAGCAGCACGATGCCGACGATGCCGTCCACGGACAGGCTCATGCCGCAGAGGAGCAGCGCCAGCAGCGCACCCACGCCGGCGGGGGGAAGCGTGGAGATGATCGTCAGCGGATGGATGTAGCTCTCGTAGAGCACGCCCAGCACGATGTAGATGACGATGATGGAGGCAAGGAGCAGCAGCACTTCGTCGCCCACCGACGAGGAGAACTCGGCGGCCTTGCCGATGAACTGGCCGCGCACCTGCGGCGGGAAGTTCAAGTCCTTCTCCACTTCGTGGATGGCGTCCACCGCGCTCGACAGCGAGTAGCCGGGGGCGAGATTGAACGAGATCGTCACCGAGGGCAGCTGCTGCAGGTGGCTGACCACCAGCGGCGCGCTGGTGACCTGCGCACTGGCCAGCGCGGCCAGGGGAATCGTGCCGCCGGCACCGACCTGGAAGCCCACATTGCCTGTATTGCCGATACCCGCCGGCGTCGCCGAATTGCTCGACGCAAGCTGGCCGAAGCTGGTGGCGTTGGAGCCCGTGAGCGCACCGTTACCGTTGCCGCGCACGGTGAGCTTGTTCAGCAGGTCGGTACTGTTGCGGTACTCCGGCGACACCTCCAGCACCACGCGGTACTGGTTCAGCTGGGTGAAGATGGTAGAGATCTGGCGTTGGCCGTAAGCGTCGTAGAGCGTGTCGTCGATCGTCTGCACCGGCACGCCGAGGCGGCTGGCGCTGTCGCGGTCGATGGTGAGCTTCAACGCATTGCCCTTGTCGGCCAGGTTGTTGTCCACGTCGGCCAGCTCGGGCCGTTTGCGCAGTGCCGAGGTCATCTGCTGCGCGTAGCCGGAGAGCTCCGCCGAATTCACGTCGGACATGGAGTACTGATACTCGGTAGCCGATACCTGGCTATCCAGCGTCACGTCCTGCACGGGCTTCAGGTACAGCGCCACACCGGCCACGTTCGCCACCGCGCGCTGCAGGCGCGGCAGCACCTCGTCTAGGCCGTCGCGATCGCCACGGTCCTTGAGCACCAGCGAGATCTGGCCCTGGTTCAAGGTGGGATTGATGGAGCCGGCGCCGATGAAGGCTGCGACACCGGACACCGCCGGGTCCTTTGCCAGCGCATCGGCCACCGCCTTCGTACGCTGCTCCATCTGCGGGAACGCCACGTTCTGGTCGGCCTGCACCACGGCGGTGATCAGACCGGTGTCCTGCTCGGGCAGCAGACCCTTTGGAATCACGATGTAGAGCACGACGGTCAGGGCCACGGTGAGGCCTGCGACGATCATGGTGAGGGGACGGTGGTCGAGCACCCAGTCGAGGCTGCGGCCGTACCCTTCCACGATGCGCGACCACGTGGTGTGCTTGCCCGCGGCGGCGGCATGCTCGTGCGCATCCTCGGCGTCGGGAAGCTGGTCGGCCTTCAGCAGGTAAGCGCACATCATCGGCGTGAGCGTCAGCGACACGAGCATGGAGATCGCGACGGCGATCGTCAGCACCCAGGCGAATTCATGGAACAGGCGCCCGGTGACGCCCGGCATCAGCAGCAGCGGCAGGAACACGGCGATCAGCGACACGGTCAGCGACAGCACCGTGAAGCCGATTTCCTTCGCGCCGACCTCGGCGGCCGTCTTTGCGTCCTGGCCCTGCTCGATGTAGCGGACGATGTTCTCGATCATCACGATGGCGTCGTCGACCACGAAGCCGGTGGCCACCGCGAGCGCCATGAGCGAAAGGTTGTCCAGCGACATGCCGGCGAAGGCCATGACGCCAAAGGTGCCCATCAGCGACAGCGGCACCGCCACCGACGGGATCACCGTGGCCCACAAGCGGCGCAGGAAGACGAAGATCACCGCCACCACAAGACAGATGGTGAGGATGAGCGTGAACTGCACGTCCTCCACCGAAGCGCGGATGGTGATGGTGCGATCGGAGAACACCTTCAGGTGCACGTCGGCCGGCAGCACTTTCTGCAGATCCGGGATGGTCTGGCGGATCTGCTGCACCGTCTGCACGATGTTCGCGCCCGGCTGACGGCGGATGTCGAGCAGCACGGCGGGCTTGCCGTTGGCCCACGCGGCCAGCTGGTCGTTCTCCACGCCGTCGACCACGTTCGCCACATCCGACAGGCGCACCGGCGCGCCGTTCTTGTAGCTGATGATCGTGCCCTTGTATTCGGCGGCGTCGGCCAGCTGGTCGTTCGTGCCAATGCTGTACGACTGCGTCTTGCCGTTCAGCGTGCCCTTGGGCGCATTGACGTTGGCCTGGGTGAGCGCGCTGCGCACGTCTTCCATGGTGAGGCCGAGGTTGGCCAGCTGCGCCGGGTTCACCTGGATGCGCACGGCCGGACGCACGTTGCCGGCGATGGAGACGAGGCCCACGCCCTGCACCTGGGAGAGCTTCTGCGCCAGGATGGAGTCGGCGAAGTTGTTCACGTCGCGCAGCGGGCGCGTGTCCGAGGTGAGCATCAGCGTCATGATCGGCGCATCGGCCGGATTCACGCGGTTGTACACCGGCGGATAAGGCAGGTTGTTGGGCAGCGTGCCGCGCGCCTGGTTGATCGCGGCCTGCACGTCCTGCGCCGCGATGTCGATGTCGCGGTCCATGTTGAACTGCAGGATGATCGTCGACAGGCCGGCCGAAGAGTCGGAGCTCATCATGTTGAGGCCGGAAATCTGGCCGAAATTCCGCTCCAGCGGCGTCGTGACCAGTGCGGCCATGGTCGTGGCGCTGGCACCGGGGTACTGCGTGGTGACCACCAGGCTCGGCGCGTCGATCTCCGGCAGCGCCGACACCGGCAACTGGCGATAGCCGAGGATGCCGAGCAGCAGCACCGCCACCATGAGAAGTGACGTGGCGATGGGGCGGCGGATGAAGAGTGTCGAGAAACCCACGGTGTGTTCCTGGTATCGGGACCGATGCGGTCCATGGTGGCGCGCCCGTCGTGGGCGCGCCGCTCGCTATCAGCCGCCGCGACGTCCGCCCTGGCGGCCCTTCTTCGCCGACGCCTTCTGCAGTTCCTCGGCGGTCGGCGCGGCCGGTACCTGGCCCGGCGCCAGCGGCTGCACCTTCGAGCCCGGCTTGAGCCGGAACTGGCCTTCCGTGACCACCTTCTCGCCGAGCTTCACGCCCTTGCTCAGCAGCACGTGGCTGTCGCCGACTTCGCTGGCGGTTTCCACCGGCTGCATCTTGACCGTGTTGTCGCCCTGCACGAGATACACGTAGTCGCCGTCGGGGCCGCGCTGCACCGCCTGCGCGGGCACCACAAGGCCACCCTTGACCGTGCGTACGCGCACGCGTGCGTTCACGAACTGGCCCGGCCAGAGTTCGGTGTTCTGGTTGTCGAAGATCGCGCGCAGGCGGAAGGTGCCGGTGGTCGTGTCGATGGTGTTGTCGATGACGTCGAGGCGGCCCGTGGCCACCACGTGCGCATCGACGCGATCGAGTGCATCCACTTCCAGGGGCGTGGCCGGGTCGTCACGCATGGCGCTGCGGACCAGGTCGAGATTCTTCTCGGGCAGGTTGAACGACACGTAGATCGGGTGAACCTCGGTGAGGGTGACGATCGAATCGGTGGTTGAGACGATGTTGCCCACGTCCACGGCGCGAATGCCGGCAAGGCCGTCGATCGGTGCGACGACCTTGGTGAAGCCCAACTGCACCTGCGAGGCGCGAATCGAAGCCTGGTCGGCCACCACGGTGGCGTTGGCCTGGTCGAGCGTGTTCTTCAGGTTGTCGAGATCCTGCTTGGACACGTACTGCTGGCCACCCTTGCTCACGAGGTTCTGCGAACGCTCGAGGTTGTTCTTCGCGGTGGCGGCGGCGGCCTGGTCCTGGCGCAGTTTCGCCGTGGCCTGGTCGTACTGCGACTGGATGGTGCGGGGATCGATTTCCGCCAGCACCGTGCCGGCCTTCACTTCCTGGCCTTCCTGGAAGTTCAGCTTCATGAGCTGGCCGCCCACCTGCGGTCGCACGACCACGGAATTGCGGGCCTGCGCGGTACCGGTGGCGACGAGGTACACCGGCACGTCCTGCGAGACGACCGGGACCACGGTGACCGGCACCGGCGGCTGGTCGCCCTGCCCCTCGCCGTTGGCCTTGCCCTGTGCATTGGCATCGGTGCCGTGGTGACCCAGGCGGGGAACGATGAAAATGCCCGCTATCACCAGAACCACGATGACCGCCAGCGCGATCTTCCAAAAACGCGACATGCAACACTCCCAGGATGAATAGCCGGACGACTCACGGTTCCGCCCGATACGCCGTGTGCCACGGGGGTTTATACCCCCAAAACGTGAATGATAGACGGCGCCAATATAGGTGTACGGGAACGGCATTGAACAATGCCGGTTGACAGGGGTGTGCCATGACTGACGGCATGTATCGACCCCGCCCCGCGGGCATCTGAAGGGGGACGCTGACTCCCGCGGAGGTTCCGTTATACTCCCTGAGTTCGACGCCGCCATTGCGGCCGGCAGGCACGCCGGATCCCGGGGAGGGGGACGGCACACCCAAAATCAGTGGAGTCAATGCGTGAGCGGTTCTCCGAGCAAGTCCGACCAGAACTTCATGCGTCAGTTCTCATGGCTGACCGCCGGCCTCAGTGTCCTGGCCCTCGTCCTGATGGTCATCGCGTATGCCATCTACAGCAACATCCCCAAGGAGCAGGACCCGGCGGTGGCCAAGCGCACCGAGGCCCGGATCGCTCCCGTGGGCGGCGTTTATGCCGGTGACACGGGCCGCGCCGCCATGCTGGCCGCCCAGGAAGCCGCCGCCAAGGCAGCCGCGTCGCAGGTGGCCTACGGCGGCAGCACCGACGGCAAGACCATCTACGACAACCTCTGCCACAGCTGCCACACGGCCGGCGTGGCGGGCGCGCCGAAGCTCGGCGACAAGGGCGCCTGGGGCAGCCGAATCGCCCAGGGCCTGGCCACCCTCACCAAGCACGCCATCGAGGGCTACACCGGCCCCGACGGCAACCACATGCCGGCAAAGGGCGGCAACCCGGCGCTGACCGACGAGCAGGTGGGCAACACGGTGAAGTGGATGGTCGACCAGACCAAGTAACCGCGCGCCCCGTCCGTTTCTCCGAAAAGCCGCGATCGATTCGCGGCTTTTTTCGTAACGCCTCACATGGCCGCGATGCGGGCTTCCGAGAAGCGGCGGAGGTCGGGGAAGAAGTTCGCGAAAGTTCTTTCGAGTTCGGCCGCCTGCGCCTGCAGGACGGGCACCCCATCGGCCACGGGATTGGCCCGCGAGAGTCGCTGAGATAGCCCCGCGAAGGCGCCGGCCACGCGCTCGACGTTGGCATAGCCCGCCGGCAGGTCGTTTCGGTCCATATAAGAGAGGAAGCGCTTCAGGCCGTCCGGGAGGATGGCCTCGGCGGCGTGTAGCTCCCCGCGCAGGCTTCGCGAGAACGCATCGAGCGGCACGTCGCTCCACGCCGCGAAATCGCGGGCCAGCAGGTGGTCGAACCAGACGTCGAGCAGAATGCCGGCGTAGCGGCGGAACGGAGGCTGCATGCGCTCGCGCGCCGCGCGCACCTCGGGGTGAGCGTCGGTGAAGCTGTCGATGGCCCGATGCAGGTGGATGCCCTCGCGAACGCGCGGTGGCAAGGCCGGATCGGGCGTGCCGTGGACGAAATCGCCCAGCACACCGCCCAGTCTGAGTTCGGCATCGCCACCGGCCAGGAAAGCATGGGCCAGCACGTTCACGGCGTGTCTCCGCCGCGAGGCACGCGGTCAGCGGGTATCATGGCGGGCATGAGCGATCTACTACCTGCAGCGCCGGAACGGTTTCCGGCCGAGAACACCAGCTTCGCGCTCGCCGGCCCGGCGGGCAAGCTGGAATGCGAAGCGAAGCCGGCTTCGCCCGATGTCGCCCGCGATGCCGTCGCCGTGATCTGCCATCCACTTTCCACCGAAGGCGGCAGCATGCACAACAAGGTGGTGACGATGATCGAGCGCTCGCTGCGCGAGTCCGGGGTCGATACCGTCATCTTCAATTTCCGCAGCGTGGGCCGTTCGGAAGGCAGTTTCGATCACGGCAAGGGCGAGAGCGACGACCTCGCGGCCGTCGTCGACTGGGTTCGGAAGACGCGGCCTGGCGCGGCTCTCTGGCTCGCCGGGTTCTCGTTCGGCAGCTACGTGACCCTGCTCAACGCGGTACGCCTCGGCGCCGATGCCCTCATCAGCATCGCGCCGCCCGCGGCCGGACGCAGCTGGGATTTCTCCCGGATCGACCTGCCGGCGTGCCCCTGGCTCGTGGTCATGGGCGACGCGGACGAAATCGTCGAACCGCAGGCCGTCTACGACTGGGTGGACAGCCTGCCGGAAGCGAATCGCCCGCAATTCGTGAAGATGGAAGAAACCAGCCACTTCTTTCACCGCCGCCTGATGGACCTGCGCGGCGTCATCAAGAACGCGGTGAAGGACTGGCTGCCGGGGCCCCGTAACGCATGACCTGCACGGAAGCGACCCCCGGCGAACGCTACCGGGACGGCATCGCCGGGCATCGCTGGGAATCCGATCCCGCCCAGCTTCCGGTGATCGCGGAATTCGACCGCCTGCATGCGGCCCTGTGCGCGCCGCAGCCGGGTAACGGCGGCCTGTTCGGCCGCCTGCGCACCATCCTCGGGAACGAACCGCGCAAGGCCGTGCCCGGGCTGTACCTGTGGGGCAGCGTGGGCCGGGGCAAGACGTTCCTCATGGATCTCTTCGTATCCAGCCTCTCGCCCGGGCTCGCCCTGCGCCGCCACTTCCATCGCTTCATGCTGGAGGTGCACGCCACGCTGCGGGAACTGGGCGACCGGCAGAATCCCCTCGACGAGGTCGCCGAACGGCTCGCCGCGAAATGCCGCGTGCTGTGCCTCGACGAGTTCCTCGTATACGACATCGGCGACGCCATGATCCTCGCCGGTCTTCTGGACGGCCTCTTCGCACGGGGCGTCAGCCTCGTCACGACGTCCAACACGGCGCCGCCCGGCCTGTACAAGGACGGCCTCCAGCGAGCCCGTTTCCTGCCGGCCATCGCCGCCATCGAAAGGCACTGCGTGGTGCACGAGATGGTCTCGCCGAGGGACTGGCGACTGCGCGCGCTGAGCCAGGCGCCCGTGTACCTCGTACCGCCGGGTGCGGAATCGGAGCGCTCGCTGGCACGAATCTTCGCCGACCAGGCCCAGGGCACGATCGTGGAAGGCGGCACGATGCACCTGCAAGGGCGCGACGTGCCCGTGCGCAAGCGCGCGGACAACATCGTGTGGTTCGATTTCGCGGCGTTGTGCGAGGGCCCGCGCGCCGTCGCCGATTACATCGAACTGGCGAAGGCATACCCAATGGCGATCGTTTCCAACGTGCCGCAGTTCACCGTCTACACGGAGAACGAGGCCAGGCGCTTCGTCCTCCTGGTGGACGAGTTCTACGACAGGAGCGTGAAGCTGGTGGTGTCCGCCGCCGCGCCGATCACCGAGCTGTACGACGGCACGAAGTTGCGCGCGGAATTCGGCCGCACCGAATCCCGGCTCATCGAAATGCAGAGCGAGGCCTACCTCGGCCGTGACCATAAACCCTGAACCGAGGTGGACGGAACCGGCTGGTCCGTCGCATCCTTCTACCTTCATGCTTCATGAGCGGGTCTTCCGCGCCATCTGACGAGGTACGCCATGGAACAATGCGAGCTGGTCCCCGGTCGGGGCATTCGTTGCGGCAAGACAGAGATCTTCTTCGGCATGCCGCGAGCACGACTGCGGCAGGACCTCGACCACAAGGCGCCGAACGCCGGCGAATCCATGTGGGACGACGAAGACGAATACTCCGACGGCGACGGCGCCGAGTGGCTGCGCCTGCGCTTCCTCGACGACAAGCTCTGCGACATCGAGGTGCTGGGCGGCAAGCTTACACACGAGGGCATCGAGCTCCTGGACACCGACATGCCCGCGCTCAGGAACGCCCTGAAGGCAAGCGGCATGGCACTGGAGAAAACCGAATGGCTCACCGAGGGCCATGACTGCATCGACCTCCAGATCGTGGTGGCCTCTCGCGAAGACACCGGCGACGCCGGCGAAGAGATCGCATGGGTCATCACCAGCAGCGATTTCCGCGTCGAATGACACTGCCGCTCGCGCATCGGCGCCACCTCGGGTTTGCTTTCGCCCTGGCGGCGATCGCCGTCCTCGCGGGCTGCGCCGGCTCACCGCGCGTTCGACCGGAGCGCAGCGCCCTCGCCCAGTGGGTGCCTTCGCCCAACTACAACGCCCGCAAGGCGCAGATCATCGTGCTGCACCACACGTCGATCGGTAACGCGAAGGAATCGTTGCGCGTGCTCCGCACGAGCAGCAGCGAGGGCCAGGTCAGCGCGCATTACCTCGTCGAGGCCGACGGCCGCATCGACCAGCTGGTGGACGACGGCGACCGCGCGTGGCATGCCGGCGCATCCCGCTGGGCCGGCATGACCGACCTCAATTCCTCGTCGATTGGCATCGAGATCGACAACGACGGCAAATCGCCCTTCACCCAGCCGCAGATCCAGTCGCTGGTGAAACTCCTGGCCGACCTCACCTCGCGCCTGGGCATCCCGCGCGAGGCCGTGGTCGGCCACGGCGACATCGCGCCGGGGCGCAAGACCGATCCAAGCGCGCTGTTTCCCTGGGCCACGCTCGCCAGCTACGGCTTCGGCCTCTGGCCCGATCCGGTACTGATCCCCGCGCCGCCCGCCTTCGACAGCCTGGCCGCCATGCGCCTGGTCGGCTACGACGTCTCCGAGCCGCGTGCGGCCATCGCCGCTTTCCATCGGCATTACCGCGCGATGGAAAGCGACGCCCAACTCGACGCGACGGATGCGGCCATCCTCTATTCGCTGCAGCGGAAGTTGATGGCGCCGCGTCCTGAGCGGTAGAGATCGGGGACAAGGCTTCATCGCCTTGTCGGCTTTTCGCCGCTGAAGCGGCTTCCACATTTCTTCAATAGGCGAACGACGCGAATGCGTCGATAGTGCGCTCGATCGCGGCGTCGTCTATATCCAGGTGCGTCACCAGACGGATCGACGGCAGGTAACCGATGCTGAGCCGCACGCCGTGCGCCGCCATGTGCGCGGCGAGGTCCTTCAGCCGCGCCGCCGGCACATCCACGAAAACCATGTTCGTGTGGCAGCCCTTGACGACGAGTCCGTCGACGCGGCGCAGACCTTCCGCGAGACGGGCGGCCCGCTCGTGATCGTCGGCCAGTCGCGCCACGTGGTGGTCGAGCGCGTGCATCGCCGCCGCGGCCAGCATCCCCGCCTGCCGCCAGCCCCCGCCGGCGACCTTGCGCCAGCGCCGTGCGCGATCGATCAGCGCGGCGCTGCCCAGCAACACCGAACCCACCGGCGCGCCGAGCCCTTTCGACAGGCAGACCGACACGCTGTCGAAGGACGCCGCCACGTCGCGGGCCGGGCGATCATAGGCGATGGCGGCGTTGTACAAGCGCGCGCCGTCGAGATGAAAGCCCAGCCCGCGCCGTGTGGCGAGCGCGCGCGCCTCGGCGAGGTAATCGAACGGCAAGGGGCGGCCGTGCCAGGTGTTTTCCAGGGTGAGCAATCGCGTGCGCGCGAAATGCGGATCGTCGGGCTTGATGGACGCTTCGACCTTGTCGAGAGGCAGCGTTCCATCGGTCTCCTGCGCGATCGGCTGGGGCTGAATCGAACCGAGCACTGCCGCGCCGCCGCCTTCGAAGCGATACGTGTGTGCATCCGCACCGACGATGTATTCGTCGCCGCGCTCGCAGTGGCTCATGAGGGCCAGCAAGTTGCTCTGCGTGCCGGTGGGGACGAACAGTGCGGCAGCGAAGCCCAGGTCGGCCGCCAGGCGTTCCTGCAAGGCGTTGACGGTAGGATCTTCGCCGTAGACGTCGTCGCCCACCGGGGCGCGCAGCATCGCTTCGCGCATGGCATCGGTGGGTTGGGTGACGGTGTCGCTTCGCAGGTCGATGAGCATGGTCGCGTGAACCGTAAAGAGTGAACCGTGAACAGTAAGGAGCAGACCGTAAGGCCACCGTACGCTTTACACAAGCACGGTTCACGGTTCACGGTTCACGGTTCACTGTTCACGCTTCACGCCGGATGGCATCATCCGGACATGATCACCATCGTCATGGGCGTGTCCGGCAGCGGCAAGAGCACGATCGGCGAGGGCCTGGCCACGCGGCTCGGGCAAGCCTTCGTCGACGGAGACAGCCTGCATCCGCAGGCTAATCGCGAAAAGATGGCGCGCGGCATACCGCTCGACGACACCGACCGGCAGCCCTGGCTCGCAGCCATCGTTGCCGAGATGGACAGGTACCGCGCCGCCGGGGAATCGCTCGTGATCGCCTGTTCCTCACTGAAGCGAAGCTATCGCGATATCTTGCGAGCGGGTCACGACGACGTGCGCTTCGTCTACCTGCGCGGCGCGCGGGAACTGCTGGCCGAACGCCTCGCACGGCGCGCGGGTCATTTCTTCGATCCCACCCTGCTCGACAGCCAGCTCGCGACGTTGGAGGAACCCTCGGAAGACGAGGCCTTGCGCGTCGAGGTCGGCCTGCCGCCTGCCGAAGTCGTCGAATCCATCATCCGCGCCAGCTGCACGGGCGCGTAGGGTCACTGGCCCCGCCGGCGGGCGCGTGTTCTCATAGGCGGTCCCCGCACCCCAGGAATGCCCCATGCAAGCCCCCGTCGACGCGGCGCTGGACGGCCGTCGCACAGACACGACCGTCTTCGGCGTGATCTTCGCGATCAGTTTCTGCCACCTGCTCAACGACATGATGCAGTCGCTCCTTCCGGCGATCTATCCCGGCCTGAAATCGGACTTCCAACTGGACTTCGGCCAGATCGGGCTCATCACCCTGACCTACCAGATCACCGCATCGATCCTGCAGCCGCTGATCGGCCTTTACGCGGACCGGCGTCCGACGCCACTGGCGCTCCCTGCCGGCACGCTGTTCTCCCTGCTTGGGCTGCTGGTGCTCTCCAGGGCGCACGCGTATCCGATCCTGCTGCTGGGCGCGGCGTTGCTCGGCATGGGCTCATCCGTATTCCATCCGGAATCCTCGCGCGTGGCACGCATGGCCGCGGGCGGGCGGCATGGGCTCGCGCAATCGCTGTTCCAGGTAGGCGGCAATGCCGGCCAGGCGCTGGGCCCGTTGGCCGCGGCGCTCGTGGTCGTTCGCTGGGGCCAGTCGAGCCTCGCGTTCTTCGCACTGCTTGCCCTGCTGTCGTGCGCGGTGTTGTGGAACGTGAGCCAGTGGTACCGCCACCACGGATTGCCACGCATGAAGATCGGCGCCGGTGCCCGGCAGCACGCCGCGCCCGCCAGCGCCGAAGCGAGGCGCGGCATCGCCGTGCTGCTCGCGCTCATCTTCTCCAAGTACGTGTACCTCGCGAGCCTCACGAGTTATTTCACCTTCTACCTGATCCATCGCTTCGGCGTGTCGGTGGAGAGCGCGCAGTACTACCTGTTCGCCTTCCTGGGCGCGGTGGCGGTCGGCACGATCCTGGGCGGGCCGCTGGGCGACCGTATCGGACGCAAGCGCGTCATCTGGTTTTCCATCATGGGCGCGCTGCCGTTCACGCTGCTGCTGCCGCACGCCAACCTCTTCTGGACGGCACCGCTCGCCATCGCCATCGGCCTGATCCTGGCCTCGGCGTTTCCCGCGATCGTGGTGTTCGCGCAGGAACTGGTGCCAGGCAAAGTCGGCATGATCTCGGGCCTGTTCTTCGGCTTCTCGTTCGGCATGGGCGGCCTCGGCGCGGCGGTGCTGGGCGAACTGGCCGACCACATCGGCATCGAGGCCGTGTATTCGATCTGCTCGTTCCTGCCTGCCATTGGATTGCTGGCGGCATTGCTACCCGATCCGACGCGCGCGGCGCGCGCGCCGGTCATTTAGGCAACGCATACACCACCACCCAATCGCCGAGCTTCGTGCCGAGCGAGCCGTGGCCGCCCGCGGACACCAGTACGTACTGGTGTCCGGAGCGGTCGGCATACGTCATCGGCGTGGCCTGGCCGCCTGCTGGCAGCCGGGCTTCCCAGAGCTTGCGCCCCGTGCGTACGTCGTAGCCGCGGATGTAGTTGTCGAGCGTGCCGGAGAGGAAGGTGACGCCTCCGGCGGTGGTCACCATGCCGCCCATGCTCGGCACACCGAGGGGCATCGGAATGGGCAGCGGGGCGCTGTCGACGATGGTGCCGTTCTTGTGCCGCCACATCGTCTTGCCCGTACGCAGGTCGACGCCAGCCACATAGCCCCACGGCGGCGCCTGGCATGGAATGCCCAGCGGGGAGAGGAATGCCTTCAGCTCGATGGCGTAGGGAATGCCCTTGGCCATCTTCACGCCCTCGGTCTCGCTCTTGGCCGGCCCGAGTTCCATCTGCGCCAGCTTTTCCTTCGGAATGAGACGGGACTGGAAGGCCATGTAGCTCGGGTTGAGGAGCATGAGCTGGCGCGCCGGGTCGACGGAGATGCCGCCCCAGTCGAAGACACCGAAATTGCCGGGGAACACCAGGGAGCCCTGCTCCGAGGGCGGCGTGAACATGCCGTCGTAGCGCAGGGAGCGGAAGCGGACGCGGCACCAGAGCTGGTCGAGCGGCGTGGTGCCCCACATGTCTTTCTCGCGCACGTCGGGGGGCGCGAAATTCAGGTCCGACAGCGGCTGCGTGGGCGACGTATGGTCGCCGGGCACCGCGCCCTGCGGACGCGGAACCTCGCGAATGGGAATGATCGGCGTGCCGTCCCGGCGATCGAGCACGTAGATGCTGCCTTGCTTGGTGGAGGCGAGCAGCGCGGGCTTCATGCCGTCGGCCGTCTGCATGTCCATCAAGGTCGGTTGTCCGCCGATGTCCATGTCCCAGAGGTCGTGGTGCGTGAACTGGTAGTTCCACCTGACCTTGCCGGTGGCGATGTCGAGCGCCACGATGCCCGCGCCGTATTTTTCGGAAGCAGGCGTGCGGCCCGCGGCATACTGGTCGGGTGTCTGGTTGCCCATCGGCAGATACACCATGCCGAGGTCCTCGTCGACGCTGAACATCGACCAGACGTTCGGCGAGTTGCGCGTGTAGGTGGCGCCGGGCGCGATGGGTTCGGTGGCCTCGGGATTGCCGGCATCCCAGTTCCAGACGAGGTGACCGTCGTGCACGTCGAAGGCCCGGACGACACCCGAGGGCTCGTTCGTGGATTCGTTGTCGGTGACGTGACCGCTGATGATGACGAGGTTCTTCGTGACCGCCGGCGGCGAGGTCGAGTAATAGCCGCCGGGAGTGAACGGCCCCAGGTTCGCGCGGAGATCCACGGTACCGTGGTTGCCGAAGTCGTCGCAGGGCCGGCCGGAATCGGCATCGAGGGCAATCAGGCGCGCGTCGGCGGTGGGAATGAAGATGCGCCGCGGGCAGATCGCGGACACGACCGCCGGCGGCGGCGGGAGTGCCGTGGACGCCGTGGCAGGCAAGCCACTCGTCGTGGCCGGCGCCGGAATCGTCGCATCGGCGTACTTCGCGTCGTCGTGATACGAAACGCCGCGGCAGGTCATGTGCTCCCAGTGCTTGAATCCCACCGGGCTCTGGATCCTGGGATCGAATTCCCAGCGCTTCTGCCCGGTCGCCGCGTCCAGCGCGATCACCTTGCTGTGCGGCGTGCACAGGTACACGGTGTCGCCGATCTTGAGCGGGGTGTTTTCCAGGGTGATTTCCGTCGGATCGTCCGGACCCGGCATGTCGCCGGTACGGAACGTCCACGCCACCTGCAGTTGCCCGATGTTGGCAGGGGTGATCTGCTTGAGCGGCGAATAGCGCTGGCCGTACGCCGAACCGCCGTAATCGGTCCAGTCGGCATCCGGTTGCCACGACCTGTCGCCTTGCGCACCGGACACCTCGGTCATCGGCAATTCGCCGGCCAGATCGGGCTCGGGATGCAAGGCGCCAGCCACGCCGACGACCGCCACCACGAGGAGCGAGACAGCGAGGAACCCGCCTCCCGTTCGCCGCGATGTGTCGTACAGGCTGTCGCGACGGAGTCCGCGCCTCGGCCAGGGCAGGAGCAGCCACAGCCCGAGTGCAAACCAGATGTCGAGACGGGGCAGCAACTGCCACCAGTCGAGCCGCACTTCCCAGACCGCCCACGCCGCCGTGGCGATCAGGAACAGGCCATAGATCGGCACGGCCGCGCGCATGCGGAACAGGAGCAACGCGGCGACCACCAGCGTGACGGCACCGGCGACGAGGTAGTAGGCCGAGCCGCCGAGGTTCACCAGCTTGATGCCGCCAAGCAGTGTGGCGGCACCGACGAGCGCGAAAACGAACGCGGTGAACAACGTCGCCGGATGGAATCTCCTTGCGCGCCTCACGATGGCCTCCCAGGCGAACGACGGGCTCTCCCGTATCCGCCCAGGGTGACCGCGCGATCGTGAAACCGGAGTGGAGGGCGACGCGTCGACCGTCGGCGAACAGGCGTCGCCGGCGGTCGATCAAGGCCTCTCAGGCAAATTCGGCCCAAGCATCGGCGTCTGCGGTCTTGCGAGTGTCGACGGAACGCTGACCGAACTTCAGGTCGTGCGTGGTGCGCTCGGACGCCGTGCGCGCCTGCCGTGCTTTCCCGTCGTCGTCCACGGTGAAGAAGGCCACTTGGTCGTGCAGCGACGCCGCCTGATCCTGCATCGACTTCGCGGCGGCCGCGGCTTCCTCGACGAGGGCCGCGTTTTCCTGCGTGACCTGGTCGATCTGCGCGATGGCGAGGTTGACCTGATCCACACCCGACGATTGTTCCGCACTGGCCGCAGCGATTTCCGCGACGATGTCGGTCACCTTCTTGACGCTGTCGACGATGTCGCGCAGCGCAAGCGACGACTGCTGGACCAGCGCGGTGCCGGCTTCGACGCGCTCGCCGCTTTCGTGGATAAGCCCCTTGATTTCCCGCGACGCCGCGGCGCTGGACTGCGCCAGCCGGCGAACCTCCGCGGCCACCACGGCGAATCCGCGGCCCTGCTCTCCTGCACGTGCCGCCTCCACCGCCGCGTTGAGCGCGAGCAGGTTGGTCTGGAAGGCGATGTCGTCGATGAGCCCCACGATGTCGCCGATGCGGCGGCTGGAATCGCCGATCTGCTGCATGGCGTCCATGGCCTGCGCGACCACGGCGCCCCCCTTTTCCGCTTCCCCGCGCGCATGCCGCGACAAGCGGTCGGCCGCCAGGGCGTTGTCCGCGTTCTGGCGGACGGTGGCGGTCATTTCTTCCATCGACGCCGCCGTCTCCTCGAGACTGGAAGCCTGTTCCTGCGTGCGCTGCGACAGGTCGTCGTTACCGCGTGCAATCTCGCCCGACGTGGTGGAGACGACGTGCGCCCCTTCCTGCACCTCGGTAACGATGGATGCCAGCGTGCCGCGCATGCGCTCGAGCGAACCCAGCACGCTTTCGGGTGCATACGCCGCCGAAGTGTCAGCACGCAGGTCGCCACCGGCAATGCGGCTTGCGATCGCCATGGCATCGCGCGGCTCGCCGCCCAGCGTGGCACGGATGCTGCTCATCGAGAACCACACGATGAAGAGCGCCAGCAGCGCGATGAGGCCCGACTGCAGGAGATTCGACTTCAACTGCGCTTCGAAGCTGGCGTCGATCTGCTGGAAGTACGCGCCGGAGACGAAGTGCAGGTCCCAGGGCTTGTACCAGGTGGAATAGCTGATCTTGTCACGCAACTCGTTCGTCTTCGGCATGATCTGCGTGTAACGCGTCATGCCATGGCCGTCTTTTCTGTTGGCCTCGAGCATGGCTTCGTAATGGTGGAAGCCCTTGCCGTCGACATCGTTGCGGATGTCCTTGCCGATGTCGCCGTGGCGCAGCGGGTGCAAGCGCATGCGCAGATCGGAATCGAAGGCGAAGACATAGCCGGAACCGTTGTCCCAGCGCATCGCTTCGATATCCTGCAACGCCTCGGCCCGGGCCTTGTCCATGCTCATTTCGCCCTTCTCGGCGCGCACACGAAAGCTGTCGGCAATGGCTACCGCCGCGGCCACGTGCTGGGCCAGCGACTCCTGAAGCCGCTGCATCTGCATCCGGCGGCTTTCCACGCCTGACATGACCGTCTGTGCCACCAGGCCCAGCACGACTACCGTCATGACCATCCACACACGCGTATTGAGCCGCGTGCGGCCGAACCAATTCGTTACCGCCGACATTACCGTCACCCTCGTGTTGCCCCCGTGTGACTGTAGCGGCAGCGATCAGCAAGACTTTACGAACCCCCGTTTCACGGCGTGAAGAGCGTGTGCCGCCCCGCCCCCAAAACGCGGACCGGCAGGCCCGGCAGGGTGACCTTGGCCTCGGCGCCTACCGGCACGACGACGTCCGCCCTCACCTTCCCGGCCGTTCTGCGCCATGCCACCGACGCTTCGCCATACGGCGTCATGACGGCGGCCGAGGCGTGGTCGAGGAAGGCCGTAAAGGCCGGACGGACCTCGAAACGGTGCCAGCCAGGCTCCAGGGGGCGGAGACCCGCCACGTCGCCGTACAGCCAGTCGTCGACCGTGCCGAGGAAATAATGCCCCCTCGACCGCGACGCCAGCTTCCAGTGTTCCCAGAGACTGGTGGCCCCGTTGGCGCGCCAGAACCCCCAACTGGGGAACGTCGTCTGCGTCGCCACGGCCCATGCCTCGGCCGCGTGGCCCGTGGCGGTCAGCACCGGGAGGATGATCTTCGTTGCCAACGCACCCGTGTCCAGGTGATTGTCTCGCCCCTTCACATCCGCCGCGACACCCGCGGCCACCTTGCTCCTCAGCTCGTCCGGCACGAGGCCGAATGCGAGCGCCAGCAGGTTATGTGCCTGCCTGTAACCCTTGTCGCCTTCCCCGCGATAACGGCCCGCTTCGCGATCGAGGAAGCGTACGTTGAATGCCTCGCGCACGGCGTCCGCGCGCTTGTCGAACCACGCGGCGCGAGCGGCGTTACCCGTGAGCCGCAACATGTCGGCCGTGCGGCGCTCCATGCCATAGAGGTACGCAGTGGCGGCCACGCGTTTGTCCTCGGGTGCGTTTTCGCCGGCAGGGTTGGTCTCCGGGCTTACCCAGTCGCCGAGCTCCGTATCGGCGATGCCGCCGGGCGAGCGTGCATCTTCCATGGCCACGTAGCGGGCGATGCCGTCGATGTGTTCCTCGATGGGCTGCATGTCCCCCGTCGCCATCCACAACGACCAGGGAATGAACACATAGGCGGAATGCCAGGTGGGTGCGCGGACATCGCCCCAGCCGGGATTCGGGGCGATCAGCAGCGGAGCGCCTTCGGCGTTGCGTGCATCGGAAATATCGCACAACCATTTGGCGAACAGGCGCCCGGCATCGAAGTTGCGAAGGAACATGTCCGCGCCGAGCATGCCGTCGCCCGTCCAACCGTTCTTTTCGTACATCGGCGTATCGGTCGGGATGCCATGCAGATTGTTGAGCATGGTGTCCACGGCGGCGGCATGGATCCAGTCGAGGAGCTCGTTGGAACTCTCGAAGCGCCCCGTGATGGCCACGTCGGTATGCACCGCCTGCGCCGTCACCGCCGCCGGCGATGGCTTCCCGCCCGGCCAGCCTTCCACCTGCACATAGCGGAAACCCTTGTACGAGAAACGGGGGTGCCAGCGCAGCGGGCGCCCCGCCAACGTGAGCCTGTCCGTCTGAAAACCGTCCTTGAAGTAGTGATGTTCGTCGCGTGCGTCCACCGTGCCGTCAGGTAACAGCTTTTCGCCGTAGCGGGCCACGATCGTGCTGCCTGCCGGACCGTCCACATCGAACGTTGCCCACCCGGCAATGACACGCGGGAAGGCGAATACATAGACGCCCGGCCGCGGTTCGGTCACTCCGGTGGCGGCGAACGACGTGACGGCGCGGATCGGTTGCTCGGTCTGCGCCACCAGCCTGCCGCGAGGCGCGGGAAGTTCGCTGGCCGCTTTCCACACCTGCGGGTTCGCGAATCGCGCATCGTAGGTTTCGCCGCCGTAGAGGTCGTCGCGTCGCGTCGGACCCTCCGCCACGTGCCAGCGGGTGTCGGTGCCGATCGTCTGGACGCCACCGTTCGCATATTCGATGCGCAACAACGCGCGCACTCGCGGCCGTCCATGCCACGGCGCGCGCTCCCAATGCCACACGTCGCGGTTGGTGAGCCCGTAGAAGCCGCGCCCGAGTTCCGCCGCCAGCACATGTTCGCCGGGTTCGAGCTTCACTTCGGTGCCCACCACTTCGACGCGCTTGTCGTAGTCGGTGAAACCTGGGGACAGCACCGCGTCGCTCACCGGCTTTCCGTCGATCGACATATCGGCGTAGCCGCCGGCCGCGACGTAGAGCATGGCTCGCTTCACCGAGTCGTCCACGCGGAAGGACTTCCGCACGATCGGGGCCGGGAGTGAATCGTCTCCCTTGCCTATCCAGTGCGCCGCCGACCATCCGCCGGTGTCGAGCGCGGTGTCGAAGCGGGACGACGTGGTGGCATCGCCTGCGGAGGTTCGCACGTCTGCCCGCCATTCGTAGCGTTCGCCGGGCGGCAAGGCAGGGCCGCCGTACGCGATGTCGAACGAACGCGCACTGTCGACCCATCCGCTGTCCCACACGATGGTGCCGCGTCGCGACACGGCGATGCGATAGCCGGTCTGCCGCGTGCCGTTCGTATCGCCGTGCACGATCCATGAGAAGCGTGGCCGGGCGACGTCGACGTAGGTCGGGGCATCCGCGTGTTCCACACGGGGGGTATCGACGAACACGGACGCGTCGGCGAGTGCCGGAACGAGGCAGAGCGCAGCGACGAGAACAAGGCGGTATGCGGTCAAGGGAGCGGCCCTGGCATCGGCAAGAACCTCCGAGCATACCCGTGCCTGCCGCGGAAGATGATCGCATAGCTCCCCCGACGTGACATGACGTGGACGGCGCATGGACGCGCCCCTTCGTAAACAGGAAGGCCTCATCCCCCAAATGCGAGAACTCCCCATGGCCAACGCCGTCGAGAAAGATCCCTATGCCATGCGCGATCCGCGCACGCAGTATCCGCAGCCCGAATTCGCCAAGCAGCCGCAGCCGGCCCCCGGCCTGGCGAAGGAAATGGTGCCGAAGCCCGACCACGGCGAAACGAGCTATCGCGGCAACGGCCGTCTGAAAGGCCGCAAGGCACTGGTGACCGGCGGCGACTCGGGCATCGGCCGCGCGGCCGCGATCGCCTTTGCGCGCGAAGGCGCCGACGTGGTGATCAATTACCTTCCGTCCGAGCAGAAGGATGCCGGTGAGGTCATCGCCCTGCTCAAGGGCGAAGGCCGAAAGATCGTGGGCGTTCCCGGCGATCTGAAGGACGAAGCGTTCTGCAACGAACTGGTGGCCCGCACGGTGAAGGAACTGGGCGGGCTGGACATCCTCGCCAACGTCGCGGGACGCCAGCAGTTCGCCAAGTCCATCGATGAACTGGACAGCGAATCGTTCGAGGCGACGTTCCGCACCAACGTGTTCGCGCTGTTCTGGCTGAGCAAGGCGGCCCTTGCACACATGCCTCCGGGCGCCGCCATCGTGAACACGGCGTCGATCCAGGCGTACGAGCCCTCGGACATCCTGCTGGACTATGCCCCGACCAAGGCGGCCATCGTGGCGTTCACCAAATCGCTGGCGAAGCAGGTGGCCGACAAGGGCATCCGTGTGAACGCCGTCGCTCCCGGCCCCGTGTGGACGCCGCTACAGCCGAGCGGCGGCCAGCCGCAGGAAAAGGTGGTGGAGTTCGGGAAGAACGTGCCCCTGGGCCGCCCTGGCCAGCCGGTGGAATGCGCGCCGGTGTACGTGTTGCTGGCCAGCCAGGAGGCCAGCTTCATCACCGGCGAAACCTATGGCGTCACGGGTGGGCACATGCTCCCGTGAAGCGCCGCGCTATCGCCGGTCTTCAACGACCGGCGATCCGCCCTATCGCGTCCATCAGGTCGGCGACGCCGTACGGCTTCACGATGACCTCCGTGCGTTCGTCGCGCTGCACACCGTTCGCGGTGTGATCGCCAGTGGCGTAAAGCACGGGCAGAGCGGGCTGTGCTTCCCGCAACTTTGCAGCCACTTCGACACCGTTCATGCCCGGCAGGCCTACGTCGGCAAGGAGTACATCGATCTCCTGCGCTTCATGCAGGCGCAGGGCCTCCTTGCCGTCCGCGGCTTCGAAGGCCACATGGCCCCGGCTTTCCAGCATCTCGCTGATCGACATGCGGATCAGCGTGTCGTCTTCCACCACCAGCACACGCAGCGGGCGCGCTGCCGGCGGCCCCGGAATCGCGGCCATGACGTTGGCGGCTTTCCGTTCTTTCTCCGCAAGCACATGGCGAATGCGGCGAGCGAGCTGGTCGCGCGTATACGGCTTGCTCAGAAGTTCGACACCCTCGTCCAAGCGACCGCCGTGCACGATGGCGTTCTCGGTATAGCCGGAGGTGAAGAGCACGGCGATGCCCGGCTGCCTTTCCACGGCCTTGCGTGCCAGTTCCGGGCTCCGCAGCGAGCCGGGCATCACCACATCGGTGAACAGCACATCGATGGCGATGCCGCTCTCGATGATCGACAGCGCGCTGGCTGCATCGCGCGCCTTCAGCACCCGGTAGCCGAGGTCGCTGAGCATGCTCACCACGGTATCGCGCACGGCGTCGTCGTCTTCCACCACCAGCACGGTCTCGTCGCCGCCACGGAGGTCTTCGTTCTCGATGTCCACGATCCGGTCCTCGCTCTGCGTCGACCGCGGCAGGTAGAGCTTCACCGTCGTGCCATGTCCAGGCTCGCTGTAGATCTTCACATGGCCGCCCGACTGCTTCACGAAACCATAGACCATGGAAAGGCCCAGGCCCGTGCCCTGCCCTTCCGGCTTCGTCGTGAAGAACGGCTCGAACACCTGGTCGATGATCTCGGGCGGGATGCCCGTTCCGGTATCGGTGACCGCGATCATCACGTACTGGCCCGGCCGGAGGTCGCCGTGCGCCGAAGCGTAGTTCGAATCGAGCAGGGCGTTGCCGGCCTCGATGGTCAGCCTGCCCCGGCCTTCCATCGCATCGCGGGCATTGATGGCGAGGTTCAGCAGCGCGTTTTCGACATTGCTGATGTCCACAAGCGTGTTCCACAAGCCGCCCGCGATGACGGTTTCCACTTCGATCTCTTCACCGAGCGTGCGGCGAAGCAGGTCGTCCATCTCGCGCACGAAGCGGCCGATGTTCACCACCTTGGGCGCCAGGGGCTGCCGGCGCCCAAAGGCCAGCAACTGGGCGGCGAGCTTAGAGCCACGGGTCACGCCGGCCATGGCATTGGCGAGGCGCCGCTCGGCACGCGGATTCCCGGCCACGTCGGCAGCGAGCAACTGGAGGTTGCCGCTGATGACCTGGAGCAGGTTGTTGAAGTCGTGGGCCACGCCGCCGGTGAGCTTGCCGATGGCGTCCATCTTCTGCGCCTGGCGCAGCTGGTCCTGGGTTAACCCCGCGGCGAATTCGACGGTGACGTCGCCCTTCGTGGCGGATGGCTCGTTGGAAGGTGGCAGCATCGGCCTCAAGGATGGTATCCGGTGGGGCACGGATTCTATCTTCGGAGCAGCGAGCACTTTGTGTAGACGATCTTCACGAAACCTCCACGCCGTAGTTCACGGTCGATCAGTCACTTGCGCCAATCACTACATATGGCGTTGACCACACCTCCTGGGACCTATATCGTGTGTCGCGCTGGTGTCCGGAGAGGCGCGACTGCCCGTCGGACTTAATAGGGAATCCGGTGAAAATCCGGAACTGCCCCGCAGCGGTAAGTGGAAACGACCCCGTTCAATGCACTGGCCCTCCGCGGCTGGGAAGCGACGGGTAGGCAAGGCCTTCGGGCCCCGTCCACGAGTCCGAAGACCTGCCAGCAATCGGTGCCTTATCGGCAGCGATTGCAGTGACGGCTTCCGCGGGGAGGCACGTCGCGGACCGGAGCCGTCCTGCGCGCTCCGTCCCGGCCCGTCCCGTGTTGCCGTCGCTTCGAGCCCCGTCCGAGGGAACGGGAGTTTGAACCTGGCCCCGGGGCACGCCACTCATGACCACGATGGATTCCGCAGCGCACGAGCGCACCGCGACGGCCGACGCCGTCTCCACCCCTACCGCCGTCGCGACGAACGGGACACCCCCCGCCGCCGGCTACCGTAACGACCCGCCGCCGGCCTTCGCCCTCACGCCACCCCACAATCCGGGCCAGATGCGCGTGACCAAGCGCAATGGCGGGCACGAGATCGTCGACGTGAACAAGATCGTGCGCGCGGTGACGCGCAGCGCCGATGGCCTGTACGCGGTCGATCCGATGCGCGTGGCGCTCAAAACGATCGGGGGGCTCTACGACGGCGCCACCACGCAGGAACTGGACCAGCTGTCCATCCGCACCGCGGCCGCGCTGACCGCCGAAGAGCCGGAGTACGGCCAGCTCGCTGCTCGCCTGCTCGCGGCCTTCATCGACAAGGAAGTGTCGGGACAGGACATCCACTCCTTCTCGCAGTCGATCGCCACCGGATTCGAGTTGGGTATCCTCAACGACCGACTGCGCGACTTCGTGCAGGTGAACGCGCGCAAGCTCAATGACGCGATCGACCTGACCGCATCGCGCCGCTTCGAGTACTTCGGGCTGCGCACGGTGTACGACCGCTACCTTCTCCGCCACCCGACGAAGCGTTTCGTGATCGAGACGCCGCAATACTTCTTCATGCGCATCGCCTGCGCGCTCGGCGGGAACGACGTGGCCGAGACGCTGGAGCTGTACCGCATGCTCTCTTCGCTGGAGTATCTGGCCAGCTCGCCGACGCTGTTCAACGCCGGCACGGCGCACGAGCAGCTGTCGTCGTGCTTCCTGCTGGATTCCCCGCAGGATGCCCTGGAATCGATCTATGCGAAGTACGGCGACGTGGCGCAACTGTCGAAGTTCGCCGGTGGTATCGGCCTCGCGTATTCGCGCATCCGCTCGCGTGGCTCCCTGATCAAGGGCACCAACGGGCACTCCAACGGCCTGGTGCCGTGGCTGAAGACGCTGGACGCTTCCGTGGCCGCCGTGAACCAGGGCGGCAAGCGCAAGGGCGCTGCCTGCGTGTACCTCGAGTCCTGGCACGCCGACATCGAGGAATTCCTCGAACTGCGCGAAAACACCGGCGACGACGCGCGCCGCACGCATAACCTGAACCTCGCGAACTGGGTGCCCGACCTGTTCATGCGCCGAGTGGAAGCGGACGGCGACTGGTCGCTGTTCGATCCGAAGATCGTGCCGCACTTCGTGGACACGTGGGGCCCCGCGTTCGATGCCGCCTACGAGAAAGCGGAGGCCGACGGTCTGGCCGCGAAGACGATCAAGGCCCGCGAACTCTACGCACGCATGCTGCGTTCGCTGGCCCAGACCGGCAACGGCTGGATGACCTTCAAGGACCGTTCAAATGCCACCAGCAACCAGACGGCGCTGCCGAAGAACGTGATCCACCTGTCGAACCTGTGCACCGAGATCCTCGAGGTGACCAACGAGAACGAGACGGCGGTGTGCAATCTCGGTTCGATCAACCTCGCCCGGCACGTGGTGGATGGACAGTTCGACTACGACAAGCTCGCCGCGACCGTGCGCACCGCGGTGCGCCAGCTCAACCGCGTGATCGACCTGAACTTCTATCCCATCGCGACGGCGAAGACGGCGAACATGAAGTGGCGCCCCGTAGGTCTTGGCGTCATGGGCCTGCAGGACGTGTTCTTCAAGCTGCGCCTCCCTTTCGACTCCGACGAGGCGCGCACCCTGTCCACGCGCATCGCGGAAGAGATCTACTTCCATGCGCTGTCGATGTCCAACGAGATCGCGGAGCGTGACGGGGCCCATCCCGGTTTCGACGAAAGCCGTGCGGCGAACGGCGAACTCCAGTTCGACTACTGGCCTGCTGCAACCCCCGCCGGCAAGGACGCGCGCTGGGCGCAACTGCGCGAGAAGATCAAGGCCAAGGGCCTGCGCAATTCGCTGCTGATCGCCATCGCACCCACGGCCACCATCGCTTCCATCGCCGGCTGCTACGAGTGCATCGAGCCGCAGGTGTCCAACCTGTTCAAGCGCGAAACGCTGTCGGGCGACTTCCTGGTGGTGAACCGCTACCTCGTGGAGGAACTGAAGACGCTGGGCCTGTGGACGTCGGAAATTCGCGACCAGATCAAGCTGGCCGAGGGTTCGGTACAGGGCATCTCGGCCATCCCCGCCGAACTGCGCAGTGTGTATCGCACCACCTGGGAGCTGCCGCAGAAAGCGCTGATCGATCTCGCCGCGGCCCGCGGTGCCTACATCGACCAGAGCCAGTCGCTCAACCTGTTCATGGAAAACCCGAACATCGGGCAGCTTTCTTCGATGTACATGTACGCCTGGAAGGCCGGCATCAAGACCACGTACTACCTGCGCTCGCGCCCGGCCACGCGCATCGCGAAGACCACGGTGAGTTCGTCGGCCGCGGCACCGGCACCCGCTGCACCGGTTGCAGGTACGCAGGAACAGGCAGAGGCGGCCGTGTTCTGCTCGCTCGAGAACCCCGAGTACTGCGAAGCCTGCCAGTAATCGACCTGCACCGATTTCCAGAGGTAATACGATGTCTGTTTCCCCCGTCACCCGCGACACCCACATTCTCGACCCGGGCTTCGAACTCACCCTGCGGCCGATGAAGTACCCGCAGTTCTACGAGATGTACCGCGCCGCCATTCGCAATACGTGGACGGTGGAAGAGGTGGATTTCTCGCTGGACGTGACCGACCTCAAAGCGAAGATGTCCGACGCGGACCGCCACCTGATCCATCGGCTCGTGGCGTTCTTCGCTACCGGCGACACCATCGTGTCGAACAACCTGGTGCTGAACCTGTACCAGCACGTGAATTCGCCGGAGGCGCGCATGTTCCTGTCGCGCCAGCTGTACGAGGAAGCGCTGCACGTGCAGTTCTATCTCACCCTGCTGGACACTTATATCCCCGAGCCTGCCGAGCGGAACAAGGCGTTCGCCGCTATCGAGAGCATTCCTTCGATCCGCCAGAAGGGCGAGTTCTGCTTCAAGTGGATCGACTCAATCCAGAACCTCAACCGCCTGGAAACGCGCGAGCATCGCCGCCAGTTCCTGCTCAACCTGATCTGCTTCGCCGCCTGCATCGAGGGATTGTTCTTCTTCGCCGCGTTCGCCTATGTGTATTACCTCCGGTCCCGCGGACTGCTGCATGGCCTTGCCTCGGGCACCAACTGGGTATTCCGCGACGAGTCGGGCCACATGGCGTTCGCGTTCGAGGTAGTGCGCACCGTGCGCGAGCAGGAGCCCGACCTGTTCGACGACGACATGCGCATTCAGGTGGAGGCCATGCTGGAAGACGCCATCGCCTGCGAGACGCAGTTCGCCCAGGACGTGCTGTCCGGCGGTGTCGCCGGCCTCTCCGTGGCCGACATGCGCCAGTACTTGGAGTACTGCGCCGACCAGCGCCTGGTGCAACTGGACATGCCGAAGAAGTACGGTGCGAAGAACCCGTTCGACTTCATGGACCTGCAGGACGTGCAGGAACTCACCAACTTCTTCGAACGCCGCGTGTCCTCGTACCAGGTGGGCGTGCAGGGAGAGGTGGCCTTCGACCAGGCGTTCTGAGCCCCCGTGGCGCCCGGGGAGGGGTAGAATGCCTGCCATCATGACCGACAACGCCGCCATGCTCCCCATCGCCCGCCCGACCGAGGCTCGTGTCCTCGAGATCGTCTTTCCCGATCACACCAACCACCTCGGTACGCTCTTCGGCGGCCAGGCGCTGGCATGGATGGACAAAGCGGCCTTCCTCGCCGCCTCGCGCTATTCGCGCAAGGTGGTGGTCACGGCCCGCTCCGAGCAGGTGGACTTCCACGTCCCGGTTCGGAAGGGGCAGATGGTAGAGCTGGTGGCCACGGTGGTTTCGGTGGGGCGCACGTCGATGAAGGTCGACGTCGCCATGTTCACCGAGGAACTCCTGACCGGTGCCCGCGAGCTCTGCACGCGCGGCACCTTCACGATGATCGCCCTGGACAACGACCTGAAGCCGACGCCGGTGGATTCCGCCCCGCAGGCCTGAGCCCGCCCCTGCTGTGGCCGCCCTCGCCACCGGCCTCGCAAGGAGACACGCATGATCACCCGCAAACTCGGCAAACATGGCCCCGAGGTTTCCATCCTGGGCCTCGGCTGCATGGGCATGAGCGAGTTCTACGGCGCCGGCGACGAGAAGGAATCGGTCGCCACTCTCGAACGCGCGCTGGAGCTCGGCATCACCTTCTGGGATACCTCCGACGCTTACGGACCGCATACGAACGAGGAACTGCTGGGCCGCACCTTGCAGGGCCGGCGGGACAAGGTGTTCCTCGCGACGAAGTTCGGCATCGTGCGCGACCCCAACGATCCGATGAAGCGCGGCATCAGCGGCCGGCCGGAATACGTGCGCGAGTCCGTCGAGGGCAGTCTCCGCCGCCTGAAGACCGACTACATCGACCTCTACTACCAGCACCGCGTGGATCGCACGGTTCCGATCGAAGAAACCGTTGGCGCGATGGCCCGCCTTGTCGAGGAAGGCAAGGTGCGCCACCTTGGCCTTTCCGAGGCGTCCGCGGCATCGATTCGCAAGGCGGCGCGCGTCCATCCGATCACCGCGTTGCAAAGCGAATACTCGCTGTGGACCCGCGATCCGGAAACCACGGGCACGCTCGCGGCCTGTCGGGAGAACGGCGTGGCGCTGGTGGCGTACAGCCCCCTGGGCCGCGGCTTCCTCACTGGCGCCATCACGAAACCCGAGGACTTCGCCGAAGACGATTACCGTCGCGTGAATCCGCGCTTCACCGGCGAGAATTTCGCGAAGAACCTCGCCATCGTCGACAAGGTGAAGAAGTTCGCCGCCGACAAGGGTTGCACGCCCGGACAGCTGGCCCTCGCCTGGGTCATTGCCAAGGGCGACGACATCGTGCCGATCCCAGGTACGAAGCGGGTGAAATACCTGGAGGAAAACGCCGGCGCGGTCGACGTGAAGCTCAGTGCCGCCGAGGTGGCCGACATCGACGCCGTGTTCCCACCGGATGCCGCCGCCGGCGATCGGTACGCCGCGAACATGATGGGCTCGCTCAATGCGTAAGTCCTTGTCGGCGTAAGGCCTTATAATGGCGGTTTGTTCGCAGCAGCAAACCGCCATGTCGTCCCCCGAACATTCGCCGCTGGGCAAGTCCACCGTCTATGCCGACCGCTACGACGCGGGGCTGCTCTTTCCCATTCCGCGCCAGGGCAAGCGGGACGAGATCGGTGTCTCCGGCGCCGCCCTCCCGTTCCACGGCGTCGACATCTGGAACGGTTACGAGCTGTCGTGGCTCGACGCACGCGGCAAACCCGTGGTGGCCGTGGCGGAATTCCGGTTTCCGGCGAGCACGCCGAACATCGTCGAATCGAAGTCCTTCAAGCTCTACCTGAACGGATTTGCGCAAGAACGCATCGCCCGTGCCGAGATCGTGCGCGACACGCTGGTTCGCGACCTCTCAGCCGCCGCCGGCGGCCCGGTCGCCGTGACGCTCCGCTCCCCCGGGGAGTTGGAAGGCACCGTGCTCGCCGAACCGGAGGGCGTCCTCCTCGACGCGCTGGAACTCGACATCGACAGCTACGGCCCGCCCAGGCCCGACTTCCTCGGCGCGCACGAAGGCCATGTGCGCGAAGTGCTGATATCCCACCTGCTACGTTCCAATTGCCCGGTCACGGGCCAGCCGGACTGGGGCAGCGTGCAGATCGCCTACACGGGCCGTCCGATGGACCGCGAAGGGCTCTTGCGCTACCTCGTCTCGTTCCGCGAGCACAGCGAATTTCACGAACAGTGCGTCGAACGCATTTTCATGGACGTGAGCGCTCGTTGCGCCCCCGAGGCGCTGTCGGTGTACGCACGCTATACGCGCCGCGGCGGCCTGGACATCAATCCGTTCCGCAGCACCGATCCGGCCTCCGTCCCCGGAAACCCGCGCGGAGCGCGGCAATGATGAACGCAGTGTTCATGCGCTCTTCATTGGTCTTGCCTTTAGTTGTGTAGCCTGTACCCTGCGGCGGCCGAGGGGGTTGCCCCTCCAACGCCTCGTTAGAACCCGACAAGCCATCCCGGAATCCAGAACATGAAGCTTTCCTTCCGCTCGTCCGCTCTCTGCACGGCCACCGTGGCCGGTCTGCTGGTCCTCACCGCCTGCGGCAAGAAGGAAGAGCAGCAGAACAACGCGCCCGCCGCCGCCTCCACGGCGCCGGCCGCCCCTGCCGCTGCCCCCGCCGCCACGACTCCGGCAGCGGCCGGTACCGCCGCGGCCGCCGCCACGCCCGCCGCGCCCGCACCTGCCACGCAGCCGGCTACCGCCCCGGCGGCTCCCGCTGCCGCCGCCGACACGCTGAAGGTCGGCTCCGTCACGCTGGGCAGCGCTGTCGGTAGCGACAAGAAGGTGTCGAAGGAAAAGACCACCTTCTCCCCGAGCGAGAAGACGATCTACGCTTCGGTGGCCACCGAAGGCACCACGGCCGGCGCCACGTTGAACGCCAAGTGGACCTACCAGGACGGCGAGACCACCACGACGGTGAGCGACATCAGCCAGTCCATCAGCACCGACGGCCCGGCAGTCACCACGTTCAAGATCCAGAATCCGAACGAGTGGCCGGAAGGCAAGTACAAGGTCACCATCTCGCTCAACGGTCAGGCCGTGGGCAACGAGGCCTTCGAAATCAAGAAGAAGTAAGACCGTTCCAGGTCGACCGGAAAGGGCGCGGCGCGAGCCGCGCCCTTTTTCGTTGGACAGTCCGGAGGAACGACGCTGCTAGAATCGGTCCCGATATGCTCATCGTGACCCGCTCCATCGCCATTCCCGACACCGAACTGGTCGAACGCTTCACGCGTGCCGACGGACCGGGCGGGCAGCACGTGAACCGCACGGAAAGCGCCGTGGAATTGCGTTTCGACGTTGCCGGATCGCCTTCGCTACCCGAGGATGTACGCGCGCGGCTGCTCGCACGCCGCGACCGCCGCATGACCGATGCCGGCGTGCTCGTCATCCAGGCCCGGCGCTTCCGTGACCAGGCGCGCAACCGGGAAGACGCCCGCGAACGCCTCGCCGACGTGCTGCGCGAAGGCACCGTGGTGGCCAGGAAGCGCGTGGCGACGAAGCCCACGCGCGCGTCGAAGGAGCGCCGCCTGGCTGGCAAGGCCCAACGCTCGCAGACGAAGAAGACGCGCTCGCGCGACTGGAGCCGGGAGTGAGCACCGCACCGCCTCCGCTCCCCCCGCAGGCGCCATCGTTGCCGGACTCGTGGTGGAAGAGGTTCTGCCGCTGGGCCATCGGCCTCAGCGGCTGGCGTGTCGTCGGCGAGCTCCCGAACCTGCCAAAGCTCATCCTGATCGGCGCGCCCCACTCGTCCTATTGGGACGGCGTGTGGGGGCTGCTGATGAAATCCGCCCTGGGGCTCGATCTCGGTGTGATGATCAAGCGCGAAGTGCTCAACGGCCCCTTCGGGCCGATCGTCCGCCGGCTCGGCATGATCCCCATCGACCGCTCGGCGGCCACCAACGTGGTCGACCAGATGGTGGCCCGCTTCGCGAGCCACGAAAAGATGTGGCTGGGCATCACGCCCGAAGGCACGCGCAAACCCGTGAAGCAGTGGAAGTCCGGATTCCTGCGCATCGCGCGCGCCTCCGGCATTCCGATCCAGCCGATCTTCATCGACTACCCGACGAAGACCTTCACGGTAGGCCCGCTCGTGACCGCCAGCGACGACCCCGACGCCGACATGGCGCGCATCCGCGCCATGTTTGAGGGGTATCGCGGCAAGCATCGTGGTGCTTGAACGTAAGCGCCACGATGCGCCGACGTGTTCGCGCGGTTAACCGAGGCCTTGATGGTGGCGAACCTTGAATTTGGTTCGCAACGGTCCGTTGTTGTAAGCAACAATTCTGTAAGTACCCGGGCCGAGGTCCTGGATGTTGGCTGAGATTCCGACCGCCAGATTGATCCATTTTTCGCCCGTCATTCGTTGAACGTAAATGGTTACCCCGGATGCTGAAGCGGTAAATGCGCTATGACATGTTGTGCTCCAGGCATGGACCACTCTGTACTCGCCCGAAGCAAGCCATCCCTCCGAGATCGCTTGCGGCAGGTGACCAATGCATCGACCGCGATTCCCATGAGACCGAGTCGGCTTACTCCACGAGTACTGCGCGTGCGACACCGCGGTGACTGAAAGAAGCGCGGTGGCCGCGAGGATTAGCGTCAAGCCTTTCATGAAAACTTCCGTTCGCGCGCCACATGGCGCCGAAGAAAAGTAGCGAACGGGCACAGTTGAACTGTAGCTCTCCCGGCATATTTCGCGCACCAAACGTCTCGCGGCCGGTCGAGAAAGACCTACTCCGTGCAGGGCGGAGCAACCTTTCGCAGCGATACTCGCTTACTGCGTACGTACATCCGTATCGGGATAGTTCTCCTCACTGATCTGACGAAAAAGCGAGGGAACGCATGGAATATGCTATCGGCATGAGGTCTCCGGGCATCCTGACGGCTGGCAGGCAACTGGGTAAGGAACGTTCGAACGAGTACGGATTCCGGGACAACCCCATCGAGAACGGACGACCTGACCAGGTCGCAGATGACCTGCCGGAGAGCATTCGAAACCGGTTGCTGAATTTGGATCTGAATTCCATTTCTCCCGAAGATCTAAGGTATCTGGCCGGCACGTTGTATTGGGAGGGCTACATTTCTGCGGATGCTGGCGGGGAACTCGGGCTCTATCACCTCGACCACCCCGGCCCCATGAATCTCGCCAACTGGATCGATGAGGCAACGGCAACGCTCAACAGCGGCGATCTCGCTGAATACCCCGTGGCAATCCGCAGTTATCAGGCGGGGATCGATGCAGCCAGGGGAATATGGCAACTGGTCGAATACCTCAATGGACGGTTGCTGGACGTCCAGGCCTGATCACCGTTCTGAATGCCCCGGCTCGTCGTAATCGCGATGCGTCAGCAGCCCAGGGCGGATGAGGTCGATGAACGCGCGCGCCTCGGGGCTGAGGAACTTGCCCTTGCGCATGACGACGCCGTAACTGCGTTGCGGAAAGTAGCGACGCAGGTTGCGCACGACGAGCCGTTGCTTGTCCGCTTCCGTGATGCAGATGCCGGTGACGATGGAGATACCGAGGCCCATCGCCACGTACTGCTTGATGACGTCCCATCCGCCGACCTCGATGGCTACGGTATACGGCACGTGCCGCTGCTGGAACACCATGTCGACAAGGCGGAACGTGGTGAGGCGCTCCGGCGGCAGGATGAGACCGTAGGGGGAGAGGTCTTCGAGGTGGATGTCGTCCTTGGCCGCCAACGGGTGGTCGGGCGGCATGATCAGCATCGGGTCGTAGTGGTAGACGGGGGCCCACGCGATGTCCTGCGGCACGTCGAGCATCGAGCCGATGGCGATGTCGGCTTCATCGGCACGCAGGAGCGCCAGCCCGTCTTTCCCGGTGACATTCGCCAGTTGCAGGTGCACCGACGGGTAACGCTCGCGATAAGCCTTCACCAGGTCCGGCAACAGGTATTGGATCGTCGAGGAACCCGCGGCCACCGTGAGCTTGCCGTCCTGCCGTCCTCGCGTCTTCGCGTGGAACTCGCGGTCGAGGTTTTCGAAGCCCTCCACCAGGGGCCGCGCGATCTCGTAGAGCGCTTCGCCCGCGTCGGTGAGCGTGATGCGGCGTCGCGTCCGCTCGAGCAAGGGCGCCCCCAGTTCCCGCTCCAGTGCCTTCAGCTGCAGGCTCACCGACGGCTGAGACAAGAACAGCGCTTCCGCTGCCCGGCTCAACGTGCCGAGGCGGGTCACGTAGACGAAGGCGCGAAGCTGTTTCAGCCGATTGCCCTTGTAGTAAAACCGCCCGCCGTCCTCCGCCGAGGTACCGCGGCGGGGTGTTCTGGTCTCTTTAGAGGCTCGATTCAGCTTTCGCGGGGGCACAATAGCTCCGTTAATTCAATGGATTATATTCACTATTAACGTGATTAATGGATTTCTTTGAAACATATGCTTTGTCAAAAGCATAGCTCCGGGCCTAGCGTGGATGCCACACCCGTACCGGAGCACGTTTCATGGCCGTTCCCCAAAGTGCGCTCGACCCGATGTCCGGCCTCCGCCTCCACGCAGACAGCGAGGCCTACCGGGACATCCTGACACCCGGCGCGCTTTCCTTCGTCGCCGGTCTGCACCGCCGCTTCGACTCGCGCCGCCGCGACCTGCTTGCGGAACGAGCGACGCGCCAGCAGCGCTACGACGCCGGCGAGCTGCCCGACTTCCGCGCCGACACCGCCGCCATCCGCGAAGGCGACTGGGTCGTCGCCCCCATTCCCGCCGCGCTGCAAGACCGCCGCGTGGAGATCACGGGCCCGGTCGAACGCAAGATGATCATCAACGCGCTGAACTCGGGCGCGAAGGTGTTCATGGCCGACTTCGAGGATTCCAGCGCCCCGACCTGGGCCAACCAGATCGACGGCCAGCGCAATCTGCGCGATGCAGTGGATGGCAGCATCGAATTCACGAGCGGCGAAGGAAAGGTGTACCGCGTTGGCGCCAACCCCGCCGTACTTGTCGTTCGCCCGCGCGGGTGGCACCTGCCAGAGCGCCACGTGACCGTCGACGGCGAGGTGGTATCCGGCGCGCTCGTCGATTTCGGCCTGTTCGCTTTCCACAACGCCACCGCGCTGCATGCACGGGATCGCGGGCCGTACTTCTACCTGCCGAAGCTCCAGTCCATGGAGGAAGCGGCGCTCTGGAACGACGTGTTGTCGCATGCCGAGTCGGTGCTTGGTCTGCCGAACGGCACGATGAAGGCCACGGTGCTGATCGAAACATTGCCCGCCGTGTTCCAGATGCACGAGATCCTGCACGCGTTGCGCGACCGCGCCGTGGGCCTGAACTGCGGCCGCTGGGATTACATCTTCTCCTACCTCAAGACGTTCCGCGCGCATCGCGACCGTCTGCTCCCGGAGCGCGGCCAGGTGACGATGAATGTGCCCTTCCTGAAGGCCTACTCGGAACTCCTGATCCGCACCTGCCACCGCCGTGGTGCGTTCGCCATGGGTGGCATGGCGGCGCAGATCCCCATCAAGGGCGACGAGGAAGCGAATGCCGCGGCCATGGCCAAGGTGCGCGCCGACAAGCTGCGCGAAGTCACCGCGGGCCACGATGGCACCTGGGTGGCGCATCCGGCCCTGGTACCCGTGGCGCAGGCGGTCTTCGACCAGCACATGCCGACGTCCAACCAACTGCATGTGTCGCGCGACGATGTCGAGGTTTCGCGCGACGCGTTGATAGCGCCGGCAATCGGCACGATCACGCGGCAGGGGTTCGACAACAACGTCGAGGTGTGCCTCCGCTACACCGCCGCATGGCTCGACGGCCTCGGTTGCGTGCCGATCCACCATCTGATGGAAGACGCGGCCACGGCCGAGATCGCGCGCGCGCAGCTATGGCAGTGGCTGCACCACGGCCCGCTGGAATTCAGCGACCACGCGGACGTGAATTTCGCCCTGTTCGACCAGGCCCTCGCCGCGCATTGCCACCGCTTGCGCGAGAGCGGGCATCCGGGAGCGCGCCGCGCCGACGAAGCCGCCGCGCTCATCGCCGCGCTGACCCACGCCGACGAACTTCGCGACTTCCTCACCCTTCCCGCCTACGAGCACCTTTCCTGACCCATCGGAGCCACGACCATGAAGATGCACACCGCCGAACAGATCGCGCTCGACTGGAAGAACAACGAACGCTGGAATGGCATACAGCGGCCCTACACCGCCGAGGACGTGGTGCGCCTGCGCGGCACCGTGCCGGTGGAGCACACGCTCGCTCGCCGCGGCGCGGAACGCCTGTGGCGATCGCTCGAGGACAAGCCGTACGTCAACGCACTGGGCGCACTCACCGGCAACCAGGCGATGCAGCAGGTGAAGGCCGGCCTCGAGGCCATCTACCTGTCCGGCTGGCAGGTCGCGGCCGACGCGAACACGGCCGGCACGATGTATCCCGACCAATCGCTGTATCCGGTCGACTCCGTGCCGAACGTCGTGCGCAAGATCAACAAGACCCTGCTGCGCGCCGACCAGATCCACCACGCGGAAGGCAAGGACGGTATCGACTGGCTGGTGCCCATCGTCGCCGATGCGGAAGCGGGTTTCGGTGGTGTGCTCAATGCCTATGAACTCATGTCGCACATGATCGAGGCAGGAGCCGCCGGCGTTCATTTCGAGGACCAGCTCGCAAGCGCGAAGAAGTGCGGCCACATGGGTGGCAAGGTGCTGGTGCCGACGCAGGAAGCGGTGCAGAAGCTGGTGGCCGCGCGCCTCGCCGCGGACGTGGCCGGCGTACCCACCTTGATCGTCGCCCGCACCGACGCCATGGGCGCGGGGCTGGTGACCTCGGATGTGGACGATGCCGACAAGCCCTTCCTTACCGGCAAGCGCACCGTCGAAGGTTTCCACGAGTCGCGCCAGGGTATCGAGCAGGCCATCGCGCGTGGTCTCGCCTACGCACCGTATGCCGACCTGATCTGGTGCGAAACCGCCACGCCCGACATGGAGCAGGCGCGCCGTTTTGCCGAAGCCATCCATGCGAAATTCCCCGGCAAGAAGCTCGCATACAACTGTTCCCCGAGCTTCAACTGGAAGAAGAACCTCGACGAAACCACCATCGCGGAATTCCAGAAGCGGTTGGGCGCGATGGGTTACGCCTTCCAGTTCATCACCCTCGCCGGCTTCCATGCGCTCAACTACTCAATGTTCCAGCTTGCCCGCGGCTATCGCGACCGCCAGATGGCCGCGTACGTGGAACTCCAGGAAGCGGAATTCGCCGCCGAGAAGGACGGCTACACCGCGGCGAAGCACCAGCGCGAGGTCGGCACGGGCTACTTCGACACGGTGAACCAGGTCATCGCCGGATCGTTGAGTTCGCTCTCGGCATTGAGCGGTTCCACGGAGGAGCAGCAGTTCCATCCGGCGTCGGCGGCCTGACGGACACGCAGCACGGCCCTCGCGGGACCGCGATCGCGGACAGCAGACAAAGGAAATCGGCCAGCGCCATGGAAGGCGGGCCGATGCGCGGGAACGGGTGAAGCGCCGCTGGAAGAAGGCCGGGCCCCGGTGCTGGAGCGGGGGGAGGGAGGGGTATCCAGCACCGGGACGGGGCGGGCAGCCCATTAAGAGAACCGCCTGGTACAGAATTCTCCCCTCGCCCCCTCTATTTGTCAACTACTCGGTACATGAAATAAGTATTAACTCTTTGGAGGAAGGTCGACGCCCGCTTGCGCGATGTGGCGCCCTCCCTTGGAACTATGCAAGCTTGGGGCCTACTTGTTGCTCGGGAACCGGCCGTGAATACACCCGCCTTCGTGGATTCGCCATTGGAGCGGGCCCGCAGCATCGTCCAAGATGCGCGCTCGCATCGCGCGCCGTCGCCTCACGTGACGACCTTCTTCGATCCAGCCACCTTCACCGCCAGCCACGTGGTGCGCGACCCGCAGTCATCGGCGTGCGCCATCATCGATAGCGTGCTCGATTTCGACGTGGCCTCGGGCCGCACCGCCACGGATTCGCCCTCGGCGCTGGTCCGCCACGTGCGGGACGAGGGCCTGGACGTGCAATGGCTGCTCGAAACGCACGCGCATGCCGACCATCTGTCGGCCGCGCCATGGCTGCAGGAACAGGTCGGTGGGACATTGGCCATCGGTGAGCACATAACCATCGTGCAGGACACCTTCGGCAAGGTCTTTAACGCCGGCACGGCGTTCAAGCGCGACGGCAGCCAGTTCGATCGTCTGTTCGCCGATGGCGCGTCCTTCAATATCGGTAACCTGCAGGCCACCGCCTTGTACGTACCGGGTCATACGCCGGCATGCGTGGCCTACGTGATCGGGGATGCCGTGTTTCCCGGCGATACCCTGTTCATGCCGGACTATGGCACCGCCCGCTGCGACTTCCCCGGCGGCTCGGCGCGTCAGCTCTACCGTTCCATCCAGCGCCTGCTCGCGCTGCCGGACGACACGCGGGTATTCCTCTGCCACGACTACAAGGCTGCCGGCCGCGACCAGTTCGCGTGGGAGACCACCATAGGTGCCGAACGAACCGCCAACGTGCATGTACACGAAGGCGTAACAGAGGACATGTTCGTCGAGATGCGCGAGAAGCGGGACGCGACGCTTGCCATGCCCAGGCTGTTGCTGCCGTCCGTGCAGGTGAACATGCGTGCAGGTCACCTGCCCGAACCCGAAGACAACGGCGTGCGCTACCTGAAGCTGCCGGTGAACGTGCTATGACCCTTCCCGCGTTGCACCCACGGGAGCCGTATCGAGGCGAAACCGCGAGCTGAAGGAACTCAGCATGACGATGTCGCGGGTCGGATCGGACGTCTGGTTCCGGCCATGCAGCATGCGGTTGTTGTCGATCAGCACGAAGTCGCCGGTCTGCCAGCGGATGCCGCGGGTGAGCGACCGCGCCACCTGCTTCAGGTCATCGAGCACCTCGTGAGGTATCTCGCTGCCGTCTTCCCAGGTCACCAGGGTACTGAAGGATCCGTCGGCCTCGTCGTCCGTCGGCTTCTTGTAGGCATCGGTGAACATGTTCTGACACACCCGCATCCTGCCCGCATCGCCTATCGGCCGCACGGACGGTGCGACGAACTCGAAGACCACCCTGCTTCCGGACGTTTCCGTCACGCGGAAGTCCTGCGTCCGACTGAGTGCCCCGACCACGTCGGGCCCGACCAGTGAACCGACTGTCTCGTTCTTGCTGAGGATCGCTTCAAACGCGTCGGGCGGGACGAAGTTGCGATACATCACCCGCCGTGCCTTGAGCGCCTCCTGCGTTTCCGGTCGCAACTTCTCGAAGATGGCCGCCCCATCGGCCAGCAGTGTTTCGCCGCCCGTACCTTCGGAAGCGGCTTTCCGACAATAGAACCACAACAGGTCGGGCCTCAGCGGGCTGTTGCCGTATTCGAAATGGAGACTCAGGCCCGCCTGTCCGACCGTGACGGTCTGCAGTTCGTTCCGGTCGCTGGCGGGCTTGCGGTCGCCGAACGGCGATACGAGAAACCCGCGACTGAAGCGGGAGGCAACGTCGTAGAACCCGTCCGCGTCGAGCCCGAACCCCCGGAACAGGATGGCCCCGTGCGAGGCGAGGCTGTCCCATATCTCGTCGTCCGGTATGTCGGCCGCGTGGCGTCCCTGGCTGTGAAGCAGCAGCGGACGATCGTTGATGGTCTGGCTCATGGTGACTCTCCTGGATGCCTCACGGTTACGCGTAGCCGATGGATGCCAACAGCTCGCAACGACGTTCCACCACTTCGGAAAGGCTGTCGCCCTTCAACACCGCCTTGAACTTGCCGTCGGCGCAATGCAGGCTGCGGTCCCTGCCGTCCTCGGCGACGAAGAATTCGACCAACCACGGCAACCCACGAAGCCGGCCGGCGTCGATGTCCAGGGATACCCCGTGCGGCACGAGCAGCCACGACGTTTCCGTGCGGCGCATGGAAGGCAGTTCGACGGGCCTGCCGCACTGGGCGAGGAAGGCAGCGCGATACAGATTGATTCCATAGGCCTCTTCGAGTGCGCGCACGATCCCGATGCCGCCGGGCCTGCTCGCGATTTCGCAGAAGACCATGTCCGTATCGGAATAGAACATCTCCAGGTGGAACGCGCCGTCCTGGAACGAGGGCAACAGCTGAAACACCTCGCGCATGGCCAGCTCGGCCCTGGCATTGAGCCGCGCGTCATGGGAGAACTCGCTGCCGACGTACTTGAAATCGGTGAAGGACAGGCAGAAGTTGATGTACTTGGAAACGACGAAGAAGCGCACCTCCCCCCCGACGATCAGCCCGTCGACATGCAGCATCGGCAGGTCGACGAACGACTCCAGCATCTCGTCCTGCGCCACCTCCCCCATGGCGTGGAGGCTTTCGGCGATGGTCACCTCCATGCCGCCGGAGCCCAGGATCGGCTTCCGCACGATGCGCCCGTCGTTCGCGCCACCGAAGACGGCAGCCACATCCTTGCGCTGGATGGGCGACCAATAGCGGGGCAAGGTGAAATGCTCCGCCGTCTTCAGGAATTCCTTCATGAAGAACTTGTTGCGGAACGCTCGGGCGCTCATGAACGACTGCCCGACGACACCCAGCGCTTCGCGGATCTTCGCCGCAACGAGGATGTACTGCTCGTCCACGCAGACCACCCGCGCCACCTGGCCCGCGAGCCCTTCGGCTTCAAGCCTCGACACCACGCACCCGACCGTCATCTCGTCGACGATCAGCAGCGACATCGGCCCGTCGCTCTGCACGTTGACCGCAGCGCCCACGGGCTTTACCACGTAAAGGTGCGGTGTCGCCGGAAGCCGGAGCGGCTCCGCGCCGGCGATGAAAAGCACCACGTCATCCATCACGCGGCTCCCCGCAAGCCGTCGTCCTCAAGGTGATCGAGATAAAGCTGCCGTATACGCGCGTCCTCACTTCCCGAGGAGGCGATCGACGCCTTGAGGATCGCTGTCATGGCAAGCCTCCCGACTTCCACAGCCGACAGGCTTTCGACCTGGCCGCGCGTGAGGGCGCCCGCCAGTTTGTCCACGAAGATGTCCGGCCTGCTCTTGACGCGCGCCCCCAGGACGGAAGACCAGTCGGGGGAACGGGCATAGGCGGCGATGTTGCTCCGGTCGACGAAGTCGAAGCTGACCGAGATCGAACGCTCGATCGTCCTCACATGATGCGCCCAGCCCGTGCCCACGAAGAGGACCTGCCCTTCCGTCAGATCCGCGGTCCAGGCCACGGCCTCGTCGCAGGTGGGGAAATCCTCGCGGTTCGGGTGCTCGGGATCCATGTATCCGACCGCCGGGTTGTGCACGTGGCGATGGTGCGCGGGCGAATAGAGCGTGGCCCGCTTGCGCCCCTGCAGCTGGGCTATCAGGGCGATGGTCCCGTTGTTGTCCACGTGCAGCGGCGTCAGCGATCCCGGGAGGCTCACCAGCAGCCACAGATGATTGAACAGGGAGTAGTAGTACGGCAGCGCGTGGTTCCAGGTTTCGATGGGGGCCGGCACGAGCGGGCGGAACTCCTCGAAAGCGGGATCCGTCGCGGTGTGGACGAAGCGCAAGGTGCCGCAGTACAGGGGCAGTCCTCGCTGCACGAACTCGTCGTATGAACCTTCCAGCCAGCGGCCCTCGAACAGTTCCTTCGCCCGGTCCGGAGCACGGATGTAACCGAGGTAGCGCGCGAAGTCCGTTTCCACGCTGACCAGACCGTCGTTCCGGTTCGTTATGAAGTTCGGCGCCTTCGCAAAGGCAGAGAGGTGGCCGAGGCGCTGCTCGAGGTAATCGACGTCCTGCCAGCGGCGATAGCCCGGCCACTCCTGGATGTATCCGGAAACGATCCACGGGCTCTCGTGCAGGAGGTCGGGATTCTTCACAAAGAGCTCTGCGAAGTCTTCGGCCGATACGGTGGGAATGTCCTTCTGTTTCATGCGAGCGCTCCGTCTGTCGCGGGTAAAGAGTGCGGAAGCCTGGCGCGCACCAGTACCGAGAGCACTTCGGCGGCGGCGCGGCTGGTCATGGCCTCGTGATCGAGCAACGGATTCACCTCCATCACGTCAGCCCCGACGATGTGTCGGCGGCGCGCCACTGTTCGAACCATGTTGCACAGCGTGTCGAGGCTCAGGCCTCCGGGAACCGGATGACCGGTGCCCGGCGCTATGCACGGATCGAGCACGTCGATGTCGATGGATACGTAAATCGGCCGCTCGCCTTCCAGCCAGGGGGAAGGAATGGAAGGCGCATGGCCTGGCGACGCCGACCGAACCACCTCGAGCGCGGGCCATTGCAGCGATTCGTCGAAATACGTGATGCCGCGGTGACCCACGACCAGCAGGCGGCCAACGTGCGGAAGCGAGGCGATCCTGCGCAGCACCTGTTTGTGGTTGTGCCAGTCCGCGCCGTGCCACGGGCAGAAGTCGGTGTGCGCATCGAACCAGACGATGTCGAACGTGCCGACACGATCGAGTGCCGACACCGCCGCATACGACACGGCATGATCGCCCCCGAGCACGAGCGGCATGGCGCCCTGGCCCGCTATCCGGCGCACCCGCTCCCCCGTACGTTCGACGATCTCGGGCCAGTCCGCTCCGTCGAATACATCGACGTCGCCGAGGTCGTGGCCGGCCACGTCTTGCAACGGCATGCTCGCGCTCGATCGCCGAATGGCTTCCGGGCCCGCACGCGTTCCCGATACATAGGCATTGCCGAAGTCGCTCGGTACACCGATCACCCCCACGTCGCCGGGTACCAACGACGTGATCTCGCCTCGCGGCCAGCCGAACAGGCCGTGGTCGGTCATACCGGATCCTTCGCGGCACCAAGCGCCGTCAGCAGCAGATGCAACGCCGTCATGGCCACGCCGCCCCAGCCGGCCACTCCGGGGTCGGCGCCGCACAGGTCCACGGATACGATGCGGTAACTGCGACCGATGGCCAGCAGCAGCTCGTGAACCTCCGCATAGGTATGCGACGGCAGCGAAGGGCTATCGGATGCCTTCGCAAGCGAGTCGATATCGATGCCCACGTGTACGCGCTTCCGCTCCTGCGACGGATCCCGTAGCGCAGACAGCGCCGCCGCGTCGCCGTCGACGGCGACGCGAACGTAACGTTGCGACCGGTCGACACCGTCCCCTTGCATGACCGTCGGTACGACGTCGACATAGCGCTCTACATTCGGCAGCGACAGCGCGTACCCCGGCAGCGATTCGGCGGTCAGGCGAGGGGCATCTAACGCATTCGCGTCGCACAGCGTTCGCCCGATGCGTATCACGTCGAGGGGACCGGCGCGCTGGGCCAGCTCGATCACCGGAAAAGCGGTGGACGCGTCGCCGCCGATCGACACGGGCAGCGCGCCGTCGCGTGTGAGTGTGGCGAGAACCTCGCTGGCTCGCGCAAAGGCGGCAGCGTGCCGCTCGCCGTGATTCACGACGATGTCGCCGGCATCGGCCAGCGAGACGCCCGTCAGCACGGGGCAACGACGGTCCGCGTCGAACCAGCCGAGCGGGCGGCCGGTGAGCCGGTCCAATCCGTAGAGGATCTGCAACGAGGCCTCGCGGAGCGCGGACGGCCCGCGCCGGGCACCCGCGGCCGTGTACGAGCCGAAGTCCCAGGGCATGCCGAGGAAGACGATGTCCGCCTGCGCGGCGCGCAACTTCTGTGCCGGCGCGTCGAACATGCGAACGGGCGGATCCCACACGAGACGCTCGGGCGGAACCGCCGCGCTGCCAGGTGTGGCGAGAAACCCCTTGGCCGCCAACTGGGCCATGGCCCGCATCGCCGGCGCGGCGGGATCGCTCGTTCCGCATACCTCGTGCGGACTGGTTGCCGTCGCGAACCGAAGCAGCAGGCGATGGAGCGAGCGCGGGATGCGGAGGCGCGTGCCGTCGGACGAGAGAAAGATCGTGGCGGCCGAATCGTCCAGTTGCTCCACGGACATCCAGGGCGACAACACCAGGGGGTCGTCGGGCGAGAAGCTTGCGTCGGTGCCCACCATGACGTTCAGGCAACCTCGGTCGAACGGTTGCCGACGGCATGCAGCAGGCGCTCCTTCACCTGCCGCGACGTCGGGGAGAGCTCGGCCGCCAGGGCGGCGCGCAGCACGCAGGCCATCAGCTCCCGTCCAAGGTCGCAAACGTCGCCCTCGTCCAGGCGGCTCAGCACCTCGTCGTACTGCACGCGGCTGCGCACAAGGTCCGCATGCTTCCTCGCAAAAAGGCCCAGCTCCGAGCACCAGTCCATCGACGTGGCATAGGCGTTGATGTTCAGGGCATTGACGATGTCGAAGCTGACGGTGATCGAGTCCGATCGCGTCACGACGTGGTGCGCCCAGTCAGGACCCCAAATGAGCAGTTCGCCCGGGGCGAGCGAACCTTTCCACGGTTGCGCTTCTCGCCACGTGGGGAAGTTCTCCTCGTCGGGATGCAACGGATCGAGATACCCCACGGCGGGATTGTAGAAATGGCGCTTGTCTTTGGGCGCGAAGAGGATCGCCTCCTTGTGTCCCTCGATCTGGGCGAGGTACGCGATGACCGCGTTGTTGTCCTGGTGCAGCGGCGTCAGCGCGCCCGCCCGGCTCACATACAGCCAGACATGGTTGCCGGACTGGTAGTAGTACGGAATGTGATCGTTGTAGACAGGAAGGCCACCGGGCACGAGTGGCGAGATGTCGGCCAGCACGGGCTCATTCGCATGCCTGACCAACTGGAGGTTGCCGCAGTACAGCGGCAAGTCCAGTTCCCGCAGGAGTGCCGGATCGCCCTTCGTCCAGCGGCCCTCGAAAAGTGCTTCGAGCCTGTCGGGGTGGCGCACGTAGTCGAGGTAGGTGGCGAAGTCGGTCTGCACCTGGCACATGCGCGAGTGCGTGTTGGTGACGAACTGCGGCGCCCCCGCCGTGACCGGCAGGTGGCCGAACAATTGCGAGAGCGTGTCGAGGTTCCGCCAGCGCCGATAGGCGGGCCATGTCTCCACGAAGCCGGTGACATGGCATGGATGCCGTGCGAGCACATCCGGTGCCTTTTCAACCAGCGCCGCGAACTCGTCGAGGGTAAAGCTCGGGATCTTCCTGGCTTCCATAGGCCCACTCCAGTCTCGGTTCTCAAAGTCCATCCGCAATCGTCCACAGGAGCCTTGCCGCGATGGCACTGGTGATGTCGTCGACATCCAGTCGGGGATTCACTTCCACGACATCGGCACCGACCACCCTTCGCCCGTCGACGATCACCGCGAGGAATTCGCGAACCGTCGACGGCTCCATGCCATCCGGCACCGGCGCGCTGGTGCCGGGCGCGTGGAAGGGATCGATCGCATCGATATCGATCGACACGTACCAGTCCAGGTCATCGGGCATGAGTGCGAGCAGCTCCGCGCTCGTCAGGTGCCGTGCCGCTTCGGAGGTCACCACGGTGGCCTTGTCGCCCAGGTGCCGCTCGTCGCCCGCCGTAAGGCCGCGATACCCGATCTGCAGCACCCGCTTGACACCCGGCAGTGTTTCGATACGGCGCAACACCTGTTTGTGACTATGGCCCTGCCCCTCCGCCCACGGGCTGAAATCGGTGTGCGCATCGAACCAGACGACGCCGATATCGCGCCGCCGCTGGAGCACCGACACCGGCGCGAAGGTAATCGAGTGGTCGCCACCGATGATCAGTGGCCGAAAGCCGCCTTCCACGGCCTTGCACGTTGCCTCGGCGAGCCTCGACAGCACCGTCTCCGGATCCGCCGCACGGCACCCCGGCACGTCACCGGCATCGATGCCTGCTCCCCGCGGCACCGGGAGCAGGCGGGCGGCCCGGCGCACCGACGCAGGGCCACGAGCCGCGCCTCGGGACACGCCATTGCCGTGGTCGGCGGGTACGCCGATGACACAGAAGCCCCCGCCGCAGCCGGCCGTCGAAGCCGAGCCCCAACCGAACAACGTCGGATGCGCTCCCCCGTCCATCAGGCCACCCGCCGCAGGGTCGCCACATGCAGTGCCTGCAATGCGAGGTTGCAGGCGCCGATGGCCGCCACGTGCCCCATCGGCAGCGACGGATCGAGGCCCGAAACCACGACGCCCACGATGCGATGCCGGCCGCCGATGGTGTGGATGGCGTCGCTCACTTCGCGCAACGACATGCCCTTGCCCGAAGGCGGCGTCGAGACGTCGACCACGCTCATGTCGATGGAGAGAAGCACGTGTTCAGCACTCGGCAGTTCCGCGACGAGATCGCCTGGGTCGCCGGCGCGAAGGCGGGTCGCGCCGACTTCGCTGATCCCGGGTGGCAGCGCATACCCCGAAGCCTCCCGCAGTCCTGCGGTGACGACGGAGTGCACGCCGGCAACATGGATCATGGCGCGGGCAACGTCGCGCACGGTGACCGCCTCGCCCTCGCGCTCCGCGGCTGCGCCTTCCGCGGCAAAGTGGACGACGGACAGCGGATGCCGCCCGGCGCAGCACGCGGCGACTGCGTGGCTCACCGACGCGTCGCCCGCAAGGACGAGGGGAACTCCATGAGGCGGCAGGAGCTCGTCCAGTGTTTCGACGACGCGCTCGAACACCACATGCTGCGGTTCGCCGTGGATCCATGGAATATCGTCGGCATCGGCGATGCGCACGCCTTCGAGAATCCGTACACCTGCGCCGGCGTCGAACCAGCCGGCAGGCTGTCGCGTGTCGAAGTCCACCATATACGTGTAGTCCAGCGACTTCTGCCGGATGGCCAGCGGTCCGTCGCGGCCGTTGTCCGAACCGCCCAGGTCATACGGCACGCCAAGCACCACGACGTCCGCAACCGCACCGGATGCCGAGTACGACGGTGCATTGCAGAAGCGGAAGGGAGAGGGCCGCCGCCTCGGCTTCGCGGCCGCTCGTTTCGCCTCGGCATCCCACAGCAGCCCATGTTCCACCAATGCCCGCACGCGCGAAGCCGCGCGGCCCTCGTCCGAACGGCCGAAGACGTCCGAGACAGTGCGCGGCACATCAAACCGGGAGAGCATGCGAAAAGCGGTTATCGACACCTTGGCCCGGGCACCCGTGGCGGTATTTACGACGACCGCGTGCGCGTCGTCGTGCGCCTCCAGCATCAGATGTGGCGCAACGACGTAGCGCCTTTCGGCGACGGATTCGCTTGCCGGTCGCTCGCTGACATCGCACTGCGACATGTCACGCCCCCTCCGCCGCGGTCCGCGCCACCCGACGAAGGCGGCCGAGCATACGACCGAGGGCCTTGCCGATGTTCCAGAAGGTGAAACCGGCGCCGAGGATGACGAGGATGCGCCATCCTGTTTCGGCGACGGCATGAAGTACATTCGACCACGTGGCGTCCGACGCGAGCTTGCTCCACGTCTCGTTGGCGAACTGCGGCAGGTTGGTCAGCACACTGAGGACGACCACCACGAACATCGTCTTCATGACATAAGCGATGAAGAGCGTCCCGAGGATGGTGTAGACCGCCAGCACACGCTTGGCCATCGGCTTCAACGTGCTGCGGCTCGTATGAGTGCGCGGATGGAGTATCCGCTCGATCAGATCCTGCCACCATATCTCCTGCTGCTTCCGCAGGTTCACGATGCCGAATAGATCGCTGACGAGCCAGTAGCCGTCCATGCGAAGGAATGGGTTGAAGGTGTTGGCGATGGATAGGTCGACGAAGATGAAGCCGAACAGGAAGATGGGATTGTTCGTCGCCAGGTAGCCGACCAACAGCGCGAAAAGCGCGAACGATTCGAAATACACGCCGCCGATATCGACTATCGCGCGATGTTTCCTCGGCAGCTTCCATGCATCCGAAACGTTCGTCCACAGGACGGTGTAGATCAGGTACACACCCCATCCGATCGTCATGTTGCGGCAGCCGAAATGGGCGGCGGCGGTGGCGTGGCCGAACTCATGGCAGATGGTGGCAAGGGTGGAGATCAGCATGAGCAGGAGCACGCTGGCGATGCCCAGTTCGCCGAACTCGAAATGCTGCCCTCGGAAGAGGAACCCGTACACGACCACGTGCATGGCCACGAACCCGACGAGGCCGACGATCATCGCCGCGGGCCGGTAGAGAAAGGAAAGGCTTCGGGCCACCGGCTCGACGAGGCTCGACCGTATGATGGGGAGCTTCACGTGCAGGAAGGCCTTGTCGGACTGGCTGCTGGTGGCGCATCGCGGATCCTGGTCCGCGCGGATCACGATGCCCTTGGGCACCAGCGATTCCGTCACCAGGCGGGTCAGCCACGACTTGTCCCGTTCGGGACGGTGCTTGTCGATGAACGACTGGATCGCCGCATCGGTGTCGCGCTGTCCGTCGAATTCGCGCGCGAGCGCCATGTAATCGGCCGGCAGCGCGAAGCGCACTTCGCCGGCCCCGCCCGCCCGGGGTATGAGGCACAGCTTCATGGGTTTCCCGGCATCCGAATCGAAGTCCGAGACTTCCAGGAGCGGGTTGATGACATGCGGGACGTCGTGGGTCATGTCGATGCTTGCCGGTGGAATGGGGCCAGAACAGTCAGGCTGCCTGGCCCCATCGTCATGCTCGGAACCCGCCGCTCTGGTCGAGTGGCGGGAAAGAAGTCACGACCTGCTGGATCAGCCGCCCGTCGGCTGGCTGGTCTTGTTGCAGCGGCCGTTACAGCGATCGGCGAGTTCCAGACGATCTTCGAGCTCGATGATCTCGAATTCGTCGATGAGCAGTTCGCCGTTGTTGCTTTCGATGTTCGTATTCATGACGGATTTCTCCATGAGATGGGTCGTTGGTTTCGGAACACGAAAGCCGCGCCGGCGCCGGCACGCCCTTCGCTAACGCGAGGCCGCTCAGGCGCTCGTGGGCTTGCTCTGGCCGTCGCAACGGCCGTTGCAGCGACCGGCGAGCTCGAGACGATCTTCCAGTTCGATGATCTCGAACTCGTCGATCAACAGCGATTCGTTGGTGTGCTCGGTGCTATTGGTCACGTCGATTTCCTTTTGATGTTCCAATGAAGGCGACGGGCGAACCGGCGCCGCGTGATGTGCGTGGTTTTCCACATCGCCGCCCCGCACATCGCAGGCGGCAATACCGATTCTTTGCGCCTCAGGCGGCCGACAGCGACACGCCGTCGAAGAGCGACAAGCCACGGCGCGACGCCAGCACACAGAGGAATCGCCAGACGCTTGCGCGACGCGCCGTGCCGAGTCCGTCCAGCCAGTCGCGCGTGATGCCGCGGCTTCCGTCCTGAAGCAGGTCGGCGAACTCGCCTTCCTCTTCCGGCAGCCGATAGCACTTCATGGAGTGCACATCGACGAACACGCGCTCCCCACGGCTGGACAGGGGCATCAGGCGCGACAGGTCGAGCGCGGCCCTGCCATGGCCGTCGAGCACGGACGCCAGCCGTGCTTCCGCCACCGACAACGGCTCCTCGTCGATTCCGCGCGGCAGCCTCCATTGATGGAACAGATCGCCGCCACACCACTCTCCCGCCGCATGCAACAGGGTTTCGGCCAGCACCTGGTAAAGATCGCGGACGGTGGCCTCCACGAAGTCGGTCGCTTCCTCACCGGTGAGCGGACGTCCGGGGTCCGCGACGGGGAAGACATGGCAGACTCGTTCCCCATCGACGGTGGTGGCGATGACGGGAATGATGGGAGCGCCGAACCTCGCCGCCATGGCGATCAGGCCGTTCTTCACGCGGGCTTCGGTGCCGAGCATGTTCACGATGGAACGCCGATCGCCGCCACGGGGGCCGTCGAGTCCGGTGTTACCGTCGATCGTGGACAGCACGCAGCCGCCACGCGCCAGGTGCCGCGCCAGCGCAAGCGAGCCTGCCGCCTCTTCCACGCACACGTGCCGGAAGCACTTCCAGAGGGCAGCCTCGGGGCAGTCCAGGCGCGCCGATTCATAGTTGCCGTAGGCATCACGCGCCAGCGGCACCATGATCGGTATGCCGGCATGGGCGAGGTCCGACGGAATGTCGCGCATATAGCCGAGGTGGAACGTCGCGATGATGGCGCCGCGTCCTTGCGCGAGGAGTCCTTTCACGGCATCGACCGGGAGGCCCCGCAGCCGCGGCGGTGGCGGCACCACGTCCAGCCTCGACAGATAGTGGTGGTGGTATTCCCAGCCGAGCCACATCTTGCTGATGGCCGCCTCGCGAGCGAGGCGCAGCACGGCATCAGGCGCCATGTGCCCACCCAGTAGCGCCATGAGGTTCATGCGGTACGAACGAAGCCCGTAGTGGGCAAGGTCGTCGTCGCTCAGGACCAGAAGCCTCGCATGCACCTCCGACGGATCCGCGTCGTCGGAGGAAAGCAGATCGTTCACCTGCCATACCGCCGGCGGCACCTGCGGCATGCCGTCGTCGCCGTCGCCGTCGATGCGCGGCACGGCGGTCACGGCGCGGGCTCCAGTGCCACGGCAGCCGCTTGCCGCTGGGTCGACTCGAAGTAGGCCACCATCTCCTGCTTCGCCGTGCGCCGGATACCCGGACAGGGGCGCTCGCCCGAATCGATGCGGATCTTGGGACAGTGCACGCCCTGACAAGCCGCGAGCATGTGGCAACTCTGGCATCCGGAATCGCGTTCGAAGGCCGGCTCGGTCCACAAGGCCATCTTGTCGACGTCGAGATCGAGCGTGCCGTCGGTCTTCAGCGTACCCACGATGTTGTGGTCGGCCTTGTCGAGGTCGATGGTGCATTTCATGAGATCGCCATGCGCACCGACGATGAAGTTGTACGGCCGCGCCGCGTAACACACTTCCTCGCCGGCACCGAGTCCGGGTTGCCATCCGCCGGTGACGTTGAGCCCCAGCGACCGCGCGAGCGCCGTCACCTTCGTGCGCACGGCCTGCGACTCGTCCACGCCGCACACGGCGAGGTTGGCATCGTTGGCGCCGCCCCACTGGCCCACCGAGTGGAACGCCAGCACGAACCGGTCGTCGTTCGCGAAGCGCTCCTGCAGCATCGGCAGGAAGGCTTCCAGGCCCGGCGAATTCTCCTTGTCGAAGTTCACGCGGATGACGACGGTAAAGCGATCAGGCCGCTCGGCCAGGCGGCAGAGGTTGTGGAAGATCGTATCGAACGTCTTGCCGCCGTCGCGCGCACCACGATGGCGGTCATGGTCCTCGGGCAGCCCGTCGAGGGTGATCTGGAAGTCGTTGATCCTGGCGGCCAGTAACCGGTCGGCCACGTCGTCGGTCAACAGGTAGCCGTTGGTGGTCATGTGGGTGTGGTAACGGAGGCCGGCCTCGTCCGCGATCTGGGTGAAGAACGGGCCCAGGTCGTCGATGGCCTCCATGCCGTAGAGCGGTTCGCCACCGAACCAGGAAACACTGAGTTCCTTCAACGCGCCGAGCCTGCTCCGCACGAGATTCTTGATGCCTTCGCGCACCTCGGGAAGCATCGTTCCCCGGCGGAAGTCCTCGTAACAGTAGGTACAGCGGAAGTTGCAGTCTTCCGAGGCGAGAAGGATCAGTTCGAGGCGATCGGTGCGGTGGTTCTCGGTGCCGAACGCATACTGCACGCGGCGCAGTTCGTCCGTCGCCATCGGTACGAGGAATCCGCGGTCGACGAGGTAACGGCTTATCTTGCGGCCTTCGTCGGCGTCGGTCTTCTGGCTGATCAACGCCCGGACCGCGTCGTGCTGTTCCGGACGAAAGGCGTTCATGGAGCCGCTGTAGGTATTCCACAACAGCAGCCAGCCTTCTTCGGTGGTGGCCTGCACGTTGAAGCGCGAAGGTTTCAGTCGGACGGGCGGCTTCCTGGCCGCGGTGCCAATCGGCTCTTCGACCAGGCGAATGGGAATGCGGTCCAGCGGTGACTTCGAGAGAACGTCGCTATTCGTACCCACAACAACCTCCAATGTCCTATGCACAAGAACGATGGCGCATCGGGGAGCGCCCGGCCGCGGTGCATTCCCGCGGCAGGTGTCCCATCCGGTGGATCCGGCATGGCTATGGAATTCACTGCGCGATGCCCCCCGGCATCGCGTTTTCACCCTTTACATCGAACGTATCGCGCTGGCGGGCTCGACGCGCGCCGCGCGGCGCGCGGGAACGAAGGTCGAAGCCTGGCTCAAGGCAAGCACGCACACGACGCCGAGCAGCACGTCGGTCACGGGCAGGCGATCCATTTCATAGCGCTTGATGAGCGCGAAATTCAGGCCGACCGCAAGCACGATGCCCAGTACGGCGCCGGAGCCCACGATCAGGAGATTCTCGACCTGGAAATAACCGAGGATGTCGCGGCGCCGCGCACCGAGCGCGCGCCGAATGCCGATCTGCCGCTCGCGCTGATCGACCCAGAAGCTGGTGAGCCCGAACACCCCTGCCGCCGTCACGCACAGGAGGATCAGCGACACGCCGCCCATGAGCATGGCCATGCCGATGTCCGCCCGGTAGGCGTCGTGGCGGATGTCCGCGTAGCTCTGGATGCCATCCTCCGCGATCACGCGCTGGCTGTTCGCCTGGTACAGCGCGTCCGGCGCGGCGCGCATCGCGGCGGCCAGGCGGCCGGGCTTCGCCCTCACCGCGTATCGCGAGAACGTGGAATTCAGGCGCGTGGGCACGAGAACGGAGCTATAGGCGAAGCTGGTACTGAACGCGTTGGTACCCGGCGTCTGCAGTCTCTCCACGATGCCGACGATCGAGGCCGGCGCGCCGCCTCCGTCCAGGTAGACGTTCTTGCCGAGGGCGCTGCCATCGGGGAAGAGCCTCCGGGCAATCTCCTGGCTGACGATGATCCGCGACGGCGTGTTCGCATCGCCCAGCGCCTTGTGCTCGACATCCGCGGCCGTGAAAGCACGCCCCGCCACGAGTTTCACGCCGAGCGCGGGCAGGACGTTCTCGTCCGTGAAATAGAAACTGGCCTGAAGGTTCGCCTTGGGCTGTTCGGGAGCAAGGCCGATGCCGCCGTTCCACGCCGCCGAGTTCAGCAGGGGCAGGGAATTGATCGGCGCGACCGATGCGACGTCCGGAAGTGCGCGCAGCACGGCCAGGTCTTCGCGCTGCATCGTGTCGAGGCGCTCGATAGCATCCTTCCCGTCTGCGTCGCCTTCGCTCACCCATTGTTGGGTGACCAGGAAGAGCCCGTCTTCGTCCAGTCCCGTCGCCCGCGCGATGCGTTCGATGCGCCCGCCGATGATGAAGACCGAGTTGCAGACGATCGCCAGGGTCAGGGCGATCTGCAACACGATGAGTGCGACACCGGCCTTGTGTCGACGCAATGCGGAGATCATGGGATGCATGGTCATGTCACCGCCTCACTGCGATTTCAGCTGCCAGGTGGGCTGTACCAGCGTCGCCCGGAAGGTCGGATAGAGCCCGGCGAGCAAGGTGGATATCAACGCAAGCAGCAGAGTGAGCACCAGGAGGGCGAAGTCGACACGCGCAAGCGACGCTATGTCGGCCGGCAGGAGCCAATGAACACACGCGACGCCCAGCCCGGTCAGGGCCAGCCCGAGCAACCCGCCGGCGATACCGATCATGCCCGCCTCAGTGAGGAACTGCGCATAGATCGCGCCGCGCGGAGCACCGATCGCGCGGCGGACGCCGATTTCTCCGCTCCTGCGCAGGAACTTCGCCAATAGCAGGCCCGAGGTGTTCACCAGACAGACGATGAGGAGACCGAGAGCGACCAGCAAGGAAACGCCCGTATCCGCGGGTACCACGTGCTGGGCATCGAGCCATGCGGGGACGTCGCGCAGGCGGTTGTTGGGTGCCCATGTCGTCGCACCGCTGTCTTGAAGTTGACGCGCGTAGCCGTCGAGGTAAGCGCGATAGGAGCGAACGGCGTTCGCATCGTCGAGCTGGACGAGATAGGAAATCCAGACGCACGTGGATTCCTTCAGTCCGGTGATGCCCCCTTCGCTCGGACTCTTGCTGCACCCCGTGTTGCCGGTGCTGGCCATGCCCGCGCCGACCGCCGTTTCGAACGGAAGGAACACGTCTTCGCGGGTGGTGGTGAAGCCACCGGTGTTGACGATGTCGAAGAACCGCGGCTGCGGATCCCAATGGGCCAGCACACCGACGATCCGGTAACTCTTCCCGGCCACCTGCAGCGATTCCCCGACGCTGTTGCGCCCCTGGAAAAGCCGCCGATTGAGCGTGTCGCCGATGACGACGACATTCGCCCGCCGTTCGTCGTCCTGCCTGCTCCAGCCGGAACCGAAAGCGAACGGCACCTCCAGCATCGGAAAGAAATCGCTGCTTACCGCATGCCCGTCCACGTTCACGGGATGGCTTCCGGCCCGCATCGCGAGCACCGCGGGCGAAACCTTGTAGATGGCGGCCTGCATCGAACCGCGTCGATCGTTCAACAACGAGGTGGCGGTGCGATAGTCGAGCGCGGCAGGCGGCTCACCGTCCTTTCCCCGCTCCGACGGGCCCCACACATCCACCTGGGGAACGAAAAGACGTTGCGATTTCCACGGAATGGGGTCGCCGGAGACCGCGCGAAAGACGGAGAACGTCGTCATCGAAGCGGCCACACCGAAACCGATCGCGAGCACCATGAGCGCCGTCAACCCCGGGCTGCGCCGGAAGCTACGTAAAGCAAGTTCAAGGTAATAGGAAAACAAACCCTGCCCCCTTGCCGTCATTGGCAATGCCGCTCACGAGCCGTTGCATCGAAGATGCACGGTACCCCCCGTCGTCACTTCGGACGTCACGCTTGCGAGCCGCACTCGATGGCGATGGGCTATTGCCGCGCTCATCGCGTGCCATCGCGGCCGCTTTGTGTGATGGGGATTGTCTATAAGGGCGAGCACAACAGCGTGTCAATACGAAATTGCCCAGCGTCGTTCATGTCGCAATTTTCTCGACGATGTCTGTGGTGCGCGTCACGATTTCATTTCGGCGCTTCGCGCTTGCAGTCAGCGTGCCGAGCGTCGTTGTGTAAGAGCATCCCGTGTAGGGGAACACCTACAAACGATTAAGTTCTGCCTTACACCGTTTCGGCAATAGCGTAGGAAATCGCGACGTGTCGATGAACGCGCATCCGCATGCAAAGTCATTCGTTACGTCGACCGTTGCCGAAAATGTGCCCGACTTCGGTATCTCAGAAGCGCCGGTAATGCAGCGCCTCCGCAAGATGCGGTTGCTCCACGCACCCTGCGCCACCTTCGAGGTCGGCGATGGTGCGCGCCACGCGCAGGATGCGGTGATAGGCACGCGCCGAGGCGCCGAGTTTGTCGAGCGCTTCCTGTAGCCAGTCGCGCTCCGCCGCAGGAAGTGCGCAGTCGCGTTCGAGGTTCACGACACTGAGTTCCGCGTTCGCCTGGCCCGCACGAAGCAGCGCTTTCTCGCGCGCGGCGATCACGCGTTGGCGGACAGTGGCGCTGTCGTCGTCGTGCGGGCCACGCGCGGCGGAGAGCTCGGCGATAGGCACTCGGGGCACTTGCACGCAAAGATCGATCCGGTCCAGCAGCGGCCCCGAGATGCGCGTGCGATAACGCAGCACCTGGTCCGGCGTGCAACGGCATTCGTGCAGGGGATCGCCCGCGTAGCCGCACGGGCATGGATTCATGGCCGCGACGAGCTGGAACTCCGCGGGAAACGTGGCCTGCCGCGCGGCGCGCGAGATGACGATCTGTCCGGACTCCAGCGGCTCGCGCAGCACTTCCAGTACGTGCCGACTGAATTCCGGAAGCTCGTCGAGGAAGAGCACGCCGTTGTGGGCCAGCGAGATCTCGCCGGGCCGCGGCGGCGATCCGCCGCCAACCAGTGCGACGCCCGACGCCGTGTGGTGCGGCGCGCGGAACGGGCGACGGCGCCAGCAGCGAGGGTCGATGTCTTCGCCGGACAACGAGCGAATGGCGCAGCTTTCCAGCGCCTCGGTTTCCGTCATCGGCGGCAGGATGCCAGGCAGGCGTTCCGCGAGCATGGTCTTGCCCGTGCCCGGCGGGCCTATCAGTAGCAGGTGGTGTCCGCCGGCGGCAGCGATCTCCAGCGCGCGCCGCGCCTGGAACTGGCCGCGAATGTCGTGCATGTCGGGGCCGCACGCGGGCATGGCGTAGAAATCGGCCGCCTCGGGGCCGACAAGCTCCGCCTGCCCGCGCAACCAGGCGCAGACCTCGGCCAGGCTGTCCGCCAGCAGTACGTCGCCCTCGCCGATCAACGCGGCTTCGGCCGCATTGGCGCGCGGCACCACGATGCGGCGGCCGCTGCGCCGTGCACGGATGAGGGCGGGAAGAATGCCGGGCACCGCCCGCAATTCGCCGGAGAGCGCCAGTTCCCCCAGGAATTCGCAGTCATCCAGCCGTTCCCGGGGTACCTGCGACCCGGCGGCGAGGATGCCGAGGGCGATGGCGAGGTCGAATCGCCCGCCATCCTTCGGCAACTCGGCCGGAGCCAGATTCACCGTGACGCGGCGGTTGGGATATTCGAAGGCGGTGTTCTGGATGGCGACGCGGACGCGGTCGCGCGCCTCGCGAACCGCCGCTTCGGGCAGGCCCACGATGGATGTGGAAGGCAGGCCACCGGAAAGGTGTACCTCGACGACCACCTGTGGCGCCGCGACACCTTCCTGAGCGCGCGAGAGGGTGACGGCTAGGCTCATGACGGCCGGTATCGTAACCGGTAACGGAGTTCGATTACCGGGCCGGGATCACGGTCCTTGCTGGATCCGGTCTGCACACGCACTCCTTGCGCTCTCGGGAAAATAACCGCCCCCGACCGCTCTCGGGGTGAGGGTGACGGATCGGGGGCGGTCCCGGGACGTGTGAACGACCTATTGGCCGCGTTGCGCCGCGCTCATTTCGAGGTCGGCAAGGCGCTTTTCCAGGAGTTCGAGCCGTTCGCGCGTACGCGCCAGAACCTGGCTCTGAACATCGAATTCTTCGCGGGTTACGAGATCGAGGCGGCGGAGTCCTTGCGCCAGAATATCTTTGAAGTTGGCGTGCAGATCCTCACGCGCTTGCGCCAATCCTGGCGGAACCAACGATGCCAACCGCTGTGCGAGTTGATCGATACCCTGCACATCCATCTTGCGCACCTCGATGTCGTGAATGAATTCTATGTATTCGTATTGTAGGCGCTATAGGCCGACGCCCACACATCGTGTAGGGTTTTTCCTACAAGCCACCGTATGGAGCCCGCCGCATGGAGACGCCCCGGGACCCGAATGGCACAATGGCGGTCCGCGCCTTGCGCATCGGGAGTGATACATGAAGCTGGTGGTCGCCATCATCAAGCCGTTCAAGCTGGACGACGTCCGCGAAGCCCTTGCCGACGTGGGAGTTCAGGGCGTGACGGTGACGGAAGTGAAAGGCTTCGGCCGGCAGAAGGGCCACACCGAGCTTTACCGGGGCGCCGAGTACGTGGTCGACTTCCTGCCCAAGATAAAGCTGGAAGTAGCCGTGGCCGACGACCAGATCGAGCGGGTGGTCGAGGCCATCCAGCAGGCGGCCCGTACGGGCAAGATCGGCGACGGCAAGATCTTCGTGAGCCCGTTGGAGCAGGTCATCCGTATCCGCACCGGCGAACTGGACAACGACGCCCTCTGAGCGGAGGGCGCCGGTCGGGTCGGATCAGGCAACCTGCAAGGACCGCTTGTAGCGGCGGTGGTGCAGCAGGATCCCTGCGTAATAGACCAGGTAATAGCCGACGGTGAGGCCGACGATCGCCATCGTCAGCGGGCTGTTGCCCGGCCCGGGCCCTTGGGCTACCGCCCCGCCCGCCATGGCCGGCGCCAGCATCAGGAAACGCCAGGCGAGGCGGCCGACCAGCAGCGCGGTCAGCGCACCGCCCATCCAGGCGTTGGGCACGTAGCAGTCCGCCCCGTCGCCACCCAGTTCGAACCGCGTGAGGCGCAGGCCGAGCAGCGCCGCCAGCGCGCCGCCGGCCAGCACGCCACCGAGGGCGCCCTCGGCAAGGCGGATGTCCTGCAGGCCGGACAGCATCATCAGGCCTATGAGGACAGCGAAAATCGCCACGCGGGCCGTCATCCGCCGGGTACGGATGGGCTGCCGGCCGAAGCTGCCGCGTACCCGGCGATACACGGCGAAGGCGATCAACGGGGCGGCGAACACGAAGGAAAGGGCGGAAGGAGCCAGCATGGCGAAACCTCTTGGGGTCGGTCGCTAGGAATGACTCAAGGTTAGCGACACGGCGCGCCTGTTCGAGGGGCGGTTGTGATCCATCGCGGGTGACGCCTGTCACCCGCCCCGTTCACGGCTTGGCCTTGCCCTGATTGGCTACCGCAGCCATCTTGGCCTCGATCTCGGCCTGGTCGCCCAGGTAGTAATGCTTCACCGGACGCAGCTCGGCATCGAACTCGTACACCAGCGGTATGCCGTTGGGGATGTTCAGCTCGGCGATGTCGTCGTCGGAGATGCCGTCGAAGAACTTGACCAGGGCGCGCATCGAATTGCCGTGGGCGGCCATCAGCACGTTGTTCCCCGCACGGATGGCCGGCGCCAGCACCTCGTGCCAGTACGGCAGCACGCGTTCCACGGTGTCCTTCAGGCATTCCGTCAGCGGCACGGCGATGCCTTTGTAGCGGTCGTCGTCCGCGAAGGCCTTCGCGCCCGGTTCGAGAGCCGGCGGCGGCGTGTCGTAGCTGCGGCGCCAGATGTGCACCTGCTCGTTGCCGTATTTCGCGGCAGTCTCGGCCTTGTTGAGGCCGGTCAGCGCGCCGTAGTGCCGCTCGTTGAGACGCCAGTCGGTCACCACCGGAATCCACATCAGGTCCATTTCGTCCTGCACGTGCCAGAGCGTGCGCACGGCGCGCTTCAGGTACGAGGTATGGGCCAGATCGAAGGTGAAGCCGGCGTCCTTCAGGAGGCGCCCGGCTTCGCGGGCCTCGGCCACGCCCTGTTCGCTGAGGTCGACATCGGCCCAGCCGCTGAAGCGATTTTCGAGGTTCCAGGCCGACTGGCCGTGGCGGATCATCACGAGCTTGTACATGGCGGTAGACGCTGGCGAGGGAAAAGGGGATGGTGGGGTGTCCCGCCAGGTAAGGTCAACTTTGCGGCGTGAGTCGGCCGCCGTGGGCGGCCTGTAAGTCGCGGCCTGCGGCCGCTGCGAACCGTAAGGAGGCCCCCTTACGGTTCACAAGCGCCGCCAGGCGCGCTCCCAGCGGCCGCAGGCCGCGACTCACTCAAATGCCCCTGCCGTCAGTCACGCTAAACCCATGCCGCTTTGGGTGCATCCTAGGGACTCAATCCACCGCGGAGTCCCGCAATGCGTCGTACGCTCCTTTCTCTCTTTATCGCCTTCTCCGTCGCCGGCACGGCCGTCGCCCAGGAGGACGTCAGCAAGGTCAACGGCAGCGCCACGGTGGACGCCGGGCAGCGTGCCGGGGACGTGCACACCGTCAACGGCTCCGTGCGCGTCGGCGACCGCGCCGTCGTGCAGAAGGCCAGCACGGTGAACGGTTCGGTCGAGATCGGCGAAGGCGCCACGGCCACCGGCGTCAAGACGGTCAACGGCGCGGTCACCCTGAACGACAAGGCCCGTGTATCCGGCGATGTGGAAAACGTAAACGGCAGGGTGCGCCTCGACGAGGGTGCGGACGTCGGCGGGCACCTCCACAACGTCAACGGCGAAATCCAGCTGGAGCGCGCGCACGTGGGCGGCGGCATCGAAACCACCAACGCCGACGTCACCATCGGCGAGGGCTCGAAGGTCGAGGGCGGCCTGCTCGTCAAGAAACCGGGCTGGGGCCTCTTCGGCAATCACAACGATCGCGTGCCGAAGATCGTGATCGGCCCGCACGCCGTCGTGCAGGGCACGCTCACCTTCGAACGCGACGTGGAGCTCTACGTCAGCGATTCGGCCACGGTCGGCAAGATCGAAGGTGCCACGCCGAAGAAATTCTCCGGCGCGACGCCCTGAACCCGGTCACACCCAATCGCGCGGCTTCAGATACTCCTGGAGCCGCGCTTCCGCGCTGCCCGCTTCCGGCGAATAGCCATACTCGAAACGCACGCGTGGCGGCAGGCTCATCAGGATGGACTCCGTGCGCCCCCCGGACTGCAGGCCGAACAGCGTGCCGCGGTCGTACACCAGATTGAATTCCACGTAGCGGCCACGGCGATACAGCTGGAACTCGCGCTCGCGTTCGCCGTAAGGCATGTGGCGGCGCCGCTCGACGATCGGCAGGTAAGCGTCGAGGAACCCCTCGCCGACGTCGCGCATGAAGTTCATGCAGCGCTCGAAGCCGCCTTCGTTGAGGTCGTCGTAGAACAGGCCGCCCACGCCGCGGGTCTCGCCGCGATGCTTCAGGTAGAAGTACTCGTCGCACCAGTGCTTGTACCGTGCGTACACGTCGTCGCCATAGGGCTGGCAGATATCCCTCGCCACCGTGTGCCAGTGGCGCACGTCGTCGTCGAAGGGATAGAAGGGCGTGAGGTCGAACCCGCCGCCGAACCACCAGACCGGATCGCTGCCTTCCTTCGACGCCTCGAAGTAGCGCACGTTGGCATGGGTGGTTGGGATGTACGGATTGCGTGGATGCAGCACCAGCGACACACCTGTGGCGATGAAACTGCCCCCCACGAGATCCGGACGGTGGGCGGTGGCGCTGGGCGGAAGCGGCGACCCCGTCACGTACGAGAAATTGACTCCGGCCTGCTCGAAGACACCGCCATCGCGCAGCACGCGCGTTCGTCCGCCACCGCCGGCCGGGCGCGTCCACGCGTCTTCCTCGAAGCGTGCCACGCCGTCCGCCGATTCGACAGCCGCGCAGATGCGATCCTGCAAGCCGCGCAGGAACGAAGCGGCGAGTTCGGCTTGCTCGGACATGGCGCATCCTTCGGTAAGAGTTGACGCCCAAGCTTAGCAAGCACAACGAAGGGATGCCCGCGACGAAGCGCTGCGCGCTCAGGAGATGCGCGTGGCCATGCGCCGGTTGCCGGTCAGGGCGGCCCAGCGCATGCCGGTGTCGATCCACATGAGGTAACCCGCCTCCATCAGCAGACGGGTGACGTAACGCCGGCCGAGCGGCAGATGCTCCTCGGCGGCGAGCGGCTCGGCGTCGAAGCCCAGGCGTCGGGCAAGGTAGAGGCAGCGGGCCAGATGGTAGCGGCTGGTCACCAGCCACACGGGCGGAAGCGCGTCGTCGCTGCGCTCCCGCAACAACTCGCGGGCGTGGCGCAGGTTTTCGAGGGAATCGACGGAAGCCTGCTCCAGTTGCAGCGGTACGGTTTCCGGCCACCCTTCGGCCTGCAGCCAGCGGCGCCCGGCCTCGGCCTCGCTGATGGAGCCCCCGCTGTAGCCGCCAAGAACGAGCACGCGATCCGCGAAACCGGCGAAGGCATCGGCGCGTCCCCTGGCGAGCCTCCCGACGAAATCGGCCTCAGGCCGGTCGCTTACGAGGCGGCGGCCGAATATCAGCATGGCGCGCCGGCCGGCGGCACGCGCCGGTGCGCGCGCGGCGAGCCAGCACACGCGCCCCAGGTGCGCGGCATAGACCAGCCCGAGGCTCGCGGCGAACACCACGGCGGTGACGAAGGCCGCGACGAGGATGTCGCGATCGCTCAGGTAACGCCAGACACCACGGCGGAGGATTTTCGGAGCGTGCAGACCGGACATGGAAGCATCCTCGGGGGCGCAAGTATCGCCTGAACGCGTCGTGCGTGGCATTACGTCATTCACGAGACGCTGCGGATCAAACAGGATAGGCTCGCCGCATGCCCCATCTCATGACACCGTTAGCCATCAGCGCGTACACCGCCACCTCCGCCCTCGGCCGGGGCCTCCAAGCCCACGCCGACGCACTCGCCGCCTCGTGCGGCGGACTCGTTCCGAACGATTTCAGTACCGCGCCGCTCGACTGCTGGATCGGGCGCGTTGCCGGCGTGGAAGACGAGCCGCTTCCGCCCGAACTGGCGGAGTGGGATTGCCGCAACAACCGGCTTGCCTGGATCGCCCTGCGCCAGGATGGTTTCGCCGACGCGGTGCGGGCGGCGCGCGAGCGCTACGGATCGGCACGCATCGCGGTGCTGCTGGGCACGTCCACGGCCAGCATCGGCGCCACCGAGGAAGGTTATCGCCGGCTCGACCACGGCAACATGCCCGCGGACCTTCATCGCCCTGTGCTGCATACACCCCATTCGCTCGCGAGCTTCGTCGCGGCAGCCTTCGAACTCGACGGCCCGTGCCTCACGGTAGCCACCGCGTGCTCCTCCAGCGCCAAGGTGTTCGCGAACGCGGAACGCATGATCCGCCTCGGCCTCATCGACGCGGCGATCGTCGGCGGCACCGACAGCCTCTGCGACAGCGTGCTGTTCGGATTCAACTCCCTCGAACTCGTCTCGCCCGAGCCCTGCCGTCCCTTCGACGCCGGGCGCAGCGGCATTTCGATCGGCGAGGCCGCGGGCTTCGCCATCCTCGAACGCATCGAGGCAGCGAAAGACGCCCCGCTGCTCATCGGCTACGGCGAAGCCAGCGACGCCCACCACATGTCCACGCCCCACCCCGAAGGCCTCGGCGCGGAACTCGCGTTGCGCGACGCGCTGGCCCGTGCGGGCATCGAGCCGGGCGACGTCGACTACATCAACCTGCACGGCACCGCCAGCCAGAAGAACGACGAAGTGGAAGCCGCGCTCGTCGCGCGCACTTTCCCCGCGACCACGCGAGCCAGCTCGACCAAGGGTTTCACCGGCCACACCCTGGGCGCGGCCGGCGTGCTGGAGGCTGCCATCACGCTGCTCGCCATGCGCGAACGCCAGGTGCCGGCCAACCTGGGCGCGACGACGCCCGACCCCCTCTGCGGTCCGCAGATGGCCTGGCGTCCGGAGCCCGCGGAGATCCGCATCGCCCTCAGCAACTCCTTCGGCTTCGGCGGCAACAACGCCTGCCTTGCTTTCGCCCGCGCGGAGCAACGCGCATGAGCCCCGCCCTGTCGGTCTGGATCGGCGGCATCGGTCTCTGGGCTCCCGGCGCCAGTGACTGGCATGCGTTCCGCGACATCGCCGCCGCCGGCGCCGCCCCGGGCGAAAGCGCCCGCCCGCTGGCCGAGGTGCTACCGCCGAACGAGCGGCGCCGCGCACCGGAAAGCGTGCTGCTCGCAGCGGCGGTCGCCGGCCAGGCGGTGCGGATGAGCGGCCGGGACGCCGCCACGCTGCCGTGCGTGTTCGCCTCCGCGCACGGCGACCAGGTCATCACCGACTACATGTGCGAAACCCTGGCCACCGCACCGCGCGAACTGTCGCCGACGAAGTTCCACAACTCGGTGCACAACGCGCCCGCGGGTTACTGGACGATCGCCACCGGATGCCACGCGGCGTCCAGCGCCGTATCCGGCGGCGAGGAAGCCTTCGGCGCCGGGCTGCTGGAGGCAGCGACGCTCGCCGTGGCCGACGATCGCGACGTGCTGCTCGCCAGCTACGACATCGCCGGCACCGGACCGCTGGGAAGCATGACGACCACCACCGGCCCGTTCGCCGTCGCGCTCGTTCTCTCGCCGCGCGCGGAAGGTGCCGCCGTTCGCCTCGACATCACCCCGGAGCGGGGCAACAGCGGCAGCGACCCGATGGGCGATGCCTGGCTGGACGGTCTCTCGGCAAGCAATCCCTCCGCCCGGGCCGTGCCGCTGATGCGTGCCCTGGCGCTGATGAAGCCGGCGGCCTTGCGCCTGCCCGCCGCGCGCGGCCTCGACCTGCACATCGACATCGGAGTCGCCGCATGAGCGCCGCCACGCCGCGCTATTGCGTCCTCATTCCCTGCCTCAACGAGGAGCGCGCCATCGGTCGCGTGGTCGGCGAAGCGCTTGCGCTTGGCCTGCCGGTGATCGTGGTGGACGACGGTTCCGACGACCGTACTCCAGACATCGTTGGCGCCATGCCCGTCACCCTGCTCCGCCACGAGACGCGCCGCGGCAAGGGCGAGGCCCTGCGCACGGGCTTCCGGGAGGTGCTCCGCATGGGATACGACGCCGTGGTGACCATGGATGGCGACGGGCAGCATCTCGCCGCCGACATTCCCGCCATCGTCGCCGCCGGCGAACGCTATCCCGGCTCCATCGTGATCGGCGCGCGCCTGCTCGACCGCGAACAGCAGCCGAACGGCCGCCGCCGCGCCAACGCCGTCGCCGACTGGGGCATTTCCTGGGCCTGCGCCCTTCCCATCGCCGATACGCAGAGCGGGCAACGGCTGTATCCGCGGGAAACCCTCGATCTGGCGGATATCCCCGCCGAGCATTTCGTCTTCGAAGCGGCCGTGTTGATCACGGCATGCCGGGAACGCGGCATCGGTGTCGTGTCGGTGCCCATCGCGTCGCGCTACCAGGGGGAGTTCCGGCTCAGCCACTTCAGCCCCGTGCGCGACGTGACGCGGATCACCCTCTATACGATCGGCAGGATCTTCCACTATGGGAACATCCTCGCCAGTTACCGGCGGTCGCGAGCGCGACCCACGATCGTGGAAGACCGCGCGGCGGCGGGCCTGGCCGTAAACTGATCAGAAGCACACAAGGGGTGGAACCGATGGATCGCAAGCCGCACGACGCCGTCATCCTTGGCGGAGGCCTGGCCGGCCTCACGCTCGCCATGCAGCTCAAGGGTGCCTACCCCGACATGGACATCGTCGTGCTCGAACGGCAGGTCCGGCCGCTGCCCGAGGCGGCACACAAGGTCGGCGAATCCACCGTCGAGATCGCCGCGCACTACTTCGGCGACACGCTCGGCCTCCTGCCACATCTGGAAGAGGCCCACATCCGCAAGTTCGGCTTCCGGTTCTTCTTTTCCGAAGGCTGCGACCGGCTCGAAGACGTCACCGAGCTCGGCGTGAGTGCCGTACTGCCCACACCGAGCTACCAGATCGACCGCGGCATTCTCGAAAACTTCCTCGGCGACGAAGCTCGTCGCCGCGGTATCGATTTCCGCGAAGGCGTCACCGTGCGTGGATTCGACATCGGCAGCGACGACACACTGCATACCGTGCGTTTCGTCGACGGCGAAGGCGAAGCGAGCCTGCAGGCTCGCTGGCTGCTGGACGCATCCGGCCGCGCCGGCCTGATGCGCCGCAAGCTCGACCTCACGCGCGACAACGGCCACCGTGCCAACGCCGTGTGGTTCCGCATCGGCGAGCGCCTGGCGATCGACGACTGGTGCGACGACCCCGAATGGAAAGACCGCTGCCATCCGCCGGAACGCTGGCGGTCCACGAACCACCTCGTGGGTCCGGGCTACTGGGTCTGGCTGATTCCGCTGTCGTCCGGCGCGCATTCGGTCGGCATCGTGGCCGACGCGGAAATGCACCCGCTGGAGGGCATGAAGACCTTCGACCTCGCGCTCGCATGGCTGGAAGAACACCAGCCCGTGGTCGCACGGCACGTGGCCAGCCAGCGTGAAAAGCTGCTCGACTTCGCTTTCTTCCGTAACTTCTCCTACGGCTGCGCCAGGATGTTCTCATCCGATCGCTGGGCACTTACCGGCGAAGCGGGCGCGTTCCTCGATCCGTTCTACTCGCCGGGCAGCGATTTCATCGCCATCGCCAACACCTACATCACGCTGCTGGTCGGGCAGGACCGGCGCGGCGAGGCCGTGGCCCCCTATGCGCGCCACTACGAACGGATGTTCTTCTCGTTCTACGAAGGCACGCTGCGCATGTACCGCGGACAGTACAACCTGTTCGGCGATCCGGAAGTGCTGCCGGTGAAGGTGATCTGGGACTACGCCTACTACTGGGGCGTGCTCTGCCAGCTCGTGTTCCAGGAGCGCCTGGGCGACGCCGCCTTCGTCACGCGCATGGCGCCGGAGCTCGCGGAATCGGCCGAATTGAACACGACCATGCAGACGTTCTTCCAGCGCTGGCACGCGGTGTCCGAACGGCGGAACGGCCGGAACATGATGGACCAGCGCGATCTCACCTGGTTCGCCGACATGAACGCCACGCTACACGACAGCCTCAACGACGACACGCTTGCGCTTCGCCTGCGCGACAACGTGCGCATGATGAAGGCGCTCGCGTCCAGCATCGTGGAACAGGCGGCAGCCGAGCACCCGTCGGTGGTCGAAGGCTACGAGCACCTTCTGCACGGCGAAGGGCGGCTGGAACTGTTCGCCCGGGTGGCCTGAGCGGGGGCGTCTCGTTCTGTGAGACGGCACCGGCGGAGAATGCCCCGGTCGGCCCGGAGGGGCCGGTCAGGCTCCTCATCAGTCACCCTTTCCCTCTGCCCCTCCGGGCCGTCGATCACATCTGCGGATGGATGACGGCCGCGCGGCCCGACGCGATCTCGAGCCCTTCGTGGCAAATGCGGAACACGTACTGGGCGCCGGCATCGTCGGCCAGCAGGCACTCGGCGTGGACATCCAGGGTGCCAGCGAGCGTGTCCACCCTCTCGACGGAAAGCTTCACGCCGCGCAGGCTCACGAGCATGCCGGGGCGAGGTTCCGTGCGGCCTTCCGCCTGTCCGCGCAACGCACCGTGCACGGCCATGGCCTGTGCACCGTATTCGGCCAGGTGCACGGCATGCAGGCCGTGCTCGCCGCGCAGAGGATGCGACGCCAGTACATGGCTCGTGCTCACTGCGTGGATCGTCGAGGCGTCCCACGCCAACACGCCGTCGAGCAGGCACATGTCGCCCGCATGCGGAACGAGGTCAATGAAGTCGGTCTTGGCGAGCATGCGGAGCCATCAGGATCGATAGACAGAAATGGAAGCCGACGCCCAGCGCCACAGTGAGGCCGATGGCGCGCAGCACCGGGATCGACGACCAGGCGAGCATGCCGAACACGAGCAACGCGGCGATGACGCACACCACCGTGGCATGCAACGTGCGCCGCTGCTCGGCCGGATCGCCCGTGTCGCGCTCGAAGAAAAGCGCATAGTGCAGGCCCAGGCCCGCGGCGAGGATCAGTGCCACGAGGTGGAAAAGTGACACGGGAATGCCCGCCATGCGCTCCACCGCCAGCACGAGGAACGTGGCGAGCGTCATGGGCGCCAGCACATGCCATGCGCGGCGGATGCTGCGCAATGCCAGGGTGATGGTGACGAACAGGAGCAGCGTGGCCGCCAGTACCGCGTGCAGGATACGCGTGCGGTATGCGGCGACGAGCGACTCCGAGGCCTCCTTGAGATCAAGCAATCGCGCACTGGGATCGGCCGACGCGACCGCGGCGGCCACAGCGGCCGCATCGTGCACGCCGCTCAGCGTCGACAGTCCGACCCAATGATCGCCCCGCGCCGAAAGCATCGCGGCGAGGCGCTGGCCCAGCGGCGATCGCGCAAACATCTCCGGCGTCAGCAACGGGGCTGTGCGGGCGGTTTCCACGTCGTCGACGAACGGAGCGAAAAGGTCCTTGCGGAACGGAAGACCCTGGAGCGCCGCGGTCAACGCGGCATCGAGCGTGGGACGGTCGGGCAGTTTCGCCTGCCGCGCACGCTGCGTCGCCAGGTCGGGCAAATAGATGGACGGCAGCTCGAAACCGTCCAGCGCCTTCGCGGCCACCTGTTCGCGCAGGCGCGGCTCCAGCTTTGCCGATGCCGTCAACACGGCGTCCGCCGTCTTTGCCTGCACCACCAGGAGGTAACGCACATCGGGCGCACCGAGTTCGCCACGCAGTCGCGCGTCGGTCATCAGCAGGTCGCGCGGCAGGGGCGTGAGCGCCGAAAGATCGTTCTGCCAGAAGGGACCGGGGGCGAATACGATCATCGCCACCACGGCGGCGGCGATGGGAATCGGCAACCAGCGCGGACGCGGCAGGGCATCCAGCCACGCGCGGAAGGCGGCCAGCCCAGGCATGCCGGCAACATCGCGGGCATGCTCCGGCAACAGGTAAGGCAGTGCGTAGCGGGTGCTGAAGCCCGCGGCCAGCAGGCCTGTGATCGTGAACACCGCCAGTTGCTTCAAACCGCCGACGCCGGACGCGTAGAAGGCAAGGTAAGCGATGCACGCGGAAGCGATGGCGGTGAGCAGAAGAGGCCACAAACCACGCACGCTGGCGACGGCCGATTCGCCTTCGCGGCGGTGGCTGAGAAGGCGGATCGGGTATTCCTGCGCTACGCCGAGCAGGGTGAAGCCGAAGGCCAGCGTGATCCCGTGCACTTCGGGAAAGCAGACCGTCAGCATCGCGATGCCGGCCAGTCCACCCGTCGCCACAGGCAAGGCGCCCAGCAGGAGACTGCTCACGCTCCGGTAGGCGGCCAGCATCAGCACGATGAAGCCGATGGTCGAGATGCGGCCGATCCAGTCGGCCTCGTCCCGCGTCTGCGCATTCACCATCACGGTGAAATAGCCCGGGCCGGTGATCGTGAGATGCGAACCACCGCTGCCCGGCAAGGCGGCGAACGCCGCCCGCAATTGCCCGATGGCCTGTTCCTGCGCGCCGGGGTCGAAGCCTGCACCGCGCGTCTGCGCCAGCAGTAAGGCTTCGCCGCGCGAAGAGAACCACACGCCTTCGCGCACCTCCGGCGAGCGCACGGGCGTCCATCGTTCGGCGAGCTTCAGCGTCTCGAGTGTGGGATCGCGCGGCAGCAGGCCTTTGAGCAAGGTGGCCGCCGGCGAGCCCAGGTCGTCGAGGCGTTGCTGCAGCTGGTCGGCGAGGTAGGCCTCGTCGAACGACTCCGTATCGAGCGTCGGCGAGAGGAGGTAGCGGTAAGGCAGCAGCGCGCTGTCGAGCATGCCGACGTCGAAGTCGCCGTTCACCACCTGGGTGAACGCGGGATCCTTGCGCAGCGCCTGCGCCAGCCCGCGGCTGAGCGAGGCCTTCGCGGCGTCGTCGCCGCCGTCGATGGCCACGAGCAGCAGGCGCGAGCCAGGACCCTCGCCCACCTGCTCCATGAGCAGCTTCTGATCGGGCGTGGTCGGTGCCGGCATGAAACTGCGCAGGTCGGTGCCGACCTTCAGCTGCGTGGCGACCAACGCTCCGAGTAACGCGAGGACGACGATCCAGGCGACGAGCAGACCGAGGCGCGCGCCCCTCACATTGCGCCGCCGCACTGCGCGATGAGGCCCTCGCGGGTGGGTTCCGCCGGCATCTTCGCGGCGAGGTCGCCCAGGAGATCGATGGACGTGTCGCCGTCGCTTTCGTCCATGCGCATGCAGCGGGCGAGCTGGCCGGTGCCGTAGACGTGGATGCCGGCGATCTGCTTCGCGATGCGCGCGTCGCGCGGGGTCAGGGTAAGGCGCCAGCGGTCGGCATCGCGGCCGAGCGTGACATCGAACGACTGGCCGAGGCGCGACGGATCGCCCGCCAGAAGGGCGACGAAGCTGTCGAGCAGCACCTGCAGCTGCGGCGCCCGCTTCAGCGAGAAGCTGCGCGGCTTCTTGCCTTCGCGTTCCTGGGTCACCTCGCCGTCGGCGATGGTCGAGACTTCCTTCGTGGGCGTCTCGACACGGCGTTCAAGGCGGTCGCCGCCGAGCCAGGCGAGTTCGCCCGACACCACCAGCGGCTTGTCCAGCACACGCATGAAACGCGCTTCCGCGAATGGCGTGCGCGCAGGGGCCGGACGATTCAGGCTGGCGATCAGCGCTTTCGCATCGTCCGCGTCAGGCGTCGGAGTGGCGAGGCAGGTGAGCGGCAGCAGCAGGCTCGTCAGCAGGGCCAGTTTCTTGCCAGAAGTCATAGAAATTGAACCAGTTGAAGGGATAAAGGCGGGCGTAGTGCTCCACCCGGGCAGCGTACCTTGCCACGAGGGCCTCGAGCATGGCCGCGCGCTGGCCGCGCGGAATGTCGATACCGTCGGAAAACGCCTCGAAGATCAACCGGTAACGGTTGCCGCCGAGATAAATGCCCATGCACAGCACCACGGGAATCTTCAACGCCGCGGCCAGCAACCAGGGCCCGGCCGGAAATGGCGCGGGCTTGCCCAGGAACGGCACCCGGCACACAGTTTCGTGGCGGTGCCCCCGGTCGGCAAGGAGGGCCACCATGCCGCCCTGCGCAGCGCCTTCGGCCATGGCGAGCGCCACGGAGGCGCCACCGCGCGAGGCGTCGATGACCGCCGCGCCCACGTCCGGCGCAAGCGCCTCGAGCACTGCCGTGAGGGCCGGGGTCTTCTGCTTGTCGAGGACCACGCGCAGCGGGACGTCGGGACGGCGGCCGCCCAGCGCGCGCAGCGCTTCGAAACTGCCCTGGTGGGAGCCGACCAGCAGCACGCCGCGGCCGGCGTCGATGCAACGATCGAGCGCATCGAGGCCTTCCACCTCCACGACGAAGTCGCGTTCGCCGCGCGCCAGGAAGAACAGGCGGTCGAGCAGCGTGGCGGCGAACATGTGAATGTGCCGGAACACGTCGTACGCCGTCACCGGCCGGTGCAACACGCGGGCGAGGTAGGCACGCGAAGCGGCGCGTTCGTCGCGCCGGCGCAGGAAGAAATAGAACGCGATCGGATACAGGAGCACGCGCGCCACACCGCGCCCGAGGCGCAGGGCGATCGTACGGATCAGCCAGATGGCGAACCAGCCGCCGCCCTCGCGCTGCTGCCAGTGGCTCATGCGGCCTCCAGCGTGCCGCGCAGCAGCATGTCGCCGCCCCGGCGCACCGTGAAGCGGAAGCGCGAATCGCCCGCGGCCACGAGTTCCAGCTCGGCGTCCTCGTCGGGCAGGAGCGGCGCGACGAACTTCGCATCCACCACCTGGCGCACGGTGAGCCCTCGCCACGCGCGCAGGGCCTCGGCCGCGGCCTCCAGCAGCAGGACGCCGGCCACGATGGGCCGGCCGGGGAAATGGCCGGCAAAGCTCGGGTGCGCCCCCGCGAAACGCAGCGGACGCACGCAGGACGCGTGGTCGGATTCGGTCATCGACATCTCCGGGCGAAGCAAACCACGCCCTGGGAAAGTGCGGCCTGAACGGCGATCAGGCGGCGGCGCGATGCTGTTCGATATGCTCCGACAGCGTCCGCAGGCTCGTGAAGATGGTGCGATTGTCGGGGTTGTCGGACTTCAGCTGGAAGCCGTAGCGCTTGGAGACGGCCAGCGCGATCTCCAGGGCATCGATGGAATCGAGACCCAGATCGCCGCCGAAAAGCGGGGCTTCCGGGTCGATTTCCTGGGGTTTCACCGATTCGAGGTTGAGGCTGGTGACGATGAGTTCGGCCAGTTCTTTCTGTGCTGCGGTCTGCGTTGCCATTGATGTTTCCAGGTCCTGGATATTCCTGCCTCCCCCCGGATGGCAGCGGCCGCGGAGTTTATCACAGGGGTCTTAGCCCCAGCTTCGCAGCCGTTCAGGCGGGCGTATGCGGATCGTTCACGCCGCGGCGCGGGAACGGGACGATATGATGGCCCGACTGCGTTTGACGGAAGACTCGATGCTCCCAGGAAGCGAAATGCGCGAGGCCGCGCGCCACACCATCCATGCCGCGCCGGCTGTCGGCTACGTGCCGGGAACGGCGGTGCTTTCGCCTTCCACGCTCGCTGCGTTCGGATTCGGCACCCCCGGTACGGGGCCCGACGACCCGCGCTGGCTGCGCGTGGCACTGGCGCCCTTGGGGGAGCCGGCGAGCGAAGTCTGGGAAGTGAACGGTGAAGTGGTGGCCGGGCGCGAGGGCGAATTGCGCTGGTCTCGCGGGGGCGGCTGGCTGTTCGCCGCCGTGGAGTGCCATGAGGAAGACCACGGCGGCACGGAAGGCGCAGCGCGTCACGCCTACCGCCTGCTGTCGGGCTTCGTCGCCGGTGCGGCGGAGCAGCACGTGCAGCGGATATGGAATTACCTCGGCGCGATCAACGAGGGCAAGGACGACGACGAGCGCTACAAGCACTTCTGCACGGGCCGCATCGGTGGCATGGGCGACGTATTCGCGCAGGGTTTCCCCGCGGCGACCGCCATCGGCCACCATGCGGACCCAGGCCTTCTGCAGGTCTACCTGCTCGCCACCGACCGTCCGGGCACGCGCGTGGAAAATCCTCGCCAGGTAAGCGCCTGGCGCTACCCGCGCCAGTACGGCCGCACGCCGCCCAGTTTCGCCCGCGCCACACTGCTGCCGGCCGGCGACGCACTCGCCATCTCCGGTACCGCGGCCGTGGTGGGCCATGCGTCCGCGCATGCCGGCGACATCGAGGCCCAACTGGCCGAGACGCAGCGGAACCTCGACGCACTGCTCGCCGCCGGCGGCCTCCCCGGCGGATTCGGCGCCTCGGCGCCGCTGAAGGCCTACGTGCGCCATCCCGAACATGCCGACGCGGTGCGGGCCTTCGCGGAGACACACTTCCCGGATGCACCGCTCGTGCTGCTGCATGGCGACATCTGTCGCGCCGAGCTGCTCATAGAGATCGACGGCTGGCGCTATCGGCACCCCTGATACCGCCGTTCGGCACCACGTAGGAGCGCGCCCTGCGCGCGACATCTTTTCGCGACAGTGTTCAAGCTGGCGCGCCAGCTCCGAGGCTTCGCGAAAAACTGTCGCGCGCAGGGCGCGCTCCTACGAGCGTTTGGTCGGGCGATGCCAGCCTTCGACGGTCGTCTGCCGTGCCCGGGAGATTGTCAATTCGCCGGCGGGGGCGTCTTTCGTGATGACCGAGCCGGCACCAATGGTGGCTCCGGCGCGGAGGGTGACCGGCGCCACCAGCGAGCTGTTCGAACCGACGAAGACGCCGTCCTCGATCGTGGTGCGGCTCTTGTTCACGCCGTCGTAGTTGCACGTGATGGTGCCCGCGCCGATGTTCACCTTGCTGCCGATCACCGCGTCGCCGAGATAGGTGAGGTGGTTCGCCTTCGAGCCCTGCGCGACGGTCGCATTCTTCGTTTCGACGAAGTTGCCGATGTGTACGCCTTCGGCGAGATCGGTACCGGGGCGCAGACGCGCAAACGGGCCGATCGTGCAGGGGCCGTGGGTGACCACGCCGTCGAGATCGCAATGGGCCAGCACCACCGTGCCCGCGGCCAGCCTCGCGTTGCGCACGCGGGTGAAGGGACCGATGCGCACGTCGTCGCCCAGGGTCACTTCTCCCTCGAAGATCACGTTCACGTCCACCTCGACGTCGCGCCCGGCGGTGACCGTGCCGCGCACGTCGAGCCGGCGCGGGTCGGCCATGCGTACGCCTGCCAGGGCGAGTTCCCGCGCGCTGCGCTCGCGGAACAGGGCTTCCAGGTCGGCGAGCTGCCATGGATCGTTCGCCCCCGACGCCTCGGTGGCCTCGCAATCCACGCAGGCGGCCGGCGAGCCTTCGCTCGCGGCCATTTCGAAAACGTCGGTGAGGTAGTACTCGCCTTGCGCGTTGTCGTTGCCCAGTCGCCGCGTCCAGGCCAGCAGCCTGGCGGCGTCGGCGGCGACGATCCCGGTGTTCACCAGATCGATGGCGCGCTGCGCCGCGCTGGCGTCCTTTTCCTCGACGATGTGGCGCACGTGACCCGCGGCGTCCAGCACCACGCGGCCGTAGCCCTTCGGATCGGCCAGCCGGGTGGCCAGCATCGACAGGCCTTCGCCGGCGGATACGAGGGTCGAGAGCGTCGCCGCACGGATGAGCGGCACGTCGCCGTAGAGCACGAGCACCCGGCCTTCGATCCCACCGTTTGCCTCCATCGCTTCCAGCGCCGTGCGCACGGCATGGCCGGTTCCCAGGCGCTCGCGCTGTTCGATCCAGTCGAGCGAGGTGTCGCCGGCGAAGGCCTGGCGCACCTGTTCGCCGTTGTGGCCGTACACCACGTGGATGCTCTCGGGTCCGAGCGACCGGGCCGCGTCGATCACGTGGGCCAGCAGCGGCCGACCGGCGAGAGGCATCAGCACCTTCGCCTTTGCGGACTTCATCCGTTTGCCCTCGCCGGCGGCGAGGATGAGGACATGGAGAGGTGTGGCGGTCATGGATTCGGCAGCCTGCCTTGAGCGAGGGGCGCACTTTCGCGCGTTTGCCCCGCCCTGCCAAGTCGGCTACTCGTCCTTAGGCCGCTCGGTCAGGTGCTCCAGGCTGGGCTTGTACGCTTCCACGAACGCGTTGCGCAGAATACCCAGGATGGCCTCGATCGGCGAAACGTTCCTGTCGCCGATCGTGCCCGAGATCGGCACGCGCGTGGCGAACTGGTCCTTGGACTGGTTCTTGAAGATCTTGGTGACGCCTTCCGCCACGGCCTCGTAGGCAAGCTTGAGCGGATTCTTCTTTTCCTGTTCGACGTCCTGCTTCCAGCTGAAGATCTTCAGTCCGTGGAAAAGGGGCTTCGCATAGCCTTCCAGCCGACGGTCGCGCGCCTGCAGCTCCATGAAGAAGTCGCCTTCGCCGCCAGCGAAATCCAGCCCGCTGTATGCGCGCGCGAGATCGTTAGCCTTCACCAGCTTGATGTTGCGAACGCTCAGCTCGTAGCGGAAGTCGCCGGTCTCCTCGAGCGGGTCGAACTCCGCCCGCGTTTCCAGCGGGGCATCGCCCAGCACCTTGGCCGTGGCATGCATGTGCGCCACGCGCGAGCCGCCCTCGCGCTGCACGTTGGTGAGGTTCGTGGCGGTACCGTTCACCTCGGTCATCTTCAGGTCCACCTTGGGACTGGAGACGAAATTGTGGAAGGTGACCGTACCGTTCATGACGTTCAACTCTTCGATACGGGTCGGCACCAGTGCGCGCAACTGCGCGCGCCAGTCGACGCCCTTACCCGTCTGTGTGTCGCCCTCGCCGCGACCGTCGACGAAGTTCAGCACCGGCTCATAGAAATCCACCTTGCCGCGCAGGCGACCGCGCGAGAGGGCCAGCCAGCTCAGGGAAATGTCGGCGCGCGCCGTGTCGAAGAACGGCACCGGCACCTTGCCGTCCACCTTCTGGATCGTGAGGTGGTCGATCGAATACGCCCCGCGCCATAAGTGGATGTCGATGTCGGCGATATGGCCCGAATAGGCGCCCATGCGCGAGAGCCTGCCGTTGAGGTAATCGAGCACGACATAGGGCAGCGCGATACGGCCGACGATCAGTACGACGGCAATGACACCGATGATCCAGAAACTTCGACGATAACGGGTTCGCATGGGGGAGAGACACCGTGGGCGGACTGAGCGAGTGTGACGGCCGGGTGGTCGTCATTTCATGAATTCGGAAGTCTGGACATCCAAAGTCCTAGGAAAATGGTTCCAGACGAAAGTGTTGACAGCCGTTGACGAACCGGCATACCTTCGACGACATGACGCAGCGCAACACCCATGGCCGCTTTGCCCTGAACCGACTTACGTCGGTGGTCGGCAAGCTGCGTCTCGGCAGCGGCCTCCTTCTTATTAGCCTTGTACTTATTACCTGCGGAGGTGCGGGCTGAGGGCAAGTGTCCAGGTGAAATAAGAAGCAAAACCTGAAGACTCCCAAAGAACCCCGCACCCGGTAACGGATGCGGGGTTTTTTATTGCCCGGCCCGCCTCATTCACGAGCGGAGCCAGACATGAATCCAGCAAACCAGGGCAGCACCGACGCCGTCGACAGCGACGTAGGCGGGCGCGTGCGCATCTTCGACACCACCTTGCGCGACGGCGAGCAGGCCCCCGGCTTCTCGATGGACCGGCGCGCCAAGCTGCGCATGGCGCATGCCCTGGAGGAACTCGGCGTCGACATCATCGAAGCCGGCTTCCCGCAAGCCTCTCCCGACGACTTCGCCGCCGTGGCCGAGATCGCGAGGACGCTGAAAGCACCCACGATCGCCGCACTGGCCCGATGTCAGGATGTGGACATCGACAGTGCGGGCAAGGCGCTGCAAGGCGCCAGGCATTCACGGATACACCTGTTCCTCTCCACCTCCCCCCTGCACCGCGAGCACAAGCTCGGCAAAAGCCGGCAGGAAGTCATCGACATCGCCGCCTCCGCCATCCGGCGCGCCAAGGCCCTCGTTCACGAAGTCGAATTCTCCGCCGAAGACGCCCTCCGCACCGAACCCGACTTCCTCGCCGAAGTCTTCTCCGTCGCCGTCGAAGCCGGCGCCAGCGTACTCAACGCCCCCGACACCGTCGGTTACGTCACCCCTTCCGAGATCCACGCCATGTTTACCTACCTGCGCGAGCACGTACGCGGGGCGGACAAGGTGATGTTCTCGGCCCACTGCCACGACGACCTGGGCATGGCCGTCGCAAACACCCTGGCTGCCATCTCCGCGGGCGCACGGCAGGTCGAGTGCACCATCAACGGCATCGGCGAACGCGCCGGCAACGCCGCCCTGGAAGAAGTGGTGATGGCGCTGCACACGCGCCAGCCGCTGTTCGGCGTGGAGACCGGCATCGTCACGCAACGCCTGTTCCCCACCTCGCGCCTGCTCGCCGAAGTCACCGGGCAACCCGTGCCGCGCAACAAGGCCATCGTGGGCGACAACGCCTTCGCGCACGAGTCGGGCATCCATCAGCACGGCATGCTGAAGCATCGCGGCACCTACGAAATCATGCGGCCGCAAGACGTCGGGGCGAAGACCTCGCTGGTCCTCGGCAAGCATTCCGGCCGTCACGCGCTGCGCCAGCGCCTCGAGGAACTGGAGTTCGAGGTGGACGAAGCCACGCTCGACACCGTCTTCGAGAGTTTCAAAAGCCTTACAGACAGACAGCGCTCGATCACAAACGATGACCTCGTCGCGCTGATGGACAAACACCAAAACCCCAACCACACCGCCGCCGTCGCGGTCGAGTCCTGAAGGAGCACCCATGGAAGCCCCGACCCATCTCTGGCACAACGGCCGCATCAAGGCCTGGGCCGACGCCACCGTTCATGTGGGCGCGCATGCGCTGCACTATGGCTCCTCCGTGTTCGAAGGCGTGCGCGTGTACGCCACCCCGGACGGTCCGCGCTACTTCCGCCTGGAGGAACACACCGAGCGCCTGTTCCACTCGGCGCGGGTGTACGACCTGTCTATGCCTTACGACGCCGCGACCATCAACCGCGCGTGCCGCGAGGTCATCGTCGCCAACGGCCTGACCTCGGCTTACGTCCGCCCCATCGTGTTCCGCAGCGGCTTCACCTTCAGCCTCGCGCCGTCGCTCGACACGGCGGTGGACGTCGCCGTCATCGCCCTGCCCTGGGGCGCCTACCACGGCGCCGACGCCATCGAGAAAGGCGTGGATGTGTGCGTGTCGTCCTGGAATCGCGCCGCACCGAACACCTATCCCAGCGGCGCGAAGGCGGGCGGCAACTACCTCAACAGCCAGCTCATCGCGCGCGAAGCGGTGAACGGCGGTTATGCCGAGGGCATCGCCCTGGGCACCGACGGCCTGCTGAGCGAGGGTGCGGGGGAAAACCTCTTCGTGGTGCGCAAGGGCGTGATCCACACGCCGCCGGCCGCGTCGTCCATCCTCTGCGGCATCACCCGCGACACCGTGCTGACGCTCGCACGCGAACGCGGTTACGACGTGGTGGAGCAATCCCTGCCCCGCGAAATGCTGTACTTCGCCGACGAGGTGTTCATGACCGGCACGGCCGCGGAAGTCACCGCCGTGCGCTCGGTGGATCGCAAACCCGTCGGCTCCGGCCACCCCGGTCCCATCACGCGGCAATTGCAGCAGGACTTCTTCGGCCTGTTCGACGGCCGCACGGAAGACCGCTGGGGTTGGCTCACGCCTGTCGAGGAAGTCACCGCCGGGAGGGCCGCCGCATGACGCCGCGCACCCTCTTCGACAAGCTGTGGGACGCCCACCAGGTCAAGGCCGAGACCGAGAGCACGCCGGGCGTGCTGTACATCGACCTGCACATGGTGCACGAGGTCACCTCGCCGCAGGCGTTCGACGAGCTTCGCGCCCGCGGGCTGAAGGTGCGCCGTCCCGACCGCACGCTGGCCACGCTGGACCATTCCACACCCACGCTGCCGCCGGATGCCGACGGCAAGCGCCCGTATTACACGCAGGAAGCCGAAGCGCAGGTCGCCCGGCTGGAAGCGAACGTTCGCGAGTTCGGCATCGACCTCATGGGCTGGGACAGCCCGCAGCGCGGCATCGTGCACGTGGCGGGGCCCGAGGTGGGCGCCACGCAGCCCGGCATGACCATCGTCTGCGGCGACAGTCACACCGCCACGCATGGCGCCTTCGGCGCGCTGGCGTTCGGCATCGGCACCACCGAGGTCGGCCATGTGCTGGCCACGCAGTGCCTGCTCCAGCGCAAGCCGAAGTCGTTCGCCATCCATGTCGACGGTGCACTGCAACCCGGCGTCACGGCGAAAGACCTGATCCTGCACATCATCGGCACGATCGGCATCGGTGGCGGTACCGGCCACGTGCTGGAGTACACCGGCGAGGCCATCCGCGCCATGTCGATGGAAGAACGCATGACGGTGTGCAACATGTCCATCGAGGCCGGTGCGCGCGCAGGACTCATCGCGCCTGACGACACCACGTTTGCGTGGCTGGAGGGTCGCGAGCGCGTGCCCAAGGGCGCGGCTTGGGAGCGCGCGGTCGCCCACTGGCGCACGCTCCCCACCGACGAGGGCGCCACATACGACCGCGAAGTCCGCATCGACGCCTCGTCGATCCAGCCGTCGGTCACCTATGGCACGCATCCCGGCATGGTGGTGCCTATCCATGCGCCGGTGCCTGCCGCCGCCGACGCCGTGGAGCAGCGCGCCCTCGACTACATGAAGGTCACCGCGGGCAAGCCGATCGCCGGCGAGGCCGTGGACGTCGTGTTCATCGGCAGCTGCACCAATGGCCGCCTGTCCGACCTGCGCGCGGCGGCCGGCATCCTGCGCGGCCGACGCGTCGCCGGCGGCGTGCGCATGCTCGTGGTGCCCGGTTCCGAACAGGTGCGCCGCGACGCCGAACGCGAAGGACTGCACGAGATCTTTCGCGCCGCCGGCGCCGAATGGCGCGAACCGGGTTGCTCGATGTGCATCGCCATGAACGGCGACCTCGCGCAGCCGGGCCAGCTCGTGGTCGCCACCAGCAACCGCAACTTCGAAGGCCGCCAGGGCAAGGGCGCGCGCACCGTGCTCGCCAGCCCCCTCGTCGCCGCCGCTTCGGCCGTCGCCGGCCGCGTGACCGATCCCCGCGAATACATGAACCAGGAAGCCGCCGCATGAGCAGCACCAGCCGCCCGCTCGCCTACGTGCACTCCCGCACGGCAGTGCTGCGCAACGAAAACATCGACACCGACCGGATCATCCCGGCCCGTTTCCTTACCACCACCGAGCGCACCGGCCTCGGCAAGCACTGCTTCGAGGACTGGCGCTACGCCGCCGACGGCAGCGACGATCCGGCCTTCCCGCTCAACCAGCCACAGGCGCGCGGTTGCAGCATCCTCGTGGCCGGCCGCAACTTCGGCTGCGGCTCGTCACGCGAGCACGCGCCATGGGCCCTGCTCGATTACGGCATCCGTGCGGTCATCTCCAGCGAGATCGCGGACATCTTCCGCGGCAACGCCCTGAAGAACGGCCTGGTCGCCATCGTGATCAGCGAAGCCGAGCATCGCTGGCTGCTGGACAACCCCGGCGTGGAACTGCGCATCGACATCGCCGAAGGCACCATCCGCCTGCCGGACGGTGGCGTGGTCCGCTTCGACCTCGACGCCTTCTCCCGACACTGCCTGCTCAACGGCGTCGACCAGTTGGGCTTCCTCCTGCAGCAGCAGGCCGACATCGCGGCCTACGAACAGCGGACGGAGGAAGCGGCATGAAGGCTTCGATCGTCGTACTGCCCGGTGACGGCATCGGCCCCGAAGTGGCCTCCGCCGGCGTGGCGGTGTTGCGCGAAGTGGCGCAGCGCTTCGGCCACGACTTCGCCTTCGCCGAACACGCCATCGGTGGCGATGCCATCGATCGTTTCGGCGACCCGCTGCCGCCGGTGACGCGGGAAGCCCTGCTAGCGGCCGACGCGGTGCTGCTCGGCGCCGTGGGTGGACCCAAATGGTCCGACCCGAACGCTCCGGTGCGCCCGGAACAGGGGCTGCTGGCGATGCGCAAGCTGCTCGGCGTGTTCGCCAACGTTCGCCCCCTGAAATTGCACCCCCGTACCGCCGCGCTGTCGCCGTTGAAGGCCGAGCGTACGAAAGGCGTGGATCTGGTGTTCATCCGCGAGCTCACCGGCGGCATCTATTTCGGCGCAAAAACCCGCAGCGACAACGATGCCACCGACGAATGCCGCTACAGCGTGGAAGAGGTGGAGCGCGTGGTCCGCCATGCCTTCGATCTGGCGCGCACGCGCCGCCGCAAGGTCACCTCGGTGGACAAGGCCAACGTGCTCGAAACCTCCCGCCTGTGGCGCTCGGTCGCCACACGCGTGGCCGCCGATTACCCGGATGTCGAACTGGAGCACCAGCTCGTCGATTCCATGGCGATGCACCTGCTCACCCGCCCGGCGGACTACGACGTGATCGTGACCGAGAACATGTTCGGCGACATCCTCACCGACGAAGCCTCGGTCCTGGCCGGCTCCCTCGGCCTGTCGCCGTCGGCATCCATCGGCGGCCCGGGTGCCGGCGTGTACGAACCCATCCATGGTTCGGCGCCCGACATCGCCGGCCAGGCGCTCGCCAACCCGCTCGGCACCATCCTCTCCGCAGCGATGCTGCTGCGTCATTCGCTGGGCCTCACCGAAGAAGCGGCAGTCGTCGAAGCGGCCGTCGATCACGTGCTGGAGCACGCCAACCTCACCCGCGACCTGGGCGGCAGCGCCACCACGCATGCCGTCACGCGCGCCGTCCTGGATGCCTGTGCCGCCAAAGCGGAGGAAGCCGCATGAACACGAAAAAGATCCCCATCCGCACGCTGCGCAGCGACGCGATCAAGACCGGCCCGGACCGCGCACCCGCGCGAGCGATGCTGCGTGCCACCGGCCTCGACGACGAAGCCATCGCCCGGCCGATGGTCGCCATCGTGCATAGCTGGTCGAACGTCTCGCCGTGCAACCTCAACCTGCGCGAGCTGGCGGAAGCCGCTGCCGAAGGCGTGCGCGCCGCGGGCGGCACGCCGGTGGAGTTCAACACCATCGCCGTGACCGACGGCATCGCCATGGGTACGCAGGGCATGCGCTCCTCGCTGGTGAGCCGCGAAATCATCACGGACTCCATCGAACTCGCCGTCGACGGCCACTGCCTCGACGCGATGGTGGTGCTGTGCGGCTGCGACAAGACCATACCCGCGGCCGCGATGGCGCTGGCCCGGCTGAACATCCCGGGCGTGGCGCTTTACGGCGGCAGCATCGCGCACGGCAGTCGCAACGGCTGCCCGATCACGGTGCAGGAAGTATTCGAGGCCGTGGGCGCGCATGGCGCGGGCAAGATCGACGACGCCGAACTCGACGACGTGGAACGCCACGCGTGCCCAGGCGCGGGTGCGTGCGGCGGCCAGTTCACCGCCAACACCATGGCGATGGTGCTGACCACGCTGGGCCTGACGCCGGTCGGCCTCAACGATATTCCCGCCACCGATCCGGCGAAGCGCGACGCGGCGTACCGCTGCGGCGAACTTGCCATGGCCTGCCTGGAGGCGAACCGGCGTCCCCGCGACGTCATGACTCGCGCCGCCTTCGACAATGCCGCGCGCATGGTCGCGGCCACCGCCGGCTCCACCAACGCCGTGTTGCACCTCCTGGCCATCGCCAACGAAGCGCGCGTGCCGCTGTCCATCGAGGACTTCGAACCCGCGTCCGCCCGCACGCCGGTCATTGCCGACCTGAAACCCGGCGGCCGCTTCAGCGCCGTGGAACTCACCGCCGCCGGCGGCACCGCGGTCGTGGCGCGCGAACTGCGCGAAGCCGGACTCATCGCCGACGCGCAGACGGTCACGGGCCGCAGCCTGTTCGCCGAACTGGATGCCGCGCCCTCGGCCACCGAGGGGCAACAGGTGGTGCGTCCCGTTGCCCACCCGTTCAAGCCGCGCGGCGGCTACAGCATCCTCTACGGCAACCTCTCGCCCGAAGGCTGCATCCTGAAACTCGCGGGTCACGGCCGTACCAGCCATGCGGGCCCGGCGCGCGTGTTCGAGAGCGAGGAGGACGCGTTCGCTGCCGTGCAGGCCGGCCGCATCCGCGCAGGCGACGTCATGGTGATCCGCAACGAAGGGCCGGCCGGCGGTCCCGGCATGCGCGAGATGCTGGCGGTGACGGCCGCGCTGGTCGGCCGGGGCCTCGGCGACGACGTGGCGCTCATCACCGACGGCCGCTTCAGCGGAGCCACGCACGGTTTCATGGTGGGCCACGTCGCGCCGGAAGCGGCGCGCGGCGGTCCCATCGGCCTCCTGCGCGAAGGCGACGCGGTCTTCATCGACGCCGCCACGCGCGAACTGCGCACCGATGCCGACCTGGCCTCGCGTCGTGCGGCATGGCGGCCGGCGGCGCCCAAGGTGACGCGCGGCGTTCTCGCCAAGTACGCCCGGCTGGTGGGTTCCGCGGCTGAGGGTGCCGTCACGCAAGCGTTCGACGACGCACCCGCCGTCGCGACGCGGGCCCGCCGCGAATTCGAAGACGAAGACCTCACCCAGGAGCTGATCGGCAACTGATTCGCCTGTAGGAGCGCGCCCTGCGCGCGACAACCGTTCGCGAGGAGCAACAGGCCCTGTTGCTCCTCGCCCCAAAACATGTCGCGCGCAGGGCGCGCTCCTACACCACACCTTTCCAGTTCGACCTATCCGAGGAGAACCACCATGACCGATACCCAAGCCACCACCGCCCCCCTGCAGAACGCCCGTATCGCCGTGCTCGGCTACGGCAGCCAGGGCCGTGCCCACGCGCTCAACCTGAAGGATTCCGGCCTCGACGTCGTGGTCGGCCTGCGCCCGGGCGGCCCATCGTGGCGGCGCGCCTACCTCGACGGCTTCGCCGTCGCCGAGCCGGCCGATGCGGTGCGCGGCGCCGATCTCGTCGCGGTGCTCACCCCCGACATGACCCAGCCGGGCATCTACAAGGACGCCATCGAAGCCAACATGAAGCCGGGCGCCACCTTGCTGTTCGCGCATGGCTTCAACGTGCACTTCGGCCAGATCCAGCCGCGCGCCGACATCGACGTGGTGCTCGTGGCACCGAAGGGCCCGGGTGCGCTGGTGCGTCGCGAATACGAAATCGGCCGCGGTGTGCCCTGCCTGTACGCCGTGCACCAGGACACCACCGGCAAGGCGACCGAACGCGCCACCGCTTACGCGGCCGGCATCGGCGGCGCACGCGCCATGCTGATCGAGACGGACTTCAAGGAAGAGACCGAAACCGATCTGTTCGGCGAGCAGGCCGTGCTCTGCGGCGGCGCTTCCGAACTCGTCATCAAGGGCTTCGAGACCCTCGTGGAAGCCGGCTATCGCCCGGAGATCGCCTACTACGAGGTGATGCACGAACTGAAGCTGATCGTCGACCTCTTCTACGAAGGCGGCATCGCGCGAATGCTCGAGTTCATTTCCGAGACGGCGCAATACGGCGACTACACCCGCGGTCCGCGGATCGTCGATGCGGACACGAAGGAACGTATGAAAGCGGTGCTCAAGGAGATCCAGGACGGCACTTTCGCCCGGGAATGGACGGCCGAATACAACGCCGGCCTGCCGAACTACAAGGCGTACAAGCAGCGCGATCTCGAACACCCGATCGAAAAGGTGGGCGCGAAGCTGCGCGCACGCATGCCCTGGCTCGCCGCGAACCAGCCGAAGGCTCAGCCGGAGCCGGAACCCGTGAAGGCACCCTAGCCGACACGGGTTGTGGGAGCCGCTTCAGCGGCGATCCCGCGGCAGCGGGCCGGGTTGCCGCGAGCACCCATCGCCGCTGAAGCGGCTCCCACACAAAGCAAGCAGACGTCAAGCCTTCCACGCAAGGCCAACTTTCCTCAGCGCTTGAAGGAATACAAACATCGTGAACGCCCAACTGGACACCGTCGGCGACATTAGTCCCACGTCGACCCATCCCCTGGCCGGCCAATCCCTGACCGGCGCCGACATCGTCGTGCAGGTGCTCGCCGACGAAGGCCTCGATGTCCTTTTCGGTTACTCCGGCGGCGCCATCCTTCCGGTTTATGACGCCGTCTTCCGCTACAACGGCGTGCATACGCGCGACGACGGCAGCGAGCCGATGCCGTTGATCGTTCCTGCCAACGAGCAGGGCGCCTGCTTCATGGCGGCAGGTTATGCGCGCGCTTCCGGGCGCGTGGGCGTGGCGCTGGTCACCTCCGGGCCAGGTGCCACGAACGCGGTCACGCCTGTGCGGGATTCCATGGCCGATTCCATACCGCTGGTGGTGATCTGCGGCCAGGTGCCCACCGCCGCGATCGGTACCGACGCGTTCCAGGAGGCACCGATCAGCACAATCATGGGGTCCTGCGCCAAGCATGTGTTTCTCGTTACCGATCCGACCACGCTGGAAGCCACCTTGCGCACGGCATTCCATATCGCACGCAGCGGTCGGCCCGGCCCGGTGGTCATCGACATTCCGAAGGACGTGCAGAACGCGGTGTCGACCTTCCACGGCAGTCACGAACTGCCCGTGCGCGGCTACCGTTCGCGCCTGCACGCCGTGGAGTCGGCAACCATTCCCGACGACCATTGCGCGCGGTTCTTCGATCTCCTGGGCGCGGCCAAGCGCCCCCTGATCTACGCCGGAGGCGGCATCATCTCCTCCGGCGCGGCCGATGCCCTGCGCGACTTCGCGCACGAATACGGCATTCCGGTGGTGACCACGCTGATGGGGATCGGCGGCTTCGATACCACCGATCCGCTGTCCCTCGACATGCTCGGCATGCACGGCGCGGCGTATGCCAACTACGCCATGGACGACTGCGACTTCGTGCTCGCCCTCGGCGCCCGCTTCGACGACAGGGTGGTGGGCGTCCCGGACAAGTTCGCGCCGCGAGCCCGTGCCATCGCGCAGATCGACATCGATCCGGCGGAAATCGGAAAGGTGAAGGCCGTGGAGTGGCACCATGTGGGCACGCTGGACCAGTCGCTCGATCGTCTGTCCACGTATGGACGAACGAAGGGCATTCGCGGCGACCATGCGGCGTGGCATGCCCATGTCGCCGCGCTGAAGGCCAATCACGCCATGGATTTCTGCCGCGACGGCACGAGCATCCAGCCGTGCGCGGTCATCGAGGCCGTCAACCGTATCACCGACGGCCGGGCCGTGATCAGCACGGGCGTCGGACAGCACCAGATGTGGGCCGCGCAATACTTCGACTTCCGCGAGCCGCGCCTCTGGCTGACGTCCGGCTCCATGGGCACGATGGGCTTCGGCTTGCCGGCAGCGATCGGCGCGCAGTTCGCGCGCCCCGATCGCATCGTGATCGACGTGGACGGCGACGCCAGCATCCGCATGAATATCGGCGAGCTGGAAACCGTCACCACGTACAACCTGCCGGTGAAGGTGGTGGTGTTGAACAACAGCGGCGACGGCATGGTTCGCCAGTGGCAGAAGTTGTTCTTCAAGGGGCGCTTCTCGGCATCGGACAAGAGCCTGCACAAGAAGGACTTCGTTCGCGCCGCCGAGGCGGACGGATTTCGCTGGGCGCGTCGTCTCGACAACCCTGCCGACATCGACAGCGTCGTCGCCGACTTCCTGGCCTTCGAGGGCCCGGCCTTCCTGGAAGTGGTGATCGATCCCGATGCCGGTGTGTATCCGATGGTGGGCCCCGGTGCCAGCTACGCGGAAATGATCACCGGCGACTGGATACCCAGCCGCGAGCGTCCCGTGACCCGGGCCGCCGAACCGACGGGAATGTTCTGACGATGCGCCACCTGATTTCCATGCTGCTCCAGAACGAAGCCGGCGCGCTGGCGCGGGTCGCCGGCCTGTTCGCCTCGCGCGGCTACAACATCGAATCGCTGCTTGTCGCACCCACGCGAGACGCCGACGTGTCGCGGCTCACGCTCGTGGTCGACGTGGACGAGGCGGCGGTCGAGCAGATCGTGAAGCAGTCCGCAAAGCTCGTCGACGTGATCGAGATCGCTGACCTCGGTGGCAGCGACGCAACGGCGCAAGCGTCCCTCGCTGCCTTCCAGGCGGCGCTGCGGCACGCGGACGACATCGTGGAACGTGTGCGGGGCGACGCGGCTTACCAGACCTTGTAGACCTGCCCGGTCTGGCGACCCTCGACCGACCGCGCAAACGCGAGTGCCGCGCGCGCGGCCGGCACCGGTTCGAAGCCACGGAAGAACGGCCCGTAGCTTCCCATCGATTCCGTAAGAACGTTCGGGCTCACCGCGTTGATGCGGATGCCGCGAGGCAATTCGATGGCAGCCGCGCGCACGAAGGCCTCGACGGCACCGTTCACCAGGCTGGCGCAAGCGCCGGCCACGATGGGCTGCTCGGTGAGGATGCCGGTGATGAGGGTGAAGGAGCCTCCGTCGCGCAGACGCGGCGTGCCTGCCTGCACCAGGCGGATCTGACCCATGAGCTTGTCCTGCACGCCCGCCAGATACTTCGCTTCGTCGAGTTCGGCCAACGGCGCGAACGGGACCTTGCCCGCGGCACATACCACGGCGTGGAGGTCGCCCACCTCGCGGAACATCGTCTCGACGCTGCCGGCATCGCGCAGGTCCACGCGCACGTCACCGTGCGAGCGGCCGGCGCGAACGATGTCGTGACGTGCGCCGAGCTCCTCGGCCACGGCCTGGCCCAGCGTACCGCCTGCTCCGATGATCAGGATCTTCATGATCGCTTCCTTCTGTCTGCAGCCGGCAAGGATACGCCGCAGGGCGTGAACGGGCGACGCGGCATGTTCCGACTCACCCTGGCTTTACGGCACGTACCCGGCTGCTTCACCTGACCGTGCCTAGGTTGGACTCCTTCCCCGCAAGACTACGGAGTCCCCATGCCGTACACACCGACCAACCCGCAGCCGCCTGTCGCCGAACCTGGCAAGAATCGTCCCGAGGGCGAGATCCGCCAGCCAGGACACTACAAGCCCGAGCGGGATGCCGACCCGGAGCCGCCGGTGGACGACGATCCGATCGAACCGCTGGAGCGCTGAACGTTTTGCGGGGCGATGTCGTCGCCCCGCCCCGTCGTCCACGCGGCGACCGCTGGGCTAGACTTCGCGGATGAGCCGCACGCCCCGCACCCCGCCCACCCGTCGCAAGAATCCCTCGGCAAACCGCAGGCCCTCGGTAGCAGCGGCGCCCGCGCGTCCCGCCGATGCGTCGACTACTGCCGAGCGCGTGCTCGCTTTTCTGCTGCGCGGCCTGCCGGCGGCACGACGCGACAAGATCCATGCCTATCTCGTGCTCACCCGGATGGACCGTCCCATCGGCGCGCTGCTGCTCCTGTGGCCTACCTGGTGGGCGCTCTGGCTGGCCGCGAAGGACTTTCCGCCTGTCGGGCCGCTGGTGATCTTCACCCTCGGCGTATTCGCCATGCGCTCCGCCGGATGCGCCATCAACGACTACGCCGACCGGAAGCTCGACCCCCAGGTGAGTCGTACGGCGGGACGACCGATCGCGAGCGGCAGGGTCAGTCCGCGCGAGGCGCTCTACGTCTTCGCGGCCCTGCTCGCGTTCTCGTTCGTGCTCGTGCTCTTCACCAATCGGCTCACCATCCTGCTGTCATTCGCGGGCGCGGCCCTTGCGGCCCTCTATCCCTTCAGCAAGCGCTACACGAACCTTCCGCAGGTCGTGCTGGGCGCGGCATTCGGCTGGTCGATCCCGATGGCGTTCGCCGCGGTTACCGATTCGGTACCCCCGCTGGCATGGTTGCTGTTCATCGGCAATATCCTCTGGTCGGTGATCTACGACACCGAATACGCCATGGTCGACCGCGAGGAAGACATCAAGGCGGGCGCCAAGTCCACGGCCATCCTCTTTGCCGACGCCGATCTGGTCATCGTGGGGGTGCTGATGGGCACCTTCCTGCTCACCATGCTGCTCGTGGGTACGCGTGCCGCACTGGCGTGGCCGTACTGGATCGCGCTGGCGGCGACCACTGGGCTCTTCGCCTACCAGCAGTGGATCATGCGCGACCGGGAGCGTGCCGCGTGCCTTGCCGCCTTCCGTCACAACAACTGGGTGGGCCTGGCCCTCTGGCTCGGCATCGTGCTCGCTCTCGCCCTGTGACCGTCGTCACGGCGTGAGCTGTCGATGACCATTTGTCTCGATTGAAATAGGGCCGTCATGAAAATTCAGCGATCCCGTCATCGCTGACGCATAAGTTCCTGCGGGTCGCGGACCCACGGAGTGGCCGCGGGCCGCCGCAAGCACGCGCGGTCCGAGGGGAGGGTTCGCGCAGCCCTATCCCCGGAAAACCATCGACATGCGTAAGACCCTGCTCAGCCGCGCCCTGCGCTCGGCGCTCCTCGGCGCGTTCCTCATTTCCGCCGCGGCCCATGCCCAGGACAGCAACCCCGAGAAGAAGACCACCGACCTCGACAATGTCGTCGTCACCGCGCGCTCGGGCGTGGAGACCCGCACCAAGGCAGAAACGAGTTACTCCATCACCACCATCGACGAGGACCGCCTGCGCATGCAGGCACCCACCAGCGTCACCGAGGCAGTGAAATCGGTGCCCGGTTTCTGGGTGGAGTCTTCCGGCGGCGAGGCGTCGGGCAACATCCGCGCGCGCGGCATTCCGGTGGACGGCTACGGCTCGGTCACGCTGCTCGAAGACGGCATCCCGGTTCAGCACGACCCGGCGCTCGGTTACCTCAACGCCGACCAGGCGTTCCGTCTCGACGAAACGATCGAGCGCGTCGAAGTCGTCCGCGGCGGCCCCTCGTCGGTCTTCTATTCCAACGCGCCCGCCGGCGCCATCAACTTCATTCCGCGCAAGGTCGGCGACACGCCCGAAGGCCTGGTGAAGTACACGGTCGGCAATTATTCGCTCAACCGGCTGGACTTCTGGTACGGCACGCCGGTCGGCGGCGGCTGGAAGCTCGGAGTGGGCGGCTTCTGGCGGGTGGACGACGGTGTGCGGCGCCCGCAGTACCACGCGGATGACGGCGGCCAGCTGCGTGCCACCCTGTCCAGGGAACTCGAGCACGGCGACATCAGCTTCGACGTGAAGCACATGGACGACAAGGTGGCGCTCTACCTCGGCATTCCGATGCGCACCAATGCCAATGGCGACATCCGTGCCGTACCCGGCTTCAACGGCAATTACGGAACGCTGGCCGGCCCGGAAACGAAACACCTCCTCATGCGCGAGGGCAACGGCGGCCTGTACGACTTCGACAATACCGAAGGCACGCACGTCAAGCGCACGCAACTATCGTTCAAGTTCGATCATGATCTCGGCGACGACTGGAAGCTGGCCGAATCCATGCGGTACAGCACCACCGACACACAGCGCAACGGCGTGTTCCCGAACGCATTGCAAAGCGCGAGTTCGTTCCTCGCCCAGGATGCCAAGCGTCTGTCGGCCATCCCGGGCGCCACGGCCCTCCAGTTCCGGTATGTGGACAACCCGTCGCAGGTATTCAACGTGGCCAACCAGAACGGCAACGGCCTGGTGGTGACCGAGGGACTGCGCGGCGTGACCTTGCCGGTGGACGAGTTCATCAACGACACACGCGTGCTGCGCAAGTTCGAGTTCGGCGAGCAGAGCCACGACGTCACTTTCGGCTACTACCACGCGAACTTCCAGCAGGATTTCGACCGCTACTCGTCCACCGTACTGACCGATGCCAGCGACAATGCCCGCCTGCTCGACCTCGTGGGCGTGGATGCCAATGGCAATGTCCTCGGTTCGCTGACCGATCACGGCTTCTACCGTTACGGCTACGAGTGGGAACATGCCAGCGGCAAGTCGAACACCAATGCCTTCTACGCATCCGACGAATGGCAGGTGACACCGGAACTGCGCATCGATGGCGGCCTCCGCTACGAGAAGGTGAACGTCAAGGGGTTCACCGAAGGCAAGCAGACGGTAAACCTCGGTGGCTCGCCCGCGGCGGCGACGGTGCTCACGGGCAACGGCGTCCTGACGCATTACGACCAGTCGTTCGACAAGACGGGCTGGACCCTCGGCGCGAACTGGCAGTTCTCGCCGCGCCAGGGAGTGTTCGCGCGCTGGACCTCGGCGTTCCGCCTGCCAAACCTCAGCACCTACATCACGAACCCGACGGCCACGCCGCTGCTGCAAACCATGGACCTGGCCGAGGCGGGCTGGAAGTACAGCGACCGTTTCATGGACCTGTACGCGACGGCCTTCTACACGAAGTACGACAACGTCAGCTTCACCAACAACGTGTTCGATCGGAACGGCAACACCTCCACGCCGCAGACCGGCTTCGCCACCACGAAGACCTACGGTTTGGAACTCGAAGGCACGCTCTATCCCAGCAAGTGGTTCGACGTGCAGTTCAACGCCACGCTGCAAGATCCGAAGTACAAAGGGCTGAGCTACACCGACGTGGTCGCGAATGCACCGGTGCTGCGCGACTACGACGACAACCAGCTGATCCGCGTGCCCAAGGTCAGCTACCGCATCGTGCCTGGTGTGAACCTGTTCGACGGCCGCCTGCGCGTGCAGGTGTCGTACGAGCATGAAGGCAAGCGTTATGTCGACACGGCCAACTCGGTGGTACTGCCGTCGTATCACGTGGTCGGCGCCAGCGCCCGTTACGACGCCACGCAACAGCTGTCGCTGTTCCTTTACGCCGACAACATCACGAACTCGCTCGGCCTCACGGAGGGGAATCCCCGTGCCGGCGAACTGGCAAGCTCGGATGCGGGGGCCAACACCTTCATCGCCCGGCCGCTGCTCGGCCGCTCGTTCCGTCTCGCAGCGATGTACCGTTTCTGATGCGCGCCCTACTCGGTTTCGTACTCGCGTGCCTGACCGCCGTGACGGCAGCGGCGGAGCGCGCCCCGGATCTGGTCCTCCGCGGCAAGCTCAGCGGTGCCGACCAGCATACGTATCGTGAGGTCCCGTTCGACGTGCCGGCGGGCACGTCGCGGATCACGGTGGATGTGGATTACACCGGGCGCGAAGACAAGACGGTGATGGATCTCGGCCTGCTCGGCCCCGGGCCGTTCGAGGCCCAGGACGGCTTCCGCGGTTGGAGTGGCGGCAGCAAGCACCGCTTCACCGTATCGGCCACGGATGCCACGGCGTCGTTCCTGCCCGGGGCCATCCAGCCCGGCCGGTGGCGTCTCCTCTTCGGTATACCGAACATCCGCGCCGCCTCGCATGCCACCTACACGGCGAAGGTGTGGTTTTCGCGGGACGACGAGGGCTTCGGGCCGGAACATGGACTGACTGCACCGTTGGCGACGGAAGATCGCTGGTATCGTGGCGACCTGCACATGCATTCGGCACACAGCGACGGCGGCTGCCTCAACCTGTCCAAGACCGCGAAGGTGCCCTGCCCGCTCTTCTTCACCGTGGCTTCGGCGGCAAAGCGTGGGCTGGACTTCATCGCCCTGTCCGATCACAACACCATGTCCCAGGTGTCGGAGCTGCGCGAGCTGCAACCGTACTTCGACACGATGCTGCTCATCCCCGCCCGCGAGATCACCACGTTCGAAGGCCACGCCAACCTGTTCGGCGTATCCCGCACCGTGGATTTCCGCGTGGGAAGCAAGGCGGTACCGGATTGGAACGCGTTGCTCGCCGACGTCGCCCGCGCGCACGGCGTCATCTCGATCAATCATCCCAATCGCCCGAACGACGAAACCTGTATGGGTTGCGGGTTCACGCCAAAGAGTCCGGTGGATATGCGGGGTTTCCAGGCGATCGAGGCGGTCAACGGCACCGACACGGAGCGTCCCGAAACCGGCATTCCGTTCTGGGAGAAACAGTTGAACGGCGGGCTGCGCATCACGGCCATCGGCGGCAGCGACAGCCACATCGGCACCGACGATCCGCGCGATGCCTTCGCCGGGACCATCGGCACGCCCACCACGGTGGTGCACGCGAATGCGCTGTCCATGGAGGGCATCCTTGACGGCATTCGTGCGGGGCATGTGTTCGTCGACGTGGAGGGCACGCGCGACCGCTCGCTCGATATCCTCGCGAGCGCGGGCGCGACCAGCGCCGGGATGGGCGATGCACTCCAGGTGGCAAACGGCGCCACGATGCATGTCGTGGTGCGGACCGCCGCGTTGGAGGGACAGCATGTCGTCGTCACTGTGGATGGCAAGCCACTGGCTTCCGCGGAGAAGCCCATTCCGGCCGACGGCGAGGTCTCTTTCGACTGGACCGGCGACGGCAGGCGGCATTGGTTGCGCGTCGACGTGCACTCCCCGAAGGGCAAGCTGTTGGTCCTGGGCAATCCTGTCTACGTGAATCACTGAGGCGCAAGTCACTGGGTTCCCGCCTTCGCGGGAACGACGATAGACAGGTCTGGCCGACCTCAGGCATGTCGCCCCTGCGAAGGCAGGGGCCCAGCGACTTTCGACGCGTTCCGTTGCCCCGGCAAGGGCGTTCGCGCCAGCGCCCACACGTCGACACGTGCGACCCCCGCGGCAAGAAGCACTCTCGCGCATTCCGCCAGTGTCGCGCCTGTTGTCATCACGTCGTCGACAATGGCCACGTGCTTCTGCGCGGGCATGCGTTTCACGGCAAAGGCCGCGTGCACGTTCGTTGCGCGTGCGGCGGCATCGAGTTCGGTCTGAGCCCCGGTCGGGCGCGCGCGGGTGAGCACGTCGTGCGCCAGCGGCAGTCCAAGGTGCCGTGCCAGCGGCCGTGTCAGTTCCAGCGCCTGGTTGTAACCACGCTTACGCAACCTTCCGGCATGCAGCGGCACCGGTACGAGCAAGTCGGGCATGACGGGCGGCACGCCTGAAGACAGCCAGCAGGTGGCCAGCACACGCCCCGCGGCGAGGCTTCCGGAAAACTTGAAGCGGCTCTCGAGAGCGTCCAGCGGCCACGCGTAGACAAAGGGGACCCACACATCGTGCCAAGGGGGCGGCTTCGTCTGGCATTGCCCGCATAGGGGCGTCATGGCCGGCAACGGAAGCGCACAGCGACTGCAACACGCGACGTTGGATACCAGGGAGCGATGGCAGCCGTCGCACAATTCCAGGCTGCCACTGCCGTGCCCTTCGCATACGATACAACGCGGCGGCAGGACGAAACGCCCTGCCGCCGCCAGCCATGCCCGGAGCGGCGACATTCGTAACGGTCGGCGAGCGTCACCTGCGGCAGGGAGGTTGCCGGCGCTGCGGCGTCCATCGCTCATGGAACATCCTCCTGCGGAAACACTACGGCACCGACCCCGGCACGCCTACGGCGACGAAACGACCGGACGCTCGACCGCCGCCGCGTAGCCGTTTCGGCCGTTAGCCTTCGCGCGATACAGCGCGTCGTCGGCGCGTCGCACCAGGCCTTCCGCGTCGATTTCACCGGAGGTAGCGATCCCAATGCTCACCGTCACGCGCCGATCGATTCCCAGGTCGAACGCCAGCGCGGCGTCGTACACCGATCGATTCATGCGGCGCGCCACGACCTGCGCCCCGTCTTCCGCCGTATTGGGCAGGAGCACCACGAATTCTTCGCCGCCGTAGCGCGCAATGAAGTCGGCGGGGCGACGAAGGGTACCCGCGAGAAGGCGGGCCACCGCTTTCAAAGCCGCGTCCCCGTCAAGATGGCCGCGACTGTCATTGAATATCTTGAACCGGTCGACGTCGATCATGAGCGCACTGACCGGCTTATGGTCTCGCATGGACTCGCGAAGCCGCTCCCTCAAGGTGTTCTCGAAAGCACGACGATTCGGAATGCCTGTCAATTCATCCAGAAGAGACACACGCTCCACGGCGGCAAGGGCTTCCGCGAGACGGTCGCGCGTAGCCGCGAACCAGAACTGGGTCTGCACCACGCGAATCACGTAAGTCAGCATGGCCAGTGCCAACACGAGTTGCCCGAGCACGCCCTGCGACCCGCGAACCCCAACACTCAGCGCAAATATCGCGGCAAGCAGTATGCCCGGAGCGAAGCTGGCTGCGAGACGTCGAGCCCAGATGCGATCGGCGAGTTCGAACGCACCTGGCTTTCGATAGCCGTGAAGAAGGCAGATCAGAAATATGAAGACCATGGTCGGCAGCGCATCGGCCATTGCTCCAACGATCGCCGACCCGGTCAGTTGCTCGATGTGATTGTGCAAGGCGGAAGCCAATGCGTAGGCCCCCAGGAAGATCGTCACGGTCCGGAAGGTCCGGTACTCACGTTCGTCCGTGGCCGCCAGCGAGCGAACCAGGAATGCCATGAGCAGGAGCGCATTTTCCGCATCGAAGGCGAGTGCGACCCACGGCTCGTATTGGCTCCTCAGGAACCCGTGGTCGTCCTGCAGGTCTCGCACGCCCAGATAGCAAAGGATCACAAGCAGGACGAGAAGCGCGCCGTCCACCAGGCGGCGCGACCTCGTCGTGGGTTCGTCGCGCGTCGCAACCGCGGCATAAAGCAGCGGCAGCCCATAGCTGACGAAATAGACATAGGTCGATATAAGGTTCTGTTCGGCATCGGAGTTGGCGATCGCGTTCCCCATACCGATCACCCATAGAAGGAGCCCCAGGGCGAGACAGAGAACGGTGCGTTGATCGAAGGCGGACGTGCGCGAATAAACGAGAGCCGTCGCACTCGCCATGAGCGCCGCCAAAAGCATGAGGTAATACGCCAATTCGGGCATTTGCCGCCCGAGGACCCAGGGCAGGCCGAACTGGACAATGGGAGGTACGAGCAGGAGCGCTCCGTAACCCACGTAGCCACGCGTTCCGAGACCGGATTCCATAGACGCCCCCGCCCCTTTCACCTGGGACATCCTGCCACGGCCGCCCGTGGCTGGACTGTCGACGTCGGCCCATATTGAACGGGGGGACGCGTCCATGCGCCAGGAGCGGGCCTCAGTCTCGCCGATACATGGCTGCGTCGACGATCGACCAGAGATGGATGATCCAGCCGAGCCAGATCACCCAGAGCACGGCGGCGAGCACGAACATGATCAGCGCCTTGAAGACACGGCCCTGCACCAACTGCCCGAGGCCGGGGATGAAGAAACTGCAGATGGCGGCAAGCACGTTGCCGGTGCTGCCTTGTCCTTCGCTCATGCGTGCACCTCCTGAGGGGATATCGCACCTCCATCCTACGGCACGCGATAGCCGCGCACTGTAAACCTGAAGACTACCGTTAAGGTTGACAGCGTGACGGCGGGTTTCCACACTCGCGGCTTCGCCCCCGGAAAACCGCCATGACCGCAGCCCTTCGCCACGACTGGTCCCGAGAGGAAGTCGAGCGCCTTTTCGCCTTACCCTTCAACGACCTGCTGTTCCAGGCCCAGACGATCCACCGGCAGTACCACGACCCCAACGCGGTGCAGGTCTCGACCCTGCTCTCGATCAAGACCGGAGGGTGTCCCGAGGATTGCGCCTACTGTCCGCAGGCGGCCCGCTACGCCACCGGGGTTAAGGCCGAGAAGCTGATGAGCGTGGAGGCCGTGCTCGCCAGGGCACAGGCCGCCAAGGATGCCGGGGCAAGCCGTTTCTGCATGGGTGCCGCATGGCGTTCGCCGAAGGACCGCGACGTGGCAAAGGTGGCCGAGATCGTCAGTGCGGTGAAGTCGCTGGGACTGCAGACGTGCGCCACACTGGGCATGCTCACCCAGCCGCAGGCCGACACGCTCAAGGCGGCCGGGCTGGATTTCTACAACCACAATCTGGACACGTCGCCCGACTTCTACGGCGAGATCATCCACACGCGCGAATACCAGGACCGTCTCGACACGCTGGAACACATACGCGAGGCCGGTCTGAAGACCTGCTGCGGCGGCATCGTCGGCATGGGCGAGTCGCGCGCCCAGCGCGCCGGGCTGCTCGCCACGCTGGCCAACCTGCCCGAACATCCGGAATCGGTACCCATCAATCGCCTGGTCCAGGTGGCGGGAACGCCGCTGGCCGGCACCGAAGCGCTCGATCCGTTCGAATTCGTGCGCAGCATCGCCGTCGCACGCATTCTGATGCCGGCATCCGTGGTGCGACTGTCCGCAGGGCGCGAGACGATGGACGATGCCTTGCAGGCGCTGTGCTTCGCCGCCGGTGCCAATTCGATCTTTTACGGCGAGAAACTGCTGACCACCGGCAACCCCGACGTGGAGCACGACCGCCGTCTCTTCGAGCGGCTCGGTCTGAAACCGATGGAAGTGGAGGTCGAGCCCGGCACGGTGCACGCCGATATCGTGGAGCCGGCCGAGGCGTGAACCGGCCGGATCTCCTCGCCCGCCTGGAAAGCGCACGCGCTGCGCGGGAACAGGCGGGACTGCTCCGGCGCGCACGCGTCTGCGACGCCCTGGGCGCACGGCGCATCGTGCGCGGCCGCGCACTGGTGGACTTCTGCGGCAACGACTACCTCGGCCTGGCCGGACACCGTGACCTTGTCGCGGCGCTTTCGCGCACGGCGGCCGCGGAAGGCGTGGGCACGGGTGCGGCGCACCTGGTATCGGGTCACCGCGACGAGCATGCGGCACTCGAGGAGGAGCTGGCCGAGTGGACGGGACGGGAGCGCGCGTTGCTGTTTTCCACCGGCGTCATGGCGAACCTGGGTGCGATGCAGGCGCTACTGGGCGCCGGCGCGATGCCGGTGCCCGGGCGCGCTTCGGCGTTGTGCGTGCAGGACCGGCTGAATCACGCGAGCCTGATCGACGGCGCGCAACTGGCCGGCGCGGAGCTGCGGCGTTACCCCCATGCCGACGCGGAAGGCGCGGCCCGGCAGCTCGACGCGCGAAGCGAACTTCCCGCCATGGTGGCCACCGACGGCGTGTTCAGCATGGACGGCGATGTCGCGCCGCTCCCGGCCCTGGCTGCGGTGTGCCGCGCGCGTGGCGCACTCCTTTACGTGGACGACGCGCACGGCCTGGGCGTACTGGGCGCACAGGGTGCGGGATCCGTGAGTGCCGCCGGGCTGGGCACCGCCGACGTGCCCGTCCTGATGGGTACCCTGGGCAAGGCGCTCGGCTGCGCGGGCGCATTCATCGCCGGCGACGCCGCCGTGATCGAGGGCATCGCCCAGTTCGCACGCACTTACGTGTACACCACGGCGATGCCCGCTGCGCTGGCGGCGGCCACCCGCGCCGCCCTGCGCCTGGTCCGCTTCGATCGCGAGGGGCGGCGGGAGAAACTGGCGGCAAACATCGCCCGCTTCCGTACCGGGGCGGCCCACCTGGGGCTGCCGCTCATGCCTTCCGCCACGCCGATCCAGCCGTTGCCCATGGGCACGGCCACCGCGGCCGTCGCCGCCGCTGCAGCGCTGGAAGACGCCGGGTTTCTGGTGGTGGCCATCCGTCCGCCCACGGTTCCCCAGGGTGGTGCCCGTCTGCGCATCACGCTCTCGGCGCAGCACACGCCGGACCGGATCGACGCCCTGCTGGACGCCCTGGCGCGCCTGCCCCGCCCCGCGGAAAGCGCGGTCGTATAATGGACGGTCGCACTACCCAGGCCGGCCCATGACGATCCTCAATATCTCCGCCTACAAGTTCGTCGGGCTCGACGACCTCGAAAGCCTGCGGGCACGGATCGTCGAGCGCTGCGAGGCGCTGGCCCTGAAGGGCACCGTGCTGCTGGCCCCGGAAGGCATCAACCTGTTCCTCGCGGCCCCGCGCGATGCGGTGGAGGCCTTCCTCGCCTGGCTGCGCGAAGATCCTCGTTTCGCCGACATCGCACCCAAGGAAAGCCTTTCGGACGAAGTCCCGTTCGCACGCATGCGCGTGCGCCTCAAGAAGGAAATCATCACGATGCGGGCGCCGGCCATTCGGCCCGCCGAAGGCCGTGCACCACATGTGCTGCCCACCGATCTGCGGCGCTGGCTCGACCAGGGCCACGACGACGCCGGCCGGCCCGTGGTGCTGCTCGACACGCGCAACGACTACGAAGTGGCCGCGGGCACGTTCGAGAACACGGTGGCCTACGGGTTGTCCAGCTTCACCGGCTTTCCCGCCGCCGTCGCCGCCGACCGCGAGCGCTTCGAAGGCAAGACAGTGGTCTCGTTCTGCACCGGGGGCATCCGTTGCGAGAAGGCGGCGATCCACATGCGTGAGATCGGCATCGACAACGTGTTCCAGCTCGAAGGCGGCATCCTCAAGTATTTCGAGGAAGTGGGCGGCGCGCACTGGCGCGGCGACTGCTTCGTGTTCGATGGGCGGGGCGCTCTCGACCCCAGCCTCGCGCCGAGCGACGTGGCATGAGCGGGCTGCACATCGAAACGCATGGCAGCGGTCCGCTGCCGCTGGTGATGATCCATGGCTGGGCCATGCACGGCGGCATCCTCGCACCTCTCGTCGATGCATTGGCGGACCGCTGCACGATGTACGTCGTGGATCTGCCCGGCCACGGTTATTCCTGCCACTCGTCGATTCCCCTCGAACCGCTGGCATGCGCACGCGCCATCGCCGACGCGACACCGCCGGCCGTATGGCTCGGCTGGTCGCTCGGTGGCCTGATCGCCATGACGGCCGCGCTCGACGTGCCGGACGCCGTGCACGCCATCGTGCCGGTCTGCGCGACGCCGCACTTCGTACGCGGCGACGGATGGCCGTACGGCAACGACGCCGCCATGGTGCGTCAGCTCGCCGCGGACCTGGAAGCGGACTACAAGGCGACCGTGGAGCGCTTCATCGCGCTCGAAGCCATGGGCAGCGCGGACCCTCGCGCCGAGGCCCGACGCCTGAAGGAAGAAGCCTTCGCGCGTGGCGAACCCGATCCCCGCGTACTTATGGAAGGCATTCGCCTCCTCGAAAGCGCCGACCTGCGTTCGCGCCTTCCCGACATCGATCAGCCCAGCCTCTGGGTGGCCGGCCGACGCGATCGCATCGTGCATCCGGAGGCGATGCGCTGGTCCGCCGAAGCCGCCGGCGGGCAGTTCGAGGAAATCGCGCACGCCGGGCACGCCCCCTTCATCGGACACGCCGCCGTCGTGGCGGACGTCCTGCACCGGTTCATCGACACACGATCATGAGCGACTTCCATTTCGACCGACGCCAGGTTCGCCGCAACTTCGGTCGCGCCGCCGGCACCTATGAAAAACACGACGCGCTCCAGCGCGAGGTGCAGTCGACGCTTGTCGAACGGCTCGACATCTACGAGCAGGAGCCGCAGGTCGTTCTCGATGTCGGCGCCGGCACGGGCCGCGGTAGCGCCGCGCTGAAGAAGCGCTACCCCAAGGCGCAGGTCATCGCCATGGATCTCGCCCTGCCGATGCTGCGGCAAGCGAAACATCACGCCGGCTGGTTGAAGCCCTTCGGACGCGTCGCCGCCGACGCCTACACGCTGCCGGTGCCCGATCACAGTGTGGATCTGCTCTTCTCGAACCTCTGTTTCCAGTGGTGCGAGGATCTGCCCCGCCTGTTCGCCGAATGCGCTCGCGTGCTGAAGCCCGGCGGCCTGCTCACGTTCTCCACATTCGGACCGGACACACTGAAAGAGCTGCGCGCCGCATGGGCCGAAGCGGATCAGCAGGCCCACGTGGCCCGTTTCCTCGACATGCACGACGTGGGCGACGCGATGCTGGCGCAGGGATTGAAAGATCCCGTGCTGTTCGCGGAACGCTACACCCTCACGTATCCGACGCCTCGCGCACTGCTCGACGAGTTGAAAGGACTGGGCGCGAATAACGCGGATGCCGATCGCCCGCGCGGGCTCACCGGCAAGACGCATTACCGTCGCATGATCGATGCGTACGAAGTCATGCGCAGCGACGGCGTCATTCCATCGACGTGGGAAGTCGTCACCGCCCACGCCTGGGGCCCGCCTGCCGGCCAGTCGCGCCGCGAAGGCAGTGGCGAGATCGCCAGCTTCCCGATCGAGAACCTGCGCGGCTCGCGGCGGAAGACGCCGTTCTAGTTCGAACTACAACAAGGCCGCCAGCGCGTGCGCATCGCGCGGCGCCTTCACTTTCATGTCGTTGTCGAAATAGACGTAGACGTCGCGCGACGCCCTTTTGGGCGGGGCGGACCGGGAGATGCGAGGATCCCTCGCGGGCTGCACGCCACGCTGCCAGGCGCGGATGCGCCGCACCCAATCGTGCAATACCTCGTCGCTGTAACCGCTGGCGTAGAGCTTCTTGTCGCCGTGCAGCCGCACGTAGACGAAGGGCGCGGTGACGTCGAAGTAACGGGGAAACTTGCCGGCCGTGTCAGCCACCACGAATGCCACGCCGTACTTGCGCAGCAGCGTGATGAAAGCCGGGTCCACGAAGCTTTCGTGGCGGATTTCCACCGCATGGCGGAGGCGGTGGCTGCGCTCCACATCGAGGTACGCCCTCCGTTTCAAGTGGGCGTCGTGCCCCCGCCCCATGGCGGCGGCCGCCGTCGTTGTACGCGGAAGCATGGCGAGGAACGCCTCGAACACCTGTGGGTCGAAACGAAAGTTCGGCGGGAATTGCCACAGCATGGGGCCGAGTTTCTCGCGAAGCGCCAGCACGCCCGAGGCGAAAAAGTTCGCCATCGGTTTATCGATGTCGCGTAGGCGCTTGGTGTGCGTGATGAAGCGCGGCCCTTTCACCGCGAAGACAAAGCCGCGCGGCGTGTCCTCGTACCATGAAAGATAGCTCTCCGGCCGCTGCAACGAGTAGAACGAGCCGTTGAGTTCGATTGTCGGGAACTCGCGCGAAGCGAAGGACAACTCGTCTTTCTGAACGAGGTCCTTGGGATAGAAGACGCCGCGCCAGGGGCTGTAGCGCCAGCCGGATATGCCGATCCGTGTCGTTGCCATGCGCCCATGGCAACGGGTCGGCGGTGCAGCCGCGGTGAACGTGGCGTCAGCGGCGACGAAAGCATTCGCACGCGTGGTCGTCGACCAGCCCGGCAGACTGCATCATGGCGTAGCAGATGGCCGTACCGGCGAAACGGAAGCCCCGTTCGCGCAGGACCGCGCTCATGCGATCGGACGCCGTGTCGAAGACAGGCATCGGGTCGCAGTCGCGACGGGCGTTGACCTTTGGCACGCCGTCGACAAACGACCACAGGAACGAGGAGAAGGAGCCCTCTTCCGCGACGATGCGAGCGACGAGCCGGGCATTGCTCCGTATGGCCTCGATCTTCAGACGGTTACGAATGACGGCGCGATCGGCCAGCACCGTCGCCATCTCTGCATCGCTCATGGCCGCGACGGCGGCGATGTCGAAGTTGTGGAACGCACGGCGAAACGCCTCGCGCTTGGTAAGGACGATGCGCCAGGCCAAACCGGCCTGCACGCCTCTCAATGCCAGCGTCTCGAAGAGGAGACGATCGTCGTGAACGGGCACACCCCACTCGGTGTCGTGATAGACGCGTTCTGCGTCGTTCTGCTCGGCCCATGCGCAGCGCATAGCCACCTCGCGAACTCCTGAAGGACGAGCGAGGTTACAGTCGGGTCTTTTCCGGCGGTGTCCGCTGGCGGCGTGGCCTCATGTGCGCCTGCGCGGGGCCGCTGCATCGTAGGCCGCTGTCATCTGGCTTGGGCAACGCCCACAGGTCCGCGTCACCAGGGCAAGGCGTCGAGGTCGACGTTGCCGCCCGTAAGGACGGCGCCGACACGGCGTCCGGCAAAGGCTTGCGGATAGCGCAGCGCGGCGGCCAGCACGGTGGCGCTCGACACTTCGACGACGATGCGCAATTCGCTCCACAACAACTTCATGGCTGCCACCGCTTCCGCGTCGCTTACCCGCAGCACCCGGACCCCATGCTCGCGCAGTGCGTGGAAGTTGGGCTCGCCTATCAGCGTGCGCAGGCCGTCGCACACCGTATCGGCAACGAACGGGCCGACACGCTCATCGGCCTCGAGCGAGCGGGCGGCGTCGTCCGCGCCTTCGGGTTCCGCGCCGAAGAGAACGATGCCGGGGTCGATCCCATGCGCGGCAATGGAGCACCCGGAAGCAAGACCGCCACCGCCGACGGGAAAGAGGACGGTGTCGAGACCGGGCACCTGACGGAAGAGTTCGGGAACCAGTGTGCCCTGCCCCGCCATGACGCGCGGGTCGGCGTAGGGATGCACCAGCGTCGCGCCGGTGCTTGCCTGGATCTCGGCCGCCGCCGCCTCGCGCGCCGCCGTGGTGGGTGCGCAGCGGTGCACGGTGGCACCGGCGGCGACGATCGCATCGACCTTTGCCTTTACGGCGCCGTCCGGCACGACCACGTGCGCGGGAATGCCGCGCGTACGCGCGGCCATCGCGAGCGCGTTGCCGTGGTTGCCGGACGAATGAGTGACGACGCCACCGGCGGCTTCGTCCTCGCCCAGCGACCACACCGCATTGGTGGCACCGCGGAACTTGAAGGCGCCGCCACGTTGCAGGTTCTCGCACTTGAACACAATCGGGGCACCGACGAGTTCGTCGATGCGGTCGCTGCGCAGCACGGGCGTTACCGTGGCATACGGTGCGATGCGTGCCGCGGCATCGCGGATATCGGCGAAGCTGGGCAACGGATTCAACGGTCGAACTCCACGCCACAGATGAAGCGGCGCTCCTCCCCGACGGGTAGCGTCACCAGGGGCGTGCAGTCGTCGCGATTGAAGGCATCCGCCATGCATTCCATCGGCTCGAGGGCCACCGACTTGCGCGCATCGCGCTCGGCCGTGTCCGAGGTGAACACGAGCATGACGCCCTTTTCCTGCCATACCGCAATGCCGGTGCCGCTTTTGGGGTCGCGCAGACGCGTGCGGGCGCGACCGTCCGGATCGAGCTGGAGGTCGGTGTACGTGTTGTTCAGGGCAAGGTCGCCGATCGGCCGCGGCTTGCGGAAATCGAGACTCGCGTCGGCCTTGTCCAGCGCCTTCCAGGCACGTGTGCCGGGCAACGGAATGAAGTCTTCGCCGGTGGCGATGACGGTGTCGGCCGGCACGTGCAGTTCCCATCCCTCGATGGGGTTATCGGAGAGCCGGAAGTACGGGTGCCAGCCGAAGAAGGCAGGTGCGGCGTGGTCGCCGACGTTTCGCGTCCTGGATTCCACCGTCAGGCCCTTGTCGTCGAGCGTGAATGTGACCGCCACGTCGAGCGAGAACGGGTAGCCGGGATTCGTCTCCGGACGGATCGCGCGGGTGAACAGCGTGACCGAGGCGTGGTCGTCGTCGGCATGTTCCCGCTGGATGTCGAACGTCACCGCGCGCACGAAACCGTGGCGGATCGCCCGGTCGGCACCGACGGCACCCGGCTGCAAATCGTAGGATTTTCCTTCAAACGTATAGCGCGCGTCGTTCACGCGATTGGCGAACGGCGCCATGATCGCGAAGCGCGATCCCTTGTGCCCGAGCAGCTCTTTCTCGTCGCGGAAACCGTCGGCGATGTCGCGACGCGCCTCCGCGGAACACGTGACGATGGAGAGCACGGTGGCGCCGCGGCGGGCGATGCGAACCTCGCGGTCCGCGTCCGCGTCGACGAGCACCACCAGTTCCTGGGCGCCCAGGGACGAACGCGTAACGGTGAAGCGAGACATGATGCCTTCCTTTTGACGGATTCGGACGCATGTTAGCCTGCCTGGGACCAAACGACGTGTGCAGCCATGAGCGACCGCTCCGACACCCCCACCTCCGTCATCCGCCTCTCCGAGTACCGCCCCCCGGCGTGGTCGGTGCAGCACGTCGACCTCGCGTTCGACCTGGGCATCGACCGTACCGAGGTCGCCGCCACACTGGCGATGGTGCGCCAGGCCGATGAGCCGGTCCGGCTGGACGGCGAAGGGCTCGAGCTGCTCGAACTCACGGTCGACGGGCGGCGTCTCGGTGAGGGCGAATACATCCTCGCCAACGGCGTTCTCGAAGTGGCGGTGGAAGGCGATCGCTGCACGATCGCCACGCGCGTCGCCATCCGCCCGGCGGAAAACACAGCGCTCGAGGGGCTCTACCTTTCCGGCAGCCGCGAGAATGGCTTCCTCTTGACGCAGTGCGAGGCGGAAGGCTTCCGCCACATCACCTTCTTCCCCGACCGTCCCGACGTCCTTTCGCGTTACACGGTGACGCTCCGCGCCGACAGGCAGCGCTTCCCCGTGTTGCTGGCGGGCGGGAATCCCGACGGCGCGGGCGAACTGGACGGCGGCCGCCATTGGGCACGTTTTGTCGACCCGCACCCGAAACCCAGCTACCTCTTCGCCGTGGTGGCCGGCCGGCTCGAACGGATCAGCCACGACTACACCACCGCGGACGGCCGGGCCGTGGCGCTGCATATCTGGGCCGAACCCGATGCCATAGGCCGCTGCGGCTACGCGATGGACTCGCTGATCCGTTCGATGCAATGGGACGAACGCGTCTACGGAAGAAATTACGATCTGGACGTCTTCCATGTCGTCGCCACGCACGACTTCAACATGGGCGCGATGGAGAACAAGGGGCTCAACATCTTCAACGCGAAATACCTGCTGGCCGACCCCGATTCGAGCACCGACGACGAATATCGGCACGTGGAAGCCGTGGTGGCACACGAGTATTTCCACAACTGGAGCGGCAATCGCGTCACCTGCAGGGACTGGTTCCAGCTCAGCCTCAAGGAAGGGCTCACCGTCTTCCGCGAACAGAGTTTCTCCGCGGACATGAATTCGGTGCCGCTGAAGCGCATCGAAGACGTCGCCCTGCTCCGCCGCGCGCAGTTTCCGGAAGACGCCGGCCCGCTGTCGCATCCGGTACGGCCGTCGCAGTACAGCGAGATCAACAACTTCTACACCGCCACGGTCTACGAAAAAGGCTCCGAGCTCGTGCGCATGCTGGCCGGCCACCTCGGGCCGGACGGCTTCCGCAAGGGCATGGACCTTTACTTCGACCGGCACGACGGGCAAGCCGCGACGATCGAGGATTTTCTTGCCGCGCTCGGCGAAGCGAATGGCATCGACCTGTCGCCCTACCTCGCCTGGTACGGACAGGCAGGCACGCCGCGCCTCACGGCGGAGGGTCGCTTCGATCCGGCACAGCGCCGCTATCGGCTCACCTTGCGCCAGCGCACGCCGGCCACAGCCGGTCAGCCCGCCAAGCAGCCGCTACCCATTCCGGTCCGGCTGTCGTTGTTCGACCGCGAGGGCCATGCGCTGCCCCTGCGCCTGGAAGGCGAAGGCACGCATGGCGGCACGGAACGTACGGTGGTCCTCGATACGGCGGAACACAGCTTCGTGTTCGAGGACGTGAGCGCCGCGCCGGTGCCCTCGCTGCTGCGCGGCTTCTCGGCGCCGGTCATTCTGGAAAGCGACTATCAGCCGGACGAACTGGCGATCCTGCTTCGCCACGATGCGGACGGCTTCAATCGCTGGGAAGCCGGCCAGCAGCTTGCGGGACTCGCCTACGACGACTGCCGGGACGGAAACACCGGTGGCTCCGCCCTGGCGGCGTGGACCGGAGCCCTGGCGGATATCTTCGCCGAGGGCCGGCTGGACGATGCGTTGCTTGCCGAACTGCTTACGCCGCCCGGCGAGATCGAACTCGTCGAGCGCCAGCCGGAACGCGATCCGGAGCGTATTCGCGAGGCGCGCCAGGCCATGCTCCGCGATCTGGCCGGGCGGATCGGGGTGGCAGCGCTGCGTGGACGCTACGAGTCGCTTCGCGCCGCGTCCAGCGCGACGCTCGATGCCGCGAGCCAGGCGCGCCGACAGCTGAAGCGCCGCGTGCTCGACCTGCTCGCCCTGGTCGACCCCGAGGGCACGAGGGAGCGGGCTCTCGCCCAGTACGAAGACGCACCGGCAATGACCGACCGCCTGGCGGCCCTCACCACCCTCGCCACCTATGCTCCCACCGCCGCCGAGGCGCCGATCGCCCATTTCCGCCAGCGCTACGACGGCAATGCGTTGGCCCTGGACAAGTGGTTCGCCATGCAGGCGCTGCTGCCCGGTGCCGACGCGCTGGCGCGCGTGCAGGCGCTGGAAAACGATCCGGCGTTCACGCTCAAGAACCCGAACCGCGTGCAGTCGCTGCTGGGCAGCTTCGCGCGGGCGAACCCCACCGGGTTCCATCGCGCGGACGGCGCGTCGTATCGCTGGCTGGCCGACCGGCTGGTGGCCATCGACGCGCTCAATCCGCAGGTCGCGGCACGGGTAGCCACCGCGTTCAACGGGTGGAAGCGACTCGAGCCCGTGCGGCGGGAAGCGGCCCATGCCTCGGTCGCCGCGCTGGCCGCGCGGACGGATCTCTCGCGCGACCTCACCGATATCCTCGCCAGGGTGGCCTTGGGCTGACCCAGTTTCAGAAAAAACTGACGTACTGCGTCACCAATTGCCGAAATACAGCACGTCCTTGACGCAAAAGTCACACATGGTTCATTCGGACAGTGTAGTGTTGGCCCCAACAGAGAAAGCCGCGGTCGAGGCCGCGGCTCTTTGTGCCAGTCATTCGGTTTCTGGCGCCCGGCAGCACGGTCATCCTGGATTCCCCCTGTTCCTGAGACCGCCGGGCGCCAGATCTCATTCCCCGAACCGAACGGGGCGTCCTTGCCCGCATTCCGCTTCCTTCTTCCGGCACTCGGCCAAACCCCTGTGTTCGGCCTCGGCGCGCGGCTGATCGCGCAGCGTCTGCCCGGAAGAAGTGCCCGCATGGGCAAGCACGAGCCATGCCACCGGCGGGTCGCGTAAGGGCGTAAAATCGCCCATCCGGCATCCGAAGCCCATTCAAGCCCATGTTGCACAACGAATCCTACGACGTGATCGTGGTCGGCGGCGGTCACGCCGGCACGGAGGCCGCCCTGGCCTCGGCCCGGGCCGGCGCGCGCACGCTCCTGCTCAGCCACAACATCGAAACCATCGGCCAGATGAGCTGCAATCCGGCCATCGGCGGCATCGGCAAGGGGCATCTGGTCAAGGAAATCGATGCTCTCGGCGGCGCCATGGGCGTGGCCGCGGACCGCGCGGGCATCCAATGGCGCACGCTCAATGCCTCCAAAGGGCCGGCCGTCCGCGCCACCCGTTGCCAGGCCGACCGCGCGCTGTACAAGGCCGCCATCCGATCGATGGTGGAAACCCAGCCGAACCTCGTGCTTTTCCAGCAGGCCGTGGACGACCTCATCCTCGTCGACGGCCGCGTGGCGGGCGTGCGCACCCAGATGGGTCTGGACTTCCATGCGCCGGCGGTGGTGCTCACGGCGGGCACCTTCCTCGCCGGCAAGATCCATATCGGCCCCGCGCAATACGCGGGCGGCCGCGCCGGCGACCCGCCCGCCTCCACCCTCGCCGCCAGGCTCCGCGAGTTGCCCGTGGCCGCCGACCGCCTGAAGACCGGCACGCCACCACGCATCGACAGCCGCAGCATCGACTTCTCCGTGCTGGACGAGCAGCCCGGCGACGATCCGATGCCGCACTTCTCGTTCATGGGGTCGGCCGCGGACCATCCGCGCCAGGTGAGCTGCTGGATCACCCATACCACCGAGGCGACGCACGAACTCATTCGCGGCTCGCTCGACCGGTCGCCGCTCTACAGCGGCCAGATCGAAGGTGTGGGTCCGCGCTATTGCCCCTCGATCGAAGACAAGGTCGTTCGTTTCGCCGACAAGACCTCGCACCAGATCTTCGTGGAGCCCGAAGGCCTCGACACCTTCGAGATCTACCCCAACGGCATTTCCACATCCCTTCCGTTCGACGTGCAATACGCGCTGGTCCGTTCCATTCCCGGTTTCGAACAGGCGCACATCACTCGCCCCGGCTACGCCATCGAGTACGACTACTTCGACCCGCGCGGCTTGCAGCCCTGGCTGGAAACCAAGGCCATTCCCGGCCTTTACTTCGCGGGGCAGATCAACGGCACCACCGGATACGAGGAAGCCGGCGCGCAAGGCCTTATCGCCGGCATGAATGCAGCGCTGGGCGTGCGGGGCGACGCACCCTGGTACCCGGGGCGCGACGAGGCCTACATCGGCGTGCTCATCGACGACCTCACCACGAACGGCACGATCGAGCCCTACCGCATGTTCACCTCGCGCGCCGAATACCGGCTGCACCTGCGCGAGGACAACGCCGATCTGCGACTGACGCCGCAGGGCTACGCCCGCGGCGTGGTCTCCGAGGCACGCTTCCGCCGGCTCGAGGCCAAGCGGGAAGCCGCCGAACGCGAGAGCGCGCGCCTCAAGGGCCTTTGGGCGGCTCCCACGAATGCGCTGGGTGCCACCATCGAGCGTTCGCTCGGCATCGCCGTGAGCCGGGAGACACACGCGCTCGACCTGCTGCGCCGCCCGGGCATGGATTACACGACGCTCACCACCGTCCCGGAACTGGGGCCCCCGGTCGACGACGCCGAGGTGGCCACGCAGGTCGAGGTCCAGGCCAAATATGCCGGCTACCTCGAGCGCCAGCGGGAGGAAATCGACCGCCAGCGCCGTCATGAGGCCACCGCCATTCCCGAAGGCTTCGATTACGACCGCGTACGCGGCCTGTCGGCGGAAGTGCTGCTCAAGCTGAAGCGGTCGCAGCCCGCCACCATCGGCCAGGCCTCGCGCATCAGCGGCGTGACCCCGGCCGCCATCTCGCTGCTGCTGGTGCACCTGAAGCGCCGCGCCGCGTAGGAGCGCGCCCTGCGCGCGACAGCTCTTCGCACCGGTCCCCAACCTCGCGCGCCAGCTTCAGGGAACGGCCCCAAAACATGTCGCGCGCAAGGCGCGCTCCTACACGCCCTTCAGGCCCATCTGGCATCATTTGGGCATTGAGCGAACGGAAGGAACACCATGCAGGTCTGGATCGGACGGAACGGCGAACGCTTCGGCCCCTACGAAGAGAGCGAAGTCCGGCAGTGGCTGCGCGACGGCACCTGCCGTCCGGAGGAACTGGGCTGGTACGAAGGCATGACCGACTGGCGTCCGCTTGGTGACCTGTTCCCGGACGAGCGCCCGGCGCCGGGCGCCGTGCCGCCCACGCCGCCGCCTGCGCCGCCCTTCATGGGGGTCACCGAATCGGCGGAACCGGAATACGCCGGGTTCTGGCTGCGCTTCGGCGCCTGGGTCATCGACTACCTGATCCTGATGGTGCCATTCACGGCGATCAGCCTTGCCATGGGGCTGGGCGCGGCGATGACCACCCTCCTCAGCCGCATCGAAAACGACCAGACGGCGGCAATCAGCGCTTACGCCACAGCCGTGCAACCGATCACCTATGTGCTGCTGGTCATCGGCTTCGCCTACTACGTGTTTTTCGAAAGCTCGAAGTGGCAAGCCACGCCCGGCAAGCTGGCGGTGGGCATCCGCGTAACCGATGTCGAAGGCCGTCGCCTCACCGTGGCGCGTGCCGCGGGACGTAACGCCGTGCGTCTCGTCAACGCGTTCACCGTGCTCATTCCCATGGTGTTCTACATCACTGCCGCGTTCACCCAGCGCAAGCAGGGCGTGCATGACCTGCTGGCCAGCACCTACGTGCTGACGGGGCGTGCGGACAGCACGGTGGCCGTACCGGCGGCGGCCGACACCCGTCCTGGCGGCCGCTTCGACGCCTGAGCCTCCGCAGGGAGGCTCTTCCGTCGCCTTGCTATCATCGGCGGCCCGGCCCCATAGGCCGGTCGGCAGAGCAAGCGACAGGAAACCCATGCAGAGCATCGAACAACGTATTGCCCAGGACATCGCCGCCAAGCCCGAACAGGTGCGCGCGGCGGTGGAGCTCCTCGACGGCGGCGCCACCGTGCCGTTCATCGCGCGCTATCGCAAGGAAGTCACCGGGGGCCTCGACGACACCCAACTGCGCCTGCTCGAAGAGCGCCTGCGCTACCTGCGCGAACTCGAAGACCGCCGCGCCGCGATCCTGGACAGCATCGCCGAACAGGGCAAGATGACCGACGCCCTCCGCGCCGACATCCTCGCCGCGGACACCAAGGCGCGGCTCGAAGACCTCTACCTGCCTTACAAGCCCAAGCGCCGCACGAAAGCGCAGATCGCGCGCGAAGCCGGCCTGGAACCCCTCGCGCTGACCCTGCGCGACGACCCCACCCAGGATCCGGAAACCGTCGCCGCCGGTTACGTGGACGCCGAGAAGGGCGTCGCCGATACGAAGGCAGCGCTCGACGGCGCCCGCGCCATCCTCATGGAAACGATTTCCGAAGACGCCGCGCTCGTGGGCGAACTGCGCGACTGGCTTTGGGAAAAGGGTCAGATTCGCGCCACCGTCGTCGCCGGAAAGGAAAACGAGGGCGCGAAGTTCCGCGACTACTTCGACCACATGGAGCCGGTGGCGAAGATTCCGTCGCATCGCCTGCTGGCGCTGATGCGCGCCCGCAACGAAGGCATCCTCGAGATCGACCTGAACCCCGGCGCCGATGCCGAGCAGGGCCATGCCGAGGGCGAAGGCCGCGTGGCCGCGCGTGCCGGTATCGTCGACCGTGGCCGCCCTGCCGACGCGTGGCTGCGCGAGACCGTTCGCCTCACCTGGCGGGTGAAGCTGCACCTGCACCTCACACTGGATCTCTTCGGCCGCGTGCGCGAAGGTGCCGAGGACGAAGCCATCCGCGTGTTCGGCGAGAACCTCAAGGACCTGCTCCTCGCCGCTCCGGCCGGTGCGAAAACCGTCATGGGCCTCGATCCCGGCATTCGCACCGGCTGCAAGATCGCCATCGTGGATGCCACGGGCAAGCTCCTCGCCCACGACACCATTTACCCGCACGAACCGCGCAACCAGTGGGACCAGTCCATCGCTCGCATCGCGCAGCTGTCGAAACAGCACGGGGTGAACCTCGTCGCCATCGGCAACGGCACGGCCTCGCGGGAAACGGACAAGCTGGTGGGCGAAGTCATTCGCAAGCACCCAGACCTGGGGCTCTCCAAGGTCGTGGTGAGCGAAGCGGGCGCCTCCGTCTACTCGGCCTCTGAACTCGCCGCCAGGGAATTTCCCGATCTCGACGTGTCGATCCGCGGCGCCGTGTCGATCGCGCGGCGCCTGCAGGACCCGCTGGCCGAGCTGGTGAAGATCGAACCGAAGGCCATCGGCGTCGGCCAGTACCAGCACGACGTAAACCAGGTGAAGCTGGCACGCGCGCTGGATGCCCGCGTCGAGGACTGCGTGAACGCCGTGGGTGTCGACGTGAACACCGCGTCCGCCCCGCTGCTCGCGCGTGTGGCCGGGCTCTCGTCGAGCGTGGCGGAGAACGTGGTGAAGCACCGCGACGCGAACGGCCCGTTCCCCAGCCGCAAGGATCTGCTCAAGGTTCCCCGGCTCGGCGACAAGGCCTTCGAACAATGCGCGGGATTCCTGCGTATTACCGGTGGCAGCAATCCGCTGGATGCGAGCAGCGTGCATCCCGAGGCTTACCCGGTCGTGGAGCGCATCCTCAAGCAGTGCGGCCGCGAAGTGAAGCAGGTGATCGGCGATACCTCGTTCCTGCGGGGACTGAAAGCCGAGGCATTCACCGACGAGACCTTCGGCCTGCCGACCGTGCGCGACATTCTCAAGGAACTGGAAAAGCCCGGCCGCGATCCGCGCCCGGAATTCGTCGCGCCCAGCTTCGCCGAAGGCGTGGAAGACCTGAAGGATCTCAAGGTGGGCATGGTGCTGGAAGGACGCGTGACCAACGTGGCCGCCTTTGGCGCCTTCGTGGACATCGGCGTGCACCAGGACGGCCTCGTTCACGTCTCGGCACTGTCGCACACCTTCGTGAAGGACCCGCGCGACGCGGTGAAAGCCGGCGACATCGTCAAGGTGAAGGTCATGGAGGTCGACCTGCCACGCAAGCGCATCGCCCTCAGCATGCGCCTGGACGACGTGCCGGGCGAGGCGCGCGGCGGCCGTCCCGGCGCCCAGCGCGATGACGCTTCCGCAGGCGGCAACCGCCGCGGCGGGCCCCAGGGCGGGCGTGGGCAGCAGGCGCCGAAGTCCGCGCCGGCTCCGGCCAACAGCGCGTTTGCCGACGCGCTGTCGCGCGCGATGAAGAAATAACTCAACCAACTCTCGTGACAGCGCGGACGGATCCCCCTTTGTAAGGAAGGGGGATCCGCCGACATCTTTCTCCCTTTTGGCCCGCTACCGCAGCGCAGCATGCGCCGGCGTATGGCTTCGATTACCGTAACGTTTCTCTAACGCCCCACACGGAGTGTCCACATGCGAATTCGTCATCTTGCCGGTGCCATCGGTGCCGCCCTTCTCTTCAGTGCCGGGGCGCACGCCGACGGATACCAGCAGGTCGTCTCCTTCGGCGACAGCCTCAGCGACAACGGCAACGTCGCCCTGCTCTCCGGTTCCCCGGTGGTCACCCGCTTCACCACGAACCCGGGCACGGTCGCCGTCGAGAACATCGCCAGGCATTTCAACCTCACGCTGACCCCGTCCCTCCAGGGCGGCACCGATTACGCCTTCGGCGGCGCGCGCGCAGCGATCGCGAATCCGGTTCCGGCCACGTCCACCCAGGTGCAGCAGTACCTCGCCGCGAATGGCGGCAAGGCCAATCCGAACGCCCTGTACACGATGTGGATCGGCGCCAACGACCTGCTTGCCGCCGTGCAGAACCCCGCCACGGCACAGGTGACGGTCGCGACGGCCGCCACCAACGAAGTCGGTCAGATCAAGGCGCTGCAGGCCGCCGGCGCGAAGACCATCGTCGTCTTCAATCTGCCCGACGTGGGCAAGACGCCCGCCGCCCTGTCGCAGGGCGCCGCCGCCTCGGCCGGCATCACCCAGCTGACCCAGGTCTACAACGGCGTACTCAGCGGCGGCCTCGCCTCGGCCAACCGTGGCATCGTGCCCATCGACACGTATGCGCTGCTCAACGAAGTGATCGCCAGCCCGGGCACCTACGGCTTCACCAACGTCACGGTGCCGGCCTGCACCACGGCCAGCTCGATCACCTGCTCGCCCGCCACGCTACGCGACCCGAATGCCGCCAGCACCTACCTGTTCGCTGACGGCATCCACCCGACCGCCGCGGCGCACGCGCTGCTGGGTCAGTATGCCATCTCGGTGATCACGGCGCCGCAGCAGATCTCGCTGCTCGGCGAAGCGGGCCTGGCGTCCAATGCCGCTCACGTGCGCACGCTGCGCAACCAGATGATGGCCGATAACTTCGGTGCCGACTCGCGCTTCTTCGCGGCGGTGGATTACGGCCAGCAAAAGTTCAAGAACACCGACACGTCACCCAAGACCGACAGCGACAACGTCAACCTGACCCTCGGTGCCGACGCGCGCGTGAGCGACCATGTGTCGGTCGGCGTCGCGCTGGGCGTCGCGCAGTCGAAGGCCGACTTCCAGGGCGGCGGCGGTTACAAGATGCAGGACATCGCCGGCTCGGGCTACGCCTTCTATCACAACGGCGGCGGCTACTTCGGCGGCTTCGCCAGCTTCGGCCAGCTGAGCTTCACCGACATCGACCGTCGCATCGACCTCGGCGCGGCCCGCCGTACCGAAACCGGCAAGACGGACGGCTCGCATGTCGGCGGCGGTCTGAGCGGCGGCTGGTGGTTCGGTAGCGAGACCCTGAAGACCGGTCCGTTCGCGTCGGTTGAATGGGAGCAGCTGCGCGTGTTCGGTTACACCGAACGCAGCAACACCAGCACCGCCATGCGCTTCGACAAGCAGATTCGCAATTCGCGCATCGAGACCGCCGGCTGGCGCCTGCAGGGCGCATGGCAGTCGGGCGACACGCTGCTTCGTCCCTTCGCCGAAGTGGCCTACAACCACGATGGACGCGCGGACGACCGCTACGTCACCGCGGGTCTGACCAACATGGCCGGCCAGTTCAGCGTCCAGGGCTTCTCGCCCGACAAGACCTGGGTCACCGCTGACCTCGGCGTCACCGCCGACTTCAACCGCAGCTGGAGCGGCTGGGTCAGCTATAGCGGCCGCTTCGGCGATGATACGCAGCGATACAACGGTCTGAACCTGGGTGTGAAGCTGGCGTTCTGAAGCATCGAGACTGTGAAGCGAAAACGCCGGCCTCGTGCCGGCGTTTTTTTTTGAACTTCCTGACGGTCAAAGCACGGCTCTCTTCTCGTGCTTCCAAGGAAGCGGAATAGCGTTGGAGCGCTGTCGAGTCGTGCCACCGCCTACCTACCGGATAATCCGCACGGGCCAACGACCATAAAAAAAGCCGGCACATGGCCGGCTTCTTTTGCTAATTAGGCGGCCTTACTTCTTGCCGCCACCCTTCGCGTACATCGCCTCGGCCTGCTTCTTCAGGCTGTTCGCGTCGTCGTCAGACAACACATCGACCTTGCCGCCGGCTTCGTTCTGCTTCAGCACCAGCTCGCCGGCGTCGTTCCAGCCCGCGCGCTCGATCGAGTTCGGCTTGGCGTCCTTGCTCGACTTCTTCTCCTGCACGATGACCCAGGGCTTGCCGTTCTTATAGGCGTAGTTCGTGGAGGTGAAACCCTTGTCGCCGTAATCGACCAGTTCGATGACGAACTGGACGTCGTTGCCCTTCTTGAAGATCTGCCAGCCGCGCGACTCGCCTTCCTTCAGCGCGGTGCCCTGGGTGACCTTCATGCCACCGATGTTCTTCTTGAGGGTGTTGTAACCGGCCAGTTCCTTCTCACCCGGCGTGGCTTCGCCGACGAGCTGGATGGTGACGGCGTTCTTCGCGCCCTTGGTCAGCACCGGCGTCTTCAGCGGCGAGGAGTAGTGGCGCTCGCCGTCCTGCAGCGACACGTCGACGATGTACATGTCGTTCGGGTTGACGTCCGACGCGTTGAAGTCGAGCTGGAACGACTGCGGCATGGTGACCGGCGCGATCGTCTTGCTGGCGAGCGGCTGCGAGCCTTCGGCGGACACGTCGACAAGCTTGAGCTCAAGCTTGGCATCCGGGCTCAACTGGGCGCTGGCGTCGCGCAGGCTGACGGTGCCGGTGACGGCGTTGGCCGGGGCGGCGTTGGCGTTATCGGAGCCCGCCGGGCCCGCGGCCTGCTGGCCGTTGGTGTCGGAACCGCCGCTGCAACCGGCGAGGGCCGCCATGGCGGCCACGGATGCGAGCGACAAGAGAATCCTGCGCATGGTCGAACCTCGTTACGGAACAGAAATGGTCGTGGGTCACGGAAGATACGCATGCGCATGGCGCACCGGCCCTCCGGGGGGGAACGTGTGAGCATACCGGCAAAAGCACGTTTGGAAAAGTCAAGTGACGAACTAGACATGTAACGGATTTCGCGGCTTCTCGGCTAACTGCCAGTCAGACTTGCCGGAAACGCGCAATTGCTTGATCCCCGTGAGGTTTTTCGAAGCGCCAAATAGCAAGACGCCACCCGAGGGTGGCGTCTTGTAGTTCCAGAACCACGCCCTCGCGGGCGTGGCGCTGGCTGCCGACTCCTAGGATCAGAAGTCGTAGGTCACACCGAAACGCACCGAACGCGGGGTCTGGTACGCATAGGCGCTGCGGTAGCGCGGATTCGGAGCGTCCGACACGCCGTAGTACGGGAACTGCTGGGTCTTCTGCTGTTCGTTGAGGAGGTTGAACACCTCGACGCTGAAGGCCAGCTTGTGGTCCGCAAAGGCCGGACGGTATTCCGAGCTGAGCGACACCGTGTGCGTCATCGGCAGGCGGCTACCCGAGCCCGGGGGCGACGGGAGACCATTGCACCAGTGGTAGGACTCGACGCCGTAACCGGCATCTTCCTGATCCGGACCGAAGCCGCCATAGCAGTTGCGCGGCGCGCCCGAAACAATGGCGATGTTGCCCGCGACCATCCATTCCGGCGTGATCTGGTAAGCACCATAAGCCTTGAACGCGTGGGTGTGGTCGTTGGCGAGCTTGCCGTTCGAATAAACCATCAGCGGCGCGTTGTCCCAAGCCTGGGTAACCGACGGGTCGCTGCGGGTACCGGCATCGGTATCCACCTGGCCTTCGCTATTGCCGTAGAGCTTGGAGTAGGTGTAGCTGACGGTACCCCACCAGTTGCCGTCACCCTTCTGGCGAGTCAAGTGCAGCTCGGCGGCATAGTAGTGGCGCTTCAGGTGCGGGAAGCCGAGTTCCTTGTTCGACACCTTGATCGAATCGTAACCGCCGGCGGCGTTACCCACCTGGAAGGTGTTCGCGCGGCCCGGGTTGAACAGGTAGCAGCCCACGGCGTCCCAGTTCTGCGTATCGGTGTCGTAGCCTGCGGCCGTGAAGGCATCCCGCACCCGACCGGTGTCGCAGAAGTCATCGATGGCGTTACCGAGCTTGCGGTAGGTCAGCTTGGCACCGTAGGTCCAGTCCGTACCGAGCGTCTTGTCGAAGCCAGCAATGAACTCATCCTGGTATTCCGCGCTCACACCCTTCGCCGTGACGATCTTCGGGTCAGGCGACTGGCCGTACTCGTTGTTGGCCGAAATCTCGGCGCCCGGGCCGCGGACCGTGTTGAGCGGGGTGAGGCCGGTCGGGTAGCCGGTCGCCGGATCGACGCCGGTGTACGAATAGTACACGCGGGTGTAGTACGAGCCGGAAGCACCACGGATGGCGGGCGCCGCCGGCAGGGCGAGGTAGTAACGGCCGGCATTGGCGTAGACCTTAAAGGTGCTGTCGCCATAGACGTCCCAGCTTGCGCCGAGGCGCGGAGCCCACTGCGGCTTGGTCTGGGTGATATACGCCTGGCCGCTGCCGTTGTAGTTGGTGAACTGGTCGTTGCGCAGGCCGATCGACAGCAGAACGTTGTCGTTCACCTGCCACTTGTCCTCAACGTACTGGGCACGCTGCTTCACGCGAACGCTGGCCGCGGTGATCTGGCGGTACTGCGCGGCGTAGTAAGGCGAGCCAACCGGCGGCGTGACCTGTCCGCCCGCGATCGTCTGACCCTCGGCGACAGTGCCGTATTCCCACGCATAACCAGCGTTGCCGTACATCGACTGGCCGTCGTCGTTGTCCTGAGTCGACTGGTTGTCGATACCGAAGGCCAGCGTGTGGCTGCCGAGGATCCAGTTCAGGTCGACGCGATAGTTCGAACCCTTGCTCTCGTGGCGCGGATCGTCAACCTGGATCAGGTTCTGCGCATTGCCGATGCCACCTGCCACGCCGCCGTTTGCCGCCGGGTTCTGGTTTTCCGGCGTAATGATGCCGATCAGATTCGGATCCGTCGATGCAGGATTGGTATAGAACTGCGTCTTCTGACGACCGTACTGCGCCGTCAACGTGAGATTGTCAGTGATGTAGCTGGTGTACTTGGCCAGCCACATCGTCTGCTTCGTGTTGATCTCGGTGGCCGGATTGCGATACGCGCCACGCGTGGCCGTGTCGTTGTCGTAGCCGTAGATGCTGCCGGAGTAGTTGTCCTTGTAGGACGCGCCGGTCAGTTCGAGCAGGTTGTTGTCGTTGATGTTCCAGTCGATCTTGCCGTACATCTTCGGATCGTCGTAACGGTAATCCGTGACGCGGGTCGTCGCGACCGAGCCAACCGTCTGACCTTCACGGCGCGCGCCTTCGACGGCGACGAACGCGAACAGCTTGTCCTTGATCAGCGGGCCGCCGGCATAGGCCGAAGCGATCGCTTCCCAATCCTTGTTGTCCTGGCGGCGCTGGTAAAGCTCGCCTTCCTCAGGCGAACCCTTGACGTAGCGGATGTTGCGCGGATCGGCCTTCGCCCACTTCGGGGTGAAGAGCAACTGGCCGCCGAAATGGAACTCGTTGGTGCCGCGACGGCCCACGACGTTGATCACGCCACCGGCCGAACGGCCGTACTGGGCACCGTAGCCGCCGGTCAGAATTTCCTGCTGGTCGATCGCGCCATACGGAAGAACGATACCGCCGTAACCGTTGATCGGATCGGTGGTGTTCATGCCGTTGACGTAGTAGGCGTTCTCATTGACCGACGAACCGGCGAACGAAACCAGCGCCTGGCCGGTCGGGCTCTGCAGGCCCGTGCCGGTCGCACCCGGCGTCACGCCCGGAGCGAGCAGCGCGATGGCTTCGGCGCTGCGGCCGAGCGGCAGCTGCTTCAGCTGGGTCTGGGTGATGACGGTGCGCGAGTCGACGGACGAGACGTCGATGGGCGGCAGCGCATTGCCCACCACGGTCACGCCCTCGAGGGTCGAGGCGCTGGCGGCGGAGGCAGGAGCGGTGAACGAAACTTCGGTACCGGCGTTGACACGCAGCTCGACGTTGTCGCGCGAGTCGACGGCCGCGCCACCCTTCATGAGGGTGACCTTGTAGCTGCCCAGCGGCAGATTGTTGAACGTATAGCGACCATTCTCACCGACGGTGGTGGTACGGGTCGTACCGGTGGCGCTGGTGATCTGGACGGTTTCGCCGGGTTCGGCCTGGCCGAACAGGCTGCCGGTGGTGGCCTGGGCATATACGGTGCCGGTGAGGCCCATACCCATCGCGAGCGCAAGCGCCAGCGAGGAACGACGCAGGACGGATGCCTGCCGGATGCTGCGAGAACTCATTGCAAATCTCCCCAGATCAGCCCGAACCGGGCCTGAAAACGAGCAAAGCCGGCCGAAGCCGGAAAAAAGTGGCCTGTTCGGACGCATGTGCGGGGATTGCCTTCGCCCTTTCTCTCTCCCAGAGAGGTGCGTCGCCCCGTTGACCTGCTTCCGATGAAGCCCTGACTCGCTGGTCGAGACTTCCCGCAAGTCCGTGGGGAAGGGGTCGTCCAGAGTCGTCGATGCCGAATCTAGGCGTACGCCGAGGCCTATGTCAACAAATTATTTACATGGGATCGGCGCTTTTTCTTACGTTTTGGTCGGCGATTGCCTCTTGCAACCGCAGGAATTCCGGGGAATTTCGCTTACAACTGAAACAGTTCCGTAAAAAAAGCGCCCCCGGCCGGGAGGCAGGGGGCGATCTGGGGAGGCATGTTGCCTTTGACGCCGGAGCCATCCCTTGCTCCGGCGACCTTCTCTTGTTGTAGATGTTCTTGAAACCCGTTCCGTCTATCAGAAGTCGTAGGTGATACCGACTCGGGCGTAGCGCGGCGTGGTCTGGTAGAGCGGGATGCCGTAACGCGGATTCGGCTTGGCCGTGCTCCCGCGGATCGGATAGATCTGCGTCTGCTCACGGTTGTTGAAGATGTTGAAGACCGTGAGGTTGAAAGCGAGCTTGCTGTCGGCCCACATCGGACGGTATTCGACCGCGCCCGTCACGATGTAGGTCCACGGGTTGTGACCCGCGTCACCCGGAGGCGACGGCTGACCTTCGCACCAGTGGTAGTACGAGCCGTAGCCGAGGTTCGGGTTCGTCTGACCCGGGCCGTAGAAGCCGAGGCAGCTCTTCGGTGCGCCCGAGGAGAGGTTCGCGTTCGCGGAGACCATCCACTCCGGAGCCAACTGGTACGAACCATAGATCTTGAACTGGTGCTTGCGGCTGTTGGCCAGTTCGCCGTTCGAGTACTGCATGACTTCGGCGTAATCCCAGTCGACCGTGGCGGACACGGTGTCCTGACGGATGTCCGAACGCACCTGGCCTTCCGAGTTGCCGTAGCTCTTCGAGTACAGGTAGTCGAAGCGGACCTGGTACTTGCCGTCCCACGCGTGGTCGAGGTACAGATTCAGGCCGTAGTAGTTGCGCTTGCTGTGCGGGAACCCGAAGTCCTCATTGTTCATGTCGACCTTGTAGTAGCCGCCATTGACGTTGGGGATGAGGAAGGTATTCGCGCGACCCGGATTGAACAGGTAGCTGCCCTGGATGTCGCCGATGGTGTCCGGGTCGATACCCAGGCGGTCCATCTTGCGCAGGATCGCGCTGGAGTCGCCCACGTCGTCGATGGCATTGCGCAGCTTGCGCACGGTGGCCTTGGCACCGTAGGTCCACTTGTCGGTCAGCATCGCGTCGAAGCCAAGGATGAATTCATCCTGATACTCGGACTTGATGTTGGTGCCGGCAGCGGTCTTCGGATCACGCGGGATGCCGTACTCACGGTTGGCCGAGATCGGGCCGCCCGTGCTGCTGAAGATCGGGGTGAGACCGGTCGGAGCACCGTTGGCGTCGATACCCGTGTAGGTGAAGTACTCGCGGGTGTAGAGCGACGCACCGGCGGAGCGTAGAGCCACCGAAGCCGGCAGCGCGAGGAAGTAGCGGCCCGCGTTGGCGTAGATCTTCAGGCTGGAATCGCCGTTCACGTCCCAGGTGGCACCGAGGCGCGGCGCCCACTGCGGCTTCTTGAGACGGAGGTACGGTTCGCCGTTCTGGTTGTAGTTGGTGAACTGGTCGTTGCGCAGACCGAGCTTCAGCAACCAGCGGTCGTTCACCTGCCACGAGTCTTCGATGTACTGCGCGCGCTGCGTCGTGCGCACCGACGCCTGGGTGCTGTAGACGTAGCGTGCCACGTAGTAACCCTGACCGCCCGGGGGCGCCACGTATGCAGCGTCGGTCGGCGACGTGCCGATGATCGGCGTGTTCGCATCCGTCTGCCAGTATTCCCACGCATAGCCCGGGCCCGACGTGGTAATACCGTCGTTCTGGTCGGTAACCTTCTGGTTATCGATACCCGCGGTGATCGTGTGATCGCCGATGTGGTAGCTCAGGTCGACGCGCAAGTTGGTATTGGTCGACTTGTGCTTTGGGTCGGCGATCTGCGCGGACGGGTTGGCGTTGGTGATGAAGCCGCCGCCGGTCAGCGCGGTATTCTGTTGGTTGGCCTGCAGAATCGACGGCAGCGTCGAGTCGGCGGTCGCGGTGTAGTACGTGCCCTTCATCTTGCCGTACAGGGCGGTCAGGGTCAGGTCGTCGGTGATGTAGCTAGTGAACTTGGCGCTGTAGACGTCAGCGCCCGACTTGTTCTGCGGCGCACCCGACGTGTCCTTTCCGGTGAAGTCGCCACGCTGGCCGGTGGCATAGTCATAGTCGTAGATCGACGCGTCGTAGTTCTGCTTGTTCGAAGCGCCGGTCAGTTCGAGGATGTTGGAATCGTTGATGTTCCAGTCGATCTTTCCGTAGTACTTCGGATTGCGATAGTTCTGCTTGTACACGAACGGCGAAGCGGAGCTGGTCGTGACCGAACCCTCACGGCGCTCCTGTTCGGCGGCCACGAAGACATACAGCGTGTCCTTGATCAGCGGACCGCCGGCGTAGGCCGAGTACGTGGTGCGCCAGAACTTGTCGTCCCTGTTGCGATCGTAGATCTTTCCGGCGTTCGCACCGATCTGGCTGTAGTAGTTGAACGGGTCGGACTTGGTGCCCTTGGGCTCCCAAAGCACCTGACCGCCGAAGTGCCATTCGTTGCTGCCGCGCTTGCCGACCTGGCTGATCACGCCGCCCGACGAGCGACCGTAGGCCGCGCCGTAGCCGCCGGCGAGGATTTCCTGCTGGTCGATGGCGCCGTACGGCAGCGTGATACCACCGAAACCGCTGAGCGGGTCGGTGGTGTTGAAGCCGTTGATGTAGTACGCGTTCTCGGTGACCGCGCTACCGGCGATGGACACCAGCGGGTTGCCGGTGGGACCGGTGAAGAACGAGCTGCCGGCCACCGCACCCGGCGCCAGCAGGGCGATCGCTTCGGCCGTGCGGGCCAGCGGCAGCTTCGCCAGCTGCTCCGACGTGATGACGGTGCGCGAGTCGACGGAGCTCACGTCGATCGAGGGCAGTGCATTGGCGGAAACGGTCACGCCCTCGAGGCTGGACGCCGAGGCGGCCGAGGCGGCACCGCCGAAACCCACTTCCGTACCCGCGCCCACGCGCAGGGTGACATTGGAGCGGGAGTCGACCGCGGCACCGTCACGATTGAGGGTGACCGTGTACTTGCCGAGCGGCAGTTGGCCGATCGTGTAGCGGCCGTCTTCGCCGACGGTAGCGGTGCGGGTTACGCCCGTGTCGCTGGTGACGGTGACCGTCTGGCCTGCGCCGGCGGGCACCTGGCCGAAGATCGAACCGGTGGTCGCCTGCGCGAACACGGCACCCGACACGGTGCCCAGGCTGATCGCAAGGGCCAGCGCGCTCCGGCGGCCCAGCGAATTGGCGCGGTAATGACGTGAACTCATGAATTGCTCTCCCCGTTAAAAGCCGCTACCGCAGAAAAATGCGGAATCGCGGCAAGCCGAGCCCGCCCCGCAACGCGGGGGGCGGCTCGTAGCCTGGTCTTGGAATCTGTTACTAGAAACAACGGGATCCACAAAACAATCCCGCCCCCGAAACCTCACCATGTAGGTGATTGCCTACAGATATACGCAAGGCGTCATCTTCCCGCAATACGAAAAACTCACAGGTTTTTTACCTGCCGAAGCAATAACTTGCCCGACAATATCACGTTACAAAGGTGTGAATTTTCCGTAATTACGGGCACTTACGTTGTCGTCGAGCCGTGACTTTCGGCCTATATGGGATTTTTGCCTAGGAAAAGTTCTTAGTAGGAATCTGCGCCCCCGCCCGTAAAAAGGCCCTCGACTGGAAAGTCGAGGGCGATCTGGGGAGTTGCTTGTGTCGGCCCCGTACGACGGGGGCCGTACGGGGTTCCTGCTGGTCGCTCTACGGCGGCTTTTCGGATCAGAAGTCGTATCGCGCGGTGAAGCGCACGGTACGCGGATCGGTGTAGTTGAGTTCGCGGTCGTAGAGCGGACTGACCGTGGAGCGGGACTGCGCATAGCGCGGGTTGTACGCCGTGGGAGTCTGCTTGTTGAACACGTTCAGCACGTCCACCTGGAAGGTCAGGTTCTTGTCGAGCCAGGACGGCGTGTACGCTGCATTGAGGTTGACGATATAGGTCCACGGCGTGTTGCCCGCCGAACCGCGCGGGGAACGCTTATACCCGGCGGTTCCCGGAAGGCCGCACCAATAGTAGAACGAGCCGTTGTAGAGACCTGCGTCGGCCGTCGGATAGAAGCTCGTGCAGTTCTTCGGACGGCCCGATGCGATGTTGAGGTTCGCACCGAAACGCCAGTCGTCGTTGAGCTGGTAGTAACCGAATGCCTTGATCTGATGCGTGCGGTTGTTCGGCAGCTTGCCGTTCGCGCCGACCATCAACTGCGGAAGGTCCCAGTCCTGTGTCACCGAAACGTCGGCCTGACCGCCGTTGCCGGTATCGAGATCGGATGCTAGCTGGCCCTCGGTGTTGCCGTAGCTACGCGACCACGTGTAGTCGATGCGGCCGTACCACTTGTCGGAGAACGGATGCTCCAGGTACAGATCGAGGGCGTAGTACTTGCGCTTGAGATCTGGCAGCTGCAGCGCGTCCTTCGAATAATGCACGGCGACGAAGGAGCCGTCATCCTGCTGCTGAAGGAACGTGTTGCCGGTACCCGGGTTGAACAGGAAGCAGGCGCCGCCGAGTGCCGGGGTGCAGGTGTCGTCGATGGCGCTGCGCAGCTGGCGCCAGGTGAGCTTCACACCCCAATTGAGGGACGGCGTGAGCGCCTGGTCGAGGCCCGCGATGTACTCGTCCTGATAGTGCGACTTCAGGCCCTTCGCCGCGACCGTGCGGGGATCCGGCGCAATGCCGCATTCCAGGTTCGCGGAGACCGCGTTCGATCCGTTACACGTATAGCCCGCGCCCTGGTCGACCGGCACGGACACCAGTCCCGTGGGAGCACCCGTCGTGGGATCGACACCGGTGTAGCTGAAGTATTCCGACGTACCCAGCGAACCGGACGCTGCGCGAACCGCCACGTTGTTCGGCATCGCGAGGTGGTAGCGGCCCGCGTTGGCATAGATCTTCAGCGTCGAGTCGCCATTGACGTCCCACGACACGCCGAGGCGCGGCGCGAGCTGATGACGCTGCTTGGCGTAGACCTCGTTGTTGCCGTTGTAGTTCTTGAACTGTTCGTTGCGCAGGCCGGCGTAGATCATCCAGCGATCGGTGAGCTGCCAATGGTCGTCGATGTACTGCGACTCCTGGACCGTCTTCACCTTCGCTGAGGTGGTCGTGTAAGTGCGAGTGACGTAGTAGCCCTGCGTACCGAGCCCGCCCGCGGCGGCCGGCGAACCCACGCCGTGGCCGGCGTCGATCGCCTGCCCCGGGTTGTTCTGGTAGTTGTAGGTCCAGCTATAGCCACCCGGCAACGATGTGCCGGTGAACGACTTCGCTTCCTGACGATCCGCACCGAAGCGGATGTCGTGGTCGCCCAGGCGGTACTCCAGGTCGAGACGCCAGCCGTTGGTTTCGTCGTTGGCGCCCGGCACGCGGACAGAGGTAGAGGTGGTCTGGCAACCGCCGTAGGCGAGGCCTGGCGCACGAGCCTGCGCCGTGGCGATGTTGATCAACGGGCAGTTGGGGTTGTACTGGTAGGGCAACTGGATGTGATCCAGCCGCTGCTGGCCATACAGCGCCGACACGGTGAAGTTGTCGGTGATGTAGCCCGTGTACTTGCCGACGTACAGGTCGCCGCCGTCCTTGGTATAGACACCACCGTTCTGCGTCTGCCCGTGACCGAGAGCCGCATAGCTGAAGCCGTAGGTCTTGGAGGTGTATTCGGTTTTGTCGGACGCGCCGGTCAGCTCGAGGTGATGATCGTCGGTAATATTCCAGTCGATTTTCGCCAACCAGCGCGGAATCTTGTACTGGTATTCGTTCCAGCCATTCCGGCCTACCGTGGCGGAGGTGATCGCACCCGCCGTGGTGCTGGTGGCGATACCCTGGCCCTCGCGACGGTTCATTTCGGCGTCGACGTAGAAGAACAGCTTGTCCTTGATCAGCGGGCCGCTCGCGTACGCGCCGATGGTCGACCGCCAGTACGCGTTCTTCTTCGTGTACTGGTAGACCGTGCCGTCGGTGGTCGGGTAAAAGCCCGTATCGGGATAGTTGTTGTTGCGCGGCGATGCACGCGTGCCGGAGGGCTCCCAGATCGTGTACACGCCACCGTGCCACTCGTTGGTACCGCGCTTGGTCACGATGTTGATGACACCGCCCGTGGAGCGGCCGAATTCGGCGCCGTAACCGCCCGTGAGCACCTGCTGCTGATCGATCGCGTCGAATGGCAGCTGGGTGAGACCAATCGATGTCAGCGGGTTCGTTACGGCATAGCCATTGATGAAGTACGCGTTCTCCGACGATGCGGAGCCACCGAAGCTGGGAACCGGATTACCCAATGCATCCTTGTAGCTGGAGTTGCCGATGACACCCGGCGCGAGCAGGGCGGCCGCCAGGACGTCGCGGGTGATCGGCAGCTTGTTGAGCTGCTCGGCAGTGATCACGGTGCGCGTGTCCACGGACGAGACGTCGATCGACGGCATGGCCGACGCCGTCACGGACACACCTTCCAGCGTGCTGGCCTCCGATGCGGACGACGCCGAACCGAACGACACTTCCGAACCGCCGGAGATCGTCACGGAAACATTGTCGCGCGTGGTTACGACGGCGCCATTGTTTTCTAGCGTGACCTTGTAGTTGCCCGGGGGCAGCGAGCTGAAGCGGTAGCGGCCATTCGCGTCCACCGACACGGAGCGCGCGAAACCGGTCTCGGGGTTGGAAATGGTGACCGTAGTCCCCTGCTGCGGGGCCACTTGCCCGAAGATGGATCCGGTGACGTTCGACTGCGCCATCACGGCGCCGGAGGCAGTGCCCAGGCCAATCGCCATGGCCAACGCCGTGCGCCGTCCCAGCGCTCCCGCGCGGTTGTTAAACAAGTTCATTCAATGGCTCCCCTGGAGTATCCGAAGTCGTATGTTGTTGCGATGCAGTGGCAAGCCGCCGCCGTCCTGGCCGTGTCGGGCCAGGGTCGTAAAGGCTCTTGATTTCCCCTGTCATGACGGTGACTTGCGTCATCCCACCGCATCATCCCCCACAGCGCATGACTCGCTGTGCGTTCACATATACGTAAGAGATTGCGCGACTGCAACACGCATTTTTCACATCCTCGCCATCCGAGCATCCCGGTGATGGCGCGGGCATGCGCGGCCCGCACAAAAAAGGTCGATGACACCGGTATTTACGGCGGCCCGAAGCGTGACTTTCGGCAGGGGTCCGAATTCGACCTAGGAAACATTCCTAAACAAAAACGTTGGATTACAGGCATTTCCGGCCTCTTCAAGCGGGCCGTCGGACCGAAAAGGGGTCTCCGAAACTTCTCAGCCGAAAGACTTTCGAAGGGAAACACGTGTACACCGAACGTCAGGCTCGCGCGTTGGAGCGCGAAAGCCGGGGGGCGGCCTTCTGAATAACGAGGTTTCAATCGCATGAACGACAATTCACGGGGATCCATCCTGGCCGACGCCACCAGCGCAGGCCTGGACGCCACCGGTCGCGCCGAGACCTCGGTCGCGCCTTCCTCGTTCGCCAGTCGCGTCCGCGCTGTCATCAAGATGTCGGGGAGCGTCAGCGAGATCGCTCGCCGCTGCGGCTTCTCCGAAGGTGTAGTGCGCAGCTGGCGCGACGGCAATACCGATCCTTCCCGCGGCCGCTGCGTCACGATGGCGAAGACGCTGGGCCTTTCCCTGGTCTGGCTGGCCGCTGGCGAAGGTCCGATGATGCTCGACGGCTCCAGCGAAGACCCGACATCGAGGAACGGCCGAACCAGCGAGACCACGGGTGGCCGCGAAGCGGCGGCCGATCGGAGCACGGCGCTGGACCCGAACCGGCTCGCGGCGGCGATGAAGCTGCTGCAGTCCGATATCGAAATGACGGGCAGCCGGTTCTCGCCGGTGCGCCATGCCGACCTTGTCGCGGAGATGTATTCGATCCTCGCCCGCTCTGGCGAGGCCGACTACGCGGACCGCATGGTAGCCTTCCGCCGCACCCTCGTGTCGCGGATCCAGGACGACCAGGGCGTGGCGGCCTGATTCCCTGCACTCCCAAGTGGGAGCCGCCATGGCGGCGAAAAGCCAACGGAGCCATGAAGCGGCGAGGGTGGACGAGCCCCCTTCGCCGCTATAGCGGCTCCTGCATCCCTTAAAGCCGGGAAATGTCGGCTATCGCGCCGAAGCTGGCCTTCAGCTGCGCCAGCAGCGCGAGGCGGTTGGCGCGCACCGCGGGATTCTCGGCGTTGACGAGCACGTCGTCGAAGAAGCGGTCTACGGGCGCTTGCAGCGCCGACAGGCGCGCCAGGGCCCCCGTGTAGTCTCCCCGTCCCAGCAGCACGTGCGTGTCCGCGCGCGCCGCGTCGAGCGCGGCATGCAGGTCGCGCTCCGCGTCCAGTTCGAAATGAGCGGGATCGACGCGGCCTTCGACGGGCGTGGCGCCGGCTTCCTCGGCCTGCTTGCGCAGGATGTTCGCCACGCGCTTGTTCGCGGCGGCCAGGCTGGCGGCTTCGGCGCGCCGCGCGAACTCGGCCACGGCGCGCAGGCGACGATCGAAGTCCGGAAGCGTCGCGGGTGCCACGGCGAGCACGGACTCGAACTGATCGGCCGAATATCCCTGGTCGGCGTAATAACCGCGCAGGCGCTCCAGGACGAACGCGTGCACTTCGTCGCCCAGCGCGCTGCGGCGCGCGCCAATGTCGACCTGCGGCGCCTTGCCGTCCTTTCCGGGCTTCACGCCGGCGACCAGGGCGGCTTCCGGCACGAGCTCGAACGCTTCGGAAAGCGCGGCGCGCAGGTCGATGTCCAGGCCGCCTTCGATAAGCGTACGGGCAAGGCCGAGAGCGGCGCGACGCAGCGCGAAGGGGTCCTTGTTGCCGCTGGGCTTCAGGCCCACGGCAAAGATGCCGGCCAGCGTATCCAGGCGCTCGGCCACCGCCAGAACCCTTCCCACGGCGCCGCCGGCGATGGCGTCGCCGCCGAAACGCGGCTGGTAGAAGCTGTCGAGCGCATCGGCCACGTCGGCGGGTATGCCCTGCCGCGTGGCGTAATAGCGACCCATCACGCCCTGCAGTTCAGGGAATTCGCCGACCATGCGGGTGAGCAGGTCGCACTTGGCGAGGGCGGCCGCGTGCGTCGCCTGGGCGGCGTCCACGCCCACGCGATTGGCGATTACCCGTGCCAGCTCGGCCACGCGCACCGTCTTGTCCCACAGGCTGCCCAGCGACTGCTGATACGTGACCGCCTTGAGCCCTTCCTGGTAGTCGGCCAGAGGCGTCTTCAGATCCTCGTCCCAGAAGAACTTCGCATCGGCGAAGCGCGGACGGATGACACGCTCGTAACCCTTGCGGATTTCTGCCGGGTCGCGGCTTTCGATATTGGCAACGCCGATGAAGTGCTCGGTAAGCCGGCCTTCGGCGTCGAACACGGGCACGAACTTCTGGTTCGTCTCCATCGTGGTGACCAGCGCTTCCGGTGGCACGTCGAGGAATTCGCGCTCGAACGTGCAGGCGATCGCAACTGGCCACTCGGTGAGGTTGGCGATCTCGTCGAGCAGGCCGTCGGACAGCCGCGGCGTACCGCCCGTGGCCACGCGGGCGACTTCCTCGCGGATCCGCTGCCGGCGCGCCGCGGGATCGGCGATCACGTGCGCCTGTCGCAGGGCGTCGAGCCAGCTGTCGGCATCGGCGACATGCACGGGCTTCGGATGGTGGAAGCGATGGCCGATGGTGAGGCGGCCGCTCTTCAGGCCAAGCACTTCGCCGTCGACGATATCCGAACCATGCAGCATCAGCAGGCTGTGCACGGGACGGACGAACATGTCGTCGCGGTCGCCCCAGCGCATCGCCTTCGGAATCGGCAGCCCTTTGAGGGCCTCGGCCACGATCTCCGGCAGCAGCGCGGCGGTGGGCTGGCCGGGTTTCACCGCCCGGAACACGAACCACGCACCCTTGTCGGTCTCGAGCTTTTCGAGCGCCGTCACGTCGACGCCGCAGGATTGCGCGAACCCGATCAGCGCCTTGGCGGGTTGTCCGTCCTCGCCGACGCCGGCGGATACCGCGGGACCGCGGCGCTCGATGGTCTGCTCAGGCTGGGCCACCGCCACATCCTGGATATGCACTGCCAGACGCCGCGGGGACGCGTAGGTTTTTGCCGAGGCATAGTCCGCCGCGATGCCGCGTTTCTCCAGGCCTTCAACGACTCCGCGCGCGAATGCGCCGGCTAGATCGTCGAGCGCCTTGGGCGGCAGCTCCTCGGTGCCCAGTTCGATGATCAGTGGCAATCGCTTGTCAGCCATGGACGGCCTCCTTGTCTTTCTTCAGGCCGGGAAAACCGAGTTTCTCGCGCTGTGCCACATAGGCCTCCGCGACACTACGGGCCAGCGTGCGCACACGCAGGATGTAGCGCTGGCGCTCCGTGACGCTGATGGCGCGCCGCGCGTCGAGCAGGTTGAACGCATGGCTCGCCTTGCACACCTGCTCGTACGCCGGCAACGGCAGGCCCGCGGCGATCAGTTTCCCGGCCTCGCCTTCGCAGACGTCGAACCAGTGGAACAGCTCGGCCACGTTGGCGTGCTCGAAGTTGTAGGTGCTCTGCTCCACCTCGTTCTGGTGGAAGACGTCGCCGTAGGTCACCACGCCGTGCGGCGCGTGCGTCCAGACGATGTCGTAGATGCTGTCCACGTTCTGCAGGTACATCACCAGGCGCTCGAGGCCGTAGGTGATCTCGCCTGTGACGGGACGGCATTCAAGGCCGCCGGCCTGCTGGAAATAGGTGAACTGGGTGACCTCCATGCCGTTCAGCCAGACCTCCCAGCCCAGTCCCCAGGCACCCAGCGTGGGCGACTCCCAGTTGTCTTCGACGAAGCGCAGGTCGTGCACCAGAGGGTCGATACCCAGCGCCTTGAGCGAACCGATGTACCGCTCGAGGATATCGTCCGGGTTCGGTTTCAGCACCACCTGGTACTGGTAGTAGTGCTGCAGGCGGTTGGGGTTGTCGCCGTAGCGACCATCCGTAGGCCTCCGGCAGGGCTGCACGTAGGCGGCCGCCCAGGGTTCCGGCCCGAGGGAGCGGAGGAAAGTGGCCGGGTGGAACGTACCCGCGCCGACTTCGGTATCGAGCGGCTGGACCAGCACGCACCCCTGCTCCGCCCAGTAGCGGTTCAGGGTCTGGATCACGTCTTGGAAGGTGGGCGCGGACATGGTTCCCGGGTCCTTGAGAAAGCGGGCTAGTATAGCGGCGTGGCATCAACACAGGGTCGCAGCAGATGGCAGTGAATCCGCAACCCGGCGCGCTCCTCGGGCGCCGCGGACGGCTGGAACTCGACGAGGTGCTCGCCTCGCTCGTGGTGGACGGCTATCTCGCGGGCGAAGACGCGAAGCGCGTACGCATGGGGTCGCGGAGCGGCAAATCGGCCATCGAACTGCACCCCATGGTGCTGGTGGCCAACGCCAAGCTGGAGAACCGCCGCGATCCCGGCCGCCCCCTGAGCCTGGAAACCCTGATGGAGTGGCTGGCCGGCAAGGCTGGCCTGCCCTACCTAAAGATCGACCCGATGAAGGTCAACGTGGCCCAGGCCACGCAGGCGGTCAGCAGCGCCTATGCCCAGCGCCACCGCATCCTGCCCGTGGCCGCCTCGCCGATGGAAGTCACCTTCGCGACGGCGGAGCCTTTCGATACGGGCTGGGCGAACGACCTCGCCCACATGCTCCGCCGCGACGTGCGCCGCGTGGTGTCGAATCCGATCGACATCAACCGTTACCTGCTCGAGTTCTATGGCGTGCAGCGTTCCATCCAGCTGGCCCAGGACGCGAAGGGCAGCGAGCCGTCGAAGATCATCAACTTCGAACAGCTCGTCGAGCTCGGAAAGACAGGCGAAGTGGGTGCGGACGACCGGCACGTCGTGCACATCGTCGACTGGCTCCTGCAGTATGCGTTCGAGCAACGCGCATCGGATATCCACCTCGAACCCCGCCGCGACGCCGGGCAGATGCGTTTTCGCATCGACGGCGTGATGCAGAAAGTGTTCGAACTGCCGCCGCCGGTGATGACTGCAGTGACGGCACGCGTGAAGATCCTCTCGCGCATGGACGTCGCCGAGAAGCGACGACCGCAGGACGGCCGCATCAAGACGCGCTCGGCCGGCGGGCGCGAGGTGGAGCTTCGCATTTCCACCATGCCGACGGCCTTCGGCGAGAAGGTGGTCATGCGCATCTTCGACCCCGACCTCGTCATGAAGGATTTCGCCCAGCTCGGGTTCTCCGCCGAGGAAGACCGTATCTGGCGCGGCATGGTGGAGCGTCCGCATGGCATCGTGCTGGTCACCGGTCCCACGGGTTCGGGAAAGACCACCACGCTCTACTCCACGCTGAAGCACCTGGCGCGCCCGGAACTGAACGTCTGCACCGTCGAAGACCCGATCGAAATGGTGTCGGCCGACCTCAATCAGATGCAGGTGCAGCCGTCCATCGACCTGGACTTCGCGGCGGGGGTGCGCACCCTGCTGCGCCAGGATCCGGACATCATCATGATCGGCGAGATCCGCGACCTGGAAACCGCGCAGATGGCGGTGCAGGCGTCGCTGACGGGACACCTCGTGCTGTCCACGCTGCACACGAACGATTCGCCCAGCGCCGTCACCCGTCTGCTCGACCTCGGCGTGCCGCATTACCTCATCCAGTCCACGCTCGCTGGCGTGGTCGCGCAACGCCTCGTGCGTACGCTCTGCCCGCACTGCAAGACAACGTCGGAACAGGATCCGGACGAGTGGCGCGTGCTCACCCACGGATGGAACATTCCGCTGCCCGAGCAGGTGTTCACGCCAGTGGGATGCCTCGAATGCCGGAAGACCGGTTTCCTCGGCCGCACCGGCGTCTACGAGATGATGCCGATGTCGAGCCGCCTCCGTTCGCTGATCTCGGCCCAGCTCGACCTCGGCCGATTCGGCGGCGAGGCCCTGCGGGAAGGCATGAAGCCCCTGCGCATTTCGGCGGCGATGCAGGTCGCTGCCGGCCTCACCACCGTCAGCGAGGTGCTCAACGTGCTTCCGCCGACCGATATCGACGAAAGCACCGCACCATGAAGCCCGTTCTCATCATCCGTACCGGCCGCGCGCCGGACACCATCAGCCAGCGCCACGGGGACTTCCCCCGTTGGTTCCGCCTGGGGTTGCGCCTGCGCGAGACACGACTCCAGGTCGTTGACGTGGAACACGGCGACAGCCTTCCGGATCCGGACGATTGCGCCGGAGCGGTCATTACCGGCTCCGCGTCGATGGTGACCGAGAAACTGCCGTGGAGCGAGCGCACCGCCGGATGGATCCGAAACGCCATGGATATCGACCTGCCCATGCTCGGCGTCTGCTATGGCCACCAGTTGATGTCGCACGCGCTCGGCGGCCGGGTGGATTACCTGCCTGGGGGGCGCGAGATGGGCACCTTGCGTATCGACACGCATCCCGAAGCAACCGGGGACGCGCTGGGCGCGACGTTGCCCGCATCGTTCCATGCGCACGCAACGCACGAGCAGAGTGTGCTGGAACTGCCTCCGGGCGCGGTGACGCTGGCGCGGTCCGCGCGCGATCCGCACCACCTGGTGCGCTACGGCGGGCACGCCGTGAGCACGCAGTTCCATCCGGAATTCTCCGCCGGGGTGATGCGCGCCTACATCCAGCGTAAGCGCGATGCGCTGGGCCGGGAGGGCCACTCTCCGGACGCGCTGTTGGCGGAGGTCGTGCCGACGCCGCATGCGACTCGACTGCTGCGCGGCTTCGTGCGCGAACACCTGACGGCGCCGCGCGAGTTGTCAGCCGCGTAAGCGGCGCGCAATCGCTCCCCGCGAAAACAGCGCGAACACAATACCGAAGAGGAAGCCGCCGATGTGGGTCCACCACACCACGGCACCGTAGCTCGCGCCCGCATAACTGAAGAGCAGCTGCACGAGCGCCCAGATGCCGATGAGCACGAATGCCGGCACGCGCACGAATTCGAGATAAAGGCCGAGCGGCAGTACCAGGCCCAGCTTCGCGCGAGGGAAGAGCGTGACATAGGTGCCGACCACCGCCGACACGGCACCGCTGCAGCCGATGATCGCCACTTTCGCACCGGTGAGGGAAATCGCGCCGATGAGGTTGGCCACCACGCCACCCAGCAGGAACAGCAGCAGGAAGCGGGGCGAGCCCAGGCTCCGTTCCGCCGGCAGGCTGAAGATCACGAGGAAGAGGAGGTTACTCAGCAGGTGCAGCCACCCCGCATGGATAAAGGTGGCGGTGAACAGGCGCAGCAGCGCCGGATCGCTCACCTGTTGCCATAACGGCAGGCCGGTTCCGAACAGGTGTGCGGGCACGGTGCCCCAGTGCAGCATGATCGACTTGCGCTCGGCGGGGCTGGTGAGCGCAAGGGCGACGAAGCACACCACGCATACGATCACCACGAGCATCGTCGCCCAGCACAGCCGGGAGCGCCGGCGGGTATCGACCTGGACGAACATGCTCAGGGAACGCCGCGCGCGAGATGCGGGCCGTCGGCTTCCAGTGACGACAGCGCGAACATGGTCTCCGGCCCCACCACGCCATCGGCGGCGATGCCGAAGCGTTGCTGCAGGGCGCGCACGCGCGTCTCGACCGAACCGTCGAAGGTGGCCGGTTGTGCCGCCGCACCGCCGACCGGCGGCGGCAGACGGGCAAGGATCCATGCGAGGCCTTCGCCCCTGTCCCCGCGCGAAAGCTTGGCGGGCATGGCGGGATCCACTCGGAAAACGGCGTAGAACCGGCCATTCCACACGTGCTGGAAGGCGTCGCGGGTAAGTTCCACGTATTTGCCGCCGAGGTACAGGCGCACGTTCTCGTCGCCAGCGCCGACCAGGAGCACCTGCTGCTTCGCATTCGCGTCGTCGAGTTCGAGCACCAACGGCCGATCGAAGCGGCGGAGTTGGTCGAGCGAACCGCGGCCGCTGACACAGGCGAAGCCCGCGAAAATGGTGGCGTCGCAGTTGATCGCGTTCGCGACCGAGGTTTCCTTCGACGTCACCTGCCAGCGAGCCAGCAGTTCGCCCCATACGCGCACCTTGCCGACCTCGGGGTCCGGCAGGGCGTCGTGAAACTTGGCCAGCGCCTGTTCGGGGCTGACGGTGACGAGATTCTTGGGGCGAGAGGGACTATGGCCGGTCAGGAACCAGGTGATGGCTCCGCCGACGAAGAGGATGGCGATCATGGCGCCGATGGCGAGAATCGGCCGGCGGAACCGCCGCAGCCAGTAGCGCGCATGTTGCGGCAGCGCCTCGCGAACCACGAAACCGAGCGCGCGCTCCCCGATGGACTTTTCGCCCCGCTCCGCGGCGCGCTCCAGTGCGCGGTGGGCCAGCGTATTGAGGCGTCGGGGATTGCCCTTGCCGTCGTCGCGCAGACTGCGCAGGCCCAGCCGGCTGAACGGCATCTGCGCCGTACCCGCTACGTGCAGGCGGTGGCGCACGTAGCGCTCGCTCTCCTCGGCGTTGAGGGGGGCGAGGGGCAAACGGCTGCGAATGCGGGCAGCCAGGGCCGGCGCGCCCGTATTGGCAAGGCGCTCGCTCAACGAGGGCTCGCCGGTCAGCACGATGTGGAACGGCGCACCCGCCTTTTCGCACGCGACGAAGAGACGATTGACGATGGCGAGATCAGCGTCGGACAAGGTCTCCGCGTCGTCCAGTATCCAGAGGAAGCGATGGCTCACGTGATGGGTCAGCCGCCCGAGGCCCGCGGCGAGTCCGTCGACCAGGTGGTCCTCGGTGTTTGCGTCGGCGCTCAGCGGGAGGGGCAGGCCAAAGCCGGCATAGAGGCTGCGCAGCCACGCCACGGTCTCCAGCGCGTAGTCGCCGGCACCCTGCCGCACCGCGCGCACCCCGTGCGTTGCGGCATCTGCCTCGATGAGCATGCAGAGCAGCGTCTTTCCGATCCCCCGCTCGCCCGTGACCAGCGTGACGCTGGAGGACGTGGCGCCGACTTCGTATTCGACGTGCGCCAGGATCTCCCGTTCCCGCGGAAACAGACACGCGAAACGCGGATCCGGTGCGTCGCCAAAGGGCGGTTCGCGAAGTCCGAAAGTCTGAAGATACATGGGCCTACTGTAGCCGATCGGCCGGAAGCGGGTGCGCCGGGAGGCGAAAACCCGATAAGAAAAAACCGGACATGGCATGAGACAGGGCGTCATGCCGCAGTCGCGCTATGTGTAACGCGCTTTGTGTGGGAGCCGCTTCAGCGGCGATGGGTGCTGGCCGCAAGGTGGCCCGCTGCCGCGGGATCGCCGGCAAAGCCGGCTCACACAGGCAAAGAAAAAACCCGGCCTCATTCGAGACCGGGTTTTTAGGATAAAGCCCCTGGCGGTGACCTACTCTTGCATGGCTTGAGCCACACTACCATCGGCGCATGCGCGTTTCACTTCTGAGTTCGGGATGGGATCAGGTGGGACCACGCCGCTATAGCCGCCAGGGAAGGGGTGGGAGCAGCGCATGAGCGCCGGCTCCACAGAGGGTGTAAACGAGTGACAAGCGTCCGGGGGTAACCGGAAGACATTGTGTTAAGACGGTGAAGCGTCTTGGGGTTATATGGTCAAGCCTCACGGCTCATTAGTACGCGTAAGCTCAATGCATTGCTGCACTTCCACACCGCGCCTATCAACCACCTAGTCTTGATGGTG
>NZ_JAAQQR010000008.1 GCF_011742555.1 Luteibacter jiangsuensis
ATCAATCACTTGCGACCTCTTCCGAGATCACCCTCTGAACATTTCGTCCCGAGGTGAGCCGCCCATTCTATATCGTTTTTCCTGTCCGTCAACACCCTCGTGATGCTTTTTTTCGAGGTGGCTGACGATGCCGATATAGCTGCCGTAGCGTTCGTCTTTCGACGTGGGCCGCTGCGGGGAGGCGAATAATACGGATTCCTAAGAATGCCGCAAGACCTTTTGTGAACTTTTTTTGAAACCCGCGTTAAATCAGGCGGATGCGCGCGAAATTTCGCTTGCCCACCTGGAGCACGCCTTCGAATCCGGCGGTGAACACCCGCGAAGCGTCTTCCACCACGTCGCCGTCGATACGCACCGCGCGCTCCTTGAGCTTTCGATTCGCCTCGGAATTGCTGGGTGTGACGCCCGCAGCGGTCAGAAGCGCCGCCAGGCGAAAGCCTTCCGCGGGCGCCGGGATGTCGGTCAACGGAAGGAGCGACGTGTCCCCTTCCCCGCGCACCACCGCGTGCCAGCCGGCGATGGCCTGCTCGGCCGCCGCGGCGTCGTGGAAGCGAGTGGCGAGTTCGCGGGCCAGGCGCAGCTTCGCATCGCGGGGGTTGAGCGCACCCGACGCGATGTCGGCTTTCATGCGGGCCAGCTCGTCCAGCGACACCTCGAAGCTCAGCAGCTCGAACCAGCGCCACATGAGGTCGTCGCCGATCTTCATCGTCTTCGTCACGATGTCGATGGCCGGTTCGTTGATGCCGATGTAGTTGCCCAGCGACTTGGACATCTTGTTGACGCCGTCCAGGCCCTCGAGCAGCGGCATGGTCAGCACGATCTGCGGCGGCTGGCCGTGGTGCTCCTGCAGGGCCCGGCCCATCAGCAGGTTGAATTTCTGGTCGGTGCCGCCGAGTTCCACGTCGCACTTGAGCGCCACGGAGTCGTACCCCTGCACCAGCGGGTAGAGGAATTCATGGATGGCGATGGGCTGCTCGGCCTTGTACCGCTTGGCGAAATCGTCGCGCTCGAGCATGCGGGCCACCGTGTGCTGCGCGGCCAGGCGGATCATGTCGGCGGCACCCATCTTGCCGAACCACTCGGAATTGAAGCGCAGTTCCGTCTTTTCCCGGTCGAGCACCTTGTAGACCTGCTCGGCGTAGGTTTCCGCGTTCGCCAGCACATCCTCGCGGGTGAGCGGCTTGCGGGTGACGTTCTTGCCCGTGGGGTCGCCGATCATCCCGGTGAAGTCGCCGATCAGGAAGATGACCTGGTGGCCCAGGTCCTGGAACTGCCGCATCTTGTTGAGCAACACGGTGTGGCCCAGGTGGAGATCCGGCGCCGTGGGATCGAAGCCCGCCTTGATGCGCAGCGGCCGGCCGAGCTTGAGGCGCCCCTCGAGGTCTTCCTTCTTGATGATCTCGTCCGCCCCGCGGGCGATCGACGCGAGGGCGTGCTCCAGCTCGTTCATGTTCTCTCTCTATGGATAGGATCTTCCGACCTTCACGAATGTATGTGAAAAGGCCGTGGAGTTAATTGTGCGTTAACCGCAAGAACAGATGCAAAGCCTTGATGGGAAAGGCGTTGACGTCGTTTGCACAGGGCCGTTATGGTACGCGACAACACGGGGCGAGCGGGTACAAGAAAGACGATGAGTGTTCAGAACAGAGGCGCGCACAGCGCCCGCAAGCAGGCCATCCGGCGCAAGGCGCAGCGCCGTCATTCGCACTTCTACGACACCCGCGCCCACTGGTCCTTCAGTCGCAACGCCTCGGCCGAACCCCTGAGCTGGAGCCGTGAACGCTGGATCCTTGCCGGCACCGCCTTCCTCCTCGTCATTCTTTCCGCGCTCGTCATCCCCGCATGGGCCGGCGCCATGAAGAAGGAATCCGTGATCGCCGCCACCCCGACGATCCACGCCGTGGTTCCGCTCGCCGTTCCGAAGATCGACCCCAGCAGCGTGAAGCCCATCGTTCCCGTCGAGGAATGGCAGTCGGTGCAGGTGCAGCCCGGCCAGACGCTCGCCGACATCTTCCTCGCGCAAGGCCTCTCGATGACCGACCTCCAGCGCGTCATCGACGGCGCCGGCGGCAGCAAGGCTTTCCATCGCATCAATCCCGGTCAGGAATTCCAGTTCCTCATCGGCGGCGACCACACTCTCAAGGGCGTACGCTTCGACCAGGACGAAGCCAGCATCGCCACGCTGCGTCTCGACGGCGCCTCCCCGCAGCTCACGGTGCAGAAGCGCGACGTGCAGCGGCGCGAACACATCGCCCATGGCGAGATCGACAGCTCGCTGTTCGGCGCGGCATCGAAAGCCGGCATGAGCAACGCCATGGTGTTGAAGCTCGCCGACGTCTTCAAGTACGACATCGACTTCGTGCAGGACCTCCGTGTCGGCGACAGCTTCACCGTCGTCTATGACGACGTCTACAGCGACGGCGCGTTCCTGCGCGAGGGCGACATCGTTGCCGCCGAGTTCGTGAACCAGGGCAAGCGCTATACCGCGTACCGATTCAAGAACAGCGACGGCAAGGTCGGCTACTTCAGCGAAGAAGGCCGCCCGCTCGCCGGTTCGTTCCTGCGTATTCCGGTCGACTTCACGCGCATCTCCTCGCAGTTCAGCGCCGGCCGCATGCACCCGATCCTCGGCAAGATGCGCGCGCACAAGGGCGTGGACTATGCCGCACCGTCCGGCACGCCGATCCACGCGGCCGGCGACGGTGTCGTCAAGTTCCGCGGCTGGATGAACGGCTATGGCAACTTCGTGGTCATCCAGCACAATGCCACCATCAGCACCGCTTACGGCCACATGTCGCGCTTCGCCAATCTTCGCGTCGGCCAGCGCGTCAGCCAGGGTAGCACCATCGGTTATGTCGGCATGACGGGTCTCGCCACCGGCCCGCACCTGCATTACGAATTCCGCGTCAACAACGTGCAGCGCGATCCACAGACGGTCACCCTGCCCAAGCCGGAACCGCTGCCCGCCGCGCAGCTCGCGAAGTTCAAGAAGGAAGTGGTGGGTCCGCAGCTTGCCCGCCTGAAACAGGTGGACAGCAACGTCAAGCTCGCCCGGGTCGACACCGGCAAGACCGGCAACGACTGACCCCGTGGCGGCCAGCAAGGACGGCCTCTACCTCGGCCTCATCTCGGGAACCAGCGCGGACGGCATCGACGCCGCGCTGGTTCGTTTCGCGAACGGCCAGCCGGCCCTCGTCGCCGGCATCACTCATCCCTGGGACGAAGCATTGCGACGCCGGATACTGGCCGTCGCGCAGGACGAGGTTCGTCTCGACCTGGACGAATACGGTCGATTGGACGTGGCCGTCGCCAACGCTTTCGCCGACGCCGCCCAGGCCGTGCTCGCAACGGCGGGGGTCGCCGCGCGCGACGTCACCGCCATCGGTTCGCATGGGCAGACGATCCGCCATCGTCCCGTTGGCGATCTTCCCTTCACCTTGCAGATCGGCGATCCCTCGGTGATCGCCGAGCGCACCGGTATCGACACCGTCGCCGACTTCCGCCGTGCCGACGTCGCCGCGGGTGGTCAGGGCGCACCGCTGGTGCCGGCGTTCCACGCCACGGTACTGCGTCCCGAGCGTGGCGCGCGCGTGGTGCTCAACCTCGGCGGGATCGCCAACGTCACGAGGCTTTCGGCCGACGGCCACGTCACCGGATTCGACACCGGCCCGGCCAACGGTTTGATGGATGCATGGTGTCTGCGTCATCGCGGCGAAGCATTCGATCGCGACGGGCGCTTCGCCGCCTCGGGCCACGTCGACGACGAACTGCTCGCCCAGCTCCTGGACGATCCCTACTTCGCGCTGCCGCCCCCGAAAAGCACGGGGCGGGAACACTTCCATCTGGCGTGGCTCGACATGCACCCACGCGTGGCCGATCTTTCGCCGGAAGACGTGCAGTCCACGCTGCTGGTCCTCAGCGCGCATTCGGTGGCCGACGCGATCGCGCTCCATGCGGCCGACGCCATCGATGTCGTGGCTTGCGGCGGTGGCGTGCACAACACCGCGTTGATGCAGGCGATCGCCAGCCGTCTGGAAGGACGCCCGCTGCATGTCAGTTCGGCGTTCGGTATCGATCCCGACGGCATGGAGGCCATGGCCTTTGCATGGCTGGCCTACCGCCGGCTGCGTGGCGAGCCGGGAAACCTGCCCGCGGTCACCGGCGCCAACGGATTGCGGCTGCTCGGTGCGATGTACGCCGCGCCGTCATCTTGATCGGCGCTTCCTGTGGGAGCCGCTTCAGCGGCGATGAGTGCTGGCGGCAAGATTGCCCGCTGCCACGGGATCGCCGCTGAAGCGGCTCCCACAGGGGATCAGAAGGTTTCGGAAGTTTTTGCGGGACGCAGCGACGCGTCGGCGAGCGTCGAAGGCGACGCCTGGGCCAGTGCGGACAAGGCTTCCTGGAAGGCCGCCTGCTCCTCGGCGTCCCACGCACCCGTAAGGTGCGCGATGTCGCCGGGTTCGAGCAAAAGCTCGTTGAACACGTCGCCAGGACTCAGTCCGAGCCCATAGCGCAACGCGTGCAGGATCACCTCATTGATCGACCAGCGGCGTTCGCGCGCGAGCGACTTGATACGCTCGGCCATCTGCTCGTCGATGTGTCTCACCACGATATCCGGCACGTGCGTGACCTCCTCGCGCATGCCCCCTGTGGCGGCGATCTTACACAGTTTTGGCCCATTGCGAAGATCGTCCGTCCGGCCTACCCCACCGCGCCGCTCATTCCGTGAGGGAATCGACAGGCCGGGGCATGCGCCGCCAGAGCACGGCCAGCACCACCAGGGTGGGCACGATGGACACCGTGCTCAGCACGAACAGCGACGGGTACCCGGCTTCCTTCACGAGGAAGCCGGAGAAACCACCAAGCAACTTGCCGGGCAGGTTGGCCAGCGCACTCAACAAGGCGTACTGCGTGGCGGTGAAGCTGCGGTTGACCAGGCCCGACATGAAGGCCACCAGCACCGGCCCGGCGAACCCCTGGGCGAAGTTGTCGCCGGAGAGCGTGGCGACGAAGGCCCAGGTCTGCCCGGGGTTCATCGCCATGATCAGGTAGAGCATGTTCGACAACGCCACGCCGATGGCGGACACCGCCAAGAGCCGGCGCATCTCGAAACGGGTGACGGCCCAGCCGCCCAGCAATGCGCCGACGATGCCGACGATCACGCCATAGACCTTCGACACCTCGGCGATCTGCGTCTTGCTGAAACCCGTGTCGAGGTAGAAGGGATACGCCATCACCCCGAGCATCTGGTCGGGCAGCCGGAACAGGGCCACGAACAGGAGCAGGCCGAGCGAAAGCGCCAGCCCGTAGCGAGAGAGGAAATCCTGGAAAGGCCGAACGAAGCCTTCCTGCACCGCCTGCCGCCATGGCAGGCGCTCGCGAACCCTGTGCTCGGGTTCGCGCGCCACCAGCACGGTAACGATGGGGATGGCCAGAAGCGCGCAGATGGTGACGTAGCCGCCCTGCCAACCGAACACGTCGGCAACGATGAGGATGCCCGCGCCACCGGCGATGAGCCCGAAGCGATAGCCGAGGGTGTAAGTGGCAGCGAGCGCACCCTGCGCTTCCTGCGGCGCGATCTCGACGCGATAGGCGTCCACGACGATGTCGATCGTGGCGCCCGCCAGGGCGGCCACGAAGGTCACCGCCATGAACCGGGGAAGCGAGGCTTCCGGCGGCATCGCCGCCATGCCCAGCAGGCCGGCACCGAGCAGCAGCAGCGCGAACATGAGCCACCCCCGGCGCAGGCCCAGGCGGCCGAACAACGGCAGCCGGAACTTGTCGACGAGGGGCGCCCAGACGAACTTGAAGTTGTAGGCGAAGGTGACGTAGCTGGCGATGCCGATCGCCCCATAGTCGACGCCCGCTTCCTTCAGCCATGCGGAAAGCGTGTTGCCCACCAGCAGGAACGGCAGGCCGGAGGCCAGGCCGAAGAACAGCATGATCACCGCGCCCGGCTGCGCGAAGGCGGCGTATACGCCGCGCAAGCCCTTGTAACGAACGGCTTCGCTCATCGATCAGTCGGCGTAGTCGACGGTGAACGGCGCATGGTCGGAAAAGCGTTCGTCGCGATAGATGGAACAATCGCGAAGGCGATCACGCAGGCCCGGCGTGACGATCTGATAGTCGATGCGCCATCCCACGTTGTTCGCACGCGCCTGGCCGCGGTTCGACCACCAGGTGTACTCGACGGCATCGGGCTTGATGGCGCGGAAGCTGTCCACCCAGCCGATCTCCTTGAACAGCAGGTCCAGCCACGCCCGTTCCTCGGGCAGGCAGCCTGAATTCTTCTGGTTCGAGGTCCAGTTCTTGATGTCGTTCTTCGTGTGCACGATGTTCCAGTCGCCACACAACACGTAGTCGCGTCCGCTCGCGGCCCATTCGCGCAGGATCGGCGTCAACCACTCCATGATGCGGAACTTGTACTGCTGCCGTTCGTCGCCCGACGAGCCCGATGGGATATAGAACGAGACGACACTGAGGTTGCCGTAACGCGCTTCGATGTAGCGACCCTCGCAGTCGAAGTCCTCGCGACCCAGCGACACGCGCACTTCGTCCGGTTCGCGCTTGGAATAGATCGCCACGCCGCTGTAGCCTTTCTTGCTGCGGGCATCGTGATAGAAGCAATGATGGCCGTCGGGGCGAAACATGGGATCGACGAGTTGCGACTCCTGGGACTTCGTCTCCTGCAGGCAGACGATGTCGGCGTCCTGCTTGCGCAGCCATTCGAACACGCCCTTGTTGGCGGCCGAGCGGATGCCGTTGGCGTTCAGGGAAATGATGCGCATGGGGCCTTCGATGGCGTTCGACGATCCGCGCATCATAACCCGCTCGCGCCGGATGGCCGCGCTCCGACACAATAGCCCTCGTGAATCCGATCATCGAAGTCCAACCGGTCGACGACACGCTGCGCCCCGCGGTGCTGGCGTTGGCCGTGCATCCCGAGCAATTGCCCTTCGTCGGCCGCGTGGCGGATTCGCTGGCCGACGTGGCCGTCTGCCGCGACAGCGAGGCGCTGGCCCTTCTGCACGACGCCGAGGTCTTCGGTTATGTGCGCATCGACCGGCACGCCTCGGCCCTCGGCGACCACCCACTGGCCGAGGGGGCGGTGGCGCTGCGCAGTTTCCTGATCGACGCGTCGAAGCAGGGCCGCGGGCTGGGCCTGGCGGCGCTGGAAGCCATTCGCCGATACGTGGCGGAGCGACACCCGGACCGGGAACGGATCCTGTTGACCGTGAACGTCCGCAACGCGAACGCGGTGCGGGCCTATCGCCGTGCCGGCTATCGCGAGAGCGACGGGTTGTACCATGGCGGCAGCGCGGGTCCGCAGCATGTGCTCTGGCGCCCGCTTTCCCCTACGCCTTTCTGAAGAGACCGCCGTGCACGACTACCAGCGCGAATTCATCGAACTCACCCTAGCCCGCGACGTTCTCCGCTTCGGCGAATTCACCCTGAAATCGGGGCGGAGCAGTCCCTATTTCTTCAACATGGGACGCATCGACTCCGGCGCGGCACTCGCGCGGCTGGGACGTTCCTATGCTGCGGCGGCCGTGCGTTCGGGCGTGCCGTTCGACATGCTGTTCGGCCCCGCCTACAAGGGCATCGCCCTGGCCGCGGCCACGGCCATCGCGCTGGCCGACGTCGAAGGCCGTGACGTTCCCTGGGCCTACAACCGCAAGGAAGCCAAGGACCACGGCGAGGGCGGCACCCTGGTCGGCGCCCCGCTGCGCGGCCGGGTGCTGATCGTCGACGACGTGATGACCGCCGGCACCGCCGTGCGGGAGTCCCTGGAACTCATTCGCGCCCAGGGCGCCGAACCGGCCGGCGTGCTGATCGCGCTCGATCGGCAGGAGCGCGGCCAAGGCGAGCTTTCGGCGGCCCAGGAAGTGTCGGCGCAGTTCGGCATTCCGGTCATCGCCATCGCCAGCCTGGCCGACGTGCTGTCCTACGCAGGCGAGCGGCCCGAGCTCGCCGCGGAACACGGACGCCTGCTCGCCTACCGCGAGCAATACGGCGTGAAGGCCTGACGAAAACGGCGACTGCGTCACGTGCCCGGCGGTGCTTGCCGGCCGGGCACAATACATGCACGCACGCTGGCTATACTCCGCAACACAGGAGGGGGAAAGCATGCGAGCAGCGCGGTACATCCTGGTGGGGGCGGCCCTGTGCATCGGCACGGCGGCGTTCGCCGACCAGAAGAACAACAACGCCTACCGTTACCGCTGGAAGGATGCTTCAGGCCAGTCGTATTTCAGCGACAGCCTCACCGCGGAAGCGCTGAAGGCCGGCTACGACGTGGTCAATGCCCAGGGCATGGTGGTGCGTCATGTCGACAGGCAGCTGACCACCGAGGAACGCGCGGCCGCGAAGAAGATCGCCGACCAGAAGGCGGCCGAGGAGCAGGCCCGGCAACAGCAGGCGCGCGAGGATGCGCAGATGCTCAATGCCTACCCGACCGAAGCCGCGTTCGCGGCCGCCAAGAACGCCGAACTGGACAACTTCGAGCAGGCGGCAAGGACAACGCGGCTGAACCTCCAGGGGCAGGAGAAAGCCCTGGCCGACCTGCTCAGTCGCGCGGGCGACCTGGAGCGGGCCAAGCAGCCCGTCCCGCCCTTCCTCACCGAGCGCATCGCCGAACAGCGTGCCACGGTGTCCGCCCTGCGTGACACGCTGGCGCGACAGCAGGCGGCGAAGGAAACCGCCCGGCTCAACACCGACGCGCAACTGCGGCACTATCGTGCGCTGAAGGCAGCCTCCGCGAACTCCGGGCGTTAAGCGGCAGGCACCCCTGGAGAACCGCCATCGCGGCGCTGCCTAGAACGGCAGCGCCAGGTTCCTGTCCACCGCGAGCAGGCGTTGCCGGAACGCCTGCTTGATGCGCTCCAGCGAACGGCTGCTGTCCGCATCGAAGCGGAAGATCAGCGCCGGCGACGTATTGGATGCCCTGACCAGCCCCCAGCCGTCGCTCCAGTCGGCCCGAATGCCGTCGATGGTGGCGATGCGTGCGTCGTCGAACGACGCGGAGGCACGGAAGGCCTCCATGAACCGGAAGTGCGCCCCTTCGGCCATGGGCATCCGCAGTTCGGGCGTGGACACGCTCTTCGGCAGGCCGTCGAAGATCTCGCCGACGCTGCGCTCCTCCGGATCGCCGGCGACAATCTCCAGCAACCGGGCCGCGGCATAGATGCCGTCGTCGAAGCCGTACCAGCGATTGTTGTCGGCAAAGAAGAAATGCCCGCTCATCTCACCCGCCAGCGCCGCGCCCGTTTCGCGCATCTTCGCCTTGATCAGGGAGTGACCGGTCCGCCACATCAGCGGCACGCCGGCGGCCTCCTGGATCACCGGTCGAAGGTGGCCCGTGCATTTGACGTCGTAGATGACGGTGGCACCGGGATTGCGCGCAAGCACGTCCTGCGCGAAGAGCATCAACAGACGGTCCGGGTAGACGATCTCCCCGGCCTGCGTCACCACGCCCAGCCGGTCGCCGTCGCCGTCGAAGGCCACACCGAGGTCGGCGCCGATGGTGTTCACGGCCGCGATCAGGTCGGCCAGGTTGTGCGGGTCGGAAGGGTCGGGGTGGTGATTGGGAAAGCGGCCGTCCACGTCGCAGTAAAGGGGAATGACCTCGCAGCCGATCTCCTCCAGCACGCGCGGCGCCACCGCACCGGCCACGCCATTGCCGGCATCCACCACCACCTTGAGCCGGCGCTCCGCCGCCACGTCGCCGCCAATGCGCGACACGTAGGCGTCCAGCACCGGTTGTTCCCGCCAGGTGCCGCCACCATCGGTGGGCAAGCGTCCTTCCGCGATGCGACGGTGCAGGTCGGCAATGGCGTCTTCCGCCAGGGTCTCGCCGCCGATGACGATCTTGAAGCCGTTGTACTCGGGCGGATTGTGGCTACCCGTGACCGACACGCCACAGCCGGTGCCGAAATGGTAGGCCGCGAAGTACACCAGCGGCGTCGGCACCATGCCGAGGTCGATCACGTCGATGCCTGCCTCGCGCAGGCCGTCCGACAACGCGCCGGCGAGTTCCGCGCCGGAAAGCCTTCCGTCGCGGCCCACCACAATCTCGCGGAGGTCGGCCTCGCGCATGCGCGCGCCGATGGCCTGGCCGATGCGATGGGCAACCCCGGCGGTGAGCGCCGAGCCCGCCACGCCGCGGATGTCGTAAGCGCGGAAGATCGAGGGATCGACCGCTTCCGTGTCGCGCGCGGGAACGGCGCGCGCGGGCGGCGGCGGTGTGCTGGATGGCGCGGGCGGGAGGCGCGGCTTGCGTACCACGTCGGCCACGAGGATATCTTCCTCCGGCTCGGCCTCCGGCAGCGCGACGGGCCGGCGGCGCCGCGACCACAGCAGGAAGGCGCCGCCACCCAGGCCGACGAGGGTCAGCAGGATGGCCAGCGCTTCCGAATGCGGAATGACGATGAATGCGCGCGGCATCGCGGCGAAGACATAAAGGGCGGTACCGGCCACCTGCTGCCCTTCCGGCTCGAGTTCGGCCGAACGCGCGCCGCGGAAAAGCAGTGCCAGGCTGTCGCTGCCGGCGCCCTGGCGCAGTTCGAGGCGCCCGCCGCCGGGCGAAGCGGCCTCGAAACGCCGGGCCACGTCGTCGAAGGGAAACTCCAGCCAGATCCAGGCCCGCACGGTACCGTTGCCGCTCACCGGCTCGACGATCGTCAGGCGCCGCTCGCCATGGTCCACGGACGTGGAAGCGGGCGGCACCCCGTCGCTGCCGAGCACGGCCATGAGCTGGGCGGCCTTCGCGTAACCGAACTCGCGATAGTTGGCGCGAACCACTTCGTCGAGGCCGCCGCTGTATACCTCCACCGCACGGGCGGCAGGCAACGCGGCGCGCAGCTGCGCCGCGGCCGCGGCATGGTCGTCGATCGTCGCGGCGAGGCCGCCGTCCGCCACCGCGCGGTGCACCTGCTGGCGCTTGGCCGCCACCAGATCGCTCAGTTCCCTCACGACCTGTCGTTGCGCCGTGCGCGTACGTTCGGCCGCATCGCCTTCGTCGGCGATCAGCCAGGCCTGCCACGCGCAGAAGGCACCCGCGACGATCAGCAGCGTGGCTCCCGCCAGGGGAATCAACCGCCGCAGATCCGTCCCGGACAACCCCCTTGCCCCTCCCTCTTTCCGAGCCATGGTGCCCCTTGTGTCCCTGAGATCAGCCTACACCCGTGGAACCGAATCCCCCTTCGCCCCGCTGCGAAGGCGTGAACCCGTCGACCACGCGCAGACGCGCCCGGCCCACCGGTACCAGCAATAGTTGCGCAATCCGGTCGCCCGGCGCGATGGTCACGTTCGCGTTTCCGCGATTCCAGCAGGAAATCATCAGCGGCCCCTGGTAGTCGGCATCGATCACGCCCACCAGATTGCCCATCACGAGCCCCTGTTTATGGCCCAGTCCGGAGCGCGGCACGATCAGCGCGCACCAGGCCGGGTCGCCGATATGGATGGCCATCCCGCTCGGAACCAGCAGGCTCTCGCCGGGCGCCAGCGTGACCGGCGCCTCGACGGCGGCGCGCAGGTCCATGCCGGCGCTTCCCTCCGTGGCCGGTTCCGGCAGGGGAATGCTGTCGCCCAGACGCGGGTCGAGGATCTTCAGTTCGATGTCGATCAAGGGTGGGTTCCGGAGCCGGAGAGGAAGCGTTCGGCGATGCGCGCGACGAGCTGGCGGGCCAGGTCCGTCTTCGGCATCTCGGGCAGCGACTCGTCGCCACCCGGCCAGTAGAGGTGCAACGCGTTGTCCGCCACTTCGAACCCCTTGCCGCCACCGACCTCGTTCGCGGCGATCATGTCGATGCCCTTCCTGCGCAGCTTCTCGCCCGCGTAGCTGGCGAGCTCGCGCGTTTCCGCGGCGAAGCCCACCAGGAACGGGCGCCCGTCCGCTGCGGCCAGCGAGGCGATGATGTCGGGGTTCTCGGTGAGTTCGAGGTGAAGGGGAGCCCCCGATGCCTTCTTCAACTTGTGCTCGGAGGTTTCGCTGGGGCGGTAGTCGCCGACCGCCGCGGCGCCGATGTAGATGTCCGCACCGCGAGCCGCGGACAGCACGGCCTCGTGCATCTGCCGTGCGCTGCGCACATCCACGCGGCGCACGCCCGGTGGCGTCGGCAGCGCCACGGGGCCCGCGACCAGCGTCACGTCGGCGCCGGCGTCGCGCGCCGCGCCCGCCACGGCGAAACCCATGCGACCGGAGCTGCGATTGCCGATAAAGCGCACCGGATCGATGTCCTCGTAGGTGGGCCCGGCACTCACGACCACGCGGCGGCCGCGCAGCGGCTGGTCGCCGAACGAGGCGACCATGATGTCTCGCAGTTCGTGCGGTTCGAGCATCCGGCCCGAGCCGATGTCGCCGCAGGCCTGATCGCCGTCCGCGGGGCCGAGCACGCCGATGCCGCGGACACGCAGCGTGCCCACGTTGGCCTGCACCGCAAGGCTCGCCCACATTTGCTGGTTCATGGCCGGAGCGACGTACACCGGCGCCGCGGTGGCAAGAACCACCGTCGAAAGGAGGTCGTCGGCAAAGCCGTGGGCCAGACGTGCGATGGTGTCGGCGCTTGCCGGCGCGATGAGAACTCGCTCAGCCCAGCGGGCGAGTTCGATGTGTCCCATGGCGGCCTCGCCCTGCTCGTCCCAGAGGCTCACGCGGACCGGTTGTCCGGAGAGGGCCTGGAAGGTCGTGGGCGTGACGAAGTGGGTCGCGCCTTCGGTCATCACCACGCGCACCTCGGCCTCGAGGTCGCGCAGGCGGCGGACGAGCTCGCAGATCTTGTAAGCGGCGATACCTCCGGTAACGCCAATGAGGATGCGACGCTGGCGAAGACTCATGACGAAATCCGCGCTCTTCGGGAGGGCCGCTAGCTTAACGGATTCCGCCCGGCGACTCGGGGCGGTTTTTCAGAATCGTTCTATCGCCAGACGCCCTGCGCCAACCCTAACTTGTCTCTCGCGCCGTGCGATGCGCGGCACCTACATGAGGCATCACGATGAAACCCGGGCCCGACGACACGTCCGCCGTTCGCGAAGCACCGATCGCACCCCCGACGTACCGGTCACAGCCCATCCGCAGCTGGGCCACCCACGAGCGCCCGCGCGAACGCCTTTACGCGCATGGGGCGTCCGCGCTTTCCGACGCCGAATTGCTCGCGGTGCTCCTGGGCAGCGGCAGCGCCGGTAGCGACGCCGTCACCACGGCCCGCTCCATCCTCTCCCGCGCGGGGGGCCTGGGCCGCCTGCTGTCCGAAGCCGGCGAACTGCCACCCATCAGTGGCTTCGGCCCGGTGAAGCGGGCCCGCCTCATGGTCGCGCTGGAACTGGCACGCCGCGCACTCAGCGAGGGCCTGGTCGACCTGCCGCGCATCGACAACCCGCGCGACAGCGCCCAATACCTCAGGGCCCGCCTCGTGCACCTGCGCCACGAGGTCTTCGCCTGCCTCTTCCTCGACACCCGCCACCGCGTGCTGGCCTACGAGGAACTCTTCCGCGGCACGATCGACGGCGCCAGCGTCTATCCCCGCGAAGTGGTTCGCGCGTGCCTCCGCCATCACGCCAGCGCGGTCATCCTCGCGCACAACCACCCGTCGGGCGTGGCCGAGCCCAGCGCGGCCGACCTCGACATCACGCGCACCCTCATCGACGCGCTGGCACTCATGGACATCCGGGTGCTCGACCACCTGATCGTCGGTCACGGCGAGCCGGTATCCCTGGCCGAACGCGGCCTCATGCAGCGGAACGTCCCGCTCTGAAAAAAAAAGACGGCGCGAGTGCCGCTCGCGCCGTCTTGGGTCACCTTCGAGGGAGGGGGCAGGCGACCCGCCGTGCCGTTGGCCGGGGAGACACCGGGCACGGGGCGAATCATGACAAGCAGCCATGACAGCCGAATGACGCGTCGCCGCACAGCCCGTGATTGCGTCGGGCCCGAAGTTATGCACATCGCGCGCTTTTCCCACTTGGACGTCACAGTTCCTGTTTACACGAAGGTACAAATCCTAATTCATTGAATTTAAAGGCCATGAGTCGTTACGGCCCTGTGTCAACCCCGATGCCTCCGTTACGCCTGCAACCGGGCGCCTTATTGCCCACAGAGTTATCCACAGGCAGGAGGTATGCGCACCGGGATGCCCCGGGGGCCCCATCTGATAGGATTGCCGGTTCCATCGCCGCCTCGCGCATCCCGTGAAACAAGAGCTGAAACAACTGGTATTGCAGGCCATCGGCGCCCTGCGTGAATCCGGCAAGCTGCCGTCCGACTTCGTGGCGCCGGTCTTCGTCATCGAGCGAACCCGAAGCCGCGACCACGGCGATTTCGCCACCAATGCCGCCATGATGATGGCCAAGGCGGCCGGCCGTAAGCCGCGCGACATCGCCACCGACCTTGTCGAAGCCCTGCCGCCCTCCCCCATGGTGGGCAAGGTGGAGATTGCCGGGCCCGGCTTCATCAACTTCTTCCTGGCCCCGGCCGCCTTCCATGCGGAAATCGAGCAGGCACTGGGCCAGGGCGGCCGGTATGGCCGCAACAACGACGGCCAGGGCCGCACGGCGGGCGTCGAGTTCGTGTCGGCCAATCCCACGGGGCCGCTGCATGTCGGCCACGGCCGCGCTGCCGCCATCGGCGACAGCCTCAGCCGGTTGCTGGAGGCCGCAGGCTGGAAGGTATTCCGCGAGTTCTACTACAACGACGCCGGTGTCCAGATCGCCAACCTGGCGCTTTCCACGCAGGCCCGGGCGAAGGGCATCGCGCCCGACGAGGCCGGCTGGCCGGAGTCCGGCTACCGCGGCGACTACATCGCCGACGTGGCCCGTGCGTTTCTTGCCCGGGAGTCCGTGGAAGCGGACGGCGAGACGGTGGTTGCCAGCGGCGATGCCGACAATCTCGACGATGTTCGCCGCTTTGCCGTGGCGTATCTGCGCCACGAACAGGATCTCGACCTCAAGGCCTTCGGCGTCGGCTTCGACGTCTATTACCTCGAGTCGTCGCTCTATACGGAAGGCAAGGTGGACGAAACCGTGCGCGAGTTGGTTGCCCACGGCCACACCTACGAGGAAGGCGGGGCTCTGTGGCTGCGCTCCACCGATTTCGGTGACGACAAGGACCGCGTGATGCGCAAGTCCGACGGCACCTACACCTATTTCCTGCCCGACGTCGCTTACCACCGCACCAAGTGGCAGCGCGGCTACGAGCGTGCGATTACGGAACTCGGTTCCGACCACCACGGTTCGCTGGCACGCGTGAAGGCAGGCCTGCAGGCGCTCGATGCCGGCATTCCGGCGAACTGGCCCGAGTACGTGCTGCACCAGATGGTGACGGTCATGCGCGGCGGCGAGGAAGTGAAGATTTCCAAGCGCGCCGGCTCCTACGTCACCCTTCGCGACCTCATCGACGAGGCTGGCCGCGACGCCACGCGCTACTTCCTCATCGCGCGCAAGGCCGACTCGCAGCTGGTGTTCGACATCGACCTCGCCCGCTCGCAGAGCAACGACAACCCGGTCTATTACATTCAGTACGCGCATGCCCGCGCCTGCCGCGTGTTTCGCGAACTGGCCGATCGCGGGCTTTCCACCGATCGCGGCAACGGCATCGCCAGGCTCGATCGCCTGGACACCGAGCACGAGTCGGTACTGATGGTGGAGCTCTCGCGCTACCCGGAAATGGTCGAGTCCGCCGCCGCCAATCTGGAACCGCACCTGATCGCGCAATACCTTCGGGAGCTCGCGGGCGCGCTTCACAGCTACTATCACGAGCACAAGTGGATCGTCGACGACACCGACCTGCGCGATGCGCGGCTTGCCCTGGTGGCCGCCACGCAGCAGGTGTTGAAGAACGGTCTCGATCTGCTGGGCATATCCGCCCCGGAGAGCATGTAAATGGCAACTCGCAAGAAAGGCAAAGGCCGCCAGGCCGTCCGCAACGGTTCGAGCGGCATGCCGGGCTGGGGCTGGGCGCTGATCGGCATTCTCGCCGGCGCCATGCTCATGGCCTTCGCCATGCGCGGCACGTGGATGCCGATGATGCGCCAGCACGACGGTCCGGAGCCGAATCCGCAGGCCACCGCGCAAAAGGGCAGCGATCCGGGCGTGGTCGACCAGACCGAGGCCGAGAAACCGAAGAAGCCGTCGTACGACTTCTATTCGGTGCTTTCCGAGAAAGAGGTGCGCATCCCCGACGCGGAGATCCGTGCGCAGGCGAGCGCGGAAGCCCAGCAGAAACAGCAACAGCAGGCAGCGCAGCAACAGGCTGCGCAACAAGCCGCTGCCGCGCAGCAGCAGGCCCAGGCTAACGCCGCCGCGGCCAATCTGCCGAAGGCCGCCACCCAGACGGTCACCGCGGTACCGGCGCAGGCCGCTCCCGCCGCTGCCAGCGGCTCGGGTTACCTGCTCCAGGTGGGCGCGTTCCCGAGCGCCGCGGATGCCGAGGCACTGAAAGCCAAGCTCGCCTTGCAGGGCTTCGTGGCCAACGTGCAGTCGGTGAAGGTGGGCGCGCAGACCTATAACCGGGTGCGCCTCGGGCCGTTCAAGTCGGCCACGGACCTGGAAAGCACGAAGCAGCGCCTGCAGGCGGCGGGTATCAGCGCCATTGCCTTGAAGGAAGGCGGCTGACTTGCTCTCGTCATTCCCGCGAAAGCGGGAATCCAGGACCTTGTCGCTTGACCGGAGACCGGGGCCCTGGGTCCCTGCGTTCGCAGGGACGACTCACGAGCGGCGCTTCAACCTGATCAGCGCCGAGATGTCATCGTCGCCGTAGCCTCGCGACATCAGTTCGCCGAAGTCCGCCAGGGACCGTTCGATGATGGTGCGATCCGTGCCTGCCTCGGTGGCGATGCCGCGCACGATGCCGAGATCCTTGTGCAGCAGGGCCAGCTTGAAGCCCACCGAGAATTCGTTGCGCAGCATGGTGGCGCCGCGCTTGTCGAGGAACCAGTTGCCGGCCGCCCCGGCCGCGAGCGTCGGCAGCAGACGCTCCGCCTCGAGGCCCAGCGATTCGCCGAGCGCCAGCCCTTCCGTCACCGCCTGAGCGATGCCCGCGACCAGCACCTGGTTGACGGCCTTCGTCGCCTGGCCGCTGCCCACACCGCCCATGTGCGTGACGCGAGCGGCATACGCTTCGAGCACCGGACGCGCGCGCTCGAGCACCGCGGCGTCGCCGCCCACCATCACCGACAGCTTGCCGTTCTTCGCTCCTTCGACGCCGCCCGATACCGGCGCATCGAGGAAATCGACGCCCACCTCGGCAAGCATGAGTGCCGCTTTCTTCGCAGTGGCGGGCGCCACAGTGGAATGATCCACCACGATCGCGCCCTTCTTCAGGGATGGCAGCAGCGCCTCGACCACGCCGATCACGTCGGCGTCCGCGCTCACGCACAGTGCGATAACGTCGCAGGACGCGCCCATGCCGGCCATGTCCGGCGCGGCCACGCCCCATTCGGCGGCCAGGGCGTCGGCTTTCGCCTGCGTGCGATTGCCCACGGCCGCGAGAAGCCCCTTGGCATGAAGGTGGCCGGCCATGGGCGCACCCATCGCGCCCAATCCGATGAAAGCTGCTTTCAGACTCATGTTCGTTCCTGGCGTGGGGAAAGCTCGGCGCGGCCGGTGCCGCGCCGTGCGCGGATTCAGCTGCCTGCGGTTTCCGCGAGATAGGTGTAACCCGTCAAGCCCTTGTCCAGCGTCGCGGCGAGGGTTTCCGCCTCCGCACCGGTCACGCCCGCGGCGGCGAGGCGATCGGTGTAGGACTGGCGCAGGGCCTTGAGGTCGTAGCCGACGTAATCGAGCATCAGGTCGGTGGTGTCGCCCCGGCGGATGTGCGCGAACTCGTAGCCGTCCTTCGTGGCCCGCACGTTCACCGCGTCGGTGTCGCCGAACAGGTTGTGGATGTCGCCCAGCGTTTCCTGGTACGCCCCGACCATGAAGATGCCGAGCCGGTAAGACTCGCCGTCCTTAAGGCCGTGCAGCGGCAGGCTGACGTCGACGCCTTCGGCGTCCACGTAGTGGTCGATACGGCCATCCGAATCGCAGGTGAGATCCGCGATCACGCCTCGCCGCAGCGGCTCCTCGTCCAGGCGTGCAATGGGCACGATGGGGAAGATCTGGTCGATCGCCCAGATGTCCGGCACCGATTCGAAGACCGAGAAATTCACGAAGTACTTGTCGACCAGCTTCTCGTCCAGGTCGTCCAGGGCCTGGCGATGCGCGCGCTCGGCCGGCAGCAGGCGCGGCCGCACCGCATTCGCAATGGCGTAGAACAGTTCGTCGAGCTTCGCGCGGTCGCGCAGGTCGAGCTGGCCCAGCGCGTACAGTGCCTGGCCTTCCGCGAAGTGGTGCTGCGCCTCATGGAAGAGTTCCAGGGGCGGGCGGTGGCCCAGCTCGGCGTGGGTTTCGCGCAGATGCCTGAGCACGGCCGGTTCGCCGTCACGCTCGGGGGGAATGGCACCTTCCGGCACGGGTTCCACTTCGCTCACGTTCACGACCATCACCGCGTGGTGGGCCGTCATCGCGCGACCCGACTCGGTGAAGATCACCGGTGCCGCCATACCGTGCTCGGCCACCGCCTCGGCCAGCGGTTGCACGATGCTGGCCGCGTACTGCTCGAGGCTGTAGTTGATCGAGTTGTAGCTGCGCGAGCGCGTGCCCTCGTAATCCACACCGAGGCCGCCGCCCACATCCACCACGTCGATGGGCACGCCTAGGCGATGCAGTTCGACGAAATAGCGCACGGCTTCGCGCATGCCGGCCGCGATGTCGCGCACGTTCGATATCTGCGAACCCATGTGGAAGTGCTGCAGGCGAAGCGTGTGCTTGAGGCCCGCGGCATCGAGCCGCTCGATCAGTTCCAGCACCTGGCCGGGGCTCAGGCCGAACTTGCCCTTGTCGCCACCGGTGTTCTGCCACTTGCCGGCGCCGATGGAGGCGAGGCGCACGCGCACGCCCAGCAGCGGCTCGACGCCCAGTGCCTTCGCTTCGGCGAAGACGTGGTCGAGCTCCGAAAGTTTCTCGATGACGATGTGCACGCGCAGGCCGAGCTTCAGGCCGATGAGGGCCAGCCGCACGTATTCGCGGTCCTTGTAACCGTTGCACACGACCATGCTGCCCGGGCGCGCCTGGGCGAGCACGGCCATCAGTTCCGGCTTGGAACCGGCTTCGAGGCCGAAGCCTTTGTCGCCCGCCGCGACCAGCTCGCTGACGACGCCGCGCTGCTGGTTCACCTTGATGGGATAGATGGCGGTATACGTGCCGGCATAGTTCGCATCGGCGATGGCCTTGCCAAAGGCCCGCTGTAAGTGAGCGAGACGGTCGGCCAGGATGTCGGGAAAGCGCACGAGGAGCGGCAGGCGCAAGCCCTCGGCGGTGGCCTTGTCGACGATCGCCGGCAGGTCGAGGGCCGGGCCCTCATCGCCGCGGGGGCGGATCAGCAGGTGGCCGGTGCCGGCGACGTCGACGTAGCCGTTGCTCCAGTGCGGAATCGCGTAGGTCAGCTTCGCGCGATCGGTGGTCCAGTTCGTCATGGGGGTGACGATCTCCATTTGATTGTGTCGAGTCCCCCGGAAGAGGGGGGGCGCGGAACAGTCGCAGCGGCGAACCTTGACCTGAAGCGGGCCTGGCGGCCGGGAGCCTCGCACGCCGCGGGGCCGACCAGACAGTTCTGCGCGACCCGGCGGGCGGCGGCAGACCGGCTATTGTAGCGGCGCCTCATGACATCCGGGTATCGGCCGGTCCGGGTCGGCGCCGCCCTACTTTCCAACGGCCGCAAGGACTTGGCCGCTTTCCGGCCCGTGGCGGTACAATCCACCGTTTAGCCCCCTACCCGTCTTCAGGAAAGCGTCATGTCGCAGCAGCAGCTCAGCTGGTTCACCGAAGCCCACCAGGCATCGGGCTCCTCCATCGGTTTCCGCGTCGAGCGCCTGTTGCACGCCGAGAAGACCCCCTTCCAGACCATCGAGATCTACCAGACCACCGACTGGGGCAACCTCATGGTGATCGACGGCTGCGTCATGCTCACCAGCCGCGACAACTTCCTGTACCACGAGATGATGACCCACCCCGCGCTGTTCACCCACGCCCGGGCCAAGCGCGTCGTCATCATCGGCGGCGGCGACTGCGGCACCCTGCGCGAAGTGCTGAAGCACGAGGAAGTGGAGAAGGCCACCCAGGTGGAGATCGACGAGCGCGTCACCCGCCTGGCCGAGCAGTATTTCCCGGAGCTGTGCGACGCCAACGGCGACCCGCGCGCCGAGCTGCTCTTCATCGACGGCATCAAGTACATGGCGGAAGCCGAGCCGGAGTCGATCGACCTCATCATCGTCGATTCCACCGACCCCGTCGGCCCGGCCGAAGGCCTGTTCAATGCCGCGTTTTATGCCAGCTGCTACAAGGCGCTCCGCCACGGCGGCATCCTCGTGCAGCAGTCCGAATCGCCGCTGGCCCATATCGAACTGATCAAGGCCATGCGTGCGGCCATGCGCACCTCCGGCTTCAAGGCCGTGCGCACGCTTCCGTTCCCGCAGCCGTGCTATCCCACCGGCTGGTGGAGCTGCACCATGGCCCGCAAGGACGGCGATCTCTCCGGCTTCCGCGAGCGCGGTGCGATCAGCAAGGGCTTCGCCACGAAGTACTACAACGCCGACGTGCACAAGGGCGCGCTGGCGCAGCCGGAATTCATGCGCGAGCAGCTGGGCGAATAATGCAGTCCTGTGGGAGCCGCTTCAGCGGCGATCCCGCGGCAGCGGGCAAACCTGCCGCGAGCACCCATCGCCGCTGAAGCGGCTCCCACACAGTTTATTTCTCGACCTTCGCCGGCTCCCAGCCGGCAGGCGCTTCCGGCGGAATGCCGTAGGCGCGCAGCGCGGCCAGGATCACGCTCATTTCCGTGCCGCCACTGCGGGCAAGTGCCAGCAGCTTCTGCGCCGTGGCCTTGTCGCCCTGGGCCTGCATGTTGAGCTGCGCGAAGCGCTGCATCTGCCAGATCAGGTTGAGCCGGGCATGCCTGGCATCCTGCTGATCGGCTTCATTGGGGGAGAGCGTTTCGCGCAAGTGCAGGCCAAGCGAACGGCCGAGGGGACTGCTGCCCCATTCCAGCACCTTGGCCAGCTTCAGGCAGTCGCCGGCAACGCCCGCGTCGGCCTTGTTGTCTTCGCAGTACTTCGCCGTGGCCTGGAAACCGGGCACCGGCTGGGCGCTGGCCAGGCCGAACACGATCACCATCTGCACGCCGGCGGCGCCCGAGCCCTGCAAGGCGTTGAAGGTGTCCGCAGGGGGAGGCAGCTGGCTCACCGAATTGGCGAGTGCCTTCAGGCTCGCGCCCAGGTAATCGTCATAGAGCCTGGCGTTCGCGGCGCGCCCCAGGTCGGCGCGCACGGCATCTCCGGCGTTCTCATGGTCGTCCATGCCCAGCTTCAGCAGCCAGACCGCCGCGTTGTCGGGCGCCTGCTTTTCCAGCTGCGCCAGCGCTTCCGCATTGGGGCAGGTGCCGCCCTTGGCATCGCAGTCGGCGAGCCGCGCCCACGTCACTCGCGGGCCGGCGTCGGCATTCCTCGACGCGCGCTCCAGAAGCGAGTGGTAGCTCAGGACCTCGGGCGGGTTGGCCAACGGGCGAGCAAGCAACGCGGCGCCCAGCAGGGGCTCGGCCTCGGTGCGTAGGGCCAGCACGCTGGCAAGGTCCTTCTGGAACTGCAGCAGGGCCTTGGTCTGATCCTTCTGTACGACCGGACCCTTGGCCGGGCCCTTGGCGGCACCGGGCCACGGGCCGTCGGCCAGGGCGGGCAAGGACAGCAGACCCGCAAGGGCCATCACCGCGATGCGACGTCCGCGCATGGGCCATCTCCGTGAAATAAAACGACAAGGATACGGCCCGACCATGAATGGAAGCTGCGCAAAGCGGGGCGACGTTCGCCGCCGAAGTCGCTACCATCGACGTCTGCTTTCCCTGTTGCATCATGCGCCGGGGGCCACCAATCCTGCGACAGAACAGGAGTTTACCGTGGACCAATTCGCCATCTTCGCCAGCGAACGCGCCGGCTTCTTCGTCGGCTGGGGCACGCTCTCGTTGATCAACGCCGGCCTGGCCCAGGGCAAGAACCGCAGTGGCCTGGCCTGGTGGCTCCTTTCGCTGGTTCTCGGCCCCATCGCCACGCTCATCCTGGTGATCATGCCCAAGGTGCGCACCAAGCTCTTCTGAGCCGCAGGCTTGGCCGTAAGCATCGGGGGTGTGTAGGCTAGGGCTCTCCCAAGGCAGGTGCGCGCGAATGCTTACGACGCTCGTGGCAAGCAGCAAGGGCGGTTGCGGGAAGACCACGCTGGTCACGCAACTTGCCACCCATTGGGCCCAGGCGGGTAAGAAAACGGCCGTGATCGATGCGGACCGTCAGCACTCGAGCCTGCGCTGGGTCGGCCGCCGGCCGGAGAACGCGCCCTCCATCGTCGCCATCGAAGGCAGCCGCCGCGCCTTCGACCGCCTGCCGGAGGACGTCGAAAGGGTGATCGTCGACACGCCCGCGGGCGTGGACGAGAAAGACCTCGAACCCTACCTCGAACGTGCCGACGTCATCGTCGTGCCCGTGCTTCCCTCGCATTTCGACCTGGACGCCACGCTGGATTTCCTGAAGGTGCTCAAGGGCTTCAGCCGCGTGAAACGCGGCAAGCTGCCCGTCGGTCTCGTGGGCAACCGACTCAAACCGTGGACAAACGCAAGCCAGGCCGCCCTCGCCGAACTGGGCGAACGGGCGCCTTTTCCTGTGGTTGCGGAACTTCGCGACTCGCAAGCGTACGTCTTGCTCACGGCGCTCGGTAAGGGCATCTTCGATTACCACTCGGAAAACGTGCGCGGCCACCAGGACGATTGGGCGAAACTGCTGCGCTGGATCAAGCGCAGCACCTAGCAGCCAAGGGGCCGCGTCATCGATCACGCCACCGAAGGTGGCCTTGCGGAAGAGACGGTACCCATGCACGAACTCATCCTGTTACGCCACGCCGAGGCCACGCCGCACGGCAAGGACGGCAAGGACGACCGCGAGCGAAGCCTGACCGAACACGGACGCCGGGAAGCCCGCGCCGCCGGCGAATGGCTCTCGCAGCAAGGCATCTCGTACACGCGCATTCTCTGCTCCCCCTCCAAACGGACGACGGAAACCGCCGAACTCGCCCTCGGCGAGGTCGAATGGCAGTTGGAAGACGGTATCTACGACGCCACCGTGGGCGAGCTTTACGACATCCTCGACAAGAACTGGGACGCGGACGGCGTGGTCCTGGTCGGTCACAACCCCGGTATCGAACAACTGGTGGCGTTCCTCGTCGAAGGGCGCTCCGAGGACTACCGCGGCATGCCCCCAGCGGGCATCGCGCGTATCCAGTTCGACGGCAAGCTCGAACCCGGCATGGGCAAACTCAAGGTTTTCTGGTCCCCACCGAACTGAGCACGCCCGAATGCGTCACCTGCTGTCGGCGATCGTCGCGCTTCTCGCGGCGGCGCCCCTCTCTGCCGCCGACCTGCGCATCGACCCGGTTCACTCGCGCGCCGAATTCAGCGTGCGGCTGCTCTGGGTCAGCACGGTCACGGGCAGCTTCGAAGGCATCCGCGGGGAACTGGCCATCGATCCGGCCCGGCACAGCGCCATCGTCAGCGCCGACATCGACACCGAGAGTGTCCGCATGGAATCGGCGCGCCTGCGCCGCTGGCTGCTGGCGCCCGAGTTCTTCGACGCCAGCCGCTACCCGCAGATCCACTTCGAATCCTTCCCCGTGCCCTTGCAACTGCTGAGCGAAGGCGGCGACGTGCAGGGCCTGCTCACCCTGAGGGGGGTGACCCAGCCGGTGACGTTCCATCTGCAGGCCAACCATTGCCCCCCGGCCAGCCTGGCCGGATGCGTGCTGCAATTGAAGGGCATGATCGACCGGACTGACTTCGAGATGCGAGGACGCCGGGGCGCCCTCTCGGACCGGGTCAACCTGGGCATGGCCATCGTGCTGACCCACCCCTGACAAGGCGCGGCGGCGCGCGAACTCACGTCGCGTTGCTACTCCTCCCCTATCATCCGCGGGATGCGCCGCCTACTCACGCTCCTGCTCCTTGCCGCCACGCTTGCCGCGGGCGGATGTTCGTTATCCCCGGAGCGAATCCGCAAGGCCGACGCGGTGGTCACCCTCACCGTGGACCGGCAGGACACCTGCGACCCCGTCGATGCGAGCCATTGCGCGACACCCTCCCCCTTGATCGACGCCGCGCTGGAAGCCGATGCCGCCTCCACGGCGGCGAAGCCGGTGCACGTGGCCACGTTGCTGGAAGACGGTGAAACCGCGCTTGCCGCACGCATCAACCTGATCCGCGCGGCCCGCAAGAGCATCGACGTACAGACCTACATCTGGGAACAGGACGACGCCGGCAAACTGGTGCTGGATGAACTGGTACGCGCGGCCCGCCGCGGCGTCCACGTTCGCATCCTGGCCGACCAGCTGTTCTCCTTCCGCGATCCAGGCCTGCTCGCGGCGCTGGCCCGCGCCAGCGACCGCATGGAGATCCGGCTATACAACCCCACGTTCCACGCCGCACGCACGCCGCCGCTGGAATTCGCCGCCGGCATCCTCTGCTGTTTCTACAAATTCAACCAGCGCATGCACAACAAACTGCTGGTGGTGGACGACCTCGTGGGCATCACCGGTGGGCGGAACTACGAAGACCGGTATTTCGACTGGGACGACGCCTTCGACTATATCGACCGCGACGTGATGGTGGGCGGTCCGGCCGCCGCCGAGATGGGCGCCAGCTTCGAACAGTTCTGGACGCACAAGCGATCGGCACCGCTCACTCACCTGCGCGATGTGAACCGCGAACTGCTGGCCGACACCGACGACCCGCGCCACTGGAATCCACCCACTTACGACAAACCCGACCGTGTCGCCGCCCTGGTGTCCGACGCGCTCGACCCCGCATGGGTCGAACAGCACATCACGCGCAACACCCTGCGCATGAACCGCGTGGAATACCTCTCGGACCTGCCCGGCAAGACCGACGAACCGAAGCGCCGGGAAGCACGAGCGCTTACCCGCCACATCATGGGGCTGGTGCGCGACGCGAAAAGCGAGATCGTGCTGCAAACGCCCTACCTCGTCATGAGCAAACCGGCGAAGAAAATATTCAGCGCATTGGGGCGTCGCGCGGACCCGCCGCGCGTGGTGGTGTCGACGAACTCACTGGCATCCACCGACGCGTTCGCCGTGTATGCGCTGTCGTACAAGCATCGCAAGCGCTACCTCACCGATTACGGATTCGAGATCTACGAACTGAAGCCGCACCCGTTCAATGCGGACCCCGACGCCCTGGAAGGCCGCACGAACGCCGTCGATACGCCGCCGGTGGACGGAACCGTTGCCGGAGCGCCGGGAAGCGCTTCAAGCAGCGGCGGCCGGGCACGGCGCCATGGGCGCGGCGCCACCTCGGAACGGTTCGCGCCTTCGGAATCGTCCAGCCTCCTCGGTATCGGCAGTCGCGCCAGCCGCGGCCCGCGCAACCGCCCCGCACCGCTGCTGACGGCGGGCGTACGGTTCGGGCTGCATGCGAAATCCATCGTCGTCGACGACACCTTCGCCATGGTGGGCACGCACAATTTCGATCCACGTTCCGACCACTACAACACCGAGTCCGGCGTGATCATCTACGACAAGCGCTTCGCCGACAGGCTGCGCGATTCGATCCTGCAGGACACGGAACCCGGCAACGCGTGGACGATCGCGCCCCGGCAGAAGAAGATACCGGTGTTGTCGTCGATCAACGAGTTCATCGGGGACGTGTCGGAACGACTGCCCTTCTTCGACCTGTGGCCGTTCCGTTATGCCACCAGTTACGACCTCAAGCCGGGCTGCGTCCCGATGCGCTGGAAGGACCCTCGCTTCTTCGAATGCTACGAGCCCGTGGGCGACTTCCCCGAAGTGGATGTGTCCCTCAAGCTGATCTACACGCGGATGATCACGGCCTTCGGCAGCTCGGCGGCCGGCATCCTCTGAACGCGCCGCGCACGCTTACCGCGTCAGTTCGAAGGTAACGGGCAATTCGGCCGTGTAACGATCGGGGCGGTCGGCGGCGGCGAAGCGCCAGTCTCGCACCGCTTCCTGCGCGGCGCGATCAAGGGACTCGTCGCCACTGGAACGGCCAACGGCGACCCCGGTGACGTCGCCTTCGGGTGTGACCGTCACATGGAGTACCACCTTTCCCTCGCGATGCGCTCGCAGCGCGGACATCGGATAACGGGGCGACGGCATGTATACCGGCACCAGCGGTTCCGGCGCCGGAGCACGGGCCGCGCCGACCATGCGCGCCGAGGGCGGCACTACGGAGGCGGACCGCTGAGGGGCGGGCCGTACGGACGGCGGGGCAACCGCGGCCGGACGCGTCGCGGCAGGCGCCACCTGGGACACCGTTCTCGACACCATGGCAGGCGCCGCCGTGGGCAGCGTGACCTCGGCGAGACTGCGCGTCTTCGGCGCGCGCTCGTAGGTGAGTGCAGTGAGCCAGCTCGTGCCGGCAATGCCGACGAGCAATGCCAGAGCGCTGAGGGAGGTGCTGGTACGTAGGGCGAGCATCGGTAGACAGGGCGAAGGCGACGCGAGCGCGTCGCCGTTTCCTTCCTTCATCAGGGGCGTTCGAGGATGGCCGTGACGCCCATGCCGCCCGCCGTGCAGATGGAGATCAGGCCGCGGCCGGAACCCTTCTGCTCCAGCATCTTCGCCAGGGTGGCCACGATACGCGCACCGGTGGCCGCGAACGGGTGACCGGACGCGAGACTGGAACCGTTGACGTTGAGCCTGGCCGGGTCGATCGAACCCAGCGGAGCGTCCAGGCCCAGCCGCTGGCGGCAGTAGTCTTCGCTTTCCCAGGCCCGCAGCGTGCAGAGCACCTGCGCGGCGAAGGCTTCGTGGATCTCGTAGAAGTCGAAATCCTGCAGCGTGAGGCCCGCCTGTTTCAGCATGCGAGGCACCGCGACGGTCGGGGCCATGAGCAGGCCTTCGCCATGCACGAAGTCGACCGCGGCCACCTGCGCGTGCGTGAGGTAGGCCTGGATGGGCAGACCGCGCGCCGCGGCCCATTCCTCGCTGGCCAGCAGCACGGCGGCGGCGCCGTCCGAAAGGCCCGTGGAATTGCCGGCGGTGAGCGTGCCCTGACCGGAAGTCTTGTCGAAGGCGGGCTTCAGCGCCGCCAGTTTTTCCAGCGTGGTGTCCGGACGGAGGAAACCGTCGCGCTTCAAGCCGCGGAAAGGCACCACCAGGTCGGCGAAGAAACCGGCGTCGTACGCAGCGGCGAGCTTCCGGTGGCTGGCCAGGGCCAGTTCGTCCTGCTCCACGCGGCCGATCTTCCACTCCTTGGCCATGAGCTCGCAGTGGTCGCCCATGGACTTGCCCGTGCGCGGCTCGGCCACACCCGGGAACGACGGCTTCAGCTCCTTGAACGAGAAGCCCCGGGTGGCGGCCTGGAACTTCTCCTTCACCGTCTTCGCACGGTTCATGGCCAGCAGCCGCTTGCGCAGCTTCTGCCCGTAGACGATGGGTACGTCGCTGGTGGTGTCGGAACCGCCCGCGATACCGGCTTCCATCTGGCCGGTGGCGATCCTGCTGGCGATGAGGATGGCGTTGTCGAGGGAGGTGCCGCACGCCCGGGCCGTGGTGATGCCGGGCGTGGTAGGTGCCAGCCCCGAGGACAGCACCGCCTCGCGCGCCAGGTTCCAGTCCGAGGAATGGCGGATGACGGCGCCCATGGCGACCTCGCCCAGCTCGGCACCATGCAGTCCGAACTTTTCCACCAGTGCCCCGAGCACCTTCACCGACATGCCGAAGTTGCCGACATCGGCGTAGGCCGTGTTGTTGCGGCAGAAGGGGATGCGGACGCCGCCGATCACACCCACACGCTTTTGCGTCTTATCCATGCTTGAGAAACTGTCCAGACCGAGGGGATGCCCCAGGGGCAGCCGAGTGCGAAGAAGAGGTCGCGGATGCCGACGATCGCCGACGAACGCGTATCGGCAAGGCTAACCCGCATCCCTTCCCGGTGAAAGCCCGATCCGGCCGAATGATAGAATTGCGTTCCTTTGCCGTTCGGAAAAACCTGCCGTGAACGAGTCGCTGATCGCCTGCCCCGCCGTACTGGCGCTGGAACTGGCCGGGGACGGCGCGCCCGACCGGCTCGAGCTCACCCGGGACGAGGCCCGCGTGCTGGCCTCCCTGGTGGCCGACGACCTGCGCGCCCTGCTGCCCGGCATCGAGACCTCGCGCCTGGCCATCGCCGGTGCCCTGTTCGACGGCGTGGAGCTGCTCCGCCCCGGCTTTCCGGTGTTTGCCACGCTGGAAGAACTGGCGCGGCGGATCCCCCGCGTGACCGACGCCGGCGGCGTGGTCGCCTTCGGCACCCACGAGGGCCACATGCCCGCGCAGCCGCTGGTGCCCGATCCCGCCTATGCCGGGGGCCCGATGCGGCTCGTACCCTGGATGGTGCTGGCACCCGCCAGCCAGGCGGAGGACATCGCGGCCGCCATGGAAGTGGAACTGGTCGGACGGGGCGAGGCCGGCACGGCCACCGCGGATTACCTCATGCGCACCCTGGGCATGCGCCTGGAACATGCGAGGTATCTCAGCCGCAACGACCTGCTGGCGCTGACCTGCGTGCAATACGAGCACGTGAACCTGGCCCCCCTCTGGACCGTGCTGGAGGCCGCGCTGCTCACACCCTACAAGGAGGAGACGGCCCTGGGTTCGCGCGGGCTGCCCTTGCACTATGCGGAGGGGCGCGTCGGGGTGCCGGGGCCGTCCGCGTGGTTCGCGCGCGCCGGCAACAAGGGCGCCAACGCCGCTCACGAATTCGCCGGTACGCTGTTCGAACTCCGCCAGTACGCCGCCCTGCTCGCCGCACACCACGTCCCCCTTCACATCGAAGGCGAATCGGCGCAAACGGCGGGCTACCTCGTCGAGCCCATCGCGACGGCGGACCCGGCGCTGCCCCCGCCGGCCCTTTACGCCCATGAGGCCGCCGGGCTGGGCATGGCCGCCATCACTGTCGCCCAGCCCACGCCGGGCAAGGCCAGGGTGCTGGCCCACGGGTATCCGCTGGCACCCGACGCGCTCGCGCCCCTGCTCGACGCGCTGGCCAAGGGCTATGGCGCCGCCCACGAGGTTCACGCGCTGGGCCGGATGCTGCTGGACGCCGACGGTGCCCTGTCGGCCCCGGCGCCCGCGCTGCATTGAGGCTCTTTTTTGACGAATCGTCCGATATACGAGAGGAAACCAAGACCGTAGAGTGAACCGACGTTATCCCGGTTCCTCCATGCGCTCATCGATTCCACCCGTCAGCGACTCATCCTCGGACTGGTCCGCGTACCTCCTGGAGCGCACGCCGGCCATGATCGCGTACGTCGACACGGCGATGCGCTATCGCTATGCCAGCCCCGCGTACCTCGCGTGGATGAATGTCGGCCACATCGACGTAGTCGGGCGGCCCGTCGCCGAGGTGATCGATCCCGCTCTGTGCGCGCTCATCGAACCCGACATCCGCGCCGCCCTCGGCGGCACGGCGATGGTGGCCGATCGCGCCATCCGCAACGGCGCCGGCGACCACTATGCGCAGGCCACCTTCTCGCCCGACGTGGACCGTGACGGCAACGTGCGCGGCGTGGCCATCCTCCTTGCCGACATTTCCAGCCGGCAGGTGCTCGAGGCACGCCTGCGGGAGAGCGAGCGGCGCTTCGCGCAGGCGTTCCGTTACGCCGCGATCGGCATGGCGCTGGTGCTGCCCGACGGTCGCTGGTTGCAGGTGAACCAGGCCCTGTGCGCCATGCTGGGTTACGACGAGCAGGCGCTCATGCGCACGTCGTTCCAGGACGTCACCCATCCCGACGACCTCGCCGCCGACCTGGGGCACGTGGAAAAACTGCTCTCCGGCGACCGCCTCTCCTACCAGATGGAAAAACGCTACCTGCACCGCGACGGCCACGTGGTGCACGTGCAGCTCAGCGTCTCCCTGGTGCGCGACGAAATCGGCGGGCCGCTGTATTTCATTTCGCAGGTGCAGGACATCAGTGAACGCAAGGCGTTCGAAGACGCCCTCTTCCGCGAGCGGGAACTCGCCGAGGTCACGCTGAAATCCATCGGCGACGCCGTCATCACCACCGACACCCAGCTCATCGTCACCTCGCTCAATCCCATCGCCGAGGCCATGACGGGATGGTCCAGCCACGAGGCCGTGGGCCGGCCCATGGACGATATCTTCCAGCTGCGCGATCCGCTCACGCGCCGGCCGATTCCGAATCCGCTGATCATGGCCGTCAGCAAGAACAGCATCGTAGGGCTCACCACCGATGCCATCCTCGTGCATCGCAATGGCTTCGACAGCCCGATCGAGGACTCGGCGGCCCCCATCCACGACCATGCGGGCAATGTGGTGGGCGGCGTGGTGGTGTTCCACGACGTGAGCGAAACCCGTGCGCTGGCCTTGAAAATGGCCCATCTCGCGCACCACGACACGCTCACCGGCCTGCCGAACCGCGCCCTGCTCACCTCGCGCATGGAATTCGCGGTGACCGCGGCGGCGCGCCGCAACCAGCGCGTGGCGCTGCTGTTCGTCGACGTCGACCACTTCAAGCAGATCAACGACTCGCTCGGCCACGCCGCGGGCGACAGCCTTCTCCAGGAAGTGGCCCGGCGTATCCGTGGGGCCGTGCGCACCGACGACACCGTGAGCCGCCTCGGCGGCGACGAGTTCGTGGTGCTGCTGCCGCAGATCGAGAGCCCCGGCGATGCCAGCGTGGTGGCGGAGAAAGTGCTGTCCGCCTGCGGGCAGGCGTTCGGCCTGGGCCTGGACACCTCGGCGCTCGCCATCAGCTTCAGCATCGGCATCAGCGTGTATCCCGACGATGCGGAGGACGCCGAGTCGCTGTTGCGCAACGCCGACACCGCCATGTACGAAGCGAAGATGCAGGGGCGCAACGGCTATCGCTTCTTCAATCCCACGATGAACGAGCGCAACACCGCGCGCGTGCGCATCGAGGTGGAACTGCGCAAGGCCCTCGCCCGCAACGAACTCAGCCTGCACTACCAGCCCAAGGTGGACGTGGAACTCGGCACCATCATCGGCGCGGAGGCCCTGCTGCGCTGGCAGATGGACGGCGAAGACGTCTACTCGCCCGAGCAGTTCATTCCCGTGGCCGAAGACTGCGGCCTCATCGTGCCGATCGGCGAGTGGGCCTTGCGCGAGGCATGCCGCCAGGCGGAGGCCTGGACGCGACTATACCGGCCACTGTCCGTGTCGGTGAACGTCTCGGCGCTGCAATTCCAGCACACGCGCTTCTTCGAGTCGCTGCGCGCCGTACTCGCGGACACCGGCCTGCATCCCACCCTGCTCGAACTGGAAGTCACGGAACGCACGGTGATGGAAGGCGGCGACCACATCGCCGAACTGCTGCGCAAGATCAAGTCGCTCGGCGTGGCGCTCAGCCTGGACGACTTCGGCACCGGATATTGCAGCCTCGCGTACCTCAAGCACTTCCCGGTCGACATCCTCAAGATCGACCGCGCCTTCATACGCGACGTGGCGTGGGACAACGACAGCGCCGCCATCGTCGGCGCCATCGTCGGCCTGGGCAAGGGCATGAACAAGCAGGTGCTTGCCGAAGGGGTGGAAAGCATGGAGCAAGCCACCTTCCTCGGCTCTGCCGGCTGCTCGCAGATGCAGGGATTCCTGTTCGGCAAGCCGATGACCGCGCGCGAGTTCGAGGAACGCATCGCCGTAGTGGACACGGGCGATCCGACGGTGACGCCGGATTGAATCGCCGCGGCGCAACCACGTCGCACCGTAGGAGCGCGCCCTGCGCGCGACATGTTTTGAGGCCATGCCTCGGAGCTGGCGCGCCAGCTCCACGCGTGCCGCAAAAGGCCGTCGCGCGCAGGGCGCGCTCCTACAACAGCGGCGCTTCGTACATGTAATAGTGGCAGCGCTCCATGCCCAGTCCGGCGTACGTGGCCTGCGCCCGCTCGTTCTCCAATTCCACGTAGAGCCGCAAGCCGACGGCGCCCGCGCCTTCGGCCATCGCTTTCACGTGCGCGTACATGGCCCGGAACACGCCCGACCGGCGCGCCTCGGGCGCGACATAGACGCTCTGCACCCACCAGAAATCGCCGCAGCGCCAGTCGCTCCACTCGTACGTGACCAACAGGCAGCCCACCGCGATGCCGTCCAGTTCCGCCACGAGATAGAACCCGCGGCGCGGCTCCTCGAACACGGCCCGCACGCCGCGCCCGATGGTTTCGGCATCCAGCTGCTTCTGTTCCGTTTCCCAGGCCATGGCGATATTCCAGCGGGCTATCGCATCGGCGTCTTCCGGCGCGGCACGGCGAATCTGTAGTGACATGAGTCAGTCCTTCGCGGGGCGCCGCTTACGCGACGCCCCCAGTTTGCGGGTCAAGGTATTCCGGCCGACACCGAGCGCCGCGGCGGCGTGCTGCCGGTGGCCGTCGTTGGCGATCAGCGCGACGTGCAGCAAGGTCTTGTCCAGCGCCTCGCGGGCACGCGTGTGAATGTCCGGCTCGTTTCGCGCCAGCGCGTCCTGCGCCCACGCGCGGAGGGCTTCCGTCCACTCGGTGCCGCGCGGCTGCCCGACCGCGACGCCGCCGAGATCGCTCGCCTGGATCTCCACCCCGGGGGCGATCACGGCAAGCCGGCGGCACAGGTTCTCCAGTTCGCGAACGTTGCCGGGGTATTCGCGCTGCTCGATCAGCTTCATTGCGCCACGCGAGAAGCGCTTCGGCGGCAGGTTCAGTTCGGCCGCCGCCTGGGCGAGGAAGTGCTTCGCCAGCAGGGGAATGTCGGCGCGACGGTCGCGCAGCGACGGCAAGGCGATGCGCACCACGTCGAGGCGATGCTTGAGGTCCGCGCGGAACAATCCCGCCGCCACGCGCGCTTCCAGATCCTGGTGGGTGGCGGCGACGATGCGCACGTTGCCGTGCATGAGTTCGCGTCCGCCCACCCGGTAGAACTCGCCACCGGCGAGCACGCGCAGGAGCCGCGTCTGCAAGGCGAGAGGCATGTCGCCGATCTCGTCGAGGAACAGCGTGCCGCCGTCGGCCTGTTCGAAGCGCCCGGCGTGGCGGCGCGTGGCACCCGTGAAGGCACCCGCTTCGTGGCCGAAGAGTTCGCTTTCCAGCAACTCGGAGGGAATGGCCGCGGTGTTGAGCGCCACGTAGGGCTTGCCCCGCCGCGCGCTCTCGTCGTGCAGCGCCCGCGCCACCAGTTCCTTGCCGGTGCCCGTCTCGCCCGTGATCAGCACGTTGAGATCGCTGGCGGCGACACGGCCGATAAGCCGGAACACCTCGCGCATCGCCGGGCTTTCGCCGAGCAGTGCATGCGTTTCCGCCCGCGTGGCAGGCACCACCACCGCTTCGCGCGCGGCGGCAAGCGCACGCTCCACCGCCTCCACGGCGAGGTCGAGGTCGAACGGCTTCGCGATGTAGTCCGCGGCGCCCGCGCGGTATGCCGCCGCCGTGGTCGCGACATCGGTGTAGGCGCTCATCACGATCACGGGACCGATGTTGCGCCGGGTAAGTTCCTCGAGCAGGCGCAACCCGTCCTCGCCCGGCATGCGGACGTCGGTGACGAGCAGGTCCGGGTGCCCTTCCGTCAGGGCCGCGCGCACCGCGTCGCCGGTACTGAATTCGCGCACGGCGTGGCCGGCATCGCGCAGGGCCTCGGCGAGCACGAAGCGCACACCGCGATCGTCGTCGGCGATCCATATGTCGGTCATGCGCGCTCCATGGGCAGATAAAGCGAGAAGGTGGTTTCGCCCGGATGACTGGTGTAGCGAAGGTCGCCACCGTGTTCGAGGGCGATCTCGCGGGAGAGGGCCAGCCCCAGGCCCGTGCCTTCGGGATGCCCGGAAACGAGGGGCTGGAACAGCGTGTCGCGAAGCTCCGCCGGCACACCCGAACCGTCGTCCACGATGTCGACGCGCAAGGCGGCGCGCACGACGCGCTCACCGAGGCGCACCCCGTGGTCCACGCGCGTGCGCAGGGTGATCGTGCGGGCGCTCGCCTGGGTCGCGTTCCGGGTGAGGTTCAGCAGCACCTGGAGCAGGCGATCGGCATCGCCCTGGATGTCCGGCAAGCTCGGGTCGTAGTCGTGCCGCGTGGCAGGCGCGCCCGGCTCCGCCGCGACCAGGGCTTCCAGACGCTCGAGCAATTCGTGCACGTTCACCGGCGCGATCCGGGCCGAGCCCCCATGGCGCAGGAGCCCGTCGGCAAGCGCCGCCAGACGGTCCGCTTCGGCAATGACCATCGACGCCAGCTGGCGCAGGTCGTCGTCGCCAAGCCGGCGTTCGAGCAGCTGCGCCGCGCCGCGAAGGCCCGCAAGCGGATTCTTCACCTCATGCGCCAACCCGCGCAGCGTGGCCGACAAGGGCGTGGCGGCGGGCGTCAGATCGGGCGCCAGGGGATGCACCTCGACCAGGATCCGCTCCTCCGCGACCGGCTGCATCGTGACGTCCGCCACCAGTTCCCGACCCCGCCCCACGTGGAAGGCGGTTCCACGCAGGTTGAAAGCGCGGCCTTCGCCCAGGGTACGAGCGAGGTGCGGAAGAAGCGCGGGGTTGCGCAGCAAGGCCGAGAGGTTCTGACCGACGGCGGTCCGGGGGCCCACGTCGAGCATCTCGCCCAGGGCGGGGTTGAGCCATTGCACCCGGCCGTCGGGCTCGAGCAGAGCCAGGCCTGTACTGAGGAGCGTTAGAAGTTCGGTGTCTTCGGGTGCAGGCATTGCACCAATTTAGGGAAGTCTTGGGTGCGGTGCAACATGAAGTGGCTTCGCCATCTTTCCAACGAACCTCGGTTCACGGGAATGGCCCTGGAGTCGGAGGTGCCGTTGCTGTGCAGTGAACGCCACGGTGCCGCATCCACTGCGGATCATCTAAACGGAGGAAGGCAAGGTCACCTGTGCCTACGCTTTTGACAGCCTTATCGGGACGTCGATACGGCACCTTCTGCGACGTTCCAGACGCTTCGTGGTTTACCCGTGGGATCGAAAAGGGAAAAGCGCCCCCCTCGGCCCCTGGCCGACATTTCGAACAGGCTCACATCGCCGACGGCCGCATCTGCATATTCCAGGACAAAGGTGGCTGACCGGTTCTTCTCGTCAACATACATGCCGATGGCATCCCTGTCAGGGTAGTCAAATGAAATTGCCCCGCGGCCATTGCTCAGCCAGGAGATCCCACCCCGCTCGTCTCCTGCAGTGTTGTGGATAAAGAGGCCCACGGAATCTCCGATTCGGTGGAAGTTGGCCGGAACCTTGCCCTGAATCTGCGGTGGAAAGGATTGCCCGACCGTCAGCCGGTCGTGCCCCTGTTCGTCAAGGAACAGCAAGGCGACGGACCCTGCATCGTGGCGGATACGGTTCGGGACGTCTGGAAAGGGTGCGCCTATGACAATGCGCGCCCGCCGTTGCGCGTCCTCAACAACCAGTCCCCGGACGTGAACGATGCCGGATTGCCTGCCTGGACCGGCGAAAGCGAATGCCCCGCTTAGCGCCATCGACACCACAAAGAGGCCAATGCAAAGGAAAGTCAGACGGCGGCTCTTCCGCTCTAGTTGTAGCATCCTGGCTTCGATATCCAATTTCATGCCGTCCCCTCGCCAATTGAAACTCTTCGGACGCACGGCAGCGCGAGAAGGTTTAGCGATGGCGTCGACCTGCCAAGGACGGAAGACAAATTGCAGGGTCAGATAGCGCGAGCCAGAGCACCTTCAACGCTCGAAAACAGGTGCACGAAGCACTTCGAATCGACCGCGTCCTGCAAGTGTTTCCTCGCCGCCTCTGTATCGCCGAGTGCCAGCGCGGCATAACCGGCGCTGTACGAGCGCACCGGCGAAGGGTTACTGCCGAAGCCCCAAAACCTATCGAAGCTCTCATTATCATGTTGAAGGATTCGGAGTACTTCTGAGCGATTGCCAAGGATGCCGTACCACTGGAGGGCCTTCGACAATTGATTCACGACGTCCTGGATGGCCCAGGAGAGATTCTTGCCCTCTGCATCGATCGCCCACACATGAGCGATTGAAGAAGGGGACGACATTGTCGGCAAGAGCATCCCTCGAATCAGGCATCCGGCCTCGTCAGGGAGCAGCTTTCCGTCCTTGACCTTCGGTGGCCATCGCGGCGGGATGTAGGTGGGAAACCATCCCAGATTCACCCGGAATGAGTGCGGCGTGATGCCGAGAACGTCCGCGTTGTATTTACTGAAGGACTGGACGTTAAAGACATCCACCCCATCCGCGCCGTGCCGCCACGCTGTCCTGGTAGTGAATGTATCGAAGCCGACTTCCTCAAGAAGGGTCCAGATCCGTCGCTTTACCTCGCGGCTGATCGTCTTGCTATCCAAGGTCCGGAACTCCTGAATTCGGGTTGGCTTCCCGTCTACTCATCGCTTCCATCCTAGCTGTCTCACCAACAGGCGGTCATCTCGGGACGCTCGGGCTCGTTGGCCTCAAGTAGAAGATCCGATTGCTGTTATCAGTCCGATGCATCCCCGAATGACGTTGGCGGATCCGGCAGCCACCGAGCGCGAGCCGCCCCAACCACGGCATAATAGCCTCTGCCCAAAGCGGGCCATTACAGGGGAATCGAACGTATGGAGTTGCACTGCCGGTCAGTGTTGCGTGCGTGTGCGCGCATCGTTCTTGCCGTCGCGTTCTGCGGCGTCGCCGTCCTCGGCGGATGTACCTCGGTTCCTTCGCGCAGTCCTATCGCGCCGAGAGATGCCGACGGTGCCGTCTTCTTCAAGGTGACGGACAACTACGCGCTGGAGGCGTGGGAGCTGCCGAGCGCATTCCTCGCTGTCAGGCGGGTCGCCGATGCGGCTAGCCCGGCGACTCCCTGTTACTGGTTGCGACCCGGGCGGCGGGGACTCGCCGGATCCACCTTCCTTGCCGGCGCATTGCCGCCCGGCACATACGAGTTTCCCAACTTGGGCCTTCCCGGGGAGAAACTGGGCTCGGGATGTGACCACCATGGCCCGGCTACCGCTCGCTTCTCCGTTGCGCGCGGCCGGCTGACCTACCTTGGAGTCTGGACACAGGAGAAGGCGAGCGGAAATCAACAGGCTATCGCGGTCGTTGACGACGGAGAGCGGGCACACCTCGAGCAATCGGTGCCGGGCGAGTTTCCGGAGCTTGCGCGTCTCGTCGGACAGCCACCTCTCGGCTTCCTGACACCCAAGAGCGCGGACCAGAACGAGAAGATCACGCAGCAAGTCGTCCGCCGAGGATTCGACACCGATGCCCGCGCGGAAGGCGCATCGGGAACCTGGTTCTACGGCACCCGGACGGGCGCCGTGCGGCGCTGGCGTGAAGGCGAGAGCGCCGCTCCGGCCGTGGATACCGGCTACAGGGTTTCTATCGAAGCCATTGCGGTGCTGAGCGACAATAGCGTGCTCGCCGGTGGCGAACAGTCCACGCTGCTCCTGTCGCAGGACCAGGGCGCCACGTGGACAACGCTTGATGTACCCCTTCCGTACGGCGTGATTTTCGGCTTGGCCGTCTACAGGAACGATGTTGTCCTTGCGCTGCTGGACAAAGATGACATCCACATCTATCGCAGCGGCGCATCCCTTGCGTCCTGGAAAGAGGTCGCCGGCTTCCACACCGAATTCGCATTCTTCTCTGGCGTGCCCAATATCAGGCCGGCTGCATTCGTCAGCGGCAGCAGCTTGGTGATATCCCTGCCTTCGCGTCACATGGCAATCTACGACATGGCGACGGGCGCGAGTGATACGCGCGATCTCCCCGGCGCTATCCAGCTGTTCGGCATGAGCGGCGACGGGGCGCTGCATTGCAAATGCGCACCGGTGATCATTACGAACCCGTACGAGAGCCACGACCTGGGCAAGACCTGGGCCGCCTCGACTCACGACCGTTATTCGTTGATCCCTGCGATGCGTGACCAGACCACGGGCATGGTATGGACCAAGGACGGCATCGATCGCACGCGCGACGGTGGGCACACGTGGGCACGCGTATCGCGGCCTAGCGGAGCGTTAGTCAACCTGTTCTATTCGCGGGACGGAAAACAGGCCTTCGCCACCGACGGCTTCAGCATGTGGCAAAGCACTGATGACGGCGGAACATGGACGCGGGCCTTCAGGCCCAGCGCATCCGGCACCGGACTTCTCACGCGGTGACTTCGGTGCCCGGATGCAGGTGCCGCCGAGTCAAGGCGGCGCCTCACATCTCCTAAGGTTCATCGTCCCCTAGCCATCAATCAGCCCTCGGCCCTGTGTTGCATAAGCGTGCGACCGGCTTACTGGCGACGCATGACGGAATTCGAGATAAGGCCGTGCCTGTCGAGCTGGATGAACACCTGCTGCGCGCCGTGTTCGTGTTGAACGTCGTAGATATCCCAGCCGTAATCCGTCACACCTTCGAACTTATAGGACTGCACCGGGCCGAGGTGCGCGAGGTAGTTCCCTACCTGCGCGTGGTTGCGTGCGAAGATCCGTGCGGCTGCGGGGTCCAGTCCCTCGTTGCCTTCCGGATTGGTCAGAATGCGGCGCAGCGCTTTCTCGCTGTCGGGGAAGGGTTTCTGTACCTTGACCCTCTCCGCGAGATCGGCGCGAATCCTTTCCGCCGTTGCCCTATCGACACGAGGCGCGTCGATGGCGACATTGCCGTGCTCGCGCACCACCACGGATGCGACCCGGCCATCGGCCCCTTTCACGAAATCGAGCGTGACATCGATCGCCGGCACGGCGAATTCATGCTCGCCAACGGCGGAAACGGCGATCGTACCCTGTGCCAGAAACTGGCCGATCGGCGTCACGGTCAGCCCATTCTCCTTGCGCTCCACCGTCAGCAGCGAATAGTCGCTGAGCGCATAGAAGCCGGCGTAGGTATCAAGGATGGCTGGATCCACTGCAGGCGCATGGGTGGCGGGCTGTCCGGGCGATTCCGGCGGCGTCACCTGCGCGGCAAACACCGCCATGCCTAGCGCGAGGCTGATCATGGCGAAAGCCGAAGCTCGTGCCCATTTGCGCGGTGTGGAAAGCATGATCCTTATCCTCCGCTCGAGAAACGATTTCGATTCGGACATCGCCGTCACCGCGGCCACGTACTCGGACTGGTTCTGGCCAACCTGGATCAGGGTTTCGCAGTAGTCGCGGACGTCGCCGCCTTCGCGCAGCACTCGCGCATCGCAATCGACTTCGATGGCGCAACGCAGGCGGTGGAACTGCCACCAGAGCAAAGGGCTCCATGGCATCGAGACGAGGAGAGCCATCGCCACCGCGACAAGCAGGGGATCGCGTGCAGCCAGGTGCGATTGCTCATGGGCCATGATGTAGCGCTGCTGTGCGGGCGATTCTTCGAGCACCCACGCCGGTATCACCACGCGCGATCGCACCAGACCGACGACGGCGGGGCCGACGTCATCAGAAACGAGCACCGGCACGCCATACGCGGTGCCCGGCGTCCAGCGACGCTTGCGCCGGTGGAACACCATCGTGGTCACGCCCAGGAACAGCAGCAGCGTGCACGAACTCGCCAGCCAGATGTCCGTCAGCATCGTGTCGATGCGTGGCGAGGACGCGTAGGACGTCGCCCCGCTCCAATCGATCGCCTTGGCGGCAAGCGGAATCGACGTGGTGGCGCCCAGCAACAGGGGTTCCGCGGCCCCCTTGGCCGTCGCGGATGCTTCGGACGACACCCACGACCGCGGTATGGAAACCGTTGCCATGGCAACCGGCAAGGCGATCGATGTCGCTATCGCCGCGATCCAGACGCCACGGGTGGGCAGGCGGCGATGCTTCGCGGCCTGTTCGGCCAACAGCGCGGCGCCGCCGAACACCGCGGCGACGAGGACGGCGTAGACCATCCAGGCAAGCATCAGGGCTTGTCCTTGTCGGTCCCTTCCGCCAGCAACTTGCGCATGCGCGCGATCTGTTCGGGGGTGAGCTTCTGGTCCGAGACGAGGTGCGTGAACAGCAACTCCGCGGAGCCCTTGAACAGCTTGTCCGTCAGGTGCTGCAGCGCGTTCTTGCGCGCCGCCTGCTGTTTCACGCTGGCGAAATAGCGGTGCCCTCGCCCTTCCTCTTCGTAGCCGACATAACCCTTCGCCTGCAACGTGCGCAGCACGGTAAGCACCGTGGTGTAGGCAAGCTTGTCGGTCAGGCGCTCGCGTACCTCCGACACCAGCGAGGGGCCGTGGTCCCACAGCACCTGCATGATGTCCGCCTCGCGGTCGGTGAGCGAGATCTTCATGGCCGCATTCCTCGAACGCTATCTACTAGATATGTAGTAGGGATAGTCCAGCGGGGAACACATGTCAACTATGCTTTTAGTGGAGGACCCGCAGCGCCATGCGGGCGGCCATGACTGGCGTGGGTGTTCCCGCGCCAGTAATGGTCTCAGCGCCTCACAGCGGCCTCACCCAAATGTTCCGGAAGCTGATCGGCTGCGAGTGATCGCCATGCGCCTGCAGCTTGATGGGCGCATCGGTATAGGCCTTGTACTTGGGCTTACCGATGTAGAAGGTTTCGCCGGTGAGCTCGGTGTGGTTCTGCACGAGCACGCCGTTATGGAACAGCGTGACGTATGCCGGCGACTTGACCGAGCCGTCGGCGGCGAAGACCGGAGCCGTCCACACGATGTCGTAGGTCTGCCATTCGCCGGGGCGGCGTGCGGCGTTCACGAGGGGAGCGGCCTGCTTATAGATGCTCGCGGCCTGTCCGTTGACGTAGGTCTTGTTCTCGAACGAATCCATGATCTGGACTTCGTAGCCTTCGTCGCCGGGGCCGGTCGAGGCAAGGAACACGCCGCTATTGCCGCGGCCCTGCCCTTCGCCGGTGATGTCCTTCGGAATCTGCCACTCCAGGTGCAGCTGGTAGCTGCGGAAGCGCTGCTTCGTCTGGATGTTGCCGGTGGTCTTGTCCACCGTGACCACGCCCTCGTGCACCTTCCAGCGTGCCGGCGAATGATCTTTCGAAGCTTCCCAGCGGGAAAGATCGCGACCGTCGAAAAGCACCACGGCATCGGAGGGCGGCGCGTTTTCCTTCGCGCCCGGCGTGACGACCTTGGGTACCGGTTCCCACTGCTCCGTGGCTTTCGGATCGTCCTGCGCGGATGCGCCCGCGGAACCGGCCATCGAGATGGCAAAAACGGCGAGGGCTGTCGAGGTGAGGTGCTTCATCGGCGCTCCTGGAGTGAATGTCATACCGCGCAAATCTTGAATGCCTCGGCGAACGAGGCAAAGGGGTCCGGGCCGGCGGGCATGAATTCATGCGCGATGAAGCCCTGGAAATTCAGGTCCGCGATGGCGGTGGCGATGGCGCGGTAGTTGAGTTCCTGCGTGCCGTCGATCTCGTGGCGACCCGGAACGCCGCCGGTGTGGAAGTGACCGAGCCACTGGAAGTTATCGCGGATGGTGCGGATCACGTCGCCTTCCGAGATCTGCATATGGTAGATGTCGTAGAGCAGCTTCACGCTGGGCGAGTTCACGCCCTTGCACACCGCCACGCCGAACGCCGTGTGGTCGCCCTGGTAGCCGTGGTGGTCCACCTTGCTATTCAGCAGCTCCACATGGAGCGTGATCCCGTTCTCTTCCGCGTACGGCGCGATCTTCGACAACCCGGCGACGCAGTTATCGATGGCCTGCTTGTCGTCGATGCCTGCCGTGCGGTTGCCGAACATGGTGATCAGGTTCTTCACGCCGGCACGCTTCGCGAGGGGAATCGTGGTTTCGATTTCCTTGATGAGCGTGGCGTGGTTCTTCGGATCGTTGAACCCCATCGTGATGAAGTTTTCGCGCTTGGCGGGATACCCCATGGACACGGCCAGGCCGTGGTCCGTCACCACCGACCACTCGTCCGTATAGAGCAGGTCCACGCCGGCGAAACCCATGGCCTTCAGGCGCTTGCACAGTTCGGGTAGCGGCGCCTTGGACGTCCAGCGGCTGAGCGACTGCTTCAGGCGACCTGGGCCGGCCTTGCCCGACGCGGCCTTGCCGGCGGTCGTATCGGCCGAGGCGATCAGCGGTGCCGCGCCGAGCGCGGCGGCGGCCGTGGCGAGATGCCCCAGCATGGCGCGACGGCGGTTGTCGGGAAGGTTGTCCGATGTGGTCATTCGAGCCCCAGGATGGTGCGGTTGAAGGCACGGTCACTGCCGCTCGAAGCGAAATCGTCGAAAGCGCGCTCGGTGACCTTGATGATGTGCTTGCGAATGAACGGCGCACCTTCCATCGCGCCCTGCTGTGAATCCTTGATGCAGCACTCCCACTCGAGCACCGCCCAGCCGGGATAGTCGTACTGCGCCAGCTTGCTGAAGATCGCGCCGAAATCGATCTGCCCGTCGCCCAGCGAACGGAAGCGTCCCGGCCGGTCGATCCAGCCCTGGTAGCCGCCATACACGCCCGAGCGGCCGTTGGGCCGGAACTCGGCGTCCTTCACGTGGAAGGCGCGGATGCGCTCGTGGTAATTGTCGATGAACTGCAGGTAATCCATCTGCTGCAGCACCATGTGGCTCGGGTCGAAAAGGATGTTGGCGCGGGGATGGTGATCCACCGCATCGAGGAACCGCTCGAAGGTAGCGCCGTCGTGCAGGTCTTCCCCGGGATGCAGTTCGTAGCAGACGTCCACGCCCACTTCGTCGAACGCATCGAGAATCGGCTTCCAGCGCCGGCCCAGTTCCGCGAACGCTTCCTCGACCAGCCCGGCCGGACGCTGCGGCCACGGATAGAACAGGTGCCAGGCCAGCGCTCCGGAGAACGTGGCGTGGGCCGTCAGGCCCAGGTTGCTGCTTGCCTTGGCCGCCAGCTTCAGCTGCTGCACTGCCCATGCCTGGCGCTCGCGTGCATTGCCGCGCAGCGCAGGGGGAGCGAAGCCGTCGAACAGGCGGTCGTACGCCGGATGTGATGCGACCAGCTGCCCTTGCAGATGGGTGGACAACTCGGTGACCACCAGCCCGTGCTCGGCGAGCGTGCCGGCAATGTCGTCGCAATACGTCTTGCTCTGCGCCGCCTGCTCCAGGTCGAACAGGCGGGTATCGTTGGACGGAATCTGCACGCCCACGAAACCGAGCGACGATGCCCAGCGCGCGATCGACGGCAGCGTGTCGAACGGTGCCTCGTCCGATGCGTACTGGGCAAGGAAGATGCCTGGGCCCTTGAGTGTCTTCATGTCAGATCTTCAGTGACGTCTCGACAGCCCAGGCCTTGCCGTTGCCTGCCTGCTTCAACGGGATGTCGCCCTTCCAGGCGCCCGGCACCGGATCGTACTGGAGCACCTGCGTGCAGCCCGGCTGCGAGAGGAAGAAACCGAGCATCGCGAGCTTCTTGCTCATCAGCACGAAGTCGGCTTCGGGCGCGAGCTTGCTGTCCTTGGGCGCCGTGACGGCTTCATTGTGCAACCGGGTTACCAGCGCGGTGCGCTGGGTGGGGTCGAGTTGCATGAACGGCTTGCCGCCCGCCTTGTCGAAGGCCGCCATGGCGGTGAGGTAGCGCGTCTGCTCCTCCTTCGTGTACACCGCTTCGAACATCTGGTCGATGAAGAGCGGCACACCCGCGTCCACCGCGCCCGGCGTGTCGGTGCGCGGAATCACGATGTCCGATACGGCACCGATCAGACCGTACTGCGCAGGCTTGAAGAACTGCGGTGTCTTACCCGACGCCTGTGAAGCCGCGTGCGCCTCCAACACGGCCAGCAACGAGGGCGCCGCGAGGGCTCCCACGGCCAGCGCGGACATGCTTTTCAACCATTCGCGACGATTCATGGGTTCGATTCCTCAGATGTTGCCGCGCTTCAGTTCTTCCACGGCGTGGCTGGCCGCACGTGCGGTCAACGCCATGTAGGTCAGGGACGGGTTCTGGCAACCGGAAGAAGCCATGGCCGAACCGTCGGTGATGTACACATTCTTGCAGGCGTGCATCTGATTCCAGCCGTTGAGCACCGAGGTCTTCGGATCGCGGCCCATGCGCGCGGTGCCCATCTCGTGGATGCCGGCGCCGACATTGGCCGGGATGCTGAACGAATTCACGTCGCGATAGCCCGCGGCGGTCATCATCTCCATGGCATCTTCGATGATCGCCTTGGTGATCATGCGCTCGTTTTCCTGATGCGCCGCGTCGAAGTTCAGAACGGGCAGGCCATATTTGTCTTTGTGATTCCTGTCCAGCGTCACGTAGTTCTTGTGCGAGGGAAGCATCTCGCCGAAGCCCATCATCGAGACGTACCACGGGCCCGGCTCCTGCGCGGCCTGCTTGAGCTCCGCGCCCAGCGCCTTGTCGTCGACCAGTCGGGTCCAGTCCTGACGGCCGGCGCCACCCTGGTAGCCGAACCCGCGCAGATACTTCTGCTTGTCGCTGCCGATGTTGCGGTAACGCGGAATGTAGAAGCCGTTGGGGCGGCGACCGGAGTAGTAGCGGTCCTCATGGCCTTCGACCATGGCGCGCGCGCCGTTGCCGAAGATGTGATCCATGATGTTGTGGCCCAACTCGCCGCTGTCGTTGCCGAAACCGTTAGGGAAGCGGCTGGAGGTGGAGTTCATCAGGATGTGCGTGGTGCCGAAGGTCGAGGCGCACATGAAGATCACACGCGCGAAGTACTCGGTCTGGTGGCCCGTCTCGGCGTCCAGCACACGCACGCCGGTGGCCTTGCCCTTGTCGTTGTCGTAGATCAGTTCGTAGACGATGGCATTGGTCACCATGGTCATGTTGCCCGTGCGCTCGGCGGACGGCAGCGTGGAGGAATTGCTGCTGAAATACCCGCCAAACGGACAACCGCGCATGCACAGGTTGCGGTACTGGCAGGTGCCGCGCTGCGGGCTCTGGTCGTGCTTCAGCGGCGCCGAAAGATTGGCGGTGCGGCCGATGATGAGCTTGCGGTTGAACTTCGTGTCCAGCTTGCCCTGGAAGTCCTTCTCCACGCAGTTGAGTTCCATCGGCGGCAGGAAGTCGCCGTCCGGAAGCTGCGCGAGGTGGTCGTTGTTGCCGCTGACGCCGATGAAGTGTTCAACGTAGTCGTACCAGGGCGCGAGATCCTTGTAGCGGATCGGCCAATCCACGCCCACGCCTTCCTTGCCGTTGGCCTCCAGGTCCATCTCGCTCAGGCGGTAGCTCTGCCGTCCCCACATGAGCGAGCGGCCGCCGACGTGGTAGCCGCGGAACCAGTCGAAGGGTTTCGTCTCCTCATACGGATTGTCGATGTCGTCGACGAACCAGTGCTTGGTGGACTGCGTGATGCCGTAGAACGACGGACGCGTGTGCTTGGGCCAGCGGGCAATGTCTGCCTGGGTCGGCTCGTCGCCATAAGGCAGTTCCCAGGGCGCCTTCATGGCCGTGGGGTAGTCCAGGTGCTTCACCATGGGGCCGCGGTCGAGCACGAGTGTCTTGAGGCCTTTCTCGGTCAGTTCCTTGGCGGCCCAGCCGCCACTGACACCGGTACCGACGACGATGGCGTCGAATGTGTTCTTTTCCATGCCTTTCCCTTCAGCGCAGCGGGCGCAGGTAGTCGAAGTCGACGCGCGCGGCGTCAAGAGAGCTCATGCGGGCGAACGGCCCCTCCTGTTCGACGAAGCAGTGCTTCAGTCCGGAGGCGTCGGCAGCCGCCATGATCGGTTTGTAGTCGAGTTCGCCGCGGCCGAGTTCGGCCCCGGGATAGTCCGTGCGATGGCCCGGCAGAAAATCCTTCGCGTGCATCAGCGGAATGCGCCCGGGGTTGGCCTTGAAGTAATCGGCCGGATTCTTGCCGCCGGCAGCGACCCAGCCGCAGTCGAGCTCGAACTGCACGAGCGACTTGTCGGTTTCCTTCAGCAGCACGTCGTAGAACACCTGGCCACCGCCGACGTCGGTAAACTCGAGATGATGGTTGTGGTACGCATAGCGGAGGCCAGCCTTGCGGGCCTTCTCGCCCAGGCGGTTGGCGTATTCGGCGGTGCGCTTGGCTTCGTCGAGCGAATACTTGGGCTCGCCCGACGTCTTCCCTTCCTTCTGCATGATCGACGGCAGCATGCTGCTCACGATGTACGTGGCGCCCAGCGTATGCGCCGCTTCCACGCCTTTGTCGAAGCCGAGGCTGTCGAAGTGCATGCTCGGGCAAGCCAGCCCGGCTTCCTTCAGCTGGTCGCGCAGGACCTCGGCCGTGCTGGTGATGATGGCCTCGATCTCGGCGTAGCCGATCGACTTCAGGGTCTTGAGCGTGCCGGCCGGATCTTTCTGGTAGGCGTCGAGCACCATGTAGAGCTGGATGCCCATCGTCTTACCCTTCGTCGCGGCGGCGAGGAGCCGGCCCGGGGCGGCAAGACCGACCCCCAGCGCCGCGCCACACAGGGCGGAGCGCGCAAGGAACTGCCTGCGATTCATCATGAAAGGGTCTCCGGAAGATCAGGGGGTGCCGACGACGGCGGCCGTTGCGGTGGCTTTGCGGTCCTTGAACAACAGGACGAAAAGGGCGAAGACGAAGGCGGCGAATGCGCCGGCGATGATCCAGATGGCGTGCCAGTCGTGCGTCGCATCGGCACGCGTATAGGTCTGCACCACGATGCCGGATAGCCACGAGCCGACGAACATGCCGAGGCCATAGGTCAGGAACGTGATGAGCCCCTGTGTGGCCGCGCGCAACGCCGGAGGCGCTTCGCGGTCGATGTAGATCTGGCCCACCACGAAGAAAAAGTCGAAGCAGACGCCGTGCAGGACAATACCGAGCCACAGCATCCACATGAGTTCGCCGGTGCCGCCGAAGGCGAAGAGGCCATAGCGCACCACCCAGGCCAGCATGCCCACGGCCAGCATCCACTTCACGCCCAGGCGGCGGAAGAACCAGGGAATGAGGAGCATGAAGAACAGCTCCGACATCTGGCCGCCGGTCATCTTGCCCGCGGCATTCACCACGCCGGCTTCGTTGAGGAAGAGGTTGGTGAAGGCGTAGTAGAACTGCAGCGGGATACAGATGAGGAAAGAGGCCAGCGCGAACACCGCCATGGAGCGCTCGCGGAGCAGGTGCAGGGACTCCAGCGGCAGCACGTGTCGCCATTCGAAACGGGTGTTGCGTGCCAGCGGCGGCGTCGGCGGCAGGGTGAAGCAGTAGCCCGCCAGCACCACCGAGAGGGCGGCGGCGAGAAGGAGCGGCGATGCGGTCGCTTCCACGCCCCATGCGCCGACGGCCAGGCCCACGACGATCCAGCCGATGCTGCCGAACACGCGGATGGCACCGAACTCTTCCTGGGGATCCTTGATGTGCCGCATGGCCAGCGAGGCGGTGAGCGCCAGGGTGGGCATGTAGCAGAGGCTGTAGGCCAACAGGGGAATGTAAACGGCCACGAAGGTGGTCTGTTGCGCCGCGACCGCGAGCAATACCGCGCCGAGGAGGTGCAGCAGGGTGAGCACGCGGCGCGTGTCGAACAGGCGGTCGGCAAGCAGTCCCACGAACAGCGGCGAGATGATCGCGCCCACGGCGGTGGTGCCCGCGACGGCGCCGATCTCGGTACCGGTGAAGTGCAGCGTCTTGCCGAGCCAGGTGCCGACCGTGACGTACCACGCGCCCCAGATCCCGAACTCGAACAGCATCATCGTTCTAAGGCGCCACTTCATCCGCGTTTCCTCGTTGTGCGTTTGGTTTCGAGCGGGTTCTCGACCGGTTGCCACAGGCCGCCGGCGGCGTGGCTCTTCAGCATCGCGTCCACCAGCAGGCTGTTGCGGTAGCCGTCGGCGAAGGTGGGCAGCGCGACCGGCTTCGCTTCCGGGCGGGCGCCGCCGCGGATCCAGGCATACGCATCGGCGATCACGTTTCGGAACGCATCCGCCCATGCCTCCGGGTGCCCGGCCGGCAGGTGGGCATAGCCTCGGGCGGAAGGATCCAGCAGCGAGGGATCGCGCGTGAGCACGGTGTTCGCCTTCGCGTGATGCCCGATCCAGAGCTCGTTGGGCTGTTCCTGGCGCCACGCCAGCGAACCTTCGCGGCCGTTCACTTCCAGCCGGAGATCGTTCTTGTGGCCGGGGAGCACCTGGCCCACGGTGACGCAGCCGCGCGCGCCGTTGTCGAACCGCAGCAGCACGCTGGCCAGGTCTTCGCTGGTGATCTTGCGGCGCTTGCCGGCGGTCTTCGCCGCCCCGGCAAAGGCTTTCGCCGAAGCCGCCGGCGCTTCGCGCTCGGGCACCACCGTGTGCAGGTCGGCCAGCACGGCGACGATGCGGGCACCGGTCACGTGTTCGGCCAGGTCGCACCAGTGCGAGCCGATGTCCCCCAGCGCGGAACTGGCGCCCCCCAGCTTGGGATCGAGGCGCCACGTATACGCGCGCTCGTCGGTGAGCCAGTCCTGCAGGTAGCAACCGTGCACGAACACGCTCTGGCCGATCTTGCCCTTGGCGATCATCGCCCGCGCCTGTTGCACGAGCGGGTAGCCGCGGTAGTTGAACGTGACGACATGCGCGACGTTCGCGGTCTGCGCGGCTTCATGAAGTTCGCGCGCCTCCGGCATCGTGGCCGCGAGGGGCTTGTCGGAAATCACGTGCTTCCCGGCGCGCAACGCCGCCAGCGAGACTTCCCGGTGCAGGTGGTTCGGCGTGGTGTTGTGCACGACGTGCACGGCGGGATCGGCGAGCAGCTCGCGATAGCCCGCATACGCCTGCCCGGCGTTCAGTTCGCGGGCCCGCTTTTTCGCGGATTCGAGGCTGGAACCGGCGATGCCGACGACCTCGACGTTGCCCAGACGCCGCACGGCGTCGAGATGGTGCGCGGCGATGAAGCCCGGACCGACGAGTCCCATGCCGAGCTTCATCGATCGGTGGTCCTGGCGCTTGTCGAAACCGACTGGCTTGCCATGTCTTCCCCCGACGGCCCTGCGCCGTCGAAATGTATTCGATTACATCCGCGTTCCTTCGAAGATCGAAAGTCCTTCCCCGGCGCGGATTCGTAAGTTCCCCCGGGTACCTGCTCGCAGGCTCCCCGAACATGCCAAGATGTAGCAGATGGGTGAAGAAGCCTGCAACGGTTTTATGTAATCCATTACATTGCAGCGCAGCATATTCACACGCAACGCCAGGACGTTGTCCGGCGCGTGCTCGGTCAGGCAAAGGATGGAAACGGGTGAGCGCAAGGGGATCAAGGCGAAAAGGACAGGGAGGCGATGGCCCGCGCAGCGATGTTGCGCCGCAGCCCGTACGCGTGCGCACGGTCAAGGAAATTGCCGCCATCGCAAATGTTTCGGTGGCAACTGTTTCGCGGGCACTGCAACGCCCCGAGGTTGTCAGCGAGGAAACGCGCCGGCGCATCCATGAGGTTGTGAAGCGTCTGGGCTACACGCCGAACGCCATGGCGCGCAATCTGCGTACGGCACGAACGCGCCTCGTGGTCGCCCTGCTCCCCGACATTGCCAATCCGTTCTTTTCGGAGGTCATCCGCGGCATCGAGCAGGTCGCTTACGAGAACGGGTATTCCGTGCTGCTGGGCGAAACGCAGAGCAGCCTCGTGCGCGAACAGTCGTATGCCGACATGGTCGCAGCCCGCCAGGCGGACGGCATCATCACCATGTTCCATCGCGTGCCGCCGATTCCCGTGGAAGGCCGGCTACCGGTCGTCAACGCGTGCGAATACGTGAAGGACAGCAGCATTTCGAGCGTCTACGTGGACAACGTCGCGGCCGCCAGCGCCGCCGTCGATTACCTTGTGACCCTTGGGCATCGCGACATCGCCTTCGTGGCCGGCCCCGCCACGAGCCCGATCTGCGTCGACCGCGAGCAGGGCTATCGGCTCGCATTGCAGCGGGCGGACATCCCCGCCAATCCCGCGCTCGTCGCCGTGGGCGACTTTTCCATCGAAGCCGGCGAGCGCGCGGTCGAGCTGCTGCTCTCGCAAGGCCAGTCGTTCAGCGCGGTGTTCTGCTCCAACGACGAAATGGCCATCGGCGCGATGCGCGCCCTGCTCTCCCGCGGGCTGCGCATCCCCGAAGACGTGTCGGTCGTCGGTTTCGACGACATCCGCTTTTCCCGCTACACCTCGCCCGCATTGACCACCGTCTCGCAGCCGAAGACCGCGCTGGGACGCGAAGCCATGACGATGCTGATCGAGATACTCAACGATCCGGAGGTACCGCCGCGCAAGCGGGTGCTGTCCGCCGAACTGGTGGTACGCGGGTCGACCGGGCCCCGCGGACGGGGCCCGGGCGCGCGCTAGAGCGTCCACCCCGCGCGATAGTCGCGGCGCAGGAACTGGTTGGCGTCCGCCAGGTTGGTGATGCGCATGTTCTGAGCGTCGTACTCGATCCTGTGGCCCGCGCGCAGCGCCACCACGCCCAGCAGCATGATCTCGGTCAGCTGCGCGGCATAGGAGAACGGAGAGGATGCCTCTGCTTTCCCCTTGCAGGCATCCACCCAGTTCATCTCGTGCGAGGTCTTGATACGCGCGTACTTCTGCGGAGGCGTGCCCACGGAATCGTGCAGCGATTGCGGCAGCAGTCGGGGGTTGTCGCCGTACGTCTCGTGGATCAGCTTGCCCTTCGTGCCGACGTAGAGGACACCGCCGTCCTTCATCTGGCCGGCGCCCATCGCCTCCAACCCGGGCGGCAGCAACGCGCCGTCGTACCAGGTGAGCCGCACCGGCGGCATGCTGCCACGCGCGGGGAAGTCGAAATAGGTCATCGTCGCCATGGGGTACGACTCGTTGTTGAACGGTGTCGAGACCGTCTCCACGGACGTCGGAAGACCCAGGTTGAGCGACCAGAACGGCGAATCGATGAGGTGAGCACCCATGTCGCCGATGGCGCCCACGCCCCAATCCACCCACCCGCGCCAGTTGAACGGGTGATACAGCGGGTGGTATTCGATCACCGGACCGGGGCCGAGGAAGAGATCCCACTCCAGACCCTGCGGTTTCGGATAGTTGCCGGCCATCGCGTTGGCGAGGCGGGCCATCACCGCGTCCATGTCCCAGCTCGTGGCAGCCGGCTGCTGCACGGGCCGGGGACGCGGAATGCCCTGCGGCCAGTAAGCCAGCGGACGGTTGGTCCAGGCGTGCACTTCGCGCACTTCGCCGATGGCACCGGCCGCGATGTATTCGTTGATCAGCCGCGCGTCGTCCGTGGAGTGCCCCTGGTTGCCCATCTGCGTGACGACACGGGGATTTTCCTTGGCCTTCCTGGCGAGTTCGCGGGCTTCGTGGATCGACCACGTGAGCGGCTTCTGCACGTACACGTGCTTGCCGAGGCTCATCGCCGTGCTGGCGATGGTCGCGTGCAGGTGATCGGGCGTGGCGATCACCACCGCGTCGATGTCCTTCTGCTGCTCGAGCATCCGGCGAAAGTCGGTGTGGCGCTTGATCGAGCCGTACTTGCGGGAAAGCAGCTTCGTCAGCTCGATCTTTTCCTGCAGCTTCTTCCGCTCCGCCGGCGTCTGCGCACGTGCGAGACGGGCCTGTGTCTCGCCCAGGCCGGCGAACATCTTCTGGAAGGATCGATCCGTGTAGCCCCAGTCCACGTCGCAAAGGGCAACGATGTTCTCGCCGGCCAGCGCGAGCATGTTCTGCCCGCCCATGCCGCCGACACCGATGCCCGCGATGTTCAAGCGGTCGCTGGGGGCGGTAAAGCCCGTGCCGCCGAGCACGTGACGGGGCACGATCATCAGCCCCGTGGCGGCGAGCGCCGTGCCTGCGATGAAGTTCCGGCGGGAGAGCTTGACGCCCGCCTCCCCGTCTGCGGCGGTCGCCCCGGAAGCGGGACCCAGGTTCTGATTCTCGATCTTCGATTTGTCCGACATATGCGCTGCGATCTCCGTCTGGCTATCAGGAAGCGGTCGGGACGAAGCCCCGGATCCCCTAAGGAAGCCCGAGTTCTTAGCGCAGATTGCAGACAGATTCAAATGCGAGCGTGCTTGCTCATGCGTGCGAGATGCGTGGCAACCCGGCGTGCAGCGAGTCGCGGGCACCCTTCTTCGCAGACGATAGCTGCGTTATCGCCGCCATACGGACCATAACGCACAGGGTCGGTGGGGCCGAACAGGCCGACGGTCGTTGCCCGCGTTCCCGCGGCCAGATGCATGACGCCGCAATCCGCGCTGATGTAGGTACCCGCGGCTTCGATGAAGGCCGCCAGCTTGCGTGGATCGCTGGTGTAGTAGGTAGGATAACCGCCGCCGAGTCGCGACATGCCGTCGGCGGACACGAGTTCGATCACGCATGCCTCGCCGTGGAGGGCCACGAGCTCCGTCGTGAAGTCGTGCCACCAGTTCGTGTCCAGCAGCTTCGATCCCGTGGCATTGGGAAAGATGGCGACGACGGGCAGGTGTCGCTCATTCACCCCCCGCAACACACGCGCCAGCGCGTCCTGTCCCGCGCGTCGCTCCTGCTCCGTCAGGCGAATATCCAGCGACGGGACATCGATTTCCGCCGCAACGCCGAGCGCCCAGCGCAAGGCCTGAACCGGCCGGGCCGCCAGGTGCCTCACCTGCCCGTGGGTCGGCATGTCGTCGGTGCGAAGCTGGAGCCGCGCATTCGCCAGCGCACCGGCCACACGTCCGGAGGAAGACCCGGCAGCGGCGTCGATCACCAGATCGTATCGGCGGGCCCGCAACTTGCGCAGCGCACGAAACGTCGCCAGGGGACGGCGCACCGCGCGGCGATCGAGCGTCGTGCAATCGCCGACGATGTCGAAGCCGCGGAACAGAGTCGCCGCGGCCGGTCCGGCCGAGAGCAGATCCACTTCCGCACCGGGGAAGCGCCGCTCGATCTCGACCAGCAGCGCCGTGAGCAGCACGGTGTTGCCCAGCCGGTGATTGGGACGGCACACCAGGATGCGCTGGATCCGCTCCGACGCGAGGCCACCGGCGCCGACGATATTTGCCGGTGCCGGAAGCAAATGGCCCGCCATCCACGCCGCGATGCGCCGGCGCCACGTTGCGAGGCCGCCGTGCAACGGCTTGCGGGCCGGTTCGGCGGCCGACGGGGAAGGCAAAGACGCACTACGCATGACGTGCACCGGCAGGAAAGTGAGAGCACGGTGCCAGAGCAAGCTTACGTACACCTGTGGGAATTGTGACGCCGGGATTTCCGTTCAGCGGCCGATGCGGTTACGTTTGGCGGTTTAGACGCACGTTCGTCCACGCGCCACCATAGGGGTCAAGCCAGATGCATCGAGATACGCCATCCGCACGCATGCACGGCATGCGTCGCGTTCTCATTCAGGCCATGCTGGGCCTCTCGCTCGCCTGCGGCGGCGTACAGCCGCCCGCGCTTGCCAGCACGCCGCCGCAAGGCGCCGTGGATGCGGTCTTTGACGTGGCGCCCGCGCGTGCCGCGCTCGAAAGGTTGGTAGGCAAGGCCCATGCCGACCAGGTTCGTCTGCGCGCGGTGGCCAGGGGGCAGGCCGATCGCTTCCGCATCCTGGGAGAAGACGGCCATCTGGTCATCGAGGGCACCAGCCCCGCCACGCTCCTCGCCGGTTTCGGCTGGTACCTGGAGTACGTGGTGCACGCGAACATCTCGCTGGCCGGCGATCAACTGGATATTCCCCGAACGTTCCCGCTGCCCGCATCGCCCATCGCGCACGAAGCGAACGGTGCCAACCGGTTCGCGCTGAACGATGTCGACGAGGGCTACACCGAGCCTTATGCCGACTGGGACTACTGGCAGCACAAGATCGACGTGCTGGCGCTGCGCGGTATCAATCAGGTGCTCGTCTACCAGGGCCAGGAGAAGGTTTACGAGGCCACCTTCCAACGCTTCGGTTACACCCGCGACGACATGCTCGCGTGGATCCCCCAAGCGGCGCACCAGCCTTGGTGGTTGCTGCAGAACCTGTGCTGCTCGCCGACACCCATCTCGCAAGGCATCGTCGACCGGCGAGCGGACCTCGCGCGGAAGATGGCGGACCGCCTGCGACAGCTGGGCATGGTTCCCGTCTTTCCCGGGTTCTACGGCACGGTGCCGCCGGACTTCGCGAAGCGCAACGCGGGAGCGCACGTCGTTCCCACCGGCGAATGGGACGGCTACAAGCGGCCTGACTGGCTCGATCCGACCGATCCCGTGTTCGCCAGGGTCGCCGCCGAGTTCTACCGCACCCAGACGGCCATGTTCGGCGACAGCCACATGTACAAGATGGATCCGCTGCACGAGGGCATCGAGGGTGCCGACCACGGCAGCATCGACCTCGTCGCGGCCACCCGCGGCATCCAGTCGGCGCTCGATCGCGCCCACCCCGGCGCCATCTGGGTGCTTCTGGGATGGGAAACCAATCCGCTGCCGCCGATCGTGAAGGGCCTGGACAAAGCGCATGCGCTGGTCGTGGACGGTGAATCCGAAGCCGTGCCGGCCGACACGGACAGGGAAACCGAGTGGGCGGGCACACCCTATACGTTCGGCACCATCTGGAACTTTGGCGGGCATACGAACATCGGCGCCAACCTCTCCGTATGGAACGAGCGGTTCTGGCAATGGAAGAAGAAGGCCGGCAGCCGGATGAATGGCGTGGCCCTGATGCCGGAAGCCAGCGACAACAACCCGGCGGCGACTGCGTTCTTCACCGAGCTTGCATGGCGAACGGAACCTGTGGATATCGACGAGTGGTTCCGGCAATGGGCCTGGCGCCGATACGGCGGTGCCGCGCCGGATCCGCACGCCGTCGCGGCGTGGCACATCCTGCAGCGATCGGCCTATAACCTCCCGGCCACATGGGACAGCAAGTACCAGACAGGCTACTTCGAGCTTACCCCTAGCCTTTATGCGCACACGCTGCCCCTGGACTACGATCCGGTGGAAATCGAACGTGCCCTCGCCGAACTGGTGCAGGTTGCGCCGGCACTTCGGCAGAGCACCGCGTACCGTCATGACCTCACCGACCTCACGCGACAGGCGCTGGCGGTACGTAGCCGCGTCATGCTGCCGGAGATCAACGCGGCCTTCGAAGCGCGCGATGTGGCCCGCTTCGATCGGCTCACCGGCGATTGGCTCCGCTCGATGAAGCAGCTGGACGCCGTGCTCGGCACGAACCGGCATTTCATGCTGGGACCGTGGCTCGCCCGTGCGAAGGCCTATGCGACCAGCCCCGCCGAATGGTCCGCGATCAATTACGACGCACGCTCGCTCATCACCATCTGGGGCCGTCCGGACGTCGCCGATTACGCCCGCCGCGAATGGCAGGGCCTCGTGGGCGATTATTACTACGCGCGCTGGCAGCGTTACTTCGACTCGCTGAGGACGGCACTGCGCACCGGCAACAAGGTGGAGAAGATCGACTGGTACGCGTTCGGGGAGACGTGGGCGCACGAGGAGAAGGCCTACCCCACGGAGCCGAGCGGCGACATCCATGCGCTGGCCGAGCAGGTGCTGCGATGAAACCTATTCCTTCGCGCATACCTTGCGAGCGACTCGACCGACCGTCAGGCCCTGGATGAGCACGGAGAACACGACCACGCCGTAGGTCAGCCCCAGCACGATGTCCCTTCCTTCGCCGGGGGTGAGGGAGAAGGCGAGCGCGACGGAAATGCCGCCGCGCAGTCCTCCCCACGTCAGAACGCGCCACGACCCCTTCGGCAGGCGGAACAGCTTCGACAGTGCGGCGACCGGGAGGCCCACGGTCGCGACGCGCGCAAGCAAGGTGACCGCCACAGCGCATACCATCGCCGCCAACAGGGATGCGGAGAACGCGATGGCGAGCACCTCCATCCCGATCAGGACGAAAAGCACGGCATTGAGGATTTCGTCGACCAGCTCCCAGAACATGTCGATGTAGCGGCGGGTTGTATCGGACATGGCCTCCGCGCGGCCGCCGTTTCCCACCATCAGCCCGACCACGACCATGGCCAGCGGACCGGACACATGCAGGTGGGTGGCAAGGGCATAGCCGCCCATGACGGCGGCAAGGGTCAGCAGCACCTCGACCTGGTATTGATCGATGCTCTTGAGCAACCAGAAGGTGGCCCATCCCAGCACGAGACCGAACGCCAGCCCGCCACCCGCCTCCTGCAGAAGCAGCAAGCCGGCCTGGCCCGTGCTCGGCACAACGCCACTGGCCGCCACGCCGGCCAGCAGCGAGAACAGCACCACACCCACGCCGTCGTTGAACAGGGACTCGCCGGCAATGACGAGTTCGAGCGACTTGGGCGCGCCGATCGACTTCAGGATACCCATGACCGAGATCGGATCCGTCGGGGAAATGAGGGCCCCGAATAGCAGGCAGTGGATCAGCGGAAGCGACAGCCCGGCAAACGGAAGCACCCACCAGAGAACGACGCCCACCACGATGGTCGAAAGGCATGTACCGACGATGGCCAAAGCGGCGATCTGCCATCGATACGCCCTGAGCGTGCTGAGGTCGACATGCAACGCGCCCGCGAACAGGAGGAGCGACAGCATGCCCTGCATCAACACGTCGGAGAAGTCGATCGATTTCAGCAGGGATTCTTCGCGAGCTTTTATCCCATGATCGATGCCGAGCGCGTGCAGCCCCACGACGGCCAGCGAAATGAGAAGCGCGATGGCCATCACGCCGATCGTGGACGGCAACCGGAGAAAGCGATGGTTCACGTACGCCAGGAGCGCCGTCACCACGAGGAAAAGGGCCGCGATATCAAACATCCCTGTCGAGCCCGAGCAGTGCGGACGACAACGGCGACCGTGCCGCCATGGCGTTGCGAATCGTTCCGAAGCGGTGGATGCGACCCCGCACTTCGGCCGCGTCGAAGGTGTTCCCTATCGTTCTCTCCACATCCAGAGCCACCTGCTCGATGTGCCGGCCGAGCACCGCATGCCGCGTTCTATCCGGCTCCGTTGCCAGCACGACGGTCAATACGTCCACGAGCTTGATGAGCACCGCCGCGTTGCCGGCGGCATTCTGGCGAATCATGTGGAACATAACGTCGCACAGGCTTTCGTAGGACACATTCGGCACCCAGAGCGACACCTTGCCGGCGGGAGCATGCACACCGTTCGGAAGGGTTTTCCCAGCCAGGGTGCACAACGCGGCACCGAGCCTGTCGAGGACACTCATGGCGGTGTGCGGGTCGTTGATGCCTGGGGACAGCGCACGCACCGCCACCTCGACCAGCTGGCGCACGGTCTGCTCGGCATCGCCCCGGCTGCCACGGGATGCACCCAGCGCGGTGGCCCTCCGAATCGCGCCGTCGGCATCCTCGACAGGCACTGTGAGTACCGCCACAGGCATACCGGGTGAAATGTAGTCTCCCCGACGCACGAGCAGGCGTATCGACGTTCCCTGCTCGGCGGCCCAGTGCGCCAGATCGTCCTCTTCCAGCTGCTGGACGTAACCACGCCTGTCATCGACGACGATGGCTCCCTCCCGCCACGCGCCAAGGTCCGGCGGATCGAGGTTGTCGCCTTCGACGACAAGTGCGTCGAAAGCCTCGGCAACGTCGTCACTCACCAGATCGATGACAGTGTCCACATTGATGCGGCTTGCCATGTGTCCGACGAAATAGACGAGCGTCGCCACGCATCCAAAGGCGAGCAACATGCCGAACGACAGTGCCAGGTGCGGCGTGAAGGCCCCCTCCTGTTGTGTGCGAACACTGCGGAGCACGGTGAGGGCATAGGAGAACGTGCCGAGGAACGCGCCTAGCGAGAACTGGTTGCCGCGGTCGCGGGTGAAATTGCGGAGCAGCCGTGGGCCCATCTGCCCGGCGGCCAGCGACAGCGCCGCGATGGTGATCGAAAACACCGTGCCCGCCACACCGATGGTGGACGACGCGATGGCTCCGAGCAGCGTGCGGGCCCCGGTTCCCCCACCGTTATAGAGCCACGATGAGCCCATGACGGACACGGGCAGCCATCCGCCGCGGTCGATGGCAAGAAGCGCGAACGCAGTGGCCACGCCGGTGACGACCATAATCGCCGGCAACAGCCAGAACGATTCGGTCATTCTGCCCACCCATTGCTTTACGAGTGCCTTCATGTCATCCCCAATGCATGCGGGAACTGTAGGGCGGCGCCGAACGATATGCCACTGCCGGCGAGTTTTCCTCGAAGACCACATGACGTCGACAGGCAATGTGTCATCGTCGGTCGCTCCTTTGCCATCGTGCATCCCGCGCAGACAGGAGCCGTCGTGTTCGAATCCTTCCATAGCTGGGCACTCCACTACACCTTTCTCGGCGTTCCGGCGTGGCGCTGGCTGGTCGGCTCGGCCATTGCCGTGGTTGGCACGCTGCTCGTCCTGACCGCGTTGCGCCTGCTGGCCAGAATCTTTTCGCAGCCTCATACGCCCGCGATCCAGGCCCTGGGCGTCGCCGCCGCCCGCACGCGGTGGTGGCTTGTTTTCGGTGCCTTCCTGGCCCTTGGCGCGCAGGCCCTGGGTCTGTCGGACCGCACCAATCGCTACATCGGCCTCGTCGGCACGGTGGCCATTGCCGTGCAGATAGGGCTTTGGGCGAACAGTCTGGTTCGGTCATGGGCCACGACCTCCCTCGCGTCGGACCATGTTCGCGGACACAATCCCGTCGTACTTTCGATGATGAGCTGGTTCGCGCGCATCATGGTGTGGACTACCCTTCTCCTTGCGGCATTGAGCATCGCCGGTGTCAACATCACGGCCTTCGTCGCAAGTCTCGGCGTCGGCGGCGTGGCGGTGGCCCTTGCCTTGCAGAACATCCTCGGCGATCTCTTCGCATCGATGTCCATCGGACTCGACAAACCCTTCGAGATCGGGCAATTCGTCACGTTCGGCGACGTCGCGGGAACGATAGTGCACGTCGGCGTGAAAACGACCCGCATCCGCTCGATCACGGGCGAGGAAATCGTCATCGGCAACGCCGAGCTGCTCGGCAACACGCTCCACAACTACGCTCGCATGGAACAGCGGCGCATCGTGTTCACGTTCGGGGTCACTTATGACACCGATGCGTCGGCGCTGGCGGCCATCCCGGGCATGGTCAGAGACATATGCGACGGGACGGCCGACGTGAAAATCGACCGCGCGCACTTCAAGGGGTTCGGTGAGAGCTCGCTGGACTTCGAGGTGGTGTACTTCGTCACGACGCCCGATTACAACCGTTATATGGATGCCCAGCAGGCGATCAATCTAGCCATGGTGGAACGGTTCGCCGATCGGAATATCGCATTCGCCTTCCCGACGCGCACATTGGCCATGGCCTCGCCGCTCACCATTGCCAGGCCCCCGCGGGACCGCGCGGTCGCCGAACGCACGGCGCACGCCTGAGACTGGCGATACCTCACATGCCCGATTCGGCCTTCCAGTGGATCTGCGTCCTGAGCCTGGCACTGGGTGTCCTGTGTGCGGCGGGCCTGCTAATGCACTTAGTGAGGCATCCGCCTCACATGCGAATCATGATGGCGGTATGGCCCTTGTGCGCGCTCTTCGGGTCACTGGGCATCGTGTGGCTGTACGCGCGCTGGGGCCACCGCGGGGCCGACGAGGCGCCGCACTGGGTCACGGTGAGCAAGGGCACTCTCCATTGCGGCAGTGGCTGTACTCTCGGCGATCTGCTTGCCGAGTGCCTCGTGTTTTTGGCGCCGTCCGTGGCAATCGCATTCGGCTGGCACTGGTTATTCGCCGACCGCACCTTCGCCACTTGGGTGCTCGACTGCATCCTCGCGTTCGCCTTCGGCATTCTTTTCCAGTACTTCGCCATTGCGCCCATGCGCGGCCTTTCGGTGCGCGAGGGAATCAAGGCGGCTGTCAAGGCCGATACCGCGTCGCTCGCCGCATGGCAGGTCGGCATGTTCGCCGTCATGGCCATATTCCAGTTCGTGCTCTACCCCGCATGGCTGCACGAGCGGCCGGATGCTGCGAGTCCGGCGTTCTGGTTTGCCATGCAATGGGCCATGGTTGGCGGTTTCATCACGGCGTTCCCGGTGAACCACCTCCTCATCGTCAAGGGATTGAAGGAAGCGATGTAGCGCCGGCCAGAACTGGGACAAGGCTTGCGCTCCACCTACGGACGGTCTCGCGTCTCGTAAGGGGCGCGGCCAGCCATGCGATTGGTGCGCCACGCTCACGTCCATGGTTCCCATGGGGCGTCTAGTCCATAACGTCGATCTGACGGATCGTGTTCGGCCAAAGACCGTCTTCGACGAAGACGTTGGCCAGTGGCATGAACGGTATCCCAGTAAGCTCCCCACCCAAGCACAAGAGCACCATCGTCCTCGTGCACGGCGCCTGGACGAACGGCAGCGGTTGGCGGTCCGTCCATGATCGTCTGATCGAAAAAGGCTATTCCGTATCGGTGGTGCAGCAGCCTCTGACATCGTTCGAGGCTGACGTGGCGGCGGTGGCACGTGTCCTCGCCATGCAGGCAGGGCCTGTGGTGCTCGTCGGCCACTGCTATGGTGGAGCCGTCATCACGCGGGTCGGCAACGATCCGAAAGTGCGCGCGCTCGTCTACATCGCCGCGCATGCCCTCGAGGAGGGCGAGACGCCCCTCGGCAACGACAGGAAATTCGTGGACCCGGCGAGCCATGCAGGCATGGACGTGCGGACGACGCCCGATGGATTCCTGTATTTCGAGCCGTCGGCGTATATCGAGGATTACGCCGCGGACCTCGATTCCGCCACCGCGCATTTCCAGGCCCATGCGCAGGCACTTACGGCGCTCGGCGCATTCGCCGTACCGGCCACGCATCCGGCGTGGAAAGACAAGCCGAGCTGGTACATGGTCGCGGGCGCGGACCGGATCCTGAGCCCCGACCTCGAGCGCATGTACGGTCGTCGTGCGCGCAGCACCATGGTGGAGATTGCGGGGGCAAGCCACGCGGTACACCAGTCGCACCCGCAGGAAGTGGTGGCGTTGATCGAACAGGCCGCGGCGACCGCGGCCATAGCACCCTAGGAAACGCTCACGCGACCGCGGTTGGATCCACCTCTCGGCACGACTCGTCCATGGCCCTCGGGTGGGTGCGGTCGCATGGCCGGTCGTCGACGACCGGCACGGGCTGTGGCGCCACTCGCGTGACGATCTCCGCGCCGGCGTGCAGCGTCTTGCTGATCGGGCACGCTTCCGCAATGGCCAGCAGGCGGTCGCGCTGCGCCGGCGTGAGATCCCCCTCGACAAATACGTTGCGTTCGAAGATGTCACGAGCAGTGGCTTCGTCGCGCCGGTGCGTCACCGACGCCTGCACGCGGTCGACCGGAAGACCTTTTCGCCTGGCATACATGCGGATCGTCATGACCGTGCACGCGCCGAGGGCCGAGCTGAGCAGGTCGTAAGGCGTCGGTCCCGATGCCATACCACCCAGGTCGAGTGGCTCGTCGATCACGAACGACGGGCCCTGCCCGTGCGCCCTGACCTGGAAGAGACCTTCGCCCGTTTCTTCGACGATCACCGGATTGGACGTCATGACAGCGCTCCTTGGATACCTGCGCAGATTAACGCGTCCACGCACCGCGACACAGGGCTTCGCTTCACGGCGTGCCGTAGCGATTGTTGTCCCGAGGGCAACATGGCGGGCCTCCGCGGCGGCTTCCGGCCGGGCGCGCTCATGCCTAACCTTCGGGCATTGCATGCACGACGAGGAATGAGCCCGTGGGTCCCGGCCAGGCCAGCACCATCCGAAGACTTCGCGCCGCGCGCGAGGCGGCCCTGGACGCCTGCGCAGCCAGGGACCGATTCAACGCGATCGCAGCCCACGAGCTTCGGCAGCCCCTTGCTGCACTGACGATGCAGGCCGATCTGCTGCGTCGGCTCGGCACACAGCGTGGCGACGCACAGCTTCAGGAGCTCGGCGAAGACATGCGCTCGTCGCTGCACCGGCAGGCACGACTCGTCGAGGATCTGCTTGACGTCCATCGTGTGCGCACGGGAACACTACCTCTGAAGACCGCACGGGTGGACCTTGGGCCCCTCGTGTCGCGCGTGGCGGCAGCCATGGCGGCCACCGTGCCGACCGTGCGCTTGTGCCTGGATGTTCCCGCCGCCGGCGTGCTCTGCTGCCAGGCGGACCCTGTCCGGGTCGAGCAGATTGTCAGCAATCTCGTCGAAAACGCGCTGAAGTTTGCCGGTTCATGTGGAACGGTGGACGTTCGGGTCACCGAAAGCGATGGCCATGCGCACATCGTCGTTTCCGATACAGGCAGGGGCATTGCTCCTGGCCGCGGTGAAAGGTTGTTCGAGCTGTTCGCCCGCCAGCACGATGCAGACTTCGAAGACGGCTCGGGCATGGGCATCGGCCTGGCCGTGGTCCATGAGATTGCAAGGGCACACGGCGGACGGGCGCGGGTGCATTCGGCAGGCATAGGTCTGGGCGCCGAATTCGGCGTATGGCTGCCCCTGACGAGCCCGCAGCGCACCGATGGGCCTTCCCTGACGCACGGACTGGCGGCGGCAGCGAACCTGCTCGCGCCGACCGGCGCTGCGGCAAATGGGTGCTACCGGCCGAAGCAGCGCGGGATCGCCACGGTTCGTACAAGCTTGTGAGCCCAGGATCTGCTTACATGGCGGATAGCAGACAGCCGAGGGCGATACCGATGCAGAATATCCTTTTGCAGACCACGATCGAAGGCGACAGCGACGATTGGCACATCGGTCGCTTTCATCTTCTCAAGGCATTCCTGGAAAGCATCCGCGACGAGCATGGCGAGCCCGCATTTCGCGTCACTGCGCGCAACCGCGGACCGGTCGAACACGACGACGCTGTGTTGTCACGGCTCGACGAGTCGGACTACGGGCAGCTGTGGCTGTTCGCCGTCGACACGGGTAACGGCCTCACCAGCGAAGATTGCGCGGGCATCAGCCGCTTTCGCCGGAACGGCGGCGGCCTGCTCGTCACCCGCGACCACATGGATCTGGGCAGTTCCATCTGTAGCCTCGCCGGCGTGGGCGCCGCACACCATTTCCATTCCCGCAACCTCGACCCGGACACGAGCCGGCATTGCGTCGACGACACGATCACCACCGACATTTCCTGGCCCAATTACCACTCGGGCGCCAACGGCGATTATCAGAAGGTGGAAGCCGTCGGCGAGGTACATGCGGTCCTTCACGACCCGGAGTCGGCCGGTGGGGTCGTCGCCTTCCTTCCATCGCATCCGCACGAGGGCGCCGTCGGAGCACCACCCGACGATCCGACTGCACGAGTCATCCTGAAAGGACGCAGCCTTAGCACGCAAAGGGATTTCAACATCGCGGTGGCGTTCGAGCAGTCCGAAAGCGGCGGCCGTGCCATCGCGCAGTCCACCTTCCACCACTTCGCCGATTACAACTGGGACCCGTCCACGGGCTGTCCTTCGTTCGTCTCGGAAGCACCCGGAGACGGACTGCGGCAGTTCCCCGAGGCGCTCCGCGCCACGAAGCGCTACGTGCGGAATGTCGCCCAGTGGCTCACCGGCGGGACATGAGCACGAGGTACGAATCATGAACATCGTCGTCGTCGGCGGCAGGGGCCTCGTCGGGCGGAACATCGTCGAGCGGCTCCGCAATGAAGGCCATCACGTATCGGCCGTTTCCCGCGCAACGGGCGTGGATGTGATCACCGGCCAGGGGCTCGCCGAATGCATGGTGGGCGCGGAAGTGGTGATCGACGTGACCAATGCGCCGACCTTCGACGACGAGGCGGCGTTCGACTTCTTCCGTACCGCCATCGGCAACCTGCTGGAAGCCGAGCTCGCGGCGGGCGTACGGCACCATGTGACGCTGTCGATCGTGGGCACGCAGCGGCTGGAAGACAGCCATTACCTGCGCGGCAAGGCGTTGCAGGACCGCCTGATCCGGGCGTCCGGCATTCCGTTCACCATTGTCCATGCGACGCAGTTCTACGAGTTCCTCGTTGCCATCATCGAGAATGCCGTGCGCGACCAGGTCGCGCGGCTATCGCCTGCGTACATCCAGCCCGTCGCATCGGACGACGTTGCCGCGTTGATGGCGGTGCTCGCGGTGGGTGAACCGCTGAACGGGTCCATCGAGATCGCTGGCCCGGAAAGGGAAAGGATGTCCGAACTGATCCAGCGTTTCGTCATCGACCTGGAAGCGCCTTGTGACGTGCAGACCGACGGTCGCGCTCCCTATTTCGGCGCCGTCCTCGATGAGGACAGCCTGGTTCCGGGTGACGGCTCGCTCCAGGGTAGCGTCGGCTTTCAGAAGTGGCTGGAAAGATCGGAGTTCTCGCGCGTCGGCTGGTGAGGTCCATGTCACAGCTTGCTGTGCTCGACTTGTCGCTCGCGCTGCAGCAGCGTCCATTCCGCATGCTCGGTCAACGCTGCGTCGCCCAAGGCGTGAAGGATCGCGCGCTGTCTGGCGGGATCTGCCGTGCGGTCGAGCGCGGCGCGAGCGCTGGCGAAGATGCGCTGCATGAAGCGGTATTGGCGGATTAGTTCTCGATCCGCCTTCCGATAGGCATAAGCTTCGCGCACCGCTGCCACGATGGAGAGCACGGCCATGGTGGTAACCAGGATCACCTTGGTCTCCACGTCGAGCCGTGTCGCGAACGCCGCCAGGAACACGCTGATCGCCACGCCACCCCACAGGCTGATGAGCCCTGTGGTGGCGGTGATGTGATGCAGCCTTGCACGTTCGGAGGCCTTGCGTTCGTAGTACTCGAGCTGACCCGACTTGCCCGAATGTCCTACCCACTCCTCGATGACCTCGTGAAGAGCGTTGTCGCCGGGCTCACCGGGTGTCGACGATGGATAGAGGCTGGCCGCACGCATCACGTTGCGGATCCATCCCAGCTCGATGTTCTGCTTCTGCAGGAAATTGTCGTGGGCGAATTCGTGGTCGGCATCCGGTGCGACCCCGGCACGGCGCCAGCACGACTGGACCCGCAAGCCCTCGGCAAGCGCGCGATAGTCCAGGTATTTGCGATGCCAACCGCGATGACGCGCAAGGAGCGCCACTGCTCCGCCCGTCGCGAACAGAAGAAGGAAAAGGTAGATCAGCGAATCGTGTGTGGGAACGTGGGCATAGAAGGTGAATGCGATTCCCATCAGTGCCGCCGCGGCGTACGTGACGCGTAAGGCGAGGAGCACGCGCTGGCGGAAGTGCACTGCGAGCCAGTCCGCGGCATGGAAGTACTGTTCGGTCTGTAAGGTGGCCGCGCACGGCGAGCCGTGCAACGATGGCGGTGCGGCCGCGATGCGCGCGGCATGGCGGGCGCACTCCCGGTTGAATTCGGTCATGCGCGAGAACATCAGGTCGAAGTCGCCGGGCATGTCCGCGTGCATCGCCGGATCCGCGCCTGTCCGCCACCCCGCCTCGAGCGGTTTCAACCCGGGGGCCGCCTCCCCGCGACCGCGCGAACACACGATGTGGTACAGCAGGCTTTCCGTGCCGTCTCCGAGCACGTGGCGATGATGCCGGTGACGCGCGATCAGGCCAGGCAGGCTGCCGGTAAGGTGATAAGCCACGATCTGCGCGGTTCCTCCGAACCCTCCGGCATCATTGCCGTCCCACAGCGCCAGGAGTACATGGCAATGGCTGGCGATATAGACGCCCGCGGTGGCGTACTGCCTGTCGCGCTCGATTCCCGGCATGGCGATGGCATGGCGTGGCTTGTCCATGAGGCGCGGCAGCAGTACCACCTCGGCTTGATCGCGGAGGGTTTCGAACGACTGCCGAACGCCAACGTCGTCGAAGTCGTCCATGTACAGGTCCGGCGGCAACGGCAGCGGCGCCATCAGACGCACCCCGCAGGCCAGGGCCTCCCGAGCCACAAGCTGGTCGCCACCCTCCGCCAGCGACGACAGGAGGACGATCGGCAGTCCGGGAAACCGGTGGCCCAGGTTTTCGAAGAATTCGCGGACGCGAAGGCTTATGCCCTCGCGCTGCGAGGGAGAGATGTCCCTATGACTCGTGACGCCGACGACGAGAGGAACGACCGACGAGGCCATGAGTGTCAGCTCGGCTTTATGGCACCTGTCCTGGTATCCCTCGTCGGCAGGGTCTTGCCCTGATCGGATGGCTTGGCGGGGGGCGGTTCGGCCGGCTTCTCGGGTTTCTTGTCGCTGGGCGCGTTCGTCACGGCGGTTCTCCTGCTTGGTGAAGGGGTCCTGGCTGTCCTGTCGCCACCTCTCCGTCGGTGGCCGCGGATGGAGGGTGGACGGCATCGGTGGGCGGGTAATCGATGCCCTGTCGTTTCAGCGCGCTCAGGAGGCCGGCGTCTCGGTAACCGTCCGCCCACAGGCGTGCGATGGAAGGTGCGGCGTCCGTTTTCCGGTGAAGATCCAACTGCGCCCGGACCTTCAGGGCGAGCAGTCGTGGATCGGTGTCTGCGCCGACGGCTTCCGCCACCGTGCGCAACACCTGTTCCCGCAGGCGGCGCGCGCTACCACTGTCTACAGCCGCGTCGGCCTGCACGAGCAGTCCCGTGGCCTCGGCAAGCAATAGGGAACGATCGCCCGGGGTCTTTTCCAGGAGGGGGGCAAGCATGCGTGAGCCAGCCTCCGCCTGACGGCGCGCTCCCGCCTTGTCGTCCATCGCGTGCAACTGCGCGGCATGCTCGATCAGCGTTTCGGCGTATTCGCGGCGCCACGTCGCGTTTTCCGCGTCCTGCGCGGTGAGGCGGGCGAAGATCGCTTCCGCCTTCGCGATCAGGCGGCCCGCCGCGAGCAGATCGCCGTGCAGCCGCCTCAGACGCGCGAGCTGCGTGCCATACAGCGCGACCTGTTCCCGGGCCTCCGCGTTACTTGCATCCATCGCCGCCAGCGACGACGCGATGTCCACGGCGCGCTGCAGGCGTTCCATGCCCGACTCCGGGTCTCCCGCCAGGGCCTGGGTCCGTCCAAGGATCGCGTGTGCCGTCAGCAGCCGGCCCTGGCGACTCGCGTCGTTCGGAGCTTCGGCGGCAAGGCGCATCTGGATGCGTTCGTCTTCCGTGTACTTCCGCAACGCCTCCGCGAGGTCGCCGCGCAACAGCGCGAGCTTGCCGAGATTGTTCTGCGCGGAGCCAAGGTATTCGCTCCACTCCGCGTTCCCGGGTTGCGCCGCGACGAGACGCTGCATCGCGACAAGCATGCGCCTGTACTGGGCGGCCGCTTCGTCCAGTTGTCCGCGCGCCTCGAGCACGTAGCCGATGTTGTTGTCGACGAGGGCCAGCTGGAAAGCGATATCCAGATCGCCCGGCGCGCCTGCGGACGCTCGCTGGAGAATATTTTTCGCCGACGCGAAGCTGTCTTGGGCGGCGTCCAGCTTTCCCTGTCGCCAGTACACCAGCCCCACGAAGGTCAGGGCTTCGGCATGCGCCAGCTGGTACGCCGGGTCGGCGCCGGCGACATCCAGCTTCGATGCGATCGCGAGCGCCGCCCGATAAGAGGTCATCGCCGCGGCCAGCTCTCCCTGGTCCAGGCGAACGCTGCCGATCTTCTGCAGTGCGGTCGCCCTCTGGCTCAACGCGCGCGTGTCGAGATCCTCCCCGGATTGCGCCTGGAAGTAAGCCATGGCCTTGTCGTCCACCGCTTCCAGGATGTCCAGTCGAGACACCTCGGACAGTTTGTCGTTGAGGTCTCCGAGCATGAAGGCCACCAGGTCCTCGGCTTCCTTCTGCCTCTGCTCCGCGGTGTTGCGCGCCAGGATAGCCGCCACCGCCAGCGCCCCGGTGACGACGGCAATGCCGATCGACGCGGATGTCAGGAGCATGGCCCTATACGCGCGGCGCTGGTAATCGCGTCGTTTCAATGCATCCAGGTCCAGCCCGAGCAAGCCGGCGACGAGCCGGCACTTCGCCTCGGCCCGTGTGTCCTTTCCCGGCCGTACGTCGGCAGCAACGGGCTCCAGCATGTCGTCGCGCAAGGAGCCGTCCGCACGCCAGCGCCGGCGCAAGGCGGGCGCAAAGCACTCATCCACTTCATGCGCTGGAACGAGGCTCGCATTCGGCTCGCCCGACACGATCAGGCAAAAGATGCGGTCTTCGCGCCCCAGTCGTTTGAACGCCGCCACCTCTTCGTTCACCCAGCGCGATGTCGCGGCGCTGGGCGAACAGACGACGAGCAGGCTCTCGGAGCTGGAAAGCGCTTCGTTCACCTTCGCGCCGAGGTCGGCCGCGCTGGCGAGTTCGTCGGTGTCTCGGAAGATGGGAGAAAGCCGTCTCGGTACCGGTCCGAAGGCCGTCACCTGCCCGACAAGCCGCCGCGGCACCACGTAGCGCTCCAGTGCCCGGTGCAACCACCGCGCCCAGGACTCGTCCCGGTGGCTATAGCTGAGGAAAGCGCGGTACCGAAATGCCGGTGCCGCGGACATCTGGGCGGCCACGTGGGGACCCCCTATGCACGCCGTTTTCCTGCCGGGACCAACGCTAGCACCGAAAGCGTGATCCGTGTCTCGTTTTCACGCATCCGTCACGCGAAAATTCCTGGCCACTCGTGGTGCGCGGGTGCCGTTACACCCCGGGTGGATTCGAGTCGATCACCTTTACCTTCGGCCCCGTCGTCGAAGGCTGGATACTCTCGTCCGTGGCCAGCAGCACGGAGCCGGGCGACAGCAACGGCAGCACCTTCTCCATGAACTCGCGCGGCACGGCCACGCGATCCACCAGCGCTTCATCCACGACTTTGCCCGCTTCGTCGCCGTGACCCGGAATGCCGATGGTGATCCAGTTGGGCATGCGCAGGCCCGCGCGATTCGGCGAATCCGGCATGTAGCCCGCCGCGACGATGAAGGCATGCGTGCCGGTAAGGGGATCGGTCACCTGGACCTTGCTGCGGCCGATCTCGATTCCGTTGCGGAAAACGAAGACCGTGCCGTCGGCGACACTCAGCACCATGGAAATGGGGCCGGCCGGCGACGCCTCGGGCGTCCATCGATACAGCTCGCCCGACGCAAGGGGCGCCAGGTCGAGGTCCGACCCGTTGCGCGGGTCGATGGGGATCACCGCACTCGGATGCACGACGGTGACCGGCGCGGTGCCCTGCTCCGCCACGACCACGGTCATGCCCATGTTGGTGGCGTCGAACAGCAGGCGCGCGAACTCGGTGGGCATGTGCACACAACCGTGCGATTCCGGATAACCGGGCAGGCCGCCTGCATGCAAGGCCACGCCATCCCAGGTCAGCCGCTGCTGGTAGGGCATCGGCGCGTTGTCGTACTTCTTCGAGTGGTGGTCCTTGTCCTTCTGCAGGATCGTGAAGACGCCCGTGGGCGTTTCGTACCCCTTCCGACCGGTACTCACCGTGGTGACGCCGATGAGGACGCCGTTGCGATAGGCATAGGCGCGCTGCTCGGTGAGGCTGACGATCACCGCCATCGGGCCCGCGCCGACCGGACGTCCGCCCCAGATCCATTCGCCCGGCTTGAGGTCCGCGGGTGGGGTATCCGCCGGGCTGGAAGCCTTCGCGCCCCAGACGGGCACGCTCGCGGTGGCCGGCACGGCCAGCGCCATGGACACGGATAGTGCGATGCCGATGAACAGGCGTTTCATGAGCGCTCCTTTTCGCCGATGCGGGAAGGTTAGAGGCGCGATGTTCGCTCGCGCCAGGACACAATGGGCGTGGTTTGGCCGATATTCCTATGGCGTGGCGACGTCCGCATCGGCCGGCTCCCGTCCGGCACCCGGGCGGGAAGGCAGAAACAATTCTCCGGTGAGGATGCTGGACATGGGACGACGGGCACCGGGAAGACGCGCCATGGGATCGAACAGCAGGTCGCGGCACCAGCCGAGCGCCGAGTGATCGGACTGGAACAGCGGCGTCAGCCATCGGCTCATGCGCTGATACATGCGTACATGGCGATGGCGGGCACGAACGTAGGTGTCCAGGGCTTCGTCCAGGTTCTGCTGCGCTGCCAGCGCATCCGCGAGCGCGGCGGCATCCAGCAGGGCCATGTTCACGCCCTGGCCGAGCTGGGGGCTCATGGCGTGCGCCGCGTCCCCGACCACCACCATGCGTCCATGCCGCGGTCGCGCAAGCACGACGTCGCGATATCGCGCCTTGTGCAGCGCGTCCGCCTGGTCCAGGTGCGCCACGTGCTCCTCGAGTTCCGGCCAGATTTCCGCGACCCGCAACTTCATCGCCGCCAACCCCGCCTCGTCGAAGCGGCTCACTGTCTCGCCCGGAAGGCTGTAGTAGAAGGTCATCCAGCGCCCGTCATGACCGGGACGCGTGCCGACCGGGAGCATGCCGATCATCGAGCGCGTACCGGCATAGCGTTGCAGCAGGTGCGTGGGCGACGGCCAGTCGTCGATGCGCAGGAGGCACCAGACCGCGCCCCACGCATAGAGGCGTTCGCGCCGGACGTGTGTGCCGCAGGCGGCGCGCAATGCCGAATGGGCACCGTCCGCCGCGACCACGAGATCGAAGGGCCCATGGATCTCCCCCTGGGCGTCGGTGAGCGTATGCGTGCGATCGTCGTAACCGACGACCGTCGTGGCCGTCCGCACCTGCGCGGCGCCGACGTGGGCCGCGCGGAGCAGCTCGAACAACGCGCCGCGCGTCATGCCGACGCCATGGCATCCCGGGCGCCGGTCGGCATAGCGCATCGCCATCACTCGCCGGCCGCGCCACGTGCTGCCGTGCAGCTCGTCGATGCGCTGGCCGATCGCCTCCGCGCGGTCGGCGAGTCCCATGCGAGCGAGCACGCCGAGCCCCGTCGGCTGGAGCAGAAAGCCCGCGCCGACCGGTCCCAGGATGGAACTCCGTTCGAACACGGTAACGTCGTGACCCTGCGCCGACAGAAGGATGGCCGTGGCCTGTCCGGCTGTTCCGTAGCCCACGAGCGCGACCTTCATTCGCCTTTCTCCCGGATGACGCCCGATCATAGCCTGTCGATTTCCGGGGCACTCGTTCGACGCATGGTCAGGCCCTCCACGAACCGGTGGTAACGATGTCCCTGAAACTCTATGCCCATCCCTTCTCGTCCTACTGCCAGAAGGCGCTGGTCGCGTTCTACGAAAACGGCACGCCGTTCGAGTGGAAAATGCTTTCGCCGGAGCACCCCGAGATTTACGCGGAGTTCGCCGAACTTTGGCCGCTGAAGCGGTTCCCGGTGCTGGTCGACGGAAAGCGGACCATTACCGAGGCCACCTGTATCGTGGAATACCTGGATCTCTACCACCCAGGCCCCACGCCGATGCTTCCGCGGGACCCGAAGGAGGCCCTGGACGTCCGCGGCATGGATCGCTTCTTCGACAACTACATCTCCACGCCCCAGCAGAAGATCGTGTTCAATGCGATACGTCCCGAAGGCTTGCGCGATCCGCATGGCGTGGGCGAAGCGCGCGAGATGCTGGAGCTCGCCTATGCCTGGCTCGACAGGCACATGGAAGGCCGTGAATGGGCTGTCCTGGACCGCTTCACGCTGGCCGACTGCGGCGCCGCGCCTTTTCTGTTCTATGCCGACTGGACGCACGCGATAGATGCGCGCTTCCGCCACCTGCACGCGTACCGCCGGCGACTGCTTGCCCGGCCTTCGTTCGCACGCGCCGTCGACGAAGCCCGCCCCTACCGTTCGTTCTTCCCCCTCGGCGCCCCCGATCGCGACTGACCGCAGGAGACATGCCATGACGAACCGTTCGCTTGTACCGGCTGCCGAACTCGCGGCCCGCAGCGCGCTTCGCGTACCGAATGAGAGCGCCGCCTACCGCAAGGCCCGCACCGCCTTATTGGCGGAAGAGATCGAGCTTCGTCGCCACATCGAGCGCGTGGCCGAGATGCGCCGCGCCCTTCCGCCCGGCGGCGAAGTGCGCGGCGACTATCGCTTCGTCGGGGTCGATGGCCCCGTGGATTTTGCCGGACTGTTCGGCGACCAGCCCAGCCTGGTCACCTACAGTTGGATGTTCGGACCGCAGCGTGATCGTCCCTGCCCCATGTGCACCTCGTTGCTGAGCGCCTGGGATGGCGAAGCCCGCGACATCGAGCAGAACACGGCACTGGGGGTGATCTCGCGCTCGCCCATCGAACGCATGGTCGCGTTCGCGAAAGAGCGTGGTTGGCGGCACCTCAAGCTGTACTCGGATGCGAACGGCAACTTCAGCCGCGACTACTTCGCCATCGGCGAGAACGGCGGCGACGAACCCGCCTTCAACGTGTTTACACGCCGCGACGGCACGATCCGGCACTTCTGGTCGGGCGAGATGGACGGCAAGACCATGGACCCGGGGCAGGATCCCCGCGGTGCGCCCGACCTGATGCCCTTGTGGACGGTCATCGATTGCCTTCCGCAGGGACGCTCGCCCGACTGGTATCCCAGCCTCGACTATGCGAAGGGCTGAGCCTCCCGCCCGGCTCATTCATCGGCGAGGGTGAAGTAGGCGACCTCCCGGCGCAGGATGCCGGCGCTCTCGCGCATGGCGCGGCTGGCGGCCGCGGCATGTTCGACGAGGGCGGCATTTTCGCGAGCGGCGTCGTCGATGCCACGGATGGCGTCATCGACGCGCGCGATGCCGTCGGTCTGACTGCGCGTGGCGTCCGCGAGCGACGCCACCGTCGTCGCGAGCACGCCCACGCGTTCGCCGATGCCGGTGAGCACTTCGCCCGCACGGTTGACCGAGGCGACGCCCGCCTGCACGGCCTCGTCGCTCGCGCCGATCAGCCCACGGATGTCGCGCGCGGCTGTGCCGCAACGCTGTGCCAGTTCGCGCACCTCATACGCCACCACGGCGAAGCCGCGACCGTGCTCCCCGGCACGCGCCGCCTCCACGGCAGCATTGAGCGCCAGCAGGTTGGTCTGGAACGCCACCTGATCGACGAGGTCGAGCATCTCGGTCGTGCGCTGGCTTGTTTCCTGGATCGCGCGCATGTTTCCGATCGCATCGGCGGCCACGCGTCGACCTTCGTCCGTCATCGCGCGCGCTTCGCGCACGGCACCGATCGCGGCGATCGCCCGGTCGAGGCCGCCGGCCACGGCGTCGGCCATCTCGCGCATGGACAGCGTGGTGCGCTCCACGTGACCGGCCTGCAAGCGCGTGCGTTCGTTCAGCGCATCGTTTCCGCGCGCCAGGCCTGCGGCGGCTTCCGCCACGCGGTCGGCGCGGTCGCGTACCTGGACCACGACGTTGCCAAGCTGCGCATCCATCGCCGCGAGCGACGCGAGCAGCCGGCCGATCTCGTCCTCGCGGCCCACATCGATACGGGAGCCGATGCGGCCGCCGGCGATGGCTGCCGCGACGTCAACGGCCTGGCGCAGGCGGCGGCCCAGCGACCGGATGATCGCGATATCGATGGCGCTCGCGAGCAGCAGCGCGATACCGAGAAGGACGGACGAATAGACTTCTCCGCGCGCGATGTCCGCGCGCTGTGCCTCCGCCACGGCGTTGCCGCCGTCCACGGCGAGACCGAACAGGTTCGAGAAATCGCTCTTCAGCGGCACGACCGCCGATTGCACGTCGTTGGATAACTGGAGTTGCGCGAGATCGTACTGCTCGGCCTTCAGGAGCTCGATGACGGCATCGACGGCCTTGTCCGCTTCCTTCCGGTGCGCCGACGCGAGCGCCACCAGCTTGCCCTGCTCCTTGCCAAGGCCGCTGGCCTCCAGGGCCTTCCACTGGCGCTCGATGGATTTGCGATCAGCCTGGATCGACGTCACGGCATCGTCGGCTGCGGACGGCAACCGGGTCAGGGTGGCGTGGACCAATGCGTCGAGCAGGTCGTTGTAGTCGTTCTGGATGTGGCCGAGCGCGGCCACGGGCGAGAGCGTGTCGCCGACGACCGATTGCAGGCGCGCATCGGCCGCGCGTAGCTGGAGACCACCCACGATCCAAAGGGCGAGCAACAGGAGGACCGTACCGGCAAGGCGAAGCGTCAGCCGGGCGCGGAGCGTCAGCGTGCGGAGCTGTATTCGGGGGAAACGCATGGCGGACTCGAGGGACGGGGATGCCCCCGTGTCGGCCGCAAATTCGGCAACTTTAGGCCCGAGCCGAATAATTAATCTTTTATTTTCATATGGTTACATATAGATGACAGCCCCGTCAGCGCAGCTGGCTGTCCTTGCTGCCCCGGCGGTTGTAGCCGCTGAAGCTGGCTTCCTCACGGTCGGCCAGCTCCTGGCAGGCCACGCACAGACGCACGCCGGGCACGGCCTTGCGCCGTGCTTCGGGGATCGGCTTGTCGCACTCCTCGCAGCGCTCCAGGCTGGGCCCTTTCGCCATGCGGCTGCGCGCACGCTTCACCGCGTCGTCCACGGTAGCGTCGATCTGGTCCTGTACGGCGGTGTCGCCCGCCCATCCGGTTGCCATGGCCTTTACCTCCCGGCGCTCGGCGTCTGAATGGCATAGATGGTGGCAAGCCCCTGGTTTTAAAGGTGTGAACGGATCAGCGGGGCTCGTCGTAGATGCCGAATTCCGTGATGCCGGGCTGCCTGCCTTTCACGCTGAGGCGGACGCGCCTGGCCGTGGTGCGCTCGATTTCATGGAACTGGTACGGCGCCGGCGTCGTGCCGGCGACGAGTTCGGTCCAGGCACCGTCCCGCTCCACTTCCACCTTGTAGGCGGTGATGCGGCTCGCGTCACCGTAGCCTTCCGCGTGCAACGGCTCCACGATGGAGAGCGTGTTGAACGACACGGGCCCGTCGAAGCGCACCTCGATCCATGCGTCGTCCTTGCCTCGGTCGGCAAGCCAGTAGCTGCGGAAATTGTCGTCGAACGCCTGGTCCGGACCCACCGCCTCGTCGCTCGCGCTCGCCCAGGCGGGCTTGCCCGCGGCGAGGTCGGGTGTGGTGATCGTGACGGATCGACCGATCTTCGGTGCCGGCCCCGTGTTCTTCCAGAGCCTGCCGATCTCGGCGAGGCGCGCCACCGCGTTGTCGTCGAAGCGGCCGTCACGATTCGGGGCCACGTTGAGGATGAGGTTGCAATGGTTCTCGTTGAACGGCACGAGCCATTCCTCGACGATCGTCTTCGCCGACGCGAGTTCCGATGTCGGATAAGCCTTCTTCCAGAACCAGTCGCTTTGCAGCGTGGTGCCCGATTGCGAGGGCACCGGGCTGCCCGGCGGGATCTTCTGGCCGGCATGCTGTTCGTACTGCTTGATGTCGGTGTAGTAGAGCGCGGTGCCCGGATAGCTGCCCGCGTTGTGGTCGGTGAGCAGGCAGTCCGGCTGCAACGATTTCACGAGGTCGTAGATCTCCCGGTACGGCAACTCCGCATAGGAGATACGCGACCACGAGGCATTCCAACCGTCCAGGATCAGGGCCGTGAGCGGCCCGTAGTTCGTGAGCAGCTCGGTCAGCTGCGCCTTGATGAGCGCGATCTTCTCCGGCGTGACGGTGCGCGCGCGGATGTCCTGGCGCAGGTCGAGAATGGAAAAGTACAGGCAGACCTTCAGCCCCGCCTTGCGGAACGAATCCACGTAACGCCGCACCACGTCGTGAGGAAACGACGATTGCATGACATTCGCGCTGCCGGTCTTCGTGGGCCAGAGGCAGAAGCCGTCGTGATGCTTGGTGGTCAGGCAGGCGTAACCCATGTTCGCGGACTTCGCGGCCTGCGCCCACTGGTCGGTATCGAGGTGTTTCGGATCGAAGAGCTTCGGCGACAAGGTCGGATCGCCCCATTCGCGCTCCTCGAAGGTGGCCATGTTCAAGTGGATGAACATGCCGAAGCGAAGGTCGAGGAACGCTTGCTGCAAGGATTGCAGCCGGGCCGGATCCACGGCCACATGCTGTCTGGCCTTCACGGCTGCCGGTACCGCGGCCGAAGCGCGCAGAGCGCCGCCCATACCGCCGGCGAATGCACCCGCCACTGCCAGCGTCTTGGCGAAATCACGTCGATTCAATGCCCCACCCTCCCGAGTCGTCAACCTTCGACTGTCCCCGCGATGGCTCGCGCTGTCAATCCGCAGGATCGGATGTCACGTTCGTGCGCCGTCATGCCGTGCCCGACAGGTGCAAGGCATGCCGGCCCGCGACGCGCTAGGCTCCCACCATGGAAACGACCACTCCCTCCTTGCCCGATGCGATCGCCGACGACGAGTCCGTCGCGTGCAGCGAGGCCGCGCGCCGCTGGACGCTGATCGCAGCCATCGTGGGCTCGGGCATGGCGTTCGTGGACGGCACCATCGTCAACGTGGCGCTACCGGCCATCCAGCAGGCGCTGGACGCGACGACCGCGGACGCGCAGTGGGTCATGGAGGCCTATGCGCTGCTGCTCTCGGCGTTGATCCTTGTGGGTGGCGTTCTCGGCGACCGCTTCGGTCGTCGACGCGTGTTCGTCGTCGGCACGGTAGTGTTCACGCTGGCGTCGCTCGCCTGCGCGGCATCGCCCACCATCGGCGCGCTCATTGGTGCGCGCGCGATCCAGGGTTTCGGCGCCGCGCTGCTCGTGCCCGGCAGCCTTGCGCTCATCAGCAGCGCCTATCCGAAAGAGCGGCGTGGCGCCGCGATCGGCACCTGGTCGGCCTTCAGCGGGATCACGGCGGCGGCCGGGCCGGTCATCGGCGGGTACCTTGTCGAACACGTGTCCTGGCACTGGGCATTCCTCATCAACCTGCCCCTGGGTGTCGCCCTGGTCGCGCTATGCCTCTGGCGTGTACCCGAAAGTCACGGCGCGCATGCCGGAAAGCTGGACATCGCCGGTGCATCGCTGGCAACGACAGGACTGGCGGGCATCGTCTTCGCACTTATCGAGGCACCGTCGAAGGGATGGACAGCCGCACCGGTGCTCGCCGCTGCCGCGGCCGGTGTCGCCTCGCTCATCGCGTTCGTGGTTGTGGAGCGCAGCGCATCCGCGCCTATGCTGGCCCTCTCGTTGTTTCGCAACCGAGCGTTCGCCGCGGCGAATGCGCTGACGCTGCTGCTCTACGCGGCCCTCGGCGGCAGCCTCTTCTTCATTCCTCTGAACCTCATCCAGGTGCAGGGTTATGGCGCGACCGGCGCCGGCGCCTCGCTGCTTCCGTTCATCGTGATCATGTTTTCGCTGTCGCGCTGGACAGGGCAGCTCGTCGACCGCGTGGGCGCCAGGCTGCCGCTGGTCGTGGGGCCGCTGATCGCTGCCGCCGGCTTCGTGCTTTATGCGGTGCCCGGCGTCGGCGACAGCTACTGGACCACGTTCTTTCCGGCGAGCTGTGTGCTCGGGTTCGGCATGAGCATCGTCGTGGCGCCGCTCACCACCACCGTCATGAACGCGTTGTCGCCCTCGCTGGCCGGCACGGCTTCCGGCGTGAACAACGCCGTGGCCCGCACTGCCGGTCTGCTTGCCATCGCCATCTTCGGCGCCGTCCTTGCGCACGTGTTCGACGGCACCCTCGATGCCCGGCTCGCCGCCCTCGACCTGCCCGGCAACCTGACGGCGCAGATTGTCGGGCAGAAGGCGAAGATGGCCGGCATCCAGGTGGCCGACGCGATGGCCCGCCGGGCGATCGACGACGCCTTCGTGGCGGGCTTCCGCGCCGTCATGCTCGTCTCGGCGGGTCTTGCCGCATTGTCGGCCATCGTCACCGCGTTCGCCCTGCGCGGCGGTGACGGCAGCGCGACGCGATGACGCTCAGAGCCAGATGCGAATGCCGGCGACCCAGCGCCGATCGGTGACGCGGCGCCCATCGGCCCGGGCCAGATCGGCCGTGCCGCCGGTGAGATGCTCCCAGGCGATGCCGACGTAGGGCGCCACGCTGCGTCGGATCTCGTAGCGCAGACGCAGGCCGCCCTCGATGCGCGAAACACCGGCCCGGATACCCCTTCCGGGATCGTCCTTGCCGTATGCCTGGGCCTCCAGCTCCGGTTGCAGTACCAGACGCTGCGTAAGCAGCAGTTCGTATTCCAGGCGTACGCGCGCCGCCGTGCGGCCCTGCGAGCCGGCGTAGGCGGTGGCTTCCACCTCGAACCAGTAGGGCGCCAGCCCTTGCACGCCGACGGCGGCCCAGGTGCGCTTCGGCCCCTGGCCGATATCGCGCCGCACACCGATCTGCGTATCCCAGAACGGCGCCACCGCATGGCTCCAGAAAAGCTCCGCGTCGCCGTCGTGCGGACGTCCGCCCTCCCGCTCGCCTTCGCTGCGCAGCCACACCTTGTCCGTGTCGTTGCCGTACCATCCCTCGGCTTCCCACGACTGGCCATGGCCGCCCTTGCCCGCGAAGGACTCCAGGCGGTCGAGCAACAACATGGCCGAAGGCGCCGTATCGTCCATGTCCATCATGTGCATGTCGTGCATCGAAGATGGCGGCACGCCGTCGGACCAATCGCCGCTGCGGGCCTGTTCCGGCGCGTCGCCGCCCTGCATCGGCCCCATCGTCATGTCGCCGCCGTGGTGGCCGCCCATGTCGTGCTGCATGTGCGCGTCCTGTGCGGCGGCAAGGCCCGGGAGCAGCGCTAACAGAAGGAGTGCGGGCGCTCTCACGACACCACCACTTCGCGGAACATGCCCGCTTCCATGTGGTACAGCATGTGGCAATGGAAAGCCCACCGCCCGGGATTGTCGGCGGTTACCGCGTAACTCACCTGCTGCGCGGGCTGCACGTTCACGGTGTGCTTGCGCACCTGGAAGCCACCGTCGGGCGCTTCCATCTCGCTCCACATGCCATGCAGATGGATGGGGTGGTTCATCATGGTGTCGTTGACGAGGCGGATGCGCAGGCGCTCGCCGCGGCGGAAGTGCACGGGTTTCGCCTGCGAGAATTTCAGGCCGTCGAACGACCACACGAAACGCTCCATGTTGCCCGTCAGGTGCAGCTCGATGGTTCGGCCGGGCTCCCTTGGATCGAGCGGACCGCCTTCGGTGCGGAGGTCGGCATAGGTGAGCACACGATGCGTGCGTTCGCGCAGGCCAGCGCCCGGGTCGTCCAGCGACGTGCGCGGCATGTCCACGCGCATGTCCACGCCCGGGCCGTATTCCGTGCGCGCGTGGCTGGCCATCGTCATGCCGCCGCCGGAAGTGGCGTCGTCGCCCATGGCCCCCATCATGTCGCGCATCGCGAGGCGCGGCGGCGGGTCGAGCGGCGGCACGGCTGCCGACATGCCGGGGCGCGGCGCCAGCGTGGCGCGCGCATAGCCGGAGCGATCGATGGACTGCGCGAAAACCGTATAGGCGCGATCGTCGCGCGGTTCGACCAGCACGTCGTAAGTCTCGGCGGCGGACATGCGCAGCTCGTCGACGTCCACCGGCACCACGTCCTGCCCGTCGGCGGCGATCACGCGCATGCGCAATCCGGGAATGCGCAGGTCGAAGATGGAATTCGACGAGCCGTTGATGAGGCGAAGGCGAATGCGTTCACCGGGACGAAACAAACCGGTCCAGTTGCCGGCTGGCGTGACCCCGTTGACGAGATAGGTATACGTCGCCGCCGAGACGTCGGCGATGTCGCTGCGATCCATGCGCATGTCGTTCCACATGCGCCGCATCGCCATCGCGTCGCCGAATCCCTTGGCACGTGCGTCGCGCAGGAACTCGGCTAAGGTGGGGCGACCCCTGTTGTACAGGCCGCTTCGCGTGCGAAGGTTCGCATAGATGCGTTCCGGATCCTCGTCGCTCCAGTCGCTGAAGAGGATGACGTGCTCACGGTCGGCGGCATGGCGTTCGCCGTCCTTCGGCTCGATGACAATCGCACCGTAGAGCCCGCTTTGTTCCTGGAAGCGGCTGTGCGCGTGGTACCAGTAGGTTCCCGCCTGGCGCACCGGGAACCGGTAGGTGAACGACCCGCCGGCGGGTATGCCGTCGAAGCTGAGGCCGGGTACACCGTCCTGGTTCGCGGGAACGATAAGGCCGTGCCAATGGATCGACGATGCCACGTCCAGCTCGTTACGCACCGTCACAGTGGCGAACTGGCCTTCCTTGAGGCGAAGGACCGGGCCCGGGACACCGCCATCGACCGTCACCGCGCTGCGCGCGCGGCCGGTGAAGTCCACCGCCGCGCGACGAATGCCGAGACGGATATCCGGACCCGGCACCTCGTGCATCGAATGCATGGCCTCGGTGGCGATGGACGGCCGTACGACACCGAAGCCGACGCCCACGCCGGCGATAGCCAGGCCCTGAACGAAGCGTCGGCGAGGAAGATTGACGGAAAGCGGGTCGAAGCGGTGCATCGTGCGTGTATCCGGGTATCCAGACACGAGCGTAGGAGCCTGCGCGGCGCACGACAACTCTGGACAAGGCTCCGCAAAGGCGGGTGGCATCCCACCCGCCTTGCCGCACTCAGCGGGCGATGCTTCCCGCGCAGTCGTCGATGTCCACGAAGGCCTTCTTCAGGTCCGGCTGGGTACCGGTCGTACTCGAGTCGCCCCCGGCCAGCGGCGTGCCGCTCGTATTGAGCAGGGAACGAACGCCAGTGGAGGAAAGCGCGAGATTCCTGGCGCGCGCATAACCCAGCAGGCTCGCCGCGGCCCCCGCGACGATGGCACCTGCCGCCGGAGTGCCCGCGTGAGTGGCGGTATAACCCGCGATGTCGGGCCCTTCGGTATCCTGCGATTTTACCGCCGTGGTGAATACGTCGCCGCAACTCCAACTGGCGCTGTCGATGCGTGCACCGAAGTTGCTGGAAGGCGAACGCCTCGCGTCCATCGCGCAGAGGCCCGCGACCAGAATGGCGCCGGAATCCCGAAGGCTCCTGTCGAAGCGGCCACCAAACGCAGGATGGTCGAGGTCGATGCCACTGTCTCCCGCGCTTTCGACGACGACGATGCCATGATCCGTGAGGTCCTTGATGGCATCGAACCAGGCGGGCATGAACTCGACCGGCAGCATGCATTTCGTGGCGCAGCCGGCGATCGGCCCCGAAGCAGCCGCGAACGCCGTTACGAGTACGTCGCCGGGCTTCAGGTATTCGCGGAGTTCGACGAAGTTGCCCACATCGGACGAAGCGTGGGCAAGCGCGGCGCGGTTGGCGATGCCCCTGATGCCGAAGCCGTTGTCGACCGCGGCGAGAATGCCGGCGGTGGCCGTGTTGTTGTGATCGATGCGGTAATCGCCAAAGTTGCGCACCGAGCGCGGAAGGTCGGGATGGGTCGGGTCCCACGCACCGGGCTCCATGGTGACCACGGTGACGCCATCGCCGCTGCCCCCGGGCAGGCGCGCGGCGTAATGGGCGTCGATGCCACCGAGCATGTAGATGCCGTTACCGGCATCCGCAGGATAGAGATAGAACTGCCGAAACGTGTGATCGTGCAGGACGGCGGCCGCCTGCGGCTGGAGCGGCCTCTCCGAACGACCGGCAGCGGTATCGTGCACGCCCGACACCACCGGCGAGAGATCCGGATACGCGAGTTCGACATCGTTCCGCTGCGCGAGGCTGGCCACGACACGGTTCACGTATTCCCAGTCGGTGTGCCGATCATCCGGAATGGCGACACGGAAGTAGCGCCGGAGGCCATGCGGATCGAGCCCGCCGGCCGCCGATGCCGGGCGGAACAGCGGGTCGATGTCCAGGTGCCGCAGCATGGGATCGGACGCGGCCTCTTCCTCGAAGCGAAGCTGCCACCCCAGCCGGTCCTCCGCGCTCTCGCGAACCTTGAACACCACGCTCGGGTACGACCCGCCCGCCACGGCAAGGAATGCCGGACCACCGGCATGCGCCGGAGCGCGCACCGTTTCCGCTGCTTGCGAAGCCAGGAACGGGCACATCATTTCCTGTGGCTTGACGCGAGCATCGGCCAGTTCGACCACGGCCTGCACGTGTCCGTCGTAACCAGCACCGGCCAGCGTGCCGGTGCGGAGTTCGCCCCGGTTCGTGACCGGGCCGGTGACGACCAGTTCCACCTTCGCGCCCCCGAGGTGGGAGTGGTAAAGGCCCTCGATGTATGTGGATTCCGGCGCCAGGACATAGGAACCCCCGCCGTAGTCGAACGAAACGCGAATACCTACGCCGGGCACGTTGGTGTCGTAAATGCCGCCGCCGATGTCGCTGGGCGTCTTGAAGAGGTTGAGGATCGAGGTGCGGGTGGGGAACGGACAACGGATGGCGTACGACAGACGGGGCGTGGACCGACGCTCTGCCAGCACCGTGCCGGGTTTGGCGTCGGCGGGCACCGTGACCAGTCCGAACGACACCTTTTGCGGTGCGTGCTGCGACGGATGGAACAGGCATCCCTTGGCATACGCGGGGCCGGTGAGCAGGAAGAGCGGAAGCAACAGGGAAGAGCGTCTTGCGCGGCGGATTCGCATCGGCGTGGCCTCGTTCAGTGGGGCCGCTCACTGTGCCGCCAGGCAATCGGCTGCCCTGTCGGCCTTTGCCCGAATGCGCGACGGAGCATCGCACGAAGGCCCTTCGACACCCGATGACCCGAACCGTCGGCGCAACGCGCCCTCAGCGGTAGGCAACATTCACCGTGATGTGCGCATTGGCGGAGCCTGGCGTCAGCGAGCGGCCCGTGGCGCGGTAGCGCGCACGAAACCCGCACACGTCGCAGTGAGGCCACACGCGTAGTTCCAACGGGCGCGGATCGTTGGGAACGAGGTGGGTGTCGAGATGGGCCGCGCGAAGTTCGACGGCCACCCCGTGCGCGGCGCCCGTACCGGCACCGTCGAGTTTGAAGAGGCCCGGGTCCACGTCGTCCGGGGTGCCGGCGAATGTCATGAGGAGGTGCGTGGCGCCGGTGCATCCGGTGACGACGAGTTCCTGCGTGGCCCATCGGCTGTGCCCCTCTTTGGCCAGCGCGCCGCCGTCGACCTGGCCAAGGTCGAACACCAGTCTACGGGCAAGGAATGTGCAGGTGGGGCGTTGGGGTTCGATGTGGGTATCGCCCAGGTCCAACGTGACCAGGGGACGGTTGTCGTAGCCCGCGCCGGCGATCCTGCCGGGGGTGACGGTCCCTCCGGCCTTGATGGGCCCCGTCTTGACCAGTTCCACCGAGAACGAGGCGTTGAGCATGGCAAGGTCGGGCTTCGGCCCCAGCGGCGGGGCCTGATAGCTGTCGGTGAACGGGAGCAGGTATTCGCCCAGGTGATAGCGGAAGCGAATGCGCACGCCCACGCCGGGAATGTTGGTGGCATACACGCCGTTGCCCAGGGCCGGTCCGGCGAAGGTGCCCAGGGTGAACGTGCGCGTGTATTTCTCGCAGAACTGGTACTGCGAAGACGACCAGGGTGCGCTGTGCCGCGTGGCCAATACCTGGCCCACCGGCGCATCGGTGGGCGCCTGGACGATGCCGAACGCGATGCGCTGTGGTGCGCCCTGCGCGGCCGGCAGCTTGCAGAGCGCGAGGGCGGAAGAGGGCGCGAACGCCGCGAGAAGAACGAGGGCCAGGGCCAGTGGACGAGGGTATGGGAGCATGGGGGCGCTTCCTGCGCGCGGGATTCCAGTTTGCCCGACGGGCTGGCGGCACCCCATACGATCCGTCTTAAAGTGCGATGACAGCCGACGCCAGCAGTCCACGGCGCGTTCACTCCGCGTCGCCAACCATCCCCGCATGAGCCTTCAGGACTATCGTCGCAAGCGGAATTTCGCCAGGACGCGGGAACCGGCGCCCGACGACTCCGTGCGCGAAGGTGGCCGCGCCATCTTCGTCGTGCAGTTGCACCACGCGTCGCGGCGCCATTTCGATTTCCGCCTGCAGGTCGGCGACGTGCTGCGCAGTTGGGCGGTTCCGAAGGGTCCCAGCTACGATCCGAAGGTGAAGCGGCTGGCGGTGGAGGTCGAGGACCATCCCGTGTCCTACGCCGATTTCGAAGGCGATATCGAAGAAGGCTATGGAAAGGGCCACGTGGATCTGTTCGACCGCGGCGTGTGGGCCACGCGTGGCGACCCCGAGGCGCAGATCCGCAAGGGCCACCTGGAATTCGAACTGTTTGGAAAGCGCCTGAAAGGGCGCTGGCACCTCGTCAGGGGTGGACGCAAGGAACGCCAGCCCACGTGGTTCCTGATCAAGGCCGAGGACGCGTATGCCGGTGACGTGGAAGCCGACGATCTGCTCGACGCGAAGATGCGCGAGAGCACGCGCCGCGCCGCGACCACGCCGAACCTCCGGGCGGCCGCAAAGAAGTCGACCTCGCGCAAGAAGGCGCCCCCGAAAACGCGGCGGGTGCCTCTGGCCACGTTGACCAAGGCCGCCGCCGCATTGAAAGGCGCGCGCAAGGCGAAGCCGGACAACGGGTTCTTTCCGCCCCAGTTGGCACGCCTGCGCGACACGCCGCCGCAAGGCGACGGCTGGGTGCACGAGGTGAAATGGGACGGCTATCGCATCCTTACCGGCATCGCCGGCGGCGAGGTGCTGCTGTGGTCGCGCAATGCCCTGCCATGGAACGAGCGTGCTCCGGAGATCGCGCAGGCGGTGGAGGCGCTGGGCCTTGATAGCGCGCGCCTCGACGGCGAACTGATCGCCCTCGATGCGGAGGGTCGAAGCGACTTCAATGCCCTGCAACGCACGCTCTCCGGCGAGGCGCAGGCGCCCCTGGTGTACATGCTGTTCGACATTCCCTATCTGCAAGGGTACGACCTCTCCCGCACCTCGCTGGTGGAGCGAAAGGCGCTGCTCGAACGCCTGCTGGCGCATGCGCCGCCGCACCTCTCCTACAGCTCGCACCAGGTAGGCCATGGAGACGAGGTATTCGCCATGGCGATGGAACAGAAACTCGAAGGCATCATCTCCAAGCGTGCAGAAGGCGCTTACCACAGCGGCCGGGGCGACGACTGGCAGAAGATCAAGCGGCTCGAGAGCGACGAGTTCGCGGTGGTCGGCTACACGCCGGCGAAGGGCTCGCGCCTCTCCTTCGGCTCTCTCTTGCTGGCCAAACCCGGCAAGGGCGGCAGCTGGACGTATGTGGGCCGCGTCGGTACCGGCTTCACCGACGAGATGCTGCGCGAGCTGGCGAAGACGCTGGCCAAGGGCGGCACAAAGAAGCCCCCGGTGCATATCGATGCGGTGGACCCGATGCTGCGCGGCGCGCTGTGGGTGCCTCCGACCGTCGTGGCCGAGGTGTATTACCGGGGCATCGGGAACAAGGATCTGCTGCGACAGCCCAGCCTGAAGACGCTGCGCATGGACAAGTCGCCCGACGACCTGCGCGATTCCGACCGCGCACCCGCCGCGCCCGCCGCGAAGAAACCGCGGGGTACGCGAAAAGCCTCGCCGAAAGCCAGCGCCAAGGCGGCCACGTCCGATGCGATCGTCATCACGCATCCCGACCGCGTGGTCTTTCCGGAAGACGGCATTACCAAGCAGCAGATCGTGGATTACTACCGGGCCGTGATGCCGTGGATGCTTCCGGCCATCGCCGACCGGCCCACCTCGACCATCCGCTGTCCCGGAGGCATCGGCGCGCAGTGCTTCTTCCAGAAGCACGTCATGGCCGGCCTCGAACACGTGGGCACCGCGAAACTGAAGGAAGAAACCGGCGCCCAGGCCGTTTACCTTTACCCGCGCGACGAGGCGGGCCTGATCGAGCTCGTGCAGTTCGGCGCCGTGGAATTCCATCCCTGGGGCTCACACGTGGAGGCACCGGATATCGCGGATCGCGTGGTGTTCGACCTCGATCCGGGCGACGACGTGGCATGGCCGCGCGTGGTGGCTGCCGCGCGCATGGTCCGTGGCTTCCTCGACCAGTTGGGCCTCGTGTGCTTCGTGCGCACGACGGGCGGCAAGGGACTGCACGTGGTCGTGCCGTTGAACCCCGGCGCCGACTGGGACACCGTGAAGACGTTCGCCCGCGGCTTCGCCGAGGCGATGGCCGCGCTGCATCCGCTGGAATTCGTCGCCACCGCCACGAAGCGCTTCCGCCGCGGCAAGATCTACGTGGATTACCTGCGCAACGGGCGCGGAGCCACGGCCGTGGCGTCCTATTCGCTACGCTCACGCCCCGGCGCGCCGGTGGCCGTCCCGCTGCGGTGGGAAGAGCTGGGCAAGGTGAAGTCGGGGAACGCCTTCGACCTGCACAGCGTGCCGAAACGTCTCGCCCGTTTGAAGAAGGACCCGTGGGAGGGTATCGACAAGGTGAAACAGAGCCTTGCATCGGTGAACGCGAAACTAGGAAAACTCTGAAACGCGACCGCCTGGCGAAGCCACTCCGCCATCGCCTGTACACTGGGCGCTTCGCCGACCGGCCTGAACTCATGCTCGCTTCCCTGCCCACCTTCCTGCGCGTTCCCCTCGTCTGCGTCCTGCTCCTCGTCAGCACCTTGCTGCACGTGCTGCCGCTGTTCGCGTTGACCCTGCTGCGGCTGATCCTCCCGATCGCCCCGGTGCAGCGAGCGATCGGGGCAATGCTGGTGCGGATCGCGGAAAGCTGGCTCGGCGTCAACGGCCGGATGTTCGACCTCTTCACCCGCACGCGCTGGGTGGTCGAGGGCGTCGAAGGTCTGGGGCTGCGCGAGAACTTCCTCGTCGTCTGCAACCACCAGAGCTGGGTCGACATCCCCGCCCTGCAGAAGGTGTTCAACCGGCGCATTCCATTCATGCGCTTCTTCCTGAAGAGCGAACTGATCTGGGTACCCTTGCTGGGACCGGCCTGGTGGGCGCTGGACTTCCCCTTCATGAAACGGCACTCGCGCCAGGAACTGGAAGCGCGGCCGGAATTGCGCGGCAAGGACCGCGAGGCCACGCGCCGCGCCTGCGAGAAGTTCCGGCACCTCCCGGTGTCGATCATGAATTTCACCGAGGGCACGCGCTTCACCCAGGCGAAGCACGACGCGCAGAAGTCGCCTTACACGCACCTGCTGCGGCCGAAGGCCGGCGGCGTGGCGTTCGTGATCGATGCCATGGGCGACGCGATCCGCGACATCCTCGACGTGACCATCGTGTACCCCGACGGCCCGGGCACCACGATGGACATGCTTGCCGGCCGGATCCGCGAGGTGCGCATCCATGCGCGCCGGCTTCCCATTACGCCGTCGCTGCGCGGCGACTACGAGAACGATCCGGTGTTCCGCGAACGGTTCCAGACCTGGGTGAACGAGCTCTGGGCCGAGAAGGACGCGCGCATCGCGGCATGCTCGCGTCGGAAACGCGAATCTAGACCGAGTGTCGTTGTCACATTGCAGTGACATTCGTGAAGACAATCACATTTTGTGCATATGCACATTCACGTTGCGATTCTTCCCTTGCTATAACCCATGAGCGCCATCGCGGCGCGGGCACGTCAACGAACGCACTCACCGACATGCTTTGACAGGGGAAGCCGTACGCATGGACACGTCTCCATCGGACCCACCCGGACAATCGGGCACATTCGCGGTGACACCACCATGTGCTCTGCCAATGCACCGCATATCGTTCCTCGATCCACCGCCCTGCATCGGCGCCAGCCCCTGATCGCAACCTCCCACGCCTCATCCAGCTCACGCGGCTGATGCCTCGCTGCGCTTGACGATCGCGTAAGCGCCATCCCGTAACGACATTCCACGGCCTTCATCCGCCGCGTGGCTTCGCCGCGCGCGTGCGGTGGCGCGCCCGTCTGCCGCTTCGGTTGAACCATCCCCGTGCATCTCCCTCTCAGCAACAGGAAGAAGGTATGAACAAGATCTACAGCAAGATCTGGAGCCGCGCACTGAACCAGCTTGTGGTGGCCTCGGAACTCGCCGGCCGCCCACGCGGTGGCGCCACCAGTCAGACGGGACGCCGTCATCGCCAGCGCACGTTCGTGTTGGGAGCGCTGGCTGCCATGGGCGGCTTCTCGTGGACAATCGCAGCGCATGCGCAATCTGCCGATTGCCTTCCGCCGCCTTACAACGCTTACAGCGGCACGGTGTCGTGCGTGGGCTACAACGCGCAAGCTTCCGGCGGCAACGGCGCCATGGCGCTCGGCGCGTCGTCGACCGCCAGCGCCGGCGGAACCGTCGCCGTCGGCTACTTCGCGAAAGCCAGCAACGTCAATGCCATTGCCACCGGTTTCAACTCCCGCGCCACCGGGGTCAACGCCATCAACATCGGTGCGACCACCGGGAGCACCACCGGCGCGCTGGCCGACAGCGCCATCGCCATTGGAACGGACGTGACGGCGAGCACCCAAGGTTCGATAGCCATGGGCGTCCAATCGCGAGCCGACACGGGTACCGCGATCGCCATCGGCGCTAGCGCTATCGGGTCCGGCCAGGGTGCGACCGGCATCGGCCTGGGCACCCAAAGCATCGGCACGCACGCCACTGCCGTGGGCTGGCAGGCCTACGCGACCGGCCTCAACGCGCTTTACCTCGGCGCACGCACGACAGGCGGCGCCACGTCGGAATCGGCCGTCGCTGTCGGCACGGACGTGACCGCATCGGGCCTCTACTCGATCGGCATGGGATTGCGAGCATTCGCGAGAGGCCCCAACACGGTGTCGATCGGCCGCGACTCGGCCGCCTACGGAAACAATTCGCTGGCGCAAGGTACACAAGCTGTCGCCGGTTCCAGTACCGACGGCACGATCAACAACGATATCGCCATCGGTAATACCGCCACATCGACGGCCGGTAACGGCATTGCCATCGGCACGAGCGCCAGCTCGACCGGCGGACGCAACACGGCCGTGGGTTATGGCGCCGCCGCCAGCGGTGCCAGCGGCGCAACCGCACTCGGCATGAATGCGCAGGCGACATCCACCAACGGCACGGCGCTCGGTTCCGCCTCGCAGGCACTGGCGGCCTCGACGGTGGCGATCGGCGACACCAATACCGTCGCAGCCGCGGCAGGTGCCGGCTCGATGGCCGGGGGTCACAATTCGCGAGTACTCGGCGGCCTCGGCGCAGTCGCCCTGGGCGAGCAGCAGACCGCCAGCGGCAACGGCGCGGTGGCGATCGGCGATCCGAACACCGCCAACGGCGACGGCGCCGTGGCGATGGGTTCCAACAACGTCGCGGCCGGCGACGCCGCGGGAACGACCGCAGCGAACGGCGCGGTCGCCATCGGCAACACCAACCGGGCGATCGGCCAGGGTTCGGTGGCACTGGGCAATGCCAGCAGGGCGCTGGCTGCGGGCTCGCTGGCTTTTGGCGATGGCGCCACGGCAAACAATGCGAGCGACGTGGCATTGGGCTCCGGCTCGACCACCGAAGCGGCGGTAGGCACCACGGGCGTCACCATCAACGGCACCGCCTACACATTCGCGGGAACGGCACCGGGAAGCACGGTAAGCGTCGGTACCAGCGGTGCGGAGCGCACCATCACCCACCTCGCCGCAGGCCGCATCGACGGCGGCAGCACGGATGCCATCAATGGATCGCAGCTGTTCGCGACCAACCAGGCACTGGGGACGTTGAGCACGGGTGTGACCAACCTGGGCGATACGGTGACGAACCTCGGAAACACCATCGCCACGACAATCGGTGGCGGCACGACCTACGATCCGGGCACCGGCAACATCACCGCCAGCGTCACCTATGGCGGTAACACCTACAGTTCACTGCAGCAGATCTTCAACCAGATCGGCGGCGACGTGGCAGCGAGCGCCGTGCATTACTACAGCGTCAACGACAACGGCACACCGGGGGCCAACTACGCCAACGATGGTGCGACCGGCCTCAACGCCCTGGCGGCGGGAATCGGCGCCACGGCGTCCGCCGACAATGGCACAGCGTTGGGTCAGGGAACCGGCGTGTCCGTGCTGGGTGGGGTGGCGCTGGGCTCCGGTGCGGTGTCGGATCGCGCGATCGCTCCCGCCTCCGGCTCCATCCTGGTAGGCACCAACGTCATCCCGTACAACACGACCGACCGTAACCTGCTCGGCTCGGTATCCGTGGGCAACACAACAGACTTCCGTCAGATCACCAACGTCGCGGACGGCACGGAGGACCAGGATGCGGTGACCTTGCGCCAGCTGAAGGGTGCGATGAGCTCGTTCTCGGTCACGCCGATCCAGTACTTCCATGCCAATTCCACCGCCACCGACTCGGCGGCCATCGGTGCGGAATCGGTGGCGATCGGCCCGCAGACCACCGTGAACGGCGACAACGGCATCGGCATGGGCAACGGTGCCATCGTGCAACAGACCGCGCCGGGCGGCACGGCCATCGGCCAGAACGCCACGGTGAATCTGGCCGACGGCATCGCCCTCGGCACTAACGCCACCTCCAATGGCATCCAGGCCATCGCGCTGGGTACCGGCGCGGAAGCGGCGTTCGCGGGCAGCGTGGCGCTGGGTTCGGGTTCGAGCACGGATGCGGCCATCGGCACCGCCAGCGCCATGCTGGCCGGTGTGACCTACACCTTCGCCGGCGCAGCGCCGGGTTCCACCGTGAGCGTGGGCGCCCTGGGCGCGGAACGCACCATCACCAATGTGGCGGCTGGACGCATCAGCCAGACCAGCACCGATGCCATCAACGGGTCGCAGTTGTATGCCACGAACACCGCGATAGACGCGCTGTACACCGCGTATACCAACCTCAGCAACACAGTGAACAACATGCCGGCGGGTAATGGCGGCACCACCGTCAACAACACGTACCAGAACAGCGGCGACAACAACACGGCCTCGACCGCCACGGGCGGCAACAGTACTGCGATCGGCGCGGGCTCGTCCGCCACGGGCGATAACAGCGTGGCGATCGGCGCGGGGTCGGTCGCCGCGGGAAACAACACGGTATCCGTGGGTTCGTCGGGCCATGAGCGTACGGTCACCAACGTGGCAGCCGGTGTGAACGCCACCGACGCAGTGAACGTGGGCCAGCTCGACCAGGCCATCGAGAGCGCCAAGAACTGGTCGAAGAGCTACGTAGACCAGCGCTTCCAGTCCGTGGACCGCGATCTCAACCGCATTGGTAACCGTGCCAACGCGGGCGTCGCCTCGGCCATGGCGATGGCCACTCTGCCGCAGGCCTACCAGCCGAACCAGAACGCGGCGGCCGTGGCGGTCGGAAGCTTCCACGGCGAAACCGGCATTGCGGTGGGCATGTCCACCGTCACCGAGAGCGGACACTACGTGTTCAAGCTCAACGCCACCACGAATTCGCGCGGCGATGCCGGCGCGGGCGTTGGCGCGGCGGTGGTGTGGTGAGGGGCGCGACGATGAACAACATTCTAGGAGTCAGGAACATGCGTGCAACGTTCAAGGGAGTCGCCGCGCTGTCGCTTGCGCTGGCTTTGGCGGGCTGCGGCAACTACAGCCACGAGGTGGCGAAGGACGGCCGCTCCGCGGGGCAGCTCGCGTGGCCTTCGCCGACGAACATGCCGTCGATGCACAAGGGCGGCACCTTCCCGAACCTGGACAATCTGCGCCAGGTGCGCTCCGGCCTCGACAAGCACCAGATCGCCGAACTGATCGGTTACCCGCACTTCGAGGAAGGCGTGTGGGGCGTGCGCGAGTGGAACTACGTGTTCAACTTCCGCAAGCCGGGCAACGATGAGGTCACGGTGTGCCAGTACAAGATCCTCTTCGACAAGGACAAGCTGGCGCGCAGCTTCTACTGGATGCCGGAAGCGTGTTCGGCCCTCGCGGAAGAACCGAGACCGGAACCGGCACCCATTGCGGCTGCGCCAGCCCCATCGCCGCAAAACATCACCCTGTCGGCGGATGCCTTGTTCGCCTTCGACAGCGCCGGGCTGACCGACGGTGGCAAGGAAGCGGTGACGAATCTGGGAGCGAAGTTGCGCGAGCATATCGCCCAGACCCAAAGCATTCGTGTCACCGGCTACACCGATCGCCTCGGTAGCGACGCGTACAACCAGCAGCTTTCCGAACGCCGCGCCCGCGCGGTCATGGAAGCGCTGGTAAGCGATGGCGTCCCCCGCACGAAGATCGTCGCGGAAGGCCTAGGCGAGAAGGACCCGATAAAAGACTGCCCCGACGGCCCTCGCAAGGAGCTGGTGACCTGTCTGGCCCCCAACCGCCGGGTGGAAATCCGCGTGGACTGACACCGCTAGCCGGTAGGAGCGCGCCTTGCGCGCGACATGTTTTGAGGCCGAGAGCAACAGAACCTGTTGCTCTTCGCGACAAACTGTCGCGCGCGAGGCGCGCTCCTACCTGGCATCACGCGCAGGGCGCGTTCCTACCGCTTTTCTTCCGCAAGCTTCTCGTCGAGGCGCTTGCGCCCCGCTTCCGCATACGTTTTGCAAGTCTTCCCTTCGGCCTGCTCGGGATGGGGGGCGACGAGGATGTCGCAGGGTAGGGCCGCCACGCGATCGAAGGTCTTGCGGAAGGCCGCCACGAACTCGGGGTGGTCGCTGTAGCGATAGGTGCCGGCGGAATACGCGGTGAGGCTGTCCACGTAGGCGATCGACTTGCAGCTATTGTCCACGCACGATTCCCACGTCCATGCGGTGCCGCCCGCGGTATGTCCGGGCGTGATGTGGGCCGTCAGCCGAAGCGGCCCAACCTTCACAACGGTGCCGTCGGCGATGTCGCCTACGGCGTCCACCTTGGGAAACAGGTGCACGCCACCGTGCTGCGGATCGCTCGGATCGTCGCCACCCAGGCGGAGTTCCCTGGCACCGGCAGCCGTGGCGCGCACTGTGGCGCCGCTGTCTTTCGCGAGCCCCGCGATGCCACCGGCGTGATCGAAATGGGCATGCGAATTGAGAATGACCTTAATGTCTTCGACGCGGAAGCCGAGCTTTCGGATATTGGCTTCGATCTGGGGCACGTTCTCTTCTAGCGGTGCGTCGATCAGCACATGGCCTTGCGGCGAGGTCACGAGAACCGACGAAACACCTTTCATGCCCACGTAATACGTGTTGCCGTAGATGACGTGTGGTTCGGTCGGTTGCGTCCAGCTTGCCGTGTCGACAGCGAAGGCGGGCAGTGCGAAGCAAGCGGCGAGAGCGAGCAGGGTCCGACGCATACGGTTTCTCCTTGAGAGGGCGGTCGAGGGTAACCGTCACGCCGAGCCTGTCAAAGGACGCATTTGTGGCTATTGCATGGCAGTCGACGACCGCCGACGTGTACGCGCTCGCCAGAACAGAAAGCCGGTGACCAACAGGAAGGCGGGCAGCACACCGGTGAGGCAGGCCGCGATGCGCCATGCCAGGCCACCCACCGCCGCGGAATGGATGGGAAAGAGCGCGTTGGCGAGGCGGCCGCCCGGGCCGAGCTTCGTCGCGTCGTCGCCGCCGATGACGGTGGCCGTCGCGGAATCGATCCACAACGAGCTGCGGCCGGCGAGGTTCCATTCGCCGGGGCGGCGGATGCGCAGCACGAGCGTGCCGCTGCCCTTCGCAGGCAAGGTCAGGCGTGTCAGTTCGGCGTCGGGTACGGCGGCATGGGCGGCGAGGAGCACCGCGGGCCAGTCGATCGCCGCTTGCGTCGCCGGGGTCTTGGGCGGGCGAGCCGGCGGCGCTTCGCCGAACGCGGCGGCGAGGCCGCTGCGTACCGCGCCGCGATACGCCATGGTGGTGCCGGTGCCGATCATCACGACGAGGAGGGGCAGGGCGACGACACCGATGAAACGGTGCAGGCTTGCCCAGCGCAGTACGGGCGGATTCGTGTGCGGCCTCAAGTGCTTCAAGGCGCGCTGGCGTCCCGGCCAGTACAACCACACGCCGGAAAGCAGCATGAAGAGTCCTGCGCATGCCACCACGCCGAGCACGGTTTCGCCCACGGCGCCCGAGAGGAGGTGCGTATGCCAGTCGAGCAGGGTAAGGAGGACGTCGCCGGACTTGCTCCTATGCGCGAGCAGGCGACCGGTCTGCGCATCGAAGTAGCTGCGATCGCCGCCGCGTTCCAGGGCTTCCCAGACCGGCAGGTCGGCGTCGGGGAACGAGAAGCCGCGCGCCTTCCCACCTTCGGCCGAGGCAAGAATCTCGTGCAAGGCACGGCCCTGCGTGGCCAGATCGGGTAGCGGGCGATCTGCCAATTCAGGGTGCGCCGCGCGAAACAGCGGCGCCTCCCAGAGCAGCACGCTGCCGGTGAGCGCCACCAGCGCCAGCAGGATCCCGAGGCTGAGGCCGAGCCAGAGATGCAGCGTCTTGAGCGCGGTGCGTACGCGGCGCGGCCGTGGACTCATGTCAGAAGTCCACCGAGGCCTGGACAAACCATGTGCGCGGCATGCCGACGTAGATGCCGTCGTTGTTGTCGGTCGAACGGGTGAAATACCGCTTGTCGGCCAGGTTCTTCACGCCCGCGCCAAGACGCAGGTTCGACAGGGAGGGGCCGAAGGCGTATTCGGCACGGGCATTCCATGTGGTCCACCCCGGAATGTCGCCGAGATCGCCTTCGGGCGATGGCTCGGTCACGTATTCCGTGGGGCGCGCGGGATCGAAACTGGGCGAGCCCGGCGAATGCTGGCGCGACTGGGAGAACGCATCGAGGTTGAAGGTCCATGCCGCCACGCCGTAACGCAGGCCGAGATTGGCCGTGCGCCGGGAATAGAACGGCAGGTCGCGGCCTTCGAACGACCCGTGGCGGTAGAACGCGTGGGTGTAGGTAGCCGTTCCCCACAGCGTGAAACCCTGCAGCGCGTCGCTGAACGCACCGAGGTCCACATGCGCCGCCGATTCCACGCCCTTGTGCGTCGTGGCCCCGAGCGTGGTCCAGCCGTCGTACGAGTCGGGCACGCCCGGCAATTTGCCCACCAGCTGCAATTCGTGGTCGAAGTTGATGCGGAACAGCGTGACTTCGCCGCCCCAGGCTTTCGTTTCGTAGCGCGTGCCGATCTCATAGGTGCGCGCCGTCTCCGGCTTCAGCCCGGCCGCAAACTGGTTGGTCGAGTCCTTCTGCCCGATCTGAAAATATTGCAGCGACCCGAACGAGGTTTCCGCGTTCGCATAGAGCCTCAGCGCATCCGTGACGTGGTAGATCACATTGAGCGCCGGTAGCGGTTTCGAATACGACTTCTGCCGTTCCGTCGGCCCCTTCACCACCACCGTCTTGCCGGGATGCGCCTGCCATTCGCTGTCGATGCGCTCGTAACGGATGCCGGGCGTGATGGTCCAGTTGCCCGCATTGATGGTGTCGTCCACGTAGACCGCATGCGCCTCGTTGCTTCCGGTATTGTTGCCCGAAAGGACATACGGCCCGTCGTACGGAAAGCTGTCGTAAGGCGTGTAGGGCAGGTTGGACACGAACTTGTTGTTGCGCAGCGTGCGCTCGTGCATCGCCTCGCGGGTATAGCGATAGCCCACGCCGATCTCGTGGGTCACCTGCCCCCAGTCGAACAGCTGCGAATAGCGCGGTTCGATGGCGAAGACGTGGTAGTTGCGCGGATAGGCATTCAACTGGTGCGTGTAGCTGCCGTTCGCGCCTTGCGTGATCGTTTCGATGTGGCTGCCGCGGAAGCTGTCCGAGTAGTACGACTGCACCTCGAAGCTGCGGCGATCGTCCACATGGCTGTACTTCAGCACGTAGTCGGTGCGACGGCCGTGGAAGTCGTCGAACGGGCGCCGCGACTGGAACGGGTCGGCGTCGTAGTCGGCCTGGGTCAGGCCGCCGGGCATGCCGGCTTGCCCATCGTAGTGATGAATGCTGCCGGTGAGCGTGTCTTCGGCGGTGATGGCGTACTTCGCCTTGAGCATCACGTCGTCGATGCTCTCGTTGTCTTCGTGCTCGCGGAAGCCCGGGCCGTGCAGGCCGTTGTAGAGCAGCGCCACGCCGAGGCCATTGCTCGCGGTGCCCCCGAGGAACGCGTTCGTGTTCGTGCGAATGCCGCCATGCTCGGCCCCCTGGAACTGCACGCCGGCGCTGCCGCCAAAGGTTTCCGGAATCTCGCGCGTCACGAAGTTGATGATGCCGCCCACGTTCTGCGGCCCGTAGCGCACCGAGCCGCCGCCGCGCACCACGTCCACGGCCTCGATGTTGCCGAGGCCCACCGGCGCCATGGAAACCTGCGGCTGCCCGTACGGCGCCACGGCGATGGGCACGCCGTCGAGCAGGATGGTGGAGCGCGGCGAGAGGCGCGACGTGAGCCCACGCACGCCGACGTTCAGGGAGACGTCGCTGCCGCCCGTACCGTTGCTCTCCTGCACCTGCACGCCTGGAATGCGGCGCAGGGCATCGCGGAGATTGATGGCGCCGGCCTCGCGCAATTCCTCGCGGCGCACCACCGTGCGCGCGCCCGGATGGTCCACCACCGTGTTCCTGGCGGCGTCGCCGAGCCAGTCGCCGACCACTTTCACCCCTTCGAGCTCCGCGGCGGGTGGCGGCGGTACGTCCTGTCCGAAGGCCGGCCCCATGGAAACGATGCCGGCGATGGCCAGGGCGAGAGCGGTGGGACGGGAACACATTGGATAGCGGCCTTGAACCTGGGCAAAGACCGCTATCGTAAGTGCGAATGATTATCAGATCAAATACATCATGCCTTCACGGAAAGGCCAAGGTCAGGTCGGCCAGCGGCTGTGCAGGATGCACTGCACGAAGTCGGTGCGCCTGAATTGCGGATCCTTGTACGCCATCACGTCCGCCTTGACGTTGCCGAAGGTGGTCTCCGGCTTGTTGCGAATGCCGTCGTAGAAGGCTCCGACGATGTCCTGCTTGAACGAGGGGCCGCGCGGGTGCGCCCGTACGACGTCCTCGCGATCGGCGTCCCGGACGTTCGCGAAGCCCAGGCCGAGCACGTCCATCTCCACGCCTGCCGTCAGTAGCGCGATTTCCGGCTTCATGTACTGGGGAATGTTCGGCGTAGTGTGCAGGGCGATGGCCGTCCATACCGTGTCCACCTCCGCCTCGGATATCCCCTTGCGGCGCAGGAATTCGCGTGCCGTGTCGGCGCCGTCCACTTCGAAGCGCCTGTCCTTGCTCGAATGCGCCGGAGTGAGGCCCATGTCGTGGAACATGGCCGCCGCATAGAGGAGTTCGGGGTCGTACCCGAGCCCTCTGGACTGGCCGGTCAAGGCCGCGAAAAAGTAGACGCGCCGGGAGTGGTGGTACAGGAGGTCGCTTTCGGTATCCCTGACGAGTTCGGTGATTTCTCGGGCAAGGGCGCTGTCGGGAATGGCGATGCCGGCGACTTGTTCGATGGTGTTCATGGTGGTAACCGCGCAGGTGACGTTGGGTGCCGCCATTGAATCCCGCCAGCCTCATGGCACGATTTGACGTGACGTATCAATTACTGCCATTTTGCGCAGCATGCGGACGCCTCCGTCCACCGTCGCCATCCTTGCCCCGCCTGGCGTCCAGATGCTGGACGTATCCGGCCCTGCGGACGTCTTCGCCGAAGCCAACCGGCAGAGCGGCCGCGAGGTCTACAGCGTCGTGACCGTCGGCACGGCGCCGCTGGCGATCATGGCGTCCTCCGGCATGCGCTTCCTTCCCGACACCACGGTCCACCAGGAATTCGAGCGGCTGGATACCCTGCTGGTGGCCGGCTCTCCCGCCCTGGCCGACGCGGCGGTGGACCTCGGCGTCGTCGCCTGGCTGCAACGGCAGGCCGCCCGGTCGCGTCGTTACGGATCCATATGCAGCGGTGCGCTGCTCTTCGCGCGCACCGGGCTCCTGGACGGGCGCCGCGTCACCACGCATTGGAAAGTGGCCGAACTGCTCGCGGAGCGGCATCCGTCCCTGCACGTGGAAGCCGATGCCTTCGTGATGCGGGATGGCCCCGTCTGCACTGCCGCCGGCGTCACCGCGGGCATGGACCTGGCCATCGCCCTCGTGGAGGAGGACCTCGGACGCGACATCGCGAAAGCGGTGGCGGCGGAGCTGGTGGTGTTCTACCGGCGTCCCGGCGGGCAGATGCAGTTCAGCCGACATGGCGAATCCGCGCCCGCGGGACGCGGTGCGCTGCAGGAGCTGCAGCGCTACGTGGCCTCGCATCCGGGGGAAGACCATTCGGTGGCATCGATGGCCGCGCGGGTCGGCCTGAGCCCCCGTCATTTCGCCCGGATCTTCCGCCAGGACGTGGGCATGACACCCGCCGCATTCGTCGAGGCCATGCGTGTAGAGGCCGCCCGCCGGCTGTTGGAAGATGAGCACGAAACGCCGAAGCGGGTAGCCGACCGTCTTGGCTATGCGAACGCCAACGGGCTGCGCCGCGCCTTCCTGCGCCGCTTCGGCGTCACACCCGCGGATTACCGCAAGCGGCATGCGCACGCGCGCCTGTGACCAGGCATTCACTCCGGTTCGACCGCGCGCGGGAAACCATGGGGTTCGAACCTGTCGAAGGAGCCGCGATGAAAACCCGCCGCGTCTACAGCACGGCCGACATGGCCCAGGCCCGCCGCGCCCTTGCCGCTGCCCGCGAGGCGGGCGTGCCCGACGAAGACCTGTCGCTGGTCGCCCGGCACGACATCGAGCTGGAGGCCATTCCCGAGGACCGCAAGGACGAGCACAGCGATTTCATGCCCGCCGCCGTCCGGGGCGTGGCCCAGGGCGGCGCCACTGGCTTGCTGGCGGGCCTCGTCGCCATGGCCATTCCGCCACTTGGCATCACCATCGCCGGCGCCCTTGGCGTCGCGGCCGCCGGTGCCGCCGTAGGTGCCTGGTCGAGTGCCCTCATGGGCGCTGCCGTGCCCGACCCGGTGCGGCGCAAATTCGAAGGTGAGATCGAGGCCGGCCGGATCCTGGTGGTGGTGGACGTGGAAGATGACGATGCGGATCGTGCCGGGGCAGCCATTGCGGACGTGGGCGCTGTGCCTTTGCCGTTCGATGAGCCTAGTGCGTTGTCCTGAGGCCTGCGCGGAGTGGCCTCACGGCGACTCCGCTTCGTGGGCTTTTCGCCGCTGAAGCGGCTCCCACAGGATGGCTAGAGTTCGATGATGCCGCGGCGCAGGGCGATGGCCACCGCGTGGGTCCGGTCGTTGGCCTGAAGCTTCGCCAAGATGCTTTTCATGTGCGCCTTCACCGTTTCCTCGGCGATGCCCAGGGCGCCTGCCACGTCGCGATTGGCCTCGCCACGCGCGACATGGGTCAGCACCTGCGTCTCGCGCGGCGTGAGTTCGTCGTCGTCGGCGTGGCCGGCCATCTCCTGGGCGATCTCTTCCGGTATGCGCTTCTTGCCGTCCATGATCTGCTGGATGGTGGCCAGCATGTCCTTGCGCAGCTCGCTTTTCAGCAGATAACCCTGCGCCCCCGCGCGAAAGGCACGCAGGGCCTGAACGTCGCCCCGGTAGGTGGTGAGTACCAGGATCCTCGCCTCGGGAAACTCGGAGCGTATGGCCTCGATCGCCGCAATGCCCCCCATGCCCGGCATTTGCAGGTCCATGAGAGTAAGGTCGGGCAGGTGCTCGCGATAGCGTTCGATGGCTTCCTCGCCGGTGCTCGCTTCGCCGACCAGCTCAAGACCTTCGTATCCCTCGATCACCGCGGCAATGCCTTCTCTCAGCAAGGGATGGTCGTCGACGGTCAGGATTCGGATGGGCGGCATGGTCGCTGCACGTGAAACTCGGAACGCGAAGTATCGCGCAAACTTTCGGTGGCCGCCTTGTACACACTATCCACCTGACCCCTGCGAGCATCGCGACCATGGCGACGAAACGCGTTCGACACCACGAGGCGGCCGGGCATATCCGCACCGGCATGGGCGGCTGGGTGTTTCCGCCGTGGCGCGGCGTCTTCTATCCGGACGGCCTGGTGCAGAAGCGCGAGCTGGAATACGCGAGCCGGAAGGTCGGTGCCATCGAAATCAACGGCACGTACTACCGCGCGCCCGACGCCTCCACGTACGAGAAATGGGCGGCGCAGACCCCGGAAGGCTTCATCTTCTCGGTCAAGGCGCCCCGCCTCATCGTGCAGGCGCGATCGCTGGCCGGCACCGGACCGCGCATGCGCAGCTTCCTCGACGGCGCGGTGGCGCTGGGTGATCGCCTGGGCCCGCTGCTGTGGCAGTTCATGCCCGCGCGCAAGTTCGATCCGGACGACGTGGCAGCCTTCCTCGACCTGCTGCCCGAGAAACATGGCGGCATGGCCCTGCGCCATGCGGTGGAAGTGCGGCATGAGAGCTTCATGGACGGACGGTGGCTGGAACTTGCCAGGGCGCGCGGCGTGGCGACGGTGTTCACCGATTCGCCGAAGTATCCCTCCCTCGCCGACCTCACCGGACCTTTCGTATACACCCGCCTGATGCGCAGCGAGTCCGACCAGACCACCGGCTATCCGGCCGCCCAGCTGAAGAAATGGGCGGCGCGCGCCCGTGCCTGGGCGGAAGGCGGCGATCCCGCCGACCTGCCGCACACCGGCGCTGTGTCCCGGAACGGCGAAGCAAAGGACGTCTTCATCTATTTCATCTCCGCGGCGAAGGAACGAAACCCCGCCGCCGCGGTCGCACTCGCCAGGCTGGTTGGCAGCGCATAATCCCACGTTCCCCACGACCGGAAGCTCCATGGACCGTCTCATCGAGAACTACCTCATCGACCTTTTCGCCGACAACAACGTGGCCCTCGAACCCGACGAGGGCTGGCTGCTGACTGAGGGCGAAGACTTCCCGGCCATCCGTGGCATCTGGCACGAGGGCAAGGACGGCGGCATGGGCCGCCTGGACATCGATGTGGTGCTCGACGAGGAACGCACCATCGAGGAAAGCTTCGGTGGCATCGGCGCGGGCAAGGAAGGTTGTCGCGATGCCCTGGACAGTTTCGCGCGTAACGACTTCCACGTGGTGCTCGCCGCGTGCTGGCATGTCGTGAACGGTCGCAAGCTCGTGGTGCGCGAACTCACGGCCGGCGGGCGCCCGTTCACCGCATACATCGGCGACTTCACGCTACGAGGCGAGAAGGATGCCCCGATGGAGATCCCCGAAGACGGGCTTTCCGCGCTCGAGGCCGCCATCGCCACGGCACCGCTCACCGCCGACGTGCACTGGATTCGCGTGTTCTACGGCAACGTGGGCAACGGCAGCACGCAGGTCGAGGTGCTTCTGGACAACGAGCCGTGGGCCGCTGGGCACAAGGCCATTGCGTCGGTCGAGTGGCCGCAGCACGAGCGCTACTACAGCCTGCGCAATTTCATTGCGCTGGTGCCGGCGGATTGAACTGTGGGAGCCGCTTCAGCGGCGATCCCGCGGCAGCGGGCACGCCGTGGCGAGCACCCAATCGCCGCTGAAGCGGCTCCCACAAAAAGCAAGCGCTGCGCCCCTACCTTGTCCACTCCTCGGGCTTCATGATCGCGAACAAACCTTCGCGGCGTGTACGGCGGCCGAGCTTCAGCACTTCCGCGTCGCGGGAAAACAGCACCGCCGCGCCCGACGCGGCCGCGAGTTCCAGGAACTTCTGATCGTCGCGATCGCGGCAGCGCGGCGGTTTTGCCGCCGGCTCCGTAGCCGGCAACACGGTCACCAGCGCATCGAACCGCGCGCTCGCCTCCGCGCGCCGCACATCGTCCAGCTTCAACAGCGGATAGCCCAGCACCTTCAGCCATTCGTCGCGGCAGTCCGCGCGCGTCACCGCCTGCACCGCGCCCGAAGCCATCGCCGCGACCAGCGCCGCGGTGCGCGGGTCGGAGAAGACGAAGGCGTCGAGGCAGACGTTGGTGTCGAGAACCACCCGCATCGTGTCAGGCAGCCAGCTTCGCGTGCTGTTCGGCCACGAGGGTATAGGAGCGCTTGCGTGCTTCGTGATCAAAGATCTGCGCGGTAATGATGAGTTCGTCGGCAGCCGTGCGGTCGATGAAGGCAGCCAGGCCTTCGCGTACGGTATCTGCCGAGCCCACCACGGCGCACGAGAGCGCATGGTCCACCTGCGCTTTCTCCATCGGAGTCCATACACCGTCCATCGAATTCACGGGCGGGGGCAACTGGCCGGGAGCGCCGCGCCGCAGGTTCCAGAAGGCCTGCTGCTGCGAGGTGAAGAGGCGACGCGCCTCTTCGTCGGTATCGGCGGCGACCACATTGATGCCGAGCATCGCATACGGCTTCGCCAGCACGTCCGACGGCCGGAACATCGTGCGGTAGACCTCGAGCGCCTTCATCATGAGGTCGGGCGCGAAGTGGGACGCGAACGCGAACGGCAGGCCCAGTTCCGCGGCGAGCCGCGCGCTGAAAAGGCTGGAACCGAGCAGCCAGAGGGGCACGTTGGTGTCCATGCCCGGCACCGCGCGCACGGTCTGGCCAGGCTGCTGGGGCCCGAGGAAAAACTGAAGCTCCTGCACATCGTCGGGGAAACGATCGTCGCTGGGTCCGAGATCGCGCCGGAGCGCGCGTGCGGTGGCGTAATCGGTGCCCGGTGCGCGCCCCAGCCCCAGATCGATGCGGCCCGGGTACAGCGAGGCCAGCGTGCCGAACTGCTCGGCGATCACCAGCGGCGCGTGGTTGGGCAGCATGATGCCGCCGGAGCCCACGCGGATCGTCTTCGTGGCTTCCGCGATGTAACCGATCACGACGGCCGTGGCCGCGCTGGCGATACCCGTCATGTTGTGGTGCTCGGCCAGCCAGTAGCGGTGGAAGCCCAGTGTCTCGGCATGCATGGCCAGATCGCGCGAATTGCGCAGGGCGTCGCCGGGCGTGGCACCGCGAACGACGGGGGACAGGTCGAGCACCGAGAACGGAATCATCCGGAAGCACCTCAATGGGGGTGGCGGAAAACCGCCGATCCGTCCCACATGGGATCGGTGCATGTAGGAAACAATGCGTTCCGGTGAGCGATGCTCCACGGACGATGGAGAGGAGGAAAATACACCCATCCACTCATCCAGTCCGGTAACTCCGGGGGAGCAACACATGATCGACGTCCGCCGTTTCGAAAGCCTGGGCGGTGCCAACCACGGTTGGCTCGATGCCAAGCACCACTTTTCGTTTGCTTCCTACCACGATCCGAAGCGTATGGGCTGGGGCGCGCTGCGCGTCTGGAACGACGACACCATCGCCGCCGGCACCGGCTTTCCGCCGCATCCGCACTCGGACATGGAAATCATCACCTACGTTCGCGAAGGCGCGATCACCCACGAGGACAGCCTGGGCAACAAGGGCCGCACCGAGGCGGGCGACGTGCAGGTGATGAGCGCCGGTACCGGCATCCGTCACGCCGAGTACAACGCCGAGCCGGAAGCGACGCGGATCTTCCAGATCTGGATCATTCCGGACGGCGAACGCAAGGCGCCGTCGTGGGGCACCCGCCCGTTTCCGAAGGGCGAGCGTTCCGGCCGTTTCGTGACCCTCGCCAGCGGTATCGCCGGCGACGACGACGCCCTGCCGATCCGTACCGATGCACGCGTGCTCGGCGCCAGCGTGAAGGCCGGCGAGACAGTGGAATACACGCTCGCCCCGGGTCGCTACGCGTACATGGTGCCGGCCGCCGGTTCGGTCGAAGTGAACGGCATCGCGCTCGGCAAGGGCGACGGTGCGGCGATCCGCGACGAAACGACGCTGCGCGTCACCGCCGCGACCGACGCCGAACTGGTGCTGGTCGACACCGCCGCCTGATGGCGCGGCGGTAAGCCAGGGGTATGCTGTGGGTCATGACGACCCACGGCACTCCCCTCGACAACCCCATCCTCGACACCGACAGCTACAAGGCCAGTCATTGGCTGCAATACCCGCCCGGCACCGACGCCACGTTCTTTTACGTGGAGTCGCGCGGCGGCACCTACGAAAGCACGGTGTTCTTCGGCCTGCAGGCCATCCTGAAGTCGCGTCTCGGCCGCCCCGTTACCCATGCGCATGTGGACGAGGCGCGCGACTTCTTCGCCGCCCATGGCGAGCCGTTCAACGAAGACGGCTGGCGGCACATCGTCGAAGCCCATGGCGGCCGCCTGCCCGTGCGCATCCGAGCCGTTCCCGAGGGAAGCGTGGTGCCGACGCACCAGGCGCTGGTGACGATCGAATCGACCGATCCCGCGGCTTACTGGCTTCCTTCCTATCTGGAAACGCTCCTGCTCCGGCTCTGGTACCCGGTGACGGTGTCCAGCATCAGCTGGCAGGCACGACGCACGATACTCCACTACCTCGAGCGCTCGTCCGACGACCCCGCCGGACAGATCCCGTTCAAGCTGCACGACTTCGGTGCGCGTGGTGTGTCCAGCGCGGAGTCGGCCGGACTCGGCGGCATGGCGCACCTGGTGAACTTCCTGGGCACCGATACGGTGTCGGGCGTGCTTGCCGCCCGCGCCTATTACGGCGAACCGATGGCAGGTTTTTCCATACCCGCCGCCGAGCACAGCACCATCACCAGCTGGGGCAGGGAGCACGAGGTAGACGCGTACCGAAACATGCTGAAGCGGTTCGCCCGGCCGGGTTCGCTGGTCGCGGTGGTGTCGGACAGTTACGACATCTTCCACGCCATTTCCGAGCACTGGGGCAAGACGCTCCGCGACGAAGTCATCGCGTCGGGTGCCACGGTGGTGGTTCGCCCGGATTCCGGCGATCCGGTGGAGGTGGTACACCGTTGCGTGAGCCTGCTCAACGATGCCTTCGGCAGTACGGTGAACGGCAAGGGCTACCGCGTGCTCAACCATGTGCGGGTGATCCAGGGCGACGGGGTCAACCCGGAAAGCATCCGCGCCATCCTCGAGCGCATCACCTGCGCCGGCTACTCGGCCGACAACCTCGCCTTCGGCATGGGCGGCGCGTTACTGCAGAAGCTCACGCGCGACACGCAGAAGTTCGCGCTGAAATGCTCCGCGGCACGCATCGACGGGCATTGGCGCGACGTATGGAAGGATCCGGTGACGGATCAGGGCAAGCTTTCCAAGCGGGGCCGCATGACCTTGCTGCGCCATCGCGAGTACGGCAGCTACCGCACCGTGCCTCTCCCCGACGACGCCGTGTCGCTGCCGGTCGAGGCGATCGACCCGGGCTGGGAAGAAGCGATGGTCACCGTGTGGGAAAACGGCGAACTGATACGCGACTGGTCGTTCGCGGAAATCCGCGAGCGGGCCGCCGCCGGCCGTTGAAGCAACTTTGTGGGAGCCGGCTATGCCGGCGATCCCGCGGCAGCGGGCAGGCCTGCCGCTAGCACCCATCGCGGCTGAAGCGGCTCCCACAAAGTTTCGCCGCTTGCAGCGACATGCATCCCCGGTTTCAACCAGCCGGTTTGCGCTTCATCAACCCATGCGTGAACAGGTACGCCGCGGTCTGGTAATACGTGATGGCGGCCTTCGCATCCACCGGGTCCGGATGGTCCACCGGGGTGGCATCGCCGGTGCTGCGTTCGGGCAGCATCTGCTTCACCGGCATGCGCGGCACCAGCGACGTGAGGCGGTCGCCGTGGAGGTAACCCAGCTCCTGGTATGTGCTCAGGAACGCGCGCTCGCGGCCCGGCTCGAGACGGAACAGGTCGTAACCGTAGAAGCGCGAGGTATAGCTGAATCCGAGCATGCCCAGCAGCGTCGGCGGGATATCGATCTGGCTCATCAGGCGATCCACGCGCCCGGGCTGCACGTGCTTCGGCGAATAGATGAAGAGCGGGATGTGATAGCGGTCTACAGGAAGGCTGGTCTTGCCCGCGCTGGTGGCGCAGTGATCGGCAGTGATCACGAAGATCGTGTCGTCGAACCAGGGCTTCGTGGACGCGCGCTTCAGAAAGTCCGCGATCGCCCAGTCGGTGTATTGCACGGCGGCACGGCGCGAGCCCTGGGGCAGCTTCACGCGTCCCTCCGGGAACGTGAACGGCCGGTGGTTCGAGGTGGTCATCACGTGGCCGAAGTACGGCTTGCCCTTCGCGTAGGCATCGTCCATGCGCTTCATGACCAGCGTGAAGAGATCTTCGTCGGCCACACCCCATACGTTCTCCGCATGGATGTCCTTGTCGGCAATGGCGTTGCGATCGACCGCCGTGTAGCCATTGCTCGCGAAGAAGTGGTTCATGTTGTCGAAGTAACCGTAGCCCCCGTAGAGGAACTCGGACTCGTAACCCTTCGCGTTGAACACGTCGGCGAGCGACCAGAGGTTCTCGTTGTTCGGACGCTTCACGATCGATTCGCCGGGTGTCGGCGGTACCGACAGGGCCAACGCTTCCAGGCCGCGAACGGTGCGCGTGCCGTTCGCGTAAAGCTGGGTGAAGAACAGGCTCTTCGCCGCCAATGCGTCGAGGTTCGGCATCAGGTGCTTGTGCTTGCTGACGTCGAGCCCTTCCACGTAGTCGCCGGACAGACTCTCGACGCTGATCAGCACCACATTGAGTTTTTTCTCGGGACGGTCCGCCACGATGTTGCGCGTGATGTCCTGCGGGTCGTCGCTGGTAAAGGTGGCGTCGGGCGTCTTCAGCAGGCCGCGCAGGTTCGCGAACGCCTGGTCGTCGGGCAGGGTGGGATAGTACTTCGCGTAATCGAGTTCGTTCTCGCGGAAGGCGGCGAAGAACTGGTAGATGCCGTTACCGGCCAGTTCGTTCACGTAGTTGTTGCTGGAGCGGTCTTTCATCGCACCGGTCACGGCGAAGCTCACCGCCACGGTAAGCACGAGCCAGACCCCCACCACGGCGGTGCGTCCCAGGAAGCGGGAGCCCTCGTCGCGCGGCGCCAGCACGCGGCGGCTCAGCACCATGACGACGAAGGCGGCGACCAGCAGCAGCGCCGTCCACGTGGCGATCGGGTAGGACTCGCGGATGTTGCCCACCACCTCATGCGTATAGACCAGGTAGTCCACGGCGATGAAGTTGAAGCGCGCGCTGAACTCGCCCCAGAACACCAGTTCCGCCGCGCCGAGGTAGAGCACCGCGAACGCCAGCACGGCGCACAGCGCAAAGACGCCACGGTGGCCCCACTGCGAAAGGTACGCCCGGCGGGGCAGCAGCCACAGCACCAGCACCAGCGGCCAGGCGAAATAGATATACGTGACCAGGTCGTAGCCGAATCCGACCGCGAACAGGTACAGGTACGAGCCGATGTCGGCGGGCACCTCGTGGCGCGTCTTGATCAGCAGGATCAGACGGACGAGGGAGGCAACACCGACGAAGACGGCACCGAACCAGAGCAGGGGCCTGAAGCGCTGACGGAGGGTGCGCAGGGCCGGATGGGCAAGAGACATGGAACCTCGCTGGCAGGCCGGCGCGGAATAAGCGCGGCAGTTCGCAGGGTATTAAGGACCGCTTACACTGGGCTTTCCTTTTGCTTAGCTCAACCTTTCGTCCGGCGGGCCGCGCTGTGGCGGGGGCAAAATGCCGCCTGCCGCATGCGTGCGCGCTGTGGCAACCTACACGACCTTACGATTGATCGGAGCCACGGCGCACGTGGAGCACGAAAACCTGACGGAGCTCCCGTCGACCGACCCTGCCGATCCGCGGCATGCCCTGTACGCGACCCTGCTACGGCGGGTCGGCGGGCCCCTACTTTCCGTGCTGCTGCTCGGCCTCGCCCTGTGGGCCCTGCATGCCATGGCCAGCGAGGTCACGTATCGACAAATTGCCGGATATGTTCACTCGCTGCCTCGCGCCGACATCGTCCTGGCCGTGGTGCTCACGGCGGCCGGCTTCGCGGTGATGACGCTTTACGACTGGTTCGGGCTGGCCAGCGTCGGCAAACGCCTGCCCGCACCGCGCGTCGCCTTCATCTCCTTCATCAGCTACGCGTTCTCCAACGCCCTCGGCATGTCGCTGCTGGTCTCGGGTTCCATCCGCTACCGCTTCTACGTCCAGGCCGGACTGACCACGGGCGAGGTGGCGCGCGTGGTTCTCTACACCACCCTGAGCTTCTGGCTCGGGTTGGCCGCACTGACCGGGGCCACGCTGCTGCTGGTGCCCATCCCGCCCGACGTGCCCTTGTCCGGGTTGCGCATTCCGCTGGCGATCCTCCTGCTCGTCGTTCCCCTGGCCTGGTTCGCGATCGCCGTGGCGGTACGGCGTCCGGTGCGGATCTGGCGCTGGTCGGTGAACGCGCCGACACCCGCCGTGGCGGCACGGCAGATCCTGATCGGCGCGTTCGACTGGGGTCTGGCCGCGAGCGTGCTCTACGTGCTCATGCCGGAAGCGATAGCGGGCGGGTTTGGCCATTTCCTGGCGATCTTCGTGCTGGCCCAGATGGCGGGCCTGATCAGCCATGTACCCGGCGGCCTGGGCGTCTTCGAAGCCGTGATGCTCGCGGGCTTCGGGGCCACCGGCAACCAGGGGCTGGAGGCACCGATTCTCGGTTCGCTGGCCGCGTTCCGCCTCGTCTACTACCTGCTGCCGCTGGGCGTGGCCACGGTGCTGGTGATCTGGCGCGAGGTGCGCGCCCTGCGCCATGCCGCGCTCATCACCCCGTGGTTCAGCAGCCTGCTGCCGCCCTTCTTCGCCGGGCTGACCCTGGTCAGCGGCGCGGTGCTGCTCTTCTCCGGCGCCACCCTGGCGATCCCCGGCCGCATGGAGATCCTGCGCGGATTCGTGCCCCTGCCGCTGGTGGAGGTGTCGCACTTCCTTTCCAGCGTGGTCGGCATGCTGCTGCTCATCCTCGCCCGCGGCTTGCAGCGCCGGCTCGACGCCGCCTACGTGCTCACGCTGGTGCTCCTGATCCTCGGCGCAATCTTCTCGCTGCTCAAAGGCATCGATTACGAAGAAGCGACGCTGCTCTCCCTGCTGGCCCTGGCCCTGGCGCCCGCCCACCGTCATTTCTACCGGCGGGCCTCGCTGTTCCGGGCCACGTTCTCGCCCGGCTGGGTGCTGGCCATTGCCTCCGTGCTGGCCTGCGCCACCTGGCTGGTGTTTTTCAGCTTCAAGCACGTCGAATACAGCAACAACCTCTGGTGGGAGTTCAGCTTCCACCATGGCGGCGCGCCGCGCGCGCTTCGTGCGCTGGTCGGCGCCACGGCCGTCGTGATGCTGTTCGCACTGGCCAACCTCATCCGGCCGGCACGACCGCGCCGAGCGCTTCCCGGCGAGGCGGAACTGGCACGCGCCATGCCGCTGGTGAAGGGTTTCGATTCCGCCCAGGCCCACCTCGCCCTCGTGGGCGACAAGATGCTGATGTTCGCGCCGGACGACCGGGCCTTCATCATGTATGACGTCGAAGGCCGGAGCTGGGTGGCCATGGGCGATCCGGTGGGCACCGACGAAGACGCGCGCCGGGAACTGGTGTGGGCCTTCCGCGAGCACTGCGAGCGCGCCGGTGGCTGGCCGCTGTTCTACCAGGTGCGCCCGCGCGATCTGGATCTCTACCTGGAAGTGGGCATGAACCTGCTCAAGATCGGCGAGGAGGCCCGCGTTCGGCTTGCCGACTTCAACCTCGACGGCAAGTCGAAGAAGACCCTGCGCGGCACGGTCAACAAACTCTCCCGCGAGGGCCTGCGCATGGAGATCGTGCCGATCGAAGGCGTGCCTGCCCTGCTTCCGAAACTGAAGACGATTTCCGACGCATGGCTGCGCGACAAGAAGGTGCGCGAAAAGCGCTTCTCGCTTGGCCTGTTCGACGAGCGCTACCTGCTCCGCACGCCCATGGCGGTGGTGTGGCAAGGCGACGAGCCTGTAGCCTTCGCGAATGTCTTCGTCACCGCGACGAAGGAAGAAGCGTCCGTCGACCTCATGCGCCACCTTCCCGAAGGCCCGTCCGGCATCATGGATTTCCTTTTCATCGAGTTGATGGTCTGGGCGAAAGCCGAAGGCTATCGTTGGTTCAACCTGGGCATGGCCCCGTTGTCGGGCCTGCAGAACCGGCGTACCGCGCCGCTGTGGAGCCGGTTCGGCGCCATCGTGTTCGGCCGTGGCGAACGCTTCTACAACTTCCGCGGCCTGCATCGGTACAAGGAAAAGTTCGACCCGGAATGGGAACCGCGTTATATCGCCGTGCCTGGAGGCATCGCGCTGCCCCTGGCGCTGGCGAACGTCGCCAGCCTCATCTCCGGCGGCCTCGGCGGCGTGGTGCGTCGATGAAGCCACTTGTGAGAAAAATCTTCCGTTGGGTGCTGTTCTCGATCCTGGGACTGCTCGTGCTGGGGTTGCTCGCATGGCATCCGTGGACGCACGCGTCGATGGAAAAGTCCACGGTCGAACTGCCGGCCCTCCGGCCGGCGCCGGCGGGTGAGGAAGATCTGCTCGTCGTCATCTATTCCGGCGACGGAGGCTGGTGGGATCTCGACCAGCGTCTCGGGGCCGTGTTCACCGAACGGGGCATCCCCGTCGCCGGCGTCAGCACGTTCAAGTATTTCTGGCGGTACCGTTCGCCCGAAGAATCCGCGCACGACCTCGACGGCCTGCTCGACCGCTACACCAGGCAGTGGAACAAGTCGCGGGTGTTGTTGATCGGTTATTCGTTCGGCGCCGATGTGCTTCCGACGATCGTGGGCAAGCTGCGGCCGGACAACCGGGCGCGGCTCAGCCAGCTGGTGCTTCTGTCGGCAAGCCGCGACGTGAACTTCGAGATCGAACTCGAGGGCTACATGCAGCAGGGCTGGTGGACCACGCACACGCACAACCTCCTGCAATGGCTGAATCCGGTGGTGCACAGCGATGCCATGCCCCCGATCGCCGCGCTGGGCGGCAAGCCGCCCATGGCTTGTTATTACGGCGCGGAAGATGCCGACGACAGCGGCTGCACCGATCCGAAGCTTCCGTCCTTTGTTGAGGTATTCCGCAAGCCCGGTTCTCATCACTTCGATGAGAACTACGAAGGCCTCGCCACCGAACTGATCCAGCGCATGCCTGGAAAGGCGCCACCAGCCTCCACACCGAACTGATCCAGCGCATGCCTGGAAAGGCGCCACCAGCCTCCACACCGCCTTAACTGTTTTATCGCCCTGACAGATGTGAAGAACTGTCACGGAACGTTCACCCCCGTGCCACCGAAAATTTCCCTTCCCGCGCCCACTCTGTCGGTTCGCGGAGGGACAGGCGCGGCAGGAGAACACGATGCAACGAGAACCAGGCAAACGGGATTACGGCTCTTCCGACTGCGCCCAGTTGCGCAGCCTCGCAAGCAGGGGTGTGTTCGTGCCCCAACCCAGCAAGCCGCCGCGGCAGGAGCATGTCGACCATTCCCGCTCCGGCGCCCGCCGTGAGCCGCGGTCGACGCGCGCCCCCGCCTGATTCGCGCCTTCATCGTCGATGAAGGTAAATCCGAACCAAATTTAAGATTTCTCCTATATCCGTCAGCGGCCGACCTACGGAAGATGAGGTCCATGCCCGCCCGTCACCTGGGCGTGGCTAAAAAATCGCCGATGACCGATCCGACGGCAGGAAGCCGTCCGTCCCTAGTTACAGGATCGATCCCCCCTTCATCGGCGGTGACGCCGCGCCGGCATTGCCGGGCCGCGTTGGTGGCCCAGGCCACTGGACCCAGGGACGGTCGCCATGGCCCTCCGCGTGAGCGAGAGGGCCATGTTTTTTTGGGCTTTAGCCTTTCCTGCCGAAGAACATCGAGATGCCCAGGCCTGCCAGCATCGACGGGCCGTGGCGCCCGATGCGGTGAAGGGCGTAGGCGTCCAGTTGAACGTGGTCGCCGATATCATAAGCGATGCCGCCACCTGCCTGGAGCTCGTTACCGTCCTCGGCATCGTGGATCACGTCCGTCTCGACGTAGGCAAGCAAGTTCTCTCCGAATTTCCGGCCGAAGGTCGGTGCCAGCGTCCACGTGTTCCGGCCTTTGAGGCGGTCGAGGTTGGCGAAGAGCGTGATCTGCTTCGCGTCGTCGGGTTTCCATTGCATGGTGCTTCCCAGGCTCACCTCACGGGCGCCGTTCCCGAAGTCCTTGTCGCCGTTGGCGAAGGTGACGGTACCCAGCGCGGCCCAACTGAAAGTGCCCGCATCGGCGGAGCCTTCGGGCGCCCACTTCATGCCGACGCTGGTGTCGCCATGTCCCACCGCGTGGCGGCGGGAACCCGCGCCACGCTCCTCGAGCCGGTTCCATGCGGAACCGCCCACCTGCAATTCGATCGGACCGCCAAGGCCGAGACGAATGAGGCTGTCGGCAGTGTACGTACGGTCGAGGTACCCGTCCTGCCGTTGCCGTTCGTAGGTGGGAAGGCCCTGCTCCAGCGCCAGCGTGCCGGCGGGCAATACGGTGGTCGCGAACCCCGCGCCGGGGCGATCGAAGTCGGGCGGATCGGCAAACGCCGGGGCGGCGAAAAGCAAGACGGCAGCGGTGGCGAGGGAGGTTCGTAAGGTCATGAGCGCATTGTGCGTGCGCCGCGTAGCGGCCGCGTGCACGCCCGCGATCCCGCGACGGCGGGCCGTCGTGTCGCGAGCACCCATCGCCGCTGAAGCGGCTCCCACAAAAAAGCCGGTCTGCTTTGTGTGGGAGCCGGCTATGCCGGCGATCCCGCGACGGCGGGCCGTCGTGTCGCGAGCACCCATCGCCGCTGAAGCGGCTCCCACAAAAAGCCGGTCTGCTTTGTGTGGGAGCCGGCTATGCCGGCGATCCCGCGACAGCGGGCCGTCGTGTAGCGAGCACCCATCGCCGCTGAAGCGGCTCCCACAAAAAGCCGGTCTGCTTTGTGTGGGAGCCGGCTATGCCGGCGATCCCGCGACAGCGGGCATGTAGGCGAGGGTATCGCGGGCTACGGGGCCTTTACGACGGGGAAGCTCTCGCCCAACGTCACCGTTTTTTCCCCGGCCACGTCCGTGGCCGAGCGCGCCAGCTTCACCGAATAGCTTCCTGCCGCGACGTGCCAGCGGCCGGCCTTGTCGTCGTAGCGTGCGAGTGCCAGCGGTTCGAGCGGAATGTCGACACGACGGCTGGCGCCCGGTTTCAGGGCGACCTTCGCCCAGCCCGCAAGGCGGCGCGTCGCCGCGCCAGATGCGGTGACGTAGATCTGCGGGACGTCGGCACCGGCCACCTTTCCGGTGTTCTTCACCGTGACATGGGCCACCGGGTTGCCCTTCGCATCCTTGTCCACGGCAAAGTCGCTGTACGCGAAGCTCGTGTAGCCCAGGCCGTAGCCGAAGGCGAACAACGGTTCGCGCTTCGTCTTCTCGAACCAGCGATAACCGACGTCCGCGCCTTCGATGTTGTAGTCCACGTTGTCGGCCGGCTTCGCCTTCGAATTCAGGCCCGCACCCTGGATGGCCGGACGCGGCAGCTGCGCCTCATCTTTCGGCCAGCTCAGGGGCAGGCGACCGGACGGCGCCGTGACACCGTACAGAAGACGCGCGATGGCCTCGCCGCCGCCCGAGCCCGGATACCAGGCTTCCATCACCGCGCCCACGCGATCCAGCCAGGGCATCTTCACCGGGCCGTTGGTTTCCAGCACCACTACGGTTTTCGGATTGGCCTTCGCCACCGCTTCCACGAGCGCGTCCTGGTTGTCGGGCAGAGCAAGGTCGGGCGTGTCGAACGACTCCGCCGCCCACTTCGTGACGAATACCACGGCGACATCGGCACCGGCCGCGGCCTTCGCAGCAGCGGCGGGATCCGTACCCGGATCGAAGCTCACCTTGCCGCCGAGCTTGCGCATGAACTCGAGCGGCGCGGAAGCGTGGTACCGCACCGGACCCGGCCAGCCCGTCGGCTCGAGGCCCGGCACCGGATCGCCGGCCACATCCGCGACGGCCGACGAGCCGCCGCCGGCGAGGACACCCTTGTCCGCGTGGCCCCCGATGATCGCCACCGATTGGCCCTTGCGCGCCAGCGGCAGCAGGCCGCCCTCGTTGCGCAGCAATACCGCGCCCGCCTCGAGCGCGTTGCGCGCCACGATGCGATCCGCTTCGTACGCGACGGGATCGCGCTTCGCGTCATCCAGAATGCCGTGGGCGAACAAGGTACGCATGATGCGTTTCACCATGTCGTCCAGCCGCGCCTTGGGGAACTCGCCGGAGGCGAGGGCCGCGCGCAACGGCTTGTCGAAGTACACCTCCTTGTCGAAGGTTTCGCCGGCGGATTCCTGATCGAGTCCCGCGAGGGCGGCCTTTGCTCCGCTGTGCACGCCACCCCAGTCGGACATGACGTAGCCCTTGAAGCCCCACTCCTGCTTCAGCACCTTGTTGAGCAGCCAGTCGTGCTCGCCGGCATAGGTGCCGTTGATCCGGTTGTACGAGGACATCACCGAGCCGGGATCGCCCTTGGCGATAGCGAGCTGGAAGGCCAGGAGGTCGGACTCGCGCAGCGCCACGGGATCGATGTCGGAACTCAACGTGTTGCGGCCGGTTTCGAGGTCGTTGATAGCGAAGTGCTTCACCGTCGCCACGATATGGCGCTCCTGGATACCCTTCACGGCCGCACCGACGATCGTGCCGGCCAGCACGGGGTCTTCGCCCGCATATTCGAAGTTGCGGCCGTTGCGCGGATCGCGCGTGAGATTGACGCCGCCGGACAGCAGAATGTCGTAGCCCTTGCCACGCGCCTCGCCACCGATCATGCGGCCACCCGCATGCGCGACGGCCGGATCGAAACTGGCCGCCGTGGCCAGGCCCGCAGGCAGCGAGATGGCGCCCTTGTGATCGGAGCCGTCGCGAGTGACGCCGAGGCCGGCATCCGTTTCGTTGAGGAAAGGCAGGCCGAGACGCGGAATGGCCGGAATGAAGCCCGCGCCGTTCAACGCACCGGGCGGGTTCGGCCCCTTCTCCTTCACCTGCCCGAAGTCGGCGCGGATCATGCGGAATTTTTCGTCGTCGGTCATGGCCGCGACGATCAGATCCGCGCGCCGGTCCGGCGACAGCGAGCGGTCCATCCAGGGACGCTCCACTGGCTCTGCTGCATGGGCGGAGCCGGCAATGCCGGCGGCAAGGGCAAGGGCGAGGGCGCTGCGACGGGCAATATCGGACATGGTCATGGTTCGGCGCGGGTGGAGAGGTGCCCACCATCGCCAAGTCATGCGGTTATCGCAACCCGCGAGACGGAGAGGGAGTACGCTCGCCGCTTGCCTCCAGCGCTGCCAGCCCCCACTTAAGTGGTTCAATGAATTCACAAAAGTCGATGCCGCTCGCCGCCTTCCATCCTGCCGTGGCCGCCTGGTTCGCGGCTGCTTTTCCCGGGCCTACCGAAGCCCAAGTGGCCGCGTGGCCGGCGATCCGCTCGGGCCGGCACACGCTGGTGGCGGCGCCGACCGGCTCGGGCAAGACGCTGACCGCGTTCCTTTCCGCGATCGACGTGCTCGTGCGCGAGGGCGTGGAGCAGGGCGGTCTGCGCGATCGCACCACGATCCTCTACGTGTCGCCGCTGAAGGCCCTGTCGAACGACATCCGGATCAACCTCGAGGCACCGCTGGCCGGCATCCGCGAGGAACTGCGCCAGCGGGGCCTGCCGGATCTCGAGATCCGCACCGCCGTTCGTACCGGCGACACGCCGGCCGCCGACCGCGAACGCATGAAGCGGCGGCCACCGCATATCCTGGTGACCACGCCCGAATCGCTCTACGTGCTGCTGGGCTCGGAATCGGGCCGGGCCATCCTGCGCGACATCCGCGAAGTGATCGTCGACGAAATCCACGCCGTCGCCGCAAGCAAGCGCGGCAGCCACCTTGCGGTATCGCTGGAACGGCTGGAATCGATCGCCCAGCGGCGCATCACCCGCATCGGCCTTTCCGCCACGCAGAAGCCCATCGAGAAGGTGGCCGCCTTCCTCACCGGCAGCGAGCGCGACGACTGCGCCATCGTGGACATCGGCCACACGCGTCGGCGCGACCTCGCGCTCGAAGTGCCGCCGGTACCGCTCGAACCGGTGATGTCGAACGACATGTGGGAGCTGGTCTACAACCGGCTCGGCAACCTCGTGGAACAACACCGCACCACGCTGGTGTTCGTGAACACGCGACGCATGGCCGAGCGCGTGGCACGACACCTCTCGGAGCGGCTGGGCAACGATGCGGTTGCCGCCCATCACGGCAGCCTGTCGCGCGAGCAGCGTCTCGACGCCGAGCAACGCCTGAAGCGCGGGGAATTGCGCGTGCTGGTCGCGACCGCATCGCTGGAACTGGGTATCGACATCGGCGATGTCGACCTCGTGTGCCAGATCGCCTCGCCGCGTTCGATCTCCGCGTTCCTGCAACGCGCCGGTCGTGCGGGACACTCGGTGGGCGGCACGCCCAAGGCACGGCTCTTCCCGATCTCGCGCGACGACCTCGTGGAATGCGCCGCCCTGCTCGACTGCGTGCGCCGTGGCGAACTGGACACGCTGACGATTCCCGAAGCACCTCTGGACGTGCTGGCGCAGCAGATCGTCGCCGAGGTGTCCTGCCAGGAATGGGACGAAGACGCCTTGTTCGATCTTGTGCGGCGCGCCTACCCGTTCCGCGCGCTGAAGCGCGAGACCTTCGACGAAACGGTGCGCATGCTCGCGGAGGGTTTCACCACGCGCGTCGGACCGCGCGGCTCGTACATCCATCGCGACGCGGTGAACCGGCGCCTGCGCGAGCGGCGCGGCGCGCGCCTGACGGCCGTGACCTCGGGCGGCACCATTCCCGACACCGGCGACTACAACGTCCTGCTCGAGCCGCAGGCGACCATCGTCGGCACGGTCAACGAAGACTTCGCCGTGGAAAGCCTGGCCGGCGACATCTTCCAGCTCGGCAATCGGTCGTATCGCATCCTGCGCGTGGAAGCGGGCCGCCTGCGCGTGGAAGACGCGCAGGGTGCGCCGCCGAACATCCCCTTCTGGCTGGGCGAAGCGCCGGGCCGTTCGAACGAGCTGTCGGTGGGCGTCTCCCGTCTGCGCTCGGAGCTCTCCGCCGCCTTCGACGAAGGTGGACGCGAGGCCGCGCTGGCGTACCTGGTGGACGAACTGTCGCTGGCGAAGGCGGCCGCGGAGCAGATCGTCGACTACCTGTTCCGCGCGCGTGCCGCGCTGGGCGCACTGCCCACCCGCGAGACGCTGGTGATGGAGCGTTTCTTCGACGAGTCAGGCGGTACCCAGCTGATCATCCACACCCCCTTCGGCAGCCGTATCAACCGTGCCTGGGGGCTCGCGCTGCGGAAGCGCTTCTGTCGCAAGTTCAATTTCGAGTTGCAGGCCGCGGCCACGGAAGACGCGATCGTGCTCTCGCTCTCCACCAGCCACAGCTTTCCGCTGGACGAGGTGGCGAGATACCTGCATTCCAACTCCGCCGAGCACGTCCTCATCCAGGCGTTGCTCGACGCACCGCTGTTCGGCGTGCGCTGGCGCTGGAACGCCACCACGTCGCTTGCCTTGCCGCGGTTCAACGGCGGCAAGAAGGTGGCGCCGCAGTTGCAGCGCATGAAGAGCGAGGATCTCCTGGCCACTGTGTTCCCCGATCAGGTGGCCTGCGCGGAGAACCTCGTGGGCGAACGCGAGGTGCCGGACCACCCGCTGGTGAAGCAGACCCTCGACGACTGCCTGCACGAGGCCATGGACTGCGAGGGCCTGCTCGACGTGCTGCGCGGACTCGAGTCGGGCACCATCGCGATGGTGGCGCGCGACCTCGCCACACCGTCGCCGCTCGCCTCGGAAATCCTCAACGCGGCGCCCTACGCCTTCCTCGACGACGCTCCCCTGGAAGAGCGCCGCACCCAGGCCGTGCAGTCGCGCCGGTGGAACGAGGCGGAAAGTCCGGACGATCTGGGCCGCCTCGATGCGGAAGCCATCGAGGCCGTGCGCGGCGAGGCATGGCCCGAGGCACGCAGTGCCGACGAAATGCACGAGGCGCTGGTCCAGTTGGGCGCCATCACCCTCGACGAAGTGCAGGCCAATCCGGGTTGGGCGAAGTTGCTTGCCGCCCTGTCGAGCGACGCGCGTGCCACGCGGCTTGGCGACCGCGAAGCACCGCTGTGGGTCGCCGCGGAACGGCTGCCTGCCTGGCGCGCCGTGCGGCCCGGCCTGCCGATGACGCCAGCCATTGCGGCGCCGGCGGAATTCGAAGCACAGGCCTGGACGGCGGAGTCGGCTCTGCTCGACATCGTTCGGGGGCGGCTGGGTGGTCTGGGGCCTGTGCCTTCGGCCAAGATCGCCTCGTCCCTGGGCGTGGCGCAGGCCGACGTGGACCTGGCGCTGACCTCGCTCGAAAGCGAAGGCTACGTCATGCGCGGCGCGTTCTCCCCGGGGGCAACGGACACCGAATGGTGCGAACGACACCTGCTTGCCCGTATCCATCGGTACACCATCGGCCGGCTGCGGCGCGAGATCGAACCCGTGGCACGCCGCGACTTCTATCGCTTCCTGCTCGACTGGCAACACGTGACGCGTGCGACGCAGGTGTCCGGCCCCGATGCACTGGCGGGAGTGATCGGCCAGCTGGAAGGCTACGAGGCCGCAGCCGGCGCGTGGGAATCGGAACTGCTTCCCGCGCGTGTGAACGACTATGGTATCGGCTGGCTGGACGACCTCTGTCGCGCCGGCCGCGTGGTCTGGAGCCGCCTGCGCCTGGGCACCGGCAGTGGGGGCCCTGTGCGTTCCACGCCGATCGTGCTGCTGCCGCGGCGACAACTGCCCGTCTGGTCCGCGGCCGCGCCCGTCGCGGGCGACGAGGTGTCGCTGTCTTCACGCGCACAGGCGGTTGCGGATGCCTTGCGCGACGACGGCGCCTCGTTCTTCGACGAGCTCGCGTCCGCGACGCGCCTGCTACGCACGGAGTTGGAAGACGCCCTCGGGGAACTGGTCGCCGCGGGACGCGTCACGGCGGACAGCTTTGCGGGCCTGCGAGCCTTGCTGCTGCCCGCCTCCAAGCGGAACGGCAGCCGGCACCGCCGCACCCGGCGGCACATGCTCAGCGGTATCGAAGACGCCGGTCGATGGTCGCTCGCACGGCGGCCGAGCGAGCAGCGCAACGATGCCGACGGGCTGGAGCACATCGCTCGCACGCTCCTGCGCCGCTACGGCGTCGTGAGCTGGCGCATCCTGGAACGGGAAGCCGCGTGGCTGCCGCCGTGGCGGGACCTGCGCCGTGTGTACCACCGCCTCGAGGCACGCGGCGAGATCCGCGGCGGCCGCTTCGTCGACGGTCTGGTGGGCGAGCAGTTCGCGTTGCCGGAGGCGCTGCCTGCCCTGCGGCAGATTCGCCACCGCGCGCACGACGGCGAGATCGTCTGCATCGCCGGCACCGATCCGCTCAACCTGGTCGGCACCGTCTTCGCCGGAGCCAAGGTGCCCGCGACGCTCGGCAACCGCATCGCCATCCGCGATGGCGTGCCATTGGCGGCGATGGTGGCGGGCAAGTTCGTGACGCTGACGCCGTTGGAAGGCGACGACGAGCGCGAGGCGCGAAGCGCGCTGCAGCGAAAGGCGGACATGCGCTCCCACGCGGTGTAGGGGATGTTGTGGGAGCCGGCTGTGCCGGCGATCCCGCGGCAGCGGGCACGCTTGCCGCGAGCACCCATCGCCGCTGAAGCGGCTCCCACAGAAAGCGGCAGCGGACAAACCCGTCGCCGCCGCACCCCAAAAACGCCTCAGCGCAACTGTACGTCGCCCAGCACCCAGAGCTTCGGCCCTGGCTTGCCGGTGATCACGAAGCAGAGATCGTGCGTGCCTTCGCGCTTGGGCAGGATGCCGTTGAGCGTGGCGCGGCCGTCCTTCGCCTTCGCGAGCGGGATGGTCGTGAGCTTCGGACCGTCGCAGGTGTCCTGGTGCACTTCCAGCTCGCCGGCCGCAGTGCGCGCCTTGCGTGACACGATGCCTTTCACGTCCTTCCACAGCGCGTAGTTGTACGGCAGCCGGTCCACGGTCACGGCGATGCCGTAGCGGCCATCGAGCTTCACCCCCTTCCACATCCAGCAGGTGTCCATGATGTCGACCTTGTACACGGGGCGTTGTCCGTCCACTGCCTGCGGCGATTCCAGTCTGAGCACGAGCTTGTTGCCGCACATGTCCAGTTCGTCGCTGGTACGGCGCAGCAGCGATTTCGCATCGATGCTGCGGTCGCGCGGGCCGGCAAGACCGAACTGGCCGTCGAATGCGTTGGCGCGCACCGTGGTCGGCAGCGGCACCTCGAAGGGCCCCGTGTATGCCGTGGATTGCGGCGTCGGCGCGGAACCGTCGGTGGTGTAGCGCAGGGTGCCGTAGCCCGTCTGGTTGGACAGCGTGACCTTCGCATTGCCGCCCATGGCGGGTTCGTCGGCGATGGCGACAGCGAACGCGCTGTCGGCAGGTACGATGCCCGCCGCGCGATAGCGCGACATCTGAACGGGCAAGCGCGCGAGGAAGCCGTGCCAGTCGGTCCTGGACGACCACGTGCGCTCGGCCAGCGCCGCCATGCGCGGAAACGCGGCATGCTGGATGCGATACCAATTCGGCAGGTATTCGCTGAACAGCGTGGCCTCGGCACCGAGCACGTGCTTCGCCTTGTCGGGAGCGATGGCTGTCGGCACGGGATCGAAGTCGTAGATCGTCTTCAACGTTTGCCCGGAAGGACGACCCGGCGGCTCGTCGGGCAGCGAGGACTGCAACTGGTCGAGGTAGAGGGTGGGCGAGGGCGCCAGCACCACATCGTGCCCCGCGTTCGCGGCCTTGATGGCGCCTTCGGTGCCACGCCACGACATGACGGTAGCGCTGGCCGGTACCTTGCCGTCGAGGATCTCGTCCCAGCCGATCAGGCGGCGTCCGTGCTTGTCGAGATAGTCACCGATGCGGGCGATGAACCAGCCTTGCATCTTCTCCTCGTCGTCGATGCCAAGCGACTTCATCTTCGCCTGCACCGTCTTCGAGCGCTCCCATTCGTCCTTGGCGGCCTCGTCGCCGCCCACATGGATGTACGTGGACGGGAAGATGGCCATCACCTCGTCGAGCACGTCCTGCAGGAAGGTGAAGGTGCCATCGTCGACGTTGTACAACGCGGTGTTCACCCCCCAGTCCGAAGACACCGCGAGCTTCTTGCCGCCTGCCCCGAACTTCGGATACGACGCCACTGCGGCCTGCGCATGTCCCGGCATCTCGATTTCCGGTACCACGGTGATGTGACGCTCGGCCGCATAAGCCACGATCTGCTTCGCTTGCTCCTGAGTGTAGAAACCGCAATACGGTTCGTCCTTGCCACCGGTGAGCGCCACGTCCGGACCGACCGCCTTACGGCACGCGCCGACCTCGGTGAGCTTCGGGTACTTCTCTATCTGCAGGCGCCAACCCTGGTCGTCGGTGAGGTGCCAGTGGAACGTGTTGAGCTTGTGCATGGCCATCTGGTCGAGCAGATGCTCGATCTCGCTTACGGACTGGAAGTGCCGGCTCGAGTCGAGCATCAGGCCACGCCATTCGAAGCGGGGCGCATCAACGATGTGCACGCCCGGCACGCCGTTGCGCGCGTTGGGGTCGGTCAGCAGTTGCCAGTACGTCACCGCGCCGTAGAACAGACCGGTTTCGTCGTTCGCGGCGATCCGCACGCCGGCGCTGCCGACATCCAGGGTGTAGGCTTCGCGACCCTTGACCGCGGCCTCGGTCGCCAGAGCGATGCCCCCGCTTCCCGCCTTGCCTTCGACGATGTCGAGGGTGAGACCACGCGCCTGGCGAATCCATCCTTGCAACTGCCCCGCGACGCGTCTGGCCTGAACGTCGCCCGGTGCCACGACGATCTTCGTGTCCGCCGCGATCCGGAAATGGCCCGGTGTGCGCTGCACCTGCGCGGGCATGGGGATGAGCGAGAGCGGCGCGTTGTCGACAGTGCCCGTGGTTTGCTTCGGCGAAGTGGCGCAGGCGCCGAGGCTGGCGGCCACGGCGAGAAGGAGGAATCGACGCATCCAGGGTTCCTGTCGTATCGGTGATCGTTCGATTGTGCCGCTTTCCCTGCGGGAAAAAAAACGGGCCCGGTCGAGGAATTGACGGGCCCGAGGGGAATGGAGCTTCGAGGGTTGCGTTTGCGGCCGTCCTTGGCCGCGCATCCGTGACGCTTTATCAGAGGTCGAAGTGCACCGATGCCATGTAGCGACGGCCGGTGGTGTACTTGGCGACCGGCATGGCGGTCGTGCCGAGGTACTGCTTGTACTTCTCGTTGGTGAGGTTCATACCCGCGAGGGTGAACGACACCTGCTGGTTGAGTTTCCAGCCAAGGGTGGCACCGAGATCGGCGTAGTCCGCCGTGGTGGCCGGCGGCGCACCGGCGATGTAGCCGCCGGCGAGGTACTTGCCGCGCCAGTTGTACGTGATGCGGGCACTGAACGGCCCCATTTCGTAGTACGGGCTGACCGAGTACGAGTTCTTGGAGTTGTACGGCAGCGAACCGCCGGAATCGAGCGTGCCCTTCGCGTAGGTGTAGTTCGCCGTCACGCCGAAGCCGGTATCCCAGAAGGCCTGCTGGTAGCTCAGGCTTCCGCCGCGCACCTTCCCCGACCCCGTATCGCGCGGACGGCTGATGCTGTACGTGCAGAAGCCATCCGGGGTGCAGAGACCCTGCGCAACCTGCCGCGCGAACGTGGTCGGATCGTTGAGCAGACCCGAGTTGAACTGCGTCTCCGGCTCCGAATCGACGAAGGTGTAGTTCTGGATCTTCTTGTAGAAGCCGGTGAGGGCGATGTACGACTGCGGTGCGAAGTACCACTCGGCAGACAGCGAATAGTTCTTCGATTCGTACGGCTTCAGGTTGGGGTTGCCACCAGAGCCGGTCAGCACCGAGTCGTTGAGGAACAGGTTATTCACCTGCATGTTGTACGGCGGACGCGCGATCACCTTCGCCGCTGCCAGGCGCAGCACCACGTCTTCGGCCAGGTCGTAGGCCACGTTCAGGCTGGGCAGCCAGTTTTTAGTGGTCTTCGACGAGGTCTGCCAGGAACCGGCCGGAGCCGGAAGCACCGGCGCGCCGCTGTAGTTGAAGCCAGTGCCGTCGGTCTTGGTATCGACATAGCGAACGCCCACGTTGCCGTGGAAGTCGCCACCGGCGAAGTTCGCCTGCAGGTACGCGGCATTGGTCTTCTCGACCAGCTTGTACGTGCCGTTGAGATACGTGCCCGGGTCTTCGTTACCGCCGTTGGTGTTGCGAACCCATGCGTACTGCGCGTTGCGATCCGGCATGACGTGGCTCGACGAACCGTCGAGCGCGCCGCCGAAAGCGTCGAGCGTGTCGGTGAAGCCGCCAAAGCCGAGGTCGGCTAGGTTTGTCGGTGCGTTGCCGCCGTAGACATGCGCCTGCATGCCTTCCTCGTGACGGTTCCAGCGATAACCGAAGGCCAGTTCGTTGAAGAACGAATCGAAGTACTTCGAGAAGTCGAGCTGCGCATAGGTGTCGCGCGCGCGGGCCGAATAGTCGCCGTAGTTGCCCGGCCAGCCGCCGAGGCCGTCCACGTCGCCCATGTGCCAGTTGGCCGGATCGCGCGCGGCGGCCGGGTTATCGAAGGCAAAGCCCTTGTTGATGTCCCAGGTGTAGCCGCCGGCATACACCGGCTCCATCACCGCCTGCGAGATGTTGTTGTTCACCGCCTTGCTGTAACCCGCAGCGCCGCCGAGCTTCCAGCCATCGCCGCGGAAGGTGGTCTTGAAGTCGTGGGCGACGGTACGCACCACGGACTTGCGAATGTTGCTGTCGAACGTGCCCTGCGCGATGGCCGGGCAGCCCACCGTGTCGTTGCCGCAAACGTGTCCGCCCGTGACCACGCCGTTCGGGCCCTGGTTGAAGCTGGTGACGTTGCCGGGCGTGGCGCCGGTGAACGGATACAGCGACTGGTTCCAGTTGTCGAAGTTCTCGCGGACGAACAGGTTGTTGATGTCGATGTCCCAGTTGCTCGTCGGGTGGATCTGGAAGCCAAGCGTCGCCGTGTCGCGCTTGCGCTTCTGCTGGAACCACGCCGAGTTCACTTCATCGGGGACCTTCGCGTTCGGGTCGAGCGAGCCATCGGCGATGCCTGCGGCCACGGCGGGGCTCGAAGCCCACTTCGACACGGGGCTGTAGCTGAAGATCTCGAAGCCCTGGCGGTCGATCTTTTCCTCGTAATGCTGGATCGACCCGATCACGCCGAAGGTGTTGCTGTCGTTCTTCCAGCTGTACAGCGCCGAGCCGTTCGGGCGGGTGCCCGGTGTGGCCTGGTCGTTGTAGTTGAGACCGAACGAGCCGCGGATCGTGTTCGCGGGCAGGTCGAGCGGCTGCAGCGTGTGCAGCAGCACCGTGCCGCCGAGGCTGCCTTCCGGCAGACGCGCTTCGGGCGACTTGTAGACCTCCAGGCGGCCGACGATTTCCGGCGCCAGCATGGTGAAGTCGAAACCGCGGTTCGGCTGCGCACCGTACTGCCACGGCGTCTGCGAGATCGGCTGGCCGTTGAGGAAGGTGAGGTTGAGGCTGGGATCGGTACCGTCGATCGACACGCGGTCGCCCTGGCCGAACTGGCGATCGATCACCACGCCCGGAATCTGCGTCATCGCTTCGGCGACGTTGGTGTTCGGGAACTTGCCGATGTCTTCGGCGGTAACGGCCTCGACCACCGCGTCGGCGTTCCGCTTGGTGTCCAGCGATTTCTCGAGGCTGGCGCGGATGCCGGTGACGGTGATGCCCTCGAGCTGGGCCGCCTTGGCGGCGTCTTCCTTCTCCTGGGCGGTCTGCGGCCTGGCCGGTGCGGCCGTGTCCTGCGCGGCCACGGTTCCGGTGAAACAGCAGAGTCCGGCGATGATGCTCGCCGTCAGCAGGTTTCTACGATGCGACATGGTGTCCTCCCCTCAGAGGATGTGTATCGACGATGGGCCTTGCGACCCGCTTTTTTGAACTAAAGCCTGCGTTCCTTTCCCGCTCTTCAATGAGCGGTCGAACCGTGCAGGTAGAGACCGGCGGCACCGATCACACCCAACTGTCCGTGGTCCATCAGACGTACCGGCACTTGCTGGAGAAAGGCGCGCATGACGCCCTTGTTGAAAAACCTGTCGGAGAAGCTGCTGGCAAGCAGGCGTTCGCGAATCTGGGGAAGGATGCCCCCCGCCAGGAACACGCCGCCGCGCGCGCCGTAGAGCATGGCCAGGTCGCCCACGAAGCTGCCGAGCAGCCCGCAGAACACGTCCAGCGCCTCCGACGCCGCGTCATCGCTGCCGGCAAGGGCGGCGCCTGTGACGGCGGCGGGTTCGGACAGCGTGGCGGCGGTGCCACGCAGCGTGGAGATGGCCCTATAGAGGTTGACGAGACCCGGACCCGAAAGCGCCGTCTCGTAGGAAACATAGTCGCGTTCGCGCGCCAGCTCGCCGAGGATCGCCACTTCGCGCGCATTGCCCGGTGCGAGCGATATCTGTCCCGCCTCCGTCGGTAGCACGGTGGCGTGCGGGCGGCCGGGCAGCAGCACCGCCGAACCCAGACCGGTGCCGGGGCCCATCACGAGGATCGGGCCTTCGGCGGGCGGCGCGTCCGACTCGATGATCGGGGCCGTTTCATGGCGCTGGAGGAACTGGCAGGCGTACGCGACGGCTTCGAAGTCGTTGACCACGGCGAGTCCGGACAGGCCCAGAGTGCGGCGGATGTCGCCGATGGACACCGGCCAGGGAAGGTTCTCGTTGACGATGGCGTCGCCGACCACGTAGCCCGCGCTGGCGACGGCGCAGTGCTCGATGGCCACCTGGCCGTCCAGATGACCGACGAAGTCCTGCAGCACCGCGGTGAGGCTCGGCCACTCGGCACAGGCGTAGCGCTCATAGCGAAGCACGTCGATGGCCGAGGAATCGTCCGCGCGGCGAACGAGACCGATGCGGGCGTGAGTGCCACCGACGTCGGCGGCGAGGAACGCCCCCGACCGCGACGCACGCGCGACTTCCCGCTGTTTGGCCGATTCCCCCACACCCCACCCCTTGGAAACTTCGTGACTACCCCGTGATGGGCCGAGTCTTGGCCGCGAATGACAACGTTGTCAACAGGACAAATGGCTAGGACAGAACGCGATCCATAACGCGCCGCAGCAAGAAACGTTTCCGTCGGGACGGATGGATCGCGTTGCCAACCCTCTGTTGCAAAGAGAATTCCCCCTGCAAGGGGCTATTCCGGCCCGTTGATGCGGCGCGGCATCGAAAGTGCCTCACGTGCCACAGGTCACGGCCCCTCGGCGCCACGTGATTGACAACGTTGGGCAGGGAAGCCGATAAAGGACCGGATCGGGGCGCCTCGGGCCCCTGCGAGAGGGGAGCATCCATGTCGTCCACCACGGCCGCGGTCAACGAGACGCGCCATTCCAGCCTGGTCCCGATGATCATCATCGGCGTCCTGTTCTTCATCTTCGGCTTCGTCACGTGGCTCAACGGGCCGCTGATCACCTTCGTCAAGCTGGCCTTCAACCTCGACGACGTGAACGCCTTCCTCGTGCCCATGGCGTTCTACCTGTCTTATTTCTTTCTCGCCCTGCCCTCCTCCTTCATCCTGAAGAAGACCGGCATGAAGAAGGGCATGGGGCTCGGCCTGTTCGTCATGGCGATCGGCGCGGTGATGTTCGGCCAGTTCGTCACGATGCGCGTGTATCCCGGCGCATTGACCGGACTCTTCGTCATCGGTGCCGGCCTCTCGCTGTTGCAGACCGCGTCGAATCCGTACATTTCCATCCTCGGGCCCATCGAGAGCGGCGCGCAGCGCATCGCCTTCATGGGCATCTGCAACAAGGTGGCCGGCGCCCTTGCGCCGTTCGTCTTCGGTGCGGTGGTGATGAGCAACATCGGCACCTTCGACAAGCAGATCGCAGCAGCCGCCTCGCCGGCCGAAAAGGACGCCCTGCTGGCGGCTTTCGCGGCCAAGGTGCACATGCCGTACATGGTGATGGCCGCCCTGCTGGTCGTGCTCGCCATCTGGGTCGTGCGTTCCTCGCTGCCCGAGATCAAGCCGTCCAGCGAGAATTCCGAGCGCGCCATCGGGCACGACAAGGGCAGCCTCCTGAGCTTCCCGCATCTGTGGCTGGGCGTGCTCTGCCTGTTTGTCTACGTGGGCGTGGAAGTCATGGCCGGCGACGCCATCGGCACTTACGGCCAGGGCTTCGGCATGTCTCCCGCGGAGACGAGCCACTTCACCTCGTTCACGCTCATCGCCATGCTGGTGGGCTACGTGGCCGGCCTGCTGCTCATCCCACGCTTCGTTTCGCAGCAGCGCTATCTCGCGTTCTCGGCGATCCTGGGCGTCGTGTTCTCGATCGGCACCTACGTCACCAGCGGCTACGTGTCGGTGGCCTTCGTGGCCGCGCTGGGCTTCGCCAACGCCATGATGTGGCCGGCGATCTTCCCCCTCGCCATCAAGGGCCTGGGGCGGCTGACCGAGTTCGGGTCGGCCTTCCTGATCATGGGTATCGCCGGCGGTGCCGTCATTCCGGTGCTGTTCGCGCACCTGAAGCAGCATTTCGATTTCCAGGGCGTGTTCCTCTGCCTCATGGTGCCCTGCTACCTGTACATCCTGTACTACGGCGCGGCGGGTCATCGGGTGGGACAGCACGTGCGGGACTGACGTCCCGACGGTGCCGGTGACGGAACGGCCTCGACATTGCCCTCGCGCCCGAATTTTTCCCAGGGCGCTTGTGTAAACTTGCCGGGGTCGTCCCTTCGGATGGCCGCCTTGCTATCGAGGGTCGTAGATTGCGTAGCCCCACCATCAAGGACGTGGCCGAACGGGCCGGCGTCTCGCTGAAGACCGTCTCCCGCGTCATCAACCACGAACCCTCGGTGCACGCGCGTACCCGCGAGAAGGTGCAGCGCGCCATCGAGGCCCTCGACTACCAGCCCGACCAGGCGGCGCGCAGCCTGCGCAGCGCGCGCACGTACGCTCTCGGTCTCGTCTACGACAATCCCAACGCCCACTATGTCATCGCCATGCAGAATGGCGTGCTGTCGGTCTGTCGCCAGCGAGGGTTCGGCCTGCAGATCCACCCCTGCGACTCGTCCGCGCCGAAGCTCGCCGAGCAGCTGGGCGACCTCGTGCGCCGCAACCGCCTCGCCGGGCTCGTGCTATGCCCGCCCATGTCCGAGCAGCCGCGCCTGCTGGCCTCGCTCACGGAACAGAACGTGCCGTTCGTGCGGATCATCTCGGCGCGCCAGGACCCGAAAGACGGCTGGCCCTGCGTGTTCGTGGACGACCGCGACGCGGCCTACGCGATCACCGAACACCTCATCCAGCTCGGCCACCACCGCATCGGCTTCCTTTGGGGCGGCAAGGAACATCGTTCCAGCCCCGAGCGCTACCAGGGCTACGAAGACGCCTTGCGCGAGTACGGCATCGAGGTGGACAAACGGCTCGTGGTGGAAGGCGACTACTCCTTCGACGACGGCTTTCGCGGCGCCCGCAAGCTGCTCGCCTTGAAGGACCCGCCCACCGCGATCTTCGGCTCGAACGACGAGATCGCCGCAGGCGTGCTCGCGGCGGCGCGCTCGGGAGGTGTCGACGTACCGTGGGAACTCTCGATCGCAGGCTTCGAGGACAGCCCGTTCTCCAAGCAATCATGGCCGGCACTCACCACGGCGCGGCAGAACACTGAGGAGATCGGCCGCCACGCGGCGCAACGCCTTATCGCCGAAATCGAGCGCGACGAAGACGATCCGATGATCGAGAACGAGGGCTTCAGCCCCGATCTCGTGGTGCGTGGGTCCACGGCACCGCGGCGACCATTGTAGGAGCGCGCTCTGCGCGTTTATGCCCGTGTCGGGTACGACATGTTTTGAGGCCATGCCTTCGAGCTGGCGCGCCAGCTCGAAGGCACCGCGAAAACATGTCGCGCGCAGGGCGCGCTCCTACGATGAGGCCATGACGCCGATCGCGCCTATCGCCAGCGCGATACCGAGCCAGTTCACCGGCGCCAGGCGCTCCTTGAAGCCGAACGCGCCCACCAGGGTGCCGACGACCACAACGCCAACATTCATGGACGCGAAGACCAGTGCCGGGCTATTCGGCAGGGCCTGGTGGCCGCGCACGTAGAAGAGGATGTTGGCGAAGTTGGCGGCGCCGAGCAGCACGCCAAAGCCGAGGCTGCGCGCGGTGACCGGTGCCGCGCGCGTCGCGGCGCGCACCAGCACCGCGATCCAGCACAGGACCATGGCGATCAGGAAGGAGGCGAGCAGGGCGCTGGCGAAGGGGGCGCCTGCCTGGGCCACGAGCTTGAAGCAGATGTCGATCGCGCCGAAGCCGGCAAGCACCGCCAGCGGCGCCGCCCATCCGCCGCGTTCCGTCGCGCCGCGCTCCGGCCGCCAGAGCACGCACAGCACGGCGGCGAGCGCCAGCGCGATGCCCAGCGCCTTCGCCTGCGTGAGCGTATCGCCCAGGAACGCGAAGGCCGCGAAGAGAGAAACGAAGAGTGACAGGCGCTGTGCGACGTCGGTACGCACGATGCCGACGCTGCGCACCGAACGGGCCAGTACGAGGAAGATCGCAGGCAGCAACACGCCGAGCAGGACCAGCGGCGTCCAGGTGGCCTTCGCCTCGATCGCCGCTTCAGGCGTTGCGCCCAACAGGAGTACGGCGAGCAGCGCCGCGACGACGTAATTCGTCGCCACGGCCTGCACGATGTCGATGCCGCGGCTGCGGGCGACCTTCAGCAACACCGAGACGGCCACGCTGAAGGCGACGGCGAGGAAGATGTAGATCATGGGCGCAGATTTGCGGAGACGGGGCGCGAAGGATCGCACAGACTTTGTGGGAGCCGGCTATGCCGGCGATCCCGCGGCAGCGGGCACGCTTGTCGCGAGCACCCAATCGCCGCTGAAGCGGCTCCCACACAAAGCCAGACCGACCTTAAAGCGCTGTCGCTCCCACAGTGGCCTCAGCGGGCCAGTTGCGACGCTTCGCGGGCCAACGTTTCGATGCCCGCCCAGTCGGACGACGCCAGCTTGTCCGCTGGCGTGAGCCAGGAACCGCCCACGCAGACCACGTTCGGCAGCGCGAGGAACTCGGGCGCATTGGCGAGGCTGATGCCACCGGTGGGACAGAAGCGGATCTGCGGCAGCGGGCTGGCCCATGCGCCCAGCAATTTGGTGCCGCCGGCCGGGACAGCCGGGAAGAACTTCTGGAAACGGTAACCGCGCTCCAGCAGGGCCATCGCTTCGCTGGACGTGGCGGCACCGGGCAGCAACGGAAGCTCGTGGTCGTCGGCGGCGTCGAGCAGCCGCGGTGAGCTGCCCGGCGATACGGCGAACTTGGCACCGGCCTTGTAGGCGTTCTCGAGGTCCTGCGCCGTGAGCACCGTGCCCACGCCGACGAACGCGCCTTCCACTTCCGCCGCGATGGCACGCACCGCGTCGAGCGCGGCCGGCGTCCGCAGGGTCACTTCGATGGCCGGCACACCGCCGGCGACGAGGGCGCGCGCCATGCCCACGGCCTTCGAGGCGTCCTCGATGATCACCACCGGCACGACCGGCGCGAGGCGCAAGGTCGATTCGACACGCTGTTGCTTGGCTTCGTTGCTCATCTCTACTCCGGTGGATCAGAACACGCCCGCGCCGAGGTCAGCCGTGACGGCGGACTGGCGGAACATGGCGAAGAGTTCGCGGCCCATGCCGCTGTGGTGCACGGCGAGATCGGCGGCTTCGGGGGTGCGGGCGTGCCATTCGTCCGCGGGGACCAGCACCTCCATCGTGCCGGCGACGGCGTCGACGCGAACGAGGTCGCCCGTGCGCACGCGGGCGATGGGACCGCCCGCTTCCGCTTCCGGCGTGACGTGGATGGCGGCCGGCACGCGGCCCGACGCGCCGGACATGCGCCCGTCCGTCACCAGCGCCACCCGGTGGCCGCGGTCCTGCAGCAAGCTGAGCGTGGGTGTGAGCTTGTGCAGTTCCGGCATGCCGCGGGCACGCGGGCCCTGGAACCGCACGACAGCGACGAAATCGCAGTTCAATTCCCCGCGATCGAAGGCGGCCTTCACGTCGTCCTGCTCGTCGAACACGATAGCCGGGGCTTCGACCACCATGCGGTCGTCAGGCACCGACGACACCTTGATGACGCCACGACCGAGGTTGCCCTTGAGCATGCGCAGCCCGCCGTCCTGACGGAACGGTTCCTGGATCGAGCGCAGCACACCGCGATTGCCGCTCTCCTTCGACACCGGCTTCCACACCAGTGCGCCGTCCTCCAGCGCAGGTGCCTTCCGGTAATGGTGCAGACCGGGGCCCATGATGGTGTTCACATCGTCGTGCAGCAGGCCGGCATCGAGCAGCTGGTCGATCAGGAAGCCCATGCCGCCGGCTTCGTGGAAGTGGTTCACGTCTGCGTAGCCGTTCGGGTAGACGCGTGCCAGCAGCGGCACGACGGCGGAAAGCGCGTCGAAATCGTCCCAGCGCAATTCCACGCCGGCCGCGCGTGCGATGGCGACGAGGTGCAGCAGATGGTTCGTGGAGCCGCCGGTGGCATGGAGACCGACCACACCGTTGACGATGGCACGCTCGTCGACGATGCGACCCAACGGCAGATAGTGGTCGCCCAGGGTATCGATGGCGAGCACGCGTTCCACGACGGCGCGGGTGAGTGCGTCGCGCAGCGGTGTGTCCGGTGCCTCGAAGCTCGCGCCAGGCAGGTGCAGGCCCATGATCTCCATGAGCATCTGGTTGGAATTGGCCGTGCCGTAGAACGTGCACGTGCCCGCGCCGTGGTAGGAGCGGGCTTCCGCCTCCAGCAGTTCGGCACGCGAGGCCTTGCCGGCCGCATAGGCCTGCCGCACCTTCGACTTTTCCTCATTCGGGATACCCGAGGGCATCGGACCCGAAGGCACGAAGGCGCCGGCAAGGTGACCGAAGCTCAGTGCGCCGATCAGCATACCCGGCACGATCTTGTCGCAGATGCCCAGGTAAAGCGCGCCTTCGTACATGTCGTGCGACAGCGACACCGCGGTGGCCATGGCGATCAGGTCGCGCGAGAACAGCGACAGCTCCATGCCCGGGCGGCCCTGGGTCACGCCGTCGCACATCGCTGGGACGCCGCCCGCCACCTGCGCGGTGGCACCCAACGTGCGCGCGGTCTGGCGGATCAGTTCCGGGTAGCGCTCGTACGGCTGGTGCGCCGAGAGCATGTCGTTATACGACGTGACGATCGCGATGTTGGCCGCATGGCCGTTGCGCAAGGCGTCCTTGTCGTTTTCCGCGCATGCGGCAAAACCGTGGGCCAGGTTGCCGCAGGACAGGTGGTGACGCTTCGCGCCATTGCCACGGGCGGCGTCGATCTTGGCGAGATACGCGGCGCGCGACGCCCGGCTGCGTTCGACGATGCGCTGGGTGACTTCGGCGAGGATGGGATGGATGGCCATGCTCAAGGCGCCCAGTACACGTCCAGCGGCACGCGGTCCTGCTTCAGCACGGCCGCGATCGGAAAGTCACCACCCTTTTCCGCCTGTTCGAGCACGCGTTTCTTGTCGTCGCCCTCGATGTGCAGATAGAGCGCGCGCGTGTCGAGCACGCGCGGCAGGGTAAGCGTGATGCGTGGCTCGCCCGCACCTTCGGCGCGCATCGAGATCACCGTGCGGGTGCCGTTCGGATCGAGCGCGGCCGCGAGGTTGTCGCCGCCCGGGAAGAACGATGCCGTGTGGCCGTCGCCACCCATCCCCAGCAGCACTACGTCGAACGGCCGGCCGAGCGCGTCGATGCGCGCACCCACGTCGTCCAGCGCGTCGTCCACGCTGTCCTTGTGCGCCCGGTCGAAGAGCGGCACGAAGCTGGCGGTGTGCGACTCATGATGGAAAAGGTGTTCCGCGACCATGCGCGCGTTGGAGCGATCGCTGTCGGTGTCCACCCAGCGTTCGTCCACGAGGGTGACGGTGACTTTCGACCAGTCGATTTCCTGTTCGGCCAGCACGGCGAACATGGCCTTCGGCGTGCCGCCGCCGGACACGGCGATGGTGGCCTTGCCGCGCGCCTTGATCGCGGCGTCGAGCTTGGAGGCGACGTCCCGGGCCAGCTTGTCGGCAAGGGTCAGGCGGTCGGCGAATTCGTGTCGTTCGATCTTGGCGTTCATGCGGCGTCCTCGGCCCAGGTTCGGCCATCGCGTTCGATGAGCGCCACGGCGGCGCTCGGACCCCAGGTGCCCGCGGTATACGGCTTCGGCGTGTCGCCGCTGGCTTCCCACGCGTCGAGGATGGGGCCGGCCCACTTCCACGCGGCCTCGACTTCGTCGCGGCGCATGAAGAGGGTCGGGTTGCCACGCACGACGTCGAGAATGAGCCGCTCGTAGGCGTCGGGCTGCTGCACGCCGAACGCCGCCGCGAAGCTCATGTCGAGCGGCACGTGGCGCAGGCGCAGGCCGCCCGGACCCGGATGCTTGATGGTCAGCCACAGCTTCACGCCTTCGTCGGGCTGCAGGCGCAGCGTGAGGCGATTCGGCAGCAGCGGACCGCTGGCGGGATCGAAGATGGAATGCGGCAGCGCGCGGAACGTCACCACGATTTCCGAGACGCGGCTCGGCAGGCGCTTGCCGGTGCGCAGGTAGAACGGCACGCCAGCCCAGCGCCAGTTGCCGATCTCCGCCTTGAGGGCGACGAAGGTTTCAGTCCGGGACTGGTCGCTGCCCAGTTCGTCGAGGTATCCCGGCACGCCCTGGCCTTCGGCCGCGCCCGCGCGGTACTGGCCACGCACCGTGAGTTGCGCTGCGTTCGCCTCGCCGATGGGACGCAACGCACGCAGTACCTTCAGTTTCTCGTCGCGCACGGCGTCGGGTGCGAGGGACGACGGCGGCTCCATGGCGAGCATGCAAAGGAGCTGCAGGATGTGGTTCTGCACCATGTCGCGCAGCGCGCCCGCGCGATCGTAGTAACCGGCACGGTGGCCGACGCCGACCGTTTCCGCCACGGTGATCTGCACATGGTCGATGTGCTGCGCGTTCCACAACGGTTCGAACAAGGCGTTGCCGAAGCGCAGCGCCAGCAGGTTCTGCACCGTTTCCTTGCCGAGGTAATGGTCGATGCGATAGGTCTGCGATTCCCCGAACACCCGGGCCACCGCGTCGTTGATGGCGTTGGCGCTCTCCAGGTCGCGACCGATGGGCTTCTCGAGCACCACGCGCGAGCGCTCGCCGTTGAGACCCAGCCCGCCGAGGCGCTGGCAGATGTCGGTGAAGATGTCCGGCGAGGTCGACAGGTAGAACACGCGGATGTGGTTCGGTTCGGCCGCCATGAGCGCCGCGAACTCTTCCCAGCCGTCCGACTTGCGGGCGTCCAGGGACCGATAGCCGACCATGCGGATGAAGGCGTCCAGCTGCGCCGGCACGATGTGCGACACGGCCTTCTCGACGGCCGACCGCACCTGCTGGCGGTACGCCTCGTCGTCCAGGCCTTCGCGCGCCACGCCGATGATCCGGCTGGTGGCCTGGATCTGGCCGTCGGCGAAGCGGTGGTACATGGCGGGCAGGAGCTTGCGGACGGCGAGATCGCCGGTGCCGCCGAAGATGACCAGATCGAAGGGTTCGATCGGCAGGAGGGGAGCGCTCACGACAGTGGCCTCTTGAAGGATCGGAGGAAGATGCCTCCGGATCGTACCAGTGACATACCAGGGGCTACCAGCCCCGTACCACTCGATGTCTCCAAAACGCCCGGATAACCGAAGCGATACGCCATGGAAACGTTTCCTTTGTAATTTAAATCGTGCAAACGACCGTTTGAACGCTCCGGTGGTATGGCGAACCTTGCATCGGCTTGCCTCAGTGGTCGTGGATTGGTATGTTCGCGAAATGGAATCCGCCCTCGTCGCCGAATACCAGCGCCTCCAGCACGACCCAGCCGCCCGGCAGCCGCTGGCGTACATGCGGCTGCGCCGTGCCATCCGGAACGTCATCGAGAATGGCGAGGTGCAGGTGGGCCACGCCCTGCCAAGCGAACGCGACCTAGCCAGGGCCCTCACCCTGTCCCGGGTCACCGTGCGCAAGGCCATCGGCGGCCTGGTGGAAGACGGGCTCCTTACCCAGCGGCACGGCGCCGGCACCTTCGTGTCCGAGCGCATCGTGAAACCGCTCTCCCGGATGACGAGCTTCACGGAAGACCTGCGCGCCCGCGGCCTCAACCCGCGGTCGGAGTTCTTCGAGCGCGGCATCGGCGAGGTCACTCCCGAGGAAGCCATGGCGATGAACCTGTCGCCGGGCACCCAGGTGGTCCGCCTGCACCGGCTGCGCTATGCCGGCGACGAACCGCTGGCCATCGAGCGCAGCGCGGTGCCGCTGGATCTCCTGCCCGACCCGAGCCTCGTCGTGGACTCCCTCTACGAGGCCCTCGACAAGCTCGGCAACCGCCCCCTGCGCGCCTTGCAGCGCCTGCGCGCGGTGGTGCTGGGCCCCGCACAGACGCGGCTGCTTCGCCTCGGCGCCGGCAGCGCCGGGCTCAACATCGAGCGGCGCAGCTTCCTCGACGATGGCCGCATCGTCGAATTCACCTGCTCCTGGTATCGCGGCGACATCTACGATTTCGTCGCGGAACTGCAGAGCGACTGACGGCTCCGACTTTCGACATGACGAAACTTCCGCAAGACACCCTGATGTTCCGCGAAGCGCACGAGACCGCCGGGGTCGTGGAGCGGCAGCTTTCCGAAAACGAAGCCGTGGTCGGCGCACTCGCCGAGCGCCTGCGCGCGCATCCCCCGCGCATGGTGGTCACCTGCGCCCGCGGCAGTTCCGACCATGCCGCCATGTACGCGAAATACGTGTTCGAAACACAGCTGGGCGTGGTAACCGCATCGGCTTCGCCATCGGTCACCTCGATCTACCATGCGAAACAGGGCATGGACGGCGCGCTCTATATCGCGGTGTCGCAGTCGGGCAAGAGTCCCGACCTCGTCCGCAACGCCGAAGCGGCGAAGCAGGCAGGTGCCTACGTAGTGGCGCTCGTGAACGTGGTGGACTCGCCGTTGGCCGCCTGCGCGGACGTCGTGGTGCCGCTGCACGCGGGCCCCGAAAAGAGCGTGGCCGCCACCAAGAGTTATCTGGGTGCACTGGCCGCCATCCTCCACATCGCCGCGCGCTGGAGTGGCAATGCGGCCATCGGCGAGGCGCTTGCCGCGCTGCCCGGGCAATTGCGCGAAGGCTGGAATGCCGACTGGTCAGAACTCGTCGACGGTCTCACCGATGCCCACAACCTCTTTGTCGTCGGCCGCGGCTTCGGCTTCGCGGGGGCCCTGGAGGCAGCGCTGAAGTTCAAGGAAACCTCCGGGCTGCACGCCGAAGCCTTCAGCTCGGCCGAAGTGAAGCATGGCCCGATGGCACTCGTCGGCCCGGATTTCCCCGTGCTCTTCTTCGCGCAGGACGACGACACCCTGTCCGGCGTGCTCCAGGTCGCCGACGAATTCCGCAAGCGCGACGCCAAGGTATGGGTCGCCGCGCCGGGCGCGACGGGCCCGGGCATGTTGCCGCTCGTCGCCTCCGCGCCGATCAGCGCACCGCTTCTCACCGTGCAGAGCTTCTATCGCGCGGCGGCGGCGCTGGCTTTGAAGCGCGGTTTCGATCCCGACGTTCCGCCTCACCTGAACAAGGTGACGGAGACGGTGTAGGAGCGCGCCCTGCGCGCGACGCCGTCAGCGAAAGACCCGGAGCTGGCGCGCCAGGTTTCGAATTGAGGCCAAAGGGGTCGCGCGCAAGGCGCGCTCCTGCGGCAGAACGGAATAAACAGAGGAATACCCCACCATGACCATCGCCCTCGTCAACGGCCGCGTACTCACCGACAACGGATTCCAGGGCGGTTTCGCCGTGCTTGTCGACGACGGCACGATCTCCGGTCTCGCCTTGCCCTCCGATCCCCGCGTTCGCGCCGCGCAACGCCACGACCTCGGCGGCCGCACGCTCCTTCCCGGCTTCATCGACTGCCAGGTCAACGGTGGCGGCGGCGTGCTTTTCAACGACGCACCGACGGTCGACACGATTCGCCGCATCGGCGAGGCCCATGCGAAGTTCGGCACCACGGGCTTCCTGCCCACGCTGATCAGTGACGACGCCGATGTCATGGCGAAAGCCATCGATGCGGTGAATGCCGCGGTGGAACAGGGCGTCCCGGGCGTGCTCGGTATCCATCTCGAAGGACCGTTCATCGCACCGGAGCGCAAGGGCGTGCACGATCCGGCGAAGTTCCGCATCGCCGGCGCGGACGACATCGCGATGGTGGCGCGCCGCCACGGTGGCGTCACGCTGCTCACACTCGCCCCTGAGCGCACGTCGCCGGAAGTGCTGGCACAACTCGTTTCCAACGGCGTGATCGTAGCCGCCGGCCACACGGCTGCGGATTACGACACCACGCGCAACGCGCTCGCCCACGGCGTGCGCGGCTTCACCCACCTCTTCAATGCGATGACTCCCTTCACCAGCCGCGAGCCGGGCGTGGTCGGCGCCGCGCTGGAAGACGCCGGCAGCTGGTGCGGCCTGATCGTCGACGGTCACCACGTGCACCCCGCATCGCTGCGCGTCGCCATTGCCGCGAAGGCACGCGAACGCATGATGCTCGTCACCGACGCCATGCCGCCGGTGGGTTCGGACAATCCCAGCTTCGTGCTCAAGGGCGAAACCATCACGGTGCACGACGGCGCCGTGCGCACGGCCGACGGCACCATCGCGGGTTCCGCGCTCGACATGGCCAGCGCCGTGCGCAACACCGTGCACATGGTGGGCGTGCCGTACGACGAAGCAGCACGCATGGCATCGACCTATCCGGCCGCCTTCCTCGGCCTGGGCGCCACCCACGGCCACATCGCTGCCGGCTATCGCGCCGACTTCGTCGTGATGGACGACACTCAGCACGTGGTGGAAACCTGGATCGGCGGCACGAAAGTTTTTGGCTGATCGCACCTCCCAGCGGGAGGCGACTCCAAGATACAAGGAGCCGCTATAGCGGCGAGGCACGTGCGACCGCATCGCCGGATTGCCTCGCCGCCGTGGCGGCACCTACAACACGCCCACGCGGCCGCTAGAAGTACGACGGCAGGCACGACATAAAAAAGGCCGGCGCTCCGCGCCGGCCAGTTCCAGGGAGATCTCGTCGCGCACCCGGGTGCTTTGCCCGGGTGCGCGCTGGTTCTCGCCGATTAGAGCGAGAAGTCGTAACGCACGCCGAAGCGGAAGTAACGCGGGTTCTGGAACGCGATCGGACGTTCGTAGTTGATGCTCTGCACCGGCACGCCGTTACGGATCGCACCCGTCTCACCCACGTCGACCTGCGCCACCGTGCGCTGCTTGCCGGCGAGGTTGAAGACCGTGGCGGTGAAGGCCAGCGGCTGCTTCTCGCCCGCCCACATCGGACGGTACTCGGCGTTCAGGTCGAGGTTCCAGGTGTACGGCAGGCGACCCTTCGAACCACGCGGCGACGGCTGCAGGCCGCACTCGAAGTACGAGGCACCGTAGTCGATCGCGTCGACCGGGTCGACACCGATGCAGTTCTTCGGACGACCGGTGGCAACGGCCACGTTGGCGCCGATCAGCCATTCCGGCGAAGCCTGCCAGTAACCGTACGCCTTCAGCTGGTGCGTGCGGTCGTTCGGCAGCGGGCCGTTCGTGTATTGCATGATTTCCGGGGCGTCCCAGTCCTGGGTCACCGACGGATCGAGCTGGCCGATATCCGATTTCAGCTGGCCTTCCGAGTTACCGTAGCTGCGCGAGAACGTGTAATCGACGCGGCCGTACCAGCTGTCCGCGAAGTGATGCTCGAGGTAGAGGTCCAGCGAGTAGTAGCTGCGCTTCAGGTCCGGGAAAGGCACGTTGCCCGGCGGGGGCGAGGTGAAGTCGTCCTTGGTCAGCTTGAACGGCACGTACTGGCCGCCGCCCACGTCCACGAGGAACGTGTTCGACTTGCCCGGATTGAACAGGTAACAACCCGGCAGCGACGCATTGGTGATGTCGATGCCGTTGCGTTCCGCATAAGCTTCGAACGGACGCGAATCGCAGAAGTCGTCGATCGAGCTCTTCAGCTTGCGGTACGTGGCCTTGGCGCCGAAGCTCCAGTTCTCGTTGATGGCCTTGTCGAAGCCCAGGATGTATTCGTCCTGGTAGTAGGCCTTGATGTCCTTCGCAGCGACCGTCTTCGGATCGAGCGGGGTACCGTCTTCGCCATTGAGGTAGCGACGGCTGCCCAGCTGGGCGATACCGGTGGGTTCGCCGTTCGGGCCGACGCCGGTGTACGAGTAGTACTCGCTGTAGTACGTGGAAGCCGAGGCACCGCGGATGGCCACGTTCGACGGGATGGCGAGGTGGTAACGGCCCGCGTTCGCGTAGACCTTGAACGTGGAATCGCCGAACACATCCCAGGTGGCACCGAGACGCGGGGCCAGCTGATGACGCTGCTTCACGTAGGTGGCGCCGTCGCCGTTGATGTTCTTGAACTGCTCGTTGCGCAGGCCGAGATACACCATCCAGCGATCGGTGACCTGCCAGTGGTCTTCGATGTACTGCGCTTCCTGCTCGGTCTTCACGCCTGCGCCGGTCTTGAACAGGCGCTTCTCGACGAAGTAGTCGGCGCCCGGGGGCGGCACGATGTCCGGACGGTTCGGCACCTCACCGGCGTCCTGGTAAACCCAGCGGTAGCCGCCTTCGTAGACGTTACCGGCGTAGGATTCGAGGGTCTGGTTGTCCACACCCACGCGCAGGTCGTGGTCGCCGATGCGGTATTCGACGTCGAGGCGATAGCCGTGCGTCTTGTCCTTGGCGCCGTCGCCGAGGACGGTACCGTTCACCAGGCCGCAACCCACGATGGGCGTGCTGACCGAGCGGTTGTCGGTGATCCAGGGGCAGTTCGGATTCGACGCGTAGGCGAGGTTGCGCTCGTGCACCGTCTTGCTGTGGCCGTACAGCGCGTTGACCGTCAGGTCGTCGGTGATGTAGCCGGTGTACTTGGCGATGTACACGTCGCCGCCAGGTGCCGAACCCGGGCCCGCGTCGAAGTTCTTGAGGTTGTCGGTGCCGATGTATCCAGCGCGCGAGTGCGTGGTGTAGTTGTACTTGTACACGCTGCGCTCGGTGTTGGTCTTGTCGCCGAGGCCGGTAAGTTCGAGCAGGTGGTTGTCGGTGATGTTCCAGTCGATCTTGGCCATCCACTTGGTGGCCTTCTGCTCCTGGTACGTCTTCTGCGGCGCGGTGACGACGCTGGTGTTCCGGCTGTTGGAACGGGTGAAGTCACCCGCGGCGAACAGGAACAGCTTGTCCTGGATCAGCGGACCGCTGATGTAGCCGGTGTACTGCGTGTCGGTGCTCTTGTTGTCCGACCGCTCCTGGTACAGCGTGCCGTTCTTGCGATAGATGTTGCGCGGATTCTGGCGCAGACCGGCCGGCTGGAAATACATGCCGACGCCACCCTTCCAGGTGTTGCCGCCGCGCTTGGTCACGATGTTGATCACACCGCCGGTCGAACGGCCGTATTCCGCGCCGTAGCCGCCGGTGAAGATCTGCTGCTGGTCGATGGCGTCGTACGGCAGGCTGGTGAAGCCCAGGCCGGTGAGCGCGTTGGTGACCGCGTAGCCGTTGATGTAGTACTGGTTCTCGGAAGCGGACGAACCGCCGAACGAGGCCACGTTGCCGTAGCGGCTGTCGCCGGAGATGACGCCCGGCGCGAGCAGCGCGGCGGCGGTCACGTCGCGGGCGAGCGGCAGCTTCTGCAGCTGTTCGGAAGTGAGCACCGTGCGCGAGTCGACCTGCGACACGTCGATCGCGGGCAGCACGTTGCCGGTGACCTGCACGCCTTCGAGATTCTGCGCCTCCGCGCTTGTGGCGCTGGCGGCGCCCGCGAACGAGACGTCGACGCCGCCGCCCAGGGTCACCTGAACGTTGTCGCGGGTCTCGACGATCTGGCCACCGCGCTCGACGGAAACCTTGTAGCGACCGACCGGCATGGAGCTGGCGCGGTAACGACCATCGGCATCGACACCGACATCGCGGGTGAGGCCGGTGTCGAGGTTCTGCAGGTGCACCACGACGCCTTCGGGTTGCGCCACACGGCCGAACACGACACCGGAAGCATTGGACTGGGCGAGCACGGCGCCGCTGGCGAAGCACAGGGCCAGGGCGGTGCACAAAGTGGAGCGGCGGATGACGCCGTTGCGGGTGGAACGTTGCATGTGTTTGTCTCCCCAAAATAAACAGCAAGGAAGTCCGACACCACGATGGCAATCCGGACCTCTGTTCTCGATAGCCGCCTTCGCGTCCGCTCCACCATCCTCCCCAGGATGTGTGGGATACCGACGCGCCCCCGTGGCGAAAGAACATGCCCCAAGCGGCAATCTCTTACGCTTGTAATCGAATTATTTCGCGGTCGTCAAGAGTCCGTTAAGGTTTCAAATGAAATTTCGTGACAGGTGAGTGACTTGCGCAGTACCATCCGGCACGTTCGGGTGGCTCTTGGACCTTCGTCCGAGGGCTTAAACGGGAAGCCGGTACGCCCCATCCGGGGTAAAACCGGCACTGCCCCCGCAACGGTATGCGGCATCGGGGAGGCGCTTCGCGTTTTCCTGCGGCACCGGTAGCAGAGCCACTGCGCAAGCGGGAAGGCACCGGCGCCGGCCATCGTCGATGGCTGTCGCGAGTCCGGAGACCGGCCCGATGAGCGCCCGCCTTTTGGCGGGCGTCCCTGTTTCGGTCGATTCGCGGAGGGCGGATCCGGACAGCTTCCGGGTCCGCTCCCGTTCGCCGTTCGTCTTCGTCCCTCGCCCGGCCCCTGCTCCAGGCCGCACCGGCGGCGAAGGAAAGAACGACGTGCTGAAGAAGACCCTGCTCGCGGCGGCCCTGCTGTCGACGACCGCCCTTGCCCATGCCGCCGACGGCCCCGACCGGCTCGACCCCGTGGTGGTCACGGCCAGCCGCTTCGCGACGCCGCTGGACCAGGTGCTCGCGCCGGTTACGGTGATCACCCGGGCGGATATCGAACGCCTGCAGCCCGTGAGCGTCCAGGACCTGCTCGCCGGCCTTCCCGGCGTGGCCCTTTCCAACACGGGCGGTATCGGACAGCAGACCTCGCTCTTCATGCGCGGCACGAACTCCTCGCACACCCTCGTGCTGGTCGACGGCGTGCGCGTGGGCACGGTGGGCGCCGGCCTACCGGCATACGAGCAGCTGCCCGTGGAGCAGATCGACCGCGTCGAGGTCGTGCGCGGCCCGCGTTCCGCGCTGTACGGCTCGGACGCCATCGGCGGCGTCATCCAGATATTCACCCGGCATGGCGAGGCAGGCCAGGCACCGGCGCCGACCCTGGCGGTGACCGGCGGCAGCCACGGCTACACGGCCGGTCAGGTGGGGCTGTCGGGCGGCACCGCGCACGGCTGGTACAACGCGAGCCTCGGCGGCCAGTACACGTCGGGCATCAATGCCTGCCGCCTCGGCGCGGCGGAGGCGTTCGCGGGCTGCTTCACCGACGAGCCCGACCACGACGCCTATCGCACCTATAACGGCGCCCTCTCAGGTGGCTACCGCTGGGACGACGGCACGGAACTCACCGGCAGCTGGCTGCGCAGCAAGGGCGACATCGAATACGACGGCGATTTCCAGAACCTCACCCGGCGGTCGCAACAGGTGGCAGGCGCCAGGCTGGCTTTCGACGCGCTGGCCAACTGGCGGATATCGCTCGCCGTGGGCCAGAACCAGGACCGGGCCGACAACTACCTCAACGGCGCGGACAAGACGGTGGACTTCGTCCACTACGGCGTCGACAAGGCGCGTGTGGGCTACCTCTACTCCAAGCGCAACCAGGCCTCCTGGCAGAACGACATCGCCCTATCGAACAACCAGACGCTGACGGCGGGCGTGGATTTCCAGCAGGAGAAACTGAAGAGCGATACGGCCTACCTCGCCGATTCCCGTAACAACACGGGTGTGTTCGCCCTGTACCGTGGCGTGTTCGGCCCGCACGAACTGGAACTCTCGGCCCGCCACGATCACAACACCCAGTTCGGCAACCACACCACCGGCTCCGCCGCCTACGGATTCCGTTTCGACAACGGCATGAGGGTCACCGCCTCGTACGGCACGGCGTTCCACGCGCCCACGTTCAACGACGAGTTCTATCCCTACGGAGCGCCGGTGAACCTCTCGCCCGAGACGTCGCGCACGGCGGAAATCGGCCTCGCCGCGCGCCCGGGTGTCTGGAACTGGGCCGTGAACGCCTATAGCACGCAGGTGGACGACCTCATCGGCTTCGACGCCAACTTCCTCCCCATCAACGTGAGCAAGGCACGCATCCGTGGCCTAGAAGGCCAGGTGGGCGCCGACGTGGACGGATGGCACCTGCGCGGCTACCTCACCTTCCAGCAGCCGGAGAACCGGGACGGTGGCGACCAGAAGAACAATCTGCTCGCCCGACGCCCCCGTCGCATGGCGCGCGCCGACATCGACAAGGACCTGGGCGCGATCACCGTCGGCGGCTCGATCAACGCCGCCGGATACAGCTACGACGACGCGGCCAATACGCGCCGGCTCGGGGGCTACGCCACGGCGGACCTCCGTGCCACCTGGCACGTGGATGCCGACTGGAGCGTGCAGGGTCGTGTCGCCAACGTGGCGGACAAGCGCTACGAGACGGCCGCCTGGTACAACCAGCTCGGTCGCACCTACTACCTGACGCTGCGCTATTCGCCCGCCGGCAAGCCCTGATGGTGGGCACCATGCCTTCCGGCAGGGGCCCCACTAAAGGCACACGCGACGAATCGGCCGGGACGTCATAAAGTTCGCGGGCGCGGGGAGTGGTCCCGCGACACAGGAAGTGCCGTGAACTTTTTTGCACCATTCATCCGCCGGCCGAAAGGCACCTCGCTGCTCGCGGCGGGCCTTACCCTGGCCGGCGCGCTGGCCTACATGCTGCTGGGCGTCGCCGCGCTGCCTTCGATCGAAGTGCCGGCCGTGTTCATCCAGACACAGATGCCGGGCGCCAGCGCCCAGACGATGGCCTCGACGGTTATCGCACCGCTCGAACGCCACCTGGGCCAGATCCCGGGCGTGGATCAGATGTACTCGAACAGCACCGAAGGTGCCGGCTTCGTGCGCCTGCGCTTCAACATGGACCGCTCCACCGACGCCGCCGCCCGCGACGTGCAGGCCGCGATCAACGCCGCGGCCGCCGACTTGCCGGCGGGCATGCCGTCGCCGCCGCAGTATTTCAAGTTCGACACGGGACAGATTCCCGTGCTGCTGGTCGCCTTCACGTCGAAGACCATGCCGCCGGACAAGCTCTACGACGTGGTGGACACCTTGATCCGCCCCGCCGTGTCGCAGATCGACGGCGTGTCGCGCGTGCAGGTGTTCGGCGGCACGCCGCACGCCGTGCGCATCGAACTGGACACCAACGCGCTTTCGTCGAAAGGCATCACCACCAATGACGTTTCCAACGCGTTGCAAGCCGCGAACGTGAATTCGCCGCAAGGCGTGCTGTCCGACGGCAAGACGCAGATGACGGTCGTCGCCAACGACGGTCTGCGCGACGCGTCAGATTTCGCCAACATTCTCATCGCCGTGCGCAACAACGTACCCGTGCGGCTGTCCGACATCGCCAAGGTTTACAGCGGCCAGCAGGACCAGTACCAGAAGGCGTGGTTCCAGGGCGAACGCTCCGTCACCATGCAGATCAGCAAGCGGCCGGAGGCCAACTCCATCGCCACGGCGGACGCCATCCGCGCCGCCCTGCCGCGTTTCCGCGCGCTGCTGCCCGCCGATGCCCAGGTCACGCCCATCTTCGACCTGACCCAGACCACGCAGTCGGCCCTGCACGAGGTGAAGGTCGCGCTCCTCATCAGTATCGTGATGGTGGTGCTGGTGATGATGGTGTTCCTGCGCCGTCTGGGCCCCACGATGATCGCCACGCTGAGCGTGCCACTCTCGCTCGCGGGTGCCTTCGTCATCATGTGGTCCCTCGGCTACACGCTGAACACGATGTCGTTGATGGCACTGGTGCTGTGCATCGGCTTCGTGGTGGACGACGCCATCGTCGTCATCGAGAACATCGTGCGCCACATGGAGAACGGCGCCAAGCCGATGGAGGCGGCCCTCGAGGGCGTGCGTGAGATCGGGTTCACGGTCATTTCCATCACCTTGTCGCTGGTGGCGGTGTTCGCCCCCCTCCTGTTCGGCAACAACATGATCACGAAGCTGCTGCGCGAGTTCTCGGTGACCCTCGCCGGCGCCGTGCTGATCTCCGCCGTGGTGTCGCTCACCCTCACCCCTGCGCTGTGCGCGCATTACCTCAAGCACGACGCTCCCGACCGCAAGCCGGGACGCTGGGAGCTTGCCCTGGAGCGTTTCGACCGTGGCTTCCTGCGTGTCTACCAGCGCGCCCTGGACTGGGCGCTGCGCCATCGCCGGCTGATGCGCTGGCAGCCGTTGATCCTGCTGGGCGCCACCATTCTGCTGGCCATTGCCGTGGTGAAGACCGCCGGCGGCAACTTCATGCCGGAAGAGGACACGGGCATGCTGCAGGCGCAGATCAGCGCCGATGCCAACATCTCGCCCGACGAGATGACCCGCCGCCTCAAGCGCGTCGGCGACATCATGCAGAACGACAGCACCGTGGCCGACGTGACCACCATCCTCGGCGGCGACAACGGCGGCGCCGTGGGCAACCAGGGCTTGATGTTCGTGGACCTCAAGCCGAAGGGCAACGGCCCCGGCCAGCGCAAGGAATCGATGAAGGAAATCATGGATCGCCTCGGCAAGGAGTACGGCAAGATCTCCGACGTTCAGGTGTTCATGAACCCCGTGCAGTTCCTGGGCGGCGGTGGCGGCAACAGCAATCGCGGGCAGTATTCGTTCCAGTTGATCAGCACCAGCGGCGAGGATCTGCAACCGTGGGTTCTGAAGCTCGTACGGCAGATGCGCACGATGAAGGAGTTCCGCGACGTCGGCAGCGATTTCGACATCGTGGGCAAGCAGCAGATGCTGAAGGTGGATCGCGAGGCCGCCGGGCGGTTGCACATCGGCATGGGTACCATCGACTCCGCCTTGTTCAACGCCTTCGGCCAGCGCCAGGTGTCGATCATCTATTCGGACATCAACCAGTATTGGGTGGTGCTGACCGCAGCCGCGGCGCAGACGCTCAGCCCCGAGGCACTCCTCAATACCTACGTGAAGAACGAGCTCGGCAAGATGATCCCGCTCTCGGCGGTGGCGAAGATCGCACCGGTGGCGGTGCCCAGTGCGGTGACGCATCAGAACCAGCTCGAGTCGGCCGACATCACCTACAACCTCGCGCCCAAGATCACCGCGGACAAGGGCAACGCGCTGGTGGAGCAGGCCGTGCATGCGATCGGCCTGCCGGGCGGGGTGCGCATGGACTTCACGGGTGCGAACCAGCGCCTGCGCGATGCGCAGTCGAACGGCATGGTGCTGCTGATCGGCGCGATCCTCGCCGTCTATATCGTGCTCGGCATCCTTTACGAAAGCCTTGGCCACCCGCTGACCATCATCTCCACGCTGCCTGCGGCGGGTGCCGGCGCCTTCCTCGCCATGCTGGTCACACAGACCCAGCTCACCTTGATGGCAATCATCTCGGTACTGCTGCTGATCGGTATCGTGAAGAAGAACGCGATCCTCATGGTGGACTTCGCCCTGGTGGCGCAGCGCGAACATGGCATGTCACCGGTGGAGGCGATCCGTCAGGCGGCGCTCGTGCGCTTCCGCCCGATCACGATGACCACGCTGGTCGCCATGGGCGCCGCGCTGCCGCTCGCGATCGGGTTTGGCGTTGGCTCGGAAATGCGTCGACCGCTCGGCATCGCCATCGTGGGCGGCCTGCTCGTATCGCAGTTGCTCACGCTGCTCAGCACACCGGCCATCTATCTGTGGAACCACGATCGCAAGGAACGCAAATACCGGCGCAAGCTGAAGCGCCGGTACAAGCGCTGGCTGAAGATCAGGAAGGAAAGGGAGCGCGGCGGGCTGCGGGGGCTTCGGCCGAGCGAGGCGTGAGCGTTCCCATGCAGGAGCGGGCCGCCATGGCGGTGAGACACGCTGGCGACAACGTCACATCGTGCCCTGTGGGAGCCGCTTCAGCGGCGATACGTGTCCGCGAGAGTGCCCGCTGCCGCGGGATCGCCGGCATAGCCGGCTCCCACAGAGAACTTTCGGGCCGGTTCGCGCAGCTCGGTTACCAGGCTGCGGCCGCCAGCGTGCACACGTAATCGCGAACGTCCGCTGGCCACGCCTCGAGCAGCGCCTCGAAGCGTTCGCGCTCGCCGCGATGGAAGGCGCGAGAGGCTTCTTCGTATCCGGGCAGGTTGCCGCCGAGCGCCAGCATGAGCCGATCGACTGCTTCGCTCGCCTGGCGCCGACGGTCTGCCGCCGCGTTCTGTCGGCTCGCGTCCTCCACCAGCCGCCGCAAGGCGACGGACGCGCCACCCGGCTGCGCGCCCAGCCATTCCCAGTGGCGGGGAAGGAGGGTGACCTCGCGGGCGACCACGCCAAGCCGGGGCCGGCCCGGGCCTCGCCGTGCGTCGGCTGCCGGGGCCACCGGCCCGGCTTCCTCCGCAGGCGCCAGCCGCGCCAGAACGTCGTCGAGCGTGCCGCGATAGTCGATGTCCACCGGCCGGCCGGTTTCGTCGTCGTAAACGAGGATCGAGGCGCCGGGATCGGCGTCGGCGTGTGTCTTGCCCTGCCGTGCAACGGCGGCGAGGGAACCGGAAGCGAGGCGGGAATGGCCGAGGAAGGCGGTATAGGTCGACATGTCTTATCGAAGTGCGGACGATGGGCGAATAATACCCGGGCTAAATCACGGGATCAATAGCCTCCGGGTAAAATTAGTCAGCACTCTCGCCCGCCGCTAGTTCACGCCCCAGGCGTACGAATCCATGGACAGCACGCCATACGTGATGCCGCCATCGATCGCCGCCGGCGTGTCGGTGCCCGCGGCGCCAAGCGCCACCAGCAACGGCAGGTAGTGCTCTTCCGTCGGATGCGCACGAATGGCGCTCGGCGCCACGTGACGGTAGTCGACGAGTGCTTCGACGTCGCCCGCCAGCACGGCTTGCCGGCTCCATGCCGCGAACGCCTTCGCGTACGCCGCGGAATCGCCGTCGCGGCGCACTTCGTGCAGGTTATGCGTGAGGCTGCCCGATCCGACGATGGCGATCCCACGGTCGCGCAGCGGCGCGAGCGTCCGTCCCAGCCTCAATGCCCCGGCCGTATCGAGATTGTGCGGCATCGACACCTGGATCACCGGGGTGTCGGCATCCGGGCGCAGGTAGCGCAGGGGCACCCAGGCACCATGGTCGTACCCCCGCTCCGGATCCACCATCGCGACCAGGCCGTCTTCCGCCAGCAGGGCGGCCGTTTCCGCTGCAAGGCTCGCGGATCCCGGTGCCGGGTAGGTCAGGTCGTAGAGCGCCGGCGGAAAGCCGCCGAAGTCATGGATGGTGGCCGGCCAGGCGGCGCCGGTGACGCGAATGCCGCAGGTCTGCCAGTGGGGCGAGACGACGACGATGCCGCTGGCGCTGGCAAGACGCTTGCCCAGGTCGGTGAGGCGGGAACCGAGCAGTCCGGGCTCCAGCGCGAAGGTGGGAGCACCGTGGGAGACGAAGATGGAGGGAGCGCGATACATGGGATCACCGGGGACGTGGCCTGTGTGCCACCTGCGATCAATGTATGAGCGCGGCGTCGCTCGATAAATCGTCCTGCGGTGAACGCATTGGCTCCCGGCGTGAACGCCGCAGCGCCTCCACCGGCACGGGATGCGAGAAAAGGTAGCCCTGCATGGCGTCGCAACCTTCGGCGAGCAGCCAGTCGCGCTGCCCCTCGGTCTCCACACCCTCCGCCACCACCTCCAGGTTGAGGCTGCGGCCGAGGAAGATGATCGAGCGGCAGATCGAGGTGTCCACGTCCTCCTGCAACAACGTGCCGATGAAGTGACGATCGATCTTGATCTTGTCCAACGGCAGACGCGACAGGTACGTGAGATTCGAATAGCCGGTGCCGAAGTCGTCCAGCGCAATGCTGACGCCCATGGCCTGCAGCTCGCGCAGCGTGCGTATGGCGCGCTCCGGTTCGTGCATGAACGCGCTTTCCGTCAGTTCCAGTTCCAGAGCGGACGCGCTTGCGCCGGTTTCCGCCAGGGCGTGTCGCACGTCGGCCACCAGGTCGGTATGCACCAGCTGCTGCGCCGATATGTTCACCGAAAGCCGGCAGCCGTGCCCGATGGTGTCGAGGACCATCCGCTGCTGCCTGCATGCCTCGCGCAGCACCCACTGGCCGATCTGGACGATCGCACCGGTTTCTTCCAGCAGTGGAATGAGGCGGTCGTTGCGGCAAAGGTCGCCCGGTGCCGAGGGCCAGCGCAGCAGGGCTTCCACGCCGATCGTCGTCGCGTCGGTGCCCGCGTGCTGGGTCTGCCACGCAAGCGCGAGTTCGTTGTCGAGATTCGCCCCGGAAAGGCGGGTGAGCACGGTAAGCCTGGCCATCGCCGTGGCGTGCATTTCCGCCGAGTAGCACTTCCACGTGTGCCGTCCGGAGCGCTTCGCGTCGTACATCGCCGTGTCGGCATTGCGGATCAACGTGTCCGCATCGGCGCCGTCGCGCGTCGCGAAGGCCACGCCGATGCTGCATTTCAGGCGCTGCGACGTGCCGGCCACTTCCAGCGGTTCCTCGATGGCGCGCTGGATGCGTGGCAGCACGTCGATCGCCTTCGCAGGCGATCCGCCGAAGGGCAGTACCGCCACAAACTCGTCGCCACCGAAGCGTCCTACCTGCCCCTCCCCGCCCACGGCGTCACCGAGCCGCAGGCTCAGGTCGCGCAGTACCTGGTCGCCGAGCGCATGTCCCAGCGCGTCGTTGATCACCTTGAAATGGTCGAGGTCGACGAACAGCACCATCAGTCCCGACCCGTCCAGCTCCCTCTGCGCCAGCATCGACTCCAGGTTTTCGCGCAACGCCCGCCGATTCGGAAGTCCGGTGAGTTCGTCGTGCGTGGCCTGGTGATTGAGGCGCTCCTCGTAGCGGCGTTGCTCCGTCACATCGCGAACGATGACCAACGTGCCGCGCCCGCGCGAGTCGCGATAGTCGGAGAGCGCCAGTTCCGCTTCGAAAGGCATGCCGTGTTCGGGTTCGATCCACGCCGCGATGCTGGTGCCTTCCGCGGCACCGCGGCGGGTGGCTTCCAATGCGTGGGCGTCGAGAAAATCGCCGGCTCGGCGTCCGACCAGTGTGTGTCCTTCCGCGCCCAGGCGGTCTTCCGCCAGGTGGTTGGCGTATTCGATGCGATCGTCCCGCACTACCACCAGGGGCAACGGCATCCGCGCCAGCAGCTGCCGATAGGCCGCCTCGCTCGCGGCAAGGTCGCGGTCGGTGTCCTGGAGGCGTTGACGTGTCTCGTGCAGCGCGGTGATCTCGCTGATCGTTCCGGCGAGGATCCGCTGGCCTTCCTCATTGGTGATTCGCGCCGCGCGCACCACCACCCGCACCTCGCGTCCGTCCGGACGGCACAGCCGATGCTCGCACTCGTAAGGCCCGTCCCCATGTTCGAACTTGGCCAGCCACGCCGCCATCGCATGCTGGTCCTCGGGGTGCACCAGCTTGTAATACGTGCCGTGCCGGCCGCCCATGCGGTCCGGGGGCAACCCCGTGATCTGGTGCACGTGGCCGGACCAGACGATGGTGCCTTCGACGAGATTCGCCTCCCACAGGCCAATATGACCCGTCCGCTGCACGTCGCCCAGGTGCCGCGCGCTTCGCGACAATGCATCCACCAGACTGAGCTGCCGCCGATAGGCGGCATCGAACAGGGCGGCGAAAACGTTCAGAAGGACGACGAGCGCCAGCGTCGCCAGGAACGAAGGGGTGGCCTGCCGCAACCACTCTGCCTTGGTGGCCGCGCTGTCGATGCTTACCTGCACCAGATAGGGATGGCGGGCGGACGCCAGCCACGCGTGGAAGCGTCCGCCCCCGCCATGGCTTCCAGACGTGCCCGCCGCCGGAGGCAAGGTCAACGACCCGGGGACGTCGTCGCGATTGCTCGCGAAAAGTCGGCCGTCGGTCGAGAACGCACCGATGGAAGCGCCCTGGCCCAGCATCGAGTGGCGCATCTCGTCGCGGAGTCTTTCCGCATCCACGACGGTGCCGAAGGCGGCCGGCTGCGGCACGCGGGAATCCACAAGGATACGAATGCCGCCAGGAACCTCACCCTGCGCGTCGGCCACGTGCACGCGGACCCTGGCGCCCAGCACCGTCCGGCGCGGAGCATCCACGCTGTCGCGCCAGTTCGCCAGCGGGATGCTGGTGGACGCGATGACGCCGCCGTCGGCATCGAGCGCAACGAGGCTGGAGAGTTCGGGATGGCGCGCCTGCACTTCACCCAGTCGGGCGTGCAACGCGCCCGAGTCGGCGCTGTCGACTTCGTTGCGCAGGGCGAGCAGTGGCCCCATCGTCGCGTCGATGTCCTGGTCGATCATGCGTATCGCGCCCGCTGCCGACGCGGCGAGCTGCCGACGCGTACCGTCCCGCATGCCCCGGTACACGTCGAATTGCAGGATCGCGACGATGCCCGCCACGCCCACGGACAAGACAATCGCCACCGTCCATGTGGCCAGCCGCGCGCGCCGGGCGCGCACCCTGGTCGCCACCTTGAACGTCGCCCTCTCCACCGGTCGCCGACCCCTGCTGCCCTTTGGCCCCGCCGCTCGTCGGCCGGCCTCCAGGGTCTTTAACGGCACCCGGCAGCACGCCTTGACCCCTTCGTCGACGGCAGGACGGGACAAGCTTCCGAAAGGTGCGGCGGAAAATAATTGTCACCGTGCCCTTTATTCACATTCGTTGGACACTATTTACCGAACGATTCAGTTCATTAACGTCCCATCACAAGGCCCCGTCCCCCATGCGCTCGTCCCGTCCCGTACTCGGCGCCCTCGCCGTCCTCGCCCTCGCCGCCAGCCTTCCCGCGGCCGCCCAGACGCACATCGAAGTGCAGGGCGGCCGCAGCTACATGAACAGCTATGGCACCAACGCCTTCTTCGCGGAGGCGGTGTTCTCGCCGCAGCCCATGGGGCAGAGCCGCTTCACCTGGTCGCCGGATGTTTCCATCGGCTACATCAAGGGACGCGACATCGGCCGCTATGCGGATTCACATCCGGGCGTGACGGACAATATCTGGGTGGGCGCCGCAGGTGCCCGTCTCCACTACGGCAGCGCGGGCGACTGGTACCAGCCGTTCTTCTTCAGCTTCCAGGTGGCCGGCACCGCCGGCGGACGTACCCAGGCACTGTCGAGTGGCTACGAATTCGTCAGCACCCTCGGCTGGCAGTACAAGAACGTGAGCTTCCAGGTCCGCCACATCTCCAACGGCAGCTTCAAGGAACCGAACCGCGGCGAGACCATGGCGCTGGTGGGTATCGGCTTCGATATCTGATGAACCGGGTGGAGTAAGAAAAAAAGCCGGCAATGCCGGCTTTTTTTGGTTCTGTGGGAGTGACTCAGTGCCCGGAAGCGGCTGGTCCCGCCTTCGCCGCGAACGGCGGCTTCGCCAGCCACACCACGAAGATCAATCCGACGAACACGTAGCCGAGCACGTGGAAGACCTCGTTGAAGGAGATCTGGTAACCCTGCTGCGTGATCATCTGGTTGACCGCGGCCGCTGCGTATTGCGGATCGCCTGGGCCTATCTGGTTGAGCGCCTGCTGCGCGGTGGGATTGAACGGCGTGATGTTCTCCGCCAGCCGCTCGTGGTGCACGATCGCCCGGTGGTCCCACATGAAGGTGGTGATCGACGCCGCGAAGCTGCCCCCGAGCGTACGCAGGAAGGTGGCGAGGCCGGAGCCCGCCGCGATCTCGCGCGGTTGCAGGTCAGATAGAAGAATCGTCAGCACCGGCATGAAGAACAGCGCCACGCCCAGGCCCTGGATGAGCTGCACCATCGCCACGCTGTAGAAGTCGATGTCGAGGAAGAAGTCCGAACGCATGAAGCACGTGGCACCCATGACGATGAACGCACCCGAGGCCAGCAGGCGCAAGTCGAACTTGTGCGCGTAGCGGCCGACGAACGGCGTGAGGATCACCGGCAGGATACCCAGCGGAGCGGCCGCGAAACCCGCCCATGTGGAGGTGTACCCCACGTTGCGTTGCAGCCACTGCGGCACGAGCAGGCCGATGGCGAAGAACGCCGCATAGGCCAGCACCAGGCATAGCGTGCCCATCGCGAAGTTACGGTGCCGGAAAAGCTTCAGGTTCACGATCGGGTCCTTGTCCGTCAGTTCCCAGATCAGGAACACGGCAAGACCGATGGCCGCGATGATCGCGGTGACGATGATGAATGTGGACGAGAACCAGTCCTCGTCGTTGCCCTTGTCGAGCACCACCTGCAACGCGCCCACGCCGATGATCAGCGTGATGAGGCCCACGTAGTCGACCTTCGGCTTCTCCGTGACTTCCGGGCGCCCCTTCATCTGGTTCGCCACCACGAAGCTGGCGAAGATGCCGATCGGCACGTTGATGAAGAAGATCCACGGCCACGCGTAGTTATCGGTGATCCAGCCACCGAGGATCGGTCCGGCGATCGGCGCCACCACGGTGACCATCGCCAGCAGCGCCAGCGCCATGCCGCGTTTGGCGGGTGGATAGATGGAGATCAGCAGGCTCTGGGTGATGGGGTACATCGGACCGGCCACCGCACCCTGGATGGCGCGGAACAGGATGAGCATGCTCATGCTCTGCGCGATACCGCACAGGAACGAGGCGAGGGAGAAAAGCAGCGTGGCCCATACGAACAGCTTCGTTTCGCCGAAGCGGCGAGTGAGGAAGCCCGTGAGTGGCAGCGCGATGGCGTTGCTCACCGCGAACGAGGTGATGACCCACGTGCTCTGGTTGGAACTGACGCCAAGGTTGCCCGCGATGGTGGGCAGCGAGACGTTCGCGATCGTGGTGTCCAGCACCTGCATGAAGGTCGCGAGCGAGAGGCCGACCGTGGACAGCGCCAGGTTCGGCGGTCGAAATTCGGTGCTCATGGAAAAACCTGATCGTTGGAGGACGGAGCGGAGGCGAGCGACGGGCGCGGCATGGGCCGCGCCCGCGCATCGCGCTTACTTCGGCGCCTTTTCCTGCTCGCCTGCACCCGACGATGCGTTGTCGTGGATCACGCGAGCGATCTCTTCGTCGACGCCCGCGAGGCGGTTGTCGTACACGTCGGTGGCGAATTCCGGCTTGGTGGGCGGCTGCTGCGCGAGCAGCGGGCCGCCCTGGTCGTGCAGCGACACCGTCACCTTGGTCGAGAGGCCGATGCGCAGCGGCTTCTCGTCGAGCTGCTTCGGGTCGGTGAAGACCACACGCACCGGCACGCGCTGGACGATCTTGATCCAGTTGCCCGTGGCGTTCTGCGCAGGCAGGAGAGAGAACGCGCTGCCGCTGCCCACGCCGAGGCTGCGGATCCTGGCCTTGTACACCATGTCGCTGCCGTAGACGTCGGCGGTGACGTCCACCGGCTGGCCGATGCGCATGTGGGTGAGCTGCGTTTCCTTGAAGTTGGCGTCGATCCAGACTTCATGCAGCGGCACCACGGCCATCAGGGCGGCGCCCGGCTGCACGCGCTGGCCGAGCTGCACGCTGCGCTTGGCGACGTAACCATCCACGGGCGCCAGGATCTCCGTGCGCGCCTTGTCGAGGTAGGCGGAGCGCAGCTTGGCGGCTGCGGCGCGCACGTCGGGATGCGAAGCGACCACGGTGTCGTCCACCAGCACCTTGCTGGTGCTGTACGCCTGCTTCGCGGAAGCCAGGCTGCTTTCCGCCGAAGTGAGCGTGTCGAGCGCGTGCGACAGTTCTTCCGCCGAGATCGCGCCGGACTTCGCCAGGTCGCGGCGGCGGTTGTAATCCGCGCGGGCGCGGTCCACGGCCGTCTGGCGCACGGCCACGTCGGCCTGCGCGGAACTCACGTTGTTATAGAGGCCACGCACGCGACGCACGGTGTTGGCCAGTTCGGCGCGCGCGCTCAGGATGGCGATCTGCGCATCGCTGTCGTCGAGCCTCACGAGCACGTCGCCCTTGTGCACCAGGTCGCCGTCGTCCGCCGTGATCGAAAGCACGGTGGCCGCGATCTGCGGCGTGATCTGCACCACGTTGCCGTTGACGTAGGCGTCGTCGGTGTCCTCGTACCAGCGGCCGTCCACGAAATACCAGACGGTCCAGCCGATGCCGGCAAGGATGAGAACGAGGACCAGAAGCTTGAGGAAGAAGCCGCGACGGCTCTTCGGTGGCGGCGCCACGACGGCGCCGGCGGGGGCGGTGGTTTCTTGGGACATCGTAAGTGCCTCGGGACGTTTTCTTAGTTGTTTGCCGGCGTGGCGGCGGCGACCGGCTGGTCGCCTGCCTCGGGGCGGAAACCGCCGCCGAGCGCCTGGATGAGTTGGACGGACGTGTCGACCTGCTGTGCGCGCAGCGCGGCTATGCGCTGCTCGGCCTGAAGCAGTTGCTGGCGCACCACCAGCGACTCCAGGTAACTGCCGACACCGGCCTTGTAGCGCTGCTGCGACAGGTCGTAAGCCTGCTGCGCGGCGTCCCTGGCGCGCTGCTGCGCCGCGACCTGTGTCGCGAGCGAGTCCAGGCCGGACAGATCGTCGGCCACCTCGTTGAGCGCGCCGACCAGGATCTTGTTGTACTGGGCCACGGCCAGATCGTATTCGGCGTCCTTGCCGGCGAGGTTGGCGCGCAGACGGCCGCCATCGAAGATCGGCAGGCTGAACGCCGGCAGCACCTGCCAGAAGCGGGCGCGCGAGGCGAACAGGTTCTCGCTGCCGCCGGCGACCTGCGCGGCGAGCACGCCGAGGCTCACGTTGGGCAGGAACTCCGCCTTCGCGGAAGCGATGTCCTTGGACGCCGCTTCCACGCGCCAGCGCGCGGCGACCAGATCGGCGCGATGGCCGAGCAGGTCCGCCGGCAGGTTGGCGGGCACGGCCACGGCGGACGGCGCCAGCGCCGCGGGTCGCGCGATGTCGAGGCCGCGATCGGGGCCCTTGCCCAGAAGAACGCTCAACGAACTCCGCGCGCTGTCGATGGCACGCTGCGCCACCGCCATCTCACGCTCCGCCGAGGCCACTTCGGTGTCGGCCTGCTTCACCTGGATCTGGTTGTCCACACCGGCGGCCACGCGTTGGCGGGTCAGTTCGCGCGAGGCGGTGCTGCGGTCCAGCTCTGCCTTCGCGACGTCCAGTTGGGTGAATGCGTAGCCCAGTTGCACGTAGGCACGGGCCACGTTGGTGGACAATTCGATGCGCGCGGCGCGCGCGTCGATCTCACTGGCCCGCTGCGAGCCGACGGCTGCTTCCCACGCGGCCCGCTTGCCGCCCCAGAGATCGAGGTCCCAGCTGAAATTGCCGTAGCCGTACTTCGTCCAGCTGAAGTGGTTGCCGAGCGGGGCGGGGAACAGCGTGCCGGGAAGGTGCGCACCGGCCACGCCACCGCCCACGGCCAGCGTGGGATCGCGTGCCGCGTCGGCCGCGCCGCTCTGCGCCTGCGCCTGGCGCACGCGTGCGTCGGCGGCGGCGAGATCCGGGTTGTCCTTCAAGGCCTCCTCGATCAGCGAGGACAGCTGGCTGTCGCCCAGTCCCGTCCACCAGTCGGACGACGGCCAGTTGGCAGGCGAGACCTGGGCCTTGGCCAGACTGCGTTCGGCGTGAAGGTTGGCGGGGTCGGCGAGCCGGCCCTGCGGCTCCAGTCCGCGGCTGGTGACACAGCCGGAAAGGATCAACGCGGCCCCGACGGCCGCCACAAGAGTGTGCAGACGCATGAGTTTTTTGCCTCGACAGTAAGGTCAGTCTTTTTCGCGGAGCGCGGTGAGCACGCGTTCCAGGTAGTCGTGCAGCCGTTCGCGCTCTTCGGCGGACAGGGTCCGCTGCGCACGCTCCAGCGTGGCGACGTTGCTTTCGTGCAGGTGCCGCCACAGGGCTTCGCCCGCCTCGGTCAGTTCGATACGCAGGGCACGGCGGTCCTGTTCGTGCGGCTGGCGGCGCAGGTATCCCTTCGTTTCGAGCTGGTCGAGCTGGCGGGTCATCGCGCCGCCATCGAGATCGACGGCCCTGGCGAGTTCCGAGGCGGACATCGGGCCCAGCATCGCCAGGCGCTTCAGCATGTGGAACTGGGTGAACTTGAGATCCGCCCCTTGCGCGGCGAGGTCGGACTCGATGGCCCGGACGATCTCGCCGCGGACCATGCCGATCAGGGCACCGAGGCTGTCGCGGCCGTCACTGGGACATATGTGCGTGTTCATGACGCATATTCTATTGCCAACAGTATAGTTGTCAAGGCAAATATGCGCGGGGCATATATTTACAAGTCAGGAACCCGTGTCCTCGTCCGCGAGAAGGGCCGCCAGGGCGGGATCGCGCACGGCGAAAAGGTCGAACACGCCGAGGGCCCGCAAGGTCGGCAACTGCGCCAGAAGGCGCGGTTCGAGGGTGCGGACCTGCTCTTCCGGGGTTCCCGGGTCCAGCATCGCGTGGGCGCAGGCGACGAAGGTGACCAGGGCGTCACCGGCCTGCTGGCCGCCGTCGAGGTCGTTGTAGTCGTTCGTGACGAGACGGATCATGGGGAATCTCCGGCGTCGGGGTCCGTTAGCGGCGAGGGACTGCCACGGTCAGGACATTTGTTTGGGAGTGCAAAACATTTGTTTGGGAGTGCAAATGTTAGCCATGGAAGCTATCGGCCTGATATCGTCACCGGGCCAACTTATGTCGAGAAATGGCCAAATGCTGGACGAGACCCTGCACGCGCTACTTGAAAGCACCGACGGTCCGCCGCTTGTCGCCTACGAGGCGAAGGGCGAGATTCCCCTCGCGGAAACCGATTGGCACAACCACGTCCGCGGGCAGTTCTTCTATGTGGAACAGGGCCTGGTGATCAATCGCACGGAGCACGGCTCCTGGTTGTTGCCGCCGCACAGGGCCGGCTGGATGCCGCCGGGGGAGATGCACACGGTGAGCATCGCGGGGCCCCTGCGCGCCTGGGGCGTGTTCATCGCGCCCAGTGCCGCCCAAGGTCTCCCCGACCGGCCGTGCGTGGTGGGGGTGAGCGATCTGTTTCGGGCCATCGTGAAGCGCACCGCCACCTGGCCCGTCGACGGAGAGCGGGAACCGGAGAAGGATCGGCTGCTCGCCGTACTGCTGGACGAAATGCGCCGCGCGCCGGTCGAGCAGCTGCATCTGCCGATGCCGGTGGATCGCCGGCTGCGTCGCATTGCGATGGCCATGTTCGAGCGACCCGACGACACGCGGGGGATCGACGAGTGGGCGAGCTGGGCGGGCATGTCCGTGCGTACCCTCACACGCCTTTTCCGCCAGGAAACGCAATGCAGCGTGGCCCAGTGGCGGCAGCAGGCCAGGCTTGCCTGCGCGCTGGAGCGGCTGGCGGAAGGCGAGCCCGTGTCGGTCGTCGCAGACGCCCTGGGCTACGCCTCGCCGAGCGCGTTCGTGGCCATGTTCCGCAAGGCCTTCGGCGACTCGCCGGGGCGATATCTCGCTCGCCAGGTGACCGCTTGAGTCACATCGGCTTGCACATCCACAACGTTTCGAAGGTGTAGGCGTCGCCGCTGTGCCGTTCGATCACGTCCATGGCAATGCGGCCGTACTGCCATTCGCCGTGCGTCCCGGGCGAGGTCACGTCGTAACAGGTACGCTCTTTCGCAAAGGTGCCCGTCTGCGGATGGGTGAGCGCATGTTCCTCGTTGCGACATTGCAGCCATGCTTCGCGGTAGCTGGGCAGCAGGCGCTCCCCCGCGACGAAGCGTTCGTTGCCGCACCTCGGGCCAGTCGCTGGAGGCGGTTCGACAGCGGCGATGATGGACGCGATGAGGATGGATGGCAGACGGTACACGCGGCGCTCCTTTTCGAGTGAGCGGGCGAGGCTGCGCAAGCTCATCGAGGAAGGAAATCGGACTTGTCTTAGAAATGCCGCACGTTGGCGTTGCTGTGACCGGGATCACGCCATTGCGGCAACCGGTGAAACGGGCGTGACGGACGAAAACGTTTGCGTCGCCATCACGACGCCGGGAAGCGATAGCCCACGCCCGGCTCCGTTTTGAGCCAACGCGGAGCCGACGAGTCGTCGCCGAGTTTCTGCCGCAGTTTTCCCATCACGATACGCAGGTAGTGCGTGTCCTGCGCATGGGTCGGACCCCACACCTCGCGCAGGATCTGCTGCTGCCCGACCACACGCCCGGCGTGGCGCACGAGCAACGACAGCACCGCGAATTCCTTTCGCGTCAGCGCGACGGCCTGGCCGTCCACGAACACCTCGCGTCGCGCCACATCGATGGAGAGGGCGCCGTCGTCGTAGCGCAACGAGGCTTCCGCTTCGCCACCCTTCGCTCCCGTGCGCAGCAGCACGCGCAGACGCGCCATGAGCTCCTGGATGCCGAACGGTTTGGTCACGTAGTCGTTCGCGCCGCGGTCGAGCGCCTTTACCTTCTCGCTCTCGGCGTCCCTCACCGAGAGCATCAGCACCGGCACCTGGCTCCAGGTGCGCAACTCACGCAGCACCTCGTGGCCTTCCATGTCGGGCAGGCCGATGTCGAGAATGACCACGTCGGGCGACTGCGTCGCGGCAAGGCCCAGGCCCTCCTTGCCGCTGCCGGCGAGGAACACCTGGTAGCCCTCGGCGCGCAGACCGATGTCGAGGAACCGGCGGATCTGCACTTCGTCGTCGATCACGAGCACGCGAGGCGCTATGGCATTCATGGGTTGTCGTCGGGCGGCGCCGGCAAAGGCAGCGAGACCCGGATGGTGGTACCTGCGCCGACATGGGGCAAGGCCTGCACGCTGCCGCCATGGGCACCGATCATGCCGCGACAGATGGCGAGGCCGAGTCCGGTACCCTGTTTGCCGCGATCGCCTCGCGCCACCGAATGGAACATGTCGAAAATCCGCTCGCGCTCGTCTTCCGGAATGCCGGGCCCGCGGTCGCTCACATCCACCAGCAGCTGCCCGGACTCGACACGGACCATGACGCGCACGGGCTCGTCGGGCGGCGAGAAACGTGCCGCGTTCTCGAGGATGTTGAACAGGGCCTGCTCGATCAGCGCAGGATGCACATGCAGGAGCACGGTATCCGGCGGCAATTGCATGTCCACCCGCGTCTCGGGAAACTGCTTGCGCATGCGCGCGACCGCGGCGGCGACGATCTCGCCCGCATCGACCCAGTCGCGCTTGAGCGTGAGCGCACCATGGCCGAGGCGCGTCATGTCCAGCAGGTTCTGAATGTAGCTGTCGAGACGCCGGCCTTCGCCGAGGATGGCTTCCAGCAGTTCGCGCCGTTCGCCTTCGGGCAACTGTTTTTCGTAGTCGAGCAAGGTGCCGGCGGCACCGATCATCGATGCCAGCGGCGAGCGCAGGTCGTGCGACACCGACGACAGCAGGGCGTTGCGCAGCCGCTCGGTCTCGCCTTCCACGCGCGCGCCTTCCAGTTCGGCGGCGAGTCGCGCGCGTTCCAGTGCCTGGCCGATATCCTGCACCATCGCTAGCGCCATCCCGCGGCGGTCCGCGTCAGGGTCGCCGGGAGTATCCGGAAAGCGCAGGGCGACCACGCCCGCCCGCTGCGCCTCGGTACCCAATGGCAGCATCCAGCTCGACGCGCCATGCAGCGTGTCGGTGAAGCGCCCCGCGGGTTCCGCGTGCGCGTCGGACCAGTCGGCAGCGGCGACGTCCTGCGCAGACAGGACGAACGGTTCCGGCGCCGAAGCCACCGGCACCAGCGCGCCCCCCGCGTCGCGGGCGAGCACGCTCGCCTGCGCGTCCAGCGCACGCGCCAGGGCCCGCGCACCTACCTCGCGGATCGCAGCCGCATCCGCTGCGGTGGCCAGCTGCTGGCCCAGCGTCACCAGCGCGCGCCCGCGTATCTGGGCCGCGCGCAGCGAGGCCACCTGCCCGGACAGCCGCGTCGCCAGGCGGCTGCACACCAGCGCGGCGGCCAGGAACAACACCACGGCCAGCACGTCGTCGGCATTGGCAATCACGAGCGTGTAGCGTGGCGGCGCGAAGAAGAAGTTGTAGCCGACGAAGCAGAGCAGAGCGGTGTACACCGCGACGGCCATGCGCGTGCGCACCGCGACGAACAGGACGGCGGTGAGGAAGATGAGCGAGAGGTTGGCGACGGAAAGGAAGCGGTCGGCCACGAACGAGAGCGCCATCGCCGCCGCGGTGACTGCCGTGGCCATGCCGTAATCGCGGCGCGAGCCTTTGTCACCGCCGGCGCGGAGCCGGCGCCGCGCGCTGGCCCGTTCCAGCGGAGTCGCGACGATGGTGAGTTCCAGGTGCGCGCCACGGCGAAGCAGTTGCTGGGTGAAGGACAGGCCCAGGCGCCGCGCAATGGGGCGCTCCCGCGTGCGCCCCACGATGATCTGGCCCACGCCTTCGCGGTCGGCCCAGGCCAGCAATTCGTCCGCGACGGCATGGCCGCGCAGCACCACGCCTTCCCCACCGAGACGCCGGGCGAGACGCATGGCCGCGTCCACGCGCTCACGACGCGCGCCGTCGGTACCGCCGCGATCGACGTAGACGACACTCCAGGGCGCGCCGCGGCGCTCCGCGATGCGGCGCGTGATGCGCACGAGGTATTCGCTCTGCGCGGCGCCGTCGATGGCGGCCACCACGCGGCGCCGGACGGGCATGGCGTCGCCGCGCGCGAGCATGGACTCGCGCAGGTCGCTTTCCACGTGCGCGGCGACCGTCTCCACCGCGAGTTCGCGCAGTGCCGCGAGGTTGGTCGGCGAGAAGAACGCTTCCAGCGCGACCGCGGCGGTTTCCGGCACGTACACCTTGCCCTGCCGCAGGCGGGCGATCAGCTCGCGCGGGGGCAGATCCACCAGCACGATGTCCCGGGCGCGATCGAGGAACGCGTCCGGCACGGTTTCGCGCACGGCCACGCCGGTGATGCGACGCACCTGGTCGTTGAGGCTTTCCAGGTGCTGCACGTTCATCGCCGTGTAGACCTCGATGCCCGCGTCGAGCAGTTCCACGATGTCCTGCCAGCGATAGGCATGCCGGCCGCCGGGCAGATTCGAGTGCGCCAGTTCGTCGACGAGTATCACCGCCGGCTTTCGGGCCAGGGCGGCCTCCAGGTCGAACTCCTGGAAGGTGCGTCCCGCGTAGTGCACTGCCCGCGTCGGCAGGACCTCGATACCTTCGAGCAACGCGGCCGTCTCGGCCCGGCCATGCGTCTCGGCCAGGCCGACCACCACATCCACGCCCTGTCGGCGCAGGTCGCGTGCGGCCGAAAGCATGGCGTAGGTCTTCCCCACGCCCGGCGAGGCGCCAAGGAAGATCTTCAGGCGCTGGCCGTCCTCGTCCTTCGCTGCATTCAGCAGCGCGTCGGCACGCGCGTCGCGATCGTTGTTCATTGCAGTCGCCGGTAGAGGATTAGAGCGCATTGTAGGAGCGCGCCCCGCGCGCGACATGTGTTGAGGCCGAACCTCGGAGCTGGCGCGCAAGATCCGGAACTGGTCCGAAAACATGTCGCGCGCAGGGCGCGCTCCTACAGCGGTGGTTACGGGGCGGGCTTCGAGCGGTCGAGGGCAAGGTTCAACGCCAGCACATTCACCCGCGGCTCGCCCAGCACACCGAACTGGCGCCCTTCGGTGTGCGCTTCGACCAATGCCTGCACGGTGGCCGGATCCAGCCCGCGCGCATGCGCCACGCGGGCCACCTGGTAACGCGCCGCCGCCGGGCTGATCTCCGGGTCGAGGCCACTGCCCGACGCCGTGACGAGTTCCACCGGCACCGGTGCCGTATTGCCGGGGTCGGCGGCCTGCAACGCGGCGATCCGCTTCTTCGCCGCGTCGGTGAGGGCGGGATTGGTCGGACCCTGGTTCGATCCGCCCGATGCCGTACCGTTGTAGGGATCGGGGCTGGTAGCCGAGGGACGGCTCCAGAAGTACCGCGGCTCGACGAACGACTGGCCGAGCAGCGACGAGCCGACCGGCTTCCCGCCCGATTCGACGATGCTGCCGTTCGCCTGGCGCGGAAACACCGCCTGTGCGGCACCGGTGACGAGGAGCGGATAGGCCACGCCGGTGATGATGGTGAGGCCCACGAGCAGGACGAGGGCCGGGCGAAGAAGGGATGTCATGGCGTACTCCTCAGAACGTGCCCTGGAACATGACGAGACCGCGTGTGCCGCCCACGTCACGGGTATCGGCGACGTCGGTATAGCTGGACACGTGGCTGTAGTACCGCCCGTTGGTCGCATGGGTAACCCCGATGCTTACCGACCAGTGCGGATCGATTGCGTACTTCACGGTCGCCGAGGCGTCGCTGTAATCCACGTCGCGGACACCGTACGCCGTGGGCGTGGCCAACGAGGCGGTGTAGTGGGTATGTCCCGCGTGCAGCGCGAGCGTCCAGGCATCGGCCAGGGCGAAGGCGGCGTCGAGTTGGAGGTAGCCGGTACCTCGGGTGTCGCCGTTATAGCCCTGTTCGCGATCCGCACCGAAGTAGTCGGTGAGCGACCGGTTGTACTTCAGCGTGATGTTGCGCCACGTGAGCGCGGCATTGGCCTCCACCGTGTCGAAGGAGCGGCCGCGGTACCCCGCGGCCTGGTCGAGATTGGCGCCCGGGTACACATAACCGTAGACACCGAGGCGCCACGACCAGTCGTCGTCGATGGGGCGGCCGAAGCTCGCGTAGAGGTCCAGCTCCATCGAACCGCCGGCGTAGCTGCGATCGCTGACGCTGGATGCCCAGGCGCCGGCCGAGAAGCCGTTCGCGCCGGTGTAGTCGGCGCCGCCCTGGATGGCCGGGTGGCCCCAGGTCTGGGTCAGGCCGCGGAACATGTAATCGGACACGATCGCCACATTGCCCGTGACCGGCGGTGTATCGGCCGCGTGGGCAGGAGCGGCGAAGACGAGGGGAAAGGCGGCGGCGCAGGCCGCCAGAAGAACGGTTTTCATGGATTTCGTCGTGTGTCAGATGCCGGCGTAGCCGCCGAGCGTGTATTCGTCGTCGCTCGCGTCATGGCGCGTGGCGACGATCTGGGATTTGAATGGAACCACCGGTGCCGCGTGCGGCGATGCCGGGGCGACGACACGCACATTCATGTCGATGTCGTCGGAGTCTTCGATGAGCACGGTGAGGTGAACGTTTCGCATGGCGATGCCTTCAGATCAGGCCAGCCCCAGGAGGACCAGCAACATGTCGATGAGCTTGATGCCGACAAAGGGCGCGACGATGCCGCCCAGGCCGTACACGAGCAGGTTGCGGCGAAGCAGCGCGGCGGCGCCCAGCGCGCGATAGGCCACGCCCTTCAGCGCGAGGGGAATGAGGAAAATGATGATCAGCGCGTTGAAGATCACCGCCGAGAGGATGGCGCTCTGCGGGGTGGCCAGATGCATCACGTTCAACGCGTTGAGCGCGGGGTAGGTCGTCGCGAAGGCGGCGGGAATGATCGCGAAGTACTTGGCAATGTCGTTCGCGATCGAGAACGTGGTGAGCGCACCCCGCGTGATGAGCATCTGCTTGCCGATGCCGACGACCTCGATCAGCTTGGTCGGATTCGAATCGAGGTCGACCATGTTGCCGGCCTCTTTCGCGGCCTGGGTGCCGCTGTTCATCGCAACGGCCACGTCGGCCTGGGCCAGCGCCGGAGCGTCGTTGGTGCCATCGCCGCACATGGCCACCAGGCGGTTCTCGGCCTGCATGTCGCGGATCAACTTCAGTTTCGTCTCGGGCGTGGCCTCGGCGAGGAAGTCGTCCACGCCGGCTTCCGCCGCGATGGCCGCTGCCGTGAGCGGATTGTCGCCGGTTATCATCACCGTGCGGATGCCCATGCGGCGCATCTCGGCAAAGCGCTCCTTGATGCCGTCCTTCACGATGTCCTTGAGTTCGATCACACCCAGCGTCAGCGCACCATCCACGACGATGAGCGGGGTGGCGCCGCGGCGCGCCACGTCTTCGGCCATGCGCCGCACCAGCGGCGGCATGTGGCTGTCCTGGCCTTCCAGGTACCGCTCCACCGCATCGATCGCGCCCTTGCGGATGTGACGGGTGCCGACGTCGACGCCGCTCATGCGCGTCTGCGCGGTGAACGGCACGAAGGTGGCGTCCTTGTCGCGACGCCGCCCGTGCAGGCTGAACCTCGCCTCCGCCAGGGCGACGATGCTGCGGCCTTCCGGCGTCTCGTCGGCGCGCGAGGCGAGGTCGGCGGCTTCGGCCAGTTCGCGTTCCTCGATGCCCGGCGCGGCGTGAAAGGCCACCGCCTGGCGATTGCCCAGCGTGATCGTGCCCGTCTTGTCGAGCAGCAGCACGTCGACGTCACCCGCCGCCTCGACGGCGCGGCCGGACGTGGCGATGACGTTGGCGCGGATCATGCGGTCCATGCCGGCGATGCCGATGGCAGACAACAAGGCGCCGATGGTGGTGGGAATGAGGCATACGAGGAGCGCCACCAGAACGGTGAGGGTGATGGGGTTGCCACTTCCCGCCGCCTGCACGCTGTAGATCGAATAGGGAAGGAGGGTGGCGCAGGCCAGCAGGAAGATCAGGGTGAACTTCGCCAGCAGGATGGTGAGCGCGATCTCGTTCGGTGTCTTGCGGCGCGACGCGCCTTCCACCATCGAGATCATGCGGTCGAGGAAGCTCTCGCCGGGGTTGCTGGTGATGCGCACCACCAGCCAGTCGGAGAGCACACGGGTACCGCCCGTCACGGCGCTGCGATCGCCGCCGGCCTCGCGGATCACCGGCGCCGATTCGCCGGTGATGGCGCTCTCGTCGACGCTGGCCGCACCCACCACGATCTCGCCGTCGCCCGGCACGATGTCGCCGGCTTCCACCAGCACGTGGTGGCCGCTGCGCAGTTCGCTGGAAGGCGTGAAGACGATCTGCGCATCCTGCCTTGGCGCGGAGAGTTTCTTCGCGGCCACGTCGCGACGCGAGCCGCGCAGCGCATCGGCCTGGGCCTTGCCGCGGCCTTCGGCGAGCGCTTCGGCGAAGTTGGCGAACAGCAGCGTGAACCAGAGCCACAGCGTCACCCAGAAGATGAAGCCCGTGGGAGCCTCGCCGTGGCCGGCCAGCGCCTGCACCCACAGCAGGGTGGTCAGGACGCTGCACACGAACACGACGAACATCACCGGGTTGCGGAACTGCGTGCGCGGATCGAGTTTGCGGAACGCGTCGACAAGGGCGCGTGTCGCCATCGCGCGGTCGAATCCGCGCGCGGCGTGAGCGTGGGAAGTCATGGATCAGTGGCCCGTGAGAGACGTGAGGTGCTCGACGATGGGCCCGAGGGCCAGCGCCGGGAGGAAGGTGAGCGCGCCGACGACGATCACGACGCAGGTCAGCAGCGTGACGAACAGCGGGGTATGCGTGGGCAGCGTGCCGGCCGAGGGAGGCACATGCCCCTTGGCGGCCAGCGACCCGGCCATGGCCAGCATCGCGATCGCAAGCGGGAAGCGCGCCAGGAACATGCAGATGGCGAGCAGCACATTCCAGAAGGGCGTGTTCGCGGACAGGCCGCCGAAAGCGCTGCCGTTGTTGTTGGACGCGGAGCTGACCGCATACAGGATTTCGCTGAAGCCGTGGGCGCCGGGATTCGCGACGCCCGCGACACCGGCAGGCACCATGACCGCGACGGCGGTACACACGACCACGAGCGCGCACGGCACGAGGACGGCCAGGCTGGCCATCTTCATCTCGTGGGCCTCGATCTTCTTGCCGAGGTATTCCGGCGTGCGGCCCACCATGAGTCCGGCGATGAATACCGCAACCACTGCGAACGCCAGCATGCCGTAGAGGCCCGAACCCACACCGCCGAAGACCACCTCGCCGAGTTGCATGAGCCACATGGGAACGAGGCCGCCGAGCGGCGTCAGCGAATCGTGCATCGCGTTCACCGCACCGCAGGATGCGGCGGTGGTGATGGCGGCGAACAGGCCGGACGAGGCGATGCCGAAGCGCGTTTCCTTCCCTTCCATGTTGCCGCCCGATTGCAGGGCGGTGGCATGCGCGTCCACGGCCAGGCCGTGCAGGGCGGGGTTGCCGGCCTGCTCAGCGGCGACGAGGCCGACCGCGAGGGGCACGAAGATGACCAGCATCGTGGCGAGGATGGCCCAGCCCTGGCGCCGGTCGCCGACCATGCGCCCGAACGTGCAGCAGAGGGCGCCCGGGATGAGGAAGATCGCGATCATCTCCACGAAGTTGGAGAACGGCGTGGGGTTCTCGAACGGATGCGCGGAGTTGGCGTTGAAGAAGCCGCCGCCGTTCGTGCCGAGCATCTTGATCGCCACCTGCGATGCCGCCGGGCCCATCGGCAGGGTCTGCCGGCCATGCTCCAGCGTGGCCACGTCGAGGTAAGGCGCCACGTTCTGCACCACGCCCTGCGACACGAGCAGCAGCGCGATCACGATCGAGAACGGCAGCAGCACGTAGAGCGTGGCGCGGGTCACGTCCACCCAGAAGTTGCCCACAGCTGCGGCACCACGGCGCGCGAAGCCGCGGACGACCGCGATGAGCACCGCGATGCCCGTGGCCGCCGACAGGAAGTTCTGCACGGCAAGGCCAAGCGCCTGCGTGAGGTAGCTCATGGTCGACTCGCCCGCGTATCCCTGCCAGTTCGTGTTGGTGACGAAACTCACGGCGGTGTTCATGGCGGAGTCGGGCGCCACGGCAGCGAAATGCTGGGGGTTCAACGGCAGCCATTGCTGCGTGCGCTGGAGCAGGTACACGAAGGCCACGCCGGCCACGTTGAACACCAGCATCGCCATGGCGTAGCGCTTCCAGCCCATGTCCTCGCCGGAGCGGATGCCGGCAAGACGGTAGAGCAGGCGCTCCGCCCCGGCCCCGAAGCGGGTGACGCGGTTCGGTTCGTCGGCGAACACGAGGGCCATGTAATGGCCCATCGGCTTCACCAGCGCCAGCAGCACGACGAGGTAGAGGCCGATCTGGAGGAAGTCGTTGGTGGTCATTCGAACCACTCCGGCTTCAGCAGGGCCACGCACAGGTAACCGGTAAGGGCCACGGCGATGGCCGCGGCGACTATGTAGGTAAAGGTCATGGCGGCGTCCTCAGCGGCGACCCAGCCGGTCGCAGATCATGAGGAAGCCGATCGTCACGGCCGTGAGGACGACGACGAGAAGAACGTAAAGGAATTCCACGGTTGCGCACCATCGACTAGGACGGTGCGCATTCTTCGCCTGGCGCGATATTTACGGTGTAACGCGGCGGGCCCGGGGCGTAACGTTTCCGTAAATTCTTGCCCGATAACCCTGTGGGAGCCGTTTCAGCGGCGATCCCGTGGCAGCGGGCAGGCTTGCCGCGAGCAGCCTATCGCCGCTAGAGCGGCTCCCACAATGCCTCCCTCGGGGTTAGTTCCGGTTTGCTGGCTCCAGCCGCTCCCGGAACAACTCGTCAATACGACGATACTCGTCGTACCAGGAGTCCGCGTGCACAAAGCCGTGCCGCTCCATCGGATACAGCGACATCCAGAAGTTCTTCTTGTGCAGCTCGATGAAGCGCTGGTAGAGGCGGATCGAGTCGCTGGCCAGCACGTTGTCGTCGATCAGGCCGTGCTCGATCAGCAGCGGGTCGGCCAGGGCCTCGGCGTACTGGATGGGCGAGCTCGCCTTGTACGCATCGGGGTCCAGTTGCGGGTCGTTGAGGATGTTGGACGTGTATTCGTGGTTGTAGCTGGTCCAGTCGGTCACCGGGCGCAGCGCGGCGCCGGCGGCGAACTCGCCGGGTGCGCGCAGCAGCGCCATCAGGGTCATGAAGCCACCGTAACTGCCGCCATAGATGCCGACCCGTTTCGGATCCACGCCGTGGTTCGCCACCAGCCAGGCCTTGCCGTCGAGCAGGTCGTCCAGTTCCGGGTGGCCCATCTGCCGGTAGATGGCGGTGCGCCAGTCACGGCCATAGCCCTTGGACGCGCGGTAGTCCATGTCCAGAACCACATACCCGCGCTGCACCAGCATGTTATGGAACATCTGCTCGCGGAAATACGCCGGGTACGACAGGTGCACGTTCTGCAGGTAACCCGCGCCGTGCACGAAGATCACGGCCGGGCGCGAGGCCGCCGTGGCGGCGTCGGCCGGGCCATAGAACTTGGCCCAGATCGTGCCCGCACCATGGGTTGAAGGCACCTGGACGATCTTCGGCGCGATCCATTCGCAAGCCTTGTACGCGGGCTTGCGGGTGTCCGTGAGTTCACGCACGGCGGAACCGTCCACACCCACCGTGGCCAGCTGCGACGGCACGTAAGGCGAGGAATGCAGCACCGCGAGGCGGGTACCGTCCGGCGACAGGGCGAAATCGTCGAGGCCTTCGAAGGTCGTGACGCGCGCGAGCGTGCCGCCTTGTGCCGGCACCGAATAGATGTCGTAGCTGTAGGGCGCCACCTTGTTCGTGCGCACGTAGAAACGCGAACCATCGGGACTCAGCACCGGATGGTCCACTTCGAAACGGCCCGAGGTCAGCGCCTTGGCCTTGCTTCCCGGCGCGCGGACATACAGCTGCGCGAAACCGCTTTCCTCGCTCAGGTACCACAGGGTGCGGCCGTCCCGGAGCCAGCCGAAGTCGTTGCCGTCCCAGTTGATCCAGGCCTTGTCGGTAAGGCGGTGCTGCGACACCAGGGCGTGACGGTCGAAATCCACGGTGGCGATCCAGCGATCCTTGTTGTCGATCGCACGCAGTTGCACGGCGACCTGGCGGCCGTCGTCGCTCCACACGATGCCGGGGCTGTATTCGCCGTTGACGATGACCGGCCGCGTCTTTGGCGCAGCCAGCGCGTCGGCGCGATCGCCCTTGCCCTCCTTGCGCAGCGCGGCGACGGTCTTCGCGCGAATGTCGGCCAGCGGATCGTCGCCGATGCCCGGCAGGGTGGCGGTGTCGAGGTCGAAGCTCGCATGCGTTTGCAGATCGAGCAGGCGCAGCGACTGCGGCGTGGGGTCCTTCCTGCCGACGTAGCTGCGCGTCGCTTCGCTTTCGGCGTAACCGGAATCGGTCACGTAATGCGTGAGGTCGGCGATCTTGCCCTTGTCGGCGTCCTTCGCCTCGGTCACCACGAGCATCCAGCGGCCATCCGGCGACAGCGAGGTATCGACGATGCTCACGTTCTTGCCGAGCCAGAACGGCCGGGGTGCGCGCCCCGGATCGGCGGCCGCCAGGGCATCGGCGTCCGCCTTCATGGCATCCTCGTCCGCGCGCAGGCCACGCAAGGTCTTGAACAGCGCCTGCTGGCCGTCGGCGAGATCGTCGGCTTTCCTGTCGCTCGGGTCGTCCTTCGTTTCGAGGTCGGCTGCCTTCGACACGGGGCCGCCCGCGACCGCGTACGCGAACCAGTCGTTATCGGCACGGAAGGTGAGCAAGCGGCCGTCGAGGGAGAAGCGCGGATCGCGTTCCTTCGCGGCGGTGCGGGTCACCTGCACCGTGGCGCCGCTGGCGAGGTCGCGCAGGAAGATGTCGCCATGGCGCACGAAGGCGGCGTGGCGGTGGGCGCGATCGAACACGGGTTTGCCGCCATCCGCCCGGGCCGCTGCCGCTGCGTCGAGCCGTTCCGGCGTGCCGCCGTTCGCCTGCACCCGCCAGAGGTCGCGCACCGGCGTGCCGTCCTGCTTCAGGGAGTAGAAGACCTGACTGCCGTCGACGCTCCAGTACGGATCTTCCACCGCCGGGCCGATCCAGTCGGGGTCGGCCATGATGGTTTCCATGTCGACCGGGGGTTGCGCGGCAAACACCGGCGCGGCGGCAAGGGTGGCAAGCAGGGCGGCGGCGAGTACGCGCATCGAAGACAGTTCCGGGTGGGACAAATCATGGGAGCATAACCCGCTCACGAAGCCCGTGGCGGCATCGCCATCCGGGTTGAGGCCAGCTTTGTGTGGGAGCCGCTTCAGCGGCGATGGATGCGCGCGACAGGGTTGCCCGCTGCCGCGGGATCGCCGGCGAAGCCGGCTCCCACAGAGGCCCGGAGCCTCTGCGGCTTTGCTACGCTCGGCAGATCACAAGGGAGTTCAACCCATGCGCGTCCTCGTTCCCCGCCTGCTCGCCGCCAGCCTGTTCCTCGCCGTCTCGGCGCAAGCCGCCACCTCCGCACCGCCGCCCACGCCGAAGCGGGTGGTTTCGGAAACGCTGGCCGGCCAGCCGGTGAACGACCCGTACCGCTGGCTGGAAAACCCAGACGCGGCCGATGTGAAGGAATGGATCGATGCGCAGAACGCGTACACCGAGGCAGCGATCGGTGCCATGCCGTTGGGCAAGGCCCTGAGTTCGCGCATCCGCGAACTGTCGATCACCTCCACCACGCGCTCCTCCCCCACGCTGGCCGGCGGCACGCTGTTCTATTTCGAGAACACGCCACCCCAGCCGCAGCCCGTGCTCGTGGCGAAAGCCTGGCCGGACGGCGCCACGCGCACGCTCGTGGATCTCAACAAGGGCGACGGCAACACGGCCATCACCGCGTACTGGCCCTCGCCCAGCGGCCGCTACCTCGCCTATGGCACCGCCGAAGGCGGCAGCGAACTCACCACCATCCATGTCCTCGACACCCGTACGGGCAAGCCACTGGGTGACGAACTTCCGTTCGCGGGCGGTGGCACCACGCCGCAGGCGCTGGCTTGGGATGCCGACGAGAAGGGCGTGACCTATGCGCGCTTCGATGCGCCGTCGGATGGCAAGCCGCTGCGCGAATTCGATGCCTACCTGGCCCATCACGTCATCGGCCAGCCGGCGGCGAAGGACACCGTGGCGTTCGGCAAGGGCTACTCCCACGTGGCCGAGTACATCCTCAAGGAAAGCGCGGACGGCAAGGCCACCGCGCTGTTGGCGAACGAAGGCGACGGCGGCCCGGCGGAGGTCTTCCTGCGCAACGGCCAGGGCGGGTTCAAGCGCGTGCTCGGACGCGAGGCCGACGCGCGCGAAGCCAGCTGGGTCGGCGACAAGCTGTACGTCGTCAGCTTCGCCGGCGCGCCGCAGGGCAAGATCGTCGCGGTCGGCACGAACGGAAAGACGGCCGACGTGCTTCCGGAGGGCAAGGGCGCCATCCAGCACGTGACGGCGCTCGGCGATGGCTTCCTGGTCGTGCGCAGCGCGGGTCCCGACTGGTGGGCGGACCAGTACGACGGCAAGGCGAACTTCGTACGCCTCGTACCCTTGCCCGCCACCGGCATCGCCATCGGCGGCGTCGCTGCCGAGAAGGGCCAGGCCAAGGCGCTGATCACCTACGCGGGATGGACCCAGCCCACCCATTGGGCCGAATACGACGGTAACTCCGGCTCGTTGAAGACGATCTTCGAAGTGAAGCCAGCCGCCGATTATTCAAAGGTGCGGGTCACCCGGGTGGAAGGCACATCGAAGGACGGCAGCAGGATTCCCGTCACCGTGATCGCGATGGACGGCACCACGCCGAACGGCAAGCGCCCGACCATCCTCTACAGCTACGGCGGTTTCGGCATTCCCGTCACACCGGGTTTCATCGGCGCGAACCTCGCGTGGCTGGAACGCGGCGGCGTGCTGGCCTACGCCAACATCCGCGGTGGCAACGAGTTCGGCGAGGCATGGCACGAGCAGGGCCAGAAGACGCGCAAGCAAAACGTGTTCGACGACTTCTACGCAGCGTCGCAGGCGCTGATCGACACGAAGTGGACCGACACGAAACACCTCGGCATCCTCGGCGGCAGCAATGGCGGCCTGCTGATGGGCGCGGCGCTCACCCAGCATCCGGAGCAGTACCGCGCGGTGGTCGGCGCCGTGGGCATCTACGACGTACCGCGCCATGAAACCGCGTTCGCCAACGGTCCCTACAACGTCAGCGAATACGGCAGCGTGTCCGATCCCGCGATCGCGAAGGCCATGCTGGCGTATTCGCCGCTGCACAACGTGAAGAAGGGCGCGAAGTACCCGGCCGTCTTGCTCACCACCGGCGCCAACGACCCGCGCGTAGCCCCGTGGCAGTCGCGCAAGTTCGCCGCCGCGCTCCAGGATGCCAGCACCTCCGGCCAGCCGGTGCTGCTGCTCACCCGCATGAATGCGGGCCACGGCATCGGCGCGCCCTTCAGCCAGCGCGTGGGCAACCAGGCGCTGTCGATGACGTTCTTCGCGACTGAACTGGGGCTTGGGGAGTAGACGCCGCCAGGGACCCTAAACTTCCGGAAAGGGCATGCCGCGGCGCTTCCGCTCGTACTGATGAAATCCCGCCGTGTGGTGGAGCTGTGCACCGGCATGGCGCAGCTCCGACGACGCCATGCGTGCGACGAAGAACGTATGCGAGCCGACGACCACGCTGTGGACGATGGTCATTTCCTGCACGCATAACGCCGAGGCGAGGGCTGGAATGCCGAACTGGCCGGAGGACACGATGGGGAGGGAAAGGTCATCCCACCGTGCGAGCGCGTCCTTGTGATGGCGCGCCAGCCCGTAGACTGCCGCCTTTATCGATGCCGGCGGATGCGACAGCGCCACGCGACCCACGTCGCGGATGACAGGCTCCGAGACATTGCTGCTACGCAAGGCGAGCGTGAATAGACCTGCGCTCGCCAACGGCCCGATGAGGTCCATCGGGAAGATGTTCCGATGGGTTCCGGTATCGACGGACACCAACACGACAGGCCGCGGGCACAGGTAGCTGATCATCAGTTGCTGTGCGGCAGCCGGCGCCATGTTCAGGTGATTGGCGGCACGGTGCCGGAGCATGTTCCGGTTCTGTCGCCATGCCGTCCATTCGCGCAGCGGCGAAGGCAGGCATCGGTGTTCGCCGGCTGCGACCTCGTATAGATGGATGTCCGCGTTGGCGGCAACGAAAGACCGTGCTTTCGTCAGGCGCAGCGTTCCGAGCCCGCGGCCCGTGGCGGCGTCGATGTACCGCAGCACGGGGCAGGCCCCCGCGTCGATGCTCGTGGCGACGGTCAACGGCTTGAGCGACGCGATGGTGTGGTCGTCCGTGGCGTCGGCGCGGCCGCCGTCCCAGCACAGTTCTGCCGTGACAGACCGTTCCTGGGATTCGAGAGCCACCGTCGCCCACTGCGGCACGGATGGAAGAATCCGCCGGATCGCCTTCCGCCACATGCTCAGGTCCGCCGGAAAAGCAGGAAGAGATACGGTGCGAACAACTTGGCGACGCCACCGGGGAGCACACGTTCGAGGCGGAAGTGCGGGCGGGCGGCGCGAGCGGGCAGGCGCGGCGCGAAGCGGTGGATGCCGCTCTCCGTGGCGAACCCGTAGTGGCCGTGGCGCACAAGGTTCAGCAGGTTCTTCCGCCACCAGCTGTATTTCGCATCGCCCAGAAAATACGGGTTGAGGACACTGGCCAGGATGAAGCCACCCGGACGCACCACGCCCGAGAGTTGTGCGAACAATGGGCGTTGGTCCGCGATGTGGTTGAACACCGCGAAGTTCGCGGTCACGGCATCCACCTGGCAGGGAAGGTCCCCATCGAGGATGACGACTTCGCCTGCGGCGATGTCGTCGCGACAGTAGAGTTCGAGGTGCGCACGCATCGAAGGCGACGGCTCGTGCACGTACGTGCGATGGCCTTGCGCCGCATAGGTCTTCGCGTCGATGCCGGTGCCCGCACCGAAGTCGAGCAAGGAGGCGCCCGGCGCCAGCAGCCCCTGCACGCGCTGTTGGAAGCGTTCGCGTATGGCTACTTCGCGCCTGGAGGTCAGGAAGAACTCGTGGTACTGCGCCCCGGTATGCATACCGGTAGGTGCGCCCCGGCGCTGAAAAGGTTTCGCCAGGCGCCCCTCCCAGGCGGCCTGTTACGATCAAGGGCCCTGCAAGGAGTTCCTGGCATGCCCCTGCCCACCGTCGAGCACGAAACCCGCCCGTCGCCCACCTGGTCGGTCATCTGGCTGCATGGCCTCGGTGCCGACGGCAACGACTTCGCGCCCATCGTGCCGGAGCTGGTCGATGCGGCGTGGCCGGGGGTGCGCTTTGTGTTTCCGCATGCGCCGGTGCGGCCCGTCACGGTGAACAACGGCGTGCCGATGCGGGCGTGGTACGACATCAAGGGGCTGTCCATCGCGGACAAGCAGGACGCCGAGGGCATCCGTGCCTCCATCGCCGAAGTGGAGGCGCTGATCGCGCGCGAGGAAGAACGCGGCGTGCCCGCCTCGCGCATCGTGCTGGCCGGTTTCTCGCAGGGCGGCGCGATGGCGCTGTCCGCGGGGCTGCGCCATCTGGAGGCGCTGGCGGGCATCCTCGTGCTTTCCGCCTATCTGCCTTTGCACGACACCATCGAGGCCGAGCGCAGCGGCGCGAACCATGCCACGCCGATCTTCTGGGGACACGGCAGCGCCGATCCCGTGGTGCCGATGGTGCTCGGCGAACAGTCGCGCCGGGCGCTCGAAGCGCTCGGCCATCGCATCGAATGGCACACCTACCCCATGGGCCACCAGGTGAGCCTGCCGGAAATCGCGGATATCCGCGGCTGGTTGTCAGAGCGTTTCGCCGAAGCCTGATACCAGCACTTGTGGGAGCCGCTTCAGCGGCGATCCCGCGGCAACGGGCGGCCTTCGGGCGAGCACCCATCGCCGCTGAAGCGGCTCCCACAACGGCAGGCTTTGAGCGACTTGCCCGCCGTGCGCGATCCGGCTTCCGGCATACTCCGCGCATGTCCGGGGAACCTCGCCATCCACGCCAGCCGTCCGCACCGCTGCCCGATTTCTGCAGCCTGCCGGTGCTGTTCGCCTTGCTCGTCGTGGGCGCGCTCACGGTCACGTTGATGTGGCTGGCGCCGGGCAACGACGGCGACCTGCGCGATTACAGCATCGCGGTGCTGTTCACCAGCTGGTTGTCGGTGCTCCTTACCGTGGCGCTGTGCAAACTGCGCCCGTGGATGCAGCGCCTGCCGGGCCTTTGGCCGTATGCGGCCGTGTGGCTGCTGCTGGTAACGACGGTGGGTGCGAGCGCGGCCGTGCTCGGCTGGATCGACCACAATCTGGCCGCGGGGCTGAGCCCGGCCTCGCGCTTCGGCTTCGTGCGCGACTGCATGCTCGCCACGGGCCTGCTCGGTGCCGGCCTGCTTCGCTATTTCTATGTGGTAGCGCAATGGCAGGTGCGGGTGGCCGCCGCCGCACAGGCCCAGGTGGCGGCCTTGCAGGCACGGATACGGCCGCACTTCCTCTTCAACAGCATGAATGCCGTGGCCGCACTCATCCGCGTCGATCCGGACGCCGCCGAGCGCACGGTGGAGAACCTCTCCGAATTGTTCCGCGCCGCGCTCGGCAGCGACCAGACGTCCCCCGGCACGCTGGGTGAGGAGTGGGCGCTGGTGGACCGTTACCTGGACATCGAGGCGCTGCGGCTCGGCGACCGCCTGCGGGTGGAGCGCGACATCGACGTGCCGGCGGATCTTCCCTTGCCGCGCCTGCTGCTCCAGCCGCTGGTGGAGAATGCCATCCGGCACGGCGTGCAGCCGTTGCGCGAAGGAGGCACCGTTCGCCTGGGCGGCCGGCGCGTGCCGGGGGGCGTGGAGATCGTGGTGGAAAACCCCGTCGCGGACGCACCGGCCACGCCAGGCAACGGACACGGGTTGCGCAATGTGCGCGAGCGCGTGCGCTTCCATTTCGGCGAGCGCGCCACCGTGGACGCGAGCGTGCGCGAGGGGCGCTTCGTGGTGACCGTCTTCCTGCCGGAGGTGACGCGTGCGCGTACTGATCGCCGATGACGAACCGCTGGCGCGCGTGCGTCTGCGCGGGCTTCTGGCGCGACGTTCCGATGTCACCGTGGTAGGCGAGGTCGGCGATGGCGAGGCCATGCTCGACGCGTGCGCCGAACTGAAACCGGATCTCGTGCTGCTCGACGTCGAGATGCCTGGGCTCACCGGTACGGCGGCAGCTCGCCGTCTCGGCGCGCTGGCGGAACGGCCGCAGGTGGTGTTCTGCACAGCCTACGAGCAACACGCGTTGAGCGCCTTCGATCTCGGCGCCACGGATTATCTGCTCAAACCGGTGCGTGCCGAACGGCTGGACGAGGCACTCGACCGTGCACTCGCGCGGCTGGCACCGCCGCAGAGCACGGAGCGCGTCGCGTGGCTTCGCGCGCGCAGCGGCACCGACGAAGTGCGCTTGGCACTTGCCGATGTGCTCTACCTGCTGGCCGACGAGAAGTACGTGGCCGTGCACCATGCCGGCGGCATGTGGCTGATCGACGAATCCCTGCGCCAGCTCGAAGCCGCGCACGGCGAGCGCCTAGTCCGTCTGCACCGCAACTGCCTGGTACCCCGGGAGCGCCTGCTAGGCCTGAAGACACTGCCCGACGGCCGCGTGCTCGCGCGGCTGGCCGGCACCGAGGTGGCGCCCGAGGTGAGCCGGCGCAACCTGCCGGCCGTGCGGCAGCTGCTGCGGACGGCGTGAGGCGCTGCGCGCGCCGCCCGTTTGCGGGACAATTCCGCCTTCGTCCGCTTCGCTCCGGCTGGAAAGCAATGACCGCACCGCTCCGTATCGCCACCCGCAAAAGCGCGCTCGCCCTCTGGCAAGCGGAGCATGTGGCCGCCCTGCTGCGCCAGGCCCATCCCGGGCTCACGGTGGAGCTGGTTCCGCTGTCCACGCGCGGCGACGAGATTCTCGACCGCTCGCTCGCGACGATCGGCGGCAAGGGCTTGTTCCTGAAGGAACTCGAGATCGCCATGCTGGAAGACCGCGCGGATATCGCGGTGCATTCGTTGAAGGACGTGCCGGCGGAACTGGAACCAGGTTTCGTGCTGTCGGCCATCCTGCCGCGCGCCGATGCCGCGGATGCCTTCATCAGCAACGACTACGCGACGCTGGCCGAACTACCCAACGGGGCTCGCGTCGGCACGTCGTCGTTGCGACGGCAGGCGCAGGTGCGGGCGTTGCGCCCCGACCTGCAGTTGCTGGATCTTCGCGGCAACGTGAACACGCGGCTGGCCAAGCTCGACGAAGGCCACTACGAGGCCATCATCCTTGCCTGCGCGGGCGTCGATCGCCTGGGTTTGAGCGGGCGTATCCGGCATCGGCTCGCGAGCCCCGACTGGCTGCCCGCACCGGGACAGGGCGCCATCGCGGTCGAATCGCGCGATGGCGATCGCCGCGTGGCGGACCTCATGGTGGCCTTGACCGATGCGGAAACGCAGATGGCCGTGGCGGCCGAGCGGGCCATGAACGAGAAGCTCGGCGGCAGCTGCGCGGTGGCGATCGGCGCATGGTGCGTGGTGGCGGAATACGGGCTGACACTGCACGGCATGGTGGGCAATGCGGCAACCGGCGAACTGGTACGCGCCCAGGCCGACGCGACGAGTGACACGCCGGTGGCGCTGGGGCACGAAGTGGCCGCGATGCTGCTGGCGCAGGGCGCCGAGGAACTGCTGAAACCGCAACGCTGAGAGCTTTTTGTGGGAGCAACTGTCTTTTTCAGTGGATTGCTCACACGGCCGCAGATCGCCATCCAACCTGATCTCGGACCATGGCATTGATGGCCGTGATCAGGCTTCTCATGCAGGCAACGA
>NZ_JAAQQR010000009.1 GCF_011742555.1 Luteibacter jiangsuensis
AATACAACGAGGAGCGGCCGAAGAAGGCGTTGGGCGGACTGACTCCCGCCGCCTACGCCGAGCAGCTAAAGTAACCCCCCGGACTCTAATTCGCTCCGCTACTGAAAGCGGGGGGACGTCGCTGAGATAGCCGAAGCGCCACGTCGTAAGCTTGACGTGCGGCCATACCACTATCCACGCGGAGCGCTTCAGATAATGGAAACTATAGACTGGGCCGTTCAGGGTCTTTGTGGATCTCTGTCAGTCTTTCTACTCATCAATTGGTGGAAGCAAGATCCGCGGATACCAGCCGTAGGCAGGATTCTCGCCGTGTGCACTATGGCCTCTATCACCATTGGCGTCGCGCTATGGATCGGCTACGTGGCGGGCTCGACGCGCCAGAACTATGCCGACAGGGATATAGTCGAACGGGAGCGCGATGCCGCAATCGAGGATCTGCGCACGATCTATAGCGATCTGCCTCTTGAGCAGCGTGTTGCGAAGGGTGTCGGCCCACGAATCCTCGAACAAACGGTGCAGCACCGTGCGGAGCTCAAGCCCTTGGGCATCGGGGTGATCTCGCTTCGGAGCCTCGCAATGATCTTCGGATTCCTTGTCGTGCTTGCGATCGTGACCTCTGTGTCCTTTGGTGCCAAACCCCATTCCGAAGCCGAAGCAAGCTCCAAGCAGAAACGTGACGGCAATAGCAAAGAAGGTTTCGACTAACCCGGCCCACTTGTCAGGCGGCCGGCTCGATCCACACGCATTGCTGGGCCATGCGTCCACGATGGAAGTTGTGAAGCAAGATCGCGACCTCGCCGCGAGGCGATTTGCTTCGCCCAGGGGGCCAAATCGCTGATTCGGATGGCTCATTCGTACCGATCCGAATTATGGCGCTCCGTAATGGAGTTCCGCTGCAATGCGACACCGCCCGGAAGCTGACGGAGCGCCTCGACGGTGATAGTCATGAGGTGCATGCGGACCGGAAACTCGAAAATTTCGGTTTGGGGTACGTCTCGATGGCAAGGACCTGCTCGCCACGGACATCGCGGGAAGGCGAGAAACGAAGTATGCGGTAGCGCGTCAGCGACGCCAGAGCGGTTGTGCAGGCCCGGCGACCAAGGCGGCAAAGAAAACGAGCACGAGAGCGTCGGCGATCATGTCAGGTGCCTCCCGCCGGATAGGCGAAGCCATCCGCGAGGTAAGCTGGGTGCGCGACCGAACCAACTACGGGGGCTTCATGAAACTGGACAGGGACGCGCACCGAAAAATGCTTGAGGACGTCGCGGCTTGCTATCCGCACTGGGTGCAATGGGACCTCGCCGACTTTCCCGGCCTCGACGAGGAGGATGTCGCCGGCAACCTGCTTTATCTTGAGGAGCTTGGCCTGATTAAATCCGGCGTAACGATGGCCCTCAGTGGCGACTTCATGTGGGGCCCAGGCAAGGCCACCGCAGCTGGACTCGATTTCATCCAGGACGACGGTGGCTACAGCGCGATCTTGGGCACCGTCACGATCAAGCTCCACGAGGACACCCTAAAGGAACTGATGGCACAGAAGGTTTTGGATTCCGACCTGCCCCAAGCCGATAAGAAGCGATGGACCGATGGGCTTCGAGCGCTTCCTGCCGACGCCATAAAACATCTGTCTCTGAAGCTGATCGACGTCGGGATGAGCCATGGTCCGGATGGACTTCATTGGCTTGGAAAGTATTTGGGGATGTCGTAATCCATTCGAATACGACATGACCATCGGTGTCCACGGCCTGCGGAAGGGCCGGACAAGCAGAAAACGACCACCGGCGCTTCCGCTCGTCATCCCCGCTGATTGTGGCCATGTACAGTTCCGGCGGAAAGTGAGCTTTCGCGGACTGTACTCACAACTGTACTCACACGCTGAGATGGATGCGCATGAATGGCCATGGACGTGTAAGCACAAAAAAACCAGCGTTTCCGCTGGTTTAGTTGCTTCCGTTGGACTCGTGTGGACGCCCTTGGACTAGTTCGTGGTGCCGGAAATAGGAATCGAACCTACGACCTCATCATTACGAATGACGCGCTCTACCAACTGAGCTATTCCGGCGAGAAGCGGAATTCTAGGGGACCGGGCCGCGGGGCGCAAGAAGGGTCGCCCTTTTCCGCGCCATACGGCGTCCCTAGCCGGCCATGCGCAGTTCCTTCGGCAGCGCGAAGGTGATGTTCTCGGCCTCGCCGTCCAGTTCGCGGACGGTGCCGGAGCCCCAGGATTGCAGGCGGGCGATGACCTCCTGCACCAGTTTCTCGGGCGCGGAAGCGCCGGCAGTGACGCCGATGCGGGACTTGCCTTCGAGCCAGCTGCGCTCGATGTGTTCGGCGCCGTCGATGAGGTAGGAGGTGACGCCCTGCTTCTCGGCCAGTTCCTTCAGACGGTTCGAGTTGGAGCTGTTGACCGAACCGACGACGAGCACCAGGTCCACTGCATCGGCGAGGCGGCGGACGGCGTCCTGGCGGTTCTGCGTGGCGTAGCAGATGTCGTCCTTGCGCGGCCCCTCGATGGTGGCGAACTTCGTCCGCAGCGCGCCGATGATGGCGATGGTGTCGTCCACCGAGAGCGTGGTCTGGGTGACGAAGGCCAGCTTGCCGGGCTGCTTCGGCTCCAGGGCCGCGACGTCCTCCACCGATTCCACGAGGTAGATGTTGCCGCTGTTGGCGGGGTTCCACTGGCCCATGGTGCCTTCCACTTCCGGATGGCCGGCGTGGCCGATCAGCACCACGTCGTGGCCGGCACGGCCGAGGCGCGCAACCTCCATGTGCACCTTGGTCACCAGCGGGCAGGTGGCATCGAACACGTTGAGTCCGCGGCGGTCGGCCTCCTCGCGCACGGCCTTGGGCACGCCGTGCGCGCTGAAGATCACGGTGGAGCCATCGGGCACTTCGTGCAGTTCCTCGACGAACACCGCACCGTCGGCGCGCAGGCGCTCCACGACATAGCGGTTGTGCACCACTTCGTGGCGCACGTAGATGGGCGCGCCGTACGACTCGAGCGCCCTCTCCACGATGGCGATGGCGCGGTCGACGCCGGCGCAGAATCCGCGGGGGTTGGCGAGGATGATGTCCAAGGGGAACCTCGGGGCCGCAGGGGGCCGTGATAGCGGGCTGGCGCCTTCTGGGCGCGGAACAGGGGGATTATCGCACGACCCGTCGGCTAGGGCCTGTGGGAGCCGCTTCAGCGGCGATATGTGGTCGCGAGGGTGCCCGCTGCCGCGGGATCGCCGGCAAAGCCGGCTCCCACAACGAGCCGCGGCCATCCACTCCGCGCAGGAGCGATCAGGCCTCGGACTTGTGGCCGCCGAACATGCTGAACAGCACCAGCGCCACGGCGCCCACGCTGATCGCCGAATCGGCGACGTTGAACACCGGGAAGGGGTAGCTGCCCAGGAACACCTGGATGAAATCGGTGACCTTGGCCGCGTGCAGCCGGTCGATCACGTTGCCCAGGGCGCCGCCGAGGATGAGGGCCAGGGGCGCGGCCGTGCGCCAGTCGGCACGCGGGGTGCGCGACAGCCAGACGCCAAGCGTGGCGCTCACGCCCACGGCCAGCAGCACGAAGAACCAGCGCTGCCATCCGGCGCTGTCGGCGAGGAAGCTGAAGGCCGCGCCGGTATTGAAGGTGAGCGTCCAGTTGAGGATGCCCGGGATCACCGGATGCGGCGTCTCCGCCGGCTGCAGGGCCGTGAGCGCCCACCACTTGGTCAGCTGGTCGAGGGCGATCATGGCGGCGGCGAGCCAGAGCCAGGAGAGTGCGTTCGGTTTCGGGCGTGCGGTCATTCGGAAAGCCATGGGTGACGAAAAACCCGTGCCGTGAACGGCACGGGTGCTTGCGGATATCGGCCGGTCAGAAGTAGCGGCGGTCCTCGCCCTGCCCCGTCACGTTCTCCACGCAGCGGCCGCAGATCTCCGGATGCGCCGGGTCCACGCCGACGTCGGGGCGATGGTGCCAGCAGCGCACGCACTTCACTGCCTCGCTCACCGCCGCGGACACGTAGACCTCGGCCCCGTCGAGCTCCACGCGCTCCGCCGTGGCTGGACGACCGTCCAGCGGCGCGAGCGTCACGTCCGACGTGATGAAGAAGAAGCGCAGTTCCGGAGCGGACTCAGCCAGGGCCGCCTGGGTGGCGGTATTGGCGTGGATGGTGAGCGTGGCGTCGAGCGACGCGCCGATCTGGCCAGCCTTGCGCATGCCCTCGAGCACGCGGGATGCCGTCTCGCGAATGGCGAGCAACGTGGCCCACCAGCCACGGGTATCGCCGTCCTGGCGCACATCGAGGCCTTCGTAGAAGGTCTCGAACAGCACCGACTCGTCGCGCCGGCCCGGCATGGCCGCCCAGGCTTCCTCGGCGGTGAAGCTGACGATGGGCGCCAGCCAGCGCAGCAGCGCCTCGAGGATGCGGTACATCGCGCTCTGCGCGCTGCGCCGGCCCAGGCTGTCGGTGGGCATCGTGTAGAGGCGGTCTTTCGTGATGTCGAGGTACAACGCGCCCAGTTCGTTCGTGCAGAAGTTCTGCACGCGCTGCACGATCTCGGGGAAGTCGTAACGCTCGTACGCCGCGACGATGGCGGCCTGCACATCGGCCGCCTGCTGCACCGCCCAGCGGTCGAGGTCGAGACAGGCGTCGGTGGCGATCAGGTGCTTGTCCGGATCGAAACCGTCCAGGTTGCCGAGCAGGAAGCGCGCGGTGTTGCGAATACGCCGGTAGGTGTCCGCCACGCGCTTCAGGATCTCGTCCGAGAGCGACATCTCGTTGCGGTAATCGGTGGAGCAGATCCACAGACGCAGGATGTCCGCGCCGAGGGTCTTCATGATGTCCTGCGGCTCGATGCCGTTGCCCAGCGACTTGGACATCTTGCGGCCCTGCGCGTCCACGGTGAAGCCGTGGGTCAGCACGTGGTCGTAAGGCGCCCGGCCATGGATGGCGGCCGACGTCAGCAGCGAGGACTGGAACCAGCCGCGATGCTGGTCCGAACCCTCCAGGTACATCAACTTGTATTCGCCGGCGTCACCGGCCTGCAGTTCCGGACGCGCGCCCACCACCGCGAAGTGGCTGACACCCGAGTCGAACCAGACGTCGAGGACGTCGGTCACCTTTTCGTAGCGGTCGGCATCGTCGCCGAGGAGCTCGCGCGGATCGAGGGTGAACCAGCAGTCGATGCCTTCGAGGGCCACTTTCCGCGCCACCTTCTCCATCAACTCGACGCTGTCCGGATGCGGCTCGTGCGTGTCCTTGTCGATGAACAGGGTGATGGGCACGCCCCAGGTGCGCTGGCGCGAGATGCACCAGTCGGGGCGGCCTTCGACCATGCCGGCGATGCGCTCCTCGCCCCAGCCCGGCACCCAGCGCACGGCCTTGATCGAAGTGAGCGCGGTGCGGCGCAGGTCGGCCTGCTCCATGCCGATGAACCACTGCGGCGTGGCGCGGAAGATCACCGGCGTCTTGTGCCGCCAGCAGTGCGGATAGCTGTGCGTGAGCTTCGCCGAGGCGAGCAGCGCGCCGCGATCGCGGAGCAGGTCGACGATCTGGTCGTTGGCCTTCCAGATGTGCACGCCGGCGAAGGAGACATCGCCTGCCAGCGGCAGGTCGGCGCGATAGACACCCCGGCCGTCCACGTAATTGAGCGTGCCGATACCGTAGTTCTGGCCCACGGCGAAGTCTTCCGCGCCGTGATCGGGCGCGGTATGCACGGCACCGGTACCGTCCTCGTCCGACACGTGGTCGCCGAGGATGATGGGCACGTGCTTGTCATAGAACGGATGACGCAGCGGCTGGTTCTCCAGCACGGCGCCCTGTACGCGGCCGAGCACGTTCACCGCATCCACGCCGTAACGCGAAAGCGCCTTTTCCGCGAGCGCCGCGGCGACCACCAGCAGCAGCGGCTTGCCATTGCGCGACGGGCCTTCCACGAGGACGTATTCGATCTCGCCGCCGAGCGACACGGCCTGGCTGGACGGCAGCGTCCACGGCGTGGTGGTCCAGATGGGCACGGCGATGGCCGCGTCGCCGGCGGCGATGCCGAACAGCGCGCCGAAGGACACCGGGTCGACGGCGTCGTACGCCACGTCCACGGCCGGCGAGGTCTTGTCGGCGTATTCGATCTCCGCCTCGGCGAGCGCCGAGCCGCAGTCGAAGCACCAGTAGACGGGCTTGGCGCCGCGCACCACGTGGCCGTTCGCCACGATGCGCGCCAGCGCGCGGATCATGTCGGCCTCATAGGTGAAGTCGAGCGTGCGATACGGCTTTTCCCAGTCGCCCAGCACGCCCAGGCGCTTGAAGTCGGCGCGCTGGAGGTCGATCTGCGCCATCGCGTATTCGCGGCACTTCTGCCGGAATTCCGCGGCGTTGAGCTTGTCGCCCGCCTTGCCGAACTTCTTCTCGATGGCGATCTCGATGGGAAGGCCGTGGCAATCCCAGCCCGGCACGTAAGGCGCGCGGTAGCCGGCCATCAGCTTCGACTTGACCACCACGTCCTTCAGCACCTTGTTGACCGCATGGCCGAGGTGGATCGCGCCGTTCGCGTAGGGCGGGCCGTCGTGCAGCACGAAAACCTTGTCGCGCCCGGCGGTGCGTTCCTGGATCTGCGCATAGCGGCCCACGCGCTCCCAGGTGGCCAGCCAGCCCGGCTCGCGCTTGGGCAGGTCGCCACGCATCGGGAAATCCGTCTGCGGCAGGTTGATGGTGTTCTTGTAATCCTGGGTCATCGCTCGGAACCGTGGAAAGGGGCACGCTGTTCTTGTGGGTACTCGACAAGTATGGGGTTCATCCCAAGGGCCTGTCGGGCGGCGACCTCGTCCTGGCGCATCTGTGCGGTCAGGGCGTCGAGGCCGTCGAATTTTTCTTCGTCGCGCAACTTCCGCACGAACTCCACACCGATACGCTGGCCGTAAAGGTCGCCGGAGAAATCGAACAGGTGCGCCTCCAGCAGCGGCTCGCGCACCTCGTTCACCGTGGGGCGGAAGCCGAGGCTCGCCACGCCCGGCCAGCTGCAGGGGCCGTCGCCGATGCCGATCCGCACCGCGAAGATGCCCAGGATCGGGCTGACCCGATCGCCGAGGTGCACATTGGCCGTGGGGTAACCCAGCGTGCGGCCAAGCTGCTTGCCGCGCTCGACGTGGCCGTCGATGACGAAGGGCCGGCCCAGCAGGCGAGTGGCGCCGGCGAAGTCGCCTTCGGCCAGCAAGGTGCGCACGCGGGACGACGAGACGCGCTCGCCGTCGACGATTACCGGCGGCACCGCATGGGCGGTGAAGCCCAGTTCGGGCCCCATTGCCTGCAGCAGCGCGAAATCGCCGCCACGACGGTGACCGAAGCGGAAATCCTCGCCCACCCAGACCTCACGGGCGGCCATGCGCCCGACGATCACCTTGCGCACGAAGTCTTCCGCTGACATCTCGGTGAGCGCGCGGTCGAAGCGCAGCGACAGCAGTTCGCGGATGCCCGCCGCCGTCATGCCCTCGGCCTTCTCGCGCATGCCGGAGAGCCGCGGAACGGGCTCCTTCGAGAAATAGGCGCGGGGAAGCGGATCGAAGCTGATCACCGCGGGCACCAGCCCGGCGGCTTCGGCGCGGCGGCGCACCTCGGAAAGGATCGCCTGATGCCCCAGGTGCAGCCCGTCGAAAGCGCCGATGGCGATAATGCTGCCGACGGGCGTGAGGCAAGGTCCGTCGACGTCGCGATGGAGTCGCAGCGTCATGCCGGGGCGCCCTGGAGTCGATGCGGATTGAAAGCCATCGGGCCAGTATAGCGGCCCCTGTGCCCGCTGCGGACCGTCAGTGGGCGCGCAGATCGCGCAAGCGGAAGCCGAGCGCGAACAGGGTAGCGAGGTAAGCGCCGCCACCGGCGCACACCAGCACTGCCAGCCGCCACACCCGCTCCCACTTCTCCACGCCGCTCCAGTCCGGCCACACGTACAACCCGGCCAGGAGCACCGCCACCATCACGCCACAGGCAACGGCGAGGCGAACGAGATGCTTGCCCCACCCCGGCTGGCGCGCGTACACGCCCGCCTTGCCCAGCCAGCGCCAGAGCAGCAGCAGGTTGAGGTAGCTCGCCAGCGCACTGGCCATGCCCAGGGCCATGTGCAGGCCCGGAATCGTGGCGATCGCCGCCATCCATGACCCCGCCTTCTGCGCGGGCGTGGCCCAGAGGAAGAACAACAGTGCCAGGAAGGCCACGTTGAACACCATGTTTGCCACCAGCGACGCCACGCCGGCACGCACGGGGGTCTTCGTGTCCTTGCGTGCATAGAACGCCGGCAGGACGACCTTCACCAGCGCGAACGCCGGCAGGCCGAAGCTCAGTGCCGAGATGGACAACGATGCCATCTTCGTGTCGAAGGCGGTGAAACGGCCGTGCTGGAAGATCGTGGCCACGAGCGGCACGGACAGGATCATCAGGGCGAACATCGCCGGCACGGCGATCAGCAAGGCGGTACGCAGGCCCCAGTCGAGCGCCCGCGAGAAACCCTCCTTGTCCGTGGCCACATGGTGGCGCGACAGCGACGGCAGGATCACTGTGCCCAGGGCCACGCCGAACACGCCCAGGGGAAGTTCGAGGAAACGGTCGGCCTGCGACAGCCAGCTCTGCGAGCCGGCGATCAGCAAGGATGCGATGACCGTATCCAGCAGCAGGTTGATCTGGGCCACCGACGAGCCGAACAGCGTCGGCACCATCAGCGTCATGATCCGGCGCACGTCGGGCGAACTCCAACCCCAGCGCGGCAATGTCAGCAGATCGAGGCTGCGCAGCGCGGGCAACTGGAAGGCCAGCTGCAGTGCGCCGGCCAGCAGGATCGCCCAGCCCATGGCCATGATCGGCGTATGGAGCCGCGGCGCGAGCCACAGGGCGCCGGCGATCATGCACAGGTTGAGGATGACGGGCGTCAGGGCGGGAAGGCCAAAGCGGTGGAAACTGTTGAGCGCCCCGCCCGACAGCGCGGTGAGCGACACGAACAGAAGGAACGGGAAGGTCAGCCGCAGCAAGTCCACGGTGAGCTCGAACTTGTCGGGCGCTTCGATGGCACCCGGCGAGAACAGCGCCGTGACCTGGGGCGCGAAGATCACCCCCAGCGCCACCACCACCAGGAGCACGCCGCCGAGCGTGCCCGAGGTGAGCGACATCAGCCGCTTCAGGTCCGCATGCGGCCGGGTTTCCTTCACCTCGGTGAATACCGGCACGAAGGCCGTGGAGAACGAGCCTTCGGCGAACAGGCGGCGCATGAAATTGGGGATGCGGAAGGCCACCCAGAACGCGTCGGTGGCCGCATTGGCGCCGAAGGAGGCGTTGATCGCCATGTCGCGCACCAGCCCGAGCACGCGCGAAACCATGGTCATGCCGCTGAAGCTGAGCACGCCGCGTAGGAGACTGGGGGTTTTCATCCGGTAGAAAGAGCCTGCCGCAAACCCCTAGTTTGACAGCCGTGACGGGCCGGAGGACAGTCTGTCATCTGGCGATTTGCGGGCCACGGCAGCCCGGGCAAGCCACGCTGCAGCAGCCCGCCGCGAGGGCAAGACGCTCCTGTGGAAGCCGCTTCAGCGGCGATGGGTGCTCGCGGGAAGCATGCCCGCTGCCGCGGGATCGCCGGCATAGCCGGCTCCCACAGGTGAAGCGGGCCCTAAGCTATTGACGCGGCCCGCCTTTGGCCCCAAAATGGGCGTCTTTTTTAAAACCAACCGAACTCTGGAGCTTTACCTTGGCCAACATCAAGTCCGCGAAGAAGCGTGCGCGTCAGTCGGAGCAGCGCCGTCTGCGCAACGTCAGCGCGCGTTCCATGGTGCGTTCCGCACTGAAGAAGGTCGTCAAGGCGATCGACGCCAAGGATAAGGCCGGCGCCGTCAGCGCCTACGCCGTCGCCGTGCCGGTGATGGACCGTTACGCTGCCCGTGGCCTCATCCACAAGAACAAGGCCGCTCGTCACAAGAGCCGCCTGAACGCGAAGATCCGCGACCTGGCGTAAGCCTGCGCGACATCGCTGTTCACGAAAAAGCCGGCGAAAGCCGGCTTTTTTTGTATCCATAAAAGCAGGCCGGCCCGCGCCGGCTTTTTTTGTATCTGTAAAAGCAGGCCGGCTAGCGTCGGCTTTTTTTGTATCTGTAAAAGCAGGCCGGCTCGCGTCGGCTTTTTTTGCCCTCGATTCGGGGGTTGCTTCTCTTTGTGGGAGCCGCTTCAGCGGCGATCCCGCGGCAGCGGGCCAAGATGCGGCAAGCACCCATCGCCGCTGAAGCGGCTCCCACACAAAGCCAGCAATTCCTACTCGCCCCGCATGCGCACGTCGTCGGCCGCTTCGGTCTGCTCGCGCCGCGCCGCGCGCTCCGCGTCGAAGAATTGCTGCACCTTCAGGCAGACGTCCCACGTGCCGACCTGGCCGGCGGCCGAAACGACAAACCACGGGGCGGTCCATTCCAGGCGGGCCACGATATCGTCGACCACCCGCTTCAGCTCGTCCTCGTCATCGATCACGTCGGACTTGTTGATCACCAGCCAACGCGGCCGGTCGACCAGTTCGGTGTCGAACTGCTGCAGTTCGTGCTCGATCGCCTTCACCTGCTCCACCGGATCGGAACCGTCGATGGGGCGGATGTCGACCACATGCAGCAGCAGGCTGGTGCGCGACACATGGCGCAGGAACTGGATGCCCAGGCCGGCGCCTTCCGCGGCACCCTCGATGATGCCGGGGATGTCGGCGATCACGAAGCTCTGGTCGGTGCCGATGCGCACCACACCCAGGTTCGGGTGCAGCGTGGTGAACGGGTAATCGGCCACGCGCGGCGTCGCCGCCGAAACGGCGCGAATGAAGGTGCTCTTGCCGGCATTGGGAAAGCCCAGCAGGCCCACGTCGGCCAGCAGGCGCAGTTCGAGCTTGAGGTCGCGCACCTCGCCCGGGGTGCCAGGGGTGGACTTGCGCGGCGCGCGGTTCACGGAACTCTTGAAATGGATGTTGCCGAGGCCGCCGCGACCGCCCTGCGCCACCTTGAGGCGCTGGCCGTGCGCGGTGAGGTCGCCGATCACCTCGTCGGTGTCGACGTTGGTGACCACGGTGCCGACCGGCACGCGAACCTCGATGTCCTCGCCACCCTTGCCGTACATCTGGCTGCCCATGCCGCCCTGCCCGCGCGGGGCCTTGAACGAGCGCATGTGACGGAAGTCGACGAGGGTATTGAGGCCTTCGTCGGCCACCAGCCACACGGAACCCCCACTCCCGCCATCGCCGCCGTCCGGGCCGCCGAAAGGAATGAACTTCTCGCGCCGGAAGCTCACGCAGCCGTTGCCGCCGTCACCGGCCGAGACTCTGATTTGCGCTTCGTCGACGAATTTCATGGGGAGTGAACCGTTAAGAGTGAACAGTGAACCGAAAAAGCGACCCGATGGATAGTGCAGCCACTGGTGGTTACACACGCAGCGAACCGTCACGAGTGAACCATCAACGAGAACATCGAACCGGGAGACGATGCGGCCAGCCCACCGGCCGTCCGATCTTTCGCTTCACGGTTCACACTTCACGGTTCACACAAAACAAAAGCCCCGCCTATGGCGGGGCCTTCGCTATCGCGTCGCGGGAGGCTTACGCCTGGACGACGTCGACGAACTTGCGGCCCTTGTCGCCACGGGTCTTGAACGACACGGTGCCGTCGACCAGCGCGAACAGGGTGTGGTCGCGGCCGAGGCCGACGCCCACGCCGGCGTGGAACTTGGTGCCACGCTGGCGAACGATGATGTTACCGGCTTCGACAGCCTGGCCACCGTAGATCTTCACGCCGAGGTACTTCGGGTTCGAATCGCGGCCGTTACGGCTGGAACCTACGCCTTTTTTATGTGCCATGACTTATATCCTCCGGCGACTCAGGCGTTGATGCCCGTGATCTCGATTTCGGTGTAATGCTGACGGTGTCCCTGCGTGCGCTTGTAGTGCTTGCGACGACGGAACTTGACGATGCGGATCTTATCGGCGCGGCCGTGGGCGCGAACCTTCGCGCTGACGGTGGCACCGGCGACCAGCGGGGCGCCAACGGTGATCGACTCACCTTCGCCGACGAGGAGAACCTGGTCGAACTGGACGGTGGAATCGACTTCGGCGTTGAGCAGCTCGACGCGCAGGACTTCGCCTGCCATCACGCGATACTGCTTGCCACCGGTCTTGATGACTGCGTAGCTCATGGGAGTTTCCTGTTGCTGTTTATGTAGTTCTTTTTGGGGTGTTGCGGGTACTGCGAATCGCGAATTATAGCGGGACGCAAAAGGCAAGGTCAATCAGGTGGTTAAGAGCGGCGCCTGATTTCCCGCAGGGCCGAGGCGATCGCACAACAACTTAACAATCAAGCACTTAGGACGACGAGATGGACTAGGTACTGTGGGAGCCGCTTCAGCGGCGATGGGTGCTCGCGGCAAGCTTGCCCGCTGCCGCGGGATCGCCGGCACAGCCGGCTCCCACAGTGGGTGGCCTACTTCTTCGGCGCCGGGGCCGGAGCCGGCTTGGCCGCCGCGCCCGCGGCCGGACACTGGCCCTGCTGGTTCAGGGTGCCCTGGCTCTGCAGCTGGGCGATCATCTGCTTACCGCGCTCCTGGCCCCACTGTTTGCCGATCTGCATGCCCTCGGCCATGGTGGCGGGCATCTGCGTGATCACCTTCTGGCCCAGCGGCGAGCGGTAGAACTTGAGCAGGCCGTCGATGTCCTCGGCGGTGAAGTGCTTCTGGTAGACCGGCACCATGCGGCCGATCAGCTGGTTGGTGGCGTTGGCGTCCACGAAACCCTGCCAGTAGCTCGCCGGTACGCAGGGCAGCGCGTTCTGCATCACGCCGGCCATCTGGCTGTTCATCTGACTGAGCATCCGCCCCATGCCCACCGCGTCCATCAGCTGCCGCACCTGCTGTTCCGAGGGCACGGCCGCCAGCGCCTGGCCCGCACAACCCGCCAGCACCAGGCCGGCGGCGATCCCTGTCCACTTACGCATGCGTGTCTTCCTCTTTGGATGATTGGCTCTGATCCCTCCCCGGGATCGGACCATGGTAGCCCCGCCGACGGTCCCTGGGCACCCTGGCCGACCGGCTGCCGATCCCTCATAACAAATGTGATGAACCGTCAAAAGTCGACGCGGCATGAAGGCCGAAAACCCTTGGTATAGTCGCCGACTTCCCCCATTTACGTCGGCACATGGACAGCATTCGCATCCGCGGCGCCCGCACGCACAATCTCAAGAATATCGACCTCGACCTGCCCCGCGATCGCCTGATCGTGATCACGGGCCTGTCCGGGTCCGGCAAATCGTCGCTGGCCTTCGACACCATCTATGCCGAAGGCCAGCGGCGCTACGTCGAGTCTCTGTCGGCTTATGCCCGGCAGTTCCTCTCGATGATGGAAAAGCCGGACGTGGACACGATCGAAGGGCTCTCGCCCGCCATCTCGATTGAGCAGAAGTCCACGTCGCACAACCCACGCTCCACCGTCGGCACGATCACCGAGGTGTACGACTACCTGCGCCTGCTCTATGCACGCGTCGGCACCCCGCGCTGCCCGAACCACGGCATTCCGCTCGAAGCGCAGACGGTAAGCCAGATGGTGGACACGGCGCTGGCGCTGGACGCCGACAAGCGCTGGATGCTCCTGGCGCCGGTGATCCGGGAACGCAAGGGCGAGCACGTGCAGGTGTTCGACCAGCTGCGCGCGCAGGGCTTCGTGCGCGCCCGTGTGGACGGCGAGGTGTACGACCTCGACGCCGTGCCGCCGCTCACCCTGCGCCAGAAGCACACCATCGAGGCGGTGATCGACCGCTTCCGCCCGCGCGAGGACATCAAGCAGCGTCTGGCCGAATCGTTTGAAACGGCTCTGCGCCTCGGCGACGGCATCGTGATCCTCGTGGACATGGACGATGCCAAGGCGCAGGAACAACTGTTCTCCTCGCGCTATTCCTGCCCCATGTGCGATTACTCGCTGCCGGAGCTGGAACCGCGCCTGTTCTCGTTCAACTCCCCCGTGGGCGCCTGCCCCACCTGCGACGGCCTGGGCATCACCCAGGTATTCGATCCCGCGCGCGTCGTGGGTCACCCGGAACTGAGCCTTGCCGGCGGCGCCATCCGCGGCTGGGACCGCCGCAATCCGTATTACCACCAGATGATCGTGTCGCTGGGCAAGCACTACGGATTCGATCCGGAAACGCCCTGGCGCGAACTGCCGAAGTCGGTGCAGAACGCCGTGCTCAACGGCTCGGGCCGCGAGCTGATTCCGTTCCGCTACATCACCGAACGCGGCGGCAAGGTCACCCGCGAACACAAGTTCGAGGGCATCCTGCCGAACCTGGAGCGCCGCTATCGGGAGACCGAATCGGCCGCCGTGCGCGAGGAACTGTCGCGCTACATCGCGGACCATCCCTGCCCCGACTGCGAAGGCCAGCGCCTGAATCCGTCGGCGCGCAACGTGTTCGTGGCCGACCATGCGATTCCGGAGATCACCTCGCTGGCGATCGACTCGGCGCTCGGCTTCTTCGAGAAGCTGAAGCTTCCGGGCTGGCGTGGCGAGATCGCGGTGAAGATCGTGAAGGAGATCCGCGAGCGCCTCACCTTCCTCAACGACGTGGGCCTCAATTACCTCACGCTCGACCGCCAGGCGGATTCGCTTTCCGGCGGCGAAGCGCAGCGCATCCGTCTGGCCAGCCAGATCGGCGCCGGCCTCGTCGGCGTGATGTACGTGCTGGACGAGCCGTCCATCGGCCTGCACCAGCGCGACAACGAGCGCCTGCTCGGCACGCTCACCCGTCTGCGCGACCTCGGTAACACGGTCATCGTGGTGGAACACGACGAGGACGCCATCCGCGCAGCCGACCACATCCTCGACATCGGTCCCGGCGCCGGCGTGCACGGCGGCCACGTGGTGGCCGAAGGCACGCTGGAACAGGTGCTCGCCTCGCCCGCGTCGGTCACGGCGAAGTACCTGAGCGGCGAACGCGGCATCCAGGTGCCCGCGAAGCGCCGCGAGGCCCGCGACGACCAGTGGATCGAACTCAAGGGCGCCAGCGGCAACAACCTGAAGGATGTCGACGTCCGCATCCCGGTCGGCACGTTCACCTGTGTCACCGGCGTGTCCGGTTCCGGCAAGTCCACGCTCATCAACGACACCTTCTATCGCCTCGCCGCGATGGAATTGAACGGGGCGGGCGAGCAACCGGCGCCCTACGAGTCCATCGAGGGACTGGAACTGTTCGACAAGGTGGTGGACATCGACCAGTCGCCCATCGGCCGCACGCCGCGGTCGAACCCGGCTACCTACACTGGCCTGTTCACGCCGCTGCGCGAGCTGTATGCGCAGGTGCCCGAAGCGCGTCAGCGCGGCTATACGCCGGGCCGTTTCAGCTTCAACGTGCGCGGCGGCCGCTGCGAGGCCTGCGAAGGCGACGGCATGATCAAGGTGGAGATGCACTTCCTCCCCGACGTGTACGTGCCCTGCGACGTGTGCCACGGCAAGCGCTACAACCGTGAAACGCTGGAAGTCATGTACAAGGGCCACACCATCGCCGACGTGCTCGACATGACGGTGGAAGACGCGTTCAAGCTGTTCGAGAACGTGCCGGTGATCGCGCGCAAGCTCGAAACCCTGCGCGCGGTGGGCCTCGATTACATCAAGCTCGGACAGAGCGCCACCACGCTTTCCGGCGGCGAGGCGCAGCGCGTGAAGCTGTCGAAGGAACTGTCCAAGCGCGACACGGGCAGCACGCTCTACATCCTCGACGAACCGACCACGGGCCTGCACTTCCACGACATCGAGCAGTTGCTCGACGTGCTGCACCAGTTGGTGGAGCACGGCAACACCGTGGTCGTGATCGAGCACAACCTCGACGTGATCAAGACGGCCGACTGGCTGATCGACCTCGGCCCGGAAGGCGGCGCCGGCGGTGGCCGCATCCTGGTCAGCGGCACACCCGAGACCGTGGCCGCCACGAAGGCGTCGCACACCGGGCGTTTCCTGTTGCCTCACCTGAAGCCGGCGCGTACCGTTGCGAAGGCCGCGCCGAAGGCTCCGGCGAAAGCCGCCGCCAAAGCCGCGGCCGGCACGCCTGCCAAGGCCGCCGCCAAGAAGACGACCGCGAAGCCGGCCGCCGCGAAGAAGAAAAGGACCGCATGAGCACCGAAGCCTCCCTGAACCCCGCACCCGTTCCGCTGTTCATCACGCCGATGGACGTGCGCTGGCAGGACCTCGACGCGTACAACCACGTCAACAACGCCAATTACCTGGTCTACCTCCAGGAAGCACGCCTCAAGTGGCTGAAGGATATTCCGGGCGACTGGTACAGCCCGGCCGCGGCGCCGGTGATGGCGCATAGCGAACTGAATTACCGCCTGCCGATCGAGTGGCCGGCGGACATCCAGATCGAGCTCTTCGTCAATCGCATGGGCAACAGCTCGATGACCATCGGCCATCGCATCCTGGACAGCAACGATCCCACGCGCATCCATTGCGACGGCAGCATCACCATGGTGTGGATCGATACCCGCAGCGGTCGCCCTGTGCCGCTGCCGCAGGCGGTGCGCGATGCGGTGGCGGAAGCGGAGCGGGGCTGAGAATTCTATTCGGGAACCAAGGTTTCCGCGGAAGCACCGGCTTCATGTGGGATCAACTGTCTTTTGCTGGAGCCGGCTGACTACCGCTAATCGCTTCGGCACAGGCCATGCGAGTTTTGTGTGGGAGCCGCTTCAGCGGCGATGGGTGCTCGCGGCGAGCATGCCCGCTACCGCGGGATCGCCGGCATAGCCGGCTCCCACAAAAACTTTCGCCTCGTTCATGTGCCACCGGTATGATCCGCGAGGGCCTACATGGAGAGCATCATGCTGCAACGTTCCCTCGTCCTCGCGATCGCCTGCGCCGTCGCCCTTCCCGCTTTCGCCGCGGACGAGCGCACCGCGCTCACGCTCTACCGCGCCGATGGCGACCAGCTCTTTTCCACCGGCGGCGACGCCGTATCGGGCGACGGCTATGCCGTGGTCCACGAACGGCGCGCCTTCGACCTCAAGGGCGGCACGCAGGACCTGACGATCGACGGCCTGCCCGCGGCGCTCGACAGCGAGGCGCTGTCGCTGCGCTTTCCCGGCAAGGAAACCCGCGTCGTCTCGCAGCGCCTGCTGCTCGGCCAGGGCTTCGACGGCGCGGTGGCCGGCCTCGTCGGTCGCAACGTCAGTGTCATCGGCGAGAGCGGCCAGCCCATCGCCAGCGGCACGCTGGTTCGTGGCGGCGACGCCCTCGTGGTGCGCGAAGCGAACGGGCAAGCCACCCTGGTACGCCAGTACGCCGCGCTGCGCGCGGCCGACAGTACCGACTTCGCACGCGGCTCGACACTGCAGGTGCGCGTGACCGGCGGCGGTACCGGCAAGGCGAACGCCCAGCTCGACTACCCCACCTCTGGTCTCGGCTGGCGCGGCGCCTATGTGGCCACGATCCAGCCGGGCAATGCCTGCCGCATGACCTTCGACTCGGCGGCCAGCATCGCCAACCGCAGCGGCCGCGACTGGAAGGACGTGACACTGAAGCTCATCGCTGGCGAGGCGCGCAGGGCGAAAACGCCGCCGCAGCCACGAGCCGCGCAAGACCGCATGTTCGTGTTCAAGGCTGCCGCCGCGCCAGAAGCCGCGCCCTCGCAGGCAACGCTGGGCGACCTGCGCACCTACACGCTGCCCGCCGCCGTGGACCTCCCGGACGGCAGCGTCACGCAAACCCCGCTGTACGACCGCCGCACGCTCGACTGCGAACGGCAGGCGCTTTACGACTCCCAGGCGGGCGGCTGGTTCCCGCCGCGCCCGAACGTCGAGAAAGAAACCGTGCCGCCCGCCAATGGCGTCCCGGTGGTCTCGAACCTGCGCTTCAAGGCATTCGACAGCTTGCCTGCAGGATATGTGCGCGTGCTCACCACCGACCGCGACGGCAACGCCGAACTGCTGGGCGAAGGTCGCATCGACGATACGCCGAAGAACCAGGACAGCACGGTTTCCTTGGGCAATGCGTTCGACCTCACCGCCTCGCGCGAGCAGACCACGTTCACCGTGGACCAGGCGGCGCACCGCATGGACGAGGGCTTCCGCATCGTCCTGTCCAATGCCGGCGATACGCCGAGAACCGTCACCGTGCACGAGCATCCGAACCGCTGGCGCGCCTGGAAACTCACGTCGTCGTCGGTAAAGCCGACCAAGGTTTCGCCCGAACTGCTGGAGTTCAAGGTGGAGGTGCCGGCGAACGGCAGCGCCACGCTGGATTACGCCGTGCAGTACACGTGGGTCGAGTCGGACCTCGCAAGGTAACCCATCGGCTTCGGCGCCATAATCGGGCGAACCCACCCAAGGACCACGAACATGCTCGACATCCTTCCTCACGACGGCGGCATCCACGAGATCCGCATGGCGCGGGCGCCCGTGAACGCATTCGACCTCGGGCTGGTCCAGGCACTGCGCGAGGCTATCGTCGAGGCCCCGTCCAACGGCGCCCGTGGCATCGTGCTTTCCGGCGCGCAGGGCATGTTTTCCGCGGGCGTGGACGTCCCGGCGCTGATCCAGCGCGATCGCGCCGGCGTGAAGGAGTTCTGGGACGCGTTCTTCGCCCTCTGCGGTGCCATCGCCACGTCGAGCGTGCCCACCGTCGCCGCCGTCACCGGGCACAGCCCCGCCGGCGGCGCCGTGGTGTCGCTGTTCTGCGATTACCGGGTGATGGCGCACGGCGTCTACAAGATCGGACTCAACGAAGTGCAGGTGGGCCTGTCGGTGCCCGAGCCCATCCAGTTCGCCATGCGCCGCATCGTGGGCGCTTACCGCGCCGAGCGCCTGCTCGTGGCGGGTGCGATGGTCGATGCGGAACAGGCGCACGCCATCGGGCTGGTCGACGAGCTTGCCGCCGTGGAACAGGTGGTAACGCGTTCCGTGCAGTGGCTCGACGACCTGCTGAAGCTGCCGACGAAGGCCATGCTGCGCACGCGCGCCATCGCTCGCGCCGACCTGACCGCCGTCTGGGGCGACACCACCGACCTGCTCGATCCGGGCTTCATCGACGACTTCTTTGGCGACGAAACACAGTCGGTGATGAGAGCCCTCGTCGCGCGGCTGAAGTCGAAGTAGCACCGGGCGCCTCGCTGTAGGTGCCGCCATGGCGGCGAGACACAACGGCGATACGCGCTCGCTAGAGTGCCCACTGCCGCGGGATCGCCGGCATAGCCGGCTCCCACAGGAGTTGCGATTACCGGAAGGCGGTTATGCCTGCGACGCCCTGGGCCGCGTGCATTCGCGCTTCCGGCAGTGCTTCCGGGCCGACGCCGCCCAGCGCGTAGACGGGCAGCGAGGCGGCTTCCGCCAGACGGCCGAACCGCGGCCATCCAAGGGGTTCCACGCCAGGGTGGCTCGTCGTCGCGAGCACGGGCGACAGCGTGGCGAAATCGCAGCCGAGGCGCGAAGCCAGTTCGAGTTCCGCGGCATCGTGACACGATGCGCCGACGGGAACGGATAGCGGCAGCGGCCGCTCCGTCCACTCACGCAATTGCCCGGAGGCCAGGTGCACGCCGATCCCGAGTGCCTCCGCCCCAGCCACATCGCGGTTCAACAACAGCTGCGCGCCATGCCGCCGCACGTCGGGCAGTATCGCCGCAGCCACACCGCGCACCGTTTCGAAAGGTTCCGCCGGCAGGCGCAATTGCAGAAGGCGTTCGCCCCGATCCAGCGCCGCATGGGCCCAGGCGGCGGCTTCGTCCGGCGAGGCATGCGCGGGGCTGATCGCGTAGTGCCGCGGCAACCGCAGCGCGGCGAGGATCGGCCGGTCGGCCGGTGCCAGCAGCGTTGCATCGACGGAGGCCGCTTCGTGCCAGGCAATGGCTGCCGCGTCCAGCGCCTCGGGCTCGCCTTTCCAGCCACGCACAAGCACAGCCTCGAGCAGCATGTCACGGTCGCCATAGCGCCACGGTACCCGGATCAGTGCTTCAAAGGTGGCCGGATCGACCGCGATGCCGAGCTCTTCCTCCAGTTCGCGTTCGAGCGCCGACACCGCGCTCTCGCCAGGCTCGAGCTTTCCGCCGGGAAACTCCCACATGTCCGCCAGGTGCTTGCCCGGCGGGCGTTGCGCGATGAGGATGCGCCCGCTGGCGTCGAGGAGGACGCCGGCAACCACGTGCATCAAGGCGTCCGGTGCGAACCGCCCGCCGGCTCGGGGAGGGGGCGTTCCCGCTCCACGGCATGGTTCCGCACGTACTCGACCATGTCGAATGCGTAGGGATGCTCGGCGTCCGCCTTGTGGCGCACGCGGGACACTTCGGTCCAGTCCTTGAAGTCGATGCCGGGGAAGAACACGTCGGCACCGTCCACCGAGGCATACACCCAGGTGAGGTAGAGGGTACTCGCCAGCGGCAAGGCTTCGCGGAACACTTCTCCGCCACCGATCACCATTACGCCCGTGTGGCCGCAACGGGCCTGCGCCTCCTGGATGGAGCGCACGGTGATCTGGCCGGGATACGGTGCCTCGCCCTTTCGCGTGAGCACGTAGTTGTCGCGGTCCGGAAGGGGCTTGCCGATGGACTCGGCGGTCTTGCGGCCCATCAACACCGCCCTGTCCTTGGTGAGCTTCTTGAAATAGCGCAGATCGTCGGGAAGATGCCAGGGCAGGCCGCCCTTTTTGCCGATGGCAAAGTTTTCGTCGAGCGCGGCAACCAGGTGAACAGCCATGGAACTTCCTTCGCGTTGAGTTGGCACAATCGGGCCCAGGGGCCCGCGGTGGAGATAGTAGTCCTCTGCGTGCGGGGACGAAACCGAGCCGGGGCCACCCGGATCGCGATTCCCTGCGGTTTGGCGAGGATCAGCCGAGAGGCCATAGCCGGGTGAGCGGCGGCTCCGAGCCGGTCACCGGATCGGTGTCGGGAAAAGGCAGGGTGGCGATCCGGTCCCGCATGGCCGCGTCTGGCGCGTCGCGGCAGATGTCCCATGCCTGTCCGTCGGGATAGGCGCCTACCATCTGGAAATCCTCGGAGGCCGCGAGGCTGCGATGCCCCGTTCCGGCCGGCAACAACACGACATCGCCCCGGCTTACCGTTATTTCCTTCCCGCCGGGACCGCCGAGCACGAGGGTGGCGGAGCCCATGCTGCACCCGAGCACCTCGTGTGCGCTCGAATGGTAGTGGTGGTAGTCGTACACCCCATCGCGCCAGCGCGGCACCCAGCCGTTCCCGGCGAACAACGTCTCGAACGCCGATGCCACGTCGCCTTCCGATCGCACGCCGCGATACAGCAGCACCGGCAGGCGCGGATGGTTCGGCACCCAGTCGTGCGGCGGAAAATACAGGCTCTCCGGTGTCATGCGTCGGTCTCCCAGGGCATCGGGTGGATGATGCCGGCCACAACGTCGAAGGGGAGTCATCGGCGGGATCGTATCTTCCAAGACGACACGAAGTTTTGCGGGTTTGATGCGCGCAGGGACGAAAGACGCGACCGTGTGTGCAGGATTTCATTCCGACCGAGGGCGACGCCATGCCGTCAGACTTCGCGCCAGCTAACCGCTGGCCCTTCGCTGCAACCACCGCACTGGCCGCTGCCGTCGCGGTCATGCTCCCCCTGCCGGTTCACGCCGCGGCGCCTCCCGCGCCGGCCAGTTCGCCATTCGTCGGTGCGGGCGAGCCACGCGCCTCCGCGCCGTTGCCGGCCGCCGCCGTGCCAGCCGCCACGCCGAGCGATGACACCTCGATACGGCCATTCCCGAAGGTTCATGTCTCCGACGAAGCCATCGCCGACCTGAGGCGGCGCATCGCCGCGACGCGCTGGCCCTCGAAGGAAACGGTGGACGACACGTCGCAAGGCGTGCAGCTGTCGACGATGCGCAAACTGGCGGAGTACTGGCAGTCGAGCTACGACTGGCGCAAGGTCGAGGCGCGCCTCAACGCCCTGCCGCAGTTCGTGACGACCATCGACGGCGTGGACATTCACTTCATCCACGTGCGCTCGAAGAACAGGAACGCGCTTCCGCTCATCATCACGCACGGGTGGCCCGGCTCGATCGTGGAACAGCTGAAGGTCATCGAACCCTTGAGCGATCCCACCGCGCACGGCGGCTCGGCGGCCGACGCGTTCGACGTGGTTATTCCCTCCCTTCCCGGCTACGGGTATTCGGGGAAGCCCACCACCACAGGCTGGGACCCGGTGCACATCGCGCGCGCATGGATCGTCCTGATGAAGCGGCTCGGCTACAAGCACTTCGTCGCGCAGGGCGGCGACTGGGGCGACGCCGTATCCGAACAGATGGCGGTAATCGCTCCGCCCGAGCTGCTGGCGATCCACACGAACATGCCGGCCACCGTGCCCGACGACATAGCGAAGGCGCTGTCGGCTGGCCAGCCGGCGCCGGCAGGCCTTTCTGCCGACGAACGAAACGCCTACGAGCAACTCGACTTCTTCTACAAACACGGGTTGGGCTACGCACAGGAGATGACGAACAAGCCGCAGACGCTATACGCGCTGGAGGATTCCCCGATCGGGCTCGCGGCCTGGATGCTGGACCACGACATCCGCAGCTACGAACTCATTGCCCGCGTATTCGACGGCAAGAAGGAAGGGCTTTCGCGTGACGACGTGCTCGATAACGTGACGCTGTACTGGTTCACGAACACGGCGGTGTCCTCCGCCCGTTTGTATTGGGAGAACAAGCTCGCCTTTTTCGAGCCGAAGCACCTGAAGATTCCGGTCGCCGTGAGTGTCTTCCCCGACGAGATCTACGCCGCGCCGAAGACCTGGGCGGAGAAAGCTTTCCCGAAGTTGATCCATTACAACCGGCTGCCGAAGGGTGGTCACTTCGCGGCCTGGGAGCAACCCGATGCGTTCGTCGCGGAACTGCGCAGCTCGTTCAAGCAAGTTCGACCGTAGCCGCATGCCACGGGCATTCTAAGCATCGCCAGGTTTGCCGCTGTGCGCGACGATCGGCTTTTCCGGCGCCGGCCGCGACATCGCGCGACCGAAGGTGCCCACAACGCGCTGTCGCCGAGATTGTTCTCGCACACGGTGCAACACAGTTCATGCTTGGCCCGCAGCCGGTCCATGCCTTCCTCGCGCGCGGCAAGCGACTTCGCTCCCTGAGTCCCCACCCTTGTTCCGGCCACCGCGGAATGCGCGCAGCTCCGCACCACCTCGCCGTCGACCTCCACCCAGCACGTGTCGTATGTCTTGAGAGGCCCGAGGCCTTGTTGTAACAGACACGCGGCACTTCGATGCCGTGGCGAACAAGCACATCGACGAGGCGTTCGTCTTCCCCGATAAGGGAAGGGACACGGTCGACGACGATCGTGTGCGATGGCGTGGACATGTGCCATGTCTGGACACACGCGGCCACGTGCAGTGTATGACGCGCGGTGTTCGGCTTCACGTACCGCGCACGGCGCCGCAACTAGCGTGAACCCGTTATGCCGGGGCTCGAGGGAGATGGCACAAGTATTCCACCCGCGTTCCGGTCTCTACGCGAAGCTGGCGATGCTGGCGTTCGCCATGCTCCTCGCGGCGGCGATATTCGCATGGCGCAGCGTCACCGCCGAACCGGAAAGCGAAAGCGAGGCCGTGGAACAACCGGTGCCTTTCAGCCACCAACACCATGTGGGCGAAGTAGGTATCGACTGCCGCTATTGCCATGCCGGCGTGGAGACCGATGCCTTCGCCGGCATTCCGCCGGTATCGACGTGCATGACCTGCCATTCGCAACTTTTTACGGATCAGCCCCCACTCGCGCCGCTTGTGGAGAGCTGGCGCACCGGCGTGCCGCTGCGATGGAACCGTGTGTATGACCTTCCCGGCTTCGTGTACTTCGACCATTCCATTCACGTGGCGAAGGGCGTGGGCTGCGTGTCGTGCCACGGCCGTGTGGACCGCATGCCGCTGATGCGCCGCGTCGCACCGCTGTCGATGAAATGGTGCCTGGACTGCCATCGCCACCCGGAACGCTTCGTGCGGCCGCGCGAGGAAGCTTTCGCCATGGACGACCGGGAGCCAGGCGACGACGATGCGCTCGGCATGCACCTCGTGGATGCCTATCGCATCGATCGGCGGCGCCTCACGGACTGCTCGGTATGTCATCGATGAGCCCGGCCAACGCCCTGCGCGACGCCCTTCCGCCTCCCGGCTCGCCGCGCTTCTGGCGCGCGCTCGACGAACTCGCAGCGGACCCGGCAGGTCGTGGCCTGCTTGCCGCGGCGTGGCCGTCGCTTGCCGAGCTGGAGCCTGCGCTCGATCGCCGCGGATTCCTGCGCCTGCTTGGGGCGTCGCTCGCCTTCGCTGGCCTGGCGGCCTGTTCGGGCCCGCCGCCCGAGCACATCGTTCCGCAAGTGGGGCGCAATGGCCGCACGGTTCCACATTCGGCGCGCTATGCCACTGCCCTGGCCACCGGTGACGACGTGGTGGGTGTGGTCGTGACGCTGCGCGACGGACGGCCGGTGAAGGTCGACGGCAATCCGCGCCACCCGGCTGCGCTCGGCGGTAGCGACGCATGCATGCAGGCAGCCGTGCTCGATCTGTGGGACCCGGCGCGCTCCGATGCACTACGCCGCGATGGCACGCCGTCGAGCTGGGCCGCGTTCGAAAGCGAGGCTGCCGCGCTGCGCAGGCAGTTGGGGGAACGCGGCGAAGGCCTGCGCATTCTGAGCGGTACCGTCGTGTCACCCACCCTCGCGCGCCAGCGCGATGCGCTCCTTGCACGCTATCCGGCGGCCCGCTGGCACGTGCACGATCCGGCGCGGGGCCGGCCGGCCGATGTCTGGCCGGACCTTTCGAAGGCCCGGACCATCGTGACCCTGGATGCGGATCCGCTCGGCGGTTTTCCGGGCCACGTCCGCCATGCGCGCGACTTCGCGGCCATGCGCGGCGACATGAACGCGATGCCACGCCTCTACGCGATCGAACCCTCGCCATCCCTCACGGGCAGGAACGCCGATCACGCGTGGCCCGTTGCAGCCGGCGCGCTGCCGGCGATCGCTGCCGGCCTCGCAGCCGCACTCGGCGTGCATGCCGATGTGCCGAATCTCGATGCCCTCGCCCGCGAACGAATCGCCATGATCGCCGACGACCTGCGGACGAACGCGGGCGCATCGCTTGTTCTGGCAGGCCCATCCCAGCCGCCCGCCGTGCACGACCTCGTGCGCGCCATGAACGCCGTGCTCGGCAACGAGGGAACGACTGTGCGCAACGCGCCAGGCCACGACACGGCCCGGCCGTTCGGCGAACTCCTCGAAGACATGCGCGCCGGCCACGTCGGGACGCTGGTGCTTCTGGAAACCAATCCGGTCTACACGGCGCCCGGTTTCGCGGATGCCATGCGCACCGTGCCGCGGACTGTGCATCTGGGGCGTTATCGCGACGAAACCGCGGAAGCCGCGCAATGGCATCTTCCCGCGCTCCATCCGTTCGAAACCTGGTCCGACCTGCGTACACCGGACGGCGTGGCGAGCATCGTCCAACCCGTGCTTGCGCCCCTCGCGGATGCCCGTTCCGCGCATGACGTGCTCGATCTGCTCACGGGAGCCATGACGGACGACCCGGTGAAGCGGGTGCGGACAACGTGGCCGGAGCTCGACGACGACGCGTGGACCACGGCCCTGCGCGACGGCGTCGTTTCAAGGACCCCAGACGCTGCAGGAGCCGCCATGGCGGCTAGTGGTGCTGAACCGGGGCGAGATTTCCTCGCCGCCGTGGCGGCTCCTACAGGGGCGGATGCGTTGGAGCTCGTATTCCGCCCCGACGAGTATCTGTGGGACGGGCGCCACGCCGGCAACGCATGGCTACAGGAACTTCCGCGCCCGGTCACGTCGCTCACCTGGGGCAACGCCGCCTGGATCTCCCCTGCCCTCGCCGGGCAGCGCCACCTTCGCGACGGGGACATGGTGCGGCTCGCCGTCGGCGAACGGCACGTGGAGGCCCCGGTGCTCGTCGTGCCGGGACAGGCCGACAACAGCATTACCGTCACGTTCGGTTACGGACGCCGTTGCGGCATCGCCGACGGGCTCGGCTACGACGCCTATGCGCTGCGCGAAAGCGACGACACGTGGCATGTCCCCGGCGTGGAACTGACTCCGCTGAATCGACGCGCGACGCTCGCGTGCACGCAGACGCACCACGACATGGGCCGCCGCGACATCGTGCGCGCGGGAACCCCGGAGCATCCACCGCAGGGCGGCGGCAAGACACCGGTAAGCCTCTACCCCGAGGCGCCGGCGGGCGAGTACCGCTGGGGCATGAGCATCGACCTCAACGCATGCATCGGCTGCAATGCCTGCACCATTGCCTGTCAGGCGGAGAACAACATACCGGTGGTAGGCAAGGACGAAGTGGCCCGCGGGCGCCGCATGCACTGGATTCGCGTGGACCGTTACCACGAGGGCACCGCAACGGAGCCCCGCACGTATCACCAGCCGGTGCCCTGCATGCACTGCGAGCACGCCCCGTGCGAGGTCGTATGCCCTGTCGAAGCCACCGTGCACGACAGCGAGGGCCTGAATCTTCAGGTCTACAACCGCTGCGTCGGTACACGCTTCTGCTCCAACAACTGTCCATACAAGGTGCGCCGCTTCAACTTCCTCCAGTACGCGGACCTGGCCAGCGAAAGCCTGAAAGCCATGCGCAATCCCGAGGTGACGGTGCGCTACCGTGGCGTCATGGAGAAGTGTACCTACTGCGTGCAGCGGATCGAGCGCGCTCATATCGACGCCGATCGCGAGGGACGGCGCATCCATACCGACGAGGTGACCACGGCGTGTCAGGACGCCTGCCCGACACGCGCCATCGTCTTCGGCGATCTGGGCGACACCGCCAGCGAGGTGGCCGTCGCGCACCGCTCGCCGCGACGCTACGTACTGCTGGAGGAACTCAACACGCGGCCCCGCACTGCGTATCTCGGCGCCCTGCGCAACCCGAACCCGGCCTGGAGGGACGCATGACCGATCGCGAGCCCGCGCATACCGCCACGCCCGCGGAGGTGACCGACCTCGTAACCGGTCTCGTGCTCGCGCGTCCGGGTGGGCCGGTCTGGAAACTCGCCACCGGCGTGGCTTCGTTGCTGACGACCGTCCTTGTCGCCGCCATCGCCGTGCTGCTGGCACGTGGCGTGGGCATCTGGGGCGTGACGATGCCGGTGGCCTGGGGCTTCGCCATCGCGAATTACGTCTGGTGGATCGGCATCGGCATGGCCGGAACGTTCATTTCGGCCGCGCTCTACCTCACCCGCCAAGGGTGGCGCTCCGCGCTCAACCGCTTCGCCGAAGCCATGACCGTGTTCGCGCTGGCGGTGTCTGCCATCTTTCCGGTCCTGCACCTGGGGCGTCCCTGGTTCGCGTACTGGCTCGCACCCTACCCCGACCGGATGGGCCTCTGGCCGCAGTGGCGAAGTGCGCTGGTGTGGGACTTTTTCGCCCTCGGCGCGTACGTGATCGTGTCGGTGATCTACTTCTATGTGGGCCTCGTACCCGACTTCGCAGCCGTGCGTGACCGTGCCCGGTCTCGCGGCCGGCAAGTGTTCTACGGCGTACTCGCGATGGGCTGGCGCGGCGAGGCGCTGGAATGGGAAAGGCATGCCACGCTGACGCGGATACTCGCAGGCCTGGCGGTACCGCTCGTGTTCTCGGTGCACAGCATGGTGGCGCTGGACTTTTCCGAGGGCCTGCTGCCGGGTTGGCACTCGACGATCTTCCCGCCGTTCTTCGTCGCGGGCGCGCTGTTCTCGGGCGCCGCGATGGTCATCTTGCTGGCGGTGATCCTGCGCCGCGCGTACCCGTTGCGCGAGTTCGTCACGGACGGGCACCTGGACAAGCTGGCGAAGATGATGCTCGCCGTCGGCTGGGTGGTCACCTATGGCTACGCTGCCGAGATCTTCACCGCGTTCTACGGCGGCGATCCTTACGAGGTGGCCATGCAGCGACATCGCCTGCAAGGTGCGTACGCGTGGGTGTTCTGGACCACCATCGCCTGCAACAGCGTCTCCATCCAGGCGCTGTGGTGGCCGCGCGTGCGCACGAACCCGGCTGCCCTCGTCGCCATTTCGCTGCTCGTGCTGGCCGGCATGTGGCTGGAGCGCTTCATGCTCATCGTCACGAGCCTTTATCGGGATTTCCTGCCGTCGAGCTGGGGCATGTTCTATCCCACGATCTGGGACGGCGCCTTCCTGGCGGGGTCGATCGGGCTGTTCGCGCTGCTGTTCCTCATCTTCGTGCGTGTCGTGCCGGTGCTGTCCATCGCCGAACTGCGCCGGCATGCGGCCGAACGCGTGGACAGGCGGCCATGAGCGTACACGGCCGCCTCATGCAGGTACGCGACGCGCATGCCCTCGCCGGGGCGATCGATGCGCTGCACGGTCTCGGCTACACCCGCATCGAGGCGTTCTCGCCCTATGCCGTGGACGGACTGGTGGAGAAGCTCGGGCCGCCGCCCAAACGTATTCCGCTTGCCGCGCTGGTGGGCGGGCTGGCCGGCGGCATCGGCATGCTGTGGCTCCAATATCACTCCGCCGCGGTCGACTACCCATTGAACGTGGGCGGCCGGCCCGCGGCGAGCTGGCCGGCCTTCCTGCCGCCGGCTGTCGAGGTGACGATCCTCCTGGCCGTGCTTGCGGGATACGTGGTCTACCTGGCAAGCAGCCGGCTACCGAAGCTCTACCGGCCGGAATTCAACGTGGAATGGTTCGAGGAAGCCAGCCGCGACGGATTCCTGCTGCTGATCCGCGCGGACGATCCGCGCTGGGAAGCGCGCCAGGTGGCCGAGGATGTCGCGGCCCTGGAACCCATGCGCCATGCGGAGGTGCCGGCATGAAGCGACAGGCGATCCTCGCAGCGCTCTGCCTGCTGGCCGGCTGCGAGCGCGGCATGCACCAGATGTACGACCAGCCGCGTTACGAGCGCGGCGACGAAGCGCCGCTGTTCGCCGACGGGGTCGCCGAGCGGCAAGCGCCGCCCGGCAGCGTCGCCACGACCGGCGCAGAAGCGATGCCAGAACCGCCGGCCATCACCGAAGCCTTGCTCGAGCGCGGACGCGAGCGCTACACCATCTACTGCACACCCTGCCACGGGGCCGGCGGCGATGGGGACGGCATGGTGGTGCAGCGAGGTTTTCCGCGGCCGCCCAGCTACCACGTAAAGCGGCTGCGCGATGCCGACGACCGGCACATCTACGACGTGATCACCCATGGCTGGGGCGTCATGTATCCGTACGCCGACCGCGTGTCGCCGGCCGACAGGCAAGCCATCGTCGCTTACATCCGCGCGTTGCAGTTCAGCCGCCACGCGCCCGTCGATCGCCTGGAGGCTGCGGACCTCGCGCGCCTGCGCGACCTCCCCGATGCCGGAGGCCGGCGGTGATCCTGCATGCCTATCTCGCGGCGTGGCTGTTGTTTACCGGCGCAAGCGTGGGCGGTATCGCATGGCAGGCCATCCATCGCCTTACGGGAGGCGCCTGGGGCGACGACCTCGCCTCCCGCTGGGGACGCCTGCGCCGCCTGCTGCCCCTGGCGGCGCTTGCCGCCGTGCCCCTCCTACTGGACGGACACCACCTCTTTCCATGGATGGACGAGCCGGTGGAAGAAGCGCGGTGGTGGTACCTCGACCACACCTACCTCGTCTGGCGGACGGTCGGCTGCTTCCTCGCGTGGGCGGCGGCATGGTGGCTGCTCGCCCGGGCCGCGGCGGCGAGCCTGATCCTTTGGCTGTTCGCGTGCGGCGTGTTTGCAAACGACTGGATGGTGTCGCTCACGCCCGAGTGGCGTTCGTCGGTCATGGGACTGGTCGTCGCAACCGGGCATCTGGCGACGGGATTTGCCGCATCGCTGCTCATGCGCGCACCCGGCGCTCCCGATGCGACGGACCAGACGCGACGCGACCAGTCGTCGCTGCTTCTGGCAACGTCTCTGGGCTGGGTCTACCTCGTCGGCATCGACTACCTCACGGCATGGATGGCCGACCTTCCCTATGAGACCGCCTGGTACCTGCCGCGCACGGAAGGTGTCCCGGGCATGCTTGGGCTCGCGGCGCTTGCTGCGCAGGGATTCGTGCCGTTCCTTCTGCTCCTGACGCGGCAGGCGAAAGGACGGCCCTTCGTATTGCGCGCGGCCGCCTGGTCCGTGCTCCTTGGCCAGGCGTGTCACGTGGCATGGATGGTGATGCCATGAGCCACGAAGCGCAGAATCTCGCCAGCGGCCGCCTGGCACGCCTTGCGGCGATCCTCGCCGGCTCGACCGTCGCGGTGCTCGTTATCTGTTTCGTGCTCTGGCGTGCGTGGATCTCCGTATCCGCACCGGCCCCCCGACCGGACGAGCCAAGACTGCAGGCGGAACCGCGGCGCGCTCTCGAACAGTTCCGCCGCCGGCAACGAAACGAGGATCGGTGGAGTTGGGTCGACCGCGAGCACGGTATAGCGCGCATCCCCGTGGAAAGGGCCATGCAACTGATGGCAAAAGAAGGGAGGCGCGAACGATGAGCGGGCTCCCCAGCAAAGGGCGCTGGCAAAGCGGCCTCGGTCGGGGGCGGCCCCCGCGCCTGGTCGCCCGCCTCGCAGCGCTCGCTTTCGTGACCTGCACGGCGGCTTTCGCCGGCGTCCCACCGCCGCCAGACCTCGATGCGCGTGCCGGTTTCGATCAGCACATCGGCGCAGCGGTGCCGATGAACGCACCGCTGACCGATGCGGACGGCCGCGCGACCTCGCTCGCGGCCATTACGGACGGCAAGCCGCTGCTCCTGGCATTCGGTTACTACCGCTGCCCCAATCTCTGCGACCTCACCCTGCACGCCATCGCCTCGGCCGCGGCCGGTCTGCCGTTGCGCGCCGGCCACGACTACGCCGTGACCTTCGTGAGCATCGCGACGGAAGAAACGGCAGCCGATGCGCGGGAAGCCCGCGAGATGCTCGTACGCATGTCGCCGCGTGGACACGCGGAGGATTGGCACTGGACGACGGCCGGACCGAAGTCGGTCGCCGCGCTCACTCGCGCCACCGGATTCCGGTACTTCAAGGACCCGCGCGACGGGCAATACGTGCATCCCGCCGGCATCGTCATCGTATCGCCGGACGGACGCGTGACGCAGTACTTCTTCGGCGTGGATTACGACACACACGCCCTGAGGCTCGCGCTGATCGACGCGTCGAAGGGGCGCCTCGGGACCGTCATCGACCGCCTCGTGCTGCTGTGCTGTGGCTACGATCCTTCCACCGGTCGTTACAGCCTGCTCGTGTCGCGCATCATGATCGCGCTGGGCTGCGCCTTCCTGCTCGCCATGGCCTTCGGTGCCCTGTGGCTGCGTCGGAGGACGCCATGAACTTTCTGCCCGAAGCGTCTGGATTCGCCCCGCGAATCGACGGTCTGTTCTACGCGATGCTTGGCCTGTCGGCCCTTGTCGTCGTGGCCGTGTTCACCACGATGCTGGTGTTCGCCATACGCTTCCGCCGTGGCAGGAACGTCGACCGTAGCGGCGAATCGCATCGCGACCTCGGCATCGAACTGACCTGGACCCTGATTCCCTTCGCGCTGTTCGTCGGCATCTTCGCATGGAGCATCCGCCTCTGGATCGACATGCGCACGCCACCGGGCGACGCCACGACGATCCATGTCGTCGGCAAGCAATGGATGTGGGAGTTCGAACATCTTGACGGGCAGCGGGAGATCGACACGCTGCACCTCGCCACCGGGCAGCCGGTGCGTCTGGTGATGATCTCGCAAGACGTGATCCACGACGTTTCCATACCGGCCTTTCGCGTGAAGCAGGACGTGCTCCCCGGGCGCTACACGCAGATGTGGTTCACCCCTACCCGCCCGGGCACCTACAATCTGTTCTGCGCCGAATACTGCGGAACGGACCACTCGCGCATGGGCGGCGCGGTGATCGTGCAGACACCGCAGGACCACGCGAGGTGGCTCGCAAGCCATGCCACCGGGTCGCTGGCCGAGCAGGGCCGCGCCCTGTTCACCCGCTACGGCTGCGCGGGTTGCCACGATGCCCGCTCGTCGGTGCACGCGCCGCGGCTGGATGGTCTCTACGGCAGCACCGTGCCCCTGGCCGACGGCCGGCAGGTGCTGGCCGACGAGCGCTACCTGCACGACTCCATCACCTTGCCGGGTAGCGAAGTTGCCGCCGGCTACGCGCCCGTGATGCCCAGTTACAAGGACCGCATCGACGAAGCCGACATTCTCGCGCTCGTCGCCTACCTCAAGGTCCGTGGCACGGACCGGGAGACCCCGCATGCTTCCCGCTGAACAAGCCGCACCCAGTTATCTCACGGACGGCAACACGCTCAGGTCCTGGCTGGCGACACACGACCACAAGCGCATCGCCATTCTCTATGCGGTTTCCATCACGTTCTTCTTTTTCCTCGGCGGTATCGCGGCCGCACTGATCCGGTTGGAGTTGGCCACGCCCGCTGGCGACCTGATGAGCGCGGACACTTACAACAAGACCTTCACCTTCCACGGCGTGGTGATGGTCTGGTTCTTCCTGATTCCGTCGATTCCGAACACCCTCGGTAACTTCCTCCTGCCCATCATGATCGGTGCGCGCGATGTCGCATTCCCCCGGCTGAACCTCTTCAGCTGGTACCTGTACGTGGCGGGCGGCATTTTCACGGTGGCCTGCCTCCTTCTCGGCGGCGTGGATACCGGCTGGACCTTCTACACGCCGTTTTCCACCATGTTCTCGAACTCGAACGTGATGTTGACCGTGGTGGGTGTCTTCATCGTCGGATTCTCATCCATTCTTACCGGACTCAACTTCATCGTGACGATCCACACCATGCGCACCACCGGCATGACGTGGTTCCGCCTGCCGCTTTTCGTGTGGTCGATGTACGGGGTGTCACTGGTGATGTTGCTGGCGACGCCGGTGCTGGCCATGACCCTGGCCCTGATCGCCGCGGAACGGCTGCTTGGCGTGGGCATTTTCGATCCGGCCCTGGGTGGCGATCCGCTGCTGTTCCAGCACTTCTTCTGGTTCTACTCGCACCCGGCGGTCTACATCATGGTGCTTCCAGCCATGGGCGTCGTCAGCGAACTGATCACGGCCGGCGTACGGCGCAGGATCTTCGGCTACCGCTTCATGGTCTATTCGATCATCGGCATCGCGGTCATCGGTTTCCTCGTGTGGGGCCACCACATGTTCGTGGCCGGGCAGTCGATGTACGCTAGCATCGTCTTCTCGATCTTAAGTTTCATCATCGCCGTGCCTTCGGCGATCAAGGTGTTCAACTGGACAGCCACCCTCTACAAGGGCGACATCGCCTTCGGCGCGCCCATGATCTACGCGCTCGGTTTCGTGGGGCTGTTCATGCTCGGTGGCCTCACCGGCCTCTTCCTCGCGGCGACCGCGCTCGATGTGAACCTCACCGACACCTACTTCGTGGTGGCCCACTTCCACTACATCATGGTCGGCGGCTCGGTCATGGCCTACCTCGGTGGGATCCACTTCTGGTGGCCCAAGATCACCGGCCGCATGTTCTCGGAAGCCTGGGCGCGCTTCGCGGCCATCCTCATGTTCCTCGGCTTCAACCTCACCTTCTTCCCGCAATTCCTGGCCGGCGCGGAAGGCATGCCGAGACGTTATCACCAGTACCCCGCCGAGTACGGCCTGCTCAATATCCTGTCCTCGGCCGGGGCCGTGCTCCTCGCGGCGTCGTATCTCCTGCCCATCGGCTACTTCCTGTGGTCGCTGCGCTTCGGCGAACGGGCGGGGAATGACCCATGGGGCGCCGAGGGCCTGGAATGGACAACCTCTTCGCCTCCGCCAACGCACAATTTCGAGGCGCCACCCGTCGTGACCGAAGGGCCCTACGCGTACACGCACCCATGAACGCTCACGCCCCCCATACCGCCGAGCAATTCGACGACGCCGCGCAGCAGCGCGACGCGGCGACGCTCGGCATGTGGGCCTTTCTTGCGACCGAGGTACTGTTCTTCGGCGTACTCTTCGCCGCGTACACCGTCTGCCGCGTGATCTGGCCGGATGCCTTCGCCTCCGCCAGCCGCCACACCGACCTGACGCTCGGCGGCTTGGAAACGGCGATACTGCTCACCAGCAGCTTCACCGTGGCGCTGGCGGTTCGCGACGTGCAGCTTGGCGGCAGGCGGCTCGCAACCGGCTTGCTTTGCGGCACGGCCGTTCTCGGCCTCGTCTTTCTCGCGATCCACGGCTTCGAGTACTACCACGACTACAAGGCGGCGGTGATTCCGGGCATCCGTTACGAAGAGGTCGGGGGCTTTGCCGCGCAGGAGCGCCTGTTCTTCTTCCTTTATTACGTCACTACAGGTTTCCATGCGCTGCACGTTTCCGTCGGCGTGGTGGTTCTCCTCACCATGGCGCTTCGCACGCACCGCGCGGCGTTCGGCCCCGGCTACCACACGCCACTGGAGGTGTCCGCTCTTTACTGGCACCTGGTCGACATCGTGTGGATCTTCGTCTTTCCGCTGTACTACCAGGTAGGCCGGGCATGAGCGAACGGCCACCCTCGCTGATTGCGCATGTCGCCGCACTGGCCGCACTGGCGGTGCTGCTTCTGCTGAGCATCGTCGTGTCGCGCATACACCTCGGCACATGGAACACCGTGGCCGGCCCCGGCATCGCAGCCGCCAAAGCGGCCATCGTGGTGTTCTTCTTCATGAAGCTGCGCCGAAGCAAACCGGCCATTCACTTCGCGGCCTGCTTCGGCGTGGCCTGGCTCACGATCATGATCGTCCTGACGCTGGGGGATTTCCTCACGAGGTTGCCGGTGCTCGTCAAATAAATGGACCCATGCATGGGCCTGGCGCTTTGATCCCGGCTGCACGCCTCATTCATCCCCATGGTGCGACACCTTGGCGACCACGCGCACAGCGCGGCTACCAAGGAGTGACCCATGATTCGCATGCATCGCCGTTTCCTCGTCGCCGCCCTGGCGGCTGCCGTCCTCTCCCCTGCCGCTGCCTTCGCCCAGGACTCCGCCGCTTCCGGGTCGTCCAAGATCGCCGCATCGACCGATACCGAGTTCGTGCGCAAGGCCAGCGCCTCGGGCCTGGCCGAAGTGGCGCTCGGCCAGCTCGGCGCGTCACAGGGCAGCTCGGCTGCCACCAAGTCCTTTGGCGAGCGCATGGTGAAGGACCATACGGCCGCCAACGAAGAACTGAAGACCATCGCCAGCAGCAAGAACCTGACCGTCTCGCCCGCCCCGATGCCGGCCGACAAGGAGACGGCCGACGCGATGAGCAAGAAGTCGGGCGATGCCTTCGACAAGGCGTTCGCCAAGAAGATGGTGGCCGACCACCAGAAGGCCGTGGCGTTGTTCACCAAGGAATCGACCAGCGGCAAGGACCCGGAATTGAAGGCCTTCGCCACGAAGACCCTCCCGACGCTCAAGGAGCACCTGGAGATGGCGAAGAAGCTGCCGGGCGGTTCCGGTTCGAGCGCGATGACAGGCGACGGCCACTAAGCTCACACGATTGTCCCGGCTTTGCCGGGACTGACGATCTTTAACAACCGGGCGTGCTCGCGTGTGGCTAACCTCAGCTTCTGCCACCGGCTGTCGTCGCAGCCGCGGAGGGATTCGCCATGCTCACCGTCGTGCAAGCATTCGACCGCCAACCCATCGCGGAACTACCCACGGACGATGCCGCGGCGCTCGAGCGAAAGCTGGCGACGGCGTACCGTCTCTCGCGCGAGCGCGCCACCTGGCTGAAGCCCCACCAGCGGATCGCGGTGCTGCACGCGCTCGCCGCACTGATGGAAAGCAGACGGGAACAGCTTGCCCGGCAGATCGCGCGCGAAGGCGGCAAGCCGTACACAGACGCCATGGTGGAGACGGGACGTGCGATCGACGGCGTGCGCATCGCCGCCGAGACCTTGCGCACGCGCGCGGGGCAGGAGATCCCGATGGGTATCACGCCGTCGAGCGAGAACCGCCGCGCATGGACCGTCAACGAACCCATCGGCGTGGTCGCGGCCATCTCGGCCTTCAATCATCCGCTCAATCTGATCGTGCACCAGGTCGCCCCAGCCGTTGCCACGGGATGCCCGATCGTCATCAAGCCGGCCACCGCAACCCCGATGAGTTGCCTGGACCTCGTGCAGATGGTGCAGGAAGCCGGCATGCCGGAAGGCTGGGTGCAGTCGTTCCTCCCCGAATCGCGCGAACTGGCCGAAGCCTTCGTGACGGACCCGCGCGTGTCCTTCCTGAGCTTCATCGGCTCGGCGAGCGTCGGCTGGCGCTTGCGTTCGAAGCTCGCCCCCGGCGCGCGTTGCGCCCTCGAACACGGCGGCGTCGCCCCGGTGATCGTCGACCGGAGCGCCGACCTCGACCGGTTGATCGAGCCCATGGCCAAGGGCGGCTACTACCATGCCGGCCAGGTCTGCGTTTCGGTGCAGCGGATCTATGTGCATGCAAGCCTGCAGACGGAGTTTTCCGAGCGGTTCGCTCGTCGCGTCCAGGCCCTCCGCACCGGCGACCCGCTGCTGGCCGAGACCGAGGTCGGCCCGCTCATCACGCCGAAGGAGGCCGACCGCGTGCAGGCGTGGATCGATGAAGCGGTGGCCGCAGGGGCCCGCCCCATCGGCGGCGGACGGCTGAGCGAAACGACGCTTTACCCGACTGTCCTGTTGAACCCGCCGAAGGATGCAAAGGTATCCACGCAGGAGGTTTTCGGACCGCTTACCTGCGTCTATGGCTTCGACACGCTGGACCAGGCCATCCAGGAAGCCAACGCGCTGCCGGAAGCCTTCCAGTCGAGCATCTTCACCAACGACCTGTCGTCGGCGTTCCGCGCGGCGGAACGGCTGGATGCCTCGGCGGTGATGGTCAACGATCACACGGCGTTCCGCGTCGACTGGATGCCCTTCGCCGGGCGGCGCGTCTCCGGGCACGGCGTCGGAGGCATTCCGTACACGATGGAAGAGATGACCTCGGAGAAGATGATTGTCTTCCGCGCGGGCTGACGGCGGAAAAGATTCACCAAGGTTTTTCATGGCGGCGCCGCTAGACTGCGGTGAATGCTTGCGTCCGCAAACTCCCGCATCTGGCCCCTGCTGCTGGCGGCGTTCGCTCTGGCCTGCTCCACCGTGGCCGGTGCCGAGGGTGGAGGCGCCCTGCAGCCGGGCAACTTCGTGCACCAGGCGTGGACCACAGGAGAGGGCGCTCCGCCGGCCACTATCGCGCTAGCCCAAGCACCCGACGGATATCTCTGGCTTGGCACCGGCACGGGTCTGTATCGGTTCGACGGCGTGACCTTCTCGCGCTACCAGCCTCCTCCCGGGAAGCACCTGCCGTCGGCCAATATCACCGCGCTGAAGTTCACGACAGGGGGTGCGCTGTGGGTGGGCTTCTACGATGGGGGTGCCGCATGCATCCAGGATGGGAAGCTGCGTGCGTATGAGGTGGGCGATGGGTTTCCCCCGGGATGGGTGCTCGCCTTCGCGGAGAGACCCGACCGCAGCATCTGGGCGGCGACCAGCCAGGGGCTCGGCCGCTTCGACGGCACGCGCTGGGTGAAGGTGGGCACCGACTGGGGATATACCGCGGATCGAGCGGACTGGGTGCTGTCCGACGCGAGCGGCACGCTGTGGGTCGCGGCGATCAACCGGTTGCTGTACCTGCCGCGCGGCGCGACGCACTTCAAGGCCACGAATGTGGCGCTCGCGCCGGGTGCCACGCTCGCCGTCGATCCGACGGGCACGCTATGGGCCTCCGACCGGCTGCATGGCACGCGCCCGTTGCGCGGCCTCACGGCGGAACATCCCAGGATCGACGGTGTAGCTACCCTGCCCGTCACCGATGCGCACGGCGCGCTGCGGATGGCCTTCGACCGGGACGGCGGTCTGTGGGCGACCGGGCTCGGCACCGGGAAGGTATTCCATGTGCCCTCCCCGGAGCAGATCGGCGCATCCGACATCGTCACCGACGATGCGGTAGGCGCCGTTTTCTCGGCGCCCCAGGGGCTCACCTCGAACAGCGCCACGCCCGTCATCGTCGATCGCGAAGGCAACGCCTGGGTGGGCACGGCATCGGGTATCGACAGTTACCACCACGGGCCGGTGGGAACGGTGCGCGATTTCGGTCCGGACACACGCCTGCGCACGAGCGTGGCGCGCGATCCACAGGGGAGACTCTGGCTGTCGAAGCTTGGCACGGTCTACCGGCTGGACGGCGAGCATCTCGTCACGGTGCTCGACGGCCTGCCGGACATTCTTAGCATTCTTTTCGACGCCGACGGGACACTCTGGGTGGCCGGGTTCCACGACCTTTACCGTTACCGCGACAACCGGCTCGAAACCGTCGCCTTGCCGAACAATCTCTACGCATCGAGGCTGAAATTCCTCTCCCCCGGAAAGCCGGGTGAGTTGTGGGGATCGATCGAAGGCATGGGTGTATACCGGTTTCGCAACGACCGTTGGGAGGCATGGAAACCGAAGACGGACCATGTGAAAGGCTATCCGACCACGGGCGCCATGGATGCCGATACGACGCTCTGGCTCGGCTACGCGGGCGGCGAAGTGCTGCGTGTGGACAAGGACGGTCGCGAAACCGTTTTCGACCAGCACAACGGTCTGGATATCGGCAGTCTTACGACGATGTTCCCGAGCGCCCGGGGCATGTTGTTCGGCGGAAGTACCGGCGTTGCCCGCCATGCCGACGGGGTCATGCGATCGCTGACCGATCGCGATTTCCCGGCACTCGTGGGAATCACCGGCATCGTGGAGGTCGCCAACGGCGACGTGTGGATGAATGGCGGCCTCGGCGCGATCCGATTCTCCGCCGACGAACTGGAGAAGGCGTTCTCCGACCTCCGCTACCGCCCCCAGATCGGACCTTTCGATTTCCGCGATGGCGTCAAAGGCATCGCGAGGCAAGGCCAGCCTGTGCCAAGCATGCAACGCGACGACAGCGGCAGGGTCTGGTTCGTGACGAACGAGGGGCTCTACTGGCTGGACGCATCGGTGCAGCGCGGGAATACGCAGGTTCCACCCGTCTATGTGACCGCCGTGCATGCGGACGGCCGTGTGTTCGACCCTGCCGGAAGCGTACGCCTGTCGGCAGGCGACGACTCCCTGCAGATCGATTACACGGCGGTAAGCCTGACCTCGCCCTCCCGCGTGCGCTTCCGCTATCGCATGGACGGTGCAAACCAGAACTGGGTCGATGCGGGCACGCGCCGCCAGGCGTATTACACGAGCCTTGCACCGGGCACGTACCGCTTCACCGTCATCGCCGCGAACGAGGACGACGTCTGGAACGAACGCGGCGCATCCGTCACCATCGACATCCCGCCACGCTTCTACCAGTCGTGGTGGTTCATGACGCTCGAAGGGCTCGTCGTGCTTGCACTGGCCGGCGCGGTGTATGCCTGGCGCATCCGCAGCGTATCGCGAAGCGTGCGCCTGCGTTCGGAGGCACGGCACGAAGAACGCGAGCGCATCGCGCGCGAACTGCACGACACGTTGCTGCAGGCCATCTACGGGATCATGCTTCGCTTCCAGGCCGTCGCTTCCGCCATACCCAAGGACGACCCGATGAAGGAAGGCATCGAGGGCACGCTGAAGGTGGCGAACGACTTCATCGTCGAAGGCCGCGACAAGGTGCGCGAGCTGCGCACGAACATCACTTCGCTACGCAAGCTGGGCTCGACCATCGACGAGCTTGCACGCCTCATGCAAAAGGCTTCCCCGATCGTCATGACGACCGATGTTCGCGTGGACGATCAGGAGATGGATCCGGCCGTGGGCGAAGACATTCTCGCGATATGCCGCGAGGCCCTCGTCAACGTGTTCCGCCATGCCGGCGCGCAGCACGTCGCCGTGCGGCTCGTCACCACGCGCCGGAACCTGGAGCTGACCGTCGCGGACGATGGCAAGGGCATGCCGGCCGGTCCGGGCGCCGATGTGTCGGGGAGCGAGCAATGGGGTCTGTCCGGCATGCGCGAACGCGCCGCCGCGATGGGCGCCACCCTCTGCATCGGTTCGCCGGGCCGGGGAACGACCGTGTCGCTCGCGGTGCCGCTGAACCGCCTGCGCCGCCGCAACGATCATCGCGGTCGCCCCTAGATGCAGGCGCTTACCCAGCGCCAGGATGCGAGCAATTTCGTCACTTCCCTACGCACACGTTGCCTGGCTTCGCGCGGGTACTGCGCCACGATGACGTACACCGCCTCGCCGTGCCGACGGACGTGTTCGTGCACGTCCATGGCCACGCCTTGCCTGGCCATCGGATAGGTCGTCCAGGTCGTCCCCGCAACCGTGCGTCGCGCCGGATTGCCCGCTTTCCAACCCAGGGCCTGGTAATAGCGGTGCGTGTGGGGCAGGACGTCGGCACGGCGCGGGTAGCCCGCGCCGATATCGATGGCGATGCACGCCGGGCCCGGGCACGGGCCGCCCAGTTCCATGGCGATGCCGGTACCGTCGGCGCGGGGAACGACCCGGGACACATCGGCCGGCTGTATCACTCGGTAGCAGAACCTCGGGTTCACGTATTCGTCGTTCGCGCGCACGCCGCCGGCCACGAGCAACAGCAAACCCATGACCTTCGCGCTGCGCATGGCAAGGCCTCACCCGTGTGGCAGGAGCCGGAGGCCCAAGCGTGAGCGTCCGCACGATTCCGCGCAAGACTTAACACGCCTTCCCGACCTTTTGCGCCAGCCCCGCCGCACGCGGGCCTAGCATCGGCGAATGACCACCATCGCCAATAGCCAACTCCTGCAGGCCGTGGCTCTGCTCGGCGCGGCCGTGCTGGTGGTACCCGTATTCCGGGCGCTGAAGCTCGGGGCTGTGCTCGGGTATCTGTTTGCCGGGGTGCTGGTCGGCCCGTTCGTACTCGGCTGGTTCACCGACCCCGAAGCCATCCTCGGACTCGCCGAACTGGGCGTGGTCATGTTCCTGTTCGTCATCGGCCTGGAGATGCGTCCGGCGCACCTGTGGGCACTGCGCGGCACCATCTACGGGCTGGGGCTCTGCCAGCTCGTGGCCTGCGGCGCCGCACTCACGGCTGTGGCCTGGGCACTCGGCGCCGCGCCGAGGGTCGCGTTCGTCGGCGCCATGGGCTTCGTGCTCACCTCGACGGCGATCGTCATGCAGCTCCTGTCCGAATCGGGCGAATTGAGCCGTCCGGCCGGGCAGAAGGTGGTGGCCATCCTCCTGCTGGAGGACCTGATCATCGTGCCGCTGCTTGCCTTGGTCGCCTGGATGGCACCGGCTCATGAGCGCTCGGCCACCGGCATCCCCTGGCTTGCAGCCATCACGGGACTGGGATGCCTTCTCGCCTTGCTGGCGGCCGGGCGCTGGTTGCTCGAACCGCTGTTCCGGGTGCTCGCCCGGTCCAGGGTTCGCGAAGTGCTGTCCGCAGGGGCGTTGCTGGTGGTGCTGGGCGCGGCGTTGCTGATGCAACTGGGCGGCCTGTCGATGGCGCTCGGCGCATTCCTCGCCGGCGTGCTGCTGTCGCAATCCAGCTTCCGCCACCAGCTCGAAGCGGACATCGAACCTTTCCGGGGCCTCCTTCTCGGCCTGTTCTTCCTCGGCATCGGCATGGCGCTGGACCTGCACATGGTGCGCGAACACCTGCTGTTCGTGCTGCTCGGGGTCGTGGCGATGATGCTCGCCAAGGCGCTGGCGATCTACGCCGTCGGCCGAGCGCTTGGCGACAGCCACGCCGATGCCATGGACCGCGCGCTTCTGATGCCCATGGGCGGCGAATTCGCATTCGTTCTCTACGCAGGCGCCGCGGCTTCCGGGCTGATGAGCCAGGAGGACAACGCTCGCTTCACCGCGATCGTCGTGCTCTCCATGGCACTGGCACCGTTGCTGAGCGCCGCGGTCCATCGTCTGATGCCGAAGGCGGCAAGGCCGGTCCTGCCGTCCGATGTGCCCCCATGCCTGACGGGCAGCATCTTGATGATCGGCTTCGGGCGCTTCGGGCAGGTGGTGAGCCAGTCGTTGCTCGCCAGGGACATCGACGTCACGGTGATCGATACCGATGTCGAGATGGTGCAGGCCGCGTCGGATTTCGGCTTCAAGATCTATTACGGCGACGGCACGCGCCTCGATGTGCTGGAGGCGGCGGGCGCCGACAAGGCGCAGGTGATCGCCATCTGCGTGGACTCGCGCAGCGTTGCCGACACCATCGTCGATATCGGCAAGGAGAGCTTTCCAAACGCAACGCTGATGGTCCGCACCTACGATCGCGAGCATGCGCTGCGCATGGTCGCGCAGGGGGTCTCGGTGCATGTACGCGAAACGTTCGAATCCGCATTGCGCTTCGGCAGCATGGCGCTGGTGCAGCTCGGCGCCACGCCCACCGAGGCCGAGGCTATCGCCGACCTGGTAAGACGACGCGATGCCGAGCGCTTCGCACGCGAGCTCGAGGGGATCGACTGGGCAACGGCGGGCCTGGCGAATTTCAAGCGACCCCGGCCTGTTCCCTGGACCACGCCGACACACCAGCCGCACCCTTCGGACACACTGCGCTAAGCGCTTTTGTACGTGGCTTCACCGCACTTTACGGGCACCTGTCGAGGGCCCGTGTTACACCAGACAAACCCCGTGCGAGGTACACGACCATGAAAGCGGCACGCATGCATGAGTACGGCAAACCACTCGTCCTGGAGGACATTCCGGTTCCGGACATCGCCGAAGACGAGGTGCTGGTGCAGGTCAAGGCGTGCGGCATGTGCCGCTCCGACGTGCAGCTGATCGACGGCTATTTCCGCCCGTATGGCGACCTGAAGCCACCCTTGACCCTGGGGCATGAGATCACCGGAGTCATCGCGAAGATGGGATCGCTCGTCCCGAAGGGCGCCGGCATCGTCGAAGGCGGCCACGTCGTGGTGGCACCGGGCTGGGGCGATGGCATCTGCCGCCACTGCCAAGTGGGCGACACACAGATATGCCCGAACGTGCGTTGGCCCGGCTTCGGTCCGGTAGGCGGATTCGCGGAGTACATCCCGGTGCCCGTTCGCTACGTGATCAAGGTCGGCAAGCAGCTCGCGTTCGAGGAACTGGCGCCGCTGACCGACGCGGGCCTCACCACCTACCGCGGCATCCGCAAACTACGCGATGCCGGCGCGGTCGGCCCGGACCGGGTGATCGGTGTACTCGGCGTGGGCGGCCTCGGTGCCTACGCGGTGCAGTATGCGCGCCTGCTCGGCGGCGGGGCGCGCGTCGTCGCCCTGGCGCGAAGCGAAGAGAAACTCGCGGTCGCGCGCGATTACGGTGTCGACCACACCATCGCCGTCAAGGACAAGTCGGAAGCGGACATCAAGAAGGACCTGACCCAGGCTTTCGGGCAGGGTGACCTCGACGCCATCATCGACTGCACGGGCGCCCCGGCCATGATCCAGCTGGGAATGAGCCTTCTCTCCACCAGCGGCCACTATGTCGACGTCGGCCTGGTCGGCGACCGCATCGACATCCCCTTGTTCCCGCGCGTGTCGCGGGAACAGAGCTTCCATGGCTCGTTCTGGGGCAACAACGCCGACCTGATGGAAGTCATGGCGCTGGCCGCTCAGGACAAGATCCGCCACACCATCAAGACCTTCGGCTTCGACGAGGTGAACACCTATATCGACCAGTTGCGCTCGGGCGACATCGTGGGGCGCGCGGTCATGACGTTCTGATCGATCCATCATCGAACCAGCATTGGAGCTATCGCCATGCGCGTGAAACATGTGCTCTGTATCGCCACGAACACGGCCGTCATGGGCCCGTATGAACGAACCGTCGGGTTCTTCTTTCCCGAGATTGCGCATCCCTTCGAAGTACTGGAGGAAGCCGGCGTCGCGGTCGAGTTCGCCTCGCCACTGGGCGGCATCGTTCCCGAGGACGGCTACGACCCCAGCGACCAGGTTCAGAAGAAATTTCGCGACAGCGCGGCATACCGCCGCCTGCAGCACAGTCGCAAGTTGTCCGAGGTGGACGTTCGCGATTACGACGCCATCTTTTTTCCGGGCGGACTCGGACCGATGGAAGACATTTCAAGAGACCGCTACGTGAAGCAGGCGGTGCTCCAGGCCTGGGCCGCCGGGAAAATCGTTTCCGCCGTATGCCATGGACCGGTGGCGTTCCTCGGCGCACGCCTCGATGACGGTACGCCGTTCGTCAAGGGCCGCAAGCTCACGTCCTTCTCGAAAGCCGAGGAAGATGGCTATGCCGCGCGCGACGTGTCGTTCGATCTCGAAGGTGTGTTCCGCGAAGCAGGCGCGCAGTACAGCTGCGCCGAGCCATGGCAGCCTCATCTCGTCGTCGACGGGCATCTCATCACCGGACAGAACCCGGCGTCGGGCACGCTCGTGGGAAAGGCCATCGCCGAAGCGCTGGCGAAGGTGGAATGATTCCGACACTGCCTACCGAAGGAACAACCGCATGGCTTCGACACGCGTAAAGACGGTGGCCATCCTCACGGCAAGAGAAGGCAAGGAACATGAACTGGAGGAGCTCCTGCGGAGCATGACCGGTCCTTCCCGCGCCGAACCAGGCAACCTCCATTACAACCTCTGGCGCGCGCGGGAGCGCCACGGCGAATTCGTCATCGACGAGTTGTATGCCGACGCGGAAGCCGCGGCGGCGCACCGGGCCAGCCCGCATTACCTGCGTTACCTCGGGCGAATCAACGAACTCGCCACGCGGCACGCCATTCCCCTGGATGCGGTCGACACGATCTGAGGCGATATCCCCATGCATGAGAAAGCATTCGAGGCACAGTGCCGGTCGGTGCAGGTTCATTGCGACGAACGCAACGACGGCCGGCGTCGTTCCTTGACCCTGTTCGCCCTGGCGCTCGGCAGCTTTTGCATCGGTACGTCCGAGTTCGCCAGCATGGGCGTGCTGCAATTGTTCTCCGCGTCGCTCGGCATCAGCCTGCCCACGGCGACCAACGCCATCACCGCGTACGCCTTCGGCGTCGTCTTCGGCGCACCCGCGGTCACCCTGGCCGCCGCCAGGCTGAACCGGCGAACCTTGCTGCTTTGTCTCATGGTGCTCTTCGTGCTGGGCAACGTGCTGTCCTCGCAGGCGGCCAACCTCGGGATGTTCGCTGCCGCCCGCTTCGTGAGCGGCCTGCCGCAGGGCGCCTACTTCGGAGCGGGCGCCGTCGTGGCTTCCTACGTCGTCGGTCCCGGCAAGGGAGGAAAGGCCTTCGCCATCGTCATGACCGGTCTCACCGCGGCAACCATTGTGGGGGCGCCTCTCGCCACGTTTCTCGGCCAGCACGTTGGTTGGCGGAACACCTATCTCGCCGTCGCCGGCCTCGGATGCCTCGCCTTCCTCGCCTTGCTGGCCTGGGTGCCGCGCACCGACGCCCTGCGCGGCGCGCCGGTGGTGCAGGAGCTGAGTGCGCTGCGCAAGGGTCCGGTATGGGTCACCATGCTCGTCGCGGCGCTTGGCGTGGCCAGTATCTTCGCCGTGTACACGTTCATCGGCCCCTTCGTCACCGACGTGGTCTCCCTGGATCGTGCCTGGATACCCGTGGCACTCGCCCTTTTCGGCATCGGCATGACCGTGGGCAACGTATGGGGTGGCGAACTGGCCGATCGTTACCCGGCACGGGGCTTGATGCTGGGTTATGGCGGAGCCTTGCTTGTGCTGACAACGCTGGCCACGGCGGGCGACAACGTATGGGTCCTCATGATCGCGCTGTTCGGCGTGGGCACCACGATGATGATCGCCATACCCACCGTACAGGTGCGCCTCACGCGGTTCGCACCAGAGGCTCCCACCTTGATGGGGGCCATGAACCTGGCGGCCCTGAACGTCGCCAACGCGATCGGCGCGTGGGGCGGCGGCCTGGTCGTCGCCGCCGGCATGGGTCTGCTCGCTGCCGCATGGGCCGGTTTCGTGTTCACCTTGCTCGGGCTGCTGGTGTTCTGGCTGTCCTTGACCGTGGCACCACGGTTCGCCAGGGCGCTGCCGGGCTGATCAGGTGCCCGTCCCGCTCCAGCGCCACGACCACGTGCCGCCGCACCACACGGGCCGCGTGCTCGTGGACAGCGCAGCGTCGTCCACCCGGACGGCGCTGGCGAGGAAGGTATAGCCCCGGCCCGGGATGCTGGCAATGTAGCGGGCACCCTCGCCGTCGCGCCCCAGCGCCTGGCGCAGGTTGGCGATCTGCACGCGTACGTTCGATTCGCCGACAACCAGGCCCTGCCACGCGACCGACATCAGCTCGCGCGGTGTCACGACGGCGCCCCGCCGTTCGACGAGCACCACCAGGATGTCGAAGGCGCGACTTCCCAGCTTCACCACCTCGCCGTCACGGTACAGGGTGCGCGATGCGGGTTCGAGACGAAACGGACCAAAGAGAGACGTGGCGTGCATGGGGTGCTCCATGGGCTTTCCTTGGGACAACGTAGGCCGACTCATCCCGCTGTCCCATCCCTTTCGGGACGGATCTGCTCCCCATCGACGAGGGGCGCACGTTCACTCCGATGGGTATTGACCACACAGTGCGGCCGTTGCAGGGTGGCGGTCATCACGTCCAGGGACTGCCATGATGGAAGACGCGAACAACGCAGGCAGCCTGATTCGCGTGCTGGTGAGCGACGACCATCCGGTGATGCGGCACGGCCTGCGCGCCGCCATATCCACGCAAGCGGACATGGTTCTGGTCGGCGAGGCGGAGAACGGCCGCGAGGCGATCAGGAAGTATCGCGAGCTACGTCCCGGCGTGGTGCTCATGGACCTGCAGATGCCGGATGTCGATGGCCTCGACGCCATCGAGGCCATCCGTGGCGAATTCCCCGACGCCAACATCATCGTGCTTACCAGCTTCCCCGGCGACGCACGGATCATGCGCGCGCTGATGCTGGGCGCGACCTCCTACCTGCTGAAATCGTCAACGCTCGAGGAGATCATCCGGACGATCCGCGCATCCATCGCCGGCAGGCACGTGGTTGATCCGGATGTCGCACACGACCTGGCCGCCTATGCGGGCACCGAGATGCTGACCCCGAGGGAGATCGCCGTACTGCAGCTCGTGGCGCAGGGACACGGGAACAAGATGATCGCCGCCGAGCTTTTCGTCTCGGAGGAAACGGTGAAGTCGCGCATGCGCAATATCCTCGGGAAGCTCGGCGCCAGCGACCGCACGCATGCGGTGATACTCGCCATGCAACGCGGCTTCCTGAAGCTTTAGGCGTCAGTCGTCGCCCGGCAGCGGCGCGCCCGGGTCGACAAGACCCTGCTCGCGCAGCGCGAGCCAGAACGAACGGGGAACCTGCTCGCGCAGGGCGTCCTTGTCCTCGGCGATTCGACCCGGATGGCTGGCACCGGGGATGACGGCCGCGACGGCCGGATGCGCGAGACAGAACTGCAGGCCCGCGGCCTTCATGCCGATGCCGTGCGCGTCGGCAAGCGCACGAATGCGCGCGACCTTTTGCAGAATCTCCGGACTCGCGGGGGCGTACTCGAAATGCTTGCCGCCGACGAGCGCACCGGAGCTGTACGGGCCGCCGACAACGATGCCGAGGCCTTCCCGCTCCACCGTGGGCATGACCCGCTGCAGCGCCTTGGCATGGTCCAGCAACGAATAGCGGCCCGCGAGGAGGAAGCCGTCCGGACGCGGTGCGTCCAGTTCGAGCAGAAGCTCGATCGGTTCCACGCGGTTGACGCCAAGCCCCCACGCCTTGATCACACCCTCGTCGCGCAGGCGATCCAGCGCGCGAAACGCTCCCTTTCGTGCGCTCTCGAACATGGCGAGCCACTCGTCGCCGTAAAAGTCCTGCGCCACATCGTGCACCCATGCGATCTCGATGGTGTCGACACCCAGGCGGCCAAGGCTGTCTTCGATGGAACGCAGGGTCGCGTCTTCGGAGTAATCGTTCACCACCTTGTTGGGAAGACCGTAGCGGAACACGTCCCCCTTCTCACCCAGGTCGCGTTTTGCGACGTCTTCCACTTCGTCCAGCACGATACGACCCACCTTCGTGCTGATGACGTAATCCTCGCGGGCGTGACCCCTGAGCGCCCGGCCCAGGCGTATTTCGGCGAGGCCCGCGCCATAAAGCGGCGCGGTGTCGAAATAGCGGATGCCGTGGTTCCAGGCGGCTTCCACGGTGGCCTGCGCCTCATCCTCCGGAATGTCCCGGAACATGTTTCCCAGCGGAGCGGTGCCAAAACCGAGCGGATCGGTGAGGAGATCTTTCAGTGCCATGGGTGCGTTCCCGGTGCAGACGTCGTGGAGCCTTCACGCGACACGCTATCACCGTGACCGACATAGGGGTGCGTCAAGTGACGCTAAATGCCGTCAAGACACGGCGTCCCGGCAAACAGCGACAAAGGTGCCGCCCTTGCGGAGTCGGGAGAGGGTGAAATATCGTGCCGAGCCATGGAGCCATTCTTCAAGCTGCCGCTTGGCGGCCCCGCCTTGGAATTGCCGGCTGCCTTTGCCCTGCGTTTCGATGCGGAGGGTTTCCGCGAAGACGATTTTTCACGACACGGCATCGTCTGCCCGCCCTCCATCGCACGCTCGGTGCCGAAACGCCAGGCCGAATTCCTCGCGGGCCGGCGGTGCGCATTACGGGCCTTGCGCGACCTCGGTTGCAACGTCGGCGATCTGCCCATCGGGCCTGACCGCGCCCCTGTCTGGCCCCCGGGATTCCTGGGCAGCATCACGCATGCCGGCACGGTCGCGGCGGCTGTGGCGGTACCGACCGGCAGCATGCGGGGCATCGGTATCGATATCGAATGCGTGGCTACCGGCGCCGCGCTCGACGCGCTGGAGACGACGGTCATCGTCGCAGCGGAGCGTAGCTTGGTCGATACCTTGTCCCGATCCATGGGACGCGCGGAAGCCCTTACTCTCGTCTTTTCGGCAAAGGAGAGTTTCTTCAAGGCTGCCGCGAAGGCCGTGGGCCGCATTTTCGATTTCCAGGCGATACACATCGTTGACGTGTCGCAACGGGGCGTTCTTGAGTTCGAGGTCGCCGAAGAACTCTCCGTCGATTTCCCTCTCGGACGCCGCCTGGAGGTGAGCACCACGCGTATGGACGAGCATACGCTCATAACGGCGTGTGTCTGGTAGCACGGGAAAGTCTGCGGCAGCCATGAACCGCGACCTTCCCCGGCTTAAACGGCGACGTCCGCCTTGATCGCGGGATGCGGCGCATAACCGACCATCTCGAAATCGTCGATGCGATAGCCGTCGATGGAATCCGCCTGCCCCACCAGCTTCAGGGCCGGCACCGCGCGAGGTTCGCGGGAGAGCTGCAAGCGGGCCTGGTCGAGGTGATTGAGATACAGGTGCACGTCGCCCCCGACCCAGACGAAATCGCCGAGCTGGAGCCCTGCCTGTTGCGCGATCATCTGCATGAGCGCCACAGCCCCTACCCAATTGAAAGGAGCGCCCAGCAGGAGATCGCAACTACGCTGATACAGCATCAGGCTCAGGCGGCCGTTCGTATCGACATGGAACTGGTAGACCATGTGGCACGGCGGGAGGGCCATGCTCGAAATCTCGGCCACGTTCCACGCGTGGAACAGCATGCGCCTGCTGTAGGGATTGGTGCGCAATGTATCGATCAGGGTCTGGATCTGGTCGTAGACCACACCGTCCGCGCCCTGCCAGCGGCGCCACTGCTTTCCGTATACAGGGCCCAGATCGCCCCAGGCGGCCGCGAAGCCCTCGTCTTCCATGACGCGGCGTTCGAACTCTTCCTGCGAGACCTGTTCGCCGGTTTCCTTGCGGAACCTGGCCAGCGGCCAGTCGCTCCAGATGCGCACACCTTCGAGGAGCAGCGGGCGGATATTGGTCCCGCCACTCAGGAACCAGAGCATTTCCTTGACGGCGAGCTTCCAGTGCACGCGCTTGGTCGTAAGGACCGGAAACTCGCCGCGGCCGATGTCGAAGCGCGCGTACGCGCCGAAGACCGACAGGGTGCCGACGCCGGTGCGGTCGATGCGCTTGTCCCCCTGTTCGAGGACGCGCGTCATCAGATCGAGGTACTGGAATTCGGGATGCCGCATGACGAGTGGATGGCCTCAGGTGGCGGCCGCGGCAGGCGCGACCGGGGCGTAAGGAGCGCGGCGCGACATTGCGAGCAAGACGATGCCCACGGCGATCAGCGGCAAGGAAAGGATCTGCCCCATCGTGACCCAGCCGAAGGCGAGGTAACCGAGCTGCGGATCGGGCACGCGGACGAACTCGATGGTGAAGCGGAACAGGCCATACAGCAGCCCGAACAGGCCGGACACGGCATAGCGCCGCCGCGGCTTCATCGAGAAGATCCACAGCACCACGAACAGCACCACGCCTTCGAGGGCGAATTCGTAGAGCGGGTTCGGGTGTCTCGGCAGCGCGTCCGGCGCGTGCGGGAAGATCATGCCGATGGGCAGGTCGGTAGGCTTGCCCCACAGTTCGCCGTTGATGAAGTTACCCAGGCGGCCGAGGCCCAGGCCCAGGGGCACGAGTGGGGCCACGAAGTCCACGGTGTCGAAGAACTTCACGCCATTGCGGCGGGACCACCATAGCCCCGCGACCAGCACGCCGAGCAGGCCGCCATGGAAGGACATGCCGCCGTCCCATACGCGGAAGATGGCGAGCGGGTCCGTCCAGATCCAGTCGATGGCCGTGTAGAAGAGCATGTAGCCCACGCGGCCGCCGAGCACCACGCCCATCATGGCGTAGAACATGAGGTCGCCGAAGCGGTCGGCTGAAACCGGCAGGCGGCCCTGGCGCCGGCGATACTCGCCCAGTGCCCAGCCCCCAAGGAATCCGCCCAGGTACATCAGGCCATACCAATGGACCTGGATGGGCCCCAGGGAAAACGCGACAGGATCGATATCGACGACGAACGGAGTGGCCATGCAGGTGCCTGGATCGAGAGCAGGCGCCAAGTGTACCGCCCGGCATGGCGCAGGTCGCCTTGTGGCGAACGCCCGGATCGGCTATATCGGCGGTCAGGAACCGTCCGGGGGGACGGCGATACGGATCCATCGACCCACAGGGGAAAATCCATGCGTCACCACGTCGTACGGCCCATGCTGGCCGTGCTTTGCCTTGCTTCGACCGCTGCGACGGCCGCGGACGTCATTCCGGTAAGCGATTTCGCGCGGCGCCCGCCGCTCACCGCCCCGAGCCTCTCGCCCGACGGCCACTACGTATCGATGGCCTACCATGACCCCGACGGAAAGAACCACGGGCTAGCAATCTACCGCGTCGGCGACATGAGCAAGCCGGTCACGCTGATCAAGATGCCTCCGTACGAACTGCCGGCGGACATGGTCTGGGCCAGTTCCACCCGGCTCGTGGTCGCTCGCGGCAAGATCGACGGATCGATCGGACAGGCCCGTTACACCGGTGAAATCATGGCCATCGACGTCGACGGCAAGAACCCGGATTACCTCTACGGCTTCGAAGGTTACGGCAAGCGCGCCTCCACGCGTGCGCTCGACCGCGGTTGGGGCAAGATCGAAGGCACGCCGGTACAGAGCAACGGGCACTTCTACATGCGCGCCATCGACTGGAATGCGCAGGACAAGAGCACGCTGTACGACGTGGACGCGAAGACGAGCGCGCGCCGATTGATGGCGGACATCGGTTACCGCGACATGAACTTCATGATCGATCCGCAGGGCAACGCGCGCTACGCCTACGGCACCAGCGACGACATGAAGTGGCTGGTCTTCCGCCGCGACGGCAACGGCTGGACGAAGCTCGCCTCCGACAAGGAAAAACAGACCTTCACGCCGATCGCCAAGGTGCCGGGCAGCGAACACATCTACGCTAGTTTCAGCCCCAACGGCACGGGCGGCGAGTTCGTCGAGCAGGACGACGACGGCGGCAACCTGAAGGTGATCACCAGGGACGACTTCAGCGAAGTGACCTCGAACGGGCTGTGGACGCCCGCGCCCCTGCGCCCCTTCGGCACGGTGTCCGAGACCGGTATACCGAAGGCCACCTACATCGATCCGCAGGCGCCCATCGCCAAGCTGCACATGGCGCTCTCGCAGAAGTTCCCCGGTAACTTCGTGAGCTTCGAGGGCTTCAGCGAGGACGGCGGCCAGCTGATGTTCAAGGTGGCGAGCGATCGCGAACCCGGCCGCTACATGCTCATCGACACCAAGACCTATAAGGTGTCCAAGCTGTTCGACGCGGTGCCGTGGATCGATCCGGCGAAGATGTCGGAACGCCGGCCGCTGCGCTTCAAGGCCAGCGACGGCACGGAACTGGAGGCCATCCTCACCTTCCCGAAAGGCAAGCCGGAATCCGGCCTGCCGATGGTGCTGTTCCCGCACGGCGGCCCGCACGGCGTTTCGGACGACTGGTTCTATGACGAGCAGTCGCAGTTCCTGGCCAGCCGCGGCTATCTCGTACTTCAGGTGAATTACCGCGGCTCCGGCGGGCGCGGCCAGGCCTTCGTTCAGTCGGGCTACCTGAAATGGGGCACGCGCATCCAGGAGGACCTGATCGACGCCGTGAAGTGGGCCATTGCCGAACACTATGCCGACGCGAACCGGGTCTGCGTGTTCGGTGCCAGCTTCGGCGGCTATTCCGCCTTGATGAGCACGATCCGCGCGCCGGGCATGTTCAAGTGCGCGGTCGGCTACGACGGCATCTACGACCTCGACATGATGTACAACAAGGGCGACATCAAGGATCACGAGTACGGCCGCAACTACCTGACCACCGTGATCGGCAGGGACGAGGCCGACCTGGCCGCGAACTCGCCGGCGCGTCTGGCCGACAAGATCACCGTGCCTGTCTTCCTGGTGCACGGCGAGGACGACCAGCGCGCGCCCTTCGCCCAGTTCAAGGCCATGCGTGCCGCGCTGGATGCCGCGCACAAGCCGTACGAAACCCTGACCAAGCCCGACGAGCGGCACGGCTTCGTGAAGCCGGAAAACATCGAGGAACTCCTGACCCGGTTGCAGGCCTTCCTCGACAAGAACATCGGCGACGCCGCGCGCTGAGGCAACGGCTCCGGCAAGGATTGCGCACCTTGCCGGAGCCGCCGCGCCGCGATGGCCGGCTTCAGCCCTTCGTGTCGTCCACGATCTCCACGTCGGGGAATGCAACGCGCACGCAGCCCACGTAGTCGCCCGGCTTCAGGGCCAAGAACGCCGTCTGGTAACCGACGAGTTTGCAACCGGGCTGTTCGGTCCAGTTGTTCTCCCAATAGATCGGTAGGGCACCCGCACCGCTTTCACCGAACTGCTTCATGCCCTTGCAACCCAGGACCTCGTCCGCCGGGACGGGCACGCCGAGGGTCGCCGCGAACGCACGGTAGTAGGCGATGCGATTCGCCGACTGGGCGTGCTCCGCATTTCCGCCACATTCGACGCCCCCATTGATGATCAGCGTGGTCACGCCGAAGCCCGGAACGAGGCCGTCCGCACGATCCGCATCGTTCGGCTGCCACGTGCCATCGATGACATGGAGCATCGACGGCTTCGGCGGTTGCGGGTAAGTGAAGAAAAAGGTGGCGCTGGCCAGGTTCAGCCAGGTATCCGCCACCCGTTCCGGCGCATCGAGAAGCGTGCGTACGTCGCCATACATCGCGTCGGAGAACGGACCGTAGTTGTAGTTATAGGAGAGCTGCTTCGCGCCCCGGCCAAAATAGCTCTTGAAGCTCCCATCGGAGAACGTTCCACACGGCCAGGTCTCGGCGATCCACCCGCTGCCCTGGCACTCGCCGTTATAGCCGTTGCGATCGCCCTCCTTCCACCCCATCTCACGCACGTGAAAGAGGGCCTGGCGATACTCCTCTTCCGGGCGCCAGGATTCATGCGCTCCCGTTTCCTGCGCGAAGTGCGCGAACATCGTGGCCAAAGTCTTGCGGCAGATGGCCTCGGCATCGCGCCCGTCGGCATAGTCGCCACACACGGCGGGGAACTTGGCGACGGCCTGGAGAAAACCGCGGTACGAGTATTCGGGCGCCCGCAACGGGAACAGGTATTCGAACCGCGACTCGTCCAGGATGGATTCCACGCGTTTCACATTGACCGGATTCTGCGAACGCGACGGAGCGACGGCCTCGACACTGGCGTTGTCCAGCGTGCGTATGGACGAACGAACCTGCTGCATCAAGGGGGCCGACGTCAGCCGTTCTTCTTCGGCAAGCAAGTGGCTGAGAAGCACCGTGCCGGGAGTACCGGGCTCGCCCGGGTTACCCGGCTCGCCGGGATTCTCCTGGTCAGGGCATCCCGTCGGGGTTCCCGCGGGTGCGCGCTCCCAGGGACTGTCCCAGGGATTCGCGACGGTGTCGACTTCGTCCGGTCCTTGTCCCGGGCCGGCCCACCACTTCGCCCGGAAGACCTCGCTCCTCCAGTTGACGACGCAGTTTGCTACGTAAGCGGATGCGGGATCGTATTCGAGAGCGAAGGCGGATGGCGCCAGCGCCAACGCAAGCAAAGCGAAAGCCGGACGGATCATCCGGCGTGATTGAAAAGACATGTGATTCTCCCTGCGTGTTGAATTCGTGCCCTCCGGCGCCTGCAGGGTAGAAGGGGCACGATCCCCGGGCTATGCGTCCTGCTCCTATTTTCCTGCACGCATGTTCCGGGAATCCGCGACAATCAGGCATCGACCTGCGAAGGTACCGACGCTTGCGCAGCACGGGTACAGGCGTTATGGTCGCGTGATCGTCGGGCCCGGGTGGGGTATGGCGGGGCTTGGGAGGCTTCAGGGTATGCACGTCAGTTCGGGGCAGAGACGCCACGTCGCGCGGCGACGCGTGGCGCTGGCGGCCGCGCTCGCGGCCGCCCTGACCGGCACTGCCGTGTATGGCCAGCAGACCGCACCTTCCGCCGAGATGCTCGCTCCGGTGAACGTGACGGTCACCGGTTCGCGCATCCGCGGCACCGATGTGGAGACGGCGCAGCCCGTGTTCACCATGGATCGCCAGGCGATTCGCGCCACCGGGCTCACCGCGCTTGGCGACATCATCGCCCGCATGCCCTCGGCCGCTACACCCGAAGTAACCCCACAGGACACGCTTTCCTCCAGCAACGACGCGGGCGGCCGCTACGCCAACCTGCGCAACCTGGGCGCCGTGCGCACCCTCGTGCTCGTGAACGGACGCCGCTGGACGAGCAGCCTGGGCGGGCTTACCGACCTTTCGACCATTCCGCTGTCCATCGTGGAACGCATCGAGGTGCTGAAGGACGGCGCCTCGTCGATCTATGGATCCGACGCGATCGGCGGCGTGGTGAACATCATCACCACCGATCGCTTCGAAGGGGCGTCTGCCGACGTCCTGTACGGCGTGAACGGGCGGGGCGACGGCACACAGAAGAACGGCACGTTCACCTGGGGCCGAAGCAGCGAGACGAGTTCGATCATCCTCGGTGCGGCGTACGAGGACGGCGACGAACTGCGCGACAGCAAGCGGTCGTTGACGCGAAACGCGTACGGTCCACGACATCCGGATGACGGATTCGGCATGGGGCCGTACGGCGGCGTGGTCGACCCTCGCGAGCCCGGCACACTCGGCGCGGGCAGCTATGCGCCGGACGGGAGCTGGACCGCCAACCGTTACGTGGTGAACCACCCCGGCGGTATCGCGGGCGATACGGCGAACCTCGCGAATTATCACCCGTACGACGTCGACAGCAACGACGACAAATACGCCACCTCGCGAGACATGAGCTTCCGCTCGGGCACGAAGCTGCGCAGCCTCTTCGGCACCGGACGCTACAATCTCACCGACGATATCGTGCTGCGCGGCATGGCCACCTACGCCGTGCGCGACACGCGCAGCCAGAGCGCGGGATACCCGCTGCAAAGCGGGTCCGGCCGCGCGGACGGCCTGTTCATCGACCCGGCGAACGCATACAACCCTTTCCCCGGCTACGCCACGCCGTTCTTCCGACGCACCACCGAAATGCCGCGCATGACATGGGCGAAGAGCAAGGTGCTGCACGGCGACGTGGGCGCCGAGGGAACGTTTTCCTGGGCCGACCACACGTGGACCTGGGACGTCACTTACGCGTACTCCGAAACACGGGCCAGCCGTACCACCAGCGGCAACATCGATCTCGTCGCCGCGAGGAAGGCGCTCGGGCCGACGACGGTGATCGATGGCCGGACCGTCTGCGCGGATGCAGCGGACCGCGCCGGGGGATGCGTTCCCTGGAACATACTTGCCGGTCCTGGTGGCACACCCGACGCCGTGTGGTCGTACGTGGGTTCCACCACCACGTCACGGCAGACCACGCGCACGAACGACCTCATCGCGAACATCACGGGCGGCTTGCTCGACCTTCCGGCCGGCACGCTGCGCGTGGCCGGCGGCATCGAGCACCGCAACGACCATGGACGCTATCGGCCGGATCCCGCGGATTCGGCGGGTCTCACCACACAACTGGCCAGCGACCCGACCGATGGCGGGTACATCGCCAACGAGGCCTACCTCGAATTCGACGTGCCCTTGCTTGCGGACCTCCCGCTCGCGCGCGAACTGGCCGTAAACGCATCCACCCGCTATTCGCACTACACGGCCTTCGGCGGGCGCACCAACGACAAGTACAGCCTCCGCTGGAAGCCGTTCGACGACCTCTTGCTGCGTGCCACGTATGCCGAGGGCTTCCGCGCACCGACGGTCGCGGACCTTTATGCCGGATCGAGCGAAACCTTCGAAAGCTTCCTCGACCCGTGCGACAGCGTCTACGGCGCCGCGGCGAGCGATGCCGCCGTACGCGGGCGCTGCACCGCCGCGGGAGTGCCGGGAAACTACCGGCAAGTGGATCAATCGGGAGCACAGATCGCGTCGGCCACCGGCGGCCAGAATCCGACGGCGTTCCGGACCGGGGCGAATCCCGCGCTGAAGCCGGAAACCTCGATCACACGCACCGCGGGGCTGGTGTACAGCCCGTATTTCGCCGACGGGCTCGACCTCACGCTCGACTACTACAAGGTCGACATATCCGACGTCATCACGCCGATCCTCGCCGGCGACATTCTCAACTTCTGCTACGTGCGCAACGATCCGACCTGGTGTGGACGCTTTGTGCGCGGCGCGAATGGCCGCATCGCGTCGCTGGACGAAAGCCTCGCCAACCTCGGCTCGCTGCGCACCGAAGGTTACGACCTCGGCCTGCACTATCGCTTTCCCGAAACCAGGTACGGCGAATTCACCGTGCTCTCGGACAGCACCTATCTCGAGGACTACACGCAGGTCAGTTCGCCGGGGGCCGCCCCTCGCCATCTTGCCGGCTACATGAACGGCGTGCAGGGCCTCTACCGGGTGCGCTCCAATCTCTCGCTCGATTGGTCGTGGCGCCGCTTCGGCGCCACATGGACCACCCGTTACTTCTCGGGGCTGAAAGATTCCTGCTGGTCCAGCGATGTCGAGTGCAATCGCCCGAATGAACTCAACGCGTTGACCGGTGTTGCCGGCGTCAGCCGCAAGGGCGGCGTCGCGTTCCACGATCTGCAACTGCGCTGGCAGGCGCCGTGGAACGGAAACGTCCGTGTCGGCGTAAACAACATCTTCGGCCGCAAGGGGCCGCTTTACTACAACGTGACCAGCGCCGGCGGCGGCAGCCCGCCCTACAACCCGGCGTTCGACATCGACCGCTACTACTACGTGGGTTATCAGCAGCGATTCTGAGTAATTTCGCAAAGTCTATGATTTTGCTCTGATTTCTTGCGTCGGCGAAACCTTCGCTGTACTGTCCGATCACGTCGCATTCACGCGCAGGGTCTTCGCGACGCGGGTGTCCCCACACCCGGACCCGCACCCCACTCCGCGCCCACCGGCGCTACCAAGAAGCTGTACAGCCCTGTTGTGAAACAGGGTCAGGGAGAGTTTTGACCAATGACAAGCATGTTGAAGCGAACCGCGCTCGCCACGGCCTTCGCCGCCGGCCTTTTTGCCACCGTCGCCCAGGCGCAAAGCACCGTCGGCGATATCTACGGCAGCGCCGAGGTGTCCCAGGGCATCGAAATCCACAACCTCGGCACCGGTGCGAAGCGGACGGTAGCCGTGGGCGAAGACGGGCGCTACCGCGCCACGTCTCTGCCAGTCGGAAGTTATCGCGTGAACGTTCAGCAAGACGGACGCACCGTCGCCAGCCGCGACATCAACGTTGTGGCCGGCCAGTCCGCGCAGGTGAACTTCATCGCGCCCGCGGTCCAGAGCGACGCGCAGGCTCTGGATACCGTCACGGTATCGGCCACCGCCCTGGCGGCCATCGACGTGGCGTCCGTCGAATCGCGCACCAGCTTCACGGCCGACCAGCTCAACCGGCTGCCCGTGCCGCGCAACGTGGTGGACGTGGCTGCACTGACGCCGGGCACCGTCAAGGGCGATGAGACCTTCGGGAACCTGCCCTCGTTCGGCGGCGCGTCCGTCGCGGAGAACAGCTACTACGTCAACGGGTTCAACGTCACCAACCTCTACAACAATCTGTCGTTCGCCGAAGTGCCCTTCCAGGCGATCCAGCAGCTCGACGTGCAGACCGGCGGCTATGGCGCGCAGTACGGCTTCTCCACGGGCGGTGTGACCTCCGTGATCACCAAGCGCGGCACGAACGAATGGAAAGGCGGCGCCAGCTGGGTCTATACCCCCGCATGGGGTCGCGAACAGTCGCCCACCACGTACACGAAGGACGGCAACCTCTATCGCACATACCAGAAGGACAGCGATAACCGGAACGTCTATTCGGCATGGCTAGGCGGAGCGCTGGTGAAGGACAAGCTGTTCTTCTACGGCATCTTCCAGTCCGAACGCCGGACGGAAACCACCTATCCCGTCGCCACGTCCTCGGCTGCCGCGCAGCGCAACACGCGTGACAACCCGTTCCATCTGATCAAGGTGGACTGGAACATCGACGATGCGAACGTTCTGGAATGGACGTCGATGAACAACACGCAGCACACGACGAATCGTTACTTCGCCCCGTCGATCGATGCGAACGGCAAGCCCTCCACCAACGATTATCTGGGGCGCCGCCAAAGGAAGACCGGTGGGGCCACCAACATCTTCAAGTACACCGGTTACATCAGCGACGACCTCACCTTGTCTGCGCAATGGGGCAAGATGAAGAGCAAGAATTCCTCCGAATACATCAGCGCCGACGGCACCGTCACGAGGTACGACGGGAACATCGAAGGCGGGAACTCCGGCTGTCCGTACATCATCGATCGCCGCTCCAGCACGCTCTCGGGGGCCACCAGCCCGATTCGCTCCTGCTACCTCAGCAGCCAGGTCGATCGCTTTGACGGCGAAGACCAGCGTACGGCCTATCGCATCGATCTCGACTGGCGAATCGGCGATCACAGCCTCGCGGGTGGTTACTCGCGCGAGAAGTGGAATTCGGAAGCCGGGAAGAGCTACGCCGGCGGCGTCCTCTACTACTACCGCACGAACTCGGCGGGTGAGGACTATGTCACCCGTTACAACTTCCGCACCGGTGGCTCGGTGTCCGTCGACCAGAAATCCTGGTACCTGCAGGACAACTGGCAGGTCACCGACAACGTTCTCGCCTACATCGGCATACGCAACGATTCGTTCGAGAACAGGAACGGTGCCGGGCAACGCTTCGTGCGCCAGGCCAACATCTGGCAGCCGCGCCTGGGCTTCGCATGGGACGTGTTCGGCGACTCGGCCACGAAGGTCTTCGGCACCGCCGGCCGTTATTCGCTGCCCATCGCGGCCAACGTGGCGCTGCGTGCGGCCACCGCCTCGTATTACACGATGCAGAACTTCTCGTATTCGGGCATCGATCCGACGACCGGCGCACCGACACTGGGCGACGCCACGGGCGACCGGGTCATCGTCAACGGCGCGAACGGCAGCACACCGAATCCGAGCTCGGTCGCGTCGAAGGGACTCAAGCCCTATTCACAGGACGAGTACATCCTGGGGTTCCAACACCGCATCGTCAGCGACAATGCGCTCCTCAATGACTGGGTGGTTGGCGCCAAGGCCACCTATCGCAGGCTCAACAACGCCATCGACGACACCTGCGACTGGCGCCCGTTCTACGACTACGGCAAGTCCATCGGCCTGGACGTGGACGCCAATGGCGATCGCTTCTCGCCGCCGGCCAGCACGCCCGGCTGCTTCATCTACAACCCGGGCAGCAAGGTGTCCGTGGACGTGGATCTCGACGGCAGCGGCACCCTGCACAACGTGACCCTTCCGGGCAGCCTGTTCGGGCCCAAGGCCAAGCGCACCTACCAGGCAGTGACGCTGTCGGCGGAAAAGACAAGCGAGCGCCTGTACGTCAACGCGTCCTATACCTGGTCGAAGAATCGCGGCAACACGGAAGGCCTGGTGAGGTCCGACAACGGCCAGGACGACACCGGTACCACCAGTGCGTTCGACCATCCGGAGTTGATGATCGGTGCCAACGGCTACCTTCCGAACGATCGGCGGCACAGCTTCAAGGTCTACGGCGGCTACAGCCTGTCGCCGGAATGGTCCGTCGGCGTGAATGGACTCCTCGAGTCAGGTCGCCCGACCAGTTGCTTCGGTGGCGGCGATGGAACCGTCGCCGGCATCCCGAGCTATAACTCGGAGTTCTTCTACTGCGAAGGGAAAATCTCCGGACGGGGACGTGGCAAGCGCCTTCCGTGGACCTGGACACTGAGCCCGAACGTCGTCTACACGCCGGCCTTCGCGAAGGGCCTCACCATGCAGCTCGACGTGCTCAATGCATTCAACAATGCAAAGCCGACCTACCTCTCCGAGGTGGCGGAGAACGGTGCCGACCAGACGTACTACGGCACCACGTATCGCGTACCGAAGAACTATCAGGCCCCGCGCTCCCTGCGCCTGATGGTGCAATACGACTTCACGCTGTAATGCGAAAGGGCCGCCCTCCGGGGCGGCCCTCTTCCTGCTCAGAGAACCAGAGGGCGGTCCGGCAGTTCGTTGCTTCGTGAATCGCCGTTGGAGGGGAAATGCCGTGCGAGAAGTGCACCGGCTTCCGCCACGCCCGTCTGCACCGCTTCACGGAAGCGGCCTTGCGCGAACTGGTCGCGCATGTGCGTGGTAATGGCTTCCCACTCGGGGGGCGCCACGACTTTTGCGATGCCGCGGTCGGCGACGATCTCTATGCGATGTTCCGAGAGCAGCACATAGAGCAGCACGCCGCAGTTTTCCTCGGTATCCCACACCCGCATATGGGAAAACAGCATGGCCGCGCGGTCGCGTGCGGTCACACCAGCGGCCACGGCCGAGAACGGCAGCCGCGACTCGATGGCCACCCGGAGTTCGCCGCGATGCCGGCCCTCGCCTTCCGCCACCGTTTTCGCGATGGCATCGAGCGTGGCCGAGGGAAACTGCCTGCCCATCTGGAACCAGGCACCGAACAGGTTGGTTGCGATTCGTCCGATATCCATCACCAGTTCCCCGACGCGCCGCCACCACCGAAACTGCCGCCGCCTCCGCTGAAGCCGCCGCCTCCACCACCACCGAAACCACCGCCGCCGAAGCCGCCTCCGCCGCCCCATCCACCGAACCCGCCCCACCCGCCACCGCCGATGGAGCGGCCGGCGCCGAGCGGAATGGCCATGAACAAGGCACCGGCAACGAGACCGAGCAGGCCACCCAGGATGGAATGGAGGAACAGCCAGCCGATGCCGCCGGCGAGCACGCCACCCAGCGGCATGCGCACGCCGAGCGGCGCCCGACCCAGGATGCCGCGCAGGAAGATGGCCGCGAAGAGGAGCGGCACCAGCAGGTGACCGCCGCCGCGGCGTTCGTGGCTTTCGTCGGGCGCGACCGGTGGCGGCAGCGCCTCGCCCTGCACGATCTGCGTGATCGCGTTCAGGGCCTCGTCGATGCCGCCGTAATAGTCGTTGGCCCGCAGTTTCGGGGCCATGTATTCGCGAATGATGCGCGAGGCGATGGCGTCAGGCAGCGCGCCTTCCAGGCCATAGCCGACCTCGATGCGCACGCGTCGGTCGTTCTTGGCAAGGAGCAGCAGCAACCCGTCATCGGGCCCTTCCCTGCCGACCTTGTTCGTTTCCGCCACCTTGAGCGAATAGCTTTCGAGATCGTCGGGCTGGGTGGTCGGCACCATCAGCACGACGACCTGCGCGCCCTTCGTCTTTTCCAGATCGACGAGCCGCGCATCCAGGCGCGCGACCTGATCGCTGGTCAGGGTACCGGTGAGGTCGGTGACATGGCGCGTCAGCTTCGGCACGGGCGCGTCGGCCCGTGCCGCGAGGGGCGGCACGAGCAAGGTGACGGCAAGGAGCAGCGCTGCCGCGAATCCGCGCATCAGTGGCCGGCCGAGGAAGCCGGCGCCGGGGTGGAGCCGAAGTCGACGGTGGGCGCCGTGGAGATCGCCTTCTCGTTCTCGACGCTGAAATTCGGCTTCACCTTGTAACCCATGACCTTCGCCGTGAGGTTGTTGGGGAAGGAGCGGATGAGCGTGTTGTAGCTCTGCACCGCAGCCACATAACGGTTACGCGCCACCGTGATGCGATTCTCGGTGCCCTCCAGCTGGGCCTGGAGGTCGCGGAACGAACCATCGGCCTTGAGCTGCGGATAGTTCTCGCTGACCACCATCAGGCGGGACAGCGCGCTGGTGAGCTGCCCCTGGGCCGCCTGGAACTTGGCGAGGGCTTCCGGATCGTTGAGCAATTCCGGAGTGATCTGCGTCTGACCGACGCGGGCACGGGCATTGGTGACCTCGGTGAGCACCCGTTCCTCGTGCTGCGCGTAGCCCTTCACGGTGTTGACCAGGTTGGGCACGAGGTCGGCGCGGCGCTGGTACTGGTTCAGCACCTCGGACCAGGCGGCCTTCACCGCTTCGTCTTCGCGCTGGATGGCGTTGTAGCCGCAGCCGGAAAGGAAGGCGGCTAGCAGGACGAGGGCGAACGTGCGGACGAGGGTCTTCATGGCGGCGGGTTCCGTGGAATGTGCCGCAACAACTTACCCCAAACCGCAGCTCGTAGGAGCGCGCCCTGCGCGCGACAGATTTTCGGGCCAGTCCCCACGTTCGCGCGCCAGCTCCGGGGCACGGCCCCAAAAGATGTCGCGCGCGGGGCGCGCTCCTACAAAAAACGCGGCAGGAGGATCAGGCCCCAGGTGACCACCACCATCACCAACAGCAGAAAGACGGCCGCTGAGCCCATGTCCTTGGCCCGGCCTGCCAGTTCGTGAAATTCCGGGCTGACCTTGTCCACGACGGCCTCGATGGCCGAGTTCAGCAGTTCGGCCGACAGGACCAGCACCGGGAAAGTGATCAGCAGGATCTTCTCGATGGGGCCGTGGCCCAGCCACAGGCCGAGGGGCACCACGACGACGGCCAGCAGCACCTCGAGCCGGAACGAGGCCTCGTGCCGGAAACACGCCTTGAGGCCCTGCATCGACCACTGGAAGGCCGCGTAGATCTGCCGCGGCCCCCGCCGCTCGGTGGATGCCATGTCGCTCAGGCCGCCCGCGCCGGGGCCGGGCCGGCGGCGAGCTGACGGGTGGAAAGGTTGCGCTGCGGCATCGGGGCTGGGCCGGGGGTCGTGGACGGCCCGATATGATGCCACAGGCCGCCTTCCGGCCGGCTTAGGGCCTTTGGCGTGGCGAATCGCCGCGCCCCTCTGGCGGCGCAGCACAACCGCGCCGACCATTTGTATTACGCTTGAACGGTTGTGACTCCGTTCAGGGTCACGGCGACGGGAGCCGGCTCCGTCCGTGCTCGCTGTTTCCAAATGTCCGGAAAATACATGGCAATCCAGAACCCGCCCGTTTCACAGACCAAGTCCTTCAGCACGGTCTTCCTCATCGAGATGTGGGAGCGCTTCGGCTTCTACGGCATGCAGGTGCTGATGGTCACCTACATGGTGAAGAAGCTCGGCTTCGCCGACGTCGACGCCAACCTCGTCTGGGGCGCGGCTTCTGCGCTGATCTACGCCACCCCCGCCATCGGCGGCTGGATAGGCGACAAATTCCTCGGTTCGCGCCGCACCATGCTCAGCGGCGCCGTGGTGCTGATGATGGGCTACGCCCTCCTCTGGATCCCGACCAACAATGCGTACGCGCTGTACCTCGCGCTGGGCGTCATCATCCTCGGCAACGGCCTGTTCAAGCCCAACGCCGGCAACCTCGTGCGCAAGATCTACGAAGGCGACGAGGTCAAGATCGACAGCGCGTTCACCATCTACTACATGGCGGTGAACGTCGGCTCGACGATCTCGATGCTGCTCACGCCCTGGATCCGCGATTACGTCGGCGAACATTACGGCGACGCGCTGGGCTGGCACACCGCGTTCGGCGTCTGCTCCATCGGCCTGATCCTCGGCCTGATCAATTACTACTTCATGCGCCGCACCCTGGCGCATATCGGCTCGGAGCCGGACTACCAGCCGGCGAAGGCGAAGAACGTCCTCGGCGTGATCGCCGGCGGCATCGCCATCATCGCCGTCTCGGCGTACATCCTGCAGAACCAGGGCGTGGCGCAGCTTTGCGTCTACGCCGCCGGCGTGGTGATCCTCGGCATCTTCGTACACCTGATCCGCTCCAGCGAACCGGGCGAGCGCGCGGGCCTCATCGCGGCGCTGGTGCTCACGATCCAGACGATCTTCTTCTTCATCTTCTACCAGCAGATGTCGACCTCGCTGAACCTGTTCGCGCAGCGCAACGTCGACCTTTCCTTCGGCATCTTCGGCTTCGAGATCTTCCGGTGGATTCCGGAGCAGTTCCAGTCGCTCAACGCCATCTGGATCGTGATCCTCTCGCCGATCCTGGTCTGGATCTACAACTCGCTCGGCAGGCACGGCAAGGATTTCCCGGTTGCCGCCAAGTTCGCCCTCGGCTTCGCCGCCGTGGCCGCCGGCTTCTTCATGTATGGCCTGGGCGCCACCACGGCCGTGAACGGCGCGATCTCGTCGTGGTACATGGTGTGGGGTTACGGCCTCTACTCGCTCGGCGAAGTGCTGGTGAGCGGCCTGGGCCTGGCCATGATCGCCCGCTACGTGCCGGCGCGCATGGGCGGCTTCATGATGGGCGCCTACTACGTGGCTTCCGGCGTGGCGCAATACATGGGCAGCGTGGTGGCCAACTTCGCGGCCATTCCCGACAACATCACCGATCCGCTGCAGTCGCTGCCCATCTACACCAGCCTGTTCAACAAGCTCGGCTTCGTGGGCGTGGGCTGCACGGTCATCGCCGTGGCGATGCTGCCGTTGATGAAGAAGCTTTCCGCCAACCACGCGCTGTCGGCCTTGCCGCCGATACCGCCCGTGCACAACGAAGACCTGTGACGGCTTAGGGGCCGCGCCGCGAGGCGCGGCCCTCACGCCACGACAAGACCACCGTGAGCGACATCCTGCCTATGCCATCGTCCCGCTCCGGTCCCTTCGCCCTTGCCCGTACCCTCGCCTGGCTGCGCCTTTGCGCGATCGCCGGCCAGAGCGTGGCGATCCTCACCTGCATCACGCTGCTCAAGCTGGACGTACCGCTGCTGCCGCTCATGATCGGCGTCTGCGTGCTCGCCGTGTTCGCGGCCGCGGCCTCCTTCCGCCTGGGTATGCCCTGGAAGGTGAGCGAAGGCGAGGCCATCGTGCACATCGCCGCCGATACGCTGGTGCTGGGTTACCTGCTCTACTGCACAGGCGGCGCCGCCAATCCTTTCGTGACGCTGCTGCTGGTACCCATCGCCCTGTCCGCGGCGGCGCTTTCCGTGCCCGGCGTGTCGCTCGTCGCGATCCTCACCGGCGTGGCCTACGTGTTGCTGGTGCCTTACCACCTTCCCCTGCCGACGCTGGGCGACAAGAGCCAGGATTTCGATCTCTACGTGGCAGGCATGGGCGTCAACTTCGTCATCATGGCGATCCTCCTCGGGGTGTTCATCAGCAACCTGGCAAAGGCCCTCCGCGTCCAGCAGGGCGAGGTGCAGCGCGTGCGCGAGCGCGCGCTGCGCGACGAAGGCATCCTCGCCATCGCCACGCAGGCGGCCGGTGCCGCGCACGAACTGAACACACCCCTTTCCACCATGCGCACGCTGCTCCCGGAAATTCGTCGCGAGCACGCAACGGACAACGCACTGGGCGAAGACCTGGACCTGCTCGACGGCCAGGTGGAGCGCTGCCGCACCATCCTGCGCGAGATGGTGGCCTTCGGCCAGGCACAACTGTCGCAGGTGCCGGAACGCCTCACGCTGGACGAGTTCGTGCACGTATGCCTCGAGCGCTTCCAGCTGCTGCGGCCCGAAGCGGACGTCACCGTCACCCTCGAACCGGGCGCCGGGCGCATCGCGCTGCGCTCGCCGCCGGGGCTGCGGCACGCCCTCATCAACCTGCTCAACAACGCCGCCGACGCGTCGGCCATGAACGAGAGCACGGCGGTCCATCTGCGCATCGGCGTGGTGGAGCAGTGGCTGGAGCTCACGGTCACCGACGAAGGTCCCGGATTCGACGAATTCGACGAGCTCGGCACGCTTGGCCTCTCGCAGAAGGCCACGGGCCTGGGACTGGGTCTCGCCTTGGCCGAGGCCACGGCGGAACGACTGGACGGCGAACTTGCCGCGAGCAACACCGGGCACGGCGCCGAGATGCGCCTGCGCTTGCCCCTCAGGGTCATTGGAGACTACGCATGAACGAGCTCGCCCCTCCGTCGGGACGCCCCCTTTTGATCGTGGACGACGATGCCACGTTCGCCCGCGTTCTCGGCCGGGCGCTCACCTCCCGCGGCTTCGAGGTCATCAGCAGCGACAACGCCGACGACGCCCGCGCGCTGGCGCGGCGACACCAGCCGCGCTACTGCGTGCTCGACCTCAAGCTGGGCGAGGAGAACGGCCTGCGGCTGATACCGGAACTGCAGGCACTCGTCCCCGACATGCGGGTGCTCCTGCTCACCGGCTATGCCTCCATCGCCACGGCGGTGGAAGCGATCAAGCGCGGCGCGCACGATTACCTCGCGAAGCCGGTGGACGCCGATGCCGTGGTCCGGGCGCTGCTCGACGGCGACAGCGGCCCCGGCGACCTCGACGACCTCGTGGACGCCCCTGACGCCCCCCTGCCGTTGCGCCGGCTGGAGTGGGAGCACATCCAACGCGTGCTGACCGAATGCGAAGGCAACATCTCGGAGACCGCACGCCGCCTTGGCATGCATCGCCGTACCTTGCAGCGCAAGCTGAGCAAGCATCCCGTGCGCGAACGAACCGACGACCGATGACCCCGATCAAGCCTTTTCTGTGCGTGGCCCTTCTTGCGCTGGCAGGCGGCGCGCATGCGCATGACGGCATGTCCGGCATGGCCATGGGCCACGAGGCGCCCCTGGGTTTCGACGCGGCGATGGACGCGCAGGGACACCTTTGGGTGGTGGACACGGTGGGCGAGCATGTGCGCGCGCGCCGGTCCGACGACATGGGCCGCAGCTTCGCGACGTCGACCATCGTCAATCCCGTGGGCGAACCGCTTTACGCCGAAGGCGAGAACCGGCCGAAGATCGCGCTGGGCCCCAACGGGGAGCTTTACGTGAGCTGGTCGCAGCCGCGCAAGCTGCCGTGGACCGGCTTCGTCCGTTTCTCCCGCTCGCTCGACGGCGGCGCGCACTTCGACGAGCCGAAGACGGTGCATCGGGACACTGCGGAGATCACCCACCGGTTCGATTCGCTTGCCGTTGACGGCAAGGGCGACGTCGTAATCGCGTGGATCGACAAGCGCGACCTCGAAGCGGCAAAAGCCAAGGGCAAGCCCTATCTCGGGGCCGCCACCTACTACACCTGGTCGACCGACCGCGGCGCGGCGTTCGCACCCGAGCGCAAGATCGTCGACCAAAGCTGTGAATGCTGCCGCATCGCGCTGGCACGCGCGCCGGACGGCCGCATCGATGCCTTCTTCCGCGCGATCTACGGCGACAACATCCGCGACCACGCCTATGCCGCCCTGCCTGTCGGCGACGGCACACCGAACGTGCAGCGTGCGACGTTCACCCAATGGCATATCGAGGGCTGTCCGCATCATGGGCCTTCGCTGGCCATCGACGGCTCCGGCGTGCGTCACGCGGTATGGTTCAGCGCGGCCGGTGGGAACGCCAGCATCTGGTACGGACAGCTCCAGCCCGGCCGCGAACCCGCGCACCTTGCAAAAGTGGCAGGCGCAGGCGCATCGCATGCCGACCTGGTCGCGGACGGCAAACGGGTGTGGGTCGCCTACCATCAGGTTTCCGCGAAAGGCCTCGACCTGATGCTGCGCGAGTCCAACGATGGCGGCGACACCTTCGGCGAGCCCCGGGCCATCGCACACACGAGCGACGCATCGGGCTGGCCGAAGCTGGTGCTCTGGCAGCATCGTGCCTTCGTCGCATGGAATCCGAACGGTCAGTTCCGCCTCGTGCCGACGGAGGCGCTGTAATGCAACGCTTCGCCATTGTCTGCGCTTGCGCGCTCTCGCTGGCGGCGGCCATGCCCGCCTTCGCGGGGGCGCCGCAAGCCCTCGGCACGGACGACGTCGCCGCGCTGCTGGCCGTGCCGGCGAAAGGCGCGCGGCTCGTCGCCATCTGGTCGCTGGATTGCGCGTACTGCGAACAGAACCTTTCCTCCCTGCGCGCTTACCAGCGCAACCATGCCGATGTCGACCTTGTCTTCGTCGCCACGGATCCGCTGAGCCAGTCCACCGCCCTCGAAGCGCGCTTGAAAGCCGCGAAACTGGACGACGTGCCTTCCCGTGCCTACGCGGAGTCGACGCCGGACCGGCTCAACTTCCTGATCGACCCGGCCTGGGGTGGCGAGACACCGCGAACGCTCGTGATCAAGGCGGACGGTACGCGCAGGGCTTACAGCGGCGCACTGGACGTATCGCACGTGGAAAAGCTTCTGCGCTGAGGTGTGCGCGCGCCCTGGCGCGCTCCTACATCAGGATTCCACCGGCTGCGGATGCGGGAAACGCACGCTCGCGACGCGGTTGGCTCCCGGGAGCGAGCGCAGTTCGAGCGGCCACTGGAAGCGGTCGGACAGGCGGCGCGCGATGGCAAGGTCGAAGCCGTGCCGGTCCACGGACGCATGCCGGCGGCTGCCCGCCTCCGGCACGTCGAGCGCCGGGTTGATCACACTGACGCTGCCCGGCATGACGGTGACCATGATCGTGCCTTGGTCGGTCTGCTGCAGGGCGTGCCGGATCAGCTGCCCGCAAAGCACGGCGAACACACGCGGCGACGCGTGCAAGGCAAAGCTCGCCGGCTCGTCGAGCACCAGTTCGACCGGGCGTCCCGCGATCAGTTCTCGCGCGTAATCCACTTCCTGGCGAAGCACCGTGTTCACCACGAAGTCTTCCTCCGCAAGGCCTTGATCGGACTCGCGCGAGAGGATAAGGAAAGCCTCCACCAGTGCCTCGAGCTCGCGGGTGGAGCGACGGATACGCTCCAGCGAGCGGTAGCCCACGTCGGAGAGTTCCGTCTCGTCGGCCAGCATGTCCGAAGACATCTTGATGACGGTCAGGGGGCTCCGCAGTTCGTGGCTGGCGTCGCGGGTGAAGTTGCGCTCGCGCTCGCTGTAGCCTTCGATGCGGCTGGCCAACCCGTGCAATCCGCGGATCAGCGACGACACGTCGCCGTCGGAATGCTTCCCGCCCTCGCGGTCCAGGCCGGCCATGTCCGGCTTTTCCGGGTCCCATGCGTCCAGGAGCCGCGCCAGCGCCGCCACGGGAATCCACTCGCGCGACACGGCGATCCAGGCGAGCGCGCCCGAGCAAAGCATGATCGCGATCGCCGCGCCGATGGGCGCGACATTGTTCGCGGCCATGAGCGACGCGGTGATCATGACGATCGTCTGGAGCGCGAAGACGACGGCGACGCGTACGCGGAACGAGCCGCGCCGACGCCGTTTACCCTGCGATGACCTGCCTTCCATCGATCAGACCTGGTGCTGCTCCCGCTTCATGCCGTCTGCGACGCGGCGACTTCGGAATCGAGGTCCGCCAGACGGTATCCAGCGGAGTGGATGGTGTGCAGCAATGGGCGGTCGAACGGCTTGTCGATCACGCGGCGCAGGTTGTACAGGTGCGAGCGCAGCGTGTCGGAGTCGGGAAGCGTGTCGCCCCAGATCTCCCGCTCGATATCGCGGCGGCTGACGACCCGCGGCGATTCGCGCATGAGGATGGCGAGCAGCTTCAGGCCGATCGGCGACACCGTGAGCTCCTGGCCACCACGGGTCAGGCGCAGGGTAGCCGTGTCGAGGGTCATGTCGCCGACGTTCAGCACTTCCGAGGAAACCTGGCGGCGATCGCGGCGAATCAGCGCGCGCAAGCGGGCTTCCAGCTCGCGCACTTCGAAGGGCTTCACGAGGTAGTCGTCGGCACCGGCCTCCAGGCCCACCAGCTTGTCTTCCAGGGTGTCCCGCGCGGTGAGCATGAGCACCGGCGTGGACTTCTTGCCGTCCTTGCGCAGCTTCCGGCAGACGTCCAGGCCGTCCATACCCGGAAGCATGAGATCGAGGACGATGACGTCATAGCTGTTGGAAACGGCGAGATGCAGGCCACTGACGCCGTCGGCGGCGTAATCCACCGAATAGCCGCGGCGCTCCAGGAATTCGCCGACCATTTCGGCGATCTGGCGATTGTCCTCGACGAGAAGGATCAGTCCAGCCTGTTCGTCGCGTGTGCTCATCTGCTCCACTCCTCTGGTGATTCACAAATGTGAAGAGTTAACGGCCGGGCCGGTGAGAGCAGCGTGAAGACCGAAAACAATGTTCATTGTGCGGACGATTACGTGGACGAAGCGTCGTTTAATGGAGCATCGGACTAAGCGCTTTCCACACATTCTCCGCCACCCGAGGTTCGCCGGCGGCCTTCGGATGCAGGCCGTCGTCCTGCATGAGCGCGGCGTCGAGCGCAACGCCGTCGAGCAGGAACGGCACGAGCGAAGCCCCGTGCTTCTTCGCGGCGTCCGCGTAAACCTTGCGCAAGCCGTCGCGGTACTGTGGCCCGTAGTTCACCGGCAACTCGATGCCCAGGAGGAGAACTTTCGCCCCCGCCGCCTTGGCCGCCTCGATCATGGCGTCGAGGTTGGCTGCCAGCTGGGTCAGGGGCAGGCCCTGGAGACCGTCGTTGGCCCCCAGTTCGATCACCACGACGCCCGGCCGCTGCTTCGCCAGCAGGGCCGGCAGGCGGTTCCTGCCACTCAGGGAGGTTTCCCCGCTGATGCTGGCATTGACCATCGTCCATGGCGTCGCCATCTTCGAGGTGCGCGCGTCCAGCAGACGCACCCAGCCGGCTTCCACCGGAATGTTGTGCGCCGCCGACAACGAGTCCCCGAGCACCAGCACCTTGCGCGGCGCCTCCGCCGCGGAGGCGATGGCGCACCAGACGAACAGCAACAGGACCAGGCAACGACGCATGAGCGATTCTTCCAGTGTTCTTCTCGAAGTGGCGGATGTTAGCAAGTCGGTTTTCGGACCGGAGGGGCAGCTGGACATCCTTTCCGGGGTGAATCTGCGGGTGGCGGCCGGCGAGAGCTTCGCCATCGTCGGCGCTTCCGGCTCGGGGAAGACCACCTTGCTGGGATTGCTTGCCGGGCTCGACGTTCCCACCGCCGGCAGCATCCGGCTCGACGGGCAGGCCCTGGAGAGCATGGACGAGGAAGCCCGGGCCGCGGTACGACGCCGCCTGGTGGGCTTCGTGTTCCAGTCCTTCCACCTCCTCCCGGCGCTGACGGCGGAGGAAAACGTAATGCTGCCGATGGAGCTGGAGGGCGACGACACGGCGCGCGAGCGGGCGCATGCGGCACTGGATGCGGTGGGCCTCGGTGCCCGCCGCAAACATTACCCCGCCCAGCTCTCCGGCGGCGAGCAGCAACGCGTCGCGCTGGCGAGGGCGTTCGTGCATCGCCCACGCATCCTTTTCGCCGACGAGCCCACCGGCAACCTCGACCAGCACACGGGCGAACACGTGGGCGACCTCCTGTTCGAGATGAACCGGCAGCACGCGACCACCCTCATCCTCGTGACCCACGACGCCCGGCTCGCGGCACGTTGTGCCCGTTCCGCCGAATTGCACGAAGGACGCCTCGGAGTGCCCGCGTGAACGTCGCCCGGCTCGCTCTTCGCACGCTGCGCCGCGAATGGCATCTGGTCGAACTGCGCACCCTGGCCGCTTCGCTCGTACTGGCGGTCATCGCCCTTGGCGTCGTCGCCACCCTTTCCACGCGCATCGAACGCGGCATCCTCGCCAGCGCCGCCGAACTGATCGGCGGCGACCTCGGGGTGAGCGCCCCGGCGCCGCTGCCGGATGCGATGCTGCGCTCGGCACAAGCCGACGGACTGACGGCCACCCGGGGCGCCGCGTTCCGCAGCGTGGCTTTCGTCGGAGAGCACAGCCAATTGCTCGACGTGCTCGCCACGGACGGCGTCTATCCCCTGAGGGGCACGCTGGAAGTGCGAGGGGCTGACGGGCGCGACCGCGTGGCGCATGGTCCGCCGCGAGGGCAGGTGTTCCTGGACCATCGCGCCATGGTGGGTCTGGGCATCCGCCCCGGCCAGACCGTCCAGATCGGCGGGCGCGACCTCGCAGTGGCCGCGGAGCTCCTGCGCCAGCCCGACGGCGGGGAGTTGTTCGCGCTCGCGCCCCGCGCGCTCATGAACCTCGACGACGCCAACGACGCCGGCTTGCTGTCCGTGGGCAGCCGCGCACGCCACCGCCTGCTGGTGTCCGGCTCGCCGGCCGCGGTCGCCGCGTGGCGCAGCGACCTCGAAGGCAGCGATCTGCCCGCGGGTGCCGAGCTCATCACGCCCGAAAAGATGCAGGAGCGGATGCGCACCGCGTTCGATCGCGCCAGCGCCTTCCTCCGCCTCACCGCGCTGCTTTCCGCCTTGCTGGCTGGTGTGGCCATCGCCCTTGCCGCCGCGCGCTACGCGCGCCGCAAGGCCGGCGAGGTCGCCCTGCTGCGCGCCCTGGGCACGCCCCGCCGGCGCGTGGCGGCACTGCTGGTCACGACCCTGGCCGCGCTGGCCTTGCCCGCCGCCGCGCTGGGCATGGCCATCGCGCTGGGGCTCGCGCAAGGCGCGTGGTACTTCGCCCGCCAGCTGTTCGACAACATTCCCACCACCCTCCCGCTCGGACCCGCGTTCGCGGCGGCCGCGATGGGCCTCGCCGTGCTGGCCGGTTTCGCCCTCCCGCCCCTCGTGCGCCTCGCGGAGGTGCCCCCGGTGGCCGTCTTCCGCGAATCCATGCAGCGGCGCGTGCGCCGGTTCGATGCCCTCTACCTCGTGCCGCTGGTCACCGCCGTGCTGCTGGTGTGGGTGCAGAGCGATTCCGCGAAGCTGGCGGGCATTCTCGCCGCCACGCTCGCCGGCGTGGCGGTGGTGGCCGCGCTGCTCTCCGCGCTGCTGCTGGTCATCGCGCGCCGCGTGGCGCCCGGCGCGCATCCGGCGCTCCGTCTCGGCCTTGCGGCCCTCGCCCGCCGGCGCGGTCTTTCGCTGGTGCAGGCCACCGCGCTCTCGCTGGGGCTGTGCGCCCTCCTCCTGCTGGCCGTCGTCGCGCCTTCCCTGCTCGAAGGCTGGCGGCGCGAACTGCCTGCCGACACGCCCAACTGGTTCGCGCTGAACCTCCAGGACGACCAGCGCGCGGCATTCACCAAGGCATTGGGCGACATGGGTGCCACCCGCACCAACATGATGCCCCTCGCCGTGGGCAAGCTCACCGCGATCAACGGAAAACCGATCGACAGCATCGCCTTCGCCAACGATGACGCGAAGGATTCGGCGGACCGCCAGCTACGCCTGTCGTGGGCCGCGGAGTTGCCGCCTTCGAATCAGGTGGTGGAAGGTACCTGGGCGGGCCCGGCGCCTTCCCAGGCGGAGGTCTCCGTCGACACCTCGTGGCGCGACCGCTACCAGTTGAAGATCGGCGACACGCTCAGCTTCGAAGTGGGCGAAGGTACGTTGGACGCGAAGGTAAGCAGCGTGCGCAAGGTGGACTGGAGTTCGTTCCGCGTGAACTTCTTCCTCATGCTCGATCCCGCGCATGCGGATCAGTTGCCGCACACGTGGCTGACGAGCTTCTACCTTCCGCGTGGACGTGGCGATCGACTGGCGAAGGTATCGCGCGACTTCGGCAACCTGAGCCTGATCGACGTCGACGCGCTGCTCGACCGTGTACGCGAGATCGTCGATCGCGTCGGCGGCGCCGTTCGTTGGGTGCTCGGCTTCAGCCTGCTCGCGGGCGCGCTCGTGCTCGCCGCAGCCCTGGCGGCGAGCGCGCAGGAACGACGCAAGGAGGCCGCGCTGCTGCGTACGCTGGGCGCCACGCGGGCGCAACTTCGCGCCGCGGCCGCCTGCGAATTCGCCCTGCTCGGTCTTGTCGCCGGCCTGACCGCGGCGCTTGGCGCCCTGGGTGCCGGCCTGTGGCTGGGCAACGCGGTGTTTCGCATCGAGAACTTCGTGCCGCCCCTGTGGCCGCTTATCGGCGCCGCCGCGCTGGCCGCGTTCGTGGTCATGGCGATAGGACTCTTCGGCACGCGCAAGGTGGTACGCACCTCACCGATGGCTTTGCTGCGCGAGGGGTGACCCCGCGGGGCGGTCAGCTCGCGCCGTCGGCCCGCATTTCCAGCGACATCACGATCGCGTCCTCGCGGCCTCCCCTTGCCGGGTAGTACGAGGGGCGACGCCCGATCTCGGTGAAACCGAGCGAGTCGTAAAGCGCCTTGGCGACGGGATTCGACGGACGCACCTCCAGGAAGATCCGCTCCGCGCCATACCAACGGGCGAGATCGATGAGGCGGCGCATCATGCGGCGGCCGTAGCCCAATCCGCGATGGGCGTTGCCGATGCACACGTTGAGCACGTGCGCCTCGCCGGCCGCCACTGAAAGGATGCCGTAACCGGCGATCTCGCCCTCGTGCAGGATGACCCAGCAGTTATGGCCTGCCTGGAGGCAGTCGCGGAAAATGCCGGCGCTCCAGGGAAATTCGTACGAGGCGTGTTCGAGGGCGACCACAGCGTCGAGATCGTCGCGGCGCATGGCGCGAATCTCGGTGGACGGGCGTGCCACGGCGACCATCGGGTCAGGCTCCGCGCAGGGTCGGTCCGAGGGTACGCAGTCCGTTCCACAGACGGCGCTTCGCCGCCGGGTCCGTGAGGATCGCGGCCGGCGTGTCGACCAGCAGGATCTGCGCGGCGCTCATCACCGCCGCGGGAAGGTTCCGGCCCAGCGCCTTTGCCTGCGCCTCGCCGAAGACGATGTACGCCTTGGCCACAGGAATGTCACCCAGCCCGCGTTCACCGGCTTCCAGTCGCGCGGCGCGACCGGTGGCCGGGCCATAGGCACGCAAGGCGCGGCCCACGAGATCCAGTTCCCGCGCGCTGGCCCCCGCGGGAAGCACCACGACGCAGGCCGTCTGTACCGTACCCGTCGCGTCGTTTGCCGGAACGGCTTCCGTCCCGGACGCCACCGGCCCGGTGCGCAACCGCCAGGGCGTGATGCCCATGACCTTGAGCAGGCGCTGGCGTCGGTCGGGAGCGGCAGCCACGTGGATTACTCCGGCACCCTGGCGCGGCGGGCACGGCGGCGCCGCGTGGCCCGCCCCCAAAGGGTCATGACAGGGCCCGACACCGTGTAGATTACCGCCACCGCGAACAGCACGCGCGCCGTGTCGACGAGCAGCAACACCACGATCAGCACGGCGGCAATGAGCCAGATGAAGGGAACGCGATCGCCCTTCGGCCAGGCCTTGAAGCTGAAGTAACGTACGTTGCTGACCATCAGCAGGCCGGCGATCACCGCCAGCGGCATCGCGAAGAACGCCACGGAAGGGCCGGGAATGTCGAATTTTTCCATCGTCCAGACGAACGACATGCACAGACCGGCTGCCGCCGGACTTGCCAGACCCTGGAAATAGCGCTTGTCGGCCACGCCCACCTGCGTGTTGAAGCGTGCGAGACGCAGCGCGGCGCACACGGCGTAAATGAAGGCCGCCGCCCAGCCGATCTTCCCCCACACCGGCCCGTAGGCGGCCAGCGAGGAAAGGGCCCAGGTATACATGACGAGTGCCGGCGCCAGACCGAAGCTGACCAGATCGGACAGCGAGTCGTACTGCACGCCGAATTCGCTCTGCGTATTCGTGAGCCGCGCGACGCGTCCGTCCATGCCGTCGAGGATGCCCGCCACGAACACCGCCAGCGCGGCTACCGCGTAATGTCCCCCGATGGCGGAGACGATCGCGTAGAAACCGGCGAACATCGCGCCCGTCGTGAACAGGTTCGGAAGCAGGTAGATGCCGCGATGACGCGGCGCCCGGACTTGGATCGGATCGCTCATGGGCCATTCCGTGACATGGGCCGCCAGTGTAGCCCAGCCGCGGTGAAGCGTCAGTCTGGCGCCTCCCCGCGCGGAACCGGGAACTGTGTCGCTTGCACGGCCTGGTGCCGGGTGATACTTGTTTCCGACACACCTTCCGCCGGATGGCCCTCGCATGCGCCGAATCGTCACCCTTGCCGTCCTGCTCGCGGCCTGCCCGCTGGCTTTTGCCCAGGCCTACAAGTGGAAGGACGCCCAGGGCGTCACGCATTACGCCGACTCGCCGCCACCCGCGGGCACCAAATACGACAAGGTGAAGACCACCGGCAGCGTCGTCCCGCCGGCCGGCCAGACCCCGCCACCGCCACCGGCCGCCAAGCCGGAGCCGGAAAAACCGTCTGCCGGGCCGACCGCCGACACACCGGAGAACCGGGCCAAACTCTGCGCCACGCTGAAGTCCAACATGGAAACCCTTGCGAAACCGCAGCAGGTTTCGGTGGACGACGGCAAGGGGGGGCAGGTCCCGCTCGACGACGCCGGCCGCAAGCGCCAGATCGAAACCACGCAAGCCCAGATGACCCTGTACTGCAAATAGGTTCCTTCGGTACGGGGCGGCTGGGAAAACCACCTATAATCCCGCCTTTACCGTACGGACCGCTCGCCGATGCGCCTCAGCAAGTTTCACCTCGCCACCGTCAAGGAAGTCCCCGCCGACGCGGAAATCGCCAGCCACCAGCTGATGCTGCGCGCCGGCATGATCCGCAAGCTCGCCTCCGGTCTCTATACGTGGACGCCGCTCGGCCTGCGCGTGATGCGCAAGGTCGAAAACGTGGTCCGCGAGGAAATGGTTCGCGCCGGCGCGGTGGAAATGCTGATGCCGTCGGTGCAGCCGCGCGAACTCTGGGAAGAAACCGGTCGCTGGGAAAAATTCGGCGGACAACTGCTGAAGATGAAGGACCGCAAGGAGCAGGACTACTGCTACGGCCCCACGCACGAGGAGGTCGTGACCGACTTCGCGCGCAACGAGCTGAAGAGCTACAAGCAGCTGCCGCTCAACGTGTTCCAGATCCAGACCAAGTTCCGCGACGAGATCCGGCCCCGTTTCGGCGTGATGCGCGCGCGCGAGTTCCTCATGAAGGACGCCTACTCGTTTCACCTCACACCGGAATCGCTCGGTGAGACGTACGACGTGATGTACACGGCGTATTCGCGCATCTTCACCCGCCTTGGCCTGGCATTCCGCGCGGTCGACGCGGACACCGGCGCCATCGGTGGCAGCGCCAGCCACGAGTTCCAGGTGCTGGCCGATGCTGGCGAAGACGCCCTCGCCTTCTCGGACGCATCGCCCTATGCGGCGAACATCGAGAAGGCGGAAGCCCTCGCGCCGGCCACCGAACGCCCCGCGCCCACAGCGGCCTTGACGCGGGTAGACACGCCCACGCAGCGCACGATCGAGGAAGTCAGCGCCTTCCTGGGCGTGCCGGCCACGCAGGTGGTGAAGACGATCCTCGTCCGCGGCCGCGAAGGCCTCGTCGCCCTTTGCGTGCGCGGCGACCACGAGATCAACGAAGTGAAGGTGGCCCATCTTCCCGAGATGCCCGACGAGTCCGAACTGGCGAGCGAAGCGGACATCCTCGCCGCCACCGGTGCACGCCCCGGCTTCATCGGCCCCGTGGGGTTGCCCGAATCGATTCCCGTCATCGTCGACCGCAGCGCCGCGGTGCTGGCGGACTTCGTGTGTGGCGGCAATCAGGACGGCACGCACTTCACCGGCGCGAACTGGCAGCGCGACGCACGGATCACGCGTGTTGCGGACATCCGCAAGGTAGTGGACGGCGACGCCTCGCCCGATGGCAAGGGCACCATTCGTCTCGGCCGCGGTATCGAGGTGGGTCACATCTTCCAGCTCGGCCAGAAGTATGCCGAAGCCATGGGTGCGGGCGTGCTCGACGACCAGGGCAAGATGCGCACGATGTACATGGGTTGCTACGGCATCGGCGTCAGCCGCATCGTCGCGGCGGCCATCGAGCAGAGCCACGACGAGGCCGGCATCGTGTGGCCCGAAGCCATGGCACCCTGGCGCGTGGCGGTATGCATGATCAATCCGAAGAACGACGCGGCGGTGTCCGAAGCAGCCGAATCGCTTTACCAGGCCCTGTCGCAGGCGGGGATCGACACTCTGCTGGACGATCGTGGTCTCCGCCCCGGCCCGATGTTCGCGGACATGGAGCTGATCGGTATTCCGCATCGCGTTGTGGTGAGCAGCCGCGGCCTCGAGGCTGGCACGTTCGAATACCGCGCCCGCACGGACGCCGAAGCGCGCAACGTGACCCGCGAGGAACTGTTCGCCCTGCTGGGCTGACCCCGCTTGGGCTGATCTCCCCACCACTTCCGGCAAGCTCGGAAGTGGTGGGTCAACCACTAAGCGTTACCTCGCCAGATAGCGGTAGATTCCGATCGACTGCAACGCGGTCGGCTCTGCGTGGACCTCCGACATGGCAGCTTCCGGCCGCCAGACCATGTCCCCGAGATTCGAACCCAGAGCTACCCTGCCCGCTTCGGAAAAATCAAAAATGCTACCCGATACGAGGTATCGACCATCCTCGTCTATCTGAAGCCCCGACATGATGGCGAAGACCCCTTCAGGTTGCATTTCCGTCACGAGGCCTTCCGTGCCGAAGCTTCGATCAGGCGTTCCATCGGCGTTGAATCGCCTTAAGGTGAATGGGCCCTGGCTTCCGAATATGGTTCCCGACGATACGACCTTACCGTCCGTCTCTTGTATGGCCACGTTTTGCTCGGAGTTTGCCCTTCCCTCGTAGGGAAGGAGAAGAGGCTCTCCATTGTTGAAAGTCGTGTCGAATCCGGAACCATCCGACTTAACGCGCGCAATCACTCCGATCTGCGCGCCAGTCAACCCTACCGAACCGACTATGACGATCTTTCCGTCATCCTGTACGGCGATCTTGTTTATCTGATTGCCATCGGGGTCGCTGGGCACCGCGAAGTAAAAATGCCCACCTACGCCGAAGCTGGGATCCGGGTTGCCGCTCGAGTCATAGCGCGACAGCATGCCCCCGTTGCGGCCAGTGCCATTCAACAACAATTTGCCATCGGCGAGCACCGTGACTTTCCCAAGTGACGATCCGGGCGGAAACTCGTAGGACACGCCACCTGAACCGAATGCCTGGTCCAGGGAGCCGTCCGCGTGCAAGCGCAGCAGGCCGGTGTCGGACCGCATGCTACCCGGGCCATAGCTTGAGTTGATGGCGGCAACGATCTTTCCATCCGGCTGCATCGCCATGCGCCTTGTCTGATCGAAAGGAGTCAGTGGGAGGTCGATTTCGACGACGCCACCTTTGCCGAAGGTGGAATCGAGGTCGCCATTCGGAAGAAGACGGGCATATATCAGCGTGCTGGTCTCGTCGGGCCGCTTCGCGTCGCCTCCCACGAGCAACCTGTCATCATCCAGTATCTGAAAATCGGTAAGGATCCACTCGCGATTCACGGCAAGGTCCGTCCGCTTTATGCCACCCTCGCCGAAAGCGACATCCAACCTGCCGTCAGGCAAGTGTCTTACCAGTGACACGTTGCCGAAGCCACCGCTTCCGACCGACAGGATCTTTCCATCGGAAAGCAGTTTCGATGACCCATTGAAGTGATCGTTGACGACCAGCCTGACGTGACCGCTGTCCCCGAACTTGAGGTCCGGGCTACCTGCATATTTTTGCGCTTCCATCGGCACTCCCTCCATGAATTCAGGAGCAATCTGCTCCCGGGATGGACCGGCAGCATAGGCACATGCGTCAGAAGCAGTCCATCCATAAGGAGCGATGGCATGGCAAGAACGCGGTGCGGAATCGGCATTCGCCGAAGAAGTCGTTGAAGTCTCGCGCAATGTGCGGTGGTTGCCCGGCTTGGCATCGTATGTGTCTTCCATTGCGACGGCGCTCGCCGACACGACGCTCATGACACCACTCGCCACCAACATCGTAAGACGTTTACGCCGCACCCAGAGCCGCCGGCGCCCGTCTTCTCCATCTGCACAGAATACATTTCTCATGACTCTCCCTTCATGTGTTTATAAGCAGCTCGACGTCGTCGCGAGATCGACGACCTGTAGCACCGACTCAGTCATATCTGACGCATAGCGTCTAAATGTGCTGACGGCCGCTTAAGGAGAATGTCACGCCGGCAGACGCTCAATCCACGCGAAAAATCTGAAAATTCGTAAAATTTCTGAACCGCTCATGCGCCCGTCGAGACGCATTGCAATAGGTTCCGGAGTTAATCTCTGAAGGCACCATCTAATATAAACGTAGGCGATAGCCGAGGCTGGCCCCTTTTGCTGACACTTGCGTATTTCAGGCTGACATAACGGGATCTATTAGGCACAATCTCCACTCGCTCATAAGCAGCGAGTCATGGGTCGATGCGGCCCTGTTCATTACTACCGAAATACGCGGAGTGGCCAATGGCAGTCGATATCAAGAACCTCAACCAGAATCAGCTGAACGAGTTGATCGCCAAGGCGCAGGCCCGGCAGAACGAACTGCGCAAGGAGAAAGTCTCCAAGGTTCGCGAAAAAATCAACGCGCTGCTCAAGGCGGAGGGCGTCACCCTCGACGATGTATTCGGTAACCGCGCACCGAAAGCACGCCGCGCCGGAGCCACCGGCACCGCGCTTGCCGCCAAATACCGCAATCCCGCCAATCCCGAGCAGACCTGGTCCGGCCGCGGCAAGCGCCCGAACTGGTTCAACGATGCATTGAAGGCCGGCAAGAAGGAAAAGGACCTGCTGGCCTGACTTTTCTGTGGGAGCCGCTTCAGCGGCGATAGGTACGCGCGGCAAGCTTGCCCGCTGCCGCGGGATCGCCGCTGAAGCGGCTCCCACAATTAAAGAGAGCGTCGCGGAGCCACGATGAGGTCGCCGAACAGCAGGCCCGCCACGAGCGACACGAGCAGTGTGATGCCCAGCAGACCGGTGTCCATGCCGAGCGATGCGTCGCGGTCGAGCAGGTAGGACACGCTGCGGAAACTCACCGAACCAGGTACCAGCAGGATGATGCCCGGCTCGCGCACTACGGCCCCGGGCATGTGTGCGTAACGCGCATAGACATTGCTCAGCGAGCTCAACAGCAGCCCGCCAACGAACACGCCGAACGGCGCGCCCGGCAGGGAACCCGAAATGCTGCCGCCCCACGCGGTGGCGAGGTAACCCAGCACGACCGACGCCATCACCACCGGCCATGTGCGTGGAGCCGCGCGAAACAGGATGGCGAACGAAAACGCGCCGAGGATCAACGACGGCCAGTCGGCCCACGACGGCAACGGCGGCAGCGCGTAGTTGCGCGCCACCACCCCGAGGGCCTCGCAAAGCTGGCTTGCCGCCACGGTACCGAACGTGAGCTTGAGCAACGTGGCGATGGCGCCACCCATGCGGGCCACGCCCGAGACGAGGTGCTGGCTGGAAATCTCGCGCACCGCGGTGGTAAGCGCCATACCCGGCAGGAGCACGATGAGGCTGCCGAGGATCACCGACTTCAACGCCAACGGCACGATGTACGCACTGACCACGGTGGCGATGGCGGTCGCCACCATGGCACTGATGGCCTCGCTTGCGGCGGACAGCTGCGGGCGGCTGGCGGATGCCACCGTGATGAGACCGATGACGACACCGATGACGCCGGCGGTAACGAGGTCGGGCCATGCGCTGTGCAGCAGCAGCGCGACCACACTCGCCGCGCAGAGCCCATAGCTTGCGATGACGCCCAGCTGTGCGCGGAACGTATCCGGCGCACCGAGCTTGCGGAGGAGGTGGAAACCTTCGCGGAGTTCCATCTGGCCGTCGATGACGGCATCGGCGATGCGGTCGGCTTCGCAAAGGCGTGCGAGGTTCACGTCGCCCGGGGGCAGGCGCATCACCTGCGTGACCTGCGCCACGCTCTCTTCGCCCTGCCCCAGATCGGCGAAGGACACAATGATGGCCGTGGGGCTCGACCATACGTCCGCGGACAGGCCGAGCCGTTGCGCCGAACGCCCGATCGCGGTTTCCAGACGAGGTGCCGTGGTGCCGTACTGGTGCAACCGACGCGCAAGCTCGGTGAGGAACGCGATACGGGTGTTGATCGCCGTGGTGGCGAAACTCACCGGTACCGTCAGCGGCGCGGGTTCAGCCAATGTCCGCCGCCTTCACGCGGAGCGTGGTGCCGTCGATGCCCACGACCTCCACGGTGGCGCCGAGCGGAAGGTCCGGGCCGGTGACGAGCCAGGTGCCGTCGCCGACCTTCGCCTTGCCGCGGCCGTTCTGGATGGCTTCGCACAGCACGTAGCGCTGGCCGATCAGTTGCTCGCCGCGGCGGTTGAGACGCTCGTTGCCGGGCGGTACGCGGTCGAGCCGCGGCCGCACCAGTTTCCAGTAGGCAAAGCAGGAGACGAAGGCAAAGGCGGCAAAGACGATCGCCTGCGCCAGCGAGCCCATCTCGGGCACGATGAGGAGCACGACACCCATGGCGGCGGCCGCGATGCCGATCCACAACATGAAGTAGCCGGGCAGGATCACTTCGCCGCCGATAAGCAGTAGCGCGACGATCCACCAGAGGTAGTGAGTGGCCACCTGCTCCATGTCAGCGCGGGAGCGGCGGCGTGCGGGAGGGCGCCGCATCGGGCGACGGCCGCTGCTGGGCGGCGAACGAATCCTTCGCGAGTTCGGCGATGCCGGCGAGCGAGCCGAGGATGCCGGATGCCTCCATGGGCAACAGCAGGGTTTTCTGGTTCGGCGACTTCGCCATTTCCTTCAGCGCCTCCACATAGTTGTTGGCGACGAAGTAGTTCAGCGCATTGACGTCGCCACCCGCGATGGCCTGCGACACCATGGTGGTGGCCTTGGCTTCGGCTTCAGCGAGGCGCTCGCGTGCTTCCGCCTCGCGGAATGCGGCTTCCTTCTTGCCCTCGGCCTCGAGGATGGCGGACTGTTTCTCGCCGTCGGCCTTGAGGATGGCCGCCTGGCGGAAGCCCTCGGCGTCCAGGATGTTCGCGCGTTTTTCGCGCTCGGCTTTCATCTGGCGGGCCATGGCATCGACGAGGTCGCGCGGCGGCGAGATGTCCTTGATTTCGATGCGGGTGACCTTGACGCCCCAGGGATGCGTGGCTTCGTCCACCACGCCCAGCAGCTTCGCGTTGATGGCGTCGCGCTGGCTGAGGCTTTCGTCGAGGTCCATTGAGCCGAGGACCGTGCGGATGTTCGTCATGATGAGCGCGAGCGCCGCAGCCTCGAGGTTCGCGACCTCATAGGCGGCCTTGGCGGCGTCGAGCACCTGGTAGAACACTACACCGTCGACGCGGACCACCGCGTTGTCCTTGGTGATGACGTCCTGCGAGGGGACGTCGAGCACCTGCTCCATCATGTTCATCTTGCGGCCGATCGCATAAACGAACGGAATGAGGAAGTGCAGCCCGGGCGTGAGCGTGCCCGTGTACTTGCCGAACATCTCGACTGTCCATTCGTAACCTTGCGGCACGATGCGGATGAGCTTGGCGAGTACGATGACGGCGACGACGACCACCACCAGTGCAACGATGCTTCCCATGGCCTGGTTTCCCTCTCCCGGTGTTGTTCCCCGGAGTATAGGCGATGGAGCTCAGGCCGAAACGACGGGGAGGACCAGGGTCACGCGCAGGCCGCCGCCATCGCGGTTGGACAGCGCGATGCGCCCTCCGTGCGCTTCCGAAATTTCGCGCGCCAGGGCCAGTCCCAGACCCGTACCCGATCGTTTGGTGGAGTAGAAAGGCAGCAGCGCCTGCGCCAGCACGGTTTCGCTCATGCCGGGGCCGCGGTCGGCCACCTCGATCAGCATGTCGCGGCCCACGTGGTGCACGGCGAGGGTCACTTCCTCCGGATCGCCACCGGCCTCGTGCGCGTTCTTGATCAGGTTGATCAGCACCTGCTCCACCTGGGTGGGGTCGAACCACCCTTGCTGTTCCGGCAGCGGTGCCGCGAGACGGAACGTGGCATGCAATGCCAGGGCATCGAGGAACGACGCCCAGACCACCGCCCGGGACTGCGGGGCCGGCAGCTTGGCGAAGCTGGCATAGCCGGCGATGAAACTGTGCAGGTGCTTCGCCCGGTCGCCGATCGAGGCGAACACGCCCGGCAGGCGCTCGAGGTCGCCTCGCCGCGCCAGTTCCGCGCCGGAATGGGAAAGGGACGAGATGGGCGCCAGCGAATTGTTCAGTTCGTGGCTGATCACGCGAATGACGCGCTTCCAGGTATGCACTTCCTGGCGCGAGAGTTCGCGCGTCATGCGCCGGTACAACTGCAGGCGGTGCGGCTTGCCCTGGAGCCGGAAACCCCGCTGGGAGAGGTGGAAGGTTTCCTCGCTGCCTTCCATTTCCACCGAGAACAAGGCGTCTTCCCCGCTCTTCGCGGCCTCGCGCAGGCTCTCCGGCATCTCACCGAGCACCTCGTCGAAGTCCAGCCCCGCGAGCGTGCGGCCCTCGTTGAACAGGTGGCGCGCGGCGATGTTGGCGTAGGTGACCTTGCCGGCGCGATCGGTGAGGACCAGCGCCACGGGCGTGTTCTGCACCACGGTGTCCAGCAGCAGTTCGCGCTGGGCGATGTGCTGCCGCTGATCGCGCAGGGTCTGGCCAAGGGCGTTGTGCATGCGGATCAGGTCGCCCAGTTCGTCCCGCCGCGTGGTGCCGATGGACATGCTGAAGTCGCCGTCGCGGTAGCTGGCCACCGCGCTCTCCAGAGCCCGCATCAGCCGTCGCAGCGGCTCCACCAGCGCGTGCGCCACCCAGGCCGACAGGGGCAGCAGCACGATGAGGCAGATCACCATGGCGGTGCCGACGTCGAAGGTCTCCAGCGGCGGGGCCGGCGGAAGTTTCCCGGCCTTGTCCGGCACGGTGCGTATCCAGACGAGCAGCTGCGGGAACGGCCAGATCGACACGCCGGCGAATACCAGGGCGCCGACGATGGCGGAACAGGCGACGACCAGGGTCATCCGTCCTTCGAGCGAGAGGGTCTTCATGGCAGCGAACGTATCAGACCGCCAGGCCGTAGCGCTCCATGCGCCTGTAAAGCGCCTGCCGTGACAGCCCCAGGGTGCTGGCCGCCCGGCTCACCACGCCACCTGCGGAAGCGAGGGCGGCTTCGACCGATTCGCGGCTGGGTTCGTCGAGGTTCCTGGCCACATGCGCCGCGGGAGGCGGCAGGGCGAGGTGTGCCGGTTCGATGCGTCCGTCGGCGGCGAGCAAAGCGGCACGCGCGATGGCGTTCTTCAGTTCGCGCACGTTGCCCGGCCACGAATGGGCCAGCAAGGCCTCGCGCGCGTCCTCGGAAAGCATGGCCTTCCCGTCGAGGAAGAATTCGGCCAACGGCAGGATGTCGTCCGTGCGCTCCGAGAGCGGCGGCAGGTTCACGTCGATCACGTTGAGGCGGTAATAGAGGTCTTCGCGGAAGGTGCCTGCGGCGATCATCGCCTTGAGATCGGCATTGGTGGCACTGACGACGCGCACCTTGGCCTGGCGTGTGCGGCCCGACCCGAGGCGTTCGAACTGGCCCGTTTCCAGCACGCGCAGCAGCTTCATCTGGCCCGGCAGGGGCAGGTTGCCGATCTCGTCCAGGAACAGCGTGCCCCCATCGGCCATTTCGAAGCGGCCTTCCCGCGCCTTGTTGGCTCCGGTATAGGCGCCGGCCTCGGCACCGAACAGTTCCGCTTCGATCAGTTCGCCCGGCAAGGCACCGCAATTCACCGCCACAAAGGGACCGCGCCGAACGGCGGAGTTCGCGTGCACGATGGCGGCGATGCGCTCCTTGCCGGCTCCGTTCGGCCCCGTGATGAGCACGGGCACATCCGAACGCGCCACCTGGCAGGCCAGTTCGATCGTGCGGCTCATGGCTTCGGAGGCGAACACCAGGCCGTCGAGGTCGTAGCGACTTTCCAGCGCCTCCTTGCGGCGGCGGCGTTCCACGCGGGCGCGAGTCACCTCGCGGGTGGATTCCGAGAGTTCGAGCAGGTTTTCCACCGTCGCCAGCAGCTTGGTGTCGTCCCACGGTTTGGCCAGGTAATCGGCCGCCCCGGCCTTCACCAGTTCCACGGCCGCCTCGAGGTGCGTCCACGCGGTGAGGAGGATCACGGGAAGGTCGGAATACCGCGCGCGGATCGCCTTGAACAGGGCCGCGCCCTCCTCCCCGGAGGTGGTGTCGGCGGTGAAGTTCATATCCTGGATGACGACATCCACCCGCTCCCGGGCCAACGTCGCCAGGCCATCCTCCGGCGTGAGCGCCACCAGCGGGTGGATGTCGCGCAGGCTCAGGGCGAGCGAAAGGGCTTCGCCCACGGCGGGGTTGTCGTCGATGATCAGTACGCAGCGCATCTGGTTTCTTCGCATGCAGCCATGGATGCCTCCCCCGGCGAAAAGGTTGCTATCCCGCCGGCACCTCGTCCCATTCTAGGGACACTTCGATAATTTATCCGCGCGTGGCTACGACAGGCGGCACCGAGGCCGCCCGCAGGGCGGGGGCCAGCACAGCCGCCTGCCCCAGTGTCCAAAGCACGATCGCCCCCACCGGCAGGTAGGTCCAGGGCAGCCGGGGCAATTCGTACTGGCGCATCAGCAGCAAGTTGATCCCGTAGGCCAGTGCCATGCCCAGGACGATACCCATGCTGGCCAGCAGGAAATTCTCGGTCTGGAAGTAACGCAGGATGGCCGTCCGGCTCGCCCCGAGGGCCCGGCGCACGCCGATCTGGCGACGGCGCTGGGCGACCCAGAAGCTCGCCAATCCCACGATGCCCAACGCGGTCACCACCAGCAGGGCCACCGACACCGCCGCGAGCAGCACCGTCATCGCGCGGTCGGTGGCGAAGTAACGGCCGCGGATGTCCGAATACAGGCGTGCCTCCACGACCACGCGCCGGGGCTCCGCCCTTTTCAGTGCGGCAACGGCATCCTTGAGCACACGAGCCGCCTCGCCGTGCCGTGCGCGCACAAAATAACCGCCGCCGTAGGCCGGCACCATCCGCCACGGCATCACCAGCGTGTTGTTCGCGTCCTCGCGCGCACCGACCCGTGCGGCCGGCAGCCGCTCCAGGACGCCCACGACCCGCGCCGGTTCCCCTCCGACGAACACTTCCCTGCCTATCGCCGACTCGCCCGGGAACAGCCGGTTCGCCAGGTCGCTGGTGACCATCGCCACATGACTGCTCGTCGCCTTCCCGGCCACGAGGTCGTCCACCCACGAGTACTCCTGCGGACGGAACACCCGCCCCGCCACGAGACGGGTGCCCAGGGTTTCCACGAGCGATTCGCCGTAGAACATCGCCACCGTCGCGCTGGGCGACTGCTGCGACCTGTCCAGCTTCAGCCCCGAGTTCCACGCGTTGCCGCCGAACGGCAATGAATTGCCCACGGTGACCGCCTGCACGCCCGGAATGGCGCGCAGGGTCGCCAGGTCCGTTTCCACCCTGGCATGCAGGTCGCGGCGCGGTCCAATGTCCGAGACGGTGATCCGCATCAGATCGCCCTCGGCGATGCCGCTGGGCGTCAGCATCCAGCTCACGCGGTCGCCGATCAGGAAGATGGCGTTGCAGACGATGGCGCACGTCAGCGCGATCTGGAGGACCAGCAACGTGGCGGTGAGCCGATGCCTGCGCAGCGTCGACACGATGGGACGAACGTCTGTCAGCATGTCACTGGCTCTTCAATTGCAGCGCCGGCGCGATGCGACAGGTGCGCCAGGCCGGAATCAGACCCGCGGCGATGGCCGCGGCGATGGAAATGACGAAGGTGGCACCGAGCATGGTGAGATCGAGGTGCGCAAGCTCGGCCGAAGCGCCCGGCTGCATGCGTACCACCGCGAGCCCGAGCACGGCCACACCCAACCCGCCGACGCCGCCCGCAAGACCGATGACGCCGGCCTCGACGAGCAACTGCGCGAACACGCTGCGTCGCGACGCGCCCAGCGCACGACGCACGCTCACCTCTCCCGCGCGACGCATGAACTTCGCCAGCATCAGACCCACGGTGTTGACGAGACAGACTGCGAAGAACCCCAGCGCCAGCCACACCTGGAGCCTGACGTCGCTCGGCACCACGCGCTGCTGGTCGAGGAACTGCATGACGTTCGGCAGCGCGGAGACCGCCGGCCGTTCGAAGCGGCCGAGCGCCACCTGCTCGTGCACGTAGCCGTCCAGGAACCGTCGATAGGACGCGACGGTGGTCGGATCGTCCAGCTGCACCCAGAACTGCAACCAGACGCAGTTGGCCGTTTCCATGTCCGCCTCGTCGGACGACTTGTTGCCCCAGCACTCGATACCGCCGTTGCGCTTGAGCTTCGCGGCGCGGGCGGTACCCAGCGGAACGAATACCTCTTCGCCCACGCTGTAGTTGCCCGAGTTCAGGTCATAGAAATGGGGCACTGCGCGCCACGGTGCCAGCACGCCGACGATGCGCAGATCCGCGCCATCGACATGCAACGTTCGCCCCACACTGTTTTCGCCGCGGAAGAGGCGATCGTTGAGTTCGCCACCGATGACGGCGACACGCGTACGCGACTCGTCGTCGGTCGCCGACCAGCCCTGGCCGTACCGGAAGGGCACGCCGAACATTGCGAAGAAATCGGCCGTCGTGTATCGGGCAGGCACGATGAACGGATCGATGGCGAGGTCGTCGGACTGCACCGGCGTGGAGCCCGCGGCCATCAACGCCTGCCGGCGGGCGCGCGCGGCATGAAGGAGGTTCATGCCGTCCGCCCACGTGACCTGCGTCGGCAATTCGTCCGGATGGTCGTCGCGCTCCTTGTCACGCGGGTCCATCTGCGGCATGAAGACCGATCCGCTGCGACCGGGCAGCGGATCGCCCGACAGTACGTGCAATACAGTGAGCGTGGTGATGCTCGCTCCGATGCCAAGCGCCACGGCGAGAATCATGAGTGCCGTAAGCGCCTTGCTTCGCCGCAGACTGCGCACGGCGAGTTCCATGTAATAACCGAACATCCGGATTCCTGGCTGCCCTTTGTCAGACGCTACGGGTGGCTTCGACGGGCGACACTCGCGATGCACGCAGCGCAGGAGCGAACACCGCCGCCTGGCCCAGCCCAAGCAGTACGACCACGCCCACCAGCACATATGTGAAGGACAGACGCTGCATCTCGAACTGCGTGAGCATCCACTGGTTCATGCCCAGCGCCAGGATCACACCCACCACGACACCCGCCAGCGCGATCAGGAAGTTTTCGGTCATGAAGTAGCTCAGAATGTCGCTCTTGCGCGCACCCAGGGCACGCCGCACGCCAATCTGTTTGCGACGCTGGCCGACCCAGAAGCTGGACAGGCCAACGATACCGGCGGCCGTGATAGCCAAGAGCACACCGCAGACGATGCTCATCAGCAACGCCATACCCCTGTCGGCATCGTAGGCCGCGGCGCGCACCATCTCGAACGTGCGCACGCCGTTCTTCTCCGGCAGCACGCGCATGCGGTTCACGCCGTAGAGCGTGTTGGCGACGGATTTGAACACGGCGTCCTGCTGGCCCGGCTTGGTGCGCAGAATGAAATGCTGGTAGCTACTGTCGAACAGCAGGGGCATGATCGTCACGTTGTCGATGAAGTCCGTGTCGATCCAGGGAACCGTGAGCTTTTCGACGATGCCGATGATCGTGGACGGACGCCCCTTGATGTAATAGATGGTCTTGCCCAGCGCATTTCCGTCCGGAAACATCTTGTCCGCCAGGGCCTTGGTCACGATGACCTGCGGCGGCGCGGGCTGCTGGTCGCGGGTGAACGACGCAATCTCGCTCGAGGTGAAATTGCGTCCGGCGACCAGCTTCGCACCCAGCGTCGCCAGCGCATGTTCGTCGCCGAAGTAGAGCGCGCTCTGCACGCCGTCTTTTCCACCGTCGGCGGTCCGTTGGGCGGTGGTCGACCAACCGCCCCTGCGCAGCGGAAACGAATTGGTTACGTAGGCGTCTTCAACGCCCGGCATGGAGCGAAGCGCCTGCAGGTCCGTCTTCATCAGCGGCAAATAGGTGCCTGGCGACCCTACGTAGAGGTTCTGGACCGCGACGACGTTGGCCTCGTTCATGCCAGTCGTTCGACGCACGCGATCGAGGCGCTCGTGCACGATGAACAGCGCATTGCAAACGATGGCAAGCGTCAATGCGATCTGCAATGCGATAAGGATGGTTCCCGCCTTGTGCCGACGGAGCGCTGCCAGGATGGGTCTGATTTGCATGGCGCTACCCTCAGTTCGATTTCAGCTGCCACGCCGGCTGCACCTGGGCGGCGCGCCACGTGGGATAGAATGCGGCAACAATGGAGGCCGTGATGGCCACGACCAGGGTCAGCAGCATCAAGGTCGGGTCCAGCGTGGCAAGCCGTGCGATGCGCTCGGGGAACACGAGACCCACTCCGAGGACGCCAAAGCCCGTCAGCACCAGCCCTAGTACACCGCCCGCGATGCCGATCGTTCCTGCCTCGATGAGGAACTGCGCGTAGATGTCCAGGCGCGAGGCACCCAACGCCCTGCGCACCCCGATTTCCGGTGCGCGGCGCATGAACTTGGCCAGCAGCAGGCCAATGGTGTTGACCAGACAGATGACCAGGAAGCCGAGCGACACCAGAAGCGACACCTGCGATTCGCGGGGCACGACCTTCTGCACCGACAGCCAGTCCATGACGTTGCGGAGGCGAACGTTCGGTGCCCAGCTGAACCGCCCGGACCGCTGCATTTCGGCGGCGTATCCGCTCAGATATTCGCGGTAGGACTGGGCCTCCGACTTGCTGGGAAGCTCCGTCCACAGCGACAGCCATATGCACTCGGAACGCAGGTAGTTCTCCCAGCCCTCCCCCGGGTCCTTCACGCAATTGTTGTTGCCGTTGTTCGGCAGCTTCAGATCCACCGCGCGATTGAAGGGCACGTATACCGACGCGCCCTCGTCGAATCCGGAGGTGTTGGGCACGTCGAAGAACAACGGCTGCGGCGCCCAGTCCTTGATGACACCGGTGATCCGGAACAGATGCCCGTCGAGGTTGATCTGCTTGCCCACGCTCTGACCGCCGTTGAAGAGTTTGTCATTGAGCGATTTGCTGATCACGGCCACATCGGCATGCTTCTCGTCGTCGTCGATGCTCCAGGCCCGCCCTTGTAGGAACGGCACATCGAACATCGGGAAGAAATCCGCACCGGTGGCGTAGGCCCCCTGGCGCATGGGCAGGCGCGAAGGATCCTCGGGAATGACCGACACGCCGATCGGGTACGTGACTGTCTGCCGCTTGGCCTTGCGCGCCCGGAGCAGCGCCGTCGCATCCTTGTAGCTCAGTGCCGGCGGGGGCTCGCCCTCCTTGGTGTTCTCCGGGCCCCAATTGTCGAGCTGCACGTTGTAAAGCACATCGGACTTCTGCGGGATCGGATCGCGCGACGTGGCGCGGAAGACCGAATAGGTGGTCATCGATGCCGCCACGCCAAAACCGATGGCCATCACCATGAGTGCCGTGAGCACCGGGTTGCGCCGCAGGCTGCGCAGGCCGAGTTGAAGGTAGTAACTGAACATGGGAGCCCCCGAGGATGGATCGGCTTCGATCAGGAATGCGCGGTGTGCGCATGCGAGTGGAAGCGCGGCTCTTCCGCCAGATCCACCACCTGCCCGTCGATCACGTGCACGTTGCGCTGCGCGCGTGCCGCCAGTTCCGGATCGTGGGTCACCATGACGATGGTGGCGCCCTCGCGATGGATCTCTTCGAGGAGTTCCATCACCCCACGGGCCATCTGCGTGTCGAGGTTGCCGGTGGGTTCGTCCGCGAGGAGCAGGCGCGGCGAACCCGCCAGCGCGCGGGCAATGGCCACGCGCTGCTGCTGGCCGCCCGAGAGTTCAGCCGGGTAGTGCTTGGCGCGCGAAGCCAGGCCCACGCGCTCCAGTGCATCCATGATCCGCTGCTTGCGTTCGGCCGCCTTCATGCCGCGGTAACGCAGCGGCACTTCGACGTTGTCGAAGACATTGAGATCGGGAATGAGGTTGAAGGCCTGGAAGATGAAGCCGATCTTCTCGTTGCGGATGCGCGAACGGGCGTTGTCGTCCAGCTGGCTCACTTCCACCCCGTCGAGGTGGTAGTGGCCGCCGGTGAAGGTTTCCAGCAGGCCGGCGATGGTGAGGAAGGTGGTCTTGCCCGAACCCGAGGGACCGGTCACGGCGACGAACTCGCCTTCCTTCACGTCGATGTTGAAGTCGCGCAAGGCGTAGGTCTCGACGACTTCCGTGCGGTAGACCTTGGCGAGGTGGGTCATCTTGAGCATGGTTTTTCCCTCTGTCAGCGGCTGATGGCGACGTGTTTGGCGTCGCCGAAGGTGTCGGCACCGGAGATGACGATCTTGTCGCCCTCCTTCAGGCCATCCAGGATCTCGACCTTGTCGATGCTGCTCGCACCGACACGGATATCGCGGCGATCGGCCATGCCGTCGTTTACCACGTAGGCGTAGCGGCCGGCGCTTTCGTCCACGAACGAGCCGCGCTGCACCGTCAATACGTTGTCGCGCTTGTCGAGCAGGATGCGCACGGACAGGCGCTGGCTCTGACGCAGCTGCTTCGGCGTCTCGCCATCGAAGCGCAGGCGGGCGGCGACCTCGCCGTTCACCACTTCCGGCGACACCGCGCTGACCTTGCCGTTCCAGGTTTTGCCGTTGCCGCTGATCTCGCCCGGCATGCCGATGGCGAGGTCGCGCGCGAAGCTTTCCGGCACCTTCATCTCCACTTCCAGCGCGGACAGGTCGATGACACTGAGCAACTGTGCGTCTTTCGCGACCGTGGCGCGTTCGGCGATGAAGAGCTGGCCCACCTGGCCGTCGACGGGCGATTTCACGTTGAGGTCTTCGACCTGGCGCTCCAGGTCCTGCACCAGGTACACCTGGCGGTCGTGGGCAAGCTTTTTCGCCTGCACATCGAAGGTGAGGCTGTCGTTGTCCATGGAAAGATCGGTCTTCGCGTGCTTCGCGGTGATCTGCGCCTTGTCCAGCGTGGACTTCGCCTTGTCGACATCCGACTGGGGCACGGCGCCCTTGCCATAGGCGCTCTCGTAGCGGTTCAGATCGCGCTCCGCGGCGGTCTGGTCGATCACCGCGTTGTCGAACGCCTTCTGCAGTTCCGAACGCTTCTTCTTGGCGTCGATCTGCGCACGCAGGTAATCCACTTCCATCGCGTCCGCCGCCGACTTTTCCTGGGAGAGCTTGCTGGTCAGTTCGGGGCTCGTGATCACGGCCAGCACCTGCCCCTTCTTCACGACGTCACCGGCGTGCACCTTGAGCACGACCGCGCCGGCGGAGGTGGCGTACATGGTGGGACTGACGGCCGCCACCACCTTGCCCTCCGCGGCGATATCGCGAACGAACGGGCCCCGCGTCACGGTGCCGAAGCTCAGGCGGGACGCACTGACCGAGGTGTCCGCCGAGAACATCGTGCCGATGCGCGGCGCGGCAAGGGCAACGAGCACGGCCGCCGCGACCCCCGCCCCGATGAGGAGGAACTTGCGCTTGCGGTTCGGACGGACTTCGACGAGGCGGTCCTGGGCGGAGGTGTCACGGATCATGGTGGATTCCCTGGCTTGCTTGCGTGGATACGCAGCAAACGCCGTGCCAAGCCATGAAATCGTTTTAATTCAATAGTTTACTGTTGCGCCTAGGCGCAACGACATGTGTCCGCGGACAAAGTGTCCGGACAGGCCCAGGTCGCGGACACCCGACGGACTTGTGTGGGAGCCGCTTCAGCGGCGATGGGTACTCGTGGCAAGCCTGCCCGCTGGCACGGGATCGCCGGCACAGCCGGCTCCCACACAGGGCGAGCCGGCTCCCACAGGCGCGTGGTGTGCTCTTGCGTCAGCCGAAGGCCATCAGGGATTCCGACATGGCAATGTCGCGGGCCACGCCACGGCCCAGCGACGAGATTGGCGCCTCGCAGACGCCCAGCACCGTGAAGCCGGCGATCCGCCGACGCGTGAAGCAAAGCACGCGGGGACGGGAAGCACGCAGCCAGCCACGATCCGGCGCGCGCCGCGACGGAGTCGGAGCAGGCGACGCATCGGCGAACAAGCCGTCCCAGGCAAGATAGTCCGTGTCCGGCAGGAGATAGACGCGACCTAACGTGTCGCCCTGCCCGTCCACGCAATCGATCCACTCCCGTGGGCCCTCCGCGGTGACGGCGCAGGTTACCCCCACGTAGCGCGTGCCGAGGAGCGAGGCCAGTTCCGCAGTCTCCACCAGGCAATCGTGTGGCTCACCGAGCGCAGGTGCGGCGGCATCGCGGGGCGCGAGATAGAGCACGCCACCCAGCTGGCCCAGGCCTTCGAACAACGTACGCGGCGAAAGGGCCATCCAGCGTGTGGTGGCGGACGAGCGGGCGCGCGATTGCACGCCGAAGGTGGCGAGCCAGCCGAACATGGCGTGTCCCTGGACAGAAGACGGTCGAAGGATGCCTGGCTGGGCGGCCTGGGGAGACCCGCGTGGCTTGGCGTCGGGGAGAGAGGTGACGCTTACTTCGTGAGGATCAGCTTGTCGTTCCGCGTAAGCCGCAGGTGGTACTCGCTGCCCTGATGTTCGATGACCAGTTCACGCGAACCGTCGAGCAGGTTCTTGCTTTCCACACGGCGGGCAGCCACCGGGGCAGCACGAAGCGGAACGACCCGGTCACGGCCGCCGTTGTCGGTTAGGGGAAGCGATCGAAGCAGCATGGTCTGGACTCCGCGTTAGGGTGCGGAGTTTATGATAATGATTCTCGTTTGCGAGTCAAGTGCGCGTTTGGCCACGCCCTCGACGCGGCTTCATTGCTTCCACACCTCCGATCCTCCGATGTCCCCCTGAGTACAGGAGTTTCGCCTTCCGACCGCACTGGGCGCCGGCCAATACGAATACTTGATCGACGCGGCGAGTCTGCGAGTACGGCCGCGCCAGGATCCCGGCGTGACTGGTGAACCTCGGAGGATTCAATGAGAACACCGCGAAAGTCATACCCATCCGTATTCGTGCTACTGGCCGTTGTAGGCACCGCGGGAATGTCTGGCACCCAAGCTCGTGTGGCTCGAAATCTGTCGGAACTCGGAGTCGATACCATTGGATCGCCTTCTGCGCCGATGGAAGAACGAATAAGGCTCGAACCCATCCTCACGGCGCTCGTACAAGCTCACCTGGCGAAGGAAGAACGCCTCCCCGGCCAACAGCCGATCATCCATCCCCGAGTCTGGTACAACGACGAAGGCAATACCCTCAATGTCGATCTCGGACGGGAGTACGTGCCCGATACATACACGATCTCTTTCGAGGAAAGGCTCAACGCCATAACGTCGATTGTCTATGAAGCGGCTCAGCCAACCCGAATCTACAGACTCAATGTATGGTTCGACGGGAGAGACATCTTTTATTACTTTCCCGAGGAAAAAGGGCCCGCGGACAGAGGGATTGCGGACCACAAGTCAGCAAGTCGCGCGAAAAGGAGCTTACGGACGAGAGTGCTCGTCGCCGCCGGCCATGGAGTTTATTACAACTCCAGGTTCAAGGATTGGCGCCCCCAACGCGAGCCATCAAACTTCGTTGTCGAAGACTTCATTACGCCAGTCTTTGCGCGTCACTTGACCAGGCACCTTCAGGATCGAAGCGACGCAGAAGTCTTCCTCGCCAGATCCACGCAAATCGCGATATATCCTGAAAGCGCGAAACCATGGCTATCCATGGCCGCTCGCTATCACATCAAATCCGAACTGCCGGACTTTACGGCGATCTGGAACAGTGCTGGACGGGAACCAAGCGGCGCAGGGCTAAATGAGAGGGACCAGGACATCCGTAGCCGACCGCTTTATGCAAACCACCTGGGCGTGGATGCCGTCATCCATCTACACACGAATGCCCATGACGATGCATCGGTGCGCGGAATACGAACATTCCATTATTCGAACAGTTCTGAAAGCAAACGCCTTGGGGACCTGGCACTCTGCTACATGAAAGAGAGCCTCGGCTCGAATTCAAGCTACGCCAGCTTCCCTGTATCCAATGAGAGCAGAGCGGACAACCATGGCGAAAATCGGCTCGCCAACATGCCGAGCATCATCGCCGAGCTCGGCTTTCATACAAATGAAGATGATGCCCAAGCGATTCGGAACGACGTTTTTCAGAGCCTGACGATGCGCGGCCTTGAAAAGGCGTATCGCATGTTCAGAGAAGGTCACGGGTGCGAGCACTTTTCTGCTACATATCCGGACGTTAGCGTGGTTTCGGAGTCCTCTGTGGAGGCCTCAGTTACTCTCGGAGGATTCCCGCGCTTTCCGGTGAGATACGCATCCACCATCGAGGAATGCCCATCGGGAATAATCTGTCGGCCAGTCATGGGGCGGTTCCAGAACGCATCACAACCACTGACCGTAACCCACACGTGTCTTGCCGCGGAGCCATTCACTATCAGATGGAAGGTAGTTTTCACTGATGCAGACGGCATTCAAGCCCAGACCACGACTTCGCTGCACTGTCAGCCTAAATCAGGCTGATAAGCGGGAAGCCGTCACGTCCATCGTCAGACCCTTCGGCCGGGGCGAGCCGCACCGTTGGAACGGCAAGCCTCAAGCCGCCGCCAGCATCTCCACCAACGTACCTTCCAGTTGCTCCAGATCCGGGATCACCGCCGTGTCGTCGCGGACCAGCACGCGGGCGCGCACGCCGAACGGCAGTTCGTGTCCGTCGTGTGTGGGCAGCAGGAGTTCGGCGTTCAAGGTGGTCAGGCGCGGAAAGCCGTGCGTCAGCACGGCGAGGTAAGGCATCGCGGGGTGATGGCCTACCGCTTTCAATACCGCCACGCGGGCGGCCTGCGGCGGTGCGTCTTCGGGGAGGCTTGCGACATGGTCGAAGCTCAGCAACGGAATGCTCCAGCCGCGCCAGGCGATACGCCCGAGTAACCATTCCGGCGCGTCGGCCACGGGTTCGACTCCCGCCAGGGTGATCACTTCCGCCACCGCCGCGTTGGGCAGCAAAAGGCGGACGCCACCGCTCGGGATCAGCACGCAACGGATTTCGCGCGGTAACGGCTCGCTCATGGGAATTCCTCGATCAGTTTCCGTGCCAGCGCGCCCACGTCGCCGGCGTAGTCGGCCACCCGCTCCTCGCGGATGCCGGCCACCATGTGTCCTGCTTCCGTTTCCGGCGGCACCGTTTCGACCCAGACTCGGCCGCCGGCGTCGTACACCGCCTGCGCGCCCGCCACCGCGTCGTTGCCGCGACCGGCGAACACGATCGCCAGGGCGTCGGCACCGAAGCCGCCGGCGACAGTGCTCAGCACGCCGTCGATGGACGGACCGCTCACACTTGCAGTGCTGCCGTCGTCGCGCACGCCGACGCTACCGTCGCGGCGGATCTGCACGTGCGCGCCGCGCGGCACGACCAGACGATCGCCGTGCGTCGCATGTGTGCCGTCGGTCGCCACGCGCGCACCGAGGCGCGCCGCGAAACCGTCCGTGTCGTCATGATGCGCGACCACCAGCAGCACGCCGGGAACACGCTCCGGCAGCGCGGCGAGGAACGCGGCGATGGAAGCCTCGCTCTCGTGCGTGCCGCCGATGGCGATCACGCGGCGCACCGCGCGCGGCGCAGCGTCGAGAAACATCTCGTGCGCGAATTCACCGTCGGTACGCGGTGCGACGGCTTCTTCCATCGACACCAGTTCGAGTGTGAAACCCGGCTCCACGCCGTGCGTACCGTCGTCCACGACGTCCTGCGCCAGGTACTCCGCGGCGCTGATCGTCTCGATGCCGAACTCGGCCGGCGCGGGACGCGGCACCGGTTCCACCACGACGGCATCGTGGTCCACGAGGTCCCATTCCGGCACGGGCGGGGGAACATATTCGGTGGATCGCGATTCGATCTCGACCGGCCGCAGCGTCTCCTGTCCGCCAACGGACGCCTCGTCGTCCAGCGATGCGAGGCTCAGCGTGCTGCCGCTTTCGCGAGCCGGTTCCTCCGGCGCGGTGTCGACGTCCACCGCCTCCTCCACCACTTCGAACCCGGACAGGTCGAGCGTCGCCAGCTCGGTCAGTTCCAGCGGTGCGGACGGCAGCGACTCGAGGTCGTCTTCGATGAGCGGGCCCGAGTCGGCGAGCAGTGCCTCGAGTTCGGCCGCCAGTTCCGACGAGGTCACGCCCTCGCCTTCCCCGCTGTCGTCGGACAGCGGGGTGGAGAAAGTCAGTTCGTCGGCGACGTCGTCCGCCATCGCAGGCATCTCGCCGAACGCCGCGGCGCCGGTATCCGGCATCGGCGTCTCTGGATAGCCATGGCTGCCTGTGATCGCCAGGTCTTCGACCAGCGTTTCCTCGAAGCGTTCTTCGACCGGTGCGGCGACGGCGGCCAGCTCGGCGACGCGCGGCTCGATGGCACGTGCGTCTTCGGGCCTGGGGGGATCGAGGGCCATCTCGCCCACCAGCTTGGCGGCCAGGTGCCGGGCCCAACGGGCGCGATCCCAGCCTTCGAGCTTGCGGCTCGCGTCGGCGTCGTTGAACACCAGACGCGGATGTCCACCTTCCGCCGCGTCGTAGAGGCGGTCCAGATCGTCGTCGCCCGGGTTGTCCAGATCGACCACCACCACGTCCGCCGACGAGCCGACGAGTTCGGCCGGCGCGAACGAGCGCAGGTCGGACTCGTACACGATCCGCGCGCCCTGGGCGACGAGTGCCTCACGCAGGTGCGCGGAGAGGCTGGCGTCGTCGAACAGCAGCGCGACCGTCGTCTCGCGGTCAGCCATGGTGGACTCCGAGCACGTCGTTGATCTGCACGATGAGGTCGTTCTCCTGATACGGCTTGCCGATGTACCGGTCGACGCCGATGTCGAAGGCACGTTGGCGATGCTTGTCGCCCGTGCGTGACGTGATCATGATGATCGGCACGCCGGCCAGCCGCTCGTCGGCCTTCATCTGTGTCGCCAGCTCATAGCCGTCCATGCGCGGCATCTCGATATCGAGCAGCATCAGGTCGGGCACGCGCTCGTTGAGTTTCTCCAGGGCGTCGATACCGTCCTTCGCCGTCATCACCTCGAACTCGTGGCGTTCCAGCACGCGGCCGGTGACCTTGCGCATGGTGATGGAATCGTCCACCACCATCACCAGCGGCTTCACGCGAACCTCGTCCTGCGCGCGCGGCGCATGCGGCACGAGGGCTTCCGCCTCGAAGGCGCGGCGCGCCACGCCGTGGCGGACCAGCGGCGCGAGATCGAGAATCATGAGCACCGAGCCGTCGCCCATGATCGTGGCACCGAGGATACCCGGCACGGAGCTCACTTGCGGGCCTACCGGCTTGACCACGATTTCGCGCGAACCGAGCACGGCATCGACGCGAATCGCTGCGCGCAGGTCGCCCGAACGGGCGAGGAGCAGCGGGATATCGCCTTCGTCCGGCGAGGACACCACGTGCACGCCGAGCAGTTGCGGCAGGTCGTGGATACCGTATTCCTCGCCCAGATAGTCGAACGCCGGCGAGGCATCGGCCATGCGGTGGGCAAGCTCGTTCGGCGCCATGCGCGCCACGCCGTGCACCGAAGTCATCGGAATGGCGAAGTTGGTCTCGCCGATCCGCACGATCAGTGCCTGGGTCACGGCGAGCGTGAACGGCAGGCGCATCACGAAGGTGGTACCGCGGCCCTTTTCCGATTCGATGCCGAGCGTGCCGCCGAGCTGCTTGATCTCGTTGGCCACCACGTCCATGCCCACACCGCGTCCGGCCACCTGGGTGACTTTCTCCGCGGTGGAGAAACCCGGCACCTGAGTCAGCTGGAAGATCTGGTCGTCGGACACGCGCGCGTCGGGACGCAGCAGGCCGCGCTCGATCGCCTTGGCGCGGATCGCGTCACGATCCATGCCGCCGCCGTCGTCGGACAGCCGCACTACGATCTCGGTGGCTTCGCGGGCCACCTGGATGCGTACGGTGCCTTCCGGATTCTTTCCGGCTGCCTCGCGCGCTTCCGGCGCCTCGATGCCATGCGCCACGGCGTTGCGCAGCATGTGCTCGAACGGCGCCTTGATGCGGTCGAGCATGTTGCGGTCCATTTCGCCGTTGGCGCCTTCCACCACCAACTGCGCGCGCTTGCCGACGTCGGAGGCGGCCTGGCGCAGCGTGCGCCGCAGGTTCGGCACCATCGCATCGAACGGGAGCATGCGCGTCTGCATCAGGCCTTCCTGCAGCTCCGCGTTCACCCGCTGCTGTTGCAGCAGCAGGTTCTCGGACTGGCGGGTCAGCTCGTCCAGGATGGTTTGCAGCGAGACAAGATCGGATACCGATTCGGCCAGGGCTCGCGAGTACTGCTGCAGCTGCGAGAAGCGGTCGAGTTCCAGCGGATCGAAGTTCGACAGGCCGGTGTCGCGGTGTTCCTGGTGGTAGCGCGCGATGATCTGGGCTTCGGTTTCGATTTCCAGCATGCGCAGCTGGCTGCGCAGGCGGCTGACCGTCTGCTCGTGCTCGGTCAGCGCGGAGCGGAAGCTGGCCGTCTGCTGTTCCAGGCGCGAGCGGTAGATCGACACCTCGCCGGCGTGGTTCACCAGCGTGTCGAGCATGTCCGCGCGCACGCGGATCTGCTCCTGCGACGCGCGCTGGAGTTCCTCTTCCTCGAACTCGGGCAACAGTTCGGGTAGTTCGCGATCGAAGACGGGCTCGGGCGGCGATTCGGGTTCGGGCAGCGGTTCGAACACCGGCGCGGGTTCGATGATCGCGGCCTCGCGCTCTTCGCGATAGGCCTCCGCCGTGAGCGTGTCGGGACCGATCGGCGAACCCGCCAGGCGGGCGAACGGTTCGATGTCGGCATCCGTCAGCGCGATCGCTTTGCCCGCCGCGATGGACTGGATCATGCCGTGCAGGCGGTCGAAGCCGGTTTCCGTTGCCTCGATGGCGGGACGATCGCTCTCGCGCTGGCCACCGGCCACCGCATCGAGCAGCGCTTCCATGGCGTGCGAAAGATCGCCCACGGCAGCGATACCGGCCATGCGTGCGCTGCCCTTCAATGTGTGCAGGTCGCGCTGCAGGGCCGCCACGTGCTCGGGCTGCTCCGGCTCCGCTCGCCACGCCGCGAGCGCGGCGTCGGCGTGATCCAGGATCTCGCGCCCTTCCTCGACGAAGACTTCGAGCAGGTCGGGGTCGATGTCCGCGTAAGGCGAAAGCTCGGGTACCAGGGCGGGCGCCGGTTCGTCGGGCGGCGTATGCACCTGCGGCGCCAGCGGCTCGTGCGACTGGTCCTCGATATGCACGGGCTCGTCGCTGGCGGCAACGCTTTCCGGGAGCGTATCGGACACGACCGGCACGTCGACCCATGCGTCGTCCGTCGGCGCGGCATGCGGCTCGTCCGTGACGACTTCGTCCAGTCCATCGTCGAGATGCAACACCTCGCCATCGTGCGACATCGGCTGCGGCAACGGCTCGTCGTCGGTGGCGGCCGGTGACGCGGCCTCTTCGATCTCGCCGAGGAGCGTGCGCCATGCGGCGTCCTCTTCGGCATCGTAGGCCATGATGGGCCGGACTTCGCCCTCGGGCTTTTCGACATCAACCTTCTCGATGTCGAAGCCTTCGAGCGAGGTCAGCAGATCGGCGCCGAATTCGTCGTTGGATGCGACCGGTTCCAGCGGCACCGGCTCCAGGTCAAGGAGCGCCCCTTCGTCCGCGAGTTCATCCGCCAGCAACTGCTCGTCCAGCGAGGGAACACTCGGTTCCAGCGCCTGTTCGGGCAGGAAGGATTCGATGTCCTCGTGGGCGGGCGTGACCGTGTCGTCCGTCAACTCGAGGTCGAGTTCGTCGTCGAGCGGCAGCGGATCGGGTTCGTACAGGATGTGCGCGACCGTCGCTTCCGGCTGTTCGTCGCGAAGCACGGCGATGCGCGCGGCAAGTTCCGACACGTCCGGCACACGCGGATCGGGCGCGTCGAACTGGTCCATGACGTGATCGACAAGGTCGGCGGCGTCCGTGAGCGCCTGCACGCCTTCCTGCCGCAGCGGCTGGCCGCTGGCGCGCACACGCTTGATCAAGCCTTCCAGCGGCGCGAGCACCTGGATCAGCACGGGGATGTCCACCATGCCGATGGCGCCGTGCAGGGTATGCACCGCACGCAGCAGGGCATCGTCCACTGGCAGCTCGTCGCCACCGGCCTGCGCGAGGTTCGCCCGGATCACGGTGAGGTACTGCGCCACTTCGGCACGCAGGATGTCGAGCAGCACCGCGTCCACCGGGGGCAGCGGCGGTGCGCTGTATGCAGCCTCGGCCTCCATGGGAGCGACGGTTTCGTCGACTGTCGCTTCCACGGGTACGGATGCTTCCGGCGTCTCTGCGGGAGGCTGCCCGTAGGCGGCAAAAGCGGCCGTGGGCACAGCCGCGATGGTGTCGCGCGGAACGCGCCGCTTGACCTTGCTGCGCACGCGATGGATGGAATGACGGGCCACGTCCTCGACGAAGGCCGTGTCTCCCATCGCAAGGCGGTCGGCGGTTTCCATGATCGCGGCGATCGGCGCCGCCGGGGTGGCGTCGCCTTCCAGCGCTGCCTTGAGCTGCGGCAGGGCATCCACGGCATGACGCACCAGGGCCTGCACACCTTCGTGCGGACCGATGGTGCCGTCCAGCACACGGTTGAGCATGTTCTCCACCTTCCAGGAGAACTCGCCCAGCAGGCGCGCACCGACAAGGCGGCCCGAACCCTTCAGCGTGTGGAACGAGCGACGGATCGGCACGAGCGCGTCGCTGCGCTCCGGTTCGGCCAGCCAATGGCCGAGGGCGGCACGCAGGTTGCCGATTTCCTCCTCGGTTTCCTCGAGGAAGATCTCGCGAATCTCGTCGTCGATGCCGTCGACGGTGATCTGGAAACCCGCGAACTCGGCCATGCCGAGGCCACCGACTTCCTGCTCGATCTCTTCTTCGATCTCGACCCAGTCTTCCTCGCCCGCCGGTGCGGCAGGCGCAGCCTCAGCGGCGGCGACGGGTGCTTCGGGCGCGGTCTCGACTTCCGCCGGCGGCTCGTCCACGAGGTCGAAGCTGTCGGCGAAGCTCGCCACCGTCTCGTCCGGATCGGCGCTGGTCGAGGGCACGGCGATGTGTTCGATCGCCGCCGCCTCGATGTCTTCGATGGCGGCTTCGCCGAGGATGTCGTTTTCTTCTTCCGCTTCCGGTTCCTGTTCCACCGGCACGGGCCAATAGCCGAGTTCGGCGAGGCTCTGCTGGGTAACGTCGAGAATGTGCTCCAGGCCGCCGCGATGCTCGCGCGCGGCCTCGAGGTAGTACTCCAGCGCGGCCAGCGCATCGGCGAGCCGGTCCATCTGCACGCCGTTCGGCACACGGCGGTCGCCGAGCAATTCGCGATGAATGAACAGACCGATGCCGTCGGCAAGTTCCGCCGGGCGGCTCGCGCCCAGCATGCGCATGGCACCCCCGATCTCCGCCATCAACTCGGGAGCGCCGGCCAGCTGATCGTGGTCCCACGACGATTCGACGAAGCCGACGATGGCGTCCTTCACCTTCGCGGTGTTGGCGGTGGCCTCGCGCATCAGCGTGGAAAGGATGTGGCGAGCTTCGCTGCGCGGCAGCGGCGACGGGCCGAGGTCGGCAGGCGCCGGGGCCTCGCCGTCGGCGCCCAGCCTTTCGATGTGGTCGTCCAGCGAGGCTTCCACGTAGAGCAGCGCGCCAGCCACGTCTAGCAGGGCTTCCTCGTCCGGTTCGCGCGCACCCGTGGCGATCTCGCCGAGGATGCGGCGCTGTTCGCCCACGACGCGTCGCGGGACACCCAGAGCCAGCATGCCCAGCGTGTCGCCCACGCGGTCCAGCACTTCGGTCTGCTGGCCAAGCTGGGCCGGATCGCCGTCGGGACGACGCAGGAAGAGATCGAGCGCTTCCTTCACCCGCAGCAGGTCGTCCTTGATGGCCGCCGACACGGTGTCCAGCAGCGCACGGTTGTGACCCGACATCGAGCCCCGTGCATGTTCCACCTCGGACGCTTGCGGCAGCAGGCCTTCAAGACGGTAGGTCTGGCGCAGTTCCTCGATGCGTTCGCTGCCCGGTTTTGCCTGGGCCACGTAATAAAGCAGCTTGCGCGACAGCTCGTCGGCGTCGCCGCCCAGCATGGCTTCCTCGCCGCCCTCCACGAGTTCGCGGATGGAGCGATCCACGCGGCCGATCAACTGGCGTACGTCTTTTTCGTGCGCACGCAGCACACCCCGTTCGAGACCTTCCAGCACCCCGGCGGCGATCCACCAGAGGCGGCGACCCGCGATCGTGTAGGAGCGGGCGGCGATGCTGTCCAACGTGGCGCGCATGCCGAGCAACTGGCGTTCGCTGGCCTGGCCGCGGAACCATGCCAGCAACTGCTGCTGGAAGCGCAGGCGCAATTCGGCAAGTTCGCCACGCTGGGCCTCGGCGGCGGCGGGATCGCTCGCGCCCGGCGCCGTGGCCGGCAACATGGTGTCGAGGTTCGGCGTGAACAGCGCGGACTCGTGCAGCGACTGTTCGCCGCGGCTGGCGCGCAGATCGTTGAGCAACGGCAGCAGCACGATCGGCACGTCGCGGTGGCCGCTCTGCAGGCGCTCGAGGTAGTCCGGCATCTGCATCATGCCGCGCATGAGCGCAGCATAGGCGTCGTCGCGCTGTGCAACGCGGTTGTCGATCAGTGCGGCGACGAGCTGTTCCATCTCGCCGACGACCATCGCGGCGCCGTAGAGCTCGACCATACGCAGCGTGCCGTGGACCTGGTGCAGGTCCGCGGCACAGGTGTGCATGACATAGGCGTCCCGCGAGTCCTCCACATAGGATTCGAGGGCCTGACGCGCCTTGGACAAGGCGTCGTCGAGCTCGGCCTTGACCCAGTGCAGCGTGGTGAAATCGGTATGGTCTTGAAGTCTCACTGCGTCAACCCGGCAGCTTGAAGTTCGCGACGGACAGGCGCAGGTCGTTCGCGAGCTGGGCGAGGTTACCGATCGACTCGGCCGTCTGACTGGCGCCGAGCGATGTCTGGGAGGTGATCTCCTGGATGACGTTCATCGTGGCCGAGGTGTCGGTCGCCGCGGCGGACTGCTGACGTGCCGCGGCGGAGATGTTCTGAATCAGCGCCGAAAGGTCGTTCGAGACGCGCTCGATGTCGCCCAGCGCCGTACCGGCGTCCTCCGCCAGGCGGGCACCGGCCACCACTTCCGCAGTGGTCTGTTCCATCGAGCTCACCGCTTCGTTGGTATCGGACTGAATCGTCTGCACCAGCGTTTCGATTCGCTTGGTGGCGCTTGCCGAACGTTCGGCGAGGCGCTGCACTTCGTCCGCCACCACCGCGAAGCCTCGGCCCGCCTCGCCGGCCGAGGCCGCCTGGATGGCTGCGTTCAAGGCGAGGATATTGGTCTGCTCGGCAATGTCGTTGATGAGTTCCACGATCGAGCCGATTTCCTGCGAGGATTCGCCCAGGCGCTTGATGCGCTTGGAGGTTTCCTGAATCTGGTCGCGAATGGAATCCATGCCCTGAATGGTCTCGCGCACCACTTCCGCGCCGCGCGAGGCGATCTGCACCGAGCGCTGCGCCACGTCCGCCGATTCCGCGGAGTCCTTCGACACCGTGTCCATCGAGGTGGCGATCTGGTTGATCGCGGAGGTGGCCGAAGTGATCTGCTGCGCCTGCTGCTCCGCCGCGTCGGCGAGATGCATGGCGGTGGCCTGGGTTTCCTGCGCCGCCGCGGAGACGCGCACCGCGGTCTCGTTGATGGTGGTGACGAGGTTGCGCATCTCGTCCACGGCGGAGTTCATGGCGTCCGCGATGGCGCCGGTGATGTCCTCGGTCACCGTGGCCTTGATGGTGAGGTCGCCTTCGGCGAGCGTACCCATCTCGTCCAGCAACCGCATGATCGCGGTCTGGTTGCGCTGGTTGAGTTCGGACGTGGTCTCGAAGCGGCGGCGCTGGTCGCGCACGAGGTTGTACACGAGCAGCAGCGCGAACAGCACCGCGCCGATGGCGCCGAGCAGGCCCCACCACACGTTCGGGAACAGGCGCGTCAGCGGTAGCTTCGCGATCTGGTCGGCGGATTCGTTCGCGCGCAGCAGCACCGTCTGGGAGTCGAGCGAAGCCTGGTTACCGGCGCGCTTCACGTCCTGCAGGTTGGGCGACGCGGTCACGAGCTGGTTCACCGGGTCCACCAGATCGCCCCAGGACGTCTGCATGCCTTCGAGGATCTTCCGGGCATTGCCGTCGCTGATGGCGCGCACGCCGCCGTCCGGATTGCCGTCGATCAGGCCCTTCAGCACCGCGCCGTACAGCTGCGCGTCGCGCGAAAGGCCGTCGGCCGCGGACTGCGCGCCATCGCCGCCCTGCAGGATCTCCTGCACGCGACGGATCATGCGGTCGGCCATGAGCATCCAGCGCGCCAGCGTGAAGGTCTGCTCCACCGAGGCATTCTTCTGCTGCACGATGTTCAGCACCTCGTCGGTGCGGGCGTTCAGCAGCGGCATCTGTTTGGCGAAGAGGTCGGCGCGCTCGCCGGAGGACAGCACCAGATCCTTGTTGGAGAGGATCTTGCCGATGTCCGCGTCCAGCTGGTGCCACGCGTTGGACAGCGCGCCAATGGCGCGACCGGCCTGCGTCTTGTTCTCGTCGGCATAGGCCGGCATGCCGGTCTTCTCGTCGCCCTTCACCAGGCGCTGCACGGCCGAATCGATCGTGTTCCTCGTGGCGGCGAGTTCGCGGAACGAATCGCGGTTACCGTCCGACGCTTCCAGGGCGTACTTCGCGGTCTGCTGCGACAGCACCTGCACCTGGGTCGTCAGCGCGATGGCCTCGCGATCCTCGCCGTTCTTGTTGTTCAGCCACCAGAAGTCGACCGACGCCAAACCGATCGCCAGGAGCAGGAACACGATGACGATCGTGTAGCCACGTTCCCGGCCTGCGCCGCCTGCTGTCGTGCTCATATCCACCTCACCCAAACCTGGCAAAGCTAGCCGCCGGGGCCTCGATGGCCACCGGCATGACGAAGCGGCCCGAGGACCGCCCCTCCGTTCCCATCGCGGAACCGGTCGAACCGGCCCCGCTCATCCTGTGGAGGCCGACCACCCGGCCGTCCCCCTCCCCCATGGAGGCGCCTAAAGCGCCGCCTGCCGGAAATCCGGCGCACGAACCAGACGGCTCATGCTGAAAAGTCCGAACGTCTGCTCGCCGATCTGGACGTTCTGCGCGACGAAACGCGCCAGCCGCGGATCGTGTTCTTCCTCGCCCGAGTCGCGCTGGGCGTCGTCCATCGTACGCTGGCCGAATACTTCGTCCACCAGCAGCCCCACCGTACCGCCGTGCTGGCGTACCAGCAGCAGGCGGGCACGCTCCGAAGCCGGCGTGCGCTCGTCGAACAGGAAGCGGCCGAGATCGATCGCCGGCACGAGGTTGCCGCGCACGTTGGCCACGCCCATCAGCCAGGGCTGGGTGCCGGGTACGTTGGTCAGGGTCGGCACGGCGAGAAGTTCGTTGATCTCCTCGATGCCGCTGACGAAAGCCCGGCGCCCCACGCGAAAACCGATGCCGCGCCACAGGCCCAGCGACTCCACCTGCTCCGGCGCGTCGGCCGTGTGCGCGAGGCAGGCACGCTCGTAATGGGCGAGCAGTTCGAATGGCGTGAGTGCCGCGTTCTCGCTCATGGCGTCCTCAATGCGTCGTGTTCGGCAGGAGGCTGGCGATGGTCGAAAGCAGTTCCTTCTCGTTCACCGGCTTGGTGATGAACGCTTTCGCTCCCTGGCGCAGGCCCCATACACGGTCCGTCTCCATGGACTTGGTGGTGATCATCACCACCGGCACGTCGGCGGTGTTCGGGTCGCGACTCAGCGTGCGCGTGGCCTGGAAGCCGTTCATGCCCGGCATGATCACGTCCATGATCACCAGGTCCGGCTTGTTCGCACGGATGCGGTCGAGGCCAGCCTCGGCGTTGTCGACGCTGGAAACGGAAAAACCCGCCTTCTCGAGCAGCGTGGTGAACACGCGGACGTCGGTGGGCGAGTCGTCGATGATGAGAATGTTTGCCACACGTCCCCCTGGACGTCGTCTTGCGTGGAGTTGGGTCAGCTCGCCTTCGCGTACCGGTGGATCGCGCCGAGGAGCTCGTCGCGGGTGAATGGCTTGGTGAGGTATTGCTCGGCGCCGACGATGCGGCCGCGCGCCTTGTCGAACAGGCCGTCCTTCGACGAAAGCATGATCACCGGCGTTCCGCGAAACTGGGCGTTGTTCTTGATGAGCGCGCAGGTCTGGTAGCCGTCCAGACGCGGCATCATGATGTCGACGAAGATGATGTTCGGCTTCTGGTCGGATATTTTCGCCAGCGCCTCGAAACCGTCGACGGCGGTGAGGACGTCGCAGCCTTCCTTCTTCAGCAGGGTTTCGGCCGTGCGTCGGATGGTTTTCGAATCGTCGATGACCATGACCCGCAAGCCGCTCAGGTCGTTCCCGCGTCCGTTTTCGTTCACTGCGCCCCCGTACCACGAAAAAAACCGCAAATACCCGTGCAGGATAGCCGGATTTCGGTCGACTATTCCGTGCGCCAGGTCGTTGTCCGGAACCAAGGCTCCGGCGGTCCGCTCTTCGGCGTTCCTCCCGACCGCTGTTTAATGGTTGGCCGGAGCGCCGTCAAGATGAATTCTTCCTAAAGGGGCCCTTTGCCAGGCGACCTTCACTAAACTTGGCACCTTTCCTGCCTGCGGAAATCCTCCATGCCCCTCTCCGTTGCCGTCCTGATGGACCCCATCCGCGCCATCAAGATCGCCAAGGACACCACCTTCGCGATGCTGCTGGAGGCCTCCCGACGGGGCCACGCCCTCCTTTACATGGAACAGGGCGACTTGGCCCTGCGCGACGGACAGGCCTGGGCCCGGCTGCGGCCCCTCACCGTCAGGGAAGACCCCAGCGGCTGGTTCACCCTCGGCGAGCCGCAATGGCGGCCCCTTGCGGAGGTGGACGTCGTGCTGGCCCGGAAAGACCCACCGGTGGATGCGCAGTTCATCTACGACACCATGGTCCTGGAGCGCGCCCAGCGGGCCGGCTGCAAGGTGGTGAACGATCCGCGCGGGCTGCGCGACTGCAACGAGAAGGTGTTCTCGCTCGACTTCCCGCAGTGCATCGTGCCCACACTGATTTCCCGCGACCGGGGCGAATTGAAGGCGTTCCTGGCGGAGCACCGCGACGCCATCCTCAAACCGCTGGACGGCATGGGCGGCCAGGGCATCTTCAAGGTCTCGGCCGGCGACAGCAACGTCAACTCGATGCTGGAGACACTACTCGACGGCGGCCGCCGGTTTACCATCGCCCAGAAATTCATTCCCGAGATATCGGCCGGGGACAAGCGCATCCTGATGATCGACGGCGAGCCGGTGCCGTACGCCCTCGCCCGCATCCCGCAAGGCGACGAATTCCGCGGCAACCTCGCCGCCGGCGGCCATGGCGAGGGCATTCCGCTCTCCGATCGCGACCGCTGGATCGCCTCGCAGGTCGGCCCCGAGCTGGTCCGGCGCGGACTCCGCTTCGTCGGCCTGGACGTGATCGGCGACTACCTGACCGAGATCAACGTCACATCTCCGACCGGGGTCCGTGAACTGGATGCCCGCTTCGGCATTAACATCGCCGGGCTGCTGTTCGACGCGATCGAGGCCCGATGACGACCCGCACCACCGGCACCGACCTGTTCGGCGCGACACTGCTGTTCTCGCTGCTGCTGCACGGTATCGTCATCCTCGGGATCACCTTCGAGGCGGAAAAGCCGCGCCCGAGCGTACCCACGCTCGACGTCACCCTCGTGGACGTCGCCAACCGCGAGCAGCCTGACAAGGCCGACTTCCTCGCACAGGCCAGCAACGCCGGCGGCGGCGACAAGGACAAGGCGGCGCGCCCGTCGGACCCGGTTTCGGGGCTCCTTCCCACGCCGCAGCACAGCCTCTCCGCAGAACCCAAGGAAGCCCAGGCTCCGGCCCCGCGCGAAGCCACACCCAGCCAACTCCTCACCACGTCCGGCGAGACGGCCTTTGCCGTGGACACCACGCACGAACAGACCGAGCGAAAGCCGCGGCCCCTGCCGGAATCCGACGAAGAAGTGCAGCGCCGGACGGAAATGGCCCGGCTGGCCGCCGAGGTGCGGGAGCAGTCGCAGGCCTACGCCAAGCGTCCGAAGAAGAAGTTCATTTCGTCCAACACGCGGGAATATGCGTATGCGGCGTACATGAAGGGCTGGGTCGGGCGCGTGGAACGGGTGGGCAACCTCAATTATCCGGACGAGGCACGGCGCCGGGGCCTGCACGGCGAGCTGGTCCTCACGGTAGGCCTGAACCGGGACGGCAGCATCAGGAGCATGGACGTCATCAAGAGTTCGGGACAGAAGGTGCTGGACGACGCCGCCCAGCGCATCGTCCGGCTTGCCGCACCCTTCCCGGCCCTCCCCGCCGACAAGAATCGGGTGGACGAGCTCTACATCACGCGCACGTGGCAGTTCCTGCCGGGGGACGTGCTGCGAAATTACTGATCTTCGAGGAAGACCCTCGGAGTGGCTAATGATGTGTGGGAGCCGGCTTTGCCGGCGATTCTGCGCCAGCGGCAGCCTCGCCGCGAGCACCCATCGCCGCTGAAGCGGCTCCCACACAAGGCAAAAGCGCTCACTTTGGCAGCAGCTGATCCGCCTCGCTCACGTACGCTTTCTGGGCCTTGCGGTCCCACACGCACAGCTCCCGGCCGGGCCGGTTGTTCATGTGCTTCTGCGGATAGCGGCCGGCGAGCACCAGCGCGGTGACCGGCACCCGATCGTCGTACTGGATCGGGCCGCCGACCGGCTTCGCGTCCTTCAATCCGCTGGCGGCAATGCAGGCTTTCGTCAGCCGTTGGTCATAGTCCTTCCAAGCACCCGGCGTGGACGCCCCGGCGGTGGTCGCGCAAGCCAGCCCGCCCAGGATAAAAACCTTCGTAAACATCATGTTGCGCACAAGCCACTCCTTCCTGGTAATCGAGCAGAAGTTACAGGCGGCGCACTGAACGTTCGCACACGGCTCATCGTCGTAGCGGCTACAATGTGCCCATGACGACTGCCAACTCATTCGCCGGGCAATTCCTCATCGCGATGCCTTCGCTGGCCGAATCGCCGTTCGCGCGCGGGGTGGCGTTTCTGTGCCAGCACGGGGACGACGGTGCCGTCGGCCTCCTGATCAACCAGATCTCCGAATATCGCCTGGGCGACGTGCTCGCACAGATGAAGCTCACCTGCGACGACCCCGAAATTGCCGACTACCCGGTGCTCATCGGCGGGCCGGTGCAGCAGGAACGCGGATTCGTGCTCCATCGCGAGCCCGGCAACTGGGACTCCAGCTATCGCGTCAACGACGACTGGTCCGTGACCACCTCGCGCGACATCCTGGTGGCCATGGCCGCCGGCGAAGGCCCGCGTCGTGCCGTGGTCACGCTGGGCTATGCGGGTTGGGACGCCGGGCAACTCGAACAGGAAGTGATGGACAACGCGTGGCTCACCACGCGAGCGGACGAACACATCGTGTTCGACACTCCCATCGACGAGCGCTGGCTGGCCGCAGCCCGCAAGCTCGGCGTGCACGATCCGTCCCAGTTGACCGGCTACGCCGGTCACGCCTGAGCCCCGCCACGCGATGAGCTGCCTGTTCGGATTCGACGTCGGCACCAAGATAGTCGGCGTCGCCGTCGGCAATCGCCTGACCGGCACCGCGCGGGCTCTTGCCGCCGTACCGGTGCGCGATGGCGAACCCGACTGGCAGACCCTGGACGCGCTCCGCCGCGAATGGCTGCCCGCGGAACTGGTCGTGGGCCTTCCGCTCGACAACGACGGAAAAGAGCAGCCGATGACGCGTACGGCGCGACGCTTCGCGGACCGCGTCGCCGAACGTTATGCCCTTCCCGTCGCCCTCGCCGACGAGCGCATGAGTTCGCAGGAAGCCGCCCGCCGCTTCGCCGCCGGCCGCGCCGCCGGCACGCGCAAGCGTTCCGATGCAAAGTCGATCGACGCGGAAGCAGCGGCCGTCATTCTCGAGTCCTACCTCGTGCAGGCATGACCGGAATCCACACCGCCAGTACCATGCCGGCAGATCCGCCTTGCTCCATTTCGCCATCTCCTTCGTTCTGAGGACGTCATGTCACAACGCCTGCGCCACCTGACCACCCTCGAGAACCTGCCCCGCGAAGCCATCGAACGCCTCCTCGACCGGGCGAACAGCATGCGCGAGGCCACGGCGCACGGCACCCGCAAGCTCGACCTATTGGCCGGCCGCACGGTGCTCAACCTCTTCTTCGAACCGTCCACCCGCACACGCACCTCGTTCGAACTGGCCGCACGCCGGCTTGGCGCGGACGTCGTCAATTTCGACATCGGATTTTCCTCCACCGCCAAGGGCGAGGAACTGTTCGACACGCTGCACACGCTGGAAGCGATGCACCTGGACACGATCGTCGTGCGGCACAAGGAATCCGGCACGCCCGAGTCGCTGGTTCGCCACGCCATGAGCGGCGTCTCCGTGGTGAATGCCGGCGACGGCAATCGCGCCCACCCCACCCAGGGTCTGCTGGACGCGCTCACCATTCGCAACCATCACCCGGACTTCCGCAAGCTGCGCATCGTCATCTGCGGCGACGTGCGCCATTCGCGCGTGGCCCGCTCCGACGTGCACGCGTTCACTGCGCTCGGTGCGCGCGACGTGCGCATCGTGGGGCCGTCCGCCTTGCTGCCCGCGGAGTCGGAGCTGAGCGGCGTCACCTTCCACGAGGACTTCGACGAGGCGATCGAGGGGGCCCATGCCGTCATCATGCTGCGCCTCCAGAAAGAGCGCATGGCGGCTACGGATCTCCCCGATGAGGCGGCCTACTTCGAGCGCTACGGCCTGGACTGCCGGCGCCTTGCCAGGGCAGCCAAGGGCTGCCTCGTGATGCATCCCGGCCCGATCAACCGCGGTATCGAGATCGCCTCGGACGTCGCGGATGGCGCCCAGTCCCGCATCCTCGAACAGGTGGGCAACGGTGTCTTCGTGCGCATGGCGGTGCTGGCCGAGGTCATGGGCCGCTAGGCGGCAGCCGCTCCTCGTCGCAGGATTTTGCGGACAGACCGCCGTGCCGGCGCCTGCGGGCGCCGCGCTTCCGGCATAATGGCCGGACCAAGGGACCAAACCGGACAATGGGATACACAATGCGACCGACGAAGCGACTCATCGCGCTCGGCCTCGCCAGCGTTTTGCTGGCGGCCTGCGGCCACAAGGACAAGGACGCCCCGCTGGCCTTCGTGCCGGCCGACACGCCTTACGTTCTGGCGAGCCTCGACAAGCTCGACGACGACGCCTACGAGGCGCTGTTGACGCAGGCCAATGCGGAACTTCCGGGCGAAGTCGCCCAGATGAAGTCCCTCGCGCAAGACCTCGAGGGCAAGGGCAACGCCGAGGCAGCCCGCCTGCTCAAGGCCTTTGCCGCCGAATTCGACGGCAAGACGGCCGAGGCGGCCTTGAAGAACATGGGCCTCGACGTGAAGACGGGCTCGGCCATCTACGGCCTGGGCCTCAGCCCCGTCGTCCGTGTGGCGCTCGCCGATCCCGCCGCCTGGGACGCCTTCGTGGGCCGTCTCGAAACCGCCTACGGCAAGAAGCTGGACACCGCCGACGCCGGCGGCCAGGCGTATCGCCACGTCACGCTCGCGGACTCGGGTATCCAGTTGATCATCGCCACCGTGGGCAAGCAGGCGGTGGTGTCGCTCCTGCCGGCGGATGCCGCGCAGCCGTCCATCCGTCAGGCGCTCGGCGCAGACCGGCCGGCGAAAAGCCTCCAGGAAGACGGCCGCCTTGCCGACCTGGCCAAGGACAAGGGTTACAAGGATTACGCGGTGGGTCAGGTCGACCTTACCCGTCTGCTGCCCCTCGTCGCCACGGGCAAGGACCCCTTGTTCGCCGCATACCTGAAACAGCAGTCCGCCAAGACGGGCGAGCCCGTGCCGGTTCCGGCACCGAGCTGCGTGCCGGAAGCCACCCGCATCGCTTCCCGCATTCCGTCGCTCAGCTTCGGCTACACCCGCCTCGACATGCACCATCAGGAACAGCGAGTCGACGTCGCGCTGGCCGACGATATCGTCAAGGCATTCTCCGGGCTCAAGGTCGAGGTTCCGGGCCTGGGCAACGACGCCAATGGTCCGTTCGACATCAGCGTCGCGCTGCCGGTCGAACAGATCCGTACGTTCTTCACGGCGCAGGCCGATGCCGTCGCTGCCAAGCCGTTCGAATGCCCGGCCTTCGTAAGCATGAACGATGGCTTCGCCAAGCTGGGCTCCACGATGCAGCAGGCTGCCATTCCGCCGCTCGGCGACGTGCGTGGCGTGCGCATCGTGCTGGACTCCTTCAAGCCGGCCGCCGCCGGTCAGCAGATGCCTGCCATCACGGGCCGCGTGCTGCTTGCCACGCGCAACCCGGCCGGCCTGCTCGCGATGGGCCAGGCCATGCTCGGTGGCGACTTCAAGCTGGCCGGCGACGGCAAGCCCGCCCCGCTGCCGCAGAACATCACCGGCATGCTCGGCATGCCCGGCTGGGCCGCCATGAATGGCCAGGCCATCGCGGTGGGCCTCGGCCAGGGTGAGGACGGCAAGCTGGACGAAATGCTCATGGGCGCCATTGGCGACGCGGGCCGCATCAGCCGCCTGCACCTCAATGGCGACATGTATCGCGCATGGGTCGACGTCATGGCGGACAAGGCGCAGGCCTACGCCAGTTCCATGGCGGAAGTCGCGGGCGCCGACGGCGCACCGGACGACCAGGCCGCCCAGGCATCGGCTGCAGAGCGTTCGAAAATGCAGTTCGAAGCCATGAAGGCGCAGGCAGCCCGCATCGTGCAGGTGTCTGGCGAGGCGCACGTGGACGAGAAAGGCCTCGTGATGTCCGGCGCCGTCGAATACAAGTAAACCGTTCCACTGCAGGCACAACGAGGTGGGAAGCGCGGTCGCGCGCTTCCCACTTTTTGTTTGTGGAGCCTTCTTGACGATCCTGAACGGCCCGGATTTCCCGGCACGAATCGTTCACGGTTGCACTGTTTCCATGAGCCCCGCGAACCGGCAGCCACAGTGCGTGGCGCCATCGCCAGACCCATTCAGTGCGAAAACAAGGAGTCACCCATGAACCACGCCAACCTCCGTAAGGCCCTGTTCGCTGCCGCTCTCGTTGCCGGTCTCGGCACGGTTCCCTTCGCTCAGGTGTACGCGCAGGACTCCTCGGCGGCCATGTCGAAGGGCGACAACCAGACCGTCGCCGGCAAGGCGGACGACGCCTGGATCACCACGAAGGTCAAGTCCGAGTTCGCCACGACGAAAAACGTGAAGGCCACCGACATCTCGGTGGATACCAAGGACGGCATGGTCACCCTGACCGGCACCGTGGCGACCGCCGCCGAGAAGAGCAAGGCCGAGCATGTTGCCAAGAGCGTGAAGGGCGTGAAGAGCGTCGACGCCAGCGGCCTGACTGTCTCGGCTGCGGCCAAGTAAGCCCTTTCGAAGGGCGAATGAAAAGGGAGCCTCGCGGCTCCCTTTTCTTTTTTGTGGGTGGATTACCTCAACGATGCAGCATGCCGCCGAAGGAATCGCGGTCGTTGCCCTTGTCGATCTCCACGCCTTCCAGGCCCTGCGACAGCGTGTGCGCGTCGCCGCCCTGGGCCAGCTTGATGCGAAGGCGCACCTCGTTGGAACTGTCCGCGTGGCGCAGCGCGTCCTCGTACGAGATTTCGCCTGCGTGATAGAGCTCCACCAGGCTCTGGTCGAACGTGCGCATGCCGAGCTGGTTCGAATCGCGCATCAGTTCCTTCAGCTTGTGGATCTCGCCTTGGCGGATGTAGTCCTGCGCAAGCGGCGTGCCGAGCAGGACTTCCACTGCCACGCGACGGGCCTTGCCGTCCGGCGTGGGAATGAGCTGCTGCGCCACGATGCCCTTCAGATTGAGGGAAAGATCCATGAAGAGCTGCTGGCGGCGGTCTTCGGGGAAGAAATGCAGGATGCGGTCGAGCGCCTGGTTGGCGTTGTTCGCATGCAGCGTGCACAGACACAGGTGGCCCGTTTCCGAGAAGTTGATGGCGTGTTCCATCGTCTCGCGCGTACGTACTTCGCCGATCATGATCACGTCCGGCGCCTGGCGCAGGGTGTTCTTCAAGGCATTTTCCCAGCTGTCGGTATCGATGCCGAGTTCGCGCTGGGTGATGATGCAACCTTCGTGCTTGTGCACGTACTCGATCGGGTCTTCGATGGTGATGATGTGGCCCGTGGAGTTCTGGTTGCGGTAGCCGATCATCGACGCCAGCGAGGTCGACTTACCGGTACCCGTGCCGCCGACGAAGATGATGATGCCGCGCTTGGTCATCGCCAGCTGCTTGATGATCGGCGGCAGGCTCAGTTCTTCTGGCGTGGGAATCTTCGATTCGATACGGCGCAGCACCATGCCCACGCAGTTGCGCTGGTAGAAGCACGACACGCGGAACCGCCCGATGCCCGAGGCGCTGATCGCAAACTGGCACTCGTGGGTTTTCTCGAACTCCTCGCGCTGGGCGGGCGTCATCACGTTCAGCACCATGTCGCGCGACTGCTGCGCCGACAACGGGCTCTGCGTGATGGGCACGATGCGCCCCTGCACCTTCATGGAAGGAGCGACACCGGCGGTGATGAACAGGTCGGAGGCCTGCTTGTGCACCATCAGCTTGAGGAAGGAGGTGAAATCGAAGTCGCTCATGGGAGGGTCCGTAAAATTGCGTAAGTTGGCCCCGGCTACGCCGGGGCTATCGTGAAGCGTGAACCGTAAGCAAAGCCCGCCAACCCTTCTCCTTGATCTCAGCTTACTCTTCCCAGCGGCCACCGGCCGCGACTCACAGGCCCGTAAGGGCCGACTCACGCCCCTACCGGAACCCTTCCTTGTTCTTGGCATAGGTGGAGGCTTCCTGCCGGGTGATGAGGCCGCGCTTCACCAGGTCGGCGAGGTTCTGGTCGAGGGTCTGCATGCCGTACTGCTGGCCGGTCTGGATGGCCGAGTACATCTGCGCCACCTTGTCTTCGCGGATCAGGTTACGGATGGCGGGGATACCCACCATGATCTCGTGTGCCGCCGTGCGACCGCCGCCCACCTTCTTGAGCAGCGACTGCGAGATGACGGCACGGAGCGATTCGGAGAGCATCGAACGGACCATGGGCTTCTCGCCAGCCGGGAACACGTCGATGATGCGGTCGATGGTTTTCGCCGCCGACGAGGTGTGCAGGGTGCCGAAAACCAGGTGGCCGGTTTCCGCGGCGGTGAGCGCGAGGCGAATGGTCTCCAGATCGCGAAGCTCGCCGACCAGGATGTAATCGGGATCTTCGCGCAGGGCCGAGCGCAATGCCTCGTTGAAGCCGTGCGTATCGCGATGGACCTCGCGCTGGTTCACCAGGCACTTCTGCGAGGTGTGCACGAATTCGATCGGGTCCTCGACCGTGAGGATGTGCCCGTATTCGTTCTTGTTCACGTGGTCAACCATGGCCGCCAGCGTGGTCGACTTGCCGGAACCCGTGGGGCCCGTCACCAGGATCAGGCCCTGCGGCTGCTCGATCAGTTCGCGGAAGATCTTCGGCGCGCCGAGGTCTTCCAGGGTCAGCACTTCCGAGGGAATGGTACGGAACACGCCGCCGGCGCCGCGGTTGTGGTTGAACGCGTTGACACGGAAGCGGGCCAGGCCGGGAATCTCGAAGGAGAAGTCGACTTCGAGGAATTCCTCGTAATCGCGCCGCTGCTTGTCCGACATGATGTCGTAGATCAGCGAATGGACCTGCTTGTGCTCGAGGGGCGGAATATTGATGCGCCGGACGTCGCCGTCGACGCGGATCATCGGCGGCAGACCCGCGGAGAGGTGCAGGTCGGAGGCCTTGTTCTTCACGGAGAAGGCAAGGAGTTCGGCGATATCCATTGGGGTCCCCTTTCTTGGTGGGCATAGGTAACCATGCCCGGGGGTCGGCTACAAGGGACACACCGGCCGCATCTCCATATATCCTTTCGCGTTGTGAACGAGGTCGCCTACGGAGTCACCCCATGAATCGGATCGCCTTCATCGGCGGAGGCAACATGGCCACCGCGCTGATCGCCGGGCTGATCCGCCACGGCGCGCAGCCGGGCGGCATCGCGGTGGCGGAGCCGCGCGCGGAAGCCCTGCACGAGCTTTCGCGCGAATACGGGGTGGCCACGTACACGGACAACCTGGACGCCGCCGAGGGCGCCTCCATCCTCGTCCTGGCCGTGAAACCGCAGATGCTGGCCGAGGTGTGCCGCGGGCTCCGGCCGGCCGTGCAGAAATACCGCCCCCTGGTGATATCCATCGCCGCGGGCATCCGCGTCCACCAGATCGAGCGCTGGCTCGACACCACCCTGCCCGTGGTGCGTTGCATGCCCAACACGCCCGCCATGTATGGGGCCGGCGCCACCGCCCTCTACGCCAACGGGCGGGTCAGCGCACCGCAGCGGGCAGAGGCCCAGCACGTGCTCGATGCCGCCGGCCTCACCGTCTGGGTGCCGGAAGAAGAGCAACTCGACGTGGTCACGGCGCTGTCGGGCTCCGGTCCCGCCTACTTTTTCCTCATGGTGGAAGCGCTGGAAAACGCCGCGTTTTCGCACGGCCTGTCCCGCGAGACGGCCCGTGCCCTGGCCGTGCAGACGGCCTTCGGTGCCGGCCGCATGCTCGTGGAAAGCGGCGAATCGGCCGCCACACTACGGCAGAGGGTGACCTCGCCGCACGGCACCACGCAAGCGGCGCTGGACAGTTTTCGCGGCGATCATTTCAACGAGATCGTCGCACGCGCCGTCGACGCCGCCCGGCGACGCGGGATCGAACTTTCCGAAGACATGGAATCCAAGACGTGAATTACCTGACCAATGCCGGCGCACTGATCCTCCAGTTCGCTTTCGGAGCCGTCGTCACCCTGTTCGTCCTGCGGCTGCTGGCCGAGGCTTGCCGCGCGGATTTCCACAACCCGATCTGCCAGTTCCTCTACCGGTTCACCAACCCGGTGCTGCGTCCACTGCGCAAGGCCTTGCCCAACATCCGCCGGGTGAACACGGCCGCGCTGCTGATCGTGCTGGCGCTCGAATGCCTGAAGATGCTGCTGTTGGCGGCGCTGGCGGGCGTGGCTCCGTCGCCGCTGGGCATCCTGGTGGCCGGCATCGCCGAAACCCTCGACTTCTTCCTGCTGACCTGGATCGTTCTGGTCTTCGTCTGGTCGCTGATGAGCATGCTTTCCACCGACCGCTACCACCCCGTGGCGCGGCTGGTCTCCAGCCTGGCCGAGCCCCTGGTGCGGCCGCTGCGCGGCAGGCTCACAATCGGCGGACTCGATTTCTCGCCCACAGCGGTGCTGCTCGGCCTTTTCCTTGCGCGCATCCTAATCGTGCAGCCCTTGTCGGACTGGGGCATGAGGCTCCTCCTCGGGGCCTAATGATCTGTGTGGGAGCCGCTTCAGCGGCGATAAGGTGCTCGCGGCAGGCTTGCCCGCTGCCGCGGGATCGCCGCTGAAGCGGCTCCCACAATGGTCTCAGATCACCTTCCGCCCAGTCTCCGCGCATCCGTCACGTTGGGCAGTGCACTCAGCCGCCCCAGCAGTGTGGACAGCTGCTCGTAGTCCTTCACGCGTAGCGTGAAACGCATCTCCACCTCGCCCGTGCGCACATGCACGCGGCTGGACGAGGCCACGATGTGCGGCCCCACGTTGTTGATCGTGGTGGCCACGTCCTTCTGCAGGCCCTTGCGGTCGTAACCGCGCAGTTCCACGTCCACCTCGTAACTCTGCACGTCCACCCTGCCCCAGCCGACCTCGATCACGCGGTCGGGATCGCGCCGGGCCAGGCGGGCCAGCGATGCGCAGTCCGCGCGGTGCACCGACACGCCGCGCCCCCGGGTGATGAAACCGCGCACCGGATCGCCCGGAAGCGGCTGGCAGCAACGCGCCAAGGTCGTGAGCAGGTTGCCCACGCCCTCGATCGACAACGCGCCACGGTCGTGCTGGGCGGCGCGCGACGCCACGGGATTGCCCGATTGCGTGATCTCGGGCTCCGCGGGCTCCTGCAACGCGCGGGCGATCTGCCCGAGCGAGACCTCGCCCAGCGCCACGGTCACGTAGAGTTCGTCCACGTTCTTCAGTCGGAAGTGCGTGGCCAGCTTGGCCAGATCCACGTCATCCAGGGCCAGCCGTCGCAGTTCCTTTTCCAGCGACGCCTTGCCTGCCAGGATGTTCGCCTCGTGCGCCTCGCGCCGGAACCACGCGCGCACCTTTTCCCGAGCCCGCGACGTGTACAGGTATCCGTGGTGGGTGGAGAGCCAGTCGCGGCTGGGCTCCGACATCTTCGCGGTGAGGATCTCCACGCGATCGCCACTACGCGGCTGTGTGGTCAACGGCACGATGCGCCCGTTCACCTTCGCGCCGCGGCAGCGATGTCCCACCTCGGTGTGGATGTGGTACGCGAAATCGAGCACCGTGGCCCCGCGCGGCATGTCGATGACCTCGCCCTTCGGCGACAGCACGTACACGCGGTCTTCCATGAGTTCGGTTTCGAACCCCGCGGCCAGTTCGGCCTCGTCTTCGCCGCGCGGCTCGAGCAGCTTGCGCATCCAGGCGATCTTCGCCTCGAACTCCGCATCGGCGCCGCCGCCCTCCTTGTATCGCCAGTGCGCCGCCACGCCCAGCTCGTTCGCACGGTGCATCTCGTGCGTGCGGATCTGCACTTCGAGGACCTTTCCTTCCGGCCCGATCACTGCCGTGTGCAGCGATCGATAACCGTTGCCCTTGGGCCGCGCCACGTAATCGTCGAATTCGCCCGGCAGGTGCGGCCAGAGGCTGTGCACCAGGCCCAGGGCCGCGTAGCAGTCGGCCACGTTGTCGACCAGGATACGCACGGCGCGGATATCGTAGAGATCGGAGAATTCCAGGCCTTTCTTCTTCATCTTTTTCCAGATGGAGAAGATGTGCTTCGGGCGGCCCGCAAGGTCGGCACGAATGCCGGCACCGTCGAGCGCCGCGCGCAACTCGGCAAGGCTGGTGGCGATGAAGCGCTCGCGGTCGGCACGCCGCTCGTCGAGCAGGCGCGCGATGCGGCGATAGGTGTCCGGCTCCAGGTAACGGAACGCCAGGTCCTCCAATTCCCACTTCAGCTGCCAGATACCGAGGCGGTTGGCCAGCGGAGCGTGTATATCGGACGTGAGTTGGGCCAGTTCGCGCCGCTCGTGATCGGGCAGCGCCATCGCCGTACGCATCGCCGCGAGTTGCCTCGCCAGCAATACGAAAACGACGCGCAGGTCGCGAATGATCGCCAGCAGCAACCTGCGCAGGCCCTCCGCGCCGCTGCCGGGGCCACGCTGCGCGTGCAGGGCCCAGACTTTCTCGGCCTCGCCCTGCCCGTCGATCAGCCGGCGCAGCGACGGTTTCCAGGTCCTGGCGGCCTCTTCGGTCGCGCCGGGCAGGCCGCGCTCGAGCGAAAACCAGAGGGCCGAGGCGCAGGTCTCGTCGTCGCAGCCCAGGAGCCGCAGGAGTTCGATGATCGTCTCGCCCTCGGCGCGCGCCGCCACGGGCAACCGCGCGCATGCCTCGCGCGCGTGCTCGGTCAGCGGCATCGGCTGTGGCTTCGCATCGGCTGCGCGCTCGCTCATCGGCCTTCCTCCGCCTGCGCGGTTTCGAGGGCGCGCGCCAGGCGCTTGGCCGACACCGGCTCGGCCGTCTTCAGTTCCTGGGCGAACAGCGACACGCGCCACTCCTCGAGCAGCCAGCGCAGTTCCTGCCACACCGTGTCGTCGAGCGCGGTGCCGTTCGCGTTGAGCAAGGCGCGCCAGTAAGGCAGCACCTGGAGCATGCGCGACTGGTCGCGTGCGGGGTCCTGTCGCAGGCGTTCCGCACGCAGGCGCATCGCGCGGAGGTATCGCGGATAGTGCGCCAGCCGGTCACGCGGCAATTCGCGCAGGAAGCCCGGCTGCAGCAGCGCCGCGAGCTGTTCGCGCAGGTCGTCGTAGCTGGCCTTCGCGAATCCGATCAGCGGCGGCTCCATCCATGGCTTGAGTTCGGCCTGGGCCTGGATGATCGGCTCGGCAAGCTTCTGCCGCGCCATGGCCGCGCCGAACAGTTCACGCGCAAGGTCGGTGCGCAGGGCCTCGAAGTCGGCCTGGGTGCGCGCATCCAGCCGGCGATCGAGCAGGAGATCGGCAAAGCCAGCTTCCACGAGGTCGACGCGAAGTCCGTCGATGCTCCCCAGCGGCGCGTACTTCAGCGAGAGCGCGTTCCCGATCGGCAACTGGCGCCGCGCGCGCTTGAATTCCGGCGCGAGCGCTTGCCGAAGCAGGCGCTCGACGCCTCCCACATGTGCTTCTGCGGCCTCGTCGGCGCGCTCGAAGACACGCAGGGCCACGGCCTCGCCGAGGTCCACCAGTGCCGGGTACGCGGTAAGGCCGCCCTCCGACCGCACCTCGCGAGGAATGGATTCGAAATCCCATGCCACGATGCCTTCGCGGGTGAGTTCGACGTCGGTCTTGCGCGAGAACGCTTCTCGCGCCTTGCCTTCCCACTGCGCGCGGATCGAGGTCAGATCGCGCCCCTCGGCCACCGTGCGGCCATTTTCGTCATGCACCCGGTAGCGCATGAGCAGGTGCGCGGGCAGTTCCGCATCGGCGAAAGCCGCAGCGTCCACCTCGACGCCCGTGGCGCGCTTCAGGAACGCAGCCAGCGCGGCCGCGAGGGGCTGGTCGCGCGGTGCCTCCGCTTCCACGAAAGCCCGCGCGAAGTCGGGCGCCGGTACGAAGTTGCGGCGCAATGCCTTCGGCAACGCGCGGATGAGTTCGGCCACCTTGTCCGCCAGCAGGCCACCGACGAGCCATTCGCCTCGGGCGGCGGGCAGCGCATTGAGGAAAGCCAGCGGCACGTGGATCGTGACGCCGTCGGCGGGATCGCCGGGCACGAAACGGTATTCGAGGCGGTACTGGTGCTGCCCGATGTCGAGCGAGGCGGGAAAGGCCTTCGGGTCGAGGCCGGCCCCGGTGTCCATCACATCCGCCAATGTCCAGCGCAGCGCCGCCTGCTCCGCGGGTGCCGCCTTGCGGTACCACGCATCCAGGGCCCGGGTATCGGCGACGCTCTCGGGAAGTTTTCCAGCGAAGAACGCGGCGAGGTCGTCGTCGGACCGGAGCAGGCCCGCCCGGCGCTGCTTGGCCTCGATATCGTGCGCCTGTTCGAGTACACGCGCATTGGCGCGCACGAAATCGGCGCGGCTGTCGAGGTCGGCTCGCACCAGGGCCTCGCGCACGAAGATGGCGTGGGCGAGCTTCGGATCCTGACGCTGGAACGTGACAGGGCGGCGCTCCACCAGCACCAGACCGAACAGGGTGACCTGTTCGTAGGCCACCACGGTGCCGCGCTTGCGCGACCAGTGCGCGTCGCGCGCCGTGGCGCGCACGAGATGACTGGCCTGGCTTTCGATCCACGCGGGCTCGACCCGGGCGCACATCATGGCCCAGATGCGGCCACCGATATCGAGGATCTGGGCCGCGAAGAGCCACGCCGGCGGAGCCTTCGCCAGCGCCGAGCCCGGGAAGACCTGGAAGCGTCGCTCGCGGGTGCCCCGGTATATGCCCTTCTCGTCCTTGTGCCCCACCTGGGTCGGCAATCCGGCCAGCAGGCTGCGGTGGATGGCCTCGAACAGCGCATCGTTGGCGTCACGCGCAGGGCGCGCGCCTGCGGGCGCCGCTTCGGCGCGGGAGGATGCTTCCCAGCCGATGTCCCTCGTCACGAGCACGAGCTGCCGATGCAGTTCGCGCCATTCGCGCATGCGCATGAAGCTCAGGAAATGCCGCGAGCACCAGTCGCGCAGCTTCGAGGAGGTGAGCTCTTCCGCCGCCGAGAGATAGGCGCGCCACAGGTTCAGCACGCCGACGAAGTCGGACTTCGGGTCGGCGAACTGGGCATGCGCCGCATCGGCCTGCCCGCGGGCATCCGGCGGTCGCTCGCGGGGGTCCTGGATGCTGAGAAACGCGACGATGGTGACGAGTTCGCCGAGGCTGCCGATCCGCCGCGCCTCGACCAGCATGCGTGCCAGCTGCACGTCGATGGGCAGCCGCGCGACGGTGCGGCCGATATCCGTGAGACGGCGGCCGTCGTCGATGGCGCCGATTTCGGCCAGGCGCCGGTATCCGTCGGCGACCACGCGCGGGTCGGGTGCCTCGAGGAACGGAAAGTCCTCGACCTCGCCCAGGTCGAGCGCCAGCATGCGCAGGATCACGTTGGCGAGCGACGAGCGCAGCAGTTCGGGATCGGTGTATTCCGGCCGCAGCGCGAAATCGGACTCCTCGTAGAGCCGGTAGCAGATGCCCGGCCCCACGCGGCCGCAGCGGCCCTTGCGCTGGTTGGCAGCGGCCTGGGAAATCGGTTCGATGTGCAGGCGTTCGAGCTGGCCGCGCTGGCTGTAGCGCTTCACGCGCGCCGTACCGGAATCGACCACGTAGCGGATGCGCGGCACCGTGAGGGAGGTTTCGGCCACATTGGTGGCGAGCACGATGCGTCGTTTCGGTCCCGGCCGGAAGACGCGATCCTGTTCGGCCGCCGACAGGCGCGCGTAGAGGGCGAGCACTTCCGTTTCGCGGTACTGCCGCCGCGAAAGCAGCAGGTGCGCATCACGAATCTCGCGTTCGCCGGGCAGGAAAACCAGCACGTCGCCGCGCGGGTCTTCTCGGGTGATCTCGTCCATGGTGTCCGCCACCTGCTGGGCGACGTTGCCTTCGACGCGCTCGCCGGGCGGCCGGTAGCGAACCTCGACCGGATACGTGCGGCCTTCGACCGCGACCACGGGCGCTCCGCCGAAATGCGCGGCGAATCGCTCGGTGTCGATGGTGGCCGACGTGACCACGATCTTCAGCTCCGGCCGGCGCGCCGCGAGGCGCTTCAGGTAACCCAGGAGGAAATCGATGTTGAGGCTGCGTTCGTGCGCCTCGTCGATGATGATGGTGTCGTAGGACGAAAGCCAGGGATCGGACTGGGTCTCAGCCAGCAGGATGCCGTCGGTCATGAATTTCACCAGGGCCTGGTCGGACACCTTCTCGGTGAAACGCACCTGGAAACCCACCTTCTCGCCGAGGGGCGTGCCAAGCTCCTCGGCCACGCGGGTGGCCACCGAACGCGCCGCAAGGCGGCGCGGCTGGGTGCAACCGATCATGCCCGCCTCGCCGCGTCCTGCCGCCAGACAGAGCTTGGGCAGCTGCGTGGTCTTGCCGGAACCCGTTTCGCCGGCGATCACCACGACCTGGTGCTCACGGATCAGCTTCACGATGTCGTCGGCCCGCGCCGCGATGGGCAACGAGGCATCGACGGCGACGACCGGCTTGGCGGCGACGCGCGCGGCGCGCCGGGCGGCCGACGCCGCGATATCCGCGGCCAGGGTCGCCAGCCGGGCGGCATCCGGCTTGCGCGACAGCGTGCGCCAGCGGCCGAGGAGGCGCCCGAAATCGCGGCTGGCAACCCGCGTCAGCGCGTCGCGCAATTCACGGAGGCGCGGGTCTGGAGCGGCGGGTCGCGAGGGGCTTGTGGAGGTACTCATGGGAACCCCAATAATAGCGTGTGCCTATCGAGGGCATCAGAAGGTTCCATTTCACGCCCTTCGTACGCCTCGTTAGAATTTCATTCCTAGACAGAAGACAGGAGACACCCCATGGCCATCGACATCGGTATCGCCAAGAAAGACAGGGAAGCCGTCGCCAAGCAGCTTGCCCGCCTTCTCGCGGACACCTACTCCCTGTACCTGAAGACGCACAACTTCCACTGGAACGTCACCGGCCCGCAGTTCAACAGCCTGCACGCGATGTTCGAGACCCAGTACAACGCCCTGTGGCTCGCCGCCGACGAAGTGGCCGAGCGCATCCGTATTCTGGATATCTTCGCGCCGGGCTCCTACAGCCAGTTCGCCAAGCTCACCTCGATCAAGGAAGAAGCGGGCGTGCCGGAATGGAAGGAGATGGTCGCCCAGCTGGTGGAAGGCCACGAGATCGCCGCCGCCACGTCGCGCGACACGATCAAGGCCGCCGAGGCCGTGGGCGACGAGGGCACCGCGGACATGGTCACGGGCCGCCTGAAGGATCACGAGAAGACGGCCTGGATGCTGCGTTCGCTGCTGAAATAAGCCCTCCGTAGGAGCGCGCCCTGCGCGCGACCGCTTTTCGCCGGGCCTGCGATCTGGCGCGCCAGCTTGAATATGGCCGCGAAAAGCGGTCGCGCGCAGGGCGCGCTCCTACAACCCCTGCTGACCGGGGAGCCTCCGGTCCGTTGAGCAGTTTCTCCCCGTTCGTTAAGCTCCCCGGGTTACCTCATCGATACCACTCGGGGGCCGATCGGTCCGGGGACTGTTTTGAGCGCTGCCGCCACGACCGAACGAAGCCATCCGATCCTCGCCGCGTTGATCCTCGCGATCCTCGTGGCAGCGCTGAATTTCGGGCTCTGGCTCGTCGCCAACCTGCCCAATGGCCCCGACGACTGGCACGGGCCCGTGCCCGGCTTCGCGTTCACGGCCTACCAGCGCTACCAGAACCCGATCAAGGGCGACGTTTCCACGGATTCCGAGATCGATGGCGATCTGCGCCTGATCAAGCGCTATTCGCCGCGCATCCGCACCTACTCGATCCTGGAGAACCCCCAGGTCATTCGCCTCGCCGACAAGGAAGGCCTGGATGTGATGGCCGGCGCCCTGATCGACGCCCGGCTCGAGAACAACGAGCGAGAGATCGCCGGGCTGATCGCGCAGGCCCACCGCTACCCGAAGACCATCAGCCGCGTGATCGTGGGTAACGAGGTTCTCTTCCGCGGAGACCTGAAGCCCGAACAGATGATGGCCTACCTGGACCGCGTGCGCGCCGCCGTGCACCAGCCGGTGTCCATCGCCGAGCCGTTCCACATCTGGATGCAGAACCCGGAGCTGGCCGAGCACGTCGATTTCATCACGGTCCACCTGTTCCCCTACTGGAACGGCATCGAGGCGCGCGCCGGCGTCAACGACTCCGTCCAGAGCTACAAGGCCCTGCAGGCGCGGTTCCCCGGCATGCACGTGGCCATCGGCGAGATCGGCTGGCCCTCGAACGGCGACCGCTACAAGTACGCCTACCCCAGCGTCTCGAACGAGGCGATCTTCCTGCGCACCTTCTTCAACCAGGCCAAGGCCAACGGCATCGACGACTATTACGTCCTCGAGGCCATCGACCAGCCCTGGAAGGAAAACCTGGGCGAGGGCCGCACCGGCGCCTACTGGGGCATGTTCAACGCCGACCGCCAGCTGAAGTTCCCCTTCACCGGCCCGGTGACGGAAGACGTGGGCTGGCCCTGGAAGGCGTTCGCCGCCTCGCTGCTGGCCTTCTTCCCCATGCTGTGGTTCGGCATCCGCTTCAGTCGCTTCAAGCTGACGGGCCGTCTGTTCTTCATGGCGCTCATCCAGCTCGCCTGCGGCCTGATCGTCTGGTCGGCCACCCTGCCCTTCAATTTCTACCTCGGCCCCTTCGACTGGGCGATGCTGATCCTGCTGTTCCCGGCGCAGATCGCCATTCTCGGCATCCTCCTGATCAATGGATTCGAGTTCACCGAGGTGCTCTGGCGGCGCAGCTGGGTGCGATACGCGGGCATGTTGCCGCCGGACCCGGTGGAGAAACAGCCGTTCGTGTCCATCCACCTGGCGTGCCACAACGAGCCGCCGGAGATGGTGCAGATCACCCTGGATTCGCTCGCAGCCCTCGATTACGAGAATTTCGAGGTCCTGGTGCTGGACAACAACACCAAGGACCCGGCGGTGTGGAAGCCGGTGGAGGAATACTGCAAGCAGCTGGGTCCGAAGTTCCGCTTCTTCCACCTGGAACCCTGGCCGGGCTACAAGGCCGGTGCGCTGAACTTCGGCCTCACGGCCACGGACGAACGCGCCGAGGTGGTGGCGGTCATCGACGCCGACTACGTGGTGCGCGAAGACTGGCTCTCCGCGCTCACGGGCTACTTCCACGACGCGAAGGTGGCCGTGGTGCAGTGCCCGCAGGCGCACCGCGACTTCGAGAAGAACCGCTTCCGCCGCATGACGGCCTGGGAGTACGACGGCTTCTTCCGCATCGGCATGCACCATCGCAACGAACGGAACGCGATCATCCAGCACGGCACCATGACCATGGTGCGGCGGTCGGCGCTGGAAGGCACCGGCGGCTGGTCGGAATGGACCATCTGCGAGGATGCCGAGCTCGGGCTGCGCCTGATGCATGCGGGCTACGAACTGGTTTACGTCGACGAACTCATGGGCAAGGGACTCACCCCGGCCGACTTCAAGGCGTACAAGAGCCAGCGTTACCGCTGGGCGTTCGGCGCCATGCAGATCCTCAAGGGTCGCTGGAGCTGGATGACGCGCAAGGGCCCGCTTTCGGCAGGCCAGCGCTTCCACTTCCTCACGGGCTGGTTCAGCTGGTTCGCCGACGCCTTGCACTTCATCTTCACGATGATGGGCCTGCTTTGGACCGCCGGCATGATCTATGCGCCGGAATATTTCAACCTCCCCATGCAGCTGTTCCTGATTCCCGTCATCGGCTTCTTCTTCGCGAAGGCGATCTTCGGCGTGGTGCTGTACCGGGCGCGCGTCCCATGCGGCTGGTACGACACCATCATGGCGTCGGTGGCCAGCATGGGGCTCTCGCACGCCATCGCGCGAGGCATCCTGCATGGCCTGACCCGGGAAAAGACAGCGTTCGTGGTGACGGCCAAGAGCCGTCGCATGGGCGGCAGCAGTTTCGCCGCCTTCGCGCCCGTGCGTGAGGAAGGTCTCATGGCCATCGCGCTGCTCTGCGCGATCGTGGGCATGGCGCTGCACTACGGCACGAGCTACGTCGAGAGTGAACTATGGATGTTCATCCTCGCGGCGCAGTCGATTCCGTACGTCTCTGCCTTGATCGGCGCCTGGATCGCGCACCGTTCCGGAGACGAGGCGGGCTAATCGCGCGCCGTCCGTTCACATTCGTGTATCGACCTTGCACGCCTCGCGCGGTAAGTTACGCCAAGACCTGACGTAAGAGGCTGAGCGCGCCGCCTCTCGCGCGGCCGTACCCCGGCCTTGAATCACGAACGGAACGGGACGCTCATGCGCCTAAACAGACGCCATGGACTGCTGCTTCTGCCGTGGTTCCTCCTTCCCACGGCCGCCCATGCGGGTGTCGTGCTCCGCGTCGATGGCGTGGACGAAAATCTCCGCGGCGCGGTGGTTGCCGGTGTCGAACTGAGCCAGTACAGCCAACGCGCCGTCACCGCCGCGCAGGTTCGCCGCCTCTACGAAAATGCCCCCGATGAAGTGCAGGCCGCACTGCGGCCCTACGGTTACTACGAGGCCACCGCCACGGGCGATCTGAAACAGGTGGGCACCGATTGGGAGGTGACCCTGCATGTGGTGCCCGGCATGCCGGTGAAGGTGACGTCGGTCCAGGCCGAGGTTACCGACAGTGCCGCAAAGGTACCTTCGGTGCGCCGCACGTTGCGCGGCGTGGAAAACCTGAAGGACAAGCCGATGAACGACGGTGCATACGAGGGCGCGCGCGACGCGGTCAGCGGTGCACTCACCGCCACCGGCTTCCTGGACGCGCGGCTGGTAACGCATGTGGTGGAGGTCAACCGCGCGGAGCACAGTGCGGTCGTCAGGCTGAAATGGGAGGCGGGTCCGCGCTATCGCTACGGGCATGTGCGCTTCAAGAACTCCCAGTTCCGCGACGGTTTTCTCGACCGTTACGTGCCTTTCAAGAGCGGGGACTATTTCTCGCAAGGCCAGCTGCTGGAACTGCAGCAGGCGTTGAACGGCGCCGACTACTTCGCCGTGGTCAACGTCATCCCCGACACCGACAACGCGAAGGAAGGCACGATCGACATCGATGTGGAACTGGCGCCGGCAAAACGCACGATCTACACCGGTGGGCCCTTCTTCGGCACCGACACGGGTCCAGGCCTGCGCGGCGGCATCGAGAAACGCTGGGTCAACGACCGCGGCCACAAGTGGAAGAACGAGCTGGTGGTGGCGCAGCGACTGAAGACCCTGTCCACCCTGTACCAGATTCCCATGCCGGGGCCCAACCAGCGCAGCTTCAACTTCGGCGCGAACTTCCGCGACGCCAACACGGTCACGTCCAAGTCGCGCACGCTGCAACTCGTGGCCAACGAGACGCGGCTGTGGCATGGCTGGCAACGCACCATCGGCATCAATGCGCTGTCCGGCACCTTCACCGTGGGCAAGCGCGGCGGCGAAGGCGACAACGCCGAAGGGCTCGAGCGCGGACGCAGCACACTGCTCTATCCGGAAATCACGCTTGCGCGGAAGAGCGGCGACAACCCCACTTTCGTGCGCCGTGGCTGGTCGCTCACGCTCACCGGCCGCACGACGGCGGGGCCGCTCCTCTCCGATGCGAGCTTCTCGCAGCTCATCGGCGACGTGAAATGGATCCGCTCGTTCTGGGGCAGCAACCGGCTGATCCTGCGTGGCAGCGCGGGCAAGATCTGGACAAGCGACTTCAGCGCGCTGCCACCGCAGCTGCGCTTCTTCGCCGGCGGCGACCGCTCCGTGCGCGGTTACGACTTCGAGAGCATCGGACCACGCAATGTGTACGGCCGGGTGATCGGCGGCGAAGGCCTGCTGGTCGGCAGCACCGAGGTGGAGCACTACTTCACCCGCAACTGGGGCATGGCGGCCTTCGTGGATGCCGGTAACGCGTTCACCGGCACCGATTACAGCCCTCGCGTGGGCGCCGGCCTGGGCGTACGCTGGCTATCGCCGGTGGGGATGATTCGCGTCGACGTGGCGGTGCCCGTCGGCGACAAGAACGAGCACGGCGTCCACCTGCACGTCGTCATCGGGCCAGACCTATGAGCAGTAACGGCATGAAATGGACGATTCGCGTCGGCGCGGCCGTCGGCATGCTTGTACTCGTGCTCGCGATGTTCCTGGCGTGGCTCCTGGGCACGGCGTCGGGGCTGCGCTTTGCCCTGGCTCGCGCACAGGGCTTTACGGATAACGCGCTCACCGTGGCACATGCGGAAGGCAAGCTGGCGGGGCCGCTCGATCTCAAGGGCGTCCGCTACAGGGACGGCAAGGGCATGGATGTGCGCATCGCCGCCGCGCATGTCGACTTCTCGTTCGCCTCGCTCCTGCGCAAGCGCGCGCACGTGTACAACCTCTCCGCCGACGGCATCGACGTGGCCCTCGGCCCTCCCGAGCCGGAAACGCAACCGTCGGAACCGTTCACGCTCGAACCGCCGCTCGATATCGTGCTCGACGCGGTGAAGATCGGCCACGTTCGCGTCGTGCAGGACGGCAAGCCCTTGTTCGAGTCGAACTCGCTCGACCTTTCCGGGTCGTGGACCAGCGACGGCATCGTGGTGAAATCGCTGGCGCTTCGCGCGCCGGACGGACAGGCAGATCTCGGCGGCACGCTTGCCGTCGGCAAGGGCTACCGCGGCGACGGCAAGGCCACCTTCCGCTGGAAAGTCGGCGACGTGGACTACGCAGGCAACATCGAAGCGCACAGCGACGGTGCGAAGGCACATACCGTCGTCAGGCTCACCCTGCCCTTCCTGGCCCAGGTGGACGCGAACCTGGTGCAGAGCGGCGACTACGCCTGGAACGCGAAGATCGACGCGCCCCGCTTCGATCCCACGCCCCTGCTCGGCGAAGGCGCGCTCGACTCCCTCGGCCTCGCGTTGCAGGGAAGCGGCGATCGCTACGGTGCCAGGCTGTCCGGCGACGTCGATCTCAACGATTATCGTGTGCGTCTGTCGCCCGTCGATGCCGTCTTCGACCACGAATACAAGCGCCTCACGCTGCGCGAACTCACGGTCGGCTCGCCCCAGGTAAAGGGATCGCTCACCGCGAAGGGCACGGTGGATATCGCGGCGCAACCTGTGTCGGCCGACCTCGCGCTCGCGTGGAAGGACGTGCTCGTTCCCGAGAATATCGCCGGGCAGGATCTCGCGAGCACCGGAAAACTCGCCTTCAAGGGCAGCGCGGAGGCCTACCACGCCGAAGGCGATGTCGACATCGGTCCTCCCGGGCAGACCGGCAAATTCGCCCTCGACGTCGACGGCAAGCCCGATCTCATTACCCTGCACAACGTGCAGCTGAAGCAGCCGAAGGGCAACCTTACCGCGCAAGGTGTCCTCAACCTGCAACCCGCGCTGGCGTGGACGCTGAACGTGAAGGGCGACCAGTTCGATCCCGGGCAATTGCTTGCCGACTGGAACGGCGCGCTGAACATCGACCTGACCACCGAGGGGCGCATGGAGCACGACGAGCCGCTCGGCACGCTCGACCTGCGCAAGCTCGACGGCAGCCTGCGCAAGCGCCCCGTGCGCGGCAGCGGCAAGCTCACCCTGAAACCGCACGAGGTGATCAACGGCCAGCTCGACCTCGCCTCCGGGGGAAGCACCATCCGCCTCGACGCGCGCGGCGACACGGCGAACGACGCCACGCTGAAGCTCGCCATCGCGTCGCTGGGCGATTGGCTGCCCGACGCGGGCGGCCGCGTGACCGGCGACATCACGGCGAAAGGCAACCTGCCGAAACTGGCGGTGAAAGCCAACCTGCGGGGCAGCGCCATCGTCTACGCCGACCAGAAGATCGACGCGCTCACGGTCGACGCGGACATTCCCGACATCAGCGCACCCGGCGGCAAGCTCGATGTGGCGGGCAACCGGGTGGTCAGTGGCGGCCTCGTGTTCGATCGCGTCGTCGTCGCCGCGAACGGCGACGAGCAGCGGCACCAGTTGAGCGTGGACGCAAAAGGGCGGCCGCTGTCCGCCGACCTGCGCCTGTCCGGTTCGATGAAGAACGGCGCGTGGAACGGCACCCTGTCGGCACTCGACATCGATTACCAGGGCATCCCGCCCTGGCGCCTGCAGAATCCTTCCCAACTCGCCTGGAACGACGGCGCCGCGAGCGTCGGCGAGCTATGCCTGACCGCAGGCGACCCCATCCTCTGCGTGGCGGCAAAACAGGACAAGGCCGGCAACCTCGACGCGAGCTATCGCCTGCGGCGTGTCCCCCTCGCACTGCTGATGACCGTCGCCGAAGCCTCCAACAGCCCCATGCGCGCGGAAGGCATCCTCGAGGGCGACGGCAGCATGCGACGCACGGCGGCAGGCGCCCTGTCGGGACAGGCCAACATCACCTCCGCGCACGGCTCCGTGGCCTACGCCGACCGCATGGATCGTCCGCTGGTTGTGTACGACAACCTGTCCGCCAACGCGCAACTCTCGCCGGCGAACCAGCGGGTGACGCTTCGTGCGTCGCTCAACGACGGCGGCACGCTCGACGGCAACGTGTCCGTCAGCGGGGCGCAGCAGGCGCTGGGCGGCAACGTGTCGCTCCACCTGAAGAACCTGTCGGTCATCGAATTGTTCACGGCGGAACTGGCCGAAGTGAAGGGCGCTCTCGACGCCAACTTCAATCTCGGCGGCACGGTCGCGGCCCCGGCCGTCACCGGGCAGGCCGTGGTTGCGGGCTTCGCGGCCGAAGTGCCCAGCGCCGGCCTGAAGCTGAAAGATGGCCGCATCAGCATCGACACCGCGGACGCGAAGAACTACCTCGTCGACGGCACCGTCCGTTCCGGTGAGGGCACATTGTCGATCAAGGGCAACGCCGCTCTCGGCAAGGGCGCCCAGATGCGCCTGGGCATCGAAGGTTCGAAGTTCACCGCGGTTGACATCCCCGCGGCAAAAGCCGTGATTTCGCCGAACCTCACCATCGTGCAGGACGCCAAGGGCATGACCGTCGGCGGAAAGCTCAACGTCGACATGGCCGATATCAACGTGGAGAAGCTGCCCGGCGCGGGCGCCACCCGAGCCTCGCCCGACGTGGTCGTCGTCGACGACAAACAGCGCGAGGCCGCCGAGGAATCCGCACCGATCAGCGCCGACATCCGTGTTGACCTGGGCAACAAGGTGCACCTTGTGGGGTTCGGCATCGACGGCCGGATCACTGGCCAGCTCGACATACGCGAGCGCCCCGGCCGTGCCACCACGGGCCAGGGACAGATTGGTGTCGACGGTACGTACAAGGCCTACGGACAGGACCTGCGCATCGAGCAGGGCCAGTTGCTGTTCGCCAGCACACCCATCGACAACCCTGGCATCAACATCCGCGCCGCGCGTACGCTCAATCCGAATGCCACCATCGACGAAGGCCAGAAGGTGGGCCTCTACGTCTCGGGCACGGCGCGCCGCCCGATCCTCACGGTGTTCTCCAATCCGGTGATGGAACAGTCCGACGCCCTCTCCTACCTCGTCACCGGCAAACCCCTGTCACAAGTAAAAGGTGGCGAAGGCAACATGGTCGGCGCCGCCGCTCAGGCACTCGGCTCCGCCGCCGGCGACCTCCTGGCGAAGAGCGTGGGCTCGAAGATCGGCGTGGACGATATCGGCGTCAGCAACAACGACGCCCTCGGCGGCACCTCGGCCTTCACGGTCGGCAAATACCTTTCCCCACGCCTTTATCTCAGCTATGGCGTGGGCCTCTTCGATCCCGGCCAGGTCATCACCCTCCGCTACCTCCTCAGCCGCCGCTGGAACTTCGAGGCGCAGAACGCCACCGACTTCAGTCGAGCTAGCTTGAATTATCGGCTGGAGAGGTAATCGAACCGTCCGGGCGGAACCTCTTGCGGACTACCAAACTGAATTTTCTCGATCGGAGAGAACGCTAGCGGGCGGCGAGGCGGACTTATTTCTGGCGTCATATGTCACGCAGCGCCGGCATTCCCTTACGCAACCACTCGTCATCGCCCGCGTTCCCGAACCCTCGCCTAGTGCTTCAATAGCATTTCCGCACGCTAGTGCAGCCATGGAAAGGAACAATCAATGCGCGAGCTCACTACCCAAGAATCGGTCCAAGTGAACGGCGGTTTGATAAACCGAATTGATTTCTGCGTCGGCGGCACGACTCTCCTTTTCGCTGGAGCCGGTGCAGTTTTCGGGGGAAGTGCGGGATTCGGCGTAGGGGCCGGCGCCGGCGCTCAGATTGGCGGCATGGTTGGCGCCTCAGTGGGACAGATGTTCTGTTCATCATTCTTCTCCAACTAAATGGTCGACATATGGTCACTCCTTCTCACGATTTCCGGGTTGATCGGAATCGTGAGTAGAACTCGATCGATACAAGTAGCGACCATATTGATAATGGTCTCTATATCGATAGCCAGAATGTTCGGGCTTCTCCACGCAAGCTAGATGCCAATCGCCACATAACACCATGACGGCAAATCTCTACAGGCAGGAAGCCCTCGACAACCTGAGATCCTCGGATTTCGGAGTTGCCGTAAGTCCGCCGAATGCGCAAAGGATTGCAGCGTGGCTGGCGGTCGGCGTCACCGTCAGCCTCGTCGCGTGGATATGTATTGGTTCATATACGCGCCGAGTGTCGGTGAAAGGCATTCTTGAGCCGCGAAACGGCGTGGTTCAACTCCGTTCACCGCGGCCAGGCAAAGTGGTGAAGATCCACGTCTTGCCCGGTACACGGGTTACGTCCGGCACACCCCTGCTTTCCCTGGCCGCGGATCTGGATACCGAACGGCATGGCGACGGGAGCATAGCGAGACTACGGCAGCTGCTCGATGACAAGGAGCGGATTGGCGCAGACCTATCGACTGTGGAAAAGTCATTCCAGGAGCATGCACGTTCGCTGACGGGCGAAATTCACACCGCGCAGTCCAGAGTGAACCGAATCGCCACCCAACGGTCGTTGCAGGCCCGGAAGATCGCGATCAAGCAGGACCTGTTCGACCGATTATCGCCACTCCTCGAGAAGGGATACGTCTCGTCGCTTCAGTACAAGGAGAAGGAATCGGAACTCCTTCAGGCAAGGTCGGAGCTTGAGTCCCTTTCGGCACAGTACGACGACGCAAGACAAATGGAGTCCACACTGGCGTCCCGACTGAAGCGTCTTTCCGACGACCGCTCGGAGAAGCTTAGCCTGGTGAAGGACAGGCTATCGAATGTGGAACAGGCCATCCTACAAACAGAGGCCGAGCGCTCCTTGCTGGTCAACGCACCGTTTGATGGCGAAGTGACAAATATCTTCGTCACGGAAGGAAGCAGCACGTCGCCCCCCGAAACCCTTGCCACGCTTGTTCCCGATGGTGCGGACCTCGTTGCGCGAATCCTCGTCGACAGCCGGGCCATCGGCTTCGTCAAGCACGGCACACCCGTCGCCATTCGTTACCGCCCCTTCCCCTACGAAAAGTTTGGCTTGCATCGGGGCCATGTTTCTCGCGTCCCGGGATCCGCCATCGAGGCTCAGGGTGTAGCTCTTTCGACTGGCCGCGGGGAAGGAGAACCCGTGTATCGCGTTGAGTTAGAGGTCCCACGCCAGAGCTTGACTGTTTACGGCAAGGAAGAGCAGCTGAAGGCCGGCATGGAAGTCACGGCGGACCTCCTGCTCGATCGCCGAAAACTCGTCGAATGGATGTTCGAGCCCCTCATGGCGATGAACAAGCGCATGGAAAGCCAGGCATCGTCACCGTGAAAGCCAACAAGGAGTATCTGTCCACCCCCTGGACGCTGGCAAACCGACTGGGAGTCGCGAAACGCACCCCCGTCATTCGACAAGCTGAACAGGCCGAATGCGGTCTGGCCTGCATCGCCATGATCCTCGGCCATCATGGTCACCACGTGTCGTTACGCGACCTGCGCGAGCGAGCGGAACTCTCTTCGCGAGGCGCCAGCCTGAACGACCTCATGGGCATAGCGGGAGAGCGCGGCCTGCGTTGCAGGCCCTTACGCCTCGAAATGGGGGAACTCGAGCAACTCCATACACCGTGCATACTGCATTGGCGACTGGATCACTTCGTCGTGCTTCTCAAGGTGTCTCGTAAGCACGCGATCATTCACGATCCGGCTGCGGGCCGTAGGCGCCTTCCGCTAAGTGAAGTGTCGCGGTTTTTCACCGGCATCGCCATGGAGGCAGTGCCTGGCAATCAGTTCGCGAGCTTGAAGATAGAGCCGGCGATCCGCTTGAGGACGATGTTTCGTCTCTTGAACGGCTATGCCTCGTCGCTGGGGTCGATCCTTGGCTTTTCTCTGGCCCTGGAGGTTCTCGCCCTCCTTATGCCCCAGCTTGTGCAAATCGTCGTGGACCAGGTTCTTGCCAACGGCGACTATGACCTGCTCACGCTCGTTGGCATCAGCTTCATCCTCCTGACACTGATCACGTCGGCCATCTCGGCATGCCGCAGCTGGTCCGTGGCGTGGCTACGGGCGCACGGAGGCATGCGTTGGACAGGCGTCCTTTTCGATCGCCTGCTCCGACTCCAGCAAGGTTACTTCGAGCGCCGCCATGTAGGGGACGTTGTATCCAGGGTAGATGCCATCCACGGCATCCAGCAGGCCGTCACCGGTCAATTGGTGGGTGCATTGATGGACGGCATGATTGGCGTCGCCACCCTCGTGCTCCTAATCTTGTACAGCCCTCCGCTCGCGGCGGTCGTGTGCTGCGGGACCCTTCTCTACGCCGTCATTCGCCTCTCGATATATCGACGCCTCCGCGAGGTCAGCATAGATCAGATCGAGGCCACAGCATCTCAACGAACGGATCTCGTCGAGTGCATCAGAGGCGTCCGCACGATCCGCCTCAATAACAAGACCTCCATCAGGTCCGCTCTCCATGCCAACAAGACTGCCTCCGTCCAGACACAGCAGTTCCGAAGCGACAAGCTAGGCATCCTGTTCGAAGCCACCAGTAGCACCCTCTCGGGATCCCAGCGAGTAATCATCCTGTGGGCAGGGGCTTCATTCGCGATGCGCGGACAGATGACCGCAGGGATGCTCATGGCGCTCTCGGCGTATGCCGACCAGTTCGCCCACCGGGCGAATGCGCTCATCGACTACTTGATCCAGTTGCGGCTTCTGAAGATTCAAGGGGAACGCGTGGCCGACGTCATTCTTTCCCCCGAGGAGCCCAACATGGTCGGATCGTATCAGGGCCCGGAGCATGCTCCGTCCCTTCGATTCGACAACATAAGTTACCGGTACTCAGGCAACTCGCCGTGGATACTGCGGAATGCATCGCTGTCCATTGAACCCGGCGAGTGCGTCGCCATCGTCGGCGCTTCGGGCGCAGGTAAGACCACAGCACTTCGTCTTCTTCTCGGACTCATCGACCCTTGCGAGGGAAGCGTGCGCGTGGGAGGTATCGATCTCGCCCACCTTGGCAAGTCGTCTTTCCGCGAGCGAACAGGCGTTGTCCTCCAGGACGATCACCTTTTCTCTGGAACTATTGCCGACAACATCTGCTTCTTCGACGCCTCGGCAGCCATGAACGACATCTACGCCGCTGCGTCACTTGCCAGAATTCACGACGATATCTGCAATATGCCAATGGGCTACCGCACCCTCGTCGGCGACATGGGGTCTGTACTCTCGGGAGGACAGAAGCAACGCATCGTCCTTGCTCGCGCCCTTTATCGAAAACCATCGGTGCTCGTCTTGGACGAGGCGACGAGCCATCTCGACCTGATCACGGAAAGCGAAGTGGCGGCGCATCTGAAGGAATTGAAGATGACCCGCATCACGATCGCTCATCGCCCGGAGACAGTTCGTGCTGCTGACCGTGTTTTTTCGCTGGTCGACGGCCAATTTGTGGAACTCCGACCGGTGCAATCGAGTTGAGCCGGTGGGAATGTTGCCACCTCGCTTCTACCGCTGCCGGAAGTGGCCACCGGCAGGCTGATCGCTACGGCCACGCAATTCAAGGAAGGAAAGTCATGTACGAATTGAGCGCTAACGAGATTTCCCAAATATCTGGCGGCCTGAGGCCCATCTTCCTCGGGAACGGCAGCTACAACCGGTGTGTTGCCGGCTTCACCCTAGGCGGCGCGTTACTCGGCAGCGCCATCGGTTTCGGGACTACCGGTCCAGCGGGAGGAATCAGCGGATTCGGCATCGGGGGTACCCTGGGCGCCACCGCAGGTGCGTATTTTTGCGAATAGACCATGTCCAGTCACCTATGGATCGCCCTGATCGGCGTTGGAAGCCTGGGTTGCGTGCTGGCTAAGTCTCCAGTGCTGAAGGCGATCAGCGTTGCATTCATCCTTGTTCTGATCGCATTGGCGTGGTGCGACGTTGTAGGAAATTGACCGAAAGAAAGGTGAGGCCGGACGCGCCACAGCGCGTTTCGCCTACAGCCGTGACGATCCCCGCATACAAAACTGTCCCGCCCAAACAAGCGGAGCAATATATGCGCGTTTTGTCGTCGGATGAGATCACCTGTGTCGCTGGCGGTAGAGTCATGAAGTGCATTCCTGGCGACGGGCAGGTCGAGGGAAGCTGGGCGGACCGCTGGCTTCGAAATTTCTTCAGGTCAGGAATGTAAGGAGAGTGAGGCGGGCTGCTACGCCCGCCCCACTCTTGTGCTGTTATCCAAGGGGAACAGTTCATTGGCGACGCTACTGCAATCCTGCCTTGAGTCCGTGGCGCCCTGGTTGTACAAGGACTCCGTTGCATGGACAGCTGTTGGGCTCGCCGGAACCGCACTATTTGGTTCCCGGTTCTTCGTTCAATGGCTTTATTCCGAGCACAAGGGACGCCTGGCCGTCCCGCCGCTCTTCTGGCACCTCAGCTTCTGGGGAAGCCTCGTCTCGCTGATATACGCCATACACCTCGATAAGCTTCCGATCATCTTGGGCCAGGCGGCGCTGCCCTTTCTCCATGGCCGGAACCTTTGGCTCCTGCATAAGCGGCGGAACCGAATTGCAGGCTTGGCTCCGGCCACCTCTTCCCCTGGGCGCCGGCTCGCGCGATGATTCGCGAGGGGATAAGAGGGGGGATACCGTATGTCGCACGCGCAGGATCAGCAGCTCGAACGGCTGACGTTCTTTTCGGACGCGGTGTTCGCCATCGCCATCACCTTGCTGGTGATCGAGATCCACGTGCCGCATCCGGCCGACAGCAGTAATGAAGCGTGGTTGATCGCGCTTCTCAACCTCACGCCGCATTTTGTGGGGTTCATCCTGAGCTTCGTTGTCGTGGGTGCCCTCTGGGCTGCCCACCACCGCGTGTTCGGACTTCTTCGCCGTTACGATCCGGCCATCGTGTGGCCCAACCTGTTCCTGCTCATGGCCATCGCGTTCATGCCGTTCTCGTCGGCATTGATGAGCGAACACCCCACGGAACGCGTACCGGAATGGTTCTACACGGGCACCTTGCTGGTGGCCGGGTTGCTTCAGTATCGCCTCGTGAAGCGTGTGCTCCGCCCTCCCTTCATCAAGGAAGGGGTATCGGAGGAGATGATCCTCGTTCTGCGCCGCCGGGCCCTGGCCCTGCCCGCCATGGCCCTGCTGTCGGGGATACTGGCCACCTGGTGGCCCGGCCCCAGCAACCTTCCGTTGATGCTCATGCCGCTGATCGTGCTCCTGGTCACACGCATGACCAAGCCCGTTTCGGTCGAGCCTGTGACCGCGACCGAAGCGGAATAAGCAGCGCACGGCGCCGCGCCGCTAGGCCAGCGTCGTCAATTCCACCGGCACGACGGTCTCGCCGCTGATCACCTGGGCGTGGCCATCCTGCACCATGAACTGGATCTGCATCGTGCGTTGCGTAAGTGCCGCGAGGGCTTCGACGGTGGCAGGTGCGATGTCGACGACGGAAACGTTCTTCGTGCGGGCCACGGCAGCTGCCGTCTTCTTCCACCAGACCTCCGCGCTGCGTCCGCTGTAGCTGTAGACGATCACCCTATTCGCGCGGCCGGCCGCACGCCGGATGCGCTGCTCGTCCGGTTGACCGATCTCGATCCACAGATCGACCTCGCCGGTCAGCTCCTTGCGCCAGAGATCCGGTTCGTCATCGGAACTGATTCCCTTGCCGAAAACGAGCGCATCGTCGGCATTCAAGGCGAACGCGAGCACCCGCACCATCATCCGGTCGTCCGTTTCCGACGGATGCTGGGCGATGGTCAACGCGTGCGACTGGTAGTAATGCCGGTCCATGTCGCTGACCTGCAGCTCGGCCTTGAAGACCGTGGATTTGAGTGCCATGGGGTACCGCTCGTGATCTCTGTCAACCGCAGAGCGTACACGAGGAAACAGTCAGCCGATCAACGAGGCGCGTGCAGACGATGCAGCAGCTCTGCTTCGGTGAGGGAAATGCCGCACGTTTCCGCGATGTTCTGCGGCGTGGACCCCTGACGCGCGAGGCGCTGGGCCAGTGCGAGCGCACGGTCGGTGGTCGCGCCCTGATCGCTCGATACCGCGACGGAGGGGCTGCGCTTCACCTGATCCTCGATGTCTCCCAGGCGATGATCGAGCCGGCGAAGCATGTTGGCCAGTGCATCGGCGGAGACCGCGGGCTCGGACGGCGCCTGGGCGGGAGCCGCGGTGGCAGGGGCCGCCGGTTCCTTCTGGGACGCCGGGTACGTCGCGTTGCCGAGGCGGCGGAACAGGAGCAGCAGGCCGACGAGGTTGAGGACCGCGAGGGCGATCAGCACGTATCCGATGGCAGCGTTCATGCGTGAGGTTCCGTTGGTTCGCGGGACACGGTAACGCAATAGCCTTGCCTGAGGACAGGGGCGATGCGCCTAGGCCCGGCAGAGCTTCTGCACGTCCACCAGCGCGATGAACCCGTCGTCGCGGGTAATCACGCCGCTGACGGGATCGTCGCGGCGTTCGGCGCGTCCCGGCGGCGGTGGGGCCACGTCGTCGGCGTCGAAGCTGAGCATGTCGCCGATGACGTCGATCCGCATGCCGACCACGCTGCCGTTGTCGTCGAACACGATGACGCGGCGCGAGTCTTCCGCCCCTTCGTCCACGCCGCCTTCCAGGCCGAAGCGGCGCCGGCCGTCGAGCACCGGCACGATCTGGCCGCGCAGGTTCACGATGCCGAGCACGTCCTCAGGAGCACCGGGGACCGGGGTGATGTCGCCGGGGCGGATCACTTCGCGCACGCTACCCAGGGACACGGCGTAGCGCTGTCCCTTTAGGGAGAAGCCGAGCCAGGCGCCCTGGCCATCGAGTTGGGTTGGGGTCATGGGCCCAGCTCCTTTTCCAGCCATTCGATCAGCGCCGTGGTATCGACCACGCCGCACTTGGGTTCGGGGGACATGCCGGCCAGCCATGGGCGTGTCGTGGCGCCAAGGCGCCACTGGATCGCGTCCGGCAGGAGTTCGACCGACTCTTCGTCGACCACGCAGGCCAGTGCCCACGTGCGATCGCGCAGGATCACCAGCGTCGTCACCGGCGAACCGCTGAGGTCGGGCGAGAGGATCGCCGCGAGGTCGGCGACGCGCGCCTCGCCGCCAGGATGCCGCCAGCGCCCCAGACAGATGGGATTGCTCGAATTCGGCGGGCTGAGCGGCGGCATCGGTATCACATGAGTCACGTCGGCCATCGGCACCGCCAGCTTCACGCCCGCCGCCACGCACAGCAGGTAGCGGCACGCCGCATCGCGCACCGGCACCGGCGCAGGCGCGTTACGTCCGGGCTGGAAGGCCACCACGGTAACCTCGGCGGCCGGCGCCTTCGTGGCGGGGCGCATCGCCGGCGTCAGGAGCTCGGCAAGGTAATCGGCGACGATCTGTTCGGCGTCTTGCATGGCACGCATCACGCAGCCGCGTCCGTCACCGAAGCGACAGGCAGCGCCAGCAGTTCGTCGAGCAGCTGACGATACGCGAGGCCGCCGCGGCGCGCCGCGGGCCACGATGCAAGGGGAACGCCCGCGGCGCTCGCTTCGCGAATCTGCGTGTCGGTGGGAATGACGGCCTGGCTCACGCCGTCGCCATATTGCTCGCGCAATTGCGCCAGGCACGCGCGGGAGGCATGCGTGCGCGCGTCGTACAGCGTCGGCACGATCGTGCGCGGCAACGGCTTGCCGCGCGACCGCTCGATCATGGACAGGCTGCGCAACATGCGCTCCAGACCGGCAAGGGCCAGCGCCTCCGTCTGCGTGGGCACGAGCAAGCGGTCGCTGGCGGCCAGGGCGTTGACCATCAGCACCCCGAGCGTCGGCGGACAGTCGAGCAGCACATGGTCGAAATCCGGTGCGAGTTCCGCGAGCGCCTGGCTCAGCACGAGGCCCATGCCGGGCCGTGTGCCGAGTTGACGATCCAGGGTGATCATCGCCGCCGACGCCGGCAGCACGCTGAGGTCATCCCATCGGGTGGCGTGCACGAGCGTGCGCACCGGCAGCGGATTCCCGCCCACGCCGAAGAGATCGTAGACGCTGCCATGCGCGCCGCTTTCGACGCCGACGTAGCCGGACAGCGAGGCGTGCGGGTCCATGTCGACGAGCAGCGTCCGCCGACCGGCCTGGGCAAGCAGGCTGCCGAGCGCGACCGTGGTCGTCGTCTTTCCTACGCCACCCTTCTGGTTGGAGACCGCCCAGACGCGCATCAGCGGGCCTCCGCGACGGGAGCGAAACGCGCCGCACCGGCCGTCGGTGCCGCCATGCCCCGGCTGGCGTCGACCGGCGCTGCCGAGCCCGGCGCAGCGGGCTTCGCCGCCAGATCGACGCGGTCGGCGTCGCTGTAGAAGCGGGCAGGTGCGGCCTTGTCGCTCATCACCACGATGAGCACCCGGCGATTCCGGTTGCGTCCGTCTTCGGTGGCGTTGTTCGCGGTCGGGCGGAACTCGCCCCAGCCGATGATGCCCACCCGATGCGGATCGACGCCGCTCAACGTAAGCAGCCGTGCCACGGTGGCCGCACGGGCGGCCGACAGTTCCCAATTGGACGGGAAAGTGGTCGTGGCGATGGGCGTGTTGTCGGTATAGCCCTCGATACGCATGGCGTTCGGAAACGGCGCGAGGATGCCGGCGAGCTTGCGCAGCACGTCTTCTGCGGGCGCCTGCAGCTTCGCGACGCCAACGGGGAACAGGATGTCCGTGCGCACTTCGATCTCGAGCCAGTCGGGCGTCTGCCGTACGCTCACCAGGCTCTTGTCGATGAGCGGCTTCATCGCGCGCTGCACTTCGTCGGAAATCTGGCTGAGGCTGGCATCCTCCGTCTTGCCGATGGAGGTGTTCGCCGCAGGGGCGGTATTGATGCTGGCGCTTTCCTGCCGCACGGGCGCCGCGCCTTCGTGACCGGGCAACGGCAGGTTGCGCGGGGGAATGGGCACGTCGATCTTGGCGATGGGCGCCGCCGTGGGCGCGCGCGACTGGTTCGGCAGTGGCACCTGCGCCGCGGGCGTCGCCTCGCGAATCGGCTCGATCACCTTGCCGGTGCCGTTGAAGGCTTCGTTGATGGACTGGGCCATGACGCGGAACTTGGACTCGTTCACGGCCGACACCGCGTACATCACCACGAACAACGCAAGCAGCAGCGTGATGAGATCCCCATACGGGATCGCCCAGCGCTCGTGGTTGATGTGCTCCTCGTGGTGACGCCGCTTCACGACAGGAACCCCTGCAGCTTGCTTTCGATGTGCCGCGGGTTGTCACCCTGGGCAATGGAAACCAGGCCCTCGACGAGGATCTCGCGCATCTGCGAACGGCGGCGCGCAAGCCCCTTGAGGCGCGACGCCATGGGCAGGGCCAGCAGGTTGGCGAGACCGATGCCATAGATGGTGGCAACGAACGCCGCGGCGATGCCGTGGCCGAGCTTGCTCGGATCGGCCAGGTTCTGCATGACCGACATCAGGCCCATCACGGCGCCGATGATGCCCATGGTGGGCGAATAGGCCCCCGCGTTTTCGAACACCTTGGCGGCTTCGATGTCGGTGTGTTCGCGCGCGAAGACTTCCACCTCGAGCACCGAGCGCATGGCGTCGGGCTCGGTGCCGTCCACGAGCAGTTGCAGCCCCTTGCGAATGAAGGGATCCGTTTCGCGCTCGATGGCGGGCTCCAGGCCCAGCAGGCCGGTGCGCCGCGAGATCTCGCTCCAACCGATGATGCGGCTGACGAGGTTTTCGGATTCGATGTCCGGCGGACGGTACACCCAGGGCAGCATGCTCCACGCACGCTTGAGCACCGCGCCCGGCGTCTGCACGAGCAGCGCCGCGAACGTACCGACAAAAACGATGACGAACGCGGCGGGATTCCACAGGGCGTCGAGGCTCGATCCCTTGAGGATCGTGCCCAGGATGATGACCACGAAGGCCAGGATCGTTCCGACGACGCTCACGATATCCATGTCAGACAGCCATCCTCAGGCTGGGCAGCACCTGACCGCCGTCGTCGGCCAGGCCTGCAAGGTCGAGCACGAGCGAGATGCGGCCGTCGCCGGTGATCGTGGCGCCGGCGACACCGGGCACGTGCTTGAGGAACGGACCGAGTGGCTTGGCCATGACGTCTTCGCGGCCGAGCACCTCGTCGACGAGGCAACCGAGGGTCTGGTGGCCGATCTGCACGACGACGACGTGGCCGCCCTTCCCCGCCGCGCCCGCCCATCGGCCGAGGTCGGCAAGGGGTAGTGCGCGCTGGCGGTGCGAGGCAACGATGCGGCCGTCCAGTTCCTGGATCTGCCCTGGCACCAGCTCGAAAACCTCGGCCACGTTCGACAGCGGCAGCGACAGCAGGCGGTTGCCCACCCGCACCATGAGTACGCGCAGGATGGCGAGCGTGAGCGGCACGGACAGCCGCACCGTGCTGCCATGGCCCACGCGCGAATCGATGGAAAGCGTGCCGCCGAGTTCCACGATCTTGGTCTTGACGACGTCCATGCCGACGCCGCGTCCGGAGATGTCGGAAACCTGGCTCGCCGTGGAGAAGCCCGGGCGGAACACGATTTCGTAGCACTCGCGCTCGTCGAGGCGCGCGGCCTGTTCCGCGTCCATCAGGCCCTTCTCGACGGCCTTGCGGCGCAGGACTTCCGGGTCCATGCCCTTGCCGTCGTCGGTGACCGTGATGACGATGCGATCGCCGAACTGGCCGGCGGCCAGCCGGACGGTGCCGCCGCGGGGTTTGCCCTCGCTGACGCGCACGTCGGGCATCTCGATGCCGTGGTCCACCGCGTTGCGGAGCAAGTGCACCAGCGGGTCGGCCAGGGCCTCCACCACGGTCCGGTCGATGTCGGTATCTTCACCTTCGGTGACCAGCTCGATGTCCTTGCCGAGCTGACGGGCAAGATCGCGGACGATGCGCGGGAAGCGCGAGAACAGTTTGCCCACCGGCTGCATGCGCATGCGCAGCACGGCGTTCTGCAGGTCTTCGGCCACGCGTTCCAGTTCGCCGATGGCACGTTCCATCGGATCGTTCGTGCCGCGCGGCGCGAGGTTGGTCAGGCGGTTGCGTACCAGGACCAGTTCGCCGGCGGCGTCGACGAGGCCGTCGAGACGATGCGTGTCGACGCGGACGGTGGTTTCGGCAGTGGACGCCTGTCGCTTCTCGCCCGAGGTCGCGGCGGCGGGTTTCGATGTGGCCGCCACCTGTGGCGTCTCGACGACCGGAGCCGGAGCCGGAGCGGGAGCCGGCGGCGGAGCGGGCGTGGACGCAGCGACACCCGCCCCGCTGGCGCCGGGCGCGGCCGTGCCGTGCAGGCTGTCGAGCAGTGCTTCGAACTCGTCGTCGCTGATGCCGCCGGCATCGGGCGCGGCGGGCACCGGCGCTGCCGCCGCCACGGGCGTGGCGGCAGCGGGTGCCTCGGGCTCGGCACCCGGCGCACCTGTACCGTAGAGAGAATCGAGCAGTGCCTCGAATTCGTCGTCGGAGATCGTTCCGGACGACGCCGGCGCGGGCTCGCGCTCGCTGCGCGCGGCGTCGAGCATCGCTTCGAATTCGTCTTCGATGGGATCGTACGGACGCGAACGCGTTTCGCTGGCGACGGGAGCGGCCACCGGCGCGGCAAGCGCCACCGGGGGCGCCGACGCCGCGCGGCCCGGAATGAGCAGGCGGTCGAGCAGCGAGCGCGGCGCCGGGTCGATCGGCAAGCCGCCGTCGGCCGCGCGCATCATGTCGTTGAGGAGGTCGAGCGACTCCAGCAACGCGTCCATGAAGCCCGCGTTGAGCACGATGGCGCCGTTACGCGCCTCGTTCAGGAGGTCTTCGGCGCGGTGGCACAACTCGACCATCGGGTTGAGGCCCAGGAAACCCGCCCCGCCCTTCACCGTGTGGAACGCGCGAAACACCGCGTTCAGCAGGTCGGTGTCTTCCGGCGACGACTCGAGATCCACGAGCTGCTCGCCCAGGCTCTCGAGCAGTTCGCGTGCCTCGATCAGGAAGACATTGAGCAGCTCGTTGTCCAGCTCCACGCTCATAGGGTGCTCAGAAGCCGAATTCGCTGAGGAGGCGATCCACCTCGTCCTGGCTGACCTTCTCGGCGGCCGGTGCCGCGCCGCCCGCCAGCGAACCGGTGAGACGCACGAGTTCCACGAGCGAGGATTCGACCTTGGCCATGAACGCTTCCACCTGGGCGACGCGCTGACCGGAGAGGTCTTGCCACGACTGGGCTTCCACCATCTCACCGAAGCCGATGTCGCAGCTTTGCGCGAAGTCGCCCACGCGCACGGCCAGGGCCGTCGCATTGGCGGCGAAAGCGGGATCGGCGTGGTCGAGCACCAGCACCTCGTCGGCCTGGCGGGCCAGTGCCTGGGCTTGCGGACGCAGCTTCTCGCTGAAGTCGAGCGTACGGTGCGCGGCCTGCGAGCTCATCTCCAGCACGTCGCGCAGGTGCTTGCGCGCATCGCTCATGTTGCCGGGCACGCCGTCGTGCGAAATGTCGGCTGCGAGGCGACGCGCGGACTCGTGCAGATCGCGCGCGAGGTGGCCGAGCGCGAGGAAGAGGTGCTGTTCGCGGGTGCGCAACAGCTTGTCCAGGGCCTGTTCGATGGCGACCGGATCGTCCGCGTCGAGCAGTTCGCGCAGTTCGGGTGCCACGTCGTGGCCGGTGGAAAGCATGGTGTTCATGGTCGTTCCTTAGCCCGCGGCCGCGGCGAGTCGTTCGAAGATCTTGTCGAGTTTTTCCTTCAGCGTGACCGCCGTGAACGGCTTGACGACGTAGCCGTTCACGCCGCTCTGCGCGGCGGCGATGATCTGGTCGCGATTGTTTTCCGCCGTGACCATCAGCACGGGCAGCGACTTCAGGGCTGCGTCGGCGCGGATGGCGCGGAGCAGGTCGATGCCGGTCATGTTCGGCATGTTCCAGTCCGTGACCACGAGGTCGATCGGTTGCGCACGGAGCAATGCCAGCGCGGCGTTGCCGTCCTCGGCCTCCTGGATCAGGGTGTTGGTGAAACCCAGTTCCACCAGGAGGTTCCTGACGATGCGTCGCATGGTGGAGAAATCGTCCACCACGAGGATCTTCATGTTCTTGTCCAAAACTTCTCTCCGCCTTGCTGCTGCGCGTTCGTCAATGCTTGTCTTTCCAACCCGACATGCGTGCACGGAGACGAATGAGGGCCTGGCCATGGATCTGGCACACCCGGGATTCGCTCACACCCAGCACCGCACCGATTTCCTTCAGGTTGAGCTCTTCATCGTAGTACAGCGACATGACCAGTTTTTCGCGCTCGGGCAGACCGTCGATCGACTGCGCCAGCGCGTCCCGCAGGCCTTCCTGCTCGAATATGCCGTCCGGACCCGCGGCGTCCGGATCGGCCACGTCGATCGCCGCGCCCTCGTCGCCTTCCGGCGCCGTCAGGCTCAGCAACCGCGCGCTCGCGGCGTCCGCCAGGATCTGGTTGTATTCCATGGCGTCGATGCCCAGGCGCTTCATCACTTCCGCGTCTTCGGCGTCGCCACCCGTCTCGTTTTCTATCTGCCTTGTCACCTCCGCGACCTCGCGCAACTTCCGGTGGACGGAGCGCGGGGTCCAGTCCGTCTTGCGCAGTTCGTCCAGCATGGCGCCACGTATGCGGATGCCCGCATAGGTTTCGAAGCTGGCCGCGCGAGTCGGCGAGTAATTTCTTGCGGCCTCGAGCAGTCCGATCATTCCGGCCTGCATGAGGTCGTTCGCATCCACGCTTGGCGGCAGCCGACCCATCAGGTGATAGGCGATACGGCGCACCAGCGGCGCGTGGGTCTTAACCAGTTGATCCGCCGGGATACGCGTGATCTCGAGATATTCGGTCGCAACGCTCACAGTGGCAGCCCTCCCCCCAGATGGGACCGTTCGGCGAAGAAGCCGATGCGGCCCTGTGCCCGGGGCTCGGGTTCACCCCATGTATCGACCGACCTGGCCAGATTCTTGAATCCGACCGCGGACCGGCTGCTCGGCCAGGCGTCGACCACGGCCGACTGGCGGCGGATGGCCTGGCGCAGGTATTCGTCGTGCGGAACCATGCCCATGAAATCCAGGGATACGTCGAGGAAGCGGTTGGTCACCCGGGACAGCTTCTCGAACAGCTGGCGGCCCTCCTGGGCGTGGCGAACCATGTTCGCCACGATGCGGAAGCGGTTGATCGCGAATTCGCGGCTCATGACCTTGATCAGCGCGTAGGCATCGGTGAGCGAGGCCGGCTCGTCGCAGACCACCACCACCACCTCGTCCGAGGCCGCCGCGAACATCGACACGCTGTCGGAAATGCCGGCGGCGGTGTCCACGATCAGGTATTCGGGGGCCAGGGGGTATTCGTCGAACGCCCGGATGACGGCGGCGTGCTCGATGTTCGGCAGCTGCGCCATGCGCCGCGTGCCCGAGGTGGCCGGGATCACTTTGAGTCCATGGGCGGCCTCGAGGATCAGGTCCTCGATGCGGCATTCGCCTTCCAGCATGTGGCCCAGGTGGCGCGTGGGCTGCAGGCCGAGCAGGACGTCGATGTTCGCCATGGCGAGGTCCGCGTCCAGGAGGAGGACGTCACGGCCGCCCATCGCGAGCGCCATGCCGAGGTTGACCGCCACCGTGGTCTTGCCGACGCCGCCCTTTCCGCCCGCGATCGCGATGCTGCGGGTGGGGCGACGATCGGCGAGCCAGTTGAGACCGGCGGCCTGCGTGGAATCGACGTGTGTGCTCATGAAGGAAGTCACTGCCCGTATGTTTCTGTCTGTGTTCCGTGGGGCCGTCAGGCCAGGGCCGGGGTCGCCGTGCCGAAACGTTCGGCCAGCACGGCGTCGTCGGGTTCTTCGTTGCGCTGCTTCAGCAGCTGCGCGGCCAGGCAGACCAGCTTGCGCGCGTCCGCCGTGGCGATGTCCTCGGGCACGCGCTGCCCGTCCGTCGTGTAGTCCAGCGGCATGTCGTGGCGGATCAGGGCCGAGAGTGCGCCGCCGATCAGCGGTGCCTCGTCGAGCTTGGTGAGGATGGCGCTCTGCGGCGCCAGCGGCGCATACGCGCGAATGGCGCCGTCGATGGCCTGGGCCTGCGCATTGGCTGCCAGCACCAGGCACACGCGCACGTCCGACGTGGCGCGCAAGGTATCGAATTGCTGCTGCAGCTTGGGATCGTTGCCGGCCAGTCCGGCCGTGTCCACCAGCACGGTGTGCCGGCCGCGCAGCTGAAGCAGCACGTTGCGCAGGCTGGTGGCGTCGTGCGCGTTGAACACGCGAACGCCGAGCAGGCGCCCGTAGTGTTCGAGCTGGGCACCGGCGCCGATGCGGTACTGGTCGGCGCTGATGAGTGCCACGTTCGACGCCCCATGGCGCAGCACGGCGCGCGCGGCGAGCTTGGCGATCGTGGTGGTCTTGCCGACGCCCGTGGTACCCACGAGCGCGGTGACGCCGCCACCCACCGTGTCGAAATTACGGCCGCTCGTGCGGATGTTGCGCGAGAGCAGGCCCAACGGGAGGTAGCGCGCCTGGTCGGAGGTCATGCCGGGCGGCAGCTCGGCGCACAGTGCACGCGCCACGTCGCCGTCGATGCCAAGGCGGGTCATCTCGCGCAGCACGCGGGCGCGCAGCGGCTGTTCGCGGTCCATCTGGTTCCAGGCGAGCGTGGAAAGCTGGACTTCGAGCATCTCGCGCAGATTGTTGATCTCGGCGCGTACGCCGTTCACGGCGGCGTCGTTGTTGGGCATGACGGTGGCGGCGCGAACCACGTCGGCCACGCTGGCGGCCAGCGCCGCGCTCGACTGGCGCTGCGGTGCGTTCGCGGCGGCGGGCGCGCCCGACTTCGTCGCGCGTTCCACGGCGGCGGCCGTCGCGGCACGCGCCTGATCGATGCGGGCGGCACGCTCGGCCTCGTCGCGCACGGCGCGCATCGGCGACTCGTCGCGCTTCGGCTGGTCGAAGCCGAAACCCGCCTCGCGCACCAGTGCTTCGTCGTAATCGAGGGCGGCAATGATCTCGATGCCGTCATCGAGCCGGCGGGTGGAGAGGATCACGGCGTCCGGACCCTGCTCGTCCCTCACCTGGCGCATGGCCTGGCGCATGTCCGGCGCAACGAATCGCTTGATTTTCATCGTTTCTATCCTTCCCTCGTCCTGGCGCCCTCATCCCGTGACGCCGCTTGCCTGTTGGTTCCGCGCCCGATCGGCGCGTGGTCTTTTTGCTTACCGCCCGAGGGCCGTCACCAGCTTGACGCGTCGGTTGTCCGGAACCTCGTTGTACGCAAGTACATGCAGGTTTTGGGCCACATGACGCGTGAAGCGTGAAAGCCACGGACGAAGCGCCGGCGACACCAGCAACACCGCGGGTTCGCCCGCCGCTTCCTGGCGACGCGCAGCGTCGGCCACGCTCTGCTGAAGACGATCCGCCAGCCCCGGTTCGACCGCCGCGCCGGCAGGGCCGCCGCCTTGCAGCGACTGCAGCAGGATCTGTTCGAGTTCCGGCGCCAAAGTAATGACGGGCACTTCCGTGCCGAGACCGGCGATTTCCTGCACGATCTGCCGGCCGAGGGTGACGCGCACGGCGGCGGCGAGGACGCCCGGGTCCTGGCTCTGGCCCGCATGCTCGGCCAGCGACTCGACGATGCCGCGGAAATTGCGGATGGGCACGCGCTCGGCCAGCAGGTTCTGCAACACCTTGACCACGACGCCCAGCGACAGGCGCTTCGGCACCAGGTCTTCCACCAGCTTGGGCGTCTGCTGGGCCAGGCGGTCGAGCAGCTGCTGCACGTCCTGGTGACCGATGAGCTCGTGCGCATGGTTCTGCAGGATGTGCGAGAGGTGCGTGGCGATCACGGTGGCCGGATCCACCACGGTATAACCCAGCGTCTGCGCGTGCTCGCGCAGGCCGGGCTCGATCCACACGGCGTCGAGGCCGAATGCCGGATCGCGGGTGGCGATGCCGTTGATCGTGCCGTGCACGCGGCCCGGATCGATCGCGAGCATGCGCTCGGTGTGGATCTCCGCCTCGCCCATGGGCACACCCATCAGCGAGATGCGGTAGCCGTGCGGCGCCAGGTCGAGGTTGTCGCGGATGTGCACGGACGGCACCAGGAAGCCCAGCTCCTGCGACAGCTTGCGGCGCACGGACTTGATGCGCGCCATGAGTTCGCCACCCTGGGCCTTGTCCACGAGCGGGATGAGCCGGTAGCCCACTTCCAGGCCGATGGTGTCCACCTGGGCCACGTCTTCCCACGACAGTTCCAGGCGCTCGGCGGGCGGCGCGGACTCCAGCGCCAGTTCCGTGCCGGGGGCACCGGCACCGGCCGCCGGGCCCGCCGCCGCGAGCAGCTGGTTCTGGTGCAGCTTCCACGCACCGAAGCCGGCGATCGCAGCCAGGATGAGGAACGGCAGGTTCGGCATGCCGGGAATGAGCCCCATCGTGCCCAGCACGGCCGCCGCGACAGCCAGCGCCTTCGGCTGGCCGAACAGCTGCCCCATCACGTGCTTGCCCATCTCCTGCGACTTCGACACGCGGGTGACGATCACCGCGGTGGCGATGGAAAGCATGAGACCCGGCACCTGGGCGACAAGGCCGTCGCCGATGGTCAGCAGGGTGTACGTGCGGGCGGCTTCGGCAGCGGAGAGGCCGTGCTGCAGCATCCCGATGAAAAAGCCGCCGATGATGTTGATGGCGAGGATGAGCATGCCCGCAGTGGCGTCGCCGCGCACGAACTTCGACGCACCGTCCATCGAGCCGTAGAAATCCGCTTCCTCGCGCACTTCCTGGCGCCGCTCGCGAGCCTGCTCCTGCGTCAGCAGGCCGGCGTTGAGGTCGGCATCGATGGCCATCTGCTTGCCGGGCATGGCGTCCAGGGTGAAGCGGGCGGTCACTTCCGACACGCGGGTGGCGCCCTTGGTCACCACCACGAAGTTGATGATGGTGAGGATGGCGAACACCACGAAGCCGACGGCGAAGTTGCCGCCGATCACGAACTCGCCGAAGGCCTCGATGACCTTGCCGGCCGCGCCCGGCCCGTTGTGGCCGTGCAGCAGCACCACGCGGGTGGACGCGATGTTCAACGCCAGACGGAGCAAGGTAGCGAACAGCACCACCGTCGGGAACGACGCCAGTTCCAGGGGACGCAGTACGTACATCGTCGCCAGCAGGATCACCAGCGACAGCGCGATGTTGAACGTGAAAAGCAGGTCCAGCACGAAGGGCGGCAGGGGCAGCATCATCATGCCGAGCATGATCAGCATCGCCAGCGGCGCCGCGATGCCGCGGCGGCCGATCTGGCGGAACGTACCCATGAGGGTGGTGGTGCTGGCTGCCATCGTCAGTTGTCCATCCGGTAAGGACCCATGAGATCAGGGTCGATGTCCTGCTTCGGGAGATCGGGAGGGAGGTCGCCCATGGCGATCGCCTGCTTCAGCCGGAACACGTAGGCCAGGATCTGGGCCACGGCGATATAGAGCGCCGAGGGGATTTCGCGTCCGATTTCCGTCGTGTGATACAAGGCGCGTGCCAACGGCGGGGCTTCGACCACCGGAACCTTCGCACCGCCCGCCACGTCGCGGATCTGCTGGGCGATCACGTCTACGCCCTTGGCCACCACGCGCGGCGCGCCCATGCGGTCTTCGTCGTATTTCAGGGCCACCGCGAAATGGGTGGGATTGGTCACGATCACGTCCGCCGTCGGAACGTCTTCCATCATCCGGCGCCGCGCCATCTGATGCTGCATCTGACGGATTTTCGACTTCAGCTCGGGACTGCCCTCGTTCTCCTTGTGCTCGTCCTTCACTTCCTGCTTGGTCATTTTCATCTTCTTGGTGAAGCTGAACTTCTGCCACGGCGCATCGACGAGGGCGATGGCGCCAAGGGCGCAGGCGAAGACGAGCGAGGCATGACCGAGGATGCCCAGCGCGTGGGCGATGCCGTTGGCGACGGGGCCGGTACCGGCCGTGTACATCTCCAGGGTGGAGCGGCGCAGGAACCACACCAGCGCGCCACCGATCAGGATCAGCTTGAGCAGCGACTTGCCCAGCTCCACCAGCCCGTTCATCGATACCAGGCGGGAAAAGCCCTTGATCGGATCGAGGCGGTCGAACTTGGGTATCAGCGCCTGGCCCGAGAAATTGAGCCCGCCCATCAAGGCGGGTGCCGCGATTGCGGCCACCATGGTCACGGCGAACACTGGGCCCAGCAGCTTCAGGGCCTCCACCGCGGCCGTCATGAACGCATGGGTGAGGCCGTTCGCGGCGAACAGGTCGTCGCGCGAGTAGCGCAGCCCCACGTGCATGATGTTGGCGGCGTGCACGGCCATCTGCTCGCGCGAGGCGATGATCGTGGCCACGCCCGAGAGCACCACCACCGCGGTGGAAAGATCGCGCGAGCGCGGCAGATCGCCCTTCTCGCGGGCTTCGCGGAGGCGTTTGTCACTAGGGGCTTCGGTGCGGTCTTCCTTATCGGTCTCGCTCATGGCGCTACCTCCCGATAAGGCCGCGCATGGTTTCCCACGCGTCGGTCTGCAGCGAATCGAACGCACCCGGCAGGGCGCGCAACGCCAGCCACACGGCCAGCAGGCCCAGGCAGATCGTGATGGGGAAACCCACCGCGAACAGGTTCATGGAGGGGGCCGAACGGCTGATGGCACCGAACCCGAGGTTCACCACCAGCGTGGCCGTCAGCGCGGGCAAAGCCACGCGCACGGCGCCGGTAAAGAGGTGGCCGGCGAAGCCGAGCACGCCCCACACACCGTCCGCACCGACGCCCTGCTCGCCCACCGGCAGTGTGCGAAAGCTGTCGGCGAGCAACGAGATGAGTTGCAGGTGCCCGTTCATCACCAGGAACAGAAGGGTCACGAGCATCATGTAGAACTGGCTGAGCACCGGCGTGGTGCCGCCGACGCCGGGATTCACCGTTTCCGCGAAGCCGAGGCTCATCGCCTGCGACACGATCTGGCCGCCGAACGCCACGGCCTCGAACACGAGCTTCAGGATGAACCCGAGCGACGCGCCCACCAGGATCTGCTGCGCCAGCGTGGCCACGCCCTGTGCCGACAGAGGGCGGATGTCCAGCGGCGCCAACGGCGCCAGCGCCATCGTGAGCAGCAATGCCAGACCGATGCGGATGCGCGCCGGAATGGTGGTCGCGCCAAGCACCGGTGCCACGAGCAGCAACCCGGCGATGCGGGACAACGCCCAGCATGCACTGCCGACCCAGGCTTCGAGCTGGCCGAGGTCGAGCGGCATCAACGCACCGCCTGGGGCAGGCTCTCGATGAGCGTGCGGGTGAATTCCACCAGCGTGCGCAGCATCCAGGGGCCGGTGATGATCATCACGAGGGCCATGGAGATGAGCTTCGGAATGAAGCTCAGCGTCTGTTCGTTGATCTGGGTGGCCGCCTGCACCATGCCGATGATCAGGCCCACGGCCAGCGCCGTGAGGAGCAGCGGCGCGCCGATCAGCATGGCGATGTGCAGGGCCTGCTGGCCGAATCCGATGACCGATTCCGGCGTCACTGGAAGAAGCTCCCGGCAAGAGTGCCCAGCAGCAGCGTCCACCCGTCGACGAGCACGAACAGCATGATCTTGAACGGCAGCGAGATGATCATCGGCGAGACCATCATCATGCCCATCGACATCAGCACCGAGGCCACGACAAGGTCGATGATGAGGAAGGGAATGAAGAGCAGGAAGCCCATCTGGAAGGCGGTCTTCAGCTCGCTGGTAACAAACGCGGGCAGCGCCACCCGGTAGGGCACCGCGTCCTTGTCGGCGTAGGGCTGTTCGCCGGCCAGCTTCGTGAACAGCTGGAGGTCCGGCTCGCGGGTCTGTTCCAGCATGAAGTGGCGGAACGGCGCGGCGGCCAGCGGCAGGGCGTCCTGCACGCTCATCTGGCCGTCCATGTACGGCTTGATGCCCGCGTCATAAGCCTTGTTGAGCACAGGCGTCATCACGAACAGGGTGAGGAACAGCGACAGGCCGAGGATCACCTGATTCGGCGGCGTGCTGTTCGTGCCGAGTGCCTGGCGCAGGAAGCCCAGCACGATGACGATGCGCGTGAACGACGTCATCATCAGCAGGATCGCCGGCAGCGCCGTCAGCGCCGTCATCAGCGCCAGCATCTGGATCGACAGCGACCAGGTCTGGCCGCCGTTGGCCCCCGGCTGCACGTTCAGCACCGGGATGCCCGGCTGGACGGGATCGGCGGCGAAAGCGGCTACGGGAAACAGGAACAAAAGCAGGAAAAACAGAAGCGTCACCCACTTGTCGCCCCTGCGAAGGCAGGAGCCCGGCGACTTCCGCCCCGCCGATGAAGTCGCTGGGTTCCCGCCTTCGCGGGAACGACGGCGCTGTAACCTGGAGGACCGGTGCTTCATCAACGTCTCCACTGCGACAGCACGTCGCGAAAGCCGCCGATCGTCGGCTGGGCCGGAGCGGTCGGATCGTCCTTCACGGGCGTATCCAGCACATGCAGCGTACGCAGTCCGCCGGTCGGCGAGGCACCGACGAGGAGCTGCGTGCCGCCCACTTCGAGCAGCATGATCTTTTCCTTGATGCCGACGGGCATCGACTCCACGACGCGGATCTTCCTGCCGCCCGGACGCACGCGCGCCTGGGCCCGACGGCTCAGCCAGCCCACGAAAAAGATCAGGGCGACCACGCCCAGCAGGCTGACCAGCACGCGAAACAGCTCCGCCCCGGAATCGACGGCCGGAGCGGCGGCCGGGGCTGCCATCAGGGCGCAGGGAAGGAAGCCGCCCGCGAGGACGGCGGCGATACGGCGCATGGGAATCACCGCAGCTTGCGGACGCGCTCGGCCGGGCTGATCACGTCGGTCAGCCGGATACCGAATTTCTCGTTGATGACGACCACCTCGCCATGGGCGACCAGGGTGCCGTTGACGAAGACATCGAGGGGTTCGCCGGCGGCGCGGTCGAGTTCGACCACCGACCCCTGGTTGAGTTGCAGCAGGTTGCGGATGCTGATCTTGGTGCGGCCGACTTCCATGGCCATGGTGACCGGTACGTCCAGGATGACGTCGAGGTTCACTTCGCTGCCGAGGCCGATAGAGGATGCCAGCGAGGCGTCGGTGCCGGTATCCGGATCTTCGAGGGTGGTGGGTTCGTTCATGTCCGTTCCAATAAGGGGCGTTGCCAGGTGCGAAGCCTATGAAGCAAGCCGCGTGCCATGGATTTCCCTTCGCATGACGACGGCAAATTCACGTCGCATCAACCACTTGGAAAGGGAGGCAGGAAGGGGGACGGGAAGTGACGCGGGAGGTCAGACGGAAACCTGACGCTCGACGGCAGTTAGTCACCGTGACGGGGCATTGACAGTCCCGCGGGTGTGCCGCCTGACGGCGGATCGCCGCTGAAGCGGCTTGTGTCTTTGCGTCGGGGTAGGCTTGAGGTGAGAGCGGAGTGCGGCAAGCCGTTTTAGCGGCGGTGCTGCGAGCACGTGTGGGAGCTAGGGCCGCCGCACTCC